>NZ_VFOZ01000001.1:5230169-7845254 GCF_006716425.1 Actinoallomurus bryophytorum
CGGCGCAGCCGGCGGTGGAGTCATCGGTGGATTCCTTGGTCTCGCCTGGGGTACGGGGTTGTACTTCGCCGAATAGAATTTTTGATCAAATGAGAAAGGTCACGTAAATATGTCACGGCGCGGCAATTGACAGCGCAATATTTCCGTACAGCAATTCTGTGTAGCGGTAGTCGTGGCTTTTCTTATCAACCTCGGACTCGGCTTCCTTCTGGAAGAATTTGGTCTTCCTCGCTGGGTGTCGTTGTTGGGGGAGGCAGTAGTCGTCGCCGTGTGCGTAGCCCTGCTTCTTATATATGCACCCAAGAGAAGTTCGCGTAGGTAGCGAGGAAGTCGAATACACGTCTGGTGCTCAGACGCCGCAATCCACTCGATGGGGCGGCGTCTTAGTGCTTATGAACTGCGCTGAAACTGAACCCTGTAGGTGCCGAAATCGTGTCACACTACGCGTGTCGGTGCCGAATATCGTGTCACCTCATGCGACCTGGGCGTATTCGTGTAAGAGGCCGCCGAGTCGGTCTCGTCGGGTGACCTTGATGTCGGCGTCGACCGAGTCGGGCAGCGCTCGCAGCGGGCTGGCTTGGCTCAGGGCCCGGTGCGGGCGGTGTTCATTGAAGTAGGTTTCGTACTCGGCGAGGACCGTGCGCAAGTGGCGTTCGTTCATGATGAGGATCCGGTCGAGAATCTCGCGGCGTACGCTGCCAACCCGCCGTTCCATGATCGCGTTCATCCGAGGGGCTTGCGGTGCGGTGAGCACCACGCGGATGCCCTCGGTCGTGAACACCTCATCGAACAGGGCGGTGAACTTGCTGTCTCGGTCCGTGATCAAGATCGGAAGTCGCCGGCCCGATCGCCCAGGTCGAGCATCAGGTTGCGGGCTTGTTGGGCGACCCAGCCGGCGGTTGGATGCGCCGTGACACCCAGGACGTGGACCCGCCGCGTGGCGTGCTCTTCCACGGCGAAGCAGTACAGCCGCGCGAGCATGACCGTCTCGGCGCTGAAGAAGTCACAAGCTAAGATTCCGGATGCTTGGGCTTTGAGGAACTGAGCCCAGGTCGGGTCGCTGCGCCGGGGCGCTGGATCGAAGCCGGCCTTCTTCAAGATCGCTCAAACGGTGGCCGGAGATACCTTCCGGCCCAGGCTGGCGATCTGCCCGGCGATGTGCCGATATCCCCAGTCCGGGTTCTCGGCGGCCAGGCGCACCAGGGCTCGGATGGTGGGTCGGATCGGTGGTCGTTCCGGCCCGCGCTTCGGGTAGGTCCAACGTCGTTTCACCAGATCGGCGTGCCAACGCAAGAGCGTCCGCGGAGTGATGAACAGGTGATGCCGGCGGCGTCGGGGGAGCAGACGCGCGAGCGCAGAAATGATCGCCCGGTCCGCCCACGAAGGCCGGGGAGTCGCGACCTGGCGGCGGAGCACCGCGAGCTGATGGCGCAACACCAGGATCTTTGCGTCCTTCGACGCCTGTGATCGGGCGAGCAGCGCAATCCAGCCGAACACCCGTAAGACGATCAGGTACAACAACCGCAGTGCCATCTCGCGATCCTGCCGGAGACGAGCCACCGACCACAGCGAAACCCCAGATCAGCCTCTGTGACACGATATTCGGCACCCACAGGAGAGAACCGCGGCCTTCCTTCACCCCATCCGCCAAGTCGAGCCTGGATCCCCCCGCACCCGCGCAGGGACCTAGCGATGGCGAGTCGAATCGAGAGAAGGGAACATCGTGACGCTGGTCGCACGACCACTGGCCGGACCCGGGCGGCCCGGCACCGTACTCGACCTGGCAACCCAGGCGGGATGGAACGTCATCACGGATGACAACGACAACACCCACGCCTTCCCGGACGACTGCCGCGTAGTTCTCACATGCCTTCCCAGCCGCCGCGCAAACCGCTCAGCTGCTCGCCGCGATCACCGGGCGCCGGGGTGTGGAGATCGGCGTGGGCACCGGGCGGATCGCTGTCCCACTGGCCGCAGCCCGGGCCGACACCGACACCGTCGCCGACCCTGTCGTCGTCATGACGTCGCGGTTTCAGCCGAGGGGGCCTGGGCGGCGGTCAGTGCCCGCACGGTCGCCTGCAGGGTGCGGGCAAGTTCGTCGGGTTCGACGGGCTGATCGGTGTCGAGCCAGGTCAGGATGGCATCGAAGATGAGGGCCGCCACGAGGGCGGCGATCCATCGGCGTCGGGCCGGGTCGGGGATGCGTTCACGCAATCGGGTCTCGGCAGTGTGCGTGGCGTTGGTGTCCAGTTCGTCGACGTAGTCGGCGAAGTCCGGTTCCTGGCGGGCGTGGCGGTACAGCAGCCGGAAACCGTCTGGGGCCTCGCGGGCAGCCAGGGCGAGTTCTGCCACGGTGTCGGCGTCGAGTTGCGGGTCGCGCACGTGGTCGCGGATGCGTCGGCGGGTGTCGAGCAGGACCGCGAGGTAGAGGTCGTGCTTGGACTCGAAGTGCCGGTAGATGATCGCTTTGGTGACCCCCGCGGCGGCGGCGACGTCGTCCAG
The DNA here is from genome assembly GCF_006716425.1 of Actinoallomurus bryophytorum. NCBI lineage: Bacteria > Bacillati > Actinomycetota > Actinomycetes > Streptosporangiales > Thermomonosporaceae > Actinoallomurus > Actinoallomurus bryophytorum. The sequence continues at coordinate 5,232,672 of NZ_VFOZ01000001.1, forward strand.
GCTGGTGGCCGCGAAACCGGCGTGCATGAACGAGCGGGCCGCCGCCGCCACGAGCTGGGCTCGGCGCTCTTCGCGGCCCAGCCGTTGCCGCGTTGCCTTCGACCTTTCCTTACTCACCTTGCCACCACCGGACTTCCTCTAGTATCCTCAACGGTGTACACCAGAGAGTGTACATGGTTCGGTTAAAAATGGCGCCGCACCGGGACTTTAGCGGGCTCTCGGCGCCGGCAAGGAGAGGGGTTTGGCATGGATCGGCTGCCGTTCGCACGCGGGCAGGACCTGCTGGCGTTGGCGCCGCGATACCGGCAACTGCAACAGCAGGCCCCCGTCTCGCGGGTGTGCACCCCGGTTGGGGATACCGCATGGCTGGTCTGCGGGTACCCCGCGGCCAAGGCCCTGGCCGCGGATCCACGGTTGGCCCGTTCCCGCCCGGACCCGGCCGGTGCAGCCAAGGTCAACGATTCGGCGCTGCAGGCCTTCGCACGCGAAGGCACTGACGCCGAGCATCGGCGCGTGCGGCGCCTGTTGGCGCCGGCGTTCTCCGCCAAACGTATGGCGATGCTGCGCACCCACGTCGCCGATCTGGTCGAGCAGATCCTGGGCGGCCTGCCCGTCCCGCCGGTCGATCTGCACGCCGAATTGTCCACGCCGTTGCCGGTCATGGTGATCTGCGAACTACTCGGCGCGCCATACGCCGACCACACCCGGCTTCGGGACTGGTCGAACCGGCTTGCCGGCATGACCAATGCGGCATCCTCGGATGCCGCCAAAGACGGGCTCCGGAGCGGCCAACCGCGACCCGCGGGCATTCGAGCGCCCCGACGAGTTCGACATCGAGCACTCCCCGAACCAGCACCTCACCTTCGGCCACGGCGCTCACTACCGCATCGGCGCGAGCCTGGCACGTATCGAACTCCAAGAAGTGTTCACACGGCTATTCCGTCGGATCCCCACTCTGCGGTTGGCCGTGTCCCACCAGCAGCTTCGCGTCCACGCCGATCGCATCACCGACGAACTCACCACCCCGCCCGTCACCTGGTAACCCCCGGACCCGCGACCCATCACGTCTGAAGGAGAGTCTCATGTTCCTCGTCCCGCTCCTGTTTCACAGCTACCTCGGCCTCACCGGCACCATCGTGCTGGTCATCGCGCTGGTTGCACTGCAAGTCGCACTCCGCCGCCGCCGCGCCCGGCGCATCACCACTCCGAGACCCTCGCGATGACAGACCCGTACGGGGAGATCGACGCCGACGTTCTGGTCGTGGGGGCCGGTGCGACCGGGTTGATGCTGGCCTTCGAGCTAACCCTGGCCGGCGCGAAGGCGATCGTGGTGGAGAAGGCCGAACACCCCAACCCTCAGTCCCGGGCCGGCAGTATCCAACCGCGCACCGCGGAAGTGCTGGACATGCGGGGCCTGCTCGATGAGATCTCCGACCCGGCGACCCGGACTCTGTCGCGCGTGGGGCACTTCGCCGGGCTGCCCGTGCGGCTTGACTACACCGCGTGGAACACGCCCTACCCAGCCAGCTTGGCCATTGGGCAAAGCCGCATCGAACGCCACCTCGAACGCCTGCTGACCGGGAACGGCACGCTGGTCGAGCGTGGTCACGAGGTCCTCGGCGTCGCTCAGGACGAAGACGGTGTCGAGATCAGGACCGAGCAACGTCGCTGGCGGGCCCGCTATCTGGTCGGCTGTGACGGCGCGCACTCCGCCGTGCGTCGCCTGAGCGACGTCGCATTCCCCGGGCACCCCGCCACCAGTCGCTCCACCGTGGTTGACCTGGACCTCACCGGGGACACCCCACCTCCGGGGCAGCACTTCTCTGACTACGTCCACCACGCCGGCGACCGCTGGACGCTGCTGCACCCGGTCGAGGGCCACCGGTTCCGCATGATGTTCGGTCGCACCGGCGCCGATCTCGCCGAGACCGACGAAGGCCCGGTGACTCATGAGGAAGTCGCTCAAGCGTTGCGGGCCACCCACAGCGACCGTGTGCAGGTGCGCGCGGTGCTGGCGGGGTCCCGGTTCAGCGACGCCACCCGCCAGATCGAGCAGTACCGCCACGGCCGGATCCTGTTCGCCGGCGACGCCGCACACATCCACGCCCCGCTCGGTGGCCAAGGAGTCAACCTCGGTATCCAGGATGCGACCAACCTCGGCTGGAAGCTGGCCACCGAACTGCGCGGCGACGCCCCCGCCGGGCTGCTCGACAGCTACCATGCCGAACGACACCCCGCCGCCGCGCAGTCGCTGCAACTGACCCTGGCTCAGCGGGCCATCATGAACCCCACCGCACCCGAGTCCAGCGCTCTGCGCGGTCTCATGCTCGACCTCGCCGAACTCCCTGACGTGGTCGCGCGGCTGTCCGGGCTGATGTCTGGTTTGGCGCTGCGCTACGAGCTACCCGGGCCCGACCATCCGCTGCTGGGTGCCCGAGCACCCGAGACCACCCTCGCCACCGATGCCGGCCCGCGGCGGCTCGCTGAGCTCTTGCACTCCGGCCGCGCGGTCATCCTGCTGTTTTCCGACCAGCTCCGACCCGAGCTGCCCGACAGCCCGCATGGCCCCTTGATCATCCGGGCCGACCCGGCACTCGAAATCCCCGCCGGTGCCGCCCTTGTCCGTCCCGATGGTTACATCGGCTGGGTCGGCGACGACATCACAGGTCTGACCCAGGCACTCGCCACCTGGATCACCAACCGAACACCTCGCCACAGCGCGTGACCAGATCCACCGTTCGGCGAAGGCGTTGACTTTCGGAGCTCGGGGCGGAGTGCGCAGTACTCGGATGTCGGCTGCCGTGAAAACGGCGTCGAAGGCGTCGGTGAATTTGGTGTCCCGGTCGCGGATGAGGAAGCGGAAGCCTTGGGCGCGATCGTCTAGGTCCATCAGTAGATTCCGGGCTTGCTGCGTCACCACGTACCGGTCGGGTGCCGGGTTGCGCCCAGGACGTGGACACGGCGACTGGCGATCTCGACCACGAAGAACACGTGGATGCGCTGGAGGAAGACGGTGTCGACGGTGAAGAAATCACATGCGAGAACGGCCGCCTGAGCGCACAGGAAGGTAGTCCAGGAGGTGTCGATCCTACGTGGCGCGGGGTCGATACCGGCTTGATGCAGGATCCGCCAGACGGTCGCAACCCCGACCCGGTAACCCAACCCGAGCAGCTCACCCTGGATCCGTTTGTGCCCCCAGGACGGATTTTCCGCGGTCAGGCGCAGCACGAGCTGGCGGATCTCGGCGCGGACCGGCGGCCGTCCCGGTGTCTTGTGCGGGTAGGTCCATTTTCTAGCGATCAGTTCACGGTGCCACCGCAACAACGTGGCCGGCGTTACGACGAATGCGTTCCAGCGGGCGCGTGGCAGCAGGCGCGATAAGGCGGTTAGCAGCACTCGGTCTGCTGGCTCGAGCGCCGGACGGTCGACTTGCCTGCGCAACACCGCGAGCTGATGACGCAGTACGAGGATCTCGATGTCCTTGGCGGCGTCACCGCGGATCCGCAGCAACATCACACCGAGAGTGTTCCGCGTCAGGCCGTACAACAGCGACCACACCATGTCGATCCAGCCTGCCCGACGTTCGCATGAGCGAACGCGGCGGTGAAGAGCGGATCGCGATCATGGATGAGGAACCGCAGCGTTTCGAGGCGGTCGCCTAAGTCCATGGTGAGGTTGCGGGCTTGTTGCACCGCCCAGGCACCGGTCGGGTGTGCGGTCACTCCGCCCAGATGCAGTCTTCGGGTGCCGTGCTCGATGAATATCAGCACGTACAACCGTTTGAGCAGTACCGTCTCGACCACCAGGAAGTCACAGGCGAGGATCGCGTGTGCCTGGGCGGCCAGGAACTGCCGCCAGCTAGGCCCGGTCCGCTGCGGCGCGGGATCGATGCCGGCGGTGTGCAGGATCTCCCACACCGTGGAAGCGGCGATGGTATACCCCAACCGCGCCAGCTCACCTTGGATCCGCCTATGGCCCCAGGTCGGGTTCTCCCGCGCCATCCGAAGGATCAGCGTCTTGAGTGACGCACTGGTGGAGGGTCGTCCTGGCCGGCGCCGTTCGGTGAAGGTCTACTTTCGGGCCGCCAGCCTGCGGTGCCAGCGCAAGATCGTGGTCGGGGTGACCGGGAAGATCTCGGCCCATCGGCAGCGGTTCACCAGCCGTGACAGCGCCGTGAGCCAGAGCCGGTCGGTGTGATCCCATCGCGGCCGGCCTGCGGCCTGACGGCGCAGCACTTGGTTCTCGTGACGCAGCACGAGTAACTCAACGTCCTTGGACAGGTCAGACCGGACCAGCGCCGCGAGCAGGCCGAACAAGCACCTCAGCAAGCGATAGACGAGCGATAACAGCACCTAGAGATGGTCTCAGTCGCAGCTCTGATCCCGCAGCAAAACCCCAGGTCACCGTACGAACCGAGTTTTCGAGCGGGACACCGTCGCAGCGAAAAGTCATCCAAGCCCAGACCCGCGGTGTCGCCACCGCCGGCAGCGGGATACCCAGCAAAGCCCGCAGCGCTGCATGCCGGGAGAGCTGCACTCCTAGCGCGAGGAACACGCGGGCACTGGCCCGGCCCGCTAACTCCCGCACCACCGCCCCGACCTGCGCAGACAGGCGGACTGTTCGCCTCTGATAACGCTCCAGCACCCCACAGACCTGTTCCCGGAACGTCCGCCGGGGCACCGCCAGTCCCGGCAGGCGAGCCGGCGGACCCGCACGTCCACCACCACCCGCCGCCCGTCGACCGGAACATCGGCCACGGTCCGCTCACACCACGCATGGACATGAACAGTCTCCACAGCACATCCCGGGCACGCTACGGGAATCTCCCGGCTGCGGGCCCGCACCCGGATCAGCCGCCCTCGTCAGCGACATCCTCGATGACCAGGGCCGACAGCCCAGAAAACACGGTTTTAACAAGATCGTTAAGACTGCACCGGGCTCATCGTGGCATCGCAACACCCTCCGTCACCACCGAAAGAGCGACAGAGCCGAAAACCGTACAGTCCCCGTTCACGTGGCCAGGAACGCACCGTTCGCGCAGGATGTGCCGGGCCACCCCCTGTGGCCGGCAGCAGGCATGACATGACCGACGACAGGCACCACGGGGCGTCGGACAGCACGCGCGATGGAGTAGGAACCACGGATCAAGATGTCGGCGGCGCTGAGTGAACCGGCCGAGCCGTGTGATCGGTGCGCTGGAAATAGCCTTACTGGCTAGCGGCTTCGGCACCACGCTCATGCCGATGACGAGTGCATTGCGGCTGACGGTCGTTTGGGTCAGATGTCCGAGGCGCGTCGAGGGTGTCCGCGAGGAGACTTGAGCGCCTGTGAGGGATCGGCAGCCTCGATGCGGCGCAGTTGGACGGCGATAGCCTGCTGCTCCTCGGTGAGGCCAGACGGTTGCTGCTGCCACCAACCCGGGCCCCAGCGCAGGACCTTGCCATACAAGGTCAGGATCAGGCCGGCCTCGAAGCTCTGCGTGGGATGCCGGACGGACCGTACGAGCGGATCGTTGTCCCGCTCCCCTTCGTAGCGTCCGGACCCGGTGACGTAGCGGTTGGTCCACTCGGTGTAGCAGTCGACGAATACCCAACCCGAACCGTCGGTTGGCGCATAGCACAGTACGCGTCGGTCGGCGACGAGGCTGGGTGGTCCGAACGTGGCCTCGACCTCGCTCCGGCGCACATCCTTGCCGTCAAAGCACTCGGCCAATCCGGTGATCAACTGATCCCAGGCCCGTGCATCGAGGACCCGGTCGACCTGGAGGTAGCCCAAGCGGTGGAACTGCTCCGCCCAGACCGAGGCGACCTCCGCGACGTAGTTCCCTTCATTGCCGAACATGGCCGCAAACGGCCCCACCACGCCCAGCTTGCCGTAACGACGAATCACCTCGTGCGTGCTGTCGAGGTCGCCTTCGCGCTCGTCGAGGAAACACAGGTCGGCCAGTAACCCACGCAGTTGGATGTCGACCGCGGCGCCGCCACTGGTTGTGTACATACCGGCCCGAGCAATCATCAATGGGACAAGGTCCAACCACCGTTGCCGCAGCTCCGCCGCCGACCGCATTGCGCCAGGCTAGCCGCCAAAATCAAACGCACCAACATGCCGCTGATCGCGCCCTCATGCCGATGACCGGAAGGCTGGGTCAGTTCGCAGGGGCGCGGTGGTGGGCTTGGTCGATGATCTGGTCGGCGGTCTGGTCCGGGGTGAGGGCCGCGGTGTCGAACCACCAGCCGACGTCGCCGAGTTCGCGTTTCATGTCGGCTTCGAGGGTTTCGTAGTCGTCGAAGTCGAAGCGGTCTTGTGGGTCTCGGATGGTGTTGCGGTAGCGGCATGCTTCGATGCCCGGGGTGAGGACGATGAACAGGACCCGGCGCGGTGCGAGATGGTCGAGGAAGAAGTCCAGTTTTCGCCGGGTGGGGACCATCGCGTCGATCATGGGGGTGAAGCCGGCGTCGGCGAAGTTGGCGGCCAGCGCGCACAGGTTGCGGTGCGTCAGCGTCACCTGCCGGACCGCCTCGTCGGCGGGCTCGCCCAGGGCCCAGACGTAGCCGCTGACGACCATCTGGTTGAGTTCGTCTCCGTCGAGCCGTGCCGCGCGCGGCAGTCGCTCGGCGACCAGCCTGGTCACCGTCGACTTCCCGGCTCCCGGCATCCCGGTCACGAGCAGGCAGCACTCGGCAAGACCCATGGTCGGAATTGTGGCGACGCGCTGGCGAATCGGCAATCGAATTCCCCGTCAGCGGACGTGGCGGAAGAAGGTACGTAGTTCATCGACGTACAGGTCGGGTTGCTCCAGGGCGGCGAAGTGGCCGCCTTTGCCGAGTTCGTTCCAGTGCCGGATGGGGTGAAGCGTTTGGCCGTCCAGCGGCGGGACGGGCGCGGGATCCCTTTGAGGAAGATCGAAGAGCCTGCCGGAACGTCGATGGTGTCGGTGGTGGCCCGGCTAAACCACTCCTGCACCTGGCGGAAGCTCTCCCAGTAGAGCCGGGTGGCCGAGGCGCCGGTGCCGGGCAGCCAGTAGAGCATCACGTTGTCGAGCAGTTCGTCCCTGCTGATCGCGTTCTCCGGATGGCCGTCGCAGTCGGTCCAGGTGCGGAATTTCTCGACGATCCAGGCGCACAGCGCAGCCGGCGAGTCGGCCAGGCCGTATCCGATCGTCTGCGGCTTGGTCGATTGGACGGCGGCGTATCCCGCTTCCTGTTGTCCGGCATGCTCCAGGTCGGTAAGGGCCGCCCGCTCGGTGTCGCTGAGGTCGCCGAAGGTCGCCGGGTCGGGGGCGGCGAGCGGCGGGATCAGGTGGATACCGGCCAGGTGCCCAGGATCTTGCTGACCGAGACACGTGGTGACGCTGGTGCCCCAGTCGCTGCCCTGCGCGCCGTACCTGTCGTAGCCGAGCCGCTCCATCAGGGCGGCCCACGCGGCGGCGATGCGTTCGACGCCCCAACCCGGCGCGGCGGGCTTGTCGCTGAAGCCGTATCCGGGAGCCGAAGTCTGGCGGATGTCCGCTGACCGGCCAGGTGGTGTCCGGCAGGTAGACGACGCGAGCTTGATCTGCTGCTTTCGCGTGGAACGGGAGAAGGCGTGCCCTGATACTGCTGCCCTGTTCAGGGGTGGTGATGGGGAGTGTCCCAAGCGGAGGAAACCGTGAGGGGTCGAGTGCCGTCGCGGGGCGCGCCGGCGGACCCGCTCGTAGTAGCGATGAAGCCCTTGTAATGAGGGTGGAGCCAAGGGGCGGGGTCATCTGTGGCTGTGTTCGTTCGGTCAACCGGACAACGTCCGGGAGGAGCTGTATGGGCGAGCTGAAATCGAAGGCCTAGTCGTTCGATAGCACCATGGATAAGTGGCGCAGCATGCTCGGTGTAGCTGTGTTCGCGTTGTCGACTCTCTATGGAGGCCCAGAGGATTTGGCCCTAGCCGGAGGCCTGAAGTTTCTAGGAAAGTTCCTCGGGCTGGCGCTCAAAGCCCGCAAAGCAGCCCCCCGCGTCCGTAAGGCAATCAACACTGTAAGAAAGGCGGGCTGTACAGCAGCGAACAGCTTCACCCCCGATACCGGCGTACTCCTCGCCAACGGCAAACATAAAGCCATAGGCAAGATCAAAATTGGCGATAAAGTACTCGCCACCGACCCGGTTACAGGGAAGACAAAACCTCAGCCCGTCGTAGCCCTCATCCGCGGGCACGGAACCAAGCATCTCACCGCCGTCACTATCGACACCGACGGCGACAAAGGCCACCACACCGCCACCATCACCGCCACCGACCAACATCCCTTCTGGGCCACCACCACACGACCAGGCCACAGACCCTCAGGCCACTGGACCAACGCCACCGACCTCCACGCCGGCACACACTTGCGCACAGTCACCGGCCACACGGTCAAGATCACAGCCACACGCCACTACACCGAGCCTCGATCCGTCAACAACCTCACCATCGCGAACCTCCACACCTACTATGTGGAGGCAGACGGCACGCCCGTGCTGGTCCATAACGCCGCAGATGAATGCCGCGTCGTACAACAAACACTGGGTCCGGACGGGCCTGCTGAGGGTGTTAGTGCTGCTCGCGGCGACCGGGTCGATCCTGGCCACGAACAGACTTTGGTTAACGAGGCAGGTCAGGCGAACGGTTGCTCGACCTGTGATGCCAAAGAATCCGGATATGACGACGGCCATTGGACCGGCGACCACCAGCCCCCCAATAAGCTCGCGCCAAAGGGGCCGTGGACGCTATACCCCCAATGTAAGCCCTGCGCTCGCCAGCAAGGCGGTATGGTGAGAACGCTCAAGGGGGATTGGTACAAGTTTGATCCACTTCCAAGATAAAAGGCGGATGTAGTGCACCTGGGAGCGTTCACGGCCCGGTTTTCGCATGGACTGTTGGTGATTGCGGCACCCGAGAGTGTCGATCCACATGAAGATTGGGATGCGGCAGCGGTATCCATACATGCCGGTCCTGATTCAGTGTACGTAGGGGTTAGAGAAACTGCTAGCGGGCTAGTCATGGTTTCGTGTGTTGAGGCGTCAGAGGTAACAACCGATCTCGTGCACGCATTCTCTGGACACCTTTCGCTGCCGAGTGCGCGCTTGAGGTTTTGTGATCCCGATGAGACGATCTGCATGACCGTTCCAGTCAGTGAGGAAGAAGTAGAAATTAATATCTATACTAATGGCGGCGATGAACCTTCGGAGTTGCTCGTTCAAATTAGGAGCTATTAAAAAATTTAAATGGCTCCAGGTCTGGTGCCTGTAGGTGTCGAAAACTCGGCCACGAGCTCTGAGCTAGAGTCCGCCGTTTCGTGGACGAACCAACGTTCGGCTGGCAGGCTCGAGAAGCATTTGGGCCCGGCCGGTGGCCGAAGAGTGGGCCGAACAGGGCCGCCGTTCCGCCGAGGGCCGGATTACGGCCGTCTGCGTTGACGGAGAAGCCGGGCCTCTGCCGCCCGGCATCTCCGAGGTGTGGGCGAGGTTCAGCCGTAGCTTGCAGGCCGGAACTCGGCGTCCCGCCTTTTCGGCGCTGCGAGCACGAGAGACGATGGGCGAAGGTTTGTCAGCTAAACCCCCACCGGCACAGGCAAGAGCGCATCGGCCCAGCTCGCCAGCGCCTAGCAGCCACCGCACAGCTCAGTAACGATCGCCGCAATGGATCGGACGCGTACGTACCGGGTGCGGCGCTGCGGGTGCCGGAAATTGCGTCCGCGCAGGTCACGCGGCATGTTGGTACTCATGGAGGACACCTGTGGGGCTCGAAAACTCTAATTCCGCTACGCGACCTGCGAGTATTCGTTGATCAGGCCGCCGAGGATCTTCCGGCGGGTGACGCGTGCGGGTTGGATGTCGACCACGCAGGGGCGAGGTTCTGGTGCGACTTGCTGGAGCGATCGGTGGGGGCGGTGCTGGTTGTAATGCCGGCTGTATTCGGTGAGCACGGCCCGCAGGTGGCGTTCGCCGAAGATCAGCAATCGGTCGGTGCATTCGCGGCGGGCGGTGCCCACCCAGCGTTCGGCGATCGCGTTCGCCCGCGGTGCTTGCGGCGGCGTCCTGATGATTTTGATGCCGACCGAGGTGAATACGTCGTCGAAGCTGGTGGTGAACTTGGTATCGCGGTCGCGGATGAGGAACCTCAGCCGATCGGCGCGCTCGTCCAGGTCGATGACGAGATTCCGGGCCTGTTGGAGCACCCACATGCCGTTCGGGTTGGCGGTGAGGCCGGCGAGGTGGACCCGGCGGCTGGCGATCTCAATGAAGAACAACACGTAGATCCGCTTGAAGAACACCGTGTCGACCGTGAAGAAATCACAGGCCAGCACGGTCTTGGCCTGCGCGGAGAGAAACTGAGTCCAGGTCGGGCCGGTCCGGCGGGGTGCTGGATCGATTCCGGCCCGCCTTAAGATCAGCCACACGGTACTGGGGGCGAGCTTGTAGCCCAGGCCGAGGAGTTCTCCGTGGATGCGCCGATGTCCCCAGCAGGGATTCTCGGTGGCCAGCTGCAGCACCAGCGTTCGGATCTTGGCGGCTGTCGGTGGTCGCACACCACGACGAGGCGGGTAGGTCCACTTTCGCCGGACCGCATCCCTGTGCCAGCGCAAGAGCGTTGCCGGTGTCACAAAGAACGCCGGCCAGCGTCCGCGGGACAGTAACCGAGACAACAACGCGAGCACGGCCCGATCGGCTGGCTCGGTCCTGACCTTGGCGACCTGCCGGCGCAGCACCGCCAGCTGATGGCGAAGAACCAGAATCTCCACCTCGTTGTCAACGTCGGCACGGAACCGCAGAATCACGAACTGGGCGAACCAGATGATCGACTTGTATAGGAATGAGGCCAGCACAAGCGCTGATCCTCCCGTACGGGCTGTAATGATCGTGCGGTAACGCCGCAGGTCACCAGCCTTGACCGAGGTTTTCGAGCCCCACAGGTGCTTGCGGGACGGCAGCCCGGACGAGGCAGGTCACGAATTTCGGCGGCTAATGATGGCCACTTCGGGCCGTCCGTTATCGCGCGACGCAAGCCGTGTCGGATGGCCGCGCGGATCTAGTGCGACAAGATCACGACATCCGAGCACCCACCGAGCACCCACGGCTCGAAAACCATCCCAAAACGAACACTGGGCACTCTCGATGCGATCGAGAATGCCCAGGTCAACACGGGTGCGCCGCCAGGGACTTGAACCCCGAACCCGCAGATTAAGAGTCTGCTGCTCTGCCAATTGAGCTAGCGGCGCTTACGACGTCCGTAACCTTACCAGCCCCCCAACACCGGTCGCGAATCGTCTGAAGCCCTGTACACGCAGGGCTAGAGCTCGGTCTGCCACAGTGTGATGGCCGCCACTCGTGAGGTCACCGAGAGCTTCGCGTAGATGCGGTTCACGTGGTTCTTCACCGTCTTCTCGCTCAGGAACAGCTCCCGGGCGATCTCTCCGTTCGACCGGCCGCTCGCGATCAGGTCCATGACCTCCGACTCGCGGGCGGACAGGCCCAGGTGGGCTCGGCCCGCGTTTCGGACGGCCTGGATGAGTTTGCCGGCGGTCAGCTGGCGGGGGCTCAGGTGGCCGCTCGCCCCCTCGCGGAGGGCGGCGACGGCGGAGGAGGGTTCGGGGCAGAGGACGAACACGTGGGCCGTTCGGCTCAGGAGGGCGGTATGGCCGGCCGAGCCCAGGCCCAGCAGGACCACGTCCGGTCTGAGGCGTTCCGCGGCCTCTACGGGCTCGCGGGGCTCAGGCAGCACTTCAACCCCTTCGCTGCTTCTGAGCAGCGAGACGACGGAGGGGTCGCCGTCCACGACCATGACTCGAAGGGGCGAACTCATCCGGCCTCCGGGGGGCGCCTGTAAGGCCGGAGCATAGCCGTGACGCGCTCGAAGTGGGATGAAGATCTACAGGTCACGGCGCAAAAAGAACGACGGTCCCGCGGGGGACCGTCGCCGAATGGGGTGAGTGAGGGGACTTGAACCCCCGGCACCCAGGACCACAACCTGGTGCTCTACCGACTGAGCTACACCCACCATGTGCCGCACTTGGCGGCCTTAAGAATTGTAGCGGTTCCCGGCGGGTCCTCAGTCAACGAGCTTCGCGGCGATCGCGCGTGCCGTGTCCGAGTCCGGCCCCGGGTGGGCGACGAACACCGCCGCGCGGTAGTAGCGCAGCTCGGTGATGCTCTCGGTAATGTCGGCGAGGGCCCGATGCCCGCCCTTCTTCGCCGGGCTGGCGAAGTACGCGCGTGGGTACCACCGGCGTGACAGCTCCTTGATCGAGGAGACGTCGACCATGCGGTAGTGCAGGTGGGTGTCGAGGGCCGGCATGTCGCGGGCGAGGAAGGACCGGTCGGTGGCGATCGAGTTGCCGCACAGCGGGGCCTTCTTCACCCCCGGCACGTGCGAGCGTACGTAGTCGAGGACCTTCGTCTCGGCCTCGGCGAGCGTGATGCCGGCGCCCAGCTCCTCGAGCAGGCCCGAGGTCGTGTGCATGTCGCGCACCACCTCGGACATCTGGCGTACGGCCTCCTCGGGAGGCTTGATCACCAGATCGATCCCCTCGTCGAGGATGTTCAGCTCACCATCGGTCACCAAGGCCGCGATCTCGATGAGCGCGTCGCGCGCCAGGTCGAGCCCGGTCATTTCACAGTCGATCCAGACCAGCCGGTCGTTCATGACCTTCACCATAAGTCCTGTCAGGACACTTTGAGTGAGGAGGACGGCAGATCGGCGGCGAAGACCCGGGAGAGTGTGGGGGACGTCACACTCCGTCGTACGGGATCCCGGGTCGCAGCAGCGGGTCGGGCACGGGGACGCCGAACGACTGGGTCACCGGCAGCACGCCCGCCCAGACGTCCAGTGCGTAGTCCTCCTCGTCGTCTCCGGGAGGTCCCTGGCGCGTCTTGACCGACGCCTCGTCCAGCGGCAGTGCCAGCACCGCCGTCGCGGCGAGCTCCTTGCGCGTCGGCCTGCGGGCGGTGTCCCAGCGGCCGGGGGTCAGCTGCTCGACCACGGCGCGCAGCCCGGCGAGCTTCTCCGACGGGTCGGTGACGAGGTGGGGGCGCCCGTAGATCACGGCACTGCGGTAGTTCATCGAGTGGTGGAAGACCGACCGCGCCAGGACGAGTCCGTCGAGGTGGGTGACGGTGACGCAGATCTCTTCGGCGCGCAGGCTGACGGCACCGGTCGACCCGTGCAGGTAGAGGGTGTCGCCGTCGCGGCCGTACCCGGTGGGCAGGACGCGCGGCGAGCCGTCCACGATCACACCCAGATGGCAGAGACGGCCCGCGTCGAGGATGGCGTACAGCTCGTCGCGGTCACTGCCGGCGCGTTCGGGTAGGCGGCGGATGCGGGTGCGTTCGGTGGCGGAAAGCGCGGCGTTGGTGCTCATACCGCTCAGGTTAGGATCGAAGTGGCCTTCGCAGAATGGCCACTGGAGCGCCGAAGGGAGAAGCCACTTTGTCGCGGCACCAGTTCGACCTGCCGGTGGTCGTCGAGCGTCGTACGGAGCTTCCGCTCAGCGTCCAGGTCGGGCGCCAGTTGCGCGAGGCCATGAACGACGGGCGGGTACGCGCGGGAGAGCGGCTGCCCTCCAGCCGCGCGCTCGCCTCGGCGCTCGGCGTCAGCCGTACGGTCGTCACCGCCGCGTACGAGCAGCTCTACGCCGAGGGCTGGCTGGAAGGACGGCACGGCTCGGGCACGTACGTCGCCGACATCGCCACGGACGACGCCGTCAGGGCCGAGAGCACCGCACACCGCGGTCCCGGCCGGCCCGCCGAGGCGCCCGACATCGATCTGCGGCCGGGGATCCCGTGGGTCGACGGGCTCGACACCCCGGCGTGGCGGCGCGCCTGGCGGCTGGCGGTGACCGTCCCGCCGGTGGCCCGGCCGGATCCGCGGGGCCTGCCGGGCCTGCGCACCGCGCTCGTCGACTACCTGCGCCGCAGCCGTGGCGTCGCCTGCTCGCGGGAGCGCGTGCTGGTCACGCGTGGCGCGACCAACGGCCTCGACCTGCTCGCCGCCACGATCGTGCGGCCCGGTGACCGCGTCGGCGTCGAGGAGCCCGGCTACCCCACCGCGCGTGAGGTCCTGGCGGCGCGGGGCGCGGAGGTCGTGCCGTGCCCGGTGGACGAGGACGGCTTGGTGGTGGACGCCCTTCCCGGCGGGCTGCGCCTGATCTACACCACGCCGTCGCACCAGTACCCGCTCGGCGGCCGCCTGCCGGTGCCGCGGCGCCAGGCGCTGCTGGCCTGGGCGCGGCGCAACGGCGCTCTGGTCGTCGAGGACGACTACGACAGTGAGTTCCGCTACGACGTGGCTCCGCTGCCCGCCCTGTACGGCCTGGGCCCGGACCTGACGATCTATCTCGGTACGACGTCCAAGACGCTCGCCCCCGGGCTCGGCGCCGGCTGGCTGGTGGCGCGGCCCGACCTGGTCGAGGCGATCGCCGAGACGCGCGGGCGGCTGAGCGACCGGACCGCCGTGGTGCCCCAGGAGGCCGTACGCATCCTTCTCGAACGCGGGGACCTCGACCGTCACGTACGCCGCATGCGCGCCGAGTACGCGCGGCGGCGCGTGGCCGTCGTCGAGACGCTCGGGCACCTGCCCCTGCGGGGTGACACCGCCGGACTGCACCTCGTGGTCGAACTCCCCGAAGGGGTCACCGGCGAGGTGACCGAGCGCGCCGCCGAACGCGGTGTGCTGCTCGCCACCCTGGAGGAGCGCCACGCGGTCACGCCGGGCGTCCATGGCCTCGTGATCGGCTACGGAGGCGCGACCGAGCCCCAGATCAGGTCGGGCTGCTCGCTCGTACGTGAGCTGGTTCGGGAGGCGGTACGGGCGGCGGCAGCGGAACCTGCACGGCATCGGAGGACATGAGACGGGACGAGCGCGGGCCCTCGGTGCTGCCGGGGAGTGTCAGCTGAGGCACGCCCGCCGGCGGCTCGCGGCCGGTGATCCGGTTGGTGTCGATGGCGCCGGGCCCGGGCCCGGCGGCGTACGGCACCTGAGAGACGCCGAAATGGCCGCCCCGCGCCCACGGCCGCCGGTCCTGGCGGGCGCTGTACGCCTCCGGCGGTGGCAGCGGCTCGCCGGCCGGCCAGCGCCGCGGGACCTGCCACGCGTCGAGCCAGTCGACGATCATGCCGAGGCCCTTCATCGCCCCGCCGGTGAAGGGCTCGCGTGCGAACCCGACCACGACGATCTGCAGGCACCGCCGGCCTTCGCGGCCGATGCCGTCCGGAAGCAGCACGGCGGCCTGGGTGGCCGGCACCAGCTGCATGATCTCGCCGGTGAAGGGATTCCACACGACGTGGGCGTTCCTGCCCCGCTGCTCCAGGCGGTACGCGACCGAGCGCGCCGAGATCATGAGCGGGTCGTTCTCACTGGTATGCCAGACGGCGCGTGGCGCACCGCCCTGCAGCGGGCCGCCGTCGTGTCGGGAATGGAGTCTTCCGGCTCCGGGCAGCCATGCGTCGGACACGATGAGTTCCCCCCAGTCGGGTCGTGGTGCTGGCCCCGAATGGTCCTAAAGAAGAATGTGGTGTGTTCTCCGAGATGAGCCGGGTCGTTGTCCGGCCGAGTCTAGTTTGCGGAGTTATGTGCTGGCCTCCCCCTTTGCTGCCGTTCTGATGCATCGACGGTTCGAGTGCGTACCCTTGGTGACTCCCGGCCACCCCCTCGGGGCCGGATCCGGCCGAGTGGAGCGTGCCCGCCGGGCCGTGCGCCGCGCAGGAGGACAGGGATCTGTCAGACGCGTCCGAGGGGCGGCTCGCGTCCGCATACCGAGTCGCGTTCTAATAGGCGCGTGAGCCGAGCGAGGAGAGCGCATGACTGACCAGGTGGCCGGAGTACCCGGTATCGACGTCCCCCGCCTGTCGTCCTGGCTGGCGGAGACACTGCCCGGGGAGGAGCCGATCACCGCGATCGAGCTTCTCGCCGGCGGCCGGTCGAACCTCACCTATCTTCTACGGCTCGGCGACCGGCGCGTCGTACTCCGCAGGCCCCCCTTGGGCCACGTGCTTCCCACCGCACACGACATGCGCCGTGAGCACACCGTTCTCTCCGCGCTCGCCGGCAGCGACGTACCCGTGCCCTCGCCCCTCGCGCTGTGCACCGACGAGGACGTCATCGGCGCGCCGTTCTACCTCATGGACCACGTCGAGGGCCGCGTCCTGCGCACGCCCGAGGACGCGGTGGACGTCACGGCCGAGGAGGCACGCGCGCTCTCCGAGCGCCTCGCGGAGGCGCTCGCCGCCATTCACCTGCTCGACGTCGAGCAGGCCGGACTGGCCGAGTTCGGCCGCCCGCAGGGCTACATGGCCCGGCAGCTCAAACGATGGGGCCGGCAGTGGGAGGCATCGCATCCGGCCGACCCCGGCAGCGGGACGGACGAGGCGTACGCCCGGCTCGTCAAGCGGCTGGGGGAGCGGTTGCCGGCCGACGGGCTCACGGGCCTGGTCCACGGCGACTTCCGGCTCGACAACGCGCTCGTACGGCTGCGGCCGAAGCCGGAGATCGCGGCGGTCGTCGACTGGGAGATGTCCACGCTCGGCGACCCGCTGTCCGATCTCGGGCTGACGCTCGTGTACTGGGCCGACGCCGGCGATACCGACCGGGCCCCCGCGGCGGTCGGGTCGACCGTCACCAGCGTGCCCGGGTTCCTCACCCGCAGGGAGTTCGCCGGCAGGTACGCCGAGCTCACCGGGTTCGACCTGGCGGACCTGGACTTCTACGTGGCCTTCGGCTGCTTCAAGCTCGCGGTCATCCTGGAGGGGATCCACGCGAGGTTCCTGCAGAAGGCGACGGTGGGGGAGGGTTTCGAGCAGATCGGCGCGTCGGTGCCGGTCTTCATCGAGCGAGCCCACCGCGTGCTGGACGAGGGCGCGATCTAGGGTCTGTCTCATAGTCGTGCTGTAGCCGTGTGGCGCCGCCCGTGTGGCGCCGCCCGTGTGGCCCTTGGGCGGCGCCGCATGGGGTTATCCACAGAACCCCGCTCTACTTCCGCCCGCGGCTGTTCTGGCTGGACAATGAGAGTGGGATGGCACCCCCGGGTGGGTGGGCTCCAGGTGGGTGGGCTCCAGGTGGGTGGGCTCCAGGTGGGTGGGCTCCAGACGGGTGGGCTCCAGACGGGTGGGCTCCAGACGGGGCGACCTCCAGACGGGGCGACCTCCAGACGGGGCGACCTCCAGACGGGTGGGCTCCAGACGGGTGGGCTCCAGACAGGGCGAGCTCCAGACAGGGCGAGCTCCAGACAGGGCGCGGCCCGGACCGAGGGCTTCGAGACAGGCCTAGACGCGTTAGTACGGCTCCGCGCCCTCGTACAGCTTCTTGGCGAGGTCGCCGAGGAGCGTCATGGTCACGCGGTGCAGGCCCGGACCGAACGTCACCCGGGCGACGCCCAGGTCGGCAAGCCGGGCCAGGGGCGGCATTCCGGGCCGGTAGATGACGCTGACCGGCCCCGGGATCCGCTCGACCAAAATGCCGATCGACCTCTCGTCGGTCACCATGATCGGGAAGACGCAGTCGGCTCCCGCCTCGAGGTACGCGCGGCCACGCGCAACCGCCTCCTCCAGGATCTCCTCGTCCGAGGCGCCGGGTAGCGCGTTTCCGTGGAAGACGTCGGTACGGGCGTTGATGACCAGGTCGGGGTCGGCCGCCCGCAGCCCGGCGACGCGTTCGGCCTGTGTCGTCAGGTCGGCCAGGGCGCGATCAGGGCCCGCCGCCTCGCCGTGGAGGGTGTCCTCGAGGTTGCAGCCCACGGCCCCGGCCTCGCGCAGGCGCCCGGCCAGCTCGTCCGGTGCGAGACCGTAGCCGGCCTCCGCGTCGACCGTGACCGGGACGTCGACGCTGCGCGTGATGCGGGCGGCCGCCGCGAACATCTCCTCCGGCGGCGCGCCCTCGCCGTCCTCGTACCCGAGGCTGTGGGCGACGGCGTAGCTCGCGGTGGCGAGCGCCGCGAACCCCGCGTCGGCGAGTACCCGTGCGCTCGCGGCGTCCCACGCGTTGGGCAGCACGAGGAGGCGTTCGTCACGGTGCAGCGCGCGCAGACGCGCGGCCTTCTCGCTGAGGCTCATGCTCTCGACCGTACGGCCTGGAGCGGCCCGGTTGAAGGGCCACTCGGGGAACGCCGGGGCGGAACCCCGCCCCGGCCGGTCAGCAGCTCCAGGTGACGGAAGCCTTGGCGCCCGAGGAGAAGGACACCGAGCCGCTGCCGCCGCTCAGGCAGATGCTGTCGTGCCGGGTGACCTGGACGTACGCGGTGTGGCCGGCGGACAGACTGCCGCTTCCGCCCGCGCTGATGCTCCCGCTGGTGCCCGACACACGCCAGTTGACCGGGCCGCCCCTCGCGGTCAACGTCACCGAGCAGTGTTGGGTGCCGTTCATGTGACAGCCCGACACGGACAGCGTGCCCGGGCCCTGCGGCGCCGCCGGAGGCGGCTGCTGGTGGCCTCCGCCGGGACGCTTCGAGGACGCCCCCGGGGTGGGGGTCTTGCTCGACTTGGACGGCGAGGGAGTGGGCGATCCCGAGCTGTCGCTCGGACTGGGCTCCGCCGAGTCGGACGGGTCCGGGTCGTCGGAGGAGAAGGACGAGGAGTCGCTCGGGGAGGCGATGGGCGCCTCGCCGCTCGTCTTCTGCTGGCCCGAGCCGGGCATCATCAAGAACACCGCGGCCACGATGACCATGACGCAGGCGACCCCCGCGAAGACCGGCCAGAGACGCGGCGCCGTACGCTCCGGCTCGGGTTCGGCCTCCGGCTCGGACGGCGGCTCCGCGCGCATCGCGATGGTCGCCCGCAGGTCCGCGAGCTCGGGGGCGGACGCCGTGCTGAGGACACGTGAGCGCAGCGCGCCCGGGATGGCGGCCGTGGGCATGGCGTGCAGCAGCCGCGCGGTGGCGACCTTGCGGTTGCCGCGCGTACCGCAGATCGGGCAGTTCGAGATGTGCCGGGCGAGCTTCGCGCAGGTGTCGGAGTCCAGTGGCGCGTCGACCGGGCCGGCCAGCGCGGCCACGCTCGGGCAGTCGTCGCGGCCGGTCGCCGCGACGACGACGGCGGCGAACGCGTCGTCCAGGTCGTGCCGGGCCTGTGCCACGCGTACGGACGCGTCGTGCGGCGAAACGCCCAGGACCTCGGCGAGCTCGTGCGGGTCCAGCTCGTGCCTCAGGGAGAGGTCCAGCGCCTCTCGCTGCGGGCCGTTGAGCACGAGGAGGGCCGCGTGCACGAGCTGACGCGTGGCCTCGTCGGCCTCCAGCCCGGCGGCCTCCGGAGCACGCCGGCGCTCGGCGGGCGGGTCGGCGTACGCGCGGCGCCGGAGGCATTCGTTACGGGTCACGGAGTACAGCCAGCCGCGGAACAGCCGCGCGTCCGGCAGCGTGCCGATCCGCTCCTGCGCGGTGATCAGGGAGTCGTGCAGCGCGAGTGCGGCGCCCTCCTGGTCGCGGAGCAGCACGTGGCAGTAGTCGAACAGGCGTGGCGCGTACGCGTCGTAGATCTCGGGCATGGCGGTCGCGTCACCCGCATACAGCGACTGGGCGAGACGCTGGTCGTCGGCCCTGTCGATACTCGGCCAGCCGGCCACGTGGTCCTCCTGCTGAACTGGTGGTGGCACGAGGGCGCAGACGCCCCATTCGTAACGATGGTTCACAGGATCTTGCCACTAAAAGCGACCTCATTGGCAGCTTTTGATGGCAAATATGAATTGTTCAATTACGGTGGGTGACCTATCTCGGCAAAGGCCCAGGAAGCTCTGACCCTGCGTTACAGGAACGCCGCGGCAGGACGCCACGACCTCGACTTACGGACGGACGGTTTGTCGGCCGATCATGACTTCAAATCGGGGAAGTCGTCCTCTCGGAACTCCTCCGGACGGCGTTCGCCGCCCTCCAGCCCCCGCAGCTCGACGCGCCGGATCTTGCCCGAGATCGTCTTGGGCAGGTCGGCGAACTCCACGCGGCGCACACGCTTGTACGGCGCGAGGTGCTCCCGGCAGTGGGCGAGGATCGCGCGGGCGGTCTCGGCCGTCGGCTCGTGGCCCGCCGCCAGGCTGACGTAGGCCTTCGGCACCGCGAGGCGTACCGGATCGGGCGCCGGTACGACGGCGGCCTCGGCCACCGCCTCGTGCTCCAGCAGCACGCTCTCGAGCTCGAACGGCGAGATCCGGTAGTCCGACGCCTTGAACACGTCATCGGTACGGCCGACGAAGGTGATGTAGCCGTCGGCGTCCTTCGTCGCCACGTCGCCGGTGTGGTAGAAACCGCCGGCCATCGCCGCGTCGTTGAGCTCGGCGTCGCCGGAGTAGCCGACCATCAGCGCCGCCGGACGTTCGGACAGGTCGATGCAGACCTCGCCCTCGTCGCTCTCCTCCCCGGTGGCGGGGTCGATGAGAGCGATCGTGTATCCGGGCAGCGGGCGGCCCATCGAGCCCGGCTTGAGCGTCTGCCCGGGGGAGTTGCCGATCTGCGCCGTCGTCTCGGTCTGGCCGTACCCGTCGCGGATCGTCAGGCCCCAGTGCTTCTGTACCTGGTCGATGATCTCGGGGTTGAGCGGCTCGCCCGCCGCCACGACCGTGCGCAGCCCGAGCCGCCAGGCGGACAGGTCCTCCTGGATCAGCATGCGCCACACGGTCGGCGGAGCGCAGAAGCTCGTGACCTCGCACCGCTTCAGTACGTCGAGCATCGCGGCCGCCGAGAAACGGGTGTAGTTGAAGACCAGCACGCAGGCGCCGGCGTTCCACGGCGCGAACAGGTTGCTCCACGCGTGCTTGGCCCAGCCCGGCGAGGAGATGTTCAGGTGCACGTCGCCCGGGCGCAGGCCGATCCAGTACATCGTGGACAGGTGACCCACCGGGTACGACGCGTAGGTGTGCTCGACCAGCTTCGGCTTGTCGGTCGTGCCGGAGGTGAAGTACAGGAGCAGCGTGTCGTCGCCGTGCGTGGCCTCGTCGCCCCCGGAGTACGGCTCGGCGCCGGCCGCGTCCTCGTACGACAGCCAGCCCTCGGCCGGGCCGACCGAGATCTTGGTCCAGTCTCCGGTGAGGCCCTCGAACTTGGCGGTGTCGTCGGCGCGCGTGACGACGTGCCGGACACCGCCGCGCTCGATCCGGTCGGTGATGTCGGCCGGGGTGAGCAGCGTCGTCGCCGGGATGACGACGGCGCCGAGCTTCATCGCCGCGAGCATCGTCTCCCACAGCTCGACCTGGTTGCCGAGCATGAGCAGGATCCGGTCGCCGCGCCCGACGCCGTTCGCCCGCAGCCAGCCCGCGACACGGCTCGAACGGTCGGCGAGCTCGGCGAACGTGAGCTTGGCCTCCGAACCGTCCTGCTCGACGATCCACAGCGCCGTGGCGTCGGGAGACTCCTCGGCCAGCACACCGTCGAACCAGTCCACGGCCCAGTTGAGACCCGTCGCGTCAGGCCAGCGGAAGCCGCTGCGTGCGGTCTCGTAGTCGTCGGCGCGCGCAAGCAGGAAGTCGCGGGCCGCTTTGAAGGTGGCGGCATCGGGGGTCATGCGTCGCATCCTGGCACTCGGCCCCCGACCACGTAAACACCGATGCCGCCGGGATCAGCCTCCGAGGAGGCAGTCGTACTGCACCGAGGCGCTGCCCCCCGGAGAGAACGAAACCGTTCCGGTACCCGACGCCGAGCACGGGCTGGGCTTGTGTGCCGTCACCGTGACCGACTTGCCCTTTGGCAAGGTGCCGCTCCCGGAGGCCGAGACGCCGGTGGCGCTCGAGACGCTCCAATGCACGGTGCCGCCCTGGGCGGTCAGCGTGATGTCGCACGAGTCGTCGCCGACATCCATGCTGCAGGTGCTGACGGACAGCGTGCCCGGCTTCGGGGGCTTGTGCGTCGGCGGCTTGTGGGTCGGCGGGGCCGGCGGCTTCGGCGGGGCCTTGGTCGGCGTCGGCGTGGGGGTCTTCTTGGTCGGGGTGGGCGACGGCGAGTGCTTGGACTTCGAGGGCGAAGGCTCGACGCTGTCGCTCGGCGAGGGGAAGTCCGACGCGCTGTCGCTGGGAGCGGCCGCGACACCGCCGGGGACCTTGTTGTTCAGGTTCTTGGAGCCGTCCGAGTCGCCACCGCTCGTGAGCAGGAAGATAGCGCCGATCACGAGCATGACGCAGGCGGCGACCGCGATGGCGGGAAGCAGGCGGGACGAGCCGCCCTCGCCGCGCCGGCTCTCCTTGCGCGCCGGCTGGGCGCGGCGTTCGAGGCTCGTCGGCCAGCCCCAGACGTCGAACGGCTCGGCGCGCTGCGCGATGCGCAGGCGGTTTTCGTGCTGGTCGGGCGCCTCCGCGAGGGAGAGTACGGCCATCCGCAGGTCGGAGGGCATGGCCGCGACCGGCAGCACCTGCATGAGGCGGTTCGTGGAGACCTTGCGCTTGCGGCGGTCACGGCAGACCGGGCAGGACTCGATGTGGCGGATGAGCTTGCGGCAGACCTCCGTCGGCAGCGGCCACTCGTCCTCGTCCACGAGCGCCGCGACGCTCGGGCAGTCGCCGCGGCCCGTACGGGCGATGATGGCGGCGGCGAGGGAGTTGTCCAGGTCGTCGCGTGCCTGGGCGACCAGCTCCGTGGCCTGCTGCGTGGAGATGCCGAGCACTCCGGCGAGCTCCTCGGCGGACAGGTCGTGCCGTGCGGACAGGTCGACGGCCTCGCGGTGGCGGGCCGCCATCCCGGCCAGTGCGCTGTGCACGAGCTGCCGGGTCTCTTCGCGCCGCTGACGTTCTTCGGCGTCCAGGAACGCGTCCTCGGACTGCTCGGGCGCCTCGTGCCGCTGCTGGGGCCGGTCGGGGTCGCCGAGCTGCCGTAGGCATTCGTTGCGGACGATCGAGTAGATCCAGCTGCGGAAGCGTTCCGGCTCACGCAGCTTGCCGATGTGCTCCCGCGTGGCGATCAGCGAATCGTGCAGGGCGTCCGCGGCCAGATCCTGGTCACGCAGCAGTGCGTGACAGTAGTCGAACAGGCGCGGAGCGTAGAAGTCGTAGATCTCCGCGAGTGCGAGGGCATCACCGTCGCGCAGTGCCTGCGCCAGTCGGCGATCCTCTACACGACCGAGACTGGGCCAACCGGCCACAAGAGCCTCCCGAGAGTGTCATGCCGGACAGCCCCCGGAGATGAAGAAGGAGGCCCGACGCCCCGCTCCCGTCGGGCCTCCGTATTAAAGACGCCGTTCTGAGGAGCCTGGTTCACAGGATCCAACCACTAATCCCAGAAAATCCTCTCCCGAATGATTAGACCGATATGAAGTCGTGTCGACCTCTCAGTGACACTCTGGGGCACAGATACGGCGGGCGATGGTCTCCAGCAGAATTCGCTGCACATCCTGCGGTTTCAGGGCGTGGTAGGCCTCGCCGTTGCTCTGTACGGCGATCTTCTGCATGGCCCCCATGTCCACATCCGGCCCGAAGCCGATGAAGATGACCATAACCGGCCGATCCGGGTCGGCCTCCCGCTTGAGCGTCGCGAGCAGGTTGTTCAGCGAGATGCCGTGGTCGTCGTCGTTCTTCCCGTCGGTCAGCACGAGGACCGAGTTGTAGTACCCGGTCTTGTACGTCTTCCTCAGCGAGCGCACGGACGCGAGGACGGAGTCGTACAGGCCGGTGTTGCCGTCGGGTTTGGGCCGTACGCGGCCGAGCGCGGACAGGATCGCCTGCCGGCGCGTCCCCGACCCGAGCCGCGTGGACAGCGGCCCGATCGGCACTTCGGTCCGGTAGTCCAGACTGCCGTTCAGGTTCGTGGAGAACGTCCAAAGGCCGAGGTCGGTCGCGTCGGGCAGCATCGCGAGCCCGCCCTGGGCCACCTGCGCGGTCGCCTGCATCCGGGTCACGCCCTTGCCGACCGGCTGGGCCATCGACCCCGACACGTCGAGAAGGGTCAGCATCCGGGTGCGCAGCGAGAGCTTGGTCCATGCCTGCATGACGTCGGTGACGTCACCGGTGCCGGGGGAGGGCAGCGCCCGCGGGATCCGGGGGCTCAGCCCGCTCTTCGCGGTGAAGCCGTCACCGGGGTGACCGTCGGGAGTGCGGAACCCCAGCGCCTGTACGGCCTTCGTGGCCTGCGGGCTGCTCATCGCCTGTTCGAGGAGCCCGGCCGCGCGGACCTTCGTCTGGTCGGAGGTGGCGAGCGTGAACGGGTAGTCCAGGCTGAGCAGGCCTTCGCTCGGATAGAGCGCGGTGGCCGGTGTGGCCGGGTTGCCCTGGTTGAACTTCCAGACCGACTGCTCGGGGACGATCAGTACCGGAGACCGCCCGTGCAGCTGCCGGTGGAAGCTGGCGAACAGCGCCTGAGGCGTCGGCGAGAGGCTGTTCTGCACGTTGCGCACGATCTGGGTGAAGATCGGATTCGCGTTCGGGTCGCCCTGGAGCAACTGGTGTGTCATGACGACGGCGGCCATGCCACCGGCGTTGAGGTTCGGGTCGAGGATCTGCAGGTGCACGGAGTCGGCCGGCAGCATGTCGTTCTTGCTCACCGCGCCGGCGGAGAGCGCGTCCGTGGCCTTGAGCAGCATGTCCCAGGTGGGACGGATCCCCTGGTTGCGGATCTTGGTGGCGAACGTCCGCGGTGTGGCGACGACGATCGGCGTCTTGGCGACCGAGGTCGGCGTCAGGCTCACTCTCGACGCACCCTGGGGCGTGCTGTGCACGATGGTGACCCAGAGCGAGGAGTCGGGGATCCAGATATCCGGGTTGATCTCGCCGGGGACGGAGCCGCCGCCCGACAGGACGGTGGACATCCCGGCCGGGTCGGACGCCTTCACCTTGGCCTGGACGCACTTGCCGTCGACCGAGTGCTTCGCGTCGTCGAACGACTTGGCGATCTGACTCATGGCCGGGGCGACCTCGGGGGCCACCGCGACGTTGAGCTGGACCGAATCGCCGCTGCACCCGCGGCTGCCGGCCAGCGCGTACACGCCCGCGCCGAGCAGGATCGCCAGCCCGATCGCGCCGGCCAGCGGGCCGATCAGCGTGCTGAGCGAACGACGGCGCACCGCACGCCGCCGGCCCGCGCCGCTGGGCATCGAGCCGGGCCCGCCGTGACCGAAGTCGTCGCGGCCGAAGTCACGGTCGTCGTCGTCATCGCCGGGGCCGCCCGAACCGCCGTGGCCGGACCCGCCGGGGCCTCCCGGATCTCCCCGGCCTGGGCCTCCCGCGCCCGGTCCACCCGGCTCCGGGGCGCCGTAACCGGGGTTGCCGTAGCCCGGGTTGCCGTAACCGCCGTAACCGGAGCCGCCGTAACCCGGACCGCCTCCGTAGCCCGGGTTGCCATAGCCGGACCCGGCCCTGGACCCGGACCCGAGGCCCGGCCCGCCGAGGCCGCCCAGGCCGGATCTGCCGAGACCGGGTCCGATGTAACCGGGACCATCACGGCCGGGAGCGGGTGGACGGTCGTCGGGTGGGCCGCCCTGATATCCACCGCTCGCAGGCGGGTCGTTCCGTTCGTTTCCGTAGCCGCGGTACGGCTCGCGACCGCCTCCGCCGCCGTACTGTCCCTGCGGTCGGCCCTGCCCTGGCGGCGGTGGTGCGAACTGACCCGTGTCGCCGGAGTTCCCGTGCCCCGGGGGTACCGGCCGGCCGGACCGACCGTCGTCGGGCGTGCCGCCCGGGGGCATCTCCTTACGGCGACGTCCGCTCACGGTTGTCCTCTTTCGCGATGGATGGGTGGATATAGAGCGGAACTGTAGTCGCCTTGCAAGCTGTGACCAAAGAGACAGGAGGGAAGAGATTGCAGGTCAACGCGATCTTGATATGACTGAGAACCTTGCTCTGTGGTAAAGGAGCAGCCCGCCCGCTGCGCGCCGATCAGGGGCTCCCAGGCCCGTGTACTGCGGAGTCATCCGGCAGGGCGGGTAAACCTTAGGGTCACGTCCGGTTGACTGCACGCTCTCGCGGGCCCGTTCTCGGCCGCGTGCCAAGATGCGATCCGGTATACGCACGAACCTGAACCCCGGACTCAGCTTCGTCGTGCACAGTAGGGCGGGGGTTACGGGCGGCGACTGGGGGACAACGCAATGACCGAACTCGCGACCGCGCAGGACGATTCGACGTCACGCCCGGTCACCCGGCGGCGAGGGATGGCGATGATCACCTGGATCTTGGTGGCCTGCTGGCTGCTGTGGGCGGTGGCGCGTCTCGTCGGCGTGGACCGGATCTCTTCTCTCTCCTCCGTCCTGGTCCCGGCGATGGCGATCGTGCCGTACGTCGCGGCGGGCGTGGTCATCCCGCTGGCCATCGCCGCGCTGACCCGCAACTGGGTGGCGTTCGGCGTCGCGCTGGCCGTCGCCGCGGTGTACGCCGGGATCGTGCTGCCCCGCGCGTTCAGCGGCGGGCAGCCGCGCGCGACAGGCCCGGAGCTGCGGATCCTGACCGCCAACCTGAGGTTCGGTGCGGCCGGCAACGCGTCACTGGTCGACCTCGTACGCCGCACCGGCGCCGACGTGCTCAGCGTGCAGGAGTTCACCCCGGACGCGGCCGACCGCCTCGACCAGGCCGGCATCGAGGGGCTGCTCCCGTACCGCATGATCGATCCGCGCAGCGGCCCCGAGGGCAGCGGCCTGTACTCCCGTTATCCGCTGAAGGAGCTGCCCGAGCGGGGGCCGACGACGTTCGCCATGGTCAGCGCGACCGTCGAGGTGCCCGGCACGTCTCCCGTACGCATGACCGCCGCGCACCCGCCGGCGCCGCTCGGCCGCGATGCCCCGAGATGGCGGCATGACATCGGTGAGATCCCTCCGGCCACGCCGCACGGTCAGGTCGGCATCGTCGCCGGCGACTTCAACGCCACACTCGACCACGCCCCGCTGCGCGAGCTGATCGGCAAGGGCTTCACCGACGCGGCCGACGCGACCGGGCAGGGGCTCGTGCCGACGTTCCGCCCCTGGCCGCCGATCACCATCGACCACGTGCTCGCCGACAAGCGTGTCGCGGTGGAGCGGGTGAAGATCTACCTCCAGCCCGCCAGCGACCACCGGGCGCTCTTCGCGCAGCTGCGGCTTCCGTGACCCGAGCCGGGATACTGGGGGCATGGCTCGCCTGATCCCCGTCGCCGACCCCGCCGACCCGCGCCTCGCCGACTACGTCAGCCTGCGCGACGTCAACCTCCGCAAGAGCCTGGAGGCCGAGCACGGCCTCTTCATGGCCGAGGGCGAAAAGGTCATCCGGCGTGCCATCGCGACCGGATATCCGGTGCGGTCACTGCTCATGGCACGCCGCTGGGCCGCCCCGCTGGCCGACGTGCTCGGGGAGGCTCCGGTGTACGTCGTGGACGACGAGGTGGCCGAGGCGGTCACCGGGTTCCCGGTGCACCGTGGCGCCCTGGCGTCGATGGAACGCCTGCCGCTGCCGCCGGTGACCACCCTGCTCGGCGCGCGCGTACGCCGGATCCTCGTGCTGGAGGACCTCGTCGACCACGGCAACGTGGGAGCGATCTTCCGCTGCGCGGCGGCCCTCGGCGTCGACGCGGTCGTGCTGTCGCCTCGATGCGCGGACCCGCTGTACCGGCGTTCGGTGAAGGTGTCGATGGGAGCGGTCTTCGCCGTCCCGTACGCCCGGATGACGGACTGGCACGCCGGCCTGCACGAGCTGCGCGCGGCCGGGTTCTCGTTGCTGGCCCTCACCCCGGATCAGGCGGCGACGCCGATCGACAAGGCACCGCTGGGTGAACGGGTCGCACTCATGCTGGGCGCGGAGGGCGACGGCCTGTCCTCCCGCTGGCTCCGCGAGGCCGACGAACCCGTCTGCATCCCGATGAGCAGCGGCGCGATGGACCTGGGAGTCGACTCCCTCAACGTGGTCGCGGCCGCCGCGATCGCCTGCCACGACCTGATGCGCGGCTAGGACGCGTCCGGCCGAGGGCGTTCGTGGCGAGCGCCACGCGGGCAGGCATGTGCCGGACGCCGCCCAGGAGCCACACGGGCGGCCGTGGCCGCCCGTGTGCGGGTCTCAGTGGGCGCCGTTGGAGCGCCGGGTCCTGCGGTGCGCGCCCTGGGCCCGGGGGGCCTTGACGGCCGCGCGGCCGAGCCGGACCTGCGTCAGCAGCAGCGAGAACGCCACCAGCAGCGCGGCCAGCCAGGCGGCCTGCGTGCTCGCGAGCTTCTCGAAGGTCAGCTGGTCGGCGTCGTCCGCGGTGCCGCGCATCGACTGGGTGTTGCCGGTGTTCTGCACGACGGGCCCGGGCGCGGTCGAGGGCGTCTGCTGCGGCGCGATCGAGGGAAGCACGGCCGGGTTGCCCGACGGGGACGTCGAGCCGGTACTGCCGGAGTTCAACGGCAGGTTCGACCCACTGGTGGTCTCATTGCTGGACCCGCTCGATCCGCTGCTACCGCTCGATCCGCTACTGCCACTCGACCCACTGGAGCTCGACGAGGACGACTTCGGCGTCTTCGTCACCTTGAGGGAGTACGGCTTGACTCCGCTGTCCACGCTGCCGGAGAACGCCTCGCCTGATACTCGAACGGTCCCGCTCGTCATCTTTGTAGAGACGGTCACCGTGAAGTCGATGTCCTGATCCGTCCCGTTACCGATGTTTCCGAGCTTGCACAGACCGGCCGAGAGCGTGCAGTGCGCACTGATGCTGGCATTCGAGTCTGTCCCGAGGCTCAGCTTCACGTCCGACACGCTCGGCTTGTCACCGGTGACATGTGCGGTGAACTTGACCGCTGTCCCGGCATGGACCGCGCTGGTACTCGCGCGAGACAGGCTCAGGTGCAGCGCCGGCTTGGGCGGCGGCGGAGTGGTAGGCGAATCCGACGGGGTCGGGGTCGCTTTCGTGGGCGACGAGGATGGTGACCCCGGAGACGTTCGCGGCGTTACCGTTGGCGATGGGGTCGCCTCCGCCAGTGCCGCCGATGCGGTGCTGCTGACCAGGACAACTCCTGTGCCAACGGTGATGATCAGTGGGTTTCGTACCGATCGTGCGAGCACCGCCTACAACCTCCTCAACGATCGCTTCTGATACTGACCCTACGCTTACCAAGGGTCAGGTAAGAATCATGCGATCACGTAAGGGCTGAGCAATCAACCGCCCAGGCGGAGTTGTATCCCGGTAAACCCTAAATGTTTTCCTCGCGTAGTTGTTCGATCTCCTCGCTGGAGATCCACGTCTGGTACACCCCGACATCGACGTTGTCCAAGCCCAGCGCCGCCGCGACCGGGGCGCGGCCGCCGGTGTACTCCAGCCGGACCCAGCCGCCGTGCTCTCCGATGATGACGAAGGGCTCGCCGCGCCAGGTGCAGTGCGTGCGTACGTAGTGCAGGCTCTCCACCGCGTCGTCACGGACGATCGACACGAACCGGCCGGGGCGTGTCTCGGTGAAGCCCTCGGCCGGGGCGGTGGTGTAGAGGCGCACCTCGCCGTCCACGCCCGGCACCGCCTCGTAGTCCACGCCGCGCCAGCGCGCGGTGTACCCGTCCCTGATCACTCTGAGTCCCCCCAGGCCAGCCGGTCGGCGTCGTACCGCGCGACGAAGCGTTCCGAGCCGTCGCTGCTGATGGCGTACATCTCCGAACCGTGCGGCAGCCGCATGCTGTCGACCTTGTACTCGCGGATGCTGCCCGCGCTGCCCGGTGCGAAGCCGTCGCCGCCGAACGGCGGCAGCTCCACCATCCAGCCGCTGTCGCCCCAGGCTCGCACCGCCTCCTCGGACTGGCCGCCGAAGGGGATGCGGTAGAGGCCGGAGCGGTACGCCGGCCAGCGGATGACGTGCACCTCGGTGTCGTCCGGGCCGAACGGGGAGCCCTCGCGCAGCAGGCCGAGCGACTCGTAGATCAGTTTCGGGGTGTTCAGGTCGACGACGTCCTGGACCCGGTGCACGAAACCGGCCACCCGGTCGTAGGCCTGTTCCAAATGCCAGGCGACCTGTTCGTGCGGCACGACCTTCTGCATGATCGCCCAGGCGCCGGGGGGCGCGTCCGCGGCGCCGCCGGAGTCGTCCCGGCGGGATCCGGCCCGCGTGGGTGCGCTCTCCAGAGGTGCGGGCTCGAGGCCCGGCGCCTCGGTGGCGGCCGGCGGGACGTCGGCCTGCGGCGGCGTGGCCTCCGGCATGCTCATCGGAGCCGACGCCGAGGCGGCGAGCGCGCGGATCTGGTCGCCGGACAGCGCGACCTCGATGGGGGTGCCCGGGTTGACCGACACCGACCAGTCGTGTTCGGGCCAGGCGGTGATCAGCTCCGCGAACGTCGGCATGACGAAGCCGGTCGTGCCGACCGCGGCCTTCATCCAGTCGAAGGAGGTGAAGGCGAGTACGGACGGGCGGCCGTGTACCTGGACCGAGGACCACGGGAACTCCGCGTCGCCGGGCCGCGTCTGCACGGCCGGCGGCGTACGGCTCCAGACCGGCAGGAACACCGTGGTGTCCAGCAGGACCTTGACGACCATCTCCGGGTCGCTCCGCACGTCGAACATCTGGCGTTCGGCGTCGCTCTGGGCCGGGAAGTCGTCCGCCAGCCGGGCGGCCGCGTCGGCGTCCACCTGGAGCGACATGCCCGTGACGCGGTCACCGGGGATCGAGGCGCCGATCGCGGTGCCGCCGTTGATGACCAGCTCCAGCGCGGGGTCCGGCCAGAACCGCAGCACCTTGGCGAGATCGGACAGCACGAACGGATGGCCGCCCATCGCGTCCCGCATCCGGCCCGGCCCGGTGTAGAGAGGCACGACCGGGCGCCCGGAGGAGTCGTCCATGTACCACTGGAACCCCGGCCGTCCGGGGGCCAGCAACAGGTCCCCGCCCTCGACGACCGGCACCCAGATCTGGCGTACGCCCAGCAGGGTCCGCAGGAACTCCTTGCGGTCGCCCCGCGAGGCCGCGTCGAGAAGCGTGCGCTCCTCGGCGTCGAGCGGCGTGAACTCCGCCTCCGCGGTGAAGTGCAGCACGACGGGCGACTCGTCGACCTCGAAGGGCCCGTCGAGCGGCCGTGGCTCGATCGGCGGCGGCCCATCCGGCACGGGTGCGTCCGGCAGCGGCGGAGCGGCCTCCGGCGACGGCAGGGGAGGAAGGGGCGAGACCGGCTCCGCGACCGGAGCCGGCACCGGCACCGGAACGGGCGCCATGGGAGCGGGCGGCACCGGAACGGCCTGCGGCGGTGGCGGAGGAACGGCGTCGGGGAGCGGCGCCGCCTCGGGTACGAGTGAGGCGCCGTCGTGGGCCGGCGGGGGTGGAACGGCACCGTCGTGGGCGCGCAGCGGCGGAACGTCGCGCATGGTCACCGACAGCAGGTCGTCCGAGGCCGTGCCCGGATGCGGCACTTCTTCTCCGGGCGGGGCCGGCGGGACGCCGTGGTCCGACGCGAGGGGCGGCGGGGTCTGCGCCTGTTCGCCGTCCGGCAGTGGCGGCGCGGCGTGGAGGGACCCTGTCTCCGCCGCGGGCGGCGGAACGTCCTGTGGTGGGGACTCGCCCGGGATCGGGGCGATGCCCGCGGTGAGCTGACCGATGAACCACGCGGGCAGGTAGCCCTCGATGGGCAGCCCGGAGTTCAGCGCGAGCCACCACTCCTGGTCCGGCCACGTACGCGCCATGTCGGCCAGCGTCATGCGGACGAACTGCTGGTAGGTGGGGCCGAGGCAGGCCTGCCCGGCCTCACTGGAGGTGTAGGCGAGCACATGCGTGCGCCCGTCGCGACTGCTCGTCGGCCAGGTGAACGCCGCCGGGTTGGCGGAGTTCGGATCGCCCTCGCCCGGCGGCAGTGGAACGTGGAGTTCAGCCCCGCTCACGAGTGCGAAGTAGGCGTCTTGGTCGCCATCGCGCAGCGCGTCACGGAGCTGGTGCTCGAGTTGGTTCGCGGGCTCCCACGCGTCGGTCAATGTCGCCACCCCCCGGAAGCTCGATTGCGGAGGCGTCCACCGTACCCGGATGAAACCGGCGGTGCTGCGGAGTATGCCGAGTCGGGTGGGACGGCGGGGTGCTCTCCGGACATCTGCCCCGGCTTCTCGCCGTGCCGCGCGGCCGACATGCGTGTTTCAGCCAGCGAGTCGGCGCAGTGCGGTCAGCAGCCGGTCGATGTGCCGCTCGGTCGTGCCGATGCCGAAGCTCGCGCGCAGGGCGGTGCCCTCGCCGCCCTGGCAGTCGCCGGATCCGTCGGCGAGCAGCCGCCGCAGGAACGGATGCGCGCAGAACTTCCCGTCGCGTACCCCGATGCCGTACCGGTCCGACAGCTCGACGGCGATCGCGCGTGAGTCACGGCCCTCGACGACGAACGACACGATGCCGACGCGCGGGCTCGGCTCGCCCCACAGGGACAGCTCGCGTACGCCGGGGATGGCGGCCAGGCCGTCGCGCAGGCGGTTCAGGAGCCGCTCCTCGGTCGCGACGAGAGCGTCCCAGTCGGTGAGCGCCTCGCATGCCGCGGCGAGCGCCACGACGCCGAGGACGTTCGGGGTGCCGGCCTCGTGCCGCTGCTGCGGGTCGGCGGACCACCGCACCTGGGCCTCGTCCACGCCCGCGGTCGCGCCGCCGCCGAGGAGATAGGGCTCGGCGGCGCGCAGCCAGTCGGCCCGGCCGACGAGGCAGCCCGCTCCGAACGGCGCGTACAGCTTGTGCCCGGAGAAGGCCACGTAGTCCACGTCGAGCGCGGTCATGTCGAAGGGCCGGTGGGGTACGGCCTGCGCCGCATCCACCGCGATGCGGGCGCCGTGCTCGCGGGCGACGTGGGAGAGCTCGGCGACCGGCCACAGCTCACCGGTCACGTTGGAGGCCGCCGTGACGACGAGCAGGCGCGGACCGGCCGGCGCCGACCGCAGCGCCTCTCCGGCCGCGGCGACCGCCTCCGCCGGGGACCCGGGCGCCGGCAGCCGTACGACCCGGCTGCCGCGCTGCCACGGGAGCAGGCTCGCGTGGTGCTCGGTCTCGAAGACCACGACGGTCGTGCCGGGGGGCAGCGCGTGGGCGAGGAGGTTCATCGCGTCGGTCGTGTTACGGGTGAACACCACCGCGTCACGCTTCCACGCCCCGACGAAGTTTCGTACGGTGTCCCGCGCTTGTTCGTACCGGTCGGTCGTCACCTGAGAGGCGTAACCCGCCCCCCGGTGCACGCTGCTGTAGTACGGCAGGGCCGTGTCGATGGCGTTCCGCACCGCCTCGAGACAGGGCGCGCTCGCGGCGTAGTCGAGGTTGGAGTAGGGCACCGTCCCACCGGCGGAGACGGGTACGGGGACGTCCTCGCCGACGACGCGCAGGGCGGAACGAACGGGCGGGAGATCGATGACAGCGGACAAGGCACGCCCTCCAGCGGGACCATGGGACCCCGCGAGGGGTCCGCGCTTGCCCGGCACGATCGTGCCGGACCTGGTCATCACCCGGGGCACCCCGCCACGGACGGAGGGTTGCCGGCCAGCTAGCCGGGGCTTGACGCTGGCGCTCGTGACCTGATGGAGAGAATACAACACCCGCCCGAAGTGACCGCTTTGAGCCTCGTAGGAGGCCCAAAGCGGCTTCGGGCGGGTGGTCCGCGATCAGCCGGACAGATCCGGGAAGGCGTCGCTCTGCCGGTGCCGCTGGGGGGCGCCGGTCGGCGGCGGCTCGCCCGGCGGCCCGGTCGGGTCGCCCGTCGGCGGCGGCACCGGATGCGTCGGCTCGCCCGTGGGCTGTGAGGGTCGCGACCCGGACGGGCGCGGGCGCGGCACGGTCGGCCCGGCGGGCGACCGCACGCCACCGCCGCCGGTGTAGACCGACGGTGAGCCGAAGGACTTGGGCGGCAGGTCCAGCACCCGGTCGGCCTGCACCATGTACGAGCGCCAGATCCTCGCCGGCAGGTCACCGCCGTAGATGGTGTAGCCGGGGATGCTGAGCGGCTTGTTGTCGGTACGGAAGATCCCCACCGAGGCCGCCAGCTGCGGCACGAACCCGTTGAACCAGACCTGCTTGCCGTCACTGGTCGTGCCGGTCTTGCCGGCCGCGTTGCGGTCGGGCAGAGCCGCGTTGGTGCCGGTGCCCGCGTCGACGACCCGCTGCATCGCGTACGTCGCGTCCCGCGCCACGGTCTGGCTGAACGCCTTCCTCTGGGTCACGTCCGGCTTTCGGGTCTTGCCGTCGTTGTCGCTCACCGACTTGATCACGTGGGGCGCGTGATAGGTGCCCTCGGCGGCGAACGTCGCGTAGCCGGCCGCCTGCTGCTCGACGCTGACGTCCGCGACCCCGAGCGGCAGCGTGGCCGCGTCCTTGTGCGGTTCGAGCTGCTTGTCCGGGATCCCGGCCTTCTCCGCCGTGGCCACCACCTTGTCGAGCCCGACCTTCTGGCCCAGGTTGATGTAGGCGGTGTTGATCGAGTCCTGTGTCGCGGTGACGAGGTTGACCATGCCGAAGTTCTCGTTCTGGTCGTTGTGCAGCGCGACCCCGGCGAACGTCTGCGGCGAGCTGCCGTCGACGTAGGTGTTGAGACTCTCGCCGTCGGTCAGGGCGGCGGCGAGGACGTAGGGCTTGAAGCCCGAACCGGCCTGGACCTTGGCGTCGAAGGCGTTGTTGAACTGCTGGTCGATGTAGTCCTTGCCGCCGTAGAACGCGTTGATCTCGCCGTTGGAGGGGTTGATCGAGACGAGCCCGGTCAGCACTTTCTTCGGGGTGCCGGCCGGGGTGTTGCTCAGGACCGCCTGCCGCGCGGCGGCCATGAGGTCCTTGTCGAACGTCGTCTTGATCTTCAAGCCGCCCATGTTGATCTGGTTGTCGGTGTACCCCATGGTGCGCAGCTCGGCCTTGGCCTGGCTGACCATGTATCCCTTGTCACCGGCGAAGATCGATT
This sequence comes from Actinoallomurus bryophytorum, assembly GCF_006716425.1. Taxonomy (NCBI): domain Bacteria; kingdom Bacillati; phylum Actinomycetota; class Actinomycetes; order Streptosporangiales; family Thermomonosporaceae; genus Actinoallomurus; species Actinoallomurus bryophytorum. Next base: position 5,267,367 of record NZ_VFOZ01000001.1, read on the forward strand.
TTTGCTTCTGCTTCTCCGGCGTGGGGAACTTCATCACCGCCGCCTGCTGGGGGGTGATGCTGCCCATCTGGACCATGCCGTTCACGACGTACTGCCAGCGTGCCTGCATGTACGCCTGGGCGCCGGGCACCGTGAGGTCACCCGCGTACGACGGCACCTGGATCGCCGCGGCGAGGTAGGCGCCCTCGGCGGGCGTCAGCTGGCGGACGTGCTTGCCGTAGTACGCCTCGGCGGCGGACTCGATGCTGTACGCGTCGCGGCCGAAGTAGATCGTGTTGAGGTACTGCTGGAGGATCCAGTCCTTGTTCTTCTCGCGCGACACCTTCAGCGCGATCATGATCTCTTTGAGCTTCCGGCTGGCCGTACGGTCCTGGCTGAGACCGCTGTAGTAGTTGCGGACCAGCTGCTGGGTGATGGTCGAGCCGCCCTGGGGCGAGCCGCCGGTCAGCGTCGCCCACACGGCGCGCGCCGAACCCTTCACCGATACGCCCGAGTCGCTGTAGAAGCTGCGGTTCTCCGCCGAGATGACGGCGTCGCGCACCTGCTGGGGCACGGCGTTCAGGTCGACCGGGCGGCGGTCGAAGTCGCCCGAGCGCGCGATCACGGTCTTGCCGTCGCTGTAGTAGAACACCGACTGCTGCGCCTTGGCGGTGGGCTGCGTCGAGCTGGGGACCGGCGTCATCAGGTAGATGATCACAAAACCGATGACGGGCAGCAGCACGAGGACACCGAGCACGTACGCGGCGCGCCGCGCGTACTTGATGCGGCGGTCCTGCTGCTTCTTCGGCTTCTTGCCTCCGGGCGCTCCCTTGGCCGCGGCCGCCGCGACCCGTACGCGGGCGGCCGGGGTGACTGGGGGCGCCTTCTTCTCGTCTTCGCCTTCGGGGCCGTCGCCGTTCGGCGGCACCAGCTTCGGCCTGGTCTCGTCGGCGGAGACCGGGTGTGTCCGCTCGAGATCGCTCCCGGACGCCGGACCGGCCGTCTCACCCGTGTCGTCCGTGTCGTCCGTGTCGCCGGGTTCTGCGGCGTTCGCGGCGGGCGCTTCGTCCTCGTCCTCGCCGTCGGACCTGTCGCCGTCGTCGTCCTCGGGAACCGGAGGCTTGCCGGTGCCCGAAGGCTCGGCGGATTCGTGGGCGGAATTGCTCTGGGTGGATTCGTCCGCCGTTGTTTCGTCCGCCGGACCCGGGCCGTCCTTGTCCGCGCTTTCTTGTGGCGTCGCGCCGTCTTCGCCCGGATCGCGCCGCGGGTCGCCGTCCTCGGGCCCGCCTACGTCGCCGCCATTTACCTTCTTGTCAGACATATCGGGCTCCCCAGCCCCTGATGCCGCCGTTAATGACCTTCACCCATCCCCCGTGACCTGCCGGAGCTCGCGAACACGCCCAAAGGGGTTCGGCTGATCGGTTCAGCCGCAGTGGGCCTCCGGGGTCTTGACGATCCTAGGCCACTGCGGCTAAGGATTCCGTTAGGCAGTGGCGAGTACCGCGCCGAGCAGCCGCGCGACTTCGCGCGCCACGGCGTCGCGTCCGGGGGCCAAATATTTCCGCGTATCCACGATGTTCGGGTTGCTCGCCAGATATCCGCGTACGGCGTCGGTGAAAACCCGATTGAGGTGTGTCGCGATGTTGACCTTGGAGATGCCGGCCGCGATGGCGCGGGTGAGGTCGACGTCGGGCACGCCGGATGACCCGTGCAGCACGAGCGGCACCGGCAGGGTGTCGCGCAGCCGGGCGATCAGGTCCAGGTCGACCGCCGCCGTACGGTCGGTCATCGCGCGCGAGGTGCCGACCGCCACCGCGAGGGCGTCGACGCCGGTCGCGGCGACGAAGCGCGCCGCCTCCTCCGGGTCGGTGCGGGCGCCGGGCGCGTGCACGCCGTCCTTGCCGCCCACCTCGCCGAGCTCGGCCTCCACCCATACGCCGTGGTCATGGCACCAGGCGGTCACCTCCGCGGTCGCCTCGACGTTGCGGTCGTAGTCCAGCGCCGACGCGTCGTACATCACCGAACCCAGGCCGATCGCGACCGCCTCGCGTACGAGCTCGGCGGAGGTCGCGTGGTCGAGGTGGACCGCGACGGGCACCTCGGCGGTACGCGCGGCGGCCAGCGTCGCGACCGCGATCGGCTCCAGCGTGCCGTGGTAGTGCACGCAGTTCTCGCTGATCTGCAGCACGACCGGCAGGCCGGCCGCCTCGGCGCCCGAGATCAGGGCCTCGGCCTGTTCGAGCAGGACGACGTTGAACGCGCCGACTCCGCGTGCGGTCCTGACTATTTCTCCTGTGGAGACGAGGGGCATGCGCGGAACCTTTCGTAGGCGGCGGAGTCATGGGACCCCGCGAGGGGGGCGAGCACGGCGGCGGCCGACAGCGCCGCGGCGTCACCGAGAAGATCCGGCCAGGGCGACCCCGCGCCCGCGGCGAGCGCCGCCACCACGGCGTCGCCCGCGTCGGTGGGATCACCGGTCACCACCTGCGGCGGTGGCACCCGGTGGACCTCCTCACCGGCGACGGCGAGCAGACCTTCGGCACCCAGCGACACGACCACCGTACGTGCCCCCGGCATCCGTGCTCCGGCCACCGAGTCGTCCGTCCCGGTCACCACGGTCCCCTTGCCGCCCGCACGTGGCACCTGGTGAGCGTGGCCCGGCCGAAGCTCCGGCGGCTCGTACGTGACGTCGAGCGCCAGGTTCGGCGTGACCGTGACGATCATCCCGTGAGGACCTTCCGCACCGCCAGGTCCTCGTCGAGGACGAGCAGGTCGGCGCGGAGGCCGGGGGAGACGGAGCCGCGGTCCGTGAGCCCCAGCAGCATGGCCGGGTTGGTCGCGGACAGGCGTACGGCGTCGGGCAGCGTGATGCCGGACTCGCGTACCGCGCGGCGGAACACCGTCGCGGCCGTCGCCGTACTGCCCGCGATCGAGCCGCCCCCGGAGAGCCGCGCCACGCCCTCGCGTACCTCGACGCCGAGGCCGCCGAGCTCGTAGTCGCCGTCGGACATGCCCGCGGCCGCGATCGCGTCGGTGACCAGCGCCGCCCCCGAGATGCCCTTGGCCCGCGTGATGTGCGCCACGATCGCCGGGTGCAGGTGCACGCCGTCGCCGATCAGCTCGACCGTGACGTCCGGCGCGTCGAGGAGGGCGAGGATCGGGCCGGGCTCGCGGTGGTGCAGGGGGCGCATCCCGTTGAACAGGTGCGTGGCGACGCGCGCGCCGGCGCCGACCGCCTCGCGGGTCACCTCGTACGTCGCGTCGGTGTGGCCGATCGCGGGGATCGCGCCGGCGTCGCGTACCCGCCGCAGCGCGTCGAGGCCGCCGTCCAGCTCCGGCGCGACGGTCATCATCCGTACGTGCGGGACGCGCAGCAGCCGCTTGACCGTCGTGGGGTCCGGGTCGCGCAGCAGGGCCGGGTCGTGCGCGCCCTTGCGGGCGGCGGACAGGAAGGGTCCCTCGTAGTGGATCCCGGCGACGACACCGTCGGCGGCCAGGTCGGACAGCACGGCCGCACGGCGTTCGAGGTCGCCGGGGGAGGCCGTGACCAGGCTCGCCATCACCGTCGTCGTGCCACGCTCGCGGTGGAACGCGGCGGCGCGCACGCACTCTTCGGCGTCGGCGGAGTCGAACGCGGCGCCGCCCCCGCCGTGGCAGTGGATGTCGACGAAACCAGGGACGATCACCGCGCCGTGCAGGTCGGACCGGCCGGGGACCCCCGCTCCGACCGCCGTGATGCGGCCGTCGTCGACCTCCACCCAGCCGGGCTCGAGGACCCCGCCCGGGGTGATCACCTTGTCCGCACTCAGCACCGTCATCGCGACTCCAACAGGTCGAGTGCCCAGAGTCCCGCGCCGACACACCCTGCCTCGTCGGCGAAGCGCGCCGTGGTCAGCCGCGGCCTGCGCTGGAACGTCAGGCGTTCGTAGATGTCCTCGGTCAGCGGCGCCAGCAGCAGGTCGCCGGCGCGCGACAGCCCGCCGCCGATCACGATCACCTCGGGGGCGGCGATCACGGTCGCGGCGGCGAGCGCGGTGCCCAGCCAGCCGACCGTCTCGGCCCAGATGGCCACGGCGTCCGGCTCGCCCTCGGCGACCCGGGCCGCGACCGCGTCCGCGGTCGTCTCGTGCCCGGTACGTCGCGCGTACCGGCGGGCGATCGCCGGGCCGGACGCGACCGCCTCCAGGCAGCCGGTGCCGCCGCAGACACAGGGCTCGTCCGCGCCCACCGACATGTGGCCGATCTCCCCGGCGAAGCCGTTGCCGACGCACAGATGCCCGTCGATCACCATCGCCGCGGCGATGCCGGTGCCGATCGGGATGACGAGGGAGTTGCGCGTCCCCCTCGCCGCGCCGAGCCGCAGCTCGGCGGTGCCGCCCGCGCGTACGTCGTGGCCCACCGCGACGGGTACGCCCGTGCGCTTCTCGATCAGGTCGCGGAAGGGCGCGTCGTGCCAGCCGATGTTCTCCGAATGGACCGCGACGCCGGTCTCGTCGTCGACGATCCCGGGCACCGCGACGCCGATGGCCTCCGCGCCGCCCGCCTGCGTGAAGAGGTCGGCGACGAAGTCGACGACCGCGGCGACGGCGGCCTCACCACGCGGGGTCGGCCGTCGTACGGTGGCGGTCCGGTCCAGTGCGCGATCCATGATCGCGCCCTTCATCGACGTGCCGCCGACGTCGAGAGCGACGATCATGAAAGCACGACCGAGCGGGTGAGCGAGCGCGGCCGGTCCGGGTCCATGCCCTTCGCCCGCGCTTGGGCGACGGCCAGCCGCTGGGCGACGATGAGGTGGGCCATCGGGTCCAGGTCACTCGTGACGTAGGTGGCCCCGGTCGCGGCGACGTCTTCGGCGAGCCCGTCGGGGGCCAGGCCGAACACCCAGGTCAGCCGCCCTGGCTGGGCGATGCTGATCGGCCCGTGGCGATATTCCATCGCCGGATAGGACTCGGTCCACAGCCGCGCCGCCTCACGTGCCTTGAGGGCCGCCTCGTCCGCGAGGCCGTTCGTCCAGCCATGGCCCAGGAAGGTGATCTGCTCGGCCTCGAGCCACTCGGGGGCGAGCGGCGCGGCCAGCGCGCGTGCGGCGTCCTCGTACGGCACCGTCTCGCCGAGGGAGGCGCGCAGCAGCGCCAGCGCGGAGGTCGCGAACCTCGTCTGCACGACCGACCGCTCGTCGGCGAACTCCAGGGCGACGGCCTGGGTGCCGGGCGCGAAACCCGTTCCGGGGACGGCTGTGATGGCGGTGATCTCGGCCGTCCTGCTCTCGGACAGGTGCTCGACGGCCTGGAGTACCTCGGTGGTGGTCCCGGAACGGCTGATCGCGACGTGGCGGTCGTAGTGCCGGCCGAAGGGGAGTTCGGACGCCGCGAAGGCGTCGGTCACGCCGAGGCCTCTGGACTCGCGCAGCCCGGCGTACGCGCGCGCCATGTACAACGACGTGCCACAGCCGAAGACCGCGACGCTCTCGCCGTCACGTGGCAGCGCCTCACGTACCCCCGGGAGCCGGGAGACCGCCTCTCGCCAGCACGACGGCTGACTGCCGATCTCCGACTCGACGTGATAATCCGCCAACCCCGCCTCCACGCGTGCTCGTTCGTGCGCGAATCGTGCTCGCATCATGCACTAATGAACACATTTTCGCCAAGAGTGCGCGTGGTCGGCGCAGAGGGGTCCGGTCAGGGTGGCGCGGGACCCGCGGTTCGCGGCTCGGCGGGCGTCCGACCTGCGGTGCGGCGGACGGGCCGGCCCGCGTGCGGCCGCCGGTGCGCTTGGGGGCCGGCGTCGCCGGTCGTCCGGGGTCCATTCCCGAGGGGCCCGATTAATGCAGGTAATTAGGAGACAAATAGGGATTCCGTATTGAGGGTGCCGACCAGGGGGTGTGATGTCCGGAAGCGGACGTCGCGCGAAGGTTAGAGAGTCCCCCGATCGGGCGCTCGGTGCGTACCGGCGACGTCACAGCAGGTCATCCACCCCGATATCGGGCATGCCGCGAGGTATCCCGCCGGAAAGACGCCGTTGTCCGGTTCACGTACGGCTCGATCTCTGTTACTTAATGTGATAGTCAAATAACGCTCAGCCACCGGTCGGCGTACGCCCCCTCCGTTCACCCCCAGACATGGAGTCGGTCATGCTCGTATGCATTCTCGCCGTCGTCGCGGCGGTCGGCCTGGTCATCGCGGCCGCGACGCTGTTCCGCAGGTTCGGGCGCGGCTCGGACGACGGCGACCCCGGCGGCGCGACCGCGGGTCACGCCGGCTCGATGCTGTCGGCGCTGTTCCTGCTGGTGTTCGCGATCGCCATCGTCGTCCCGTGGACCACGGCCGACTCCGCGCGCGAGAACACCTACGCCGAGAGCCACGCCCTCGTCGAGGCGTACTGGGCGGCCTCGGCGCTGCCGGCCCCGGAGGGGCGCGACGTGCAGGCCGACCTGCGCGGTTACACGGGCCTCGTGCTCGGCCGCGAGTGGGGGCACATGAAGAAGGGCCGGCTCACCGACGAGGGCGAGGAGCGGCTGAACGCCCTGCGCACGAAAGTGGCCGGCCTGCCCGCAGCCACCGATGACCAGAAGGACGACCGCGACGCCGTGGTCGAACAGGTCCAGGCGGTGTCCGCGGCGCGCGGTCAGCGGGCGATGGACGCCAAATCCCGGCCTCCCGCGGGGCTGCTCTACATGACGGTCCTGGCGGGCCTGGTGGTGGGGATCTTCCCGTTCCTCGCCGGCGCACGGCCGCGCGGGATGACCATCGTGCCGCTCGGCGTGATGGCGGCCATGCTCGCGGTCGGGATCTTCCTCACCTTCAACATCTCCCACGTGTTCAGCGGCGCCCTGCGCGTCAGGTCCGACGCGTACGTGGCCGCGCAACGACAGTTCCAGCAGATCCCGGAGAGCCGCTGACCATGCGCACCGTCTACACCGCCGTGCTCACCGCCGGAACCCTCACCGGCCTGACCGCGACACCCGCGCTCGCCGCGGACACGACCCCGGATCCCGGCCCCCAGGCCAGCGCGTCACAGCCGTCCAACCCCCCGCACGCCGGCGCCCACCTGACCTCCCCGGCACCGGAACATGGCGATCGGCCGGGTGCGTCGCGATCGTCGCGCCGAGGCCGTGCCGGGGCTCGTGGGGGGCCCGCTGCTTCGGATCCCCGGGATGGGGCGGATGCGTCGCGGTCCTTGGGTCGCGCGGGTGCCGGGGCTCGTGTGGGGCCTACGGCTTCGGATCCTGGGGGTGGGTCGGATGCGCTGCCGTCGTCGGGTCGCGCGCATGTCGATGCCCGCCTGGGGACGCCCACGCTGGATCCCGCCCCCCAGGCCCGCGCGTCACGGCCGTCGAACCTTCTGCACGAGGGTGCCCGCGTGGGGCCTGTGGCCTCGGATCCCGGACGTCAGGCCGGTGGGAGTCCGTCGCCGCCGAGCCTTTTGCATGTCGGGGCGCGCGTGGGGTCTGCGCCTTCGAATCCCGGGGGTGTGGCGTCCTCGTCGAGTCCCGTGCACGCCGACGCCCGCCTGGGGACTCCGACGCCGGATCCCGGCGACCAGGCCCGCCCGTCACGACCGTCGAGCCCTCTGCGTGCGGGCGCTCGCGTGGGGCCTGTGGCCCCGGATCCGGGAGGCCAGGCGGGTGTCTCGCCGTCGCGGCGTCTCGTGCACGCCGGCGCCGGCGTGGGGCCTGTGGCCTCGGACCTCGGAGGTCGGGCGGAGGTGCCGCCGTCGTGGAGTCTCGCGCACGTCGGAGCCGGCGTCGGGTCTTCAGATCCTGAGGGTCGGGCAGAGGTGTCGTCGTGGAGGCTCCTGTACGTCGGCGCCGACGCAGGGACTGCGGCTTCGGATCCGGGAGGCCCGCCGGGTACGTCGCCGTCGTTGAGTCTCGTGCGCGTCGGGGCCGGCGTGGGGTCTTCGGATCCTGGGGGTCTGGCGGAGGTGCCGCCGTCGTCGAGCCTGCTGTACGTCGGCGCCGACGTGGGGTCTGCGGCTTCGGGAGGCCAGGCGGACGTGTCGCCCTCGTCGCTTCTGTCCGTCGGCGTCGGTCTCGGGCCTCCGCTGTGCGTCGATCTCGGCGTGCTGGGCATCGTGCGGGTGCGGGCGCGTGTCGGTCCGGGGCTCTGTGCCCGTCAGGCGCCCCCTCCGATTCCCAAGCCCCCCTCGCCCCGGCCGCCGTCGCCCAAGCCGCCATCGCCAAGACCCCCCTCGCCCACCCCACCGCCCAAGCCGGTGCCGCCCGCACCCACGCGGCCGCCGACCGGTCCGGCCCCCGCCGCGTCGGCGCCCAACGCGGCCCGTGCCGTGCCGCCCGCGCCGGCACGGCGTCAGCCGCCCCCGCCGCCGACGGCATCCGCGCGCCGCCGTGCGGACGCCCGTGAGGCCGCCGGCCTGCCACCCCACAAGAAGAACCCGCTGGCCACGCTCACGGTCCTCATCGTCCTGGTCGTCGTCATCGCGGCCGGGGCGGGCGTGGCGTTCGCCGCCGCTCCGTAAAGTGTCGCCGAACCCGCGATTGCCTATTGTGATCAAAGGGACACGCAACGTAACGTCGATTGCGAGCAAAGGTGTAATTCAAGGTCGAGCCTAAAGGCCGGCCGTTGAATTCCTGCACCCGTCGGTTTCCCCAGTCGGTACGAGCACGGAATGGTGGTGTGTGTCGTGACGGAGTCGGCGCAGTCGGGTATTGGTTTTGAGGGTTCGCCGTTGAGTTTGGGTACGGTGGCGGCGCGTAATTTGGCGACGACGACGAAGTCGGCGCCGCAGATGCAGGGGATTTCGTCGCGGTGGTTGTTGCGGATGCTGCCGTGGGTTCAGGCGTCGGGTGGGGTTTATCGGGTGAACCGGCGGTTGAGTTATGCGGTGGGGGATGGGCGGGTGTCTTTTTCTTCGGTGGGTTCGGAGGTGCGTGTTGTCGCGCCGGAGTTGTGTGAGCTTCCTTTGTTGCGGGGGTTTGGTGATGAGGGGACGTTGAATGCTTTGGCGGGGCGTTTTGTGCAGCAGGAGTTTGATGCCGGGGATGTGATCGTGGAGGTGGGTCGGCCTGCGGATCAGGTGTTTTTGGTGGCCCATGGTCGGGTGAGTCGGGTTGGTGTTGGTAAGTATGGTGATGAGATTGTTTTGGGGGTGTTGGCGGATGGTGATTACTTCGGTGATCGGGCGTTGGCGGGGTCGCAGGACACGTGGGACTTCACCGCCAGAGCCGCCACCCACTGCACGGTCCTGACCCTCTCCGGGATGGTCTTCCAGGAGATCGTCGACCAGTCCGACACCTTGCGCACTCACCTGGAGCAGTTCCGCGCCGGCCCCGCCGGTGACCAGAACGAGCACGGCGAGGCCGCGATCGCGCTGGCGTCGGGCCATGTGGGTGAGCCGGTGCTGCCGGGGACGTTCGTGGACTACGAGCTGTCGCCGAGGGAGTACGAGCTCAGCGTCGCCCAAACCGTGCTTCAGGTCCACACGAGAGTGGCGGATCTGTACAACCAGCCGATGGACCAGATCGAGCAGCAGCTGCGGCTGACCATCGAGGCGCTGCGTGAGCGGCAGGAGCACGAGCTGGTCAACAACCGTGAGTTCGGCCTGCTCCACAACGCCGACCTCAAGCAGCGCATCTACACACGCACCGGACCACCGTCCCCGGACGACATGGACGAGCTGCTGGCCACGGTCTGGAAGGACCCGGCGTTCTTCCTGGCCCATCCCCGCGCGATCGCGGCGTTCGGGCGAGAGTGCAGCCGCCGTGGCGTCTACCCGCAGAGCATCGACGTGGCCGGCAACCGGGTGCCCGCCTGGCGCGGCGTGCCGATCTTCCCGTGCAACAAGATCCCGGTCAGCGACACCCAGACCAGCTCGATCATGCTCCTCCGCGTCGGTGAGGCGGACCAGGGCGTCATCGGACTGCACCAGACCGGGATCCCCGACGAATACCAGCCCGGGCTCTCGGTGCGGTTCATGGGGATCAACGACAAGGCCGTCATCTCCTACCTCGTCAGCGCCTACTACTCCGCCGCCGTCCTCACCCCGGACGCGCTCGGCATCCTCGAAAACGTAGAAACCGCATCCACGCGCGATTAACGGGTGACCGAAGGCGCGGAGCAGCCCGCCGGGTCAGATAGGCGTGCTGCTCCGCGCCCATGCCCGCTCGAAGTCATCGCGGTGGCAATTTCTTGGTCGGTACGAGCACGGAATGGTGGTGTGTGTCGTGACGGAGTCGGCGCAGTCGGGTATTGGTGTTGAGAGTTCGCCGTTGAGTTTGGGTACGGCGGCGGCGCGTAATTTGGCGACGACGACGAAGTCGGCGCCGCAGATGCAGGGGATTTCGTCGCGGTGGTTGTTGCGGATGCTGCCGTGGGTTCAGGCGTCGGGTGGGGTTTATCGGGTGAACCGGCGGTTGAGTTATGCGGTGGGGGATGGGCGGGTGTCTTTTTCTTCGGTGGGTTCGGAGGTGCGTGTTGTCGCGCCGGAGTTGTGTGAGCTTCCTTTGTTGCGGGGGTTTGGTGATGAGGGGACGTTGAATGCTTTGGCGGGGCGTTTTGTGCAGCAGGAGTTTGATGCCGGGGATGTGATCGTGGAGGTGGGTCGGCCTGCGGATCAGGTGTTTTTGGTGGCCCATGGTCGGGTGAGTCGGGTTGGTGTTGGTAAGTATGGTGATGAGATTGTTTTGGGGGTGTTGGCGGATGGTGATTACTTCGGTGATCGGGCGTTGGCGGGGTCGCAGGACACGTGGGACTTCACCGCCAGAGCCGCCACCCACTGCACCGTTCTCTCGCTGTCCCGCGACGATTTCGACGAGCTGACCGAAGCCTCCGAAGAACTCCGCACCCACCTCGAACGCCTCCGCGCGGCCCCCAAGCCGCCACGGAACAGACAGGGCGAGGCCGAGATCGCGCTGGCGTCGGGTCACGTCGGAGAGCCGGTGCTGCCGGGGACGTTCGTGGACTACGAACTGTCGCCTCGGGAGTACGAGCTCAGCGTCGCCCAGACCGTCCTCCAGGTCCACACGAGAGTGGCCGACCTCTACAACCGCCCGATGGACCAGCTCAAGGAGCAGCTGCGGCTGACCATCGAGGCGCTGCGCGAGCGGCAGGAGCACGAGCTGGTCAACAACCGTGAGTTCGGCCTGCTCCACAACGCCGACCTCAAGCAGCGCATCCACGCCCGTACCGGGCCGCCCAGCCCCGACGACCTGGACGAGTTGCTGAGCCGGCGCCGAAAGTCACACTTCTTCCTCGCCCATCCGCTGACCATCGCGGCGTTCGGGCGCGAGTGCAGCCGGCGTGGCATCCATCCCGACAGCGCCGAGATGCACGGCCGCTCGGTGACGACCTGGCGCGGCGTGCCGCTCCTCCCGTGCGACAAGATCCCCATCACCGGTGGCCGTACGAGCTCGATGCTCGTCATGCGGACCGGAGCGGACGACCAGGGCGTCATCGGCCTGCACCAGACCGGCATCCCGCACGAGGTCGAGCCCAGCCTGTCGGTGCGGTTCATGGGGATCAACGACAAGGCCGTCATCTCCTACCTCGTCAGCGCCTACTACTCCGCCGCCGTCCTCGTCCCCGACGCGCTCGGCGTACTCGAGAACATCGAAATCTCCCGCTGACGAGAGGCGCGAATGACCACCACCAGTGAGTCGCGAACGGCCCGTACGGCGGGCGAGGTACTCGCATGGAGCCGCGGCATGGTCGACCCGGCATTACGTTCGGCCGTCGACACGCTGCCCGGCTCGATGCGGCTGATCGCAGGCCACCATTTCGGCTGGTGGGACGAGCGAGGCGACCCGACCGACGTCGCCGCCGGAGGCAAGGCGATCCGGCCCGCGCTCGCCCTGCTCGCGGCCGAGGCCGTGGGCGCGGAGCCGTCCGTGGCCGTGCCCGCCGCGGCCGGCATCGAGCTCGTGCACAGCTTCTCGCTCCTGCACGACGACGTGATGGACGGCGACCGTACCCGCAGGCACCGTCCCACGACGTGGGCCGCGTTCGGGGTCGGCGCCGCGATCCTCGGCGGTGACGCCCTGCTGACGCTGGCGTTCGACGTGCTGGCGGGGAGCGAGCACCCGGCCGCCACGGAGAGCATGCGGCGGCTGAGCGCCGCCGTACAGGACCTGGTCGACGGCCAGAGCGCGGACATCGCCTTCGAGACCCGCGCGGACGTCGACCTGCCCGAATGCCTGACCATGGCGGAGAGAAAGACCGGAACCCTGCTGGGATGCGCGTGCGAGCTGGGCGCACGGTTCGCCGGGCGTCCGGACCACGCGGGCCGCCTACGCGTGTTCGGCGAGCGCCTGGGCCTCGCGTTCCAGCTCGTCGACGACCTGCTCGGCATCTGGGGAGACCCCAAGGTCACCGGCAAGCCGATCCACTCCGACCTGCGCCACCGCAAAAAGTCGCTGCCGGTGGTCGCCGCCCTGACCTCGGACACTCCGGCCGGCCACTCGCTGGCGGCGCTGTACCACCGGGACGCGCCGTTGTCCGACGACGAGCTCATGGACGCCGCCGAGCTCATCGAGCTGGCCGGGGGCCGCGTCTGGTGCCGGCGGAAGGCCGACGAACTGCTGGCGGACGCGCTGTGTCAGCTGTGGTCGATCGCCCCGGTGGAGCGCCCGGCACGGGAGCTCGAGACGCTCGCCCGCCTGGTCACCGATCGAGACCACTGAACGGCCGCCGGGCCGCGTTCACTCCGTGGGTCACGGCGTGACGGGGTGCCGCGACTGGAAGGCGAGCCGCTGGTCCGCGTCTTCGGCGAGCTCGCCGACTATGTCGTCGAGCGTCATGAACACCTCCCAGGGCTCCTGCCGGGAGGCCGCCGCGAGATGGTCGACGATCAGCTGTTCGAGCTCCGGCACCCGTTTACCCTTCCAGACCTTGTCGGCGAGACTCACCAGGAGATCCTCGAACGCGATGTCGGCCCCGGCCCACTCGGCGTGGGTACGGGCGAAGCGAGCCAGCCGCTCCGTCACTCCATGGTCGAGCAGCAGCCGGTAGCCGATCTCCTCGTGGGCCGAACCCGGCCCGGAGAGCTCTCCCGTACGTACGGACTTGCCGATGTCGTGGGTGGCGGCGCCGTAGATGACGGCCTCCCGGTCGATCCGCACGCCGGGATACCGGCGGCCCAGCAGGTCGACGAGCCGGTACGCGACGTCGTGCACGGCTCGCAGGTGCGCCGCCAGCCGCGGCGGCACGTCGAGGCGGCGGAGGAGAAGCTCCACCTGGTCCGGCAGCGCCCGCAGCGTGGGCGTACCGGACTCCGTTAGGGCTCGATCCAGAGCCACAGAGCTCACCTCCAGCACGTTGGCGACCGGTCTGTCCGTGTCAGCGACTTCCGGCGTGGGCAGGCCCGGCCGCGAGCCCGTCGCCCGCCGGCACCGGGGGAGCCGTTCAAAGCGATCCGGCGCCGGGCCGTGGCCCGCCGCCGCGGTCCTCGGTGGGGTCGTCGGGCACCCGTACGACGGCCTCCACGGGGGACAGCTTGGCCGGGATGGAGCCGCCGCGCAGCAGGGTTCGGAAAGTCGGGTACGCCATCTGCTCGCCGCGGCGGCGTTCCATCTCCCGCCGGCCCGGCTTACCGGCGTGGTGGCCGTACCGTCGCGGGCGTCCCGGCGTGCAGGGGATCCGGCCCTTGGTCGTGACCGCAGGCCGGGAACGGCCGGCGGAGTGAGGGCCACGCCGTCGGGTTCGGCGTTCTGCGGCGGGGCCTTTCTGGCCTCCGCCCGTCGGGGCTTGATGGTGAGGGTCGGCGCCTCGCGGCGCTCGCCGCCGGAACCGCCCTGGTCGCACTCGTCCTGGCGATCGCGCCCATCTTCGGCCTGCAGATCGGCCAGACCGGCTCTGACGCGCTGGCCCGCAACGGGGCCGCCCACGACACCTTGGTCTCGCTGCGCGACAACGGGGTCGGCACGGGGATCCTGACCCCGATGAACCTCCTGGTGAAGCCCGGCGCGGACGCCCAGGCCCTCGCCGCCGCGGCACGGAAGGTCGACGGGGTACGGATGGCGATCGTCGCGGCTCGCGGCCGGGGCGGCGTCACGGACATCGTCGTGGTCCCCGACCACGAGACGCTGGACCAGTCCAGCGTGGCGACGGTGACCGCCGTCCGCAAAGCGACCAGGGACCTGCCCGGTTACGACGGCATCGCCGGCCAGGGCGCGACCGTCATCGACTACCAGAAGGCGGTCTACGACAACTTCCCGTACGTGCTCGGGCTGATCGCCCTGGTCACGTTCCTGCTGCTGGTACGGACCTTCCGCTCGATCCTGCTGCCCCTGAAGGCGGTCGTGCTCAACGTGCTCAGCGTGGCCGCGGTCTTCGGGCTTTCGACCTGGTTCTGGCAGGACGGACACGGCTCGAACGCGGTCTTCGGGATCGCCGGGACCGGAGCGATCACGTTCTGGCTCCCCGTCCTCATCTTCGCGTTCCTGTTCGGGCTCTCGATGGACTACGAGGTGTTAATCCTGGCCCGCATGCGCGAGGCGTACGACCGTAACGGCTCGACCTCCTACGCCGTGGAGTACGGCCTGGGTCGCACCGGCAGGCTGGTCACCTCCGCGGCCCTGATCCTGTTCTTCGCCTTCGCGGCCCTGGCCTCGACGAACCAGACCGACATCAAGGTGATGGCCACGGCCCTCGGCGCCGGCATCCTGCTCGACGCCACCGTCGTCCGCGCCCTGCTGGTGCCCGCCCTGGTCTCGCTGTTCGGCAAGTACAACTGGTGGCTCCCGGCATCCGTGGCCAAGGTGCTGCGGGTCGAGCCGTCACCCCTCAGGCCCGACACCACCGTCGTGCCCGGTGCGGTCTCGGACGAGTACGAGCCCGCTCTGTCCTGACCGCACGAGGACCGAACGACGGCTCGGCGAGTCACCCGGCGGCGTACGGCACATCGCCGTCCGCCGCCGGCGATCGCGGAGGCGCGCCTACCGGGAGTCGGCGCCCTGGCAGCGCGACGGCACTCGGGTGAGTCCGTCTTCTGATTTTTTTTCGTGGTGGTGTCGAATGGGGCCGGGTCTGTTCGTAGCCAAGGTGAGAGGCCGGCAACGGGCCGGTCGCCGCTCACCGGAGGCTCACCATGTCCGTCACCACCACCCCGACCGCCACCACGACGACCGCCACCGCCACCGCCGCCCCTGCCAAGTCGCTGATCTTCGGTGGCCTGACCGCGGCGGCTCTCGCCGCGGCGGCGACCGCGACCCTGGCCGCGGTGGGTAAGGCCGCGGGGATCAGCCTGGTCGTCGGCGGCGGGCCGATCCCGGTATCCGGGTTCGCCGTACTGACCGTCATCTTCTCCACGGTCGGCCTGGCCCTGGCCCTCATCCTGACCCGCACGGTCCACCGCCCGCGCACCGTCTTCGTCCGCACCACGATCACCCTCACCGCGCTGTCACTGATACCCGACCTGGCCGCAGACGCAGCCGGAGCCACCAAGATGCTGCTCATGTCAACGCATCTGCTCGCCGCCGTGATCGTGATCCCGGCCATCACCCGCCGCCTGTCCGCCTGACCCTTGCCAAGGAACTCGCCAAAGAGCGTGCACACCGTGGACCAGGAGAGCGTGAGCGCCACCTTGGCCATCGCCGTGCCCGCCGAGAGGGTGTTCGCGGTGCCGGCGGATCCGGGGATCCAGGGCGCGATCGATGGCACCGGCTGGGTTCAGGAATCCGTCGACCGTGCGCCGCTCACCTGGCCGACCTCGCCGCACCCAGCGGCGATGACCTCAACGGAGACGACCCGCACCACCTGTCAGATACGTCCTAGGTCCGGACGGCGGTGTCCGTGGCGTTCGGGGGCCGGGCGTTGTCGGCGAACGTGGCCAGCCCGGTCTCGAGGAGCCGGGCCGCGCGATGGACATCGGCGGTGATCGCGTCGCGGACCTGTGCAGGGGTGCGGATGCCGTCCAGGTACTTGCCCCAGGCGTGCAACTGCACGGGCCACAGGCCGAGGAGGGCGGTCGCGGCGATCTGGGGTTCCGGGTCCTGGGGGCCGAGCCCGGCTCGCTCGGCCAGGACCTCGGCGGCCACGGCGATCAGACGTTCGAGCATCTCGCGCTGGTGGGCGCGCAGCGAGGGCGTGGACATGATCAGCAAACTGAAGCGCCGGACCGCGGCGCTGGCCCAGGCCTTGTCGTCCTGCGCCTCCAGCCAGGAGATCATGGCGTTCAGATCCTCTGCCAGGATCCGCAGCACCGCCTCGACGGGCGTCCTGTCCGGCTCGGCCAGGTCGGTCCGCAGCACGGCCATCACCGTGTCCGGAAGGTCGAGTACCAGCGACTCCTTGGTCGGGAAGTAGTTGAACACCGTCTTCTCCGAGACGCCGCACGCCTCGGCGATCTCCGAGATGGGAACGGCGTCGAAGCCGCGCTCCAGGAACATCTCCGTCGCGGTGTCGGTCAGCTGCCGGCGCATCGCGCGCTTCTTGCGCTCACGCAGCCCCTCGGGACTGGGTGCCGGACCCCTGGGGGCTCGGAACGCGGCCCAGTCAACCGTTCGTGCACTCACGCTCAGAGAATAGTCCTACGCCCTACAATTACTGCTACTATAAAATTATAGTGACAGTAGTTTTACTCCGACGTCGGACCGGTCACAGGGTTGAGGGACCATCGTGCGCATTCTCGAGCTCATCAACCTGTTCTTCGCCGGCATGCTGGCGGGCGCGGAGTTCGTGGTCCGTTTCGGCGTACGCGCCGCCATCGGCACTCTCGACCTGCAACCGTCGATCCGGCTCCGCCAGGCCCTGATCCGTACGCTGCGGCTGGTGGTTCCCGGCGTCTACCTGCCGGCGATGCTGACCGGCATCGCCGTCACGATCTGGAACGGAGGCGGCAGCGGCTTCGCCATCCAGTGCGCGGCCATGGCCGCGATGCTCGGGTGGACCCTGGCCACCTTCACGGGCACCGTCCCCATCAACGCCGCCATCCTGGACAAGTGGCAGGCCAGTGCCCCGCCCGCGGACTGGAAAGAGACCATCCGCCGCTGGGAGCGGCTGGACACGGCACGTACCTCGGCGGCGGTCGCGGCCTTCGCGCTCTTCCTGACCGCCGTGGGAGTCCAGCTTCCCTAGCCCGCCCGCGTCGACCCGGGCTCCGTGATCGGCCAGGAGGAGATCTTCGGTCCGGTCCTGACGATCCTGCCCTACAAGGACGAGGACGAGGCGGTCCAGTTCGGCCGCCTCGGCATCGAGGAGTACCTGGAGACCAAGGCCCTCCTACGCTGACGGCCCCGGCTGGATCCGCGTCGACCTGACCTTGGCGAGGGTGAAGCACGGCTGAAGCAGATCTGAAGGCGCCGGGGCCTTGACTGAGGGCGTCACCAGGAGTGCGGGCACACACTCCTCCCTTCGTCAGAAAGGAACCGCCGACATGCTCGGAACACGAACGGCACCGACGGCAGGTAAGAGATCGTTGGTGCTGGCCATCGCCGCCGGTGCCATCACGACGGGAGCGGCACTGTCGATGAGCGCTCCCGCGGCGCACGCCGCCACGCAGACGACAGCGAAGACCGCCACCTCGGCGTCCGCGCAGTCCCAGCCCGGGGCGCGGGAGGTGGAGTCCTGCTGGTTCTCCGGCACGTTCTGGTGGTGCAAGAACAGGTACGGGGCGCCGGTCTACTCACGGGGAGACAACCCCACGGTGGTCGGCTACATGTACACCACCACGAGCTGGTTCAAGTGCCGCAAGGAGGGCCGCAGGAGCAACAACGGCCCGCACCCGAACCGATGGGAGTGGACCCAGGCCGACAACGGCGTGTGGGGCTGGATGAGCGACGGGGACATCTACAGCGAGACCAACACGCTGCCTGACTCGCCCTGCCCCCAGTAGCTCCGTCGACCTACCCGGATCGGTGGCCCAGGGGGTTCGCGTCGGATGCGAACCCCCTGGGGTCGTCCTCGGCGGGGGTGAGGAAGTCCTGGAGTTCGCGGTGCCGGAACTGGTAGGTGGCGCCGCTGATGCGCAGGAGCCGGGCCTCGCAGGCCCAGTCGAGAAACGTCCACAACCGCAGCGGGAGCAGGCCGCGTACGGCGGCGACGACCAAACCGATCATGGTGCGGCACCAGGCGATCGCGCCGAAGGCCAGGCCGAAGGTCACGCCGCCGACGAGCGCGCAGGCCACCGACTCGCCGATGCCCTGGTTCATGACGAACACCAGGAACGCGGCCACGCCGCCGATGAGGCCGAAGGCGACACCGATGGCGGGGTTGCGCTGGAGGGCCTCGCGCGGGTGGGCCAGCTCCACGTCCTTGCTCCAGCCGCCGGTGGCGATCCTGAAGACGACGCCGAGTGCGAACGCCAGCGCGAAGGCGCCGGTGACGCCCACGGCCAGTGGCAGTGGACCGGCGTGTGCGAGCCGCAGTGGCGGCAGTCCGGTGAGCGCACCGCACAGTCCGAAACCGAGCAGCGCGACGGGGGCGGCACGGACCGCTTCGGCCACGGTCATGCGCCCGGCTCCCCGCCGCCCGGCGGCGGTCAGCCCGGCGAGCGCACCGAACACCAGCCCGCCTCCCGCTCCCGCGCCGACGGCGAAGACCGGCCCGAAGACCCTGCCTCCGGTCAGCGCGAGCCCGGCCAGGCCGCCGAGTATTCCGACCGGCCCGCCCGCCAGAGCGCCGAGCACCCCCCCGATCATGCGCGATCGGTGGGAGACGTTGGCTCTCCCGCCGGCGGCGGCCGGCCATGAGGAGAGCGCCAGACCGGTGGCGATGCAGACCCACCCGGCCATGAGCGCCACGGTGAGCCCCTGCCGACCGGTGAGCCCGTTGCGCAGGTCGCCCAGCCGGTCGACGGCCGCCCCCGCCCAGAAGGCCACCATCGCGATGACCGCGAAGACCGCGCAGCACAGGCCGTGCAACGCCCGTACCCGGCGCCGGCCGCCGATCGGCCACAGCAGGTGGGGGACGATGTCGATCGCGGTCATGCCGGGCGGCGGCCGATCCGTCTCGGCGGCGTGGACGGCCTGCCATCGCAGGTGGGCGGCCAGCTGAACGAGCCACGACCGAACCTGTCCGGGGTCGTACGCCGCGCCCTGGCCGGTACGGGGGCTGAGGCCGGTCGCCGCCGGTACGTAGGCGTCGAGCAGTCGTTGGGTGATCCGTGCCGCCGCCTTGTGAACATCGTCGTCGCCGGCACGGAGGAGTTCGGCCGGGTCGGCGCCGGACTCCACGGCCGTGACGGTCAGCAGCAGTCGCCACGGAGTGGCGAGGGCGGTCCTGACGGCCATCATCGAGGTTCCGGACAGCGCGGCATGGATGCGGTCACGGTGCTCACCGCAGGGATGGCCGTCGGGCCACCGGGCGTGCAGGTACACGCTGATCTGTTCGGTGCTCAGGTCGTGAAGATGGATCCGTGCGGCGTCGTCCAGGCCGGCCCGGGCCTCGGACAGCTCCGCGTGACGGCCGGTGCGGCAGGTCACGACGACGGCCCCGGGCCCCCGTCCGGACAGGTCGCTGTACCGGTTGAGCTCGGCCAGCAGTCCGATCGCCCGGCGAGGCGGGCCCATGGACGGCTCGGGGTCCAGTTCGTCCAGCCCGTCCAGCACCGGCAGCACCCGGCGGTCCCGTACCAGCCGGGTCGCGTCCTTGGCCGAGAGCCCGAAGTCCCGCACCAGTTGCTCGGCCAGCCATGGCTCGAACGAGCTTCCGAGGGTCCATCGGGCCGCGTTCAGGCGCACCGGCACGATCCGCCCGGGCGTCCCGGTCATGAAGGGCTCCACCAGGTGCAGCACCAGTTCGATGGCGGCCACCGTCTTGCCCGCCCCCGAGTCGCCCACGACCAGCAGGCGCTGGGGACGCAGGCCGCTGAAGAACCGGCCGATCGAGTGCAGGTCGGCACTCGCGATCGTGTCGGTGGAAGGCCCGAAGGAGACCGGCGCGATGCTGTAGCCGCCGAGCAGTCCCTTACGCGCCCTGTCCTCCTCGCGGGCCACCCGCCGTGCCAGCAGTTCGGCGGCGGGATCCCTCCCAGGCCATCTACCGGGACCGGCCTCTGCCGGTGCGTCCGCTGTTCCCTGCTCGGTGTCCGTCGCGGACGCCGTACGGACGACCGGCCCGGCCAGGGCGCTTCTGGCCGCCCGCCAGCGTTCGAGCTCGCCGGGGATCTGCTCGGCCGGATAGTCGCAGTAGCGGAGGGAGGCCGTGACGAACGCCTTCACGAAGTCCCACCGCGGAAGCTTGTCGGTCTGCCGCAGGACGTGGGACGTCGTGCTCTTGGGCAACACGTCGACGGTGGTCCCGTCCGGGGCCACCGCCTGGCCGCCGAGGGACCGGAGCCTGCTGAGCGACGGCTCGCCCGCCCACTGCCTGAGCCGCACCAGCGACCGGACGAAGTCCGTCGCGGTGCGGGCCTCGGCGGGGTCGGGCGGACAGGGCCGGCTCGTGGTCATCGGTGCTTCGTCCTCACCGACGACCACGCGAACGCCGTCCGGCCGCGCCGGGGCCACGGGCGGTCCAGGGACGTTCCCCGCAGCGTCTGGACATGCCGCGACTCCATCAGGAAGTTGCGTGCCTCGTCGGCCTCGACCAGCTCACGCCCCACCGCGATGGGCACGAAGCCGTGCCGTGGGATGTAGACCCA
Source organism: Actinoallomurus bryophytorum (assembly GCF_006716425.1). Lineage (NCBI taxonomy): Bacteria > Bacillati > Actinomycetota > Actinomycetes > Streptosporangiales > Thermomonosporaceae > Actinoallomurus > Actinoallomurus bryophytorum. The sequence continues at coordinate 5,287,881 of NZ_VFOZ01000001.1, forward strand.
TCGGCCACGGTCCCAGTCATAGGGGTCGAACCAGTGGTGGCGGACGGTGCCGGACACCCGCACCTCCGCTCCGGCTCGGTTCAGCACGAACGAGCCTTCCGAGCGCAGCAGGCTCATCCTGCTGACGTAGAACAGCTCCGTGCCGATGAACGCGTTGATCCGCGCGTCCCACCGATCGTGGAACCAGGTCGACGTGCCGTCGCGAAGCAGCTTCGCCTCCCGCGCGAGCTGCCGTTCGAACCGGCGCTGGTTGCGGCGTTCGGCCTTCTTGATCACCCGGAACGAGCGGAGCCAGCGCGGCGACATCCTCCTCGAGGCGCCCGCACCGTCCATGAAGTGCTCCAGGAAGTCGGCCGCGATGGGATGGACCTGGCGGCCGCCGTCGATGGTCGAGCGGAACAACGTGACGAGTTCCGGGACGGGCTTGCCCGTCCGTCGCCGGAAACCTCGAAGGAACATCCTGGGTCCGTCCGTCAGCGGGGCGTCATGGGCATATTCGTCGATACCTCTCGTCCGGCATGTAGCGCTCCCACTCGGCACGCGAGAGGGGGCGGCCCACGTCGGCGCATACCGTGGCGGCGGGATCCGCGGGGAGGGCGACGTTCCACAGCCGTGCGGTCCGGTCGTTGCCGACGGTGGCGACCGTGCGTCCGTCCGGGCTGTACGCGACTCTCTCGATGGCGCCGGTGTGGCCGGTCAGAGATGGCCCGATCTGACGATGGGTTCGCAGGTCCCACAGCCGCAGGGTGTCGTCCGCGGAGCCGGTGGCGAGAGTCGTGCCGTCGGGGCTGAACGCGATCGCGTAGACCGCGTCGGTGTGGCCGGTCAGTGCCGCTCCGATCGGACGGTGACGCGCGACGTCCCACAGCCGTACGGTGCCGTTCGCGGCTGTGGTGGCCAGGGTGCGGCCATCCGGGCTGAACGCCAGATCGTCGGGGCCCGCACCATCGGTGGCGCCGGGCAGCGGGGCCCCGGTCCGGCGGCGGGACGCCACATCGAAGAGCCGCACGGCGCGATCGTCGCCCGCCACGGCCACCGTGGAGCCGTCGGGGCTGAACGCCACCGCCGAGATGAGGCGGCCGGGCACCGTGATGCGGGGTCCCGTCTCGCGGCGGCCCGCGACGTCCCAGAACCCGATGGAAAGACCATGCTGGAACGCGAGGAGCCTGCCATCGGGGCTGAGGGTCACCCTCCAGTCGTCCCTGTTCGAATAGACGGGAGTGCCGATCTGACGCTGGGTGACGGTGCTCCACAGCCGTACGGTGCCGTCGGTGCTCGCCGTGGTGAGCGTCCTCTCGTCGGGACTGAACCGCATCGCGTGGACATAGGACGCGGGACCGTCCGCGGATCGCAGATAGCGGCCGACCGGACGCTGGGTCGCCACGTCCCAGAGCCGTACGGCGAGATCCGCGTCGCTCGAACCGGCATCCGTCCGGGGACCGGCGGCGGCCAGGGTTCTTCCCTTCGGGCTGAAGACGACGTCGGAGAGGGCGGACATCGTGGCGCCGGCCTGCCGGTGGATCGCCGGGTCCCAGAGCAACACCACGCCGTCTTCGCCGGCACCCGCGACAAGTCTCCCGTCGGGGCTGAACGCCACGTGCTCGACGGGTTGCCGTTCGTCGGCGAGCGCGGGACCCACCGGCCGGAGATCGGCGGGGTCCCACAGCCGGGTGAAGCCGGTGGCCCCCGCGGTGATGACTCTCTTCCCGTCCGGGCTGAAGGCCACGTCGTGGAAGCCGCGCAAGGCACCCCTGCCGTCCGGATCCCGCAGGGCTTCGCCGACCTGGTCGTGGGTGGCGAGATTCCACATCCGCGCCGTCCCGTCCGCACTCGTGGTGGCGAGAGTGGTCCCATCAGGACTGACGGAGATGGCGCGAACATCGCCCGTGTGCCCGGTGAACGCGTCCCCGACCTGGCGGTGGGTGGCGGTGTCCCAGAGCCGCGCGGTGTCGTCGGCTCCGGCGGTGACCAGGCGTTTCCCGTCCGGGCTGAACGCCACCGCGTTGACGGCCTGGGCGCCGTTCGACCAGTTGGGACGGCCGATGGTCGTCCCGCTCTGACGGCGTGCGGCCACATCCCATACCTGCGTGGTGCCCTCGTAGCCCGAGGTCGCGAGAGCCCGTCCGTCCGGGCTGAACGCCATCGCCTCCACCGACTCCGCGGTGTCGAGCGCGGGGCCCAGCGGCCGATGCGTGGACACGTCCCAGAACTGGAGGGACCGGTAGCAGGCCGTGGCCAGGACCTTCCCCGCGGGACTGAAGGCGAGGGCGAAGCCCGCCGAGCACCCGGACTTCGCGGCGACGATCGGCGGGGCGAGTGCCCGGTGCGACGCGACGTCCCACAGCGACACGAGCCCGTTATCGCTCCCGGCGGCGACGACCGAGCCACCAGGGCCGAAGGCCAGCTGGGTGATGGGTCTGCCGTGTCCGGACAAGGTCCCCCGGTCCGGACGCGCCGCTACGTCGAGCATGCGGACACGGGCCTCCGGGGTGGGAGCGGTACGCCAGGCGGCCACGGCCAGCAGCGCGGCGGTCTCCGGATCGCCGGCCACCTCACTCTGCGCCGCCAGCTGACGGGACACCGCCAGGCGCCGCTGGTGATCGGCATTGCCCGCGGCGACGATTGCGGCGCCGGCCGCGACAAGGGCGAGAGCCGACAGCACCGCCAGACCGGCCATGACCAGACCCCGGCGGCGGCCTGCTCGCCGCGCCGCCTGTGCCGACGCGGCGACGAAGCCCTCCACGGTGGGGCCGGGCGGCGGAAAGCTGTCGGCGTCGCGGCTCCAGCGGGACCGGGCGTCCTGCACGGACAGCAGCCGGGCTCCGCGATAGAGGAAGGCCGGGTCACGGTGGTTCTCGGCCCACTCCGCGGCGTCCTCGACGAGCTGGTCGTAGACCGCCTGCGCGGTCAGGTCGGGTTCGAGCCACTGCCGGAGGGTCGGCCAGGCGATCAGGAGCGCGTCGTGGGCGATCTCGGCGGTGTCCTCGTACAGGGTGACCAGGCGCTGGGCGGCGAACGCGAAGAGCAGCGCCTCGACCCGGTCCCGCCGTTCCGGCGTACGCGCGGACGCAGCGGCATGGATCTCGTCCAGCGTCGCCCTGCGCCGTACCGCCCGGCCGCCGGCAGTGATCAGAGTCATCCGCCGGAAGATCCTCAGTGCGGTCTTGCGGTCCTCGGCCGGCATCCCCTCGAGGATCGCGTCGGCCGTACGGCGCACGGAGTCGCGAACCCGGCCCGACTCCTCGAATCCCCGGATGGTCAGCAGGCGTTTCTCGCGTCTTTCCCAGGTGTTGAGCAGGGTCTGAGAGAGCAGGGGCAGGGTCCCGGCCTCGTCCCGGTCCCCGCCGGACCGCTCGGCGCGCAGCTCGCCCAGGATGGTCTCCACCAGACCGGACTCGATCTCCATTCCCGCGGCGGCCGCGGGGCCGGTGATGGCCAGCCGAAGGTCCTCCTCGGTCATCGGCTCGACGATGACCTGCCCGTCCTGGATGGCCTCGGCGAACTGCGGGTAGGCCGCGCATCGGTCCCAGTAGTCCGCGCGCACGCCGATGACCACTCCGGCTCCGTGCGGTGCGTCCGCCAGAGCGTGCAGGCTTCTCACGAACGCCTGACGCTCTTCCTCGTCGGTGACCAGGCAGAACAGATCCTCGAACTGATCGACCACCAGCAGGAGGCGGCGTTCCGAAGGCCCGGGCGGAACCCGGTGCGGCTCCTCGCGTAACCGCTCCCGTACCGTCTCGGCGCGCTCGCCGTACACCTCCGCCAAGATGCCGGCGAGCATCGTCAGCGGCCTCGATGTCAGCGTGAGAAGCCGGCACGGCCAGTGCTCCGACCCGGCGACCGGCAGCATCCCCTTCGCCATGGCCGGCATCAGTCCCGCCCGTAGCAACGACGACTTGCCCACGCCCGAGGCGCCGGAGACCAGCAGGATGGTTCCGCCGTCCTCCAGCCGGGGCCCCAGGCGTCCAAGGAGGTCCCGGGTCGCCCGCGCACGCCCGAAGAAGAACGCGGTGCTGTCGGCCTCGTACGGCGCCAGGCCCTGGTACGGGCACGTGTCATCGTCGCGGGACGGCGGCAGCGTGGCGCCACCCCTCGTCGATGACCGGTCGTGTCCGTCCCCGTCGCCCATGCCCCTCATTCTGACCAGTCGTCGCAACTTTGATCAATTGCGCCTGAAAAGGGAGGAGACGCCGATCGCGGGTCCTGGCGGACAACGATCCGTACGCCGCGGTCGGCCTGCGTATCGTCCGATCCCGTTCAGATTCGTCCGACCTGTTGCTGGAACAGCCGCAACGCACCTTCGATGGGCGTGCGGATCTCGTAGGCGGAGGGATCGGTGAAGGCGCAGGGGACCGCCGTCGACACCACGCATGGATCTCGGGGCATATGAACACGCACAACGCGGAAATCAGGGCGTCCAGCCGCGACCTGGACGAATGGCAACTGTCCGTCGGTTTACTCGGACCTTTCAACGTGGCGGTGAACGAAAGCCCGGTCTCGCTCACGGCGGGCAGGCTGCGCGCCGTACTGGCGGTGCTGGCGCTGTCGGCCGGCCAGGTCGTGTCGGTCGGTCACCTGGCGACGGGGGTGTGGGCGGACGAGGACCCACCCGGCAACGTCCGTCGAAGCGTGCAGACCTACATGGCACGGCTGCGGAGTGCGCTCGGGGCCGAGGCGATCGGTTCGACGCCCGCCGGATACGTCCTGCGCACCGACCCCGAACGCGTCGACGCCCTGCGGTTCGTCAGGTTGGTGAACGCCGCGTCCGCCGCACCCGACACCGCGGCGAGACGTGCGCGGCTCGTGGAGGCACTGAACCTGTGGCGCGGAACGCCGTTCGAGGGCGTCCCGTCCGGCCGGCTGGAGGAGTCGGAGGCCCCGTGGCTGCTCGAACGCTATCTGACCGCGCTGGAGTGGCGGCTCGACCTGGACATCTCCGCGGGACGCCACGGCGACCTGGTGGTGGAACTGTGCGAGTTGACGGCCCGATACCCGTTGCGCGAGTCGTTGTGGGCGCGGCTGCTCGTCGTCCTCGACCGCTCGGGCCGCCGGGCCGACGCGCTGGCGCGGTACGAGACCATGCGAGCACGGATCGCCACTGACCTCGGCGTGGATCCCGATCCGACATTGCAGCGGATCCATATCGACCTGCTGTCACGAAGGACACCGAATCCGCCGACCATTTCCCGACGCTGCCAGGTCTGCCCATGCCAGGTGAATTGAACGAGGTCGCGCTCGGGCGTGTATTCGGCATACTGCTTGCGTCGCCGCAGACAGGCGTGGACGGTGGACCTACCCCGCTCCGTCGTCAGTCACCACTCCGCCGACAGGAGCATGCATGGAAGTCCACGGCTGGGTCCACGACCTGTACATGGTTCTTTTCGGGATCTGGGGATTCGTGTGCCTCTACGGAGCATCGACGGGCCTCCGTGAAGAGTGGAAGTTGTATCGGCAGGGTCCGCACGTTGAAGCCGTCGTAGTGGGTGGGCTGCGGACGATACGTTTCGGGTTTCGGGAAATCCCGATCCGCCGCCGTAACACTGAGCCGGTGGTTCGTTTCGTAACGGCCGACGGCGGTCAGGTCGAGGCGAGAGTCAGGCACCCGGTCCGACGCGACGAGCCTCCCGGCGTGGGTGAGGCCATCGAGGTCTTCTACGATCCGCACAAGCCGCAGGAAGTGCTCGCGGTGTCGGGATTTCACACAGTCGTGCGGACCCATATCGCCATGATCGGTGTCGGTGCGCTCTTCCTATGCGTCGCGGCGGGGGCCTTGCTGTTCGGCCTGCCCGTCGAGACCCACGTGGGCGTGTGGGGCCTGCTCGGGCCATCGATCGCCGGAGCGGTCGCCCTGGCCCGGTGGGCTTGGCGCAAGCGCGAGAGCCAAGATGACGTGGCCACCGGCGGCCTGTCACCAGGCCAGGGCGATGATCTCCATGGGAGAAGAGACACCTCGGTGCCGTAACGAGGCTGGCACGCATTCGGCACAGACGATCGATGTGAGCGGACAGTGCCGGATATGTCGTGGAAGGCTCGGGGTGCGTACCCGCAGGTCAGTCGTTTCCTGCTCCAGCGCAAGGGTGGCGCGCCCAGAGGGATTCGAACCCCCGACCGTCGGATTAGAAGTCCGATGCTCTATCCGGCTGAGCTATGGGCGCCGGTCGATCGATCTGAGTGTACGGACTCCGGAGCGTTGATGTGATGCCGGTGGCCGGTAAGCGCCACAGGCTGTTCGGGGCGCGACGGTCTGACGGGGACCGTCGCTGTCGTATCCCTTGGAGCTGCGGCGATGCGTCACGATCCGGCGACATGTCGGAGCTTTCGGTTGACTCCGAGGTCGACCCGGCTTCACTGCGCCCGTGACAGACGGTCACCACCGTACGTGACGGCGACGTCTCGGTTTGCGCTTGTTCCTCTCGGTACGGCTTTGGGGACGGGGGCCCACCGAGTCCGTCATCCTCACGGCTGCGTGGCCGGGGGGTGACGGTGCCGGTGGCGGAGTCGGCGGGCCGGGCGGTTCCATGTGACGGTCACGGCGGATTTCGTTCATCATCAGCCCAGGTCGTACACGGTGGTGGCGCCGATGGTGCGGGCGGGGAAGGTCTGGGCGATCCACGCGGTGATCTGCTGGGCGTCGTCGCTGCCGCCGCTGTCGCCGCCTCGGCCGCGTGCCATGGAGCCGGCCAGGAAGTAGTGGATTCTGCCGGCGTGTACGTACTGCTGGAACCTAGCGAGACTCGGCGCCGGGTCGGTGCCGTTGAACCCGCCGATCGCCATGACCGGCTTGCCCGTGGCGAGCTGGTAGCCCGCGGCGGTGTTGGAGCCGACCGTCGCCGCGGCCCAGGTGTACGCGCCGGCGTTCTGCTTCAGCAGGGTGGTCAGTTCGGCGCTCGGGGTGCTCGCGTCGAGTAGTGCGCCGGGGCCGCCCATGGCTCCGCCGCCCACGCCTCCGCCTCGCATGCCGCCCGCTCCGGGGGCCGCGCCGCCGGTGCCCGGGTTCTGGCCGGGCGGGCCGAATCGGCCGTTCGGGGGCTGGGGCATTCCGCCCTGCCGGGCACCGCCGCCGGGCGGTCCGCCGAAACCGCCGCGCATACCGCCCGGGAGACCACCGGGTCCGCGCATGCCACCGAAGCCGGCGGATGGTCCGGCCGACGGGATCGCCCCGCGATGCGGGGTCGCCGCCGTGTCGATGGCGTACGCGGCCGGTCCGGCCAGCGAGGCCGCGACCGCGAGACCGGCACCCACGGCGAGTACCCGACCGGTCAGCCGCCGCCGCGACGGTCGACCGTCCACCGTCCCCTGGCCCCTCAGATCCTGGCCGGTCAGATCCGGGCCGGTCGGCGTCCGGCCCGCATGCTCCTGGCCGGTCGGCTCTTGGTCCGCCGGGTCCTGGTCGGTGGGTTCATGGTCGGCCGGGTCCCGGTCGGCCGGGTGGTCCTGATCGGTGGGTTCATGGTCGGCCGGCCATCGGTCCGTCGGCTCCTGGCGCGTTGGCCTCTGGACCGCCGGATCCCGGTCGGTCGCGTCCTGGCTCGTCAGCCATCGGCCGGTTAGCAGTGCACACGCCGCCACCAGGCCGGCGGCCAGGATCGGGACTCGCAGCCATGGCTCGAACGACGAGGTGCGGCCGAGAAGCCGGTACGACCACCACGCGGTCAACACGACCACGACCGCGAGCACGATCGCTGCGGCGGTACCGTCACGCCGTCCAGCCGAAGCCGCACGCGGTCGAGACCCCGGCGTCCCAACGGGCGACTGCCCACCCCCATCGTGTACGCGCCGGTCGGCACGATCGAGCTCGCCGACCTGCCCAGCATCGACCTGCCCAGCATCGACCCGCCCAGCACCGGTCCGGCGGCCACCGGCCGCGTGCGCCCAGAGGGCGGCCGCACCCATTCCGACGAGCGCCGCGACCGCAGGCGCGAGCGCGACCGTGTAGTAGCCGTGGAAGATGCCCTGCATCAGGCTGAACACCGCATCGGTGACCAACAGCCAGCCACCCCACAGCGCGAGCCCTGCCAACCCCGGGTCGGTACGCAACGACGGACCCGAGTAGGTCGCACGGGCCACGACATCGGGCTCCGCGGTAGGGCCCGCGCGGTGCGTGGGGCCGGGGCTGGTGGGGGGAGTGGCGGTCGTTGGGCCGGGGTCGGTGGGGGAAGTGGCGGTCGCGGGGTCGAGGTCGGTGGGGGAAGCGGTGGTGGTGGGGCCGGGATCGGTCGAGGACGCCGTGGTCGCGGTGCCGGGACCGGCAGCGGACGCGGTGGTCGTGCGGCCGGCGGCGGTAGAGGAAGCGGCGGCCGTGGACCCAAGGGCGACGGAGGAGGCGACGGCCGCAGAACCGGGGACGATGGACGAAGCGCCTTCGCCGCGCAAGGCAGAGGACGGTTGCGAGACGTCCGGGCCCGGCGCGGGCGGCGGCTCAGACCACGGTGCCACGTCCGCGCGATGGCGGGCGTAGGTCGCCCAGACTCCCGCGACCAGCAGTACGAGGGCCGCCGGGAGCAGCCAGGCGATCTGGCCTCCCAGCTCCGCGCCGAACATGCGTGTCCAACCGGCGTCCTGGTTCGTGTTGCCCAGGCCGCCCGTCTCGTCCCCGCTCAGGCGACCGAACCCGTTGTAGCCGAGCGCGAGCTCCAGCACGCTGTTGTGCTGCGACCCCCCGATGTACGGGCGCGAGCTCGCGGGTACGGCGGCGACGATCGCGACCCACCAGCCGGCCGACAGAACAAGCGTCACCGCCGCCAGGGCCAGCTGCCACAGGTGCCGTCGCAGGGCGGTCGGGGCCATCACCAGATAGACCAACGCGAAGGCCGGGACCACCAGGAACGCCTGGAGCATCTTCGCCAGGAATCCCAGCCCCACGAAGGCCGCGGCCAGCATGAGCCACCGCGTGCTCGCCCGCTCCTGCGCCCGTACCAGGGCGTACGCCCCGAGGGTCAGCAGGAGGACCAGCATCGCGTCCGGGTTGTTGAAGCGGAACATCAGCGCCGCCACCGGCGTCGTCGCCAGACAGGCACCGGCCAGCAGGGCTCCGCCCGTGGCGGTACGAGGGCCGAACGCGACGAGCGACCGGCGTACGGTCGCGTACAGGACGCCGACCGTGGCCACGCCCATCAGCGCCTGGGGGACCAGGATGCTCCACGCGTTCACGCCGAACACCCGTGCGGCCAGGTCCATCGGCCACAGGGACAGGGGCGTCTTGTCGACCGTGATGAAGTTCGCGGCGTCGGAGGACCCGAAGAAGAGCGCCTTCCAGCTGTGCGATCCCGCCTGCACGGCCGCCGAGTAGAAGGAGTTCGCCCAGTCCGAGGCGCCGAGCCCCCAGGCGTACAGCAGGCCGGTGGCAGCCAGCAGACCGAGCAACGCGAAGCTACGGGACGGTAGACGGGAAAGTAGGGACATGCCCCCATAGTCGGGGACCGGGGTCGGCCTCCGGTGAGCCGATCATTAAATGAGCGTGAGAAGAGTCAGCCGCGGGCGGCGCAGGTGATGCAGGTGCTGGCGGTGGGGCGGGCGGCAAGGCGTTCGGGGGCGATGGCGTCGCCGCAGACCTCACACCGGCCGTACGCGCCCTCCTCGAGTTGCCGCAGCGACCGGTCGAGCTCGGACAAATGCCGGTGCGACTGGTCCAGCAACGCCTCGAGCTGAGCACGCTCGAAGGCGATCGTGGCGCCTTCGGGATCGTGCTCGTCGTCCACGCCGGTGGACGTCGAGGACTCGATGAGGCCGGTGCGGTCGCGGTCGAGTGCCGCGATGCGCTCCAGTGTCCTCAGCCGCTCCGCGGCCAGTCGCTCTTCCAGTGAAGGAGTCATCACCAGTGAAAACGACCCGGCGGCACGGCGAATTCCACCTTTGGAGCGCGGGCCTCAGCTCGAACCGCGAGCGACCAGTTCGAGCCCCAGTGAGATCGAGCGCGGGGCGCCGGGCCCGTCCAGGCGCTGGAGCAGGAGCTCGGTCGCCGCGCGGCCGGACTCCTCCAGTGGCTGCCGCACGGTGGTGAGGTCGAGCGCCTCGGCGAGCTCGCCGTCGTCGAAGCCCACCACTGCGAGGTCGCCGGGAACGGCGAGTCCGAGCGAGTGCGCGGCGCGCATGACGCCCGCCGCCAGGGTGTCGTCCGCCGCGAAGACCGCAGTGGGCCGGTCCGAAGCCGAGAGCAGCTCCCGCGCGGCGGCCACCGCCGATCCGACTCCGTGCCCGGCGAGCCGTACCGCGGGCGAATGCTCCGCCAGAGCGGCACGGAACCCGGCGAGCCGCCGCTGCGACGGCGAGACGTACAGGTCCGACTCCTGCGTCTCGCCGAGGAACGCGAAGCGCCGATGTCCCCGCGCGAGCAGGTGCGAGGCGACCAGGCGCCCGCCCGCGGCGTCGTCGGTGTGCACGGAGTCGAAGCCGGGATGGCGTACGTCCACCAGCACCGTGGCCAGCCCCAGCAGGCGCCGGGCGATGGCGTCCTCCAGCGGCAGGCTCACCACGATGAGCCCGTCGAGCCGTCCGGTGACGGGCAGGCTTCCGAGCAGCGGGGACGTGCTCTGCGAGGCGGACGGCTGGTCGAACACCACGACCTCGACCGGACGGCTCCCGACGGCACGCAGCACGCCGGTCAGCCGGCGCGCGACCGAGGGGTAGGAGGAGTACGGCGCCAGCACGCCGATCCGTCCCACTCCGCGACGCGCCCGCGCGACCGCTTCGGCCTTGGGGACGAAGCCCAGCGCGTCCACCGCCGCCAGGACCCGGCGACGCGTCACGTCGCCGACCCGCTCGGGTGAGTTGAGCACTAGCGAGACCGTCGAGATGCTCACACCGGCCTCACCGGCGACATCCCGGATGGTCGGCACGGCATCTCCCGGACTATCGAACTGCTTCGATCGAACTTTTTTGCCACACTACAACGAGGTACATGACGAAGGGAGAGAGCGATGAGCCGTTCCTACGTGGTGACGGGCGGAGGACGGGGCATCGGAAGGGCGGTGGCCGAACGGCTCCTCGGTGACGCGGACACGGTCGTGGCGATCGAGCGTGACCCGGTGGCGCTCGAGTGGATCGCCGCTCACCCCGCCGGTCCGCGCCTCGTCGGCCTGGCCGGCGACGCCGCCGACGAGACCGTCGCCGGGCTGGCGGCCGATCTCGCGCAGGCGGCGGCGCCTCTCGCCGGGTGGGTCAACAACGCCGCGGTGTTCGGCGACGCGGCGTCGTTCGACTCCACCCCCACGAGCGAGACGCTGCGCGGCATCGAGCTCAACCTCGCGCTCGCCGTCGTCGGGTGCGCGACCGCCGTGCGAAGGTTCCTCGCGGCCGGCGCCGGCGGCTCGATCGTCAACGTCTCCTCCCACCAGGCCGTGCGCGCGGTGCCGGGCTGCGCGCCGTACGTGACCTCGAAGGCGGCGATCGAGGGACTGACCAGGGCGCTCGCCGTGGAGTACGGCCCGCACGGCATCCGGGTCAACGCGGTCGCGCCCGGTTCGATCGGCACCGAGCGGTACACGGAGCTGCTGGCGGGCGGGGACGGCGCGCGGATCGAGGCCGAGATGGCGCGCCTTCATCCCCTCGGCAGGGTGGGCCGTCCCGGCGAGGTCGCCGCGGCGGTGGCGCATCTGTTGTCCGACGGCGCGAGCTTCATCACCGGTGCGACCGTGCCCGTGGACGGGGGCCGTACGGTGCTCGCCCAGGACCCGGAGACGCTGTGAGGTTCACCGGGCACGTTGCCCGCACCAGGCCGGCGACCGTGCCGGGACGAGCGCGGGGCCACTCACCGCCGCCGATGTGCGCGTCTTGACCGTGATGCGACGCGTCGTAAACGGCCCAATCCCGGCCCTCGCCGGGGGTTGAGCCATTTTTTGCCGGGCGATCCGATCCTCTGGCGGCCGGCCCGGGTATCGCCCCCTGCGTGTCGAACGGAAGCGCAGGCGCCTTCTTGGTGGCGGTCGCGATGCTCACCGGTATGGCGCACCTGCAGGGTGCGCCGTCGAGGGGGCATGCGCCCGTACGGCAATGGTCCCGCCCCGAGCGGGTGGAGCTCGGCGACACGAGCATCCCGGTCAGATCCGTGCGCCGGCACGTCTCCCAACAGTGGAGGTCACGGCCGGCGGCGCCCGGCCGGGCGATCGTGCCCGAAGCCACCCCGGAGATGATCGTCGGCTATGTGGACCCGGCTCGCGGGTCGGCCGCCTTCCACCGGCTCACGCACGTCAACGAGGGGGACCGCGTGAAGGTGGTGCGCCGGGACCACAGCACCGCCTGGTTCAAGGTCGACTCGGTACGCCGCGCGGTGAGACGCTCCGTCGAACAGGAGCGGGCCCGCGGCGACCGGCCCGAACTCCGCCTGATCTCCGTGCGCGACGCCGCGCGGCGCGGCGGGCACGCCGACCCGCGCAACGTGATCGTCTCGGCTCATCTCGACCGCCCGGCGAGCGAGGACGTCCACCTCGACCGCCCCGGCGTCGTCGACGAGTGAACCGGGGCCGGTCAGGGCGCCGTCCGCCCCGGTACGGGAGCGGGCTCCACGGCGGGCAGGACGAGGGTTCCGCTGGCGGTCGCGTGGGACAGCTCACGGGACAGCGACAGAGCCGAGGTCCGTACGGCGGGGGCGAGGCGCTCCAGGTCGAGGCGGTTGGCGTGGCCGGTGATCGAGATCGCCGCGATGACGCGACGGCGGTGGTCGAAGACCGGTGCCGCCACCGCGGACACCCCGATCTCCGACTCCTCCCGGTTGATGCCGTAGCCGCGTTCGAGCGTCCGCGCGAGGTCCCGTTCGAGCAGGCCGGGCATCGTGATGGTGTGCGGCGTGTGACGGGCCAGCCCGGCGCGCAGCACGCTCCGCAGGCGTTCCGGTGAACCGAACGCCAGGAACAGCTTGCCCGTCGCCGTGCAGTACGCCGGCAGCCGTCCGCCGACCCGGGAGATGATCGGCATTGACCGGCGGCCGCTGACCTTCTCCAGGAACAGCGTGTCGATGCCGTCGAGCACCGCCAGGTGGATGTTCTGGTGGGACGCCTCGTACAGGTCCTCCAGGTACGGCAGCGCCGCCTCGCGCAGCCCGCGCGGCCGGGGCACGCGCTGACCGAGGACGAACAGGCGCATGCCCAGCCGGTAACCCGCCTGCGTACGCTCCAGGGCGCCCCAGCTCACCAGCTCGCCCAGCAGCCGGTGTGCCGTGGGCTTGGGCAGGCCGCTGCGTGCCGCCAGCACGGTCAGGGTCAGGTCGACGTCGGACGGGCCGAAGGCGTTCAGCAGGCTCAGTCCACGGGCGAGGACCGACTTGGGCGGTCCCTGCGAGGCATCCATGTCAGAACCCTTCTCTCCTGAGGGGGGCCGCGCAATGGGCGGCGGGCCGGGCGCTCATCCGGTGAGCTCCTTCCCGAGGTGGCCGGCGACCATGGCGGCGAACGCCATGATCGTCAGTGATGGGTTGACCGACAGCGACGCCGGGACCAGTGAGCCGTCCCCGACGTAGAGCCCGGCGACGTCGTGCGACCGGCCGTTCGCGTCCACGGCCGAGCGCCGGGGGTCTGAGCCCATCGGCACGCTGCCCTGCGCATGTGAGGTGCTCAGCCCGGTCCAGAGCACCTCGCGGGCACCTGCGGCGCGCAGCGCCCGGACGGCGAACTCCCGCGCCGCGTCCAGCCGGGCGCGTTCGGCCGCGGAGAAGCGCTTGGTGATGACCGGCTCGCCGCGTACGTCCAGTTCGAGCACGCCTGTGTTCTCGTCGTTCGCCATGACGAGCAGCCCGGCCCAGTGCCGGTAGTCCGCCGCGGCCCCGGCCAGCCGCCGGCCCCAGAGCGGTCCGCCATCCTCGTCCGTCAGGCTTTCGGCGAACGAGACCGGGTCCTGGATGGTCGGGCCCTCCAGGACGAACTCCTCCTGGCGGTCCAGGCAGTGCCCGGTGATCGGGTAGACGCGGTGACAGTCCTGCGGCTCGTCGAAACGACCGTAGACGAGCCGGGCGGGGTGCAGCCCGATGGTACGGCCGACGAGCCGCGAGCTCGGGGTCCGCAGATAGTCCGGGCTGCCCAGCAGGATCCGCGGGGTGCCGAGCGTGCCCGCCGCGAGCACGACCGTACGTGCCCGTATGACGCCGCTCTCGCAGACGACCCCGGTCACCGCGCCACCCGAGATCAGCACCCGGTCGACCGTGGTGCGGGTGACCAGCCGCACCTCCCCGCGCGCCACGGCCGGCGCGATGAAGGTGTTGAGCGCGGACTTGCCGGCGTTGGTCGGGCAGCCCTGCAGGCACGAGCCGCAGCGGGTGCAGTTGTAGTCGGTGTAGGACCGCACCGGCTCGAACGACGCGCCGAGACGCGCCAGCCCGTCCCGCAGCCGGTACGCGCTCGGCGTCCAGTCGGCGCGCTCGCGTACGCCGAGCCGCCGCTCGACGGCGGTGTACCAGGGGAGCAGGTCGGCCGGGGAGAACGCGGCGCCGTCCGGGCCGAGCAGGCCGGTCCGCTCGTGGAAGGCGGCGACGTCGGACGCGGCGGCGCGCATCGCCACCTTCGTGTTGATGACCGTCGATCCGCCGACACAGCGGCCGGCGAGCAGCGCGACGGGATCGTCGCCCTCGGTGTGGCGTACCGGCCACCACAGCCGGTGCCGCGCCTCGAGTTCGAAGCGTGTGTGCGTGTCGGCCGGATACAGGCCGCCGGCCTCGATGAGCACCACGTCGTGGCCGTTCTGCCCGAGCTCGGCCGCGATCAGGCCGCCGCCCGCGCCGGAGCCGACCACCACGACCTCGGCCGCCGGCGGCAGCGGCTGGGGCGCTTGCGGCGGCTCGGTCAGGAACGACCAGTCCTTGCGCAGCCGCCGGGCCTGCGGCGCGTCGAAGCCGATGTCGTCCCAGCCGGTCGGGCCGGTGTGGCCGTGGACGGCGAAGTCACCGTAGTAGGCCTCGATCGCGAGCCTTCTGACCAGCGCGAACGCGGCCGAGCGCGCGAGCGGCGCCAGTCCGTCGACACCCTGCCTGACGGCCGGCGCCAGCAGGCCGATCGCGGCGTGCAGGTCGTCCTCCTCGCTGTGGGACATGCCCGTGACCGCCTGCGCGATGTAGTGCTCGGGTCCGATCGCGCGCGAGCCCGGCACCAGGAGCTCGCAGAGGCCGGCGAGCACGCGCGTCTCTCCGCTGGTCATCAGTGCTTCGCGGATCCGCCGTCGACGTTGATGGTCTGGCCGGTGAGGAACCCGCTCCCCTCGTCGCAGACGTACAGCAGCGTCGAGACCAGGTCGCCGGGCTCCTCGACCCGGGGGACGATCTGGGAAGCACGGACCCGGTCGAACCCGCCGTCCGCGCCGACGGTCCGTTCCGCGGTCGTGGTGCGGGTGAGCCCGGGGGCGATCGCGTTGACCGTGACGCCGTCCTCGCCGACCGCGCTCGCGAGGGCGCGCGTGAAGCCGACCAGGCCGGCCTTTGACGTGGTGTAGGCGACCATGTCGGGCGGCCCGAGGAAGACGACGGCCGAGACGATGTTGACGATCCGGCCCCAGCCCGCCGCCCTCAGGTGGGGCAGCGCGGCCTGGGTGACGATGAAGGGGCCGTCGAGGTTCAGGCGCATGATCCGGCGCCACTCGTCCAGCGTCGTGTCCTCGAACGGGATCGCCGGGTAGGTCCCCGCGTTGTTGACCACGATGTGCGGGCCGCCGTGGTCCTTGGCGATCTCGTCCACGGCCGCCGTCACTGCGGCCGGGTCGGTCACGTCGGCGCGGACACCGAAGAAGCGGTCGCCGCCGCACGAGTCGGCGACCCTGCGCCCGGTCTCGGCGAGATCGGCGACGTCCAGCCCGGCCACTCGGTGTCCGCGGGCGGCCAGGGCGACACAGAACTCCTGGCCCAGTCCGTTCGCGGCGCCGGTCACCAGCGCGACCCGGTCGGCACCTGAGGTACGGCTCACGGTGGCGAGCCTGTGGCACGCCCGACGCCCCGGCAAGGGCGATGTTCCGTTCACCGGAACCTCACCGCGGGCTTTCTACAACCATGTCTCCGTTTTGCCGACCAGGATTGCGGCCAATCGTGGCGGCCGGCCGTACCACCGCGTTTCCATTCGATGAAACGGCCCGCTTGTCGGTGCGGACCGATGCGTCCATGCTCGCGGCACCTTCGCACCGTGTCACCGCACCACCGAGACCGCCCGCCGAGCCGTGAGGAGCGATGTCCGCGATGCCACCAGCAGTGACCGGCTCCGCCGGCGAGTACCGGGGGGGCGGAAGGACGAGCCGGCCGCTGTACCGGAGGTTCGTCCGCGACGAGTTCGGCGTGATCGCCGTCCTGGTCGTCATCGTGGCCGGGGTCGGGATCTTCCACCCGGACTTCCTGCGCACCGGCAACCTGCTGTCGATCACCCACAACACCGTCTACGTCGGGCTGATGTCGTGTGGGATCGTCTTCCCGCTCGCCATGCGCGAGGTCGACCTGTCCGTCGGCGGCATGTACGCCCTGTGCATGGTCGTCGGGGCCGTCCTCATCCGGGACGGACTCGGCACGTGGTTCGCGCTCCTCGCGATCCTTGTGCTGTCGGCCGCTCTCGGCGCCCTCAACGGTGTCCTGACGACCTACATGGGCCTGCCGTCGTTCATCGTCACGCTCGCCACGGCGCTGCTCTTCCGTGGCGCCGGCCTCGCGCTGGCCGACGGCAAGCAGATCACCGACCTGCCGCAGAACGACGCGTTCTTCACCTTCCTCGGCGGCGATGTGGCCGGCGTTCCCACCGCGGTGTGGATCGCCGCCGTCCTGGTCGTCGGGCTGACCGTCCTGTTCACCCGTACGAGGTTCGGAGCACGGGTACGGGCCATCGGCTCCAACCCCGAGGCGGCCGCGTTCAGCGGCCTGCCGGTGGTGCGCACGCGGATCGCGGCACTCTCGCTGTCCGGGCTCATGGCGGGCACGGCGGCGATCTTCTCGCTCGCGTTCTTCATGGCGGGTGACCCGACGGTCGGCCAGGGCTACGAGCTGACCGCCATCGCCGCGGCCATCATCGGCGGCACGCCGCTCGCGGGGGGCCGCGGATCGGTCGTGGGCGCGGTCGTCGGCTGCCTCATCCTCAGTGTCGTCGCCTCGGCACTGGCCTTCTTCCAGGTCCCGATCAACTGGACCACCTTCGCGACCGGCGGCGTCATTCTCGTCGCCGTCGGCGCGGACACCCTGCTGCGCCGCTTCCGGAGCACGCGTTCCGCCGGCGCCTGACCGACCCCCCGCCCGTACGCCAGGAGACGACGAATGAACCAGCGCACACCATGGCGGGCCGGCCTCGCCGCGATCCTCGTCCTCGGCCTCACCGCCGCCTGTGGAGACAGCGGGGCGGGCTCGGGCTCGAAGAAGCTCAAGATGGGCATCGCCGTACCGAACAACAGCCTGAACTTCGCCCGTGAGATGTACCAGGGGGCGACGTCGGCGGCCCAGCACGCGGGCAACATCGACTTCAAGGTGGTCGGCCCGCCCAACACCGACGGCCCGGCCGAGGTCCAGCTCTTCCAGAACCTCGTCGTCACCCACCGGGACGGCGTCGTCCTGTTCAACCTCGATCCGCCGATCTTCACCCGCCCCGCGGCGCAGGCCGTCGACCAGGGCGTGCCGGTCGTCGCGCTGGACACGGCGCCGACCCCGGGCAGCAAGGTGGGTTTCTTCGTCGGGACCGACAACTACGAGCTGGGCGGCCTGCTCGCCCAGGCGGCCGTCAAGAAGCTCGGCGCCGACACGAAGGGCACCGTCGTGATCGGCCAGACCGACCCGGGCGTGCCGGTGCTCGACAACCGGGTCAAGGGCATCAAGGAGACGTTCGCCAAGCTGGCGCCGGGCATCAAGACGCTCGGCCCGTTCCACACCTACAGCGACCCGGCGCAGAACTACAACGCGTGGATCGCGCAGGTGCACGCGCACCCGGACGCCGTCGCCTTCCTCGGCGTCGGCGACGCGGACAGCTACGACCTCGCCAAGATCAAGCAGCAGGAGAAGGGGGAGTACCTCACCGCGGGCTTCGACGTCGACCCCAAGACGCTGCAGGCGGTCAAGGACGGCACCAACTTCGCGGGCATCGACCCCGAGCACTTCCTGAAGGGCTACATCTCCACCGCGGTCCTGGCCCAGACCGTACGGGACGGGAAGAAGCTGCCGAACGGCTGGTTCAAGACGCCCGGCATGGTGGTCGACAGCGGCAACATCGATGAGGTCATCGCGCGGGAGAAGTCGCCGGAGGCGGCCTACGCCTGGTACAAGCCGCAGATCGACAAGCTCCTCGCCAACGTCGGCGGCAACTTGAGGCCCCTGTCGCAGGCCCGCTGACATGCTGACGGCGACCGGTCTCGTCAAGCACTACGGCGGCGTCGCCGCGCTGGACGACGCCGGGATCACCGCCGAGAGCGGGCAGGTGCACGCCCTCGTGGGAGAGAACGGCGCGGGCAAGTCCACGCTCGTCAAGATCATCTCTGGTGCCGTCCGGCCCGACGCGGGCAGCGTCGAGCTGGACGGTCACCCGGTCCGCTTCGCGAACACCCGGCAGGCGTCCGCGCACGGCATCGCGATCGTGTCGCAGGAGCTGATGACCTTTGGCGACCTGACCGTGCTGGAGAACCTCTTCCCGTTCGGCGGCCCCCGGCGGTTCGGGCTGGTGAGCACGCGGGCGATGGAGCGCCGGGCAGCGCCCGTACTCGAGGAGCTCGGCCTGGACGTGTCCCCGCACGCCCGCGTCGAGACGCTGTCGCTCGCCGACCGGCAGCTCCTGGAGATCTGCCGGGCCCTGCTCCAGGACCCGCGCGTCCTGATCCTCGACGAGCCCACCTCCGCGCTGCCGCGGCAGGCCGCCGACCGGCTCGCCGGGACCACCAAGCGGCTGGCCGAACGCGGGCTGGCCGTCCTTTACATCTCCCACTTCCTGGAGGAGGTCCTGCGCGTCGCGCAGCGGGTGACCGTGCTGCGGGACGGCCGTACCGTGCTGACCGGCGAGGAGATCGAGCAGGTGGGCGTCGACTCCCTGGTCACCGCGATGCTCGGCGGTGCGGCGCCTTCCGTCGCGCGGGCCGAGCGGGCCAGGCGCGGCGCCGCCTCGCTCGCGCTCACCGCCGTCGGCGTCGCCGGACGGCTCCGCGACGTGTCGTTGAACGCCTCCGGCGGCGAGATCGTCGGGCTCGCCGGCCTCCAGGGCGCCGGTCACCTCGCCGTGCTCGACGTCGTCTGCGGCCGGGCCCGGCCGGCCACCGGATCGGTACGGCTGCCGGGCGGCGCGGCGCCCCGTTCGCCGCGCCACGCCGTCGCCGCCGGAGTCGCGTACGTCTCCGGCGACCGCAAGGGCCGGGGACTGATGCTGGACCAGTCACTGTGGGAGAACGCCACCGCGGTACGCCGGCTCGGTCTCGGCCGCGACGGCCTGATGCCCTCCCGGCGGCGGATGGTCGAACGGACCGAACACCTCATCCGGCGGCTGCGCATCCGCGGCGGCCCGTACGACGTCACCGCGCAGTTGTCCGGCGGCAACCAGCAGAAGGCGGTCCTGGCCAAGTGGCTCGACGCCGATCCGGCCGTCTTCGCCCTCGACGACCCGACACGTGGCGTGGACGTGGGCGCACGCGCCGAAATGCACGAAATCGTGCGTGACCTCGCGAATGACGGCAAGATCGTCCTGATCGCCGCCACGGACCTGACCGAGCTTGTCGATTTGTGTGATCGCGTCCTGGTATTCCAACGGGGCCGGATCACTGATGAGATCGACGGGCAGTCGCTTTCCGAGCAGGCGCTGAGCCTGGCGATGAACGCCGGGTTCGCGGCGCCGCTCTGAAGGAGCCCCAGGCTGTGGCCGGTTCGGGTACGGCGTCCGGCTTGGCGGCTGGTTCGACCGAGGACGAAGGCAGGGAGACGATGAGCTTTCTCGACGAGAAGATCTGGACCGGATCGGTGTTCAGCGGTGACTGGGGCGCGTCGGCCGCCGGCGAGCTGAGCGTGGTCGAGCCGGCCACCGGCATCGAGCTCGGCCGGACCGGTCTCGCCGGCCCCACCGAGATCGGATCCGCCGCCGCGGCGGCGGCCGAAGCGCAGGCGGCCTGGGCCGAGACCTCCTTCGAGGAGCGGGCCGCGGTGCTCCGCAACGCCGGCCGTCTCTTCGAGGAACACGCGGCCGAGATCGAGGAATGGATCGTCCGCGAGACCGGAGCGATCCCGCCCAAGGCGGCGCTGGAGACCCACATCGCCGCGCAGGAGTGTTACGAGGCGGCCGCGCTCGCCTCGCACACGACCGGCGAGATCCTGCCCACGGCCAAGAAACGGCTCAGCCTCGCCCGGCGGATCCCCGTCGGTGTCGTCGGCGTGATCTCACCGTTCAACTTCCCGCTGATCCTCGGCATCCGGTCGGTCGCCCCCGCGCTCGCCCTGGGCAACGCCGTCATCCTCAAGCCGGACCCGCGTACGGCCGTCTCCGGTGGCGTGGTCCTCGCCCGCGTCTTCGAGGAGGCCGGGCTGCCCCCCGGCGTGTTCCACATGCTGCCCGGCCGCGCCGACGCCGGTGAGGCACTGGTCACCGACCCGCACGTGCGGGTCATCTCCTTCACCGGCTCCACCGCCGCGGGCCGCAAGGTCGGCGAGCTGGCCGGACGCCTCCTCAAGCGCGCCCACCTGGAGCTCGGCGGCAACTCGGCGCTGATCGTCCTGGACGACGCGGACCTGGACCTGGCCGTGTCCGCCGCCGCGTTCGGGTCGTTCATGCACCAGGGCCAGATCTGCATGACCACCGGGCGCCACCTGGTGCACGAGAGCCTGGCCGGTGAGTTCACCGAACGGCTGGCCGCCAAGGCCGACGCCCTGCCGGTCGGCGACCCCGCGGTCGAGCCCGTCGCGCTGGGCCCGATCATCGACGCGCACCAGTTGGAGAAGGTGCACGCCGTGGTGACCGCCAGCGTCGAGGCGGGCGCCAGGCTGGCGGCCGGCGGCACGTACGAGAACCTGTACTACCGGCCGACCGTCCTGGCCGACGTCACCCCGGACAGCCCGGCGTACACCACGGAGATCTTCGGCCCGGTAGCGCCGGTCAGCGTCTTCTCCTCCTTCGACGACGCCGCCGACCTGGCCCGGAGCACGGACTACGGCCTGTCGCTCGGCATCCTCAGCCGCGACGTCATGAAGGCACTGGACCTGGCCGGCCGCATCCCCTCGGGCATCGTGCACATCAACGACCAGACCGTGGACGACGAGGCCACGGCCCCGTTCGGCGGAGTCGGCATCTCGGGCACCGGCGGCCGCGCCGGCGGTCCGGCGGCCAACATCGAGGCCTTCACCGAGACCCAGTGGGTGACCATGCAGGGCGACATCGCCCCGTACCCGTTCTAGCCGAGGGGGGCGACCCCCTGGAACCCCGGTGTGGGGGACTCCGCCCCCCACGCCCCCCGCGGGCTGGGGTCGGAGAGTGGCTTCCCGTCGGGCAGGATGGCGGGGTGGCAGGGACCTTCGACTGGGCGGCCTTCGAGGGCGCGTTGACGGATGCGCTGGTGCGGGCCGTTCGGTCGGCGATCGCCGAGCACCCTGGCGAACGGTTCTACGCCGCCGCGCTGGACCACATCTACCGCGAGACCGATGGCCGGATCGCGCTCCCCTGTCTCGGGATGAACACCGTCGAGGCGTTGGCGTCGCTTCCCGCACGGGAACAGGCGGATCTGCGGTGGAGCGCCGCCGACTGGGATCACTACAGCGACGTGTGGCTTCCCGGTGATCTGGACCGGGACTGGGAGCGGGCACTCACCGCGGAGGCCTGCCGGGGAACGACCCGCCAGTGGGCGTCGACGTTCCGCAGGTACCTCGGGATGCTCGTCCGCGTGTGCAGGCGGGCGCGGGCGAGCCTTCGTTCGAGCGGGCTCACCGACCGGGACTTCGTGGTGCTGCTTCTCGATGACGAGTACCACGAGACGCTGGTGAGGCGCGTCCTTCCCAGAAGCGAGGTGAGCCGGCACTTCCCCGGGTTCGACGAGCGGGCGGCCGAGCTCGCGCGGGTCGCCCTGCTTCCGCCGGCCGAGCGGGCCGCGTTCCACGCGTCACGGCTGGGGGTGTTCAGCGGCCCGATCGGCAGCGAAGAGGCCGCGTCGGCGCTGCGTGATCTCGGCCCGGCGGCGTTTCCCGTCCTGATCGCCATGCTCGCCGCCGAGGACCGGGTGGGGAAGGCCGCCAAGCTGCTCGCCGACATAGGCCGGCCCGACGATCGCGTCGTACGGGCGCTGGATGACGCGCTGACACGATGTGAAGGGCCCGACCAGTCGTGGGTGGCCCGAGCGCTGTCTCGCCTCGGCCGGCTGGACCTCGTGCTCGATCAGACCGACCGTCTTCCCGAGGCGGTCGTGATCGGCGCCGTCGTCGCACCGTTCACCGGCTTCCGCGACTCCGCGGTCGCCCCGCCGCGACTCGACTACCGGTCCCTGGAGGGCTTCGTCGAGCGCCGGCCGGCGTACGTCCCCGCGCTGGCTGAGGAGCTCAAGCCCGGCCGGGGGTACTGCGGCATCACCGTCGAGGAGGTGCCCGAGGCGATCCGCGGGCTGACCTCGAAACACGTCATCATCCGCCGGCACGCGGTCTGCGTACTCGGCGAACGCGGTCTCGGTGCGGCCGTCGCCCGGCGGGTCCTGCCGCTACTCGGCCAGGTCGTCACCCGGGACGAGGACGCGAGCGTACGCCGGCTGGCGATCCTGTCCCTGCTGTGGTGGCAGAAGGACTCCCGCCGGTACGCCGACGTGGTCCGCGCGGCACTGGACGACCCCGCCGAACAGGTCCGCGAGACCGCTGCGAGTTGGCTCCGGCAACAGCCGGTCGGCCGGGTCGGCACCTGAACGAGATCAGTGTCAGGCGGGCTTTCGGTGCATGCGGTAGTGGAGGACGAGGAACGGGATCCCGAAGACCCAGAAGGAGTGCTCGGCCCGCAGTTCGTCACCTTCCACATGGACGTCGAGCTGTTCGGCGAAGCCGTGGACCGCCAGGGCGGTGAGGTCTCTGGTGTCCGGGTCGACGTAGGTCAGGTAGTGGCCGGGCTGGTCGAGGCCGCTGCGGCTGGTCAGGACCAGGCCGCCACCGGGGCGAGCGCGCGGGAGCAGGGTCGCGGTGAAGTTGGCCTGGGGGACCGGGAAGCCGACGCTGACGTACCCGCGGCCCTCGTGGCGGTAGGTGTAGATGCCCACGTAGATCGGCTCGTCGTTGTCGGCGTACGACCGGATCCAGCCACGGATCTGCACGTCGCCGTCCTGTCCGGGGGCGATGGTGTCGATACGGCCCCGGACGCCCCGCAGTGCCTCTCGCTGGTTCATCGGCAGGCTGGCCTGACCGAGAGGGCGGGCGACCAGCGTCCGGTACACCAAGCGGTACGACGAGGTGAGCTCTTCGGGGCGGACCCGCTCGGCCAGCAGGCTCACCTGCGGGTCGCGGAACAGCAGCGACGACAGCACCCGGTAGGTGAGCACCGTGGTGGTGGCCACCACCGGCGCCGGCGCGGACCGGAGCGAGAGCCCCAGGCCGACCGCGGCGCCGACCAGCGGCCCCAGCGCCACCTTCTGCGGCCGCAGGCCCATGGCACCGACGGCGGTACCGGTCACCGCTCCCACCGCGACCGCATCGCCGCCAGTGAGAAGCTCCACGGCGCGTGGTACGGGGCTCGTCCGGCTCGGCGCTCTGCCTCGCCCGGGTGACCAGGGCGTTCGTTCCTAGGAGCCGAGCTCGGGAAGGTTCTGGGCCAGCGGTACGAACTCGGCAACGGACAGCAGCCCGTCGTGATCGACGTCGTACTCGGCGAACAGTGCCTTGACGATCCCCGAAAGGTCGTTCACCTCGGCCGCCGGAAACATCCCCGCGATCGCCTCGGTCACCTCGTCCACGGTGAGCCGACCGTCCCCGTCGGTGTCGTACCGAGCGAATACCGCCTCGTACTGATCGGACATGATTTCCTTCCACCAAAGACACCAGAGCCACCAAAGGCCCCTGATCGTAACCGCTCCACGACCGCGTGGCCGCCGTCCGCCGAGCTCAGGAGCCCAGGTAACGGAGTACGGCGAGGACCCGCCGGCTGTAGCCGCCGTCCCGGGGGAGCCTGAGCTTGTCGAAGATGGCGTTGATGTGCTTTTCGACCGCGCTACGTGAGACGTGCAGCCGGCCGGCGATCGCGAGGTTGGTGTGACCCTGTGCCATCTCGGCGAGCACGTCGCGTTCGCGGGCGGTGAGGTCGTTCAGGGGGTCGACGTGCGTCGTGCGGGCGAGGAGCTGCCGGACCACCTCGGGGTCGAAGGCGGCGCCGCCGGAGCCGACGCGTTCGAGGGCGTCCAGGAACTCCTGGACCTGGGCGACCCGGTCCTTGAGCAGGTAGCCGACGCCCCGGGAGTGGGTGGAGAGAAGGTCGGTGGCATAGCGCTTCTCGACGTACTGCGAGAGTACGAGGACGCCGACGCCCGGGTGACGCCGCCGGATGTCCAGCGCCGCGCGCAGGCCCTCGTCGGTGTGGGTGGGTGGCATGCGAACGTCGACCACCGCCACGTCCGGCGGGTCGGCCGCGACCGCGGTGAGCAGCGCCTCGGCGTCGGCCGTGGCGGCGATGACCTCGTGCCCCTCCTCGGCGAGCAGCCGTACGAGTCCCTCGCGCAGCAGGGTGGAGTCCTCGGCCAGGATCACGCGCACGGCAGCTCCGCGGTCACGACGGTCGGGCCGCCGGCCGGGCTGGACACGCGGAAACGCCCGTCCAGGGCCGCGACCCGGCGGGCGAGCCCGGACAGGCCGCCCCCACCGGGATCGGCGCCGCCCGCTCCGTCATCGGTGATCATCACGATCACCAGGGTGCCCCGCCGGAGGATCGAGACGTCGATCAGGGTGGCGCCCGAGTGCTTGGCCGCGTTGGTCACCGCCTCCCGTACGGTGAAGTAGGCCGCCGTCTCGACCTGCTTGATCGGCCGGTCGGGCAGGTCACAGTGGACCCGCACCGGAACGGCGCACCGTTCGGCGACCGTGGCGAGGGCGTCACGCAGACCCAGGTCGTCCAGCGCCGCCGGATAGACGCGCCAGGCGATGTCCCGCAGTTCCTCCAGCGCCCGCCGCGATTCCTCGTGGGCCTGCCGGAGCAGGTCACGCGACTCGTTGCGCCGCGCCCGTCCGAGCAGCATGCCCAGGGCCACCAGGCGCTGCTGGAGGCCGTCGTGCAGATCCCGTTCGATTCGCCGGCGTTCGGCGTCCACGGCCGCCACGATCCCGGCCCGGCTGGCGGACAGTTCGGCGATACGCGCGCGCATCAACGCCCGCTCGTCCGGCCCGAGGAACCGGCGGACGAGCCCGCGTTCGAACGCGGCCACCGCCGCCAGCCCGGCCAGGTCCAGGAAGAGCAAGACGGTCGCGGCGGCGAAGAGATAGACGAGGATCGGCCAGGTCGGGGCGATGCCGTCCGGCCGTCCGCCGTAGAGCCAGCCGGCCAGCACCGCGACCGTCGTCACCGCGCCGTAGAGCAGCAGGAACAGCACCCCGCCGCCGAGCAGGCCCACCGGCCAGCGCACCGCCAGGTAGGCGAGCACCCGGCGATCGCCCGCCTCCCCGTTCTCGCCCGCGCCGAGCAGCGCGGTCAGGCGCGTGCGCTCGATCCGTACGAGCCGCCGGGCGGCGGCCGTGACGAAGTGGGGCGGGGTGCGGCGGACCAGGAGGACCGGACCCGTCAGGAGCAGGAAGACCAGCTCGGCGGTGGAGGTCAGCGCCCCCAGCGCCACGCCGACGGCGAGGCGGACGCCGCCCGCGCCGTGCCGGACGAACCGCGTCACGACCGGTGCCGTGCGCCGGAGCGCGTCAGCCGGGCCACCACGAAGTAGCCGGCGGCCAGCACGGCCACGATCAAAACTGCCTTCGACGCCAATCCGCCGTACTCCTCCACAAGCCGCCAGTTGTCGCCCAGCCAGTATCCGGCCATCACGAAGGCCGTGTTCCAGATCAGGCTGCCCAGTGCGGTGAGACCCGCGAACGTCAGGACCGGCATCCGCTCGATGCCCGCTGGAATGGAGATCAGACTGCGCAGGACCGGGACCATACGGGCCAGGAACACCGTCTTGCCGCCATGCCGCGCGAACCAGGCCTCCGCCCGGTCGATCTCGTGCGGCCTGACCAGCGGGATACGTGCGGCGATCGACCGGGTCCGTTCGCGGCCGAGCAGGGCGCCCGCGTAGTAGACCACCAGCGATCCGACGACCGAGCCGACGGTGGCCCAGACGATCGCCGCGACGACGCTCATCCGGCCTTGGCCCGCGGTGAATCCCGCGATCGGCAGGACCACCTCACTGGGCACGAAGGGAAAGACCGTGTCGATCCCGTTGGCCAGGCCCGTCCCGGGTGCTCCGAGGGATTCCATGATGTGGGCGGCCCAGCCGGCGATTCCGCCGGCCGGCTCCGCTCCGCTCGCTTCGATCATGCAGGTAACGCTAGGAATCGGCGGTGTCACGGCGCCATGAGGAAGCCCGCCGACTCAGGGTGTGGAAAACCGCAGTACGGCGGGCATCACACCGCGCGCGGCCCGACGTCCGTGCCACCGCAGTCGATCTCGCTCGCGATCGCGGCGGTGCCCACCTTGGGCTCCTGAAGGCCGGATAGCGGTGATCTCCGAAGGGCGCCCCGCCCTGTTCCCTGGGCAGGAGGCGGGGCGCCCGGCTCTCGGGCTATCGGAGGGAGAAGGTGCTCACGCGCAGGTCGCCGTGGAAGACCAGATAGACATCGTGGTGACCCTTCGCGCCGTGCAGCGCGGCGGTCGAGGTGGCGTAGGAGTAGACGCCCCCGGTCGGGGCGACCTCGGCGGTGCCGGCGAGCGGGCCGGTGGGGGAGTCCAGCCGGACCTCGACGGTGCCCGCGGCCGTCGCCGCCGTACGTGCGGTGAACGTCGTCGCGCCGGAGCCGAGCGCGACACCGGTGAACCTCACCCAGTCGCCGTCCGCGGCTCCGACCGCGTCGCCACGCGCCTTGGTCTCGTCGACGAGGCGCACGCCCTTGTAGTCGTCGAAGTCGGCCGTACGGGTCGGCCGGGACAGGTCGCGCGCCGGGATGGTCTCGCCCCTGACGGGCAGCGTCGCGCGCTGCCGGATGTCGGCCGACGACGCCCCGGCCATCACGTCATAGGTCCCGCCCTCGACGACGGGACGGTTCCGTGTGACGTCCCAGTGCGCGAGGTCGGCGACGTCGAACCGCAACCGCACCGTCGTGGTCCGGCCCGGCGCCAGGCGCACCCGCTGGAAGGCGCGCAGCTGCCGCAGCGGCTGCTTGTCGCGCGAGGTCCGCTGGTGCGTGTAGAGCTGCACGACCTCGTCGCCCGCGCGCTTCCCCGTGTTGGTCACCGCGACCGACGCGTCGACGTGGCCGCCCGAGGAGGTCACGCGCAGCTTCCCGTAGCGGAACGCGGTGTAGGACAGGCCGTACCCGAACGGGTAGAGCGGGTCGCCCTTGTAGTACAGGTAGGTCCGGTCGGACTTGATGATGTCGTAGTCGAGGATGTCCGGCAGGCCGGCGTCCGAGCGGTACCAGGTCTGGGTCAGGCGCCCGGCGGGGTCGCTGTCGCCGAAGAGCGTGTCGGCGATCGCGTGCCCGGTCTCGGCGCCCGCGTGCGTGGTCCACAGGATCGCCGGGACGTTGTCCTGCTCCCAGTTCAGCGTGGTCGGGTAGCTGTTCTCGACGACGACCACCGTGTGCGGGTTGGCCTTGCGCACCGCCTTGACCAGCGCCTCCTGGCCCTCGGCCAGCGCCATCGTGGTCCGGTCGTGGTCCTCGCGGCCGTTGATGAACGGCATGCTGCCCACCACGACGACCGCGGCGTCGGCGCCCCGAGCCGCGCGAACGGCATCGTCCACGCCACTGGAGACCGTGTCCTTGGCGAAGTGCGCCGCGCCGTCCGCCGTGGTCAGGGTGAGGGTGCCGTCGGTGGCCGCCGCCACGTACTTCTTGTCGCCGAACCACGACTGGTCGGTCTCGTACCCGGCGTACCGGATGACGTACGTGCCGTCGTCCTGCTTTTCCAGCTTGAACTGCTGCTGGACGAACCAGCCGTTCGGCTGGTCCTGGTCGTTGACGAAGTTCGTGAAGTTGTACCCGGCGTACCTGCCGTTGGCGACGCTGCGCAGCGTCAGCACGCCCTGGCCCCAGTCGAACGCGTCGAACTGCGTGGTGGTGTCCGCGCTGGTGGCGCTCTCCTTCAACACCGCACCGGCGCCCGTACCGGCGGTGATGTACCTCCCGGTGGCGACGTCCTTGAGCGCGATCCGGTCCGCGCCCTCGCTGTCGGTCACCGAGCCGCCGGCGCCGAGCCGCTCCCTGATCCCGTCCAGCGGGGTCACCTTGTACGGCAGCGCGCCGGAGTACCAGTCGGTGTAGAGGGTCTTCTCCAGCGGCCCGACGACCGCGACCTTCCTGGTCTTCGCGGCGTCCAGCGGCAGGGCGTGCCCGGAGTTCTTCAGCAGGACGGCGGCCTGGTCCGCGGTCTGCCGGGCCAGCGCCCGGTTGGCCGGGCTGTCGATGACGTCCTTGGTGATCTTCGCGTAGGGCCCGCCGTCGGGGTCGAGGTCGCCGAGCCGGAACCGGATGCTCAGGATGTGCCGCACGGCGGTGTCGACGTCGGATTCCTTGAGGAGCCCCTGCGACAGTGCGGACTTGACGGCGGCCGCGGTCTTCGAGCCGTCGGTGTCGTCCACCGTGAAGCTGTCCAGACCGGCCTTCAGCACCGCCGCGTCGGCCTCCGGCTGGGTGGCGTAGTACGCCTCGCTGCCGGTGAGGTTGTTCGGCGCACCCGCGTCGGTGACGTTCAGCAGGTCCTTGCGCGTCCAGGACCGTACGGCGTCGTTCAGGCTCGGGTCGACCGTGGCGGGCCGTCCGTTGACCAGGTTGTAGGAGGCCATCACGCCGGTCGCGGCGTCCGCGGAGATCGCCGGAGAGAACGCCTTCTCGTCGTACTCGTGGAGTACGCGAGGCCGCAGGTCCGACGACGTCGTGTCGCGGTGCACCTCGTTGTTGTAGCCCAGGTAGTGCTTGAGGACGGGCGCGGCCTTCAGGTACCCGGGGTCGCCGCCCTCCATCCCGGAGCCGTACGCCGTGGAGATCGTCCCGGTGAGGAGCGGGTCCTCCGAGTAGCCCTCCTCGTTGCGGCCCCACCGAGGATCGCGCAGGAGGTTCACGACCGGCGCCCAGAGCTGCACGCCCCAGACGTCGGGGTTGATCGTGTTGTACCCGCGCGCCTCGTCGCCGACCGCCGAGCCGACCCGCTTGACGAGCGCCGGGTCCCAGGTCGAGGCCAGCCCGACGGCCTGCGGGAACACCGTGCCCTTGGCGGTCACGACGGCGCCGCCGTCGTGGACGTCCGTCGACCAGGCGACACCGTGCAGGGCCTCGGTGCCGGTCTTGAACGCCTTGATCCCCAGGCGCGGGATGGCCGGCTCGTACTGGTGGAGCAGCGACACCTTCTCGTCGAGGGTGAGCCGCCCCACCAGGTCGCCGACCCGGGTGTTCAGCGGGAGACGCGGATTCTGGAAGGGATAGGTGCTTTGCGCTCTGGCGGGAACCGCCAGGCCTAACGAGGCCACGAGGGCCGCGGCGGGCAGCAGCGCGAGCCGGGGTCGGGGTTTCACGGCGACGACCTCCTGGTCGAAGAGGGTCCATCGGGGAGTTCGGTGATCTGGTCGCGGTACCAGCCGGCGCTGTCCTTCCAGGTCCGTTCCTGGGTCGCGTAGTCGACGTGGACGATGCCGAACCGCTTGGAGTAGCCGTACGCCCACTCGTAGTTGTCCAGCAGCGACCAGACGAAGTAGCCGCGTACGTCGGCGCCTTCCTCCATCGCCCGCCCGACGGCCGCGAGGTGGTCGCGGAGGTAGTCGATCCGCTGCGGGTCGCGGACCCTTCCGTCGGGGTCGAGCCGGTCGTCGAACGCCGCGCCGTTCTCGGTGATCATCAGCGGGGTGGCGGGGTGCTCGTCGCGCAGCCGCAGCAGCAGCTCGGTCAGGCCGGTGGCGTCGATGCTCCAGCCCATCGCGGTGTACGGGCCCGGCTGCTTGACGAACTCGACGTCGTCGCAGCCCACCCACGGTGAGGCGGCGCCGTCGCCGTGCCCGTCCGCGGTGGCGCGGGGCGCGCCGCCGTCCCAGGTGCGCACCTGCGTCGGTGAGTAGTAGTTCACGCCGAGCACGTCCAGGGGAGCGGCGATCGCGGCCTCGTCACCGTCGTGGACGAAGGCCCAGTCGGTGATCCGTGCGGTGTCCTCCAGCAGGTCCGCCGGGTACGCGCCGTTCAGCATCGGGCCCAGGAAGATCCGGTTGGCCACCGCGTCGACCTTGCGTACGGCCTCGGCGTCGCCGCGTACGTGGTGCAGGTTGAGCGTCACCGAGTGGCGGCCGGGCAGCACCTGGCAGGCCAGGCCGTGGGCGAGGTTGAGATGGTGCGCCGCGGCCAGCGCGGCCGCGGGCTCGGTACGGCCCGGCGCGTGCACGCCCGACGCGTACCCGAGGAAGGCCGAGCACCACGGCTCGTTCAGCGTGGTCCACGTGTGCACCCGGTCGCCGAGGGCGGCACCGACACGCTCGGCGTACTCCGCGAAGCGCAGGGCGGTGTCGCGTACGGCCCAGCCGCCCGCGTCCTCCAGCGACTGGGGCAGGTCCCAGTGGTAAAGCGTGGCCACCGGCGCGATACCGCGTTCGAGCAGCGCGTCGACGAGCCGGGAGTAGAAGTCGATGCCCCGCTGGTCGTGGACGCGCGGCCACGCGATCGAGAACCGGTAGGCCCCCAGACCGAGCGCGCTCATGGTCTCGACGTCCTCGGGCCACCGGTGGTAGTGGTCGGTCGCCACGTCGCCGGTGTCGCCGTTCAACACGCGTCCGGGCGTACGGCTGTAGGTGTCCCAGATCGAGGGCACGCGTCCGTCTTCCTGTGCCGCGCCCTCGATCTGATACGCCGCCGTCGCCGCGCCCCATACGAAGCTCATCGGTCGATTCCCCTCACGGTGATCGCGTTCCCGCCGGCTTCCACCAGCAGGCCGTACTCATGCTCGATCATGGTGCCGCCCTCGGCGGTGGCACCGCGTACGCCGGGTAGCAGCAGCCGCCACGCGGCGGTGCCCTCGGCGACGACCCGGATGACGTCGCCGTCCCGTGTGGTCGTGAAGGTGGCCGCGACCTCACCGCTCGCCGCCGGGATCTCCGTCGTCACCCGCGCGCCGTCGGGCAGCGCGTACGCGTGCAGCGTGACGCCGTCGGCGTAGTCGTAGTCCGGGCGGTCCTCGACCGCGCCGAACGGGATCACCGATCCGGGCCGGGCCAGCAGCGGTACGGACGAGAAGCCGTGCCGCTCGCGCACCCAGCGCCCGCCGGCGACCGGCTCTCCGGTCAGGACGTGCGTCCAGTTGCCCTCTGGCACGTAGTAGGCGATCTCCCCGTCCGCGGAGAAGACCGGTGCGACCAGCAGGTCCCCGCCGAGCATGTACTGCCGTTCGAGATGGGTCACGGCCGGGTCGCCGGGGAACTCCACGACCATCGCCCGCATCATCGGCACCCCCTCGCCGTACGCCTCGCGCGCGGCGGCCTGGAGATAGGGCATGAGCCGCGCCTTGAGGTTGGTGAAGCGCCGCAGGACGTCCACGGCCTCCTCGTCGAACAGCCACGGCACCCGGTAGGAGCCACTGCCGTGCAGCCGGCTGTGCGAGGACAGCAGGCCGAACGCGATCCACCGCTTGAACAGCGCGGGATCCGGCGTGCCCTCGAAGCCGCCGATGTCGTGGCTCCAGTAGCCGAAGCCGGACATGCCGAGTGAGAGACCGCCGCGCAGGCTCTCGGCCATCGCCTCGAAGGTCGACTCGGCGTCGCCGCCCCAGTGCACCGGGAACGCCTGTGTGCCGGCCGTGGCCGCGCGGGCGAACAGCACCGCCTCGCCCTGTCCGCGCCGCTTGCGCAGCAGCTCGAACACGGTCTCGTTGTAGAGGTAGGCGTAGTAGTTGTGCATGCGCTGCGGGTCGGAGCCGTCGAAGTAGGCGACGTCGGTGGGGATGCGCTCGCCGAAGTCACTCTTGAAGCAGTCGACGCCCATGTCGAGCAGTGCCTCGAGCTTGCCGGAGTACCACTCGCGGGCCGCCGGGTCGGTGAAGTCGACCACGGCCAGGCCCGGCTGCCACTTGTCCCACTGCCAGACATCGCCATCCGGCTTCTTGAGCAGGAAGCCGCGTGCCTTCCCCTCGGCGAACAGCTTCGAGCGCTGCGCGATGTAGGGGTTGATCCAGACGCAGATCTTCAGCCCGCGCGCCTTCAGGCGTTCGAGCATGCCGCGCGGGTCGGGAAAGGCACGCGGGTCCCACTCGAAGTCGCACCAGTGGAACTCCCGCATCCAGAACGTGTCGAAGTGGAAGACCGACAGCGGCAGGTCACGCTCGGCCATCCCGTCGATGAAGCTCGTGACCGTCGCCTCGTCGTAGGACGTGGTGAACGACGTGGACAGCCACAGGCCGAACGACCAGGCGGGCAGCCGCGCGGGCCGCCCGGTCAGCGCGGTGTAGCGGCGCAGGATGTCCTTGGGGGTCGGGCCGTAGATGACGAAGTAGTTCAGCGTCTGGCCCTCGACGCTGAACTGCGTCCGCGCGACGGTCTCCGAGGCCACCTCGAACGACACGCGGCCGGGGTGGTTCACGAAGACGCCGTAGCCGGCGTCGGTGAGGTAGAAGGGGACGTTCTTGTACGCCTGCTCGCTGGCCGTTCCGCCGTCGGCGTTCCAGATGTCGACGCTCTGGCCGTTCTTGACGAGCGGGCCGAAGCGTTCGCCGAGCCCGTAGACGTGCTGGTCGACGCCGAGGTCGAGCTGCTCGCGGATGTGGTGCGCGCCGTCCGCGGTCTCCATGATGGCCGTGCTCTTGGCCCCGTTCGAGGTCAGGACCCGGCCGGCGGCGGAGAACTCCACGCGCCAGTCGCCGGTGCGTGCGACCCGTACGGACAGCGCGCCGGAGGTGAGCACGACGGCCTCGTCGTCGGCCTCGACGACGGCACCGGGATCCTCCTCGTGCAGGGTGAACCGGGGCTCCCGTACCTCCTCGCCCGCGAAGTGCGTGACCGTCACGCCGATGACGTCCGGCATGGGCGAGGAGTAGTCCAGCGTGACCACGGGTCCCTTGAGCAGGTCGCCGCGGTGCCGGATCGCCTGCGTCGGCGCGTACACGCTGAAGGAGCCGGGCGCGGTGGTGACGTCGAGGACCTCGTGCGGGTAGGAGGCCTGAACGCCGTCGCGCAGCATCCAGTAGCCGTCGGTGAACCTCAATCGAGCCCCTTCATTTGACCGAGCCCACGGTGATGCCGCGGGTGAGAGTGCGCTGGAAGATCAGGAAGAAGACGATCGCCGGAATGATGCCGAGCAGGGCGGACGCACTGGTCATCGTGGCGTCCATCATTTTCTGGCCCTGCAGGACACCGAGCGCCACCGGCACGGTCTGGTTCTCGTTGGAGATCAGGAAGACCAGAGGCAGGAAGAACTCGTTCCAGGTCCAGATGAAGAAGAAGACGAACAGCACGCCGAGGGTCGGCCGGCTGATCGGCACGATGATCCGCCACAGGATCCGCAGCCGGCCCGCACCGTCCATCCGTGCCGCCTCGAGGATCTCGCGGGGGAACGCGGACAGCACCGAGGACAGCAGGTATGTGCCGAACGCACTCTGGATGGCGGTGAAGATGATGATCACACTGAGCCTGGTGTCGTACAGGCCGACCTTCTTGGAGAAGAAGTACAGCGGGTAGACCAGGACCTCCTGCGGCATGGTGTTGGCCAGCAGGAAGATCACCATGATGGAGACCCGGCCCCGTACCCGGCCGATGCCCAGCGCGTAGGCGTTCAGCACCGACAGGATGACCGCGAGGACGGCCACCGAGCCGCTGATGATCAGGCTGTTGAGCAGCTTGCCACCGAAGTCGACGCGTTCCCAGAAGTCCTTCAGGCCCTGGAGGTAGAGGCTCTTCGGCGGGCTGAGCGGGCCGTGTGAGGAGTACTCCGCGGGGGACTTGATCGCGTTGAAGGCGATGATGACGAACGGCAGCAGCATCACCACCGCGAGCACGATGAGCGAGACGAGGAGTGCGTACGAACCCGGCGTCCGCCGCCGTACGGTGACGGAAGTCATGAGCCGTCCTCCTCGGCCTTGCTCTGCCGGCGCAGGAGCACCGCGGTCAGCACCACGATGATCAGCGTCATCACGGTGGCGATCGCCGCGCCGTACCCGACCTGGGTCTTTTCGAAGAAGTTCTGCCAGGAGTAGTAGGCGGGCACCCGCGTCGCGTTGCCCGGTCCGCCGTTCGTGAGGATGTAGACCTTGTCGAAGCTCTTGAGCGCGGCGACGCTGCAGATCAGCAGCACGACGTACAGCTCGGGGCGGATCTGCGGGATCGTGATGTACCAGAACCGCCGCCACCACGAGGCACCGTCGATCTCCGCGGCCTCGTAGAGCGAGGGATCGACGCGCTGAAGGCCGGCCATGAAGACGATGAGCGGAAAGCCGATCTGGACCCAGACCATGACGCCCATCACGGTGTAGAGCGCCAGCTTCGGGTCGCCCAGCCAGTCCTCGCGCAGCGAGCCGAGACCGACCTTCTTCAACGTCTCGTTGAGCGCGCCGTTGTCGGGGGCGAGCATCCAGGACCACACGATCCCGGCCACCGCGAACGGCAGCACCTGGGGCAGGTAGATGCACGCGCGCAGGATCGAGGCCGTACGCGGACCGAACCGCTTGGCGATGATGTCGAACAGCACCGCGGCCAGGACCAGGCCGATCGCCGCCGGGATGATGGCCATCGCGATGACCAGGGCGATGTTGTGTTCGAAGGAGGCCCAGAACTCGCCGTCGGACAGCAGCCGGGTGTAGTTCTCCAGGCCGATCCACTGCGGCCTTCCGATGCCGTCCCAGCGGGTGAGGCTGATGCCGATGTTCATCAGGAACGGCACCAGGATGATGGCGACGAACAGCACGCCACTGGGGACGAGGTAGACCGCGTAGGTCATCTCACGTCGGCGACGCACGACGGGCTTTCGCTTCGTCTCCGTCGCCGGCACGCTCAAGGTCTGGGTCATGGGTGCTTCTCCGGGTGCGGGGTACGGGCCGCGCGCCCGTACCCCGCGGTCTCAGTGGCCGATGTTGGAGAGGTTCTCGTCGTAGGGCTTGGCGAAGGAGTCGAGCACCTTGTCCGGGGAAGCGCTGCCGTTGATGAGCTTCTGCGTTCCCGCCACGAGCACGTCGTAGTAACCCGGGGCCGGCCAGTCGGGGTAGAAGCCGAGTCCGTCGCTGCCGGCGAGGGTCTGGTAGTTCTGGATCAGCTTCTTGTTCTTCGGGTCCTTGACGCCGTTCGGGTCGGCCGCGACCGGCACGCCCCCGTTGTCGGCGAGCAGGTTCTGGATGTCCTTCTTCATCGTGATGTCGATGAAGTCATAGGCGAGTTTCTTGTTCTCCGAGCCCTTCGGCACGACCCACAGGTTGCCGCTCGACCCGAGCGTCATCTTGGTGCCGGGCCACAGGAAGGTGTCCCAGTCGAAGTCCTTGATCTCCTTCTCGAAGCGGCCGTACCACCAGCTGCCGGAGAAGAACATCGGGTACTTGCCGGAGATGAACGACGTGCCGGCGTTCTCGGCCTTGACGCTGACGGAGTTCTTGGCGATGTAGCCCTTCTTCACCCAGTCGGAGAAGGTGTTCGCGGCGTAGGTCCAGGCCGGGTCGTGGAAGTCGACCTTGCCGGTGTAGCGCTCGTACCGGTCGACCCAGGGACGGTCGGCCTTGCTCAGCGCCAGCTGGTAGAGGTACTGCTGAGCCGGGTACTCCGCGCCGCCGTTGGCCAGCGGCGTGACGCCCTTCTTGGCGAAGGTGTCCATCGCGGCGGTGAACTCGTCGAAGGTCGTGGGCACCTTCACGCCGTACTTGTCGAACAGCTTCTTGTTGTAGAAGACCTGAAGGTATTCGGCGTAGTTCGGGACGCCGTACCACTTGTCGCCGCCCATGATGCCCTTGGCGTCGTACTTGGCGGTCTCGGCGATGTTGGGCGCGAGCTGCTTGTCCCAGCCGCGCTTGGTGACCTCGGCGCTCATGTCGGTCAGCAGGCCCTGCTTGGCGAGCAGGCCGGCGGTCGCGTTCCCCTTGTTGTACTCCAGGATGTCGGGGGCGTCCTTGGAGTTGAGCACCATCGGCGCCGTCTTCTGGATCTGCTCGAAGCCCTTCTCCTCGAACTTCACCTTCACACCGGGATGGGTCTGTTCGAACTCCTTGATCGCCTGGTTCCATGCCACCCCCATGGCACTGTCCGGGCCCTCGTAGTGCCACAGCTTCAGCTCCTTGGGAGAGGAACTGGAGCCGCTGTTCCCGCCGCACGCGGACAACGCCAGCATGCCGGCGGTCAGCGCCGCGAGCGTCTTTCCGGTCTTCAACATCGGGTTCCTCCAGGGTGGCGCGTTTCATTGTTGAAGCGCTTCGACGGCGCTCGCGGTGCGGTGCGGCGCGCTCGCCGGGTCAGGGTTCCGGGGTACTCGAACGCACGACGAGCCGCGGCGGGAGCAACGTCGCCCCCGGCACGTCGTGCCCGTCGAGCTTGGCCATGAGCAGGGAGACCGCCTGTCCGCCGACGTCGTCGGCGGGGATGGCGATCGAGGTGAGGCCGAGGCGCTCGGCGGGTTCGTCGGGGGCGATGGCGATCACTGAGAGGTCGTCGGGGACGCGGCGCCCGGCCGCGCGGAAGGCGGTCAGGAGCGGTTCCATGGTCGGCTCGTTGTGGATGACGATGCCGGTCAGGCCGGGGTGGTCGCGGAGCAGCTCGGTCGCGGTCGACCGCGCCTCCTGGGGGTCACAGGGGCGTACGAGCCCGCGGACGCCGCGTTCGGCGGCCGCGCGCTGGAAGCCCGACTTGGTGCGTTCGGCGAACCCGGTGCCACGCTCGTAGACCGCGGGCGGCGCCCCGATCAGGGCGATCTCCCGGTGCCCGAGGTCGGCCAGGTGCTCGGCGCACGCGGCGCCGGCCGCCTCGAAGTCAAAATCGATGCAGGTCAGCCCGGCGGGGTCGGCCGGGAACCCGATCAGCACCGACGGCCGGTCGAGCGAGCGGAGGAACGGCAGCCGTACGTCGTGCAGTTCGACGTCCATCACGATGATCGCGTCGACCAGCGCGGTGCCGGCCACACGTTCCAGGCCGCCGACTCCCTCGTCCTGGGTCAGCAGCAGGACGTCGTGGTCATGGGTACGCGCGGTGGTGACGGCGGCGATCGCCATCTGCATCACGATCGGCACGTGGATGCCCGAGCGCAGCGGCACGACGAGGGCGATGACGTTGGAGCGGCTGCTGGCCAGGGCCCGTGCCCCGGCGTGCGGCCGGTACCCGAGGACCCGGACACTGTCCAGGACCCGGCGGCGCGTCTGTTCCGAGATGGACCGCTTGCCGCTGAGCACGTACGACACCGTGCTCGGTGAGACACCGGCGTGCCGGGCCACGTCAGAGATCTTCACCACGATGTCCCGCTCCTGTCGAAGCGCTTCGATTGCCCGGAATGTTAAGCCCGTCACATCGCCGACGCAATGGGTCGGAGGCAATTCGTGGGAGCGTTCCCACCGCAGGCGGGCGGCGTGGGCCGTACGGGACCGGTCCTCGTGCGGAGGTGGTTTCGAACCGTACGGGCCGATGCTCACGTTCGGTCAGCGGCCGGCGACACTTTTTGACGGCTTAGACCTTCATCGGACGGATTTTGATGGCAGGATCTTGAAAACGAAGTTTCGGATGGGGCGTCTGAGTCGTCGGCTTGCCCGCACTTCAGCAGGGGGACATGTGGCCGGCTGGCCGATCATCGAACGGGCCGACGACGAGTGGCTCGTCCAGTCACTGCGCTCCGGCGACGGAGCCGCACCGGGTCATTTCTACGACCTCTACGCGGTACGGCTGTTCGACTACTGCCACGTGCTGCTCCGTGACCAGGAGGCCGCCGCCTTCGCCCTGCTCGACTCGATGATCATCATGCAGGAGCGGATCGGCGACCTGCCGGACCCGGGCCTGTTCCGCGGCCGGCTGTACGCCGTGACGCGTGAGCAGTGCCTGCGCCGGCGTACGGACGCCGAGCGCCACCGGGCGGCCGAGGCCGGAGGCTCCGAGGCGGACGAGGCGACCCGGCGGCTCGTGCACAGCGCGCTGCTGGTGCTGTCGGGCCGTCAACGTGAGGCGCTCGACCTCTCCCTGCGACACGGGCTGGCCGCGGATGAGCTCGCCGAGGTCCTGCGCACGACGCCGCAGGAGGCCTCGACGCTCCTCGAGCAGGCCCGGCACGAACTCGACGCCGCCTTCGCCGCCGTGATGGTGGCGACGACCGGGCGTGAGGCCTGCCCGAGTGTCGCGGCGCTGGCGGGTCCGCCCGGAGGGACGCTCGACGCGGAGACCAGCGGGAGGCTCTCCCGCCACATCTCCAGCTGCCCGGTCTGCGGCACGCGCGGCGAACGCCGACTCGACGCCGCACGCCTGTTGACCGCGATGCCCTTCGCCGCGGCCCCCGACGAACTGCGCGAGCACGTCCTCATCACCGCGTCCGACCCTCAGTTCGCCGACATGCGGTCCACGATCGCGATGCGCGCCGACCTGCCGGCCGACGCCGAGCCCGAAGAACGAGGCGACACCTCACGCCGCTGGCCACCCGTCCTGGCCGCGGTCGCGACCGGGATCCTGGTGATCGCGGGGATCTGGTTCGCGCTGCCGGGTTCGGACGGCAAGAACACCGGTGACGACCAGGCCGCCGCGTCCAGCCCCGGCGCCCTGCCCTCCGGCGAACCCTCGGCATCGGACTCGGACGGACCGCTGCCCAGCGACGACGTCACCTCGCCCAGCCCGAGTCCCTCCACGTCGAGCGGCACTCCCACGCCCACCCCCACCCCGGGCGCCAAGAACTCCAAGCATCCGCACCCGCGCCCCTCGTCGGCCCCGTCCTCACCCGCGTCGGCCCCCGCCCAGCCGCCCCCGCCCCCGCCGGGCCCACCCGCCCTGGGCACGCTGGCGGTCTACGGCTGCACGATGAACGGCTCCCGCAGCTGCACGGTCACGGTCGTCGCGCAGGGCGGCCCGGTGGACTGGCGCGTGACGGGCACCCACGGGAGCATCCGCGCCGGCGGCAGCGGCAGCCTGTCCGCCGGCCAGTCCGCCGGGGTGACGGCGACCCTCACCGCCACCCTCTGCCTCGGCAGCGGCAGCGGCTCGGTGTCCTTCTCCTCCGGCGCGACCGCCACCGTCGACTACCGCTGCTGACCGGCCGGCCCTAGCGCGGCAGTTCGTCGGTCCACTCGCTCGTCCAGGTGAAGGTTCCCATCGAGTCCCATTCTCCGCCGAAGTCGGTGAAGGCCTCGTTGCTCAGGTTCGTCGTCTTCGGATCGATGATTATGTCGGTCCCGGCGCCGTCGATGCTGAACCGCAGATGCTGGCCGCCCTTGACCTTGCCGAGGTTCTGGATGGCGGGGAGCGTGGCGAGCGCGCGGAACGCCGTCGCGCGGACCTTCGGTGGGACCGGCAGCTCGGTGAGCAGATCCTCCAGGTTGGAGATGAGGATGCCGGGAAATGTGTTGCGCGCCTCCTTGGCCTTTGCCTTCAGTTTCTCCGGATCGGTCGGCAGCCGCTGGAGCTGGGCGAACGTGTAGCGCTTGCCGCCCAGTTCGAAATGGGTACGCTTCCGGGCCGCCTGCACGCGGTCTGAACCCTCGCGGCTCCACATCTTGCCGTCCCTGCGGGTCCAGGTCTCGTAGGTGCTGACGACGATCTTGTGATGCTCGTCCGGCTCGGCGTCGACCCTCTTGACGTGCCAGTAGATGCCCGAGCTCGCCGGTTTCGCCTCCGCTTTGACGGCGGCGGCGAGCAGCACCTGGCGACCGGACATCGACGAAGAACGGCCGGGCGCCGGAGCCGGCCGCGACCCGATCGCGACCGCGACCGCGACGGCCGTCGCGACGGCCGTCAGCCCGAGCATCGCGGCCGGCCACCTCGCCCGGCGCCGGCGGATCGGACCGCGCATCGTGTCCCGTAGCCGCTGCCGGCTGCGCTCGAGCATTTCCGGGGTCGGGCCGGGCTCGGCCAGCAGTGTGCCGAGCATCCGCAGGTCATCCATTGACGGCCTCCTGGTCGAGTGTGTCGTGCAGCTTCCTGCGGGCGCGGCTGAGCCGGGAACCCACGGTCCCCTTGGAGATGCCGAGCGCGGCGGCCACCTCGTCGTAGGCCAGCTGGCCCAGTGCGACGAGCAGCAGGACGTCGCGCTCACCCTGCGACAGCTTCGTCAGCGCCCTGGCGAGCTGCGGCTGCATGCGCCGCGCGGCCACCGCCGCGACCACCCGGTCCTCGTGGCTGCCGACGGTCGGCTCAGTCCACGTGCGCGCCAGCGCCCGGTAGTGGCGGGCCTCCTTGCGCCGGTGCCGTGCCACCAGGTTCGTCGCGATGCCGAACAGCCACGGCCGGAGGCCACCGCGCGCCGGATCGAACCGGTCACGCAGGCCGAACGCCACACAGAACGTCTCCGCGGCGATGTCCTCGGCGGTCTGCGCGTCCAGCCGCCCTGCGGCGTACCGGTAGATGTCGTGGATGTAGCGGTCGTGAACCTCGACGAACCGCTCCGGATCCCGCCGGAACCGCGTGGCGAGCCCGGCGTCGTCCGTCTGCTCTCCTGCGCCGGCGATCACGTCACCGTCTCCGTCATGAGAGTGCCTTTCTGGACGAGACCGTTGGCTGACACCCATACTCCGCCGAAGTCCCAGATCTTCTTCCCGATGGCCGCGGCGCCGGTGGCGATGCGTACGACAGGCAAGGGATTTCAGAAAGATTGCGCAAGTGGTGCGCTGTCCGGACATGGCACGGCAGCCCCGTTGGCCGTCTCCGGCGGTACATTCGACCCTGTGAGCACGCGCCTGGCGGACATCGCCGCGAAAGCCGGAGTGAGCGAGGCCACGGTCAGCAGGGTCCTCAACGGCAAGGCCGGAGTCGCGCCCGCGACCCGTGAGGCGGTCATCGAGGCGCTGGACTCCTTCGACTACGAACGCCCCGCGCGGATCCGGCAGCCGCGCGCCGGGCTGATCGGGTTGATCGTCGCCGACCTGTCCAACCCGATCTTCCCGGCCTTCGCCGAGGTCATCGAGAACACCCTGGCGATGCACGGTTACACGGCGGTGCTGTGCGCGCTGGCGCCCGGCGGCATCAACGAGGACGACTACACCGACCTCCTGCTCGAACGCGGGGTCTCCGGCATCATCTTCGTCTCCGGCCTGCACGCCGACTCCCAGGCCGATCATGGCGGCTACAAGCGCCTCACCGACCGGGGTCTGCCGATCGTGCTGGTCAACGGGTACACGGACGAGGTCGATGCCACGTTCGTCTCCAGCGACGAGGCCGGTTCCATGGAGCTCGCCGTGGCGC
The DNA here is from genome assembly GCF_006716425.1 of Actinoallomurus bryophytorum. Lineage (NCBI taxonomy): Bacteria > Bacillati > Actinomycetota > Actinomycetes > Streptosporangiales > Thermomonosporaceae > Actinoallomurus > Actinoallomurus bryophytorum. Next base: position 5,329,218 of record NZ_VFOZ01000001.1, read on the forward strand.
ACCTGGCCCAGCTCGGACACCGGCGGATCGGGCTGGCGGTGGGCCAGGAGAGGTTCGTCCCGGTGATCCGCAAGACCCAGGGCTACCGCAAGGGGATGGCCGACCGTCTCGGCGTCACCGACGTGGATCAGTGGATCTCGAACACGATCTTCACCATCGAGGGCGGCGAGGCCGCGGCACGTCAGCTGCTCGACCGCGGGTGCACCGCGATCTGCTGTGCCAACGACATGATGGCGATCGGCGCGATCCGTGCGGCGCGCGGGCAGGACCTGCGGGTCCCCGAGGACGTCTCCGTCGTCGGCTTCGACGACTCACCGCTGATGGGCTACATCGACCCGCCGCTGACCACGATCCGCCAGCCCGTACGGGAGATGGCGCTGGTCGCCGTACGCGGTCTCCTGGATGAGATCAAGGGCGTCGGCTCGCCGCACACGGAGCTCGTGTTCCGTCCAGAGCTGGTGGTCCGCGGCTCGACCGGGCCTGCGGCGGGGGACGCTTTGTAGCGTTTTGCGCGAATTTGCTGCAAGGTATTTCCATCATGCTTCATCGCTGTTACGTTCTGCGCAACCCGATGGTGTTGACGATGACGCGCGCCGTCGTTCTTTCAGAGGGGTCGGTCACCGGACTCAACGCCGGTGCCGCCACGTCCTGACGGAGTTGCCAGTGACTCAGCAATTCACGGATCCGGCCGTGCCCTGTACGCGAGACGCGCTCTGGGCGCGCGACGCGGTCATCTACCAGGTCTACCTGCGCAGCTTCGCCGACGGCGACGGAGACGGCGTGGGCGATCTGCTCGGGGTCCGCAGCCGCCTGCGCTACCTGTCCTGGCTCGGCGTCGACGCGCTGTGGCTCACGCCGTTCTACCGCTCGCCGATGGCCGACGGCGGGTACGACGTGTCGGACTACCGGGCGGTCGATCCCGGCTTCGGCACCCTCGGCGACGCGGAGTCGCTGGTCGACGAGGCGCACCGGTACGGCCTCAAGGTGATCGTCGACATCGTCCCCAACCACACCTCCGCCGCGCACCCGTGGTTCGAGAGCGCCGTACGCGCGCGGCCGGGAGCGCCCGAACGCGACCGTTACATCTTCCGGCCGGGCCGTGGCGAGCTCCCCCCGAACGACTGGGAGTCGATCTTCGGCGGGCCGGCCTGGACCCGGCTGCCGGACGGGGAGTGGTACCTCCACCTGTTCGCTCCCGAGCAGCCCGACCTGAACTGGCAGAACCCCGAGGTCCACACGGAGTTCGAGGACATCATGCGGTTCTGGCTCGACCGGGGCGTCGACGGCTTCCGCATCGACGTCGCGCACGGCATGGTCAAGGCGGACGGCCTGCCGGACGCCGGTCACACGGGGCAGATCCAGATGCTCGGCCACGCCGAACTGCCCTACTTCGACCAGGACGGCGTGCACGACATCCACCGTTCGTGGCGGCGTCTCCTGGACTCCTACGGCGGGGTCGGCGTCGCGGAGGCGTGGGCACCCAACGCCGAGCGTCTGTCGCGTTACGTACGCCCGGACGAACTGCACCAGGCGTTCAACTTCCACTACCTGAAGGCGACCTGGTCGGCCGCGGACCTGCGGGCGGTCATCGACGACTCGCTGGCCGCCTCGGCCCTGGTCGGCGCGCCGACGACCTGGGTGCTGTCCAACCATGATGTCCAGCGCCACGTCACGCGGTACGGAGGCGGGGAGGTCGGCCTGCGCCGGGCACGGGCCGCGGCACTCCTCACGCTGGCGCTGCCCGGGTCCACCTACGTCTACCAGGGCGAGGAGCTGGGTCTTCCGGAGGTCACCGACCTGCCGGCGAAATACCTCCTGGACCCGCAGTGGGGCAACGGCATGGGCCGCGAGGGCTGCCGTGTGCCGATTCCGTGGGCGTACTCCGAGCCGCCGTTCGGCTTCAGCCCGCCGATGGTCGGCGAGAGCTGGCTGCCGGTCCCGCCCGGCTGGCGGGACCTGACGGTGGAGGCCCAGGTGGGCGACCCGGGCTCGACGCTACGGCTCTACCGGGACGCGCTGCGCATCCGCAGGGAACTGCCCGCACTGGGCGACGGCGTCCTGCGCTGGCTCGACGGCCCGGAGAACGTCCTGGTCTTCGAACGCGACCCGGGGTTCGTGTGCGCGGTCAACTTCGGGCGGGAACCCGTACGACTCGACATCAGTGGAACGTTCCTACTGTCGAGCACGGAGATGAACGCCGGCGACCTGCCCCCGGACTCGGCCGCATGGTGGAGCCGCCTTTAGGGTCTGCCTGGAAGTCATGTTGGTCGCCGGGTGGCGCCTGGGTGGCGCCTGGGTGGCGCCTGGGTGGCGCCTGGGTGGCGCCACCCGGGGTTATCCACAGAACCCCGCTCTACTGTCGCGCGCCGCTGTTCTGGCTGGACAATGAGAGTGGGATGGCACCCCCGGGCGGGTGGGCTCCAGGTGAGTGGGCTCCAGGTGAGTGGGCTCCAGGTGAGTGGGCTCCAGGTGGGTGGACTCGGGTGGGCTCCAGACAGGCCCCTGCCCCTATCGAGAACACGCCCGCAGCCCCTGGCCTGCTGAGACGCGGCGGCAGAGTTCACCGTCCGCCGGGCGGTTCCGCGGGCCGGAGTAACGGGACACCAGACGAGCCACCTCCTCGATGTCGCGGACCGAACGGCCGGTCCGCGGCATTTCTCGCTCTTCCATGAGAGCGCCTATCTTTTCCGAGAGCACTGCTCTTGACGGTAGCCCGCGGCACCATGCACACTGCTCTCAAGAAAGAGCACTGCTCTCCCGCAGGGCTCGCCAGAACGCTTAGGAGCACCCGATGGCCGCCGAATCCGAACCCCGCCTCATCGTCGGCAACAACCTGCTGGACCGCTCGACCCGCAAGGTGGTCAGCGGCCTGACCCGCATGGGGATCAGCCTGCTGGGCTCACGGGTCCTCTACGTGCGCGGCCGCAAGAGTGGCGAATGGCGGACGACCCCCGTCAACCTGCTCAAATACGAGGGCAAGCGCTACCTCGTGGCCCCGCGCGGTCACACCCAGTGGGTCCGGAACATGCGCGTGTCCGGGGGCGGCGAGCTGCACATCGGCCGGCGCGTCGAGGTCTTCACCGCGACCGAGCTGGCCGACGAGGAAAAGCCGGACATCCTCCGCGCCTACCTCAAGCGCTGGAAGTTCGAGGTCGGCATGTTCTTCAACGGAGTCGGCCCGGACGCCTCCGACGAGAAGCTGCTGGAGATCGCCCCGGGTTACCCGGTCTTCCAGCTCGGCTGAGACCGGCTCCCGGCATCCGTCCCCGGACGAGGCACCGGGACCGCCTCATATACCTAACAGTACGCAATGCGTGACAATTTAATCGCTATTTAGGACAACTAAGCATTTGCCAGCCGAAGAATAATAAGCTTCGCTTAGTGTGTGGGGAACGATGAGGCCCGTGCGACCGCGGGCGTGTTGCGCCAGGGGATGAGCCGGCTCGGCCGTCGGCTACGTGCCGAGCGTGTCGGTTACGGGCTGAGCCTCAGCCGGCTCAGCCTGCTCAATCTCCTGGCCCGCAACGGCTCGATGACGGCGTCGGCCATGGCCGCCGCCGAGCGGCTCCAGCCGCAGTCGCTGACGCGGATGCTCTCCCGGCTCGAGAACGACGGTCTGATCGTCCGCAGCCCGGACGACGTGGACCGGAGACAGGTCCGGATCGACATCACACGCGAGGGGATGGCCGTGCTCGACGAGGACACCGAGCGGCGCGAAGCGTGGCTGGCCAAGGCCATGGCCGAACGCCTGACACCTACCGAGTGCGAGCTGCTCCGGCTGGCCGCGGGCCTCATGGAACGGCTCGCCGATGGCTGAGCGGGCCGCCACATCGGCAACGACCCGTACCGTCGCCGCTCCCGCCGTCAGGAAGGGCGGCTGGATCCGCCGGATGCTCCCGTTCGTGCTCAGGCAGCGCGGCAGCCTGGTCCGCACGTTCGTCGCGGGCCTGGTCTGGGCGGGCGTCAGCACCACCGTTCCGGTCGTCGAGCGTCATGTCGTCGACGACGTGATCCTCGCCTCGAAGTCCCCGCTCGCCCCGTGGCTGCTGGTCCTGTTCGTGCTCGGGACCGTGGGCTTCGCGGCCGCCCGCACGCGCCGGTTCCACTCGTCCAAGGTGATGCTGGAGGTCTCGTACGGCCTGCGCGGCGCCATCCACCGCGAGCTGCAACGCCTCGACCTGCAGGCGCACGGGCAGCTCGCCACCGGCCAGCTCGTCTCGCGGGCCAACTCCGACATCAGCCTCGTGCTCATGGTGTTGCGCGTCCTGCCGGCGCTGAGCAGCAACCTCGTGCTGATGATCGCCTCGCTCGGCGTGATGTTCGTCTTCTCTCCGCTGCTCGCCCTGATCAGCCTGGTCATCCTGCCGATCCTCGTCCTCGGGGCGTACCGCATGCGCACCCGGCTCTACCCGGCCACCTGGGACGTCCAGCAGCGGACCGGCGACGTCGCGCAGGTCGTCGACCAGGCGGTGACCGGGGCCCGCGTGGTCAAGGGCTTCGGGCAGGAACACCGCGAGTTCGAACGCCTCGCCGAGTCGGCGTCCGGCCTGTACGGCTCCAGCATGCGCGCCATCCGGATGCAGGCGCGCTACCAGCCGCTCCTCGAGTCGATCCCGACGTTCGGACAGGTCGGCGTGCTGGCGCTGGGCGGCTGGCTGGCCCTGCACGACCGGATCACGGTCGGCACCTTCCTCGCGTTCGCCTCCTACCTCGTCCTGCTCGTCAACCCGGCGCGGATGATCGCGCGGATGCTCAGCGCCGCGCCCCAGGCGCGCGCCGGAGCCGAGCGCATCTTCGAGCTGCTCGACACCACCCCGGCGGTCACCGACGCCCCCGACGCACGCGACCTGCCCAAGCTGCGGGGGGAGATCTCCTTCGAGGCGGTGAGGTTCGGCTTCTGGCGGTCCGAGCCGGTCCTGGACGGCTTCGACCTGCGGATCGAGCCCGGTGAGGTCGTCGCGCTGGTGGGTGCGTCCGGATCGGGCAAGTCCACCGCGGCGCTGCTGCTGTCGCGGTTCCACGACCCGCAGGACGGCGCCGTCCGTATCGACGGCCACGACGTACGCGACGTCACCCTCGCCTCGCTGCGGTCCCAGATCGGCATGGTCTTCGAGGAGAGCTTCCTGTTTTCTGAGTCCCTGCGCGACAACATCGCCTACGGGCGGCCGGAGGCCACCGACGCGGAGGTGGAGGCCGCCGCACGCGCGGTCGAGGCGCATGAGTTCATCATGCGGATGCCCGACGGCTACGACACCGTGGTCGGCGAGCGCGGGCTGACGCTTTCCGGCGGGCAGCGCCAGCGGGTCGCACTCGCCCGCGCGCTGCTCGCCGACCCGCGCATCCTCGTGCTGGACGACGCCACGAGCGCGGTCGACGCCAAGGTCGAGGAGAGCATCCACGCGACCCTCCGCCGCGTACTCCACGAGCACACGACGCTGCTCGTCGCGCATCGCCGTTCCACGCTGCGGCTCGCGGACCGGATCGCCGTGATGGACGCCGGCCGGGTCATCGACGACGGCACGCACGCCGAGCTGATGGCCCGCTGCCCCCTGTACCGGCGCCTGCTGGCGGGGGAGGGAGACGACCTGGAGGCCGACCTCGACCCGGCACCGCCGACCGAGCCCCCTGCCGCCCGGCACCCGGGCATGGGAGGCGCGTTCTCCCACGACGACATGATCGAGCGGGTCGCCGCGCTGCCGCCCCTGGACGACGAGCCGGACGTCGACATCGGCCGCGAGTCCGAGCCCGCGCCCAACTTCACGCTCTGGCGGTTCCTGCGGCCGTACCGCGCGCCGCTGGGGCTCGGCCTGCTGCTCGTCGTGCTCGACGCGCTGGCCGGCGTCGCCGGACCGTACCTGTCCCGCGACGGCATCGACGACGGTGTGCTCACCGGGTCGCAGTCCGCGCTGTTCACCGCCGCCGGGATCTTCCTCGGCGTGGCCCTCGTGGACCTGGCGATCTCCCGTACGGTCACGCTCGTGGCGGGACGCACCGGTGAGCGGCTCATGTACGCCCTGCGGGTCCGGGTCTGGGCACAGCTGCAGCGGCTGTCCGTGGACTTCTACGACCGGGAGATGGCCGGGCGCATCATGACCCGGATGACCACGGACGTGAGCGCGTTCGCCTCGCTTCTGCAGGACGGGCTGATCAGCGCGGTCGCGTCGCTGTTCACGTTCGTGGGGGTCGCGGTGGCGATGGCCCTGATGAGCCCGGTGCTGACCGGCGCGACGGCGCTCGTGCTGCTCCCGCTGCTGGTCGCCACGGTGGTGTTCCGCCGACTGTCGGCCGAGCCGTACCGGGAGGCGCGCGAGCGGATCGCGGTCGTCAACGCCAGCCTGCAGGAAAGCATGGCCGGCGTACGGGAGTCGCAGGCGTTCACGCAGGAACGACGGCGCCACACCGAGTTCAAGCGGATCACCCGCGGCTACGTCGACGCGCGGCTGGCCGCACAGCGGCTCATCTCGCTGTACTTCCCCTTCGTCGACTTCCTGGCCGACGTCGCGGCGGTGGTCGTGCTCGCGCTCGGCTACCACATGGTGCGCGCCCACTCGCTGACCCCCGGTGAGCTGATCGCGTTCCTGCTGTACGTCAACCTGTTCTTCTCCCCGATCCAGCAGCTGTCGGAGGTCTTCGACGACTGGCAGCAGGCACGCGTGTCGATGGCGCGCATCAGCGACCTGATGGCCGAGCCGGTCGCCACCCCCGTCGCCGCCGAGCCGATCGACCCCGGCCCGCTGAGCGGGGCGATCCGGCTGGAGGGCCTGCGGTTCGGCTATCCGGGCCTCGGGGAGGAGGCGCTGGCCGGCGTCGACCTGACGATCGAGCCCGGGGAGACGGTCGCGCTGGTGGGGGCGACCGGGGCGGGCAAGTCGAGCCTGGTCAAGCTGCTGGCGCGCTTCTACGACCCGCAGGAGGGGCGGATCCTCATCGACGGGCACGACCTGCGCACCCTCGACCTGGACGCGTACCGGCACCAGCTCGGGTACGTGCCGCAGGAGACCTTCCTGTTTCGCGGCACGGTGCACGACAACATCGCGTACGGGCGGCCCGACGCCTCCGCCGGCGAGGTCGAGGCGGCGGCACGCGCGGTCGGCGCGCACGACCTGATCATGCGGCTGCCGGGAGGGTACGAGCACGAGATCGCCGAACGCGGCGCCTCGCTGTCGGCCGGGCAGCGGCAGCTCATCTGCCTGGCGCGCGCGGAGCTGGTCGACCCGGCGATCCTGCTGCTCGACGAGGCCACCGCCAACCTCGACCTGGCCACGGAGGCACGTGTCACCCGGGCGATGAACAGCGTCGCCTCCGGCCGTACGACGGTGCTGGTCGCGCACCGGCTCCAGACGGCACGCCACGCGGACCGGATCGTCGTGATGGCGCAGGGCCGCGTGGTCGAGGACGGCACCCACGACCAGCTCCTGCGCGACCGAGGTCAGTACGCCTCGCTCTGGCAGGCGGCCTGAGCCATAGGCTCGGGGCATGAGCCCCGAGCCGAGGGTGGTCCCGTGGTCGTGCTGAGCCTGCTGGGCGCGATCGGCGCCGCGGTGTGCTTCGGCGTGGCGAGCGTGCTGCAGGCCGTCGCCGCACGGTCGACGTCCGTGGCCGCGGGCATCGACCCCCGGCTGCTGGTGCGCCTGCTCCGGCAGTGGCCGTTCGTGCTCGGCACCGGCCTGGACATCCTGGGCTTCATGGCGGAGCTGGCGGCGCTGCGTTCCCTGCCGCTGTTCGTGGTGCAGGCGGCCGTCGCGGCCAACCTCGCCGTGACGGCGGTGGTCGCCGTACGCGTGCTGCACGTACGGCTCAGCGGGCAGGAGTGGACGGCGGTCGCGGCGGTCTGCGCGGGTCTGGCCATGCTCGGGCTCTCCGCCGGCCACGAGAACCCGGCAACGGTCAGCCTGCGCTTCAAGCTCGTGCTCCTGGGGTGCGTCGCGGTGATCGCCGTCGCGGGAGTCCTGGCGGGCCGCCTGCGCGGACGAGCCCGCTCCGTCGCGCTCGGGCTGGCCGCCGGTCTCGGGTTCGGCTTCGTCGCGATCGGCGCACGGGTCGTGAAGAGCCTTTACCCGCTCGACCTGCTGCGCGACCCGGCGATGTACGTCGTCGCGGCCGGTGGCCTGGTGGCCTTCCTGTTCTTCGCGACCGCCCTGCAGCGCGGCTCGGTGACCATGACCACGGCGACCGTCGTGGTCGCCGAGACGCTGATGCCGGCCATCGTCGGTGTGCTCCTGCTGGACGACGGGACGCGGGCCGGCTTCCTCTGGGTGGCCGTCGTGGGGTTCGCGCTGGCGGTGGCCGGTGCGCTCGCCCTCGCGAGGTTCGGCGAGCCGTCGGCGGAGCCGGAGAGAGTATCGGCATAAAATTCGGACGCTCCTCCGCTTACAGGCTTACCCGATTACATGGTTGGATTGAAGGAGGAGGTGACCGAATGAAGATCGGACTTCAGATTCCCGACTTCACCTGGCCGAACGGCCCGTCCAAGCTCGGTGCGGAGCTGGCCGAGGTGGCGCGTACGGCCGATTCCGCGGGGTTCAACCGCATCGCGGTCATGGACCACGTCTTCCAGATCAGGGGCGTCGGCCCGGCCGAGCACGAGATGCTCGAGGCGTACACCACGCTGGGCTACCTCGCGGCGCACACGTCGCGCGCCAAGCTGCTCACGCTCGTGACCGGCGCCGTCTACCGCAGCCCCGGCCTGCTGGCGAAGATCGTGACCACGCTCGACGTCCTGTCGGGCGGCCGTGCCGAACTCGGCGTCGGCGCGGCATGGAACGAGGACGAGGCACGTGCCCTCGGCCTGTTCTTCCCGCCGGTCGCCGAGCGCTTCGAGCATCTCGAGGAGACGCTGCAGATCTGCCTGCAGATGTGGAGTGACGGCGACGGGCCGTACGAGGGCCGGCGCCATCAGCTGGCGCGGACCCTCAACTCGCCGCAGGCGCTCTCTCAGCCGCATCCGCCGATCATGATCGGCGGCGGAGGCGAGAAGAAGACGCTGCGGTTCGTCGCCCGTTACGGCCAGGCGTGCAACCTGTTCCCCGGGCCCGAGGTGGAGCACAAGCTCGACGTGCTCCGCGCGCACTGCGAGGCCGAAGGCCGCGACTACGACGAGATCGAGAAGACCTGCTACTTCATCTTCGACCCGGGAGAGAAGGGGGAGAAGACCGGCGAGATCGTCGACGGTCTGGGCAGGCTCGCCGAGCAGGGCTTCGGCTCCGCCCTCGGCGCCGTCGCCGGCGTGTGGAAGATCGCTCCGCTCGAGGCCATCGGCAGCGACGTCATCCCCGTGGTGGCGGACCTGTGACGCCTGCCGTCTCCCCGTGACGACTGTTCGCCGGGACCCCGCACCACTGACGTGGTGCGGGGTCCTACGTCGTCAGGCGCGACTCGTAGACCGCGCCGGCGAACGGCGTCGCGCCTCCGACGCCGCGTTCGACCTGGGGGACCAGCCCCGCCGAGCCGGCCCACGCGTCGACCAGCCCCGACGGCCAGGGTGGCCGCGGGCCGGTGAGCAGGACGACCATGCCGCCGGGGCCGATGGCGCGGCCCAGCTCGCGGACCGTGTGCCGGGGGAACGGGAACGTCTGCGGGTCGAGCCGGCAGACGAGCACGTCGGCGGCGGAGTCGGGGAAGGGCAGGTTGATCCCGATGTCATCGACCACGGGTGCGATCGCCGTCCGCTGGCCCGCCCGCTTGAGCGCCCGCCGCAGCGCGCGCGCCGGCCGGCGGCCGGGGACGGTGGCCTCGACGGTCAGGCCGTCGACGACGAGCCGGGTGGCGAGGTCGTGCAGGTGTGCGCCGACGAGACGGATCGGGCCGGTACCGGCCGCCGTCGCCAGGAGGCTGCCGAGAGCGACCTCGTCGAGCGGGGTACGCCCGGCCTCGGCCGCTGCGGGCCCGTTCATCGCGCGTTCATCGACAGGGAGACATGGGGGTGGGGGATCACCGGAACCCCTTCCTTCAAAACTTTACATGCAAGGTGCATACGTATCTTAATATGCACGGTTCGACCCTGCCAGACCGGGTTTGTGTGCATCGCCTCGCACTCCGCGTTCTCGGCGCGGCAGCGAACCCTCGGCCCCCGGCTCAGGTGGCCGCCGGACCCTGTCCGGCCAGTCCCGCCACGGCCAGCCCGAACAGCCGGTCCGCCGCGGCGGTGGGGTCCGGGTGGTGCTCCGTCGCGAGGACGATGCCGACCGCCAGCGTGATCAGGTCGGCGACGGTCACGCCTGTGGCCACCGCGCCGTCCCGTACGGCGCGGCGCAGCAGAGGGTCCCCCGCCTCCTCCAGCATCGCCGAGCAGGAGTTGTCGTGCACCGGGTCGGGCGCGACCCCGTCATAGACCAGCGCGGCCGCCAGGCCACGGGCGGAGGCGCAGTAGGCGACGACGTCACCCAGCCATTCCAGCAGCGCGCCCCGGCTGTCGGCCGCGCCGGTCAGGTCCTGGGCGCGGACCCGCAGCGCCTCGATCCGTTTGTGGGACACCGCCTCCAGTAGCGCGCGGCGGGTGGGGAAGTGCCGGCGCACGGTCGCCGAGCCGACTCCCGTGGTGCGGGCGATCTGTTCCAGCGAGGCGTCGGCGCCGTGGGCGGCGACCTCCTCCTCGGCCACGGCGAGGATGCGCGCGTAGTTGCGCCGGGCGTCCGCGCGGCGGCGGTCGGGCATGGCGTCATCTCCAGGTTGTTAAGTGGCGGGCCCCGCCGTATCGTATCGCCTCATAAACGGCGGACCCCGCCGTTTATGAGGAGCAGCCGAGGAGCGCCATGTCCGCAGATTCCGCACCCGTCTTGGTCACCGGCACCACCGGCAGGCAGGGCGGGGCCACCGCTCGCGCGCTGCGAGCGGCGGGCGTTCCCGTACGCGCCCTGGTACGCGACCCGGCCACGGACCGGGCCAAGGCCGTCGAGGCCCTCGGCGCCGAGCTGGTCACCGGCGATCTCCACGACCGCGGCTCCGTGACCCGGGCCGCCGAGGGGGTACGCGCCGTCTTCTCCGTGCAGATGCCCGGCATGGCCGGGGACGGCTTCGACTTCGAAGGGGAGGTGGCCCAGGGCGTCAACCTCGTCGAGGGCGCGAGAGCCGCCGGGGTGCCGCAGTTCGTGCACACGTCCGTCACCGGCGCCGGCCGGCACACCGAGGTCCCGGGCTGGGCCGAAGGCCGCTGGGCTTCGATGGAGCCAACCCTGGGCGCCAAGAGCGCGATCCAGGACCGGGTCCGCGAGGCCGGATTCCCGCACTGGACGCTCCTCAAGCCGGGCTTCTTCATGGAGAACTTCCTTCCGTCCATGGCGTTCCTGTTCCCGCGCGGCATCGAGGGCGGCCTGGTGAGCGTCCTGAAGCCCGGGACCCGGCTGTCTTTGGTCGCGGTGGAGGACATCGGCAGGGCGGCCGCCGCGGCCATCGCCGCGCCGGAGCGGTTCGACGGGGTCGAACTGGAGCTGGCGAGCGACCACCTGTCGATGACGGAGATCGCCGAGGTCCTCTCGCGCGCCCTGGGCACGCGGCTGTCCGCACCGGACATGACCGAGGAGGAGGCCCTCGCCGCTGGAATGCCAGGGATGGGTGCCACACACGAGTGGCTGAACGTGGCCGGTCAGCCGGCCCGCCCGGAGTACGCGCGGGCCCTCGGCATCCCGCTCACCGGCTTCGAGGAATGGGCGCGGGAGCACATGCGGGTCGCGGCCTGACCGTACGGTCCGCGGCCGGACGAACCCCGCCGCGCGTCCCGGGCCGGGGAACCGGCAGGATTCGTCCATGCGGAACGTGGACGTGGCGGTGGTAGGGCTCGGACTGTCCGGATCGGCGACCGCGTGGGCGGCCGTCCGGCGCGGGCATTCCGTGGCGGGCTTCGAGGCGCAGGCCGCCGGTCATCGGCGCGGCAGTTCGCACGGGCGATCACGGATCTTCCGCCGCGCGTACCTCGATCCGCTCTACGTCGAGCTCACGGGCCGTGCCGGGCCGCTGTGGGAACGCCTGGCGGCCGAGGCCGGGCAGCCGCTGCTCGACCGCGTCGGCGGCGTCGACCACGGGCCCGGTCGTGAGCCCGAGCGCATGGCGGCTCTGCTGCGGGAGCACGGAGTGTCCGTAGAGCTCCTCGACCAGGCCGAGGCCGCCCGGCGGTGGCCGGGAATCCGCTTCTCCGGGCCCGTCGTGCACGATCCGTCGGGCGGCGTCATCGATCCGGAGGCGTCGATGGCGGCGATGGTCCGGCTCGCCGCGACGGGCGGCGCGGAGATGGCGTACGAGACTCCCGTGCACGGCCTCGAACCGGCGGACGACGGGGTGCGGTTCCAGGCGGGCGGCGAGACCTGGCACGCGCGGACCCTGGTCGTGGCGGCCGGCGGCTGGGCGGGTCCGCTGCTCGACGGCCTCGTGCCGCTGCCACCGCTGACCGTGACCCAGCAGCAGGTCTTCTACTTCGACCGCCGCGAGCCCGGACCGTGGCCGACGATCGTGCATGGCGCCTCGCCGGAGTCGCTGGAGATGTACGCACTGCCCGAGGGCCCGCTGCTCAAGGTCGGTGAGCACGTGAACGGCACGGTGACCACCGCCGACGACCGTGACTTCACGGTGGACCTCCAGGCACGGGAGCGCGCCCTCGCGTACGTACGAGAGTGGCTGCCGGGCCTCGACCCGGCCCTGCGGTCGGAGACGACCTGTCTGTACACCTGGGCACCCGGCGAGGACTTCATCCTGGACCGGTCGGGACCGATCGTCGTCTGCTCGCCCTGTTCCGGGCATGGAGCCAAGTTCGCACCGCTCGTCGGCGAGCTCGTCACCGATCTTGTGGAGGGTGACGCCCCCATTGCCCGTTTCGCCCTCACACCTCCCGATAGTTCACAGACGTCGTCGTCCTCTCGGACGTGGTGATCCGTCACACTGATCCCATGGACAAGAAACGGGTGGCCGACTGGATCGCCGGCTACGAGCGAGCGTGGCGGAGCCCCGGCACCGAAGCGCTCGCCGAGAGCTTCACCGAGGACGCCACCTACACGCAGGGCCCCTACGACGCGCCGCTGATCGGCCTGCCGGCGATCGCCCGGATGTGGGACGAGGAGCGTACGGGCCCCGACGAGGAGTTCGAGCTGACCAGCGAGGTCATCGCGGTCGACGGTGACACGGCCGTGGCACGGGTGGAGGTGAGCTACGGCGAGCCGGACCACGAGGAGTTCCTCGACCTGTGGATCATGCGCTTCGCCGAGGACGGCCGCTGCCGCTCCTTCGAAGAATGGTGGGCCACGCCCGAAGACGACGACTCCGACTGACCGGGGCGTGTGCCGGGCGTCAGGCGAACCGCGTGCCGGGCCTGCCGGTGACGCCCGGTTCGACGCGGAAGATCCGCCCGGCGTCCGGTTCGGCGGCTCGTCGCTCGGGTGAGAGCCCCTGCTGCGACGTCGTGATGAACAGAGTGTCGCCGCCGGGACCACCGAAGCAGCAGCTCGAGACGTTCGTCACCGGCAGCCGGACCGTACCCACCGGCCGCCCGGACGGGTCGAAGCGGCGTACCGCGCCGCCGCCCCACAGCGCCACCCACAAGAAACCCTCGTCGTCGACGGTCATGCCGTCGGGATCTCCGCCCTCGACCTCGGCGAACGTCCGCCGTCCGGACACCTCGCCGGTGTGCTCGTCGTAGTCGAACACGTCGATGCGCTTGGTCGGGGTGTCGATGTAGTACATCGCGCGATGGTCGGGACTCCACGCCAGCCCGTTCGAGATCGTGACGTCGTCCAGGACGGTACGGACGGCGCCGTCGAAGACGTACAGCGACGCGACGGGCCGCGACTCGTCGTACTCCATCGTCCCGGCCCAGAACCGTCCGGCCGGGTCGCACTTGCCGTCGTTCATCCGGACCACGGACGCGTCGGCCAGGTCATCGGTCAGCGGCGTCACCGTGCCGTCCTCGTCGAGCGAGAGGAAGGCGGTGCCGGCGGCGAGGAGCCAGCCGCCCCCGCTACGCGGGACGGCCGCGCCGAGCGGGCGTCCGACGTCGTAGGACCGGGGATCGGTGAGGGCCGTGCCGTCGAAGCCGGCCACCCACAGGTGCCCGGCCATGATGTCCACCCAGCCGAACCTCTCACCGTCCCAGAACGGGCCCTCGGCGTGCTCGACCCGCACCGGCGAACAGGGCTCCGCCGTGAGTTCCATGCGCATGTCCTTCCCTCGCCCGATCCCCGTGATCCTCTCAGGTCCCCACGGCGCCGGGCGTACCGAGGCCCCTGCCGCCGCGCGGCCCGTCGATCGTGGTCAGGTGACCACGGGGAGGAGGTCGCGTTCGGCGAAGACCTTCTTGGCGACGAAGGTGGCGTTGAGGGCCCGGGGCATGCCGCAGTAGACGGCGGAGTGCAGCAGGGCCTCGACGATCTCGGCCGGGCTGAGGCCGACGTTGAGGGCGGCGTTGATGTGGACCTCGAGCTGGGGCTCGCAGCCGCCGAGGGCGGTGAGCATGCCGAGGGTGACGAGCTGCCGGTCGCGGGGCGGCAGGCCGGGGCGGGCGTAGATGTCGCCGAACGCCCAGGAGACGACCTGGTTGCCGAGCTCGGGCGAGATGTCGGCGAGAGAGTCGACGACCTTCTGCCCGGCCTCGCCGTCGATCTCCCGCAGGACCTTCAGGCCGTGCTCGTAGCGTTCTTCGCGGGTCATTGTTCCCCCAGTGCTTTCTCGTAGTGCGTGATCTTCTCGTCCAGCGCGCCGCCGTTGACCTCGAGCCGGTGTCGTTCGGCCGGCTGGGCGCGGCGTTCGGGGAGCAACGATAGAAGTTGGAGCGCGCTCCAACGCAAGCCGGGATTTTCCGTGGGCTCGATCACCAGCGGGAGCCGTCGCGGCGCGCCTGTTCGCGGTGGCGCCAGGCGTGGAGGCTGCCGCCTCGGGTGATGGGGTCGGCGCCGGTGAGTTCGAAACCTGCGCCGCGGGCGACGGCGGCGCTGGCGTGATTGTGTTCGGCGATGCGGAGGAGGACCTGGCTCATCGCCAGGACGTCGTAGGCGTAGCCGGTGATCAGTCGCACCGCGCGGGTGGCCAGTCGTTGGCGGCGGTGGAGGGGGCCGATGGCGTAGGCGAGTTCGGCGTCGCCGCCGTGGTCGCCGGTGCGGGCGAGCAGGATCTCGCCTTTGGGGTGGTCGCCATCGGTGGTGATGGCGAGTTGGAGACGACGGCCGGCGGCGCGGTCCTGGCGGGCCTTGTCCAAGTAGACGTGTGCGGCGGTCAGGTCGAAGGGTGAGCGCAGCGGAGTCCGGTTGCCGACCTGAGGGTCGTCGAACAGCTCGACCATCACCGGCAGGTCATCAGCGGTCCATTCCCGCAGGACGAGTCCGAGCCCGGAGAGTCGGATGTGGGCCGGGAGCCCGGCCGGTGCGCCGCCGGCGGTCATGAGGTCATGTCGGTCGGGTTGGTGGCGAGCACCCAGGCGACGGGAGGGTCGAGGTCGAGGGTATTGACCCGGGTGTCGGTGAAGCCGGCCTCGGTGAGCAGGTCCCGTAGCTCTTGGGCGGCCCGGACCGTGGTGTCCCGGGTGGCGCCTGGGCAGCGGGGCTGGCTGACGAGCGCGATGCGTCCTGCGGGACGGAGCAGACGGCGCAGCTCGCGAAGCCGCACCACCGGGTCGGGCCAGAACCCCACGGAGTTGACGGCGAGGATGGCATCGAGCGGATCGCCGAAGCTCGGCAACCGCTCCACGGAGGCGTGCGTGAGCTGCACGCGGCGGGCGCGGATGGCGGCGGCGTTGCGACGGGCGGCATGCCGGACCATGGCCTTCGAGTGGTCGACGCCGAAGACGTGGCCCCGTTTGGCGCGGCCGGCGAGCGCGGCGATGGCGACGCCGGGACCGAAGCCGATCTCGAGTACCCGGTCGGTGGGCCGTACGTCCAGCAACGACACCGCCCAGAGGTTGCGCTGCCGGTTGGAGGGGCGATGAGCGAACATCCAGCCGTTCGCCCACCCGACGACGCCCTGGGGGTGATGGGCCTGGCGCACCAGGTATTTGATCGCGCGTTGCTTGAGAGATGTACCTGCTGTCCGCATGATCGCCAGTCAACGACTTCAAGTAGACTTGAAGTCAAATGGCTGAGCAGTTGACGATCGGCGAGCTGGCGAGCCGCACGGGTGTCGCCACTTCCGCGCTGCGCTACTGGGAAGAACTCTGCGTGCTACCGGCGCCGGTCCGGGTCTCAGGCCAGCGGCGTTATCCGCCATCGGCGGTCGGGCTGGTCGGCGTGGTCCTGCTGCTGCGCGATGCCGGTTTTACGTTGCAGGAGGTCAGAGCGTTCGTCGAGTCTCGTTCGCCGGCCGGCGACGGCTGGCGGGAGCTGTACCAACGCAAGCTCACCGAGCTGGACCAGCGGATCGCCCAGGCCCAGGTGGCGCGCACCGCCATCGCCCATGGCCTGGCATGCCCGCACGAGGACATCTTCGAGTGCGCCAACTTCGCCGGCGGGGTCGCGGCGTTCCTGGCGGGATCTTCTCTCGAAGAGGCTCATGAAGCGATTCATTCGCACTGACCTTGCCGTCACTTTCGCCGACCGAGAAAGCTGGCCGCGAGAGGCGGGGACTCATGCGGCGGGCCTAAGGTCGTCGCATGACGATCGAGAGGGGTCTGGTCGCCGGCGTGGTTCTGGACGCGCTGACCGGCGATCCGCGGCGTGGCCATCCGGTCGCCGCGTTCGGGCGCGTCGCGGGCGGGCTCGAACGCCGAATGTACGCCGACTCGAAGGCCCGTGGCGCGGTGTTCGCCGGCCTGTGCGTGCTCGGCGCCGCCGGGATGGGCGCCACCGGGATAGGCGCCGTCGCCGGGACTCGCCGGACCTCGCTGCTCACCGCCGCCGCGACCTGGGCCGTGCTCGGCGGCACCTCCCTGGCGCGCGAGGGCCGGGCGATGGGTGAGGCGCTGGAGTCCGGTGACCTGGAGGCCGCCCGCATCCGGCTGCCGCACCTGTGCGGACGCGATCCGGCCGCCCTGGACGCGAAGGAGCTCGCCCGCGCCACCGTCGAGTCGGTCGCGGAGAACACCTCCGATGCCGCCGTCGCGCCGCTGTTCTGGGGGGCCGTCCTCGGGGTGCCCGGCCTGCTCGCCTACCGCGCGGTGAACACCCTCGACGCGATGGTCGGCCATCGCAGTCCCCGGTACGCGAACTTCGGGTGGGCCGCCGCGCGCATCGACGACGTGGCCAACTGGGTGCCGGCGCGGCTCACCGGTCTGCTCACCGCCGCGTGCGCCCCGATCGTCGGCGGCTCACCGCGCGCGGCGTACCGGGTCCTGCGGCGTGACGGCGCCGAGCACCCCAGCCCGAACGCGGGACGCTGCGAGGCGGCGTTCGCCGGCGCGCTCGGCGTACGGCTCGGCGGCGTCAACGTGTACGAGAGCCGCGTCGAGCACCGCCCCGAGCTCGGGGACGGCACCGCACCGGAGCCGTCCGACATCGGCCGCGCGGTGCGGTTGTCCCGCGCGGTCGTGCTCGCCTCGGCCGCGCTGGCCGTCTGCGGGCGGGTGGCGTTCCGACGGGGTCGGCGATGAGAGGTGCGCTTCTGGTCGCCGGCACGACCTCGGACGCGGGCAAGAGCGTGCTCACGGCAGGGCTGTGCCGGTGGCTGGCCCGCCGCGGAGTGCGCGTCGCGCCGTTCAAGGCGCAGAACATGTCGCTCAACTCGATGGTCACCGCCGACGGCGCGGAGATCGGGCGGGCGCAGGTCATGCAGGCCGCCGCCGCCCGTGTCGAGCCGTCCGCCCACATGAACCCGGTCCTGCTCAAGCCCGGCAGCGACCGGCGCAGCCAGGTGGTCGTGCTGGGCCGCCCGGTGGCCGAGGTCGACGCGATGGGATACGGCGAGCACAAGGCGCGGCTGCGTGAGGTCGTCGCGGCCAGCCTGGCCAGGCTGCGCGCGGAGTACGACGTCGTGATCTGCGAGGGTGCCGGCAGCCCCGCCGAGATCAACCTCAGGAACGGCGACCTCGCCAACATGGGCCTGGCACGCGCCGCCGACCTGCCGGTGATCGTGGTCGGCGACATCGACCGCGGCGGGGTGTTCGCGGCCCTGTACGGCACGGTGGGGCTGCTGGAGCCGGAGGACCAGCGGCTGGTCGCCGGGTTCGTGATCAACAAGTTCCGTGGCGCGCCCGAGCTGCTCGCGCCCGGCCTCGCCCAGATCACGGCGCTGACCGGACGCGATGTGTACGGCGTGCTGCCCTGGCTGGACGGCCTCGGCCTCGACGTGGAGGACTCGCTCGGGCTGGACGCCGCCCGCGCCGCGGTCCCCCCGCGTGAGGGGCAGGGGACACTGCGCGTCGCGGTCGTACGGCTGCCGCGGATCTCCAACTTCACCGACGTGGACGCGCTGGCGGCCGAGCCGGGCGTGAACGTCACGTTCGCCAGGACGCCCGGCGACCTCGCCGACGCCGACCTCGTCGTGCTCCCCGGCACGCGCGCCACCGTCTCCGACCTCGGCTGGCTGCACGAACGCGGGCTCGCCGCCGAGATCACCCGCCGCGCCCGCGAGGGACGGCCCGTACTCGGGATCTGCGGCGGCTACCAGATGCTCGCGCGGGAGATCCTCGACGACGTCGAGTCGTGCGCGGGCCCGGTCGAGGGCCTCGGCCTCCTGCCGGCACGGGTGGAGTTCGCCCCGGACAAGACACTGCGCAGGCCCACCGGCGAGGCGTACGGCGAGCGGGTGCACGCGTACGAGATCCACCACGGCATCGTGGCCGTGGAGGGCGGCGAACCGTTCCTCGACGGCTGCCGCACCGGTGCGGTGTGGGGCACCACCTGGCACGGCGCGCTGGAGAACAACGGCTTCCGCCGCGCGTTCCTGGCGGACGTCGCGCGTACGGCCGGACGGGCCTTCACGCCCGCACCGGACACCGACTTCGCCGCGCTGCGCGAGGCCCAGCTCGACGCCCTCGGCGACCTGGTGGAGAACCACCTCGACACCGCCGCGCTGGAGCGCCTCATCGAGTCCGGCGCCCCGCCCGGCCTGCCCGTCGTCGCACCCGGCGGCCCGGGCCACCCCTCGCTCAACGCGCCGGCAGGCTCAAGGTCGCGATGAACGCCGGGGTGGGCGAGGCACGGGTGCCGGTCATCCTCGGCATCGACGACCTGCGCCCCTTGCCAAGGGCCACGCGAGTCGCCCGTAGCAGCGGCGAGGGCATCCTGCTTCTCGAAGAGCATCGTGGCCGGCAGATCGACGAGCTCTGGCTGGACCACGACCTGGGCGGCGACGACAGCATCATGCCGGTCGTGACCCTGCTGGAAGAAGCCGCCTTCGACGGCCGTCCCTTCAAGATCAGCATGATCTTCGTCCACAGCGCCAATCCGAGCGGCGCGGAGACGGTGGTCCGAGTGCTGAGGCGCTGGGACTACCGGGTCCGACGGGCGACCGCCTAGCGTCCACGAACCGCCCTACCGGCAGCGACCCGGTGACTCGCTCCGGGCGGGCGGCTCTACCGCGAGGCGCCGGCGAGGGCCTTCTCGATGACCTCCAGGCCCGTCGCGGCGTCGTCCAGGGTCACCGGGGGTGGTGCCTCGCCGCGGATCGCGGCGGCGACCTGGGGATAGAAGTCCTGGTACCGGCCGGGTTCGGTGCGGTGCGGCCGTGCCTTTCCCGGTGTGCCCAGCAGTCCGTACGACTCCGGGGGAGTGATGCCGTAGCCCTGGTCGGAGGGTGTCAGGCCGTCACGCAGCTGCCCCTCCTGGGGGTCCAGGCCGTAGGTCGTGTACGCGGCCTCGTCGCCCAGGACACGGAAGCGCGGGCCCAGATCGGCGCTGATCGCGCTCATCCACAGGTGGGAGTGGACGCCGTCCGCGTGGGTCAGGGCCACGAACGCGTCGTCGGCGGCCTGCGCGTGCTGGCGGCGTACGTCGAGTTCGGCGTGGACGTGCCGCACGGGGCCGAACAGGGTGATCGCCTGGTCGATCAGGTGGGCGCCGAGGTCGTACAGCACACCGCCCGCGGCGGCCGGGTCGGCGGTCTCCTTCCAGCCCGGCTTGATCTGCGGGCGCCAGCGGGTGAACCGCGACTCGAAGCGCAGGACCCGGCCCAGCGCGCCCTCGTGCGCCAGCCGGGCGACGGTTCGGAAGTCGCCGTCCCAGCGCCGGTTGTGGAACGGGACCACCAGGGGACCGCCGGCGAGCGACCTGGCCTCGGCGGCCGTCGGAGCGACCGGCTTGTCGATCACGACCGGGATGCCCGCGTCGAGAGCGGCGCGTGCCAGCGGGACGTGCTGCCGGTTCGGTGTCGTGATGACGACCAGGTCGTATCCGCCGGCCCAGACGAGGTCCGGGCTCTCCAGGATCCGCGCCCCCGGGTAGCGGCTGCGTACGCTCGCCTGCCGCTCCGGATTCGACGTCACGACCGCGGCCAGCTCCAGGTCGGGGGCCGCCGAGATGAGCGGAGCGTGAAAGACGGCACCTCCGGTGCCATAGCCGATCAACGCAACCCCAAGGGTGTCCACAGATGGCCTCATCGAGATCTATTTGATCACGCTACGGGTCTGTCCCAGCACCGCGACCCGGCCTAATGTCGCGTAGGGGCCCATGAGGGGAGGGGAGCACGCATGCCCGGACCATCCCCGGATGCGAATCTGGCGGAGGTGCTCAGCCGGTGGACGGACGCCTTCGGCTGGGCGGATCGGGTGGCGTTCCTGTGCGGCGATGACCTTTACACGCATGGCGAGGTGCACCGCGGCGCGGCCCGCGTCGCGTCGTTGCTCCTTTCCCGCGGCATCGGGCCGGGGGACCGCGTGGTGATCGCGCTGCCCGGCTCGATGGAGTTCGTCTGGGCGTTCCTCGGCACCGTGCGCATCGGCGCCGTCGCGATGCTCGCCGACCCGGAGGCGGCCGAGCTGCCGCCGGCGAGCCTGGTGGTGCGCGCGCCGGGCCGGCGGCCGGGCGACCTCACGCCCGCCGAGCTGGCCGCCGCGATGCCCGCGGCGCGAGCCGCCCCGCCGTATCCGGTCCGCCCCGACACTCCCGCGTACGGGCAGTACACCGCGATGTACGCCCACGGGGACCCGGAGCAGGCCTACCTGGCGATGGAGTCCTTCGGCCTGCGGGAGAACGACGTGCTCTTCTCGGTGCCGAAGACCTACGACCCCGTCGGCCTCCGCAACACGATCTTCCTGCCGCTCTTCTCCGGGGCCAGCGCCGTGCTCGACTCCGGGCAGCGTTCGATCCGGGTGGTGGCCGAGCGCGTACGCCGCCATCGGGCCAGCGTCCTGCTCTCCACGTCGGCGTTCTTCACCCGCCTGGCCGCCGAGGGACCACGGGGCACGTTCGAACCCCTGCGGATCGCCGTCTCGAACGGAGCCACGCCACCACCGAGCCGGATCGAGCAGTGGCTCGGCTGCCCGGTGGTGACGCCCTAGCCTCCGGCGATGAGCGGGTTCAGCGACGCCAGGACTCTGCGGATTCTCAAGGCGGCGAACTCGGGCAGGTGGTCGCGGTCAGCCAGACCGAAGGTTCGACCGCGAGGACGTAGCGGCCGGGGGCTCGTAGGACCCCGTGCCCGCCCCGACGTTCAGTACGGTCCGTGCGTCGCCGAGCGCGGCCCAGGACCGCGCGGTGAGACGGGGCTCGGTGCGTCGCGTCACGGTGCAGGTGGCTCCGATGGTGTCGTACAACGGCGCGCTGGACACTGACACCGCCTTTCCGCCAGGTCACCACCATGTCCTGTCATGCCGATTATCTGGTGTTCACCGGGTAGCTCTCCGGTGTTTCATTCGTATGCCTTGGCCATGGCGTGGAAGGACCGTTTGGGGGCGAGACTGCCGTCGGGCATGAGTTTGCATACCCCGTAGGAGGCCATGTCGAGATCGAAACGCGGATCCGTGCGATGTGGGAACTCGTAGCCGGCGAAGGTGAGCCAGAAGGCGGTGTCCACACCTTCCTTCTCGAAGACTGCCATCATCTCGCGCAGATAGCGGGCCTGTTCCTCCTCGTCGCGGACGTAGTTGCCGTCGAGGCGAGGCGGATCGGCTTCGTAGTCGACGATGGCCCAGCCGAAACCGCCGCGCTCAGCCGCGCCTCGGTACGTGCAGCAGCCGAACTCGGTCGCCGCGAGCGGCTTACCGTGCCGGAGGTATTCACGCAGGCCCTGGCGGAAAGCGTCGCTGGCGTCGCCGTAGGCGTCGACGCTCACGATGTCGAAGGGCGCCCAATCGACCTGTTCCCATGTTCCGGCGGCGTAAGTGACCTTGCCGCGGAACCGTTCGCGCACCGTCGCCGCGATGTCGGCCAGAACGGCGTCCAACCGGGCAGCGATCTCGGCGAGCCGGGCCGATGCCTCGGTCGCGTCGGGGTTGTCGCTGGCCACGGCATTGATCCTTGCGAAGGTGTCCTCTCCGGGGAGGAAACCGGCGGCGAACAGGCTCAACTCGCAGCCCGCGACGAAGACATCTGCTCCCACTTCCTGGGCGCGGTCCGCGCAGTCGGCGAAGTACGGCACCAACTCCCTTGCGGACAGTTCGCAAGGGAACGGGGAGAACCAGACCTCCAGCCCAGCGTCGGCGGCGTGCCCGGCGGCGAGCGCCAGCCGCGCGGGGTCGCCGCCGGTGATCCGCACGGCATCGCAGTGCAGATCGTCGGCGATGACCCGGATCTCCCGCCGCACGGCCTCAGCGTCGAAGACGGGCCGCGAACTCCGCCCACCGGGAGTGAAGCCGGTGTCGTAATTGATGCCCTTGGCACGCATGTCATCGCTCCTCACCAGGTCACCGCAAGCGCGGTCACTCTCAAATATCGGCTCTTCGCGCAGTGGAACGGATCCAGGGGTGTCCGGCCCCGTCCGCTCGGCACGCGTCCGTGGCCGCTCGACGGCGGTCTCAGCCATGGTGTTACCTCGCCTGTCAATGGGAGACCGCCGAGTGCCGTCGTCCGGCTACCGGATCCGAACGTTAGGTAAGACGCGAAACACCGGTCAACGACGCCTCTCCCGGATTTGCATCGTTTTCGCTGCTCGGTGCCACTATTGGTGATTGCAATGACGATGCCGGATAATGCAACACCGAGGTCACCCGTTGCAACGGCTGACGACTGGCTCGCATACTGGCGTCCAGACAACCGAAGCCGAGGAGCCGGCCGGATGCCAGGACGCAGGCTGACCAGAGCCGACCGGCAGCAGATCGCCGAAGGCTTGGCGCAGGGCCTGGACTACGCCGGGATCGCCCGCCGCCTGGGCCGTCCCACCTCGACGGTGAGCCGCGAGGTCGCACGCAACGGCGGGCCAGGCCGCTACCGCGCGGACCTGGCCCAGCTCGCCAGCACCCACCGCGCCCGACGCAGCCCCCGCCCGCCGGCAGCCCCGCAACAGGCCAGCGAGCGCAGCGGCCCCGACCCCGGCGCGGCAGCCACATTCATTGCAGACCTCACCGCGGCCATCATCGAGACCGGCATGCCGCGCACCGCCGCCAGCGTGATGGCCTGCCTGTTCACCTCCGAGACCGGCAGCTACACCGCCGCCGAACTGGCGCAGCACCTGCAAGTCAGCGCGGCAACAATCTCGCACGCGGTCGGCCTGCTACAACAGCACGGGCTGATCCGCCGCGGCCGCGACAGCCAAAGCCGGCGCCACAGGTACTTCCTCGACGAAAACGCGGGCCTTCGCTCCGCGGTGGTCGGCGTCCGCGCCAACCAGCAACTCGCCACCACCGCCCTGCGCGGCGCCGACATCTTCGGAACCGACACCGCTGTCGGAACCCGGCTCGCCACCGCGGGCCGATTCCTCGAACAACTCGGCAACGACATCCTCCGTGCCGCAGAAAAGCACTGGCGCGCCACCACACCCACCGAGCCCAAGCACACGCAGACAACCCACTCAACGACAACACGATGAACGCCGCCATACACTGACCCTTTTTAATCCGCGCGCGGAGCAGCGGTGATCACGGCCTGACCGCAGTCCGCCTCTGGGGATCCTGCGCGAACCGGTCACACGCCAAGCTCCGCGGGCCCGGCGAACGCGCGAATGTCCAGATCAAGACCTGGAGACTCCTCCGCAAGCTGTGTTGCAGCCCCGGCAAAGCCGGCCACTCGTCAAGACCATCGCTGTCCTACAGAGCTACGAGGTCACCCGAGGATGAAAAAGGGTCATCGTCCCCGCACCGGCCAGGGCGGTCTAGGCCCGTTTGATCGTCGCGAGCCAGGCCGGTGCGCCGTTCTCGTCGTGGTACCTCGTCCGTACCCGGTCCGGTTCGATGGCGGCGACGTTCCATCCGCTGCCGGGGTTGAACGCCGCTCTCAGGTCGTCCCGGCTGATCGGGTGCGGGCCGGTGTCGGGACCGTCGTCGCTGAAGCACAGCACGTAAAGGGTTCCGCCGTGCTCGGTCACCGACGCCAGGCTCACCGCGTACCGGGATCGCTCGTCGCCCTCGAAGGAGTGGAACAGCCCGCAGTCCAGCACCGTGTCGAACCTGCGTTCCAACCGCGAGAGCTGGAACGCGTCGGCGGCGGCGAACGTGACCTCGATCCCACGGTCCTCGGCCTTCTTCCGAGCGGCCGCCAGTGCCGTCTCGGCCACGTCGAAGCCCAGCACCGGCAGGCCCAGGGAGGCGACGTGGAGCGTGTTGTCGCCGCTCCCGCAACCCGCGTCGAGCACCGTTCCGGCGAACACGCCTTCGTACACCAGCCGCGCTATCGCGGGCTGCGGCCCGCCGATCTCCCAGGGCGCGGGGCCGTCGTGGTACGACGCGTCCCAGGGCTTCCCACTCATCCGTTCGTGCTGGGTCGGCTGCCGGCCACCGAACGGATCGCCGGCAAGGATTCGTTCCGACATCTTCATCCCCTGACTGTGACCGGGCTCAGCTTCCGGCGCCCGCGTACGTGCCGAAGCTCCAGAAGACCCCTTCGGGGTCGCGGACGGTGAAGCCCAGACCGTACGACTCCTCCTGCGGCGCCCTGACGACGGTCGCGCCCGCCGCGACGGCGCGCTTGAACAGGGTCGCGGGGTCGTCCGTCACGACGTAGACCGAGCCGGTGCCGGCCGGCAGGCCGGAGATGGAGCTGTCCTCGCGTGAGGCGCTGCCGAGCATGACGCCACCTCCCGTAGGCCAGCGGAGCTCGGCGTGGTCGACGCGATCGCCGGTCTCGTAGACGGCGACGCGTTCGAACCCGAACGCGTCGATGAGAAAGCGGATCGCGGCGTGGGCGTCGGAGTAGCGGATCGAGGGCCAGATCCTGGTATCGCTCATGGCCCTATCGTCGCTAAGGCTCCACCTCCTCGTCTTGGATGAATGGGAGGTCGTCGCCGGTCAGCCAGACCGACGGCGGACATCCGATGAAGGAGTTCCACTCGCGCGCCAGATGGGCCTGGTCGTAGTAGCCGCACGCCGCCGCGACGGCGGCCAGTGCGGGCCGTTCGCGCCGCGTCAGCAGGAGCTTCGACCGCTCGAAGCGCATGACGCGCGCCGCCTCCTTGGGGCTCAGGCCGTACTCCGCGGTGAAGCGCTCGCCGAGGTGCCGGCGGCTCCAGCCGACCTCGCGTGCGAGGTCGTCGATGCGGACGCGGCCACCGCGTGAGGTCAGGAGCCGCCACGCGTGGCCCAGCTCGGCCGAAGGCGCCGGCAGCCGGCCGAGGTCGCGAGACAGCACCTCGTTGAGGATGGCGAAGCGGGCGGGCCACGAGTGTGCCTCGCCCATGCGCTCGATGAGCTCGCCCATGCGCGTGTGGGCGAGCCCGTCGAGCGGGACGATCGTGGACGCGAGCTCGCCGGCGGGCATGCCGAGCAGCGACCTCGCGCCGTCGGGAGTGAGCGAGAGCTGGACGCCGTACTGGCTGCCGTCGTGCTCGATCAGCGCGGCCCGGGTGTGCATCCCGCCCAGGAGCGCGGCGAACTCGGCCGGCGCCTGCCGCGGGTCGGGCATGACCGTCGTACGGGTCGGCGCGCCGAGGCTGATGACGATCGTGAGGTACGGCGACGGGAGGCCGTGGTGGGTGCCCGGCGGCAGGCCCTCGTAGCGGTAGCCCGAGTAGTGCGCGACGAACGGCGCCAGGTGCGCCGGCGGCGTCACCTCGGCCCGCTCCATGATGAGCCCGGTACCGCTCATGCGCCCACGGTAGCCGTGGAGGGTGACATCCGGCACGTATCGGCAGGGCCCTGGTCTCCGTAGACTGTCCCGCGACGGCGAGGGAAGGAACCCGGTGCGATTCCGGGGCTGTCCCGCAACTGTGATCAGGTAGCGAGCCCGCGCATACGGCCACGGCGGCGAGCTGGAAGGCCGCGGGTGGTGGTACCGGTCCCCACGAGGGGGTCCGGGCCGCCGTGCGATGACCTGAGAGTCAGGAGACTTCCCGCCGTCCGCGATAGGCACCCGGCCCGGGGCGAGGACCCCCGAGGGAAGGACTCACACGTGCGCGTCTTGCTGCTCTCCACCGCCGACACCGAGCTCTTGTCGGCTCGTTCGGCCGGTTACGCGACCGGTAACCCGGCCCGCCTCGGCGTCGCCGACCTGGACGCGCTGTGCGAGGGCGTCGACGCCGTGGTCCTGCGGCTCCTCGGCGGCCTCAGCACCTGGCGCGAGGGCGTCGAGGACCTGCGGCGACGTGGCCTGCCACTCGTCGCGCTGGGCGGCGAGGCGAGCCCGGACGCCGAGCTGATGGCCCTGTCCACCGTGCCGTCCGGCGTCGCCACCGAGGCCCTGGACTACCTGCGCGAGGGCGGCGTCGGCAACCTGCGCGAGCTGGCGCGCTTCCTGGCCGGGATGCTGTCACCCGGCGACGAGGAGCCCTGGGCGCCGCCGCAGGCGATGCCCGCGTACGGCGTGCACGGCGACCCCGTCGTACGCGAGGGGCGGCCGACCGTGGGCGTGGTCTTCTACCGCGCCCACGAGCTGTCCGGCAACACCGCGTTCGTCGACACCCTCTGCGAGCGGATCGAGGCGGCGGGCGGCAACGCCCTGCCGGTCTTCTGCGGCTCGCTGCGCGCCGCCGACGAGGGCCTGATGGAGCTCCTCGGCCGCGCCGACACCGTCGTGGTCACGGTGCTCGCGGCAGGTGCGTCGGCCGAGGACGGCTGGGACGCGGGCGCCCTGGCCACTCTGGACGTCCCGGTCATCCAGGGAATGTGCCTGACCACGTCGCGGGAGGTCTGGGACGCCTCGGACGCGGCGCTGTCACCGATGGACGCGGCCATGCAGGTCGCCATCCCCGAGTTCGACGGCCGCCTGATCTCGGTGCCGTTCTCCTTCAAGGAGGAGGGCCCCGACGGCATCCCGGTGTACGCCGCCGACCCCGAACGCGCCGCCCGCGTCGCCGGCATCGCCGTACGCCACGCGCGGCTGCGGCACACGCCGCCCGCCGACCGGAAGCTGGCGATCGTGCTGTCGTCGTACCCGACCAAGCACGCACGCGTCGGCAACGCGGTCGGCCTGGACACGCCGGTCTCGGCGGTACGCCTGCTGGCGGCGCTGAAGGAGGCCGGCTACCAGGTCGGCGACCATCCGACCGACGGCGACAAGCTCATCCACACACTGATCGCGGCGGGCGGTCACGACGTGGAGTGGCTGACCGAGGAGCAGTTGCGCGCCGCGCCCGCGCGGGTGCCGCTGGCGGACTACGAGCGATGGTTCGCGGCGCTGCCGGACTCCCTGCGCGAGGGCGTACGGCGGCACTGGGGCGAGCCGCCGGGCGAGCTGTACACCGATGGCGACGACATCGTGCTGGCGTCGCTGCGCTTCGGCAACGTGCTGCTGATGATCCAGCCGCCGCGCGGGTTCGGCGAGAACCCGGTCGCGATCTACCACGACCCCGACCTGCCGCCCTCGCACCACTACCTGGCCGCCTACCGCTGGCTCGACGGGACCTTCGGCGCCGACGCCGTCGTCCACCTCGGCAAGCACGGCACTCTCGAATGGCTGCCCGGAAAGGGCCTCGGCCTGTCCGCGGAGTGCGCCCCCGACGCGGTCCTCGGCGACCTGCCGCTCGTCTACCCGTTCATCGTCAACGACCCGGGCGAGGGCACCCAGGCCAAGCGCCGCGGGCACGCGACCATCGTGGACCACATGGTGCCGCCGATGGCGCGCGCCGACACGTACGGGGACCTGGCCAAGCTCGAACAGCTCCTGGACGAGTACGCCACGGTGCAGGCGCTCGACCCGACCAAGTTGCCCGCCGTGCGCGCGCAGATCTGGACCCTGATCGAGGCCGCCCAGCTGCACCACGACCTGCACATCGACGACCAGCCCGACGCGACCGCGTTCGACGAGTTCGTCCTGCACGTCGACGGCTACCTGTGCGAGATCAAGGACGTGCAGATCCGGGACGGGCTGCACATCCTCGGCGACGCGCCCGATCCCGAACAGCGGGTCAACCTCGTCCTCGCGGTGCTGCGGGCCACCCAGGTCTGGGCCGGGCGGCACGGCGCGCTGCCGGGCCTGCGTGCGGCCATCGCCGCGCGGTACGGCCTGGACGAGAAGACCCTGCTCGCCACCCCCGGAGCGGAGGCGAACGCGGGCGGGCTCGCCGAGATCGCCGATGGCCCGGCGCGTACCGCCTCCGACGTGATCGACCTGCTCGAGGCCGTCGCGCGGCGGCTCGTCGTCGGCATGGAGACGCTCGGCTGGGACGCATCTAAGGCACCGGCCGTCTGCGCCGAGGTGCTCGGGTCGGCGGTGCCGGAGGTCGAACGCCTGCTGGAGTTCGCGGCCGACGAGGTGGTGCCGCGCCTGGCGGCGACGTCCGGCGAGATCGACGCGGTACTCCACGCCCTCGACGGCGGGTACGTCCCGGCGGGACCGTCCGGCTCGCCGACGCGCGGCCTCGTCAACGTCCTGCCGACCGGCCGTAACTTCTACTCCGTGGACCCGAAGGCGATCCCGTCCCGCAACTCCTGGGACGTCGGGGTCTCCCTCGCCGACTCACTCCTCCAGCGCCACCTCGCCGACACCGGCGAGTACCCGCGCAGCGTCGGCCTCACCGTCTGGGGCACCTCGGCGATGCGCACCCAGGGCGACGACATCGCCGAGGTGCTCGCGCTGATCGGCGTACGCCCGGTCTGGGACGAGGCGTCCCGGCGCGTGACCGGTTTTGAGATCATCGCCCGCGAGGAACTCGGACGTCCGCGCGTCGACGTGACGCTGCGCATCTCCGGCTTCTTCCGTGACGCGTTCCCGCACGTCATCTCGCTCATGGACGACGCGATCGCGGCCGTCGCCGAGCTCGACGAGCCGGACAACCACCTGCGGGCGCACGCGCTGGAGGACGCGGCCCAGCACGGCGACTGGCGTCGTGCGACGAGCCGGATCTTCGGCTCCAAACCGGGCGCGTACGGCGCCGGCCTGCTGCCGCTGATCGACTCGCGCAACTGGCGCGACGACGGCGACCTCGCCGAGGTGTACGCCGTGTGGGGCGGCTACGCGTACGGCCGCGGGTTGGACGGCCGCGAGGCACGTACGGACATGGAGGCGGCGTTCCGTCGCATCGCGGTCGCGGCCAAGAATCAGGACACCCGCGAGCACGACATCGTCGACTCCGACGACTACTTCCAGTACCACGGCGGCATGGTCGCCATGGTCCGCACGCTGACCGGCCGCAGCCCCGCCGCGTACGTCGGCGACTCCGCGCTCCCGGACCAGGTCAAGACGCGGACGCTCGGCGAGGAGACCCACCGGGTGTTCCGTGCCCGCGTCGTGAACCCGCGCTGGATCGCCGCGATGCGCCGCCACGGGTACAAGGGCGCCTTCGAGCTGGCCGCGACCGTCGACTACCTGTTCGGCTACGACGCGACGGCGGGCGTGGTCGACGACTGGATGTACGAGAAGCTCGCCGAGGAGTACGTCTTCGACGCCGAGAACCGTGAGTTCATGGAGCGGTCGAACCCCTGGGCGCTGCGCGGCATCACCGAACGCCTCCTGGAGGCCGCCGACCGCGAGCTGTGGGCCGAGCCCGACCCGGAGACCCTCGACCGGCTCAAGCAGACCTACCTTCAGCTGGAGGGCGACCTCGAAGCGGGCGAGTGAGAGCTGAGCCGTGGGCGCGAGGTGACGGGCGGCGAGAGGTCAGCGGGTCAGGGCACCGCCGTCGACGGGCAGCAGCACGCGGTGAATGTAGGACGCCTCGTCGCCGGCGAGGAAGACCACGGCATCGGCGATCTCCGCCGCGGTGCCGGGGCGCCGGGCGGGGTAGCTGCTCGCGGTCAGCTGTTCCCATATCGGCATCTGCGCCGTGTTCAGCTCGGTGGCGGTCGGACCGGGCACGATGGCGTTGACCCGCACGCCCTTGGGGCCGAGCTGAGCCGCCAGATCCACCGCCTTGAACAGCAACTGGGCACCCGTCTGCTGGACCGCACGCCTCGGGGCAGCCGTCTGACCCCGGTGGGCGAAGTCTTCCTGCCGCTCGCCGAGACGCTGCTGGACCGCCGTGTGGACGCGGTGGTGGCACGCATGCCGTTCGCGACGGACCACCTGCACGTCACCGTCCTCCACGACGAGCCTCGCGTGGTGGTGCTGTCACGCGAGCACCGCCTGGCAGGCAAGGAGTCGGTCACGCTGGACGACATCGCCGACGAGCCCCTGCCCCGGGTGCGCAGATCCGACCCGATCTGGAGCGCCTTCTGGCGTGTCGACCCTCGGCCCGACGGACGCCGCGCGCCCGACGGCCCCCTTGTCGAGGCCGTCGAGGACACGTACGAGATCATCGCTGCCGGGCAGGCCGTGGCCATCTCGACCGGTGACGCCGGCCATCTGCGTCCCGACCTGACCACCGTCCCGCTGGAGGGCCCGATACCCCGTCATTCTCTTAGGACGCTGGGCATCAGTTGGAGGGCGACCTCGAATCCGGCGAGTGGGCCGCTCTCTCCAGGATGGCTCGGGATTCGGTGACCGAGTAAGCGTGGCCCCGGAGCAGGTCGAAGCGCATCACGCAGCTTTTCACGGCGGAAGGCGTGTCGAACAGGCTGCCCAGTCCGGCGGATTCGATGTAGACGACATCGCTGTCGCCGTCGAATCCTAAAACGGTGAAACTCCCGGAGTGCGCCGGCGGGTAATCGGTGTCGTGCGCCAGCACCTGGAGGCATATTTCGGGCCGCTCGGTGAGCCGCAGCAGATGGGCGAACCGGCCTTCGCGCGGTCCTTCTGCTCGCCATAACGCCTCTTCGTCGATGACGAGGAACACGTGCGGCGGATTCGGGCGGTCGAGAACACCCGCGTCGTCGCCGGTAAGGAAGAGCACAGGGACGAAGCGCGACTCGAAGATACGGATCGTGGTGGCGCTCCGCTCCAGCTCCACGTACTTGGAGAAGCCGGCCGGTGACATCCCCAGGCGGCGCGCGTCCTTGATGAGATGCCAGAGTTCGAGGAACAGCCCGTCGATTTTGAAGTACGTGTCGAGGTCCTGGGCGAACGTCTTGGACGGGATGTTTCTCGCGCTCTCGATCTGGCCGATGAACTGCGGGCTGTAACCCAGCGTCTCCCCGAATTCCTTCTGGGTGAGTTCGGCGGCGTCCCGCATCTTCTTCAGCATGATCCCGAACGCCCGTATCGCCGGGGCGTCATAGGGATCGCTTTGCGCCGGCATGTGAAATGGGACTCCTGTCCGTATATGTCGCATCGTCGAATGGCGTTCTTTCGTGGACCAGCATCACCGGCGCGCCATTGTGTGTCACTATTCCCAGGAATTTCTGGAACTTCCCCGCCCAGGAGCCTGTGCCGATGAACATCAACGAGTCCCCCGACCCGCGATCGTCGCTGTGGGCGTTCATGGCCTACCTGCTGCGGTTTCACCGGATGCAGCAAGGTGCGTCGGGCGGCGCGCTGGCCGACCTGCTCAACTGCGCGCGCTCGTCGATTTCCCGACTGGAGAACGCCGAGGCGAAGCTCACCGACGCCCAGGCCGCCCAGGTGGACGAGGCGTGGAGGACGGGCGGCCTGTTCGGCGTGCTGCTGTACTACGCGCGCCTCGGCCACGACCCCAACTGGTTCAAGTCCTTCACCGAGGCGGAGGTCCGCGCCTCCGTGATGAAGATCTACGCCGGACAACTGGTACCTGCCCTGCTCCAGACGCCCGAGTACGCCAGGGCTGTCCTGACGGCCGGTCGATGGCCGGACGTGGAGGGTGCCGTGAATGCGCGGATGACCCGGCAGAACCTGCTGACGAGGAAGGACCCGCCCGACGTGTGGGTCTTACTCGCGGAGACCGCTCTGCTGGTTCATGTCGGTGGCAAGGAGGTCATGCGAGATCAGCTCGCTCGGCTGCTGGAACTCTCGGAGTTGCCGAACGTGACCCTGCGAGTGGTTCCCAACACCGCAGGTGCCAACTTCGGTCTGGACGGCCCCTTCAAGATCGTGACGCTCAAGGAGGGGATGGTGGCCTACGTCGAGGCGCTCAACGGGGGCAGACTGGTACCGGAGGCGTCCGAGGTGGCCGGACTCGAGACGAGGTTCGAACGGATCGGGGCCGTGGCAGAGCCCCTAGACTCCTCTCGCCGTCTGATCCAGGAACTGATGGAGACCTTCAGATGACCTCCCCGGCATGGCGAAAGAGCAGTTGGACGAGTGATGGCACGCAGGGCGACTGCGTGGAAGTGGCGGAGTTGCCGAGCGACTGGTCAGGCGTGCAGGGCCTGGTCAGCGGGGCCGCTGGTGAAGCGTGTGAAGCGGACGGTCAGGCCCTCGCGCGTCGGTGAGCAGCAGAACGGTCCGGCCGCCGCGGTGGCATCCGGGTCGAGGGGCGCCAGCCGTACCATCCGCCAGGGTTCGTCCTCGCAGCGTGCCCGTACCGTCACCGCGTCGCCGGCCCGGCTCGCGCGTACGGTGACCCGGCGCCCGGCCCACTCCGGCACGGGCGCCACCGACCAGTCCGACCGTCCGTGGGTGACGACGGCGCCGAGCTGGGGAAGGCCGTCGCTGAGCTCGATCCCGGCCTTGATCCAGGTCTGCGCGTCCACCCGGATCATGAGTCCGGCCTGGTCGAACAGCTCGTCGAAGTTCGCCACGAAGCCGACCTCGACCGCGGACCCGGACGGGAACGCGGTGAGCAGCGCGTGCCCGTCGTCGTGGACGAAGCCGTAGCTCGTCGTACGCCAGAAGTCGCTGTCCCGCCGCGTGGTCACCAGCAGCGCGTCGCCGTCCTCCTCCGCATGCAACGGCGGGTTGAGCCACGCCGCGGCGGACCATTCGATGACGCTCTGCTCGTCCATGTTTCCCCTCGATGCCGGGTGCTCGTGTGGCCGTGGTCTCCGCACAGGCGGACCGCTAAGGACCGGCTTTCTCCAGCGTTTCCTTCATCTCCTGTGCACCCCGCTCGATCCGGGCGCGGGCTCCCTCGGCGCTGGTGTGCGGCAGGATGTCGGTGATCCAGACGAGCCGGCTGCGTCGCTCACCTTCGCCGATGACCTGGAACGTGGCGTGATGGTAGGTGACGCCCCGCGCGCCCTCGACCACCGCGTACGCGAGCCGCCGTGTCTCGTCGTCGATGTCGACGATCAGCTCGCGGACCGTACGGCCGTCCGGGTAGACCAGGGTTCTGATGTCGCCGTCGATGTGCGCGGCAGAGACACGCCCCGGCAGCAGACGCTCGTGTACGGCGCCCACGTCGCGGATCGCGGCCCATACGGTCTCGGGGCTCGAGTCGATCAGGATTTCGTGGTGGATGGAGGCGATCTCGGTCTCCTGTCAGAGTGCGGGCGGCGGGGGTGTGGCCAGGCTTTGGAAGCACGGGCGCAGCAGGTCGATGATCTGCTCGGGCGAGGCGTCCGCGAGGTGCGTGAGGCGCAGCAGGTATCGCTCGGCGATCACGCCGTGGACGATCGCGCTCAGCAGGCTGGCGCGCAGGTCGGCGTCGGGCGTCGGTATCGCCTCGGTGAGATGGTCGAGCTGAGGCTCCGCGGCGGCCCGGTAGCGATCGGCGGCGTCGGCGTTCGTGAGCATCGAGCGCAGCACCGCCAGGGAGGCCGTCGGCTCGCCGGTCAGGCGCCTGCCCAGCGACGTGAGCAGCGCCTCGGCCACCTCGTCCGAGGTGCCGCCGGGCAACTCGTCGGCGGGAACCTCGGTGGCACGGGCGAAGAGCAGATCCTTGCTGACGAAGTAGTGCATGACCAGACCGGCGTCGACACCGGCGGCCGACGCCACGGCGCGGATCGTGGTCCGGTCGTAGCCGAGCTCGGCGAAGATCTGGCGGGCCGCGGCGAGAATGCGTTCCTCGGTCTGGCGGCGCCGCTGCGCCCGGGTCGGGCGGGCGCTCGATTCGGTCACGTCTTCATTCTACGGCCGTTGACCGACGCTCTCCTTCGTTCTACGGTCGTTCAATCAACGAGCGTTCAACGAAAAGGGGAGTGGCGATGACCGCCACGGCACGCGAAGTCGTCGAGCAGGTCCTGCGCGCGGGCCGCGAGATGGACACCGAAACGTTCGTGAACCTGATCGACCCGGACGGTCACATCGAGTGGCCGTACCGGCCGGCCGGCGTCCCGGGCCGCATCGAGGGCCGCGAGCGGATCCGGGAGTTCCTGACCGCCCAGGCCAAGGGCTTCGTCAGGTTCGAGGAGTACCGCAACACGGTGATCCACGAGACCACCGACCCGGAGGTGGTGATCGTCGAGTACGACGCCCACGGCACCGTGATCGCCTCAGGCGCGCCCTTGCACCAGACCATCATCGCCGTACTCCGGATCAGGGACGGCCTGGTCGTCTCGTACCGCGACTACCTCAACCCACTGGTACTGGCCGAAGCCCTGGCAAGCGCCGGGAACGCCTAGTAAGGCGATCCCTTCAGGTGGGGCGCGCGTCGGACGGCGTCAGGCGCGCCCGCCGCGTCTCCAGGAAGGTTCGTTCGGTGTCGTTCGTGGCCAGGGCGATCGCCTCGTCGTAGGCGGCGACGGCATCGGCGGTACGGCCGAGGCGGATGAGCAGGTCCGCGCGGGTGGCGGGCAGCAGGTGGTAGCCCGGCAGGTCCAGCTCATCGACGATGGCCAGCGCCGGCGCCGGTCCGTGTACCTCGGCGACGGCGACCGCGCGGTTGAGCGCCACGATCGGGGACGGGGTGTGCCGCAACAACTGGTCGTAGAGCGCCAGCACCTGCGCCCAGTCGGTGGCCGGCCCGTCCGTGTGCACGGCGTTGATCGCGGCCTGCAACTGGTACGGCCCCGGTCGGTCGCGGCGCAGGCACCGCCGTACCAGCTCATGCCCTTGCGCGATCAGTTCCCGGTCCCACAGCGACCGGTCCTGCTCCGGGAGCACCACGAGTTCCCCCGATGGCCCCACCCGCGCGGGCCGCCGGGCTTCGGTGAGCAGGAGCAGGGCCAGCAGCCCGAGCACCTCCGGCTCGTCGGGCATCAGCTCGGCGAGCGCCCGCGCCAGGCGTACGGCCTCCCGGCACAGGTCCGTCCGCAGCAGCTCGCCCGACGTGGACGTGTATCCCTCGTTGAAGATCAGGTAGAGCACGGTGAGCACCGGTGTCAGCCGATCGGGGAGCTCGGCGGCGTCGGGCACCCGGTAGGGGATACCGGCGTCGCGGATCTTCTTCTTCGCCCGGACGATCCGCTGGGATACGGTCGCCTCCGGCACCAGGTAGGCCCGCGCGATCTCCGTCACCTCCAGCCCGCCGAGCAGGCGCAGGGTGAGCGCGGTCTGCGCGAGCGGCGACAGCGCCGGATGGCAGCAGGTGAAGATCATGCGGAGCTGGTCGTCGCGCACGGGTCCTACCTCCTGCGGCTCGTCGGGTTGCTGCAGCAGCAGGGCCTGCGCGTGGCGGGCCTGGCGGGTGGATTCGCGGCGCAGGCGGTCGATCGCCCGGTTGCGGGCGGTGGTCACGATCCATGCACCGGGATTGGGCGGCGTCTCGTCCCATTTCTGGAGGGCCACCGCGAACGCGTCCTGTACGGCCTCCTCGGCGAGCCCGATGTCACCGAGGAGACGCGTCAGCGTGGCCACGCACCGGCCGTACTCGGTCCGGTAGACGCCGTCCAGATCCATCCGTGCTCATTCCCCTTCGTCGTCGAACGGGCGTACCTCGATCGGGGACCCGCAGGCCAGTGCGCATTTGTCGGCCCAGGCCAGCGCCTGGTCCAGGTCCTCGCACCGGATCACCCAGAACCCGCCGAGCTGCTCCTTCGTCTCGGCGAACGGGCCGTCGGTCATCGTGGTCGTCCCGTCGCCGGGGCGGACGACCGTGGTGGCGGAGGAGGGCAGCAGGCCGCCGCCGAACACCCACGAACCGGCGGCCCGTATCTCGTCGTTGACCTTGGTCGTACGGCCCCGCTGCGCCCGATCCGCCTCGGCCGGCCACGGCGCGCTTTCGTCGTACTGGACGGCGAGCAGGTACTGCTTCATGGCGAACTCCCTGGGGTCAGGCGGACAGGCGGCGGGTGATGGCCGGGATGACGATCGCGGCGGCGAGCAGATGCGTTGACATGAGCAGCATCTTGGTGGCTCCGGCTGCGTCCGCGGCCAGGTCGGGTATCAGTGACAGCGCGGTGAGGGTGATCGTGGTGCGGACGAAGACGGTGCGCGGGCGGTGGACCGTACGGGCCAGGATCAGGGCCAGGGCCAGGCCGACCGTGGAGAAGATGACGGTCAGTACGGCGAACCCGGACACCGGGATCGGCCCGCCGCCGACGACCAGGCTGATCCCCGCGGCCTTACCCACCGCGGCCAGGGTCGCGGTCGCCGCGGCGGCGAGGGCCGCCGCGGTCAGGCCACCGGCGATCAGCGACTTGGCAGGGGCGGCGGTGGCGGTGGCGGTCGTCGTGGTGGCGGTCGGGGTGGTGGTGACGGACATGGTGAGCCTCCGGTGAGCGGCGACCGGCCCGTTGCCGGCCTCTCACCTTGGCTACGAACGGACCCGGCCCCATTCGACACCACCACGAAAAAAATCAGAAGACGTACGCGCCCCGACCGGGTCCGAGGCGACAAGACCTCCGGCATCACCCCCGTGATCCCCGAGCCGTCACATGAGCGATCCTCAGCAGTACACGTGCACCATGGTGGCCAGGTTGGTGTTGTCCAGCGTCCGCTGCGTCCACGGCGCGGTGTAGTCCCATGTGCCATTCTGGTAGTAAACAGAGAATCCATTGCCGTTGGCGATGGTGTAATCGTAATAGTCGTGGATCGGGTTGTCGCCGCAGTGTTCCACGTTCCACCAGGGGTTGGCCACGCTGGCCCTGAGCCTCAGACAGGCGCGCCCAGCGTCACAGCCATAAGAAAAGTACATGGGGCGGGCGGGAGACGCCATGGGCGCCTTGACCGCCGACGCGGCCTGGGCGGGGACCGCGAACAATCCGATCGTGGAAGCGACCACGGTGGCGCAGGTAAGAGCTTTTCCGAGGCGATTGTGCATGCCGGTGATTCCCTCCGGTTGTGGGCGTGACAAACCGCGCACGGTTGTGCGGGATTTGCCGTGCGAGCCCTTGTTTCGCCCGGACGTTACCGCGTGGCCGAGACCGCGATCGAACCCTACGGAGAATTTCGAAACGTCCCAGTGCCGGAGCGGCGGGTAACGAAAGCCTTTGTGCCCGACATGGGTGGGAGGTCGCGAATCGCGACCATTTCACGGATCGAATAACACCGGCTGCCCGGTGGCCGAGACGGGCAAAGGGCGCCACGAGGCGCCGGCCGCGTCATCCCCCTCGTGGTGCTGGAGCGGGTCGTGCCCGTACGCTGATCCGCCATGGACGAACAGGATGTTCTGGGCGCGGACTACGAGTCGATCCGCCTGACCTTCGAGGACGACGCCGAAGGCGAGGTCGTGGCGACGCTGGTGCGGCGGCGCGCGCCGGGGCGCAAGGCCGTGCTGTACGTCCACGGCTTCGTCGACTACTTCTTCCAGGCCCACCTCGCCGACTTCTACGTCGAACGCGGATACAGCTTCTACGCGCTCGACCTGCGCAAGTACGGCCGTTCGCTGCTGCCGCACCAGACCCCGAACTTCGCGCGCAGCATGTCGGACTACTTCCCGGAGATCGACGAGGCGGTGCGCCTCATCCGCGAGGAGAACGACGTACTGCTCCTCAACGGGCACTCGACCGGCGGTCTGATCGCGGCTCTGTGGGCGGACCGGGTCAAGGGCCAGGGACTGGTCGACGGGCTGTTCCTCAACAGCCCGTTCCTGGAGCTGAACGTCCCGGCGCCCGTGCGTGCGCTCGTCGGGCCGCTCGTACGCGCCGCGGCCAAGGTACGTCCGACCATGGTGTTCCCCACCGGGGTGTCGGAGTCGTACGTGCGGAGCATCCACCGCGACCATGACGGCGAGTGGGACTTCGACCTGGCCTGGAAGCCGGCGAGAGGGTTCCCGGTACGCCTGGGCTGGCTGTCGGCGGTCATGCGGGCACACCGGCAGACGCACACCGGGCTGGCGATCGACGTGCCCGTCCTGGTGATGGCCTCGGCCCGTACCGCACGGGGCAAGAACGGCGACGTGAACGGCGCCGACGTCGTACTCGACGTCGACGACATCGCACGGTGGTCGACGCGGCTGGGTCCCCACGTGACCTGCGTGCGCGTCGACGGTGGCCTGCACGACCTGGCGCTGTCCGCGGAGCCGGTACGGAAGAAGTTCTTCACGGAGCTGGACCGCTGGATGACGGCCTACATGTGAGTCAGAACTCTCGTGGTCCGGCCGCCTGGCTGACGGTGAAGATGTGCCGGCTCGCGGCGCAGACCGACTCCGACATGTGCACGGGGGTGTCGTCGCCGGAGTAGGAGGCCCGCAGCACCTGAACGGCCCACTCGCCCGGCTCGAGCTCGAGGGCGTCGGTCTCCGAACGCGTGGCCGGCCGGGCCACCAGGGTCTCCTCGGCATGTCCGAACGTGTGACCCAGGCTTTCCAGGCACTCCT
Organism: Actinoallomurus bryophytorum; assembly: GCF_006716425.1. Classification (NCBI taxonomy): domain Bacteria; kingdom Bacillati; phylum Actinomycetota; class Actinomycetes; order Streptosporangiales; family Thermomonosporaceae; genus Actinoallomurus; species Actinoallomurus bryophytorum. Next base: position 5,367,951 of record NZ_VFOZ01000001.1, read on the forward strand.
GCATCGAGGGCTTGATCAGCTCCTGCCGCTCGACGCAGGTGCCGGCGAACAGGTCGGCGCGAAAGTAGGACGTGACCAGGCGTACGGGCACCTCGTCCGCGAAGATCATGCGCCGGCGGACCACGACCTCGTCGCCGGTCTGGATGCGCAGGCACGTCGCGACGTGCTCGCTGGACGGCTCGGCGCCGACGTAGAGCATGCGGATGCCGGGGCGCAGGCCCTGTCTCTCGGCCGCGGTGACCGGCCCGTTCATGCTGGTCGCGCTGGGCAGCGCGCGGTGCACGATGACCTGCGGTCTCGGCTCGGCCGGTGACTGCGGAGCGCGGGACGCCGGCCCCTTGCGCATCTGGGAGATGCGCCCGGGGGACACGCCCAGGACGTTGGCGATCTCTTCGAGCCGGTGGCCGGTCTCGCGGGCCTCGGCGATCGCCTGGCGCCGCATCCGGGCCGCCTCCTCGACCAGGCTCTGTTGCTCGGTCATGGCCCGGCCCAGCGCGCAGGCGCGCTCGATCGGGTCGGCGATCGTGGCGATCTCATGGAGGGTATTGAGGTTCACTGCGTCGGCACTCCGATGTTCGAGACGAACTCGACCCCCTGTTGCATGGTCACACATTGTGGTCGTATGCTCACAGCATAGTTGCTTTATGCCCCCTAAAGCCGCCCCCGAGAGGGTTTACAGCCATGCGCGAAACAGCGTTCGGCCATGCCGATGGTCGTGATATAGGCGAAACAGGCCACCGTGACCGGACTACGCCCGCCCGTGGGCCCGCCGGCGGGTCCGTGCTCGGCTCGATCACTCTTCCGCGTCGCGCCGCCGAGGTCGCGTCGGCGCGCAGGTTCGTGGCCAAGACGCTGGGCGACCGTCCCGAGACCGCCACCGCACTGCTGCTGACCAGCGAGGCGGTCACCAACTCCGTGATCCACACCGACGGCCCGACCGTCACGGTCGTGGTCATCGAGATCCCCACCGGCCTGCGATTAGAGATCACCGACGGCGGCGCGGCCACGGTCCCCACCATTCATGGCGGCTGCGACCTGCGGGAGGACAGGCGCGGTGTGTTCCTGCTGCGGCAGCTCTCCGCCCGCTGCGGCTTCAATGCCGACGAGAGCGGCCTCACCTACTGGTTCGAGCTGTGAGGGCAACGCAGGACCCGACGATCAGGCGCTACCCACCACCGCTTACGAGCCGGTCTTCGAGTAACGCCGCTGAGACGAACCTGAACGCCGCCCTCCGACCCCGGCCCGCTGGGGGCGTGCGGGCGGAGCCCCCACGTCGGGGGTCCGGGGGTCGCCCCCCGGGCGGACACCATGTCAGCCGATCGAGGACACGTCGAAGTTGTCGAAGAGCGCCTGCGTGTTGCCGCCGCTTCCGCCGTTGTCCAACCTGGCCATCAGGCCGACGTTGCCGGCCGGCAGCGGACCGTCCCGGTCGGTCGCCTCCGCGGCGAGGTCGCCGTTGATCCAGAAGCGCAGGCGGATCTTGCCGCCGTCCTGCTCGCACGCGGCCTGAAGACGGTTCTTCTTCCCCTTGTCGAACCCGGCGGCGGACGGCTTCCGCGCGAGCTCCGTCGACCCCTTCGCCCCGGCCTCCTTGCGGATCAACGCGCCCTGCCCGTCGGCCCGTACGAGGAAGTCGTAGGAGGAGGACTGGCTGCCGCTCCCGTTACCGCGGCAGTACACCGCGACCTGGCCGTACGGCGGGCCGGCCTTGACCGTCGCGTCGGTGCTGATCAGGGTGCGGTCCGGCACGTTTCCCACGATCGGGGCCTTCTGCCACCGCACGGGCGTGATGTCGCCCGCGTCGATGCGGTAGCCACCTTGGGAGTACCCGCTGCCGGAGATCCAGGTCGACCCGGACCAGCCGCTGCTGGTGTTGGAGAAGTCGTCGGAGAAGAGCGTGGTGGTCTTGCTCGGCGGGCCGCCAGGGCCGCGCAACAGCAGGAACGCGCTGACGCCGACGACCAGCACGACGGCGAGTCCGGCGGCGGCGAGCACCGGCGGCCTCCGGAACGCGGCCGGCGGCCCGCCGCCGCGCCGGTCGCGGGCGGGGCCTGGCGGCAGGGCCTGCGTGGGCGGCGCGTCCGGTGTCGTCCACCGGCCGCTCGGCACGGCCCAGGTGCGGCCGACCGTGTCGGCGGCCTCGGCGGGCTTCGCGTGGGGCCGTCCGGTGAGCAGGTCGAGCAGTTCCTGCGCGGACGGGCGTTTGGCCGGGTCCTTGTCCAGCGAGCGGGCGACGAGGTCCCGCAGGCCCTCGTCCAGCCCGTCCAAGGCCGGCTCGCCGTGGGAGATCTGGTAGAGCACGGAGGGCACGGTCGGCCCGTCGAACGCCGCCCGGCCGGTCCCGGCGAAGGCGACGACGCAGGCCCAGGCGAAGACGTCGGAGGCGGGCGACGCCGTGTCTCCCGAGATCAGCTCGGGCGCCATGTAGGCCGGGGTGCCGATGAACTGCCCCGTACGCGTCGCGCCGGAGACCGTGTCCAGAGCGCGGGCGATGCCGAAGTCGATCACGCGGGGCCCGACGGATGACAGCAGGACGTTCGCGGGCTTGAGGTCGCGGTGGATCACCCCGGCGCCGTGGATGGCGGTCAGGGCCGTCGCGACGCCCACGGCCAGATGCTCCAGGTTGGACCCGCGCATCGGCCCGCTGGTGGTCACGAACTCATCGAGGTCGGCGCCGTCGACGAATTCCGTGACGATGAACAGCGGCTCGCCGTCGAGCTGCGCGTCGAGCACCGGCGCGGTGCAGAACCTCCGGACCCGCCGGGCCGACTCGACCTCACGACGGAACCGGTCGCGGAACATCTCGTCGTCGGCCAGATCCGGGCTGATCACCTTGACCGCGGCCCGCTCGCCACCCTCGTTCTCGGCGAGATAGACGATTCCCATTCCGCCACGCCCGAGGCGGCCGACGATCCGGTAGGCCCCGAGCTGCTGCGGATCGCTGGGCCGCAACGGGCCGATCACGTGATTACCGGTCACAACCGTCCGACCCTCCTGTGTCAACGAAGGCTCAGACTAGTGGGACGACCCGCATGGTTCCGTAATTGATCAACCGATGTCGACCAGCGCCGGGGCGAGGTGTTCCAACTGGTCCACACCGGCGGCGAAATCGGTGCCGATCGGCGGCAGCAGCGTCACGTGATCCGCGCCCGTGGCGAGATGCTCGGCCACCTTGTCCGCGATCGCGACCGGGTTACCGTGGGCGACGACCGCGTCCACCAGCCGGTCGCTCACCTCGGCGATGTCCTGCCGGGAGTACCCCAGCCGGGTCAGGGCGGCCGCGTACGACGGCTGCCAGAGGCGGGCCGACACGGTCTCACGCGCGGTCGCCCTGGCCCGTTCGCGGTCGGTGTCCAGGATGACGGACAGCCCCCTGACCAGCAGCTTGTCCGGGCCGAGCACCTGCCTGGCGTGCGCGGTGAACTCCGGAGGCAGCACGGCGGGCCAGCGGGCTGCCGAGCTCCCGCCCGGTGCCGGCCGCCTGCTGCGGGTGGCCCACCCCCAGCCTTTCCTCCCGCTCGCCACGGCCGTACTCCGTTCCGCCGGCCAAGCCGCGGCGCGCACCCTGCACCTGGCCTGGAACGAACCACGCGCCGCTCTGCTGGACCATCGTGTGGACGCGGTGGTGGCACGGCTGCCGTTTCCCACCGACCACCTGCACGTCACGGTCCTCTACGAGGTCCCGACCTCACCACGATCCCGCTGGAGGGCGTCGAGCCCTGTCACGTCGTACTGGCCACCCGCGCCGGCGATCACGGCCGTCTCGTCACGGCCTTCCGCAGGTACGCGCAGGCGCACCTGGGGCGTGTCTGACGTGGCCCGTGGTCCTGCGGGATGCCGGCCTAGGGTGGCGGCGTGACGGAGACGAAGGCCACGGGCTACGACGGCCTGTCGTCGTGCCGGGTCCCGGAGGCCGAGCTGCGGACGTTCCTGCTCGACTGCTTTGAGATCGCCGAGCGTGAGCTGTTCGTCGGCCATGAAGATCGACTCGTCGAGAAGCTGAAGGACGTCCCGCAGGACCGGGTGTTCGCCGCGTTCTGCACCTACCGGCAGGTCTCCGGCCACTTCGCGATGGGTTTCGGCGTCGGCATCGAGGGCCGGCTGGCCGACCGGGTCGGCCGCCGGGAGTTCGCCGAACGCTTCGCGGCTCACTTCGGCGCGTACGTGCTGTACGGCGACACCGAACCGCCCGGACTGTGGACGGTGATCCTGGCCGACGGCACGCGCCTCCGGGCCGCGATGGACGAGGAAGACGACCGGTACGTGCTCGACGCGGTCACGGCGCCGGTTCCGGGGCTGCCCGGGGTCCGCGTGAGCGAGGACCTGTGGCGACTTCGATGACCGGCCCGGTCGTTCAGCCCCGTCACAGCAGGCTCTCAAGGCGTGTTCAGTCCCTGCCACGGGCCGAAGGCGGGCCGGCACGTGTCTCGATTGCCGCGTAATGTTCGGTCGCGGGCGGCCATCACCCATGATGGTGGGATGGTAAGACCTGAAAACATCCAGCTATCACTGACTGGGCCCGCGAGCCACCTGATCGAAGTCCCGCCCGGACAAGGCAGCCTCAGCATCGGGCCGGTCGTGCCCGGTGCGGCCGAGCCGGATGTGGTCGTCGGACCCGATGACGTGCTCGACTGGACCGCCTTCGACGCGTTCCCCCGGTCCGCCGGCTATCACTGGCCGCGGGAACTCCGCTACCAGGGCAACGACGTCGGGTTTCTCGCCTGGTCCCACCGGCGCCGGATCGAGCAGTTCCACTGGGTCCCGACGACCCTCGTGACCGCCGACGCCGGCGTGGCTCGTATCGATCATCTCACCGTCACACTGCGTGGCGCGGGGCTGAAGATCGTGCTGCCGCCGGCGGCGAGTACCTTCACCGCGAAAGGTGACCTGTCGCGGCTGCGGGCCGAGACGGCGCCCGGCGGCACATGCCCGCACCTGTACTTCTACCCCGACACCAGCACCTCCCGTGACGCCGCGCCCTCGGAGCTGCCGCCGCTGCCCGCCCTCGGCGAGGCCACCTCGGTCTATGTCGGCGTCAAACCGCTGCGGCAGCCCTTCGACTGCGCGAGCCTGCTGCAGTTCCCGCAGCTCACCATGGTGCGGCTGTCCGGCCGGCTCACCAACCTCAAGGCACTCGCCGAGCTGTCCCACCTGCGGCGGGTGCAACTGGTCGACTGCCCCGACCTGACCGGCCTGCCCGCACTGACCACCTGGCCGGAGCTGCGCGACTTCGAGGCCTCCAACATCGACGCCGCCGCAGGCCGGGACCTGCGGCAACAGCTCAAGGACCACCCGTTGCCGCAGGCGTCCGTGGCCGGCCTCCGGGCTGCCGGGTGGTTCGAGCGGGACCAGGCTCTGCCGTTCGGCGCCTGGCCGGCCGCGAGCGCCCGGCGCGCGACCAAGGCGTTCCGTGCCGCCGAAGCCGCCGATGACCCTGAGAAGGGCATTCGCGCGTTCGTCCACGCGATCAACGAGCTGCCGGGCATCGACGCGCTCGAACGCGAGGACGCGGGCGAGGCGGTCATCCTGCTGGCGGCCCGCGCGAAGATCAGCAAAGACCGGGCGCTGAGCTGGTTCGACGCGGACCGCGACTTTTGAGCGTCGCGGTCAGGGGATGAGGAGCAGTTTTCCGGTCGTGCGGCGCGCTTCGAGGTCCTCGTGCGCCCGCCGGGCGTCGTCGAGCGGGTAGCGGCCGCCGATGTGCACGGTGAGGTCGCCCGATGCGATCCAGTCGAACAGGTCGCGGGAGCGCCAGAGCAGCTCCTCGCGGTCGGCGATGTAGTGGACGAGCGTGGGCCGCGTCAGGAAGAGCGAACCGGCCGCGTTGAGCCGCTGCGGGTCCACCGGCGGCACCGGGCCGCTGGCCGCGCCGTACAGCGCCAGCATCCCGCGGGGACGCAGCACGGACATGCTGTCGTCGAAGGTCGTCTTGCCGACGCCGTCGTAGACGACCTGCACACCTCCGGTGAGGCGGCGGACCTCCTCGGCGAAGTTGTCGTAGCGCACCACTTCGTCGGCGCCGGCGTCGCGGGCGAGCTTCTCCTTGTCCGCCGTCGAGACCGTGCCGATCACGCGGCCACCGCGCAGCTTGACCAGCTGTGTGAGCAGCAGGCCCACGCCACCGGCGGCGGCGTGCACCAGCGCGGTGTCGCCCGGTTTGATGGCGTACGTCGAGTGGGTCAGGTAGTGCGCGGTCAGCCCCTGCAGGATCACCGCCGCGGCCTTCTCCGGGCCGGCGTCGCCGGCCGGGACCGCGTAGTCGGCCGCGACGACGGCCCGCTCGGCGTAGCCGCCGTTCACGGCGGACGTGGCGACCACGTCACCGACCCGCACGTCGGACACGCCCTCGCCCACGGCGCTGACCCGGCCCGCGACCTCGCCGCCGGGGATGAACGGCAGGTCCTTGGGGTACGCGCCGGTGCGCTCGTACACGTCGCGGTAGTTGACGCCGCTCGCCGCGACGTCGATGGCGATCTCACCGGGCCCCGGACTCGGGTCTTCGGTTTCTGCGGGCCGGAGCACCTCAGGCCCGCCGAACTCGGTGACGACGATCGCGCGCATGTGACCTCCTGAAGCGAGGGTTCGACCAAGATCGAACGATAGCGCACCCGGTGCGGACGGAAATTGGGGTGAGCCGGGCGCCGCTCCGTACTAAGTTAGCGATTTCGCGCTCCCACACCGACCCGAGGGGTTCCGTCATGCCTGCCCAGGACGTCGAGGACACCGACGCGGAGATCGCGGCCGAACGCGCGTACCTGCGCCGCTCGCGTACGGCACTCGACCGGATGCGGCAGAACGTGCTCAGTCTCGACGCGTCGGCGGCCGGCGGCGACCCGGTGTCGGAGCAGGTGCTCAGGTTCGAGCTCGGCAAGCGGGCGGAGGCGCTGCGCGACGACCCCACGACGGCGCTGTTCTTCGGCCGGCTGGACCACCACGAGGAGCGCCTGTACGTCGGGCGCCGTCACGTGCACGACGACGACGGCGAGCCGCTGGTCATCGACTGGCGGGCGCCGATGTCGCGGCCCTTCTACCGGGCGAGCACGGCCGACCCGATGGGCCTGGCGCTGCGGCGCAGGTTCGGCTACTCCAGCGGGGAGCTCACCGCGCTGGAGGATGAGGACTTCACCGCCCCGGCGGAGTCGCGGATCCTGATCGACGAGATCGAGCGCCCGCGCGTCGGCCCGATGCGCGACATCGTCGCCACGATCCAGCCCGAGCAGGACGACATCGTCCGTGCCGACGCCGACCACACGCTGTGCGTGCAGGGCGCGCCCGGCACCGGCAAGACCGCGGTCGGCCTGCACCGCGTGGCCTACCTGCTGTACGCGCACCGCGAGCGGATGCGCCGCGGCGGCGTGCTCGTGATCGGCCCGAGCGCGTCGTTCCTGGACTACATCCGCGGCGTGCTGCCCGCGCTCGGCGAGATCGACGTCAGGCAGCGGACCCTCGAAGGGCTGCTGGAGGCGGTCCCGGTCAGGGTGCGCGACGAGCCCGCCGCCGCACGGACCAAGGGCGACGCACGGATGGCCGAGGTGCTGCGCCGCGCGATCTGGAGCCACCTGCGCGAGCCCGGCGAGGCACTCGTACTGCCCCGCGGCACCCGCCGCTGGCGCGTCCCCGCGTACGAGATCGCCGAGATGGCGGAAGAGCTCCGCGAACGCGGCGTCAGGTACGGCGCCGGCCGCGACCTGCTCTCCCACCGCATCGCCCACGCCATCCTCGTCCGGATCGAGTCGGCAGGTGAGGCGTGCGACGACCGTACGCACGAGGCGGTGCGCCGCACCCGTCCGGTCAAGGCGATGGTCGACCTGGCCTGGCCCGCGCTCGACCCGGTACGCGTCGTGATGCGCCTGCTGTCCGACGCCGGCTTTCTCGCCGAGGCGGCCGACGGGCTGCTCGACGCCGCGGAGCAGGCGGCGCTGCTGTGGGCCAAGCCCGCGAAGGGCCCGAAGTCGGCACGCTGGTCCCGCGCCGACGCGGTCCTCGTGGACGAGGCGGCCGACCTCATCAACCGCACGCCGAGCCTCGGCCACGTCGTCCTGGACGAGGCACAGGACCTGTCGGCGATGGAGTGCCGGGCGATCGGGCGCCGGTGCGAGACCGGGTCGGCCACCGTTCTGGGTGACATCGCGCAGGGCACGACGCCGTGGGCGGTCGGCGACTGGGCGACTCTCCTGCGCCATCTCGGCAAGCCCGACGCCGAGCGGACCGTGCTGGACCGCGGATACCGCGTGCCGCGGCAGATCATCGACTTCGCGAGCCGGCTACTACCCTCCATCGCGCCCGATCTGAAGCCCCCCACGTCCGTACGATCCGCGCCCGGTTCGCTTGACATGCGCCCTGTCACCGACCTTGACGCCGAGGTCGCGCGTGCCTGCCGTGAGGCCCTCGCGCGGGAGGGATCGGTCGGGCTCATCGCGGCCGACGCGACCGTACCCGCCCTGCTCGCGCTGCTGTCGGAGGAGGGCCCGGAGCACGTGCCGCTGGCCGAGGGCTTCGCCGGTTCACGGCTCGTCGTCACCCCCGCCACCCAGGCCAAGGGACTGGAGTTCGACCAGGTCATCGTCGTCGAGCCCGCCGCGATCGTCGACGCCGAGGCGGGGCCGGCCGCCGACGGACGATCACCCGGTCTGCGCAGGCTCTACGTCGTCCTGACCCGCGCGGTGTCGCAGCTGACCGTCCTGCACGCACGCGACCTGCCGGCCACGCTGCGCTGAGCGCGGGTGTGTGGGAAGCCCACACCACATTCGACACTATTGGTTAGCTCGGCTTCTTTTCTGTAGCCCAAAACGGGGGTAACGTCCCGCATTACCGAAATCGGGGGCGACAGGAGGAATCCATGGTCCTGGAGCCAGGCGAGGCACGGCGCGCACGAACGGTCGACGAAAAGGAGCGAGGGAAACAGATACGCATGGCGTCGATCGCCAGCGTGGTGGGCACCTCGATCGAGTGGTACGACTACTTCCTTTTCGGGACCGCGGCGGCCGTCGTCTTCCCGGATGTCTTCTTCCCCTCATCCACGCACTACGCCGGAACTCTGGCCTCTTTCGCGACCTACGCCGTGGGCTTCGGCGCCCGGCCGATCGGTGCCGCGATCTTCGGGCACTGGGGTGACCGGCTCGGCCGCAAGGCCACGCTCATCGTCACCCTCCTGCTGATGGGGGTCGCGAGCGCGCTCATCGGCGTGCTGCCCGGGACCGACTCGATCGGCATCGCGGCCCCGATCATCCTCGTCGTGCTGCGCATCCTGCAGGGCATCGCGGTCGGCGGGGAATGGAGCGGCTCGGTCCTGCTCTCCATGGAGTGGGGCAACAAGAAACGGCGCGGGCTGATGGCGAGCTGGCCGCAGATCGGCGTGCCGATCGGCCTCCTCCTCGGCACCGTGGCGATGTCGCTGCTGGCCAGGACGAGCGGGGACGCGTTCAAGGACTGGGGTTGGCGCATCCCGTTCCTGTTCAGCCTCGTACTCGTCGGGATCGGGCTCTGGGTACGGCTCCGCGTCCTGGAGTCGCCGCTGTTCGCCGAGGTGGTCGAGCAGAAGAAGGTCGCGAAGGTGCCGGTGGCCGACGTCATCAGGCACCACCCGAAGGAGATCGTGCTCAGCGCCCTGGTGCGGGCCTCCGAGCAGATGCCCTTCTACATCCTCACGACGTTCGCGCTGACCTACATCGTGGAGGACGCCGGCCAGACCAAGACCTTCGCTCTGAACGCGATCGCCGCGGCCGCCGCGCTGGAGCTGATCCTCATCCCGGTGTTCGGGAACCTCAGCGACACACTCGGCCGCAAGCGCGTCTACGCGATCGGGTCGATCGCGCTGGCGATCGTCGCGTTCCCCTACTTCGCCCTGCTCAACACCGAAGTCGGCATCGTCGTCTTCCTTACCGTGATGGTCGCCGCGATACCGCATGCCATCCAGTACGGGCCGCAGGCCTCGCTCATCGCCGAGGTGTTCCCGACCAAGCTCCGTTACGGCGGTGCGGGCATCGGCTACCAGCTCTCCTCGGTGTTCGCCGGAGGCCCGGCACCGCTGCTCGCGACCTGGCTGCTGCACGACTTCGGCTGGTGGGCGATCTCGGCGGTGATGGTCCTGGCCTCCTTGATCACACTGACGGCGCTCGCCCTGCTGCCCGACCGGGCGCAGGTCGACATCGCCGACGAGGCCGCGTACGTGTAAGGAGTGGCGAGGGTGGTCCCGCGAGGGGCCACCCTCATCCGCTGCCTGAGGGAAGTACGCCCCAGTCCGCCAGCGCTTCGAGCAGGCCGTCGGTCGTCGGCAGGCCACGCAGCTCCTCCGGAGCCGTCCATCGGGCGTCACTCGCGTCGTCGCCGGCGGCCAGCGTCCCGCCGGTGACCGTCGCCGCGTAGTCATGGATGTCATAGGTCAGCCCGCCCGGCCCGGGGCGTTCGACCCGGCCGACCAGCCGCCCCGCCTCGACCCGCAATCCGGTCTCCTCGGCGAGCTCGCGTACGACGGCCTCGGCGTCGGACTCACCCGCCTCGACCCGGCCGCCCGGCAGCGACCACAGGCCCTCGCCGGGCGGATGTCCCCGGCGGATGACCAGGAGGCGGCCCCCGGCGTCATGGACGATCGCTCCGACACAGCGCACCCGCATGCGGACAGGATGCCCCGGCGATCGCCGCAGCGCATCTCACAGTGCCGGCGGAGCATCCGGACCGGTCAACGGCTAAAGTGAGATCTCTTCGCAAAACCGGTTAAGTAAAGTCGGGGTTTGGGGTCGAATGAAGCGTCCGACGATCGCGGACATCGCCCGGCGGGCGGGTGTCACCAAGAGCACGGTCTCGTTCGCGCTGAACGGCCGCCCCGGCGTGTCGGACGCGACCCGGACCCGCATCCTGGAGATCGCCAAGGAGATGGGCTGGCAGCCGAGCCGTACGGCGCGCGCCCTGTCCGGCGGGCACGCGGGCGTGCTGGGCCTCGTCGTGGACCGGCCGGCCCGCACCCTGGGCATCGAGCCCTACTTCATGCAGCTCATCTCCGGCATCGAGAGCGAGCTGTCGAGCCGCGACATCGCCCTGCTCCTCCAGGTCACCGAGGACAAGGGCGCCCAGCAGGCGACCTACCGCCGCTGGTGGGCCGAGCGCCGGGTGGACGGTGTCTTCGTCGTCGACCTGGCCGTGGACGACGAGCGCACCAAGGTCCTCGCCGAGCTCGGCATGCCGGCGATCGTCGTGGGCGGCCCGCAGGGCATCGGTGATCTGCCGGGACTCTGGAACGACGAGTGCGCGCCGGTGCGTTCGGTGATGGAGTACCTGGTCGCGCTGGGACATCGGCGCATCGCGCGGGTGGCCGGGCTGCCCGGGCTCTGGCACTCCGTCATGCGCGAGGAGGTCTTCCAGGAGGCGGCGCGCGAACTCGGCGTGACCCCGTCGGGCGGCACCACCGACTACACCGGCGACGCGGGCGCGCGGATGACACGACGGCTGCTGGCCTCCTCCGCGCCACCGACAGCGATCATGTACGACAACGACGTCATGGCCGTCGCGGGCCTGGGCGTGGCGGCCGAGATGGGCATCCGCGTGCCCGACCGGCTGTCCATCGTCGCGTGGGACGACTCGATGCTCTGCCGGCTCGTGCATCCGCCGCTGACCGCGGTCGGCCTGGACATCGCCGGGTACGGCGCGGAGGTGGCCCGCCGCCTGGCCGACCTGGCCACCGGCCGGCCCGTGGAGAGCGAGTGTCACGCGACGGCGGTCCTGTCGCCGCGCGGCAGCACCGGACCGGCCCGGTGACGCCTCAGCCGCCCTTGTTCCACTCGTCGGCGAGCAGGGCCCAGACCACCGTGTCGTGAAGGGTGCCGCCGAGCGGGAACGACGCGCGCAGCACGCCCTCGCGCGTCATCCCGAGTCGCCGGGCGACCGCCATGCTGCGCTCGTTGGCCGGTATCGTGCGCCACTCCACGCGCGTCATGCCGCGCTCGCCGACCGCCCAGTCGATCATGTGCCGGGCCGCCCGCGTGACCAGCCCGCGGCCCTCCGCCTCGGGGGCGAGCCAGACACCCAGCTCGCACATGCCGGCCCGGGTGTCGAAGACGCGGAACAGCGTGCCTCCGGACAGCACGCCGCCGACCCAGATCCCGTAGAGCCGGCCCTCGTCCCGCGCCTGCCGGTCGGCGTAGGTCTGGAGCCACCGCCGCGCGCTGTCCACGTCGTCGACGATCTCCACCCACGGCAGCCAGGGCGCCAGATGGGCGCGCGAGCGGTCGGCGTGGGCGGCGAACTCATCCGCGTGCCACGGCTCTAGTGGCCGCAGTTCCGCGTCTTCGGCGAGAGGGTGCGCGAACATCCGACGATCTCCGATCCGTACCGAACGTTTGTTATGTACCGTAGCCCACGACGACAGAAGGAGGTACCCGCATGCCGGCCCCCGGTGACCACGATGCCCGGCGGCGCGACGTGTCCGTGGCCGTCTGGAGCGTCCTCGCCGCCCGCGGCTTCGGCGGCCTGACCCTGCGCGCCGTCGCGACGGAGATGGGCGCCTCGACCGGGCTGCTCACCCACTACTTCCCGACGAAACGCGCCCTGGTCCGCCACGCCCTGGAGATCGCCGAGGAGCGCACCGACGAGCGCGACCGGCGGGTCCCGGCGGACGAGGGCATGGAGGCGCTGCGCGCCGCGCTGCTGGACGTGCTGCCGCTCACGCCGGAGACGACGGCGATGAGCCGCGTGTGGGTGAGCTTCTGGGACGGGGCGCTCGGCGACGACGCCCTGGCCGCCCGGCAGAAGGCGCGCTACGAACGCTGGCGTGAGCGGCTGAGCCGCCACATCGAGGCCGCGCAGCGCGCCGGGCGACTGCCGGCCCCGGCCGATCCGGGTGAACTGGCCGCGGCCGCCGCCGCGTTCGCCCACGGGCTCGTCGTGCAGGCGCTGTTCGCCCCCGATGACTTCCCCCCGGACCTGCAGGCACGCCTCGTGGACACCTTTCTCGCGGCGTTCGGAAGCTTGACCGCTCTCGACTGAAATGGTTCGATTCGGTGACGGACTGTTGACGCTAAACCGGTTTAGTGGTCCCATGCACTAACCGGAACGCGGAACGGTCCGGATCCCACCTGTGGAGTCCAGGTCAGGTCCGCGCTCGGCCGGGGGCGGCCTCACGACTGACCGTTGATGGGAGACACAAGGTGAAGGCACGCGGAATCGCGGCACTGGCGGCGAGTGTGATGCTCGCAGCGGGGTTGGCCGCCTGCGGGAGCGGCGGCGGGAGCGACAAGTCGTCGCCGAAGACGCTGACCTACTGGGCGAGCAACCAGGGGCGCAGCATCCAGCAGGACCAGCAGGTGCTCGGGCCGGAGCTGAAGAAGTTCGAGGCCAAGACCGGCATCAAGGTCAAGCTCGAGGTGATCGGCTGGCCGGACCTGCTCAACCGGATCCTCGCCGCGACCTCCAGCGGGGCGGGGCCCGATGTCGTCAACGTCGGCAACACCTGGTCCGCCTCGCTCCAGGCCACCGGCGCGTTCCAGCCGTTCGACGACGCGACCATCGCCAAGGTCGGCGGCAAGGCGAAGTTCATCCCCTCGACGCTCACCTCGACCGGGGCGGCCGGCAAGCCCCCGGCGTTCGTGCCCCTCTACGGCCTGGCGTACGGGCTCTTCTACAACAAGAAGCTGTTCGCCGACGCGGGCCTCAAGCCGCCGCAGACCTGGCAGGACCTGGTCACCGACGCGAAGAAGCTGACGATCCCCGCCAAGAAGCAGTACGGCGTCGTCATGGAGGGCGCGAGCTACACCGAGGGCTCACACTTCGCGTTCATGTTCGGCGCGCAGAACGGCGCGAAGCTCTTCCAGGGCGGGCAGCCCGGCTTCGACTCCCCGCAGATGGTGGCCGGCGTGAAGCAGTACGTCGACCTGATGGCCGGGCAGAAGGTCGTCAACCCGAGCAACGCCGAATACGTCAACGACTCCGACATGCTCAAGGACTTCGCCAAGGGCAGGGCGGCGATGATGATGATCCAGAGCTACGCCCCCAAGGGCCTGGCGGAGAACGGCATGAAAGAGGGCGAGTTCGGCGTCGTTCCGATCCCGGTGATCAACCCGCTGCCGCCAGGTGGGCGCAAGGTCAGCAGCCACGTCGCCGGCATCAACATCGGGGTGTTCAAGAACACCAAGAACAAGGACGGCGCCCTCAAGCTGGTCGACTTCCTCACCAGCCCCGACGAGCAGAAGATCCTCGACACCCAGCTCGGCCCGCTGCCCGTCGTGCCGCAGGCGTACAACGACCCGAAGTTCCAGACGCCGGAGATCAAGACCTTCAAGGACATCCTCGCGAACTCCGCCGAGACCCTGCCGATGATCCCGGAAGAGGCGCAGTTCGAGACCCTGGTCGGTAACACGGTCAAGCAGCTCATCGCCGACGCGGCCTCGGGCAAGACCGTCGACGATCAGACGATCAAGAACGCGCTGACCGCCGCGAACAAGAAGATGCAAACCGGCGGATGAGCGACACCATCACCGCTCCCGGGGACGCGCCCGCGCGCGCCCCCGGGGGGCCCCGCCGACGGCGACGCCGGCCCACCCGGAACCTGCTGCCCTACGTCCTCCTGGTGCCGGCGCTCATCGCCGAGCTCGCCATTCACATCATCCCGATGCTCGTCGGGGTGTGGATGAGCCTGCTGCACCTGACCCAGTTCTTCATCCGCAACTGGACGGCGGCGCCGTACGGCGGCCTGACCAACTACCGCGTCGCGATGGACACTCACGGCCCGGTCGGCAAGGACCTGCTGCACTCGTTCCTCATCACGGCCGCCGTCACGGTCCTGGTCGTGGCCGGCGCCTGGGTGTTCGGGCTCGCCGCCGCCGTGTTCCTCCAAAAGCCGTTCCGCGGCCGCGCGACCCTGCGCACCCTGTTCCTGGTCCCGTACGCGCTGCCGGTCTTCACCGCGGTCATCACCTGGCGGTTCATGTTCCAGCGCGACAGCGGCATGGTGAACAACGTGCTCTCGGACGAGCTGCACCTGGTCCACGGCCACCCGTTCTGGCTGTTGGGCGGCAACAGCTTCGCCGCACTGGTGATCATCAACATCTGGCGGCTGTGGCCGTTCGCCTTCCTCACCCTCACCGCGGGGCTGCAGAGCGTGCCCGGCGACCTGTACGAGGCGGCGGCGATCGACGGCGCAGGGTTCGTCCGCAAACTGCGGTCGGTGACCCTGCCGCTGCTGCGCCCGGTCAACCGGGTGCTGCTGCTCGTGCTGTTCCTGTGGACGTTCAACGACTTCAACACCGCCTACATCCTGTTCAACCAGCCCCCGGCCAACGCGGACATGATCTCCATCCACATCTACAACGCCTCGTTCATCACCTGGAACTTCGGTCTGGGCTCGGCGATGTCCGTCCTGCTGCTGGCGGTCCTGCTCGTCGTCACGCTCGTTTACCTGGGCACCGGCCGCTTGAGGAGCCGTCATGCGTGAGTCGTCGGCGGTGCGCTGGGCGCGCCGGATCGTGCTGACCTTCCTGACGGTCTTCACCGTGGTGCCGCTGTACGTGATGGTGGTCTCGTCGATCAAGCCGTTGCAGGACGTCCAGGGCGCCTTCACCTGGTTCCCCTCGCACGTGACCTTCCGCCCGTTCGTGGACATGTGGCACACGGTGCCGCTGGGCCGCTACTTCATCAACAGCCTGGTCGTCGCGACCTGCGCGACGGTCTGCTCGGTGGCGATCGCGATCTTCACCGGCTACGCCGTCAGCCGCTACCGGTTCGCCGGCCGTGGCACGTTCATGACGGTCGTGCTGTCGACGCAGATGTTCCCGGGCATCCTCTTCCTGCTGCCGCTGTTCCTGATCTTCGTCAACATCGACCGCTACACCGGCATCACGCTGTACGGGAGCCGGCTCGGGCTGATCATCACCTACCTCACGTTCGCGCTGCCGTTCTCGATCTGGCTGATCGCCGGCTACTTCGACACGATCCCGCGCGAGCTGGACGAGGCCGCGCGGGTGGACGGGGCGGGACCGATGCGGACGCTGTTCCGCGTGCTCCTGCCCGTCGCCGCGCCGGGCATCGTCGCGGTCGCGATCTACGCGTTCATGACCGCCTGGGGCGAGGTGCTGTTCGCCTCGGTGCTCACCGACCAGTCGACGCGTACCCTCGCGGTCGGCCTGCGGGAGTACGCCAACCAGGCGCAGGTCTACTGGAACGAGGTGATGGCCGCCTCGCTGGTCATCAGCCTGCCGGTGGTGGTCGGCTTCCTGGCACTTCAGCGCTTCCTCGTCCACGGCCTGACCGCGGGCGCCGTCAAGTCCTGATCCGAAAGGCACCTTCTTGCATCGCAACTTCGCCAAACTGCCGGGAGCCGCGTGGCTCGGCGTCAACTTCTGGTCGCGCGTCGGCGGGCCGCTGATGTGGCGCTCCTACGACCCACGCGTCGTACGGGAGGAGCTCGACGTTCTGCGCGAGCACGGGCTGAACACCACGCGGTCCTTCTACTACTGGCCCGACTTCATGCCCGAGCCCGACCGGATCGACGAGACGCTCGCCGGGCACTACGGCGACTTCCTGGAGGCCCACGCCGAACGCGGTATGGCGACCATCCCGACCTTCATCGTCGGCCACATGTCCGGGGAGAACTGGGATCCGGCCTGGCGCGACGGCCGCGACCTCTACGCGGACGTGTGGATGGTGGACCGGCAGGCGTGGTTCGCCGAGGAGATGACCCGCCGCTACACCGGGCATCCGGCCGTCGCGGGCTGGCTGATCACCAACGAGATGCCCATCTACGGCGGCAAGGCGCCGACCGAGCAGGTGACGGCCTGGGCCCGGCTGATGGTCCAGGCGGTGCGCGCAGGAGGGGCGAAGGAGCCCGTCTCGATCGGCGACGGCGCCTGGGGCGTCGAGGTGACCGGTGAGGACAACGGTTTTTCCGTACGCGACCTGGCCGCCGTCACCGACTTCGTCGGCCCGCACGTGTACCGGATGGAGAACGACCTGGTCCGTCAGCACTACAACACGGCGTTCATCTGCGAGCTGGCCGGCACGTACGGGCGCCCGGTCGTGCTGGAGGAGTTCGGCTGCTCCTCGGACTTCGTCTCCGACGACAACGCCGCGCACTACTACCGGCAGGTCCTGCACAACAGCCTGCTCGGCGGGGCGACCGGCTGGCTCGGCTGGAACAACACCGACTTCGACCTGGTCGACCAGCCGCCGTACAGCCATCACCCGTTCGAGCTGCACTTCGGCCTCACGACGGTCGACGGGACGCCGAAGCCGGCCCTGGAGGAGATGCGCCGGTTCGGGGAGACCCTCGCCCGGATCGACCTGGCGGCCTGCGAGCGCGCCGAGACCGACACCGCGCTCGTCGTGCCGTCCATCCTGGACACGGGGTTCTCCTTCACCCACGCCGCCGACCGCACCGACGTCTTCGGCGCGCTGCGGCAGGCGTACGTGACCGCGCGGGCGGCGGACCTGCCGGTCGGCCTCACCCGTGAGACCGGCGGCATCGCACCGGACGCGCGGCTGTACCTGGTCCCGTCCGCCAAGCAGCTCACCGGGCCGGGCTGGTACCGCCTGGAGGAGCTCGCCGCGGGCGGCGCCGTGGTGTACGTCTCCTACTGCGCGGGATCGCACGGCTGGCAGCGCGGTCCCTGGTACTCCCACATGAACGCCATGTTCGGCGTCGAGCACCGGCTCACGTACGGCCTGGCCGACCCCATCGAGGACGACGTCGTCGAGCTGACCTTCACCGCCGACCTCGGCCCGCTCACCGAGGGCACCACCCTGGCCTTCCGCGCCGCCGGCACCGAGCACAGCCGCTCGTACCTGCCGGTCCGGCCCACCACCGCCGAGGTGGTCGCGGTGGACGGGCACGGGCGGCCCGCGGTGCTGCGCCGCCGCCACGGCGACGGCTGGGTCGTCCTGTGCACCTATCCGCTGGAGCACATGGCCGCGGTCACGCCACGCGTCAACCCCGACCCCGCCTACCGGCTCTACGACGCGCTCGCCGGGCTCGCCGGGGTGCGCCGCCCGGTCACCGTCCCGGATCCGCGGGTGTCGGCGGACGTTCTCGTGCGCGCCGACGGGACGCGGTTCGCCGTCCTCGTCAGCCAGGCCGACGCGGAGCTCAAGATCACGCCCGAGATCACACCCTCCGGCCCGGTGCACGAGGAGGTGGTGATCGAGCCATATGGTGTGGTCGTGCTGGAGCTTCGACCTTGACAGATGTACGGGAGGCGGCGGTGCCCGGGGCCGCTCAGCCGGCGACCGGAGCCACCGGGGCCAGAGGGCATAACGGGCCGGGCGTGCTCGCCGTCGACATCGGCGGCACGAAGCTGGCCGCCGCCCCGGTCCGGCCGGGCGGCACCCTCGGCCCGCTCGTGACCCGCCCGACGCCCTCCGGTGACGCCGAGGCGGTCTGGGCCGCCCTCGCCTCCGTCGTCACCGAGGCGATCGGCGGCGAGGACGTGTCCGGTGCGGGCATCGGCTCGGCCGGTCCGCTCGACGCGGTCGCGGGCACCGTCAGCCCGGTGAACATCCCCGGGTGGCGCGGCTTCCCGGTCCGTGACCGCCTCGCCGAGCTGCTGGCCGGGCGGCCGGTCGTCCTGGTGAACGACGCGGTGTCGGGCGCGGTGGGGGAGTACCACTACGGCGCCGGCCGCGGCGTACGCGCGATGCTGGGCATGGTCGTGTCGACGGGCGTCGGCGGCGGCCTGATCCTCGACGGACGGGTGTACGCCGGGCGTACCGGCAACGCCGGGCACATCGGGCACACGGTGGTCGACCTCGACGGGGACCCCTGCCCGTGCGGCTCGCGCGGCTGCGTCGAGACGATCACCTCCGGCCCCGCGATGGTGCGCTGGGCGCTCGCCAACGGCTGGAGCGCCTCCCCGCCCGACGGCAGGACGCTCGCCGCCGCGGCCCGCGACGGTCATCCGGTCGCGATCGCCGCGTTCGCGCGGTCCGCGCGTGCCCTGGCGGCCGGGATCGCGTCCGCCGCGGCCCTCTGTGACCTGGACCGCGTGGTGATCGGCGGCGGCGTGGCTCGCGCCTGGGACGTCCTGGAGCCGCCACTGCGCGAGGCGCTGGACACCTACGCCGGGCTCGCCTTCGTACGGCGGGCCGAGGTCGTGCGGTCCGAACTCGACGGACAGGCGGGGCTCCTCGGCGTCGCCGCCCTGGTTCACGATCCCGAAATGGTCTGACATGGAGCTACTCGACAACCCCATCCAGAACTACGCCTGGGGATCGCATACCGTGCTCGCCGGCTTCCTCGGCCGGCCGTCGCCCACCGAGCGGCCCGAGGCCGAGCTGTGGATCGGCGCCCACCCCGCCGCGCCGTCGCGGCTGCGTTCCGGGCAGGCGCTGGGCGACCTCATCGCGGCCGACCCGGAGGCCGCGCTGGGGTCCGCGTCCGTGTCGGCCTTCGGGCCACGGCTGCCGTTCCTGCTGAAGGTCCTCGCCGTGGCCGAGCCGCTGTCCCTGCAGGTGCACCCCGACCGCGAACAGGCCGAGCGTGGCTTCGCGGCGGAGCGGGCTCCGGCCGGCGATCCGGCGCGCAACTACAAGGACTCCTGGCCGAAGCCCGAGATCCTCTGCGCGCTGAGCGACTTTCACGCGCTGTGCGGTCTGCGCGACCCGCGGGAGAGCGCCGAGCTGCTGGGCCGCGTGCCCGCTCTGGGCCCGGTGGCCGCCCTGCTCGAGGCGGGAGACGTGAAGGCCGCCGTCGAGGCGCTGCTGACCTGGCCGTCCCCGAAGGACGTGGTGACCGAGGCCCGTGCCGTCGCGCCGGAGCCGTACGCCTCACTCGCGGCGCGCGACCCCGGTGACATGGGGGTGATCGTCGCGATGCTGCTGAACGAGGTGCGTCTCGTGCCGGGCCAGGCGCTGTACGTGCCGCCGCGCCGGCCGCACGCCTACCTCAGCGGCACCGGCGTCGAGCTGATGGCCGGCTCGGACAACGTGCTGCGTGCCGGGCTCACGCCCAAGCACGTCGACGTACCCGAGCTCCTGTCGGTCGCGTCGTTCGAGCCGAGCCCGCCCGGTGTGGTCGAGCCCGAGCGGCACTCCGGCGAGGACGTCTACGTGACGCCCGCGCCGGAGTTCCGCCTCTCCCGTCTCGACGCCGGGCAGCGCCCCGTGCTTCCGGCGGCCGGCCCGCAGCTGCTGCTGTGCGCCGACGGCGACGTGCGGCTGCGCCGCGACGGCCGGGAGACGGAGCTGAGCCGAGGCGAGGCCGTCTTCGCCGGGCACCGGGGCGGCCCGATCGAGCTGTCCGGGTCCGGCACGGTCTTCCGCGCGAGCCTGCCGGGGCAGGTCAGGGACTGATGCGCTCGGCGAGCCACGCCAGGGCGAGCGGATAGCGGTACTCGATGGCGCCGTGCCCGGCGTCGAACAGCTCGAAGTAGACGGAGTCGTCGGCCACCCCCGCTGCCTCGACCGCACGCCGGAACGCCACGGCGCCGAAGTCGAGGAAGTACTCATCCCGGGTGCCCGCGTCGATCCAGATCGCCTTCATCGAGCGGAGCGCCTCGGCGTACTCCGGGCGTGCGGCCATGCGTACGGGGTCCCAGGCCAGCCAGCGGTCCCAGACCTCCGGGATCACCTGTCCCGTGTCGTCGAAGGGCTGGTGTACGGTCCCGTCCTCGTCGGCGGAGTAGCACGCCGCGTAGCCGTACTGCTCGATGAAGCCCATGTCGGTCTTCTTGGTGCCGGCGATCCGGCCGCGGAAGTCGGCCAGGAACGTCTGCATCGCCGCGTCGACCGGCTCGCCGTAGGTGTCGCGCAGCTCACGTGCGACGTTCGGGAAGTCCGTGCGGTAGCAGACGTCGAAGAGGGCGTCGCCGGCGTGGGTGGCCAGGGCGCCGAAGACGTCCGGGCGCAACATCGGCGTGATCATCGCGCCGTATCCGCCGCTGGACTTGCCGGTGATCGCCCGATGGTCGCGGTCGTCCAGGGTCCGGTAATGCGCGTCGACCCACGGCACGACCTCCTCGCACAGGTACGAGTGGTAGCGCCCGGTGCCGGGGGAGTCCAGGAACTGGCTGCCGCCGAGCGACGTCCACGCGTCGACGTAGACCACGATCACGGGCGGGGCCTCGCCGCGCGCGAAGAGCTGGTCGGCCAGCTCGGGGAACGGCTGCCGCCACGGCGCCCGGTTGTGCCACATGGGGAGGTGGCCGGTGTACCCCTGGATCACGTAGACCGACGGGTAGCGTCGCTCCGGCTCGTCGTCATAGCCCGGCGGGACGTACACCTCCACCGGCCGTTCGTGCGGGTCGCCCAGCGGGTTGCCGCGCAGCAGCTCGCTCGTGATCGTGTGTTCGCCGATCCGTCCGGCGAGCTGGGCCGACCAGGGCAGCATGCGTTCTCCTTCGCTCGGGGGGTAGAGCCCCGACCGTACCGGCCGGAACCGCGAACGGCCGCGAGAGAGGTCTCTCGCGGCCGGCCGTCATGGGCAGATCGTCAGTGCTCGTTCGCGGTGTCGATCACGTTCACCTCGACACAGTCAGCGCCCTGGGAGCTGCGGCTGCTCGTGCGCCAGCCACTGTCCGTGATATCGGGTTCGTCACTCATCCCTCGCGCTCCTTTCGTGGGAAACAGTCATCCCCGTTGATATGGGGACGTATTTTTGAACTCGTCCGCGACGGCGGCGATGAAGTCGGTCGATTCGTCGGGCGGCAATGCCGCGGCTCGCAGATGGTCGAACCACGTCGTATGACGACGGACGTCCTTGTCCTTCTCGAGGAAGATGTTCCCCGCAGGTGAATCGACGTACACGACGTCGAGATCCGTCGGGTCGGGGAAGCCGATGATGGTGAAGGCGCCGCCGAGCCCCGGGTGGGCGCCGCGGGTGAAGGGCAGCACCTGAATCGTGACGCTCGGCAGCTCGTCCACCTCGAGCAGGCGGGCGAGCTGGGCCCGCATCACCGGGTGGCCGCCGATCGGCCGGCGGAGCACCGCCTCGTCGAGCACGGCCCACATCTCCAGCGTGCCGGCCTCGGCGAGCATCGCCTGGCGCCTGCGGCGCAGGGAGATCATGCGGTCGATGTTGGCCGGGCTCTCGGTGGGCTGACCGACTTTGATCAGCGCGCGGCTGTACTCCTCGGTCTGCAGCAGCCCGGGAATGAGGTGGGTCTGGAACGAGCGGATCGAGGCCGCCGACGCCTCAAGCCCGACATAGGTGTCCAGACCGGCAGATAGCACCGATTCGTACTCGGTCCACCAGCCCCGCTGCTGGGCATCCTTGGCCAGAGTGAGCAGCTGTTCGCGCTGCCCTGAGTCGCCGACCTCGTACAGGTCGAGCATGTCGCGAACGTCGCGGATGCGGGCGACCGACTTTCCCGTCTCGATCCGGCTGACGCGGGACATCGAGCATTCGAGGTGCCGGGCGACATCCTCGATCATCAGGCTGGAGGACTCACGGAGCCTGCGGAGTTCCATGCCCAGGCGGCGCCGGCGGACCGTGGGGCTTTGAGAATCGGACATCGAGCACCTCCAGGTCGACCGTCCTGGACGGGAGGGGTTGGGAGGGGAAGCGGTGAGGGGGATGGAGGGTCGTGGCCGGTGGCGGCGGAGAGCGACGGATCGTTCGCCCAGGGATGTCGTCCGCCGCTAAAGCGTACGCGAGCCCCGATGGCGATGGTCGGAGTTTTTGCCCGATACTACCTTTGAGCCTCATTTATGCAGGTCATCCCGACAATTGAGGTCACTCACCGTCGTCGTTCGAGCACCTCTTGCCACGACATGGCACTTTACCTGTCCAATGCTATGCGGCTCACCCTTTTGTGTCGTACGGACGATCCTAAAAGAGCCGTCTGATGGTCAGTGTCCCGGATTCGTCCACGGTGTCGCGCCGGTATCGCCTTGTGGTGCGGGCCTGGATGATCACCTCTCGGTCGCCGGGGAGTCCGAGCGTTACCCGCCGAGCCCTTCCCAAAACCCCCGATGCGAACGTATGTTCGATGACGCCCGCCTTCCCCCGGGCATCACGGCACCGATCGACCGGGAAGGCAGGCGGCCCGCGTGGGCGGAGTGAGCGGTGCGAGACGGCGTCCGCGAGACGCATGGACGAGGTCCACATGAGCCGGTCCTACGGCGAGCCGGTGGACGTCTGGCTCGTGGACGGGCGGCCGTCGCGGTTCGTGTGGCACGGCCGCCTCTACACCGTCCTGCGGGTGCTGGACCACTGGGTGACCACGCGCGACTGGTGGCGCGACCGTAACCCCGAGGCCGAGGAGACGACCGCGCGGGAGTTCTGGCAGGTCGAAGCGACCCCGGACAAGGAGATCGGCGTCTACGAGCTGCGCCATGACGAGGCGAGCGGAGGGTGGATGCTCTCGCGCGCCTGGGACTGACGCCCGGCCGGTCAGTCCCGCACGAAGTCCCGGATCGCCCGCAGCGTCGGCTCGTCCTTGACCCCCGCGATGAGCAGCGTCGTCACGGGGGACTCCCGCCACAGAGCGAGGCGCTCCTTGATCCGGCCGAGCGGGCCGAGCAGGGAGATGGCGTCCGCCAGCCCGTCGGGAACGGCGCGGACCGCCTCGTCGCGGCGTCCCTCCAGGAACAGCTCCTGTACGCGCGCGGCCTCCTCGGCGTAGCCCAGCCGGCCGATCAGGTCCAGATGGAAGTTGGTGTCCCGCGCGCCCATGCCGCCGATGTAGAAGGCCAGCGGGATCTTCGCGACCTCCAGCGCGGCCGGCAGGTCGTCACTGACGATCGTCGTGACCGTCGCCGCGATCTCGAAACCCTCGGGCCGGCCCCGCAGGGACTCGCCGAAGACCGGCTCGATCCGGCTCGGATCCACGAACAGCGGCAGCCAGCCCTGCGCGATCTCGGTGGACAGCGCGACGTTCTTCGGCCCTTCGGCGCCGAGGTAGATCGGGATGTCCGGCCGCACCGGATGCGCGATCGACTTCAGCGGCTTGCCCAGCCCGGTGACGCCGCTGTCCGGGCTGTGGCGGCGCAGCGGCAGCGGGTAGTGCGGGCCGTCATTGGTCACCGGCTCGGCGCGCCGCCAGACGTCGCGCAGGATCCGGACGTACTCCCGCGTCCGTGCGAGCGGCCGTGCGAACGGCACCCCGTACCAGCCCTCCACCACCTGCGGGCCGGAGGCGCCGAGCCCGAGCACGAGCCGCCCGCCGGACAGGCCGTCCAGCGTGAGCGCGTGCATGGCGGTGGCCGCGGGGGTGCGCGCCGACATCTGCGTCACCGCCGTGCCCAGCCCGATCCGCGAGGTGCGCGCGCCGTACCAGGTGAGTGTGGTGAAGGCGTCGGAGCCGTACGCCTCGGCGGTGAACACCTGGTCATAGCCGAGGCGTTCGGCGGCGAGCACCGTCTCGGTGTCGTCCACGGGATCCCGCTGCCAGTAGCCGAGGTTGATGCCGAGCTTCATCCGCGCCTCCCATGAAATAGAACGCGTTCTATTCAAGCACCGCCTCATTCAAGCATCCGGCGCCCGCAGGTCTCCGGTTCCGTGCGCATGTCGAGGACCGATGGGCCGTATGTCATGCTGTGCATCGGCGGTTCGCGGAGGAACCCGGTGCGATTCCGGGGCTGTCGCGCAACTGTGACCGGGAAGTTCTTCCTCACCGACAGCCACGGCGTGAGCCGGAAGGCCGAGGATGGGCGACGATCCGGCAGCCAGGAGACTCCGGCCGCCGATGACAGGCCACCTACGGGCGCGCAAACCCGAGGAAAGGACGATCGCCGGGTGAACAGCTACCCGTTCTCCGCCGTCGCGGGACTCGAGGACCTCAAACTGGCCCTCCTGATCAACGCGGTGTCGCCATCGGTCGGTGGCGTCCTCGTGCGCGGGGAGAAGGGCACGGCGAAGTCGACCATCGTGCGCGCTCTCGCCGCGCTGCTGCCCGGCGTCGACGTCGTCGCCGGCTGCCGGTTCTCCTGCGACCCCGGGGCGCCCGACCCCGAATGCCCCGACGGTCCGCACGCCGAGGCCGGCCGCGCCGGCGAGGTACGCCAGGCGCGGCTCGTCGAGCTTCCCGTGGGCGCGTCCGAGGACCGTCTCGTCGGTTCGCTCGACCTCGAGCGTGCGCTCACCGACGGCGTCCGCGCGTACCAGCCGGGCCTGCTCGCCGCCGCGCATCGCGGGTTGCTGTACGTCGACGAGGTCAACCTGCTCCACGACCACCTCGTGGACCTGCTGCTGGACGCCGCCGCCATGGGCCAGTCCTATGTCGAGCGCGAGGGCGTCTCGATTCGCCACGCGTCGCGGTTCCTGCTGGTCGGCACCATGAACCCCGAAGAGGGCGAGCTGCGCCCGCAGCTGCTCGACCGGTTCGGGCTGACCGCCGAGGTGGCCGCGACGCGTGACCCGGACGAGCGCGCCGAGGTCGTACGCCGCCGTCTCGCCTACGAGGCCGACCCCGCCGCGTTCGCGGCGGACTGGTCCCAGGCCGACGCCGAGCTCGCCTGGCGCATCAGCGAGGCGCGCGACCGGCTGTCCAAGGTCGTGCTGTCGGACGGCGCACTGCGGCAGATCACCGCGGTGTGCGCCGAGTTCGAGGTCGACGGGCTGCGGGCCGACATCGTGATGGCACGCGCCGCCATCGCGCTCGCCGCCTGGCACGACCGCGGCGCCGTCACGCCGGCCGACGTACGCCTCGCCGCGCGCCTCGCGCTGCCGCACCGGCGCCGCCGCGACCCCTTCGACGCTCCGGGGCTGGACGAGGACACGCTCGACGAGGTTCTCGACCGCACCGGCGACTACGACGTGGAGGAGGACCCGCCTCCCGGCAAAGTGCCGCCCCCGCGGCCCGCGCCCGACCTCGACCTGGACGATCAGAGCGGCGAGACGACCGCGCGCGACCCGGAGCCCGAGTCCGAGACCGACACCGAGCCCGAACCCGAACCCGATCCGGACGGCCCCGGCTCGGGCGGTCGCGAGGAGCAGGAGCACGCCGAGGGCGGCCCGGGCGAGGGCGCCCTGGTCGACATCGGGCAGGCGCTCTCCGGTGGCGGCCAGGACGAGAAGACCCGCGCCGACCGGCCGAAGCCCTCCCCGGCCGGTGCCGTCTACCGGCCGCGGCTGTTCGTCGTGCCGGGCATCGGCGAGGGCGCGCCGGGCCGCCGGTCACGTGCGCGCACCCCGTACGGGCGCACGGTCGGCGCACGGCCCGGCAGCCGTACGGTCCACCTGACCGGGACGTTGTTCGCGGCCGCGCCGCACCAGCGTTCGCGCGGCCGCACCGGCACCGGCCTGGTCATCCGCGCCGAGGACATCCGTGAGCCCGTACGCGAGGGCCGCGAGGGCAACCTCGTGCTGTTCGTCGTCGACGCCAGCGGCTCGATGGCCGCGCGCAAGCGCATGAGCGCGGTCAAGGCCGCGGTCCTCAGCCTGCTGCTCGACGCGTACCAGCGCCGCGACAAGGTCGGGCTGGTCACCTTCCGCGGCACCTCGGCGGAGACCACACTGCCGCCGACCTCCTCGGTGGAGGCCGGCGCACGGCGCCTCGGCGAGCTCCCCACGGGAGGCCGCACGCCACTCGCCGCCGGGCTGGTGCGGGCCGCGCTCGTCCTGCGCACCGAACGCCAGCGTGACCCCGCGCGGCGCCCCCTCCTCGTCATCGTCACCGACGGACGCGCGACACACGGCTCCCTGGACGACGCGCTGCGCGCCTCTGACCTGCTGCGGGACGCCGCCTCCGTGGTGGTCGACTGCGAGAGTGGCCCGGTGCGCCTCGGCCTCGCCGGACGGCTGGCCGCACGTCTCGGCGCCGAGTCGGTACGCCTGGAGGATCTGGCCGCCGACGGGCTGGCCGACGTCGTACGCGACCGGAGGGTGGTGGCCTGATGCCGCAGGGCAGACCGGCGAGCGTGCCCGATGACGGGCTCACCACCCGCCAGCGGCGCAACCGGCCGCTGGTGATCGTGCACACCGGCGCGGGCAAGGGCAAGTCGACGGCGGCCTTCGGGCTGGCCCTGCGCGGCTGGAACCAGGGCTGGCCGATCGGGGTGTTCCAGTTCGTCAAGTCGGCCAAGTGGCGCATCGGCGAAGAACGCGCCCTGCGCGTACTCGGCGAGTCCGGTGAGGGCGGCCGCGTCGACTGGCACAAGATGGGCGAGGGCTGGTCGTGGATCCAGCGGCCCGGCACCGAGGAGGACCACGCGGCGGACGCCCGCGAGGGCTGGGAACAGATCAAGCGCGACCTCGCCGCGGAGACGTACGGCCTCTATGTGCTGGACGAGTTCACCTACCCGATGAAATGGGGCTGGGTGGACGTCGACGACGTGGTCGAGACCCTGACCGCGCGGCCGGGGCACCAGCACGTCATCGTCACCGGCCGCGACGCCGACCCCCGGGTCGTCGGGATCGCCGACCTGGTCACCGAGATGGGCAAGGTCAAGCACCCGATGGACGCCGGCCAGAAAGGCCAGAAGGGCATCGAGTGGTGAGGCCCGCCCGGAGGGCCGCGTGACGGTCCCGCGGCTCGTCATCGCCGCTCCCGCGTCCGGGAGCGGCAAGACGACCGTTGCCACCGGGCTGATCGCGGCGCTGACCGCGCAAGGTCTCGACGTCTCACCGCACAAGGTGGGCCCGGACTACATCGATCCCGGCTATCACGCGCTCGCCGCCGGGCGGCCGGGCCGCAACCTCGATCCGTGGCTGACCGCCGAGGAGCTCATCGCGCCGCTGTTCCTGCACGGCGCGGCCGGCGCGGACCTGGCCGTGATCGAGGGCGTCATGGGCCTGTACGACGGTGCCGCCGGCGCGGGCGAGTTCGCCTCGACCGCGCACGTCGCGAAGCTGCTGGGCGCGCCCGTGGTGCTCGTCGTGGACGCCGCCTCCGCGGGCCGCTCGGTGGCCGCTCTCGTGCACGGTTTCGTCACGTACGACCCCGGCGTGCGGATCGGCGGCGTGATCCTCAACCGGGTCGGCTCCGACCGGCACGAGGACATCTGCCGTGCGGCCGTCGAGGAGACCGGGCTGCCGGTGCTCGGGGTGCTCCGCCGCCGTGACGACGTGGCCACGCCGTCGCGCCACCTCGGCCTGATCCCCGCCGCCGAGCGCCGCCCCGAGGCCCTGGCCACGGTCGAACGCCTCGGCGCGCTCGTCGGTGACTCGTGCGACCTGCGGGCCCTCGTCGCGCTGGCGCACACCGCCGGGCCGGTCACCGCCTCGCCGTGGGATCCGGCCACGGTCGTGACGCCCGCCGCGACCGGCGTGCGGATCGCGATCGCCGGCGGCTCGGCGTTCACGTTCGGGTACGCCGAGAACGACGAGCTGCTGGCGGCGGCCGGAGCCGAGGTGGTGAGGTTCGACCCGCTGCGCGACACCGCGCTGCCGGAAGGCACCGACGGCGTCGTGATCGGGGGAGGGTTCCCCGAGGCCTACGCCGCGGAGCTGTCGGCCAACGAGCCGCTGCGGCGTGCCGTCGCGGCGTTCCGCGGGCCGATCTACGCCGAGTGCGCCGGGCTCCTCTACCTCGCCCGGCGGCTCGACGACGCCCCGATGTGCGGCGTGCTCGACGCGGAGGCACGGATGACCGGGCGACTGACGCTCGGCTACCGGGAGGCCGTGGCGGTGCGAGACTCACCGGTGTCGCGGGCGGGCGAGCGGGTCCGCGGGCACGAGTTCCACCGGACCGTCTGCTCGCGTGGGGAGGGCTCCGAGCCCGCCTGGCAGTGGTCGGTGGAGGGTCCCGACGGTTTCAGCTCGGCTAATTGCCTTGCCTCCTACCTCCATCTCCACTGGGCTGGGATACCTCAGATGGCAACGCGTTTCGTGGGGGCGGCCGCATGACTTTCGATGAGGGTGTTCTGCTGGAGACCGAGCGACTGCTGCTGCGGCCGTTCGAGGAGGAGGACGCGGAGGGCGTCCTCACCGCCAGCCGGGATCCGGAGATCCTGCGCTGGATGCCGTGGGCCTCGGCGCAGACGAAGCAGACCGCCATCGACTGGTGCACGACGCACGCGCACCCGGACCCGGCGCGTGCGATGAACTTCGCCATCGTCGCCGGGGACCGCTTCGCCGGCTCCATCGGCCTCGGCCGTACGGACTGGACCGACGGCCGGGTCGAGGTCGGCTACTGGATCGCGCCGTGGGCGCGCCGCAAGGGGTACGCCGTGGAGGCGACCCGCGGCGTGGCCGCGTACGCGTTCGAGAAGGGGATGCACCGGATCGAGCTGCTCACGGCGGTCACCAACTTCGCCTCCCAGGGCGTCGCGGAGAAGGCCGGCTTCACCCGCGAGGGCATCCAGCGCGAGGCGATGCTCATCAGCACCGGGCACGTCGACGCCGTGCTCTACAGCCTGCTGGAGAGTGAGCTGTGATGGCCCGCTTCGAGCCCACGACGCTGAGCACCGACCGCCTGACCCTGCGCCCGCCGGCCGCGGGCGACGCCGGCGACGCCCTCGCGGCCGTGGACGACGAGGTACGCAAGTGGATGCCCTGGGCGCCGGGGTACACCCACGACAAGGCGCTGACGTGGTGTGTCGAAGAGGCGTACCGCGACCCCGCGCGAGAGACCCACTTCGTGATCGTGCCGCGCGCGAACGGCCGGTTCGCGGGCGTGATCGGGATCGGCCGTGCCGACTGGGAGAGCCGCGTGGCCGAGACGGGCTACTGGCTCGGGCCCGATGGCCGGGGGAACGGCTACGTCACCGAGGCCGTACGCGAGGTCGCCCGTCACGTCTTCGGGCTCGGCTTCCACCGGCTGGAGCTGCTGGCCGCCACCGGCAACGTCGCGTCTCAGCAGGTGGCCGAGCGCGCCGGGTTCACCCGCGAGGGCGTCCTCCGCGAGGCACGCCTGGTGCCGGGCGGCCGCTCCGACATGGTGCTCTTCAGTCTGCTCAAGGGGGAGCTGTGAGGCTGGTCGGCGTCGGGGTGGGGCCCGGTGACCCCGAGCTCGTCACCGTCAAGGGCGTACGCGTCCTGCGTGAGGCGGACCTCGTGCTCGTGCCGGTGATGGCGCCGGACGAGCAGGGTCGCGCCGAGGCCGTGGTGCGCGCCCACGTCGGGTCGGCCGAACGCGTCGTCTTCGCGCTCAACGACCGCGGCGGCGTGACCGAGCGGCGCGCGAACGCCTGGGACGCCGCGGCACAGCGTGTCGCCCGCGCCTTCGCCGACGGCGCGGACACGGTCGCGTTCGCCACCATCGGCGACCCGAACCTGTACTCCACCTTCACCTACCTGGCCCAGGCCGTACGCGGCCACGCGCCGGAGGTGGTCGTCGAGACCGTCCCCGGCGTCACCGCGATGCAGGACCTGGCCGCCCGCTCCGGCACCGTGCTGGCCGAGGGCACCGAGTCGCTCCACCTGCTGCCGCTCACCGGCGGCACGGGCGGCCTGCGTACCGCGCTGGAGACGGGCGACACGGTCATCGCCTACAAGTTCGGGCAGGTCGCGGGCGAAGTGCTCGCGACCGTCGCCGACACCGGCCGGCTGGACGACGCCGTGTACGGCGCGCGGCTCGGCCTGCCCGGTGAGGACATCAGGCGCGCGGCCGAGATCGAGGGCCCGGTCCCGTACCTGTCCACGCTGATCGTTCCCGGGCGCCGTACGGGCCTGGGCGGAAAACTGCACGCGAGGGGGCGGCCGTGATGGGCCGAGTCGTTTTCGTCGGGGCCGGCCCCGGAGCCGCGGACCTGCTGACGTTCCGTGCCGCCAAGGCGATCGCCGAGGCGGACGTGGTGATCTGGGCGGCCAGCCTGGTCCACGAGGACGTCCTCGAACACGCCGGCCCGGACGCGGAGATCGTCGACTCGGCGCGGCTGCCCATGGAGGGCGTGCTGCCGTACTACGAGCGCGCCGCCGCCGAGGGCCTGACCGTCGCGCGGATCCACTCGGGTGATCCGGGCCTTTGGGGGGCGGTTCAGGAGCAGCTCGACCGCTGCCGCGAACTCGGCCTCGAGACCGAGATCATCCCCGGCGTGTCGGCCTTCTCCGCGGTCGCCGCGGCGGTCGGCCGCGAGCTCACCATCCCCGAGGTCGCCCAGTCGGTGATCCTCACGCGCCTGGGCGGCGGCAAGACGCCGATGCCGCCCGGCGAGGAGGTACGCGAGTTCGCCCGGCACGGCACGACGATGGCGCTGTTCCTTTCGGCGGCACGGTCGCGGCAGCTCCAGGACGAGCTCCTCGACGGCGGCTACCCGCCGGAGACGCCCTGCGTCGTGGCGTACCAGTGCACGTGGCCGGACGAGCTGATCGTCCGCTGCCGCCTGGACGAGCTCGCCGGCACCGTACGCGCGCACAAGCTGTGGAAGCACACACTGGTGCTCGTCGGCCCGGCCCTGGAGGCGGGCGGCACCCGCTCGCACCTCTACCATCCCGGTCACTTCCACGGTCACCGGCGTGCCGAGGCAGGAGCGCGGAAGGTGCTCCGGGGTGGCTGACACGCCATACGAGCCCGATATGCCGCGGACCATGAAGGTGCGGCAGAAGGCGTTGCGCACCGGCTGGACGACCGGCACGTGCGCCTCGGCGGCGGCGAAGGCGGCCACGGAGGCGCTGGTGTCCGGGCGGTCGCAGGACGTCGTCGAGGTGGCGCTGCCCTCCGGGCAACGCGTGACGTTCGCCGTGGATTCGTGCCTGATCCGCGCCGACCGGGCCGAGGCAGTGGTGATCAAGGACGCGGGCGACGATCCTGACGTCACGCACGGTGCCCGGCTGACGGCGACCGCCTCCTGGCGGGAGACCCCGGGCATCGAGCTGGACGGCGGCATCGGGGTCGGCGTCGTCACCAAGCCCGGCCTCGGCCTGGAGCTCGGTGGACCGGCGATCAACCCCGTACCGCGCCAGATGATCGAACAGGCAGTGGGGGAGTCGGTGGACCTGAAGGCTCGGGGGGTACGCGTCATCATCTCGGTACCCGATGGCGAGACGATGGCACGTAAGACGACGAACAAGCGGCTCGGCATCCTGGACGGGATCTCGATCCTGGGCACGACCGGCATCGTGCGCCCGTTCTCGACGGCGTCGTGGCGGGCGAGCGTCGAGCAGGCGGTGGCGGTGATGGCCGCGCAGGGCGAGAAGACGCTCGTCCTGTGCACCGGCGGCCGTACGGAGAAGGGCGCCATGCGGCTGCTGCCGCAGCTGCCCGACGTGTGCTTCGTGGAGGTCGGCGACTTCACCGGCGCCGCGCTGCGCCGCGCGGTGGAGCACGGCATCACGCAGGTCGTGTTCGTGGGCATGGCCGGCAAGCTGACCAAGCTCGCCTCGGGCGTGCTGATGACGCACTACACGCGCTCCAGGGTCGACACCGCCCTGCTCGCCGAGATCACCCTCAGCATGGGCGGCTCGGGGGAGCTGGTCGCCAAGGTCGCCGAGGCCAACACGGCGCGGCACGCGTACGAGCTGTGGGAGGCCGAGGGGCTGCTCGGCCGCGCCGGGCGTGAGCTGTGCCGCCGGGTCGCGGGGGTCCTGGAGGAGTTCGCCGCCTCGGCGGCGCCCGAGAGTCCGGGCATCGCCGCGCAGGTCGTGCTGGTCGACTTCACCGGTCAGCGCATGATCGCGATGTACGGGCGGCTCGGCAGATGATCACGATCGTGGGCTGCGACGGCTCGCCGCTGCCGCAACGGGCGATGGACCGCCTCTCCTCGGCCACGCTGGTGGCCGGAGGACGGCGGCATCTCGAGGCGGTACGCCCGCCGGCGCACGTGCGCCAGGTGGTCATGGGCGACGTCGCCGCGGCCCTCGACCAGGTCGGTGACGCCGAGGAGGCCGTCGTGCTGGCCAGCGGCGACCCGGGGTTCTTCGGCATCGTGCGGGCCCTGCGCGAGCGCGGTCACACGCCGGAGGTGTTTCCCGCGGTCTCCTCGGTGGCCGGCGCGTTCGCGCGGGCGGGCCTTCCGTGGGACGACGCCGTGGTGGTGAGCGCGCACGGCCGCGAGCCACGCACGGCGGTGAACGCCTGCCGGGCGATGGCCAAGACCGCCGTGTTCACCGCGCCCGGATGCGGCCCGGCCGAGCTGGGCGCCGAGCTCATCGGCTGGGACCGCACGCTGTACGTCGCCTCACGGCTGGGCATGCCTGACGAGCGGGTCACCCGGTGCACGCCGGCCGAGGCCGCCGCGCGTTCGTGGGCCGAGCCGAACGTGGTCCTGGCCGTACACGGGTCCGCCGACGGGGCGGTGCGGACGCACAACCAGCCCGCGGCGCCGCCGCGCGCCTGGACCGGCGACGACTACCGGCACCGCGCCGGGATGATCACCAAGTGGGAGGTGCGCGCCGTCGCCGTGGCCCGGCTCCGCCCCACCCTCGGCATGCTCGTCTGGGACGTCGGCGCGGGCAGCGGCTCGGTCGGCATCGAGTGCGCCGCGCACCACGCGGCGGTCATCGCGATCGAACGCGACCCGGCGGCGTGCGAGCTGATCCGGCACAACGCCGGTCCGGCGAGCGTGCGCGTCGTCGAGGAGAGCGCCCCGGCGGCCTTCGCCGGGCTGCCCGATCCCGACGCGGCCTTCGTCGGCGGCGGAGGGCTGGACGCGCTCGACGGCGTGCTCGCCCGGCGCCCGCCGACCGTCGTCGCCACCTACGCCGCCCTCGACCGTGTCGCGCCGGCCCGCCGGCTGTTCGCCGACGCGGGCTATGCCGTCGAGGGCGTGCAGCTCGCGGCCTCGCGCTTCGCCGACCTGCCGGGCGGCTCGTTCCGGCTCGAGGCACAGAATCCGGTGTTCCTGCTGGCGGGGAGGCTTTCATGATCGGCGTGGTCGCGGCCACCGCGGGCGGCCGTACGGCGGCCGCCACGCTCCAGGCCGCCTGGCCGGACGAGGTGGTCCTGCTCACCGAGGCGAAGGCCGCCGACGCCCTGCGCGAGGCGTGGCGTACCTGCGACGCGGTGGTCAGCTTCCTCGCCGTCGGCGCGACCGTGCGGGTGCTCGCGCCGCTGCTCGGTCACAAGACGACCGACCCGGCCGTCGTGTGCGTGGACGAGTCGATGGCCTTCGCGGTCGCCGTCCTCGGCGGCCACCACGGCGCGAACCTCCTGGCGCAACGGCTCACCGGGGTCCTCGGCTGCACGCCGGTCGTGACGACCGCCAGCGAGGCGAGCAACGTCACCCCGCTCGACTCCTACGGCGCCGACCTCGGCTTCACCGTGCACAATCCCGGCCTGCTCGCCAATGTCGGCGCCGCGGTGCTGTCCGGCGAGCCTGTGCGTCTCGAGGGCGCGGAAGGCTGGCCGCTGCCTCCGCTGCCCCCCAACGTGTCACCGGAGGCGCCCGAGGACGCTCCCCGCATCCTCGTCACCGACCATGACGAGATCGCCTGCATGTGCCACGAGGGCTGGTTCGGCGGAGCCCTCGTCTACCGGCCGAAGTCCCTCGTCGTGGGCGTCGGCTCGGCGCGCGGCGTCACCGCGGAGGAGGTGTCCGCGCTGGTCGACGAGGTCCTCGCCGACCGCGGGCTGGCCGCCGCGTCGGTCCGGTATCTCGCCACCGCCGACCTGAAGGCCGACGAGGAGGGCATCCTCCAGGTCGCACGCGAACGCGGCTGGGAGGTCGTCACGCACCCGGCCGGGGCGCTGGCCTCCGTCGAGGTGCCCAACCCGTCGGAGGTCGTACGCGCCGAGGTCGGCACGCCCAGCGTCGCCGAGGCGGCCGCACTGCTGACGGCGGGGCCGGGCGCGCCGCTCCTCGTCGAGAAGCACAAGTCGGCGAACGCCACCGCGGCCGTCGCCCGGCTCGCGCCGCGCGGACGGCTGTCGATCATCGGCCTCGGTCCCGGCGCACGTGACCTGCTCACCCCCAGGGCGATCACCTCGCTCCAGCGCGCCTCCGTCGTGGTCGGCCTGGACCAGTACGTCGAGCAGGTACGCGACCTGATCCGTCCCGGCACCCGGGTGATCGTCTCCGGACTCGGGCAGGAGGAGGAGCGGGCGCGTACCGCCGTGGAGGAGGCGTCGGCGGGCAACGCCGTCGCGCTGGTCGGCTCCGGCGACGCGGGCGTGTACGCGATGGCCAGCCCGGCCCTGGAGTTCGCGGGCACGGACATCGACGTCGACGGTGTGCCCGGCATCACGGCCGCGGTGGCCGCCTCGAACCTCCTGGGCGCGCCGCTCGGCCACGACCACGCCTACATCTCCCTGTCCGACCTGCACACGCCGTGGGAGGTCATCGAACGCCGGGTGACCGCGGCCGCCGAGGGCGACTTCACGGTGTGCTTCTACAACCCCCGCAGCCGGGCGCGCGACTGGCAGCTGCCCAAGGCGCTGAGCATCCTGGCCGAGCACCGCCCGCCGGAGACGCCGGTCGGGTACGTCCGCAACGCCACCCGTACGGACGAGGCCGTGACCGTCACGACGCTCGCGGAGCTCGACCCCGCGCGCGTCGACATGTTCACCGTCGTGGTCGTCGGATCGAGCCGGAGCCGTACGGTGGCCGGGCGATTTGTAACCCCCAGGGGGTATCAATGGGCCTGAGTACGCCTCCCGTACGCATCACCGGCCGCTGCACGGGATGCGGCGCGTGCCTGCTGACCTGCCCCGAGCGCGCGATCCGTCCGTCCGCGGACTGGGCCGCGCTGGGCACCGGCCCGCTGTACGTCCTCGACCAGTGCACCGGATGCGGTGACTGCGTCGAGGTCTGCCCCGCCGACGCCATCGAGGAGACATGAGAACCATCCACCCGATCGAGTCGAGGTCCCTGGAGATCCTCCGCTCGCGCGTCGACCTGTCCGCGATGCGTCCCCTCACCCGTACGGTCACCGAGCGCGTCATCCACGCGAGCGCCGACCTGGACTACGCCACCGACCTGGTCACCGAAGAGTCCTACCTCCGGCAGGGCCTGCGGGCACTGCGCGACGGCGCCCCGATCGTGACCGACGTCGCGATGGTCGCCGCCGGGATCACCGCGCGGCAGACGATCTGCTCGATCGGCGACCCGTCCGCCGCTTCGCTGGCCAAGGCGGAGGGCCTCACCCGGTCCGCGGCGGCGGTCCGGCTGTCCTACGTCAAGGCGGGGCCGGGCGCGGTCTGGGTCGTCGGGTGCGCCCCGACCGCGCTGGAGGAGATCATCGAGTGCGGTGTCGGCCCGGCCCTGGTGATCGGCCTGCCGGTCGGGTTCGTCGGCGCCGCCGAGTCCAAGGCGGCGCTGCGCGAGAGCGGCCTGCCCGCCGTCAGCAACGTCTCGGAGAAGGGCGGGTCGGCCGTCGCCGCCGCCGCCCTCAACGCCCTGCTCTACCACCCGGACGAGGAGGACGAATGACGCCGCTGCTGCTGGTCGGGCACGGGACACGTGATGAGGCGGGGGTCGCGGAGTTCGGCCGCTTCGTCGAGCGGCTGCGTACGCGGCTGCCCGTGGACGTGGCCGGAGGGTTCATCGAGCTGTCCGCGCCGCCGCTGACCGACGCCGTCGCCTCGCTGTACGGCGCCGGGCACCGGCGGGTCGCCGCGGTGCCCCTGGTGCTGGTGGCCGCCGGGCACGCCAAGGGCGACATGCCGGCCGCGCTGACCCGCGAGCGGCAGCGCCACCCCGGCCTGACCTACTCCTACGGCCGCCCGCTCGGGCCGCACCCGACTCTGCTGCGGCTGCTGGAAGAACGCCTCGACGCCGTACTCGACCCGGCCGAGCGCGCCGACACCGCGGTGCTGCTGGTCGGCCGCGGCTCCAGCGACCCGGACGCCAACGCCGAGGTCTGCAAGGCCGCCCGCCTGCTCTGGGAGGGGCGCGGCCTGGCCATGGTGGAGACGGCCTTCGTCTCGCTGGCATGGCCTTCTGTGCCCGAGGGACTCGAACGCTGCCGGCGGCTCGGCGCGGCGCGGATCGTGGTGCTGCCCTACTTCCTGTTCCCCGGCGTGCTGCCGGACCGCGTCGCCTCGGAGGCACGGGCCTTCGAGGGTGCCGAGGTGCGCTGCGCCGAGGTCATCGGCGACTGCGACGGCCTGGCCGACCTCGTCGTCGAGCGCTACGAGGAGACCCTGCACGGCGACATCCGGATGAACTGCGACGCGTGCGTCTACCGGATCGCGATGCCCGGCTTCGAGGACCGCGTGGGCGCGCCGCAGCAGCCGCACCACCACCCGGACGACCCCTCCCACGTCCATGCGCACTGACGTCGACCTGCGTCACCACGGTGACGCCGAGGTCGGGCCCGGCCTGGTCGACCTCGCGGTGAACGTACGGCAGGGAATGCCGCCGGAGTGGCTGGCCGGCATGCTTCGCGACAGCGTCGCCGGGCTGGCGGCCTACCCGGACCCGTCGCGGGCGCGGCGGGCGGTGGCGCTCCGGCATGGCCGTCCCGTGGAGGAGGTGCTGCTCACGGCGGGGGCCGCGGAGGCGTTCGTCCTGCTGGCCCGTG
This sequence comes from Actinoallomurus bryophytorum, assembly GCF_006716425.1. Lineage (NCBI taxonomy): Bacteria > Bacillati > Actinomycetota > Actinomycetes > Streptosporangiales > Thermomonosporaceae > Actinoallomurus > Actinoallomurus bryophytorum. The sequence goes on from NZ_VFOZ01000001.1 coordinate 5,405,146, forward strand.
TCCTGTCACCCCGGCACGCCGTGGTCGTGCATCCCCAGTTCACCGAGCCGGAGAGCGCGCTGCTGGCCGCCGGGCACACGGTGTCGCGCGTGCTGCTCGACGGGGACTTCCGGCTCGGGCCGGTGCCGGACGACGCCGACCTCGTGATGATCGGCAACCCGACCAACCCGACGTCCGTCCTGCACCCGGCGCAGGCCGTCGCCGCGCTCGCACGGGCGGGCCGCACCCTCGTCGTGGACGAGGCGTTCATGGACTGCGTGCCGGGGGAGACCGAGAGCCTCGCGGGCACGCGCCTGCCGGGCCTGGTCGTCGTCCGCAGCCTCACCAAGACCTGGGGCCTGGCCGGGCTGCGGGCGGGATACGTCCTCGCCTCACCGGAGCTGGTCGAGCGGCTCGCCTCGGCACAGCCGCTGTGGGCGGTGTCCACGCCCGCGCTGGCGGCCGTCGAGGCCTGTGTGAGCCCGCGTGCGCTCGCCGAGGCCGAGGAGTGGGCACGCGGCCTCGTGGCGGATCGTGAGTGCCTCGTGACCGCCCTGGAGGGCCTCGGGCTGTGGGTCGTGCCGGGCGCGCGGGCGTCGTTCGTCTGCGTACGCGTGCCGGACGCTCCGCGCGTACGTGAGGAGCTTCGGTCGCGAGGCTACGCCGTGCGGCGCGGCGACACGTTCCCCGGGCTCGGCCCGGACTGGCTGCGCGTCGCCGTACGCGACCCGGCGACCACGTCGGCACTGGTCTCCGCGCTCGCGGGCGTCCTCGGTTCACCCCAACGATCTTCCGACTCTACGGTTCACAGTGCGCTTCAACGAGGAGAAGACATGGACATCATCGCCGAGACGATCGCCGCGATACGTCCCCTGGACGAGGGCGCGATGAACGCCGCCCGCGAGCATCAGGACCGGCTGACCAAGCCGCGTGGTGCGCTGGGCGTGCTCGAAGGGCTGTCGGTGCGCCTGGCCGGCATCGCGGGCGTCTGCCCGCCGCCGATGCCCGAGCCCGCGGCGGTCGCCGTGTTCGCCGCCGACCACGGGGTGCACGCCCAGGGCGTCACGCCGTGGCCGCAGGAGGTGACCGCGCAGATGGTGCAGAATTTCCTGGCCGGAGGTGCCGTGGTCAACGCCTTCGCCCGCCAGACCGGTGCCGAGGTCCGCGTCATCGACATCGGCGTCAAGGCCGAGCTGCCGCCCGCCGAGGGGCTCATCTCCCACAAGGTCGCGCACGGCACCGCCGACATGACCCTGGAGCCGGCCATGACGCCGGAGCAGGTGCGCCAGGCGGTCGAGGCCGGCATCTCGATCGCTCGCGACCTGGTCGCGGCAGGGCATCGCTGCCTGGTCACCGGCGACATGGGCATCGCCAACACGACCGCCTCCGCCGCCCTCATCGCCGCCTTCACCGGCCGCGCGGCCGAGAGCGTCACCGGCCGCGGCACCGGCATCGACGACGCGACGCACGCCCGCAAGATCGAGGTCGTCGCCACCTCCCTGGCGCGGGCCGGGCTCGATGGCGCCACCGACCCGATGGCCGTACTGGCCGAGGTCGGCGGCCTGGAGCACGCGGCGATCGCCGGCTTCATCCTCGGCGGCGCGGCCGAGCGGGTCCCCGTGATCCTCGACGGCGTCATCGCGGGCGCCGCCGCGCTGGCCGCCGCGGCCCTCGCCCCGGCCGTACGCGACGCCTGCGTCGCAGGCCACCGATCCGCCGAGCCGGGCCACACCGCGGCCCTGGCGCACCTCGAGCTCCGGCCCCTCGTCGATCTCGAACTCCGGCTCGGGGAGGGCACCGGCGCGCTCCTGGCGCTCCCGCTCGTGCAGAGCGCCGTACGCGTGCTGCGCGAGGTCGCCACGTTCGACTCCGCCGGTGTCGCGGACAAGGCTTGACCAGGTCCGAGTACCTTGAAGGCTGAATAGTGGCTGAGGAACCATTGATGGCCGGCAACCGTGCCCGCCCGACCCGGGAGATCCAGATCGTGCCCCCCTACCTGCTCGGCCTGCGCCTCGACGGGCGCCGCGCCATCGTCATCGGCGGTGGACGCGTGGCCCAGCGGCGTGTGCCCGCACTGCTGGCCGCCGGAGCCGAGGTGGTGCTCGTGTCCCCGGAGGTCACGCCGACCCTGGAGGACCTCGCCTCGCGCGGGGAGCTGACCTGGGAGCGGCGGCCGTACCGCGACGGCGACTGCGACGGCGCCTGGCTCGTACAGGCGTGCACCGACGACGGCAAGATCAACGCCGCGGTCGCGGCAGAGGCGGAGGACCGGCGGATCTGGTGCGTGCGCGCCGACGACGCGCAGGCGTCCGCCGCCTGGACCCCGGCCGGCGGACGGGTCGGCGAGACCACGGTCGGCGTACTGGCCGGCGGAGATCCCAGACGCGCCGCGGGCGTACGCGACGCGGTCGTCGACGGCCTGCGCGACGGCACGCTCAACGCCCGCCACTCGCGGCACAAGCCGGTCGGAGTCGCGCTCGTGGGCGGAGGTCCCGGCGACCCCGGCCTGATCACCGTTCGCGGCCGCCGCCTGCTCGCACAGGCCGACGTCGTGGTCACCGACCGCCTCGCCCCGCGTGAGCTGCTGGACGAACTGGCCGGAGACGTCGAGATCATCGACGCGGCCAAGATCCCGTACGGCCGCTCGATGACGCAGGAGCACATCAACGCGGCACTGGTCGAGCACGCTCGCGCGGGCAGGTTCGTCGTACGCCTCAAGGGCGGAGACCCGTTCGTCTTCGGCCGCGGGGCCGAGGAAGTGCTCCACTGCGTCGAGGCGGGGATCCCGGTGACCGTGGTCCCCGGCATCACCAGCGCGATCGCCGTTCCCTCGGCGGCCGGTGTTCCGGTGACCCACCGCGGCGTCGCGCAGGAGTTCCACGTCGTATCCGCGCACGTCGCTCCGGGTGGGGCGGGTTCGACGGTGGATTGGGAGGCGCTGGGCCGTTCCCAGGGCACCCTCATACTCCTGATGGCGGTCGAGCGGATGCATGTGATCGCCGACACCCTCATGCGCTATGGTCGGTCGCCTGACACACCTACCGCGGTTATCCAGGACGGTACGCTGCAGAGCCAGCGCACGCTCATGGCGAGCCTCGCGACTGTGGCGGACGACATGACGGCCAGCGGAGTACGGCCCCCGGCGATCATCGTCGTCGGTGCGGTCGTCCAGGTGGCACGACAGATCGAAATGCTGAGAGCGGATATGGGGCGGACTCCGTGACACCCCCGGCTGATCAGGGCGCCGCCAAGCACAGGGCGGCTTCCCTACCACTTGACGAAGTCCTGGCTGACCTTCGGGACCAGATCGCCTCCTTCCGGTTCGTCTTGGACGCACCGGGCAGCGAGGAGGGGATCCTCACCCAGCAGGACCTCCTGAACCAACTCGACGACTACGTGCTGCCCAGAGTGCGCCGCACGGACTCACCGCTGCTCGTGGTGCTGAGCGGTTCGACCGGCGCGGGCAAGTCCACGCTGGTCAACACGCTCGTCGGCGCACGGGTCAGCGCGACCGGAGTGCTGAGACCGACCACGAGCAGCCCGATCCTGGTCTGCCATCCCGACGACGCCGACTGGTGGCTCGACGAGAGGTTCGTCCTGCCCGGTTTCGGGCGGGTTCCCGGCCCGGCGCCCGACGCCGTGGTCGGCGACCAGCTCGTCATCATGAAGAGCGAAGTGCTGCCCAAGGGCCTCGCGGTGCTCGACAGCCCCGACGTCGACTCGGTCTTCGAGGACCACCATGAGTTCGCGGCCCAGTTCCTGGCCGCCGCGGACGTGTGGATGTGCGTGACGACCGCGGCGCGCTATGCCGACGCCCAGGTCTGGCGCCTGCTCCACCGGGCCAGGGACCACGGCGCCACCCTCGGCATCGTGCTGTCCCGCATCCCGGAGGGCGGCGAGGAGGTCGTCGCGCACTTCGCCGAGATGCTCAAGGAGAACGGCCTCGAGACGGCGGCGCAGTTCACCATCCCCGAGACCAAGGTCTCCGGTGGCATGCTGCCCAAGCAGCTGTCCGAGGAGGTCCACGCCTGGCTGACCGGAATCACCGAGGACGAAGACGTCCGCACCGAGGTGATCAGGTCTACCCTGGGTAGCGTGCTGGACACCTTCCGTACTCGCGTCCCCGAGCTCGCCAAGCGGGTCGAGGAGCAGGTCGCGCTGCGCACCATGCTGCGCGAGGAGGTCGAGGGCGCGTACGCCACGGGCCTGGCCGAGCTCGACGAGGCGACCCGCAACGGTTCGCTGCTGCGCGGTGAGGTCCTCGCACGCTGGCAGGACTTCGCCGGCACCGGCGACCTCGAGCGCGCCCTGCAGGCACGCGGTGGCGTTCAGGCCGGCCACCGCGGAGGCCGCCGCCGCCGCGCGCCGGCCCGCGTACGCGCGCTCAAGGTGGCACTGCGGAGCGGGCTGGAGTCCCTGGTCGTGGCCGCCGCCGAACGCGCCGCCGAGGACGTCGTGAGCCGGTGGCAGAGCCGCCAGGCGGGCGCCGACCTCCTGGAGGGCCGCGCCGACACCCTGGGCCGCGCCTCGGCGGAGCTGTCCCGCCGCACCACACGCGCGGTGAGCGCGTGGCAGGACCACATCATCGAGCTGATCCGTACGGAGGGCGTCACCAAGCGGTCCGTGGCCAAGTTCGTCTCCTATGACGACGAGGCCCTCTCACTGGTGATGATGGTGGGCCTGTTCGGCTTCGGCACGAGTGACGTCGCGGTCGAGGCGGGCACCAGCGCCGTACCCCAGCGTCTGCTCAAGGCGCTGTTCGGCGCCGAATCCTTGCGTAGCATGAGCGCCAAGGCCAGGGCCGACCTACGCGGCCGGGTCGGAATGCTCTACGACGAAGAGGCCATCCGCTTCGGGCAGGCGCTCGACGGGGCCGGAGTGCCCGACGAGACCACACCGGTCCAGCTGTACCAGGCCACATACAATCTCGAGGTCGCCCGGTGACCGAGCCTGTCCACGCTGATCGTTCCCGGGCGCTCCTCCGACACCACGAGGAGCGCGACCGATGACGGCGACGACACCGCCGGTCTCCTCGCTTGAGGCGACCGCCGAGCTTGGCTTGTCCGCATGCCTGGACGTCTTTGACGGCTTGGTGGCCGTGGGTGGCGGCCGGGCGCTCGTTCGACACCTGGGGGAGGGTGACCGATGACGGCGATGACACCGCCGGTCTCCTCGCTTGGGGAGACCGCCGTGCCTGGCCTGTCCGCCCGCCTGGTCGCCTTGGGTGGCGACCGGGCGCTCCTCGGACACCACCAGCCTGCCCTGTCCGTACGCCTGGACGTCCTTGACGGCCTGGTCGCCCTGGGCGACGGCCGAGTCGACCAGGCGCTCCTTCGACACCACGAGGAGCGCGCCCGATGACGGCGACGACACCGCCGATCTCCTCGCTTGAGGAAACCGAGACTCCGCCGAGCCTCGCCGAGCCCGGCCTGTCCGCACGCCTGGACGTCCTCGACCGCCTGGTCGCCCTTGGCGACGGCCGGGTCGATCGGACGCTCATGGACGACGCGGCGGACCTGCTGGCCCGCGCCGGCGAACGCCTGAGGCTGTCCGGCGACCACACGGTGGTCGCCCTGGCGGGCGGCACCGGCAGCGGCAAGTCCTCCCTCTTCAACGCCGTCTGCGGCCTGGAGCTGTCACCCACCGGCATGCGCCGCCCGATGACCAGCTCCGCCCACGCCTGCGTATGGGGCCTCGAAGGCGCCGGCCCGCTCCTCGACTGGCTCGACATCGACTCGCGCCACCGCTACGCCCGGGCCAGCGCCCTGGACGGAGAGGGCCAGGTCGGCTCCCTGCAAGGCCTGGTCCTGCTCGACCTGCCCGACCACGACTCGGTCCGGGCCGCACACCTCGCCGAGGTGGACAAGTACGTCAAGGTCGCCGACCTGATCATCTGGGTGCTCGACCCGCAGAAGTACGCCGACTTCGCCGTCCACCGGCGCTACTTCGAACAGTTGTCCGGCCACACCGGCGTCACCCTGATCGTCCTCAACCAGGTCGACCGCCTCGAGCCCGAAGAGGTCACCGAGTGCGTCAAGGACCTCCGGCGCTTGCTGGAGGCCGAGGGCATGGACGGCCCGACCATCCTGACGACGTCCGCCAAGTCGGGCGCCGGCGTGGAGGGCTTCCGCGAGGTGCTGGCCGACGCGGTTGCCGCCAGGCAGGCTCGCCTGGAGCGACTGGTCGCCGACATCGACCGCCTGGTACGCCGCTTCGAGGACCAGTACGGCGCCACCGAGCCCCCGTCGACGGTCGACGACCGCCGCACGGCCGCCCTGGTCGAGGCCCTGGCCGACGCGGCCGGCGTCCCGGCCGTGGCCGAGTCGATGGAGAGCGCCTACTCGCTGCGCGCCCTGGACTACGTGGGCTGGCCGGTCGGCCGCCTGATCGCCCGCCTGCATTCCGACCCCTTGCGCCGCATGCGCCTGGGCGAACTCCGAGCCGAGCTCCGAGCCGCGTTCACGACCCCGGTCAACGCCCAGCAGGCCCACGTGGACAACGCGCTGCAGGAGGTGACGGAGGGCGTGGTGAGCGACCTGCCCCCGTCATGGCAGCGCTCGGTCCGCGACGCCGGCCGCTCGAAGGCCGACGAACTACCGGAGGCCCTGGGCGACTCACTCCGGTCGGTCGTCCCCGGCTTCAACCAGATCCCGGCCTGGTGGTGGGTCGTACGGGCGTGGCAGTACCTGCTGATCGCGGCCTCCGCCCTGGGCGTGATCTGGCTGTTCGCCATCCTGGGATACGGCGTCCTCAAACTGGCCGACGCACCGCTGGACATCATCGGCGACCCGTCGGTGGCGGCCTACGTCGGCCTGCTGTTGGTATGCACACTGGGCTTGGGCGCCTTCACAGGTTCGGCCGCCCGCAACATGATCGCCCTGTCGTCGGTCCGCCACAGCGAACGCCTCGAAGAGCGGATGCGAGAAGGCATCACCACCTCGGCCCAGACCTTGGTCATCGCCCCGGTGGAGCGCGAACTGGCGGTGTACAAGAGCTTCCGCGAGGAGGTCGGCACCGCCATCAGCGCCCTGATGTAGTCCCCTCCTGTTCGTGCGCGGCGTTGGCGCGGGCATCCGCGCCGACGCCCTGCCGCCGATAGCGGCGCTGCGACGCCGGCCCACGCCGAGGAGTGTGCGCCGGTGTTGTCGCTCTCGGGGTTTTCGTCTGCGGGCGGTTTCGCGGCGTCGATGACCTACCGATGCTGGGGCGTTGCTGCACGGCGCTGCGCGTGCGCTGGTGTTGTCGCTCTCTCTGTTTGTGGGCACCGGTTTCCGTTCCTCGTTCCTGGCGTCCGTTCCCGTGCTCCGGCTTCCGGTCCCCGCTATCCCGCCTCCGGTCCCGTTATCCCGCTCAAGGCCCCCGGTCACCCCCGCTATCCGCCTGCCCGCAGCGAGGCGCTCCTACGTGCAGGACCAAGATCTCCGCATCTTGGGGCTGCGCTTCGCTCCGGCTAAGTGACACCAGCCGACCATCGGCCACGCAGAGATCAATTCAGGAACCGAGGGACTGGCCGCCCAGCAGTAGACGCCCTGGTCAGACCCCTCGACCGACTATGGCGCGGCACAGAGTGGGCTCGCCCATCGGGTACGTCAGTCCGGACAGCCGCAAGCGGAGATGTCTCCGGTAGTGCTACAGTCGCAGTAGCGGAGGCCCTTCTCCGCTTCCCCCATCATCGAGCGACGACGGGATTTCCATGCCCTCCACCGGTATCCCCTCTCCCGAGAACACGGCCACCGGCGCCCCGCGCCCCGGCGGCCCTGGTCTGCTGGCCGGCCGTACCGTCTCCCGCATCGGCTACGGGGCGATGCAGCTGCGTCTGCACGGTGACCGAGCCGAGGCGGTGGCAATCCTGCGACGGGCGGTCGAGCTGGGCATCGACCACATCGACACGGCCCACTTCTACGGCGACGGTTACGTCAACGGCCTCATCCGTGAGGCGATCCGCCCCGAGGACGGAGTCCTCGTAGCCAGCAAGGTCGGCGCCACCCCGAACCCTGGCGGGCCCGCCCCGCTCCGTATCGCGCAGCGGCCCGAGGAGCTACGGGCGAGCGTCGAGGACAACCTCACGAGCCTAGGTCTCGAGCAGATCCCGCTGGTGAACCTCCGCCGCGCGGACGACGGGCCCGGTCCCCAGGCCGAGGGTGAGCAGGTGGTCGATCTCGACGACCAGCTAGCGGTCATGGTCGCGATGCGCGACGAGGGCAAGATCGGCGCGATCGGGCTAAGCAGCGTGACCCTGGACAGGTTGCGCCGCGGTATCCCGGCGGGCATCGCCTGCGTGCAGAACGCCTACAGCCTCGTGGCACGCGACGACGAGGACATGCTTGACCTCTGCGTCGCCGAGAACATCGCCTGGGTCCCGTACTTCCCTCTCGGCAGCGCCCTCCCCGGCCTGCCGAAGGTGACCGACGAGCCGGCCGTCGTAGCCGCCGCGCAGTCTTTGGGCAGGACCCCCGCGCAGGTCGGCCTCGCCTGGCTGCTCCACCACGCCCCGAACGTCCTCCTCATTCCGGGCACCACCAACGCCGAACACCTTCAAGCGAACGCCGCCGCAGGCGCGATCGTGCTCGACGACGCAACGCAAGCCACGCTGGATGCCGTCCCTACGCGATCGAGGGACATCGCACTCGGCTAGCTGACACGCGGTCGCCTACCGCGCAACGACGCGACGCGAGCCGCGCTGGTTGCCGTCCCTACGCGATCGAGGGACAACGTACTCGGCTAGCTGACACGCGGTCGCCTACCGCGCAACCTGTGAGAGTTCCGCCCGTACCCGGTACCGCCCAGAGACTGGATTCGGGCGCTCTACTGAATTCGAACGAGTCCGTCGCAGGCTGAGAATCGCCCGGCGCGGGTCAGCGGTCGAGCCCACGCGCACGCATCCGCACGGCCGAGCGGCGCGCTCGCCCACTCGGCCTCTTCGCGTCCCGGCCCGCCGACGTCGAAGAACCGCAGATCACGCTCCTGGGTCATGCTCGCCCCGCCGCTCCGCCGCTCCGCCGCTCCGCCGCTCCGCCGCTCCGCCGCTCCGCCGCTCCGCCGCTCCGCCGCTCCGCCGCTCCGCCGCTCCGCCGCTCCGCCGCTCCGCCGCTCCGCCGCTCCGCCGCTCCGCCGCTCCGCCGCTCCGCCGCTCCGCCGCTCCGCCGCTCCGCCGCTCCGCCGCTCCGCCGCTCCGCCGCTCCGCCGCTCCGCCGCTCCGCCGCTCCGCCGCTCCGCCGCTCCGCCGCTCCGCCGCTCCGCCGCTCCGCCGCTCCGCCGCTCCGCCGCTCCGCCGCTCCGCCGCTCCGCCGCTCCGCCGCTCCGCCGCTCCGCCGCTCCGCCGCTCCGCCGCTCCGCCGCTCCGCCGCTCCGCCGCTCCGCCGCTCCGCCGCTCCGCCGCTCCGCCGCTCCGCCGCTCCGCCGCTCCGCCGCTCCGCCGCTCCGCCGCTCCGCCGCTCCGCCGCTCCGCCGCTCCGCCGCTCCGCCGCTCCGCCGCTCCGCCGCTCCGCCGCTCCGCCGCTCCGCCGCTCCGCCGCTCCGCCGCTCCGCCGCTCCGCCGCTCCGCCGCTCCGCCGCTCCGCCGCTCCGCCGCTCCGCCGCTCCGCCGCTCCGCCGCTCCGCCGCTCCGCCGCTCCGCCGCTCCGCCGCTCCGCCGCTCCGCCGCTCCGCCGCTCCGCCGCTCCGCCGCTCCGCCGCTCCGCCGCTCCGCCGCTCCGCCGCTCCGCCGCTCCGCCGCTCCGCCGCTCCGCCGCTCCGCCGCTCCGCCGCTCCGCCGCTCCGCCGCTCCGCCGCTCCGCCGCTCCGCCGCTCCGCCGCTCCGCCGCTCCGCCGCCCGGCTGACCCGCCGGTCCTGTGCACTTCCCGCTGTCTGGCGCCTCGCAGAATCCAGCCCAGGCAAGGGCGAAAATCCGCAGTGCGCGCGCCACCAGCAGCCGCCCCCAATCGGTCACACGGAGTTATCCACAGATGACACAGGGGTCTGGCAGCAAGCACCCGTCATCGGTCACGGTGTTTCTCACATCGGCGGCACCGGGCCGCCCCGCACAGATCGGGAGATTATTCGTGAACGACGCAATCGTCACTGTGGTCGGCTTCGTCGCCCAAGACCCCCGCTTCGAGATCCTCGCGAGTGGCACGTCGCTCATGTCGTTGCGGATCGGCAGCACTCCTCGTCGCTACGACCGGGAGATCGGTCAGTGGCGCGACGAGGACCCCATGTTCCTGACGGTCAGCTGCTGGCGCACGCTCGCCGACAACCTGCAGGGGTGTGAGCTGCAACGTGGCGATCCCGTCATCGTGACCGGCAAGCTCCGCATCCGCGAATACAGCAAGGACGGGCAGCCGCGGTTCTCAGCCCAGATCGAGGCCACGACGGTGGGCCACGACCTGAGCCGGGGTATCGCCCGGTTCCAGAGGTCGCAGCGGTCCGCAAGCATGCCGGAGGACCGGCGCCTGGCCGATGATCTCGCCGACCGCTGGCTGGAGGAGGACATGTCCGAAGATCTCGTCGCGGGGATCACGACTCAGACCGGAGACGCCGCCGACGAACTCGATGACACGGACGAAAACGGAGAGGCAGGCCCATTCCGTGCGGTCGCCTAACCGCCCGACGGGGGCTCGAACACGCCGCAAAACCCCAATGACCCAGAAAGCCAAGAACCGCCGTGTACGCCCACCTCGTCCCCCGGGTACGCCGATCAGAGTCGAGACACGCCGAAAAGGTCGGAAGTGCCGGAAATGCCATGCCATCGACGCACTCCGCCCTCCCTCCAAGCGATCGAGGTCCTCCGCCCATACGATCTGGTTTCGGCATCAGACATCGGCCACGCGACCAGCAGGCACCGACCGCGCGGACGGCGCCATCCGATCGAGCGAACGGATTCGTGAGGTCACACTCATCGCACAGACACGTAGGAGGGGAGCGATGAACAACCACGTCCATCCAGGCGTCTCTTGGGCACGAAAGGCAACCTGACGCTGCCGCCCGGAGTCGTTATCACGGTAGGCCGGTCTAGCCCGAGGTACCCGGGCCAAGGCCCGGCCACTGCCCGGCACCGCAGGAGGTAGCGACCACGGCGCAACAATCACAGAGCACGACCACAGAGCAACGACCTGACCTGCACATAGGCCCGTTACTCAACTCGCGGATCGTGCTCACATGGTGAGTCGTGATCACAGCACGCAGATACGACCACGGTGCGAGCGCCCTTGCGCGGCGAGACCAACCCTGCGGGTAACGATCACCTCGCGAATCGCCGGTCACGCCGGACGCGGCGGTCACCCCGCGCGTTGCGACTAGCTGGGGATTGCAGTCACCTAGAGAGTTGCGACCCAAGCTGGGGGCTGTGATGACGCGGTGGGGCTGCGGACGCGGTGATCTGCGGGTTGCCCTCACGGTGCCGGCTGTACTACCCAGCGGCTGCGGGTCCTGCGGTGGGTCGCTGTCACCCCGCAGGTCTCACGCGCAGGCCGTGGGCTACGCCGCAGTGGATTCCCACCCTGCTGTACTCACCCGGACGGCTGCGCGTCCCGCGGCGGTCGCTGTCACCCCGTAGGTCTCACGTGCAGGCCGTGGCCACGCCGCAGTGGGTCTCCCACCAGGCTGCGCCATACGCCGGGCCTCCGCATCCTTGGGAGGTCCGGGCGGTCCTGGTGAGCAGAACGCTGTTCGCCTTGCTATGCGCAGGGGGTGTCGTTCACGGGTACGGCGCCTCCTGCGCCGGCACCAGCAGGGTGGTGTGGCGTGGCGTATCCGTTGTCGTGGCAGCTAGTAGTAGCTCGGCCCAGATGGACGACCAGCGGGTCGGGCGGACGGCAGGGCTTCGGGCCCTGTCAGCGTCAGATCCAGGAGACTCCGCGCATCCTGATTCCCTTTCCGGAAATGGTGCATCCCACCCGGCGCCAGACCGGACGGGTTACGGGGGCACTCAGGAGGGCGATGAGCGCCTGCGGGCCTGAGCGTACGCCCTTCATCCCTCGGGCGTCCTAAGAAGGTACAGCTTTTCCTGCCCACTCCGCACACATTGCAACTATCCTATTACTGAACGTGATTCGATGATGGGTGAGCGCGGGCCGCCCTCCGCCAAAGGGCTGCCCTGCCGTGCGGCTCCGGCCCGATCCGTTGGGGGAATGATGACGGCACTGCATCAGTCGGCCGCCGAGGACCGGGGCGATCTGACTCGTAAGCCACAACGCTGGCCTCTGCTCACCCAGCCCACCCCGACGATCGCGTACGTCGTCGTTGTCGTCGGCCTGCACTTCATCCTGATCGGCGCCCTGGCCTCCCATACGGTGTGGCGGACCCCGGCCCTGCTGACGTTCGGCGCGCTGATGGCGGCCGGGGCCATCTGCATCGAGGCGTCGCGACGGCTCGGCATGCCCGCCGGTATCGGGCGTGACCTGTTGTCCGCCTGGTGGTTGCCGGTGGCGTTGCTCCTGCCCCCCGTGTACGCCCTGCTGATCCCGATCCCGATGCAGGCGCTTCTGCAACTGCGTGTCCGCCGGACTTTGCTGCACCGGCGAGCGCTCGTCTCGGCCGCACACGGTCTTGCCGGGGCCGCCGCCTCGGCCACCTTCCACCTCGTCGTGTCCGACCCGCTACGAGGGAACGCGCAGTGGCTCACCGATCTGGACGCCATCATTCCGGCGATGATCGGCTGCGCCGTGCTGTTCACGCTGATCAACACGGCGATCGTGGCCGTGGCCGCGCACAGCTCCGCGCCAGGGTGCCGTTGGCATGAGCACATGCGCAACCGAGAGCACCTGGTTCTCGATGTCGTCGAGCTCTGCCTCGGCGTGCTCGTCACCATCGCCTGCGCGCTCACCCCCCTATTGATCCTCGTCGCCCTTCCGCCGGTGATGCTGCTCCAACGCAGCCTGATGCACCAGCAACTCCAGGCCGCGGCCCGTACCGACGCCAAGACCGGCCTGCTCAACGCTGCGGCCTGGCAACGCGAGGCCGACACCGAGATCGCCCGCGCCAACCGCACCGGCGAGTCACTGGCACTCCTTCTGATCGACATCGACCACTTCAAGCGTGTCAATGACGCTCACGGGCACCTGGCCGGCGACCAGGTCCTGATCGGCGTGGCCGGCACCTTGGTCAGCCAACTGCGCGAGTACGACGTCATCGGCCGATTCGGCGGCGAGGAGTTCGTCGTCCTCCTACCCGGCGCCGACATCCTCGAGGGCTGCCGCGTGGCCGAACGCCTCCGCAACCGCGTACGGCGACTGTCCGTCCCCGCCGACGACGAGTCGGTCACCGTCACGGTGTCGGTCGGCGTCGCCCTGTTCCGCACCCACGGCCAGGATCTACTCGAACTCCTCGCCTCCGCCGACCTCGCCCTCTACCGCGCCAAGAAATCCGGCCGTGACCGGATCTGCCTCCCCGCTACCCAGAAGGCCTGACCCCCACGAACGCCCAACGGACGGCGGACGCTTTCGCATGACCGGCAACCGCCGCCCTCGACGTGCCAGGCGTGGTACCGCGGCTTGCGGGGCGGCAAGGCGGTGTGCCCCACGTGGCTGTGCTGGGGCCGGTGTCGTCGGCGCGGGTGGGTTCGCCGGTCGCGGGACCGTCCGCTGCGGGCTCGGTTCTCGGCATGGACACTTCGGCCTTCTGCACCGGTTGGCGTATGGGATAGCACGCGGGTTAGCGCGGCCTGTGGGGTAGCACGATTCGCAGGGTGGCGCGGTTTGCGAAGGCCGGGGCGTGGAGGTGGCGAGATCGCGGGGCCGAAGTGGCGGTGTCCAGAAGGCCGCAGTTTGTGGGGTGGCCTCACGGGTAGCGCGGCCCGCGAGGTGGCGCGCTTTGTGCGGTGCTGATTTTGAGGCGAGTTGGCGCGGCCTGTGGGGTAGCGCGGCCTACGAGGCGGCGCGATCTGTAGCCAGCACGGCTTGTGGCGTGGCCTACCGAGTGCCGAGTGCGCAAAGGACATGCGGCCGCGGCCGATCATTCACCCCCCCCGCGACCTCGCGGCCTGATTTCTCGTGCGCGGCATTCTCGTGCGTGATGGCTCTCGTGTGTGAGCGTCTCGTCGCGATGCCGTAGTGCGTGACGTCTCGCGATCTCCCTCGTACGTGACCGGCCCTCGTGCGTGGCGGCTCCGATACGTGACCGGCGTTCCCGGCGGTCTAGCGGTTCGCCGCCGGTGTAGAGCCGAGCGCCGTCGATCCAAACCGAGGCACCGCCACCCACCAGCCCCACCCCCGAAAGAGAGCTGCCCCCGGCGCGAGAGGCGGGTTGACGACACCCGGCTGGCCGGTTGTGGAACGCGGGCGGGACAACCGCCCAGGCCGGTAAGTGCACCATCTCGGAGGCCATAGGCTTGTGGACATGCCGGAGTACATCTACACGATGCAGCGTGTGCGCAAAGCGCACGGTGACAAGGTCATTCTCGACGATGTCACCCTCAGCTTCCTGCCCGGAGCAAAGATCGGTGTCGTCGGACCGAACGGCACGGGTAAGTCGACCCTGCTGAAGATGATGGCCGGCCTCGAGCAGGTCTCCAACGGCGATGCGAAGCTCATGCCCGGGTTCACCGTCGGCATGTTGCAGCAGGAGCCGCCGCTCAACGAGGACAAGACCGTCCTGGGCAACGTCGAAGAAGGCGTCGCCGAGACGAAGGCGATGCTGGACAGGTTCAACGAGATCGCCGAGAAGATGGCGACCGACTACTCCGACGAGCTGCTCGACGAGATGGGCAAGCTCCAGGAGCAGCTCGACCACCGCAACGCGTGGGACCTCGACAGTCAGCTCGAGCAGGCCATGGACGCCCTCCGCTGCCCGCCGCCCGAGGCGACCGTCACCCAGCTCTCCGGCGGTGAGCGCCGCCGCGTGGCGCTGTGCAAGCTCCTCCTGCAGGCGCCCGACCTGCTTCTCCTCGACGAGCCCACCAACCACCTCGACGCCGAGAGCGTGCAGTGGCTGGAGCAGTTCCTCGAAAAGTACGAGGGCACCGTCCTCGCCGTCACCCACGATCGCTACTTCCTCGACCGGGTGGCGGGCTGGATCCTCGAGCTCGACCGTGGCCGCTGCCACCCGTACGAAGGCAACTACTCCACCTACCTGGAGAAGAAGGCCGAGCGGCTGAAGGTCGAGGGGCAGAAGGACGTCAAGAAGAAGAAGCGCCTTGAGGACGAGCTGGAGTGGGTGCGCTCCAACCCCAAGGCGCGTCAGACCAAGAGCCGGGCCCGTCTGCAGCGGTACGAGGAGATGGCGGCCGAGGCGGCCAAGTACCGCAAGCTCGACTTCGAGGAGATCCAGATCCCGCCGGGGCCCCGTCTGGGCACCACGGTGATCGTCGCGGACCACCTCACGAAGGGCTTCGACGACCGGCTGCTGATGGAGAAGCTCTCGTTCACCCTTCCGCCCAACGGCATCGTCGGCGTCATCGGGCCCAACGGCGTCGGTAAGACGACCCTGTTCCGGATGATCGTCGGGCAGGCCGGTGCGGGTGCGCCTCCCGGGGTGGCGGACGACGGTGAAGAGCCGGACGACGGCGTGCTCAAGGTCGGCGAGACGGTCCAGCTCTCGTACGTCGACCAGGGCCGCGGCGGCATCGACCCCAAGAAGAACGTCTGGCAGGTCGTCTCCGACGGCCTCGACCACATCAAGGTCGGCCAGGTCGAGATGCCGAGCCGCGCGTACGTCGCCGCGTTCGGGTTCAAGGGCCCGGACCAGCAGAAGCCCGCGGGCGTACTCTCCGGCGGTGAGCGCAACCGGCTCAACCTCGCCCTCACCCTCAAGCAGGGCGGCAACGTCCTGCTCCTCGACGAGCCCACCAACGACCTCGACGTCGAGACGCTCGGGTCGCTGGAGAACGCCCTGCTGGAGTTCCCGGGCTGTGCCGTGATCACCTCCCACGACCGGTGGTTCCTCGACCGCATCGCCACGCACATCCTGGCGTGGGAAGAGGGCTCGACCTGGTTCTGGTACGAGGGCAACTTCGCCGACTACGAGAAGAACAAGATCGAGCGCCTGGGCGCCGAGGCGGCCCGCCCGCACCGCGTCACGTACCGCAAGCTCACCCGCTGACCCGTACGGGCAGTGGCCGCACCGACGCCCGGCGCGACCACTGCCCCAAACGGCCCAGCCCGACCACTGCGCCAAGCGGCCCAGCCCGGTCACTGTCCCAAGCGGCCCAGCCCGGTCACTGCCCCAAGCGGCCCATGCCCGGCCGGCGACCGGCCTCACAGGCTCCGGTCAACAGGTCGGCCCCCGGCAGAGGCCAGGACAGGGAAGCAGCGCCACGCCCGGCGCTGAGCGACGGCACCCGCCGTCCCCCGGACGCCGAGGGACCGGAAGACTGGGCGCGACCGGTACGCCTCATGAGACAGGTGACAAATGGTTCAGCCAGCCCTCGGCGCCGACCGGCTCGGCGAGAGTCGTCGGCATGTCCACGAATTCCACGTGCGCTTCGGCGATATCGACGTCCTCGGGCACGTGAACAACTGCCGCTACCTGACCTACCTGGAAGACGCGCGGATCGCGATGTTCCGCCTGGACCCCCAGCGTGAGGGACGCGAGCCGCTGCACGGTCTCGTCGTGGCCCGCCACGAGATCGACTACCGCCGGCCGCTGCTGTTCGGGCCCGACCTCGTACGCGTGGAGACCTGGGTGACCGAACTGCGCGCCGGGTCCTTCTCCGTGGCGTACGAGGTCCGGGACGACGAGCACGTCTACGTACGTGCCTCCTCGGTCATCGTCGCGTACGACCTCGAGAAGACCCGCGCCCGGAGGTTCAGGGACGACGAGCTCGCCTTCCTGCGCGAATACCAGTAGAACCTGACTCGCTGTCAGTTAGACCGGCGACAGTTCTGTAACGAACCCTCGCGGAAGATCCCTTTTTAGCACTCAATACCCGTAATGTCGCGCCTGCCATTGGCGCGACACAAAGGGGTGAGAATGCGTAAGGTCTCACGAGGGGTGCTGGCCGTGCTGCTCGCGGCGGGCCTCAGCGGCGTCTCGGGTACCGCGCACGCGGCGCCGAGCCGGGCCGATGAGGACGTGGCGGCCAGGCTGAAGGCGATTCCCGGCATGACCGTGGAGGAGAAGACTTCCACCCTGACGGGCTACCGCTGGTTCTGGCTGAACTACCGCCAGCCGGTCGACCACCGGAACCCGAGCAAGGGCTGGTTCGAGCAGCGCGTCCTGCTCGAGCACAAGTCCGACGACCGGCCCATGGTCCTCTACACGAGCGGCTACAACACGCCCGAGACGATGTTCCTGTCCGAGCCGACCGGGCTCGTGGACGGCAACCAGATCTCCGTGGAGTACCGCTACTTCACGCCGTCGATCCCGCAGCCGACGGTGTGGAGCAAGGACAACATCTGGCAGGCGGCCACCGACGAGCACGATCTCATCAAGGCGCTCAAGACGATCTACCACGGCAAGTGGATCTCCACCGGGGCGAGCAAGGGCGGTATGACCGCCACGTACCACAAGCGCTTCTACCCGGGTGACGTCGACGGCACGGTGGCCTACGTCGCGCCGAACGATGTGAACAACAAGGACGACAGCGCGTACGACAAGTTCTTCAAGACGGTCGGCACCGACCCGAAGTGCCGCGCCGACCTGCAGAACCTCCAGCGCGAGATGCTCAAGCGCCGCCCCGAGATGGAGGCGCGGATGACCGCCGCCGCCCAGGAGGCCGGCTACACCTGGAAGATCATCAAGTCCGTCGACCAGGCCTTCGAGAACTCGGTGATGGACTTCGAGTGGGCGTTCTGGCAGTACCACCTGCAGTCGGAGTGCCCGGGAGTCCCGCCCACCACGGCCTCCACGGATGAGATCTACAACTTCTTCGACGAGATCTCCGGCGCGCTGACCTACACCGACCAGGGCCTCGAGCCCTACATCCCGTACTACTACCAGGCGGGCACCCAGCTCGGCTGGCCGTCACCGCAGTTCAAGTACCTGCACCCGCTGCTGCGCTGGGAGAGCACCTACCAGCCGCGGACGTACGTGCCGAGCGACATCCCGATGAAGTTCGACCCGAAGGCCATGTCCGATGTCGACCACTGGGTACGCACCAGCGCGACGCACATGGCGTTCATCTACGGTCAGAACGACCCGTGGGGTGCCGAGGCGTTCCGTGTCGGTCCGGGCGCACGTGACTCGAAGGTCTATGTGTCACCGGGCCAGAACCACAGCTCCCACCTGATCGCGACCCTTCCGGCCGCGCAGAAGGCGGAGGTCACGGCCGACCTGCTCCGTTGGGCCGGCGTGAAGGCGACTCCTCAGCAGCAGGCCAGGTCGCTGGTCGGCCCCCAGGTCACCGAGGACCCCGTACTGGCTCAGCACCCGCGCCTGTAACCGCGTCAAAGCGACGGAAGGCCCTCGCCGGCAAGCGCGGCGAGGGCCTTCTTCGTGCCCAAGAGATGTCCCAATATATGAGACGTTAGTATCACATCATGAGCAGGCGGTGGTTGATCCTCATTGTCGGGCTGTTCGCGATGATCGCCGGATGCGCGTACCAGTACGGTCTGCCCTATCTGATCCCGGCGCTCCGGGCGGACAACGGCCTGTCGCTCCGTGAGGCGGCGATCGTGATCTCCTGCCCGGTCGCCGGGCTCCTGGTCGCCCTGACCCTGTGGGGCATCGCCGCCGACCGCTGGGGCGAACGGATCATCCTGTGCACCGGCCTGTCCATCGCCGGGCTCGCCCTGCTCGCCGCGACGAGGACGTCGGGCACCGCACAACTCGGCGCCTGCTTCTTCGTCGCCGGAGCCGGGGGCGCCTCCATCCACGCCGCCAGCGGGCGGCTGATCCTCGGCTGGTTCGCGGCACATGAGCGCGGGCTGGCGATGGGCGTACGCCAGACCGGGCAACCGCTCGGAGTCGGCCTCGCCGCACTCACGCTGCCACCGCTCGCCGAGCGCGCCGGCCTCGACGGCGGCCTGTACCTGCTGGCCGGCTGCTGCCTGGGTGCCGCGCTGCTCGTGGGCCTGCTCGTACGCGACCCGGAACGCGCCGGGACCGGCCAGGAGCACCGCGCCGGATCCCCGTACCGCACGCCGGTCCTGTGGCGTATCCACGCGGCCAGCGCGCTGCTGGTGGTGCCGCAGTTCGCGGTCTCGGCCTTCGCCCTCGTCTACCTCGTCGACGCACGCGGCTGGGACGCCGCGACCGCGGGCCGGGTCCTGGCGGTGACGCAGGTCGGCGGCGCGGTCGCTCGGCTGGCCGTCGGCCACTGGTCGGACCGCGCGGGGAGCCGCGTACGGCCGATGCGTACGCTCGCCCTCACCATCGGGCTCGTCATGGCCGTCCTCGCCGCCGGAGCACTGTCGGGCCGCGGGCTCGCGACGGTGGCGCTGCTCGCCGCGGCGGTCATCACGGTGACCACGAACGGGCTCGCCTTCACCGCCGTGGCGGAGTACGCCGGGCGCTCCTGGGCCGGACGCGCGCTGGGCATCCAGAACACCGGGCAGAACCTCCTGGCCGCCGCGACCCCGCCGGCGCTCGGCGCGCTCGTCACCGGGGCGACGTACGGCACCGCGTTCGCCGCGGTCGTGGTGTTTCCCCTGGCCGCCGCCGCGTTGATCCCCGCGCACCTCGGCACCGGGCACCCGGACGAGGTCAGCCCATCTGATTGATCATGCTTCGCGCGGCCATGACGAGGTAGTCCCACAGCATCTTGTCCAACTGCTCCGAAAGCCCGAGCTCGTCGACCGCGGTACGCATGTGGGTCAGCCACGCGTCATGCTCGCGTTCGCCGATCGCGAACGGCGCGTGCCGCATCCGCAGCCGCGGGTGGCCGCGATTTTCGCTGTACGTGCGCGGCCCACCCCAGTACTGGATGAGGAAGAGCCGCAGCCGCTCCTCGGCGGGCCCGAGATCCTCTTCGGGGTAGAGAGGGCGGAGCACCGGGTCGGCCGCGACGCCCTCGTAGAAGGTGTGGACGAGCCGGCGGAAGGTGGGCTCGCCGCCGACCGCCTCGAAGAACGTGACTTCTTGTGCCATGGCGTGGTCCACCCTATGCGGCGGACGTGTCCTCCTTGAAAGTGGCCACGTTGACGCCCGCGGCGTCGAATGCCTTCTTGACGCGTTCACGCAGCTCACGCGCCGTGTCGGCCTGCCGGCCGGGAGCCGTCTTGCAGACGACGCGTACGACGATCGCCTCACCCGAGAGCGCCTGTACGCCCCATACGGTCGGGTCCTCGATGATGACCTCGTCCCAGGGCGGATCGACGGCCATCCGGCCGGCGGTCTCGGACAGGATCGTCCGCACCTTGTCGAGGTCGGCGTCGTACTCCACGGGCACGTCGAGCACCACGCGGGCCCAGTTCTGAGACTCGTTGCCGACCCGCTTGATCTCACCGTTCGGGACGTACCAGACCACGCCGTTGACATCGCGCACCCGGGTCGTGCGCAGCGTCACCGCCTCGACCGTCCCTTTCGCCTCGCCCAGGTTGACCACGTCGCCCACGCCGTACTGGTCCTCCAGCAGCATGAAGATGCCGGTGAGGAAGTCCTTGACGACGCTCTGCGCGCCGAAGGCGACCGCGACACCGATGATGCTCGCGCTGGCGAGGAACGGTGTGAGGTCCAGGCCGATGTAGCCGAGCACGGTGATGGAGGCGGTGCCGAGGATGATGATCGAGGCGATGCTGCGCAGCACCGACCCCATCGTCTCGGCGCGCTGCCTGCGGCGTTCGCTGACCAGGACGGGACTGCCGTCGAAGATCGTCCGCGTACGCTCGCGGATGCGCTCGGACATCGTGCCCTCGGCCATCCGCAGGGTGATGCGGGTGATCGTCCGGTTGACGACGCGGCGCAGCAGCAGCGCGATGGCGACGCAGAGAATGATCTTCAGCGCGAGGGTGATCGGACTTTCGCCGTCCAGCCATTCGCTGTAGGTGCGGGTGACGCCGCCGTTGTGGCTGAAGTTCCAGGTCAGCTTGCATCCCATGCTGACCGGGACCTGGCAGTAGTCCACCGCCTTCCCTTTGTCCGCCATGAATGGGAGGACAGAGGCAACAGTGGAGAACGCGAGCACAGAGAAAACCCTCCCCGACGGCCCCGCCCACGAGGCCGCGTAGCCGGTAAGCCAGACACCGATGGTAGGCGAACGGTGAGACGGCGGCGTCCATATCGGGTGTGCGCTCCGCCACCATGATCATGTCTTGGACGGGAGCAGATGGGGTGAATGACCTGGTCAGGCGGTCGGCGGCGAGCGGGACGTGGTGGCCACGCTCAGCGGACGATCCGACCCGCCGGCCCCACGGCGCCTGCCCGGGGGGCGTCCTTCGGAACCCCGATGCCGGGATCCCCGGCGGAGGTCCTGACCAGCCGTCGTCGCGTAGGCCGCGTGGCTGACGAATCCGGTTCTCGGCGAGGCGCCGGGCAGCGGAACCTCGGACATGCCTCTTGCGGCGCCGGCCGGGCCGGCGATCGTACGAGGGCCCCGCGGGACCGGTCAGTCCGCGCCACCGGTCGCGGTCCCGCGGGACGCTCACCCCCTGGAACCTGTTCCATGAGCCCGCCGCCCACTGCGCGGCGCCCAGTCGCGCCGCCCCCGTCGCCGGCCGGACAGGCCGGCTCCGCGCGAAGTGACGCCGCTGGGTACGGACAGGCTCGTGAGACAGGCGCTAGTCGCGGTGCGCCTCCAGGACGCGTGCCACCTTGACGGCCGCACCGCATGGATCATCGACGGCGTGCATCGGCTCACCCCAGGACCACCAGAAGTACCAGGGGGGTTGATCGGTGCCGCCGGGCGCGGGCGCGCACATGACGTTCTCCGAAAGGCTCGCCGCCTCCGGGTTGACGACCCTGCAGAAGGCCGGTCCAGAACGGGAACGGACCACCCTTGCGACCAGACCGCGCTCGCATAACTCGCGAACGAGGCCTTCGAGGTATCCAACCCGGCGTTCATCCGGCATCTCGGATGACTCCCCTTTCACGCTTCGGACGCGATCGACTACGCGCTGCGAGAATCGCAAGGCCGTGGGGCATGGTCAAGAGCATCCCGAAGGCACGCGGACCACAATCGCCCGACGCGGGAGGAGGTTTCTCATTCGGCGCATGAGGAACCTCTGCTCCGGTGGGTGCCGGGAAGTTAATCTCGTGGTGTTTCCGGGCAATCTGGTTGGCGTACGGCGACACCAGGGTTACGCTGCGTACGCAAGTGTCTCCCCTGAGCCATAATCGCAGCGCCGGTCGGCTCCTTCCCCCCTGAGGAGGCCGGAAATGCCAGACGTCGCGGATACCGAGCCGCCACGTAAAGAAGCGGATCTCGCCCGGTCCATCCGAGCTCGCGGGCTGGCCCTCGGACACGCACCACCACAGATCGCCAGGGCCATCCACGACGGATGCGCGCCGATCCACGGCACGAGCCGGATCAAGGCACATCGTCTCGCGCACGGCATCGCGCTCTCCGACGTCGTCGCGCAGGTCAGAGCGTTATACGAGCTGGACGGACGGCCAAGGCCCAAGCTCGGCGAGACCCTGCTGTCCGCGTACGAGAGCGGCTACAAGCGGCCCGGCCCGGCCTACCTCCATGACCTTTGCCGGGTCTACCGCGTCGAGCCGACCGACCTCGGATTACCGGGGCCCTGTGTCTGCGGACGCTCCCACTCTCCGCCTTCGGACGGCGCCCTCGGCGTCCAGTCCTCCCGCGAGCCCGACATCGTGCTCAGGCCCGGGTCCTTGATGATCGACAACGATCCGATACGACAACCGTTCTCCGCACCGCACATCTCCGGGGTCCAGTACCGCGCCGAGGACTCCCGTGGCGGACGCGGGGAGGAGGAGGAGACAGTGCTTCGGCGAACCCTTCTGCAACTTCTGGCCGGGGCGGGCGTGGCGCTCGATGGCCAGATCCTGGGCGCGGTGGACGGCGTCCGCCGCAAGATGGACGACACGCTGGTCAACGCCTCGGTCTCGCCGACCATGCTCGACCAGTGGGAGGAGACCGCGCTCGGGTACGGCAAGCAGTACACCTCGACACCGCCGCTCCGCCTGATGTGCGACGTGCTGCTCGACTTCAGCGAGGTACGCCGCATGTGCGAGCAGCGACAACCGATCGAGCTGCAAGAACGCCTGTGCCGGCTGGCCGCCCAGCTCTCCGGGCTCGCCGGCGCCATCATGATCAACCTCGGCGACCACCGCCTGTCCCGCTCCTTCTTCCGTACGGCACGCACCGCCGCCGACGAGACCGGCGACCGCGGCCTGAGGTCGTGGGTGAGCGTGCGGGAGGCGCTCGTGCCGATGTACTACGGCGACCCGCGCGAGTCCCTGCACCTGGCCCGGCGCGCACAGGACCTCGCCGGCCGTACGCCCAGCGCCGCCGCCGCGATGGCCCCGATCGTGGAGGCCCGCGCCCTCGGCATGCTGGTCAAGCGCGGCCGCGGAGACGCCGCCGGCAGCGCCAAACGGGCGATCGCCCGGGGCCAGGCGGTCTTCGGCCAGCTCGGCAGGGACCAGGTGGCCGACACGGCGTTCGGCTACACCGAGCGGCAGCTCGCCTTCCACATCGGGGACACCTACACCAACCTGGGCGACCACACCCACGCCGAGGAGTCACTGCGCCGCGCCCTGACGCTCTACCCGGCCAGTGCCGAGCTCGACCGCACCCTCATCTGGCTGAACCGCGCCTCGTGCCGGCTGCAGAAGGGCGAACCCGAAGAGGCCCTGCGCGCCGCACAGGACAGCGTGCTCGCCCTGTCGCCCGGCCAGTTCACCGACATCATCGCCCAGCGCGCCCGCCAGCTCGTCGGCGCCGCCGTCGCACAGTACGGCGAGATCAACGCGGCCAAGGAGTTCCGCGAGGTCCTGGCCACACCGGCGAGGGTCGTCTCCTCCGACGAGAAGCAGACCTGACCCCGTGGCCCGCGTGCTCGGCGCCGCCGCCGCTCCCCAGCGGCGGCGCAAGAACCCGCCGCTCTGGACCTTCTCCGCTCTGCGCATCCGCAGATACGTCTCCGAGGACCACGCACCGGTGTTCGCCCTCCACCAGGAATGCCTGGCCCAGGTCGGCCTGCGCCCAGGCGACGGCGTGTACTACGACGACGACTTCGCCCGGGTGGAGGAGATCTATCTCCACGCGGGCGGCGAGTTCCTGGTAGGCGAGGTCCAGGGCACCGTCGCCGCGATCGGCGGCCTCCGGCGCGTGGACCCCGGCACCGCCGAGATGGTGCGCCTGCGAGTCCGCCCTGACCAGCAGGGCCAGGGGTACGGCGCCGCCATCGTCACCGTGCTGGAAGAACGCGCGATCGAACTCGGCTACCGAACCCTCCAGGCCGACACGACGGTGAAACAGCCGGTGGCGCTGGAGCTGTACCGCTCCTCGGACTGGCAGGAGATCAACCGCAAGGTCACCGGCACCACCGTCACCGTCTACTTCGAAAAACACCTCACCGGCTGACCGGGAACAGCGCTCCGAGCCACCCCGGGGGGCCTGGTGACGCCGCCCCGCCCGAGAGGGCGGAGGCGTGAGGGCGTGATGGTCTGAGCGGGTGGTGTTCTAAGCGGGTGGTGTTCTGATGGGCCGCCTCGCGTGAGGGACCGCCTGTCTGTGGGGATGGTCTGAGCAGATGGTGATTGAAAGGCCCCCGCCAGAGAGGGCAGTGGTCCGAGGTGGTGGTGATCTGGGCGGGTGGTGGTCTTGCCAGTGCTGCCACGGCTCCGAGTGTTGGCCAGTGATACGCGCGGTACTGGAGTTCCCGGCGCTGGAGCCTTCCCGGCTTCCCGCCCGTCTGGAGCCTTCCCGCCCGTCTGGAGCCCTCCCGCCCGTCTGGAGCCCTCCCGCCCGGGGGGTGCCATCCCACTTTCATTGTCCAGCGGGATCAGCGGTGGGTGGAAGTAGAGCGGGGTTCTGTGGATAACGTCGTGTTGGCGCCGTCTAGGCGGCGCCACACGGCATCGGCATGGACGGCTCCGTCAGCGGGCCGGGCGACGTGGGCCCGGCCTAGGGGTCAGCCGCAGCAGCCGCCGCCGCAGCAGCCGCCTCCGCTCTGGGGCGGGGCCGCCGCGCCGCCTGTCATGGCGACCGTGGACAGCAGTTTCACCGTGTCGTCGTGACCGTCCGGGCAGGTGGCGGGGGAGGACGACTCGCTCATCGGGCGGCTGAGTTCGAACGTCGAACCGCACGCTCGGCAGCGGAAGTCATAACGTGGCACCTGCCCAGGATACGCCGATCAGGCGGCGGGCTCGTTGACGTACGGCGCCCACTGGGGATCGCCGTCGTGGACCAGCCCGATCAGGCGCCAGTGCGCCCCCCGGGGTACGGCGGGTGTGACCGGTAGCTGCCAGCCCAGCTCCTCCAGGAGCTTGTCCGCCTTGCGGTGATTGCAGGGCATACAGCAAGCGACGCAGTTCTCCCACAGATGCTTTCCGCCACGGCTGCGCGGGATCACGTGGTCGATCGTCTCCGCGCGGCGACCGCAGTAGACACAGCGGAAGTTGTCACGCCGCATCAGAGCCGCCCGGGTGAGCGGCACGCGTTGTCGGTACGGGATGCGTACGTAGCGCAGCAATCGGATCACCGACGGCAGCTCCACCACCGCGGTCGCCGAACGCAGGCAGGCGCCCGAGATGTCATGGTGGACGATCTCGGCCTTCTCCCGGAGGACCAGGCAGACGGCGCGCCGCAGCGGCAAAGTGGTGAGTGGCTCGTATGTCGCGTTGAGGAGCAGTACCTGTCTCATCAGACGCCCTCCGGGACGCAGGCGCCGGTGGCCCCGTGGGGCACGCTCCAGCGCGCCTCGAGACGAGGCTTGACGATCTCCAGCACCAGCGCACCCGCCACGAGGACCTCCTCACGGGTGATACCCGAACTGAAATCAGTGTGGCCGCTGAGATGCGGATTTCGCTACCCCATTACCCGGCAAACGCTGTAAAGGGCTCTTCATCACGGATCTGTCAGCGAGGAGTCCTGCCTGGGCATCTCCGCCGTGGCGTCGGTCCCGGAGGCGCCCCAGGCGTCCGAAGCGTCCACCGCGGACGGGTCGCCGATATCCGGCAGGATGCTCTGGTTCTCGCGCCACGTCACCTGGGCGTTGACGCGCAGATCGCCGCCCGGCCGGGCCACCTTGGTCTTGATCCAGCCGGCCTGCTTCTCTCCGGGCTTGATCGACCCGAACTGGCACACGACGTCGTTTCCCTGGCCCGCGCACGGCTGGGAGACCCCGACGATCTTCTGGTCGGGCGAGACCCGGTGGGTGGCGACGACCGTCTCGGCGCCCGCGGCGCCACTGTTGGTCAGCACCCAGTGCCAGGTGACTCCGGAGCTGTCCTTGGCGATCTGCGGGTGTACGTACACCATCCGCAGATCGGCCGCCGGCGGCGGGCCGGCCGCGTGGGCCGACGGCGCGACGGCCAGTACGGGAAACGCGAGTAGCGCGATGCTGCCTCTCATGTCCAACCCCCCGATCGACATGCAACAAGGTCCGCCGGCCCAGATTACGGTCCGTGACGCCGCGCCGCCGTCGATGTTCGTCATCATTCGGCCATGAGCCGGCAAGGTCCGGCCCAGACGGACCAGCGCTCCTCTCGGCACCGGATCGGTCGGCGACCCCTGCCATGCCGTCGGGCCCGCACAGCGGGATCATCGAGCCCAGAGCGGGCACGCCGCTCCATCCCCGTCCGGCGTACGGTTCGGTGCCCAACGCACGGGCCCCACGCACGGGCCCCACGTACCGGCCCCACGTACGGGCCGCAGGTCGAAGCGGATCCGCCCTTGGCCGACTTCCCCGGAACCCGCAGGAAGACCCGCCGGGCGACCGGGGCGACGACCGTCCCCGGCTCCTCACGGAGTGGCCGGCCGGTCAACCCGCACTCCAGAAGCGGGCCGGCACCGACCACGCGGGCACGGAAGCGCCGGTGGCAGAACCCATGAATCCATCTGACCACTCCCATGCCAACCGGTTTCATCGTCGATACGCCCGGCCACCGACATTTGCTGTTAAACCGGCATGGCCGGTCCTGATCGGCGCCATGACCTCGTAGAGTGCGCACATGAGCCGACCGCCGTACCCTTCCGCGCGCCGTGAGGATCTCGTCGAGGACGTCCACGGCCAGCGCGTACCCGACCCGTACCGCTGGCTGGAGGACCCGCACGGGGAGGAGACCAAGACGTGGCTGACGGAGCAGGACGAGCTGTTCCACGGCGAGGTGGACGGCCTGCCGGGCCGTGACCGCCTGCGCGCCCGCATCCGGGAGCTGCTCGGCTCCGGCACCTTGAGCTCGCCCTTCTGGCGCGGCGAGAGGCGCTTCTTCATGCGCCGTACGGCCGAGCAGGAGCACGCCGTGCTCTACACGGTCGATCCCCCCGAGACGGAGGGCGGCGAGGAGACCGAGCGCGCGCTGATCGACCCGATGGCGCTCGACCCCTCCCACACCACGACGCTCGACTCCTGGCAGCCCGACAAGGAGGGCCGGCGCCTCGCGTACCAGCTCTCTCACGGCGGCGACGAGGAGTCCAAGCTGTACGTCATGGACATCGCCACCGGTGAGGCGGTCGAGGGGCCGATCGACCGGTGCCGCTACACCCCGGTCGCCTGGCTGCCCGGGGGAGAGGCGTACTACTACGTACGCCGTCTCAGGGCCGACCAGGTGCCCGCCGGTGAGGACCAGTACCACCGCCGCGTCTACCTGCACCGGGTGGGCACGGACCCCGAGACCGACGACGTGATGATCTTCGGTGAGGGCCTGGAGAAGACGAACTACTACGGCGTCGGGGTCAGCCGCGACGGCAACTGGCTCACGCTGTCCTCCTCGCAGGGCACCGCGCCGCGCAACGACCTGTGGATCGCCGACCTGCGTACGTCGCCGCTGGAGGACCCCCGGCTCGAGGTCGTACAGCAGAATGTCGACGCGGAGACCGGGCTCCAGGTCGGCCGCGACGGCCGGGCGTACATCTTCACCGACCGTGACGCCCCGCGCGGCCGTCTGTGCGTCACCGATCCGGCCACGCCGTCCAGTGACACCTGGCGGGACCTCATCCCCGAGGACCCCGAGGCCGTGCTGTCGGACTTCGCGATCCTCGACGACCTGGACCGGCCGATCCTGCTCGCCGGCTGGACCCGCCACGCGCTCAGCGAGATCAGCATCCACGACCTGGAGACCGGCGAACGCATCGGCGAGGTGCCCGTACCCGGCCTCGGCTCGATCGGCGGTATCGGCGAACGCCCGGAGGGCGGCCACGAGGCGTGGTTCGTCTACTCCGACAACATCACGCCGGTGTCGGTCCACCGGTTCGACGCGCGTACCGGCGAGATCACGCTCTGGGCGTCGGCACCGGGTGCCGTCGAGGTCCCCGACGTCGAGGCCACCCAGGTCACCTACACCTCCTACGACGGCACGGAGGTGCGGATGATCGTCGTGGCCCGGCCCGGCCACGAGGGCCCGCGCCCGGCGATCCTGTACGGCTACGGCGGCTTCAACATCCCGCTGACCCCCGCGTACTCCGCGACGACCCTGGCGTGGGTCGAGGCGGGCGGCGTCTACGTCGTCGCGAACCTGCGCGGCGGCTCGGAGGAGGGCGAGGGCTGGCATCGCGCCGGGATGCTGGACAAGAAGCAGAACGTCTTCGACGACTTCCATTCCGCCGCGGAGAAGCTCATCGCCGACGGCTGGACCACGGCCGAGCAGCTGGCCATCGCCGGCGGCTCCAACGGCGGCCTGCTGGTCGGCGCGGCGATCACCCAGCGGCCGGACCTGTACGCCGCGGCGGTCTGTTCCGCGCCGCTGCTGGACATGGTGCGGTACGAGAAGTTCGGGCTCGGCGAGACGTGGAACGTCGAGTACGGCTCCGCCGAGGATCCCGAGCAGTTCGCGTGGCTGTACGCCTACTCGCCGTACCACCACGTACGTGAGGGCGTCGCCTATCCGGCCACGCTGTTCACGGTGTTCGAGAGCGACACCCGCGTGGATCCGCTGCACGCACGCAAGATGTGCGCGGCCCTGCAGCACGCGAACACCGCCGACACGCCGATCCTGCTGCGCAACGAGGCCGACGTCGGCCACGGGTCGCGCGCGATCAGCCGCTCGGTCGACCTGACCGTGGACACGCTCGCCTTCACGGCCGCCCACACCGGGCTGACTATTGAGGAAGGTGTCTAATAGCGTCCATGATCGCTCTGGACCGTGTCCTGAAGCTGCTGGAGTCCGCCCCGGCCGAGCCCGACGTCGGCCGGGGCCACCTCGACCTCCTGGGCGAGGCGGCGGAGTCACACGACACGGTCGCGCAGCGGCTCATGCGCTCAGGCGCACTACCGCGGATCTACGAGCACGTGTGGCGGCCGGTGGTCTTCGGCCTGTCCAAGGGCGGCCCGCTCGGGCCGAGCACCGCCGAGGAGTACGCCCTGGCGCGCTACTGGCTGGGCCTGGCCGACACGCCGGACGCGACCGTCCTGGACGTGGCCTGCGGCCCCGGCAACGTGACGAGGGCACTGGCCTCGGGCATGACGGCGGACGGCCTCGTGGTCGGCGCCGACGCGTCGGCGACCATGCTGGAGCGTGCCGTCGCGGACACGCACGTACGTGCCGGTGGGGCCGACATCGCCTACGTACGCTGCGACGCGGTCGACCTGCCGTTCCGCGCGAACACCTTCGACGCGGTGTGCTGCTACGGCGCCCTCTACCTCTTCGAGGACCCGTGGGCCGCGGTCGCGAGCATGGCACGGGTGCTGCGGCCGGGCGGCCACCTCGTCGTGCTCGCCACCCGCCGCCCACGGCTGCCGCTCGTCGGCCGGGGCATGGGCGCCCTGAGCCGGCTCACCGGCATCCGGATGTTCGGCCAGACGGAGATCGCCGAGGCCCTCTCGAACGCCGGCTTCTCCGCGATCCGGCGCCGCTCCTACGGCCTCATGCAGTTCACCGGCGCCACCCTCGGCTAGAGATCCGGGATGCGTCAAAGCCCGGCCCGCTCGTCCTCGCCTTCCGGCCGGTCGATGAGCATGGCCGCGCTGGTGGAGCGCCCGGCGTCCTGGGCGTACGCCGTCTACCGCGCGTCGGAGAACGTCTGGTGGACGCGGCCCTGCCGGTCGGTCCACACGTCCAGGTCGGCGGCCGACGTGTCGACCCTGGTGTACGACTGGCCGTCCGGGCTGGAGGTGATGACGTTCGAGCTTCTGGACAGCTGGTCGAGGGCGTACGTGGCCACGTGCGCCCCGCGCCGGTGCGGCAGGCGGCGTGGGGCCTCCCGCTGGATGGTGGGAACGCCGAACGTGACATGCATACGGGTCAGCTCGTGCCCCAGGGCCGCGTGCAGCCGCCGCGCGAGCCGGATCTTCTGCGGGTGCATCCGTGCGCCGGCGTGGTACGCGCCGGGCACGCGGACCTGGCCGAGGGGCGGAACGGAGGCGTGCGCGACTCCGGCGCTCCCCAGCGAAGCCCCGAAGCCGAGCACGAGGATGAACGATCCACGCTTCATGCGGTATCCCCCAAAAGATCAACCCTGGTCGTACGGTCCGTGACCTAGCCAACCAAGCGATCGGCGCCTTCGCAGAGGCGGAGATGGTCGGGCGGGTCTAGGAGAAACCGCTCAGGAAGGGGGTGTCCGAGAGCTGACGCGTTCCACGAACGGAGGTCACCGCCCGCCGACCAGGACAGGGGGCGCCGTAAGCGCCATCCTCACCTGGCCGCCGGACTCACAGGCCGAGGACCACCGGTGTCGCGGGCGCCCCGTCGGCGATCAGCGCCGCCAGCGGTGTGGCGAGGTCGCGGGGTGAGAACAGATCGGAGCCCCGGTAACCGGCGATGTCCGGCAGGCGCCACCAGCGGAACCCGACGATGTACTCGGCCGCGAGCTCGTCGTCGGACATCGCGCCACGCGGACGGAACGCCGCGGTGCGGACGAGGAAGTAGTCGTGGACCACGCCGTCGTGACCGGCCGCGTGCTCCGCCCCGGCGACCTCCTGATGCCAAACGTGTGGCGGCTCGGTGTCGACCGCCAGCCCTACTTCCTCGAGCAGCTCGCGGCGCAGCGCGGCGAACGGCGTCTCCCCGCGTTCAACGCCTCCGCCCGGGGTCACCCACACGACCGTGCCGATCGGCTCGGGAACCGCGAGGCGGCAGAGCAGCACGCGGTCGTCCTCGTCGAGGACGACCGCGCGGACCGAGTGACGCAGGTTCAACGCGGACACCCGCGCAAGCTACCGCGACACGGCCTAGATGTACTGCCCAGGCAGGTTGGTTGAGGTTGTGTGACGACACGGTCTGAATGTCCGTGACGGGTGAAGGCCTCCGGTTGTGGAGTGGAGCTGTCTAGGAACCGCTCCGCCAACAGGAGGCCTTCGTGTCCCACGCTAACGCTGCCCTGACCCCTCGCGGGCGTCTTCGCCTCGCGCGTCTGGTCGTTGATGAGGGCTGGCCGATCGCTCGGGTGGCGGAGCGTTATGAGGTGTCCTGGCCGACCGCCAAACGTTGGGCGCAGCGTTACCGCCGCGATGGCGTGGCTGGGATGGTCGATCGGTCATCGCGGCCACGCCATAGCCCGTCCAAGACGCCACAGCCGATGGTGCGCAAGATCGTGCATGTGCGGTTGAAGCAGCGGCTGGGGCCGGCGCAGATCGCCGGGCGGCTGGGCGTGCCGGCCTCGACCGTCCACGCCGTCCTGACCCGGTGCCGTCTCAACCGCTTGACCTACATCGATCGCGCTACCGGGGAGCCGATCCGGCGGTATGAGCACGACCGGCCGGGCGCGATGCTGCACGTGGATGTGAAGAAGTTCGGGAACATCCCCGATGGCGGCGGCTGGCGCTATGTGGGCAGAGTCCAAGGCGAACGCAACCGCGAAGCCACCGCTGATCGCACCGGCAACCGCAACACCCGTTATGAGCCCCGCCTGGGCACCGCGTTCGTGCACACCGTCATCGATGACCACTCACGCATCGCCTACGCCGAAATCCGCAATGATGAGAAGGCCACTACCGCGATCCAGGTGCTCCCCAACGCCGTGGCCTGGTTCGCCAGCCGTGGCGTGGTGATCGAACGAGTGCTCAGCGACAACGGCTCGGCCTACAAATCCCACGCCTGGCGTGATGCGTGCGCTGACCTCGGTATCCAGGCGAAAAAGACCCGACCCTACCGGCCACAGTCCAACGGAAAAGTCGAACGCTTCCACCGCACCCTGGCCGACGGCTGGGCACTCGGCCGCTTCTACACCTCCGAACAAGCCCGACGCAAAGCCCTCCCGGCCTGGCTCCACTTCTACAATCACCACCGACCCCACACCGCCACCAACGGCAAACCACCCATCACCCGCTTGACCAACCTCCCTGGGCAGTACACCTAGATCGTTGATGGGTTATGTGTGGGCTGGTCAGTGGTCGTAGGCGGTCAGAGATCGTTTGATGGGTGCGTCGATCAGCCAGTTGTGCCAGATCGCGGTGTTGAGGGCGAGGATGCGCTGGCTGGTGCGGGCCCATAGCCCTTCGGTGGTGCGGGCGTTGTGACGTTCGATGCCGAGTTGGTTCTTCAGCGCACGGCAGGCGTGGGAACAGGTGACCGATTCGGCGGGTGCCAGCCGCAGCCGGCGGCGTTCGTCAACACGACGCAGCAACACCTGCGCGATCGCGACGCAGATCAGCTCTCAGCAACCGGGGCCGGCCCGGCCCCCGCATCCGCGTCGGCAGGACATGATCATCCAGATGGACATAGAGCGGCCAGAAGGGCGTCCAGGTCTGTCTTCACACACTGATCTTGGGCGCCCTTCCTCATGCCCGCGATCGCTTCAGCGATATCCCGTCAACTAGTGGCCGCCCAGCTGGGAGATGTCACGTGCGGCGCCCGTGGAGGCCGACGTGGCCATCGCGGCGTACGCCTGGAGTGCCACGCTGACCGGGCGACGGCGGTCGCGCGGGCGGTAGGAGCCCAGGTCCTTCAGGAGGCGTTCGCGGCGGTCGCGCAGGACGTCCGACGGCACGTCGAGGCGCAGCTCGCGGCCCGGGATGTCGATGACGACGCGGTCGCCGTCCTCGACCAGGGCGATGTCGCCGCCGCTCGCGGCCTCCGGGGA
The DNA here is from genome assembly GCF_006716425.1 of Actinoallomurus bryophytorum. Classification (NCBI taxonomy): domain Bacteria; kingdom Bacillati; phylum Actinomycetota; class Actinomycetes; order Streptosporangiales; family Thermomonosporaceae; genus Actinoallomurus; species Actinoallomurus bryophytorum. The sequence goes on from NZ_VFOZ01000001.1 coordinate 5,438,064, forward strand.
GGCGTGGCCGATCGACAGTCCGCTGGTGCCGCCGGAGAACCGGCCGTCCGTGACCAGCGCGCACGCCTTGCCGAGCCCGCGGCCCTTGAGGAAGGAGGTCGGGTAGAGCATCTCCTGCATGCCCGGACCGCCCTTGGGGCCCTCGTAGCGGATGACGACGACGTCACCCGGCTTGACCTTGTCGCCGAGAATGCCCTCGACGGCGTCCTCCTGGCTCTCGAAGACCACCGCGGGGCCCTCGAACCTCCACAGCTCCTCCTCGACGCCGGCCGTCTTGACGACCGCGCCCTCGACGGCCAGGTTGCCGTAGAGCACCGCCAGGCCGCCGTCCTTGGTGTAGGCGTGCTCGGCGTCCCGGATGCAGCCCTCCGAGGCGTCGAGGTCGAGGGAGTCCCACCGGGTGTTCTGGCTGTACGGCTTGACGGTGCGGATCCCGCCGGGCGCGGCGTGGAACAGCTCCACCGCCTCCGGCGACGGGTCGGCGGCCCGGACGTCCCAGGAGTCCAGGAACGCGCCGAGCGAGTCGCCGTGGATCGTGTGCACCGTGCGGTTGAGCAGCCCGGCACGGTCCAGCTCACCGAGGATCGCGGGGATGCCGCCGGCCCGGTGGACGTCCTCGACGTGGTACTTCGCGGTGGCCGGCGCGACCTTGCAGACGCACGGCACCCGGCGCGACAGCTCGTCGATCTCCTTGAGGCCGAAGTCGACGCCCGCCTCGACCGCCGCGGCCAGCAGGTGCAGGATCGTGTTGGTCGAGCCGCCCATCGCGACATCGAGCGCCATGGCGTTCTCGAATGCGTCGCGGGTGGCGATGTTCAGCGGCAGCACCGTGTCGTCATCGTCGGCGTAGTGCCGATTGGTGATCTCCACGATCCGCCGGCCGGCGTCCTCGAACAGCGTCTTGCGTGCCGCGTGCGTGGCGAGGATCGTGCCGTTGCCGGGCAAGGAGAGCCCGATGGCCTCGGTCAGGCAGTTCATCGAGTTGGCGGTGAACATGCCGGAGCACGACCCGCAGGTCGGGCAGGCGTTCTCCTCCATCTGCGCGAGCGTTTCATCGGAGACCGACTCGTCCGCGGCGGCGATCATTGGGTCGATCAGGTCGAGCTTGGTGGTGCCGTCGACCGGCTTGCCGGCCTCCATCGGCCCACCGGAGACGAACACGGTGGGGATGTTGAGCCGCATGGCCGCGATCAGCATGCCCGGCGTGATCTTGTCGCAGTTGGAGATGCAGATCATGGCGTCCGCGCAGTGCGCGTTGACCATGTACTCCACCGAGTCGGCGATCAGCTCGCGGGACGGCAGCGAGTAGAGCATGCCGCCGTGCCCCATCGCGATGCCGTCGTCGACCGCGATCGTGTTGAACTCCCGCGGGATCCCGCCCGCCTCCTTGACGGCGGCGGCGACGACCTGGCCGACCTCGCGCAGGTGCACATGACCGGGGACGAACTCGGTGAAGCTGTTGGCCACGGCGATGATGGGCTTGCCGAAGTCCTCTCGCGCGACACCGGTGGCCCGCAGAAGCGCCCGCGCTCCCGCCATGTTCCTACCGTGCGTTACCGTTCGTGACCTCAGCGGCGGCATGACCTCTCCATCCCTTGTGCTCAGACTTCGATCGTACGGGGTAGGAGCACAGGGCTGAGACACACCGTCTTACATCGCGGGCATAACCCAGGGGACGTCATGACACTGGACCATCTCGTCTACGCGACGCCGGACCTGGAGGAGAGCGTCCGGCTGGTCGCCAAGCTCACCGGCGTACGGCCGGTCGAGGGTGGGCCACATCCCGGCCTCGGCACCCGCAACCACCTTCTCGGCCTCGGCGAGCTTCGCTACCTGGAGATCATCGGACCCGACTCCGGCCAGCCCGAGCCCGAGCGGCCGCGCCCGTTCGGCATCGACGAGCTGACCGAGCCGCGCCTGGCCGCCTGGGCGGTCCGCGCCGCCGACATCGAGGCACGCGTCGCACGGTCCCGCACGCTGGGCTATGACCCGGGCCCGATCGAGCCGCTGTCCCGCCGTACGCCGGACGGCGAGGTGCTCCGCTGGCGGCTGACCTTCCCGTACGAGCCCGTGGTGCCGTTCCTCATCGACTGGGGGCGGACGCCGCATCCGGCCCGCCGTCTCCCGGTCGTGCCGCTGACCGCCTTCAGCGGCACCCATCCGGACCCGGCGGGCGTACGCGACCGCCTGGCCGCGCTCGGCGTCGAGCTGGACGTACGTGAGGGGGAGCAGGGGCTGGTCGCCGTCCTCGGCGGCACCACCACGCTGACATGAAGAAGCACCCCGCGCCTGGCGGAGTGCTTTCCTCATGCGGTCCTGGTCAGTCCTCCGTCGGGTACTTCGGCGGGAGTACGCGCTGGGCCGCCGCGTGGATGCGGTCGACGTCCACCGAGGTGAGGATCTTGGGGCGGCGGCGCAGGTAGTTGCGGGCACGCGCGCCGGCGTACACGTCGACCTCGCGGACCATCAGGACCTTCCAGGAGATGGCCGGGCCGTAGATGGCCATCGACGGCTGCACCGGCACCTCGTACCCGAGCGCATCGCTGATCAGGCTGCTGGCCTGGTCGGCCTCCCAGCGCGCCTCGTCGAGGTCGGTCTTCTTGTTGAAGGGGCCGAGGAACAGCTTGCGGTGCGACATCGCGCGTACGGGGAGGCGCTTGTCCCACTTTTCGGAGTCGATCGCGTACACCCCGGTGGGCCCGATGACCAGGTGGTCGATCTGCCCGTCACTGGCGCCTTCCTCGTCCTGGGGGACGGCGCGTGCGTGCAGGGTGCGGTAGCCGGCCTTCTCCATGCCGCGGAGCTGCCGCTCCGTCTTGCGCTCGGCCATCGAGGGTTTGCGCCATGCCTCGACGGCGGACTCCTTGCGGCCCTTCAGCGCGACGTCCCCGATCACGACCAGGATCGCGACGATGAGGCCGACGGGGAGGTTGATGAGGATCGCGACCAGCAGGCCGAGAGCCAGTGCGGCGACCGCCCGGCGGATCCATCTCTGGACCTGGGGGTCACCGATCATGTCGCCGTACGTCTCCTCCTTGGGACGTTCGAACGGGCTCTCCTCCGCGGGTCGCTCGTCGTCGCGTGTGGAGGTCTGTGTGGACGTATCCCGCTCCATTATCGACACTCCGTGCTTGATCGACAGCAGCACACATGATCTTCCGTAAGAAGCGTAACGAGCCGCCGCGCCGAGTGCCTAGCCGTGTCGGGATGACACTTTTGTCCCCCCGCTCGGGTGATTCACGTCACGCGTGCGGGGTAGATTTCCCATCGTCCCCCACGGTCGCCGTGCAACTTTCAGTGGGCGTACCGTCTTCACTTGTGACGCAAATTCATGACCTCAGTGCACGGGAGCAAGCCGCCGCCATCCGCGACCGCGAACTCTCGCCCGTCGACATCACCGAACACTACCTGAATCGCATCGACCGACTGAGCGAACAGGTCGGCGCCTACGTCACGGTCACCGCCGATATCGCCCGTGAGCAGGCGAAAGCGGCCGAGAAGGCCGTCATGCAGGGCGAGTCGGCACCCCTGCTCGGAGTGCCCGTCCCCATCAAGGATTTGAACATGGTGAAGGACGTGCCGATGACGCTCGGCTCGTCCGTGTACGACGATTTCCAGGGATTCGCCGACGACCATGTCGTCACGTTCCTCCGCGAGGCGGGCACGATTCTTCTCGGCAAGACCAATACACCGGAATTCGGTCTGCCCTGTTATACCGAAAACGGCGTCGCGCCGCCCGCGCGCACTCCCTGGGACCTGTCCCGCTCCGCGGGCGGGTCGAGCGGAGGAGCCGCCGCCGCGGTCGCCTCCGGCCTCGCGCCGATGGCGCAGGGCAGCGACGGCGGCGGGTCGATCCGCATCCCCTCCAGCGTCTGCGGACTCTTCGGGATCAAGCCGACCCGGGGGCGCGTCAGCCACGGCCCGATCGTCCCGGATCTGACCGGGCTTTCCACCAACGGCCCGATCGCCCGAAATGTCCGCGACGCCGCGCTGATGCTCGACATCATCGCCAAGAACATGCCGGGTGATATGTATCACGCCGCACCGCAGGACGGGACCTTCCTGGAGGCGGCCGAGCGCGAACCGGGCCGGCTGCGGATCGCCCGCAGTGTGGCCTCCCCGGTCCCGGGCGCGGAGGTGCACCCCGACTGCCTCGCCGCCTACGACGCCGCGACCGAGCTTCTCACCGAGCTGGGCCACGAGGTCGAAGAGCTCGACCTGCCCTTCGACGAGACCCTGGTGCCGCACTTCGAGACGCTGTGGGCCGCCATGGCGACGCTCACCCCCGTGGCGCCCGACCGCGAGGAGCGCCTGCTGCCGCTGACCCGCTGGCTTCGTGAGCGCGGCAAGGCCGTGACCGCGCCGGAGCTGTTCGCGGCGCAGGCGTCGCTGCAGCTCGCGGTGCGCCTGGCGATGCCGGTCACGAACCGGTACGACGTCATCCTGCACCCGACACTCGCCCAGCCGCCGGTGCCGATCGGCTACTTCGACGGCGTCACGCCCGAGGAGAACTTCGAGCGGCAGAAGCGCTTCACTCCCTACACGTCGCTGTACAACGTGAGCGGCCAGCCCGCCGTGAGCGTCCCGCTGCACTGGACCAAGGCGGGCCTGCCCATCGGTGTCATGCTCGTCGGAAGGATGAACGCCGAGGCGACCCTCATCTCCCTGTCCGCTCAGCTCGAGGCCGCGCGCCCGTGGGCGGACCGGCACCCGCCGATTTGGGACTGACGTCGATTTGAGACCGGCACTGCGGGCATCGTTGACACCGTGAACGATCTCAACGAGCTGGCCGCCGCGTACGGCGTCGAGACCTCCTACACCGACTGGCGGAGGCGACCGGCGAACGTCCCACCCGACACGATCAGGGCGGTGCTGACCGCACTGGGTGCGGACGTCTCCTCCGCCGATGCCGTACGCGCGGAGCTGGAGCGGCTCCGCGTCGAACGGGAGACCCGTCTCCTGCCTCCGGTCGTCGTCGCGTACGCGGGAGAGGACCTCCCGGCGCCGGCAGGCGCCGACCTGCGGGTCGGGCTCGCCGGCGGCGGCGAGATCGCCCTCGTCCCGGTCGGCCGGGACGGGAGCCACCGGCTCCCCGCCGACCTCCCCCTCGGCGACCACACGATCCACGCGCGGCGCGGCGACCGCACGGAAAGCGTCCCGCTGCTCGTCGTGCCCGCACGTGCCCCCGATCCGGGCCGGCGCGCGTGGGGCTTCATGGCGCAGCTCTACTCGGTGCGCTCACGCGGCTCGTGGGGGCTCGGCGACCTGGCCGACCTCCGCGCCCTGACGAGCTGGAGCGGGCAGGACCTCGGCGCGGGATTCGTCCTGGTCAACCCGTTGCACGCGGGTGAGCCGTCACCGCCGATCCGCCCGTCGCCGTACCTGCCGATGAGCCGTCGCTTCACCAGCCCGCTGTACCTGCGCCCGCAGGACGTGCCCGAGTACGCCGCGGCCGACCCGGAGGTACGCCGCCGGGTGGACGAGCTCGCCGGCCCGGTACGGACACGCGACCACACTCTCGACGAGCTCGACCGGGACGCGGTGTGGACCGCCAAGGGCGCGGCGCTGGAGCTGCTGTACGACCAGCCACGCACGGCCGGCCGCGCCTCGGCCTACGAGGCGTTCCGCGATCGGGAGGGCGCCGCACTGACGGCGTTCGCGACCTGGTGCGCGCTCGCCGAGGCCCACGGCGCCGACTGGCGCAGGTGGCCGTCCGCGTTGCGCGACCCCGAATCGGCCGCGGTGGCCGCCGAACGCGACCGCCTCGCGCCACGAGTCGAGTTCCACGCCTGGCTGCAGTGGCTGCTCGACGAGCAGCTCGGCGCGGTGCAGGCGGCGGCACGTACGGCGGGCATGCCGATCGGAGTGATCCACGACCTCGCCGTCGGGGTGGACCCGGGCGGCGCGGACGCGTGGGCGTACCAGGACCTGTTCGCCCAGGGCATCACGGTCGGGGCCCCGCCGGACGCGTTCAACCAGCTCGGCCAGGGCTGGGGCCAGCCTCCGTGGCACCCGCAACGGCTCGCGGCCTCGGGCTACGCGCCGTACCGCGAGATGCTGCGGCACGTCCTGCGGCACGCGGGCGGCGTGCGCCTCGACCACGCGATGCAGGTGTTCCGCCTGTGGTGGGTGCCGGAGGGCGCCCCGGCCTCCGAGGGCACGTATGTCGCCTATCCGCACGACGAGATGCTCGGCGTGCTGCTGTACGAGGCCCACCGGGCCGGCGCGGTCGTCGTCGGCGAGGACCTGGGCACGGTCGAGGACTACATGCGCGAGGTGTTCGCGGACCGTGGCGTCTTCGGGACGTCCATGGCCTGGTTCGAACGCGACTCCGGAGGAGCGCCGCTGGCGCCGGCGAAGTGGCGGGAGCTCTGCCTGGCGACGGTCGGCACGCACGACATGCCACCGATCGAGGGATTCCTGAACGGCGACCACATCGCCCTGCGCGAACGCCTGGGCCTGCTGACCCGCCCGGCCGCCGAGGAGTACGCGGAGCTCGAACGCTGGCTGCGGGAGTGGCGTGACCTGCTGGCCTCACTCGACCTGGACCCGTCCGGCATGACCGCGGCCCTGCATGCCTTCCTCGCACGGACACCGTCGCGCCTGGTCGGGGTCTCCCTGGCGGACGCGGTGGGAGAACGCCGCACCCAGAACCAGCCCGGCACGACGGATGAGTACCCGAACTGGCGCGTCCCCCTGGCCGACGCCGAGGGCCACCCGGTCCTGCTCGACGACCTTCCGTCCAACCCGCGTCTGCGCGCCGCCATCGAGGCCGTACGCTCCCTGCCTCCGGGCTGAGATCCCGGCACGGGCGGAGACGCGCGGCTACTTCGCCAGGATCCGTACGAGGTGGTCGGCGACGTCGTGCAGCAGGGTGTCGGGCACGATCTCATGGCCGGCCGCGGTCGAGACGAGCTCCGGCAGACCGGGCAGGGGATAGTCCGCGGCCTCTCCCGCGACGCGTTCGCCGAGCGGCAGGCGGCCCAGTGAGGTGCGGGTGCGGGACCAGGCGTCCGAGACCTCTTCGGGGTTGGGCACGCCGAAGCCGTGACCGACCGGAGCCGCGTGCCGCAGGCGTACGACGGCGCTCTCGGCGAACTCATGGGCCAGCCGGCCGCGTTCGGACAGGGACGCACGTGCGTCGGGCTCGATCCGCGTCATGACGTCGCAGGGCGTACGGCAGGTCGCCGCGCAGGTGCACAGCGCCGAGGCGAGCGTGCTGTGCTGCCGGTCCAGGTAGTTGCGCCAGCCCGGTCCCGGCTCGCGCGCGACGCGCAGGGCGCGTTCGGCGGCGGACTGCTGGGGGCGGGTGAGGGAACAGTCACGTGGCCGGCTCGTGCCGCCGGTGACGCCGAAGCGGCTGCCGGCGCCCGTGAGCGACTCGGGCAGCAGCAGAGGGTCACCCGCGTGGCCGAGGACCGGCTCCCACGCGAGCAGCGGCAGGTACTCCGAGGCGATGTGCACCGCGGCGACCAGCGCCGCCATCTCGCGCCGGTGCCAGCGTGCCTGGATCACCTCGAGCAGGAGGGCGTACGCGGGGCGCAGTGTGCGCAGCGCCCCGCGGGAGCGTTCTTTGGCCGACTGCGGCATCCTGCTGGCCCGCGCGCGTGACAGCAGCGGCTCGGGCACCCGGTACGCGTCGACGAGCGGGTCGCCGGTGCGCTCGGGCATGCCGAAGTCCTCCGCGTCGAGGTCCAGCAGCCGTTGCCCGAACGAGCACATCAGCCGTACTTCGGCGGCGACCTCCTGCGGCAGGTCCGCCGCCCCCGCCTCGCACAGCGCGGCCAGATCGCCGAACGCGTAGCGCTGTGCGAGCGTCGTCAGAACCTCCCGGGCCGTTTCCACCCGTTCACTCTGTCACGACGAAGCGCGGCAGACCCGCCCCAATCTGGTGAATCAGCTCGCAGAACGGTCCTTGGCCTGCGCCCGCATCGCACGGGAGACGCCGTCGCGGCCCTCGATCAGCAGCCGGTGCAGCGCCGGCGGCGGGTCCTGCTCCTCGAGGTAGGCGGTGGTGAGGTCCACCGTGCGCTGGTCGGTGACCAGGAACGGGTAGGCGACCTCGGCGAACGTGCTGGACATGTCACTGGACCACGACGTCCAGACCCGGCCGATCTCGGCGAAGTACTTTTCGACGTAGGGCACCAGGAGCTCGGTGTCGTCCACGTCGACCAGCCCGCCGAGGGTGGCGCGGAACACGGCGTTCGGCAGGTCGCCGGCGATGACGCGGTCCCACGCGGCGGCCTTGGCCTCCGCCGTCGGCACCGCCGCGCGGTCGCCCGCGGCGTGGCGCTCGCCCGCCGCGGTCGGGTCGCGCCGCAGCTCGGCGTCGATCTCCTCCTCGCCGGCGGCACCGCGCAGGACGAGGCGGCGCAGCAGACCCCAGCGCATGTCCGTGTCGATGACCAGACCGTCGAGGGAGACCGAGCCGTCCAGCAGCCCGCGGACGTAGTCCACGTGCTCCGGCGAGGCCGCCACCGACACGAACGCCTGGGCGTAGGTGAGCTGCCAGTCCGAGCCCGCCTCGGCCTCGGTCATCAGGTCGTGCATCGCGTCGGCGAGCAGCTTGAAGCCGGTCTCGCGCCATGCCGGATCGGCGTACTGCCGCGTGGCCGTCCGCGCCTGCCGCAGCAGCGACTGGGCCACCGACACGTCGGTGACGCCGCGGATGCCCGACAGCACGAGGCGTACGTAGTCGCGCGCGGCCACCTCGGCGTCGCGGCACATGTCCCACGCGGCGGACCAGCACAGCGCGCGGGGGAGTCCCTCGCCGATGTCGCCGATGCCGTCGATGAGGGTGGCGAACGAGTGGTCGTCGAGCCGGATCTTGGCGTAGGTGAGGTCGTCGTCGTTGACCAGCACCAGGTCGGGACGTGCCTCGCCGAGCAGGTCCGGCACCTCCGTACGGGCGCCGACGACGTCCAGCTCGACCCGCTTGCGCCGGACGATCCCCGCGTCGGTGCGGTCGTACAGGCCGATCGCGACGCGGTGCGAGCGCAGGGTCGGGTGTTCCTGCGGAGCCTCCTGCAGCACCGCGAACGACGTGAAGGTCCCATCGTCGCCGACCTCGTACGAGGGGCGCAGCGTGTTGACGCCGGCGGTCTCCAGCCACTCCTTCGACCAGGACGTCAGGTCCCGGCCGGAGGTCTCCTCCAGCGCGTCCAGCAGGTCCGACAGCGAGGTGTTGCCCCACGCGTGCCGGTCGAAGTAGCTGCGCACGCCGCTGATGAAGTTGTCGCGCCCGACGTAGGCGACGAGCTGCTTCAGGACGCTCGCGCCCTTGGCGTAGGTGATGCCGTCGAAGTTGACCTCGACCGCGCGGATGTCAGGAATGTCGGCGGAGATCGGGTGTGTCGACGGAAGCTGGTCCTGGCGGTACGCCCAGGTCTTCCACAGGTTCGCGAACGTCGTCCAGGCGCCGGTCCACTGGGTGGCCTCGGCCTCGCACATCACGCTCATGAACGTGGCGAACGACTCGTTCAGCCACAGGTCGTCCCACCAGCGCATGGTGACGAGGTCGCCGAACCACATGTGCGCCATCTCGTGCAGGATCGTCTCGGCGCGGCGCTCGTACGCGGCGTCGGTGACGCGGGACCGGAAGACGTAGTCCTCCAGGAACGTCACGCAGCCGGCGTTCTCCATCGCGCCCGCGTTGAACTCCGGCACGAAGAGCTGGTCGTACTTGTCGAACGGGTACGGCCGGGCGAAGGTCTTGCGGAAGAAGTCGAAGCCCTGCTTGGTGACCTCGAAGATCGCGTCCGCGTCGAAGTACTCGGCGAGGCTGGCGCGGCAGTAGGCGCCCAGCGGGATCGTCTGGTCCCCCTGGCGGTACTCGTCGCGTACGACGTGGTACGGCCCGGCCACCAGTGCGGTGATGTAAGTCGAGATGCCGGGCGTGGCCGGAAAGTGCCAGCGCCCGTCCTCGGATCGGTCCGCGGCGTTGTTGGTGATGATCTGCCAGTCGGCCGGCGCGGTCACGCTCAGCTCGAAGCGCGCCTTGAGGTCGGGCTGGTCGAAGCAGGTGTACATCCGGTGCGCGTCACACGTCTCGAACTGCGTGTACAGGTAGACCTGCTTGTCGACCGGGTCGACGAACCGGTGCAGTCCCTCGCCGGTACGGGAGTAGGTCGCGTCCGCGACCACGCGCAGTTCGTTGGTGGCGGTCAGTCGCGGAAGCGGGATACGGCCCTTGTCCGCGTCGTAGGAGCTCGCGTCGAGGCTCTGGCCGTTGAGGGTGACCTCGCGGACCTTCGCCCCGTGCAGATCCACGAACGTCGAGCTACCGGGCTCCGCACAGCCGAACCTGATCGTGGTGTCCGAGACGAACGTCTCCGGTCCCGTCGTCAGGTCGAGATCGACGTTGTACGACTCGACGGTGAGCAGCCGGGCGCGGTCGCGCGCCTCTTCCCGCGTCAGGTTGCCAGCCAAGTGAACTCCTCGCCTCGAACGCATAAATGCGACGTCATTGTCCGTCCCACCGTAAGGCCCGCTGGTGGGCGCAGGGAACGGCACGCTGCCCCACATCTAACCTGCCAGGAGGGGATCTTGGTCCAAACTCTCAGCAAACCCTAAGGTTGGAATGCCTCGGAGGATACGCGGGTTGCGCGAGAGAGAAACACCCCGAATCTCTTTGGAGGATGCGGTGGCCGTCGCCGAACGCACGCCCGTGGATTTCTGGTTCGACCCCCGATGCCCGTGGGCCTGGATCACCTCACGGTGGATTCTCGAGGTGGAGAAGCTCCGCCCGATCGAGGTCCGCTGGCACGTCATGAGCCTCTCGGTGCTCAATGAGGGCCGGGACCTGTCGGAGCACTACCAAAAGTCCATGGCCGAGGCATGGGGTCCGGTGCGCGTCTGCATCGCGGCACAGGAGAAGTACGGGACGCAGGTGCTCGGCAGCCTCTACACCGAGCTCGGCACACGCTTCCACAACGAGCAGGTGCCGCTGAGCCGAGAGGCGGTCGAGGACGCCCTGGAGGCGGCCGGGCTGGACCGAGCGCTCGCGGACGCGGCCGACACCGACCAGTACGACACGGCGCTGCGCGCCTCGCACAAAGACGGCATGGACCGGGTCGGCTACGAGGTCGGCACGCCGGTGATCTCGGTGGAGGGCGCGTCGTTCTTCGGCCCGGTCATCTCCCCGATCCCGCGCGGCGAGGCCGCCGCGAAGCTGTGGGACGGCGTACGCCTGGTCGCCGGGACGGACGGCTTCTTCGAGCTCAAGCGCAGCCGTACCCGCAAGCCGATCTTCGACTGATGGCCCGGGAGGCGGCCCTGACGGGGGAGGGCCGCCCTCGGCTCCTCAGCAGCCTTCGGAGTCGCGCAGGGCGGCCGACCAGCGCTGCTCGATGCGGCCGAACTTCCACACGGCCAGCGCGCCGACCCACATGACCAGCAGCACGCCGGTGATGACGAACCCGGCGGTGTTCAGGTCCAGGCCGGCGACCCAGTCCCAGAAGGTCCCGTGCAGGCCGAACCGGTCCTGGGCGACCTGCAGCAGCTCGGTTCCGCCGATGACGAAGGCGAACGCCACCGAGACACCGGTCAGCACGATGTTGTAGAAGATCTTGCGCACGGGGTTGGAGAACGCCCAGCCGTACGCGAAGTTCATGAACGTGCCGTCGATGGTGTCCCACAGCGACATGCCGGCGGCGAAGATGATCGGCAGGCAGAGCACGGCGTACCAGGGCAGGGAGCTCGCGCTCGCCGCCGAGCCCGCGAGCGCGAGCAGGGCCACCTCGGTCGCGGTGTCGAAGCCGAGCCCGAACAGGAAGCCCAGCGGGTACATCTGCCACGGCTTGGTGATCGCCCGGGTGAAGCGGCCGAGCAGGCGGTTCATGAAACCGCGGTTGTTGAGCTGCTCCTCCAGCGCGGCCTCGTCGTAGACGCCGCTGCGCATCTCGCGGAAGACCTTGAGGATGCCGAGCAGGATCACCAGGTTGATGATGGCGATGACGCCGAGGAAGGTGCCCGAGACGGTCGGGCCGATCGTGCCGGTGATCGTGTGCAGGCCCGAGTGGTCATCGGAGATGCCGTTGGACAGCGCCTTGATGCCGAGGCCGAGCAGCACGCACGCGGTGAAGACCACCGAGGAGTGCCCGAGCGAGAACCAGAAGCCGACCGAGAGTGGCCGCTGACCGTCGGACATGAGCTTGCGGGTGGTGTTGTCGATCGCCGCGAGGTGGTCGGCGTCGAACGCGTGCCGCATGCCGAGCGTGTACGCGGTCAGGGCGATCCCGACGCCGAACAGCTTTCCGTCGCCCAGGTGATAGTGGCCGGGAATGATGAGGAACAGCAGGAGTCCCCACCCGACCGCGTGCAGGAGCGCCACGAAACCGGTCATGCCGGCCAGCCGTCCCCATTCGGCCTGGCCGAGGCGTGTGCCGGAGCGTGGTCCTGGGTCTCCTGTGGCGGGAGCATCACGTCTGGGGGACATGACGCCATCTAATCTTTGTTGCAAGTAGTTCGCAACAGCTACCTGCGCGCCACCTGAGGCCCGGATGTTCATTCACCTGTGTGGGTGGTCCACGTACGCTCGCCGGGGAAGGATGAGCACATGCGCGATGTGATTTATGTGGGCGGTGCCTGGGCGGACTCCTCGACCTCGGAGACCATCGACGTGGTCAACCCGGCGACCGAGGAGGTCATCGACCGGGTTCCCGCCGGCACGGCGGCCGACGTCGACCGTGCCGTGGCCGCCGCACGCCGGGCGCAGCCCGGGTGGGAGGCGACCCCTCCGGCCGAGCGGGCCGCTCACCTGAGAGCGGTCCTCGACGGCCTGAAGGCGCGGCAGGAGGACCTCGCGACCCTCATCGCCACCGACCTCGGCGCGCCGTACCAGCTCGCCCTGAAGGTGCACGTCGGCACGCCGATCGCGGTACTGAGCGGCATCCTCAACGTCCTGGAGACCTACGACTTCGCCGGACGGCCATGCGGTAACTCGCTCGTCGTCCGTGAGCCGGTGGGCGTGGTCGGCGCGATCACGCCGTGGAACTACCCGCTGCACCAGGTCGTCGCCAAGGTCGCGCCGGCGCTCGCCGCCGGGTGCACCGTCGTGCTGAAGCCGAGCGAGGTCGCGCCGCTCGCGGCGTACGCGCTCGCCGACATCATCGACGAGGCGGGGCTGCCGGCCGGCGTGTTCAACCTCGTGTCGGGGCTCGGCCCGCTCGTCGGCGAGGCGATCGCCTCGCACGAGGGAGTCGACATGGTGTCGTTCACCGGGTCCACACGCGCCGGCAAGCGCGTCGCCGAGCTCGCCGCGCGGTCGGTCAAGCGGGTCGCGCTGGAGCTCGGCGGCAAGTCGCCCAACCTCATCCTGCCCGACGCCGAGCTGCCGGTCGCGGTCAAGGTCGGCGTCGCCAAGGCGTACGTCAACTCCGGGCAGACCTGCAACGCCCTCACCCGGATGCTCGTGCACAGCGCGGACTACGAGGAGGCGGTGGAGCTCGCCGTCAAGGCGGCCGAGCGCTACACGCCGGGCGACCCGTTCGCCGAGGAGAGCCGGCTCGGCCCGCTCGCCTCCCGCGCCCAGCTCGACCGCGTACGCGGCTATGTCGACCGCGGCGTCGAGGAGGGCGCGCGGCTCGTCACCGGCGGCGTCGAGACCACCCTGAGCCGCGGCTACTACGTCCTGCCGACCGTCTTCGCCGACGTCACGCCCTCCATGACCATCGCCCGCGAGGAGATCTTCGGGCCGGTCCTGGTGATCCTCGCGTACGAGGACGAGGACGAGGCCGTGCGCATCGCCAACGACACGCCGTACGGCCTGGCCGCCGGAGTCTGGGCGGGCGACCGGGACCACGCGGTCGCGGTCGGGCGGCGGCTGAAGGCCGGCCAGATCGAGATCAACGGCGGCCGGTTCAACCCGGTCGCGCCGTTCGGCGGCTTCAAGCAGTCGGGGATCGGCCGCGAGCTGGGCCTCCACGGGCTGGAGGAGTTCCTCGAGATCAAGTCGTTGCAGCTCTGACCCACCGGTGTGTCGCACCGGCCACACCTGACAGACTTTGCGCCATGCACGTCTATCTCGGTTCCGACCACGCGGGGTACGAGCTCAAGCAGCACCTGGTCGAGTGGCTCGCCGCGCACGGCCACGAGGCGATCGATTGCGGCCCGCCCGCCTATGACGCCGACGACGACTACCCGCCGTACGTCATGCAGGCCGCGGCCAGGACGGTGGCCGACCCCGGCTCGCTGGGCATCGTCATCGGCGGCTCCGGCAACGGCGAGGCCATCGCGGCCAACAAGGTCCCCGGCGTACGCGCGGCGCTGGCCTGGAACGAGCAGACCGCCCGGCTGGGCCGGGAGCACAACGACGCCAACGTGATCAGCGTCGGCGCCCGCATGCACACCGCCGACGAGGCGACGCGTTTCGTCGAGATCTTCCTCGGCACGCCGTTCTCGGGCGTCGAACGTCACTCACGGCGCATCGCGATGCTCACCGCGTACGAGGAGACCGGGCTGCTTCCCGAACCCCCCGCCTGACGTCTCAGGCCTTCGCGGCGCGGCGTTTGGCGAGCCGGCGCTTCTCACCGCGGCGGCCACGGGTGGGCGCGGGCGCGGCCTGCGGAGCGGGCGGCGCCTCCTCGACGGGCGGCGGCGCCTCGTCCTGCGGCCGGATGCGGGAGATATCGCGGGCCCGCATCGCCGCGTCGACCGTGACGCGCATCCCCTGCCCCATCGTGTGCCTCCATCGATAGCGGTGTGTCTCTGATCTCCCCGAGGCGGCCGGGCCGAAACCCGGGCATCACGGACGGCGCCTCGGCTGCTTGCCGGGCTTCGGCCGGATTCGGCCACTAGATTTCGGCCGGTCTTGATTTGTGTAGGGTGTGCCGCCTTCCAGCGCGGACGGCTCGATGCTCGATACAGTGCCCGCATCATGCTTACCCGTCTAGTGCACCTGCTGCCGCCGAGAGTCCGCGTGTTCCTGCGCCGGATTCCGCTGCTCGTGTGGCTCTACCGGTGGGCTAGGCGGGGACATGTCACCCGCGACCGCAACACTCTGGTCGGCCTGATCATCCTGACCGCGGTGCTCGCCATCTCCGCGCCGGCGTCCCAGACGTGGTTCTCTCCGAGCGCGGTCGTCCTCACCGTCCTCGCGGGCGGCCTGATGCTGCGCGTCCGCAGTCTCGGCATCCTCCTGTGCGTGGTCGCCGCGGCACTGACGTACGACGCGGTCTCCCTCGGTTTCCGCAAGGTCGGTCTCGGCGTGATCGCCACGATCGCCGTCACGGCGATACTGGCGATCGTGCTGGCCCGCAGCCGCCAGCAGATCGGCGTCACCGGACTGCGCGGCGAGCAGATGCTGCTCGAGCTTCGCGACCGCCTCCGCCGGCACGGCGCGATGCCGGCCCTGCCCAAGGGCTGGGACGGCAAGATCGTGCTGCTGCAGGCGGGCGGTTCCTCGTTCGGCGGCGACTTCGTCGTGTCCCACAGCGACGGCAAGACGCTCGAGGTGGCGCTGGTCGACGTGTCCGGAAAGGGAGTCGACGCGGGCACACGCGCGCTGATGCTGTCCGGGGCGTTCGGCGGCCTGCTCGGCTCGGTCGAGCCCGACCGCTTCCTGCCGGCGTGCAACGACTACCTGCACCGTCAGCGCTGGGACGAGGGCTTCGTCACCGCCGTGCACCTGGTCATCGACCTGACGACGGGGGAGTACATCGTCGAGTCGGCGGGCCACCCTCCCGCCGTGCAGTTCGACGCGGGCAGCGGCACCTGGCAGGTCAGCTCCGCCAAGGGCATCGTGCTCGGCGTCGTGCCACAGATGAGCACCGAACCCGAGCGAGGCACCCTCCGCCGCGGCGACGCGCTGATGCTCTACACCGACGGCCTGGTCGAGGCGCCGGGCCGCGACCTCGACGCCGGCATCGACCGCCTGGTCGGCGAGGCCGAGCGCCTGATCCCCAACGGCTTCAGCGAGGGAGCCGAAGAACTCGTCGCCGAGATGGCCGCGAGCCGCGACGACGACTGCGCGCTGGTCCTCATCTGGCGCAAGTGAGCCATCGGCTCGTGTCGGCCGGGCGCATGCATCGCATTCCTGGCAGGCTGATGTCATGAGTACTGTCAAGTTGCGGCCGGTCGACGAGGATCTCCTGCCGCGGCTACTCGACGTAGCCGCCTCCGGCGCGGATCCCCTCGAAGTCATGCCTCCCGTACCGGGCCCACCCGGCTGGACCCCCGAACGCCGCGCCGCCTTCACCGACTACTACCGGTCCGGGGCCGGCAGCCCGTACGCGATCGTGGCCGGAGACGAGATCGTGGGAGCGACCCGCCTGACCCCGGCCGAGGCCCCGGGCGCGGCCGAGATCGGCATCTGGCTGGCACGCTCGGCACGCGGCGAGGGCCACAGCGTCGAGGCCCTGCACCTGCTGATCGAGGAGGCCCGCGCGAAGGGCACGACCGCCCTGATCGCCGAGACGAACACCGCCAACCCGGCCGCCCTCAGCGCCCTGCGCACCTTGGGCGCCAAACTCTGGGAGGACCCGGAGTCGGGAGCCGTCCACGCCACTCTCCGCGTCGGCGACTCGGTCCGGCACGGCACGCGTCACTGACCGCGCGCCGATCCGGCTCGCGCGGGTGCCCGCGGAAGTCAACTGAAAGCTCAAGGCCCAGGTCCCGGAAACGCCGGCCGACCTGGGCCTTCGTCGTGGGGCGCGGGTGACCGTGTTGACGCGGGGGGTGGGTGATGTGATCCTTCAGCCCCAAGGCTGTGGCTGGAGTCTGTTTTGTGCCGTGCTTTCCGTACGGAAGGCACGACGTATTGCAGGTTCTCCAGCGACAGGTACCGGTACCCGAAGGATGGTTTTGTCGTGCCTGTTGCTCTGGCCGCTGTGATCGTGGCCTCTTCCTGGATCGTGCTCGGACTGGTCGCGTTGCTCAGGGCGCGCCCCGAAGACATCCCGACCATCGTCCGAGCACTCGCGATGGGTGCGCCGACGCAAGCGCACCGACCGTACGCGGACCGGTCCCCCTTGTCCGATCAGCTCCCTGTCACCGTCCCAGACGGCCGGGAAGCCCCTGTCCCGCAACCCGAGGCCGCTGCCGGGTCGTAACGGCCCGAGCGATGGCCCGTGCGCCCCGCCTGAGGGGAGTGGGGATGCGGCTGCCCGCGTCATCAGAGACCACCCGGGAACGTCCCAAGGGACACGCGGGGGGCACCGAAGCGAAGATAGACCGGTTGAAAGCGCGAAGGCCCAGGTCCCGGAATCCCGGTCGACCTGGGCCTTTGGTGCTTGGGGAGCGGGCGACGGGAATCGAACCCGCGTAGCCAGTTTGGAAGACTGGGGCTCTACCATTGAGCTACGCCCGCGAGCTGCTGAGCCGCCGGCCATCGGCCGCGACCTCAGTACGCCACCCGCGTAGCGTACCGGTTCCCAGGACTTCGGCGCGCACCACACGTACCGGAGACGGCGGCATGAGCGGGTGCTTGCCGAGGCGGGTTCAGGCGATGAACACGATGGGCCCATAATGTGGCCCTCGCCCGGCGTGAGCCGGGCTACACTCAACTCGTTCACGGGCTGTAGCGCAGTTTGGTAGCGCACCGCGTTTGGGTCGCGGGGGCCGCCGGTTCAAATCCGGCCAGCCCGACGTGGCGGCGAATGCTGTTCGCCGCCGGGGGCGGCTCGCTCGGGCCCGCTATTTTTCCCGGGGGGACGACCCCCCGGAGCCCCCCGGGTTCGCTCGCCTTCGGCTTCGCTCACACCCCCGGGGCTTCTCGTCTCGCCTTCGGCCTCGGCCTCGGCCCCGGCTTCGCTCGCCTTCGGCTTCGCTCACTCTCTCGGGCCTTCACGTCGCCTTCGGCTTTGGCTCCGGTATGGCTCGCCTTCGGCTTTGCTCACGCTCATGGGCCTTGTCACCTCGCCTTTGGCTTCGGTCTCCTGGTCGCTTGGCTTGCCTTCGGCGTCGCTCACGCTCCCGGGGCTTCTCGTCTCGCCTTCGGCCTCGGCCCCGGCTTCGCTCGCCTTCGGCTTCGCTCACTCTCTCGGGCCTTCACGTCGCCTTCGGCTTTGGCTCCGGTATGGCTCGCCTTCGGCTTTGCTCACGCTCATGGGCCTTGTCACCTCGCCTTTGGCTTGCCTTCGGCGTCGCTCACGCTTCCGGGGCCTCTCGTTTCGCCTTTGGCTTCGGTCCTCTGCTTGCCTCGCCTTCGGCGTCGCTTACGCTCCCGGACGTTCGCGTCCCGCCTTCAGCTTCAGCTTTCTGCCGTGTCGGCAGGGTTTTGGTCTTGTCTTCCTGGCTGGCTTGGCACGCGCCTACGGCTAACCGTTGACGGCTAGCGGTCAACCGCCGAGTGCCAAGCATCGGTGCCGACCTCCGAACCGCCAACCTCGGCACTCACCCGCGAAGTCCGAACACCTACCGCAACCGATCCCAACTCCGCCCCTCAACCCCAAACACTGTCCCCAACACCGCCTTCACCCCAAGCCCCCAACTCCAACCTTCACCTGCTAAGCCCGACCCCAACCGCCGACCCCCAACCGCCGACCCCAACCGCCGACCCCAACCGCCGACCCCAACCGCCGACCCCAACCGCCGACCCCAACCGCCGACCCCAACCGCCGACCCCAACCGCCGACCCCAACCGCCGACCCCAACCGCCGACCCCAACCGCCGACCCCAACCGCCGACCCCAACCGCCGACCCCAACCGCCGACCCCAACCGCCGACCCCAACCCAACCGCCGACCCCAACCGCCGACCCCAACCGCCGACCCCAACCGCCGACCCCAACCGCCGACCCCAACCGCCGACCCCAACCGCCGACCCCAACCGCCGACCCCAACCGCCGACCCCAACCGCCGACCCCAACCGCCGACCCCAACCGCCGACCCCAACCGCCGACCCCAACCGCCGACCCCAACCGCCAAGCCGCGACCCCAACCCAACCGCCAAGCGCCGACCGCCCCCAACCCCTGGCCCCGACCGCGTCTGCCGACCCTCAACCACCCCCCGGCCCGCGACCGCGAACTCCCGGCCCTCGTCCACCGAGGCCAACCCCAGTCCTCAACACCGATCACAACCTCACCCCGAGCTGCCGACCCCGGCTCCCGACCGCGAACCCCGATCCGCCAAGGCCAACCCCCAACCTCGGTCCCTACCGCCCACACCAACCGGACCCCTCAACCGCCGGCCTCAGCCCAACCGCCACCCGCCGCCCCCAATAGCGGTCCAACGGCCCTGAACACCGACCCGAGGGCCCCCAGCGCCACCCCAAAACGCCGACCCCGCCGTCAGCCCCATGCCCAACCGCGGCCCCCACCGCCGCAGCCGAGCCCGACCCCCACCGCCACGCAACCCCCAAGCGCGACGCCAACCGACCCCCACCGGCCACGCAACCCCCCAGCGCGACGCCAACCGTAGGCGCGCGCTAAAGCCCCGGCGTCCATGCTCCGTAGGGTGTTCGGTGGGTGATTATTCCGGGGCCTTGGGGAGGCTGCGGCCGGAGATTAGTTCGGGGGTTATGGCGATGTAGTGGACGGGTTCTCCCTCGTTCCACGGCTTTAGGGGGAGAGATCGCATTCGGTCGAGTTCGCCGTCTTCGGCTATCACGCGTGCGTGGCCGATGACCACTACGGCCCAGCCCGTGGCGAGTGCGTGGTCGAACTTGTCTATCTCGAACGCCACTACCGCGTTGCGGGTCGCCGCGGCGAGCTTTGAGCCGGCCGCCGTCAGGATCACGACCTCGCCGTCGGCCAGCACGAAGTTGACCGGCTGGATGGCGGGCAGGGCGCGGTCGGTGAAGACGATCCGGCCGAGGGCGACGGTCCCGAGCAGCTCACGGCACTCCTGCTCGGTCAGTATTTTCAGACCTTCCGTGTCATACAAGGGGTCACGCCTTCAACCTGTCTCTAGCGTGCGAGGTTCGGGGCCCGGAGCGGGTACCGGGACGGTGGGATTTGCGAGCGGTCCTGCTTTGACGCTAACGAGCATCGCCCCGATGACGGTGGCCCGAATATCCCTGGATTCAGGGACCAAGGTCCCGGGTTCCTGGCCGGCGTGATCGCCGTCGGCGATACTCGGCCGCGTGGAACTCGAGGAGGAGCGCCGTCAGGTCGCCGATCACTGCCGGAGGATGCGGGCGGACGGCCTGGTCGTGGGCACCTCGGGGAACATCTCGGTACGGTCCGGGGAGCTCATCGCGGTCAGCCCCAGCGGGCTCGACTACGACGCGCTCACGCCGGAGCGGGTCGGCGTCCACCGGCTCGACGGCACCCCGGTCGACGCGCCCCTCCGGCCGACCACCGAACTCCCCATGCACCTGGCCGTCTACGCCCGTACGGACGCCCGCGCGATCGTGCACACCCACTCGACGTCCGCCACCGTGCTGTCCACCCTGGTGGCCGAGGTCCCGCCGATCCACTACCTGATCGCGATGTTCGGCGGGCCGGTGCGCGTGGCCCCGTACGCGACGTACGGCACCGAAGAGCTGGCGGCCGAGATGATCGCGGCGCTCCAGGGCCGTACCGCGTGCCTGCTCGGCAACCACGGCGCGGTCACGTACGCCGCCACCCTCGCCGGTGCCTACTCCCAGGCGGTCCACCTGGAGTGGATCTGCGAGGTGTACCTGCGGGCGAGCGCCGGAGGCGAGCCGCGGCTGCTGCCGCCGGAGGAGATCGAGCGTGTCCGGCGGAAGCTCACCACGTACGGCCCAGGGGCGAACGCCGCGAACTAGGTCCAAATGGGGCTGGAAAATCCAAGCCGTCATGGACGCCGGACCGGCCCGGGGGTCTCCGGCGGGGTGCGCTTTCGCAATACTTGGTGCCGCATTGCCGCCCCAACTGTCCGCGGGCGCGCCGGAACACCATAGACTTGGCGCGCGAAGGCGCGGTGACGCACTTTGACGTGCCCGCGTCCCGGCTGAAAAACGCAGCCGCCCACGACATCCAACGTGAAATCCGTGCCGCGGCCGGATCAAGGAGACCGCCCAAGTGAAGACCGATGTGGAGGAGCTGAGCCCGACTCGGGTCAAGCTCACCGTCGAGGTTCCTTTCGACGAGCTGAAGCCCAACCTCGACAAGGCGTACAAGGAGCTCTCGCAGCAGGTGCGCCTGAAGGGATTCCGCCCCGGCAAGGTGCCTGCCCGCCTGATCGACCAGTACGTCGGCCGCGGCACGGTCCTGCAGGAGGCGGTCAACGACGCGCTCCCCGGCCTCTACGGCCGCGCCGTCGAGGAGACCGAGCTGTTCGCGCTCGGCCAGCCCGATGTCGAGATCACCGAGCTCGAGGACAACGAGCAGTTCGCCTTCACCGCCGAGGTCGACATCCGGCCGAAGTTCGAGGTGCCCGAGTACGACGGCCTCGAGATCACCGTCGACTCGGTCGAGGTGACCGACGAGGAGATCGAGGAGACCCTTTCCAACCTCCGCGAGCGGTTCGCGACGCTGACCAACGCCGACCGTCCGGCCGAGGAGGGCGACTTCGCCTCGATCGACCTGGCCGCGACGGTCGACGGTGAGGACGTCGATGACGCCCGCACCAGCGGCTACTCCTACGAGGTCGGCAGCCGTTCGTCGGTCGAGGGTCTCGACGACCAGATCGTCGGCATGAACGCCGGCGACTCCAAGACCTTCACGACGACGCTGGTCGGCGGCGACCACGAGGGTCAGGACGCCGAGGTCACCGTCACGGTGCACAGCGTGAAGATCAAGGAGCTGCCCGAGCTCGACGACGAGTTCGCCCAGCTCGGCAGCGAGTTCGACACGATCGAGGAGCTGCGGGCCGACATCCGCAAGCGCCTCGAGGACCAGAAGCTCCACCAGCAGCTCGGCCAGGCGCGCGACAAGGCGCTCGAGGCGCTGATGGAAAAGCTCGACATCCCGCTGCCCGACAGCGTGATCGACAGCGAGGTCCAGCGCCGTAACGAGCAGCTCGACCAGCAGCTCCAGATGTACGGCATGAGCCGCGACAAGTACCTCGAGGAGGAGAAGAAGTCCGCCGAGGAGTACGACAAGGAGATCGCGGAGGGTGCGCGTGACGCGGTCAAGGGCGGCTTCATCCTCGACCAGCTCGCCCTTCAGGAGGAGCTGACGGTCGAGAACGAGGAGCTGACCGAGTACGTCGTGCGCAACGCCATGCAGATGGGCGTGCAGCCGGACGTTCTGGCCCAGCACCTGACCGAGAACAACCAGATCCCGGCGATCGTGTCCGAGGTTCTGCGTTCCAAGGCTCTCAACCTCGTCGTGGAGCACGTCAAGGCCACTGACGACAAGGGCACTGACGTCGACATCGCGGCCATGCTGCGGCACGAGGCCGGCGGGGACGAAGACGGCGGGGACTCGGAGGCCGCGGAGACGCCCGAGGCCGAAGAGGACAAGGCCGACGCCTGATCCGAGCGAAGACCTGGCGGGCCGGCGCGTGACGCGCCGGCCCGTTCGCGTCTCCGGAGATCGTGAGCGTCCGGGCGAGCTTCCACGCCCACAGCGAACATGCGACCCTGGCGGCCAAAGCCCTCGCCGCAGCGCGTTAATGTCGCAAGCAACCGACCACGAACCACGACTCCGGAGCAGGTGACCCAGTGACCACGCCTCCGACCTTCGACCCGCCGGCGCCCATTCAGGCGCGTACGGCCGAGGCGCCCCTACTGCCGTTGGGCGACCAGCTCTACCAGCGCCTGCTGCGTGAGCGGATCGTCTTCCTCGGGCAGCAGGTCGATGACGACATTTCCAACCGCATCTGTTCTGAGCTGCTGCTGCTCGCGGCCGAGGACTCCCGGCGGGACATCTACCTTTACGTCAACTCGCCCGGCGGCTCTGTGACCGCCGGTATGGCGATCTACGACATGATGCAGTACGTCCCCAACGACGTCGCCACGGTGGGCATGGGCCTGGCCGCCTCGATGGGGCAGTTCCTGCTCTGCGCCGGCACGGCGGGCAAGCGCTACGCCCTGCCGCACGCGCGCATCATGATGCACCAGCCGTCCGGCGGCATCGGCGGCACGGCTTCCGACATCAAGATCCTTGCCGAGCAGATGCTGTACGTGAAGCAGACGCTCGCCGAGCGCATCTCCTTCCACACCGGTCAGACGATCGAGCAGGTCCAGGCCGACTCCGACCGTGACCGCTGGTTCACGGCCGACGAAGCCAAGGACTACGGCTTCATCGATCACGTCGTGCACAACGCCACTCAGGTCGCCTCCGAGGGCGCGGTGTCATGACCTTTGACGCGAGGGGACTGAACCCAATGAGTCACCAGATCACGGCCGGCGTCCAGCCCGTGGAGAGCCGCTACATCATTCCGTCGTTCGTCGAGCGCACCACGTACGGGGTCAAGGAGATGAACCCGTACAACAAGCTCTTCGAGGAGCGGATCATCTTCCTCGGGGTGCAGATCGACGACGCGTCCGCCAACGACGTGATGGCCCAGCTCTTCACGCTGGAGTCGATCGACCCCGAGCGTGACATCAGCATCTACATCAACTCGCCCGGCGGCTCCTACACCGCCATGACGGCGATCTACGACACGATGCAGTTCGTGCGCTGCGACATCCAGACGGTCTGCATCGGCCAGGCGGCCTCGGCCGCGGCGGTCATCCTGTCGGCCGGCACGGCCGGCAAGCGCGCGGCTCTGCCGCACTCGCGGATCTTGATCCACCAGCCGGCCACCGAAGGCGGCTATGGTCAGGCCAGCGACATCGAGATCCAGGCGAACGAGATCCTCCGTATCCGCGCGGAGATGGAAACGATCCTGTCGCGGCACAGCGGCCAG
The DNA here is from genome assembly GCF_006716425.1 of Actinoallomurus bryophytorum. Lineage (NCBI taxonomy): Bacteria > Bacillati > Actinomycetota > Actinomycetes > Streptosporangiales > Thermomonosporaceae > Actinoallomurus > Actinoallomurus bryophytorum. The sequence goes on from NZ_VFOZ01000001.1 coordinate 5,461,763, forward strand.
GATGTTGAGAAGGTCCGCCGGGACATCGAGAGAGACAGATTCCTGACGGCGGAGGAGGCGAAGACTTACGGTCTCATCGACGACATCATCGAGAGCCGCAAGAAGCGCGCTTCCGAGGTAGTGTCGTCATAAGCGGCCCTTGGGTGACCCTCGGGTGTCCGTCAGATTGACTACACCGGAGGGCTCACTCACCGCCCGCCAGGCGGTAACGTCGAGACAACGTCGAGAGCCTCAGCTCGCTCCCTCGCCCCGCTCCTCGCGGGTGAGCGGCCCCACGAAAAGGAGACAGGGTGGCACGCATCGGCGACGGTGGTGACTTGCTCAAGTGCTCGTTCTGTGGAAAGAGCCAGAAGCAGGTCAAGAAGCTCATCGCGGGTCCGGGCGTGTATATCTGCGACGAGTGCATTGATCTCTGCAACGAGATCATCGAAGAAGAGCTCTCCGAGTCATCCGACCTCAAGTGGGACAACCTGCCAAAACCGCGCGAGATCTATGAGTTTCTCGACTCGTACGTGATCGGGCAGGACAAGGCCAAAAAGGCCCTGTCCGTGGCGGTCTACAACCACTACAAGCGGATCCAGTCGGGCAGTGGCGGCGGCAACGGCGGCAGGGACGAGGGCGTCGAGCTCGCCAAGTCCAACATCCTGCTGCTCGGCCCCACCGGCTCCGGCAAGACGCTCCTCGCGCAGACGCTCGCCAAATTGCTCAACGTCCCGTTCGCGATCGCCGACGCGACCGCCCTCACCGAGGCCGGCTATGTCGGCGAGGACGTCGAGAACATCCTGCTGAAGCTGATCCAGGCCGCTGACTATGACGTCAAGAAGGCCGAGACCGGCATCATCTACATCGACGAGGTCGACAAGGTCGCCCGCAAGAGCGAAAACCCGTCGATCACGCGTGATGTGTCCGGTGAGGGCGTTCAGCAGGCGCTGCTGAAGATCCTGGAGGGCACGACCGCGAGCGTTCCGCCGCAGGGCGGCCGCAAGCATCCCCACCAGGAGTTCATCCAGATCGACACCACCAACGTGCTGTTCATCTGCGGTGGGGCGTTCGCCGGTCTGGAAAAGATCGTCGAGCAACGCGTCGGCAAGCAGGGCATCGGCTTCAACGCGGTCCTGCGCACCAAGGACGACGAGGGCGACATCGCCGACCGGTTCGCCGATGTCATGCCGGAGGACCTCCTGAAGTTCGGCATGATCCCGGAGTTCGTCGGACGGCTGCCGGTCATCACGAGCGTGCACAACCTCGACCGTGAGGCGCTGATCAGCATCCTCACCGAGCCGCGCAACGCTCTGGTGAAGCAGTACCACCGGCTGTTCGAGCTCGACGGAGTCGACCTGGAGTTCACCGAGGACGCCCTCGAGGCGATCGCGGACCAGGCGATCCTGCGGGGCACCGGTGCCCGCGGGCTGCGCGCCATCATGGAAGAAGTCCTGCTCTCGGTGATGTACGAGGTGCCGAGCCGCGCCGACGTCGCCCGTGTGGTGATCACTCGCGAGGCGGTCCTCGAGCACGTCAACCCGACACTCGTACCCCGGGAGCGCACCAAGCGGGAGCCGCGCGAGAAGTCGGCCTGATCAGGCCTTCTTCTCCATGTCGTCGCGCATCGACAGGAGCAGTCCTGCCGTTTGCGCGGCGTCGCCCCCATCAGTGGTGATGACACCGAGCGTGGCCTCGTCCGCCCATCCGCAGGTCGCGAGCGTCGCCTGACCGGTGCTCAGCCGGTCCAGGCACATGACCGTGCCCTTGAGGCGACCGGCCGGGTATCCGGCCGGCACGCGGCCGGTCGATCCCGTACTCTCCGCGAGCCCGCTGAGAAACTCCCTCAGCCGCGCGGCCGGTGCGTCGATGTGCCCAGAGGACCCGATGAACAGCACGGTCGTGCTGCCCTCGGCCGCCTGGTGGTAGACGGCGGTCAGCGGGTTCGGCATGCCGGCCGCCCGCAGCTGCTCCCGCTGCCGTGACGTCAGCTGCTGAGTGCCGGGGGAGTCGTCCCGCCGCAGACCGCCGGCCTGTGCGGGCGCGTTCAGGACGTGCGTGGGCGCCGCCATGATCGAGATCAGTACGACCGCCGCGGCGGTCAACGATCCCAGGCCCAGGGCGGCGCTGATCCCCGCGCCGGCCCACATTCCGCGCGGTGACTCCGCCGGAGGGACGGTGTGCGGGTCCGGAGCCGACTCTCCCGCCTGCGTACGCCGGACGGCGTTCACGACGAACCCGAAGGCGAGCGCCAGCATGGCGATGCCGACGAGGAGGATCGCGAGGGCCAGGAGCACCTTCACGCGCGATACCTCCTGCCAGTCGCGGTGTGTCTCATCTTGAGATTCCGTTCGCCCGGTCGCTGTCCGTCACATTGTCCTCCGGATCGCCGCGTCGACCCAGTAGCGCGACCGGCCTGGTCGTGTCGCGGCCCCGTCCTACCGGCTCGCGTCGCGGGACCCGGCATTCTGCCGTAGTTCCCCGGATGTGCGGGGCGAGACCACGGTTCCCGCGGAACCTCCGTAAACTCCTCGCGTGACTTCGCGCGATGATCTGCCGACTCAGTACACCCCGGCCGACGTCGAGGGACGGCTCTACCAACGCTGGATCGACGACGGCCACTTCACGCCGGCCGCCGTACCCGGCGCGCCCTCGTACTCGATCGTCATCCCGCCGCCGAACGTAACCGGCTCCCTGCACGTCGGCCACGCACTGGACCACTCGATCCAGGACGCGCTCGTACGCCGGCAGCGCATGCGCGGCGTCGAGACGCTCTGGCTGCCCGGGATGGACCACGCGGGCATCGCCACGCAGAACGTCGTCGAGCGCGAGCTGGCTCGGGAGGGCCTGTCCCGGCACGACCTCGGCCGCGACGCGTTCGTCAAGAAGGTCTGGGAGTGGAAGGCCGACTCCGGCGGCAAGATCCTCGGCCAGATGCGCCGCCTCGGCGACAGCGTCGACTGGAGCCGCGAGCGCTTCACGATGGACTCGGGCCTGTCCCGCGCCGTGCTGACGATCTTCAAGCGGCTCTACGACGACGGCCTCATCTACCGTGCCGAACGCATCATCAACTGGTGCCCCCGCTGCCTGACGGCGCTGTCCGACATCGAGGTCGAGCACTCCGAGGACGACGGCGAGCTGGTCTCGATCCGCTACGGCTCCGGCGACGACTCGATCATCGTGGCCACGACCCGCGCGGAGACGATGCTCGGCGACACCGCCGTCGCCGTACACCCGGACGACTCTCGCTACGCCCATCTCGTCGGGCGGGAGATCGAACTGCCGCTGACCGGCCGGCACATCCCGATCGTCGCGGACGAGCACGTCGACCCGGCGTTCGGCACCGGCGCCGTCAAGGTGACCCCGGCTCACGACCCGAACGACTTCGAGATCGGGCAGCGGCACGATCTGGCGGCGCTGACGATCATGGACGAGCGCGGCGTCATCACCGCGCACGGGCCGTTCCAGGGCCTGGACCGCCTGGAGGCACGGCCCGCGGTCGTCGACGCGCTGCGCGAAGAGGGCCGCATCGTCGCCGAGAAACGCCCGTACGTCCACGCGGTGGGTCACTGCTCCCGCTGCAAGACGGTGGTCGAGCCGCGCGTCTCGCTGCAGTGGTTCGTCCGCGTCGAGCCGCTCGCCCGCGCCGCCGGCGACGCCGTACGCGACGGCCGCGTCCGCATCGTGCCCCAGGAGATGGCGCCCCGCTACTTCGAGTGGGTCGACAACATGCACGACTGGTGCATCAGCCGGCAGCTGTGGTGGGGCCACCGCATCCCGGTCTGGTACGGCCCGGACGGCTCGATGACGTGTGTGGGTCCAGGCGAGGAGGCGCCCGAAGGCTGGACGCAGGACACCGACGTACTCGACACGTGGTTCTCCTCGGCGCTGTGGCCGTTCTCGACACTGGGCTGGCCGGAGGACACACCCGAGCTACGCGCGTTCTATCCGACGTCCGTGCTGGTCACCGGCTACGACATCCTGTTCTTCTGGGTCGCCCGGATGATGATGTTCGGCCTGTACGCGATGGACGGTGTCGAACCCTTCAAGGTGATCGCGCTGCACGGCATGGTGCGCGACCAGTACGGCAAGAAGATGTCGAAGTCGTTCGGCAACGTCGTCGACCCGCTGGAGTGGATCGAACGCTACGGGGCCGACGCGACGCGCTTCACCCTGCTGCGCGGCGCGAACCCCGGTGGCGACGTGGCGGTCAGCGAGGAGTGGGCGCAGGGTTCGCGCAACTTCTGCAACAAGCTGTGGAACGCCACCCGTTTCGCCCTGCTGAACGGCGCGACGATCCGCTCGCTGCCCGCCTCGCCGTCGGTGGCGGACCGATGGATCCTGTCCCGCCTGTCGTCGGTCATCGCCGAGGTGGACGCCCACTTCGAGAACTTCGAGTTCGCGAAGGCGTGCGAGACGCTCTACCACTTCGCCTGGGACGAGTTCTGCGACTGGTACGTCGAACTCTCCAAGGTCCCGGGCATGAGCGCCGACGCCCCCGCCGTGCTGGGCCATGTCCTCGACGTACTCTTCCGCCTGCTGCACCCGCTGACACCGTTCGTCAGCGAGGAGCTCTGGACGGCACTGACCGGAGGCTCGTCGATCGTCACCGCCGAGTGGCCCTCGCCGGGTGACTTCTCCGACCCGTCGGCGGAGGCGGAGATCGCCGGCCTGATGCGCCTGGTCACGGAGGTACGCCGGTTCCGTGCGGACCAGGGCCTGAAGCCGGGCCAGAAGGTCGCCGCGTCTCTGGAGGGCCTCGACCCGCTGCACGAGGAGGCGGCTCGCACCCTGCTGCGCCTGACCCTGCCGGGCGAGGACTTCACCCCGACCGCGTCGCTGCCGGTGGACGGGGTGACCGTACGCCTGGACACGGCCGGAGCGATCGACGTGGCCGCCGAACGCGCCCGCCTGGAGAAGGACCTCGCTGCGGCCCGCAAGGAGATCGGCCAGGCGGAGGGCAAACTGGGCAACGAGCAGTTCATGGCCAAGGCACCGGAACCGGTGGTCACCAAGACCCGCGCCCGCCTGGCCCAGGCCCAAAGCGATGCCGTGAGCCTGGAGGGCCGCCTGGCCGCCCTGCCGGTCGCGTAGCCAGGCCCTCGCCGCTGCGTTCAGGTGTCACCTGAGGCAAGCACGCACGAAGACGTGGCCCAGGCCGAACGGCCGGGCCACGTCGGTTGTGGGCCACGTCGGTTGTGGGCCACGTCGGTTGTGGGCCACGTCGGTTGTGGGCCACGTCGGTTGTGGGCCACGTCGGTTGTGGGCCACGTCGGTTGTGGGCCACGTCGGTTGTGGGCCACGTCGGTTGTGGGCCACGTCGGTTGTGGGCCACGTCGGTTGTGGGCCACGTCGGTTGTGGGCCACGTCGGTTGTGGGCCACGTCGGTTGTGGGCCACGTCGGTTGTGGGCCACGTCGGTTGTGGGCCACGTCGGTTGTGGGCCACGTCGGTTGTGGGCCACGTCGGTTGTGGGCCACGTCGGTTGTGGGCCACGTCGGTTGTGGGCCACGTCGGTTGTGGGCCACGTCGGTTGTGGGCCACGTCGGTTGTGGGCCACGCTTCCACTTTGTCGGTGGGGGACCGCTTGAAGTCGTCGGCGGCGGGGCGGATGACTCTGGCGCCGTGTGTGCCAGTGGGCCGGACCGCGAGTCCTCACCGACACTGATCCACGAGGAATCGCTGACACGCGTAACCTTGTGCACTTGTGGGGGTGGTTCTCATCGGCCGGAGCAATGATCAGAGCCACCCTCACACCCGACCGAGTCCCTGAACGCCGGGACTGTGCCGGCGCACGGTCGGACACCGCGCCATCGGACCGGGCGCACGTGAGATGCGCAGCCGGTAGGTAGACCCGATGCGAACGCGCTTCGTACGACGTCGGCGGGGTCCGGCTCCATCCTCGGCTCGCCGCACCACGGGTTTCGCCCGCCTTCGTCCCTCCCGCTATGCAGCACAAGACGCCGCCCACGCCCCCCGTACACCTTCTTCAGAGTCCGCCACGACCAGCCACCACCCCCCGCCTGGCCTTCGTGGGCATCGGTGAACCGTCGGCGACCAGCCGGACGAGCGCACGCAGGCCACCGGAGCCGTCCGTGGCCGGGGTGAGCGCGTGCAGATCGCCGGGGCTGTGCAGGTGACCACCGCAGTGCACGCGAAGCAGTCCGCCCCAGCGCACAAGCACCGGCCTGCCGGACGGTCACACGGTGGTCCTCGTACGGCGACCAACCTCCTCACCTGCGGCGAAGCCGAGGGGTAGCGCGCCTCCGAGCCTGGTGTCGCGCGGTGCCGGACAAGATTTCTCACGTCGGGAGTTTGGGGGCAGGGGCGTGGGGAATGACAGGACAACGCAGGTTTACCTGCGACAGAACGTACGCCCGCGCCGTGGAGTTGACCTCGACGCCTGGGTGTCCTAAGCTTGCCGAGCCTGCGGGGAAGCGGGACGTCGTAAGACGGCCGGCCTCGCGGAAGACACCCCAAGGAAAACTCGTAGTGGACTTCGTCTGCCACGGACCAACTGGATGTGTCGGCCCGATCAGGTTGTGAACCACCGTAAGGTGGCAACGGCCCCCGGGAACCTCCCTTCGACAGTGTCGGAAGCTTCGGCTTCCGTTCTGAGTGCTGGGCGGGGACTGTTTTCGCTTCTCAAGTCGGTCAATTCGACAAAAAGAACGGAAACGGTAAGATGGGAAATGTCCCAAGCGGATCCGAAAAGGTCCAAAAGGGAATTCGTCTCCAAAGTCGGTCAATTCGACAAAGGAAACGAAAAAGGCTAAGATAGAGGAAATACCCCAGAGGGGACTTCAAAAGGGTCCTCAACGGTGTGTGTCCGTTTCTTGAGAACTCAACAGTGTGCTAAAAGCCAGTGCCTTTAGGTCCTCGACCGAGGCGGCTGGGTGGGTCCCTTTGCGGGGCTTGTCTGGTTGTTTTGGTTTTGGATTTCTTTGGCAAGATATGATTCTTGCCAGGATTTTTTCGGTTTGGTTTGGCAGCTGCCCGGTGGGTGGTTGTCGTTGTGACCTTAACGGAGAGTTTGATCCTGGCTCAGGACGAACGCTGGCGGCGTGCTTAACACATGCAAGTCGAGCGGAAAGGCCCTTCGGGGTACTCGAGCGGCGAACGGGTGAGTAACACGTGAGTAACCTGCCCTTGGCTCTGGGATAAGCCCGGGAAACTGGGTCTAATACCGGATATGACCATTGGATGCATGTCTGATGGTGGAAAGTTTTTCGGCTGGGGATGGACTCGCGGTCTATCAGCTTGTTGGTGGGGTAACGGCCTACCAAGGCGACGACGGATAGCCGGCCTGAGAGGGTGACCGGCCACACTGGGACTGAGACACGGCCCAGACTCCTACGGGAGGCAGCAGTGGGGAATATTGCGCAATGGGCGAAAGCCTGACGCAGCGACGCCGCGTGGGGGATGAAGGCCTTCGGGTTGTAAACCTCTTTCACCACCGACGAAGCTAACGTGACGGTAGGTGGGGAAGAAGCGCCGGCTAACTACGTGCCAGCAGCCGCGGTAATACGTAGGGCGCAAGCGTTGTCCGGAATTATTGGGCGTAAAGAGCTCGTAGGCGGTCTGTCACGTCTGCCGTGAAAACCCGAGGCTTAACCTCGTGGCTTGCGGTGGATACGGGCAGACTAGAGGTAGGTAGGGGAGAACGGAATTCCCGGTGTAGCGGTGAAATGCGCAGATATCGGGAGGAACACCGGTGGCGAAGGCGGTTCTCTGGGCCTTACCTGACGCTGAGGAGCGAAAGCATGGGGAGCGAACAGGATTAGATACCCTGGTAGTCCATGCCGTAAACGTTGGGCGCTAGGTGTGGGGTCCTTCCACGGATTCCGTGCCGTAGCTAACGCATTAAGCGCCCCGCCTGGGGAGTACGGCCGCAAGGCTAAAACTCAAAGGAATTGACGGGGGCCCGCACAAGCGGCGGAGCATGTTGCTTAATTCGACGCAACGCGAAGAACCTTACCAAGGTTTGACATCACCGGAAAACTCGCAGAGATGCGGGGTCCTTTTGGGCCGGTGACAGGTGGTGCATGGCTGTCGTCAGCTCGTGTCGTGAGATGTTGGGTTAAGTCCCGCAACGAGCGCAACCCTCGTTCCATGTTGCCAGCACGTAATGGTGGGGACTCATGGGAGACTGCCGGGGTCAACTCGGAGGAAGGTGGGGATGACGTCAAGTCATCATGCCCCTTATGTCTTGGGCTGCAAACATGCTACAATGGCCGGTACAAAGGGCTGCGAGACCGTGAGGTGGAGCGAATCCCGGAAAGCCGGTCTCAGTTCGGATTGGGGTCTGCAACTCGACCCCATGAAGTCGGAGTCGCTAGTAATCGCAGATCAGCAACGCTGCGGTGAATACGTTCCCGGGCCTTGTACACACCGCCCGTCACGTCACGAAAGTCGGCAACACCCGAAGCCGGTGGCCCAACCCTTGTGGGGGGAGCCGTCGAAGGTGGGGCCGGCGATTGGGACGAAGTCGTAACAAGGTAGCCGTACCGGAAGGTGCGGCTGGATCACCTCCTTTCTAAGGAGCACCTGGCCACACACACTCGAGGGTTCTCGGGGTGTGGGGTCCATGACTCATGCTGCGGGCGAATGTTCTGCGGGTGGGTTGCTCATTAGTGGAGCACTGGCTATTCGATTCTCATTGGTTGATCCCAGACGCGAGTACTGCCTCTACTCTTCGGAGCGGGGGTTCAGGAAACCCGTCGGACGGATGGGTCGGGGAGGGTCGAGCACACTGTTGGGTCCTGAGGAAACGGACACCAGGATTTGTTCTGGTGTTGGTTGTCTTCAGGTCGCCTTTGAGCCTGTCCTGCCACGGTTGGTGGGGTGGGTTTGGGCGTGCGGGCCGGTCTTGCCGTCATACCGCATCCATGGCTTCTTCCCTTGTGTGTTGTCTGTGGGGTGGGGGGTTTTGGGTGGTTTGGTGGTGGTGTGGGTTGGTGTCCGTTCGTGTTTTGAGAACTGCATAGTGAACGCGAGCATCTTGTAACTTTTGTGTTCAAGTTTTTAAGGGCACACGGTGGATGCCTTGGCATCAGGAGCCGATGAAGGACGTGGGAGCCTGCGATATGCCCCGGGGAGTTGGCAACCGAGCGTTGATCCGGGGGTTTCCGAATGGGGTAACCCAGCACCCGTCATGGGGTGTTGCCGCCGTCTGAATTGATAGGGCGGTTGGTGGTAACGCGGGGAAGTGAAACATCTCAGTACCCGCAGGAAGAGAAAACAACAGTGATTCCCTGAGTAGTGGTGAGCGAAAGGGGATGAGGCTAAACCATGCGCGTGTGATAGCCGGCGGGCGTTGCGTGTGTGGGGTTGTGGGAGCATCTGTATCTGGTCCGCCTGGCCGGATGTGAAGTTATAAAACGGTTGGGTAACCGAACGGCCTGGAATGGTCGACCGTAGTCGGTGATAGTCCGGTAGGTTAAACCTTTCCGTCTTCATATGGTGTTTCCCGAGTAGCACGGGGCCCGTGAAATCTCGTGTGAATCTGCCAGGACCACCTGGTAAGCCTAAATACTCCCTGATGACCGATAGCGGACTAGTACCGTGAGGGAAAGGTGAAAAGCACCCCGGTGAGGGGGCGTGAAATAGTACCTGAAACCGTGTGCCTACAAGCCGTCAGAGCGTTAACACCCTTTCGGGGGTGTTGTGATGTGATGGCGTGCCTTTTGAAGAATGAGCCTGCGAGTTATGGTGTGTGGCGAGGTTAACCCGTGTGGGGGAGCCGTAGCGAAAGCGAGTCTGAATAGGGCGTTTTTAGTCGCATGCTGTAGACCCGAAGCGGAGTGATCTACCCATGGGCAGGTTGAAGCGCGGGTAAGACCGTGTGGAGGACCGAACCCACCAGGGTTGAAAACCTGGGGGATGACCTGTGGGTAGGGGTGAAAGGCCAATCAAACTCCGTGATAGCTGGTTCTCCCCGAAATGCATTTAGGTGCAGCGTCACGTGTTTCTTGCCGGAGGTAGAGCTACTGGATGGCCTAGGGGGCCTACAAGCTTACTGAAGTCAGCCAAACTCCGAATGCCGGTAAGTGAGAGCGTGGCAGTGAGACTGCGGGCGATAAGGTTCGTAGTCGAGAGGGAAACAGCCCAGATCATCGGCTAAGGCCCCTAAGCGTGTGCTAAGTGGTAAAGGATGTGGAGTTGCCGTGACAACCAGGAGGTTGGCTTAGAAGCAGCCACCCTTGAAAGAGTGCGTAATAGCTCACTGGTCAAGTGATTCCGCGCCGACAATGTAGCGGGGCTCAAGCACACCGCCGAAGCCGTGGCACTCCAACACGTCCCTAGTGAGGGTTTTCGGATCCTTGTTCAGGGGTTGGGGTGGGTAGGGGAGCGTCGTGTGGGCGGTGAAGCGGCGGCGTGAGCCAGCCGTGGAGGCCACACGAGTGAGAATGCAGGCATGAGTAGCGAATGAGGGGTGAGAAACCCCTCCGCCGGATGACCAAGGGTTCCTGGGGCAGGCTAATCCGCCCAGGGTAAGTCGGGACCTAAGGCGAGGCCGAGAGGCGTAGTCGATGGACAACGGGTTGATATTCCCGTACCCGCTGACACGCGCCCATGCTGAACCCACTGACACTAACGCCGCAAGCTCACCTTGTAACCTTCGGGTTGTTTGGTGGGGGAGCTGCGGACCTGAGGTGGTAGTAGGCAAGTGATGAGGTGACGCAGGAGGGTAGCTCAACCCAGGCGATGGTTGTTCCTGGGGTAAGCATGTAGCCCGGTGTGTAGGCAAATCCGCACACCATTAAGGGTGAGATGTGATGCCGAGCCGATTTAGGTGAAGTGAGTGATCCCATGCTGCCGAGAAAAGCCTCTAGCGATGTGTGTCGGCGGCCCGTACCCCAAACCGACTCAGGTGGTCAGGTAGAGAATACCAAGGCGATCGGGTGAACTGTGGTTAAGGAACTCGGCAAATTGCCCCCGTAACTTTGGGAGAAGGGGGGCCCCTGCTGGTGACCAGACTAGCTCTGTGGAGCTGGTGGGGGTCGCAGATACCAGGGGGAAGCGACTGTTTACTAAAAACACAGGTCCGTGCGAAGTCGTAAGACGCTGTATACGGACTGACGCCTGCCCGGTGCTGGAACGTTAAGGGGACCGGTTAATCCGCTTCGGCGGGTGAAGCTGAGAACCTAAGCGCCAGTAAACGGCGGTGGTAACTATAACCATCCTAAGGTAGCGAAATTCCTTGTCGGGTAAGTTCCGACCTGCACGAATGGCGTAACGACTTCCCCACTGTCTCAACCACAGGCCCGGTGAAATTGCACTACGAGTAAAGATGCTCGTTACGCGCAGCAGGACGGAAAGACCCCGGGACCTTCACTACAGCTTGGCATTGGCGTTTGGAGCGTCTTGTGTAGGATAGGTGGGAGACTATGAAGCTCATACGCCAGTATGGGTGGAGTCATTGGTGAAATACCACTCTGGTCGTTTCGAGCGTCTAACCCGCACCCGTGAATCCGGGTGGGGGACAGTGCCTGGTGGGTAGTTTAACTGGGGCGGTTGCCTCCCAAAATGTAACGGAGGCGCCCAAAGGTTCCCTCAGCCTGGTTGGCAATCAGGTGTTGAGTGCAAGGGCACAAGGGAGCTTGACTGTGAGACAGACATGTCGAGCAGGTGCGAAAGCAGGGCCTAGTGATCCGGCACCGACGTGTGGAAGTGGTGTCGCTCAACGGCTAAAAGGTACCCCGGGGATAACAGGCTGATCTTGCCCAAGAGTCCATATCGACGGCAAGGTTTGGCACCTCGATGTCGGCTCGTCGCATCCTGGGGCTGGAGTAGGTCCCAAGGGTTGGGCTGTTCGCCCATTAAAGCGGCACGCGAGCTGGGTTTAGAACGTCGCGAGACAGTTCGGTCCCTATCCGCTGTGCGCGCAGGAGACTTGCGAGGGTCTGTCCCTAGTACGAGAGGACCGGGACGGACGAACCTCTGGTGTGCCAGTTGTACCGCCAGGTGCATGGCTGGTTGGCTACGTTCGGTCGGGATAACCGCTGAAAGCATCTAAGCGGGAAGCCTTCCTCAAGATGAGGTCTCCCAACCTACGGGTTGTAAGGCCCCCAGCTAGACGACTGGGTTGATAGGCCAGAAATGGACGCACCGCAAGGTGTGGAGTTGACTGGTACTAATAGGCCGAGCGGCTTGAACACACACAACAGACTTAACTGCTGTGCTCTATGTTCGCGTTCACTATGCGGTTCCCGGGACACGACCGGGAACCACTCACCGGAGTCGTGCTCCTGTTCAGGCGTTTCGGTGGTCATAGCGGTGGGGAAACACCCGGTCCCATTCCGAACCCGGAAGTTAAGCCCTCCAGCGCCGATGGTACTGCACCGGGGACGGTGTGGGAGAGTAGGACACCGCCGGACATAAACATATAAGAAAGAGCGGACAGAACCCCCCGGGGTCCTGTCCGCTCTTTCCATTAAATAGGCCCCTTTCCCCACCTCAGTGGGGGAAGGGGCCTATTTGCATTTACGGGGACAAACGCCGAGATAGGCCAGCCGGACTCGCACGGGGCCGGGCGGGTGAGTGGAGGGATGATCTGCCAGCCGGCGATATCCGAGATCGGCGCGCTCACGTCAGCGGGCTGGGGGCTGTCAGTGGCGAGTCACGGGCCAGCGCAACGTCCGCGCCGGCGGTCGGCTTTGGCGGGTGGTGTAGGTAGCGCACGCGGAGCGCTCAGGATGGCACACCGAGGGTGCGGCAGGCCTGCGGAACTAGTCTGACGGCGTACGCAGAGTGTCGATGGCGGTTCGTAGTTCGCCGACGCGCTGTTCCAGAGTGCCCATGGCCTTGGCCGCGTCCTCGTCCTTCAGTGCCCACTCGCTCAGTGCGCCGATCTGGTCCTCCACCGCGGTCAGGCGTTCGCTCAGCTCGGCCGCGTACTCGCCCGCCGGTGCGGCGGCGAACTGGGTTCGCAGGAGTTCGGACTGCTCCCGGAGCTGCTGGTTCTTTCGATGCAGCTCAACGAAGATCGACACCTTGGTGCGGAGCACCCACGGGTCGAACGGCTTGGAGATGTAGTCGACGGCGCCGGCCGCGTACCCGCGGAAGGCGTAGTCCGGGCCCGCGTCGACCGCGGTCAGGAAGATGATCGGGACCTCGCGCGTCTTGCGGCGGCGTTTGATCGCCCGCGCGATCTCGAAACCGTCCATCCCCGGCATCACGATGTCCAGCAGGATCACCGCGAACTCGTTCGTCAGCAGCGCGCGTAGCGCCTCGTCGCCCGACCGGGCGCGGATCATGTTCTGGTCGAGCGAGCTCAGGATCGCCTCGAGAGCGACGAGGTTCTCGTCTCGGTCATCGACCAGAAGAATGTTCGCCTTCTCGGCCACGATCAACCCTCCATCACGTCCGCGGCCGACTTAGCCACGCCCTCATGATGTCAAGAAGATGGTCCGCGTCGACAGGCTTCGGCACATAGTCGGACGCTCCGGACTCGATGCTCTTCTCCCGGTCACCCTTCATCGCCTTGGCGGTCAGGGCGATGATCGGCAGGTCGGCGAACTGCGGCATGCGGCGTACGGCCTCCGTCGTCGCGTAGCCGTCGAGCTCGGGCATCATGACGTCCATCAGGACGAGGTCGACGTCCTCGTTGCGGTCGAGGGTGTCGATCCCCTCGCGGCCGTTCTCCGCGTACAGCACCTCGATGCCGTACTGCTCCAGTACGCAGGTCAGCGCGAAGATGTTGCGGACGTCGTCGTCGACGATGAGGATCTTGCGGCCGGACAGCACCTCGTCGTCGATGGGCTGCTCGACGTAGGGCTCCTCGGCCTCGGGCAGCTCCAGCGGCGCCGGAGGGATGGGCGCGGGCATCAGCGGCGCGCGCTTCTCGCTGGGCGCCGCCAGCGCCGTGCCCACCGGACCGGCGTAGTTGATCGGCAGGTACAGCGTGAACGTGCTGCCGTCGCCCGGACGGCTCGAGACGTGGATCTCTCCGCCGAGGAGCTGGGCGATGTCGCGGCTGATCGACAGGCCGAGGCCGGTGCCGCCGTAGCGCCGGCTCGTCGTGCCGTCCGCCTGCTGGAAGGCTTCGAAGATCGATCGCAGGTTGTGCTCGTCGATGCCGATGCCCGTGTCGGTGACCGCCAGGCCGATGACGTCCGGCGTCTCGGCCAGGATCGGGTCGACGAACGAGACGTCGTCCGGGCGCCGGACCGTCAGGCGTACCTCGCCGGAGGAGGTGAACTTGACCGCGTTGGACAGCAGGTTGCGCAGCACCTGCTGCAGCCGCTGCTCGTCGGTGAAGAGCTCCTGGGGCAGGCCGGGCTCGGCGTACACGTCGAAGGCGAGTCCCTTGTCGGCCGCCATCGGCCGGAACGTCGCGTCGACGTAGTCGACCAGCTCGGCGAGGGAGATGCGCTGCGGATGCAGCTCCATCTTGCCCGCCTCGACCTTGGACAGGTCGAGCATGTCGTTGATCAATCGCAGGAGGTCGGACCCCGACTCGTGGATGGTCTTGATCAGCTCGACCTGCTTGGGCGTGAGGTTCTTGTCCGGGTTGCCGGACAGGAGCTTGGCGAGCACGAGCAGGCTGTTGAGCGGCGTCCGCAGCTCGTGGGACATGTTGGTGAGGAACTCGGACTTGTACCGCGAGGACTGGGCGAGCTGCTCCGCGCGCTCCTCCAGGGTGCGGCGAGCCTGCTCGATCTGGAAGTTCTGCATCTCGATCGCGCGGTTCTGCTTGGCCAGCAGCGCCGCCTTCTCTTCCAGCTCGGCGTTGGAGCGGCGCAGCTCGGCCTGCTGGCGCTGGAGCTCGCTGGAGCGGTCCTGCAGCTCGACCGTCAGCCGCTGCGACTCGGCCAGCAGGGCCTCCGTACGGGAGTTGGCGGTGATCGTGTTGATCGTCACGCCGATGGTCTCGACGAACTGGTCGAAGAAGGCCAGGTGTACCTCGCTGAACGGGCTGAACGAGGCGAGCTCGATCGCGCCGAGCACGCGGTTCTCGAACAGGATCGGCAGCACGATGACGTTGACCGGGGACGCCTGGCCCAGGCCCGTGCCGATCGTGATGTAGCCGGCGGGCAGATCGTCGACGAGGATCGGCTTGTGCTCGACGGCGGCCTGGCCGACGAGGCGGTCGCCGAACGTGAAGCGGACCTTGTCGACCTGGTCCTTGCCGACGCCGTACCCGGTCTTGAGCACCAGCTCGCGGTCGCCGTCGCGCTCCTCGGCGAGGTAGAACGCGCCGTACTGAGCCGAGGCCAGCGGAGTGACCTCGCTCATGATCAGCCGGGCGACCTCCATCAGGTCGCGGTGGCCCTGCATCAGGCCGGCGATGCGGGCGAGGTTGGTCTTGAGCCAGTCCTGTTGCTGGTTGGCGCGCGTGGTCTCGCGGAGGTTCGCCACCATCAGGTTGACGTTGTCCTTGAGCTCGGCGACCTCGCCGCGCGCCTCGACCGAGACCGCCTTGGTGAGGTCGCCGCGGGCGACCGAGCTGGCCACCGACGCGATGGCGCGCACCTGGCGGGTCAGGTTGCTGGCGAGTTCGTTGACGCTCTCGGTGAGCCGCTTCCAGGTGCCGGAGACGCCCTCGACCTCGGCCTGACCGCCGAGGCGGCCTTCGCTGCCGACCTCGCGGGCCACACGCGTGACCTCGCCGGCGAACGAGGACAGCTGGTCGACCATCGTGTTGATGGTCGTCTTCAGCTGGAGGATCTCGCCCTGGGCGTCGACGTCGATCTTCTTGGTCAGGTCGCCGTTCGCCACCGCGGTGGTCACCTGGGCGATGTTGCGGACCTGGGAGGTCAGGTTGTCCGCCATGGAGTTGACGTTGTCGGTGAGGTCCTTCCAGACGCCGCTGACGCCGCCGACCTTGGCGCGGCCGCCGAGGTTTCCTTCGGTGCCGACCTCGCGGGCGACGCGGGTGACCTCGTCGGCGAACGACGAGAGCCGGTCGACCATGGTGTTGAGGGTGTCCTTGAGCTGGAGGATCTCGCCCTGGGCGTCGACGGTGATCTTCTTGGAGAGGTCACCGCCGGCGACCGCCGTGGCGACCTGCGCGATGCTGCGGACCTGGCCGGTGAGGTTGCCGGCCATGGAGTTGACGTTGTCGGTGAGGTCCTTCCAGACGCCGCTGACGCCGCCGACCTGTGCCTGGCCGCCGAGGCGTCCTTCGGTGCCGACCTCGCGGGCCACACGCGTGACCTCGTTGGCGAAGGCCGACAGCTGGTCGACCATGGTGTTGAGGGTGTCCTTGAGCTGGAGGATCTCACCCTGCGCGTCGACGGTGATCTTCTTGGACAGGTCACCGTTCGCGACGGAGGTCGCCACCTGGGCGATGTTGCGCACCTGGCCGGTGAGGTTGCCGGCCATGGAGTTGACGTTGTCGGTGAGGTCCTTCCAGACCCCGCTGACGCCACTGACCTGTGCCTGGCCGCCGAGGCGTCCTTCGGTGCCGACCTCGCGGGCCACACGCGTGACCTCGTCGGCGAACGAGGACAGCTGGTCGACCATGGTGTTCACGGTCTGCTTGAGCTCGAGCAGCTCACCCGTCGCCTCGACCGTCACCTTGCGGGTGAGGTCGCCGCGAGCCACCGCGGTGGTCACCAGGGCGATGTCGCGTACCTGGCCGGTCAGCCGGCTGGCCATGGCGTTGACCGCGCCGGTGACGTCGCGCCAGCGGCCCGACATCTCCCGTGGCGTGGCCTGCCCGCCGAGACGGCCCTCCGCGCCGACCTCGCGGGCCAGCTGCGTGACCTCGGCGGCGAACTCGTCGAGATGCTCGACCATGCGGTTGACGCCCGTGCCCATCCGCAGCAGCTCGCCCCGCCACGGCCGGGTGCCGGTGTCGAGCTCGATGCGCTGGCTCAGATCGCCGTCGGCGACCGCGTCGGCCACTCTGGCCATGGCGGTGGCGGACTGGACGAGAGCGTCGATCAGCGCGTTGGCCGCCGCGTTGCCCGTCGCCCAGGCGCCTTCGCCGCCGGCTCCCAGGCGCTCGTCGATGCGGCCCTCGTGACGAACCTCACGTTGTACGCGTACGAGCTCCCCGGTCAGATGGCCGGCGCGCGCCTGGACCTCGTTGAAGACCGAGGCGATCTCCGCCATGACGTCATCGCCGGAGGTGTCGAGTCTGTGCTCGAAATCGCCGTCGCGCAGCGCGCTGAGCGCATCGAGCACGGGCCGCAGGTCGGCCCCGTCATAATGGGCGCTCACCGGTGCATGGGACGTGCTTCGAGCCATTACCTTCCACCTCGCCTTCCATGCGGCGTGGCCGGGGATATGTACAGTCCACCCGGGGAATCTGCCACGATGGCAGCGTCGTGCATCCCCGAGACGAATCCAAGTGGCTGTGGAGAAGAACCCAAAGAGGTACGCGACCTTCCCGCCGGAGGTCGCTTCTGTCGCGGCTGCACGGCGTTTTGTCGGGGAGACGCTACGTAACTGGGGCGTCGACGAGGTGGACGACGCCATGCTACTCACCAGCGAACTGGTTACGAACGCAATCGTGCACGCGGGGACCGAGGTGGAGGTCGTGTGCGAGGCCCTCCCCGGGCAGGTGAGGGTGGAGGTGCACGATCGGCACCAGGCACGGAGGATCCCCATCCCGGGCGATCAGGTGAGCGGCCGCGGACTGCTGTTCCCCGAGACGCTCGCGACCTCATGGGGCGTCACGTACGGCCAAGGCGAAAAGCAGGTCTGGTTCACCATCCCCGGCACCTCCGGGGAGAAGCAGGCGCCGCCACCGCCGTCGTACGAGGAGATCATCGCCACCCCGCGCCCGTCCCGGCCGACCGTCGACCAGCTCGCCCACCGCACCGCACAGACCGCGCAGGACGCCCTTGGCGCCGACTGCGTGTACGTCCTGCTCACCGAGGACGACGCCGAACTCGTGCTCAAGGCGACCTCCGGCGTACGGCCCGAGGGCGCCGCCCTGGAGTTGGGGCTGGAGGGCGCTCCGGTGGGAGGCCGCGGCGTGTACGCCGACCTGGGCGGCAGCCCGTACAACCTGCCGGCCCTTCAGGCCGCCGGGATCCGTTCGCTGGTCACCGCGCCGTTCGTGGTCGACGGCCGGGGGGTCGGGCTGCTGATCGCCGCCTCACGCGACGCGGCTCATTTCAACGAGGAGGACGTCGAACACCTCCAGCAGGTCGCCGACCGGCAGGCGCCCTCCCTCGAACGCGCACGCCTGATGGAGCTGGAGCGCGCCCGGCGCGGCTGGCTCGGTTTCCTCGCCGAGGCGAGCAGCCTGCTCGCCGGCACCCTCGACCAGCAGATGACCATGGCGCTCGTCGCCCAGCTGATCGTGCCGCGCCTGGCGACCTGGTGCGCGCTGTTCACCGTACGAGACGGGGGAATGGCGCTTCCGGCGTACGCGTGGCACGCCGACGAGACCATGGTGGCCGACCTGCGCACGATGCTCGACATGGTGCCCCAGGCGCCCCCGCCGGCCGAGCCGGGGCCGTGGGAGGGGTTCGGCCCCGCCCCCGGGCAGTCGCCGATGCCCGCCACCGCCCACCGGGTGACCGGCGACGTCGCGCACGTGTTCCCGCTGCTGGCGCGCGGCCGCAGCATCGGCATGCTCGTGGTCGGCGGCCCGAAGGGCGCGCGGTTCACGCGCGACATGCTCGAGCTGACCGAGGACCTGGCCGGCCGCGCCGCGCTCGCGATCGACAACGCGCGCCTGTACGAGGAGCAGGCGGACATGAGCCGTACGCTCCAGCGCAGCCTGCTCCCGCCCGACATCCCGGTGATCCCGGGCCTCGACCTGGCCGCCGTGTACGAGCCGGCGGGAGGCGAGAGCAGCGAGGTGGGCGGCGACTTCTACGACGTGTTCAACGTGGGCTCCCGCTGGCGGTTCGCGATCGGCGACGTCTGCGGTACGGGGCCGGAGGCGGCCTCGGTGACCGGACTGGCCCGCCACACGCTGCGGATCCTCGGGCGTGAGGACTACTCCATCCCCGACGTGCTCCAGCGGCTCAACGCCCTGATCCTGGAGGAGGGGCCGAGGGCGCGGTTCCTGACGCTTCTGCACGGGGAGGTCGAGCCGCTGCCGGACGGCAGCGCCCGCGTGACGTACGCGACGGCGGGGCATCCGCCGCCGCTCCTCCTCAGCCCGGCGGGCACGGTCGACGGCGACGCCGAGTCCGACCTGATGCTCGGGGTCTTCCCGGGGGCGGAGTTCTCGGTACGGACCGTGACCCTCCAGCCGGGGCATCTCGTCCTGGGCTTCACGGACGGGGTGACCGAGCGACGCAACGGTGACCGGCTGCTCGGCGACGACCAGGGCCTCGAACGCATCCTGGCGGCCTGCGCCGGCCTGGGCGCCGGCGCGGTGGCGGCACGGATCAGCCGGGCGGTACGCGCCTTCTCCACCGAGCCTTCGCACGACGACATGGCGTTGATCGTCCTTCGCATCGCGGAGTGAGCCTCAGGCGTCGAACAGCCGCTCGGTCGGTGCGTCGACGAGGTCGAGGACGCGGCCGGTGAAGTAGACCGTGCCGAGGACGAGGATCCTCCCGCCCAGCGCCGCGAGCCTCCCGGGGGTGAGGTCGGCGGCGTCGATCGTGGCCTGGGTGCGCGTGAACCGGAGGCTTTCGCGGTCCGGCATCCGTACGAAGGTCACGGGGAGTCCTCGAAGCTCGGCCAGCACGCCGGGGATGTCCTTGTGGTCGGGGAGACAGACGAGGACGTGATCGATCCGGTCCCAGCGCCGATGTGCCTCGCGGACGGCCGCCGCGGCTCCGGCCCGTCCGATCGCCGAATCGATGAGGACCGTCGCGCCGGGGATCGTGTGCCAGGAGGTACGGCCCGGGAGCCGTACGGAGGCCAGGACTCCGGCGAGCCGGGCGCCGTCCGGTGCCGGGCGGCCCATCGCGTCGAGGAGACGTCGCGCGGCCGCGCAGCCGAGGGCGGCGTTCGGGCGGTTGAGGCCGTGGGGGAGAAGGTCGGCGGGCAACGTGTCGGGGCCTGTGAGGCCGACGGGGCTCGCGTTGCCGGAAGGGTCTGCGCCTCCCCACCCGGCCGGCTCGTCGATGCCGGCCGCCCCGGGCAGGTCCGCCGTCCGTGCGATGCCGATGGTCTCGACGTGGCCGGCGCCGGCGGCGGCCACGGTGGCCGCGATCGTGGCCGCGACGGCGGGGGTCTGGGGCAGCGACACGACCGCGGACGTGGTCGTCGCCGCGATGCCGGCCTTGTCCGCGGCGATCTCCGCGGGTGTGTCGCCGAGCACACCGAGATGCTCGCCGAACACCTCTGTGATCGCGAGGACCGAGGGCGGAAAGAGCCCCGCTTCGTCGGAGACGCCGCCCATGCCCGCCTCCAGCACGACGGCATCGGCGCCGACGTCCCGCGCGTGCAGCAGTCCGGCGAGCGTGAACAGCCCGCTCGGCGACAGATATCCGTCGTGCTCTCGCGGCAGCGAGCGGGACGCCTGCCGGAGCCGTCGTCCGAGCCCGGCCAGTTCGCCGGCGGAGACGGCGGCCCCGTCGACCCGGACGCGCTCGACGTCACCGCGCAGGCCGGGACTGGTGACCGTGACCACGCGGCACCCCGCCGCGACGAGCCACGCCGAGGCGTACGTCGCCGCCGTGCCCTTGCCCTTGGAGCCGACGACGGTGAGCACGGGCGTACCGGGCTCGGCCACACCGAGCGCACCGGCGAGAAGAGCGGCACGCCGCAGGCTGCGGCGATCACCGGGACCACGCCGGCTCCACTCTTCGAAGAAGAAGGAGGGGACCGCCGGGGCCGTCATCGGCGTCCTCCCCACGGCTCCGGCACCACGAGGACGACGATAGCCGTCAGGCCTGAGGGGCGGTCGGGGGTGGGGGCGGGCGTTAGTAGGCTCTGATCGTGACTGGGAGCAGCTATGAGGAGGCCGTACGCGGGATTCGCGAGCGTGGGGTCGAGTGGGACATCGACCCGACGCTGGACCGGATCCGGGACCTGACCGACATTCTCGGGTCGCCGCAGCGGGCCTACCCGGTGATCCACGTCACCGGGACGAACGGCAAGACGAGTACCGCACGGATGATCGACGCCTTGCTGCGCGAGCGCGGGCTGCGGGTCGGCATGTTCACCAGCCCCGAGCTGCACACCATGCGTGAGCGGATCGGTGTGGACGGGCAGCCGGTCAGCGAGGAGCGCTTCGCCGAGATCTACGACGACGTCCTGCCGTTCGCCGAGCTGATCGACGCCAAGCACGACGTGAAGGTCTCCTTCTTCGAGATGCTGACCGCGATGGCGTTCAGCGCGTTCAGCGACACTCCGGTGGACGTCGCGGTCATCGAGGTCGGCATGGGCGGGGTCTGGGACGCCACCAACGTCGCCGACGGAGCGGTGGCCGTCATCACCCCGATCGGGCTCGACCACACCGAGGTGCTCGGCGACACGGTCGAGGCCATCGCGGGGGAGAAGGCCGGGATCATCAAGGCCGGTTCGATCGCGATTCTCGCGCAGCAGCCGGTCGAGGCGGCCGAGGTGCTCATCCGCCGTGCCACCGAGGTGGGCGCGACCGTGGCGCGCGAGGGCATCGAGTTCGGCGTGCTCCAGCGCGAGCTGGCCGTCGGCGGGCAGGTGACGCGGCTTCAGGGCCTGCGCGGCGTGTACGACGACGTGGTCCTGCCCATGTTCGGCGACTACCAGGCGAGCAACGCGGCGTGCGCGCTGGCGGCGGTGGAGGCGTTCGCCAGTGGGCGGGCCACCGGCGAGCCGACCGGGGAGGACGCCCGGCGCGACCCCGACCAGCTCGATCCCGAGCTCGTACGCGCCGCGTTCTTGAAGGCTCCCTCGCCCGGGCGGCTCGAGGTCGTCCGCACCGGGCCGACCGTCCTCGTCGACGCCGCGCACAACCAGGCCGGCATGGCGGCCACCGCCGCCGCGGTGACGGAGGAGTTCGGCTTCACGCGTCTCGTCGGGATTCTCGCCGTGATGGCGGACAAGGACGTCGCCGGGCTGCTCGAGGAGCTCGAGCCGGTGCTCGACGAGCTGATCGTCACCCGTAACTCCTCGCAGCGGTCGATGTCGGCGCAGGACCTGGCGGAGGTGGCGGTGGACATGTTCGGCGAGGACCGCGTCCATCTGGTCCCCCGGCTGGACGACGCCATCGACCAGGCCATCGGGCTCGCCGACGAGGCGGGGGAGTTCGCCGGCGCGGGCGTATTGATCACCGGCTCGGTGACGACGGCGGGGGACGCCCGCCTGCTCCTGCGAGCCCCGGAAGGGTCCGCATGATCGAAATGATCCGCGCGGGCCGGGAGTTCCGCGCCGCAAAGGCAGGTCGCGCGTGAGAAGACTGTGTGCCGTCACCCTCGTGCTTCAGGCGGTGGTGACCGCTCTGTCGATTCCAGTGGCGATCACCGTGGTGCATGCCGACGGCACCGCGGCCGGCATCGTGGGCGGCGGACTCGCGCTGGCCGGAGTGATCATCGCAGGTCTGCTGCGGTACCGATGGGCGTACGTCGCCGGGAGCGTTTTGCAGATTCTTGTAATTGCTACCGGTTTCGTGGTTACTACGATGTTTTTCCTTGGTGTTATTTTCGCCGCTCTCTGGATAACGGCGATTTGGCTCGGACGGCGGGTGGAGAACGCTCCGGCGCGCTAATGTCGCAATGACCATTACGCGTTCCTCGCCACCAGAAGGTTATGTTCTGGGAAAAGTGGGGCATTTCCTAATATTAGGTGTGCCGGTAGAAGGCGGGGAAGTCGAAACTCCGGGAGGACTTCCCGATGTCCACGCCCCCCGAAAGACCGGACCTCGCCGTGACGCCCGATCCCCCAGCCGGGCGGGACCCGGCCGGCCTCGCCGTGCTGGTGCTCGTCCTCGCCACGGCGGTCCCGGCGGCGGTGCTGGTCCTGCCCAACACGGCCTCCTACGTCGTGCCGCTGGCCGCCCGCGACTTCGGCCTGACCGACGGCCAGGCCGCCGGGTTCGTACGTGCGACCGGGCTCGCCCTGCCCGCCCTGCTGCTCGCCACGCCCCTGGCCGCCGTCCTGGCCCGCAGGCTCCCCGCCTGGGGCGTCCTGTTCGCCGGCCTGGCCCTCATACTCGGCGCCCAGGCGTCGGCCGCGTACGCCACCTCCGTACCGCTCACAGGGCTCCTGCGGGCCGTCCAGGGGGCCGGGGCGGGAGCCGTCCTGCCCGCGGCGCTCCTCCTCGCCTGTGAGCGCCGTGAGCGCCGTCTCACGGTGGGTGTGTGGGCCGCCGGTCTCGTCGCCTCCCTGCTGGCCGCCACGCCCGCCGTACTCATCGCCACACCCGCCCCGGACGACCCGTACGCCCCCGCGTGGCGGGCGATCCTGCATCCGTACTGGTGGCTGGCGGCCACCGCCCTCGTCGGCGCGGGGATCCTCGGCGTGCTGCGGCTGCGTCCGGCCCGCTGGCCCGGCGTCCCGCCGGCCGGCCGGGGCGAACGCGTGCTGTTGTTGCTGCCCGTCGCCCCGTCCGCGGGATTCGCCTTTCTCGCGGTCGTCACCGGCTACGACTGGTCGCCCGGCGCCCAGCTCATCCTGGCCTCGTGCGCCATCGTGGGCCTGCTCGGCCTCGCCCTGGCCGGGTCGCGAGGCGCCATCACCGGCAGCCCGCTCGGCTATGCCGTCGTCATGATCGCCGTGGGCCTGCTGACCATGCCGGTGACCGGGCCGCTCGCCGGCATCCTGGACGGGCCGCAAGTGTCGTTCGGGCCGTTCGGGGCGGGAGCCGCGTGTGCCGCGCTGGCCGTGTTCACCGCGACCGCGTCCAGGCGCGCGGCGGGCCGGAGCGCGGTGCTCTGTGGGTACGCCCTGGTCATCGCCGCGATCGTGGCGTTCCTGGCGATGGGTACCGGCGCCGACCGGTGGGAGCTGTCCGGCGCGCTGGGGGCTCTCGGCACCGGCATCGGGCTGGCCCTGGGCACCGCGCTGCGGCCCACCGAGATCGGCCCCGGCCTGTTCGGCCTGACGCTCTGCTGCCCCGCCGTGCTCGGCGGACACCTCGTCGTCGGGCCGCTCCAGGTCGCCAGGGTCGGCGCCGTCACCCGGTCGGGAGGAGGCGCGGGCGAGGCCCTGGTGGCACTCACCGAGGCGTACCGGATGTGGCTCGTGGGGGCCGGCGGGATCGCGGTCGTCCTCGCCCTGGCGACCGCCTGGGCGGCACGCGGGCGCACCCCCCGCGACCCCGGTATCGCCGCGGCTCCGGACACCGGCGGGGCCGCCCTGCGGGCCGGATGGGGCGGGTAGGATCGCAGCCACACGCGGAGGCCCGGCCGCGATCGCCGCGGATCCAGCGCGACACGGCCGTGTTCCAGGCGGCGAAGGCGCGGCCCCCCGCCGACGACCGCAATCCATGACGCTAGGAGAACCACCCGTGTCCGAACGCACCCTCATCCTCGTCAAGCCCGACGGCGTACGCCGGGGGCTTGTCGGCGACGTGATCGCGCGCATCGAGCGCAAGGGCCTGAAGCTCGTCGCGCTGGAGCTTCGCACGCTCGAGCGCGACGTCGCCGAGACCCACTACGAGGAGCACCGCGAAAAGCCGTTCTTCGGCTCGCTGGTGGAGTTCATCACGGGTGGTCCGCTCGTCGCCATGGTGGTCGAGGGACCGCGTGCGATCGAGGCGTTCCGCGGGCTGGCCGGCGCGACCGACCCGGTGGCCGCCGGGCCCGGCACGGTCCGTGGCGACCACGCGCTGGAGATCCAGGAGAACATCGTGCACGGCTCCGACTCCACCTACTCCGCCGAGCGTGAGATCAAGCTCTTCTTCCCGAACCTTTTCTGACGTCGGCGTGAACACGCGCGGGCCGGAGCGACTCCGGTCCGCGCGTTTGTTTTACCATGACCGGGCCCTGACCGGAGCACAACCGATCGGCGACGCGCGCCGATTGGTCCTGCATCAACTGGCGTGTTCCGAGTTACCATGACAATGCGCTCCTGCACGCCCGCCAATCTCGAAGGGCTGCCTTTCTTCATGGGTAACAAGCTGTCGTTCCTCGGCCGCGACATGGCGGTAGATCTAGGTACGGCGAACACGTTGGTCTACGTCCGCGGTCGCGGCATCGTGCTCAACGAGCCCTCTGTCGTGGCGATCAACACGAACACGGGCAAGATCGTCGCCGTCGGTATCGAAGCCAAGCGGATGATCGGCCGTACGCCGGGCAACATCGTCGCGGTGCGTCCGCTGAAGGACGGCGTGATCGCCGACTTCGACGTGACCGAACGCATGTTGCGCTATTTCATCCAAAAAGTGCATAAACGACGACATTTCGCCAAACCGCGGATCGTCGTGGCCGTGCCCAGCGGGATCACCGGGGTGGAGCAGCGCGCGGTGAAGGAGGCCGGCTACCAGGCCGGAGCCAGGCGCGTCTACATCATCGAAGAGCCGATGGCCGCCGCGATCGGCGCCGGGCTCCCGGTGCACGAGCCGACCGGCAACATGGTCGTCGACATCGGCGGTGGCACCACCGAGGTCGCGATCATCTCGCTCGGCGGCATCGTGACGAGCCAGTCGATCCGCGTCGGCGGAGACGAGCTCGACCAGGCGATCATCTCCTACGCGAAGAAGGAGTACTCCCTCATGCTGGGGGAGCGCACCTCCGAAGAGATCAAGATGGCGATCGGGTCCGCGTACCCGTTCGAGGACGAGCCGCACGCCGAGATCCGCGGTCGCGATCTCGTGAGCGGCCTGCCGAAGACCGTCGTGATCTCCGCCGAGGAGATACGCCGCGCGATCGAGGAGCCGGTCAACACCGTGGTCGACGCGGTCAAGACCACGTTGGACAAGTGCCCGCCCGAGCTCTCCGGCGACATCATGGACCGCGGCATCGCCTTGACCGGCGGTGGCGCGCTGCTGAAGAACATCGATGAGCGTCTCCGCGAAGAGACCGGCATGCCGATCCACATGGTCGACAACCCGCTCGACTCGGTCGTGCTCGGTTCAGGCAAGTGCGTCGAGGACTTCGAGGCACTTCGGCAGGTCCTCGTACCCGAACCCAGGCGTTAGAGGGGCGTCCGGCCGGTGAACGACACCCGGCGAACTCGCGCCGTGCTCGGTGTCCTGCTGCTCGTCTCGCTCGCGATGATCACCGTGGACTACCGCGGTGGCGACAACTCGCCGCTGAGCGCGCTGCGCGGCTTCGGCGAGGCCATCTTCGGCCCGATCGAGCAGGGCGCCACCGCGGTCGTGCGCCCGGTCGCCGGTGCGTTCCACACGTTCACCGGCGCGCCCGGCGCGCACCGCCGCATCAACCGGCTCGAACGCGAGAACCAGCAGCTCCGGCAGCAGCTGCGGACCGGGCAGACCGACCGCAAACGCGCCGACGAGCTCAGCCGCCTCCTCGGCACGTCCGGGCTCGGCGGCTACCGCATCGTCCCGGCCGAGGTCATCTCCTCCGGAGAGGGCCTGGAGGACACCGTCTCCCTCGACGTCGGCAGCGGCAACGGCGTCCGGCCGAACATGACCGTGCTGTCCGGCGACGGGCTGGTCGGCCGTGTCACCCAGGTCGGGCCGTCCACCTCGACGGTGATGCTCGCCACCGACGCCGCGTCCTCGATCGGCGGGAGACTGGAGAACTCCGGCGAGATCGGCATCGTGCAGGGGGCCGGGCGGCGCGGCGGTTCGGCGCTGAAGTTCCAGCTTCTCGACTCGACCGTGGTCATGGAGCCGGGACAGCGCATCGTCTCGTTCGGCTCCCAGGGCGACCGGCCGTACGTCCCCGGCGTCCCGATCGGCACCGTCACCAAGATCGAGCGCACTCCCGGATCGCTGACCCGCACCGCCTTCGTGACCCCCTACGTGCACTTCACCTCGCTCGATGTCGTCGGCGTGGTGGTGGCCCCGCCCAAACGCAACCCGCGCGACTCGGTGCTCCCGCCCTCTCCGTCACCCTCACCGACGGCTCCGCCGCCCGTACCGCCCGCGCCGGTTTCGCCGCCGTCCCAGGCGGCCGGCTCGCCGCCGCCCGAGTCCCGGCCGGCTCCGACCCCGACGAGAGGCTGACCATGTCCCGTAACGTCCTCGCCTCGATCGTCATCGTCGCCGCGCTGATCCTGCAGGTGACGGTGGCCAACCGGCTGCCGCTGCCCGGCTCGGTGGTCCCGGACCTCGTGCTGCTGGCCGTCGTCGCGCTCGCCCTGGTCAACGGCTCGCTCTCGGGCCTCGTCGCCGGATTCGCCGCGGGCCTGGCGACCGACATCGTGCCGCCCGCCGACCACACGATCGGCCGCTACGCGCTGGTCTACTGCCTGATCGGCTACATCTGCGGCTCGGTCGCCATCGAGATGGACCGGGCGCCGCTGCTGCCGTTCATCACGGTCGCGGCCGGTGCCCTCGCCGGATCCGTTCTGTACGCCGTGGTCGGGGCGATGCTCGGCGACCCGCGGGCCCGCTGGTCGGTGGTGTCCCACGTGCTGCCCTTGCAGGTCTTCTACGACATCGTCGCCAGCCCGTTCGTGGTCTGGGCCGTGCTGCGGCTGACGAGACGCGCCGAGCACCCGAGAGACTCGGCCGGGCTCGACCCGGTCCCCGGTTTCTACCGGGCGAGGTAGGAGGACCATGGGTTCGCGATCGCGCCTGCGCCTGGTGGTGCTGCACGTGCTGGTCATGTCGCTGCTGCTGTCACTCGGCGGGCGGCTCTGGTACCTCCAGGTCATGAACGGCGCGCACTATCGCAAGGTGGCCGCCGACAACGGCATCCGCGACATCATCGTGCCGGCGCCGCGCGGGCAGATCCTCGACGACGTCGGCCGCCCGCTGGTCCGCAACCGTACGGCCCTGGTGGTGTCCGCCGACCGCACGACGCTCATGCGGCAGAAAGACAGCGGCAGGGCCGTGCTCCAGCGGCTCGCCGGGGTGCTCGGCATGCCCTACGACCAGATCGCCGCCAAGATCCGGCTGTGCGGTCCCGGCGTCCAGCGTCCCTGCTGGACCGGTTCGCCGTACCAGCCGATCCCGATCGACGACCACGCCGATCCGCAGAAGGCCCTGCAGATCCGCGAACGCCAGGAGGACTTTCCCGGCATCAACGCCCAGCTCCAGGCGGTGCGCGACTACCCGCGTACGGACGGGGCCGGTGCCGCGCAGGCGCTCGGCTACCTCCAGCCGATCACCCAGGCGGAGCTCAACAAGCGCAAGAGCATCAAGGTCACCGGGTACAGCGGCGTCGACCTGATCGGCCGCGACGGTCTGGAGGCGGTCTACGACGGCGACCTGCGCGGGGCGCCGGGCGTACGCCGAGTCCTGGTCGACAGCCAGGGGCGGGTCACCGGCGTCGCCTCCGAACAGCCCGCGGTCTCCGGCGGCAACCTCGTCACCAGCCTGGACGCCAAGGTCCAGGGCGACGTCGAAGGCGCGCTCAAGCACGCGGTCGACGCCGCGCGCAAACGCGGCGACCCGGCCGACTCCGCGGCGGGCGTGGTCATGGACGTCCGCAACGGGCGCGTCCTGGCGCTCGGGAGCTACCCGACGTACGACCCCGCCGTATGGACCGGCGGCATCTCGCAGAACGAGTACGACTCGCTGCTCAACAAGAGCAAGGGCCAGCCGCTGATCTCGCGGGCCACTCAGGGGGAGTTCGCGCCGGGGTCGACGTTCAAGGTCTCCTCGCTGCCCGCGGCGGTCAACGACGGCTACCCGCTGCACGGCATCTACTCGTGCCCGTCCTCGTACATGGTGGGCGCGCGTGCCTTCAGTAACTTCGAGGGCGAGTCGGGCGGCGACATCAGCCTGCACCAGGCGATCGTCATGTCCTGCGACACGATCTTCTACCGGTTCGCGTACGAGGAGTGGCAGCGCGACGGCGCCATGCATCCGGGCAAGAGCCCCAAGGACCCCATGGTCAAGATGGCCAAGTCCTTCGGCTTCGGCAAGCGGACCGGCATCGACATCGTCGGTGAGTCGCCGGGACGGATCCCCAGCAGGCAGTGGAAGCAGGACTACTGGAACGCCACCAAGGCGTCCGACTGCAAGCACGGCAAGGCCGGCTACCCCGACGTGGCCAAGACCGACCCGGCCCGCGCGGCGTACCTCAAGCTGATGGCCTCGGAGAACTGCGTCGACGGCTACATCTTCCGCGCCGGCGACGCGGCCAACTTCGCGGTCGGCCAGGGCGACGTGCTCGTCACGCCGCTGCAGCTCGCCCGCGCGTACGCCGCGATCGCGAACGGCGGCACCCTGTGGAGCCCGCGCGTCGCCAAGGCGGTGCTCGCGCCGAACGGCACCGTGGCACGCCGCATCGACCCGGTGAAGGCCGGCTCGCTGCCGATCTCCCAGAAGGTCTTGGCGTACATGCGCAGCGCGTTCGCCGACGTGCCCAAGTCGGGTACGGCCGCCGGGGCGTTCGGCGGGTTCCCGCTCGACCGGCTCGCCGTCGCCGGCAAGACCGGTACGGCAGAGGTGTGGGGCAAGAAGGACAACTCCTGGTTCGCCTCGTACGCCCCGGCCAAGAACCCGCGCTACGTCGTCGTCGTGATGGTGACCCAGACCGGTACGGGTGCGACCACCGCCGCGCCGGCCGTGCGCGAGATCTGGGAGGACATGTACGGCCTCCGCAAGGGCAAGACCCCCGACCTGCCGGACGGGAAGGTGCCGGACCGGCTCCCCACGCTGGCGCTCGACGGCACCATCGTCCCGCCGCAGGGCTTCGGCGAGCCAGAGGAGAAGACGCCGGCCGCGGTTCCCGTACGCAAGAAGAAAAAGAAGCACAAATGATCAGCGGCGGATACGGCCGGACGTACGAAGGACGGTCCTGGACCAGCCGGCTGTCGGAGTCACCGCTGCGACGGCTGGACTGGACGCTGGTCTGCGTGACGGTCGTGCTGTCGGCGATCGGCGCCGTACTCGTCTACTCCGCCACGCGGGTCGGCCTGGCCGACGCGGGCGACGACCCGTACTCCTATCTGAAGAAACACCTGTTCAACGTCATGATCGGGCTCGTGCTCGGCGGGGTCACGGCGGCGCTGGACTACCGGCTGCTGCGCGCGTACGCGCCGATCGTGTACGCCGCCGCGTGCGTCGGCCTGGTCGCCGTGCTCACGCCCCTCGGCGCGACGATCAACGGGTCGCATTCGTGGATCGCCCTGGGCGGGGGCTTCCAGCTCCAGCCCTCGGAGTTCGCCAAGGTCGGCATGGTCGTGCTGCTGGCGATGATCCTGGGCGAGCCGCGCGACGGCGAGGTCGGACCGGGCCGCCGCGACATCCTCATCGCCCTCGCGCTCGCCGCCCTGCCCGCCGCGCTGGTGATGCTCCAGCCCGACCTCGGCACCACACTGGTCTTCGGCGCGGTGGTCATCGGCATGCTCGCGGTGTCGGGCGCGCCCAAACGCTGGGTTCTCGGCCTGCTCGGGGGCGCGGTCACGGGGGCCTTCCTGGTGTGGTGGCTGCACCTGCTGAAGCCGTACCAGATCAACCGCTTCACCGCCTTCGCCGATCCGTCGAAGGATCCCCGCGGCGCGGGTTACAACGCCGAACAGGCGCGCATCGCGGTCGGTTCGGGCGGGTTCTTCGGCAAGGGGCTGTTCCACGGCGAGCAGACGACCGGCCACTTCGTCCCCGAGCAGCACACCGACTTCATCTTCACGGTGGCGGGGGAGGAGCTCGGCTTCGTCGGCGCCGCCCTGATCACGGCGCTGCTCGGCGTGGTGCTGTGGAGGGGGCTGCGCATCGCCATGAACGCCGCCGACCTGTTCGGCCTGCTGGTGGCCTCGGGGGTGGTCTGCTGGCTGGCGTTCCAGACCTTCGAGAACATCGGCATGACGGTCGGCATCATGCCGATCACCGGCCTGCCGTTGCCCTTCGTGTCGTACGGGGGATCGGCGACCTTCGCCAACATGATCGCGATCGGGCTACTGGAAGCCGTCCACCTGCGCCACAACCCGTACGAGTGACTTTGCGTAAACGAGTGGATACGTTCGATAGTAGGGGTTAAGTTACTCCGTGTGACCGCAGCATTAGATGTCGCGCCCCCGGCGACGTACGTATATCGCCTGGCCAGGGCAATCCTACCGAAGTAGGATCGACCCCATGGCGATGAAGAAGTTGTCCATCACCCTCCCGGCCGAGCTCGCGGAGATGGTCAGGCGCCAAGCCGAGGAAGAAGGCACCTCCGTCTCCGCCGTCATCGCCGATGTGCTGGGCCACCGCGCCCGCCAGCTGGCCGGGGAAGAGGCCGTGAGGTGGTTCGAGGAGGAAGAAGGGCCGTTCACGCCTGAGGAGTTGGTCGAGGCCGAGCGGATGTGGCAGGCCGCCGAGGCTCACCAACGCAAGATGCGAAGGGCGGCGACCTGATGGAACCGATCGTCCGCGCGGTTCTCGACACCGGGGTTCTCATCAATGCGGAATCCCGCAGCAAGGTCGCCTGGTCTATCCAGCGGAAGGCGCGCGGCTCGCGCGCTCTGATCATCACCACGCCCGTTCTGACGCAGGTCTGGCGGAGCGGCCCCCGGCAGGCGGCGCTCTGCCGTTTCCTGAAGGGCTGCATGATCGACTCGCCGTCCGAGTCGGTTGCCAAACGCGCGGGTGAGCTGCTCGGACGTGCGGGCACCAGTGATGCCGTCGACGCGCTGGTCGTGGCGACCGCGATCGAGATGGAGGCCGCGACGATCTTCACTAGCGACCCTGACGATCTTGAGGCGCTCCTCGACGTGTCCGACGCCCCCGCCCCGCCACTGGTCCAGAAGGTCTGACGCCACCCGCCACCCCGGCCGTGCTGGCCGGGGTGGCGGGTGGGCGGCGGTAGGCTCGGAGTTTGATTCCCATTCTGTTCTCCGGAGGCTTTCGCCATGTCCGTCGAGTCGCTGTTCCCCCGCTTGGAGCCGCTGCTCCCCGCGGTGCAGAAGCCGATTCAGTATGTCGGCGGTGAGCTGAACTCCTCGGTCAAGGACTGGGACGAGGCGCAGGTCCGCTGGGCCCTGATGTACCCGGACGCGTACGAGGTGGGCCTGCCCAACCAGGGCGTCCAGATCCTCTACGAGCTGCTCAACGAACGCGACGGCGTACTCGCCGAGCGCACCTACAGCGTGTGGCCCGACCTCGAGGCGCTGATGCGCGAGCACGACATCCCGCAGTTCACCGTGGACGCCCACCGTCCGGTCGGGGCCTTCGACGTGTTCGGCATCAGCTTCTCCACCGAGCTCGGCTACACCAACATGCTGAACGCGCTCGACCTCGCCGGGATCCCGCTGCACGCGGCGGACCGTACGGACGACCACCCGATCGTGCTCGCCGGCGGCCACGCGGCCTTCAACCCCGAGCCCGTCGCCGACTTCCTCGACGCGGCCGTGCTCGGCGACGGCGAGGAGATCGTCCTGGCGATCACCGAGGTGATCCGCGAGTGGAAGGGCGAGGGCAGCCCCGGCGGGCGGGACGAGCTGCTGATGCGGCTGGCGCGCTCCGGCGGTGTGTACGTGCCGCGGTTCTACGACGTGAGCTACCTGCCCGACGGCCGGATCCAGCGGGTCGCGCCCAACCGGCCCGGCGTTCCATGGCGGGTCGCCAAGCACACCGTCATGGATCTCGACCAGTGGCCGTACCCGAAGAAGCCCCTGGTGCCCCTCGCCGAGACCGTGCACGAGCGGTTCAGCGTGGAGATCTTCCGTGGCTGTACGCGCGGCTGCCGCTTCTGCCAGGCCGGCATGATCACCCGGCCGGTGCGCGAGCGTTCGATCACCACGATCGGTGACATGGTGGAGAGCGGGCTGCAGGCGTCCGGCTTCCAGGAGGTGGGGCTGCTCAGCCTGTCCAGCGCGGACCACTCCGAGATCGGCGACGTGGCCAAGGGCCTCGCCGACCGGTACGAGGGCACCAACACGTCGCTGTCGCTGCCGTCCACGCGCGTCGACGCGTTCAACATCACGCTGGCCAACGAGTTCTCCCGCGGCGGACGCCGCTCCGGTCTGACCTTCGCCCCCGAGGGCGGCTCCGAGCGCATGCGCAAGGTGATCAACAAGATGGTCTCCGAGGAGGACCTGATCCGCACGGTCACCACCGCGTACGAGAACGGCTGGCGGCAGGTCAAGCTCTACTTCATGTGCGGGCTGCCCACCGAGGAGGACGAGGACGTCCTCGCCATCGCGGACATGGCCAAGCGCGTGATCAAGGCGGGCCGCGACGCGACCGGCCGGCGCGACATCCGCTGCACGGTCTCGATCGGCGGTTTCGTGCCCAAGCCGCACACGCCGTTCCAGTGGGCGGCGCAGTGCGACCACAAGACGGTCGACCGCCGGCTGCGCGCGCTGAAGGACTCGCTCCGCCGCGACAAGGAGTACGGCCGCGCCATCGGCCTGCGCTACCACGACGGCGAGCCCTCGGTCATCGAGGGCCTGCTGTCGCGCGGCGACCGCCGGGTCGGCAAGGTCATCGAGGCGGTGTGGGCGGACGGCGGCCGGTTCGACGGCTGGAGCGAGTTCTTCTCCTTCGACCGCTGGCGCGCCTGCGCCGACAAGGCCCTGGAGGGCGTCGACCTCGACTGGTACACCGTGCGCGAGCGCGAGGAGGTCGAGGTGCTCCCATGGGACCACCTGGACGCGGGCCTCGACCGCGAATGGCTGTGGCAGGACTGGAAGGACGCGGTCGACGAGACCGAGGTCGATGACTGCCGCTGGACCCCGTGCTACGACTGCGGCGTCTGCCCGACCATGGACACCGAGATCCAGATCGGCCCCACAGGCAAGAAACTCCTCCCGCTGAGCGTCGTCTGAACCCCGGCCCCGCCCGCGCGACGTCAGGGGGAATGACGTCCTCTGCGGGCGGAGATCTCCGCATGTCAGTGCGTGGAGCGGAAGGCGCTGGGGGGCTTGTGAGGGTTGCCTGCCATCCAGGGCGGAGCTGGACCGGTGAAGGCGGCGGGTCGGTAGATCCCCGCTGGTTCGCGGGTGAGCTCACTGATGGGGGCGGTGCCGAGAAACGGCGCGGCCCTGTGAGGTGTGCCCCACCGTACTGGTCAGGGGCCTCACAGGGCTGCTGGTCACCTTGGGCCGGAGCGTACGGCCTCAGGGCGACGAAGATGACGGGGATCCGGCAGGCGCACGACGTCGTGCGTGGGGGCTACCGGATCGGGGTCGGGCTCAGCCCACGGACGGGGCCGGGCAGGGGTCGACGCGGTCGGCGGTACGGCGCAACGCGCCGGCCAGCTGGGTGCGGACCGTCACGCGCGCCCGGGTGGCCGCCTCCTGGTGACGGGTCGGCCGGTAGGGCACCCGAGGTGCCTGCGGGAGCGAGTCGAGCAGGCGCTGACGTGCCTGGTCTGTGGACTCGAACGCGATCAACTGCAGCGGTTCCATCTGCCCCTCTCTCGGTCTCTTTATCGATTCAGAACCACTTACGAGAGTAAGGGGAGGTCGCGTCTGAATCAATTCAGAAATAGGGTCTCTGCTGTGGAACGCGTCACGCTACAGACGATTGCCGATCGGGTCGGTGTCTCACGGACCACCGTGTCCAACGCCTTCTCCCGCCCTGATCAGCTCAAAGAAGAGCTGCGCCAGCGGATCATGGAGGTCGCCGAGGAGCTCGACTACCCCGGACCGAACCCCGCCGCGCGTACGCTCCGGCGTGGCCGTGCCGGGGTGATCGGTGTCGTCTTCACCGAGGCGCTGTCGTACGCCTTCGCGGATTCGTACGCGGTCGGGTTCCTGCGCGGGCTCGCCCGGGTGGCGGAACAGTCCGGGACCGGGCTTCATCTGATCGGATGGCCCTCGCCCGGGGTCGCCGAGGAAGTGATCGGCGACGCCGTGGTCGACGGCTTCTGCCTCTTCTCACCCGAGGGGCACCCGCTGGTGGAGACCGTCCTGCGGCGGCGGCTTCCCGTCGTCACGGTCGATCACCCGTACGTCCCGGGCGTGCCCTTCGTGGGCATCGAGGACCGGATCGCCGCGCGCGAGGTCGCCGCGCATCTCCTCGGGCTCGGGCACCGGCGCATCGCCATCGTGGCGGCCCAGCCGCTCGCCGCCCAGGCCGAGGCGCGTACGCGGCCCGTGACCGAGGAATGGCTCGACGTCGACCTGGCCGGCGAACACCGTTTCGGAGCCGGGCGCGCCCGGCTCGCCGGGTACCACGACGCGTGCCTGAAAGCCGGGCTGGCCTGGGAGGACGTGCCGATCCACCGCACCACGAACGACCGGGAGATCGCGCGGCGGGCGGCCGAGCACCTCCTCGACCTGCGCCCACGGCCGACCGCGGTGATCGCGGCGACCGACGAGATCGCCTTCGGCGTGATGGACGTCGCGGCGCAGAGAGGCATCGACATCCCCGGAGAGCTGTCCGTCGTCGGGTTCGACGATGTCCCGGCCGCGGATCCGGCCGGGCTCACGACCGTCCGTCAGCCGATCACCGCCAAGGGCACGACGGCAGGGCGTCTGCTGCTCGAACCTTCGCGTCACGACCCGGCGCCGTGTGTACTCATGGATCACCGGCTCGTGATCCGCCGGACCACCGCGCCCCCCGGTGACCCGTCGAGCTGACGCGCCTCTGCGAAAACCGCAGGCCGGGGACGCCTTCTGTGATGGCGCCGGCGTGAGGCGGCTCCCGAAGTTCTAGCCCGGCTCGCGACCGTCCGTCAGCCGATCACCGCGACGGGCGCGACGGCCGGGCGTCCACCTGCGTCACGACATGCCACCGACGCCCCGCGTGACCCGGCGTACCTCAGTGACCACTTCAGGTCGCCCACTCTGCGGTGCCGGGAGCCGAAGACGCGCCGTGCGATGGCGCGGGCCTGAGGCGACCCTGACGGCCCGGCGGAGACCCTGCGAGGACCCCGGCATCAGGCCTACGCCGTCCTCTTCACCCTGCGCTTACATGCCGTACGACTACTGTGGCGTTTGCTGGTCAGATCGGTTGTGGGCGCGTTGTGGCGAGCCTGACGGATGACCGTACGCCCGGCGGCCCCAGGGCCGCCCGCGCACGCACGGGAACCCCCGTGCGTGGCCGGTCGTTCGGTCTCCAGGGTGCTCGGCCTGGATGCAAAGGGCCCCTGACCCCGTAGTCTTAAGAGCAAGACTTGAATGGTACGAGTAGGAAGGATCAAAACACTGGCACCCATGCCGGAGGGCCCGGCGCCGGCCCCCGTGATCCAGCGTCTGCGCGTGCGCTACACCAAGCGCGGCAGGCTCCGGTTCACCAGCCACCGAGACATCTCCCGGGCCGTGGAACGTGCCGTTAGGCGCGCCGGGATTCAGGTGGCCTTCAGCGCCGGATTCACTCCCCACCCGAAGATCTCGTACGCGGGTGCGGCGGCGACCGGGGTTGCCAGCGAGGCGGAATACCTTGAGATCGGGCTTGTTGCCCCCTGTGAGCCGGACCGGTTGCGGGCCGGTCTCGACGACGCGCTACCCGAGGGTCTTGACATCCTCGATGTCGTCGAGGCGCGGACCGGGACGCTGGCGGATCGCCTGGAGGCATCACGCTGGCAGATACGTCTCGACGGGGTCACCCCCGAGACCGCCGGCACGGCCGTGGCCGCTTTCCTGGCGGCCGACGAGATCGAGGTAGAACGCCTTACCAAGAAGGGACGCCGGCGCTTCGACGCCCGTGCGGCGGTGATCGCGTGCGAGCTCGACCGGCGTGCCATGGAAGACGCGGATGCGCAGTGTGCCATACTTCGAATGGTTGTTCGGCACACGACACCTGCTGTTCGACCTGACGACGTCCTCACCGGACTTCGCCTGGTGGCCGACCTCGCGCCGCCGTCGCCTCCACTGGTGACGCGGCTGGCGCAGGGGCCATTGGACGATTCTGGTGAGCTCACCGACCCGCTGGCCCCCGACCGGCAGACCGCACCGGCAGGCGATGTTGCCGCCGAGACCGCGGACGCCGTGCGGATTGCGGAGCCGGACGCCGTCGGTGCCCAGCCGTAGGCGGGTTCCGTGCATCGCATGGATTCTCAACGGCGGCCGGGCACGCCCCTGATGACTTTGTCGACGCGGCCCGTAGGGCCGAGCCGGCGCCAACGAGAAATGGATCGCTCCTGTGCGGCGCACCCTTACCGGTCGCGCCCGGGGGCTGACGGGAGAAAGCCCGCATGCTTGACAACGAGCTCGGTGACGCGACAAGCGGCACCGACGACACCGGTAATGGAACCACTGGTGAGACCACACAGGCGAGCCGCCGGCGCCGGGCCAGTCGCCCGGCCGGGCCGCCGCCCGAGCCGGTAGAGGAGACGAAGCCGGCACCCGCGCCCGCACCTGCCGCGCAGGCCCAGCCGAGTGGCGGGAGCGATGACGACTCGCGCCCGGCGAAGACCACGCGTACGCGCACCAGGACCACCACCCGCAAGGCCGCGCAGCCGCCGGAGCCTGAGGCTCAGGAGGCCAAAGAGCCGCAGGCCAGGGAGTCGCAGGTCAAGGAGCCGCAGGTCAGGGAGGCGCCGAGGGCCGGTCAGGACGTCCCGGACGCGGCGTTCCAGCCGCCGATGGTCGTCTTCCAGCCGCCGGCGATCCCGGCCGAGGAGGCCGCGCCGAGGTCCAAGCCGAAGCCTGAGACCCAGCCCAAGCCCAAGGCCGAGACCAAGCCGAAGGCCGAGACGAAGCCCAAGCCCAAGCAGGAGCCTCAGCCGAAGGCCGAGGAGCCCGACGACCACGGCGATGACGACGACGGCACTGACAAGAGCGGCCGCCGTCGCCGCCGTCGTGGCGGTCGCGGCCGTGGCAAGGTCAGGGACGGTCAGGACGGCGAGGACACCGGCACCGACGCCGACGACGCCGACCAGGACGACGACGCGGACGACTCCGACGGCGAGCGCGACGAGAACGGCTCGACCCGCCGCCGGCGCCGCCGCCGTCGCCGTACCGGCGGGGGCGACGGCGACGACCACACCGGCGACGACCCGCCCAACACCGTCGTGCACGTACGTGAGCCGCGCGCCGTCGAGGACGAGGTGCAGTCGGTCAAGGGCTCCACGCGTCTTGAGGCCAAGAAGCAGCGCCGCCGTGAGGGCCGTGAGCAGGGCCGCCGCCGTCCGCCGATCGTCACCGAGTCGGAGTTCCTGGCTCGCCGCGAGTCCGTCGATCGCGTCATGGTGATTCGCTCGGAGGGCGACCGCACCCAGATCGGCGTGCTCGAGGACAACGTGCTGGTCGAGCACTACGTCGACAAGTCGAGCCACCAGTCCTACGTCGGCAACGTCTACCTGGGCAAGGTCCAGAACGTCCTGCCGTCGATGGAGGCGGCGTTCGTCGACATCGGCAAGGGCCGCAACGCGGTTCTGTACGCCGGCGAGGTCAACTGGGACCTGGCCGGGCTGGAGGGCCAGCCGCGCCGCATCGAGTCGGCGCTGAAGTCCGGCCAGTCCGTCCTGGTGCAGGTCACCAAGGACCCGCTCGGCCACAAGGGCGCCCGGCTGACCAGCCAGATCTCGCTGCCGGGCCGTTACCTCGTGTACGTCCCGGACGGCTCGATGACCGGCATCAGCCGCAAGCTGCCCGACAAGGAGCGCACCCGCCTCAAGCAGATCCTCAAGAAGGTCATGCCGGAGAACGCCGGGGTGATCGTCCGGACCGCCGCCGAGGGCGCGGCCGAGGAGGAACTGGCCCGCGACGTGTCGCGGCTGTCCGCGCAGTGGGAGAACATCAAGCGCCAGTCCAAGACGGCGAACGCTCCCGCCATGCTGTACGGCGAGCCGGACCTCACCATCCGGGTCGTACGCGACATCTTCAACGAGGACTTCGCCAAGCTCGTCGTCCAGGGCGAGGAAGCCTGGGACATGGTCAAGGAGTACGTCGGCTACGTCGCGCCGCACCTGGCCGACCGGCTGGAGCTGTGGGCCGATGACGAGGACATCCTCACCGGCTACCGGATCGACGAGCAGATCGCCAAGGCCATGGAGCGCAAGGTCTGGCTGCCCAGCGGCGGTTCGCTGGTCATCGACCGTACCGAGGCCATGACGGTCGTCGACGTCAACACCGGCAAGTTCACCGGGCAGGGCGGCAACCTCGAAGAGACCGTCACCCGCAACAACCTCGAGGCCGCCGAGGAGATCGTCCACCAGCTCCGGCTGCGTGACATCGGCGGCATCATCGTCATCGACTTCATCGACATGGTCCTGGAGAGCAACCGCGAGCTCGTGCTCCGCCGGATGCTCGAATGCCTGTCCCGTGACCGGACCAAGCACCAGGTCGCCGAGGTGACCTCCCTCGGGCTCGTGCAGATGACGCGTAAGCGCGTCGGCGGCGGGCTCCTGGAGTCCTTCTCCGAGCCGTGCGAATGCTGCAACGGCCGGGGCATCCACGTGACGCTCTCGCCGGTCGAGCTCAAGTCGGACAAGTCCGGCGGGACGAACCGGCGCAGAAAGCGCAAGGGCGACGTCGAGAAGGCCGTCGAGGACAAGGTGGCCTACGCCGAGCGCGCCGCCAAGCGCGCCAAGGCCGACGATGCCAAGGCCGACGACGCCGCGGAGACCAGGCCCGAGACCGCCGAGGCGGCCACGGCGCCCGAAGACCACGGTGACCACGGCGAACACGGTGAGACCGCCGACGGCGAGCCGTCGGCGAACGGGCGACGCAGGCGTACCCGGCGCTCACCGCGTGCCAAGTCCGAGGCCGCCGCGGACTGACGTCGTAGGGGCCGCGATCCGGGATCGCGGCCCTGTTCGGCTCCAGTTCGACCTGTGGGCGCCCGATCCGGTATCCTGAGTATCCCGGTGCTCTTGCGCCGTTGTTAGCGCGCCTGAGGCCCCTCGCCCGATGGGCGCAGGCAGCAGCTTCCAATTGAGCTTCTGTTCGATTAGTCGTGCCCGAGGCACGCAAAGGAAAGGTTCCGCGGTGTACGCGATCGTCCGTTGCGGCGGCAGGCAGGAGAAGGTGGCCGTCGACGACGTCGTCACCGTCGACAAGTTGGCCGGTGAGATCGG
The DNA here is from genome assembly GCF_006716425.1 of Actinoallomurus bryophytorum. Lineage (NCBI taxonomy): Bacteria > Bacillati > Actinomycetota > Actinomycetes > Streptosporangiales > Thermomonosporaceae > Actinoallomurus > Actinoallomurus bryophytorum. Next base: position 5,501,502 of record NZ_VFOZ01000001.1, read on the forward strand.
CTCGACGGTGGTGCTGCCGACGCTCCTCGTCGTCGACGGCGACAATGTCGTCAGCGCGCCCGCCGATGTGGCCAAGTACGAGGTGACCGCCGAGATCGTCGGCGCCACCAAGGGCCCGAAGATCAACATCATGCACTACCGGAACAAGACCGGGTACAAGCGGCGCATGGGTCACCGTCAGCCGTACACCCAGGTCAAGGTGCTCGGTATCAAGGCCGGAAAGTAGGACCCAGACATGGCACACAAGAAGGGCGCCTCGTCCAGCCGCAACGGCCGCGACTCCAATGCCCAGCGGCTCGGAGTGAAGCGGTTCGGCGGCCAGGTCGTCAACGCCGGTGAGATCATCGTCCGCCAGCGTGGCACGCACTTTCACCCGGGTCCGGGTGTGGGTCGTGGCGGAGACGACACGCTGTTCGCGCTCATCCCGGGCGCGGTCACGTTCGTTCGTTACCGCGGCCGGCGCGCCGTGAGCATCGTCCCTCCGGCGGAGTAGGTCCGCCGACGGGACAGTAGGACTTCAGGACGAGGGCGGACCGTTCGATCGGTCCGCCCTCGTCGTTTGTTCGTACATGAGGGAGGGAAGCATGCCGGATCGTGCCGTTCCGCCGGAGACGGGGGAGCGCAGCGGAGCGGTCGACCGCGCTCCAGGACACAGCCAGAGCAGCGGTGGCAAGGGCGCGCAGTTCATCGACCGGGTGACGCTGCACATCCAGGCGGGCAACGGCGGGAACGGCTGCGCCTCCGTGCACCGGGAGAAGTTCAAGCCGCTCGGCGGGCCGGACGGCGGCAACGGCGGCCGCGGCGGTGACGTGACGATCGAGGTCGACGCGAACACCGCCAGCCTGCTCGACTACCACAAGCGTCCCTACCGCAAGGCGAGCGGCGGCAAGCAGGGACAGGGCTCGAACAAGAGCGGCGCCAACGGCGGTGACCTGGTGCTGTCCGTGCCCAACGGCACCGTGGTCAAGGCCCTGAACGGCGAGATCCTCGCCGACCTGACCGGCGCCGGCACGCGCTTCGTGGTCGCGCAGGGCGGCCACGGCGGCCTCGGCAACGCCGCGCTCGCCTCGGCGCGGCGCAAGGCGCCCGGCTTCGCCCTCTTGGGCGAGCCCGGGGACGAGCTCGACGTCGTCCTCGAGCTGAAGACCGTCGCCGACGTCGCGCTCGTGGGCTTTCCCAGCGCCGGCAAGTCGTCGCTGATCGCCGCGATGTCCGCCGCCAAGCCCAAGATCGCCGACTATCCCTTCACCACACTCGTGCCCAACCTCGGCGTGGTCAGCGCCGGCGAGTCGGTCTTCACGGTCGCCGACGTACCCGGTCTCATCGAAGGTGCCAGCGAGGGCAAGGGCCTCGGCCTGGAGTTCCTGCGCCACATCGAACGCGCGTCGACGCTGGTCCACGTGCTCGACTGCGCCACGCTCGAACCGGGCCGCGACCCCATCTCCGACTTCGAGGTCATCGAGGCCGAGCTGGAGGCGTACGACACACTCGGCGACCGGCCGCTGGCGGACCGGCCACGGGTCATCGTGCTCAACAAGGTCGACGTGCCGGAGGGCCGCGACCTCGCCGAGATGGTCCGGCCCGAGTTCGAGGAGCGCGGGCTGACCGTGTTCGAGATCTCGGCCGCGACGCACGAGGGCCTGCGCGAGCTCGGCTTCGCGATGGCGGAGATGGTCGCCGCGTACCGCGCCTCCCTGCCGGCCGAGGAGGCGACACGGCTGGTCATCCGGCCGGTGCCGGTCGGCGGCCCGGAGTTCGAGGTACGCCTGCTGGGCGACGGCAGCTTCCTCATCACCGGCGAAAAGCCGCAGCGATGGCTGCGGCAGACCGACTTCAGCAACGACGAGGCGGTCGGCTACCTCGCCGACCGGCTGGCCAGGCTCGGCGTCGAGGAAAAGCTGGCGGAGGCGGGTGCCGAGTCCGGCGCGACCGTCCTCATCGGCACCGAGGAGGACTCGATCGTCTTCGACTGGGAGCCGGAGGTGCTCGCCGGGGCCGACAGCAACATGGGCCGGCGCGGGACCGACCGGAGGCTGGACGGCCGATGATCGCCCAAGGGCGGCGCTGATGCGTACGGCGATCGCGGGCGCACGCAGGGTCGTGGTGAAGGCGGGGTCGTCCTCGCTCACCACGGCCGGCGGCGCGATCGACGCCGCCCGCATCGACGCGCTCGTCGACGTGCTCGCCGGGTGGCGGCAGCCCGACGGTGCGAAGGGCCATGAGGTGGTCTTCGTCTCCTCGGGCGCGATCGCCGCGGGCATGGGCCCGCTGGGCCTGCCGGCACGGCCGCGTGACCTGGCCGCCCAGCAGGCGGCCGCGAGCGTGGGCCAGGGCCTGCTCGTCGCCCGCTACACCTCCTCGTTCGCGCGCTATGACCTGGGCGTGGGCCAGGTGCTGCTGACCGCCGACGACATGATGCGGCGCTCGCACCACCGCAACGCACGGCGCACGCTGGAGCAGCTCCTGGCGTTCGGCATCGTGCCGATCGTCAACGAGAACGACACGGTCGCGACCGACGAGATCCGTTTCGGCGACAACGACCGGCTCGCCGCGCTGGTCGCCCATCTCGTACGCGCGGACGCGCTGATCCTGCTCTCCGACGTCGACGCGCTCTATACCGGCGACCCGCGGCTGCCCGGCGCCCGGCGGATCGAGAACGTCCACGGGCCCGCCGACCTGGAGGGCGTACGCCTGGGCGGGTCCGGACGGGTCGGCACCGGCGGCATGGTCACCAAGGTGGAGGCCGCACGCATCGCCGGGGTGCCGGTCGTCCTGACCGACGCGGCCTCGGCCGGCGCGGCACTGGCCGGCGAGGACGTCGGGACCTACTTCCACCCTGCCGGGGCGCGCCCGTCGGCCCGGCGTCAGTGGCTCGCGCACGCCACGACCGGCCAGGGCCGGCTGCGCCTCGATCCCGGCGCGGTCGAGGCGGTGCTGCGCCGCGGCAAGTCGCTGCTGCCCGCCGGGATCACCGGCGTCGAGGGCGACTTCAGCGCCGGTGACCCCGTCGACCTGTACGCCGAGCAGGGCGGGCTGGTCGCCCGCGGGCTGGTCAACTACGACGCGGGGGAGATCCCCGAGCTGATGGGCCGCTCGACGCGCTGGCTGGCGCGAGAGCTCGGTCCCGAGTACGAACGCGAGATCATTCACCGGGACGACCTGGTCGTCCTGGCCGTTACGGAAGCACGGACCCCGGCGGGGTAACAGGAGGAATCGTGGGCACCCAGGAGCAGGTTCTCGACGTCGCGCGGCGCGCCCGGCAGGCCGCCGCCGAACTCGCCCCGCTGCCGCGCGGCACGAAGGACGCCGCGCTGCACGCGATCGCGGACGCCCTAATCGCCCGGGCACCCGAGATCGTCCGCGCCAACGCCACCGACGTCGAGCGGGCCCGCGAGGCTGGCACCTCCGAGTACATGATCGACCGGCTGAGCCTGTCCACCGAGCGGATCGAGGCGATCGCGGCGGCCGTACGCCATGTGGCCTCGCTGCCCGACCCGGTGGGGGAGTCGGTACGCGGCTACACGCTGCCGAACGGCCTGGACCTGCGGCAGGTGCGTGTACCGCTGGGTGTCGTCGGCATCATCTACGAGGGACGGCCCAACGTCACCGTCGACGCCGCCGCCCTGACCCTGAAGAGCGGGAACGCCGTGCTGCTACGGGGTTCGTCCTCCGCGTACGACTCCAACACGGCGCTGGTCGAGGTCATGCGGTCCGCGCTCACCGGCCTCCCCGCCGACGCCATCCAGCTCGTCCCGGGCCGTGACCGCGACTCGGTGAAGTACCTGATGCGCGCACGCGGCCTGGTCGACGTACTGATCCCGCGTGGCGGGGCAGCACTGATCAACTCGGTGGTCGAGGAGTCGACGGTGCCGGTCATCGAGACCGGCGTGGGCAACTGCCACGTCTACGTCGACGCGGACGCCGACCTCGACATGGCGATCGACATCCTGATCAACGCCAAGGTCCAGCGTCCGTCGGTGTGCAACGCGGCCGAGACGGTGCTCGTGCACCGTGACATCGCCGAGGCGTTCGTACCCCGCGCCCTGAAGGCGTTGGGCGAAAAGGGCGTGACCGTGCACGGCGACGCCGCGATGCGCGCGTACTCCGGGGACGTCGTGGAGGCCACCGAGAAGGACTGGAGCGAGGAGTACCTCTCACTCGACCTGGCCGCGGCCGTGGTCGACTCGCTGGAGGACGCCGTGGCCCACATCCGCCGGTACGGTTCGGCGCACACCGAGGCGATCGTGACGACCTCCCAGTCGGCGGCGCGCCGGTTCGTGGCGCTGGTCGACTCGGCGGCCGTGATGGTCAACGCCTCGACGCGGTTCACGGACGGGGAGGAGTTCGGCTTCGGCGCGGAGATCGGCATCTCGACCCAGAAGCTGCACGCCCGAGGCCCGATGGGCCTGCCCGAGCTGACCTCGACCAAGTACGTGGTCACCGGCGAGGGCCACATCAAGGGCGTCTGAGGCAAGGCTCCGCCGCGGCCCTGGCGTACGGGGCCGCGGCGCACGTCCTTCCGCGGCGGCGGACATTCCCGATGACTCGCTGGTCGAATCCGGCCATACCTGCTAACTTTTCCTTGCAGATGCAAAATACCGTTGGGAGCTTCCGTGCCGACCGGGGATGAGCTCGTGCAGGTGCTGGCGACGCTCGCCAACCCGCACCGCATGCGCGTCGTCGCGGCGCTGACGCGCGAGCGCAACTACGTCAGCCGGCTGGCGCGCGACCTCGGCATCAGCCGCGCGTTGCTCCAGGTCCACCTCCGCAAGCTGCAGGCGGCCGGCCTCGTGTCGGCCGAGCTGGAGCTGTCCGAGGACGGGAAGGCGATGAAGTTCTACGAGGTGACCCCCTTCTCCATCCAGCTCACCCCGGACGCCGTCGCGGCGGCCGTACTCACTCTCAGCACACCCGAGATCGTCCAGCGCGGCGGCGAGGAGGAATCACCCTGATGAACGGGCACGCACTGGCGGAAGCCATCGGAGCCGCCGGAATCTTCACGGCGATCACCGTGACCATCTGGCAGGTCGCCGTCACCTGGCGGGCCAAGGTGCTGGCACCCCGCGAGGGGAAGTACCAGAGGCTCGCCGAGACCTCGGCGGCCGTACAGGAGCACACCGAACTCCAGCTCCGGGAGATCACCCTGCTCCTGGAGGACATGCGGGGCCGGGTGGTCGCGCTGGAACGGATCCTCAAAGAGGTCGAGTAACCGACCGGAAGACCCTGGGCCGCCGAGCGGCAACTCGACGGCCCAGGTGTGGAAGAAGCACCGCCTCGCCCGAGGGCGAGTTCTCTCGCATGCCCCTTCAAGGAAAAGGACAGCAGTTCATGCTGCGTACTGGCAAGTCGGCGGCCCCACCCGCACCGACCGTCGGGGGATCGCCTCCTGCGGCCCCACTGGTCGAACGCGTGGTGGGCTGGTCCGCGCGGCACCGCGCCCTGGCCATCGCGAGCTGGTTCGCCCTGGTGGCCGTGGCCGTGATGGCCGCCGCCCTGATCCCCGGCCCCGGAGCCGGCGGCGTCGACCCGGGGGAGTCGGGGCGGGCCGAGCGGGTCCTGGACGCCCAGCACGGGTACGTGCCCGTGCTGGAGAACGTGCTGATCCAGTCCCGTACGGGTGCGCGTTTCACCGGCGACGCCGACCTGCGGCAGGCGACGCGGGACCTGGAGGCGGCGCTCCAGCGGACCCCCGGCACCGTCACGGACCTCCGCTCACCGCTCCGGCCCGGCGGCGACACGCTGGTGTCGGGGGATGAGCGCTCCGGACTGGTCACCTTCCAGCTCGCGGGCTCCTACGACCAGGTGGGCGCGCAGTACGACACCGTGGTCAGGGCCGTGGCGGAGGTGGCGGCTCGCCATCCGCGGGCACGTGTCGTGCAGGCCGGGGACAAGAGCCTGACCTCGGCGGTCGATGCGGGGATCAAGGGCGACTTCAAGCGGGCGGAGTACTTCTCGCTGCCGCTCACCGTCGTGATCCTGCTGTTCGTGTTCGGCTCGCTGGTCGCGGTGGGCATCCCGTTGCTGCTGGCGCTCACCACCGTCATCGGTGCGTTCGGACTCCTGCAGGTGATCGACCACTGGGTTCCGATCAACAGCGCGACCCACTCCATGGTGCTCCTGATCGGCGTCGCGGTCGGGATCGACTACTCGCTGTTCTACCTGCGGCGGGAGCGTGAGGAACGCGCCGCGGGGCGGACCGTCGAGGAGGCACTGCGAATCACGGCGCGCACCTCCGGACGCGTGGTGCTCGTCTCGGGCCTGACCGTGGCGCTCTGCATGACCGGGCTGCTGCTCAGCGGGCTGGCCCAGCTTCGCGGGCTGACGATCGGCGCGGTCCTGGTGGTCGGTCTGGCCGTGGTGGGCTCGGTGACCGTGCTGCCCGCGCTGCTCAGCCTGCTGGGCCGCTGGGTGGACCGGGGCCGGATTCCGTGGCTGGGCCGCCGGCGTACGAAGGCGGCGGAGTCACGTGCCTGGACGGCCATCGCGCGGGCGGTCGTACGCCGGCCGCTCCTCTGGGGCGGGGCGGCGGTGCTCGCGCTGGTCGTCCTGGCACTACCCGTGTCCGGGATCCGGCTGCAGGACGCGGCGGCGACGGACAGCCTGCCTCGGAGCGTGCCGGTGGTGGACGCCGCCATCCGGATGCAGGACGCGTTCCCGGGAACGCCGTCACCGGCTCGGGTGGTGCTCTGGGAGAGCCGGGCGGGAGCACTGGACGCGCCCGGCGTACGGCGGGCGATCGACGGACTGCGCGGCCAGGCCGGCAGCGGAGGGCCGATCGCCGAGGCGAGGATCGGCCGGGCGCTGCTCCTGCGGGTGCCGCTGGCCGACTTCGGCAACGGCGACGCCGCGAACCACGCGCTGCGGACGCTGCGGGACCGGACGCTGCCCGCGGCCTTCGGGCACGTGGACGGGGTCGACTACGCGGTCGCCGGGAGGACGGCGCTGGCCTACGACTTCACCCGGCAGCTCTCCGGCCGTACGCCGCTGGTCTTCGGCTTCGTGCTCGTCCTGGCGTTCGTGCTGCTCGCCGTGGCGTTCCGTTCCGTCGCCGTGTCACTGGTCTCGATCGCCCTCAACCTGCTGTCGATCGGCGCCGCGTGCGGCGTGGTCACCTGGGTCTTCCAGGACGGACACGGAGGCGGCCTGCTCGGCTTCACCTCCTACGGAGGCATCGTCGACTGGCTGCCGGTGTTCATGTTCGTGATCCTGTTCGGCCTGAGCATGGACTACCACATCTTCATCCTCAGCCGGATCCGCGAGCGCCGGTCCGGCGGCGCCGGGGCCCGCGACGCGATCGTCGGCGGCATCGGCGCCAGCGCCGGGGTCGTCACCAGCGCGGCGGTCATCATGACCGCCGCGTTCAGCGTCTTCGTCGTCTTGTCGGCGATCGAGTACAAGATGATGGGCGTCGGGCTCTCGGTGGCCATCCTGATCGACGCCACCATCGTGCGCGGCGTTCTCCTCCCAGCGGCCCTGGCCCTGCTGGGGGACCGAGCCTGGGGCCGCCATCGCCCCGGATGAACGTGGCCTTCGCTGCCGGAAGAGGCGGGCGGGTCGCCCCGACGGGTGGGATACGCACCCGTCGGGGCAACCGCCTCTCCCGGCGGAGGGCCGGTTGGTTCAGCGCCGATCAGTGGACGGTCAGGTCCGCGGACTTCCCACCGGCGACAATCTTGTAGAGGCCGGGGATGACCGACCGGGTGGACGAGCCGTTGATGTCGCCCTGTGTCACGGCCAGGCGTGACAGCGGGAACGACAGCGACACCGTCGTGGACTGGCCCGCCTTCAGCGGCACGCGGGTGTAGGCGACGAGCCGGTTCGGGGGCACGACGATCCGGCTGACCGGCTGCTGGGCGAAGACCGGCACGACCATGTCACCGTCCTTGCCGCCCGTGTTGGCGACCTTCACCGACACCTTGACGGTGCTGCCGCCCGAGACGGAGATGTCGTTCACCGCGTACGTGGTGTACGACAGGCCCGCGCCGAAGGCGAACAGCGGGTCGTAGGAGGAGCTGGGCCCGGAGTTGGTACCCGGCAGCTGCTGGTAGAACATCGGCTCGTCGCCGGCGACCTTCGGCCACGACACCGGCAGGCGCCCGCTCGGGTTGGCCTTGCCGAACAGGACGTTCGCCACGGCCGTACCGCCCTCGCTGCCCGGCAGCCACGACATGAGCAGCTGCTTGGCGTCGGCGGCGCTCCCGAGGGCGAGCGGCCGTCCGGCCACGACCACCACGATCACCGGCTTGCCGGTGGCCTGGAGGTCATCGACGAGCTTCTGCTGGTCGGCGGCCAGCTCGGGCGTCTCGCTGTCGCTGTTCCCCTCGGCACCGGGCTTCTCACCGACCACGACGATGGTCGCGTCGGCGTCCTTGGCCTGGGAGACCGCGTCACCGGCGTCGGCCACCAGCTTCGCGTGGTCGCCGATGAGGTTCTTGATGCCCTGGTAGATCGTGACGCCCGGGTCGTTGACGCCGTCCGGGATACCCTGCCAGCCGATCGTCCAGCCACCATCCTGGTTGGGGATCGAGTCGGCGTTGGGGCCGGTCACGACCACCTTGCCGAGGCCGGTCGACAGGGGCAGCGCATTGCCGTCGTTCTTCAGCAGCGTCTGGGACTCGGTGGCGGCCTTGACCGCGAGGTCCTTGTCGGCGCCGAGCGCGATGCCGTTCGCCTTGGAGGCGTCCACGTACGGGTGCTCGAACAGGCCGAGCTTGAACTTCAGCGTCAGGATGCGTGAGACGGCCTCGTCGATGCGCGACTTGGCGACCTTGTGGTTCTTGACGTCGGCGATCAGCCCGCTGACGTAGTCGTCGACGCTGCCCGGCGGCAGCATCGCCATGTCCACGCCCGCGTTGACCGCGATGGCCGCCGCGCCCGCGTACGTGTCGCTGAGGTGGTAGGCGGTCTGCAGGCTCTGCACGTCGTTCCAGTCGCTGACCACGACGCCCTTGAAGCCCCACTGCTTGCGCAGCAGGTCGGTGAGCAGGTAGTGCGAGGCGTGCGCCGGGACGCCGTTGATCGAGCCGGAGTTGGCCATGAGGGTCAGCGCGCCCGCGTCGACCGCCGCCTTGTACGACGGCAGGAACGTGTCCTGGATGTAGCGCGGGTCCAGGTGCGACTCGGTGCGGTCATGGCCCGCGAACGGAGCGGAGTAGCCGATGAAGTGCTTGACCGTCGCGGCGACCTGGCCGGTCTTCTGCAGACCCTGGACGTTGGCGGCGCCCAGCGAGCCCGCGAGGTACGGGTCCTCGGAGTAGGTCTCGTAGTAGCGGCCCCAGCGGGTGTCCCGCGAGATGTCCTCGACCGGCGCGAAGTCCCACTGCGGCCCGGTCGCCTTCACCGCGCGTGAGGTGGACTCGCCCATGGCCTCGGACAGCTGCGAGTCCCAGGTCGCGCCGACGCCGACCTGCTGGGGGAACTTCGTCGCCCCGAGCACGTTGTTGTGGCCGTGTACGGCGTCGACGCCGTACACGATCGGGATGTGCAGCCGCGAGTGGTCGATCGCGTACTTCTGGACCGTGTTGACCATGTCGGCCCAGTCCTTGGGCGTGTTCTGCGGAGGCGTCTCGCCGCCGCCGGACAGTACCGAGCCGGACTTCAGGTCGCCGAGGATGTGCTGCATGCAGGACTCGACCAGCGCACCGCCGGCCCACTGGCAGTCACCCTGCATGTTGACCACCGCGGGCTGGGTCATCTGCCCGACCTTCTCCTCGAGCGTCATGCGCTTGAGGAGGTCGGACACGCGCGCGGGTATCGATGCGTGCGGATCTTGATAACCGGACTGCGCGCTGGCGCCGGTCGCGCTCAACGCCAGGCCGGACAATGTGATCGTTGCGGCGAGCCCGATATGGGCGGCCCTGGACCTCAGTCTCATGACGCGTGTCTCCATGCGGGGATCAAGGAGTGTAGAGAGGCTCTGTGATCAAAGACCCGCCTGAAGATCAAATCAAGGTGTGAACGTAATCTGGCCGAAACGTGCCAGCAGCGTTCAAGAACTAAACGATTTCCCATGCTTGCAGTACGAGCGCCAGCGCGCCGAGGACCTCGGCGCGATCGCCCAGGATGCCGGGCACGATCGAGACCAGCGAGGCGGCACTGGCGATGGCCGACCGCCCCATGGCCTCGGCCATCGGCTCCAGCAGGAGGTCGCCCGCACGCCCGAGGTCGCCGCCGACCACGACCCGCGTCGGGTTGAGCAGGTTGCACAGGCTCGCCACGCCGGCGCCGACATAGCGGCCCGCGTCGCTGACCGCACGGCGGCAGGGCGCGTCGCCGGAGAGGGCCAGCTCGACGATGCGTGCGGTGGTCAGTCCCTCGCCGTGGGCCGGCCGCAGCAGGTCGGCGAGATACCGGCCGCCCGCGAACGTCTCCAGGCAGCCGCGGTTGCCGCATCGGCACATCGGCCCGCTCTCGTTCAGCGTGAGGTGCCCGATCTCGCCCGCCGTGCCGCCGGGGCCGTGGTAGACCCGGCCGCCGATGACGATGCCGGCGCCCACACCAGAGCTGATCTTGATGTACGCCGCGTCGGGATGGCCGCGTGCCGCACCCCAGATCACCTCGGCGAGCGCGCCGAGGTTCGCGTCGTTGTCGACGTGCACCGGGCGGCCGAGACGGCGTGCCGCCTCGTCGGCGGCGTGGATCCCGGCCCAGCCGGGCAGGATCGTGCTCGACCCGAGCGTGCCGGTGACCTTGTCGACCGGGCCGGGCACGCCCAGCCCGATCCCGATGACGTCGTCGCGGGTCGCGCCGGCCGACGACAGCAGCTCGTCCAGGAGGCGCTCCGCCGCGGACAGGCCGTCCGCGGCGGACGCGCCGACATCGAGCGGCATCACCCGTTCGGCGATCACCTCACGGGCGAGGTTCCCGATCGCCACGCGCAGGTGGGAGTGGCCGAAGTCGACGCCGACGGCGAGTCCGGCACCGGGCGCGAGCGAGACCGCGCGGGCCCGCCGCCCGCCCGCCGACGTCGGCGTCACGACGAGTAGCCCGTCGGCGGTCAGCTCACGCACGATGTTGGAGACGGTGGCGCGGGAGAGCCCGGTGCTGCGTGCGATGTCGGCCTGGGTCGGCGCCACGGACTCGCGGACGGCCTGGATCACCCGCCGTTGGTTCGCCTCGCGGAGCGACGTCTGCGAGCCCGGCATCGCCATCGGTCCCTCCGGCGGGTATACGGCGTTCAAGAAGTGAACATAAGGTTACGCGCACCGCGCCCCGGCGCATCCTCGCACGCGTCCGGGGCGGCCGGAATCGGCCGCGGCGCGTCCTGGCCGGCGGCGAACGCCGATCTCCGGCCTTTCCCGACAGTTTCCGTATGTCCGGAGACATATGCCACCGATACGATCAGGGACTATGTCGCAGTGGTCGCGGGAGGAGTCGGACACGCCGTCCAAAGCAATCCGTGGAGTCGGAGAGGCCGATGAGGGGCGGGTCCGCGTGACCGTGGCCGAGGAGCGGCTGGAGACCGTACGCGTCGAGCCGCGTCTGCTCCGGTCGTCCTCGCGGAACCTTGGCGAGGTTCTCATCGAAGCGGTGAACGCGGCACTCGATGACTTCCGCGAGCGCCGCGCGGACGAGGTCCCTGTCGTGGACCTTAACGAGGCAGCCGACGACATGCGCAAGGCGAACGAGCAGTTCCAGTACGACGCGCGACGGCGGATGTCGGAAGCCGCGGAGATCGTCACGAGCCTGCGCAGGGACGGGGTGCGGATCGGGGACCTGCCGACCGTGGACTTCGGGGACCTGGTCGATGAACTCGGCGACGTCATGCGGACGGTGGACGAGGCGCGGAACCTCGGAGGCGAGGAACTCGCCGGCGTCGGCGAGATCCGTCACGGCGAGGTGCGCGCGGTATGCGTGCCCACTGCCCGGCTCGACTCGCTGACACTCGACTCGCGCGCGATGCGCGGCAGCGTCGAGCTCGAACGCGACGTCGTGACGGTGGTGAACGCCGCGCTGGAGGACCTGGCGGCCAAGATCCAGGAATGGCAGGCGAGCGCCGATATCGACGCGGACGCACTGCGCAAGCGACTCGGCCAGGTACGGGAACGGAATCTGGCCCGGCTGGAGTCCTATTACCAGTCGATGAGTACTGTCATCAACGGCATCGAGCCGGAGCGGTAGGGGCGTGAGATGACCGACCATTACATGGCGTATCAGCAGTCGCAGCTCAAGCAGGCGGGCGTGGGCAGCACGACCACCGCTGAGGACATAGACGCCCACATGGCCGACCACAGGGCGCAGACCGAAGCGCTCGGTAACTGGGCCAATCCCAACAATGACCCCAACGACCTCGTCGCTGGGGTGCTCGAAGGAGCGGTCGGCGCCTTCAGACAGATGAAGACCGAGACCGGTGGCCAGAACCTCGCTGCGGCGCAGCCGTACGGGCCTGCCATTCAGGCGACGGCCGCGAACTTCGACGAGGCGGAAGACGCGAACAGCGGAATGGTCCAGCAGATCTGAACCCTGTTGGGTTCGATCCGATGAGGCCGGGCACGGCCGGATAGATAGGGATGACCAATGGCGATAATGCTCCCGGGCTCGACGGCCAAGGCGCTGAATCTCATGGGACTGGCCGGAGGAGTGGGCTTTCCGGGCACCAACGAGGACGGGGCCAGCGCCGAAGCCGACCGTAATTATTCGTACGGAGACCAGCTGCAGCCCATGGTGGCCGACTTCAAGGGGCACGCTGCGAGCGCTGTCGCCGCTGTCGACGGCAACGTCTCGACCGCGATGGCCCAGCAGCTGAACCAGCCCGAGGGGCCGCTCGACAACCTCGACGATCACCACAAGGGTGCACGGGTGGGAGCTGTGATTCTCAAGGGGCCGGTGGCGATCGGAGTGCCCGCGCTCAAGATCACCAAGATTGTCGACGCCGCTGTCACATTGACGGAGCTCGCCATCTCGGCCATGACTCCGGGTGGCCAGCTGGCGATACCGGAGGTGATCGCCTCCGGACGGTTCGTCCAGAACGGCGCCACCAATGCGGCGCTCAACTTCTTCATGGGCGGGTCCGGCGGCGGCTCGAACTCCGGCAACACCGCGGCGGTTTAGCGGAGGCGGCCGTCCGCGGGGGAGGCCGCCTTCGCCCGGTCGTTCACGCTCCTGGCTCACAACCCTTCGCCGGTGGCTCGGTGGCCCGGTCCTGAGGGCGAGACCAGGTGGTGGGAATGCGGGCCTTGCCGCGCATGTACAACGGTACGCAGGTGAGAACGTCACCGGCCGTACCGCGGCCGTCGGCCCCCGCTGACCTCGACTGGCAGGAGGGCCGGTGCACCTGGTCGTCCTCAGGCGTCGCGGTTGCGGTCGTCTCCAGGACGGCCGAAGCGCGAGAAGATCTTCTCGCCCACGTTGACCGCGCCCTCGGCGGCGCCCTTCACGACGCCGATGAACGGGTCGGAGCTGCGGTTCCAGGAGTCGCGGTAGGCCTTGGCGGCGTTCTTGATCTCATCGGAGACCGAGGCGCCGGAGTCGTCGTCCCGCCGCTCGTAGTCGCCGGCGAGGATGCGCTGGTAACCGCCGTCGGTCGCCCAGTGGTCGAGCTCGACGAACCGCACCACCGCGTACGGGTGGGAGCGGGTCAGCAGGTTGAGGAACTTCAGCAGCCCGTCGCGTACGTCGCCGGCCTCGTCGTACTCGCGGGCCTGCTCGCGGAACGCCTCGGCGTCCATCTCGGTGAGCTTGCCGCCACCGGCCATCTTCATGAGGGCGCGCTTGCCCGCCTCGACGTCCTGCCCGGCGAGAAGCCCAGCCCGGTCGGCGGAAAGCTCGGACTTGCGCTGCCATTCGTTGAGGCCCATGAGGATCGCGGAGATCGCGATGTTGCCGAACGGCAGCCAGGCCAGCCGCGCGCCGAGGCTCGTGAGGATCAGCGCCATCGTGCGGTAGACCGCGTGCCCGGACAGCACGTGCCCGACCTCGTGGGCCACGACGAACCGCAGCTCCTCGTCGTCGAGCAGGTCCACCAGGCCGGTGTTCAACACGATGAACGGGTGGTCGGTGCCGATCGCCATGGCGTTGGGCACCGGGTCCTGCACGACGTAGAGCTCCGGCACCTCGGGCAGGTCGAGGATGTAGGCGCTGTCGCGGACCATGTCGTTGATGTTGCGGAACTGCGTCTCTCCCGCGCGTACGCTCCCGCCGAGGAACATCAGCCGGATGGCGCGCTCGCTGAAGAGGCCCGCCAGACGCTTGAGTACGGTGTCGAACCCCGACAGTGACCGGAGGGCGACGAGCGCCGACCGGTCCGCGGGATGTTCGTAGGCCCGGGAGCTGATTCCCGGAAAGCGGGTGCGTGAGCGGTCAGGCGTGTTGCTCGTCATATCCGGCATGCTATTTCCGACGAGTTCACCGCCACCAGGGTTCCCCTTGCGCCACGCGGTCGCGTGGGGGTCTACTCCGATCTATGGCGGAGGCGTACGGGCCCGGGCCCGAGGAAACGATGTCGCGGGACGAACGCGCCGTGGTGCAGCAGGCCCGGCTCCGCGGACTGGTCGACCGGCTGGTCGCGGCCGGTGGCACGCAGGGCGAGCGGCTCCGCGAGGCGGGCGTGGCCGGCGGCGCGGACGTCGGCCTCGGTGATCTGGCCAAACTCCCGTTCACCACGAAGCAGGATCTTTGGGATTCCTACCCGTACGGGATGCTCGCCGTCCCGATGCGCGACGTGGTGGTGGTGCACGGTTCCAGCGGCTCGCGCGGACGGCCCACCCTCGTCCCGTACACCCAAGGGGATCTGGAGCTGTGGGCGGCGATGTGCGCGCGGTCGCTGGTCTGCGCGGGTGCCGGCCCGGACAGTGTCGTGCACAACGCGTACGGCTACGGCCTGTTCACCGGTGGCCTGGGCATCCACCAGGGCGCGATCGCGCTCGGCGCCACCGTCGTGCCGATGTCCGGCGGCATGACCGAACGCCAGATCCGGCTGCTCGCCGACCTGCGTCCCGACATCCTGACCTGCACACCCTCCTACGCCGTACGCCTCGGCGAGGCGGCGCGCGAAGCGGGCATCGAGCTGAACCTCAGGGCGGGCCTGTTCGGCTCCGAGCCGTGGTCGGAGGAGCTGCGCGCCACGATCGAGGACCTTCTGGGCCTGGCCGCGCTCGACATCTACGGCCTGTCGGAGATCATCGGGCCAGGAGTGGCCACCGAATGCCTCGAGCGCAGCGGCCTGCACGTGAACGAGGACCATTTCCTGGTCGAGGCGGTGGACCCCGACGGCGTGCCGGTGCCGGACGGGGTGCCGGGCGAGCTGGTCTTCAGCACGCCGCGTGAGGCGATGCCGCTACTGCGGTACCGCACCGGGGACATCGCCTCGCTGTCCCATGCCCCGTGCGCCTGCGGCCGCACGCTGGTGCGGATGAGCAAGGTGCTGGGCCGCCGGGACGACATGCTCGTGATCCGCGGGGTGAACGTCTATCCCCGTGAGATCGAGGCGGTGGTGCTGCGGCACGCCTCGGCGCACTACCAGGTGGTCGTCGACCGCCGCGCCGCGATGCCACGGCTGATCGTGGCGTGCGAGGAGGCGGACGCCGGGCTCGAGGCGGCCCTTTCGGCCGAGCTGGGCCTCTCGTGCGACGTGCGCGTACTCCCGGCCGGGACGGTACCCCGAGTCGAGATCGGCAAGGCCGTACGCGTCGTGAGCTGGCAGTCGGGAGAGCCTCCGCTACCCGGGTTGTGACATTCCCCGCCCCTGGTCGTCATTTGCGACATTTTGCCGAATGTAGGGCAGATATCCTTTCTTCGGCATTGATCATTCGGGGACTCTGGGGCGGGGACACAGTGAACGGTGGACAGGACGGCGGACCGGAACATCCGGCGCCGGGCGGTGGCCAGTGGCCGAACGAAGGACCGGCACAGGGCGGGACGCCGTACGGCGGCCCGGCGCAGTCTCCGGGTCCGTACGGCGGGCCGGCTCCGGACCCGTACGGCGGTCAGCCGGGTTACGGGAACCCGCAGCCGGGGCCGTACGGGGGCCCGAACGGCCCGGTCGGTCCGGGTGGCCCCGACACGCAGGCCATGTGGGGGTACGGGCCGGGCGCCGTGCCGCCGAAGAAGAGCAACAAGGGTCTGGTCACCGGGATCGTCATCGCGGGTGCGGTCGTGGTGCTCGGCGGCGCCGCGGTGGCGGTGGGCGTGGCCTCCTCCGGCGATGACAAGCCGGTGGCGGCGACCTCCGGCGCACCGACCTCCCCGGTCGACGCGGGCGTGCCGCATTCGATCGTCGTCCCCAAGTCCGTGGGCGACTACCGGCTGCTGAACGGAAGCGTCGCCGACCGCCTGGCCTCGACCATGCGCAAGTCGATGGGCGACTCGGCCGAAGGCTACGCCGAGGTGTACGCCAAGGCCAAGATCGCCATCTACACGAAGAACGGCGACACCGCACGCCCCCTGATCTTCGTCGGCCTGGTGGGGAGCGACAGCCCGCAGTTCGCCGCGGAGCTGAAGGCGAACTCCCCCTCGAAGGAGGTCGACTCGACGTTCCTCGGTATGGGGATCGACAACGCGGAGGACTATCCGGCCGGGCCGCTCGGCGGCGCCCTCCGCTGTGGCGCCGGATCGGTCGGCGCCGGCGAGGCGACCGCCTGCGCGTGGGCCGATTCCTCCACGGTGGGCATGTTGATCGAGACGGGCGGCAGCGGTGCCCCGGCGCTCGCGAAGACGACCCTCGACCTGCGGAACGCCGCCGAGCACTGATTTCACGGGGGGCGAGCCGCGCGTTCGTCGGTGCCGCTGGTTAGGGTCGCGCCATGAGCACCGATGGGGGGCGGCGTCGCCTCGGGGTCATGGGTGGCACGTTCGATCCCATCCACAACGGGCACCTGGTGGCCGCGAGCGAGGTCGCGCACCTGTTCGCCCTGGATGAGGTCGTCTTCGTGCCGACCGGGCAGCCGTGGATGAAGGAAGGGCGTAAGACGTCCGCGGCGGAGGACCGCTACCTGATGACGGTGATCGCGACCGCCTCCAACCCGGCTTTCTCGGTCAGCCGCGTTGACATCGAGCGACCCGGGAAGACCTACACCATCGACACGTTGCGGGAGATGCGCGAAATACACGGGCCTGACGTCGAGTTGTTCTTCATCACCGGCGCCGACGCTCTGTCGGAGATCTTGTCCTGGCGTGACGCGGATGAGCTCTTCAACCTCGCGCATTTCATAGGCTGTACCCGACCGGGCCACAACCTCACCGATCCAGGCCTGCCTGGTGGCGGCGTGAGCCTGGTCGAGGTGCCCGCATTGGCGATCTCCTCGACCGAGTGCCGCGAACGGGTACGGGCCGGGGAACCGGTGTGGTATTTGGTGCCAGACGGAATCGTGCAGTACATCAATAAACGAGGGCTTTATCGTGACAGCTAACGGTAAGACCCTCGCAGGGAGGAACACGACAGCATCGTGACCGCATCCGACAGGGCCAACCAGCTGGTCCAGATCGCCGCCGACGCCGCGGCGGAAAAGCTGGCCGAGAACATCATCGCCTACGACGTGAGCGAGCAGCTCATCATCACGGACGCCTTCCTCCTCTGCTCGGCCGCCAACGACCGGCAGGTACGCGCCATCGTCGACGAGATCGAAAAGCGCCTTCGCGAGGACGCGGACGTCAAGCCCAACCGGCGGGAGGGCGAGCGCGAGGGACGCTGGGTGCTCCTCGACTACGCGGACATCATCGTGCACATCCAGCACGAGGAGGACCGGGTCTACTACGCCCTGGAACGTCTCTGGAAGGACTGCCCGGAGATGGACCTGCCGGCCGGCATCAACGCCCACGCGTCCCAGCGCGTACGCGCCGGAGAGGGGCAGTGAGCCGGCCGCGCGTGAGCGGGCGCGTGTCGTGGCCGGGGCGATCGTCCCGGCACACCTCGGCGCCGTACGGCCCGGGCACGTGCGTGCGGATGTGCGGGCCCGGAGCGGGTCGATGAACAAGCGACGTGGAGGTCGAGCTGTGGTGGCATCGGGGGCCGGCCGGAGGCGTCGCGTACGCCGTGTTCGCGCGGAGATGGGCCGATGAGCAAGTCACGCAAGATCGTGCTCTGGCGCCACGGTCAGACCACCTGGAACGTCGAGCGCCGTTTCCAGGGCACGACCGACATCCCGCTCGACGAGACGGGCGTCGAACAGGCGGCACGCTCCGCGCGGCTCCTGGCCGCCCTGGCCCCGACCGCGATCGTCTCGTCGCCGCTGCGGCGCGCGGCCGCGACCGCACAGGCGCTGAGCGAGGTCACCGGCCTGACCGTGACCCACGACCCCGACCTGATCGAGCGCGGCGGCGGAGCCTGGGAGGGCCTCACCAACCAGGAGATCCGCGCCCGATACCCGGGAGAGCACGCCATCTGGCAGCCGCCGGGCGGCGAGACCGCGGAGGAGGTCGCCAAGCGCTTCGCCGAGGCCCTGGAGCGCGCACTCGAACACCTCCCTGACGGCGGCCCGCTCGTCGTCGTGAGCCACGGCGCCGCCGTGCGCATCGGCATGCTGAACTGGCTGGGCTTCCCGGAGGAGCTGTGGGGCCGCTTCGGCGGCCTGTCCAACTGCTCCTGGTCCGTGCTGGAAGAGGGCCGCCTGGGCTGGCGCCTGGTCGAGCACAACGCGGGCACTCTGCCCGAACCGGTACTCAGTGACGACCGTGCCGCGAGTGACACCTGAGCCGGTTCGCGATTACAGGTCTGGTCGTCAGGTCCGATACACTGGCGGGGCGTCGCAGGGACACCTGATTGACGTGCGGGGCTATGGCGCAGTTGGTAGCGCGCCTCCATGGCATGGAGGAGGTCTGGGGTTCGAATCCCCATAGCTCCACGCGACTTGGACGCCCTATGCCCTTTCGGGCTTGGGGCGTCGCTTTCATGTTGGCCCAGGGGGCGACCCCCTGGAACCCCCGATGTGGGGGGCTTCGCCCCCCACGCCCCCCGGTGGGCTGGGGTCGGTTGAGAGCACTTTTGTTGGTTTGACGGCGTTGTTCTTCCATGGCTCGTTGGAGCGGT
Organism: Actinoallomurus bryophytorum; assembly: GCF_006716425.1. Taxonomy (NCBI): domain Bacteria; kingdom Bacillati; phylum Actinomycetota; class Actinomycetes; order Streptosporangiales; family Thermomonosporaceae; genus Actinoallomurus; species Actinoallomurus bryophytorum. The sequence goes on from NZ_VFOZ01000001.1 coordinate 5,520,463, forward strand.
GGACGGCGGCGCCGTTTTGTGTTTCACCTTTGGTGGCGGTGGCGTTGCTACATGAGTGAGATGTGGACCGCACGAGCCCACACCATTGCACCCGTCGCCAGAACACTGATCGCCTTCGACCACATCGGAACCACCCGTCTGGCGAACCTGCACTGAACGACACGACCGTTCTCACCACCGGGTCCGGGGGGCTTCCCTGAAACGGCCGGCGGAGTGTCAGACGTGGGGGTGGGGATCGTCGTTCAGGCGGGCGTGCAGGTGCATGTCGTGCCAGCCGTCGGCGTGCAATCCCTCGCCTCGTTTCGTCCCTTCGTGCGTGTAGCCGGCGTTGACCGCGACGCGGCAGGAGGCCGAGTTCAGCGTCGAGTGCGCGAGTTCGACCCGGTGAAGCCGGAGCTGTTCGAAGGCCCACGTGCTCAGCGCGCACAGAGCCCGCGTCGCCACGCGCCGGCCGCGCGCCGCGGGTAGGACCCAGTAGGACACTTCCCCGCTGCCATCGGGGAGGTTCAGCCGGCGCAGGCTGATCTGTCCGAGCAGACCGGAAGTACCCGCGATGGCCCAGCCGCCCCCACTCTCCCCAGCCCATCGGCCAGGCCACGAGTCGATCCACGCCCGGGCCTCATCCTCGGTCATCGACCGCACGTGCCAGCGCCGGATGCCCGGATCGGAGTAAGCCTGCGCGACAGCGGGCGCGTCCGCGGCCTGCCAGGGCCGCAGCACGAGATCTCCCGATTCCAGAACCGGCTGACACGACCGCGCGAGACTACCGGGCACGACGACCGGACCAGTGAGCTGCGGCACCTCGCCATTATCGCCACGACACCCACCCGGCACTACCGGCCCCAACCCACGAGCCGCGTCGGGCTCTCATGCCGGTCGGTCCGGTGTGCGGGCCAGGGAGCTCAGCAGGAGTTCCGCCTCGGCGGCCACGACCGGGAGTGCGCGGGCGGGGTCGTCGGATCGGGCGAGGAGCATTCCCGCCTCGCACAGTGCGCCGAAGATCAGCTGGGACCGGGCGGTCAGGTCTCCGTCGATGACGTTGCCGTCCACCGCGGCGGCGCGTATGCCCTCGGTCAGGACCCGGAGGGTGTGCGCGTACTCGATCTCGCGTACCGCCTCCCAGCCGAGGACGGACGGGCCGTCCAGCAGCACGATCCGGCGGAAGGCCGGGTCGAGGCAGTGTCCGAGGAAGGTCCGGCAGCCTCGCACCAGCGCGGACCAGGAGTCGGGTTCCTCACCGGCGGCACGCTCGAGCGCGGCGGAGATCTGCCGCTGCTCGTGGATGAAGACTCGCCGGAACAGCGCCGCCTTGTTGCCGAAGTGGTGGTAGGCCGCGCCCTTGGTCACTCCGGCCGCCGCGGCGACCGTCTCGATCGAGGTGGCGGCGTAGCCGTCCCGGCCGAAGAGATCCCGCGCCGCGGAGACGAGCTTGGACGACGTCGCGTCCGAACGCTCGGCCTGAGTACGGCGAGCCATCTCGTCCCCCCTTGACAGGACATTGGGGTCGAACATACGTTCGTATCCCAAGTTACATACTCACGGTATGGAAGTGGAATGGCCATGACCGCACCACCCATCGCAATCTACGGCGCGAACGGGCACACCGGACGCCTCGTGGCCGCCGAGCTGCTCTCACGGGGCCAGGAGGTCGTGCTGGCGGGACGCGACGACGCGGCGCTGCGGGCGATGGCCGGCGAGCTCGGCTCCCGCGCCCACCTCGCACGCCTGGACGACCCGGCGTCCCTGCGCGCGCTCGCGGAGAGCGCCGCCGTGCTGATCCACTGTGCGGGCCCCTTCTCCGTGACGGGTGCCCCCGTCGCCTCGGCGGCGGCGGAAGCCGGCTGCCACTACATCGACCACGCCGTCGAGCCGCACCACGTCAAGCACGTGTTCGAGACGTACCAGGAGCCGGCGCGGCGTACGGGAGCCATCATGATCCCCGGGCTGAGCTTCTACGGCGGCGTGGGAGACCTGCTCGCCGGTGCGGTGACCGAGGGCATGACCGGCATCGACCGGGTGACGGTCGCGTACGCGGTGAGCGGCTGGCGGATGACCACCGGGGCCCTGAACACGGCTCGGCAGCTGTTCGCCGAGACCGAGCGGATCAGCTTCTCCGACGGCGTCCTCCGGATGGGCTACGTGGAGCCGCGCAACGTGGTGTTCCCGTTCCCGCCGCCCATCGGGCCCCGGACGATGATCGCGCCCATTCCCTTCCCCGAGGCCGTCACCGTTCCCCGCCACGTCCCCGCCCGCGAGGTCGAGGCGATGCTGACCGCCAGGACCTTCGAGGAGGAGCGGGTCTTCGACAGCGAGGACGCCGATGCCGAGACACGGGCGCAGACCGACTTCACCGTCGCCGTCCAGGCGATCGCGGAGCACGGCGGCCGTGCGGGTCAGGTGAGCGGGCACGACCTCTGGCGGGCGGGCGCGCTGGCCTCGGTGGAGGCGGCCCTGCGGCTGGCCTGCGGCGAGGCCCCGGCCAAGGGCGGTGTCCTCAGCGCCGGCGAGGCGTTCCCGGCCGAGCCCTTCCTGCGCGTGCTCGAGCGCCGCGGCGCCTTCACCGTCACCCTGTGACACCTGGCCGAGGAGAGACGATGGAACCCATACTCGTCACGGGGGCTGCGGGCGGCCGGCAGGGGTCGACGGGCCGGCACGTCGTGCGCATGCTGCTCGAACGCGGCCAGACCGTACGGGCGTTCGTGCGTACGGACGACGCCAGGGCCGCCGAGCTGCGGGCGCTGGGCGCGGAGGTCGTCGTCGGCGATCTCCGGGAGATCAGCGATGTCATGCCGGCCGTACGAGGAGTGCGCCGGGCGTTCTTCACCTACCCGGTGACCGGCGGAATGCTCGACGCCACGGCCGTCTTCGTCGCCGCGGCCCGGCAGGAAGGGCTGGAGCGGGTGGTCGACGTGTCACAGCTCGCCGCCGACCCCGAGGCCGGCACCCCCCACATGCGCCGGCACTGGGTGTCGGAGCAGGTGTTCGACCGGGCCGGTGTGGGCGCGGTCCACCTGCGCGCGGCGGTGTTCTTCGAGAATCTGGCCGTCCTGGCAGAGGCGGGCGGCGGGCGTGAGCTGGCGCTTCCACTCGGGTCTCACGAGACCGTGCTCCCGCTGGTCGCGGGGGCCGACGTGGCGCGGGTGGCGACGGGCCTGCTCACCGGCCCGGGTGGCGAGGTGGACCCGATCTGCCGGCTGACCGGCGAGATCATGACCATCGGCGAGGCCGCGCGTGCGCTCGGGGGAGGGCTGGTCTACGTCGAGCAGGACCCGTCTGAGTGGCGGCTCAGGGCGATGGCGGTCTACGGCGACGCCGTCGTCGTGGAGCACCTGTCCCATCTGTGGGAGCTCTTCCGGATCATCGGAGGCCACCATGACCTCTACGAGGTGACCGAGGCGATCGAACGCCTCGGCGGACGCCCGCCGCAGACCCTGCGCGAGTTCGCCCGCCCGCGCTGAGTCGGCCTTGACACACTCGATCCGTCGGTCAGTGTGGTGGCTGTGACAAGTCGCGTCTTAGCCGGTTTCGTCCTCTTCGCGGCCCTGCTCGTCCCGGCCACCGAAGCCCGCGCGGACGTGTCCCGTGGCACGCCGACGGTGAATCTCGCCGTGACGGGGTCGGCGACCGCCGACACCACCACCGGGGGAGGGCAGGCGGCGTCGGCCGCCGACGGCAACGCGGCGACCGCATGGTGTCCGGCCGGTCCCTCGGGGACGATCACGGTCGACCTGAAGCGCGCCCGCGCGCTGAGCGGGTTCGGGGTCACCCTGCTGGGCGACGTCCCGGCGGCCGTGACGATCGCGACCGCGACGGCTCCGGGCCGGTTCCGGGTGGTACGAGGCGGGGCGCACGCCGACGCCGGGGCGCCGGTCTGGTTCGCGGCGGCCGGATCGGCCAGGTGGGTGCGGCTGTCGGTGACCGGGGACGCGGGCCGTACGCCCTGCGTGGGCGAGCTGCGCGCCCTGGGACACGGGCCCCCGATCATCGTCGGAGACGACCTGTCGTTCGCCGTGCAGGAGGCGGCGGCCGGAGTCACCTACACCGACCGTGGCCGCGTCGCGCCGCCGGAGCGGATCCTGGCCGGGCACGGCGCCGGCTACGTACGCCTGCGGCTGTGGGTGAACCCTCCCGCCGGATACAGCGACCTGCCGTCCGTCCTGGCGATGGCGCGGCGAGCCAAGGCGGCGGGCATGCGGCTGCTGCTCGACCCGCACTACAGCGACTTCTGGGCCGATCCGCAGACGCAGTCCACCCCGCAGGCCTGGGCCGGCCAGGATCTGCCCGCCCTCGCGCGTACGGTCCGTGGCTACACGCGCGACGTCCTCGACCGGCTGCGCGCGCAGGGCACACCGGCGGACATGCTGCAGCTCGGCAACGAGATCCGGAACGGCATGCTGTGGCCGGCCGGGTCCGTCGACTGGACCGCGGACACGGGCTGGGACGCCCTGGGCACCCTGCTGCGCGCGGCGGCCGACGGCGCACGAGACGCCCGCGGCCCGACCCCCAGGCTCGTGGCCCACTTCGACCAGGGCGGCGACAACGCGTGGAGCCGGTCGTTCTATGACCACCTCGTGGCGCAACGCGTGCCGTTCGACGTCATCGGGCTCTCCTACTATCCGTTCTGGCACGGCACGCTGTCCGACCTGCGCGCCAACCTGAACGACCTGGCCGTCCGGTACGACCGCGACGTGGCGGTGGTCGAGACCCAGTACGGCTGGACGCTGGACAACGGCGACCGGCTCGGCAACTTCCTGTGGCAGGCGTCCCAGCTCGTTCCCGGGTACCCCGCGAGCCCCGGCGGACAGCTCGCCTTCCTGTCCGACCTGCTGTCGACCGTCGCGGCGGTCCCGGACCACCACGGCGCCGGCGTCTTCTACTGGGCGCCGGAATGGGTCCCCGGCGTCGGCTGGGCGCCGGGCGAAGGCACGCCCAACGACAACCTCACCCTTTTCGACTTCCAGGGCCGAGCCCTGTCCTCGGTCGACTTCGCGGACCCACTGCGCGCGACCAGATAGGCGTGACAACCCGGTCGCATCGCGTACGGGCAGGGTGGCGGCCGCCCTTGGCGGCGGGGGGCCGCCGCCACCGTGGTGCCGAGGCTCTGGCGCCGCCGAACGCCAGGTCCGACCCGAACACCACCGGCACCACGTCCATCGCGACCTCGTCCACGAGCCCGGCGGCGAGGATCTGGCCGCCCACGTCGCCGGCGTTCACGCTGATGGTCCGCTCCCCGGCGAGCTCCTGGGCCTTGTCGATCGCAGCCGTCACGTCATCGGCGAAATGGCAGGACGCCTCGGGGTGCCAGCCCACGGGCTTGGCCGGTGGGACACCACGACACCAATCGTGGAGTGGCCCGACGTCGTCGTTCTCGTCGGCGATGAAGCCGTCCACCGACACCACGTTGTGAGCCCGATCTCGTCGTAGTGGCGCAGAGTCCGTGACGTCACCCCGGACCATGATCACTGTGCCCACGGGCTCTCCTCGAGCTCGCTCGTCAAAGTTTCCCGGTCGCGCCCCGGGCAGCGGAGCCGCGGGGCGGTGATGTGCCCGGACCGGGCGGGGTGACCGGGAGCCGGGCGTCGGTGACGTTGTCGAACCGGGTGTCTCCGCCACGGACGAGGACGAAGTGGCTGGTGATCACGGCCTGGTAGACGCGCAGCGGCCCCGCCGGTTCGAGGTCCTCCGGGCCCAGCCGGTGACTGGCCGGCACACGGGTGTTGAGCAGGGCGAGGGCCGCGACGCGAGCGTCGGCCGCGACCGGCTCGGCGGTCGCCTCCAGGTAGAGCGCCTCCGCCCCGCCGATGGGCGCGTGCGTGTCGAAGACCGTGATGGCCACGTCCGGGCGCGCCGCGATGTTGCGGGAATGCCGGCTGTCCGGTGCGGACACCCACAGAATCCGGCGCTCGCCGTCGGCCGCGTAGAAAACGGGGGTGGCCCACGGGCGACCGTCTCCGTCGGCGGTCGCGAGGACGAGGTACCGATGCTGAGCGAGCAGCCGTGGCACGGTGTCCCACATCACGCCCAGCTCGTCCTCGGGCAGGCCGGATGGGACCTCCGACTCCGCGTCGGCCGGTTCGAGTCCTGCCACTTCGCCTGCCATCGGTCCTCCCGCTGTTGTGCCGTCGCGGCCATCCTGGTTCGCCGGCGGTGGCGTCATCAAGGGCGGAGTCCAGCACAATTGTTCAGCCGACATGAACAATGAGGGGATGGAACGGCAGGGACATCGAGGTGTTCCTCGTGCTGGCCCAGGAACTGCACTTCGCCCGCACCGCACAGCGCCTGCGTGTGGCCCCGGCCTCGGTCAGTCAGACGATCAAGAAACCCGAGCGCCGGTTCGGGGCGCCCCTGTTCACGTCAGGACCACCCGCCGGGTGGACCTGACCCCGCTCGGCCGCCAGTTCCTCGACGAGCTCGGCCCGGCCTACGCCCAGGTCCAGGCGGCGATCGCGCGAGCGACCGCCACGGGTCACGGCACCACCGGTGAACTCCACCTCGGCTACATGTCCGCCGCCCTGACCCGCCGCCTCCTGACGCTGGTCGACACCTTCCACGCCCGCAGCCCGGCGGCCGGGTCCGCATCCGTGAGACCGCCCTGGCCGACCTGTACGGGCCGCTACGCCGCACCGAGGTCGACCTGTCGATCCTGCCGCTGCCCGTTCAACGAACCGGATCTCACCGTCGGGCCGGTAGTGCTGTCCGAGGCCGCACTGCTCGCCGTCCCCGCCGACCACCGGCTGGTCCGGCGCACCCATCTCACCCCCGGCGATCTGACCGACCAGACCTTCCTGTTCGCGCAGGACCTTCCCGGCTACTGGATCGAGCACCACCTCCCCATCGCCCGGCCGGCGGCGATGGATCACCCTGCTGCCCGGCTTCCAGGAAATGCCGGCCTATGTCGCATCCGGCCACGGAGTGGCCATCGTCGGCGCCCAGACCGAGCAGCTCTACCCACGGCCCGGCCTGACCTGCGTCCCCATCGCCGGACGCCCCACCTTCGACTACGCACTCATCTGGCGCACCGGCGACCTCAACGCCCTCGCGTCGGCCTTCCTCCATCACACCGCCGCCACGCCCCGCCACGGTGCGCGGAATGACTCATTGAGCGGGTCGAGGTCGTTGAAAATGCGATTACTCCGGCCTTTTGCAGCGACCATCAGGAGAAACGAACGGCGTCCAGTGAATATCGCTGCTCCGGCGCGAAGGCAGACGCCTTTTCCGTTAAAGGCGGTGATAAGTTCTGTCGCGGTACGGGCGGCGGACCCTGACCGCGCACGCATTCCGAGCATCTCGACCCCAGCACGGCTTTGACGTGGGAAAGACACGTCCGTCCCGGACGTGAGGCGTATCTTCGCCGCGCTCCTGGGAGACGGCTGTCACGGGTGAATTCGACTGGAGGGAATATGGGCCGGCTTTCGATGGTCGTGTTCATGGTGGTGATCACCGTTGCGGGCTGCGGTGGTGCCGGCGACTCCAACGCCGGAGGCGGTTCGCCGGTCCCTTCGCGTACGCCCAGTGCCGCCGCGTCCGTGACGAACTCCGCGACTGCCGGTGCTCTTCCGGTGGCGGCCGACGGGACCCGGCTTTCCGCATGTCACACGCGTAAATGTGAAGTGCTCGTCTCGCCTCACGATGAGATTTCTCCGCCGGCCCGCCTCGGCGTCACCACGGTCACCGTCAAGTCCATCACCGGCGAAGGGGTCACCTACGCCGGCAGCGGGCCCGGGATCACGCTCTCCCTCGGCGGGCAGCGGCGAGGGATGACGTCCTACATGAACAACCTCGCGATCACCACGGTCGCGGTCCAGGACGGTAAGGCCGTAGTGCGGTTCGCGAAGCGGTAGCCGAACGCGACGGCGGACGGACGCGGCGGACCCGCCCGCGCGGGGCGATGTCGCGACGCGGCTCGGGCCGGTCGCGACCCGGGCTCGCGGAGTGCCCGACGGTGCGCCGTACGGCGACCGGCCGTACGGCACACCCGCCGGGCAGGGCGGACGTGATCGGCGCCACGACGAGCAGGACGGCCCAGACATATCCGAACGGACAGGTCTCGGAGCGTGGCACCCACCGCCGTCCGAACCAACTCCCTCGCCTACGGCAGCGGTGCCGTACGCATGCGTCACCCTAAGGAGAAGTCTCGGGAGGGGTCCCGAGCCGCCCGGTCGTCTCCGGGCGAGACCACCGCCGTCCGGTCGGGGTGCTCGGCGGATCCCCAGGGTGACGCCCGGCGAGTACAAAGATCCGTGCTCGGCAGATCCAAAGCTGCATCTTCGGCAGATTGAAAGCACGACTGCTAGGATCGGCTGGTGCGCAAGGCGATGGACTACGTGCCCCGGAGGGCGGCCGAGCTGATCGGCGAGGCGCTCGCCGACACCCGCGTCGTCGTGGTGAACGGTGCCCGTCAGGTCGGCAAGAGCACTCTGGCCGAGGTCGTCCTCAGACACGATCCGAACGGCGTCGCACGGTTCCTCGACGATCCGGTCACGCGTGCCGCCGCCACCGAGGATCCCGTCCGGTTCGTCCGGCACGACGGGCTGATGCTCATCGACGAGGTGCAGCGCGTCCCCGACCTCTGGCTGGCGATCAAGCATCTGGTCGACCGTGACCCGCGCCCCGGGCGGTTCCTGCTGACCGGGTCCGCACGGCTGCTCGCGCTGCGCAGCCTGCCCGACACCCTTCCCGGCCGCTCGGAGACCATCGAGCTGTGGCCCCTGTCCCAAGGAGAGATCGAGGGTGCGCCCGACGGTTTCGTGGACGCGGCCTTCACCCACGGCGCCGATATGCGGGCCGGGCCGTCCGCGCTGCTGCGCAAGGACTACCTCATGCGGGCGGCGCGCGGTGGCTATCCGGAGGCGCGACGCCGTGAGTCACCGCTGCGCCGGCGGAGGTTCTTCGAGGGCTACCTCGCCGATCTGCTGAGCCGTGACGTCAAGCAGGTGGCCGACATCGAGAAGGCCGGTGACATGCGCCGGCTCGTCGCGTTGCTCGCCGCGCAGACGAGCGGGCTGCTCAACGTCAACCGTCTCGCCGGCGAGCTCAGCATCACGGCGCCGACGGTCCGCAGTTACATCGAGATCCTGGAGACCGTCTACCTCGTCCGGCTCATCCCCGCGTGGTCGGCGAACCGCGGGGTCGCCGCGCCCAAGGTCATCTTCGTCGACCCCGGGCTGGCCGGCCACCTGACGGCGGGCGCGGTCACCGACGCGTCCCTCGGCGGTCACCTGGAGAACTTCGTCCTCGGTGAGCTGGCGCGGCAGCTCACCTGGGCGGACACGCCCGTCCGCCTCTACCACTACCGGGACCGGGACCAGTACGAGGTGGACGGCGTTCTCGAGGACAACGCGGGCCAGGTCGTCGGCGTCGAGGTGAAGGCCGCCGAGACCGTACGCGCCGATGACTTCCGCGGCTTGAAACGGCTCCAGCGGCGGCTTGGACCGCGATTCCGCGCCGGGTTCGTTCTCTACTGCGGCACCGACTCGCTCAGCTTCGGCGACGGCCTGACCTGCCTGCCGATCTCCGCGCTGTGGACGACCGAGGCCGGGCGAGCGCCCGGCGCGTAGCGGCCGGGGCCGCCCGGCAGCACCCTTCGACGGTCTCGGCTGCCGGGCGGCCGCCTCAGGAGTGGAACGCGTCACGTAACGCGCTCCGGCGGCGATCCTCAGCCGTCGACGCCGAGGTAGCGAGCCCGCAGGACGCGGTGGGGCAGGACCATCACGGTCTCGATCACCGGGCGGGGCGTGGCCGGCAGGCAGGAGGCCGTCAGGACGCCGATACGCGCGACCCGGGCGGTGATCGCGACGCCACCGCCGCGGAACCGGTCCACTCCGCGTGCCCTCGGCACCCAGGTGCCGTACAGGTCACCGCTGATCGGCTGGCCGGGGGCGACCGGGCCGCCGGATCCGGCCATCCGGAACGACGTGGCCTGCGCGCCGTTGACGTCGATGCCGGCCACCGCGGTCCACGAGTCGATGGTCACCGGAGCCCGCAGGCTCAGCCGGGCGATGTGCAGCTGGAACCGGACCGGCTGCCCGACGACCACCCGGTCGGCCATGGCGTTCAGCGTGCCGTTGATGACGATGGGCCGGGCACCGAGCACCGGGACGGTGCAGGTGTAGGCGGCCGAGAAGACGGAAGCCCGCGCGGACTCCTGCGCCGAGGCGGCCCCCGTGCCGCCGAGCGCGATCACCGTGGCGGTGGCCATGGCGTGCTTTCCGATGGACTTGATCATCTACTGCTCCCCGTCGAAGTCGGTCCCGGACACCGGTGGGCATCCGGGAGTTCCCCCGACGACGTCATCATGGTCACAGCGCGTACCGCGCGGTTTTTACCGGCGGCGGCGAAGATCGCTACCCGCCGGTGGTGATGGCGGTACGCGGCGGGGCCCGGTGTCAGGCGCCGCGGTCCGCGAAAGGGCCGGGCGCGGTGAGAACCCTCTTGGCGAAGCGTTCGCCGATGCGCCGGTGCGTGGCGGCGTCCGGGTGGAGCCGGTCGGGCAGCGGCAGCTCGGCGGAGTCGGCCTCGCCGTAGAGGTCGAGGCCGTCGAGGTAGCCCAGGTGCGGGTCCACGGCCGCCCGCTGCTCCACGATCCGGGCGAGCTCGTCCCGGATGACGCGCAGGGTGAGCTTCCCGCTCGCGATCTCCGCGGGATCGCCCGTGGCCCGGAACCTCAGTTGCCCGTCGCCGAGGGCGGTGAGGTCCGCGGCGCTGGGGCCGGGGGTGTCCTCGTGGATGGGGCAGTAGATGGGCGAGACGACCAGCAGCGGTGTCGTGGGGGTGGCCTTCGCGGATGGTGTCGAGGAAGCCGTGCACGGCGGGGGTGAACGCGCGCAGGCGCATCAGATCGGTGTTGACCAGGTTGATGCCGATCTTGACGCTGATCAGGTCGGCGGGGGTGTCGCGCATGGCGCGGGCGGTGAAGGGGTCGAGCAGGGCGCTGCCGGCCAGGCCCAGGTTGATGAGGTCGACGCCGCCGAGGGCGGCGGCGAGGGCGGGCCAGGTCGTGGTGGGGCCGGCCGCGTCGGAGCCATGGCTGATCGAGCTGCCGTGGTGCAGCCACACCTTGCGACCCCGGTCCGGGACGGGCTCGACGGGGGCGTCGGTGCGCAGGGCGAGGAGTTCGGTGGTCTCGTTGTGCGGCAGCCAGATCTCGACGTCCTTGTCCGCGTCGGGCAGGCCGCCGAAGCGGAGGGTGCCGGCCGGGCCGGTGCTCGGCGGTCCCGGTGGTCATGTCGATGGTCAGGGTGTTGCCGCCGGTCACGCCGGACCGGCCGGCCAGGCGGCCGTCGACGAGCAGGTCGTACACACCGTCCGGGCGGGGCGGCGCGCCCACGTAGATCCGTTTGGTGGGCAGTGTGTCGAGTTCGAGGGCGGTGGCGCGGGTGCGGAAGGCCAGCCGTACGCCGGAGGGCTGGGCCTCGGCCATGGCGAGCTGCCCGTCGGTGCACTGGGCGCGGGCCCAGGCGGGCAGCCGGTGGGGGAGCACGCCGCCGGCGGTGTGCTCCAGGTCGAGGGCGCCGCGCAGGAGGTCCGCGGTGATCGGCGTGGTGATCCAGTCGTTCTCGGTGTGCATCGTCTTGGCCTGTCGATCGAGGGGTTCGCCGTACGGCCGGTGGCTGCCGGCAGGTGTGGGTACCGGCGTCAGGGGACGGGCCGGTTTCGTAGCAGGGCCTCGAGGTGATCCAGGATCCATGACCAGGTCTCCTGCGTGCCGGGGGCGCTGTGGCTGAACCCTCCCCCCATCTCCAGGCTGACGTAGCCGTGGAAGACGCTGCCCAGCAGCCGGACGGCGTGTGTCTGGTCCGGCTCCGTCAGGTCGTAGCCGCGCAGGATCGCCCGGGTCATCTGCGCATGCCTGCCCCCGGCACTCGCCGCCGCCGTCTCCGGGTCGAGGCGGAGTTGTGCCGCGGCGTAACGGCCGGGATGCTCCCGTGCGTAGTCGCGGTAGACACATCCGAAGGCGGTCAGGGCGTCCTTGCCGGCGCGCCCGGCGAGGGCGGCGGCGACCCGGTCGGCGAGTTCCTCCAGCGCCAGCAGGGCGATCTTGGTCTTGAGGTCCTGGGAGCTCTTCACATGGGAGTACAGACTCGCGACCTTGACATCGAACCGCCTGGCGAGCGCCGACACGGTCACGTGGTCGAAGCCGACCTCGTCGGCGAGCTCGGCCCCTGCCTGGACCAGGCGTTCCGTGGTCAGTCCCGCGCGCCCTGCCATAACCTCTCCCTCATCCGCCTGAAACCACTATGCATTTGCCTAAAGCCTTTAGGCAAATTAGCTTACTACTCATGAGGCCGCTTACCGAGCAAGAGATCCGTACCGCGTTCGTGAACTGCACCAAGGGCGAGGCGAAGCGCCTGTCCGTCCCGCGCGGTCTGGCCGACCGGCCCTGGGAGGACCTGGACTATCTCGGCTGGCGTGATCCTCAGGCCCCCGACCGCGCCTACCTCGTCACCGAGCTGGACGGCCGCCTGCGCGCCGTCGCGCTGCGCTGCCCCCGCCCCGCCTCCTGGCGGCTACGGCGCACGATGTGCTCGGTGTGCCTGGCCACCCACACCGGCGGCGTGTCCCTGATGGTCGCCCCGAAGGCGGGGAAGGCCGGACAGCAGGGCAACTCGGTGGGCATCTACATCTGCAGCGACCTCGCCTGCTCGCTGTACGTGCGCGGTAAGAAGCACCTGGACCCCGGCGCACGGCTCCCCGAGTCGCTCACCCTGGAGGAGAAGATCCAGCGGACCGTGACGAACATCGCCGCGTTCGTCGTCAAGGTGACCGCGTGACTCAGGTGATGCCGAGTTCACCCGCGCGCAGGCCGGCCTGGAAGCGGGACTCGGAGTCGAGAGTCCTCATCAGCTCGGCGACGCGCCTGCGGTAGGTGCGCAGGGAGATGCCCAGGCGCCGGGCGGCGACCTCGTCGGTGAGGCCGGCGCCGAGGGAGCGGAGGATGTCGCGGGCGTCCGGGCCGAGCAGCGGGAGTTCCTGCCGGTCGGCGAGCGGTACGGCGGTCTCCCAGGTGGCGTCGAACAGTGCGTGCACCGGGTCGATCAGCGCCGGGGACGTCGTCACGGTGAACTCACGGTCGCCGGGCGCGCCCGGACCGGCGAGGAACAACACCCGCCGGTCGATGATGATCGTCTCGTGGGGGAGGCCGGCGTCGCAGATGCGGATCTGGGCTCCCGCCGCGGCGATCTGGAGCAGATGGTCGCGCTGTTCGTCGTCGGCCAGCGCGACCGCGGTGTAGAGCTTGCGTACGACGACGCCGTTGCTCAGCGGCGTACGCAAGCGCTGGGAGATGGTGACGCGCGACTCCGGGTGCGACCAGGTGTTCAGGTCGGTCGCGGCGCACAGGAACTCCTCTTGCACCCCGGCGAACAGGTGCCCGGCACGCTCGCGGAGCTCGCTCTCACCACGGACGGTGATGACCTGGTCGTTCGGCACGCCTGTCAGTCTGAACCCCGGGAACGGCCGGAGCAAATGGCAGCTTGCTGCCAGCGGATGGCCCTCTCTCGCCGCGCGCAGCAGGGTTGGGGTCATGACGAACATCACGGCCGCCGCGGGCGGCGACTTCGTAATGGGTGGTGACCTGCGGGTCCACAGGATGGGTTTCGGCGCGATGCGTCTTCCGGCCGGCGGGTTCGACGGGCCGCCACGGGACCCGAGCACGGGAATGGCGGTGCTGCGTCGCGCGGTGGAGCTCGGCGTGAACCACATCGACACGGCAGGCTTCTATGAGCGGGGCGGCGTCAGCGCGAGCGACCTGATCCGGCGGGCGCTCGCCCCGTACGGGGAGGAGCTCGTGATCGCGACGAAGGTCGGGCCGCTGCGAGGCCCGGACGGCGTCCCTACGGGTCAGGCGACGCCCGAGCAGCTGCGTGGCCTGGTGGAGGATGATCTGCGGCTGCTCGGGGTGGACCGGCTGGACCTGGTGTACCTGCGGATCGGCGGCCTGTCGGTGCCGGGCGGGGAGTCTCTGGCCGACCGGTTCGCCGTGCTCGCCGCCATGCGCGAGGAGGGGCTGATCCGCCATCTGGGGCTCAGCAATGTGGACGTCGCCCAGCTCGCCGAGGCCCGCACGGTGGCCCCCGTCGTCGCCGTGCAGAACCACTTCCACGTGCAGCACCTGGACGACAGGGAGCTGCTCCGGCAGTGCGCGGAACTCGGCGTGGCGTATGCGCCGTTCTTCCCGCTCGGCGGTGGGTTCAGCCCGATCGACGCGGAACGGGTGGCGAAGGTCGCGGCACGCCACGGGGCGACGAACGCTCAGGTGGCGTTGGCATGGCTGCTCGCCATCTCGCCGGTCATGCTCGCCATCCCGGGCACCGGCTCGCCGGAGCACCTGGAGGAGAACATCGCCGCGGCCGGCCTGGAACTGACCGAGGAGGACCTGGCCGACCTCGAAGGCTAGAGAGGAGCCTCGCCGGGATCCGGCTCCGGTACGGGTGCGGTGCCCCCGTCCAGGCCAACGCGCCGGCGTCACCAACCGGTCTTGGACAGTGCGGCGGCCAGCTGCGGGGCGACCAGGTCCGTCGTCGCCAGGGCGCCGATGTGGTCCTGTCCCTCGAACTCGATCAACTCGAAGCCCGTCTCGCGCAGCTCGTCCGCATGGGCGCGAATGTGACGCGCGATGGCCGCTCCGCCGACGAAGTCGTACATCCGGCAGTCCGGTTCGCAGTCGCGGTCGCCGTACCAAACGATCTTCGGGCCCGGGAGGGCGGCCAGGGCGGGCCGGTCGTCGCGCCTGCCCCACTCCCGGTAGAACATGCGGCCCAGGTGGTGTTCGGCCGCCTTGTCCGGCAGCCCCGCCTGGATCAGGGCGGCGCGCGCACCCTCCTCGAACCCGAGCCAGTAATCACAGCTCGCGAGCAGCGGGAACCCGCCGATCATGAGTCCCGTCGCCCGCTCGCTGAAAGGGGAGAGGAAGGCCGCGAGAGCGGCCATGCCCGAGTATCCGGCCAGGACGAAGTCGCCCGCACCGGCGGCGTCGGCCACCGTGTGCAGATCGGCGACCTCCGGCCCCACGGGGTACGCGGTGAAGGACGACGGCTCCCACGAGCCGCCGGCCTCCTCCTCGGGCTCCATCACTCCGACGACCGACCGGGGCTTGTACCGGACGACCCGGTACTGATCGGCCAGCGCGGCGCCGAGAGCGGCGAACTCCGCGCGAGACCGGGCGGGAAGGACGATGGCCGGTCCATCGCCCACCGCGTCGTACCACAGCCTGTATCCGTCACCCGCGACGGCGATCGCCACGTCGGCCTCCGATGTTCAGATGCGGCAGATCACTCGGCGTCGGCGGTGCGGAGTGGCGCGGCCACCGTGTGGAGATGGCGGAGAACCTGGGTGTACGAGCCGACCAGTGTGCTCTCCAGGTACGGCAGGTCGTGCAGCCGGCAGTGGTCACGGACGAACCGCTGCGCGCGCCGCAGCGAAGGCCGCGGCATGCTCGGGAACAGGTGGTGTTCGATCTGGTAGTTGAGCCCGCCCAGGGCGAAGTCGGTGAACCACCCGCCGCGGATGTTGCGCGACGTCAGCACCTGACGGCGGAGGAAGTCCAGCTTGCTCTCGTCGGTGATGATCGGCATGCCCTTGTGGTTCGGGGCGAACGAGCACCCCATGTACAGGCCGAACAGACACTGGTGCACGAGGATGAAGGCCACCGCCTGCAGCGGCGAGAGCACGACGAACAGCACCGTCAGATAGCCCACGACGTGCCCGCCCAGCAGCAGGGCCTCGACCGCACGTGAGCGGCGCGCCGGGCCGCCCATCAGCGCACGTACGCTCGCCGCGTGCAGGTGCAGGCCTTCGAGCAGAAGCAGCGGGAAGAAGAGGAACGCCTGGGCCCGCGCCAGTACACGGCCGGTAAGACCGCGACGGGACTCGCCCTGGCTGGCCGTGAGGGCGAGGACGCTGCCTCCGCCGAGGTCGGGGTCGCGGCCCTCGTGGTTGGGGTTGGCGTGATGCCGGTTGTGCTTGCTCACCCACCAGCCGAAGCTGAGCCCGATCAGCAGGTTGCCGTGCAGCACCCCGAGCAGGTCGTTGACCCGCCGGGAGCCGGCGATCTGACGGTGACCCGCGTCGTGCCCGACGAACGCGATCTGGGTGAAGACGAACGCGAGGAACGCCGCCACCAGGAGCTGGTACCACGAGCGCCCCAACAGGGCGAAGGCGACAAAACCGGCCAGCAACAGGACGGTGTTGGCGATGATCTTCGCGGTGTAGTAGCCGGGACGGCGCTTCAGCAGCCCCGCATCCTTGATCTTCCGGCACAGCACCGCGTAGTCGCTACCACGCGTTGCGCCGACCGTGCTTTCGACACGCGACGTCATCCGATCTCCTTCGGCTGAGGACCACACCAGTTACAGACTGCTGCTGCGATCATCCGTCACCGTAGGAAGGGCCCAGGGAGAACGAACAATCCGGTGACCATGATTCATGGGAAAACGATTCGCGGATACGGCTGTGACTACCAAAATCAACGCTTTAACCTGGCGTTCGGTTCCACGCCCTGTACCGGGCATCCCTGGTAGGCGACATCGCCCACCGTTACCCTCCGTTACGTCGTGCCTGCTCTCGCGAGATGGCTTCCACGACATCCACGATATGTCGTTCGCACACCGGGTCGCGAGAATGCCGGCCACTGAACCAGACCATCTCGACGACGAAATCCGCCGGCTCGCCGCACAGGCACTCGCCGCCCACGGCCGGATCCACCGGCACGACCTCCGGGCGTCGAAATGACATTTTGCCAGCGTATGTCGAAGATCTACGTTGCCGCCACGCGCCGACGGCACTGACCGGTTGTCAAATCTCGGCGAGGGTGTCCAGAATCTGCTGGCCGTACTTCGCGAGTTTGTTCTCGCCGACGCCGTTGACCGTGCCGAGCTCGCCGAGCGATGACGGATGCAGGGTGGCGACCTCGCGGAGCGTCTTGTCGTGGAACACGACGTAGGGCGGGACACCCTGCTCCTTCGCGGTGGCCGAACGCCACGCGCGGAGCCTTTCGAAGATCGCGGTCGCCTCCTCCGACAGGTCGGCCGCGGCGGGCGCCGTCTTGGCGACCCTGGCGGCCTTGAGCTTGGCGGCCCGGCGCTCGGGCTCGCGGCGCATCGGCACCTCGAGCTCGCGGCGCAGCACGGCGCCACTGGTCTCGGTCAGGGCCAGCGTGCCGTGGTCGGGCTGGACGGCCAGCAGGCCCCGCGCCAGCAGCTGGCGCACGACGCCGCGCCACTCACCGGCGCTCAGGTCCGCGCCGACGCCGAACACGCTCAGGCCGTCGTGGTCGAACTGGATCACCTTGGGCGTCTTTTTGCCGACCAGGATGTCGATCACATGGCCGGCGCCGAACCGCTGACGGCGCTCACGGTCCAGCCGGTAGACGGCCGACAGGACCTTCTGCGCGGCGACCGTGCCGTCCCATGACTCCGGGGGTGTCAGGCAGGTGTCGCAGTTGCCGCACGCCTTGCTCTCCTGGCCGAAATAGGCGAGCAACCGCACGCGCCGGCACTCGACCGTCTCGCACAGCGCCAGCATCGAGTCCAGGTGCGCGCCCTGCAGGCGGCGGTGGGCGTCGTCGCCCTCGGAGGTGTCGATCAGCTTGCGCAGCTGGACGACGTCCTGCAGCCCGTACGCGAGCCAGGCCGTGGACGGGAGGCCGTCACGGCCGGCGCGGCCGGTCTCCTGGTAGTAGCCCTCGACCGACTTGGGCAGGTCGAGGTGGGCCACGAAACGCACGTCCGGCTTGTCGATGCCCATGCCGAACGCGATGGTGGCGACGATGATGACGCCGTCCTCACGCAGGAAACGCGACTGGTTCGCCGCGCGGGTCTGGGCGTCGAGGCCCGCGTGGTACGGGATCGCGGTGATGCCGTTCTCCGCCAGGAACGCGGCGATCTTTTCGACGGAGTTGCGCGAGAGGCAGTAGACGATGCCCGCGTCACCGGGATGCTCGGTGCGCAGCAGCTCCAGGAGCTGGCGCTTGGGCTCGTCCTTCGGCGCGATGCGGTATTGGATGTTGGGCCGGTCGAAGCTCGCCACGAAGTGACGTGCGTCGTCGAGCCGCAGACGGGAGGCGATCTCCGCGTGCGTGGCCGGGGTCGCGGTCGCGGTGAGGGCGATCCGCGGCACGTCCGGCCAGCGCTCGTGCAGTGCGGACAGCGCGAGGTAGTCGGGCCGGAAGTCGTGCCCCCACTGGGAGACGCAGTGCGCCTCGTCGATGGCGAACAGCGACACGTCGCCGGCGTCGAGCAGCCGTTGCGTCGACTCCAGCCGCAGCCGCTCGGGCGCGAGGTAGAGAAGGTCCAGCTCGCCGGCGCGGAACGTCGCCTCGACCGTGCGCTGCTCGTCGAAGTCGAGCGTGGAGTTGAGGAACCCGGCGCGTACGCCCAGTGCCCGCAGCGCGTCGACCTGGTCCTGCATCAGCGCGATGAGCGGGGAGATGACGACGCCGGTGCCTTTTCGCACGAGCGAGGGGATCTGGTAGCACAGGGACTTGCCGCCGCCCGTGGGCATGAGCACGAGCGCGTCGCCACCGGCCACGACGTGCTCGATGATCTCCTGCTGTCCCTCGCGGAACTCGTCATAGCCGAAGATCCGCCGCAGCACCTGCGACGCGTCGCCGTACTCGGGAGCGTCCATTCGGCCACTCTATGAGGCCCGGGAGGCCGGTGTGACCCAGGCGTGAGCACTTGTGGACAAGTGCCTCAGGGGCCGCGCGCGCCGGGGTCGCCGGTAGCGTTGCGCACTGTCCGTCCCGAGCGTTGTCGAGGAGAATGCGGTTGAACCAGACGCAGGTGGTCGACCAACTGGCGGAGCAGGTGGCCAAGGTGCGGAGACGGGCGAGGCCGTGGCGGTCGATCTTCGCGCTCCTGCTGGCCCTGTTCGCCATGGTCGGGTCGATCCTCGCACGCGAACAGTCCCGCGATCTGGACGACAAGCTCCCGCTGGAGCTCGTCGCGGCGGGCTGCGCCGCGGCGTTCTTCGTGTTCGGCTTCGTCGCCACCCTGGGCCTGTCCGGCCGGGCGCGCGACATCCTGCTGCCGCGCGTCGGCAACGCACACGCGACGATGGTGCGGCTGCTGATCGTGCTGGTCGGCGCGCTCACCACCCTCGTGCTGACCCTGCAGCTGTTCGACCTGCCCGTGGGCCAGCTCGTCCTGGGCGGCGCGCTGACCGGTGTGCTCGTCGGGATCGCCGCTCAGCAGACGCTCGCCAACCTGTTCGCCGGCATCATCCTGCTGCTGTCCAAGCCGTTCGTCGTGGGCGACGACGTGCGACTGTGGTCCGGGCCGCTCGGCGGGGAGTTCGACGGGACCGTGATGGAGATCGGCCTCACCTACGTACGCCTGGAGGCGGCGAACGGGGAGTTCCGGCTGCCCAACGCCCAGGTGCTGTCGTCGGCGGTCGGGCCGCGCGACACCAACGCCCCGGCGACCGCCACCGCCACCGCCACGGGAGCCGTGACGGCGACGGCCCAGGCGGTACCGGCCGGGGCCGATGCCACCCAGGCCGAGCCCGGCCCGATCCAGACCGCGCCGGTCGCGGCCCAGACCGTCCACACCGAGGGCGAGTCCGGGCCGCGCTGAGGCTCAGGGTGAGATCACGTCCAGCTCGCGGTCCCGCGTGTGCTCGGTGAACTGCCCGACGACCGCCGCCACCACCAGGAACGACGAGATCAGCAGCAGCGCGCCCAGCACCGACAGGTCCTTGACGTACGGCGCGATCAGCAGCACGCCGATCCCGCCGCCGAGGTGCCCGATGCCGTCCACCAGGCCGAAGCCCGTCGTGCGGGCCCGGGTCGGGAAGGATTCGGACGTCAGCGCGTACGCCGGCGACACCCACAGGTTGAAGCCGAAGAAGATGAGCATCGACCCGATGAAGGCGATCGCGATCGTGGTGCCGGCCTCGGCGACCAGGACCGCGCCGACGAGAGTGAGCACGGCGCCGATCGGCAGCCAGTGACGGCGTTCGAGCCTCTCCACGAAGAACGACGTGAAGACGCCCTGGATCAGGAAGCCGAAGACCCCCATCGCGGTGATCACCCCGGCCTCCGGCGGCGGGTACTTCAGCACGGTGAGCACGGAGGTGAAACCGCTGGAGAAGCCGTACACGGTGACGTACCCGGTGAACCACATGAGCAGCAGGATGATGATCCGGCGGACGTAGCGCGGGTCGGTGAACAGCTCGCGGTACGTGGACAACGCGGGCACCTGCCGTACGGGCCGGACCTCCTCCTCGTCCACCGGTACCGGCTCGGCCAGCGGCCCGTGCCTGCTCGCACGCTCCTCCATCGCGGTGACCACGGCGTCGGCCTCTTCGAGGCGGCCTCGCCCGGCCAGCCAGCGGGGTGACTCGGGCAGCTCGAAACGGAGCAGGATGGCGATGAGGGCGAGCAGCGCGCCGACGCCGTACATCCAGCGCCAGCCGTTCTCGAACGAGGGCCCGGCCAGCGCGAACGGCAGGCCGAGCGGCCAGTGCTCGGACGGCGTGGTCAGCAGCAGGCCGCCCCAGATGCCGAAGAACGCCCCCAGCGCCGACATCGTGAAGATGACGGCCGTGTAGCGTGCCCGGCCGCGCCGGGGCGCGACCTCGCCGAGGTAGGTGTTGACGATGGCCAGGTCGGCGCCGATGCCGATGCCGGTGATCACGCGGGCGATGACGAAGTTGTCATAGCCCGGGGCGAGGGCGTTGTAGAGCGAGCCGACCCCGGTGATGAGCATCGTGACCAGCAGCATGTTCCGGCGGCCGATGGTGTCGGCGATCGGGCTGAGCACGAGTGTGCCGATGACGTACCCGGCGAGGTTGAGCACGACCGGGACGGTGAGGGCGTCCAGCGCCTTTTCGGGCGTACAGCCGGGCTTGATCTGCACGCACGTCTGCACGAAGGAGACGTTGATGTCGAAGATGTCGTAGAAGGTGAACAGAAAGCCCACGCCGATGATCCCGATGAAGAGATACGACAGGGACCACACGTTGATGCGTTCGACGCGGGCGGCGATCGTCTGAGGTGACAAAGGGGGCGTTTCGGCAGGTGCCGTCATCGCCGGGCTCCTTCGAGAGATCGGTTGCGGTCGGCCCCGGCCCCCCAGGCAGGCCTGTTTTGTACAGACGAATGAAGTACATCCGGGCGACGGCCGACGCCAAAGTTTCCGCTGAGCGGAAGTGGCGCGCGGGCCGATGGTGATCGGCCCGACGCGTGCCGAAGGCGTCCCCCCTGGTGGGGAGACGCCTTCGGCGCGGTGTCAGTCGTTCTGGTCGTCGAACACCACGCCTCGCCAGTCGGTGACGCAGGCGCGGCTCATGAAGACCCAGCCGAGGGCGGCGTCGCGTACCACCATCCCGGCGCCGCCGTTGGCGGTGAAGCGGTACCTGACCTCAGAGGACGGGGTGCCGGCCGGGTCGCGGAGCGCTCCCGAGCCGTACGTGCTGTCGCTGTAGTAGTTGTAGAAGGCGCCGCAGGCCGGGTCGACGGTGATCGCCGTGCCGTCGGTCTGGTCGTGCGGCGGGGCGTTGAAGTCGTAGCCGAACGACCGCCGGTGCGCGATGGCCTGCTTGATCGTGTCGCTGCACGACACCGCGGCCGTACCGGTCGGGTTCGGGCTGAGCGCGGCGGGCGGGATCCACGCGCACAGGTTGTTGGAGCCGTGGTCGCGCCCGTAGTGGTAGCCGCTCGCGGCGGTCTCGTGGACGTCGAACGACGTGCCGGCCAGCGCGGTGCCGATGAAGTAGCCGCACACCTTGTTCTGCAGCCAGGTGCCGGCGGGGATGGTGCCGCTGTTGTCGCAGGCGGCGGGCTTGGGGGAGTTGGGCTGGATCGTGTAGCGGTTCACGGCACGCGCGGGTGAGGCGAGGGCCAGGGGGAGGAGGGCCGCCGCGGCGGCCCAGGCGGCGAGTCGGCGGGTTCTGGAGGGCTCCACAGATGCTCCCAGGCGGGTGGGGGAACGTCGCAGAATCGTCGGCATGACGATCGAGCTGGATCTTCCCGGGTTCGGCCACTCCACGCCCGAGATGACCGGTGAGGTGCACCACCGGCGGCTCGCCGAGCCACGGGCCCGCGCGGGGTGGGACGCGCGGGCTCTGGTAGAGAAGGCCCGGCCGGCGCTCGGCGCCCACTACCGCCCGGGCGCCGACCGCGACCGCGGAGCCGGAGGAGGGTCTCACGCGGGCGGGTCAGCCGCGGCGGACGAGGTCGAGGACGCGCTGGGCGAGCTCTTCCATGTGCTTCACACTGTCGGCGATGGCGAACAGGTCGACGAAGGCGTTGTCGATGCCCGCCTCGGCCCCGGCCCGCAGGATGACCTCGGCGCACTGCTCGACGGTGCCGGTCTCGGTGGGGTAGACGCGGAGTACGGCGCCGATGCTCTGCGGATCCCGCCCCGCCTCCTCGGCCAGCTGCCGGATGTGCCCGAGCGGCTTGGCGATGAAGGCCTGGGGGTCGAACTCCAGCATCCCCGGACGGAACACCGGAAGCCAGCCGTCGGCACGGCGGGCCGTACGCTCCATCGCCTTGGGTGCGAAACCGGCGAGGTAGATCGGCGGACGCGGGCTCTGTGCGGGCTTGAGGTTGGCGTGGGTCGCCGGAACGGACCAGTACTCGCCGTGGTACTCGGCGGGATCGGTGGTCCACAACGCCTCCAGGGCGTCGAGGCACTCGTCGAGCCGGGCGCCGCGTTCGTTCATCGGGATCCCGGCCGCGACGTACTCCTCCGGCGACCACCCGATGCCCAGACCGACCAGGAGCCGTCCGCGGCTGAGCTGGTCGATGCCCGTCAGCGACCGTGCGAGCACGGCGGGCGCGTACCAGGGGGCGTTGAGGACGTTCGTGCCGATCTGGACCCGCTCGGTGACGGTGGCGGCGATCGTCATGAGAACGAACGGGTCCAGCACCGCGTGGAACGCCTCCGGGATCGTCGAGCCGCCCCCGTAGCCCACGGTGGGGTTCACCGGGGCGAGGAGCCGGTCACCGACCCACAGGCCGTCGCCGCCCATCGCCTCGACGCTGCGGGCGAAGCCGGCGACCTGGTCGGCCTGGTGGGCCGGTGCCCCGAACTGCGGCAGGGCGAATCCGGTGCGCATGCGTTCTCCTTCGTGTGAGTCCGTCAGTTCGACCGTACCGGGAGGGGCCGACTGGTCGGCCGGTCAGGTGGGCGGCCGGCTCGAGGCCACGAGTCCCGGCGCGCGACGCCGGGGGCCTCGCGCGCCCGGTGGCGTGTGCCTCGGCGGCCCGTCCGGAGGGCGTCGAGTGGTTCTGTCTCGGCAGAAGCCCGGTTGTCCGCGGCCCGTACCCGTGCCGTCAGGCCGTTGACCTGGGTGCGCGGAATCTCTGGCCGATTACCCCCTCCCGTTGAACCTTTCGTGTCCAGGGCCGCGTACTGCTTCCCGACACCGGAGGAGTCGAGGGGATGAGGACGATGGGCATGAGGCGCCGGATCACTTTGGCGGGCACCGCGACCGTGGCCGGACTGATGCTCGCCGCCTGCGGCACGGGCGGCAACGAGACGGCCAAGCCGAAGAACGAGGTGCCGGCGGCGGCGACCGTCGCACCGGGCGACGCGAAGGCCGCGCCGGCCGCCGCGGCCCGGCGCTGGAAGGGCTGGCTCGTCCTGTCCGACGCGCAGACCCCCACCCTCGGCACGATCGTCGTCAACGGCAAGGGCCTCACCGTCTACCGCTTCGACGCCGACACGGCCAAGCCGTCGGTCTCCAACTGTTCCGGTGCGTGCGCCAGGCTGTGGCCGCCGGTGAAGTTCACCAAGAAGCTGAGACTCAAGGGCATCCCGCGCTCGAGCATCGGCAACATCATGACCAAGGACGGCATCTGCCAGGCCACCATCGACGGCCGTCCCGCGTACACGTACGCCAGGGACACCGCGCCCGGCCAGATCAACGGCCAGGGGATCGGCGGCAAGTGGTTCGCGATGGCCCCGGACGGCTCGAAGGCGGGCGGTGGCCTGGTCCCGGGACCGCCCGGCCAGGGCTCGTACGGCTACTGACCCGCACACGGGGACGTGCCCGGACCGGCACGTCCCCTTCACTCGAAAGACGCGAAAGACCGGAGATGCGGCAGCACACCCTTACGCCGGTCCCGGCCGGACCCACGCCTCCCGCTGACGACCCCATCGTGAGTTCCTCCTCGACCCGCCGGAGACGCATCGCCATGGACGCCTCCCCGACGCGCGGCTCGCGCCTGTGGGCCCGCGGGACACGACCGGTGAAGGACGCCGACGAAGACCGGATCGTCGCCGGGCTCTACCGCGAATACCACCGGCCGCTGCTGAGCTTCGTGATGAAGCAGGTCGGCGGTGACCGGCAGTGGGCGGAGGACGTCGTGCAGGAGACCATGATCCGTGCGTGGCGCTCGGCCGACCGGCTCGACGGCGAGGCCGGGTCGCTGATGCCCTGGCTGGCGACGGTCGCCCGTCGCGTCGTCATCGACGACCGGCGGCGCAAGGCGGCCCGGCCGCAGGAGGCGGGCGAGGCCGCGCTGGAGGGCCTGCACATCGCCGACGGCATGGAGGACCTGCTGCGGACGGTGGTCGTGAGGGAGGCGCTGAAGGAGCTGTCGCCGGCTCACCGCGAGGTCCTGAACGAGACGATTCTGCGGGACCGTAGCGTGAACGAGGCCGCCGAGGTGCTCGGCGTACCGGTCGGTACGGTCAAGTCACGTACCTACTACGCACTTCGTGCGCTGAAGGTCGTTCTGGAGGAGAGGGGGGCACTGGCGTGACAACCGAGGTTCAGCACACAGACGTCGCGGCCTACGCCCTCGGGCTGCTCGAGGAGGACGACCGGGTGGCCTTCGAGGGCCATCTCACGCAGTGCACGCTGTGCACCGAGGAACTCGGCGACTTCGCCGGGATGGCCGCCGTCTTCGCCGACGTCACGCCCGTCACCGGCGAGGAGGACACCGCCGGAGGGCGGATCGAGGACATGCTGCGCCGCCGCAGGTCGGCCGCGCGCAGCCGGCGCCGCGGCACGGCCGTGCTCGGCGCCGCCGCGGGCGTGGTGCTGCTCGCCGGCGGCGCGATCGCCGGCGCGATCGCCGCGCGTGACCGGGCCGATCCCATCGGGAAGGCGATGCCCGGCCACTCCATGTCGGTGGACGAGGTCTTCACGTCCGGGGAGAAGGTCTCCGCGGCCGACGCGAAGACCGGCGTCAGGGGCACGGTGGCGATGTTGAGCGCGGGCTGGGGCACCGACGTCGGCCTGGAGCTGAGCCGTGTCAGGGGCCCGCTGGTCTGTGAGCTGGTCGCGGTGTCCAGGACGGGCGAGCGGCGTACGGTCACGGACTGGACCGTCCCGGCCAAGGGGTACGGCTTTCCCGGCACGCCCGCGAGCCTCCAGGTCCACGGGGGCACCGCGTTCGCCCGTGCCGACCTGGCGCGGTTCGACGTCCAGGTCGAGGGGGGCGGGCAGACGCTTCTCAGCATCCCGGTCGAGGGGCGCGGATGAGCCGGCCCGGCTCCGGCGCGTTGTTCTGTACGCTCCGAAGTACGGCCGGACCATCGGTAGATGGGAGGACGTCCTGCCCAGGGTGATAGTCGCAGAAGCGCTGAGTTCTCTTTCGCGCGCCCACCGCGAGGTCCTCACCGAGACGGTCATGCGCAATCGTTCGGTCAACGAGGCCGCGGATATATTGGGTATCCCACTGGGTACCGCCAAGAGCAGGGTCTACTACGCGCTCCGCGCCCTGCGCATCGTGCTCGAGGAGCGAGGGGTTTCCACATGACCGTCGCGCACACCGACGTCGGTGCGTACGCTCTCGGTCTCCTCGAGGAGGACGACCGGCAGGCGTTCGAAGACCACCTCGGCGACTGCACCGCATGCGCGGCGGAGCTGAGCGGGCTCGGCGGCATGCGCAGTCTGCTCGCCGGCATCGGCCCGGTCGAGGTCGACGACGAGGAGCCCGAGGACCTGTCGGGCAACATCACCGCCCTGGTCGACCGCCGCAGACGAGAAGACCGCCGCAGGCGCCGCGGCACGCTGGTGATCGGGCTGGCGGCCGGCGTCGCGCTGGTGGCGGGCGGCGTCACGGTCGGTTCGGCCATCGTCTCGCCGGACGGCGGGGGCGAGCACCAGCACGGCAGCCCCGCCGCGGACGTCCTCGCCAACGGCGTACGCCACTCGGCCACCGACCCGGCCACCCACGCGGTGGGCGTCGTGGCGACGCGTGCCGAGCCGTTCGGCACCGAGGTCGGGCTGGACCTGGCCAACGTCCGCGGCCCGCTGACCTGCCGGCTCGTGGCGATCACGCGGTCCGGGCAGCAGCAGCCGGTGACCGAATGGGCGGTCCCGCCCAAGGGGTACGGCGTGCCCGGCTCTCCGGCCCATCTCCAGGTCCACGGCGGCATCTCCGTCAAGCCGTCGGACGTCAGCCGCTACGACGTGCTCATCGAGGGCGGCGGCCGGCTGGTGACGATCCCGGTCTGAAGCCGGTGCCGGGACCGTCATCGCCTATCTGACGATCCCGCCCGTGGCCGGTTGCACGCGGCGCCCCTGTGTGACCACGAATGGCCGATGGTGATGGTAGGTATTTCCAGCTGAATGGAGCTTGACTCGTCGGCCGAATGGCACGGCCGACAGGCACGGAAATCGCGTTTCGCGCACCGGAATCCGGGCGCGGTGAATGGGGCCGGGAAACGACCCGGCCCCATCGCGCGTCATGACGCTCGCTTGATCAGTTTTCCGTCCGCGCCGACGACGTACCAGACGTCGTCCACGCCCTGGCCGTCCACGTCGCCGGGGTTCATGTCCCCGGCGTAGTAGTACAGCGGCCAGGTGCCGTACGTCGCCTGGAGGGTGCCTTCGGCGCGCTTGGTCTCGCCGAGGAGCGCCTTCTGGGTGCCGGCGCCCGCGGTCACCGCCTTGCCGCTGACCAGCGCGGGCCAGCTCGCGATGCACTGTCCGGAGCAGCTGCTGCCGCCGTTCTTGTCATTGGTGAACGCGTACAGCGTGCGTCCGCTCCGGTCGGTCAGGATCGGGCCCAGGCTCGACTGGCTGACCGTGACGCCCGCCCCGGCCGGCGCGGCATGGCCGCCGGGCTCGTGGCCGCCGCCGCCACCGCCACAGGCGGCGAGGCCGGTCGCGAGTACGGCACCGAGGACGAGGAAACGTATGCGCATGAGAGCTCCTTATTCAACGGGATCTGGCGTGCAGTACGCATACGACGGACCGGCGGTTCAATCCGTTTTTCCCTGAATTCGGGTGAACCGCCGAGGTCCGCGGTGCCGTACCGGGGGGCGAATCACGAAAAAGGCACCTCTGTTCAAAGGAATGAGAATGCGCAAGAGACTGGCCGCGATACCCGCCATCGCGCTCGCCTTCGGCATGCTCGGCACGACGGCCGCGCGCGCCACGGACTACCCGACGCCGGAGCCCTCCGGCGGATCCCAGGACCACTCGATGCCCGGCATGCCGGACATGAAGATGCCCCAGTCGGCCCCGCCGCCGCAGCGGCAGGACGTCTCACGCGACGAGGCCATCGCACGGGCACGCCAGCGGCCGGTCTACTTCGCCGCCCGTCTCTCCGGCCGGAACGAGGTCCCGGTGGCGGGCAAACCGGCCGTCGGTGACCCGGACGGGAGCGCGACCGGCGTGATCCGCCTGCAGGGCGACCGGGTGACGTTCGCCTTCAACTGGAAGGGCATCACCGCGCCCACCCTCGGCCACATCCACCAGGGCGTGGCCGGCGTGAACGGTGACGTCAAGGTGCCGCTCTTCACCACGGCGATGCCGGACACCGCGACGGCCGCGGCGGGCTCGGTGACCGTGCCCGACCCGGCCATCGCCGACGCGATCCGCCAGAACCCGGGTGGCTTCTACCTCAACCTGCACAGCAAGGAGTTTCCGGGAGGTGCCGTACGCGCCCAGCTCAGCCCGCTGGCCGGGCCCACCGACGTGCTCCGGCTCGTGACCGGTGGCGGCCTGCGCGGGTTCCTGTCCGGTGACCAGGAGGTGCCGGTGGCGAACGGCCCCGCGGTCGGCGACCCGGACGCGCGCGCCGTGACCTTCATCCGCCCGGCCGGTACACAGGTCGGTTACTCCTTCGCGTGGATCGGCGTGACACCCACCCTCGGCCACATCCACCAGGGCGCCTTCGGTGCCAACGGACCGGTGGTCGTCCCGCTGTTCACCACTCCGGTGCCCGCCACGGTCTTCGCCATCGCGGGCACGGCCACCGGCCTCGACCCGGCCGTCGTCCGCCGGATCGGCCAGAACCCGCGCGGCTTCTACGCCAACCTGCACTCCGCGGAGTTCCCCGGCGGCGCCCTGCGCGCCCAGCTCGCCGGCTGACGCCCGACCGTCAGGAGGGCCCGGAGCGACACGCTCCGGGCCCTCCTGACGTCGCGCGTACGGTCAGCGGAAGTGCACGAGCACGCGTCCGGTGTTGCTCTCGTCGGTCTCGACCCGCTGGTACAGCTTCCTGAGGTGAGCCTGCTTCAGCATGGCGAGGACGCGCTGCTGGAGCTTGCCCGACCCCTTGCCCGGGATGATCTCGACGGTCTCGGCCTTCGTGCGCACGGCCTCGAAGATGATGGCCCGTACGGCGCGGTCGACCTCGCGTTCGTTCCGAAAGATCGGATGCAGATCGAGCGTCAGCGTCATGGGGATTCTCCTCCGTACCCGGACCGGTCCCGTGAAGTGAACCACGCATCCCCTCAGGTGCGTACGACGGATGACCGTGCATGAGTCAAGGGGGGCACAGATGGTCCACGAACCGATGGAAGACGTCGTCACGGAGGCCGCGGAGGGGACGGGGAGCCACTGGCGGACGCGTGCGGCATGCCGGCCGTACGGCTCGGAGCTCTTCTTTCCCGCGAAGGCGGACCTCCGGAACACCGTGATCGCCCGGGCGAAGGCGATCTGCCGCCAGTGTCCCGTACGAGAGGAATGCCTGCTGGCGGCGATGGACGGCGGCGAGAAGATCGGCATCTGGGGTGGTTTCACCCCTGAGGAGCGCGCACGGCTCCGCCGCCTGAACCGGCGTGCTCCGGCCGTCCGGTGACGCGGAGAGCGTCGCAGGTGCGCTGAGGCTTCCCCGGTGGCATGGTCGACATGTCGCCGGGGATAGCTCATTCATGGGCTGGATATTGAGCCAGGCTTTACATGGGCCGCGTATTAAGGAACAGAAGGGTTGCGGCGAAGGAGACCCCGATGCCAAGCACGATGATCCCCAGCACGTCGGACCTCGCGGAGGTCCTGTTCGCCTCGACGCTCCAGGCGTCCGAGGCGCCCACCGCCTCGCAGGTACGCACGGTCGTCGAGCAGGGCCTGCGGACCTTGATCGAGGACTGCATGGCCTGTGTCTCGTGCGTCGCGCAGGAGGCCGGCGACCACCCCGATGAGTTCGCCCGCCGTATGCACTGGGCGCTGGACACGGTCCGGTCCGTCTACGGCGTCCAGTTCGGCTGAGCACGCGGGCGCCGGACCCGCCGATCGCGCCCTGGGTGGCGCCCAGGGCTCGCCGGGGTGAGATTCTGGACTCGATCGCCGGCCCGCCGGGGCCGGCCGGAACACGAGGGGCGCCCCGCGATGTCCGTCACCTGTCCGCACGTACTCTCCCTGCCGCCGGCGGTCGCCCCGCACACCACGGCGGGCTGCGAAGACTGCCTCAAGATCGGCTCACCCTGGGTGCACCTGCGCGAGTGCCTGAGCTGCGGGCACATCGGCTGCTGCGACTCCTCGCCCAACCGCCACGCCCGTGCGCACGCGGCGGCGGACGGCCATCCGGTCGTGCGTTCCTTCGAGCCGGGCGAGGACTGGCGCTGGTGCTTCGTGGACGAGACGTTCGTGTAGGAGCCCGCGTGGGATCTTAAGTCTGATTCGGCCACATACGAGGACATCGAGGGGGATAGGCCGTTCGCTTCCGGGGATGGCTACGATGTGCCCCCCAACTCACCATCCGCGCCCGGGGCGACCCGGGCCGCCGCGGCGAGCCGAGTAGTGATCCCCCCACGGAAGGCGAGCATGCCGTCCACCTCCGTCAAGCGTCGTGGCAACAAGAGTGGAAACAAGAAGACGAGCAACAAGAAGACGGGCGACAAGAAGCCGCGCGACAAGAAGACCGGCGGCAAGAGCGGCTCTCGACCCTTCACGAGCTACCTGATACGCGGCCTCTGGATCATCGCGGGGCTGGTCGGTGTCGTGCTGTTCGCCTACGTGATCTCCAAGCTCACGTTGCGGCCGGAGCCCGGTGCCGGAAAGTACGTGCATGACAACACGCACCCGGGCCAGACGCTGCGGCTGTACCTCGATCAGCCCAGTGTCAGGACGGCGCTGCTGGAGATCGGCGGCAACCTGGTCCTGCTGATGCCGCTCGGCGTTCTTCTGCCCGTGCTGTCCAACCGGTTCCGCGGTCCGCTCCGGATACTTCTCGTAGTCGGACTCATCTCGTTGTGCATCGAGACGGTCCAGGGCACGATGCTCGCCGGCCGGGCGTTCGATGCCGATGACGTCATCCTCAACACGGTGGGCGCGGTGCTGGCCTACCTTCTCGTCGGCCGCCGGGTCTCGCGCTGGGCGCATCGTTCGACCTGACGCGCGTTGTACGTGCGGATTCGCTACGATTGTCGCTTGGCAAGCTTTTTGTGATCCCGGCTGTGAGAACCGCCCGGCGGGCGGCCTCGCCTCGTCCGGGAGCGTGGCCGGCCATACGCGCGCGGGGGCGCGCGTCCCGGGGGCGATCAGGATCATGGAGATACGGGTGACGACCCGATGACCGGCGACGTGCGGATCGCGGTGGCGCGCCACGCCGGGACCACCGTCATGGCGGTCTCGTCGTCGCGCGCCGGCCGGCGTGTGCCGCGATGAGCGGCCGGATGACGGTCACCGAGGCGTGGGACCTGACCGTGGCCGACGAGGGCCAGGTGCACGGCGCGACCGCGGCCGCGTCCGCCGCGGCGCTTGCCGCCGGCCTGGACCCGGGCGAGGTCGCCACCTGTGAGCGGCTCGCGACCGAGCTGGCCACCAACCTCGTCCGGCACGCCGTCGGCGGCCGGTTGCTGGTCAGCGTCGCCGGCAAGGGCGCGGTGCAGATCGTCGCGGTGGACCGGGGCCCCGGTATCGACGACGCGGCGGTGTCCAGGATCGACGGCCGTA
This sequence comes from Actinoallomurus bryophytorum, assembly GCF_006716425.1. Taxonomy (NCBI): domain Bacteria; kingdom Bacillati; phylum Actinomycetota; class Actinomycetes; order Streptosporangiales; family Thermomonosporaceae; genus Actinoallomurus; species Actinoallomurus bryophytorum. Next base: position 5,551,546 of record NZ_VFOZ01000001.1, read on the forward strand.
CGACCGGCACGTCGCTGGGCGCCGGCCTGGACGCGTGCCGGCGTGAGGCGGCGCAGTTCGACCTGTACAGCAGGCCTGGACAGGGCACGGTCGTGCTGGCACGGGTCGGACCGGCCGCCGCGGAGCCGGCGGGGCCGGTCGAGTTCGGCGGGATCATCACCCCGCATCCGGACGAGTCGGCGGTCGGGGACGGCTTCGGCCTGGCCTGGGAAGGCGAGCGGATGACGATCGGCGTCGTCGACGGCCTCGGGCACGGAGTCGAGGCGGCCGAGGCGCGGCAGGCCGCGCTGGAGCGGTTCGAACAGCGTCCCGCCCGCGACTCGGCCGGTCTGCTCCGCGAGATCGACGTCGACCTGCGGGTCACGAGGGGTGCCGCCGCCGCGGTCGCCCAGATCGACGGGCGGTCCCGTCAGCTCACCTTCGCCGGGATGGGCAACGTGACCGGCCGGCTGTTCCGGCCCGGCAACGCCCAGACGCTCGTGTCCCGGCCGGGCATCCTCGGTGCCGGCCATGGCATCGGCGCCGCCGCCCGGCCACGGCTGCACCGGCTGGTCGCCGCGGACTGGCTCGCGCCGGCCGTGCTCGTCATGCACACGGATGGCGTCACGAACCGCTGGGACCCGGCCGACCATCCAGGCGCAGACAATCACCATCCCGCGATCCTGGCCGCGCTGATCTGGCGGGACGCTCTGCGCGGCAACGACGACGCCACGGTTGTCGTAGCCCGTACATCACCGGAGAATGGTCTTCGATGAACGAGCGGATCCAGGACGGACCGATCGGCGATCCGGTCGCGGCCCTCGCCACGGTCGCGTCCGCCATGGGACGGTTCGGCGTCGCCGAGGACGAACGCGCCGGGTTCCTGGCCACCGTCGCACGGGCGCTGCGCGACCACCGGCCCGGCGACCGGCTCACGCTCAGCGTCACCGGCGGATCCCTGAGCGCCACGGTCGGGAACGGCGCGGCACCCGCCTCGACGGCGACGGTCGCGGCGTACGGCGAGACCGCGTCCGACGGCCGCGGCGACGGGGCCGGACTGCTCGACCTCGTCATCGGCCAGCACGAGGCCCTCGGCCGGCAAGGGCAGGAGCTGGAGCAGACCGGCCAGGGAGTCGTCGCGCTGCACGCCGAGCTCGCCGAGACGACCGAGCGGCTCCGCCACGCCAGTGACCTGCAGCGCCGCCTGCTGAGCGCCGAACGCCGGGCACATGCCGTGGCCGAGGCGTCACGTGCCCGGCTGGCGTTCCTGGCCCACACCGGCGCCATCCTGGCCGAGTCGCTCGAGCACGAGCGGCTTCTCTGGCGGTTGCACGCGAGCGTCGTCCCGCGTTACGCGTCCCGCATGACGGTGTGGCTGGTCCGCGAGCCCGGCCTGCTCGACCCCTATCCGCCCGCGGCCGAGGCCGAGCGGCCCCGGCCGCTGGTCGAGAAGGCGTTCAGCAGCGGCCGGGCCCAGCACGCTACCCGCGTGCCGGGCGACGAGGAAGTGGCGCCGGGCGTCGACACCACGATCGACGATCAGCAGATCCTCGCGGTCCCGCTGATCTCACGAGGCACCACCCTCGGCGTCCTCGCCGTCGAGCCGCCCGCGGACTCCTTCACCGCCGAGGACGTCGCGGTCTTCGGCGAGCTGGCCCGGCTGACCGCCGCCGCGACCGACAACGCGCTGCGCTACGAGCACGAACGCGACGTCGCGGAGCTGCTGCAGCGTGCCATGCTCACCGACCTGCCGTCGTCTGGACGGCTGCGTTTCACCGCTCGCTACCTGCCCGCCGAGGCGGGGCTGAACGTCGGCGGCGACTGGTACGACGCGTTCGAGCGCCCCGACGGCGACATGGTCGCCGCGGTCGGCGACGTCACGGGGCACGGGCTTCAGGCGGCCGCCCTCATGGGACAGCTGCGCACCACGCTGCGGGCGTTCGCGATCGACGCCGACGGCCCGGGCGAGGTCCTGACCCGGATGCACCGGCTCCTGTCGCATCTTCAGCCGGACGACCTGGCCACCGCGGTGCTCGCGCAGGTGTCCGGCGACGGCCTCCTGCGCTGGGCCAACGCCGGTCACATGCCGCCGTTGCTCCGCGCGCCCGATGGCACCGTGACGGTGCTGGAGGGCCACGACTTCCTGCTCGGCATGCCACTGGAGGGCGCACGCCTGCAGGAGTTCGGCATCCGGCCCGAGCCCGGCTCGATCGTGCTCTTCTACACCGACGGACTCATCGAGCGGCGCGGAGTGCCCCTGGGGGAGGGGATCGACAAGCTCGCCAGGGCGTTCGCGCGGGCGGATGGCGAGCTCGACGTCATCGCCGACAGCGTGCTCACGGACATGCTGCGCGACAGCGCCCGCGAGGACGACACGTGCCTGCTGATGTTCCGCACGGCAACGCCGTGACCATCACGTGTCCGCGGTTCCGGTCCACGTGGTGGCCCGCTCGGAATATAGTTGGCGTAATAAGACAGTTGTCCTCCGGCAACTAACGCGGTCCCCGGGGCCGCTGGAACATATCGGCGGTCCTCTTCACCGGGTCCCGCCGTGCTGGAAGGAGCCTCGATGGCTGACTCCGAGACGGAGCAATACGGTGAGCTCGTCGACCGGCTGGCCGGCGACTATCCCGACGTCCCCCAGCAGGTCGTGGAGGAGCAGGTCGCCAAGGCGGTCGAAGGGACTCATCTGTTCGGCGAGGTTCCGACGACCGTGGAGCTGGTCGAGACCATCGCGACGGAGAACGTCGCACGGGTCGACCGCGCCATGCGCGGCGGAGCGGACCTGAGCGAGGAGAGCCCCGGACCGCGGGAGCAGGTGGCCACCGAGCCCTGAGCGGGCGTCAGGCGGGCATCGAGAAGGACTCGGCCGATCCGGACGTGCCGGACACGTCGGCCGCGGCGCGGAACTCGCTGAGGCCGTTGAACAGCGCCTGGCGGGCTACGGAGGGCATCCGGGCCAGAACCTTCTTGATCTCCTCCTGCCGCTCCTGGCGCACGCGGTCGAGCAACGCCTCGCCGTCGGGACTGAGCCGGATGGCGATCTCTCTCCGGGATTGCTGACCGGACTCGCGTACAATCAGCCCAGCGGCTTCAAGGCGGTCACACAGTCGGCTTGCCGAGGACAGGAGCGCACCGAGCTCGGCCGCCAGACCACTGAGATTGATCGCTCCGTTTTGCTCCACGACGAACAGAACGCGCAGCTGAGTGGCCGGAACCGGCACGCCAGGCGCACTCTGTGGTCCCGTCCAGATCCGGACGATCGCTTCGGCGGCCAGATCGATCGCAGCGGCGCATTCCGACAGCTGCGATGAATCACCCACATCCGCCACCATACCCCTACCGTCACACATCGCGCGTGCGCAGTCACTCGTTCACGCCGCGCATCCGAACAGTTCATTACCCAAGGCAGCCGAGCGAGACGAGATCATGTCCGAAGACCAGCGACGTAACACCGAACGCGCCATCTGGGAGGCTCAGCCGCACGCCCTCGCCGGGAGTGTGTCCGACGCCATCCGGCAGTCCTATGGCGCGACCTCCGTCGAGTTGCTGCTCGCGGACTACCGGCTGGACTTCCTCATCCCGGTCGCCTCGGAACGCCCGGGGTTCCGTATGGACGGCACGCCCGCCGGACGCGCCTTCGCCGCGCAGGAGCCGGTGCTGAGGCCGCCGGCCGACGACGGGCCCTGGGAGTTCCACCTGCCGCTGGCCGTGCGGGGCGACCGCTCCGGCGTCCTCACCGTGTCACTGCCGGACCAGCCCGACCTGGCCACACGTGAGGAGCTCGTCGCGCTCGCCATGGTCCTGGCCCGTGCGCTCAAGATCGCCGATGACGGCACCGACCTCTACCGGCGCGTGCGGCGTCGCAACCGCCTCACGCTCGCCGCGGAGATCCAGTGGGAGCTGCTGCCCGGACGCTCGTGCGTGACGGATGAGTTCCACCTGGCCGGGCAGCTCGAGCCGGCCTACGCGATCTGGGGTGACAACTTCGACTGGGTGACCGCCGCCGACCACCTGAGCGTCTCCGTCACCAACGGCATGGGCCGCGGGGCCGACGCCGCCCTGCTCACGCAGCTCGCCGTCGGCGCCCTGCGCAACGCCCGCCGCTCCGGCGCCGACCTGATCGACCAGGCCACGCTGGCGAACGAGACGATCTACAACCACCACCACGGCCGGCGGCACGTCTCGACGCTCCTGCTGCGGTTCGACCTGGCCACGGGGCGGGCCGCGGTCATCGACGCGGGCTCGCCGAAGATCTTCCGGATGCGCGGCGGCAAGGTCGATCCGGTCGAGCTGGAGGCGCAGCTCCCGCTGGGCATGTTCGACGACACCCAGTACACCGAGCAGGAGTTCGCCGTCGAGACCGGCGACCGCCTCATCATCCTCAGCGACGGCTTCCACGCCGCCGTGTCCCCCGGCGGCGATTCCTACGGGGCGTCCGCGCTGGCGATGGGGCTGCGTCAGACCCGCCTGCAGAGCCCGTCGGAGGCGGTCCGCACTCTCACCCGCGGTCTCCTCGACTACTACGAGGGCGGCGAGATCGCCGACGACGCCGTCGTCCTCTGCCTGGACTGGACCGGGCGGACGGCCGGCAGCCCGCCGGGCGTGTGACGGTCAGCCTTCCGGTTTGATCCAGTCGAAGGTGCGCTCCACCGCCCGATGCCAGTTGTCGTACTCCACGGTGCGGCGCACCGGATCCATCGCGGGCAGCCACTGCGCCGCGCGGTGCCAGTTGCGCCGCAGCCCCTCGAGATCGGGCCAGTAACCGACGGCCAGCCCGGCGGCGTACGCGGCGCCGAGCGAGACGGTCTCGGCGGCCATGGGGCGGATCACCGGCACGTTGAGGACGTCGGCGATGAACTGCATGAGCAGGTTGTCGGCGGTCATGCCGCCGTCCACCTTGAGCGCCTTGAGCGCCAGTCCCGAGTCGGCGTTCATCGCGTCGACCACCTCGCGGGTCTGCCAGCCGGTGGCCTCGAGTACCGCGCGCGCGAGGTGGCCCTTGGTGATGTAGGAGGTCAGGCCCACGATGATGCCGCGTGCCTCGCTGCGCCAGTACGGCGTGAACAGCCCGGAGAAGGCCGGCACGATGTAGCAGCCGCCGTTGTCGTCCACGGTGCGCGCGAGGGTCTCGATCTCCGGTGCGCTGCTGATGATGCCGAGCCCGTCGCGGAACCACTGGACCAGCGCGCCGGTGATCGCGATGGACCCCTCGAGGGCGTACACCGCGGGTTCCGAACCGATCTGGTAGCCCACGGTCGTGAGCAGGCCGTGGGTCGACTGGACGGGTTCGGTGCCGGTGTTGAGGAGCAGGAACGCACCCGTGCCGTACGTGCACTTGGCCTCGCCGGGCGCGAAGCAGGTCTGCCCGAAGAGCGCCGCCTGCTGGTCGCCGAGCGCCGCCGCGATCCGTACGCCCGGCAGCACCCGCTTGGCGGGGCCGTAGGTCTCGGTCGAGGGCCGGATCCGCGGCAGCATCGCCCGTGGCACGCCGAAGAAGGTCAGCAGGCCGTCGTCCCAGTCGAGCGTGGTGAGGTCCATCAGGAGGGTACGGCTGGCGTTGGTGACGTCGGTGACGTGCAGTCCGCCGTTCGGGCCACCGGTCAGGTTCCAGATGAGCCAGCTCTCCATGGTCCCGAAGATCACATCGCCGCGTTCGGCGCGTTCGCGCAGGCCGGGGCGGTTGTCGAGCATCCAGCGGATGCGCGGCGCGGAGAAGTAGGTGGCCAGCGGGAGGCCGCTGCGCTCGCGCACGATCTCGGCCTGCGGGTGCCCGGCGAGCTCGTCGACGAGCCGGTCCGTGCGGGTGTCCTGCCAGACGATGGCATGGCCGATCGGGCGGCCGGTGTGCCGGTCCCACAGCACCGTGGTCTCGCGCTGGTTGGCGATGCCGAGGGCCGCCACCTGGTCCGGAGAGCACCCGGCCTGGGCCACCGCCTCGGGCGCGATGCGCTCGAGGTTGCGCCAGATCTCCATGGCGTCGTGCTCGACCCAGCCGGGTTTGGGAAAGTGCTGTTTGTGCTCGCGTTGTGTGACCGAGACCAGGCGCCCGGCGTGGTCGAACAGGATGCATCGTGTCGACGTCGTGCCCTGGTCGACCGACATCACGTAACGCTCTACCATCGCGTCCCTACCTCCAAGGTCGGGCAGCAGGGCCTCACCAGCGGGAGGCCCCCAGGTCTCGGGAGACCGCGCGCGCGGCGTCCCGTACGTAAGTCACCAGCGTCGGGTTCGGCCGTCCGCCGGGGCCGCAGATGCGTTCGATGGCGCCGCGGATCCCCATGGCGCCGACCACCAGCCCGCCCTGACCGCGGATCGGAGCGGCGACGCCGGCCTCGCCGACCGTCATCTCCTCGATCTCGTCCGCCCACCCCATGTCACGCACCCGCGCCAGCGCCTTGGCGAGGTCGCGGGGAACGGTGTTCGTACGTCTGGTGAACGGTTCGAGGTCGCCGTGAAGTGTGGCCGCCGTACCCGCGTCGTAGGCGAGGAGGACCTTGCCGAGCGCGGTCGCGTGGGCCGGGAGCAAGGCCCCGACGTCCAGGGTCTGCAGAGTGTCGTCGGGCCGGAAGACGTGGTGGACGACGAGCACCTTGCCGTCGAGCGGAGTGCCGATTCGTACCGCCTCGCCGCTGCGGGCGGCGAGGGCGTCCGCCCAGTTGATCGCGCGGGACCGCAGCTCGTTGACGTCGAGGTAGCTCGTGCCGAGGTGCAGCAGCGCCGCGCCGAGCCGGTACTTGCCGGTCTCCTCGTCCTGTTCGACGAAGCCGACGCCGTGGAGCGTACGCAGGATGCCGTGCGCGGTTCCGCGGGCCAGGCCGAGCGATCCCGCGATCTCGCTGACGCCGAGCCGCCCCGAGCCACGCGCGAGCAGGCGCAGGATCGCCGCCGCGCGCTCTATCGACTGAACCGGACCAGGCACGGTGCGGAGCATAGCGATGTCAACATATGTTCGACAATGTCGGCATTGTTGCCACGCTCCGGCTCTGTGATCATCCGAATGCCCCCCGTGGTGGCCCGCCGACGTCCGAAACGGTCGTGTGAGGCCCGTGTCCGCTTGGCAACGCAGGGCGGTGTTCGACAATGTCGGCACCTGTCTGTTGACCCCCTGCCTGGACCGACTTACCGTCCGGGCAGCCGTGAGAGACCTGAACCCCCTCATCACGCGCGGGTGCCTCGTGATGTCCGTAACGGATGTCGTCATCAAGGAGGAGACGTGGCAGAGCGATTGAAGATCCCAGGGTTGGCCGGTGAAATGGCCGCCGAGTTCGCCGGGACCCTGATCCTGATCTTGTTCGGAGCGGGTGTCGTGGCGCAGGTGGTGGCCGGTGGTATCGGCGACCATGACAGCATCGCGTGGGCGTGGGGCCTCGGCGTCACCCTGGGCGTGTACGTGGCGGGCCGGATCAGCGGCGCCCATCTCAATCCGGCGGTGACCGTCGCGCTCGCCGTCTTCAAGGGCTTCTCCTGGCGCAAGGTCGCCCCGTACGCCCTCGCGCAGTTCCTCGGCGCGTTCGTGGCCGCCCTGATCGTCCGCTGGAACTACAGCGAGGTCCTCGCCAAGCTGGACCCGGGGCACACCATCAAGACCCAGGGCGTCTTCTCCACCCTGCCCGGCAACGGCGCGCTCCCGGTGCACACCTGGGGAGCCTTCCGTGACCAGGTGATCGGCACCGCCATCCTGCTCTTCCTGATCCTGGCCGTGACCGATCTGAAGAACTCCTCACCCGCCGCCAACCTCGCGCCCTTCATCGTCGGCCTGATCGTCGTGGCGATCGGCATGGCCTGGGGCACCGACGCCGGCTACGCCATCAACCCGGCACGTGACTTCGGCCCGCGCCTGGCCTCGTTCATCACCGGGTACGGCACGGCGTTCCGCGACCAGTACGGCTCGCTGTACTTCTGGGTGCCCATCATCGGCCCGCTCATCGGCGCGGTGCTCGGCGCCGGGCTGTACCAGGCTCTGGTGGCGCGATTCCTGCCCTCGGACGACAACGAACCCGGCCAGCTCCCGACAGACTCTGAGCTCGAGACCGCCTGAGTCCCCAAAGAAAGAAAAAGAAAGGCGACCTTCCATGGCCGACTTCGTCGGAGCCGTTGACCAGGGCACCACGAGCACGCGTTTCATGATCTTCGACCACTCGGGCAACGAGGTGGGCAAGCACCAACTCGAGCACGAGCAGATCCTCCCCCAGCCCGGCTGGGTCGAGCACAACCCCACCGAGATCTGGGAGCGCACCAGGTCCGTCATCGAGACCGGGCTCCACCAGGCGAACCTCACCGCCACCGACCTGTCCGCGCTCGGCATCACCAACCAGCGCGAGACCGCCGTCGTGTGGAACCGGCGTACCGGGCGCCCCTACTACAACGCGATCGTCTGGCAGGACACGCGTACCGACCGGATCGCCTCGGCGCTGGACCGCGACGGGCGCGGCGACGTGATCCGGCAGAAGGCCGGTCTGCCGCCGGCGACGTACTTCTCCGGCGGCAAGATCCAGTGGATCCTGGAGAACGTCGACGGGGTACGCGAGGCCGCCGAGGCCGGGGACGCGGTGTTCGGCAACACCGACACCTGGCTGCTGTGGAACCTCACCGGCGGGGTCAACGGCGGCGTGCACGTCACCGACCCGACCAACGCCAGCCGCACGATGCTGATGAACCTGGAGACGCTGGACTGGGACGACGAGCTGCTGTCGTTCTTCAATGTGCCGCGTTCGATGCTGCCGAAGATCCAGCCGTCGTCCAACCCGGACTTCTACGGGATGACCCTGGCGAACGGCCCGGTAGGCGGCGAGGTGCCGCTCTCCGGTGACCTCGGCGACCAGCAGGCGGCGACCGTCGGGCAGGTCTGCTTCGGCGTCGGCGAGGCCAAGAACACCTACGGCACCGGCAACTTCCTGTTGCTCAACACCGGCACCGAGCTCGTACGGTCCAAGAACGGGCTGCTCACGACGGTCTGCTACCAGTTCGGCTCCGAGGCGCCCGTGTACGCGCTGGAGGGCTCGATCGCGGTCACCGGATCGGCCGTGCAGTGGCTGCGCGACCAGCTCGGCATCATCTCGGGCGCCTCGCAGAGTGAGACGCTCGCCCGGCAGGTGGAGGACAACGGCGGCGTGTACTTCGTGCCGGCCTTCTCCGGCCTGTTCGCCCCGTACTGGCGCTCCGACGCTCGCGGCGCCATCGTCGGGCTGTCCCGTTTCAACACCAACGCCCACCTGGCGCGGGCCACGCTCGAGTCGATCTGCTACCAGACCCGCGACGTCGTCGAGGCGATGCGGCAGGACTCCGGCGTCACGCTCGACGTGCTGCGCGTCGACGGCGGCGTGACCGCGAACGAGCTCTGTATGGAGATGCAGGCCGACGTTCTCGGCGTACCGGTCTCCAAGCCGGTCGTCGCGGAGACCACGGCACTCGGCGCGGCGTACGCGGCGGGCCTGGCGACCGGCTTCTGGCAGAACACCGACGAGCTCAAGCAGAACTGGAACGAGGACAAGCGCTGGGAGCCGCGCTGGAGCGAGGACCAGCGCGCCAGTGGATACGCCGGCTGGAAGAAGGCGGTCGAGCGCACCCTCGACTGGGTCGACGTCGACTGATCCCTTCGGCGGGCGGGGCGCCGTCCGGCGCCCCGCCTCGCCGCGTGTCACTCCCGTCCCTTGTCTCCCTTTGCCCCCTCAGACCCCGAGCCTTGAGGAGCCCGACTGTGAAACCCGCATCCCTGGGACCGGCCGATCGCGCACGGGCGGTGCGCGAGCTGGCGGACCAAGAGTTCGACGTGCTGGTCGTGGGCGGCGGCGTCGTGGGCGCCGGAGCGGCGCTCGACGCCGTGTCACGCGGCCTGTCCGTGGCGCTGATCGAGGCCGCGGACTGGGCGGCCGGCACGTCCAGCCGGTCGAGCAAGCTGATCCACGGTGGCCTGCGCTACCTCGAACAACGTGACTTCGGCCTCGTACGCGAGGCGCTTCGGGAGCGCGCCTTGCTGCTGACCAGGATCGCGCCCCACCTGGTGCACCCGGTCCCGTTCCTGTACCCGCTGAAGCACCGGATGTGGGAGCGCTTCTACGTCGGCGCCGGGATCGGCCTGTACGACTCGATGGGCGGCTCCGGGGCGGTGCCGCGGCACCGGCACCTGAGCCACCGGCGTGCCATGAGGATGGCGCCGGCCCTGCGCGGCGACGCCTTCGTCGGCGCGATCCAGTACTTCGACGCCCAGGTCGACGACGCGCGCTTCACGATGACGCTCGCGCGCACCGCCGCCGGCTACGGGGCCACGGTCGTGAGCCGGGCGCGGGCGACCGGCTTCGTCCGTGAGGGCGAACGCATCGCCGGCGCCCACATACGTGACCTGGAGAACGACCGGGAGATCACCGTGCGCGCCCGCGAGGTGATCAACGCGACCGGCGTATGGACCGAGGAGACCCAGGGGCTCTCCGGCGCCCGCGGCGACCTGTCCGTACGCGCGTCCAAGGGCGTCCACCTCCTCGTCCCGCGCGACCGGATCCGCCTGGACACCGGCCTGATCATGCGGACGGAGAAGAGCGTCCTGTTCGTCATCCCGTGGGGCCGCCACTGGATCATCGGGACGACGGACACGCCCTGGGACCTGGACAAGGGCGACCCGGCCGCCAGCGGCGCCGACGTGGACTACCTGCTCGAACACGTGAACTCGGTGCTGACGATCCCGCTCGTGCCCGACGACATCGAGGCCGTGTACGCGGGCCTGCGCCCGCTCGTGTCCGGGGGCGCGGCCGAGACGACCAAGCTGTCACGCGAGCACACCGTCTCCCAGCCGGTGCCCGGCCTGACCGTGATCGCCGGCGGGAAGTTCACGACGTACCGGGTGATGGCCGAGGACGTGGTCGATGCCGTGGTGGGGCGGCTGCCGCTGAACGTCCCCGCCTCGGCGACCCACCGGTTGCCGCTCGCCGGGGCCGTCGGGTACGAGGTGCTGTGGAACGACCGACGGCGACTGGCACGCCGCGCGGGCCTGCACGTCGCACGGATCGAGCACCTGCTGAACCGCTACGGCTCGTGTGTGGACGAGCTCCTGGAGCTCATCGAGGCCGACCCCTCGCTCGGCGAACCGATCTCCTCGGCCGCGGACTACCTGAAGGCCGAGGCGGTCTACGCCGTGACGCACGAGGGCGCTCTGCACATCGAGGACGTCCTGCGCCGCCGGCTGCGTGCCTCGATGGAGGAGTGGGACCAGGGCGCCGCCGCGGCGCCGGAGGTCGCCGCGCTCATCGCGCCGCACCTCGGGTGGGACGCCGAGACGGTGAAGCGCGAGACGGAGCACTACCTGCGCCAGGTCGAGGCCGAGCGCGACGCCCGCCGGCAGCAGGACGACGTCGCCGCGGCCGCCGCCCTGGGGGAGGTTCCGGCACTGTTCCCGGGCCGCGCCGCCTCCTGAGCCACGGCACGCCGGTCGGGGCCTCGCACCACGCAGGCGTGAGGCCCCACCGGTGGGTCACCGGCCGGCTGAGAGCCGTCCGTCAGCACCAGTCCCAGTCGTCCCAGTCGTCGCAGCAGTCCCAGCCGCAGCCCCACCATGAGATGAGGTGGCTGGCGAGATGCTGACCGGTCACCGGAGCACTTGTCGTCGCCGCGCCGGCAGGGGACGCCGCACCCATCGTGAGTGCGGCCGCGCCCGCGAAGGCCGCACCGGAGATGGCTACCGCGAGTCGCTTCGAAATCGCCATGGAAATACCTCCCTGGTTCGTCCCGTACGGCATGACGGGTCATTGTCATGCCAGGCAATTTGCGGCTTTTATGGCCTCATCACCTAATTCAACCTCACATGTCCTGGTCGGCAGGCGCAATACTGACAAAGGGCTATATGCCACATCTTGACCACTATTGGATGGGTTTGACGGTCCCGCTTTAAGTGGTGAACCGCCCTGGTGGGAGCGGATCTCCCGGCTCCGCCGACCGGATATGGCATTCCGCGTGCGGCACGGTCTTCATGGTCCGGTGGATGGCCTGTCATGGTCCGTTCATGGGCGTATCGCGGGATTTTCGAACGGGACCATCGGCGCCTCGTACGGGACCATCCGGCCCTGCGCCGCCCCTCGTACGCGCGTTTCGATGGAGGTGTCGACGAGCCGCGGAAGGGGCCGGTCATGAACGCGATCATCGTGGGCGCGGACGGTTCGCGCCACAGCCTCGGGGCGGTCGGCTGGGCCGCCGAGGAGGCCGCCCTGCGGAGGTCACCCCTGCGGGTCGTGCACGCCGTGCCTCCCTGGCTCTATGACCGGAACGTCGACCCGCGGCTCGTCTCGGTACGCGAGTGGCTGCTCGCCGGTGGCCAGGAGGCCATCGGGGAGGCCGTCGAGACGGCGCGCGCCCGGGTGGGCGGCGAGGTCGACGTCGCGGGGGAGGTCGTGCCCGGTGGGGCGGCACGCACGCTGCTCGAACGGGCGCGCGAGGCGTCCATGGTCGTGGTCGGCAGCCACGGTGTGGGCACGGTCGCCGGGTTGCTGCTGGGATCCACGGCGCTGCAGGTGGTGGCGCACACGCGCGTGCCGGCCGTGGTGGTACGCCATGTGGAGCCCGTCCTGCGACAGGAGATCGCGGTCGGCTTCGACGCGCCGCCGGCCGGCGACTCGACGCTCGCCTTCGCGTTCGAGGAGGCGGCCATGCGCAGGGCGCGCCTGCGGGCCGTACACGTCTGGTCCGACCCCGGTACCGGGCTGGGCGGCATGACACCGCTGGTCTATGACCCCGAGCAGATCGCCGAGGAGCAGACCCACCGGCTGAACGAGGTGCTCGCGCCCTGGCGCGACAAGTACCCCGAGGTCCAGGTCGTGATCGAGATCGTCCACGGCCGGCCGGTGCGGATCCTGGCGGGCGTCTCGGCCCGGGCCGATCTCCTGGTGGTGGGCACCCGCGGACTCGGCGGTTTCACGGGCCTCATGCTGGGTTCGGTCAGCCACGGCCTCCTGCACCACGCCCACTGCCCGCTGGCGGTCGTACCGCCACCCGGCTGATCCGGCCGCAGGTCCCTGCTCGCCGGGACTTTCGTCTCTGCCGGTCCCCGGGCACGGATGGTGCGCTGAAGACCTACGACGGACGGGGAGCGCACATGAATGCCGTGGAGACACCGCGGGCGGACGAGATCGCGCACTTTCTCGTCGACGCCGCGGTCTGGGCGCCGTCGGTGTACGACACCCAGCCGTGGTGGTTCGGCACGCGGGGCTGGACGGTCACCGTGCACGCCGACGCCGAGCGCAGGCTGGACGTGGCCGATCCCCGCGGCCGCGAGATGTTCATCAGCTGCGGAGCGGCGCTGTACACGCTGCGCCTCGCGGTGCGCAACATCGGGCGGATGCCGGAGGTACGCCTCCGGTCCGACCCGCGCAGGCCCGGCCTGATCGCCGACGTCAGGGTCGGCGTCGAGGAGCCGGCCACCGCCGAGGAACGGCAGACGTACGCCCAGGTCAGGCGCAGGCACACGCACAGCGGAGGGTTCCGGCCCGGCGGCCTGCCGATCGGCCTGCTGCAGGCGCTCCGCACCCACGCCTACTGCGAACAGGCCTCCCTGCGCATCGTGGCCGACCCGAGGGCACGGATCGCGCTCGCCGCCCTGACAGAGGCGGCCGAACAGGTCCAGCGGCAGAACCCGGCGTACGCCGCCGAGGTGGCCCGCTGGGCGGCGGGGGACCGGCCGGCCGCGCCGGCGGACCAGGCCGCGCCGCTCGCGCCACTCGGTCCGGAGGAGCCCTGCCCGCGCGAGTCGGCACATCTCGACCCGGACTTCGCCGGATGCGACTTCGCGCGCGGTCAGGGCTGGGGCCAGGCCGGCACCGAACAGCGAGACGCGAACGGGGTCGTGGCACTGCTGGTGACCGACGACGACGACCGGGACGACTGGCTCTGCGCCGGGCAGGCGCTGCAGCGGATCCTGCTCTGCGCGGCCGAGTACGAGGTCTCAGCGGCCTTCCACAGCCAGGCGCTGGAGGTACCCGAGCTGCGGGAATTCATCCGCAACCGATTCTGCGACGGCGCGCACCCACAGATGATCATGCGGCTGGGCGTCGCCCACGAGGGCCCCGCCCGCCGGTCCGTGACCGAACTGACAAGAGGCGAACTGTAACCGCGGCCCCACGTCCTGTCCCGAAGCCCTCGGCCGGGCCCGCCCCCGTCGTCGAGCCGCTTCGTAGTGGAGCTGATCCGTCGTGGGGCCTGCCCGTCCTGGAGCCCACCCACCTGGAGTCCACCCACCTGGGGCCTGCCCGTCCTGGAGCTCACCCGTCTGGGACCCGCCGTCTGGAGCTCACCCGTCTGGAGCTCACCCCCCTGGGGCCTGCTCATCTGGAGCCCACCCCCCTGGAGCCCACCCCCCTGGAGCCCACCCCCCTGGAGCCCACCCGCCCGGGGGTGCCATCCCACTCTCATTGTCCAGCGAGAACAGCGGCGGGCGGAAGTAGAGCGGGGTTCTGTGGATAACGCCACCCAGGCGCCACCCAGGCCACCCAGGCGGCGCCACACGGCAAATCAGCTGAGACAGGGCCTAGTCGTCCCGTGACCGGTCGCCGCTCGCCTTGAGCTGGGCCACGAAGGCCGCGGCCTGCGTACGACGGCGCATGTCGAGTTTGGTGAACAGGTTCGACACGTAGTTCTTGACCGTCTTCTCGGCCAGGAACAGGCGCTCGCCGATCTGGCGGTTGGTGAGGCCCTCGCCGATCAGTTCGAGGATCTGGCGCTCCTGGTCGGACAGGGTGGACAGGGGATCCTTGCGGGTCTGGCGTTCGCGCAGCCGGTGGAGCATCTGGGCGGTGCTGTGCGGGTCGAGCAGCGACTGCCCGGACGCGACCGTACGGACCGCCGAGACGAGGTCGGACCCGTGGATCTGCTTCAGTACGTATCCGGCGGCGCCCGCCATGACCGCGTCGAAGAGCGCCTCCTCGTCGGAGAACGACGTGAGCATCAGGCAGGCGATGCCGGGCAGGCGAGAGCGGATCTCACGGCAGACGCCCACACCGTCGCCGTCGGGTAGGCGTACGTCCAGGACGGCGACGTCGGGCCGTACCGCCGGGATCCGCGCGATCGCGTGGGCGGCGGTGGCCGCCTCGCCGACGATCTCTATGTCGGACTCGGACTCGAGCAGTGCCGCGACGCCACGCCTGACCACTTCGTGGTCGTCCAGCAGGAATACCCGAATCGTCATGCCCCTGGCCCCGTCATCCGTGCGGGCCGGCGGTCGCCGGCCTGTGTCCTCACGTTAGGAGGCGTTCCTCGGTTCAGAGCGGTACGAACGTCGGCGATCCTCAGGACCTTGGTCCCTGGCGTGAGCCGGGCGGCGTGTTCCAGGCCCGTGATCGAGGCCCGTGATCGCTCAGGGAAGGCCCGTCCAGCGCGGGGCGACCGCGGCCCATTCGCGTTCCCACAGCTCGAGCCGGCGTCGTTCGAGCCGCCGGTCGATCAGCGTGCGGGCGGCCGAGTGCAGCAGCCCGAGCAGGGTGACGGCGGTCAGTGCGGCCATGACGCTGTCCGCGACCGTCTGGGAATGCTTGCGTGGACGCGAGGTCAGCGCTCCGGCGCGGTCGACCCAGACGGACCGGTGCGCGCCGACCGCCGAGTTGCCGTTGTTCGGCACGACGGCGGTGTGGGCCCCGCCGGAGGCGTCATGCCAGCCGATCCGCACGGTCTGGTCCAGCACCCCCTTGGGTGACACGTCGAGCACGACGGCGCTCACCTGGTGACGGGTATGCGACTGTAGCCGTTCCGCCCGCAGCCCGGCGTTCCCGGCGAGGCGCGCGGTCACGAAGGCCACGAGCGGTGCGAGGACGAGGAAGAGCAGGCAGAGCGTGACCATCGCCCGGACGTGGGTGCGGTCGACCGGACGCCGCAGCAGGTTGCCGTCAGGGCGCAGGTAACGGACGACGCCCAGAAGCTGGATCGTGAAGGTTCGCATCGGACACCTCCGCAACGGCCTTTACTCCGCAGACTAAGCGGTCCGGGCCCGACCCGGGAGGGTCGCCGGTCCACGCGAGTCCCATGATGGCGCGGTGTAGGCCCCGGCCGGGGGCGTCCCGGACGGATCGAGCCGTACTGAACATGCTCTGACGGTGCCCCCAGGGCGGGTCAGGGCCGGGCGGGCCGTTATCGGGGGACCTTCGGCCTCTTTTGGGGCGCAGCCCTTCCCCCGACTCTGGAACAAGGGGGGCGATGAACCGATTCGACGGGTCCTACGTGCTCGTGGGCTTCGATGGTTCGCCGGCCAGTGAACGCGCGCTGCGCTGGGCCGTCGACGAGGCACGGCTGCGGCGCCTGCCACTGACCGTGTGCCACGCCTGGCAGTGGTCCTATCCCGTGCCACCCTCCGGGCCGGAGGCCATGGAAACGGCGCGCAAGATGGCCCAGCACGTACTGGACAAGGGGGTGTTCATCGCACGGGAGGTCTCACCGCGGACCCGTACGCAGGGCCGGCTGGTCGCCGGGCCGGCGCCGGCGATGCTGGTCAACCAGTCCAAGAACGCCTCCCTGGCGCTGATCGGCACGTACGGAGAGGGCGCCTTCGCCGGGTCCTCCGCCATCCAGCTGCCCGCGTACGCGCACTGCCCGGTGATCGTCGTACGGTGCGTCGCCGACCGCGGCCGCCCGGTGGTGGTGGGGGTCGACGGCTCCGCCGCGTCGGACGCCGCCCTCGCCTTCGGGTTCGAGGAGGCGGCGCTGCGCGGGCAGCGGCTGCGGGCGGTGTTCGGCTGCTGGGAACCCGAGGCGATCGCGTCCGCCGAGATGGGGATGATCACCGATCCGGAGGAGCTGCGCGTCATGGCGGCCGGCCGGCTGGAGCGGACCGTGTCGCCCTGGCGGGAGAAGTATCCCTATGTGGACGCCGAGACGGCCCTCGCGATGCGGACACCGCGGCACGCGCTCCTCGAAGCCGCCGCGGGCGCCGCGCTGCTCGTGCTGGGCGGGCGGGGGCTGGGCGGCGTCGCGGGGCTGAGGCTCGGCGCGGTCGGCAGCGCCATGCTCCAGCACGCCCCGTGCTCGGTGGCGATCGTACGGCCGTGGATCTGAGCCATGATCGGCCCGCTCTATGGCCGAAGTCCGGGGGACCAGGGACTTTCGCCGCTCACGCCACCCCTCGCGGAGGGTGATCCTCGATATAGGAGAGACCACGACGGGGGGCAACACAGATGGGCGCGGAGATCGGAGTGAGGCCGTCGACGGAGGCGGCACACGAGGAATGGATGGCGGGGGCGCCCGGGCGGCTTCGCAGGACGCTCCCGGAGGCCGGGAGCGTCCTGGCCGTCGTGGCGCGGCCCGGTGACGAAGCCTGCTACCTGGGGGCCGTGCTGGACGCCTTCCGCGTCGGCGGCAGCGAGGTGAACGTGCTGGCCTTCAGCCGCGGGGACGCGTCGCCCTTCAACGACTCGATGGAACGGCTGGGGTCGATCCGGCCGTTCGAGTTCGACGCGGCCGCGTCCGCCCTGCGGGCGACGCACTGCGTGCTGGCCGACTACCCGGAGGCCGAGCTCCGGCGGCTGCCGATCGCCCAGCTCGCCGAACGCGTGATCCGGATGATCCGTGAGTGGCGCGTGGACCTGCTGGTCACGGTCGACGGCCGGGTGGGCGACCGTACCGCCGCGAACGTCTGCTGCCGCGCGGGCCGCGAACTCGCCGTACCCGTACTGGGCTGGACGCTGCCGCACGCGGTGGCCAGGTCCGTACGCGAGGCCACGGGCCTTTCGGTGACCGGCGACGCGGACGGGAGGATCGACTTCGAGCTGCAGGTGCGCCGGACGATCCAGCGGTACGCGATGCTCGCGCACTGGAGCCAGTCCAGGGGCGACGGCACCCACCTCGCGCGCCTCACGGTCCAGGGCGACCGCGAATGGCTGCGCTGGCTCGTTCCCACACCAGCCTGCGAAGACACACCCGAGAGGGGAGCGGAGTGATAGCGGGGGTATCCGTCGCGGAGGTGATGAGAGACAAGGTCGTCGCCGTACGCGAGAGGGCGAGGTTCACCGAGATCGCGTCGGCGATGCGGCGCTTTCACATCTCGTCACTGCCGGTCATCGATTCACAGGACCGGGTGATCGGCCTGATCTCCAACTACGACCTGCTGCTGGGAGACGGGGGCCCGCAGAACGGCCGGAGCCGTCTTCTGTCCCGGTTGCGGCACCGGGACCGGTGCGAGAGCGCGGGGATGCTCGCCACCGAACTGATGAGCTCACCGGCCGTGACGGTTACCGCGTCGACGCCGGCCCGTGACGCGGCACGCGAGATGTACCGGCACCGCATCCACCAGCTTCCGGTGGTCGACGCCGTGACCGGGCGGCTCACCGGGGTCATCACCCGGTCCGACCTGCTCGCGGTGTACGAGCGGCCGGACGAGGACATCCGCGGCGAGATCCTGTTCGGCATCATCGAGCACACCCTGGGGATGCCACCCGGACGGTTCGAGGTGACGGTCGTCAGCGGCGCGGTGACGATCCGCGGGCACCTCGAACGCCGTTCCGCCGCGCTGCGGCTCGCCGAGGCGATCGCGCACGTCGACGGTGTCATCACGGTCATCGACCATCTGACGTTCGCGTGTGAGGACACCACCCCGAAGATGCCCCGCGCCCGGCTGTGAGGGCGGGTCCGGTCAGGCGGCGTGGTGCCTGCCGCGCAGCCGGAGTTCGCCCAGGTCCGTCACGACGAAGTCCGCGCCGTGCTCGCCGAGCCGTGAACCGCCGAGCCGGTCGACGCCGACCACCAGCCCGAAGCCGCCACGCTGGGCCGCGGTCACGGCCGCGCCGGTCTCCTCGATCACCGCCGTGTGCTTCGGCTGGGCGCCCAGACGGAGTGCGGCCTGCACGAACAGCGCCGCGTCAGGACAGGTCGGAAGGCCCGTCCCGGGTGCGTCGAGACCGTCCAGGACGATGTCGAACATGGCCATCACGCCCGCGCTCCTGAGCACCTCGGTGCCGTGCCGCTGCGTGGACACCGCCGCCGCGTGGATTCCGCGCCTGCGGCACTCCCGGATCAACGTCACGGCGGAGCCGAACGGGCTCACACCGTGCCGGTGGACCTCGGCGAGGAAGAACTCCTCGTGACGCATCGTCAGCCCGCGCAGGTCGTCGTAGGGCAGCGTGATGTCGCGAGAGGCGAGAAAGTCCCGTGCCCCCGCCAGCCGTGGTTTTCCGTGGACGTAGCGCAGATAGTCGCGGCGTACGTCGAACGGCACGAACGCGGTCTGGTGGGCCGCCGCGTACGTGCGCAGGAACGGGTCGAGCACCGTCTTCCACGCCCCTGCCGAAGCACGCGCGCTGTCGATGATGACGCCGTCCACGCCGAAGATCACAGACGTTATGTCGCCTCCGAGCGCACACTGACCGGATCTGGTTCGCATGGCCCGTTCACCTCATTCCCCGTGGTCTGTCCCCCCATCGGTCTTCCCGGTCTCGGCCGGCGCCATCCGGGTCGCCGGGGTGGATTATGGCCCGCTCACGGCGGCATCACCGCCGTGAGCGGCCACGACGCCGTCCGGCCGGCCAGGGTCCGTGCCGCGCGCGAGGTCAGCACTACGACGGCGACGTCTTCGCCCAGCGAACGCCAGGCCGCGAGTACGGCCTCGGGTCCCTCGGCGGGCAGGATGATCGCGCCCGCGAGACCGAAGCCGAGCACTTTGCCGCTTTCCCCGATGATCGCGATCTTTGCCATGTCACGCCTTTCCGAAGAGAGGTGTGCCGACGGCGGGTCGTCGGTCGCGGCGGGCTCCGGAGGGCCGATGACCGGGGCGTGTTCGCGTGCGCCGGCCCGGCCGCCCGGGTGGAACCGTTCATGGAGGTCGCGCAATGTCGGCATGTCCTCCATGTTCATTCGTGCGACCCGGTTCGGGGCAGGGCCGCACGGAAGTCAGAGATGGGACCTTCGCCCCGGTTTGTCCCCTGGGGCCGCTCGGGCCGCTGGATCATCCGCGAGGTCGTGCCGAAGCCCGGCCGGGACCTTCGTCTCGTCCGGCGCGCACGCGCCCGGCCGCGCGTTCGCGTCGCCGGTGCGGCACCAGGGCCTCATGCGAAGTCGCTGTCCTGCGGCGCGGCGCTCGCTACGGATGAGGCCCTACGGTGAAACGGTGACCTCACTGCCGGAAGACCCGTCGCCACCGGCGAGCGAAGGCGACCGTGACACGGCCGTACGGCGCCTGCAGGAGGCGTACGCCGAAGGGCACATCTCGCACGAGGAGATGGACGCACTCCTGCACCGGGCGCTCACCGCCACTTCGCGCGGCGAGCTCGTGTCGGCTCTGGCCTCGCTCCCGGAAAAGGACGCGGGCACCACGTCCACGATCGGCGCCGCGAGCGGCCGGATCCGGCGGCGAGTCAGCTTTGGGCAGGGTGCACCTCGACCTGTCCCGTGCGGTCATCGAGCATCCGGTGGTCGACATCGAGTTGCGGCTCGGCACCGGCGGGGCGAAGATCACGGTGCCGCGCGACGCGATCGTCGAGGTCGAGGAGCTGCGCACCGGGTGGAAGGACTCGCGTTACAAGCCCCGGCGGCGTTCCGGCTCCGGCGGGCCGAGGATCCGGATCTCCGGGACCATGGGCTTCGGACGGTTGAAGATCCGCCACGCGCGGCGTTGAGGCCGCCTCCAGCACCAGGACCTCGAATAGGCAGAACCGTCTTTTGGGCGACAAAAGCGCAGGGAAAGGGCCGTCCTGAAATGGCGGTGCGGTCGCATGGATGCACCGAACGCGGCAATGATCCAATAATGTGCCGTGAGTGCGCATTCCCCCCAAGAAGCGGCTGTACATCACCACGACCGTCGGTGTCGTCTCCGTCGCCCTGGCGGCGGTGTCGGGCGCCGGGGCGGCCAATGACGGTGCGCTGAAGCCGTTCTGGGTCGCCCTCGGCATCCTCATGACCGTCGTCGGCGCCGCAGTCCCCGGCTACGAGCAGCTCCGCAAGGAAAGACAGCGCAAGGAGGCGCACCAGGCGGCGATCGACGCGGCGGTCGAGATGCGGGTGACGATCAACGACGCGCTCGACCCGATCGTGCGTCAGCTCGGCCGCATCGCCACGGCGACGAGCAAACAGGAGCGCGGAAACCTGCGGGAGGCGACGATCCCGATGATCCTCGACTCCGCCGCGCACCTCATCAAGGGCCATCGGGTACGGGCTTGCTGGTTCCACATCGCCGAGGGACGGCCGAGAAGGCTCGAGCCCGTCCAGTACGCCGGCCGTGCGGACGCGCCGGTGACGGTCTTCCAGGAGGGCACCCCCGAGGGCGACTCCGTGTTCGCGATGATCCGGAACAACGACGACCTGCAGTCCTCCGACGTCGACCGGCATCCCCCGGCGGGCTGGCACGGCTCCGACGAGCACGGCTACCGCTCGTTCGTCGCCGTTCCCGTGGTGGCGGGGCAGACGCCGTACGGCATGCTCACGGTGGACGCCATGAACGCCGGTGGTGTCAGCCGCTCGGAGGTGCCGTTCGTACGCCTCCTGGCCGGGCTGCTCGCCGACGCCCTGGCGTACGGGGCGACCGAGGAAGGGCTCCGCCGCCTCGTCCGCTGATGTCGGTTGTCTTTTTACGGACATGCCCGGACACTTAGGGAAGAAGGGGAGTGGGGCCATGCCGGACGAGATAGTCGTAAAGGACTCTGACGACCGCTCCGAGCGGATGATCAATAACCCGGACCGCTACTTCGCCGAGGCACGCGAGCGGGCCGAACGCGAGGTCAGACGCGAGGCCGAGGTCGACGAGCGCAGCGGCGCGCGGGACGGGCGCGAATAGCGGTCCGCGGGGCACCCGCCGAGGTGCGGACGACGGCTTTCGGGGGAAGGTCGTCATCAGTGACGTTCACCGTGGGTGATCGCGCCGGTAGACGACTCGGGGGAATGACGTGCGTCCCGTCACTGATGTGCTCATCGTGGGCGGCGGCCCGACCGGGCTGATGCTCGCCGGTGACCTGGCCGCCACGGGCGTCTCCTGCGCCGTCATCGAACGCCGCGACCGGGACTCCAACCTCACCCGGGCCTTCGGCGTGCACGCTCGCACGCTGGAACTGCTCGACTCCAGGGGACTGGCCGACGATCTCGTCGCCACCGGCCGGCCGTCCTCGCGAATGGGCTGGTTCGGCCTTGACTTCTTCCACCTGCCGACCCGTTTCCCGTACGTGCTGATCACACCGCAGTACGAGACCGAACGCCTGCTGGGCGACCGGGCGCGCGCCCTCGGCGCCGAGATCGTGACCGGTACCGAGGCCCTCGCGCTGAGGCAGGACCCGGACGGCGTCGACCTGACCGTCCGCGAGCCCGGCGGGCAGGTGCGTACCCTGCGGACGCGTTACCTCGTGGGGACGGATGGCGCGCACAGCATGGTGCGGCGCGAGCTCGGCCTGCCCTTCCCCGGCCAGTCGGTCGTACGGTCCGTGATGCTCTGCGACCTGCGGCTCCTCGACCCGCCGGCGGACTCCGTAACGGCCAAGGCCACCGGCGACGGCTTCGTGTTCATCGTGCCGTTCGGCGACGGCTGGCACCGCGTGATCGGCTGGAACCGCCGCAACCAGCTCCCCGATGGCGCACCGGTCGACTTCGAGGAGCTCCGCGACCTGACCCGGCGTGTCCTGGGCACGGACCTCGGCATGCACGACCCGCGCTGGATCTCGCGGTTCCACAGCGACGAGCGCCAGGTGCCGCGCTACCGCGACCGCCGGGTGTTCCTCGCTGGCGATGCCGCACACGTGCACTCACCGGCCGGCGGCATGGGCATGAACACCGGGCTGCAGGACGCGGCCAACCTCGCCTGGAAGCTCACCGCCGCCGTACGTGGCTGGGCACCTGAGGGGCTGCTCGACACGTACCACGCGGAGCGATACCCGGTCGGACGGCGCGTGCTGCGCACCAGCGGCGCGATCCTGCGCGCGGTCATGATCCGGGCGCGCCCTCTGCGCGCCTTCCGCGACAAGGTCCTCGAGGCCGCGACAAGAATCGACCCGATCTCACGGCACCTGGCCGGCGCGGTCTCCGGTATCGACATGGCCTACCCCGCACCGCCCGGCGCGCATCCCCTCGTCGGCCGCCGGGCCCCGGACATCCCGCTGGCCGGCGGCACGCCGCGAACCCTGTACCGCGCCCTGCGCCCGGGCCGTTTCCTGCTGGTGATGCCCCCGGACGCCGCGAAGCCCGCCCTGCCGGTCACCGGCTGGTCCGACCGCGTGGACCTGGTGACGGCGGGCGGGATGACCCGCAACGTGGTACTGGTACGGCCGGACGGATACATCGCGTGGGCCGCGGTGGACGCCGACCGAGCGGACCGCGCGGCCACGATCCGCACGGCGTTGAACGAATGGTGCGGCCCGGCCGCCGGCCGCGTCGCCCACTGACGACCGGAGGTCGTGCCGCGGGGTCGTGCTGGCTTTCCTGCGGATCGCGTGTGTGTCTGGGGCGGCGACACGGGTCGCCGGCCGTGTGGCCCACTGACGACTGGGGGTCGTGTCGAGGGGCCGTGCTGGCCTTTCTACCGATCGCGTGCATGTGTCTGGGGCGGCGGCACGGGTCGTCGGCCGTGGCGCCCACCGGCGATCGGGGGTCGAGTCGCGGTCCCATGCGTGGCTGGGCTTTCTGCGGATCGCGTGTACGGGTCTGGGGCGGCGGCGTGGGACTCGGCCGTGTCGCCCCTCTGGCGATCAGGGGGCGAGCCGGCGTCCCATGCGTCGCTGATCCTCCGAGGATCGCGTGTACGGGCCTGCGTGGCGGCATGGGATCCCGGTCGCTTGTTCACGGTGGGCCGGATCAGCATCACGCCGGAGTCCGCGGTCGCTCACCTCCGCCCCGCGCCGGTCGCTCATCTCCGCGCCCCTACGGGGCGTTGCGCCCCTTAGGCGGGTCGGCTGCCAGGTCCACGTCATTCGTGGCTGAGTCCGCTCCGCCCACCGCCCATCACCGGCTATCGCCGGGCCATCACCACCCATGTCGACCACAGGTCGTTGCTCGGGGCGATGCATGACAGCGTGCGGTGCGTTCCCGGCGGACGGATCGTCCGCCCGCCGTGGAGCCGGCCGGGACCTGTGGTTGCGATCAGGGCGGATGCCGGTTGAGTGGCGGCGGTTGGTCGGGATTCGGGCGGACGCCGGACGAGTGGCGGCCTGTCGCCGGTGACGTCGCTCGGTGCGTACAGGCGGAGATCGAGCCTCGCGTGTGGGCAGGCTCGGCCGGCCCCGAGGTCGGGGCGTTCGCCGGCGCCGCCTCTTCCGGCGGGCCGGACGGCGGATTACGGTGCCGCCGGTCGACGCGCTCGCCGCGTCCTTGCCCCGGAACCGATGGAACCGGCCGCGCGACGTACGTCATCCACCTCAGGCGCTCAGGCGCTCAGGCGCTCAGGCGCTCAGGCGTCTGGGTCGTTGTCGGCGGCGGCGTCGTCGTCGTCCTGGTCGTGGCCATGGGCCTCGTGGACGCTCTCCTTGGTGCCGTCGTAGCGTCGGCCGACGGACTCGGCGGCGCGGTTGGACAGGTCCGCGGCGGTGCGGACGTGGTCGTCCTTGCGCTCCTGTGCCGAACGCTCGTCGTCCCGGTCCTTGGACTCGGACTCCATGCTGTGCCCTCCTCGTACGGTTTCCGTGAACGGTTCCCCAGCCTAGAGGGCCGGTGATCGCGAGGACGCATCGCGGTGGTGCGGTAGCGTCGCGCCGTGGGCGGAGCGAGGGTGGCGGCCGAATGGGAGCCCGAGCACACCGTCTCCGCGGCCGAGGCGGCCGTGCTCATCGGGGCGGGGTTCCCCCGGCTGCGCGGCGCGCCGGTCGACGAACTGGCCACCGGCTGGGACAACACCGTCTTCCTCGTGGGCGGAGACTGGATCTTCCGGTTTCCGCGACGTTCGGTCGCGTTGCCCGGCGTCCGGCGCGAGATCGAACTCCTTCCGCGGCTGGCTCCCCGGCTGCCTCTACCCGTGCCCGTACCCGAGCTGGTCGGGGACCCGTCGCCCTCGTACCCCTGGCCGTTCTGGGGCGCCCGGCACATTCCCGGCCGCGAGCTCGCCGAGTCCGGTCGCCCCGACGATGACAGGGCGGCCGCCGCGGCCGATCTCGGGGCGTTCCTGCGGGCGCTGCACGAGCTCCGCCCGCCGGCCGGAACCGACCTGCCACGCGACCCGATCGGCCGTGGCGAACCCTCCGTACACGCGCCGAAGGCACGCGAGCGACTCGCCCGCCTCGTACGTGATGGCCGGTGGGAACCCGATCCGGCGGTCGAGCGGCTCCTCGAAGCAGGTGATCGCATCAAGCCGTACACGGGTCCCGTCTCGATCTGCCACGGGGACCTGCACATCCGCCATCTCCTCGTGAACGATGACGGACGCGCGACGGGCGTCATCGACTGGGGCGACCTGTGCATGGCCGACCGTTCGGTCGACCTGTCCCTGGCCTACGGAGGCTTCACCGGGCCGGCACGTACGGCGCTGCTGTCCGCGTACGGCCCGGTCGGCGCCGAGCGGGAGATCAGGGCTCGGGTCCTGGCGGTGTTCCTGTGCGCGGCACTCGCCGAGTACGCCGCCGGCACCGGACGATCACGCCTCCTGCACGAGGCCCTGACAGGCATCACCCGCGCGACCACCGACTAGCACCGCACCCCGCCCTCACCCGACCGCCACCGCCCTCACCCGACCGCATCCCGCGGCGCCTGAGGGGCCCGCCTGCACGGGCCCGCCTGCACGGGCCCGCCTGCACGGGCCCGCCTGCACGGGCCCGCCTGCACGGGCCCGCCTGCACGGGCGGGCCTGCACGGGCGGGTCTGAATGGGCGGGTCGCCACCGGCTCGTCATCCACCGGTCTCACCCGACCGCATCCCGCGCCGCCTGAGGGGCCCGCCTGCACGGGCGGGTCGTCACCGGCTCGTCATCACTGGCCCGCCTTCTGACCCGGTCTTCCCCGGCCCGGCCCCACCCCCAATCTCCACCTCCGACCCCCACCCCCAACCCCCACCCCCAACCCCCACTCCCAGGCCCCAGCCCCAGTCCCCGGGCCTGCGTACCGCCAAGCCAACAGAGCAGCGCTCTCGTTTCGGCGCGATGCTCTGTTAAGGTCGGGACATGAACGCGAGTCGCACGGCGAGAGAGCGGGTGCGGGCCGAGCTCATCGAGGAGATCACCGAGATCGCCCGGCGCCATCTGGCACGCGACGGTGCGGCCGGTCTGTCGCTCCGGGCCGTCGCCCGCGAGATGGGCATGGCCTCCTCGGCGATCTACCGCTACTACCCGAGCCGCGACGACCTGCTCACCGCCTTGATCATCGACGGCTACAACGCTGTGGGAGACGCGGTCGAGAAGGCCGAGGCGGCCTGCCCGCGCGAGGACCACCTCGGCCGTTGGCTGGCGGTCTGCCACGCCGTACGCGACCGCGCGCTGGCGCACCCGCACGAGTACGCGCTGCTCCACGGCTCGCCGGTGCCCGGCTACAGCGCCCCGCAGGACACCATCGGACCCGCGATGCGGGACGCCGTGGTCTTCGGCCGGATCATCGCCGACGCCCATCGCGCGGGCCTGCTCGACCCGCCGGGCGGCTACCCGCCGGCACCGGAGTCGTTCGGCGCGGACGCGGAAGGGATACGGCAGGCGGTGCTGCCCGGCCTTCCCGACGACATCGTCGCGCGGGCGGTGACCGCCTGGCCGGGGCTGTACGGCGCGGTGAGCTTCGAACTCTTCGGGCAGTACAACAACGTGATCACGGACCTGCGCGCCACGTTCGACTACGCGATGCGTGGCCTGGGCCGTCACATCGGTCTACCGGAGCGCTGAAACCCATGGGCGACCCTGCGAGCGCCACGGACGGCAGGAAAACGGTGCGGGGCCGGGTGCCCGAACGGCACCCGGCCCCGCGTTTCGAACTAACTGGTGGATATCCCTACCGGAACGACCGCAGGTAGGAGGCGGTCGGGCTGCCGACACCGGTGCCGATGTCGTACCCCGGAGTGGCGGACAGCGCGTCCGCCTTCGAGATGCCCTTGTTCCCCGAAGTGACCAGGATGTAGAGCAGCGGCCCCGTCCCGGCGTACGGGTCGGTGTAGTTGGTGCGGACGTACGCGACCGGGTCACGGCCCTGCGGCTGGTCGGTCACGTCGTTGTAGAGGTGCTTGCCCTCACGCAGGTAGATCGACGGGTTGGCGAAGCCGATCGGCTGCCGTCCCTGTGCCTGCTGGGCGAGTGCCTGTACACCCGCGATGATCGGCGCCGAGAGGCTGGTGCCACCGACACGGCTCTCGGTGTAACCGAAGGAGCCGTCCGACCGCTGGTTCCACTCGGGGTACCGGATGCCGGTGCCCGAGTCACCCACCGCGGAGATGTCCGGGATGGTACGCATCGGCTGCTTGGCGGTCGTACCGTCCGGCAGCTTCGTGCTCAGCGACTTGGGCACGACACCGCGCTGGTAGCCCGGCTGGGCGAAGATGTCGCTCACACCGCCGCCGCCACCGGCCGAGTAGGTGCTCGGGTAGGTGCCGGGAGGCGGCGAGCTCCAGCTCTTGCCGTTCGCCGCGAGGTTGTCGTACTGGACGTTCCAGTGCGCCTCGAACTTGTAGTTGTTCGACTTGCCCACCGCGAGGGTCGTACCGCCGACCGCGGTCACCCACGGGTCGGAGGCCGGCAGGTCGGCCTGACGGCGCGTCGACTGCGCGTCGCCGTAGCGAGCCTGGCACGGGGTGCCCGGCACCTCGTAACCGCAGTCACCGGTGGAGAAGTAGAAGCCGATGCCCTCGATCGCGCCCTGCTGGAAGATGGACTCTTCGGCGTCGATCCCCGCCTGGGTGTAGTGCTCGGCCAGGTCACCCCACGAGTTGGTGACGATGTCGGCCAGGTGGTTGTCGACGATGTTCGTGAGGGCGGTGTCGAGGCCGTCGGCGCAGTTCTGCGCGCCCACGTACACGACGTTGGCCTTCGGTGCGATGTCGTGCACCGCGGTGACGTCGAGCGCCTCTTCGCCGTACCATCCGGCCGCGCCGCACTCGTCGACCAGGTCGAAGGTCGGCGGCAGGACCTCGCGGTACTGACCCTTGGCGAACCCGGGGGCGCCGTGCTTGGCGGCGAACTGGTTCTCGACCTGCTCCATCTTCGGCGCGGCGTACGCGTCGACGACGGCGACGGTCGCGCCCTTACCGGTCAGGCCGCTCGCGGTCCCGCCGTACGCGCCGCGCAGCTTGTCGGGCAGGTAGCCGCAGGTCGCGCGCGGCTGGTGCTTTCCGTACGCGGTCGGCTTGTCGTTCGCGACCTTCTCGCCCCAGTACGTGCCGCACGGCTCCGCGACGTTGTAGTTCGGCTCCGGCGGAGGAAGCGTGTCGCCGTGGGTCCGCAGGTGCTTGCCCGTGTCCAGGCCGGTCACCGTGAGGACGGCGCTCGCGACGCCATCCGGGACGGTGGCGTTGTTCTCGGGCGCGCGGGCGACCGTGCCCTGCGCCGAGTAGTTGCGGAACTCGGTGCCGAAGGCCCCGGTCGCCTTGTCCACGTGACCGGTCACGTGGAGGTAGTGGCTGTTGGAGCCGGCGAGGTCGACGTACAGGCCCGCGCCGCGGATCCACGAGGTGACCGCGGTGACCTGCTGCTGGCTGGCCCCGAAGCGCTGGTTGAACTGCTGAGGGGTGAGGAACTTGCCGTACTGCTGGTTGCCCGGGGTGGACACGGCCTGCGCGTACGCGTCGAGCCCCTTGGGGTCGCGGCCGGAGAGCCAGACCCTCGCGTCGACTCGCTGATTGCTATCGGTCTTGCCGCGGTCGGCAGAGGAGCGCGCCCAGGTGGGCTTGGTCCCCGCCACCGTCTGCCGGTCGTTCGCCTGCGCCGTCCCCGTGGCTGCGAACGCTGCCGCGACAAGCGGCAGTGCCACGGCCGCGGCTGTCAGAGCGCGACGACGTCGTCCGTCTCGTGACATCCACCAGTCCTTTCGTCAGCGGCCGAAAGGCCGCCACGAGAGGATTTCGATGCTTCTCGGGTGAAGCAATGGTCGTTATGGAAAAGATGCAAAAATCGGGAACTGGGGGCCAGAAGTGGACATCTGGGTGTGACCTTGCGCACTGGGGGTGGAGCGCCGATAGTGGAGGTGGCGATGCCTGACGGCGCGGGGGGCCGTTATGGTTCTACTAGGTCGTACGCCGCCGGCCGTGCCGGGGCGGGCGCGGCACCGTACCAAGGGCGAGATGGTCGTCTCGGTGCTGACGTCGACCGATCACAAGGTGATCGGCTATCTCTACCTCACGACGTCCTTCAGCTTCTTCATGGTCGCCGGGCTGGCAGCGATGCTCATCCGTGCCGAGCTCGCGACGCCCGGCCTGCAGTTCGTCGACGGTGAGCAGTACAACTCGCTGTTCACGCTGCACGGCACGTTGATGCTGCTGCTGTTCGCGACCCCGCTGTTCGCCGGGTTCGCCAACGTCATCATGCCGCTGCAGATCGGGGCGCCCGACGTCGCGTTCCCGCGGATGAACGCGCTGAGCTACTGGATGTTCCTCTTCGGCGGGTTGATGGTGGTGGGGGCGTTCTTCACGCCGGACGGCCCGGCGTCCTTCGGCTGGACCGCGTACTCACCCCTCAACAGCGTGGTCAGGACGCCCGGCATCGGCGGGGATCTGTGGATCATGGGGCTCGTGCTGTCCGGCCTCGGCACGATCCTGACCTCGGTCAACTTCGTCACCACCATCATCGGCATGCGGGCGCCGGGGATGGTGATGTTCCGGATGCCGATCTTCACGTGGAACGTCCTGTTCACCAGCGTCCTCGTGCTGATGGCCTTCCCGATCCTGGCGGCGGCGCTGCTGGTCCTGGAGGCCGACCGCAAACTCGGCGCGCACGTCTTCGACGCGAGGTTCGGCGGGGCGATGACCTGGCAGCATCTCTTCTGGTTCTTCGGCCATCCCGAGGTGTACATCATCGCGCTGCCGTTCTTCGGGATCGTGACCGAGGTGATCCCGGTCTTCAGCCGCAAGCCACTGTTCGGCTACGTCGGCATGGTCGGCGCGACGACCGCGATCACGGGCCTGTCGATGACCGTGTGGGCGCACCACATGTTCGCGACGGGCCAGGTGCTGCTGCCGTTCTTCTCGTTCATGTCCTTCCTCATCGCGATCCCGACCGGCGTGAAGTTCTTCAACTGGACGGGCACGATGTGGCGGGGGCATCTGTCGTTCGAGTCACCCATGCTGTGGGCGATCGGGTTCCTTGTGACGTTCCTGTTCGGCGGCCTGACCGGCGTCATCCTCGCCTCGCCGCCGCTGGACTTCCACGTCACCGACAGCTACTTCGTGGTGGCGCACTTCCACTACGTCGTCTTCGGCACCGTGGTCTTCGCGATGTTCGCCGGCTTCTACTTCTGGTGGCCGAAGATGACCGGGAAGATGCTCGACGATCGCCTGGGGAAAATCCACTTCTGGATGCTGTTCATCGGCTTCCATACGACGTTCCTCATCCAGCACTGGCTGGGCGCCGAGGGCATGCAGCGGCGCGTACCGGACTACTCGTCCCAGTTCGCCCCGGAGAACCTCATCTCCAGCCTGGGAGCGTTCCTGCTGGGCCTGTCGACGCTGGTGTTCATCTACAACGTGTACCGGACGGCACGGCTGGCCCCGAGAGTCGCCGTGGACGACCCGTGGGGGTACGGCAACTCCCTTGAGTGGGCGACGTCCTGCCCGCCGCCGCGGCACAACTTCCTCGCGATCCCCCGGATCAAGTCCGAGCGCCCCGCGTTCGACCTGCACTATCCCCACGCTCCGGAGGTGGAGAAGAGCCGCCGAGCCTGAAGCCTGGCCGCCCGGGCACAGTCCGGGCCGCCCCGGGTCCATGCCGTTGCATGGGAGCGGTGGCGGCCCCTGCCGCCAGGCCACCCGAGCGCCCTGCCTGAAGCCTGGCCGCCCAGGCGCAGTCGGGGCCGCGTCCCCGGGTCCATGCGTGTTTGGGAGTTGTCGCTGCCCCTACCGCCCGGCTACCCGAGCGCCCTGTGTTCGAGCTGCACTATCCCCACGCGTCGGAGGTGGAGAAAACCCGCCGAGCCTGAAGCCCGGCCACCCGGGCGCAGTCCGGGCCGCGCCCCCGGGTCCATGCCGTGTGGGGAGCGGTGGCGGCCCCTACTGCCCGGCCACCCGAGCGCCCTGCCTGAAGCTCGGCCGCCCAGGCGCAGTCCGGGCCGCGCCCCCGGGTCCATGCCATCTGTGGGAGCGGTCGCTGCCCCAACCGCCCGGCCACCCCAGCGCCCTGTGTTCGACCTGCACTATCCCCACGCGCCGGAGGTGGAGAAAAGCCGCCGAGCCCGGCCGCTGACCGGGCCGCCACCCGGTCCATGCCATGTGTGGAGAACGGCCGCCGCCCTTACCGCTCGGCCGGCCGAGGGGACACCGAGCCGCTGTTGGGTCCATGCCGTGTGCCGTCTGATGCGCACCGCGACTGGCGCGCGACGGCGCCGTACGAATCGCGCTGGCCGCTCGCGCGACCGGCTCGGGCCGCGCCGGGCCGTACTGTCAGTGGACTACGTGCGGCTCGGATGTTCTCCCCACGCCCCCGTGGTGGGGAGAACCCGGTGCCAGGGCCTCATCCGAAGTCCCGCTGTCCTACTGCGCGACGTCCGGACGACGCCTCGCCGCGTTGTCGTCGGCCGACACCAGGCCGACTCCCTCCTCGACCTTGCGACGCGCCGCGTGAACTGCCGCTCGCTACGGACAGAGACTCCGAGACGGGTCCCTCAAGCAGAAAATCCAGACTCCGGTGTAACCAAGCTCCGGCAGACCTGCACCTAGGGACGCAGGCGACTGAGACCGCGGCGGGCGACGCGTACCGCTCCCTCCGGTGACAGGCGTACTCCCCGCCACGCCGCGCGGGCGGAGGCCGGGGCGACGATCAGGGCCTGGTTCTTGTCGATACCGCGGAGTACGTCGCGGGCGAGCGCCTCGGCCGTGTAGAGCCTGCGCTGGATGCGCAGCGCGGCTTCGCGCGCGTTGGTGGCGGCCTCGGTCGGCGGCAGGTCCGGGTTGGCGTTGTCCAGCAGGGGAGTGTCCACGAAACCGGGACAGATCGCACTCACTCGTACGCCGGCGGCGGCCGCCTCGGCACGCAGGCCCAGGCTGAGCCCGACGACCGCGTGCTTGGTGGTCGTGTAGGGCAGCATCATCGGCGCGGGCACCAGCCCGGCCAGCGAGGCGGTGTTGAGGATGTGCCCGTGGCCCTGCGCCACCATGATCGGGTACGCGGCGTGCACGCCGTGGATCACGCCGCGAAGGTTGACGTCGAGCGTCCTGTTCCAGTGGTCGAGGGTGAGCTCGTCCGTCCTGCCGCCGACCGCGATGCCGGCGTTGTTGAAGACCAGGTCGAGGCGGCCGTGCCGTTCGCGTACGTCGCGGTACAGCGCGGAGACCGCGTCGGGGTCGGTCACGTCGAGCTCGGCGGCCTCGGCCGTACCGTGCCCGGACAGTCGGCCGGCGACCTCGTCGGCGCCACGCTTGTCGAGGTCGGCGACCGTCACGGTGTCGCCGCGCAGGACGAGGGCGGTGGCGATGGCGCGGCCGATGCCGGACGCACCGCCCGTGATGAGGGCGACGTTCACGAGCGGGCCGCCTTCCTGCCACGGCGGGTGGCCGGCTCGTCCCACAGTCCGACGGCACGCCAGACCTGCTTGCTTACCGGGTCCATCATGCCGATCTCGGCGGCGAGGTCACGGACCTTGGCGACGCAGTTCTTCAGCTCGGTGCCCCAGGACTCGTCGCGGTACGCCTCGCGGATCACGTCCTTGGGGATGCCGAAGTAGCGGACCATCGCGCCGGGAGGAGCGAGCATGATGCGCGCCATCAGGCCGAGGATCAGCGGTGAGACGATGCCGAGGACCTTGCGGCGTACCGGGTCGATGCGCGGCACCCGGTGCTTGAGGTAGTGCCGGGCGAACGAGATGTGCCGCGCCTCCTCGGCGATGTGGATGCGCATGATCTTTTCCTGCAGCGGGTGGAGCGGGTGGTCGCTCTTGATGGTCTGCCGCTGGAAGTAGTCGATCGGGTCCTCGCCGCCGAGGACGAAGACGAAGAACAGCTCGGTCGAGATCCGCGGGATGTGCGGGGCGACCTGCGCGATCAGGTCGAGGCTCCGCGGCATGCCCTTGATCGGCATCTCCGTACGGTTGACGAACTCCTGGAACATCATCGCGTGATGGCATTCCTCGGTCGTCTCGTGCAGGACGTACCGGAACTCCGGTGAGCCGTTCGGCAGCTTGTACGCGTAACTGAGCAGGCCGCGCTTGAGGAGGTTCTCGAACTGCAGGCCGATCTTCATCGTGGTGGCGACGCGCCACAGGCCGATCTGGGCCTGGATGTGCTCGGGCTGCTCGCGGTACCACTGGGTGGCGCCGAAGCTGTCGATCGGCGGCAGGATCCAGCGGGGGTCGTTCTTGTCCAGATGGAAGTCGGGGTCCTCCCACGGGATGTCGGCGTACGCCTCCCAGTGTTTGTCCACGGAGGCCTTGCTGAGGCGTTCGATGACGCCGACGTAGGCCTTGCGGTCCTGGACCTTTTCGCGGACTTCCTCGTCCAGCGTCGTGCTCGTGGGGTTCGACATCTTTTGCTCCCTTAGTCAGCCGGGATGAGCAGACGGGCGAAGCTCTTGAGTTGGGCCAGTACGGCCGCCTGGTGGCCGTGTTCGTCATCGTCGAGGGAGTTCTGCAGTGTCAGCCCGATGAGGGTGGCGAACAGGTTGCGGATCAGCGTGTCGGCTGCCTGCTCGTCCAGGGACACCGGGAACAGGCGATGGAACGTCTCGAGGATCACCTCGACGACCCGCTCGTTGACGCCGATGCTGAGCTCACGCAGAGTGGGGTCGGTACGCGCGGCCATGGCGAGTTCCATGAGGGCCAGCGACGGCGCCTCGCGGAAGGTGACCCAGACCAGATCGAGCGCCCCCTCGACGTTGCGCTCACTGTCGGGAAGACCGTTGAAGGCCTGCTCGTAGGCGAGGCGCTGCCCCTCCAGCAGGTGTTCGAGCGCGGCGGCGACGAGCAGCATCTTGGTGGGGTAGTGGTGCTGCTGCGCGCCACGAGAGACCCCGGCGCGACGGGCGACCTCGGTGGTGGAGGTACCCGCCCAGCCCAGCTCGGCGAGGCACTCCACGGTCGCGTCGAGCAGACGCCCCTGAGTCTCGGCGCGACGCTCCTCCTGGGTACGGGGAGCGCCCTGCTGGTCACTTCTGTGATGACGGCGGCTGCTTACTGGCACGTCTTTGACAGTAGAAGCCTGAATACAAGCAATCAAGCCTGCTTGTATGTTGCGCCTGTCACATATTGGACGCGACGTCCAAGTAGGACTGCTTTCCTTGGCCGCGGGCCGGGCCGCGGGCCGCGGGCCGCGGGCTGTGTGTTGGCAGTGACCAGGCCGTTGATGTCTAGACGCGGCAGCCGACGTCATAGGCCGCTCGACACTCGGGCTGGGCGGCTGGAGTCGGATCTCGTGTGAGTGGGTGCGTGCAGGCGGGGTTCGCGTGAGCGGGGTTCGGTGGATTGGCGTTCGGGTGAGCGGGACTCGCCTAGGCGAGCTAGGGGGTCTCAGAGGACTGCCCAGCTCCTGCCGCCGCTGACTCTCGGCCGCGAACCCTTAGCCGTGGCGCACCTTGCGAGTCTTCCGTGCATCGTCCCGACTTCCGCGGCTACAGCTGACCTCTGCGCAGCGACCTCACTCCCGCACACGGCCCCGGCCCCAGTCCCGGCCCCAGTCCCGGCCCTGGTCCCGGCCCCAGTCCCAGTCCCGGCTCCGGCTCCGGTCCCAGTCCCAGTCCCGGCTCCGGCTCCGGTCCCAGTCCCGGTCCCGGCTCCGGCCCCATTCCCATTCCCGGCCCCGGCCCCGGCCCCGGTCCCGGTCCCGGCTCCGGCCCCATTCCCGGCCCCGGTCCCGGTCCCGGCTCCGGCCCCGGTCCCGGCTCCGGTCCCGGTCCCGGCTCCGGTCCCGGTCCCGGCTCCGGTCCCAGTCCCGGCACCGGCCCCCGCCGGGGATCCCGGTTTCGGCCTTGGCCGTGGTCTCCCTGTACTGGCCCGGCTCGCGGTCCTGGCGTATCGCGGCGGCTTCCGCGCGTCGCCCTACAGTCGCCATCACGCCCGGCCTTCGGGCCACCGTCCAACGAGCCAGGCTGAGCCTTCGGGCGCCGGCTCGTACTGCCGGCTTTCCTGCCGACTTCCCTGCGGGTCGGCTGGTGTTCTCACAGCGCCCCCACCTCCCTTTCCGTCCGCAGTGGGTATTTCGGGGAGGTCTGGCATCGCGAAAAACCTCGCGCTCCTGAGCGCCGCCTTTCGTTAGGGTTGTCGCCATGCAGGTCAGCCAGTCGGACAAGCTCGCCAACGTTCTCTACGACATCCGTGGCCCGGTACTCAAACGAGCCATGCAGATGGAGGCCGAGGGTCACCAGATCCTCAAGCTGCACATCGGGAACCCCGCCCCGTTCGGCTTCGACGCTCCGGATGAGATCCTGCAGGACGTCATCCGCAACCTGCCCGTCGCCCATGGTTACAGCGACTCCAAGGGGATCCTGCCCGCGCGGCGTGCGGTCGTTCAGCACTACGAGCAGCAGGGGTTCGCCGGAGTAGACGTCGAGGACGTCTACCTCGGAAACGGTGTGTCCGAGCTGATCGTGATGGCCATGCAGGCGCTGCTCAACAACGGCGACCAGGTGCTGATCCCCGCCCCGGACTACCCGCTGTGGACGGCCGCGGTCTCCCTCGGCGGCGGCACCCCCGTCCACTATCTCTGCGACGAGTCCAACGGCTGGATGCCCGACCTCGCCGACATCGAGGCGAAGATCACCTCGGACACCAAGGCCATCGTGATCATCAACCCGAACAACCCGACCGGCGCGGTCTACTCTCGCGAGCTGCTCGAGGGTGTGGCCGAAATCGCCCGGCGGGAGGGGCTGCTGATCCTCGCCGACGAGATCTACGACCGCATCCTGTACGACGACGCGGAACACGTCTCGATCGCCCCGCTCGTCCCCGACCTGCCGTCCCTGACCTTCTCGGGCCTGTCGAAGGCGTACCGGGTCTGCGGTTTCCGCTCCGGCTGGATGGTGGTCTCCGGCCCGAAAGAACACGCCGAGTCCTACATCGAGGGCCTCGACATGCTGGCCAACATGCGGCTCTGTCCGAACGTACCTGGCCAGCACGCGATCCAGGCCGCACTCGGCGGCTACCAGACGATCAACGACCTGGTACTCCCAGGTGGCCGCCTACGCGAACAACGCGACCGCGCATGCCGCCTCCTCAACGAAATCCCGGGCGTGAGCTGCGTCAAGCCATCCGGCGCGCTGTACGTCTTCCCGCGCCTGGACCCGGTGATCTATCCGATCGAGGACGACCAGAGCTTCGTACTCGACCTCCTGGAGAGCCAGCGGATCCTGGTCGTACAGGGCAGCGGCTTCAACTGGCCCGCCCCCGACCACCTAAGGATCGTGACTCTGCAACACGCGGACGAGATCGAGGAGGCCATCGGCCGCCTGGGCGAGTTCCTGGCCACCCGCCGAGCCTGACGAACGCCAGTAACGCGCCCGAATCCGTCCACCGCTCAGCGCCCCGGGGGTCTGCCCGGCGTCAGCGCCGCGATCCTGCTGAGAGTCACACCCGGGACTCCCGGCCCACCACGCCAAGTCGGATGCATCGCGGAAGGGCATGCCAGGCCCCGGCGTGCCATGCTGATTGACGCACGGCATGCCCCAGCGCCCATGACGCGGCGCGCCGCGACGTAGGTGCGGCACCAGGTTGTGGCGGCGCGGCGTCGGGGGCGGTCGCGACGCGTTCGAACGGGCGACGTGCTACGACGGGCGACGCGTTCGGACGGGCGTCGCGCTACGACGGGCGCATCGCGGCAGGGCATGCCAGGTCCCGGCGTGCTACGCCGATTGATAGACGGCACGCCCCCGCATCCACGACGCAGCGCGCCCCGACGCAGGCCCGGCACCAGGGGTCGGCAGTGTCGCGGGCGGCCGCGACGCGATGCGACGCGTCGGGCGCATCGCGGCAGGGCAGGCCAGGTCGCGGCGTGCCACGCCGATTGACGCACGGCATGCCCCGACACCCATGACGCAGCGCGCCGCGACGCAGGTCCGGGACCACAGTGCGGCAGCGCGGCGGTATCGCGAGTGGTAGCGACGCGCCACGCCGTGTCCCGGCGGTCGGAACACGACGGCAGTCCGCGGTGCGGCGCAGCACACCGATCCGGCGTGGCACGCCGGCCCGCTCGCGTCGCGACCCGACATCTCGCCGGGCAACGTGACGCCGCACTTCGCGCTACGTGCCGCAACGCGACGCATGCTGCGCACCGCAACGCCACTTTGTGCTGCGCACGGCCTTGCAACGCTGTGTTGCGCACGGCAACGCGACATTGTGTTGCGCACGGCAACCCGACGCGAGCTGCGCGGAAATGCGATGCTCTGCGCGCGAGGCAATGCGCGCGAGCTGCACACCGCAACGCGACACACACCACCACGCGACCCTGCGCTACGCGCGACCCTGCGCTACGCGCGACCCTGCGCTACGCGCGACCCTGCGCTACGCGCGACCCCGTGCTACGCGCGACCCTGCGCGGCGTGGCCGAGTCGTCGTGTGGGCGTGGTTGGGGTGTCGGCGTGGGACCTTTCGGCGGTTGGCTGGTGGCGCTTCAGGGTCCGGGGTGCGGTGAGGGTGGTGCGGGGGTTAATCGGTTTCGTCTAGGTCCTCCGGGGTGATGTCGAGGGGGACGGACCATGGTGGGAGTCCGCTGATGAAGAGCTCCTGTAACAGGCGGGCCATCGAGTACGACGGGTCGGTGGACAGGGCGCGGTCGAGGGCGATGTTGGCCAAAGCGCCCTCGCCTGCGCGCCAGGCGGCGAAGGACAGAAGGCACGCCGGAGCTGCCGCGTAGGGGGCGGTCACTTGTTTCAGGACATGGCGCCACAAGCTGATGTGGGCGTCCAGGTCCGGGTCCTTCATGCGTACCCAGGCCTCGTCGCGGACTCGGAGGTTGACCAGGAGGACGCCCAGCCAGGCGACCTCGTCGGTGGTCGGCGGGTCAGAACCCTTGCACGCTCGCTCTAACAGGTCGCGGACCAGTGGCACGCCTTCCGTGATCATGTGGGTCGGCACCTTGTGGGTGTCGGACTCCGCCCAGGTGGCCAGCCTTAGTTCGGCTTTCGCGGTGGATTGCCGCATCTGTTCGCCGCCCGTGGGCTCCAGTGTGCGTTCGAGGTCGCGGCGGTCCGGTAAGGCGACCATGCCTCCCGCGATGGCCGCGGCGGCCACTGGGCTCGTATCAATGTCGACGTACGTGCCTTCGGATGGGCAGCAGGCGCTGTCGGAGCACAGATAGGACCAGAATCTGCCGGCCTCGACGCGTAACGCCTCGCGCAGCCGTACGCCCGACGCGTCCAGGTGGCCTCGTACCCGGTCGACCATGGGGGTCACCCGGTCGGCCGATCCATAGCCCGCGACGATCACCCCCTCCGGCCGGCGGCGGGCTACCAGGTCTGTGATGTGCTCCAGCAACGCGTCCTGTGCGGTCAGGTCCAGCCGGACCGCGTACGCGCCTCGCGCGTTGTCGCATGCCAGCACGACCACGCTGTCGGCTGGATGGAATCCGATGAGGTAGGGGATCGCGGCGACGACGTCGGCGGGCGACCGGAGTCGCAGGGTGTTGAGGCTCATGTTCATCGAGCGTGCCGTTGTCCGTCTCGCGGCGACACCCCTTGGGCGTTCTGTGGATAACCGGCTGAGGCTTGGGACTGTGGGCCGGAACGAGCGAAGCGGAACAGGCGCAGAGAGAGGGAGAGGGAGAGGGAAGGAGATTAGACCGACGGGGAACGTGGCGTGGCGATGGCGACCAGCAGCGTGTACAACCGTTGAGGCTGTGAGGCCGCCAGGCTGCCAGGCCATGAGGCCGCGAGGCCGCCAGGCCATGAGGTCATGAGGGCGCGAGGCCACGAGGCCACGAGGCCACGAGGCCACGAGGCCACGAGGTCAGGAGGGCGCGAGGCCATGAGGTCACGACGTCGCGAGGCCAGGAGGGCGCGAGGCCAGGAGGGCGCGAGGCCAGGAGGCCACGACGTCACGAGGCCGGGCGGTCGTGAGGCCGTGAGCCGACCACAGCTACGAGAAGCCAGCCACGGCGACGAGATGCCAACAAGGCCAGGTCAGTACACGTGCGGGCAAAGCGTCACGTAGGACGCGATAGCCTCATAGAGCACACCGAGCGCGTCGACCCGCGCCACGCCTGTGCCGCTTTCGTGCCGTGATCCGGTGCCGGCGGCTTACGAGACGAACGACCCACGGTCGGTGTTCGTCGCGGAAGGACCAGCCCTGCCATCACCGCTGCTTGCGATACGTGCTCCCGGATTGACTGTGCATGAGTGCGCGCTTAGTGCCAGGGTTACGGGAATGTTTCGCCTGTCTTCGGCAGTGATGGTCGACGAATGAGCACTCCCTACGATGAACGGCCGTGGCTTCGGTTCTACGCCGAAGGCGTACCGGCCAACGTCCAGATACCCGACGTGCCGTTGACGTATCTGCTCGACGCCTCCGCCGAGCGGTTTCCGAACCGCAAGGCGTTGATGTTCTTCGGGCGCTCGATGACGTACGCGCGGCTGCTGAGTGAGGTCAACCGGTTCGCCGGGGCGTTGCGGCGCATCGGCGTCCGCAAGGGCGAGCGCGTGGCGATGATTCTTCCGAACTGTCCCCAGGAGGTCATCGCCTTCTACGCGATCCTGCGGATCGGGGCCATCGTGGTCCCCACCAACCCGCTCTACACCGCGTCGGAGCTGCGCCACCAGCTCGCCGACTCCGGCGCACGAGTGGTCATCGTCTTCGACAAGGCGTACGAGACGCTCATCGAGGCCATGCCGGGCACGGGCGTCCAGCAGGTGGTCGTCACCTCGCTCACCGACTACCTGCCGTTCGTCAAGCGTGAGCTGCTGAAGCTTCCGCTGGCCAAGGCGCGCAGGCTGCTCTCCGAGCTGAGCACCGAGGTGCCCGAGACGGCGGGCGTCCTGTGGTTCGACGATCTGCTCAAGGAAGGGCCGGACAGTCCCCAGCAGACACCGGTCGACCCCATCCGTGACCTGGCCGTCCTGCAGTACACGGGCGGTACGACCGGCCGTCCCAAGGGTGCGATGCTCACGCACCGCAACCTCGTCGCCAACGCGCACCAGACCACCGCCTGGGACCCGGGGATCCGCCCCGGCCATGACGTGAACCTCGCCGTCGTGCCGCTCTTCCACGTCTTCGGGCTGACGTTCTGCCTGACGTGTACGACGCTGATCGGCGGCATGGTCATCCTCATCCCGAGGTTCGACCTCGACCTCGTGCTGGATGCCGTACGCAAGCACAAGCCGACACTGTTCCCCGGCGTTCCCCCCATCTACCAGCAGCTCGCCGCGGCGCCGGAGTCGAAGAAGGCCGGCGTGGGCGACATCCGTACCTCGGTGTCGGGCGCCATGAAACTCGCCCGTACGACCGTGGAAGCCTTCAAGATCGGTACCGGCGGGCAGCTCGTCCAGGGGTACGGGATGACCGAGACCTCGCCCGTCCTCATGGCCAACCCGCTCGACGGGAACGCCCGCCACGTCTCGGTGGGCGCGCCGCTTCCCGGCACCGAGGCGCGCATCGTGGACGAGAACGACCCGCGGCGCGTCCTCCCGATCGGCTACCCGGGAGAGCTGATCGTACGGGGGCCGCAGGTGTTCGCCGGCTACTGGAACCAGCCCGCGGAGACCGCCGAGACCCTCTCACGCGACGGCTGGTTCCGTACGGGCGACATCGCCGTGATGAGCCCGGACGGCTTCTTCACCCTCATCGACCGCAAGCGCGACGTCGTCATCGTCGACGGCTTCAACGTCTATCCATCCGAGATCGAGAACGTCCTGAGCGCCCATCCGGGCGTGGGGGAGGCCGCCGTCGTCGGCGTTCCCGACTCGGCGCACGGCGAGGTCGTCAGCGCGTACATCATCCCGCGCGACCCGAATCTGGTGCCCACGCGCGAGGAGCTCACGGAGTACTGCGCGCACCACCTCGCCGAGTACAAGGTGCCCGCGTACATCGAGATACGCCCGACGCTGCCGCGCAACATGCTCGGGAAGGTCCTTCGCCGCGTCCTCCGCGAAGAGAACGCGATGACCTGATCAGTCGGACGTGTCGAGCCGGCGCAGCGCGCCCTTGACGGTCTCCGAGTCGTACGTCGTCCAGAACGGCGGCAGCGAGGCGCGCAGGAAACTGCCGTACCGGGCGGTGGCCAGGCGCGGGTCGAGGATCGCGACCACGCCGCGGTCGGTCATGCTGCGCAGCAGGCGCCCTGCGCCCTGGGCGAGGAGCAGTGCGGCGTTGGTGGCGGCGACCGCCATGAAGCCGTTGCCGCCGCGCGCCCCGATGGCCCGCTGGCGCGCCGAGGACAACGGGTCGTCCGGGCGCGGGAACGGGATCCGGTCGATGACCACGAGCCGCAGTGACGGACCGGGTACGTCGACGCCCTGCCAGAGCGACAGCGTCCCGAACAGGCATGTCGCGTCGTCCTCGGCGAAGCGCTTGACCAGCTGGGACGTGGAGTCCTCACCTTGGCAGAGCAGCGGCTGAGAGAACCGGCCGCGCAGCTCCTCGGCGGCCTGCTTGGCCGCGCGCATCGAGGAGAACAACCCCAGCGTACGGCCGCCGGCCGCGCCGATCAGCTCGCTCAGCTCCGTGAGGTAGGCCTCCGGGAGACCGTCCCGTCCGGGCGTGGGCAGCC
This sequence comes from Actinoallomurus bryophytorum, assembly GCF_006716425.1. Lineage (NCBI taxonomy): Bacteria > Bacillati > Actinomycetota > Actinomycetes > Streptosporangiales > Thermomonosporaceae > Actinoallomurus > Actinoallomurus bryophytorum. The sequence continues at coordinate 5,593,177 of NZ_VFOZ01000001.1, forward strand.
CGCGGGCGATGTAGAGGATGCCGCTGCGCGCGTGGTCGAACGGCGAGCCGACGTCCAGGCCCGACCACTTGATCGGCTGCTTGTCGGCCTTGTCGGAATCGGTCTCGAGGACGTCCTTCTCGTCCGGGGCGTCGAGCGGCGGCAGGCCCCACTGCCGGGCGAGCGGCTCGAACGATCCGCCGAGGGACAGCGTTGCCGAGGTCAGCACCGTCGTCCGCTGGCGGAAGAGGCGCTCGCGGAGCAGGGCGCCGACGCCTAGCGGCGCGACCTTGAGCGCCGTGGGCCGCCGCGAGTCCTCCGAGAACGGCTTGTCCAGCCAGACGACGTCGTGCCGCGAGGCGAGATCGCCCTTGAACGCCTCCAGGAAGCGTACGGCGGTGTCGTGGATCTCCTCGAGCGAGGTGAGGGCCGCGCGTCCGGCGCCGAGGCGCTCGGCGTCGTCCTCGCTGCCCTTGAGGTTCGTACGCAGAGCCGTGGCGCAGGCGTACGCGGCGTCGCGGATCGACACGAGCGAGAACCCGACCGCCTCGGGGAGTACGTCCATGCGGCCCGCGTGCATCTCGGCGAGCATGGGCTGCAGCGCCTCCCCGGCCTCCTTGAGCCGGTCCGCGAGGTCGTCCTCGATGAGCCGCCCGCAGCGGCGTGCGGTGATCTCCACTGCCTGGGCGGACAGCTCCGCGGTGGCCACCGACGTGACGCGGTCGACGAGCTCGTGCGCCTCGTCGATGATGGCGACGTCATGGTCGGGCAGAACCTGGAAGTCCTCCAGGGCGTCGATCGCCAGCAGCGCGTGGTTGGTGACGACGATGTCGGCCTCGCCGGCCTCGTCGCGGGCACGCTCGGCGAAGCACTCGGTCCCGAACGGGCACCGCTGTGCGCCCAGGCACTCCCGCGCGCTCACCGAGACCGACCGCCACGCCTGCTCACTGACGCCGGGGACGAGCTCGTCGCGGTCGCCGGTCTCGGTGGTCTCGGCCCACTCGTGGATGCGCTGCACCTGCCGCCCGGCGGCCGACACGGCCTGCGCGTCGAACAGGATCTCCTCGGGATCCTCGGGCGCGTCGGTCTGCAGCCGGTGCCGGCACAGGTAGTTGCGACGGCCCTTGAGGATCGCGAACGCCGGCTCGCGTCCGAGCAGCGGCGTCAGCGAATCGGAGAGCCGGGGGAGGTCACGGTCGATGAGCTGACGCTGCAGCGCGATCGTCGCGGTGGAGACGACGACGCAGGAGTGCCCTTCGCCCGCCGGACCCGCGTCGACCGCGTGCCGTACGGCCGGGACCAGGTAGGCGAGGGATTTGCCGGTACCGGTGCCGGCCTGGACGGCGAGATGCTCCCCCGAGCCGATGGCATGCGCCACCGCCTCGGCCATCTTCACCTGCCCGGGCCGCTCCGCACCGCCGACACCGGATACAGCGGCGGCGAGAAGGGCGGAGACGTCGGGCAGGTCGGTCTTGTCCGCGGAGTCGAGGAGGTCGTCTGGCACGACACGAAACGCTACCGGTGACGGCGAGCGTCCGGTGCCGCCTTTCCCTCCACCGCCCGCGTGTGAATCGTGGAAGGGCAGGTCAGGTGGGGTCGTGAACGTGACCGTCCGGGCGGGTCGTGAGGGACGATCGGCGGGTGCGGGCGAGCCGGCTTTCCGCGTGAGCGGCTCTCGGAGGGTGCGGCTTTCCTGCGAGAGCGGTTCTCAGAGGGTGGGGCCTTCCCGCGTGAGCGGTTCTCAGAGGGTGGGGCCTTTCGCGCGAGCGGTCTCGGAGGGTGGGGCCGTCCTGCTTCCGGCGGCATTCGTTGACGGCGGGCGTCCGGTGCCGTCTTTTCCCACCGCCCGCGGGTGAATCGTGGAAGGGCAGGTCAGGTGGGGTCGTGAGCGTGGTCGTCCGGGCGGGTCGTGAGGGACGATCGGCGGGCGCGGGCGAGCCGGTGCTGGCCTTCGCCCTCCCCTGCGCCCCCGGCGTGCGCGAGCTGATGGCGAAGGTCGCGGGTTCCGCGCGGGCGGCTCTCAGAGGGTGGGGCCGCCCTGCTTCCGGCGGCGTTCGTTGAAGTCGCGCATGCGCTGGGGGTAGCCGGTGATCTGGACGTCGTAGACCGGCAGGCGCAGGTCGCGTGCGACCTTCTGGATGACCTGCGGGGAGCCCACGCGGCGGCGGGTCCATTCGCCGTCGGCGGCGATCGCCATCGCGGTCGTGTCAGTGGCGAACGTCTCCGGCTCGACGTAGAACTCCACCCCCGTCCGGCTGCGCGCGAAGGCCATCAGCGACTCGATGTCGGCGTTGGTCGCCTCACGGTCGAGGGTCGTCACCCTCTGGCCGCGTCGGCGGCGGATCCCGAAGCGATCTCCCCACTTCATCGGAGGTCCTCCTCAAGAACCTGTCGCGGCGCTCCCATCCCGTCATCGCCGGGGCCCGCGGCAGACTTCGCGAATTACGTTTTTAACGTCGCTGCCACCCTTACGGTTCCAGCCCATTTCCCGGCGGTCGTCGTTCGGACGACCGCATGGCGATGGGAGGCGAGAGGCGGCGGCTCGGGAACGGATGCCGCCCGCCCCCTGAGCGGCCACGCGACCGAACAGGCGAGGAAACGAGCGAGGATCCGCCACCGAAAGGAGACGGTAGCGGGTGGCATCGGGTCGGCGCGCGACGCGGGTCGCGCGACGGAGCGGGGAGGGCGAGCATGAGAGGGCGCGCCGTGCCGGTCACGCGGCCGCAGACGGTGGATTCGCGGACGGTTGACAGCCCCTTGTCGCAGCGCCCGCACTCGCGACGGCGCCTGCATTCGTGAGGGTGCCTGCGTTCGTGACGGCGCCCGCACTCGCGACCGCGCCCGCACTCGCGACGGCGCCCGCACTCGCGACCGCGCCTGCATTCGTGACGGTGCCTGCGTTCGTGACAGTGCCTGCGTTCGTGACGGTGCCCGCGCGAGCGACGGTGCGTGCGTTCGTGCCGGTGTCGCGCGCTCGTGGCAGCGCCCGCGCTCGTGAGGGTGCCTGCGTTCGTGACGGTGCCTGCGCGAGCGACGGTGCCCGCGCGAGCGACGGTGCCCGCGCGAGCGACGGTGCCCGCGCGAGCGACGGTGCCTGCATTCGTGCCGGTGTCGCGCGCTCGTGGCGGCGCCCGCGCTCGTGACGGCGCCTGCACTCGCGACGGTGCGCTCGCCCGCCACGGTGCACGCCCGCGATGGCGCAACGCCGCGATGGCGCTTGCCCGCGATGGCGCTTGCCCGCGACGGTGCGCGTGCCTGAAGGTGCACTGCACCCCCGATGGTGCGCGCGCTCGGGAGGCTCGGACGGTGGTCGGGGTTCGCGCCGTGCCGTGACGCTTGTCCCGGCTTGGCCGACATCACCCCATAGTCCGCACTAAGGTGACACCTGTCCTGACACAGGCTGTTACAGGGGCCGTGAATGCGGTTTGTCATTCCCGAGGGCCGTGCGCGGCTGTACGCCGCGGCCGTCGCCGGTGTTCTCGTGCTCGGCTGGCTGAGCGGGTTCGGCCCGACGAACGCCGGGCGTCTTCAGGTGCCGGCCCTCGCGAGCGGACCGCCGCCGGCCGCCCGGCCTCCGGTGCGTCCCCGCCGTACGCGCCCCGTCGTCCCCGCCGTCAACTGCCGCGTCGCCAAGTGCGTCGCGCTGACGTTCGACGACGGGCCCGGGCCGTACACCGCCAAGTTGCTCCACATGCTCGCCGCCCGCCACGCGAGGGTCACCTTCTTCCTCATCGGCGGCAACATCAAGGGCCGTGAGGCCCTCGTCCGCCGGGAGCTCGCCCAGGGCAACGTCGTCGGCGACCACACGTGGACCCATCCGGACCTCACCAAGCTCTCCAACCGGCAGGTCCGCCGCCAGCTCACCCGTACGCGCAGCGAGATCACCCGGGTGACCGGCCTGCCGGTACGGCTCATGCGCCCGCCGTACGGGAGCACCGACAAGAGCGTCGCCAAGGTCGCGCGTGGCCTGGGGTTCGCCCAGATCGTCTGGAGCGTCGACACCGACGACTGGCTCGACCGTAACTCGGCGATCGTCGCCCACCGCGCCGTCTCCCGCGCGAGGAGGGGCGACATCATCCTCATGCACGACATCCACCCGACCACGGTGAACGCCGTGCCGAAGATCCTGCGCGGTCTGGCCAAGCGCGGCTTCACGTTCGCCACGGTGCCTGAGGTGCTCGCCGCGCGTCCCCTCAAGCCGGGCAAGGCCTACTACCACGGGGGTTGACTCCAGGGTCGGCTCAGGGGTTTCCCCGATGGCCCGGAGCGTGGGCGGGGCGCACGATCGGAACATGACGATTCCTGCACCCTCGCTCCGCGTCTCCCACGCCGAACGCGAGCCCGTGGTCGAACGGCTCCAGCAGGCGTACGCCGAGGGCCGGCTCGACAAGAGCGAGCTCGACCTGCGCCTTCACCTCGCCATGACGGCCGTGACCCGGGCCGACCTCGACGCGGTCCTCTACGACCTGAACCCGGCCACCGGGCCGAAGCCCCTCCCCAGGGGAGAGCCGACCGCCGAGCAGCGTGTTCTCGCCGCGTTCGCCCACGTCCTCGGCGTCTTCACGCTCTTCGTCGGGCCGCTGGTGATGATGTGCACCAAGGCGAGGCGCTCGCCGTACGTGCGCCAGCACATCGTGTCGGCGCTGAACTTCCAGCTCACCCTGCTCATCGTCACGATCGTGACGTTCGGGATCGGGGGACTCGTCTACGCCGTCGCCTGGATCGTCGCGGCGGTCGCCGCTCTCCTCGCGCTGGTGGACACGCCGTTCCGCTATCCGTTCACGCTCCGGCTGGTCCGCTGACGCGCGGAAGAGCGCGCGGAAGAGGCCGGACCGGAGCCGGATGGTCGGGCTCCAGCGCCGGCAGGCCGTCGATGCTCGAGGCGTTGCGCGCGACGCGCGGCACCCATTCGTCGGATGGCCGGCGGGCGTGCTGGTCGTCCAGCAGGCTGCGCTCACCGGTGAGCTCCATGAACGGGATCGAGTAGCCGCAGGAGTCCGAGACGCGCGTGACGTCGACGACCACGATCGCCCGGTAGCCCGCGTGACCGGCGCCGAACCGTCCGGCGAGGTCGTCCCACTCGGCGGCGTCCGGCCGCACCACGCGGCCGGTGCCGTACAACCGCAGGATCTTCGGCTGGCGGGAGAACGAGCAGAACATGACGGTGATCCGCCCGTTGTCCCGCAGATGAGCGATGGTCTCCGAACCGCTGCCGTAAAGGTCCAGGTAGGCCACCGTGTTCTCGTCGATCACCGAGAAGGTGTCCTGGTAGCCCTTCGGTGAGACGTTGACGTGGCCGCCGGAGTCGGGCGCGGTGGCCACGAAGAACATCGGCTGCTCGGCGATGAACGCCTGGAGCCGTTCGTCGATGGCGTCATACAGCTTTGCCACTTGCGGCACCCCCAAGAGTGACGACACAACGGACACTACACGCGGCCGGTCTGTAGGCACCGGGCGCGGGATGAGACGATCGTCCGGTGACTGGTCATGGCACGGCAACCAAAAATCTGCTGGAGTCCTACAGAGCGATTCCCGAGGGGGCTCCGGTACGCCTGGCGAAGCGGACCTCCAACCTGTTCCGTTTCCGCGATGACGCGGGCGCGCCCGGACTGGACGTGAGCGGATTCGACCAGGTCCTGAGCGTCGACGCGACGAACCGCACCGCGGACGTCCAGGGCATGACGACGTACGAGGACCTGGTCGACGCGACCCTGCCGCACGGCCTCATGCCGTACGTCGTCCCGCAGCTCAAGACGATCACCTTGGGTGGCGCGGTCACCGGGCTCGGCATCGAGTCCTCCTCGTTCCACCACGGCCTGCCGCACGAGTCCGTCATCGAGATGGAGATCGTCACCGGCGCCGGGGAGATCGTCACGGCGACACCTGACAACGAACACCGGGACCTGTTCTACGGCTTTCCCAACTCCTACGGCACGCTCGGCTACGCCCTCCGCCTCAAGATCAAGCTGCAGCCGGTCAAGCCCTTCGTCGAGCTCCGGCACGTACGCTTCGGGTCCGCCCAAGAGTGCGCGGAGGCGATCGACAAGCTCGGGCCCGACGTCGACTTCATCGACGGCACGGTCTTCGGCGAGGACGAGCTCTACCTGACGCTCGGCACCTTCGCCGACTCGGCCAAGCACGTCTCGGACTACACCGGGCAGCAGGTCTACTACCGCTCGATCCAGGACCGTAACGTCTCGCCGCGCTGGCTGAACGCCGGCACGGCTCCGACCGACGTCCTCACCACGCACGCCTACCTCTGGCGCTGGGACACCGACTGGTTCTGGTGCTCGCGCGCCTTCGGCGTGCAGAACCCTCTCGTACGCCGGGTGTGGCCCGCGGCCAGGAAGCGCTCGGACGTCTACCGCCGCCTGGTCGCCCTGGACAAACGCACGCAGTTCTCCGCCCGGCTGGACCGCTGGCGCGGAAAGCCGCCGCGCGAGGACGTCATCCAGGACGTCGAGGTGCCGGTCGAGCGGCTCGCGGAGTTCCTGGACTTCTTCCGCCGGGAGATCGGCATGAGCCCGGTGTGGCTGTGCCCGCTGCGGGCACAGGACAACTGGCCGCTGTACCCGCTGGAGCCCGGCCGTACATACGTCAACGTGGGATTCTGGGGGACGGTGCCGATCCCGCCCGGCCGCCTGCCCGAACACCACAACCGGCTGATCGAGCGCGAGGTCGCCCGCCTCGAGGGCCACAAGTCGCTGTACTCCACGGCGTATTACACCCGTGATGACTTCTGGCGACACTACGACGGGGCCACCTACCGGCGACTGAAGGAGGAGTACGACCCCGGCGGGCGGTTGCTCGATCTTTACGACAAAACAGTACGAGGCAGGTGATCATGCAGCTCGCAGAGGTTTTCGAGCGCGTCGTGGGCCGCGACGCGCAGGTGGAGTTCCTGGCCTATGACGACAGCCGGGCCGGGCCGGCCGGTGCCGACATCACGGTGAACGTCAGGTCGCCGTACGCGATCTCCTATCTCGCCCACGCTCCGGGTCCGATCGGGTTGGCCCGTGCGTACGTCTCCGGCTATCTGGACATCAGCGGTGACATGTACACCGCGCTGTACCGGATGCAGTCGGCCATGGGCGACCTGAACTGGGCCGACAAGAGGACGCTTCTTCGGGGCATCATCCGCGACCCGCTGCTGCGCGCGGCCGCGCTGACCCGCCTGGAGCCGCCACCGCAGGAGGTCAGGACCGAGAGGGTCCCGCTCCTTTCCGGGCTGCGGCACTCCAAGCGCCGTGACGCCAAGGCGATCTCCCATCACTACGACGTGTCGAACACCTTCTACGAGTGGGTGCTCGGCCCGTCGATGGCCTACACCTGCGCGTGCTTCCCGACCGAGGACGCGACGCTCGAACAGGCACAGCACCACAAGTTCGACCTGGTCGCACGCAAGATCGGGCTCAAGCCGGGCATGCGGTTGCTCGACGTCGGCTGCGGCTGGGGCGGCATGGTCATGCACGCCGCGCGCGAGTACGGCGTCAAGGCGCTCGGCGTCACGCTGTCCAAGCAGCAGGCCGAGTGGGCGCAGAAGGCCATCGCCGAGGCGGGTCTGTCGGAGCTGGCCGAAGTACGGTTCATGGACTACCGCGACGTGTCCGAGACCGACTTCGACGCCGTCAGCTCGATCGGGCTCACCGAGCACATCGGCAAGGGCAACCTGGCCGCGTACTTCTCCTTCCTGTACGGCAAGCTCAAGCCCGGCGGGCGGCTGCTGAACCACTGCATCACCCGCCCGGACGACACGCAGCCGTCGATCAAGAAGGACGGCTTCATCAACCGGTACGTCTTCCCCGACGGCGAGCTCGAGGGGCCGGGGCATCTGATCTCCAGGATGCACGACGCCGGCTTCGAGGTCCGTCACGAGGAGAACCTCCGCGAGCACTACGCCAAGACCCTCGCCGGCTGGTGCCGCAACCTGGACGCGCACTGGGACGAGGCGGTCGCCGAGGTCGGAGAGGGGACGGCGCGCGTCTGGCGGCTCTACATGGCCGGCTCCCAGCTCGGGTTCGACCTGAACTGGATCCAGCTGCACCAGGTGCTCGGCGTCAAGCTGCACGAGGACGGACGTTCGGACATGCCGCTGCGGCCGTCGTTCGAGCCGCCGTTCGAGGGCTGAGCCCGGCGGCCGAGGCATCGTACGGCCGCCGGGGGACCGGCGGCCGTACCCCCTCCGTGGACAGCACGGTAGGCGCGGCCTAACGTCGCGGGCATGAAGACCGACACGGTCGACGCGAACGGCCTGACATTCGGCTACCTCGAGGCCGGCGACGGTCCGCTCGCCCTGTGCCTGCACGGTTTTCCCGACTCCGCGCACACCTGGCGACATCTGCTGCCCGCGCTCGCAGGCGCGGGATACCGCGCGGTGGCGCCGTTCCAGCGGGGATACGCCCCGACCGGGATCCCCGCCGACGGCGCGTACCAGACGGGTGCGCTGGCCGCGGACGCGAACGCCCTGCACGAGGTCCTCGGCGGCGACGGCGACGCGGTGCTCGTCGGCCACGACTGGGGCGCCACCGCCACGTACGCCGCGGCGGCGCACGAGCCGTCGCGCTGGCGCCGGGCGGTCACCATGGCCGTGCCTCCGATCCCGGCGATGTCGTCGGCGTTCCTGGACTACGCCCAGCTGAAGCGGTCCTTCTACATGTTCCTGTTCCAGACGCCGCTGGCCGAGATGGCCGTCACGGCCGACGACCTGGCGTTCCTGGACGGCCTGTGGGCCGACTGGTCGCCCGGCTACGACGCCACGGCCGACCTCGAACACGTCAAGGCGTGCCTGCGCGAGCCGGCGAACCTCTCCGCGGCGCTGGGCTACTACCGGGCGATGTTCGACTCTTCGCGGCACGTGGCCGCGTACGCCGCCGAGCAGGAGTCCGCGCGCCGTGCCGGTGAGCGGCCGATCCTCTACCTCCACGGCGCCGCCGACGGCTGCCTCGACACGGGCCGGGTCCGCGACGTCCAGCACCACCTCCCGCCGGGTTCACGAGCCGAGATCGTGCCCGGGACGGGGCACTTTCTGCACCTCGAACAGCCGGCCGTGGTGAACGGTCTGGTGCTGGACTGGCTCGCCGGATGAGTGCACGTCTCCCCCGAGAAGGCCGTTCGTGTTGCCGGGCGCGGGCCCGGTTGGCAGGATGAGTGTTCCGAACGGGATTCTAGTTGTGGAGAGTGATCCGGTAGTGACCCCAGGTACGCTCGAACCGCCTGAGATCGACATCACCGACTGGGCGTTCTGGGCACGTCCACTGAGTGAGCGTCATGAGGCCTTCCGTACGCTGCGGCAGCTGCCCCGCCCGGCGTTCTTCGCGGAGCCGGACGTGACGTACGCGCCGAAGGGGCCCGGCTACTACGCGCTGGTCACCCACGCGGACATCGTGGAGGCGTCCCGCCGCCCACAGGACTTCTGCTCCGGCGCCGGTGCCATCAACATCGCCGACATGCCCACGGACCTGAACGAGTACTTCGGTTCCATGATCAACATGGACGACCCGCGGCATGCCAAGATCCGCCGGATCGTCTCCCGTGCCTTTTCCCCGCGGATGATCCAGCGCTTCGAGGACCAGGTGCAGGAGGTCGCCGAGCAGGTCGTGGAGGAGGTCCTCGCGAAGGGTTCCGGCGACTTCGTGTCCGACGTCGCCGCGCGCCTGCCGCTGAAGATCATCTGCGACATGATGGGGATCCCCGAGGACAGCTACAAGACGGTCTTCGACAACTCCAACATCATCCTCGCCGGCGCCGACCCGGAGTTCGTCGCCGAGGACGAGAACGAGATCGCGCTCCAGCTGCTCACCGCCGGCCAGACGCTGAAGGACCTGGTGGAGGACCTCGGCCGGCACCGCCGGGAGCACCCGTCGGACGACCTGACCTCCGCCCTGGTCAACGCCAACATCGACGGTGAGTCGCTGACCGACCAGGAGTTCGGCTCGTTCTTCATCCTGCTCGTCGTCGCGGGCAACGAGACGACGCGCAACGCCATCGCGCACGGGATGAACCTGTTCACGACCAACCCCGCGCAGCGTGAGCTGCTGCTCGCCGACTTCGAGGCGCGCATCGGCGGGGCCGTCGAGGAGATCGTCCGCTACGCCTCCCCGGTGATCTGGATGCGCCGTACGGCGACGCGCGACACCGAGCTCAACGGGACCGAGCTCAAGTCGGGCGACAAGCTGCTGCTCTACTACTGGTCCGGCAACCGCGACGAGACGGTCTTCAAGGACCCCGACGTCTTCGACATCACCCGCGACCCGAACCCCCACGTCGGCTTCGGCGGCCCCGGCCCGCACTTCTGCCTGGGCGCCCACCTGGCCCGGCGCGAGATCACCGTGATGTTCCGTGAGCTGTTCCGGCGGGTGCCGAACATCCGCGCGACGGCTCCGCCGGACCGGCTGCTCTCCAACTTCATCAACGGCATCAAGCACCTGCCGTACGAGATCTGACCCGCGGTCAGCGCACCACGCGGAGCGAACGCACCACGTGCGTGATGTCGGGCAGGAGCCGGACCTGGTTGCCCGGGATGGTGATCTCCACTATCGCCGGCAGCCGGCGGCCGGTGTCCACGGCGACGACGACCTCGGTCTGGTTATTCTCCACCCGGTCGAGATCGGTCGTGTGGGTCATGCGGAACGCGCTGACCCAGCCCGGATGACGGTCGACCGTGAGCGCGGCGCCGGCCAGGTCCTTGCGCTTACCGTCGTCGCTGTACAACTGCCTGACGAACGCCTGGCCGGTGAGCTCGGCGGCGGCGCGCAGCCGCTGGGCCCCCGGCACGTCGAGCTTCGGGTCGAGCGGCTCCACGCTGACGGACGCGTACCAGAAGTGCTTGTAGTCCTTGGTCTTGCTGTCGATCTCCAGTCCGGACGAGGAACCGCCCGTTCTCTTCGCGCGCCACGGGGGCGCGAGCCGGGCGAAGGAGAGCCCGGCGTTCCGGTTGACGATGCGTCCGGTCACCTTCGACCCGGCGCCCGGGAAGGCCGGCAGCGGTCCGGCGAGAGTGCCGGTGGGCCGCCAGGTCAGCGCGGGGACGCCGGTGGGCGCGGCCGTGACCAGGGGATAGGTGCCGGCGAAGGCGTCCGGGCCGGTCTCGCCGTGACGGCCGAGCAGAAGGACGATCGCCGCCGCGGCTGCAAGGACGAAAGCGGCGGCGGCGGCGATCAAAGGCTTCACGGGACTTAAGCGTACGGACTCAGCGAAGCTCGCGCTTGAGGATCTTTCCGGTCGCGGTCATCGGCAGCTCGTCGCGGAACTCGATCGTGCGGGGGTACTTGTAGCTCGCGAGGTTCTCCTTGGACCACTCGACGAGCTCGTCCGCGGTGGTGGTGGCGCCGAAGACCGGGATGACGTACGCCTTGATCTCCTCGCCGTGGCTGTCGCTCGGGACGCCGACGACGGCGGCGAGCGAGACCGCCGGATGCGTCATCAGCACCTCCTCGACCTCCCGCGGGTACACGTTGAACCCACCACGGATGATCATGTCCTTGGACCGGTCGATGATGTAGTAGTAGCCGTCCTCGTCGCGGCGCGCGATGTCGCCGGTACGGAACCAGCCGTCGCGCATCGCCTCGCCGGTGGCCTCGGGCCGCTGGTGGTAACCCTTCATGACGCAGTGCCCGCGGATGGCGATCTCGCCCGGCCCGTCGCCCGCGTCCTTCCAGTCGTCCTCGATGAGCTTCATCTCGACGCCCCAGATGGGCAGCCCGATCGACCCGGGCCGGGCCGGGCGGTCCGGGCGGTTGAAGGACGCGACGGGAGAGGTCTCCGACAGGCCGTACCCCTCGACGATGTTCACGCCGAAGCGCTCAGAGAAGCGGTTGAGGACCTCGAGTGGAAGGGCCGCGCCACCGCTCGACGCGGTCGTCAGGGCGGAGGCGATCTGACCGAGCTGCTCCGCGGTGTGGCCGCCGTCGTGGGTGAGCAGACCCCAGTACATCGTGGGCACACCCGCGAAGAACGTGACCTTCTCGGCGAGCATGAGGTCGAGCGCCGCGCCGGGCTCGAAACGCGGCATCAGCACGACCGTGGCCTGTCGCAGGAACCCCGTGTTGAGCACCACCGACTGGCCGAAGGCGTGGAAGAGCGGCAGTGCGGCCAGGAAGACATCGTCGCCGTCCGACTCGAACATGCCGTCGCAGACCATCGCGTTCATCAGCATGTTCTGGTGGGACAGCTCGGCGCCCTTCGGCCGGCCCGTCGTGCCGCTCGTGTACAGGATGACCGCGGTGTCGGTGGCCTCGGTCCGGGCGGTCTCGAACGCTCCCGCCTGCCCGTCGAGCGCCGCCCAGAACGACTCGCCGTGCGGCGTCTCGGTGGCCAGTGGCGTGGCGGGCAGCACGAAGAAGTCCGTGCAGCCCGGAATGTCGTCGAAGGCGCCGCGGGACGCCTCACCGAGGGGCAGCTCCGGGGTGCCCTCGAAGGCGAACAGCGCCTTCGCCTCGGAGTCCTCGAGGTGGTAGGCGATCTCACGCCGCTTGAGCAGGACGTTCAGCGGCACGACCACGGCGCCGGCCTTGAGGATGCCGAAGTAGACCATCGGGAAGTAGGGCACGTTGGGGCAGGCGAGCGCGACCTTGTCGCCGGGGCGTACGCCCCGTGACCGCAGGAGGTTCGCCACCTGGTTCGCGATGGTGTTCACGAACGCGTACGAGAGCCGGAGGTCGCCGAAGACGAGCGCCTCGCGGTCGGGGGTCTCACGTGCGGTGTCGTCGAGGACGACCGAGAGGTTCAGCATCGGCTGCTCCTGCTGTCAATGGGGGACGCGCGTCCCCCATTGATAGCAGGCCCTGCTCAGGAGAAGACGACGTCGGAACAGGAGTAGAAGGCGTTCGTGGTGTCCGCGATGTCCCAGACCGCGAGGATCAGCTGCCGGCCGTGCCGCGTCGGGAGGGTGCCGCGGTGCGTGACGGGGTTGGGCGGCCGCGAGCCGTTGTAATTCTGCGTCAGGAACGGCGTGGACTCCAGCGCCGCGCGGGTGAGCGGCTTGGTCGGGTCGTAGCTCGTCTTGGTGATGAAGTACCGGAACGACGTGGTCGCGTGGATCGCGGTGAACGTCCAGGTGAAGTTGTACGACGCGCCGCTCGTCATCGAGGCGGCGGGCCACGTGCCGCCACGCGGGTCGTCGAGCTGGCTGAACTCACTGTGGTTCGCGCTGCAGATGTGACCGTCCGCGGGGCCGGCCGAGGGGAACCCCTTCGGGCCCTCGACGCTCTGCGGTTCGTACTGGATCGAGCCGCAGTTCGCGACCTGCTGCTGGGCGCAGCGGTAGCTGCGGCTGGGGGGCGACGTCGTGTATCCGTGCGAGAAGGCGGGGGTGCCGGTCGCGAGCGTGAGCCCGGCGGCGGCGATGACGGCGAGGGCGAGCTTTCGTTGCACGTGACTCTCCTTGGGGGCGGGCGGGGGAGGCCGGTCAGCGCTGGAGTCACCTCACTGTCGTGAATTTACTGGAAACCTTCCTAAAAGTCAGGTAGCCAGTAGGGGCTGGTGTGTGTCACCTCCGGTGGCCGGAAGCCAGGTGGCCCTTGCTTGCGTCTGCGCTAGTCTTGGGATATGTGCTCTCGGCTGCTCCTTAGCCGGCCGCGTTGACGTAGGCATCGGTCGACGCGGCAGCCCCTCCTGTGCGAGGGGCCTTCTCATGCAAGGGGCACAATTTCGTGAGCCGAAGCCGTGTGAAATCAGACGAGGAACGATGACTGGCGTCGACGAGAACTTTGACCCGCGGGCTATTCAGGACAAATGGCAGGCCCGGTGGGAAGAGCTGAATCCCTTCGCGGCGAGTGAGGACCCCGCCGACGAGCGTCCCCGCAGGTACGCGCTGGACATGTTCCCCTACCCCTCCGGCGATCTCCACATGGGTCACGCCGAGGCGTACGCGATCGGCGACGTCAGCGCCCGCTACTGGAACCAGCACGGCTTCAACGTCCTGCACCCCATCGGCTGGGACTCCTTCGGGCTGCCCGCGGAGAACGCCGCGATCAAGCGCAACTCCCACCCGTCCGAGTGGACGTACGCCAACATCGAGACGCAGGCCGACTCGTTCCACCGCTACGCGACCTCCTTCGACTGGTCCCGGCGGCTGCACACCTCCGACCCGGAGTACTACCGCTGGAACCAATGGCTGTTCCTGCGCTTCTACGAGCGCGGGCTGGCCTACCGGCAGGGCGGCAAGGTCAACTGGTGCCCGAACGACCAGACCGTGCTGGCCAACGAGCAGGTCGTCGCCGGCCACTGCGAGCGGTGCGGCGCCCTGGTCGAAAAGCGCGTGCTGACCCAGTGGTACTTCAAGATCACTGAGTACGCCGACCGGCTGCTGACCGACATGGAGCAGCTGGACTGGCCCGAGCGCGTCCTGCTGATGCAGCGCAACTGGATCGGCCGGTCCGAGGGCGCCGACGTCGCGTTCCAGATCGAGGGCAGGGACGAGCCCGTCACGGTGTACACCACCCGTCCCGACACGCTGTACGGCGCCACGTTCTTCGTGGTCGCCGCCGACGCCGCGCTGGCCGAGGAGATCTGCGCGCCCGAGCGGCGCGCTGAGTTCGAGGCGTACCGCGAGACGGTGCAGCGCGAGACCGAGGTCGACCGGCTGGCGGCCGACCGGGACAAGACCGGCGTGTTCCTGGGGCGCCACGCCGTCAACCCCGTCAACGGTGAGCGGATCCCCATCTGGGCCTCGGACTACGTGCTGGCGGAGTACGGCCACGGCGCGATCATGGCGGTGCCCGCGCACGACCAGCGCGACCTGGACTTCGCCCGCACCTTCGACCTGCCGGTCCGCGTGGTCGTCCACACCGGCGACGCGGACCCGGGCGAGTCCGGCGTCGCGACTCCCGGTGAGGGCGAGCTGGTCAACTCCGGGCCGCTGGACGGCCTGACCAAGACCTCCGCCATCCCGCGGATCACCGAGATGCTGGAGGAGAAGGGCCTGGGCAAGGCGGCCGTCAACTACCGGCTGCGCGACTGGCTGATCTCCCGGCAGCGCTTCTGGGGCACGCCGATCCCGATCATCCACTGCGAGGGGTGCGGAGAGGTCCCGGTCCCGGACGAGCAGCTGCCCGTACGCCTGCCGGAGGACCTGCGCGGCGCGGACCTGGCGCCTCGCGGTGTCTCGCCGCTGGCGGCCGCCGCGGCGTGGGTCAACGTCGAGTGCCCGAAGTGCGGTGGCCCCGCCAAGCGCGACACCGACACGATGGACACCTTCGTCGACTCCTCCTGGTACTTCATCCGCTACTGCTCGCCGGACTACGCCGAGGGGCCGTTCGACGTCGAGAAGGCGCGCCAGTGGATGCCCGTCGACCAGTACACCGGCGGTGTCGAGCACGCCATCCTGCACCTGCTGTACGCGCGCTTCTTCACCAAGGTGCTGTACGACATGGGCATGCTGGACTGCGTGGAGCCGTTCACCCGGCTGGTCAACCAGGGCCAGGTCATCCTCAACGGCTCGGCGATGTCCAAGACGACCGGCAACCTGGTCGACCTGGGCGAGCAGATCGCCGCGTACGGCGTCGACGCCGTACGCCTGACGATGATCTTCTCGGGTCCGCCCGAGGACGACATCGACTGGGCCGACGTCTCTCCGTCGGGCGCGATGAAGTTCCTGGCCCGCGCGCACCGGGTGGCCGCCGACGTGACCTCGGCGCCCGGCGCCGCCGCCTCGGCCGGCGACGTCGAGCTGCGTAAGGTGACCCACCGGACGATCGACGAGGTCACCCGGCTGGTCGAGGCCCACCGCTACAACGTCGCGGTGGCCCGGATGATGGAGCTGACCTCCGCCGCCCGCAAGGTGATCGACTCCGGGGCGGGCGGGGGCGACCCGGCGGTACGCGAGGCCGCCGAGACCCTGGCGGTCATGCTGTCGCTGGTGGCGCCGTACACCGCCGAGGAGATGTGGGAGCGCCTGGGACGCGAGGCGTCGGTGGCGAAGGCCGGCTGGCCCACCGCCGAACCCGCGCTGCTGGTCCAGGAGTCCGTCACGTGCGTCGTCCAGGTGGCCGGCAAGGTCCGTGACCGGCTGGAGGTCCCGCCGAACATCGGGCAGGACGAGCTGGAGCGCATGGCGCTGGCCTCACAGAAGGTCCGGTCGGCCCTCGGCGACCGCGGGATCCGCAAGGTCGTCGTACGCGCGCCGAAGATCGTCAACATCGTGCCGGCCTGATCGCGGTGGTCCCTCGACCCGAGGGACAGATGCCCACGAACGCGACATGAAAGCGGTGAGGGCACCCCGTCCGGGGGTGCCCTCACCGCTATGAGCGCAGTGCCAAGGAGACGTGGCCGGTGCGCGTGTCACATCTTGCGGAGCACCGCCACCACGCGGCCGAGGATCGTCGCGTCGTCGCCGGGGATCGGGTCGTACGCCGGGTTGTGCGGCATCAGCCAGACCTTGTCGTCGCGGCGTTTGAACGTCTTCACCGTCGCCTCGCCGTCGATCATGGCCGCGACGATGTCGCCGTTCTCGGCCACCGGCTGCTGGCGTACGACGACCCAGTCCCCGTCGGCGATCGCGGCCTCGATCATCGAGTCACCGCTGACGTTGAGGAGGAAGTGCGTGCCCTCACCGACGAGCTGCTTGGGCAGCGCGAAGACGTCCTCGACGGCCTCTTCGGCCAGGATCGGGCCACCCGCGGCGATACGGCCGACGAGAGGCACGTACGTCGGGGCCGGGCGTGTCGCGCTTTCCTGTCCCGCCGCCGTCTCGTACGACTCCGGCTCGGCCGGCAGTCCTGCCGAGCCCGGCATGCGCACGACCACGGCGCGCGGACGATTGGGGTCGCGCAGGAGGAAGCCCTTGCGCTGAAGCGCCCGCAGTTGATGCGACACGCTGGAGGTGCTGGTAAGTCCGACCGATTCGCCGATCTCGCGCATCGATGGTGGATAGCCGCGCCTCTGCACGGAGTCGCGGATCACCTCCAGAACCTTGCGCTGGCGTGCCGTCAACCCGCTTTCATCACTCGGGCCATCAGGCATTTCCCGGACCTTGCTCATGTATGTCTCCGCTGGATGACTGTGTTCCGGTGACGCGCTGTCGCCGGAATTTCGCTCCTGTAGACGGACGTTAGCGCCTCGTCGCTAAATGATCAAACACCTGTTCGAAGATGTCCTGGAAATTTGCCCATGGTCTGCGGTAGAACTCGTACGGGTGTTCGATCGAAACTTCGTTCGACTCATCAGAGGGGAGATCGATATGAGCATGTCCGCTCAGGCCCGCCCTTCCGTGCCACTCCGTCTCACTCGACGTGGGCGCATAGCCGTCGTCTGTACCATCGCTCTGGTCCTTCTCGCCGGCTTCATGGTGGGGGCACGGCACCGGGCCCGCGCCACGTCCGGCGGAGACCAGGGGCCGGCTCCGGTGGGGGAGTCGGTGATCGTGGGGCCGCACGACACGCTGTGGGGCATCGCGGTGCGTTCCCGTCCGGAGGTCGACCCCCGGATCACCGTTCAGCGCATGATCGACCTCAATGCCCTCTCCAGTGCCGTCGTCAACCCGGGGCAGAAGGTCTACATCCCCTCCCGGTGAGCCCCCGCCTGCTCCCGGCCCCGCCTGTCCCGATGTCCGTGCGCTCTCGTATCGCCGTGCAGGTGGGGGCGCGACACGCCGACGAACGTCCCCAGGCCCGTGACCTGAGCGGCGTCTTCGCATTCATGTTGCGGACGAGGTTGCGGAGGGCATCGCGGAGTCGTACGGTGGACCACAACATCTAGTAGTTACATGGATGTGATTCACCACAGGTTGTGGTGGCGGAGTGAAGTTTGTGTAATCGGCGTGTAACGACGTGCTGTGGGAGAGGGGTGGCGGGGCCATGCATTGCCCGTTCTGCCGCAATCCGGACAGCAGGGTGATCGACAGCCGCTCCACCGACGACGGCGCGGCCATCCGGCGGCGCCGGTCGTGTGCCGAGTGCGGGCGGCGCTTCACCACCCAGGAGACGGTGCTGCTGATGGTCGCGAAGCGAAGCGGCGTCACGGAGCCGTTCTCCCGCGAGAAGATCACCGCTGGGGTACGCCGGGCGTGCCAGGGACGTCCCGTGACAGAGGACGCGCTGGCCCAGCTCGGACAGCGCGTCGAGGAGGCGATCCGGGCGACCGGAAACGCCGAGATGCCCTCCCACGAGGTGGGGCTGGCCATCCTCGGGCCCCTGCGCGAGCTCGATGAGGTCGCCTACCTGAGATTCGCCTCCGTCTACCGGGGGTTCGAGTCGATCGACGACTTCGAGAAGGAAATCGAATCTCTGCGCGCGGCTGAACGCGGCCGGTAACACCCGCTAGCTGCTGCTTGTTATACGAGTTGTCCTGGAGATGGGCCGGTGCGGCCCGAAGAGGGGGAAGGTCATGACGGAAACGGTGAGCGGCCAGGCACGGCGCGGGAGGAGCGGCCGTAAGGGGCTGAAGATGGAACGCATCTTCACCCGGCCAGGCATTCACCCCTACGACGAGGTTCGGTGGGAGCGCCGCGACGTCGTCATGACCAACTGGCGGGACGGCTCGGTCAACTTCGAGCAGCGCGGCGTTGAGTTCCCCGAGTCGTGGTCGGTCAACGCGACCAACATCGTCACCTCGAAGTACTTCCGCGGCGCCGTCGGCAGCCCGCAGCGCGAGTGGAGCCTGAAGCAACTGGTCGACCGTGTCGTCGGTGCCTACACCACGACGGGCCGGGAGCACGGCTACTTCGCCTCCGACGAGGACGCCGAGATCTTCGACCACGAGCTGAAGCACGCCCTGGTCAACCAGGTGTTCAGCTTCAACTCGCCGGTGTGGTTCAACGTGGGGACGGCCTCGCCGCAGCAGGTCTCGGCGTGCTTCATCCTCGCGGTCGACGACACGATGGAGTCGATCCTCGACTGGTACAAGGAAGAGGGCGTGATCTTCAAGGGCGGCTCGGGGTCGGGGGTGAACCTCTCCCGCATCCGCTCCAGCAAGGAGCTGCTCTCCTCCGGCGGCACCGCCAGCGGCCCGGTCTCCTTCATGCGCGGCGCCGACGCGTCCGCCGGGACGATCAAGTCCGGTGGCGCGACGCGCCGGGCCGCCAAGATGGTCGTGCTCGATGTCGATCACCCCGACATCGAGGAGTTCATCGAGACCAAGTCGCGCGAAGAGGACAAGATCCGCGCCCTGCGTGACGCCGGGTACGACATGGACCTCGGCGGCAAGGACATCGTCAGCGTCCAGTACCAGAACGCCAACAACTCGGTACGCGTCTCCGACGAGTTCATGCGCGCGGTCGAGTCCCGCTCCTCCTTCGGCCTGCGCGCCCGCCTGACCGGCGAGGTGCTCGAGAAGGTCGAGGCCAAGGGCCTGTTCACCAAGATCGCCAAGGCGGCCTGGGAGTGCGCCGACCCCGGCATCCAGTACGACGACACGATCAACGACTGGCACACGACACCGGAGACCGGCCGGATCACGGCGAGCAACCCGTGCTCCGAATACATGAGCCTGGACAACTCCTCGTGCAACCTGGCCAGCCTGAACCTCCTGAAGTTCCTCAATGACGACAACACCTTCGACGTCGCGAGGTTCGTCAAGCTCACCGAGCTGGTCATCACGGCGATGGACATCTCCATCACGTTCGCCGACTTCCCGACCGAGAAGATCGGTGAGACCACCCGGGCGTACCGCCAGCTCGGCATCGGCTACGCCAACCTCGGCGCGCTGCTGATGGCGACCGGCCACGCGTACGACTCCGAGGGCGGCCGCGGCCTCGCCGGCACGATCACCTCGCTGATGACCGGCGTCGCCTACCGCCGCTCCGCCGAGATGGCGGCGGTCGTCGGCCCGTACGACGGTTACGCCCGCAACGCCGAGGGCCACAAGCGGGTCATGCGCAAGCACGCCGCGGCCAACGACGAGATCCGCACGCTCGACGCCATCGACAAGGCCATCCACGTCGAGGCCACGCGCCAGTGGCAGGAGTGCCTCAAGCTCGGCGAGAAGAACGGCTACCGCAACGGCCAGGCGTCGCTGCTGGCGCCGACCGGGACGATCGGCCTGATGATGGACTGCGACACGACCGGCATCGAGCCGGACCTGGCGCTGGTCAAGTTCAAGAAGCTCGTCGGCGGCGGGTCGATGCAGATCGTCAACGGCACCGTGCCGCGTGCCCTGAAGAAGCTCGGCTACCAGCCGGAGCAGGCCGAGGCGATCGTGGAGTACATCGCCGAGCACGGCCACGTCATCGACGCACCCGGCCTCAAGCCGGAGCACTACGACGTCTTCGACTGCGCGATGGGCGAGCGTGCGATCAGCCCGATGGGCCACGTACGGATGATGGCCGCGGCGCAGCCGTTCCTGTCCGGCGCCATCAGCAAGACCGTGAACGTCCCCGAGAGCGCGACGATCGAGGACATCGAGGAGGTCTACCTCCAGGGCTGGAAGCTCGGCCTCAAGGCGCTCGCGATCTACCGCGACAACTGCAAGGTCGGCCAGCCGCTGTCGGTGTCCAAGAAGAACACCGAGGAGAAGCCGCAGCCCGCCGCGGCTCCTGCCGAGGTCGGCCCGGTGCGCACCCGCCTGCCCAAGCAGCGGCCCGCCACCGTGACGCGGTTCTCCGTCGGCGGCGCCGAGGGCTACATGACGGCCTCGACGTACCCCGACAACGGTCTCGGCGAGGTCTTCCTCAAGCTCGGCAAGCAGGGCTCCACCCTGGCCGGCGTGATGGACGCCTTCTCCATGGCGATCTCCATCAGCCTCCAGTACGGCGTCCCGCTGGAGACCTGGGTGGACAAGTTCACCAACATGCGCTTCGAGCCGGCGGGCATGACCGACGACCCGGACATCCGCATGGCGAACTCGATGATGGACTACATCTTCCGCAGGCTCGCCCTGGACCACCTGCCCTACGAGACGCGGGCCGAGCTGGGCATCTTCTCCGCGGAGGAGCGCGCCGCCCAGGCCTCGGGCCAGGACCCGGCGACCCTGCGCGCCGAGGACGACGTCGAACGGGAGACCCTGGCCCAGTCGGTGCCGGTCGAGCGCCCGAAGGCGGCGGAGAAGCCCGCCCCGGCCCCGATCGCGGAGGCGCACTCCTCTACGGAGCTGATCGAAAGCCACCAGGGCCGCACCGCCGACGCCCCGCTGTGCCTCACCTGCGGCACGAAGATGCGCCCGGCAGGCAGCTGCTACGTCTGCGAGGGCTGCGGCTCCACCAGCGGCTGCAGCTGATTTCGGGCCCCATTCAGGTGTGAGATAGCAGGTCAGAGCGGGGAGCCGACGAATGATCGGTTCCCCGCTTCTGCCATGCACCTGCGGGAGTTGCATTGGATGCAACACGGGCAGACGGGAGAGCTGGTGAGCTGAGCGGCCTCCACGTCCGGTGTCCGGGCGGCATGGCCGTGTAGACCTATGAGCTGCGCGGGTCCCGGAACTCCTCGACGGGGGAAGCCGGCAGCTCGGCACTGTGCGCGATCGCCCACTGTCCGAGAACGAAGAGCTGTTCTCGCAGGGAACGGCCCAGTTCGGTCAGTGAGTACTCGACGCGTGCCGGTGGCGGGCCATGCGAGGTGCGGCGGACGAATCCCGCCTCCTCGAGAGCCCGCAGGGTGCGTGTCAGCATGCGCCGGCTGATGCCCTCGATCGAGCGGTCCAGATCGTTGAAGCCATGGCTGTCTGCTTCGCCGAGTAGCCGGATGATCGCAGGGCTCCACGTATCGCCGATACGGCGCAGCACGCCCGTCACCGGGCATGACTCGTACGCCGTGGCCGTGAGGACCGTTCTCGGTGGTTTCCCGGGTTGGTCAGTGGACATGAATGTGCCTTCTTTCCGGCTCCCGGTAGGCCACTCCATGATCAGCCTATGCACACACTCGAGTTGGGCCATGTCTCGGTGACGCGCATCCCGCTCTTCGAGAACTGGCCGTTGTCACCCGCCGAGTTCTTTCCGGGGAGCGACACCAGTCTGTGGAATGCGAACCGGTCCTGGCTCAGCCCAGCGCACTGGGACGTCGAGGCCGACCGGGTCGGGGTGGCCGTTCAGACCTGGCTGCTGCGCAGCGCGGGCCGCGTCATCATCATCGACACCGGCCTCGGCACCGCCCGCCCGGGTGTTCCAGGCGGCGTTCCGCTTTCGGGTGCGCTGGCCGCAGCCGGTGTCACGCCGGCTGATGTGGACCTCGTCATCTGTACCCATCTGCATGCCGACCACGTGGGAGGCAACACCCGCCTCGGCGAAGGCGGCGAGTGGACTCCGGCGTTTCCCAACGCCAGGTACCTGTTCTCCCAGCCCGATCTCGACTTCTTTCATCCCCGCACCCTCACCGAGGGGCCGGGCCGCAGCGCCGCCGTCTACGCCGAGTCGATCGAGCCGATCCTGCGCGCAGGACAAGCGCGGATCTGGGACGACGCGTACACCATCGACGAACATCTGCGGCTTACCCTCACGCCGGGCCATACCCCAGGACACGGCATGCTGACGCTCGAATCAGGCGGCGACCGGGCGGTCTTCGTCGGCGACCTGTTGCACGCACCCGTCCAGGTACTGGAGCCCGACATGTCCAGCTGCTTCTGCCACGACCCCGCCGCCTCGGCACGATCGCGTCGTGCAGTGCTGGAATGGGCCGCCGATCACCTCGCGCTCGTGGTCCCGGCGCACTTCGGCGGCGCCGGCGCGGTGGAGATCGACCGTGACGGCCCGCGCTTCACCGTACGGCGCTGGGCGGGCTTCTCCGATGATCTCAGCGGGAGATCGTTTTCATCTGTTCCGAACCGATGATCTCCTCCTCGGGAAGTGCGGACAGCGTTCGCAGTACGCGGAGGAAGACGGAGCGGTCTTCCCCGGGGATCCGGGAGAGCAGCCGGTCCTCCCTGTCCCTGATGCCTGCCTGGGCCGAGTCGCGCACTCGCCGCCCCGCAGGGGTCAGTGTGAGGAGGTGGGCGCGGCGGTCGTGCGGATCAGGCCGGCGTTCGATCAACCCACGCTCCTGCAGGTCGTCTAGTACGCCGATGATGCGCGTCTTGTCCGCGTCGATGGCCTGCGCCAACGCGCTTTGACCGCGTACGGGCTCCTCGCCGAGGGCGAGCAGCACCACGTACGCCCACATGGATACGTCGTGGGCGCGCAGCACCGGCAGCTCGGCCGCCATCAGGGTGCGGCCCAGCGGCACGATCATCGCCGCCAGGTCCGGCCGTGGGTCATCGGTCGTCGCTGTGCTCTCCGCCATGGGACAAACTTACGGCTCGGCTCAACGTACGCTTTTGTAGACGATAAGCATGTGCATACTATCAAGTCATGCATACAGATGATCTGCGATCCGCGGACGAGTGGGCGGTGCGCGCGAGCGTTGCGGCGGTGACGAAGGCGACCCCGGACGATCTCGGCCGCCCAACGCCGTGCTCGGCCTGGACGCTCGGCGACCTGCTCGCCCACATGACGGCCCAGCACCGCGGCTTCGCCGCGGCCGCCCGGGGTGACGGGGCCGATCTCGAACACTGGCGAGTCCACCCGCTCGACGCGGACCCGGTGAAGGCCTATGTCGACGCCGCCGACGATGTCCTGGAGGCCTTCGCTGGCCGGGATGTATTGGAACGCACGTTCGCCCTCCCCGAGCTCGGCCCTGGCGCGGCGTTCCCCGGAGCTCAGGCGATCGGATTCCACTTCATCGACTATGTCGTGCACACCTGGGACGTCGCCCGCTCCCTCGATCTGCCGTTCGAACTGCGCGACGATCTGGCCGGCGACGCTCTGCGAATCGCCTCGGCGGTACCGGGCGGCGACCATCGGCTCCAACCGGGCTCGGCCTTCCGGCCCGCCCTTCCCGCACCCGAGAACGCCTCCCCGCTAGACCGGATCCTCACGGCGCTCGGCCGTTCTTCGAGCTGGCTGGGGCCTGATCAGAGCATGCCGCTCACCCTCTGATGATGGACACCGCGTCCACGTTCGTGGATCTTGCGTGCGGACGCGGCGCTCACTACTGTTCTACTAACATCATAGTAGAGCGGAAGAGTGGCGATGTTCCAGTTCCGTTTGGACGGAAGTACCGGTGTCCCGCCATACCTGCAGATCGTGCAGCAGGTACGGCAGGGCCTCCTGCTCGGCTATCTGCGTGCTGGGGACCAGCTGCCCACCGTCAAGGACGCGGTCTCCCATCTGGCGATCAATCCCAACACGGTGGTGAAGGCCTACCGCCAGCTCGAGAACGAGGGGCTGGTGAGCGCCCGCCCCGGGCAGGGCACCTTCATCACCGGATCGGTCGAGCCGGTCGCCCCCGGCCCGTACGCGAAGTTGCGGCGCTCGCTGGAGCAATGGGTCCGCGAGGCCTACGCCGCCGGGCTGGACGATGAGATGGTCACGGCCATGTTCGCCACGATCCGTCACGAACTGCGGGCGGAGGGGGTGGCATGAGTGCGGCGCTGGAGGCCGAGTGCCTGGGCATGCGTTACGGCAGGGTCTGGGCGTTGCGGGACTGCACCCTGCGGCTGCCGGCTGGATCTGTGATCGCCCTGGTCGGTCCGAACGGGGCCGGTAAGTCCACGCTGCTGCAACTGGTCACCGGCCTGCTGAAACCCGCCCAGGGCACGGTCAAGGTCCTCGGTACGGATGCCCGCGCCGGCTCTGCCCAGGCGTTGGCCCAGGTGGGCTTCGTCGCACAGGAGCATCCGCTCTATCGAGGGTTCTCGGTCGCCGACCTTCTGCGGCTGGGTCGCTCGATGAACCTGTGCTGGGACCAGTCGCTGGCCGAGCGACGGCTGGACGAGCTCGGCATTCCGCTGAAGCGGCGCGCCGGGGACCTGTCCGGCGGTCAGCAGTCCCAGGTCGCGCTGGCCCTGGCGCTGGCAAAGCGCGCGCCCCTGCTCGTTCTGGACGAGCCGCTCGCCAATCTCGACCCGGTCGCCCGCCGGGATTTCATGCGGGTCCTGATGGGAGCCGTCGCGGAGGACGGGCTCACCGTCCTGATGTCCTCTCATGTGATCGCTGATCTGGAAGCGGTCTGCGACTGGCTGGTGCTGCTCAACCGCGGGCGTGTCCAGATCGCCGGTGCGATCGAGGAGGTACTGGCCGGGCACCGGCTGCTCACCGGGCCGCGTACCGACACCGATGCTTCGGCGCCTGGAGTCGTACGCGCCGCGCACAGCGACCGGCATACCGACCTGCTCGTACGGATCAAGGCGGATCGGCCCGACTTCCATCCGGCCTGGCAGTCACGCCCGGTCGGCCTTGAGGAACTCATCCTGGCCTACCTCGAGCACCCGGCGGCGGTGGCATCGTGATCTGGCTCACCTGGCGTCAGCATCGTGCGCAGGCATTCGTCGGCGCTGTTCTGGTCGCACTCACCGCCGTGGTCTTCCTGTCGTACGGCCAGTCGATGCGTGGCGCCTACACCCAGGATGGCATCGGGGGATGCCTGGCCCACGGCACCGGCGGCGACCACTGCCAGTCCGTGTTGACCGTGTTCATGGGCCGGTTCAACGGCGTTACCAACCATCTTCTGACCTGGTTCAGTCCGCTGCCCGGCCTCATCGGCGCGATAGTCGGCGCGAGCCTGCTCGGCCGCGAATACGAGCAGGGGACCTGGCGGCTGGCCTGGACCCAGGCCGTGCCACGGACCCGGTGGCTGACCGCCAAGCTCTCGCTGGTCGGCTTCGGGATCCTGGTGACCACCATGGCCCTCAGCGCGATCTTCGCCTGGTTCCGGAGTCCGATGGACCAGGTGTCCGGCAGGTTCGCACCCGGCGCCTTCGACCTCGAAGGGCTCTCACTCACCGGCTACACGCTCTTCGCCTTCGCCCTGGGTGTCCTGGCCGGGTTGCTGCTCCGCAGGACCGTACCGGCCATCGTGTCGGCCTTCGCCGCCTTCCTCGCCGTACGTCTTCCGGCGGAGTACTGGCTACGGCAGCGGTACCAGAGCCCCGCGATCCGCCTCCTCGACCCGGCGGGTGACCACACCATGGGACCGGGTTCCATACCCACCTCGTCCGGCCCGCGGAGCTGGGTACTCAGCCAGGACCTGGTCGACAGGACCGGCCACGCGATCTCCTCCGCGCAGCAGGAAGAGATCGCCCGGAAGCTCGGCACCTTCTCGAACCCGGCCGCGAGCGACGCCTATCTCCGTGGGCTCGGGCTGCGTCTCAGAGTCGTCTACCAGCCCGCCGGCCGGTTCTGGCACTTCCAGATCATCGAAGCCTCACTGTTCGTCGGTCTCGCCGCCGCCCTCCTCGCCATCGCGATCTGGCGCCTGCACCGCCGCGGCGACTGACCTGTGGCGAGGTGACCGCCGCGAAATGACGCGCGCGGGTCCGCGGACCGGCAAGTACTGCGTCCCGCGGATCCGCTGCTCGCCGAACAGTGCCGCCCAGGTCTATGACATGACATGTATGTCGTGTAATATAACTTCCATGAGCGACGAGAAGAATGGCTCGACGAGCCCGATCAAGCAGGTGTCCGTGGTCAGCACGGGGACGGTGGTGATCCACCCGGAGCACGCGGCCCGCGATCGCAAGCCGATGTACTGGTGGCTGTTCACCTCCCGCCGGTGGACGGACCCGTTGCCGATCAACGTCTATGTGATCGAACGCGGCGATGGCCTGGTGCTGTTCGACGCCGGTCAGGACCGGGCGTCGGTCACCGACGCCGACTACTTCCCCGGCGGCGTCGCCGGCGTGCTGTACGACCGGCTGGCACGCTTCGACGTCGGCCCCGCCGACACCCTCACCGCACAGCTGGCCGCCATCGGCTACGACATCGCGGACGTGCACACGGTCGTGCTCTCGCACCTGCACCAGGACCACATCGGCGGGCTGCGCGAGCTGACCGGCGCCGAGATCGTGGTCGGCGAGCAGGAATGGCGGACGCTCGATGGCTCCCTGCCGGAGATGCGGGGACTCCTGCGGTCCCACATCGACCTGCCCGGGGTGCGCTGGAAGCGCGTCGAGTTCGGTGCCGTCGACGGTGACGGGCTCACGCCCTTCACGGCCGGCCACGACCTGTTCGGCGACGGCAGCCTCGTGCTGCTCCCCACTCCCGGCCACACTCCCGGCTCGATGTCCCTGCTCGTCCGGAGCCCCGCGCATCCGCCGCTGCTCATGGTCGGCGACCTGACCTACGACGTCCACCTGCTCGAGGAGGGACATCTTCCGGGAGTCGGGGAGCGGCGGTCGCTGGACGCCACCACCAAGGCGATCAACGAGCTGCGGGACAATAACCCGGGGCTGGTGATCCTGCCGGCCCACGATCCGGGAGCGGCCGCACGGCTGGCGCCCGTGACCAGCGCCCTTGCCGAGAGACGGGACCTCCGTGAGAACCGCTGAAGAACTCCGCTTTCTGATCCTGGCCGCCCAGCGGGAGGGCAACCGGCTGCTCGGCCAGGCCCTCAAGCCCCTGGGGCTCACCTCCTCCCAGGCCGAGGTGCTCCGAATCCTCGAGGAGCACCAGCCGCTCACCCTCACCGGGCTCGGCGAGCTGCTCATCTGCGAGAGCGGCAACAATCCCAGCCGCCTGGTCGACCGGCTCACCGCGGGCGGCCTGGTCGACCGCCAGGTGTCGGCACTGGACCGCCGCCACATCGAGCTCTCCCTCACCGAGGAGGGCGGGCGCCTCGCCCGGCGGGTCGCCGGTATCGAAGAGGACCTATACCGGTCCATCGACGACGCCGCCGGAGGCCACGACCTCCAGCAGGTCACCGGCTTTCTCCGGACGTTCGTCGCCGGGCTGCCGGCCGGTCAGGCCCTCGCTCGCCGGATCGCCATCTCAGAGGAGCCCCGCTCCTGACGGTATGGAAAGTCCGGCACCCTTGTTTTGTATTTAGCTACTGTGCTAAATAGTAATCATGGAAGAGATCGGTACGGCGGACGAGGCGAGCGTCTTCCGGGCGCTGGCGGACTCGACGCGCCGGCAGATCCTCACCGAGCTGCGCTCGGGGGAGCTGGCCGCCGGGGAGATCGCCGCGCGGTTTCCGCTCAGCGGCCCGTCGGTGTCGAGGCATCTCGGTGTGCTCAAGGGGGCCGGGCTCATCCGCGAGCGGCGTGAGGCCAACCGGATCTTCTACTCGCTGGTGGAGGAGCGGCTGGCGTTGTGCGTCGGCAGGTTCCTGAGCGCGGTCTGTCCCGAGGAGGTCGTCTCACGGCGGCTTCGGCAGCGGGCCGTCGAGAGGGGAGATCCGGGATGAGGGGACCACGGCTGGCGAGCGTCGTCGAACGACGGCTTCTGGTGAACTACCGCGTCGACCCCGGGATCGCCGCGGGGCTGCTGCCCGCTCCGCTGCGCCCGCAGGAGATCAACGGCTGGGCGGTCGCGGGTATCTGCCTGATCCGCCTGGGCCAGGTACGGCCCGCGTGGATGCCCGGTGCCTCGGGCGTGCGCAGTGAGAACGCCGCGCACCGGATCGCCGTCGAGTGGGACGGGCCGATGGGCAGGCGCACCGGCGTCTACATCCCGCGCCGGGACAGCGACTCACTGGTCGGCGTCGCGGCCGGCGGCCGGGTGTTCCCCGGCAGGCTGCGGCGGGCGGTCTTCGACGTACGCGAGACGGCCGAGGACTTCGACGTCTCCCTCGCCGCTCGCGACGGCACGACGCGTGTGAGCGTGGCCGCCCGGCTCGCCGGGCGGCTCACCGGGAGTGCCCTGTTCGCCGGATTGGACGAGGCGTCGCGGTTCTTCAGGGACGGGTCGGTGGGATTTTCGCCGGGACGGAACGGCGTGAAGCTGGACGGGGTTGCGCTTCACGCCGGTTCGTGGCGCGTTGAGCCTTTGGAGATCCGTCGCGTCACGTCGTCCTTTTTCGACGACCCGGAGCGTTTCCCGCGGGGCAGCGCCACACTCGACTGCGCTCTGCTGATGCGCGACCTGCCGGTGACGTGGCAACCCGTGGCGCCGGCGAAGGTGGACGTCTTGCCGGCGAGGTCGCGCGGAGAAAAGCGGCGGACTTCATAGACGCTGATCCCGAACGCCAGTACCTTGGGCTTTCCGATTCGTGAGAAAGGCTTAGCATTGGCTCTACGCGATAAGCTTCGCAAGAATGCGGCTCATCATCTTCAGCCCGGAGAGACCATCCAGTCGGTCTTCTGCGCCCAGACGACCAGCCAGTACTTCGCGTTGATCTCCTACTGGATCATCATTCTGTCGAATGCCTACCGGGTCGTCGTCGTGACGGACCGGCGCATCCTGGTGTGCAAGTCGGGGCGGCTCAGCATGACCCCGGTGAAAGAGATCCTCAGGGAGCTCCCGCGCGGCACCCGTATCGGCCAGCCGAGCGGCCTGTGGTGGCGCTGTGAAACGCTTGGTGAGCGTCTCTACATCAACAAGCGATTCCACAAAGACGTCAATGCCGCTGACGCAGTCGTAGCCCACTGAAATACCTGCGGATAATCGCGCCGCCGCCGGGACGGCGGGCCGGGGAGCCGATAGCGGACATGCGTCTCAGTACCGCTCCCGATGCCTTTCCTGCTCGACGACGGCGGCGCGATCCCGTAGCCGGCGCAGGCCGCTCAGCGGCCGCGCCATCCGGCGGTTGCCCTTCAGCCGGGAGTCATTGCGGTCCAGCCAGGCCCAGTATCCAGCGGTGAACGGACAGGCGTCCGGCCCGACCCGGGTCGCCGGGTCGTACCGGCAGTCCCCGCAGTAGTCGCTCATGGCGTTGATGTACGCGCCGCCGGCCGCGTACGGCTTGGTCGCCGTGATCCCCCCGTCCGCGTACTGGCTCATGCCGATGACGTTCGCCGGCATGACCCAGGGGAAGCCGTCGACGAAGGCGGTCGCGAACCAGTCGGTCAGGGCGCGTGGCGCGTAGCCGCGTTGCAGGGCGTGGTTTCCCAGCACCATCAGCCGCTGGATGTGGTGGGCGTAGCCCCGCTCACGTACGCCCTCGAGCGCGACATGCAGGCACCGGGCCGCCACGTCCGTCGTATCCAGCCGCCGCCACCAGGACGGAAGTGCCGTGGTGGCGTCCAGCGCGTTGCGGTCCAGGTAGTCCGGGCCGAGATGCCAGTACAGATGCCAGATCCACTCCCGCCAGCCCAGGATCTGCCGGATGAGGCCCTCCACGCTGTTCAGCGGCGCGTCGCCCTGGCACCGCTCGACCTGCCGGACCACGTCCAGCGGTGCGAGCAGCCCGAGGTTGAGCGGCACCGACAGCAGGGCGTGCGCCATCGCCCAGTCGCCCGCCAGCATCGCGTCCTGGTGGGTGCCGAACGCGGGCAGCCGCGCCGTGACGAACCTTCGGAGTGCCCGGTGCGCCTCGGCATGGGTGACCGGGAAGAGGCGCGGGCCGTCGTCGCCGACCGTGTCGATGCCGCCCTCGTCGTGCAGCCGGTCCAGGTCGCGCCGCACCCCGTGGTCGATCTCGTCCTCGCGCGGGTGGTACGCGCCGGGTACACCGAGCGTCGCCTGGCGCGGAGGCCGCTCGCGGTTGGCGCGGTCGAGGTTCCAGGTCCCGCCGACCGGTGTGCCGTCGGCCTCCAGCAGCACGCCGAACCGGCGCCGCTGGTCGCGGTAGAAGTCCTCCATCAGCAGGCGTTTGCGGCCCTCCGCCCAGTCCGCGAAGTCGGGCCTGGGCAGGATGAAGCCCGGTGTGGGCAGCTCCGTCTCGGCGACGCCCTCCCGTACGAGCTCGGCGACCAGGTGCGCGGCCGCGTGTGACCCGGGCTCGTGGACGACGACCGGACGGCCGAACCGCGCCAGGCCCTCGCGGTACGTACGGGCACGGATCACCGTGGCGCGGTCCCCGAGCTCCTCGGCGAGATGACGCATCGCCGAGAGCACGAGGTGCAGCTTCTGGCGGTGGTACGGCCGCCGGCCCAGAGCGGCGGCCGACTCGATCAGCAGCACCTCGCGGTCCCGGTTCTGCGGAGTCGCGTGAAAGTGGCGGCCGAGCTGGTCCCCGAACAGCCAGAGTGGCGTCGTTGCTCCCATGACCTTGAGTCTTGCCACTGGGAGGCGGCCGGACGCCTCCCACGGGCCGGCGACCGCCGGGGGCCGTCAGTCCCGGGTGTCGTACGCCGTGCGGGAGCCCTGGATCTCCCCAAGATGATCCTCGGCCCAGTTGACGAGCGCGCCGACGGACTCGAGCAGGGTGCGGCCCATCGGGGTGAGGGCGTACTCCACGCGCGGGGGAACCACCGGGTACACGGTCCGGGACACGATGCCGTCGCGTTCGAGCCCGCGCAGGGTGACCGTCAGCATGCGCTGGCTGATTCCGTCGATGCCGCGCTTCAGCTCGGTGAACCGCAGGGTGCGCTCACCGAGCTGAGAGATCACATACATCGACCACTTGTCCCCGATGCGGATGAGGACCTCGCGGGCCCGGCACGCGGCCGGGTGACCGTTCTGCGAAACGGCAGGCGAGCCCATGGTTATCTCCTGGTGCCTGAGGCAGAAAAACATGCCTTCTTGTGCGGTCTGAGTGAGTCGTCCCAGGATAAAGGTGGTTCCCATCTGGAACCAGCAACATCAAGAGGAATCAGCTTACTTTTCGGAATCAGGAGACATGATGACCGCCGAGCTTGTCGAGATCCCCGGGTACGTCGCGGGCACCTGGACCGTCGACCCGGTCCACTCCGATGTGGGTTTCGTCGTCCGGCACGCGATGGTCAGCAAGGTGCGCGGGCACTTCACGAAGTTCGAGGGCCGCATCGTGACCGCGGACGACCCGCTGAGGTCGACCGTGACGGCGACGATCGACCTGGCCTCGATCGACACGAGCAACCAGCAGCGGGACGACCACATCCGCTCCGCGGACTTCTTCGAGGTCGAGAAGCACCCGACCATGACGTACCACTCCACCGGCATCCGCCGTGACGGCGGTGACCTCGTACTCGACGGCGAGCTCACCCTGAAGGGTGTGACCCGGCCCGTGCCGCTGACGCTGGAGATCGGCGGCTTCGGTCCGGACCCCGCCGCCGCCGAGGGCGGGGCCCGTGCCGGTTTCACCGCCACCGGTCAGATCAACCGGAGCGACTTCGGCGTCACCTTCAACATGGACATCCCCGGCGGCGTCATGGTGTCGGAGAAGGTGCAGATCGTGCTGGAGATCGAGGCGATACTCGACACCGGCGCCTGACCGGCGTCAGGCGGCGGGGGAGGCGGCCGGTACCTCTTCCTCCGCCGCCCGCGCCGCCGGCACGCGAGGCCGCCGCAGGACCGCGGCGGCGAGGACGAAGGCGATGAGCAGCAGACCGGTGCCGATCCCGAACGCCACGTGGAAACCGCCGGTCAGCGCGGAGGCGCGGTCGTGTCCCGTGGCGAGCAGAGCACGGGTGCGCGCGGCGGCGAACGTGGACAGGACCGCGACGCCGAGTGCGCCGCCGACCTGCTGGGACGTGTTGAACAGCCCCGATACGAGGCCGGCGTCGGCGGCGCCGGCCCCGGACATGCCGAGCGCGGTGACCGCCGAGATCGCCAGGCCGAAGCCGCCTGCCAGGATCATCGTCGGCAGCAGGTCCACGACGTATCCGGCGTGGACGGGCAACCGCGTGAGCAGTCCGATGGCGGCGACCAGTAGCGCGATTCCGGCGAGCAGGACACGGCGCTCGCCGAACCGCCCGATCAGCCGCGCGGAGAAGCCGAGCGACACCACGCCGATCGTCACGGCCGCCGGGAGCATCGCCAGCCCGGTCTCCGCGGCGCCGTAACCGCGGACGTTCTGCAGGTACAGGGCGATGAGGATCTGGAACCCGAACATCGCGGACACCATCAGCACCTGGACCAGGTTGGCTCCCGTGACATTCCGCGATCGGAACGTCCGCAGCGGCAGCAGGGGTGCCGTCGCGGTGGCCTGCCGCATGATGAAACCGGCGAGCAGCACGATGGTGACCGCGGCGAGGCCGAGCGTGTGCGCGGACGTCCACCCGTAACGGCTCGTCTCGACGATCGTGTAGACGCCCAGCATCAACCCGCCGGTGACCAGCACGGCACCGAGGGCGTCGGCACCCACCCGGAGTCCGAGGCCCTGGTCGGGCGCCAGGACCCGTACCGCCAGGAGCGCGGCGGCCGCGCCGATGGGCAGGTTGATGAAGAAGATCCAGTGCCAGCTCACGGCCTGGGTGAGGATCCCGCCCAGAACCGAGCCGATCGAGGCGCCTGCGGCGCCGACGAAGCTGAAGGCGCCGATCGCCCGGGCACGCTCCCGCGGCTCGGGGAAGTGCGTCACGATCATTCCGAGGCTCACCGCCGAGGCCATCGCCCCGCCGGCGCCCTGGACGAACCGCATGGCGATCAGCATGTCCTGCCCCGTGGAGACCCCGCAGAGCAGCGACGCCACGGTGAAGACCGCCAGGCCCGCGACGAACATCCGCTTGCGGCCGAGCAGGTCGCCGAGCCGTCCGGCCAGCAGGAGCAGACCACCGAAGGCGATCATGTAGGAGTTGACGATCCAGGTGAGGCTCGCGGGGGACAGGTCCAGGTCGCGCTGGATCGCCGGCAGGGCGACGGTCACGATGCTGCCGTCAAGAATGATCATCAACATTCCGGCGCAAAGCACGACGAGCGCGGCGGAACGGGAGGGTGCGGGCATGAGGGCGGCTCCTGTTCGCTGAGGCCAACAGGAATGACCGTAACAGATAGTCCGGAAGTAGACGATCCTTTATGGATCTAAATCTTCTTCTGTCGCGGCCGCCGTACGGGATGCTCCGACTCGACCGGTGTGGACAGGTGCCCTCCGACCAGTCCGGTCAGCGCGTTCACGAACACCTCGCGCTGGTCTTCCGGCAGCGCGGCCAGGACTTCGCGGTGCACCCGGTCGGCGACCGCCATCCCCTCGGCGACGGCCTGCTCGCCCGCCTTCGTCACCGCGATGATCCGCGCCCGGCGGTCCGTGCTCGACGGGCGGCGTTCGGCGAGCCCGGCCCTTTCCAGCTCGTCGACGGTCACCACCATCGTCGTCTTGTCCAGATCGGAGATCTTGGCCAGCTGGATCTGGGTCCGTTCGGCCTCCTGCGCGTGGAAGAGCACGCAGTACTCGCGGGGCGTGATGTCGGTCTCGGCGAAGGCCGCGGCCATCTGCGTCGCGAGCACGTGACTGGCCTGGGAGAACAGGAAGGACAGGTCGAGGACGGTACGCGTCGGTGCGCTGGCGGTCATGCCTCGATTCTACGTCCGCTAGCAGATTATCCGCCCATCGAACCAATTTTGGAATCGGAGCGCGGCGCGTGCGGTTGAGGTGTTCGCGTCACGGGGACGCCAGCACACGGAGCGGGGATGCCGAGATGCACG
This sequence comes from Actinoallomurus bryophytorum, assembly GCF_006716425.1. Lineage (NCBI taxonomy): Bacteria > Bacillati > Actinomycetota > Actinomycetes > Streptosporangiales > Thermomonosporaceae > Actinoallomurus > Actinoallomurus bryophytorum. The sequence continues at coordinate 5,627,276 of NZ_VFOZ01000001.1, forward strand.
GTGAGTACAAGGTGCCAGGGGGCAAGCTCGTGGTCGTCGACTTCGACCTCGAGGACGGCCGGTTGCGGAACACCCTGGTCAGCGGGGACTTCTTCCTCGAGCCGGACCACGCGCTGGAGCGCATCACGGCCGCCCTCGACGGCCTGCCCGCGCACCTGGAGGCACGTGACATCGCGGCCCGCATCGATGCCGGGCTACCGGCCGGCACGATGATGCTCGGCTTCTCCGCGGAGGCCGTCGGCATCGCGGTACGCCGCGCGTTGACCCACGCCGCCGACTGGCACGACTACGACTGGCGCCTCATTCACGAGGGACCGCAGGACCCGGCGCTGCACATGGCCATCGACGAGGTGCTCACCGAGGAGGTGGCGGCTGGCCGCCGGCCCCCGACGCTGCGCGTGTGGGAATGGGCGGCTCCCGCGGTGGTCATCGGCAGCTTCCAGTCGCTGCGCAACGAGGTCGACGCCGAGGCGGCCCGCAGGTACGGGGTCACGGTGGTCCGCCGGATCAGCGGCGGTGGCGCCATGTTCATCGAGCCGGGCAACACGATCACCTACTCGCTGTACGCCCCGGTCTCGCTCGTACAGGGGATGAGCTTCGCCGACAGCTACGCGTTCCTGGACGACTGGGTGCTGGGCGCCCTCGGCGAGGTGGGCATCCGCGCCTGGTACCAGCCGCTGAACGACATCACCTCCGACCAGGGCAAGATCGCCGGCGCGGCGCAGAAGAGACTGAGCGGGGGCGCCGTTCTCCACCACGTGACCATGTCCTACGACATCGACGCGGACAAGATGCTGCAGATCCTGCGCATCGGCCGGGAGAAGCTGTCCGACAAGGGCATCAAGAGCGCGAAGAAGCGGGTGGACCCGCTGCGGCGCCAGACGGGCATGCCGCGGGCGGAGGTCATCGATCGTATGATCGGCCACTTCCGTGGCCGGTACGGACTGACGGACGACCGGCTCGGCGCCGCCGAACTCCGCGCCGCCGAGAAGAGAGTGGCGGACAAGTTCGGCACCGCCGAATGGACTGCGAGAGTTCCCTGATCGGCTCGCGGGGGTTCCTTACCCCTCGTCCCGGCGCGTTCGGTTGGATGGGCTGATGAGGCACCCGGCGCAGCGACGTCGAGGGCCGATGAGACGGAGGCAATGATGTCCGACAGCGTGCGGCTGGACCAGACCGACCAGTGGCAGGCTCTGCGGCGGCACTATGAGGAGACGCGTGACCAGCAGTTGCGTGAGCTCTTCGCCGCCGATCCCGAGCGGGGGAGCCGGTACGCGCTCGAGGCCGGCGACCTGTACGTCGACTACTCGCGCAACCGGGTGACCGACGAGACATTGCGCCTGCTGCGTGAGCTGGCCGCCGCCCGCGGCGTGACGGAGCTGCGGGACGCCATGTTCGCCGGCGAGAAGATCAATTTCACCGAGAACCGCGCCGTGCTGCACGTCGCGCTGCGCGCCCCGCGTACGGCGACCATCGAGGTCGACGGCGAGAACGTCGTGCCCGCCGTGCACGAGGTGTTGGACCGGATGGCCCAGTTCGCCGACCAGGTGAGGTCGGGCGAGTGGACCGGGTTCACGGGCCGGCCGATCCGCAATGTCGTCAACATCGGCATCGGCGGCTCCGACCTCGGCCCGAAGATGGCCTATGAAGCCCTGCGCACCTACAGCGACCGGTCACGGGTGTTCCGGTTCGTCTCGAACGTGGACGGCGCCGACCTGCACGAGGCGCTACGCGACCTGGACCCGGCCGAGACGCTGTTCATCGTCGCCTCCAAGACCTTCACCACCGTCGAGACGATCACGAACGCCACCTCGGCGCGGCAGTGGCTGGTGTCGGGGCTCGGTGACGAGGCCGCCGTGGCCAAGCACTTCGTCGCGGTCTCCACCAACGCCGACCAGGTCGCCAAGTTCGGCATCGACACGGCGAACATGTTCGGGTTCTGGGACTGGGTGGGTGGCCGGTACTCCTTCGACTCGGCCATCGGGCTGTCGCTCGTGGTGGCCCTCGGCCCGGAGCGGTTCCGCGAGATGCTGGACGGCTTCCACCAGATGGACGAGCACTTCCGTACGGCACCGCCGGAGCGCAACCTGCCGATGCTGCTCGGCCTGCTCGGCGTCTGGTACGACGACTTCTACGGCGCGCAGACCTATGCCGTGCTCCCGTACAGCCACTACCTGTCCCGGTTCACCGACTACCTCCAGCAGCTCGACATGGAGTCGAACGGCAAGTCGGTCGACCGGCAGGGGAGGCCGGTGGAGTGGGAGACCGGCCCGATCGTGTGGGGCACGCCGGGTACGAACGGGCAGCACGCCTACTACCAGCTGCTCCACCAGGGGACCAAGCTCGTCCCGGCCGACCTGATCGGCTTCGCCAACCCGATCGCCGAGCTCGGCGACCTGGCGGGCCAGCACGACCTGCTGATGGCGAACCTCTTCGCGCAGGGGCAGGCCCTGGCCTTCGGCAAGACCGCCGAGGAGGTCGCGGCCGAGGGCGTACCGGCCGAGCAGGTGCCACACCGCACCTTCCGCGGCAACCGGCCGACCAACACCATCCTGGCCACCGAGCTGACGCCGTCGGTGCTCGGCCAGCTCATCGCGCTGTACGAGCACAAGGTCTTCGTCCAGGGCGCGATCTGGGGGATCAACTCCTTCGACCAGTGGGGGGTCGAGCTCGGCAAGGTGCTGGCCAAGAAGCTGGAGCCGCGCCTGAGCGGGGCGGAGGACACCGGCGACCTGGACGGCTCGACCGCGAGCCTGGTGCGGCGCTACCGCGAGCTGCGGGGCCGCTGAGCACGCCACGGACGCCCGGCAAGGTGTACGGCTCGGGGCGCGCCTGGGGGTCGTGGGCGCGCAGCGCCGCCCCCATGGCCGCGACCAGCGGGCCGTCCCACCGAGGCCGGGCGTCCGTGGCGGAGGCCGGGCGTCCGGCGGTCAGGAGCCGGACTTTGGCGTCTTCTTCCGTGTCCGCACCGGGGCCGTGTCCTCCGAGGAAGGCTCGGGCTTCTTCTTGCCGGCGACGATCACGTCGCGGGAGGTGTCGGTCACCATCTCGGCCGCGAGCCGTGGCTGGGAGGGGGACTTCTCATCCGTCTCCGGGGGAGCCGGGAACTCCCCCGCCGAGGCCGTACGCTCGGGCGCCGACAGGGCGCGGCCCTTCGACGACTCCGGCGTGGCACGCCAGGGTGGCACGTCCTCGTCGTCCTCGTCGTCCTTGCCCGGCCGGGTGCCGCCCCGTCCGAACAGCCGATGATCCAGGGTGAGGCGCCCGCCTCCGCCGGCCGCGAAGACGAGCGAGGCCAGGCCGAGGATGAGGACCAGCTCGAAGCCGTTCCGCACGTTGCCGCCGTCCACGAGGAAGATCCCGTGCTTGGCGTGCACGAAGATCAGCGCACCCGCCATGTCCAGGAAGAGCAGCGTCCCGGCGACGGGGAGGGCCAGGCCCAGGATCAGCGCCGCGCCGCCCAGCAACTCGACGAAGGTCGAGTAGACCGCCGCCGCTGTGGGCGCCGGCGCACCCATCGCGTCCAGGTTCCGCCCGGTGGCGGTAACCCCCACCTGGATCTTCTGCCACCCGTGGGCGAGGAACACCGTGCCGACACCACATCGGGCGAGCAGCGCGACGACGTCGTATATCGGCCGATTACGCATGTCAATCCTTCCTGCGGACGTATCCGTCTCCACGGGATCATCCGCCCCTGAGCGAATCGGCGTCCACTCGGTTCGGCACCCCGTTGCTTGATCGTGAAATTGCCGGCGCCCGAGGTGCCGGCCCGCGGCCCGCGTGTGCCGGCGGGACGCGCCGCCTCCGGCTGCCATGATGGCCGCCATGCGATCTGACGAGACGCCCGCTCCGGACTACGCGATCGAGGAGCAGCTGACCGCCGCCGGAGCCACGCGGGTCGCGGGGGTGGACGAGGTCGGCCGCGGCGCCTGGGCCGGGCCGGTCGTCGTCTGCGCGGCCGTCACGGACATGACCGTGCCTCCGCAGGGCCTCACCGACTCCAAGGTGCTCACCCCCCGCCGCCGCACCGCGATCGCGGGTGAGCTCGAGGGCTGGGTCGTCGCGTACGCGTTCGGCGCGGCGGGCCCGGAGGAGATCGATGAGGTGGGGATGACCGAGGCACTGCGCCGCTCGGCCGTACGCGCGCTCGAGGCCCTGCCCGAGCGCCCGGACGCGGTCATCCTCGACGGCAAGCACAATTTCCTAGGCGACCGCGTGTCCTCGGGCCGCCCCTGGCCGGTCCGCACCGAGATCAAGGCCGACCTGCGGTCGGTGTCGGTGGCGGCGGCGTCCGTACTGGCCAAGGTGTACCGCGACACGCTCATGGCCGGACTCGGGCACGAGGAGTACGGCTTCGCGGCCAACGCCGGCTACCCCTCACCCGTACACCAGGAGACGCTGAAGCGGCTCGGGCCGACCCCGCACCACCGGCTGTCCTGGTCCTACCTCGACGACCTTCCGCAGTGGCGGCACCTCAAAAAGCACCGCCCGGAGATCGAAGGGCAGCTGTCGCTGATCTGAGCAGGCCTTAGGGCCTGTGTGGAAGTCCTCGGTCTGGGGCCCGCCCGTCTGGGGCGCACCGGTCTGGGGCGCACCGGTCTGGGGCGCACCGGTCTGGGGCGCACCGGTCTGGGGCGCACCGGTCTGGGGCGCACCGGTCTGGGGCGCACCGGTCTGGGGCGCACCGGTCTGGAGCCCACCGGTCTGGAGCCCACCGGTCTGGAGCCCACCGGTCTGGAGCCCACCCGTCTGGAGCCCACCCGTCTGGAGCCCACCCGCCTGGAGCCCACCCGCCCGGGGGTGCCATCCCACTCTCATTGTCCAGCGGGAACAGCGGCGGGCGGAAGTAGAGCGGGGTTCTGTGGATAACCCCATGCGGCGCCACCCGAGGCGCCACCCAAGCGGCGCTACACGGCACCAGCATGGCTTCGAGACTGGCCTCAGAGCCAGCCGTTGTGGCGGGCGGCGCGTACGGCCTCGATGCGGTTGCGCGAGCCGGTCTTCCCGATCGCCGCGGACAGGTAGTTGCGGACCGTGCTCTCCGACAGGTGCAGGCGCCGCGCGATGTCGGCGATGGTCGAGCCGTCCACGGCGGCGGCGAGCACGTCGCGCTCGCGGCCGGTCAGCGGGTTGGGGCCGGCGCTCAGCGCGGCGGTGGCCAGTTCGGGATCGACGACGCGCTCACCCGCGAGCACCCGGCGGATGGCGTGGGCGAGGTCCTCGACGGGGCCGTCCTTGACGAGGAAGCCGCTCGCGCCGGCCTCCATCGCGCGGCGCAGGTAGCCGGGCCGCCCGAACGTCGTCACGATGAGGATCTTGCAGGCGGGCAGCTCGGCGTGCAGGTCGGCGGCGGCGTCGAGGCCGCTGCGGCCGGGCATCTCGATGTCGAGGACGGCCACGTCCGGACCTACCTCCAGCGCCGTCGGCACGATCTGGTCGCCGGTGGAGACCTGCCCGACCACCTCGAAGTCCTCCTCCAGGCCGAGCAGCAGCGCCAGCGCGCCGCGCATCATGCCCTGGTCCTCCGCGAGCAGCACCCTGATCAAGAAACCTCCCCTTTCACCGGGAGGGTAGTGAAGGGAAGCTTCACGGTCAGCAGGTAGCCGCCGGGTTCGGCCGGGCCCGCCTCGATCCGGCCGCCGGCGCCGCCGATCCGCTCGGTCAGCCCCTGCAGCCCGTTGCCCTTGGGCGCGGATCCGCCGCGGCCGTCGTCGCGGATCGACAGGACGGCGGTGCCGTCGCGGCCGTCGACCGAGATCTCACAGCTCGTGGCGCCGCTGTGCCGGATGACGTTGGTGACGCCCTCGCGTACCGCCCAGCCGAGCAGGGCCCCGGCCTCTTCGGGAAGCGGGACTCCGTGCCGCCGGACCGTCAGCGAGATCCCCGAGTCCCGCAGCGCGGCACGTGCCCCGTCGATCTCGGCGGACAGCCCCTGGCCGCGGTAGCCGCTGACCGCGAGGCGTACCTGCCGCAGGGCGTCACGGCCGATCGTCTCGATGTCGGCCGCCTGCTCGGCCGCGAGCCCGCCGTCGCGGGGGATCAGCCTGCGCGCGGCCTGTGCCTTGACCACCATCACCGACAGCGTGTGGCCGAGCAGGTCGTGCAGGTCGCGGGCGAACCGCAGGCGTTCTTCGGAGACGGCCGTGCGCGCGAGTTCCTCGCGGGTCTCCCGCAGCTCTCTGATGGCGCTGAACAACACGAGGATCGTCGCGACGATGAACCCGGAGATCAGCGTGCTGTACCAGACGGCGAAGGCGTCTTCGGCCGAGGCGCCGCGGAGCCAGGCGGCCACCCCCGCCAGCACCGAGAGCGAGCCGACCACGATCACCGGCCAAGGACGCCGCGTCCAGGGCACCACGACCCCGCACGCCATGGCGGCCAGCGGGAACAGCGCGTTCATGTCGTGCCCGAACCATCCCGCCAGGACGAACGCGTCGACGGTCAGCGCCATGAGCAGGCCGACCGCGAGCCGGTCGCCGCGCCCGCGGCGGAAGCCGAACCAGATCGCGGCGAGGACCAGCCCGACGAAGAGGAGCAGCAGCGGAGCGGAGGCCCAGACGGGCCGCGCCCGTCCGTGCAGGACCTGCGAGACCGCGCCCACCCCGACCAGCAGCCACGGATAGATGCCGAACGGGCCGGGCCCGTCCTCGACATGCACGGCGAAACCGGCCGCCGGCTCCTCGCCGTGCCCGGTCACCTGTTCGCCGGCCGTTCTGCCCGGAACGTCCTCGCTGCCCGCCACGCGCAAACCCTACGGCGGCACGGAACAGGCCCGGCACGTCCGTCCATCCACTCTTGACCGGGACAAATGTCCTAGGGAAACCAGACCTGGTAGACCGATCTTCCGTGAACTGGATGCGAGAACACCTCGACCGCGTGGAGCGGCACAACGCGGACGCCCTCGAACGCGCCTGTGAGATGCTGCTGGGCCCCGTGACCAGCGGGGGACTGGTCTACGCCGGCGGGTCCGGGCACTCACTGGCCCTGGTGCTGGAGGGGTTCTTCCGCGCCGGCGGCCTGGCCTGCGTGCACCCGCTCTACACCCCGGAGATCTCACCGCTGCACGGCGCCTGGCCCGCCACCGAGGCCGAACGCCGGTCCGGCGTCGCGGCCCCGGTCATGGAGGCGGCCGCGCCCCGTCCGGGCGACATCGTGGTGATCTTCTCCAACAGCGGTGCGAACCCCTACCCGGTCGAGCTCGCCACCACGGCCAGGTCCTACGGCCTGCCGGTGATCGCGTTCGTGTCCGGCCCCTCGATGGCGGCCGCCCCGGCGCGTGCGGCGGTGAAGCTCGGCGAGGTCGCCGACCTGGTCATCGACACGCTCGTGCCGCCCGGCGACGTCTCCTACCCCGAGGCGGCACCGCGCACCGCGGCGCTGTCGTCGCTGGCGTGTGTGTACCTGTGGAACCTGCTTCTCACCCGGATGGCCGACCGCGCGGACCTCCCCCTGTGGGTCAGCGCCAACGTCCCGGGCGGCGACGAGCGCAACATCGAGCTCCTTGAGCGGTACTCGGTGCGGATCCCCGCACTAAGACGCTCCGCCGCGGGGTAAGGCATTGCGTACCTGCCCGCCACAAGTGGAGGTGGCCCCATGGACCGCACGACAAAGACGCTGCTCTCCGAGGCGGGCCATACCTTCGCCGAAGACGCGGGGATCACGCTGAAGGACCAGCCGGCCGCTCTCTTCAAGCTGCTGGTCCTGACGAACCTGCTCAGCACGCGCATCAACGCGGACATCGCGGTCGCGGCGGCGCACGAGCTCTTCGAGGCGGGCGGCGGCACCCCACGGGGGATGGCGAAGCTGACCTGGCAGGAGCGCGTCGACGCCCTGGGCCGCGCGCACTACGTCCGCTACGACGAGAGCACCTCCACCCGGCTCGGGGACATGGCCGAGAAGGTCATGGAGGACTACGACGGCGACCTGCGCAGGTTTCCCGCCAGGGTCGGGCGCGACGCCGACGCGGCGCGCGAGACGCTCCAGGAGTTCCCCGGCATCGGACCGGTCGGCGCGGAGATCTTCTGCCGCGAGGCGCAGGCCGTCTGGCACTGGCTGCGGCCGACGTTCGACTCTCTCGCGCTCAAGGGCGCCGACCGGCTCGGTCTGCCCACCGACCCGAAACGCCTCGCCGAGCTGGTGGGGGAGCGTGAACTCGCCCGGCTCGCGTCCGCGCTGGTTCGTGTCGCCAAGGACAAGAAGCTGGCCGCCCGGCTCGTCGGGGCGTAAATCCCCGAACATTGTCGCTCTCCGGTAACCGTCTTGATGGAGCCACGCCAGACAATAGGTTCTGCCATTACAAGGTGAACCTGCGCTATACACGTCTGCAGGCGTGAGGGGAGGGCGATGCGACCGTTCGGCAGGTCCCGATCGCGCCCGCGGATTGTGCGCGATGTGTTCGAACGAGCACGCTGGCGTTACTTCCAGATACAGGCGGGCGTACGGCGGCTGACGTTTCTCGTGTTGGTCGTGGGAGCGGCGGCGGTCGCCATCGTCGTGGCGTGGCCGGTGCTCACGACGGTCGTATTCGTCGCCACGCTTCTGCTCGTCATCGACTTCACCCTTCGTTCGCCGAGCGGCATGGCGACGGCTTTCGTCGTCGTGTGCTGGCTCGCCGCGGTCATCCCGGTCAGCAGGCTGTATCCGCCCGGCGGACACGAGGCCGTATTCCTGGCCGCGCTCGCCCTCCCGGTCGCATTTCTCGCGCACCGAATCCGCGCCTATGCGCCGTGGCGCACCGCGCTGGCCGCGTTCGCGCTGGCCGGGATCGTGGCCGCCGCACTCGCGCATCCGCTGCCCGGCCTGAACGCCGGCCCCGCCTGGGCGGCCGCGCTCGTCGTCCTCGGGTACCGCTGGTTCCAGGCGCGCCGCATCGTGCCCGCCGAGGCGTACGACACCGGCTGGGCGCAGGAGGACTACCAGGAGCCCGAGGAGTACACCGCGCCCGAGCAGGGACGTCCCGCCGAAGAGGTGCCGCAGATCTCGGTGAACGAGGCGCTCGCCGAGCTGGAGGCCATGATCGGGCTCGAGCCCGTGAAGCGCCAGGTCCGCTCGATCGCCGCGTCGATCGAGGCGGCACGTATGCGCGCCGAGGCCGGGTTCGCCGCCGAGAAGCCGATGCGGCACTTCGTGTTCGTCGGGCCGTCCGGCACCGGGAAGACGACGGTGGCCCGCGTCGTCGCCAAGATCTTCTACGCGTTCGCGCTGCTGCCCACGCCGCAGGTGATCGAGGCCCAGCGCGCCGACCTGGTCGGCGAGTACCTCGGCGCCACCGCGATCAAGACGAACGACCTGGTCGACCGCGCGATGGGCGGCGTGCTCTTCATCGACGAGGCGTACGGCCTGGTCAACGTCTCCGACGGACAGGCCGACCGGTTCGGCAACGAGGCCGTGCAGACGTTGCTGAAACGCGCCGAGGACGACCGCGAGAACCTCGTGATCATCCTGGCCGGCTACGAGGACGAGATGGGCACGTTCCTGTCCTCCAACCCCGGCCTGGCATCGCGGTTCGGCACGCGCGTGAAGTTTCCGGGCTACGAGCCCGCGGAGCTGCTCCAGATCGCCGAATACCACGCGGCGCTGCGCGGCGACCGGCTCGCGCCGGACGCCGCCCCCTCCCTGTGGGCGCGCTTCGAGGAGGTCAGCCGCCGGGGCATCGTCGACGAGCTGGGGAACGGGCGCTTCGTCCGGTCGCTGATCGAGTCGGCGGCGCGCGCCCGCGACGTGCGCATCGTCGGCGGCGGCTGGCGGCACGGCTCCAAGGCGGCGCAGCACGTCCCCGAGCCGACACCTGAGGAGCTCGTCACGATCGGCGCCATCGACATCGAGCCGGCCTTCGCCGAGGTGACCGAGCGCTACCGCGGCTACGCGGAGACACCGACGCTGGAGGACGCGCTCGCCGGCCTCGACGCGATGATCGGGCTGGATCCGGTGAAACGGCAGGTGCACGCCATCGCCGCCCAGCTGCGCGTCGCCCAGCTCCGCGAGGAGCAGGGACTGACCACCCACCCGCCGATGCGGCACTTCGTCTTCGCCGGTCCGCCGGGCACCGGCAAGACGACGGTCGCCCGCGTGTTCGGCCGGATCTTCGCGGCCCTGGGTCTGCTCGCGCGGCCCGAGGTCGTCGAGGCACAGCGCGCGGACCTGGTCGGCGAGCACCTCGGGTCGACGGCGCTGAAGACCAACAAGGTGATCGACTCGGCGCTGGGCGGCGTGCTGTTCATCGACGAGGCGTACTCACTGGTCAATCCCGGCTACGCCGGGGGTGACGCGTTCGGCTCCGAGGCCGTCCAGACGCTGCTGAAGCGCGCCGAGGACGACCGCGACCGGCTCGTGGTCATCCTGGCCGGCTACGACGCCGACATGGACCGCTTCCTGCGCTCCAACCCCGGGCTCGCCTCGCGGTTCTCCGAACGCGTCGCCTTCCCCACCTACACTCCCGACCAGCTGCTGGAGATCGCGCTGAGCCTCGCCGCCGCGGCCGGCGACACCTGGGAGGAGGCCGCGCTGGACGACCTCGCCGGCGTCTTCCAGCGGGTACGCGGGCAGGGCCGGATCGACGAGCTGGGCAACGGCCGGTTCGTGCGCTCGCTGTACGAGAAGGCGTGCGGGTTCCGCGACGTACGGATCGCCTCGCTCGGCTCGGACGCGACGACCGCGGACCTGACCACGCTCACCGCGGACGACGTACGCGCCGCCTACGCGGAGTTCGCCCAGCGCCGCGGCTGAGCGTCGGTTCTGTCGGCGCCGGGCACTACTGTGCCCGTCGTGGAGACGGTGACCTGGGACCAGATACTCGCTTGGCGCATGGGGCGGCAGTTCCTCGCCCCGGCGGTGGCCGGCGGCCCCGCCTACGTGACCGGGCGGCTGGCCGGCGTGCAGGCGCAGGTGGCCTCGGCCGCCAAGCTGACCATCGCGCTGCGCCAGACCGAATTGTGCGCCGACTCGGACGCGGTGGAGATCGCGCTCGACGTCCGCACGCTCGTCAAGACGTGGGCGATGCGCGGCACGCTGCACCTGCTGCCCGCCGACGAGGCCGCCGCCTACCTGGAGCTTTCCGCCGCCCACCGCAACTGGGAGCGGGGGAGCTGGCAGCGGTCGTTCGGCGCGACGCCTGCCGACCTGGAGACGATCGCCGCTGCGGCGGCCGAGGCGCTCGCGGGCGGCGCGGTGCTGACGCGCGAGGAGCTGACCGCCGAGATCGTGGACCGCACCGGCTCCGCGCACCTGGCCGGCGTGCTCGGCTCGGGCTGGGGCACGCTGCTCAAGCCGCTCGCCTGGTGGCGCGTGCTCTGCTTCGGGCCGCCGAGCGGCGGCCGCGTCACCTTCACGTCGGCCGCGTGGCTGCCGCCGGTGCCCGACCCGGCTGGCACCGTGCTGCGCGCGTTCCTCGGCGCGTACGGCCCGGCCACGCCGGAGCTGTTCGACAAGGTCTGGCTCAGCCGCGGCAACACGCCCAAGGCCGTGCTGCGGAGCTGGTTCGCCGCGCTGGAGGGCGAGCTGGCCGAGGTCGAGGTGGAGGGAGAGCGGCGGGTCATGCTCGCCGCGCACCTGGACGAGCTGCTCGCGACCGGTCCGAGCACGGCGGTGCGCCTGCTCGGCCCCTTCGACGCGTACGTCCTCGGCGGCGGTACGACGGCGGCCGAGATCGTGCCGCCGGAGCGGCGCAAGGAGGTCAGCCGGGCCGGTGGCTGGATCTCCCCGGTCGTGCTGCGCGGCGGCCGGGTCGTGGGCGTCTGGGGCAAGGAGGGCGTGACGCTGTGGGACGACGTTCCCGCGTCGGCGGTCGAGGCCGAGATGTCACGGCATGAGCGCTTGAGACTTCTGTTGGGGGGATCTGGACCATGAGAGTGTCATTCGTCCGACTACCGCGCTCGGCGGCTGGGTAGGGAACGGCTCGATCGGTTCCCGTGTCCCGGTGCCGAGCGCCCGGATGGTGAGCAAGGAGTTGGTGGGGTGCTGCACGCCTTCGTCTACAACGAGACAGCGATTCTGATCCGGCACTGGTTCGAGGTCAGCCTGAAGGACAGCCACCTCGAACACGGTGTCCGTCTCGAGCTCCGCCTGCGCGAACCCCAGCCGCTGCGCGGCTCCGAGTCGGCGGCGCAGCGGATCGCGGTGGACCGGCCGGTGTGGCGGGCCGACCTGTTCGACCGCCTCGACGGCGTGCCCGGGGCGTTCGACGCCGCGCACTACCATCCACGGTTCGACGGCGACGAGCCGTGCGCGCGCAACTGGGCCGACGAGGTCAAGGCCACGCCCTGGGAATGGCTGCACGGTCAGCTCTCCGACATCGCGGCCGTCGCGGAGGCGGGTGGCGTGTCCCTGTCCGACCCGGCCGCCGACACCGAGCAGATCCGCGCGGACGCTGCGGAGATCGTCGCGGTGGCGCGGAGCCGCGCGGGGATGCAGTGCGGCTCGGCGCGGCAGTGTTACGCCTGGACCCAGGACGCGGCACCCATGGTCCATTTCATGCTGAGCGGGCTCGAGCAGCCGGACCTGCTCGACCGGGAGCGCGTCTCGCCGTGGCTGGAGACACAGCCCGCAGCGTAACGCGCTGCTTACAGTGCGGTAGCCGGAGTGAAACGAGCAGGTCACACGATGTGCGGAGGGCCGACATCGGTGGTGAGTGCTCTTGGGCGTACGACCTCTCATCCGCTTCCGCGACATCCACGGCTACTGGCGGGCCTTCCGCATGGTCGGCAGCGGCCCTCCGCTGCTGCTGATCCACGGCATCGGTGACAGCTCCGAGACCTGGCTGAGGGTGATCCCCGAGCTCGCGCGGCGGCATACCGTCATCGCGCCCGACCTGCTCGGCCACGGCGAGTCCGCCAAGCCGAGGGCGGACTACGCCGTCGCCGCGTACGCGTGCGGCATGCGCGACCTGCTCAGCGTGCTCGAGATCGACCGGGTGACCGTCGTCGGTCACTCGCTCGGCGGGGGCATCGCGATGCAGTTCGCCTACCAGTTTCCCGATCGGTGTGAGCGCCTGGTGCTGGTCGGCAGCGGCGGGATCGGCCAGGAGGTGCATCCGCTGCTGCGCCTCGCCGCGGCCCCGGGCGCCGAGATCGGGCTGTCGGTGGCGGCCTCCGCGCCGGTACGCGCCGCGATGCGGCTCGCCGCCCCCGTACTGCGCTCGACCGGTGCGACGCGGCTCGGCCCCGACTTCGGGTACGTGCTGGAGCGCTACCGCGCGCTGCGGCCGAAGACGGCCCGGCGGGCGTTCCTGCGCACCCTGCGGGCCGGGGTCGACGTGCGCGGCCAGGTCATCACGATGCTGGACCGCTGCTACCTCGCGGCGGCCCTCCCGACACTGATCGTCTGGGGGAGGCGCGACGGCGTGATCCCGCTCCGGCACGCGCATGTCGCACACGAGGCCATCCCCGGCAGCCGCCTGGAGATCTTCGACCGGGCAGGTCACTTTCCGCACCGCGACGAGCCGCAGCGGTTCGCCGCGGTCGTGGAGGACTTCCTGGACCATACGGCTCCGGCCCGGCACGACCCGGTCCGCTGGCGGCGGCTGCTGCGCGACGGACGGGCCGAGGAGGGCGCGGTGCCGCCGGCGCTCGATCCGCACGTCTCCAGCGGCGCCTGACTCACGACAGGAGCCGCGAGCCCAGGTCGCTACGGGCGTACAGCACCACCCGGCCGACCCGCGCGCGCGTCACCAGCCCGGTGTCGTGGAGTACGGCCAGGTGCTGGGAGACCGCGCCCGGTGTGACGCCGAGCCGGCCGGCCAGGTCGGTCGTTGACGTCGGGCGGTCCAGGCAGCCCAGCAGCGCGGCCTTCGGGCGGCCGATGAGCGCGGCGAGGGCCGCGTCGCCCCTCGGGGGCTCGGTCTCCCACAGGGTCGCGATGCCACGAGCCGGATAGGCGAGTGCCGGTGGTTCGCTGGCGCTGATCGGCGGGGCCACGCCGCGGACGAACAGGCAGGGCATGAGGCACAGGCCACGTCCCGTCACGTCGGCGCGGTAGTCGATGGCGGGGATGTCGAGACGGAGCATGCCCGCGCGCCAGCGGACCGCGGGGTGGAGGTCGGCGAACAGCAGCCTGGCGCCGCCGCGCGTGAACTGCCGGGCGCGGTACAGCATGTCCGCCTCGAGCACCCCGCGCATCCGCGTCCAGTGCGGCGCCAGCGCCGCCTCCCAGTACTGCCCGAGCAGGTCGGCGATCCGGTCGCGCAGCCGGGCCGGGTCGTCGAGGCACAGGGCGTCCGGCACCGGGCGCCCCGCGTGGGCGACCTTGATGTCGGCGGCGACCTTCTCCGGCGGAGTGCTCCGGACGAGCTCCAGCTCCGCGTCGAAGTCGGGCACGGGTACCTCGGGCCGCGGCGTGAGGAAGTCGGGCACCCAGCGCCGCACGCCGACCAGCGCGGTCAGCGGCCCCATGTCCACCCCCGCCAGCTCGCCGTGGACCCGGCGCCACCACGGCATCTGCAGGACGAAGTACGTCGGCAGCAGCGGGATGCGCAGGCTCATCACGGTCTCCATCAGCGGAGAGACGGCGAACCGCATGCCGACCAGGTCCTCGACGTCCAGATCGAGCTCGATCATCACCTGAATCCTACGAGTGCCCGTTGCCGAGGATTCAGGTCAGGGCTAAATCTCTACCAGCGACGGCGCCCGTCCGATGAGGTGGGTTCGTGAACCACGCATTCCCCCTGATTCCCGCCCTCGCGGTGATCTTCGCCGGAGTCCTGCACGCCATCTGGAACGCCGTGGCCAAGGGCGCCCCCGACAGGTACGCCGGATTCGCCCTCATCGGCATCGCCCAGGGCGCGGCCGGGCTGGTCATGGTCTGTGTGTGCGGTCACCCGGCGCGCGCCGCGTGGCCGTGGATCGCCGCCTCGGTCGTGGTGCACGTCGTGTACACGGCGCTGCTGGCGCGCTCGTACGAGCTGGGCGACTTCAACCAGGTCTACCCGCTCGCCCGCGGCACCGGCCCGCTGATCGTCGCGTTCGTCGCCGCCACGACCCTCGGCGAGCACCTGACGCTTCCGCAGCTCGCCGGCGTCGCCGCGGTCTGCGGCGGGCTCGGCGCGCTGGCCTTCTCCGGCGGGGTGTCCCGGCGCCAGGCGGGCGCGATCGGCGCCGCGCTGTTCACCGGGGTCTCGATCGCCGGGTACACGCTCATCGACGGCGTCGGTGTACGTCACGCGGGTACGGCCGCCGGGTACAGCGGGTGGCTCTTCTTCTGCATGGGCCCGCTGGTCGTCCTGTGGGTCTACCTGGTCCGCGGCGCGGGGCTGTGGCGGGGCGTGGCCGCGCAGTGGCGGCTCGGCCTGCCCGGCGGTCTCATCTCGGTGCTGGGGTACGGCATCGTGGTCTGGGCGCAGACACGCGGGGCGCTCGCCCCCGTCGCCGCCCTGCGGGAGACCGGAGTGATCACCGGTGCCATCATCGGCGCGGTCTTCTTCCGCGAACGGATGGGACTGCCGAGGTTCGCCGCCGCGGGCGTGGTCGTCATCGGCGTGGCCCTCATCAACGTCCACTGACGACATGCGGTTTCGACGCCGCCTCACCGGTGAACCTGGTCAGATGACCTCATCCGATGTCGAGAACGATGTCCGCCCCGCGACGGTGGTGTTCACCTGGGACGTCGCCCCCGGCCGCGAGGCGGAGTTCGAGTCGTGGGCGCACGGCGTCAATGACGCCGCGGCCGGTTTCCCGGGGCACCGCGGGGCGACCTGGCTGCGCGCCGAGGGATCGCGGCACCGCTACTACACGGTCCTGAACTTCGTCGACGAGGAACGCCTGAACGCCTGGATGGGCTCGGCCGAACGCGACGAGTGGCTCGAACGCGTCGACGGCATCGCCAAGGAGCACCGCCATCGCACCACCGGCCTGGAGACGTGGTTCAGCCTTCCCGGTGACGCGGTTCCCGCCCCGGCGCGCCCCAAGATGGTCATCGTCACCCTCCTGGCCGTCTACCCGCTCAGCCTGGTGTTCCAGGGCGTCATCGCGCCGTGGACGCAGAGCTGGCCGCTCCCGCTGCGCAGCGCGCTCTTCCCGCTCGTGGTCGTGCCCACGCTCACCTACGCGTTCATGCCGGGCCTCAGCCGGGTGATGCGCGGATGGCTCTATCCCACCGGCCGGAGGCACCGGCCCGCCCAGCGGACGGACCGCCGGGACGCCGGGAGCGATCCCGCCTGAACCCAGGGCTCAGGTCAGCGTGCCGCCGGCCATCGCCATCTCATCCGTCCGGCCGTCGATGACCTGGCGGTACACCGCCTCGGTCTCGGCCGCGACCCGGCTCCAGGTGTGGCGTTCGCGGACCCGCGCCGCCGCGGCGGCGCCGAGGGAGGGGCCCAGGCGGGGATCGGCGAGCACCCTGCGCAGCCGTCCCGCCAGCGCGCCCGGCACGTGAGGCGGGACGTGCAGTCCGGTCACCCCGTCGACGACCGTGTCCAGATGGCCGCCGACCGCGGAGACGACCACCGGAACACCGCACGCCATCGCCTCCAGGACCGCGATCCCGAAGGGTTCGTACCACGGCACCGACACGACGACGTCGGCCGACCGGATCAGCGCGGGCAGCTTCTCGCGTGTGATCCTCCCCGTGAACAGGACGCGCGACGCGACGCCGCGTGCCTGCGCCAGCCGCCGCAGCCGGAGCACCTCGGGGTCGCGGTCCAGATCCGCGCGTGGCGGCCCGCCGGCCACCACGAGCTCCACGTCCGGCACGTGGCACAGCGCCTCGATGACGGTGTCCAGCCCTTTGCGCGGGACGAGACGCCCGATCGTGAGGACGCGCGGCCGGTCGCCGCGCTCGGCGGCCGGCCCGGCCGGGCGGAAGCGCCCGGTGTCGACGCCGCACGGGACGACGTGGACCGAGCCCGGCGGGATGCCGTACGCGGCCAGCTCACGTGCCTCGTCGGTGCTCGTGGCGATGACCGCCGCGGCGTCACGGCCCACCTGGGCCTCGAACCGCTGCCGCTCGGGCGGGCTCGTGTCCGTGTCCGGCTGGTGCGCCCGCTTGACGCTGCCGAGGGCGTGGAACGTCTGCACCACCGGGATGTCCTGGTCGCGTACGCCGCCGAGCGCGGCGAGCCCGCTCATCCAGAAGTGCGCGTGGATGACGTCCGGAGGCGTCGACGCCCACCGCCGCGCCAGTTGCTCGGCGAACTCCGCCATGTACGGCAGCAGCTGGTCCTTGCCGACGACCCGCGCCGGACCGGCCCGTACGTGCTCCACCGTGACGCCGGGCGCGTACGGCACCGAGTCGGGCAGCGCGACGTCGTCGCGGCGCGTGTGGACGGTGACCTCGTGGCCACGGAGTGCCAGAGCGGTCGCGAGCCCCCCGATGTGAACGTTCTGGCCTCCGGCGTCGATCCCCCCGGGCGGCGCCAGTGGACTGGCATGCTCGGAAATCATGTCGATTCTCAACGGCGCTCCTTTACGGCGAGTATGCGATGCGACTATTGGCCCAATGACCGTACAAATAGTTTTGCCTCCGGCATTGCCGTCAAACTCCGCCCAGATTCGGCAAAATAGCGATGAACGGCCAAGTCAGTGGTCTGGCGCGACCCACCTTGTCATGCCCCGCTCGCCCGGCCACGCATCGGGTCCGGCCGGGCGCCGAGGTCGTCGTCCATGGCGGCCGACCTGCGGTGTCAGACGCGCCGCTGCCGGGAGAATTGGTAAATTATTACCATTGCCGACCATTTACCGCCTGAAGATCTGTTGCCGCCGGCGTGTTTGACACGGGGTCCCACGGGCAGACACCGCGAGGAACGGGCATTGTGAAAGTTGCAGTGCCTTTCTCAGACCGAGCGCGGACCAGGCCCGGCTGTGCCATCGTGCGGGAGGGGACGGTGAGCCACGGGAGGGGAGCGGTGTATGACCGAGAACCCGCCACACCGTCTCGCGGCGCGCATCAAGGACCGTCTCGCCGCGGACGCCCGCACCGTCGAGTTCGGCATCGACGTCGACATCCACGATGACGTGGTCGTCCTGCGCGGGCAGGTGGCCACCGCCCGGCGACGCGCACTGATCGAGGCGGTCGCCCGCGAGGCGGCGTCCGGTCTGCGCATCGCCAACGACGTCGTCGTCGTGGGGCTGCCGGCCCAGAGCAGGTACAAGGACGGCACGCCGTGGTGAGCGCCGGGACGTGACGCCTCACGTGCCCCCGGCGGCGAACCGGAACCGCACCCGCTGACCAGGACGAAGCTGCGCGGCACGCGGGATGTCGCCGGTGGCCAGCACGGCCGCCACGGGATAGCCGCCGGTCGTCGGATGGTCCGCCAGGAAGATGATGGGCAGCCCGTTCGGCGGCACCTGCAGCGACCCGGTCACCATGCCCTCGCTCGGCAGCTCCCCGCCACGCCGCCGTTTGAGCGCGGGCCCGTCCAGCCGCACCCCGACACGGTTGCTCTGGGTGGTCACCTCATAGGCCGCCTCCGCGAGCGGAGCGAGCGTCTCGAACCAGTCGTCGCGCGGGCCCGCGGCGACGCGCAGCACCGGCTCACCCTCCGGCTCCAGCCCCGGTGCCACATCGACCGTGATCATGCCCGTCGCGCGCCCGACGGCCAGCCGGTCACCGGCCGACAACGGCGGCGGACCGAGCCCGGACAGTACGTCGGTGGAGCGGCTGCCGAGCACCGCGGGCACGTCGACGCCGCCGCGTACCGCGACGTATGTGCGGACCCCCGCGGACGGCGCACCGAACTCCACGACCGTGCCGGCCGGCACGTGGCAGGGCGCGTTCATCGTGACCGGCGACAGGGGCAGCGGCGCCCCGGTCACCGCGACCCACGCGGCCGACTCGAAACGCAGCGCGGCGTTTCCGAAGGTCAGCTCCACGCCGGCGGCGTCCTCGGCGTTGCCGATCAGACGGTTGGCCAGGCACAGGCTCGCCCGGTCCGCCGCACCGGACAACGGCACTCCCAGGTGGGCGTACCCGGCACGGCCCAGGTCCTGCACGGTGGCGAGCGGCCCGGGGCGTACGACCTCGATCACGTTGGCCCCCTCACCGCGTCACGCGATCGAAGCGCACCCGTACTCCGGGCCGCAGGAGCGAGGGAGGGTCACGTTCGGGATCCCACGGCTTCAGCGTCGTACGGCCGAGGAGCCGCCATCCGCCCGGTGACGAGGACGGGTAGATGGCGCCGTACGGACCGGCGATCGCCACCGACCCGGACGGCACCGACGTGCGCGGTGAGTCGCGGCGTGGCACCTGGAGCCGCTCGTCGAGTCCGGACAGGTAGCCGAACCCCGGTGCGAACCCCAGATAGGCCACGACGTAGTCGCCGCTCGCGTGCCGTTCGATGACCTCCTCGCTGCTCAGCCCGGTGATCGAGGCGACCTCGTCCAGGTCCTCGCCGTCGTAGACGACCGGCACCCGCAGCGGCTCGCCGCCCGTCTCGTACGCCTCCGGCAGCGGCAGGTCGCCGAGCAGCGAGCCGAGATACCTCAGGTCGGTGCCCGGCCGCGTCGTCACCAGCACCGTCCCGGCGCCCGGTACGACGTCGACCACGTCCGGCCGGGCGAGCTCGCGTACCGCGGCGTGCAGCCGGTGCGGCGCCTCGGTCTCGATGAGCAGGGCGGCGTCGCCCGCGCGCCGCACCCTCACGCGAACGGTCCCAGCCGGATGTCGGCATGTTCGAGCATCGTGCGCACGGCCCGTGCGAGCGCGACCGCGCCCGGCGTGTCGCCGTGCACGCAGATCGACCGGGGATCGACGCGCACCTCGGTCCCGTCGACGGCCTCGACAGTGCCGTCGACGGCCATCCGCGTCGCGCGCGCCGCCACCCGGTGCTCGTCCTCGATCACCGCACCGGGCTCCCGCCGGGACACGAGAGTGCCGTCGGGGTTGTAGGCGCGGTCGGCGAAGCCCTCGTTGACCACGGTCACGCCGGAGACCTGGTGCAGCACCGAGCCGGGCAGCGTGAGCATCGGCAGCGCCGGGTCGTAGGCCCTGACCGCGGCGGCAACCGCCTCGGCCTGGACGGGATCGCGCACGATGCGGTTGTACAGCGCGCCGTGCGGCTTGACGTACCGCACGCGGCCACCCTCCGCGCGCGCGATGCCGTCGAGCGCGGCGAGCTGGTACAGCACCTCGGCGGTCAGCTCGTCCGGGGCAACGTCCATCTCCCGGCGGCCGAAGCCCGCCAGATCGCGGTAGGACACCTGTGCCCCGATCGTCACGCCGCGCTCCACGGCGCCCGCGCACGTACGCCGCATGATCAGCGGATCTCCGGCGTGGAACCCGCACGCGACGTTCGCGCTGGTGACGATCGAGAGCAGGGCGAGATCATCGCCGAGCCGCCACGGCCCGAATCCCTCACCCAGGTCCGCATTCAGGTCGATCATGGGGTCAGCGTCTCATCCGAACGATCGGTTATCAGCATCCGCCCGGGAGAGTGGGTGATGACGAACGGCGGCTCGCTGGCCATCACGACCGCCTGCGGGGTCACGCCACAGGCCCAGAACACCGGGACGTCCCCGGGCTCGGCCGTCACCGCGTCGCCGAAGTCGGGCCGGTCGAGCGACGCGATGCCCAGCTCGGCGGGGTCGCCGGCATGGACCGGCGCGCCGTGGGCGGCCGGATGGCGCGCGGTCACCTCGGCGGCCGTACGGACCAGGTCGGGCGGCACGGGCCGCATCGAGACGACGAGCGGCCCGGCGAGGCGGCCGGCCGGGCGGCACGGCCGCGACGTGACGTACATCGGCACGTTGCGGCCCTGCTCGACGTGGCGCAGCGGTACACCGGCCGCGGCCAGGGCCGCCTCGAACGTGAAACTACAGCCGAACAGCAGGCCGACGAGATCGTCGCGCCAGTACTCGGTGACGTCGGGAACCTCGGCGACGAGCCGGCCGTGCTCGTACACCCGGTAGGCCGGCAGATCGGTGCGCAGGTCGGCGGTGGCCACGTCGTGGACGAGGGGATCGCCGGGGTCGGTGACCTCGAGCAGCGGGCACGGCCGGGGGTTGCGGACGGCGAACAGCAGCGCGTCGAAGGCCAGGTCGCGCGGTACGGCGAGGAGGTTCGCCTGTACGTAACCGCGGCACCAGCCGCTCGTCGTCTCCGGTACCTCGCCGGTGCGGAAGACCTCACGCGCCTGGGAGGGGGTCAGTATGGCGGGTTGCTCCAGAGCGGTCATGAAGAGGTCATGCCCGCTGGACCCGCCGGGCAGGCCGCGCGACAGGGTATTGGCGCTGCCGGTAGCGGCCAGGTCCCGGAGCCGCGCGCCCTCAGTCGCGCCGGGCGACGAAGAGGGTCTGTGCGGCGCTGCCGAAGTCACCGCGCTCGTCGTACAGGCGCGTACGGCACAGGCCGCTGCCGGACGGCCCGACCGTCGTGGCGGCGTCGAGGCAGGTCCACTCGCCGGACTGGGGCCGCACCAGGTGCAGGGTGAAGTCGACGTTGGAGAACATGTACGCGGCGAAGCTCAGCTCGGAGCTGATGCCGCTGGCCGTGTCCGCGACCCCGGCCACCCGCTGGAGCTGCGAGGGCTCCTCGTCGGGAAGGACCGGCACCGCGAGCCGGGTCCACAGGACGGCCGGCCCGTTCTGCATGAACCCGCCCTCGGCGAACCGCCACTCGAGCGCGTGGAAGTACCCGAAGTCGGGCAGCGGCGACTCCTTCAGGGTGGTGTCCGGCAGGGGCAGGCGAGAGGCGGCGGTCTCCGAGGCGATCGCCTCGGTGTCGGCGTGCCGCAGGCGCCAGGCACGCGCGTACGCGACCGGACGTCCCTCGGCGACCATCTCGGCGGCGACGGACTGGATCCGCCGTCCGGGCCGTACGACCTCGGTGTGCACCGTGACCTCGCCGACCGGGATCGGCCCGAGGATGTCGATCGCCAGCTGCGAGACGGTCATGTCGGGCTGCGGGTCGGTGCGTTCGAGCTCCCGGGTGAGCAGTGCCGCCGGCGGGCTGCCGTGCTGGTTCCGTGGGTCCCACGGTCCCTGCGTGAGCTCCGTCGACTGGAACCGGCCGTCTCCGAGCGGACGGTAGAGGCTGTCGGCCATGCGAGTCCCTTCAGCGCGGTCCGGCGCTCGCGCGGGTGACGAATGAACGCGTCACAGCTCTACCATGATTTCGGTCGAACCGGGGCGACCGGCCAAGGCATGGCCGTAACCACCGGCGTGGCCACGACCGGCCGGGCCGCGGTCAGACCTCGTCGCGAAGACCCCGCAGCGCGGCACGCAACGCCCGCGGGTCGTCGCCCACCTCATCGAGGATCACCATGAACCGGTGGAGGATGTCGTGGCGGTCGTGGCCCTTGTCGAGGAGGTACTCGGCGATGGTCCACAGCTGGGGCGGGTCGCCGTTCCACAGGCGCTTGGCCAGGCGCAGGTGCGTCTCGATGTGCTCGTGGTCGTGGTCGGGGTGCTCGAACTTCAACAGCTTGCGCCGGTCGTGGTCGTCGGCCGGGTCCAGCCGGGTGAGGTCGATGTCGGCGTTGCCCGCGGTCAGGAACGGGAACGCGAACGCCCGGCGGGCCAGGGCCTCCAGGTCACCGTCGGGCAGCAGCCGCTCGACCAGCTCGCGGTCCAGGCCGAACGTCGTCGGGTCGCGGTAGGCCTCGGCGAACTTGCCGGTGATGTCCCAGACCTTGTCGAGGGTCTGCCGGACACCCTCCTCGTGCAGCCGGGTCCGCTTGCTCGCCCAGCGCACCCAGGCCGCGAGCACGTGCGGCATGGCGTCCTGTTCGCCGGGAGAGAGCATCACCTTGCGCGGGAGGTGGTGCAGCAGGAACGTCTCACACTTGACCGGGCTGACCCGCAGCGGCCGGCCGAAGTCGTAATCGCAGCCGTAGTCGATGATCCGGTCGACGCAGCGGCTCGCGGCCGAGCGGTCCGACAGCCCCTCGGCCTCGTCCGAGGCGAGGAACTGTGCCGCCATGGTCGCGCGCCGGTCGTGGCTGTAGGCCGTTGGAGGGGTACGGCGTCCGCCGGGCGGAAGCGCGCGCATCCGCGCACGTACGAACGCGTGGTAGGACCCGAAGGTGTCCTTGACCGGCGGATCCTCGATCTCGTCGGTGATCGCCAGGGCCTTCTCCAGGAGGACGCGAGCGCGGCTCCCGGGGATCGGCTCGAAGCACATCAGCGGGTTGTCCTCGGCCTCCTTGCGGCAGTAGCCGAGCAGCTTGTCCACCTGTGAGGACACCCACGCGTCGACCACCATGCCGCGCTCGTTGTGGTCGACGACGACGACCAGCGCATGGTGCTCCTCGCCGGCGTAGGTGTAGGTGCACACGACCGAGTCCTGGTCGCCGTACACGTCGCGGGACACGAAGCACTGGTCGGGCACGACCACGCCGACGCGCCCGGCCCAGCCCGGCCGTGCCACGCCCGCCTCCATGAGCGTCAGCGCGGCCTGCTCGGCCTTCGCGGCCTGCCGTGGTGTGCCGAGGTAGGCGATCCCGGTGAGCAGGGCGAGCGCCGCCGGCGTACGCGCCTTGGCGGCATGCTCGACCAGGGCCTCACCGACGACCTCCTCGACGTCGTCGTGCACCAGCCGCTTGCCCCACCACGTGCCGAGCATCTCGCTCACGATGAGCTCGGCGTCGAGGGGGCTGCGCACCGCCAGCAGCTCGCGGGCGGCGCGCAGCATCTCTAGGAACACGGCATCCGGGGGCTGGGTGCGCTGCCGTGTCATGCAACCTCGCCACGGGAGCGCCGTCGTACGGCGGGGGGCGTACCGGTCATGCGGCGACCTCGCCTGGATGCCGGCTCGGGCGCGCCGCGTGACGCGGCGACACGGCCGTCATCAGCGGGGGTCGCGCGCTCGGCGGCTCGCGCAGGTCGCTCACGTGGCTACCTTCTCGCAGTACGTCCCTTGGCGCGGCCGGGAGCGGCGCCTCAGGGAAGAGTGGTCCGGTGTCCGGCCACTTACCCTACTCGCCCGCAGAAGGTTCGGCTCGACGTGCTGAGGGTGGCTCGGACTTGACCATACTCAGCAGATGTTCGCGGGTGATGACTTCGATGAGCTGCGGGGTGAGGTCCACGCCCAGGTGCCGGCCGCGCAGCCGTACGTCGGCGACGCAGCGTTCGACGGTCTCGGCGGAGAGTTCGGTGAAGTCGCGGCACAGTCGCCTCACCATCGGTGAGGGGACGTGGAGCCGCCACATGAGCTGTGTCGGAGCCATATCGGACCACTCTCCCGCCACAGATCGACGATCGCGGGGAACACCGGCGCGGTGCGACCCGCCACGGCTCGAATCTCGGCTCTCTGCGCAGGGGTGTCAAGACTTTCCGGCGACACGATCGCGTGGCTCGCGCTCGTCGGTCTCGTCGAGCCACGCGACGTGATGACGGGCCGCCCAGTCCCGCCGGACGTGGCCGCGGAACATCCCGCTGAGCGACCCCGGGTCGCGCAGCGCGTAGTAGAGATGCCCGGCCACGACCACGAAGATCGCGAAGAACAGCCAGTCGTGCACGAACGTCGCGCCCGCGCGCAGTGAGTCCGGCCAGCGGTGGGGGAAGGTGAGGACGGCCCCGGTGCCGAGCATCACCAGGATCGCGCCGCCGGCGAACGCGGCGTTGAGCTTCTGCCCCGCGTTGTACTTGCCCACCGGGTGGATGCCGCGGCCGCGCACCGTGGCGCGGCGGTCCTTGCCGCGCAGCCACTCCCAGTCGGCGGGGGAGAAGCGGTTCAGGCGGCGAAGGTCGTCGCGGAAGGCGCGGGAGGCCCATCCCAGCAGCGCCGGCACCGGCAGCCCGAACCCGGCGTAGACGTGGATCAGGCGGATCAGGTGGCGGCGGCCGACCGTCTCCTCGAGCGCCGGGACGTACAGCACCGCCGCGGTCACGAGACAGATCAGCATCAGCAACGCCGTCGCGTGGTGGACCCAGCGGACGGGCCGCGTGAACCGGATCATGACGTGTATCCGTTCGAGTGCCCGACCCAGCCGTCCACGTCGTACCCGCGTGTCTCCCAGTAGCCGGGCCGCACCTTGTCGACCAGCTCGATCCCGCTCAGCCACTTCGTGGACTTGTAGCCGTACATCGGGTTGACGTACATCCGTACCGGCCCCCCGTGGTCATGGCTCACCGGACCGCCCAGCATGCCGGTGGCGACGATCACGTCGCGCCGCCGCGCCTGTTCGAGCGTGAGGCTCTCGGTGTACTCGCCGTCGAAAGAGGTGAACTTGACCCCGCGCGCGCCGGCCCCCACGCCGACCGCGTCGAGCAGGTCGGGCAGCGCGACGCCCACCCAGGCCACCTTCGGGACGCTCCATCCGGTGACGCAGTGGAACGTGTCCGTCATCCGCGTCTGCGGAAGCGCCGTCTGCAGCTCGACGAAGCTGAAGTCGCGCGGGTGGTTCACCAGGCCGCGCACCGTCAGGTGGTAGTCGGCCGGCTCGATGCGTTTCACCGAACCGGTCACCGTGTAGAAGCGGAAGCCGCCGGCCGCGGGCACGATGCCGGAGATTCCCGAACTGACCGGTCCGAGCGCGCGGTTCACTCCACGCTGCACCTTGGCACCCGTCACGACGCCGACGGCGCCTAGGCCGATCATGCCGAGCACGATGCGACGCCCGACCGGCGATCCTTCACTGCTCACGTCCCTATTCGAACACTGCCGGAGCCGTATGCGAACCGATTCCGTCAGGACGTCAGAATTCCGTCATATCTTCCGCGGAAACCCGGATGCGCCCGCCACACCGCGGACGTAGTCTCGTGACATGACCTGGCGACATTGATCCTCACCTGAGGCGACGCTCGCGCGCAGGCTCTACGCCTACGCGTTCCTCGACGACTTCGTGCTGTTCTATCCCGTGTACGCGGTGCTGTTCGCGGACGCGGGGCTGTCGGCCGCGAAGATCTCCTCGCTCTTCCTCCTCTGGTCGGTCACCGGCTTCGTGGTCGAGGTGCCGTCCGGACTGTGGGCCGACGTCTTCTCCCGCAGGCTGCTGCTGATCGTCGCGCCCGCCCTCACTGGCGCGGGATACGCGCTGTGGACGTTCTTCCCCTCCTATTCCTTCTTCGCGCTGGGGTTCGTGCTGTGGGGCACCGGCAGCTCCCTGCGCTCGGGCGCCCTGCAGGCGCTGGTCTACGACGAGCTCGAACGCGCCGGTGCCGCCGGCGCCTACGCTCGCCTGATCGGCCGTTCGCAGGCCGCGGGCATGACCGCGGTCATGACGGCGACGGCCCTCGCCGCGCCGGTCATGCACCTGGGCGGCTTCCGCGCGGTGGGTGTCGCGAGCGTCGCCGTCACGCTCCTCGGCGTGCCGGTCGCGTGGTCGTTTCCCGAGTCGCGCGGCGGCGGACGGCACGGCGGGAGCCATCGCGACGTGCTGCGCGAGGGCCTGGCCGAGGCACGGGGGACGCCCGCAGTCCGACGCTGCCTGGTCATCGTCGCGGCTGTGTCCGGTGTGGACGCCCTGGAGGAGTACGTCCCGTTGCTCGCCCGCGCGACGGGCGCCGCCACCGCGACGGTGCCGTTCCTCGTCCTCATGGTCTCGGCGGGGATGGCCGCGGGCGGCTGGCTGGGCGGCCGGGGCACGCGCTGGGCGGCGCCGGCGCTGGCCGCCGGTTCCGTGTGTCTCGCGGCCGGTGGGGTCATCGGCAGGCCGGCCGGGCTCGTGCCCGTCGCGGTCGCGTTCGGCGTCTTCCAGTGGGCGATCGTCGCCGCCGACCTGCGGCTGCAGGAGCGCATCTCCGACCGCTCGCGGGCGACGCTGACGTCGATGGCCGGCTTCGGCACGGAGGTCGTGGCGGTGCTGACCTTCGCCGGTTACGCGCTGGGCTCCTCCTGGATGGGGCCGGGCCCGCTGTTCACGCTCGCCGCCGTCCCGTACGCCGTCATCGCGCTGGCCATGGGGGCGGACCGGGCGGGTTCCGGTACGCGGCGCGCGCTTGGGAGGATGATGAGAGGCCCGGGGAAGGAAAGGTAGGACGTCGTGACGGTTTCGCTGCCCATCGCGCCGGAGGCCAACGCACTGCTCAACCGCAGCCCGCTGGCGCTGCTGATGGCGATGCTGCTCGACCAGCAGGTGCCGCTCGAACGCGCGTTCTCGGCGCCGGCCGACCTCGCGCGGCGGCTCGGGCACGATCCCGACGTCGAGGAGCTGGCCGGCTACGACCCGGACGCCCTCGTCGCCGTCTTCAGCCAGCGCCCCGCGCTCCACCGCTTTCCCAAGGCGATGGCCGCGCGGGTACAGACGCTGTGCCGGCTTCTCCTCCAGCATTACGACGGCGACGCCGAGCGGGTGTGGGCGGATGCGGGGACCGGTCGTGAGCTGCTCGAACGCGTGGGTGCGCTGCCCGGCTTCGGCGAGCAGAAGGCGAAGATCTTCGTCGCGCTGCTCGGTAAGCGGCTCGGCGTGCGGCCGGAGGGCTGGCGCGAGGCGGCCGGCCCGTACGGCGAGGACGCGGCACACCGCTCCATCGCCGACATCGTGGATGAGGACTCGCTCGGCAAGGTGCGCAGCCACAAGCAGCAGATGAAGGCGGCCGCGAAGGCCAAGAACAAGGCGTAGGGGCGGTGTGCCCGGTTCGGTGGTGCCGGTGAGCGCCGTCCAGGGGGCGCCGGACCGAAACGGACTCAAGCGGACGAAAAAGTAAAGGTCAATTAAGAATTACCGATATTCGGCGACACGCCGTCCGTAATTTCTCCCCCGTACGCTGCGAGAACGCTGCTCATCGGCCCGTATGCCGCATGAGAGACGCGCCGAGATCGGCGATCTCGCCCGCCACCCTGCGGCTGGCGCTTATTATCTTCTTTCCTGCCGGGTACGCGGCTTCGCGCCGCGTGGCCGGCCGGGCGAGGATGGGCCGTGCGCTTCGCGGCCGGCGATAACGATGCCGAACGGGGCTTCCGTCGGCGGCGAACCACCGAGATGATGAAAATCTGACTCCGAGCGGTGTTGTGTTGGAGAACGGGAGCGCTAGCTGTACTGACCACGGAGGTTGGTGACGGCGACACGGTGCGATGATCTTGAAATAGGTGAGGGCCTTCTGGCTCGGTGTGGATTGCGACATCTGCACCGGCGACCAGAAAGGCCCTCATGCCGCACCGTAACGCACCCCTGAGTGAGACCGGACGCCTTCGCCTGGCCCGCTGTGTCGTGGAGGACGGCTGGCCGCTACGGCGGGCCGCTGAACGCTTCCAGGTCTCGGTCACGACCGCCCAGCGGTGGGCAAGCCGCTACCGCACCCACGGTGAGGCCGGGATGGCCGACCGTTCCAGCCGCCCACACACCAGCCCACGGCGTACCCCGACCCGGACCGAGCGGCGGATCATCAAGGTCCGGGTGGCGCGGCGGTGGGGACCGGCGCGGATCGCCGGCCTGCTGCATCTGAACCCGGCCACTGTGCACCGGGTCCTGGTGCGCTACCGGCTCAACCGGCTGGCCTGGACCGACCGGGCGACCGGCCGGGTGATCCGCCGCTACGAACACCAAGCACCGGGCGACCTGGTCCACGTCGACATCAAGAAACTCGGCAACATCCCCGACGGCGGCGGACACAAGACCCTAGGCCGCCAGGCGGGGCGTAAGACCCGCTCCGGCGCCGGGTACAGCTACATCCATACCGCCGTCGATGACCACTCCCGCCTGGCCTACAGCGAAATCCTCACCGACGAGAAGAAACACACCGCCGCCGCGTTCTGGACCCGCGCCCAGGCCTTCTTCACCTCCTGCGGCATCACCGTCCAACGCGTCCTGACCGACAACGGCGCCTGCTACAAATCCCACCCCTGGCGCGACGTCCTGGCCACCGCCGGCATCGTCCACAAACGCACCCGCCCCTACCGGCCCCAGACCAACGGCAAGGTCGAACGCCTCAACCGCACCCTGCTGGAGGAATGGGCCTACGCCCGCCCCTACCGATCAGAGACCGAACGACGCCAAGCCTTCCCCGACTGGCTGCACGCCTACAACCACCACCGCGGACACACCGCACTGAACGGCCAACCACCCGCCAGCCGCATCCCCAACCTCACGGGACAGAACAGCTAGCCTGCTCCCATTCACCCATAGTGATGCGGAAATGCCTAGCAGTAGGCCCAGGCGCGCGACGGAGGTGTCTACCATGAGCACCGATACGTCCGTGCCGCATCCCCGGCTCTCCGGTCTCGACGCGTCGGACTCGGCGCTGTTCGCCACGTTGCTACGGGAGGCTCCGATCGGGTTCGCGCTCTTCGATACCGACCTGCGTTTCAAGCGCGCCAACGAGACGCTCGCCCGTCTGCACGGCGTCGCCGTCACCGACCTCGAGGGCAAGAAGCCGTCCGAGGTGCTCCCCGACGAGTTCGGCGAGATCGTCGAGGGCGCGGTCCGCAAGGTCGTCGACGAGGACCGTCCGGTGCTCGACGTCGACCTGCAGATCGACGGACGGCACTGGGCGTACTCCTGGTTCCCCTCACGTGCCGCCGACGGTGCGATGACGGGTGTCGTGCTCGTCGTCGTGGACGTCACCGACCGTGTCCTCGCCGAGACGTCCATCCGCCGCAAAGAAGAGCGCTACCGCTCCCTGGTCGAGGCCAGCTCGCAGGTCGTCTGGGTGACCATGCCGACCGGCAAGGTCGTCGACGACGCGCCCGAATGGCGCGCCATCACCGGTCAGACGCACGAGGAGTACGCCGCGGACGGCTGGCTGGGCGCCGTGCACACCGAGGACCGCAACCGCATCGAGGACGCCTGGCAGGCGTGCGTGTCCGGCGACCGCATCTTCGAGGCGACGTACCGCATCCGCACCCGTGCCGGCGGCTACCGCAACTACGACGTACGCGCGGTGCCGATCCGCCGCGACGGCGAGATCGTCGAGTGGGTCGGTGCCAACACCGACGTCACCGGCAAGCGCGAGGCCGAGGAGATGCGGGGACGGCTCACCGAGCAGCTCTCCGCCGCCGCGCTGCGCACCGCACGGCTCCAGCAGGCGACGTCGATGCTGGCCGAGGCGCTGACGGTCAACCAGGTGGTCGCCGTGATCACCGAGGTCGGCCGGTCCGCCATCGGCGCCGACCGCTCCGCGGTCGCGCTTCTCGACGATGACAAGGTGCGGCTGCGCACCATCACGCCGGGTGGCATTCCCGAGCTTCCGGGTCCGCCCCGCGAGGAGATCGGGATCGAGGACGCGAGCGTGATGTCGATCGCCGTGCGCGAACGCCGCCCGTTCCTCGCCGAGAACCCCGAGAGCCTGCGCGGCCAGATCCCGGCCGAGGAGATCGACACGTTCGCCCGGCTGACCGACGAGCGCGCCTGGGTGGGCCTCCCGCTGCTGGCCGCCGGCCGCGCGCTCGGCGCTCTCCGTTTCTCGTTCACACGGCCTCGCGAGATCACCGAGGAGGAGAGGGTCTTCCTCGAGGCGCTCGCCGGCCAGTGCGCACTCGCGGTCGAGCGCGCCACGCTGTTCGAGCGCGAGCACAAGACCGCTGAGGCGCTGCAGCGCAGCCTCCTGCCGGACCAGCTGCCCCAGCTTCCTTCGATGCAGCTCGCGGCCCGCTACCAGCCCGCGACACGCCACGTGCAGGTCGGCGGCGACTGGTACGACGCCTTCCCGCTGCAGGACAACCAGGTGGCGATCGCGATCGGCGACGTCATGGGCAAGGGGGTCAAGGCCGCGGCCGGAATGGGCCGCGTGCGCAACGCTCTGCGCGCCCTCGCCCTCAACGACCCGCGTCCCGCGGCGGTGCTGTCCGGCCTCGACCGGCTGTTCACCGCCACCGAGGGCCTGGAGCAGATCACGACGCTCGCGTACGCCGTGATCGATCCGGCCACGGGCGAGGGCGTGATCAGCAACGCGGGACATCTGCCCCCGTTGTTGATCTTCCCGGACGCGCCGCCGAAGGTCAGTACGGCCGAGGCCGGCACCCCGCTCGGCTGGCCCTCACAGCGACATCAAACAAAGTTTTCCGTTCCACCCGGCAACACTGTGGTCTTCTACTCCGATGGACTTGTGGAGAACCGAAGACGGGGACTCGACGCCGGCCTCGACGAGATCGTGGCCATCGCCGCCGATGCTCCGCCCGAGGTGCTCGCGGATCCTGAGATACTTGTCGACTTCCTGGTGGATCGGATGCTGGCCGGGTATGACCATGATGATGACGTGACCGTACTTGCCCTACATGTTCCGCCGAAGACGGCGTAGCACGTACGAAGGACCACCCCAAGCCCTCTAAGGTGGTGGTCACCGGGTCGGACTCCACCGTGCGGAATAGGCAGGCGTACCAGAATGCTGGATCGAGAGTGAGGCAGGGGTACGCTGCTCAACGCAAAGCGTCTACGGGGCCGGCGCCCGATACAGCACTGGGTCAACATAGCCACACGTTCGTTCGAGAGGTGTTTGTGTCGCCTGCGAGTTCGACCTCCAAGCCGTCCGAGCTGCACGAGCACGTTGTCAGGCAATTGATCGAGCGTGGGCGTTCCCAGGGCTACCTCGAGGCCGATGATGTACGCCGTGCGTTCGAGGAGGCCGACATTCCCGTGTCGAAGGCCTCGAGCATCTTGCGGAGTCTTAGCAAGGAGGGTGTGACCGTCATGGTGAGCGCTGCCGACTCCGCGGCGCCTAAGCGCGCGCGCAACAGCAGCAAGCGTGCGACGCCCGCGACCAAGAAGACCAAGACGACTGCCGCTACCAAGGAGCAGGACTCGGTGACCGCGGTCGTCGAGGACGACGCCGAGGCGCCGCCCAAGCCTGCTCGCGCCAAGAAGAGCGCCGCCAAGCCGAAGAAGGCGGCGCCGGCGAAGAAGTCCGCGCCGCAGCCCGTCGCGAAGGCCGTAAAAGAGCCTGAGGACGGCGAGGACGTCAGCGATGCCGACATCGAGGTCACCGACATCGATGAGGCCGACCTGAACGATCTCGGCGACGACGTCGTGGCCGCCGATCTCGAGACCGGCGTCGACGACACGGACACCGAGGTCGTGGCCGAGGCCGCGCCTGAGGCGGAGCCCGAGGAGGCCCCCGCCCCGGCCGCGGAGAAGAAGCCGACGTCGGAGGACGAGTCGTTCGTCATCGGTGACGACGACGAGGACGCCCCGGCGCAGCAGATCGCGGCCGCCGGCGCGACCGCCGACCCCGTCAAGGACTATCTCAAGCAGATCGGCAAGGTCCCGCTGCTCAACGCCGAGCAGGAGGTCGAGCTGGCCAAGCGCATCGAGGCCGGCCTGTTCGCCGAGGAAAAGCTCGCCCTCGAGCGGACCGTCCTGGAGTTCCAGGTGCTCGACGACCTCGAGTGGATCGCCGAGGACGGCCGCCGGGCCAAGAACCACCTCCTCGAGGCCAACCTCCGGCTGGTCGTCTCGCTGGCCAAGCGCTACACCGGTCGCGGCATGCTCTTCCTGGACCTCATCCAGGAGGGCAACCTCGGCCTGATCCGCGCCGTCGAGAAGTTCGACTACACCAAGGGTTACAAGTTCTCGACCTACGCCACCTGGTGGATCCGGCAGGCGATCACCCGGGCGATGGCCGACCAGGCCCGGACGATCCGTATACCGGTCCACATGGTCGAGGTCATCAACAAGCTGGCCCGCGTGCAGCGCCAGATGCTCCAGGACCTCGGCCGTGAGCCGACCCCGGAGGAGCTGGCCAAGGAGCTCGACATGACGCCTGAAAAGGTGGTCGAGGTCCAAAAGTACGGCCGTGAGCCCATCTCGCTGCACACACCGCTCGGTGAGGACGGTGACAGTGAGTTCGGTGACCTCATCGAGGACTCCGAGGCCATCGTGCCGGCCGACGCGGTCAGCTTCACGCTGCTGCAGGAGCAACTGCACTCGGTGCTCGACACGCTGAGCGAGCGGGAGGCCGGCGTGGTCTCCATGCGGTTCGGCCTCACCGACGGGCAGCCGAAGACCTTGGACGAGATCGGCAAGGTCTACGGCGTCACCCGCGAGCGGATCCGTCAGATCGAGTCCAAGACCATGTCGAAGCTGCGTCACCCGTCGCGCTCGCAGGTGCTGCGCGACTACCTCGACTGAGTCATCACGATCGGGGGCCCGGACCGTTCACGGTCCGGGCCTTCGTTTTTCGCCGAGGGCGCTTGCGGCGAACGGCGGGAGCCGGCCTGGTCGCGCGCGGTCCCCTCCGCGTGGGCTGCTCAGTCGGCGATGACGACGTCGACGGCGGAGCCGTTGAGCTCGGCGGCGTACCCCAGATCGAGCAGGGTCTTGACCAGTTCCTCCGGGGTCGCCGGATCCGCGGCGTTCCGCAGCAGCGCCCGGGCGACCGCGCCCCGCGTCGCCTTGGCCATGTGGCTGACCACCGTCCGCGTGCCGTCGCGCTCGCGGAAGACCCTCACCTTGACGGCCGGCGGACGCCACGCGGCGGCGTACGGCGCCGAGCGCATGTCCACGATGAGGTCCCCGGTGGGCAGTGCGGCGGTCAGGATGGGCCGCCAGACGGCCGCGAGAGCGCCCAGGGGCGGCAGGCGTACGTTCATTGCCAGTCGGTATGCGGGGACGCGGTCGGCGACCCTCAGGGCGCCCCACAGGCCCGAGAAGATCAAGATGGACCGTGCGGCTCGGTCCGGGTCCAGTGTGGCCAGGCCCAGATTGTCGTACAGCACGCCGGTGTAGAGCTCCGCGGCCGGCAGTGCGGGGGCCGTCCGCAGTCCGCGGTTGCGCGTGATCTCGGCCGCCTGGCCGGGGGACAGGCCCAGCGTCTGCCGTGCGGTGCCCTCAGGACCGGCGCAGAGGGCCTCCAGGGCGCGGAGCACGCGTTCGCGGGTGGGAGTGAGGCCGGGGAAGCTGAGCGAGCCCGTGTCGAGCGGTGGCGCGTCCGCGCCGGCCGCCTTGCTCTCCGACGGCGGCAACAAGATCAGCATCGTCCCCCCAGGCCCTCGGCCGTGTGGTCCGGGGCGTCGTACCGAAAGCGTCGTACGGACAGTGTCGTCCACGCGGTGTCGTTCCGGAGTCATGGGCGTCCGGGCGCGGCGGCCGTACTGGTCTCGTCGTCGTTGGCGGGCCTTCGTCGCGGCCTGAGCGGGCTGGGCGCACTCACGCCTGAGCGGGCTGGGCGCACTCACGCCTGAGCGGGCTGGGCGCACTCACGGCCTGAGCGCCCACCTCGATCATCCTGAGGCCACGTCCTGCTCGATGCGCTGCCGGGCCGCGTCGTGCCGCGTGGCGCTCGCTGGAAGGGGTTCGTCCGGAAAACTGAGACGACGGCCCCCGGTTCGGGTGGCCGCCGTCTCGTCGGTTATGAATTCGGCTCGCCTGGCCTACCGCTCTTCTTCTTCGGAGGGTGCGGTGGCAGGGGTCTCAAGCAGCCGGTCGGTCTCGTCGTGGATCTCTGCGCCTGCCGCGCGAAGCGGCTCGCCGTACTTACGGCCATGGTGGGCACAGAACAGCAACTCGCCGCCGCCCGCGAGGACCGCGCGGACATAGGCCTGAGCACCGCAGCGGTCGCAGCGGTCTGCGGCCGTCAGCGGCTTGGTTGGGGCAAGAGCTCCAGTCACGTCGCCTTCCTCGTCTCGGGGTCGGTCGCTTAGGACAACATCTAACCGGACGTGAGCGTTCCCATGCGGGTTCTGTGTACGCCGAGAGCGGAATAGCCCCGGAGGTGACAAACGTCACGCTAGCGGTCAATGTTCAGATTTGTTCCCACCGGAAAACGCGGATGGCGATGATCGTCGCGACGAGCGCGAATCCCAGCAGGATCCCCATCTGCGGAAGGACGGAGGCCGGTCCGGCACCCCGTGCCATGACCTTCAGCATGCCATCGTTGAGGTGGCGCAGAGGGAAGATCTCCGTAACGACACGCAGCCATCTTGGCGCCTGGTCGATGGGGAAGAACGACCCGCCGAGGAAGGCCATCGGCAGCACGACCATCTGGGTGACGGCCTGCGCGGTCTCCTGGGTCTTGGCCCACGCCCCGATCAGCATGCCGATCGCGAGGAACGCGAGCACCCCGCACAGCACCATCGGGATCGCCATCCACCAGTAATGGTCGAGCTTCAGCCCGAAGAACGGCAGCGTCGCCACCCCGATGAACAGCGCGGTCTGCACGAGCGCCGTACCCAGGCTGACCGCCACCCGTGCGGTGAACACCGTACGGATCGGAACCGGTGACAACCGCAGCCGGCGCAGGATGCCTTTGGTGCGCCATGTGACAAGTGTGGTGGACGCGCCGAACATGCCCGCCGCGGCGAGCGCCCAGCCGAGCAGGCCCGGGGTGATGTACTGGATCGCCTTGAGGGACTTGTCCTCGACCTGCTCCGCCTGGAGGCGATACTTCGGCGGCTGTCCGGAGGCCGCCTGATTGGCGGCCTGGACGAGCCCCTCGATCTGCCCCTGCGCGGTGCCGGCCTTCACCTGGTCGGCCGCCGAGAAGTGGATGACGACCTGGCCGCCGCTCTGCTCGAGCGCGGCGTCGTAGTCGCCCTTCTTGACCTTCTCCAGCGCGGCGTTCCGGTCGCTGATCTTGGTGATCTTCAGCGACTTGTCGAAGCCGGCGCGTACGTCCGCCGGCATCTGGTCGACGACCTCCACCGAACCGATCTCCAGCATCGTCGACTTGGGCGTCGACTGCTTGGCGAACAGCCCGCCGATGATCAGCAGGAAGAGGAGCGGCAGCGCGATCGTGAAGAAGAGCGCGCCCTTGTCCCGTCGGAACCCGAGGAACATCGCACGGGCGAGGCTCTGAAAGCTGCTCATGAACCCTCCTTCGTCGGAGGAGTGATCGGGGCGCTGTGTTGACTGATTCGCTCGCTCCGCTCGCTCATGAGCCCTCCTTCGTCGGAGGGGTGATCGGGGCGCTGTGTTCGCCGGTTCGCTCGCTCCGCTCGTTCACGAGCCCTCCTTGTTCGTCGTGATCGGGACGCCGTGCTCATTGCCTCGCTCGCTCATGCCCGGTACTCCCGTCCGGTCAGGTCGAGGAAGACGTCCTCGAGCGTGGCGCCACGGATCTGCACGCCCTCCAGGGCGCCGCGGTCGGCGAGCGCCTTGACCACCTTGGGGGCGTCGTGCGTGGCGATGACCAGGGAGACCTCGTCGTCCGTCACCTCGTCGGCGCCCGGGAGCGTACGCGCGTCCTCGGCGCTGACCACACCGCTGGCCACGCTGACGCGGGCGGCGGCGTCCAGGTCGCGGACCAGCGTGGCGGGCGGCCCGCTGCGCAGGATCCGGCCATGGTCCATGATCGCGACGCGGTCGCAGAGGACCTCCGCCTCGTCCATGTAGTGCGTGGTCAGGACGATCGTGCGGCCGTCGGTGTTGATCGCCCGCAGTACGTCCCAGAGGTTGCGGCGCGCCTGCGGGTCGAGCGCCGCGGTCGGTTCGTCCAGGAATACCAGCTCCGGCTCGTGCACGAGCGCGCACGCGATGGACAGCCGCTGTGCCTGTCCGCCCGAAAGCTTCTCCACCTGGGTGTCGGCCTTGTCGGCCAGGCCCACGGTCTCCAGCATCTCGTCGGCCTTGCGGCTCGTCGCCCCGTACAGGGAGCCGAAGGTCCGTAGCTGCTCACGAGCGGTGAGACGCTCGAAGAAGGCCGACGACTGGAGCTGTACCCCCATCCTCGGCAACAGCGCGGCGTTGCGCGGCCAGGGGGACTGGCCGAAGACGGAGATCTCACCGCCGTCGGCCTCACGGAGACCCTCGATGATCTCCAGGGTGGTGGTCTTTCCGGCGCCGTTCGGGCCGAGAATGCCGAAGAACTCACCGTCTTCGACCGTAAGGGAGACGCCGTCTACGGCGTTCACGTCGCCATAGCGCTTACGCAGGTCTTTGGCGACAATCGTGTTGGACATGGCAGGACCATATGGGTGTGATGTGACGCAGAGCCACCGCTAATAGGTGGACTTGCACAATCTGCAACCCAGGGTGGAGGACAGGCAGAACGGCGCGCCGGTCGGCTACTGTCGGCGCTGCCGGGTAGCCTGCTGCCGCACGTCCTACCCCCGAGGAGCAAAGCCGTTGACCGCCGCCACTATCACCGCCGAGGACCCGCACGGTTACACCGCGCGGCACCTTTCGGTGCTCGAAGGTCTGGAGGCCGTACGCAAGCGGCCCGGAATGTACATCGGGTCGACCGACAGCCGCGGTCTCATGCACTGCCTCTGGGAGATCATCGACAACTCCGTCGACGAGGCTCTCGGCGGGCACTGCTCGCGCATCGAGGTCGCCCTGCACGCGGACGGCTCGATGGAGGTCGGCGACGACGGGCGCGGGATCCCGGTCGACGCCGAGCCCAAGACCGGCCTGACCGGCGTCGAGCTGGTGATGACGCGGCTGCACGCGGGCGGCAAGTTCGGCGGCATCTCCTACACCGCGTCCGGAGGCCTGCACGGCGTCGGCGCTTCGGTGGTCAACGCCCTGTCCGTACGCCT
The DNA here is from genome assembly GCF_006716425.1 of Actinoallomurus bryophytorum. NCBI lineage: Bacteria > Bacillati > Actinomycetota > Actinomycetes > Streptosporangiales > Thermomonosporaceae > Actinoallomurus > Actinoallomurus bryophytorum. The sequence continues at coordinate 5,664,485 of NZ_VFOZ01000001.1, forward strand.
CGACGTCGAGGTCGACCGTGACGGGCACACGCACGTGATGAGCTTCAAGCGCGGACTCCCCGGCGACTTCGCCGGCGACGGACCGGACGCGAAGTTCACCAAAAAGCCGGCCAAGCAGCGCGGGCTCCACCAGTCCAAGCGAGTCGCCAAGCGCATCACCGGCACGCGTGTCCGCTTCTGGCCCGACCGGCAGATCTTCCTCAAAGAAGCCACGATCGGCGACGAGGCCGTCGTCGACCGGATGCGCCAGACGGCGTTCCTGGTGCCCGGCCTCACCATCGCCGTACGCGACGAGCGCGGTGAGGAGCTCGTCGAGCACGAGTTCCGCTTCGACGGCGGCATCAGCGAGTTCTGTGACCACCTCGCGTCCGACCAGCCGGTCTCCGAGGTGCTGCGGCTGCAGGGCCGCGGGCACTTCACCGAGACCGTCCCGGTCCTGGACGACCAGGGCCACCTCACGCCGACCGACGTCGAACGCGACATCGACGTCGACGTCGCGCTGCGCTGGGGCGCCGGCTACGACACGATCACCAAGTCGTTCGTCAACGTGATCGCCACGCCCAAGCACGGCACCCACGTCACCGGGTTCGACCGTGCCCTGGTCAAGGTGCTCAACGACCAGCTCCGCGCGACCAAGCTGCTGAAAAACGGCGACGACCCGATCATCAAGGACGACATCCTCGAGGGCCTCACCGCCGTCGTGACGGTCCGCCTGCCGGAGCCGCAGTTCGAGGGGCAGACCAAGGAGGTGCTGGGCACCTCGGCGGCGACCCGGATCGTCTCCCAGGTGATCGGGCGCGAGCTCAAAGAGGCGTTCGACAACCCCAAGCGCGGTCAGAAGCAGCCGATGCGGTCCGTGCTCGAAAAGGTCGTCTCGGCCTCCAAGGCCCGCATCGCCGCCCGCCAGCAGCGCGAGAACCAACGCCGTAAGAGCGCGCTGGAAAACTCCGCCCTGCCGGCCAAGCTGGTCGACTGCCGCACCGCCGACGACCGCAGCGAGCTGTTCATCGTCGAGGGCGACTCCGCCCTCGGCACCGCCAAGCTCGCGCGTAACTCCGAGTTCCAGGCCCTGCTGCCGATCCGCGGCAAGATCTTGAACGTGCAGAAGGCGTCCGTCGCCGACATGCTGAAAAACGTCGAGTGCGCCTCGATCATCCAGGTGCTGGGCGCGGGCTCCGGCCGCACCTTCGACCTCGACGCCGTACGCTACGGCCGCATCGTCTTGATGGCCGACGCCGACGTCGACGGCGCCCACATCCGCTGCCTGCTACTGACCCTGCTCCACCGCTACATGCGCCCGATGCTCGACGCGGGCCGCGTCTTCGCCGCCGTGCCCCCACTGCACCGCATCGAGCTGACCAAGCCGAAAAAGGGCCAGGACAAGCACATCTACACCTACTCCGACGCCGAGCTGCGCAAAAAGCTCGTGGAGTTCGAACGCCGCGGAGTCCGCTGGAAGGAGCCCATCCAGCGCTACAAGGGCCTGGGCGAAATGGACGCAGACCAGCTCGCCGAGACGACGATGGACCCACGCCACCGCATGCTGCGCCGTATCCGCATCGAGGACGCCCAGGAGGCCGAGGGCATCTTCAACCTCCTGATGGGCTCCGAGGTCGGCCCCCGCCGCGAATTCATCTCCAGCGGCGCCTCCGAACTGGACGACTCCCGCATCGACATCTGACCAAGCCTCACCACGGGCCGACCCTTGACCGGGTAGGCTCCCCACCTTGGGCTCCCCACCTTGGGCTCCCCACCTTGGGCTCCCCACCTTGGGCTCCCCACCTTGGGCTCCCCACCTTGGGCTCCCCACCTTGGGCTCCCCACCTTGGGCTCCCCACCTTGGGCTCCCCACCTTGGGCTCCCCACCTTGGGCTCCCCACCTTGGGCTCCCCACCTTGGGCTCCCCACCTTGGGCTCCCCACCTTGGGCTCCCCACCTTGGGCTCCCCACCTTGGGCTCCCCACCTTGGGCTCCCCACCTTGGGCTCCCCACCTTGGGCTCCCCACCTTGGGCTCCCCACCTTGGGCTCCCCACCTTGGGCTCCCCACCTTGGGCTCCCCACCTTGGGCTCCCCACCTTGGGCGTCCGTCCACCCTCGGGTGGAGGGGTGGAAGCTCCATCCTCGCGCCGATCCGGACGAGCCCGGCGATTCCTAGTGTCGTCGTCATGCATGAAGCTCTCACCGGTCTGATCGTCGCCGCCGTCATCGTGTTCGTCATCGCGCGCCGTTTCACGAGGCGGCGGGTCGACGAGCGGAGGCTGCTGGTGATCCCGCTCGTCATCGGGGGCATCGGGATCGCCCAGGGCGGAGCGGTCGATCCCCACCACGCCGCGCTGAGCGCGGGCCTGCTGGCCGCCGAGATCGTCGCCGCACTGCTGCTGGGCCTCGGCCTGGGCGCGACCATGCACATCTGGCGCGAGCCGTCCGGCGGCCTGTGGAGCCGGGGGACCTGGGCCACCTTCGGGATCTTCCTGGCGTCGATCGCCGTACGCAGCGGTCTGTTCGGGGCGGGGTACGCGGCAGGGGTCAGGCCCGGCAGCGGGGCGATCTTGATCTCCGTCGCGGCCTGGCTGCTCGCACAGAACGCGGTGATCGCCTGGCGGTCCCGTGAACTCCAGACCCGGGTTAGCGTTCAACCGTGATGACAGAGCCGCGCCGCGTACCGGCCGGAGGATCGGTACGCGAACGGAGAGATCCTTCGGCCGCGGACCGGCCCCTCCCTGCCGCTCGGCGGAGTCGCGGGCGGTCGGCACGAGATGGTGTTCGTCCGTGATGGCAGAGCTGCGAGGCTGGCTGGCCCGCGATCGGCGCTGGCCGGCGGTCGTACCCGCCCTGCTTCTCCGGAGGGACGGGCCGCACCTACGGGTCGGCGTCCTCATCGCGGCGAGTCTCTGGTTCGCGTACGCGATGTTGCGCACGGACGTCCACCCCGGCCGGCCCCACCTCGGCCTGTACGGTCGCGACCTCGCGCTCACCGGCACGGTCGCCGTCGCGGTCGCCTGTTTCGTGATCGGCATGATCGTGAGCCGGCGCGGGTACGCGCTGGGCCCTCTGCTCCTGGTCGCCGGTGCCGGCATCGGCGTCGCGCTCTACGCCTACGTGCCCGACCGGCCGGGCAGCGCGCTCATCTTCGCCTGTACGGGCTACGCGGGTGCGATCCGGCCGTTGCTCCGGTCCGGCGCGGTGGCGATGGTCGGTTCGGTCGGGATGCTGGTCGTCATCGCTGTTCAGGGGCGTCCGGCAGGGGAGCTGTGGACGATCGTCGGCATGCTCGGCATGTACGCCGGAATCCGTGCGGGCATGACCCGCGAGGCGGCACGGCTGACCGAGCAGCAGAACCTGGTGCTGGCCGAGCGCTCCCGCATCGCCCGCGAGATCCACGACATCCTCGCCCACTCCCTGTCCGCCCAGCTGGTCCACCTCGAAGGTGCCCGGCTGCTGATGGTGAGCGGACGGACCGACGAGGCACTCGACCGGGTCGAACGCGCCCGAGGGCTGGCCCGCAGCGGCCTCGAGGAGACCCGCCGGGCACTCGCCACTCTCCGCGGCGACATCCCGCCGATGGACGAGGTGCTGCGCGAGCTGGCCGACGAGCACCGGCTTCTCGCGGACGCGGCCTGCGAGGTGACGATCGCGGGGAAGCCGCAGGACCTGACCGCCAGGGCCGTGCTCGCCGTGATCCGTACGGCCCAGGAGGCGCTGACCAACGTCCGCAAGCACGCTCCGGGTGCCGACGTGGCGATCGTGCTGCGGTACGAGCCCGAGTGGTGCGAGCTGGAGGTCACCGACTCCGGCGGGAGGAAGGAACCCGGCCCGCTCGCCACGAGCGGCGGAGGATACGGTCTGGTCGGGATGCGCGAGCGCGCCGAGCTGATCGGCGGCACGCTCGAAGCCGGCCCGGCGGGAGAGGGATTCAGCGTGCTGCTGAGGGTGCCACTTTGACGCGCGTACTGGTGGTGGACGACCAGACCGTCGTCCGCGACGGCCTGGTGCTGCTGCTGGGACTGCTGCCCGGCCTGGAGGTGGTCGGCTCCGCGAGCGACGGTGAGGAGGCCGTACGTCTCGTGTCCGAGAGCAACCCGGACGTCGTACTCATGGACCTCCGCATGCCACGCGTGGACGGCGTCGAGGCCACCCGCCGCATCAAGGCCGAACATCCGTCGGTCCAGATCGTCGTCCTCACCACCTTCAGCGACGACGAGTCCGTCTTCGCCGCCCTCCAGGCCGGCGCACGCGGCTACCTGACCAAGGACGCGGGCGCCGAGGAGATAGCCCGAGCGATAGACGCGGTACGCGACGGAGACGCCCAACTCGACCCGTCGGTCCAGCGACGCCTGGTGGACGCCCTGGCCACGGGCGCCCAGCCGTCCCGCCGCCGACGCGCCGACCTCCCCGACGGCCTCACCCAACGCGAGGTGGAGGTCCTGACCCTGATCGCGTCGGGCCACTCGAACGCCGAGATCGCCCGCGAGCTGTTCATCAGCGAGGCGACGGTGAAGACGCACATCAACAACCTGTTCGCCAAGGCGGGCCTGCGCGACCGCGCCCAAGCGGTCACGTACGCGTACCGCAAGGGCCTGGCAGACCTGGGCTGATTCACCTCCCCGCCTGACGTCTGTACTCGCCGGAAGTCCCGCTTTGGCCTCCGGCCCCGGCCCGGCTCAGGACCCTGCCCTGTCCCCGGCCTTGGCCTTGTCCCCGCCCCTGGCCCCAGCCCTGCCCCGGTCCCGGCCCTGGCCCGGGTCCCGCCCCTGGCCCCGCTCCCGGCCCTGCCCCGGGTCCCGCCCCTGGCCCCGCTCCCGGCCCTGGCCTCGGTCCTGTCCCGGCCCTGGCTCTGTCCCCGGTCCCGGTCCCGGTCCCGGCCCTGGCCCTGTCCCCGGTCCTGGCCCTGGCCCCGGTCCCGGCCCTGGCCCCGGTCCTGGCCCTGTCCCCGGTCCCGGCCCTGGCCCCGGTCCCGGCCCTGGCCCTGTCCCCGGTCCTGGCCCTGGCCCCGGTCCCGGCCCTGGCCCCGGTCCCGGCCCTGGCCCCGGCCCCGGCCCCGGCCCCGGCCCTGGCTCTGTCTCCGCCCCTGGCCCTGGCCCTGGCCTCGGTCCCGGCCGCGTCGCGCCCGACTGGATGCGATGACCGTTGATCACGCCGGTCGCGCATATATGCCAACGGCGCCTCTTCGGCCCGTAGCTCTCATGCCCCCAGGGCCTCATCCGAAGTCCCGCTGTCCTACTGAGCGGCGCCCAGGCGGCGCCTCGCCGCGTTGCCGCCGGTCGCCGGCCGGCACCAGGCCGACTCCCTCCTCCGCCTTGCGGCGCGCCGCCTGGACGCCACTCGCTACGGATGGAGACTTCGAGACAGTCCTGGCCCTCAGCGCCAGATCCCGGTCCTACCCCCGCCCTTGGCCACCGCCCCTGGCAACCGGGTGTGGCCACCGCCCCTGGCAACCGGGTGTGGCCACCGTGCCTGGCAACCGGGTGTGGCCACCGCCCCTGGCAACCGGGTGTGGCCACCGTGCCTGGCAACCGGGTGTGGCCACCGTGCCTGGCAACCGGGCGTGGCTACCGGCCCTGCCCCCGCCCTTGGCCACCGCCCCTCGCAACCGGACGTGGCCATCGTGCCTGCCCCCGCCCTTGGCCACCGCCCCTGGCAACCGGGCGCGGCCACCGCTCCTGCCCCCGCCCTTGGCCGGTGGGAGGCAGGCGGCTCGCGTGACCGTGTACCGCCTGCCGTTGTCCATCGACGAAGCCGTACCGACCGGCTCGGCCATTCTGCGTGGGTTGCCGATGTGAGTGGTGAATCGTGGTGCAGGGAGCCTGTTGCCGGACGTATCGCTTGATGGGGCGATGGTCCATCCGCTCGTACCAGGGAACTCCCCAGACACGTCGCGACGCACGGCGACGGACGATGACAAGAGGTGATCATTCGACTACTGTGCGTTATGGATCTATGTGAATGCTTTCTCAAGGAGAACCGGCGTGCGAAAGTCCTTCATGATCGCTGAATGCCTCCGCCGTTACGCCTGGTGGCGACTCAACCGTTCCGACGAGCACGACGAGGGGCGCAACGCGCGCAGTGCGGTCGCACTGCTGAACGCCGCAGCGTACGCCGCCGACCTGCCCGAGGACGCACCCGTCATCAGCCAGCTCTGCGCGGCCGGCAGCCTCTCCGGCGAGGAGTTCCGCCTCCCGGTACCCGCCGAACGCATCGTTCGCTTCTGGCACTACGAGGAGCCCGGCGGGGACCCGGACGACCTGCTCAACGCCATCGCGGCCATGTCAGAACCGCCGAAGATCCCCGCCCAGCGCGACGGCGACCAGCCACTACGCCGTTGATCGCATAACGCGATCTCGGAGCTTGAGAGGACAGGGCCCGCCGGGGGGAGATGGTGCGGCCCTCACCTCAACGCAAGCGGAACGAGCCGAGTCCCTGAACCAAGGACTTGAACCAAGGCCTGCGCCGTCACCGGGCCCACCCGACACGCGCCCAGCAGTCCGCCTCCTCGCGTTAACGCCTGAGCGGACTCGGCCGTACCGCCACCGACCGCGGCCGGACGTAGCCACCACACACCCGCCACGCGGGCGACCCGGCACCCACGATCAGGTGCGCTCCCACACGAGCGGTGCGGTAGACGCTAACCACGACCAACGGCGATAGACGGTCATTTGTGATCGAGTACAGCGGGTGGCCGTGGTGACCGCCGGATGACCACCCGCGGGTGGTCATCCGGGGCTCACGTCGGTGGGCCGGGGACCGGTCCGTCACTCAGGCGGAAGCTGCTCCGCCTCGTCCTCCGAAGCGTCCTGGACGGGCAGTGGCGTCTCCACGCGGCCGCCGACCGGGCCGCTGATGGCGGCGATCGGGGCCGGGAGTTTCACGCCCGAGCCGTCGCGGCGGCCGAGTTCGGCAGGGAGGTCGATCGGCTTGCCGGTCATCCCCGATGCCTTGGCCGGCGTCGGGCCGGCCCAGCCGAGCAGGATGACGTCCTCGCCCTTGAGGAAGCGGTGGGCTCGGACGCCGCCCGTGGCGCGGCCCTTCGCCGGGTATTCGGCGTAGTCGGAGACCTTGATGGCACCGGTCTGTGTGCCCGGCAGGGCGGTCGAGCTGCCCGCGATCGTGACCACGCGGGACTCCAGAGAACCGTCCAGGGCGCCGAACCAGATCGCCTTGGCGCCGGGGCTCAGCCGGATGCCGGCCATGCCGCCCGCCGGGCGGCCCTGTGGGCGGACGCTCGAGGCGGTGAAGCGCAGGAGCTGCGCGTCACTCGTGATGAACACCAGGTCGTCGTCCTCGGACTCGAGGTGGAGCGCACGCACGACGCGGTCGCCCTCCTTGAGGCCGATCACCTCGAACTCGTCCGCGTTTTTCGGGTAGTCCGGGGCGACGCGCTTGACCACGCCCTGTTCGGTGCCGAGGGTCAGGCCGGCGGAGTCGAGTGAGGCCAGGCCGACGACCGTCTCGTCCTTGTCCAGCGCGACGAATTCGCTCAGCGGCGCGCCGCCCGCCAGTGACGGCGGGGACGCCGAGGGCGGCAGCGCGGGCAGGTCGAGAACGTCCACGCGGATCAGCCGGCCGGCGCTCGTCACGGCGCCGATCTGGCCCCGTGCGGTCGCCATCAGGGTCGAGACGATCACGTCGTGTGCGGCGCGTCCGCCGTCGGCGGGCAGGAGCTCGGCCGACATGGTGCGGGCCAGCAGGCCGGTCGAGGACAGCAGCACGCGGCACGGGTCGTCGGCCACCTCCAGCGGCACCGCCGCCGTCTTGGTCTGGCCCGAGGACTCCAGGAGTACGGTGCGCCGCGGCGTGCCGTACGTCTTCGCGATCTCGGCCAGCTCCTCCGCGACCAGGCCGCGCAGCCGGGACTCTGAGTCCAGGATCGCCGTCAGCGCGGCGATCTCCCGGGTGAGCTGCTTCTTCTCCTTTTCCAGCTCCAGCCGGTCGTACTTGGTCAGCCGGCGCAGCGGAGTGTCGAGGATGTACTGCGCCTGGATCTCCGACAGCTCGAAGGACCCCATGAGCCGCGTCTTCGCGTCGGCGGTGTCCTCGCTGGCCCGGATGACGCGGATGACCTCGTCGATGTTGAGCAGCGCGATGACGAGACCGTCGACGAGGTGCAGGCGGTCCTCGCGCTTCCTGCGGCGGAACTGACTGCGACGCCGGACGACCTCGATGCGGTGGTCGACGTAGACCTGGAGCAGGTCGCGCAGGCCGAGCGTGCGCGGCTGGCCGTCGACCAGGGCGACGTTGTTGATCCCGAACGTCTCCTCCATCGGCGTCAGCCGGTAGAGCTCCTCCAGCACCGCCTCGGGGTGGAATCCGTTTTTGATCTCGATGACCAGGCGCAGGCCCTGCTGCCGGTCGGTGAGGTCCTTCAGGTCGGCGATGCCGGAGATCTTCTTCGCGTTGACGAGGTCCTTGATCTTCGCGACCACGCGCTCGGGGCCGACCGCGTACGGCAGCTCGGTGACGACGATGCCCTTACGGCGCGGAGTGACGCTCTCGATGTGCGCGGTGGCGCGCGTACGGAACGTGCCGCGCCCGGTCTCGTACGCGTCGCGGACGCCCTCCAGGCCGACGATCTTGCCGCCGGTCGGCAGGTCGGGACCGGGTACGAAGCGCATCAGGTCATCGAGCGTCGCCTCGGGGAACGCGATCAGGTGCCGCGCCGCCGAGATCACCTCGATGAGGTTGTGCGGGGCCATGTTGGTCGCCATGCCGACCGCGATGCCGGACCCGCCGTTGACCAGCAGGTTGGGATAGGCCGAGGGCAGGACCTCGGGCTCGAGCTCCTGGCCGTCGTAGTTGGGGCGGAACTCGACGGTCTCCTCGTCGATGCTCTCCACCATGAGCGCGGCCGCGCGCGACATCCGCGCCTCGGTGTAACGCATCGCCGCGGGCGAGTCGTCACCGCCGAGCGAGCCGAAGTTGCCGTGCCCGTCGACGAGCTGCATGCGCATCGACCACGGCTGCGCGAGGCGTACGAGCGCGTCGTAGATCGCCGAGTCGCCGTGCGGATGCAGCTTGCCCATCACCTCGCCGACGACCCGGGCGCACTTGACGTGCCCCCGGTCGGGCCGCAGGCCCATTTCGTTCATCGAGTAGAGGATGCGGCGCTGCACGGGCTTGAGCCCGTCGCGCGCGTCAGGGAGCGCCCGCTGGTAGATGACCGAGTAGGCGTACTCGAGATAGCTGCCCCGCATCTCTTCGGAGACGTCGACGTCGACGATGTTCTCTTCGAAGTCCGGCGGGGGAGGGGTCTGCGTACCGCGTCGTGCCATAACTGTCATTGTGACGGGTCGCCACGACAAGTTGTGCCGTGGGCGTCGGCGCGCCGCATTCCAATGGGGGAAGATGTCGCACCGGCTCGTCTACGAAATGGGGGCGTCGCATGTACGCCGACTTCCAGAACGAGATCTACCTCAACGGCCTGAACGACGTCCTTCCCTCGCTGCCGGCCGACCTGACCCGTCTGGAGTCGCTCGCCGGGGACAAGCTCTCGCGCGAAGCGTATGACTACGTCGCGGGATCGGCCGGGACCGGCGACACCGCACGGGCGAACCGCGAGGCGTTCCGCCGCTGGCGGCTCGTACCCCAGATGCTGCGCGGTACGACCGGCTGTGACCTGACGACACGAGTGCTCGGTCAGACGCTGGCCACTCCGGTGCTCCTCGGCCCGGTCGGCGTCCTGCGCCAGCTGCATCCCGAGGGCGAGCTCGCGGTGGCCAGAGCGGCGGAGAAGCTGGGCGTGCCGATGGTGCTGAGCACGGCGGCGTCGGTCGCGATGGAGGAGGTCGCCGAGGTGGCCGGGCCGCGGTGGTACCAGCTGTACTGGCCGGACGACCGCGAGCTCGCCGTCAGCTTTCTCGACCGGGCCAAGGCGTCCGGCTACTCCGCGCTCGTGGTCACGCTCGACACCTTCACGCTGGCCTGGCGGCCGCACGACCTCGACAACGCGTACCTGCCCTTCCTGCGCGGTGTCGGCAACCAGAACTACTTCTCCGACCCGGTCTTCACCCGGAAGGCGGGCGACAACCCGATCCTGCACTGGACCACGCTGTTCGGAAACCCGTCACTGACCTGGGACGACCTCGCGTTCCTGCGTGAGCACTGGGACGGTCCGATCGCGCTGAAAGGAATTCAGCACACCGACGACGCGCGCCGTGCGGTCGACGCGGGCATGGACGGCATCGTCGTGTCCAATCACGGCGGACGCCAGGTCGACGGCGCGATCGCCTCGCTGGACGCGCTGGCCCCGATCACGCACGCTGTCGGCGACCAGATCGACGTGCTGTTCGACAGCGGCATCCGTACGGGCGCCGATGTCGTCAAGGCGCTCGCGCTCGGCGCGAAGGCGGTGCTGCTGGGCCGTCCGTACGCGTACGGGCTGGCGCTCGCGGGAGAGGCGGGGGTACGGCACGTGCTGCGGTGCCTGCTCGCCGATCTCGAGCTCACGCTGCGCCTGTCCGGCCAGCCCGACGTCACGTCGCCGTCCCTGGAGATCCTGCAGAACGTCACCTAGCCCCCCCGGTCATACCGCGGTATGATGAGTGACTGTGAGTGTACGGAAAGTGACCATCTCCCTCGATCCCGACCTTTACGCTGCCGCGAAGGCCGATGCGGAGCGTAAGGGGACGAGCGTGTCGAGTTGGATGTCCGACGCCGCTGCGGAGAAACTCCGCCAGCAGGCATGGGATGAATACATGGCGTCATACGAGGCAGAGCATGGCGAGTTCACCGAAGAAGAGCTCGGCAGGCCGATCCCGGTGGCCTATGTCAGTGGCAAGAAGCAGGCGTCCTGATGGGGGTCGTTCTCGATGCGGGCGCTCTCGTCGCCATCGACAGGGGTGACCGCGAGACCAACCGGGTGTTGTATCGGGCCCGCACCGGTGGTGTCCGTACCTCCTGCGCGGTCGTGGCCCAGGTGTGGCGCGACGGCGCACGCCAGGCGCGCCTCGCGCTGGCGCTGAAGGGCATCGATGTCGTGCCCCTGGATGAGGACGCCGACCGCCGGATCGGCGAGTTGCTACGCGCGACCGGCACCGCCGACGTGGTCGACGGTCATGTCGCGTTGATGGTCCGGCCGGGTGACTATGTGGCGACGTCCGATGTCGGCGACATCGGCCGGCTGCTCGACGCCCGCCGCGTACGTGCGGAGCTCGTGCGGGTGTGACGGTGCCGGGGCGCCTCACGTGAGCGGACCCCGGCCGGATGCCGGGGCCCGCTGCCGCGCGGATGCGTCAGGCGGCTTCGATGAGGATCTCCGGTTCCGTCGCCGGCTGGGCGGCCGGCCTCGGGTTGGGCAGGAGCAGTGTCAGCGCCGCCATGGTGACGACCAGTGCCAGGGCGAGGAACGTGACCGACTCCGCCGAGGCGGCGTAGTCGGCGCGCGAGGGCCGCGCCCCGAGCCCGCCGAAGAACACCACCCCCAGGATGGCGACGCCGGCGGCGCTCGCGAACTGCTGGACGGTCGTCAGCACCCCCGCCGCCGCGCCGCCGTGCGCGGGCTGGATCCCGGCCAGTACGGCGCCGATCAGCGTCGGCAGGACCAGGCCGTTTCCGAGGCCGACGAACCCCGTCGGGATGAGCAGCCACGCCGGCGTGATGTCCCCGCCCAGCGTCTGCAGCTCGGCGATGAGGATCACCAGGCCGGCCCCCGAGATCGAGGCGCCCACCGTCATCACCCGCAGGCCGTACCTCGCGACCAGCGAACGGCCGAGGATGGAGGTCACGGAGAAGAGCACGCCCAGCGGCAAGAACGTCAGGCCCGCCTCCAGCGGGGACAGGCCGAGGCCGCCCTGCAGGAGCAGCGTGAGCACGAACATGAAGCTCGCGAAGAAGGCCATGAAGGCCGCGTTCACCGGCAGTCCCGCCGCGAACGCACGGTTGCGGAACAGCGTCAGGTCGAGCAGCGGCTCGCTGCCCCGGCGGGTGAGGTGCAGCTCCCAGCGCAGGGTCGCCGCCAGGACCGGCAGGGACGTCGCCATGGAGACCCACGTCCACACCGGCCAGCCCTCCTCGCGGCCGATGATGAGCGGCACCAGGATCAGGGCGAGCGCACCGGAGATGCCGATCGCGCCGAGCGGGTCGAGCCGGGGGCGGCGCTCCGCGCGGTGGTGCGGCAGCAGCCGTAGTGCGAAGACCAGTGCGACCAGGCCCACCGGCACGTTGATCAGGAAGATCACCCGCCAGCCGAGCCCGAACAGGTCGGCGTCCAGGAGCAGCCCGCCGAGCACCTGCCCGGCGATCGCGCCGATGCCGGCGGTGACGCCGAACCAGGACATCGCGCGCGGCCGTTCGTCCGCCGGGAACGTCGCGGTGATCAGGGCCAGCACCTGGGGCACCATGAGCGCGCCGGTGAGTCCCTGCAGCAGTCGCGCCGCGACCAGCTCCGACGGTGACTGGGCGAGTCCGCACAGCAGTGACGCGAGGGTGAAGGCGGCCATGCCGGCCAGGAAGAGCCGCCGGTAGCCGAGCAGGTCACCCAGCCGGCCGCCGGTCACCATCCCGCTGGCGTAGGTGAAGGCGTATCCGCCGACGATGAGCTCCAGGGCGGCCTGGCCGGCGTGCAGGTCGTGTTCCATGGACGGGGCGGCGACGTTGACGACGAAGAAGTCGAACAAAGCCATGAACGTGGCCGACAGGATCACCGGCAGCATCATCCAGCGGCGCGGGGCAGGGGTTGAGGCGAGTTGAGACACGTCACTTCCAGAGAAAGATGTTCGACGACCATCGAAGAGTTCGAAGCTTGTCGAACAGTACGATAGTGGTCGAACTTCCCGCAACTCTGATTTATGCTCGGCATGTGAGCGAAGACGCGATTCAACCTCCGGCGGAGGAACTGGGCCTGCCCAAGGTGCTGGCGGCTCTGGCCGACCCGGCGCGCCTGGCGACCGTACGCGCGCTGGCCCAGGTCGGTGAGTGTTCGTGCACCCAGATCCGGCTGGACGCCGGGCTCGAGGTGAGCAAGTCCACCATGTCCCACCATCTGCGCATCCTGCGCGAGGCGGGCATCATCCACTCCCGGGTACAGGGCGCACGCCGCCTGGTGACATTGTGTCGCAAGGATCTCGACGCCAGGTTCCCCGGCCTGCTCGACGCCGTCCTGCAGCCCGAGCCGGCCGCGACCTACTGATCGATGCCACATCCGTCCGTGGTCCCTGATAGCAAGGGGACCATGGACGATGAAGCGAGCGCCGGACTCCGCCAGCGCGCCGAGGCGTGCCTGCGCCAACTCGCGGGTGAGCACGCACGGCTGCGCGAGGATCAGTGGGCCGCCATCCACGCCCTGGTCGTCGAACGACGGCGGGCCCTCGTCGTGCAGCGCACCGGATGGGGCAAGTCGGCGGTCTACTTCGTCGCGACGGTGCTGCTACGGGAGCAGGGCGCCGGGCCGACGGTGATCGTCAGCCCGCTGCTCGCCCTCATGCGCAACCAGATCGCCGCCGCCGAGCGTGCCGGTGTCCGCGCCGCGACGATCAACTCCTCCAACACCGACGACTGGGAACAGGTCTTCACCGACGTACGGGACGGCGCGGTCGACCTGCTGCTGGTCAGTCCCGAGCGGCTCAACAACCCCGACTTCCGCGACCAGGTGCTGCCCCGGCTCGCGGCCGGCGCCGGGCTGGTCGTCGTCGACGAGGCGCACTGCATCTCCGACTGGGGCCACGACTTCCGCCCCGACTACCGCCGGCTGCGCACGCTGTTCGCCGACCTGCCGTCCGGGGTGCCGGTGCTCGCCACGACCGCCACCGCCAACGCGCGCGTCACCCGTGACGTCGCCGACCAGCTCGCCGCCGACAGCGAGACGCTGGTCCTGCGCGGGCCGCTCGACCGCGAGAGCCTGCGGCTTTCCGTCGTACGCCTGGCGGGCGCCGAGCAGCGGCTGGCCTGGCTCGCCGAACAACTCGACGAGCTGCCCGGCTCCGGCATCATCTACACGCTCACCGTCGCCGCGGCGCACGAGATCGCCACCTTCCTCCGCGACCGCGGGTACGCCGTCGCCGCCTACACCGGCCAGACCGAACAGGCCGAGCGCCTCCAGGCCGAGCAGGACCTCCTCGACAACAAGGTCAAGGCGCTGATCGCGACCAGCGCCCTCGGCATGGGCTTCGACAAGCCCGACCTCGGCTTCATCGTGCACGTGGGCGCACCGCAGTCCCCGGTGGCGTACTACCAGCAGATCGGCCGCGCCGGGCGTGGTGTCGAACGCGCCGAGGTGATCCTGCTGCCGGGCGCCGAGGACCGCGACATCTGGGCCTACTTCGCCGGTCTGGCCTTCCCGGCCGAAAACGTCGTACGCCTCGCGCTGGAGGTCCTGGAGCAGGAGGGCACGCTGTCGACCGCGGCCCTGGAGAGCCGCGTCGACCTGGGCCGCAGCCGCCTGGAGATGATGCTGAAGGTGCTCGACGTCGACGGCGCCGTCCGCCGCGTCAGGGGCGGCTGGACCGCGACCGGCCAGGCGTGGGCCTATGACCGCGAACGCTACGAGCGCGTGGCGGCCGAGCGGTCACGCGAGCAGCGCGCCATGCTCGACTACGAGGCCGCGGAGGCCTGCCGCATGGAGTTCCTGCGCCGCGAGCTGGACGACCCCGAGGCGGCGCCGTGCGGCCGCTGCGACAACTGCACCGGCCGGCACCGTTCCGCGGACGTCTCCGACGCCGCGGCGACACAGGCGCGCGACCGGCTGCGCAGGCCCGGCGTCGAGGTGACGCCGCGCCGCATGTGGCCCACCGGCATGAAGGCCGAGGGCATCTCGGGCCGCATCCCGGCGAGCCTGCAGGCCGAGCCGGGCCGCGCGCTCGGCCGGCTCACGGATCTCGGCTGGGGCAACCGGCTGCGCCGCGTGCTGTCCGACGGCGCGCCGGACGCCCCTGTGTCGGGTGAGGTCTTCGACGCCGTCGTGGAGGTGCTGTCCGCCTGGGACTGGCCGCAGCGCCCCGTCGGCGTGGTGGGCATGGCGTCGGCGACCCGGCCCGCGATGATCGCGGATCTGGCGCGCCGCGTCGCCACGATCGGCCGGCTGCCCTACCTCGGTGAGATCGAGTACGCGGGTACGGGCCCGGGACCGCGCCGCCACAACAGCGCACAGCGGGTCCGCACACTCTGGAACGCCCTGACGGTCCCGGACACCGTGCCCGGTCTCGGCGGCCCCGTCCTGCTCGTGGACGACCGGGTCGACACCGGCTGGACGGTCACGATCGCCGCCAAGCTCCTCCGCGAGGCCGGCGTTCCCGCCGTCCTGCCGCTCGTCCTCGCCGTGACCGCCTGATGGCCGTGGGACCGATGTGACGTGGAATGACCGGAGATACGACGTTTCGGCCCCCTGAGGGCCGAGCGATTCGCGAATCATAAACGAATCCTTATGCCGACCATTTGCGCAGGTAATGTCGGTCTCACGACACCCCGCGATCGGGGCGTCCCCAGCCATCGGGGTCGCCGCAGGCCGATTGCGTGGAGGTGGGGGAGGGCATGAACCAAAGAGGTCCTACAGCGATTGGCACTCGTCTGCTGGGGTTGACCCAGCGGCTGAGGCCGATCGTGGCGTACCCGGTACCCGCGACGGCATCCCCTGAGCCGATGCGGGCCGCCACCTCGGCCCCCGGTGCCATAAGAGGCATCCTCAGGGCCGGGATCGCGGAGATCTCTGCGGCTCCCCCGCTACGTACGGGCGCGTCGGCGCCCCACCTCGCCGACCCGCCGAGCGCGCTGCTCGGCGGGCCGGCGGAGTCGGCCGCCGAGGCATTGGACGAATGGCACGACGAGCTCGGCGCGCCGTACCCTGCCGGCCCGGAGGGAGCGCGAGGAGTGACGACACGGCAGGAGGCCGGAGTCGAGAGCCCGGATGCGCGTGTCTGCTACGTGTACGGGATCGTTCCCGCCTCCACCGACCTGCCTGAGGGACTGCTGGGTACCGGCGGCGGCAAAGTACGCCTGGTCCGCTACGGCGATCTCGCCGGCGTGATCAGCGAGCTCCCGGCCGCCGGCGCCATGGGCACCCGAGACGATCTTCTCGCGCACGAGAGCGTCGTCGCGTCGCTCGCCGCCCGCACCACCATGCTGCCGCTGCGCTTCAGCGCCGTCGTGACCACGGCGGACGCCGTGGCCAAGGAGATGCTCGAGCCCTACTACCACTGGTTCACCGGCATCCTCGCCGATCTGGAGGGCCGGGCGGAGTTCAGCGTCTCGGGCACGTACGTCCAGGACACCGTCCTTCGCGAGGTGCTCGCCGAGGAGCCGGAGGTCATGCGCCTGCGCGAGAGCCTGCGCGGCCTGCCGGAGGAGGCCGGATACTACGAGCGGGTACGCCTGGGCGAGCTGATCGTGCACGCGCTGGACGCCAAGCGCGAGGTCGACACCGAGGATCTGGTGCAGGCGCTGTCGCGGCACGCCGTCGCCGCCGCTCCGCGCCCGCCGGCCAACGAGGACACCGCGGCCGACGCGGCCTTCCTCGTCGCCGACAAGGACCGCGAGGACTTCCGGCGGGCCGTCGACGAGCTGGGCTACCGCTGGGCCGGCCGGATCAGGCTGCGTGTCCTGGGGCCGCTGGCGCCGTACGACTTCGTCCCCTCGCCCCCCGGCGGCCCCTACTGCTGAGATCCCCGAGCGCCGCGCGGTAGAACAGCGGGCGTTCGGCGCAGGGCACTAGAGGATCGGGCGGGCACCCAGGTGGCCGATGGCCCGCGTGGCCAGGCGGCATCCGGCGGCCAGCGCCTCGGCGGGCGGCTTTCCGTCGAGCCAGGCAGGCAGGAAACCGGCGGCGAACGCGTCGCCGCCTCCCGTGCCGTCGATGACGTCCTCGACCGGGTCCGCGGCGACGCGTACGGGCTCGGGCCGGCCGTTGGTGTACCAGAGCGCGCCGTCGGCGCCCATCTTCACCACGACCTGTTGGTACCAGGCGGTCAGGACCTTCGCGGCCTGCTCGGGGTTGTCCCGTCCGGTCAGCGCCTCGGCCTGGGCCGCGTTGACGATCAGCAGGCGCACACCCTGGGTCCAGTCGAGGAACGGCTCGGCACCGGCCCGCTTGAGCAGGGAGTTGGCGCCACCGTCGACGGTGATCGACATCTGGGCGCTGCCCGCGAGGTTCATCGCGTGCAGGGCCGCCTGCCGGGACCCGTCGTTGAGCAGGGAGTAGCCGGACACGTGCAGGTGCGCGCCCGGGGCGAACAGGTCCTGCGGGATGTCCTCGGGGAGCAGTGCCCCATTGGCCCCAGGGTCGGACAACATCGTCCGATCGCCCTTGTGGGTCACCATGACCACACAGGTGCCGGTGGCGCGTTCGGGGTCCATCACGAGGCGGGCGTCGACGCCGTAGCCCATGAGCTCCATGTCGCGGTTGCGGCCCGCGATGTCGGCGCCGCGCCGTCCGACGAAGGCGGACTCGACGCCCTCGACGGCCAGCCAGGACGCCACGTTGGCGCCGGAGCCACCACCGTGCATCGTGACCTTGGCGGGCGTGTCTCCGCCCTTCGCCAGCGGGTATGCGGCCCGCGCGACGGCATCGGTCATAAGGTCACCGACCACGACCACGCGCGTCATGACGTCACCACCCTGTTCTGCGGTCGCCGCCCTTTTGGGCGAGCGGAGCTGCGCGACCCGGAGCAAAAACCTAACAGCTCTCAGTACCCCGATGGGTATCGAACGAGATGCGATTTTGGCATCTCCCGTTACTCTCGACCTGTGCCGTATCCCGACCACTGGGAGGCCGACGTCGTCCTCACCGATGGGGGGACAGCGCATATTCGCCCCATTCGGGCGGATGACGCCGGGCTGCTACGCGAGTTCTACGCCAGGCTGTCGCCGGAGTCGATCTACTACCGGTTCTTCTCACCGCGTCCCCGGCTGACCGACGGTGAGGTCGAGCATTTCACCAACGTCGACTACGACCACCGGGTGGCGCTGATCGCGACCATCGGGACCGCGATGGTGGCGGTCGTCCGCTATGACCGCATCCATTCCGCCGACGAGGCGGAGAACGGCAGGTCGGGGACCGCCGAGGTGGCCTTCCTCGTCGAAGACGCGCACCAGGGCCGCGGCCTGGCGAGCGTGCTGCTGGAGCACATCGCCGCCGCCGCGCGCGAACGCGGCATCGCCCGGTTCATCGCCGACGTCCTGCCGGAGAACCGCCGCATGAGCAAGGTGTTCCGCGAGGCGGGATACAAGGCGGAGCAGCGGTTCGAGGACGGCGTCCTGATGCTCACCCTCGACCTGGAGCCCACCGAGACCTCGCGGGAGGTCATGGCGGCACGCGAACACCGGGCCGAGTCGCGCTCGATCGGCCGGCTGCTGTCGCCGCGGTCGGTCGCGGTGATCGGCGCCAGCCGTACCGCGCACACCGTCGGCCAGACGGTGCTGCGCAACCTGCTCACCGGAGGCTTCGCCGGTCCCGTCTTCCCCGTGCACCCCACCGCCACCGCGGTCGCCAGCGTCCGCGCCTACCCGGCCATCGGCGACGTGCCCGGCGATGTCGACCTCGCGGTCGTCGCCGTCCCCGCCGACGGCGTGAACGACGTCGTGGCGCAGTGCGCCGCCAAGGGCGTCCGCGGCCTGGTCGTCCTGTCCTCCGGGTTCGGCGAGGCGGGCGCCGAGGGCCGTGAGCGGCAGGACGAGCTCGTACGCCTCGCGCGTGCGGGCGGCATGCGCGTGGTCGGGCCCAACTGCCTGGGCATCGCCAACAACGCGACCGGGCTGAACGCCACGCTCGCGCCGACGCTGCCACGGCGGGGATCGGTCGGGTTCTTCTCCCAGTCCGGCGCGCTGGGCATCGCGATCCTGCGCTGGGCCGCCGAACGCGACCTCGGGCTGTCGACGTTCGTGTCCGCCGGCAACCGCGCCGACGTCTCGGGCAACGACCTCATGCAGTACTGGGAGGAGGATCCCGACACGAGCGTGGTGCTGCTCTACCTCGAGTCCATCGGCAACCCGCGCAAGTTCACCCGGCTGGCCCGCCGGATCAGCCGCAGCAAGCCGATCGTCGCGGTCAAGAGCGGCCGCACCACGCAGGGCGTGCCGCTGGGGCACGCCGCCCAGGCGCTGAGCCTGCCCGACCACGCCGTCAGCGCCCTGTTCGCCCAGGCCGGTGTGGTGCGGGTCGACTCTCTCGGTGAGCTGTTCGACGTCGCGCAGATCCTCGCGTACCAGCCGCCGCCCAAGGGGGACCGGGTCGCGATCGTGGGCAACTCCGACTCGATCGGCCTGCTCGTCCAGGACGCGGCGACCGTCGAGGGCCTCGATCCGCTGCCGCCGGTGGACCTCGGGCCCGGCGCCGGGCCCGAGGAGTTCGGGGCCGCTTTGGAGCGGACGCTCGCGGACGACGCGGCCGACGCCGTGATCGTGGTGTTCGCGCCCGCGGTGACCGAAAGCATGACCTCCGGCGTCGCCGCCGCGATCGCGGGAAAGGCGGAGGGCGCCTCCAAACCGGTCGTGGCCACCTATCTCGGTGAGCGCGGCCTGCTGCACGGGACCGTGCCGTCCTATCCCGCGCCCGAGGACGCGGTGCGCGCCCTCGCGTACGCCGTCCGGTACGCCGGCTGGCGTCGCCGCCCGCGCGGCCGGGTGCCCGACCTGCCCGGCGTCGACCGGCCGCGGGCCCGCGCCCTCGTCGAGGAGATGCTCGGCCAGGGCGAGCCCACGGCCGAACAGACCGCCGCGCTGCTCGCCTGCTACGGCATCGTGCTGGTGGAGCAGGGCTACGGGATCGCCACGAAGATCACCACGTCCGAGGACCCGTCATTCGGCGCGATCGTGTCGTTCGGGCTCGACGACGTCACCGCCGAGCTGCTGGACGACCGGGCGTACCGGCTCGCGCCGCTGACCGACGTCGAGGCGGGCGAGATCGTCCGCGCGGTGCGGACCGCGCCGCTGCTGCTGGGCCACCACGGCGCCGAACCCGTCGACACCGGCGCGCTGGAGGATCTCGTGCTGCGCGCGTCACGGCTCGCCGACGACCTGCCGGAGGTGGCCCGGCTCGACCTCGAGCCGGTGCTGGCCGCGCCGGACGGCGCCGTCGTACGCGGCGCACGGCTGCGGCTCGCCGGACCACCGGGGCGGCACGCCGAAGAGGCCAGGCGGCTCAGACCCTCCTGACCGCCCCGGATCAGGTGCCCGGGATCTCCTGGGGCTGTGGTGGCGGCACGGGATCGGGAACCGGCGGGATCGGGCTCGGCGCCGGTCCGGGTACGGGCTCGGGCGGCCCGGGTGCGGGCGGTCTCGGCCCGGGAGGGGGCTCGGGCGGTGGCACCGGGGGTTCCGGTGACGGGATCGGCGGCTCGGGGGTCGGGGGATCCGGCCGCGGGGGTGTCGGGGGTACCGGTGTCGGTGTCATGGCCGGTTCTCTACCCGCACGTGTGCGCATGACGCCCGAGCAGTGCAGGATGGGAGTCATGAGGGAAACCCGAGCGATGGCCAACGGGCTCCGCACGGCGATCGAGCGGAGCGGCTACTACCCCGCGCTCGTCGCGGACGCCGTCGAGTCGGTTCTGGGCACCGAGTCCGTGATCGCGTACGTCGTCCACCACGAGGCGACCTTCGATCCCGCGATGGAGGTGCGACGGCACGTCACCGTGCTCGTCCTGTCGCCGACCAGACTGCTGGTCTGTCACACCGACGAGCACCCGCCGACCGAGGCGATGCCACATCCGCACGCGTCCACGACGACGGAGGCGGTGCGGCTGGGCCGCGTCCAGTCCGTGGCCGTGACCCGCGTCGTGCCGGAGCCGGCGTCCTACGTCCCCGGCATCCCGCCGACCGAGGTGATGGTGACCATCGGCTGGGGCGTGATCGCCCACGTCGATCTCGAACCCGCCTCCTGTGGCGACGAGTCCTGCGAGGCCGACCACGGCTACACCGGCACCCTGACCGCCGACGACCTGTCCCTGCGGGTCAGTGAGGCGGCGGACGGCGCCGACGCGGTCGAGCAGGCGCTGGCGTTCGCCCAGGCGCTGTCCGAGGTCATCGCCCAGCGCGAACGATGAGGCTTCCCGTCCCGGCGTACGGGCACGGGTCCCTCGCCGACCTGACCCCGTCCGTGCTGGCGGCGCTCGGCGTACCCGGGCGGGCGAACACCCTGGACCTGCCGGCGCTGCCGCGCGCGTGCGTCCTCCTGGTCGACGGCCTGGGCTGGGAGCTGCTGCGCGCCCACCCCGAACAGGCTCCGTTCCTCCACGCGCTCGCCGGCCGGGCACTGACCGCCGGCTTCCCGGCGACCACCGCGACCAGCCTCGGCTCGCTCGGCACGGGGCTGCCGCCGGGCGGCCATGGCCTGCTCGGCTACCAGGTCGCCATCCCGGGTGAGGGCCGCCTCCTCAACTGCCTGCGCTGGGACGACGGCATCGACCCGATCACGTGGCAGCCGTCTCCCACCGTGTTCGAGCAGGCGTCCGCCGCGGGTGTGGCGACCGCGCACGTCTCGGCCGGGGCGTACAACGGCAGCGGCCTCACCCGCGCGGTCTACCGTGGCGCCCGCTACGTCCCGGCGGACGCGCTCGGGCCGCTCGTGGCCGGCGCCGAGCACGCGGTACGCGAGGGCGAGCGGTCCTTCGTGACCGTCTACCACAGTGAGCTGGACTCCACCGGGCACCTCCACGGCTCCCGCTCGCCGGCCTGGCGCCACCACCTGACCTTCGTCGACCTGCTGGTACGGCGGCTGGCCGAGGTGATGCCGCCGGACGCGGCCCTGTACGTCACCGCCGACCACGGCATGACCGATCCGGGCACGCGTGTCGACGTGGACGCCGAGCCCGCCCTGCGTGACGGCGTCGCGCTGCTGGGCGGTGAACCGCGGGCACGCCACGTGTACGCGTCGCCGGGCGCGGCCGCGGACGTCCTCGCCGTCTGGCGCGAACGCCTGGCCGGGCAGGCGTGGGTCATGTCGCGCGAGGAGGCCATCGCCGCGGGCCTGTTCGGTCAGGTCGGGCCGCGGATGGCCGAGCGCGTCGGCGACGTCGTCGCGGTGCCGCACGGCGACCTCGCCATCGTCGCGACCGAGGCCGAGCCGGTGGAGTCCTCCCTCGTCGGAATGCACGGCTCTCTCGTACCGGCCGAACAGCTCGTACCCCTGCTCACGCACCTCGCGCCGTGATGAACGACCGGTCGCCCCTCGCGGAAGATCCGCATAACGGTCAGACTGGCACTGTGCACCCTCTCATCGACGTCCCGTCACTTGTCCGGGCGACCCGGGGAGGCGTGACCCTCCTCGATGTCCGCTGGCGCCTCGGTGGCCCACCCGGCATCGAGGCGTACCGGCGCGGTCACCTGCCGGGCGCGGTCTTCATCGACCTCGACCACGACCTCGCGGCGCCGCCGGGGCCGGGCGGCCGTCACCCCCTCCCCGGCCGGCAGGAGTTCCAGGACGCGATGAGGCGCGCCGGGGTGCGCCAGGACCGGCTGGTCGTGGTCTACGACGACGCCGACGCGACCGCCGCGGCCCGCGCGTGGTGGACCTTGCGCTACTTCGGGCACGAACGCGTCCGCGTCCTCGACGGCGGCTACCACGCCTGGGTGGACGCGGGGCGGCCCGTCACCAACGAGACGGCGGAGACCGAACCAGGTGACTTCACCGCGTCACCGGGCCACCTGCCACTCCTCGACGCGGACGGCGCGATGGCCGTGGCCAAGGACGGCGTCCTCCTCGACGCACGCGCGTCCGAGCGCTACCGCGGCGAGATGGAGCCGGTCGACCCGGTCGCCGGCCACATCCCGGGCGCGGTCAACGCCCCGACCCACGGCAACGTCGGCGTGGACGGCCGCTTTTTGCCCGCGGGCCTGCTCCGCGAGCGCTTCGCCGGCTTGGGCGCGACGGACGCGGCGGAGGTGGGCGCGTACTGCGGCTCCGGCGTCACGGCCGCCCACGAGATCCTGGCGCTGACGATCGCCGGAGTCCCCGCGGCCCTGTACGCCGGCTCGTGGTCCAACTGGATCGCCGACGCCGCCCGCCCGGTCGAGTCGGGCGGCTAGGTCCTGTCTCAAGGTCATGCTGTTGCCGTGTGGCGCCGTCTGTGCCGTGTGGCGCCGCCTGGGCGCTGCCTGGGGCGGCGTTATCCACAGAACGTCGCTCTACTTCCGCCCGTCGTTGTTCTGGCTGGACAATGAGAGTGGGATGGCACCCCCGGGCGGGTGGGCTCCAGGTGGGTGGGCTCCAGGACGGCTGGGCACGCATCGGCCCAGCCGGGCAGGCGAAGCGGCGGCTCGCCCTCACCCGTGACGTGGCAGGCGAGAGGGGCCCGTCGGCGGCGGTGAGAGTGGGCGACGTGCGGGTGCCGTCAGATGCCCGCGGCGGGGATGCGGCGGCGGGCGGCGAAGCCGAGGTCGGTCCGGTGGTACCACCCGAGTTCGGTCTCGCCCTCCAGCAGGCAGAGGCGGACCGAGGTGCCCTTGTAGACCGCGGGGAAGTCCACCAGCACCGGAGAGATGCTCTTGACCTCGATGCCCTGGATCGTGAACCATCCCAGCGCCTCGTCGATGCGGGCCTCGTAACCCTTCTGCTCCGGCTTGCCGCCCAGGTGCGACGCGAGGCCCGACCGCAGCGCGAAGGTCACCTCGGCCAGGTTGGCGCGGGCGGCCACGATGGCGTCGATCTGCGCTCGCGCCTCGGGAACCAGCGCGCGTGCCTCACTGAGGGTGAAGGTCCGGTCGGTCACGCTCGTACGGTACCGGGCGGTCCGGCTCCCACCGGCGGCGCCGCTCATAACCGGCGCCGAAGCAGAGGAAGCCGAGAGTCGCCGGGTCGCGGGGCGTGGCGGCGAGGGCCTCGGCCGGAGACATGCCGGTGGCCAGGCGTTCGTGGAAGCCGGTCATCAGGCCCGGGGTGGCGGTGTCGCCGACCGGCGTCACGGCCGCGACGACCGTCGCCGTGCCGAAGGACAGCAGGCTGGCGGCCATCCCCATGACGGCCTCTCCCGCGCGCACGTCCGCGCGGCCCGCGTCGCAGGCGGACAGGACCAGCAGCCGTGGTGGCCGTGTCAGGCGTTCGAGGTCGTAGGTGATCAGCGGACCGTCCGCGAGGCGGAGGCTGGAGAACAGGGCGTTCCCGGAGCGGAACCTCCCGTGTACGGCGAGATGGGCGGTCGCGGCGCCGTCCAGGGCGGCGCGGACCGCGTCCGAGGTCGCCGCCGCGCCCGTGAGGAGCACGGCCGACGGGTGGCGCGACCGGACCGCCGTCACCTCGCCGGCGGCGTGAGCGAGGTCCGGGCCGGCGACCAGCGTCACGTGCCCGGGAGCGTCCGGCACACGGAGTGTACGGAGCCAGCTCGCCACGGACGGCACCACGGTCAGCGGACGTCCGGCCAGCGAGGGCAGCGCGGCCCACGGCAGGCCGTGCAGCGCACCGGTGGGCGCCAGCACCACCGGCCGGTCCCCGAGGCGCAGCGGCCCGCACAGCCGGGCGTCTAGCCGCCCCGCCGCGCACGCCAGCCCCTGCGCGGCCGCCGGGGTCGCCGGGGTCGCCGCATGGGCGAGCCGGGACACGGCGAACCGCAGGAGCCGTACGTCGTGCTCGGCGCGCGCGTACGGGCCCAGGGACACGCGGCGGCAGCGTCCGCCGGCCACGGTCACCGCGAGCAGGTCGTCGCCGTCGCGGATCAGCTCGACGAACATGCGGTCGGCGAGCGCCTCGAAGAGGGCGGGCACCAGCCAGGCCCACCCGCGTACGGTGTCCCGGCTCGACGTGAGGACGCGTGTACGGGTGCGGACCGCCTGCTCCAGGCGCGTCTGGGCGGCGAGCAGCTCGGGCCGCACGGAAACCTCGGCACTGACGCGGCGCAGCTCGGCGAGCAGCCCCGCCAGCCGCCGGTCCCGCGGCGGCCGGATCGCGGGCGGGCGGCCGGCGATGGCCCGCGCGCGTTCGGCGGCGACGAGGAGGGCTCGCGGACCTCGCGCGAGGCGTACGCCGAGGCCGGCCAGCTCGGCGGACCAGCCGGCCGCCCGGCCGCGCAGCTCCGCGGCGCCGAGCGCGGCGGCGTGCTCGTCCACGACGCGCAGCCCCGCGCGCACCGCGGCGGCGGCGCCCTGACGGTCACCGGCGGCCAGCCGCAGCAGCGCCTTGGCGTGCCAGGCCGCGACACGGGCGCCGAGGGGTCCGCCGCCGACGCGGCCGAGCAGCCGGGCCGCGTGCTCCCGTCGTCCCTGGTCGAGGGCGATCAGACCGGCGAGCGTGCGTGTGTCGGCCGCGGCGGAGACCCAGCCGGCGCCGGCCAGGAGTCCGGCGGCCCTCTCGGCCTCCGCGGCGAGCGACGGGGAGCGCTCGCCGTCCGTCCAGCGCGCCCGCAGCCCGACCTGCTCGGCGAGCAGCGCGAACCCGGCACGCTCCGCGCCGAAGGCGTCGCGCGCCCGCCGCGCGGTGGCCGCGGCGGCACGCGGATCGCCGTCGGCAAGCTCGGCGTGGGCGAGCAGCAGCAGGGCGTCGGCGGTGTCGCACCGGTAGCCGGCACCGTCGAGGTGTTCGAGTGTCCGCGTCAGGAGAGGACGCGCCTCCTCGGGCAGCTGTGCGGCGACGAGCGCCTCGGCGCGGTCGAGCTGGAGCTGGCAGAGGCGTTCGCCGACCCCGGCCAGCTCGGGTTCGACGGCGTCGTAGATCGCCAACGCCGCGGGCAGGTCGCCGCGGCGCACCGCGATCACGGCCAGGTTGTGCCGGACCATCGCGGCCTGGTGACGCAGGCCCGCCCGCTCGGCGACGGACAGCGCGCGGCGCAGGTCGGACTCGCCCCGTCCGAGCTTGCCCGCGTACGCCCTGGCCAGCCCCGTGTTGACCCGCAGGCCGATGGAGACCGCCGGGTCCTCGCAGGTACGGGCGATCCGCGCCACCTCGCCGAT
Source organism: Actinoallomurus bryophytorum (assembly GCF_006716425.1). NCBI lineage: Bacteria > Bacillati > Actinomycetota > Actinomycetes > Streptosporangiales > Thermomonosporaceae > Actinoallomurus > Actinoallomurus bryophytorum. The sequence goes on from NZ_VFOZ01000001.1 coordinate 5,690,277, forward strand.
GCGGCCGCTGCGGGCCAGAGCGCAGGCGCGGTTCGCCAGCAGCCGGTCGGCGTCGGCCCCGGTGAGCACCGGCGCCGCCTCGTCGGCCGTCGCCAGCGCCGCCTCGAGGTCGCCACGCGCGACGAGCAGCCCGACGAGGTTCATCTTGACCTGTGCGGTCGCGTAGGTGAGGTGTTCGGCCTCGGCGATGCGCAGCGCCTCGTCCAGGTGCTCCAGGCCCTCCCCGAGCCGGCCGAGCTCCTTGCAGGCCAGACCCAGCGCGCGACGCGCCGTCACCCGTAGCCCGGGATCGGCGGCCGTCACCTGCGCGAGGGCCGAGGAGTAGGCCCGGCGCGGGTCCGCGGCGGCCGCCGTGATCAGGTCACACACGGATCCAGCTCGTGACGACCGAGGTCGCGTCGGCGAGCCGGAACAGCAGGCTGACCGCGCCCGCGGGCACGCCGGAGAGCGCGAACGACCCGGCCTCGTCGGTACGCGTCCCGCGCTCCCCGCCCGCCGAGCGCAGGATCACCTCCGCGAGGGAGGGAGGCGCGAGCTGCCCCACGATCTCCCGCCCGCAGACCTCGACCTCGACGCTGACGCGGGGACCGGCGAACGTGAGCGACCGTGAGCCGTCGCCGCGTACGCCGGGCGGTGTCGCGATGGTCTCCGTGGTGAGCGTCGCGAGCGTCGCGGCCGGCTCGAACCACGCGAACGCGGCGTACCCGAGCGCCCGTACGTGGTCGGGAACGGGAGGAAAGATCCCGCGCAGCGCCTCGACCAGCTCCTCCTCGCTGGCTCCGCCGTTCACGTGACACCGTCCAGCTGCCTGCGCAGGTGGGTCAGGCACCGGGCACGCGTCGGGCCGACGCTGCCGACCGGGATCTCCAGCGCCGCCGAGATCTCCGAGTAGCTGAAAGGCGGTGAGGCCACGAACAGCTCCAGCAACCGGCGGCAGCGCGGCGGGATCGTCTCCAGCGCCGCTCCGACCGAGGCCGCGAGGTCGCGGCCGAACACCACATGGTGCGGCCCGGTCACCGAGGGTCCGTAGCCCTGCAGGGGGCGTTCGCGGCCGAGTCGCCGGAGCGTGGCCAGGCTCTCCCGCCGTGCCGTGACGGCCAGCCACGTGCCGGCACGTGCGGGGTCGCGCAGCAGGGTGAGCCGCTCGACCAGCCGCAGCCAGGTCGTCTGCATCACGTCGTCGGCGTCCGCGCCGCTCAGCCCGTACGAGTGCGCGATGGCGCACAGCAGTCGCGAGTAGCGGTCGACGAGGCCACGCCAGGCGTCGATGTCGCCCCGGCCCGCCCGCCGTACGAGGTCGCCGGTGCTTTCGTCCTCCACAGGCGGGGATATTAGCGCAGAGTAAGCGTTCAACTACCAGAAGTCATGAGGATCACTCCCAGATCCGGAAGTGTGCGCCGGTGCGCCGGATCAAGAATCCGCTCCGCGGCCGTGGTCGCGGGCAGGTCCTCGGCCGCGGCCAGGCCGGCGATCGCGCCCGCCACCGCCGGCGCCGCGAACGACGTGCCGCTCCACGACGCGTAGCCCGCGAAGTCGTCCGGGTCGATCCCGCGCACCCGCGGCAGCGGGCCGTCGAAGCTGACGAAACAGCTCGTGACGTCCACGCCCGGCGCGCACGCGTCCACCCACCAGCCGTAGTCGGAGAACCAGGCGCGTTCGAGTCCGTCCAGCGCCGCGACGGCGATCACGTGCTTCAGCGCGGCCGGCCAGAACGGCCGGTCGCTCGCGTGGTTGCCGGCACACGCCACGATGACCGTACGGCGGCCGAGCGCGGCGACGGCGCGAGCGACGACGGGGGAGGGGCGGTCGTCGTAGGTGTGGCACCCGAGGGACAGGTTGACCACGTCGGCCCGGCCGGCCAGCCGCGCCAGGGCGCGCAGCACCCCGAGCTCGTCCCCCACGCCGTCGCCGCCGATCACCCGTATGGCGCGGACGCGGACACCGGGCGCGTGGCGGAGCAGCACCCCGGCGATGAACGTGCCGTGTCCCGCCTGGGCGTCGAGCGCGTAGTCCAGGTCGGCGTCGAGGACCTCGCTCACCTCGTCGCGCTGTGCGGCGTACCAGTCCGCGGACTCGTACCAGGGGTGCGGCGACAGGCCGGTGTCGAGCACGGCGACGGTGACCGGCCGCCGTACGCGCGCCGTCCTCGGGGGCGCGAGCGGCGCGGTCGGAGCCGGCCTCCCCGCGGGGCCCGTCCACCACATCGGCTGGCCGTGGACGAGGTGGTTGGGCGCGACCGCGAGCCGCCGGTGCGGAGCGTCCTCGTTGAGGTGTGCGGACAGCTCGCAGACGTCCACTCTCGCCGGGGCGCGCAGTCGCATCCGCGCGACGCCCGGTCCGTCCTCCCGCGAGTCGAGCCAGCGGCGCGCGCGGTCCTCCACCGCGGGCACGTCCTGGTCGGCGACCAGGATCTGGTCCCGGCGCACGAGAGTGGGGCACCCGCGTACGTGCTCGGCCACCACCGCGTCGCGATGGCGCGCGAGCAGCCGGTCGAGCCGGGCCTGCTGAACGGACTCGTCGAACACGGCACCCTCCCGTACGTCACGTAACGCGAGCGGTCATGTACGCAGTGTTCCTGACATGTCACCTGCGGGCCAGGGGCCGGCGGAGCGGAGCGCTTTTCGATCTTCGTCGGGACTGCTTGCCGTACACCCGCCGGACGATCACCCTGGGGGGATGAGGGTCTCGGCGGAGTTCATCGAGTCCGGCGACGGCCCGCCGGTGGTCCGAGAGCGCCTTCCCAGGCGCCGTCGTGCCGCCGCCCTGCTGCGCCGCCGGCTGCCGGCCCTCCTCGCCGGCGCGCTGCCGGTGCTGGCGTTTCCCCGCCCCGGGCTCGACTGGCTGGCATGGGTCGCGCTCATGCCGGGGCTCCTGCTCGCCCGTTCCGCGCCGGACGGACGCGAGGCCGCCAAGCGCGGCTGGTGGTTCGGCGGAGGGTTCATCATCGCCGCGCTCTACTGGCTGGTCCCGACCATCGGGCCGGGCCTGCTGCTGCTCGCGGTGGCGGCCGGCGCGCTGTGGGCGCCGTGGGGCTACGCCGCCTGGGCGCTCATGCGGCCTGGCCGCACCCTGGCGGCCGTCGTGGTGGTGCCGAGTGTGTGGCTGGCGGCCGAGTGGGCGCGTTCGTGGCAGGCGCTGGGCGGCCCGTGGGCGCTGTACGGCGCGACGCAGTGGCGGCACCCCGCCGTGCTCGGCCTGGCCTCCGTCGGCGGCGTGTGGCTCGTGACCTTCGCCCTCGTCGCGGTCAACACGGCGCTGGCGATCGCGGTGAGCACCCGGTCGGCGCCGGCCGCCCTGCTCGCGGTGTCCGTGGCGGCGGCCGGGCCGCTCGCGTACACCTCCTCGTGGACCAGGCCCGCGGGCCGCGCGCCGGCGGTGGCGCTGGTCCAGCCCGGCGTAGTCGACGGCCCGGGCCCGCGGTTCGCGGCGGAGGAGCGGATCACGGCCGCGCTGCCCCGCGCCGACCTGGTGGTCTGGGGGGAGAGCAGCGTCGGCTTCGACCTGCGCCGCCGCCCCGACCTGGTCGCCAGACTCGCCACGCTGGCACGTGCGCACGGCCCGCTGCTGGTCAACGAGGACGCGCGGGACGCGGCGGGGCGCATCTCCAAGAGCGCGGTGCTGATCGGACCGGACGGGGAGGAGGCGCGCTACGTCAAGAACCGCCTCGTGCCGTTCGGGGAGTACGTTCCGCTGCGCGCCGCGCTCGGCTGGCTCACCCACATCAGCCAGGCCGCCAAGGAGGACCGCGTGCCGGGGACGGGCGTGGTGATGATGCACACGAGCTCCGGCATCACCTTCGGCCCGCTGATCTGCTTCGAGTCGACCTTCCCCGACCTCGGCCGCGACGTCGTACGCCGCGGCGCCCGGCTGGTCGTGTACGAGTCGGCGACGTCGACGTTCCAGGGGAGCTGGGCGCCGCCGCAGCACGCCTCACTCGGAGCGGTACGCGCGGCGGAGACGGGGCGGCCGGTCGTACAGGCGGCACTGACCGGAGTGTCGGCGGCGTTCGACGCGCGCGGGCGCCGGCTGGCATGGTTCGACACTCCCCGGCGCGGGTCCGTCATCGTGCGGCCTCCGACGTCGAGCGGCCGTACACCCTATGACCGGTTCGGGGATTATGTGCCGTGGCTCGCCGTGGTGATCACCCTCGGTTCCGGGCTGTGGGCATGGCGCGGGGCGCGTCTCCGGAGCTGATTCGTCGCCGCGAACCCATGCCGACGTCGTATGTGGGCTGGTGCGAGTGATGTTCATGAGGCACAATGACCGAGCGGTCACCCGCCCATCTGGATGCGAGGACGTTGGGGAAGACGAACCTCGCAACGCTCCCAGGAGGTCCGGTGTCCGCACGTGGCGTTTTCTACGTCCACTCAGCGCCACCTGCGCTGTGCCCGCACATTGAGTGGGCCGCCGCAGGTGTACTCGGTGTGCCCGTCTCACTGCCGTGGAGCGATCAGCCCGCGGCTCCAGGCACCATGCGCACCGAGCTGTGCTGGGAGGGACGCTCCGGCACGGCCGCCGGCATCGTGTCGGCGCTGCGCGACTGGCGCCTGCTGCGGTTCGAGGCGACCGAGGACGCGTCGCCGGGCTGCGACGGCGTCCGCTACAGCGTCACGCCCTCTCTCGGAGCCTTCACCGCCGTGATCGGCGCCAACGGCGACGTCCACGTACCCGAAGACCGTCTCCGCTCGGCGATGGCCAACGCGATGGCCGGCAAGGCGACGTTCGAGCACGAGGTCGACCGCCTGCTCGGCAAGCCGTGGGACGACGAACTGGAGCCCTTCCGCCGCGCCGGCGACGGAGCCCCGGTCCGCTGGCTGCACGCCGCCGGCTGACGCGTCACGGGCCGAACGGCCAGGTCTCGCCGGCCGAAAGTTCCCCGGCCGAGGAGCCGTCCGGCGCACCCGCGCCGACACCCGCTCCGGCACGAAGGACCGGGCCGGATCGGCCGAACGTCCGGAGCGTCCTCGGCGTCGCGTTTCCCGGGCTGCGGCCGACTGGCGTCGCCATCGGAGCCGGGCAGATCGAGACCGCGCGCACGCACCTCGGCGGGCTCGGGCCGGAGGCCGACCAGGACGACGCGAGGGGCGCAACTGTGGGGCCGGCTGGACGAGGCGGGGTCCGGCGACGTCGAGCCTCGGCGAGCGGCTGCACACCTGGCGCGGAACGGACACGGCCTCGGCCGCCCGGGGGCGTGGCCGACGTCGCGGAGTCCTCGGATCACCGACTTCGCGCCGCCCGGCGCCCCGGACGAGGCCACCCTCCGCCGCGCGCTGGGGGAGCTGAGGGCACTGGGAGACGACCCCGGCACCCGGATGCGAATCATCATCCACAAGCCCAGGGGCCTCGCCTAGGGCCTCATTCAAAGTCTTCGGTCTGGGCCCCGCTCGGTCTGGGCCCCGCTCGGTCTGGGCCCCGCTCGGTCTGGGCCCCGCTCGGTCTGGGCCCCGCTCGGTCTGGAGCCCGTCCGTCTGGAGCCCGTCCGTCTGGGCCCGCTCGGTCTGGAGCCCGTCCGTCTGGAGCCCACCCACCTGGAGCCCACCCGCCCGGGGGTGCCATCCCACTCTCATTGTCCAGCCAGAACAGCGGCAGGCGGAAGTAGAGCGGGGTTCTGTGGATAACCGCCGCCCAGGCGCCGCCCGGGCGCCGCCCGGGCGCCGCCACACGGCAACAGCATGACTTCGGATGGGCCTAGAACCACCGGTCGCGGACGTCCTTGACCGCGTCCGGGCCGGGTCGTGGTGAAGGCCTCCGGTACCCGAACGCCCCGTCCAGGGAGCCTGGACGGGGCGTGCCGTACTCGATGGGTGACGGGCCGTCGGCCCGGAACCGCTAGAGAGGGATGTTGCTGTGTGCGCCGCGCGCCGGGGTCGCCTCGGCGATGGCCAGGGCGATGGCGCGGCGGGTCTTGGCCGGGTCGATGACCTCGTCGATGACACCCAGGTCGTGGGCGCGCTCGAGGCCGCCGGCGATCTTCTCGTGTTCGGCCGCGAGCTGCTCCTCGAGTGCGTGCCGCTCCTCCTCCGGCACCGCGGCCAGCTTGCGGCGGTGCAGGATGCGGACCGCGGCGACCGGGCCCATCACCGCGATCTCCGCGGTCGGCCAGGCGAAGACCCTCGTCGCGCCCAGTGACCGGGAGTTCATCGCGATGTACGCGCCACCGTACGCCTTGCGGGTCACGAGGGTCACCCGGGGGACGACCGCCTCCGCGAACGCGTGCAGCAGCTTGGCGCCACGGCGTACCACGCCGTCGTGTTCCTGGCCGACGCCCGGCAGGTAGCCGGGGACGTCGACGACGACCACGAGCGGAACGCCGAAGGAGTCGCACATGCGCACGAACCGCGCCGACTTCTCCGCCGAGGTGGAGTCCAGGCAGCCGCCGAGGCGCATCGGGTTGTTGGCGATGACGCCCACGGTGCGGCCGCCGAGACGGCCCAGGGTGGTCGTGATGTTCGGTGCCCACTTGGGGTGCAGCTCGACCGACTCGGACGCGTCGTCGAGCAGCCCGGCGATGACCGGGTGGATGTCGTACGCACGCCGCTTGTTCTCCGGCAGGATGCCGCCGAGGTCGACCTCGGTGACGTCTTCCGGGTGCATCCGGCCCTGGTGACCGAGCAGCGTCGCGAGCCGCCGGGCCTTCAGCAGGGCCTCGGTGTCGGTCTTGGTGACGACGTGGACGACACCGCTGCGCTTGCTGTGCGGCTCAGGGCCGCCCAGCGCCGCCATGTCGACCTCTTCGCCGGTCACCGACCGCACGACGTCCGGGCCGGTCACGAAGATGCGGCCGCCCTCGGAGAGGATGACGATGTCCGTGAGGGCCGGGCCGTACGCGGCCCCGCCCGCGGCGGCACCGAGCACGACCGAGATCTGCGGCACCACACCGGACGCGTGGGTCATCGCCGCGAAGATCCGGCCGACGCCGTGCAGCGACTCCACACCCTCGGCCAGGCGCGCACCGCCGGAGTGCCACAGGCCGATGATGGGCAACCGCTCGCGTACGGCGTGGTCGTACGCGTGCACGATGTGCTCGCAGCCCGCGGAGCCCATGGCGCCGCCCTGGATGCGCGGATCGCTGGCGAACGCCACGACGGGCATGCCCTCGATCCGGCCGACACCGGCGAGGGCACCGCTGTCGTCCTCCTCGGTCAGAGGACGCAGCGACCCCTCGTCGAAGAGCGCGTCGAGGCGCACCCGGGGATCTCGCGGGTCCGGCGGGGCGACCTCGACCTGCGCGGGGATCTCCTCGGCCGAAGAAGCGGGGGTACGACTGTCGACAACGGTCACGACTCATGCCTCCTAAAGGCGACGCACACGTTGTGGCCACCGAAGCCGAACGAGTTGTTCAGCGCGGCCGCGGGACCGTCGGGCAGCTTCCTCGGCTCACCCTGGGCGATGTCGAGGTCGACTTCGTCGTCGAGGTCGTCGATGTTGATGGTGGGCGGAACGAGCCCCTCCCTGAGCGCGAGAAGCGTCGCGATGGACTCCACCGCTCCGGTGCCGCCGAGCAGGTGACCGGTCATCGACTTGGTGCTCGTCACGACGATCTGGCCGGCGGCGTCGCCGAAGGCCTTCTTGATCGCCTTGATCTCGCCGATGTCGCCGATCGGGGTGGACGTGCCGTGGGCGTTGATGTGAACGATGTCCGACGGCTCGAGGTCGGCGTCGGTCAGCGCACGGCGCATCGCCTTCGACATGCCGTCCGCGTCGTTCTGGACGATGTCGTTGGCGTCGGCCGAGTAGCCGGCTCCGGCGGCGATTCCGTAGATCCGCGCTCCGCGCGCCCGCGCGTGCTCCTCCGACTCGAGGATGACGATCCCGGAACCCTCGCCGAGCACGAAGCCGTCGCGGTTTTTGTCGTAGGGCCGCGAGGCGCGCTCGGGCTCGTCGTTCCGCGTCGACATGGCGCGCATCGACGCGAACGCGGCGAGGTTGAGCTGGTGGATCGCCGCCTCCGTGCCGCCGGCGATGACGACATCGGCACGACCGTTGCGGATCATGTCGATGGCGTAGCCGATGGCCTCGGCGCTGGACGCGCAGGCACTCGCCAGCGCGTGCGCGCCCGCCTTGGCGCCGAACTCGATGCTCACCTGGCCGGCCGCGCCGTTGGGCATCAGCATCGGCACCGCGAACGGCGAGACGCGCTTCCAGCCCTTCGCCAGCAGCGTGTCGTAGTTGTCGAGGGTCGTGATGATGCCCCCGATCCCACTGGACACCACGGCGCCGAGCCGGTCGCCGTCGACGCGGAAGCCCTCGGCGGACTCCTCGTCACCGAAGGCGAAGCCGGCGTCGCGCCATGCCTCGTGCGCGGCGATGAGCGCGAACTGCTGGCACCGGTCGAGGCGGCGCAGGCGATGCCTGGGCAGGACCTCCGACGGCTCCACCGCGATCGTGGCGGCGATCCTCACCGGCAGGTCCTTGGCCCATTCCGCCTCGAGCGGCCGGACACCGGAACGGCCCGCGAGAAGAGCGGACCAGGTCGACGCCACGTCGCCGCCGAGTGGCGTGGTCGCGCCGAGTCCGGTAACGACGACGGAGGTACTCATGTGGTCACGCTCTCCCTTGGTCGCTTCGTTGTGCTGCGGATTCAGGCTGAGACGCCCTTGCCCTGCACGTAGACGACGACGTCCTTGACGGTCTTGAGGTTCTTGAGCTCGTCGTCGGGGATCTCAACGCCGAACTGGTCCTGCGCGGCGACGGCGATCTCCACCATCGACAGCGAGTCGATGTCGAGGTCGTCGACGAAGGACTTCTCGGGGGTGACGTCGGCGGCGGGAACGCCCGCGATCTCTTCGATGATGTCGCCGAGGCCGTTGAGGATCTCCTGGTCGGACAATGCCATGATGCTTTATCTCCTTGTTTGTATGTGGTGCTGAACTACGTGGATCTTCGGTGTGAGGAAGGCGGATCCGTGGCCGGGGCTACGGGATCTCGACCACCTGGGCCGCGTACGTCATCCCGGCGCCGAACCCGATCAGCAGGGCGGGCGCGCCGGACGGCACGTCCCTCCGCTCGATCATGCGGGACAGGGCGAGGGGGATCGACGCGGCCGAGGTGTTCCCGGCCTCCACGATGTCGTCCGCGACGACGGCGTTGTCCGCCTTCAGCTTGCGTGCGATCGCCTCGACGATGCGCAGGTTGGCCTGGTGCGGGACGAACGCGGCGAGGTCCGACGGGGTGATCCCGGCGAGCTCGCATGCCTCTTTGGCCACCGTGTGGAGGTTCGTGGTGGTCCACCGGAACACGCTCTGGCCCTCCTGGTGGAGGAAGCCGTTCCGGTCCTTGATGTAGATCTTGTCGGCCATGTCGCCGGCGCTGCCCCAGACGACCGGCCCGACCGAGGTCTCCTCGGAGGGACCGACCACCGCGGCGCCCGCGCCGTCGGCGAAGATGATGCTGGTCGAACGGTCCGTCCAGTCCACCCACTGCGAGAGCTTCTCCGAGCCGACCACGAGCACGTTGCGCGCCGAGCCCGCGCGGATCGCGTCCGCGGCGTTGGACAGTGCGTAGCAGAAGCCCGCGCACGCGGCGTTGACGTCGTACGCGCCCGGCGAGACGATGCCGAGCCGCGTGGCCACCTGCGCCGACGCGTTGGGGATCGTGGCCTCCTGCGTGCAGGTGGCGACGATGACCAGGTCGACGTCGGCCGGGGACAGGCCGCTGCCCGCGAGGGCCTTGCCGCCCGCCTGCACGGCCATGTCGACGACCGACTCGTCGGGGCCCGCCACGCGCCGCTGCTTGATGCCGACCCTGCTCTGGATCCATTCGTCGTTGGTGTCGACCATCTTGGCCAGGTCGTCATTGGTGATGACCTTGGACGGCTGGTAGTGACCGAACGCGAGGATACGCGCACCAGGTGCGCCGGTACGGAGCTGGAAAGACGTCACGCGTTCTCCAATGGGTCGTCCTTGGGGCTTGCCTCGGACTCGGCCAGCGCACGTGCCTCGTCGAGCTTGTCCGGCGTCTTGAGCGCGACCACCTTGATGCCTGGCAGCGCGCGCCGGGCGATACCGGCGAGCGTGCCGGCCGGCGGAAGCTCGATGATCGCTGTGACACCGAGATCCGTCATGGTGTCCATGCAGGCGTCCCAGCGCACCGGGGTGCTGACCTGCTCGGCGAGACGGGCGACGAAGTCCGCCCCACGCTCCACGACGGCGCCGTCGCGGTTGGACAGCACCTGTATACCCGGGTCCGCCACGGGCATGCCCGGGGTGATTCGCCGGAGTGTGTCGACCGCGGGCTCCATGTGCCGGGTGTGGAACGCACCTGCCACCTGAAGACCGCGGAGCCGTGCTCCCGCCGGCGGCTTGTCCGCCAGCGCGCTGAGCTGGTCCATCGTACCCGCGGCCACGACCTGTCCCGCGCCGTTCATGTTGGCCGGCGTCAGGCCGTGCTCCTTGAGCACCGCCTGTACCTCGTCGGGGTCGCCGCCGAGGACGGCCGTCATGCCGGTCCTGGTGACAGCCGCGGCCTCCGCCATCGCGCGGCCGCGCTCACGTGCGAGCACGAGCGCGGACTCGGGGGAGATGATGCCGGCGATGGCCGCCGCCGCGAGCTCGCCCACGCTGTGCCCGGCCGTGAGATCGGGCGTGACGCCGAGCAGCTCGTAGGTGACGAGCGCCGCGCTGACGAGCAACGGCTGCGCGACGGCGGTGTCGCGGATCTCGTCGGCGTCGGCGGTCGTTCCGTACCGGATCAGGTCGAGCCCGGTTACGGCGGACCACCACGTGAGACGGTCCGCCACGCCTGGCAGCTCGAGCCAGGCCTCGAGGAACCCCGGTGTCTGTGCGCCCTGTCCGGGCGCGGCAATGGCGAGCACGCATCCAACAGTGCACTGTAGGAGTCCGCCATGTTCATGCGGTGACGTACGAAGTTATGGCCGTGGGTCTTGTGCGGGTCCTACAAGTTGACGGGCCGTGAGGCGTAACGGCCGAGTACGAGAGCGATTCGCAGGGTGAACGCGGCGCGGCCGTCCGCGGGGACATATCCGGTGAGCTCCGTCACCCGGCGCAGGCGGTACCGCACCGTGTTGGGGTGGACGAACAGCAGCCGTGCGGTGGCCTCCAGCGACGACCCCTGCTCCAGGTAGGTCGTCAGGGTGTCGAGCAGGGGAGCCCCCGCCGCACGCAGGGGTTCGTAGACCTCCTCGACCAGGTAGGCGCGCGCGTCCTGGTCCCCGTCGAGCGCGCGTTCGGCCAGCAGGGCGCCCGCGAGGACCGGCCGCGGCGCGTCCGGCCAGCCGGGCACGGCCTGCAGACCGGCCAGGGCGGCGCGCGCCGATCCCGTCGCGGCGTACAGGTCCTCGACGCGGGGTCCGACCACGACCGGGCCGGATCCGAACTTGGCGGTGAACGGCTTCGCGGCGGCGAGCGGGTCCTCCTCCACACCGCCGACGATGATGATGAGACGGCTGCCCTGCACCCCGGCGAGCACGTCGACCCGCGCCCTGCGGGAGGCGATGCGAATGTCGTCGATGATGGCCTCGGGCTCGTCGTCGGGGGTGTGCCCCGCCATGACGGCCACCGAGGTCGACGCCCAGCCGAGCGCCGCCGCCCAGGAGTGCAGCGACTCGTCCACCTCGCCGCGCAGCAGTGCGTCCACGATCAGCGCCTCCAGGCGCGCGTCCCAGGCTCCGCGGGTCTCCGCGGCCCGCGCGTACACCTGCGCGGCGCCGAAGGCGACCTCGCGCGTGTAGCGGAGGATCGCCTCGCGCAGCTGGGTCTCCCCGCCCGGCGCGGCGAGTTCGTTCACCTGCGCCTCGACCACGTCGATGACCACTCGTACTATCTCGACGGTCTGCTGGAGGCGTACGGCGCGCATCAGCTCGCGGGGCGCGGTGCCGAAGACCTCACCGGCGATGGCCGGCCGGATCTTCTCCTTGTGCTTGAACCACTCGACGAACCCGGCGATGCCCGCCTGGGCGACCAGGCCGACCCAGGAGCGGTATTCGGCCGACATCGCGCGGAACCACGGGAGCCGCTCCTCCATGCTGGCCGTCGCGGCGGTACCGAGCGATCCCATGGCCTGCTCGAGACGCTCAGTGGTCTGTTCGCGGATGTCGCGGTCGTTCTTCACATTCTCCACCCTCCCACCTGCCCGGCGGATGAGAGCATCGGCCGGGCCGTGCGCGCCATCCCCGCCGGCCGCACGTCGACCCCGACGTCAGGGCCTGTCCCGAAGTCCCGCCGTCCTCCTGCGCGGTGGGGGACCCCGAGACAGACCCTAGCCGTCAACGGGACTGAAAGGGCTGGTCAGCGGGAGACCTGGTCGGTACGTCCGAGAGCGACCATGGCGAGGTTGCGCAGCGACACGCTGCCGGGGGACAGGTAGTCGCTGTGCCCGCCGTCACCGGCCGCGAACCGGCGGGCGCCGAATCCCGGCCCGGCCGGGTCGGTGCCGAAGCCCACGCCGAGCACGCGGATCTTGGGCACGTACCGGATGAAGTCGTGGGCCGCGCGGCCCGCCCACAGACGGGCGCGAGAGTGCAGGGCCGCGGCGGAGGAGACGGTCAGGCCGGGGCTGCCGAACACCGCGATGTCGGTGACGTCCAGGTCTTTCGCGGCCCGTCCGCACACCACCGTGCCGTAGCTGTGGCACAGCAGGGCGACACCGGTGCCGCGCGCGTCCAGCCACGCGACCAGCGGGCGCAGCTCGCGTGCGCCCTCGTCGGCACGCGCCGCGGTGAGGACGCCGGGGCTCAGCGTGGCCGGGGTGTCGTAGCCGAGCCAGGCGATGACGGCCAGGCGGGCGCCCGGGTCGGCACGGCGGGCCTCGGCGTACACGGCGCGTGCGCCTCCGCCGGGCGAGGCGGTGCCGCGCGAGTCGAAGGTGGAGAGCGTCGTGTCGGCGCCGGGGACGAGCACCGCGACGCGGCGTGCGGTCGCCAGGTCGCCGACCACCTCGACCGCCCGGCCTCGTGGGTCGAAGTCCAGGAACGTACGTCCGGGTGCGGCGAGAGCGCGCAGCCGCCGCGACGTGCGAGGGTCCTCGGTACCGCGTGCGGCCTCCGTGATCGCCGCGCTGTCGGCCGCGTACCGTGCCGCCAGGCCCCGCCCGGTGAGGGCCGGCAGCGGCCGCAGCGGGATCGGCCCGAGCGACGGCTCGCCCGCCGCGGCGGTGCACAGAACGAGGGCGGTACAGGTGAGTGCCACCAGAGTCGCCCGGCCGGTTCTCATCGCGATGTCCTTCCTGACCGGGCTGGTCAGCCGGTCGGCAGGACAGGAAGCTACGAACGGGCGGGCGTGGTCCGCGTCCCCCGCGAGCGTGGATCACCGCGTACCGCTCAGGTACGTCGTGCCCGCACGAGCACCGGGCCGTGGGGTTACTCGCCGGGCCGGATCAGGCCGGTCTCGTAGGCGTACACGACCGCCTGGGTACGGTCGCGCAGCCCGAGCTTCATCAGGATCCGCCCGACGTGCGTCTTGACCGTCTGCTCGGCCACGACGAGCTTGGCGGCGACCTCGGCGTTGGACATGCCGCGCGCCACCAGGCCGAGCACCTCGGTCTCGCGCTCGGTGAGGCCCTCGACCAGCCGCCCGTCCGGGCCGCGCGGCGCGCCCATCCGGGCGAACTCGGCGATGAGCCTGCGGGTCACGCCCGGTGCGAGCAGCGCGTCGCCCCGCGCGACCACGCGTACGGCGTCGGACAGCTCGCTCGCCGAGGCGTCCTTCAGCAGGAAGCCGCTGGCCCCGGCGCGCAGCGCCTCGTAGACGTAGTCGTCGAGGTCGAAGGTGGTCAGGATAAGCACCTTCGGGGCGTTCTCGCCCGCGGTGACGAGGCGCGTGGCCGCCAGGCCGTCCATCACCGGCATCCGTACGTCCATCAGGACGACGTCGGGCCGCTGCTCGGCCGCCTTGGCGACCGCCTCCTCGCCGTTGACGGCCTCCCCGATCACGTGGATGTCGGGCTGGGCGTTCAGCAGGATGGAGAAGCCGGACCGGACCATCCCCTGGTCGTCGGCGATGAGCACGCGGATCATGTGGAGGCCTTCTCGTACGGGAGGACGGCGGTGACGGCGAAACCGCCGTCGGGTTCGGGACCCGCGGACAGTTCGCCATCGAGCATGATCACACGCTCACGCATGCCGACGAGACCGTGGCCGCCACCGCTCATGCCGGCCGGAGGTGGTTCGGTGCCGGGGCCGTTGACCACCCGCAGCCGCAGCTCGGCGGTGCCGTACGCGATGTCGACGGACACGGCGGCTCCCGGCGCGTGCTTCATCGCGTTGCTCAGCGCCTCCTGGAGGATGCGGTGCGCCGACAGCGCCACGCCCTGTGGCAGCGCGGGCGCCTCGCCGGACACCGACACGTCGATCGTGAGACCGCCGCCGCGCGCCGAGGCGAGCACCTCCTCCAGCCGCTCCAGGCCGGGCTGGGGTGCGGTCTGCGGCGAGTCGCCGGTGCGCAGGACGCCCAGGACACGGCGGAGCTCGGTCAGTCCTTCCAGGGCGCTGGACCGGATGTCGGCGAAGCTCTCGGCCAGCTCGGGCGGGGGATCGGTCACCTTGTACGGCGCGGCCTCGGCCTGGATCGCGATGACCGACATGTGATGGGCGACGACGTCGTGCAGCTCGCGTGCGATCCGCTGGCGTTCTTCCAGCACGGCCGTCTCGGCGTCGTGGCGGGCCTCCTGGTCGGCGAGGGCCTGCCGGGTGGAGCGGCGGACGCGTACGAGGTGGCCCAGGAGGAGGGGGATCATCATGGGCAGCGCCACGGCGGCGCTCTGCTGGTCGAGCGCGGCGGCGCCGAAGACGGTCACCGCGGCCGCCGTGACCGTGACCCGGTTTCCGCCCCGGACGGCGACGGCGTACAGGCACAGGAGGTACACCGCGACCGCACCGGGGATGTAGGGCCCCGAGATGTCGCGGTGCGGGGTGAAGATGAGCGCGCTGATCGTGATCGCCGCGACGGAGCACAGCCAGGCGGTGAGAGGGCGCCGGTCGCGCAGGACCAGCGGCGCCGCGGTCGTGACCGAGACCAGGAGGACCAGCACACCGGCGCCGTGGTGGCCGTGATGGCGGACCTCTGAGGTCAGGTAGGAATTGTCGGCCAGGAAGGCGACAAGAGTGATCAGCACGTCGAGGGCCGTCACCAGGTCGACCGGGCCGACGCGCAGGCGCGCCCGTATACGGCCAGGGGGCCGCCGGACGCTCAGGTCATCGGCCATGGACCGAGCCTAGACGCGGCCTCCGACGCCGGCGTCCGCCGCTGGAGCGACCTTCGGAGTGATACTCCGGTAGGGGGGCGGGGCCGGGACGTGTAGAAATGGGGCATGGAGCCGGTCGAGGCACTCAAGCGCATCGCGTTCCTGCTGGAGCGGGCGGGCGAGGCGACCTATCGCGTACGCGCGTTCCGCCGTGCCGCCGAGACGGCCGCCACGACCTCCGCGGACGACCTCGCGGCCCGCGCACGTGAGGGCACGCTGGAGGGCCTGCCCGGCGTCGGCAAGGTCACCGCGCTGGTGATCAAGGAGGCGCTCGACGGGGATACCCCGGTCTACCTGCGGCGGCTGGAGGCCACCGAGGGACGGCCGCTGGACGAGGCCACCGCCGCGCTGCGCGACGCGCTCCGCGGCGACCTGCACACGCACTCGGACTGGTCGGACGGCGGGTCGCCGATCGAGGAGATGGCGGCGGCGGCGATCGGGCTCGGCCACGACTACATCGCGCTCACCGACCACTCGCCCCGGCTGAAGGTGGCGAACGGCCTGTCGGCCGAGCGGCTGCGGTCGCAGCTGGATCTCGTCGCCGCGTTCAACAAGGAGCTGGCGCCGTTCCGGATCCTGACCGGCATCGAGTGCGACATCCTCGACGACGGCTCGCTCGACCAGGATCCGGACCTGCTCGCCGAGCTCGACGTGGTCGTCGCCAGCGTGCACTCCAAGCTGCGCATGCCCTCGGCCGAGATGACCCCCCGCATGCTGGCCGCGATCGAGAACCCGCGCGTGAACGTCCTCGGCCACTGCACGGGCCGGATCGTCGCCTCCGGCGGGCGCCGCGGCGGCAAGCGGCCGGAGTCGGAGTTCGACGCCGAACAGATCTTCGCCGCCTGCGTACGGCACGACGTCGCGGTGGAGATCAACTCCCGGCCGGACCGGCAGGACCCGCCGAAGCGGCTGCTGCGCCCGGCGCTGGAGGCGGGCTGCCGGTTCGCGATCGACTCCGACGCGCACGCCCCCGGGCAGCTCGACTGGCAGCCGTTCGGCTGCGAGCGCGCCGCCCGGTGCGGCGTCGAGCCGGAGCGCGTCGTGAACACGATGAGCCTCGAAGACCTGCTCGCCTGGGCCGCCAAGTGATGTCGCCGCAGGTGAACGCCCTCATCGCCCGGCCGGCGCCCTAGCCGGGGAACGCCGTCCGATCCGGTAGTGGCACGGATACACGCAGGCAACATGCCCGAAATGTCGGTAAGGCACCCTGTCCGGCAGGGAGGTGAGCGCGATGACGCTGTTGCGCATACGAATCAAACTGCCGGACCGGCCGGGATCGCTCGGAACGGTCGCCCGCACTCTGGGCGCCGCCGGCGCCGACATCGTTCAGGTGGTGGTGCTGGAGCGCGCCGCCGGCCGCGCCGTCGACGACGTCACGGTCACCTGGCCGGACGGCGCCTCGCTCGACGTCCTGTGTGACGCGCTGTGCTCGGCCCGCGGCGTGGTGGTCGATGGTGTCTGGCGTACGAGTGAGGCGCCGGGGGTCTTCGCCGACGTCGAGGTCGTGGGCCAGATGGCCGCGAACCCGCCGAACGGGGTCGTCGCGCTGGTCGAGGCGGTACCCAAGATCTTCGGTGCCGACTGGGCGGCGATGCTGACGCCGGACGGCACGGTCGTGCACGCGAGCTGGCAGGCCCCCGACCCGGTGCCTCCACCGCCCCTTCCGCTCCCGTCCGGACGCGCCTTCACCGGCGACGACGGCGTGCGGTACGCCTGCGTGCCGGTCGGCGGCGCGACCCAGACGCTGCTGCTGGCGCGCGTGGCCGCCCCGCCGTTCCACCGGACCGAGATCGAACGGCTGATCCAGCTGGCGACCGCGGCCGAGGCCGTATTGGGCGTTTCCGCCGCGGCGTGACACGCTATGGCGCGTGGCGAATGAACAAAGGGGTCGGCTGACCGTCCTGCTGGCGCTGGCCGCCAACCTGGGTATCGCCCTGGCCAAGACGTTCGCCGCCGTGATCACCGGCTCGGCGGCGATGGCCGCCGAGGCCGGGCACTCCTACGTGGACACGATCAACGAGGTGCTCCTGCTCACCGCGCTGCGGCGCAGCGAGCGCCCGGCCGACTCCCGGCACCCGTTCGGGCATGGGCCCGAACGCTACTTCTGGTCGCTGCTCGTCGCCGTCTGCATCTTCGGGATGGGCGCCCTGTTCGCGTTCCTGCAGGGCGTCGGCGCACTGCTGGGCAAGGGCGCCGAGGAGGCCAGCCCGCTCGTCGGCTACATCGTGCTGGCGGTCTCGGCCGTGCTGGAGGCCCTCTCGTGGAAACAGGCGTACAAGGAGACACGGGAGCACGCACGTGAGCGTGGCCAGGGCTTCCTGGACTTCCTCCGCACGACCGACGACCCGACCGCCAAGTCGGTGCTGTTCGAGGACTCGGCGGCGCTTCTCGGCATCGTGTTCGCGGCAGCCGGACTGGCCGCGCACCAGCTGACCGGCTCCGCCTTCGGCGACGGCATCGCGTCGATACTCATCGGCCTCATGCTCACGCTCGTCGCCTTCCTGCTGGGCCGCACCAACCGGGAGCTGCTCATCGGCCGCCAGGCCCGCCCGGCGGTGCTCGACGGCATGCGCGACATGCTCGACGGTGCGCCCGAGGTGGAGATGGTCGTCGACCTCATGACGATGAACGTCGGCACCGACCAGCTCCTCGTCTGCGCCCGGCTGGACTTCGACGACTCGCTGGGAGCGGCCGACGTCGAGCGTGCGTGCGCACGGCTGGACGGCGAGCTGCACGACAAGTACAACGAGGTCTACGAGGTGTTCCTCGAACCCGTTCCGCGCGACGACCCTGGCCTGCGCGAACGCGTCATGGCGCGGTACGGCCGGGCGGCCGACCACCACTACCGCCGCGAACGCGGTTAGCGACTTAGGCGGCGAATGTCGGTATCGGGGCCTAACGTCGGGGCGTGAACCGTACCGACCGGCTCTACGCGATCGTCGAAGAACTCCGCGCGAGCGCCCCCGGTCGCCGCAGCGCCCGCGCGCTCGCCGGCCGTTTCGAGGTCAGCGTGCGCACGATCGAGCGGGACGTGAGCGCGCTCCAGCAGGCCGGTGTACCGATCTACGCCGACACCGGACGGGGCGGCGGCTACGCGCTCGACAAGACCCGCACACTACCCCCAATGAACTTCACCCCGGCCGAGGCGGTCGCCGTCGGCATCGCGCTGGGCAGGTCCGGAGGGGCGCCCTTCGCGAAGTCCGCGCGTACGGCGCTCCTCAAGATCGTGGCCGCGATGTCCGCCGCCGACGGCGCCGAGGCGCGCAAGCTGGCCGAGCGGATCCACTTCCTCGTGCGCGAGGAGGAGGCCGAGCGGGCCTCCGTGCCGGCCGTCGTGGAGGAGGCCGTCGCGATGCGTCAGGTGCTGCGGCTGTCCTACGTCGACCGCAACGGGGCGGCGACCGAACGCGACGTCGAACCCGTCGCGTTCGTGTCCGGGTCTCGCGAGTGGTACCTCATCGGCTGGTGCCGGCTGCGCGAGGGACCACGGCTGTTCCGCGCCGACCGGATTCGGCGGGCGTCCCTGCTGGATGAGATCGCTCCGGCACGCGACTTCGGCGAGATGGCGCCGAAGGTCCCCGACCTCGTCGCGCACGCGCTCGAACTCGGTTGATCTTCCGTGGAAACACCGACATAGGGCTGTCGCCCGACGGCGGGATCGTGGGGGCGTTCCACACGAATCCGGAAGGGCGAATGATGAACGACAACTCGGTGGGCTGGTTCGAGGTCGGGACGGACAGGCCGGAGGACGCCAGGAGCTTCTACGGGGAGCTGTTCGGCTGGACGTTCGCGAACGGCCCGAAGTACAGCGAGGTCACCACACCGGGCGTACCCCACCCGACCGGCGGCATCGCCGACACCGGCGGGGAGTTCCCCGCCTACGCGATCTTCTATGTCGTCGTGCGGGACGTCGCGGCCACCCTGGCCAGGGCCGAGTCGCTCGGAGGAAAGATCGTGACGCCGCCGGCCACATCACCGGACGGCTTGGTCTCCGCGCGGCTGGAGGACTCGACCGGCAGCCTCTTCGGCGTCTTCTCCCCGCCGGGGGCCTGATCATCGGCGCGTGGGTGGACGCGTCGCCGTGCGCGTCCACTCAGCGGTCGAGTGCCGCCTTCAGCTGCTGCCTGGAGTCGATCTCCAGCTTGCGGTAGGCGCTGGTGAGATGGACCTCGACCGTGCGTTTGCTGACGAAGAGCGTCTGCGCGATCTCGCGGTTCGTG
Source organism: Actinoallomurus bryophytorum (assembly GCF_006716425.1). Classification (NCBI taxonomy): domain Bacteria; kingdom Bacillati; phylum Actinomycetota; class Actinomycetes; order Streptosporangiales; family Thermomonosporaceae; genus Actinoallomurus; species Actinoallomurus bryophytorum. The sequence continues at coordinate 5,709,695 of NZ_VFOZ01000001.1, forward strand.
GCGCCGTCCGCGGCGAGGCGCGCGACGCGGAGCTCACTGGCGGTCAGGGCGTCCGGGCCGGTGAGGAGCTCGCGGCGGGGGCGGGCTCCGGTGGCGGCCAGTTCTTCGGTCGCGCGGGTGGCGAGCGGGCGGGCGCCGCAGCGGGCGGCGAGGTCCAGGCCGCCGCGCAGAAAGTGCTGCGCGTCGGTGCGGTGACCGGCCCTGCGCAGGGCGCCGCCGTAGTCGACCAGCGAGCGCGCGCGTACGAGCTCGGCCTGTGAGTCCTCCAGCACCGCGACGGACTCCTCCAGGTGCGCGAGGCCACGCGGGCCGCCCTCGATCAGGCCTACGGCGCGCTGGGCGATGCCGATCGCCCGCGCGGCGCCGAACCGCAGGGCGAGCTCCAGGTCCTCGGTCGCCAGCTCCAGTGCCGCCGCGGGTTCGCCGAGGGACAGGTGGGCCAGGGCGGCGTCCGATCGCCAGTCCGCGAAGTTGGGGTTGGTGTAACCCGGCACACGGAGCGCGTCGCCGCAGGTCCGCAGGTCGGCCAGTGCCTCGCGCGGGCGGTTCTGCCGTAACCGCAGCCTGCCGCGGGCCAGGTACACGAAGTGCGCGATGAGCGACCCGACCTGGTCCTCGGCCTCGAGACCGCGCTCGGCCAGGATGGTCTGCGCCTCCGCGGTCGCGCCCTGCTCGACCAGCGCCTCGACGAGTACGGCCGCCGCCAGCGGGAGCTCACGCGCGTCGTCGACGACGTGCAGGGCGAGCGAGGCCCGGCCGTCGGCCTCGGCGTCGCGCAGGTGCCCGGCGTGGATCGCGGTACGCGAGCGGAGTATCGCGAGATAACGGAACTCCGCCGCGTCCCCACGGGCACGGGCGCCGTCGATGCCGCGGTCCAGCAGCGCGAAGGCGTCGGAGTGCCGGTCGGCGATCGCCAACGCGGTGGAGGCGAAGTTGACCAGCAACCACCCGTCACGCCGGGGAAGCGGGCCGTCCGTGGCCCGTGCGGCCAGCTCCGCCACGTCGGCCGCCGGACGGTCGCCCGTGGCGCACGCGCCGAAGGCCAGGCAGGACAGGATCATCCGGTCCGTCTCGGTACCACCGGTCGCCTGGGCGGCCAGCCGGTCCAACCTGCCGATCCACATCGCGGGGGGTTCCATCGCCGCGAAGTTGGCCATCGCGAGCGCGGCCTGCAGCCGCAGGGGAAGCTCCGAGTCGAGGTCCCCGATCGTACGGCGGGCGCGCTCGAAGGTCTCCCTGGCCACGTCGTACCGGCCGGTCTGCACCATGAACACCCCGAGCTCCAGGGCCAGCTCGCCGCGTACGAGCGGCTCTTCGGAGAGGTCGAACGCGGTGCGCAACTCCTCGGCGGCCTCGGCCGGGCGGTTGACCATCCCCAGGACGCGGCCCAGATCGGCGTGGAGACGACCACGCTCGGCCATCGCGGGCGGCTCGGCCAGGGCCCGGTCGAGCAGGACCGCGGCGGTCTCGGGCGCACCACGGGCGAGCGCGCCGTCGGCGGCGGTACGCAGCGCGTCGACCACGAAGGGATCGGACTCGGGCTCGGCGACGAGCAGGTGCGGCGCGATGAGCTCCGCGGACGTGCCGTCCGCGGCGAGGATCAACGCCGCACGCTTGTGGTCCGTGGCGCGCTGCACCTCGCTCCCGTCGGCGTACACGGCGGTGCGTACGAGGGGGTGCACGAAGTCGATGGGGCGGGCCCCGGTGACGATCGACTCCCTTACTAACGCGTCGACGATCTCGGCGGCCTCGGCCCGCTCGACCTCCGCGAGCCGCGCCAGCCGCCGCAGCCCGTCGACCGGCCCGAGGACGGCCAGCGCGCGGGCGAGGCGTACGGCCCCGGGTCCCAGCCCGGCGAGGCGGGCGAGCACGGCACGGGAGATGGTCTGCGGGCTCAGGTCGGCCACGCGTTCGGCCTCGGCCGCCACCGGCCGTACGCGGTCGCTCCGCAGGCTGGTGAGGACCTCGGCGAGCAGGAAGGGATTACCGCCGCTCGCGTGGGCGCAGGCCCGGCAGAAGGCGTCGTCGGCGGCGTCGGACATCCGCGAGCGTACGACGTGGCCCACGGCCTGCTCACTGAGCGGGCGCAGGCCGAGGACCTCGGGCTGGATCCCGCTGAGCGCGCGGGTGAGCCCGGAACCGGGCGTACGCGTGCGGCCGGACAGCAACAGGAGGACGGGCAGGTCCGCGACGCGCCGCGCCAGGTGGGACACGAATCGCAGCGACGCCTCGTCGGCCCAGTGCACGTCGTCGACGGAGAGCAGGAGGGGGCCGTGCTCGGCCAGGTTGGAACACACCCAGTAGAGCCCGTGGACCATGCTGCCCATGGCCTCCATGCCACCGCCCAGGCCGAACACCGGTGCGGCGAGCGCGGCGGCGCCGGTCAGCAGATCCGGCTCGCCGGGACGCAGCGCGGGCTCGAACAGCTGCCGGACGATCGCGAACGGGAGGTCTTTTTCCAGCTCGCCGCCGACAGCCGTGAGAACGCGTACGTCACGGCCGGCCGCCGACGCGCCCGCCGCCTCCAGCAGCGCGGTCTTGCCGATGCCGGGTGCTCCCTCGACGAGCAGGACCGAACCCTGGCCGGCGCCCGCCCTGGTGAGAAGGTCGCCGATCCTGGCGATCTCGTGGTCGCGTTCGAACAGCGTCATCGTCGCTTCCCTCGGTCGCCCACCGGCATGGTGGCCGGTCGGGGAAAACCTTTCGGTGGTCACCACAATGCGCGACGCACCTCGCCACGGCCACCATGCTTGCCATGAGCATTGAGCCTGAGAACCGCACGCTGCGGGTGGAACTCGACCTGGTCGTCGGCGCGGAACCCATACGGGGGCGGATCCGCGACCACGTCGGCGTCGAGACGGCGTTCAGCGGCTGGCTCGAACTCATGCAGATCGTCGATCGGGTGCGATCGACGAGGTAGACGAGGGGGCTGCATCGTGTTCAGTTGTGGGGCGTTACGAACGGCCGTGTCAGTGGCGGTGGTCACCATCATCGCCTACTCGGCATCCGCCGGGATGGCGTTCGGGGGCCGGGCCCTGGCGGCTCCGTCGCCGCCGGTGGACGGTCAGCCGTCCCCGTCCGCGTCGCCTCCGGAGGCGGGCACGACGGAGCCGAGCTTCTCGGTGGACGCGAGCAGTGAGACGGGCCGGCCCGGTGACCTGGTGAAGGTGGCGTTCGCCGTCAACGACACGGGCTGGGCCATCGACGGCTGTACGGCGCGGTTCGCCGATGACGCGCCCACGGTGTGCGGTTTCGACGCCGCCCTCGACGCGTCCGCCGATCTCACCGTTCCTCCGGGCGCCCTGCCCGGCTCGGTGCCGATCAACTGGACGATCTCGTATCACGCGCTCCCGAAGGAGAGCGGCGGATCCTCTCTGGGCACCCAGGGCAGCAGCTCGTTCGTGGTCCTGCCTCCGGTGTCCAAGGTGGTCTCGCCCAGCCCCGATGACCCGGCCGGCGGCGGAGGGCCCCTGGTGACGGAGCCGCCGGACGGCGTCGTGCCGGTCGAGCGGCCGCGGACCGTGCCGAGTTCGAACAACGGCTCACTGCCCATCGGCGTTCCGCTGGTGCTCGTCGTCCTCGCGGCCGGGGGCATCGCCGTCGCCCTCATCAGCGGGCGGAAGCGTGCCGGGTCTCTCGTCGCCGCCGGCCCGCCGCCCGGAGGGGACGAGGTGCGGGTCGTCCCTCATTTCGAGTCCGGAATCCGGGTGACGGTGAGAGAGGCGCACCGGAGCCTGACGAACGTCGTACGGCTCGAACCCCACAGCGGTGTCCCGATGGTGGACGTGGAGGAGCGGAAATGACGGGCCACGCTTCGCCGATCACGGCATGCGGCATGATCTTCGGGGAGACGGAGAACGCCGTGGCCGCCCTGTCCCAGGCCATCTCGGCCGGACGGACCGGCGGGGCCGGTCACCCGGCGCTGCAGGGCCTGTCCTTGGCGACGCGCGACACGGCGATCCGGGAGGTCTCCACCATCGGTGCGGAGCTCCTCTCTCCCGACCTGGGCGGCCTGCTGGTGACGGGATGGCGAAAGTACGCGACCCTCGTCCAGGCGGCACGGCGAACGGCCGCCATGCCGGGCCGGGAAGAGATCGTGGACGTCATCACCCACCGCATCGGCGTCGCGGCCCACCCCAGCGTCGAACTCCTCGTCAACGAGGTACGGGTGACGACGATCAATTTCGCCCTCATGCTCGAACTCGAGATCAGGGCTCTCACCGCGGTGATCAAGGCCGGACACGTCGTCGCCCTGGAGTCCGGGACCTGCGCGACGACGGCGAGCATCGCCGTCGAGGGAGTCACGGTCGCGATCCGCACGGCGGAGTTCGGCCTGCCGATGCTGATCCACGTCGGCGACGGCATCCCGCTGCTGCCCGCGCCGAACCCTCCTCGTACACCACTCCAGACGACCCGGCGGGGCCGGTAAGACCTTGCCTGGTCGGTGAACCTTGTGGCGCACTCAGGTGTCTGTCTGAGTGACAAAGGGAGCATTCGGGGACTTGTCCCTCCAATGCGACCGTCCCGCCATAAGGAGATCCATGTCCGTCTCGTCGAAATGCGTCCTCGTATCCGGCGCCATCATTCTGCTTGGACTCGGGGGCCTGGTGTCCCCTGCCGCGGCGCAGGACACCGGCTGGCGTATCGCCTCCATCTCGCCGAGCTACACCGGGGGGGACGGTTTTTCGGAGATCGCGGCAACCGGCCCGGCCGACGCTTGGGCCGTCGGAACCGCCCCATGCTGCGCTACCGATGGCAGGAAGATCACTCACTGGGATGGCAACACCTGGCAGTCCGTCGACCTGCCAGCCGCTCCACAGGGCACGCTGGAACCGCAGCTGTCAACGGTCGGGGCATCCTCTTCGGAGAACGTCTGGGTGTTCGGCAACGGAGCCGACGGACCTGCCTTCGGGCACCACTGGAACGGCACGACCTGGCAGACCACGACCTTCTCCACAGACGCTCGTATCAGGAAGACCGCCGTCATCGCCCCTGAGGATGTGTGGGTGGCAGGACTGGAACGGACCGATACCGGTGACCGGCCGATCGTCGAGCACTATGACGGCGACCAGTGGACGGAGATCTCCCTGCCGAGCACGGTGCAGGACGTCACCGCGATCAGCGCGGACGCGGCGAACGACGTCTGGGCGACCGGTGACGGTGATTCCGGCGTGCCCGTCACGCTGCACTGGGACGGCTCGGTGTGGCACAGCGTCGCCCTTCCGGAACCCTCCCTTGGCGATGGTGTCCAAGTGGCCGTGGGAGACATCCTCGCCGTGGGTCCCCACGAAGCGTGGGCGACCGGCTTCCTCACCGACATGGGCCTACAGCCCGGTCCCGTTCTGTGGCGCTGGAACGGAAAGCACTGGAGCCTGGTGCCGATCGACGCGCCTGATGATTCACTGACCAGCCTCGCCTCGGATGGAGAACACGGTGTGTGGATGGTCTCCGCAGGCGTACGTCCCACCGCCGACCTGCTGCATTACTCGCACGGCAGCCTCACTCGCGAGCCCGCACCGGTCGAGCCCGACACCACCGCGGATGTCGATGGGATCGTCCTGATACCGGGAACTCACTCTCTGTGGGGCGCCGGCAGGCTGGTCCGCAACGGGCACTCGGCGGCGGCCGTCTACAGGTACGACCCCGAAGACTGAGCCGGCCCCACCCGGCCCGCCGCGTGGGACACCCAGCGATGATCGCCGTCACGGGGTTCCAGGTGACGGCGGGCCGGCGTGATCTCGGAGTGCGGACGTCTCCTTCGCCGACGAGCGATGCCGATGGCCTCGCGGCGCGATGCACGCCGAAGATCGCTGTCTTCCCGGCGCGCCTAGGATCGGCGTCATGAGCATGTCGCTGCCGCTTCGGGACCGGAAGGTCGACATCTTCCTCGCGGTGCTGTTCTCGGCCTTCACCGTGACGTCGCTGATCAGCGACCTGCTGCCGACGGTGGGCGTGGACTTCTCGCGGCCGTCCGGCAACTTCTTCGTCAACTCGAACTACTGGTACGCCCACGACGCCGACCCGCTGTTCATGCACCCGCCGGACTGGATGCGGATCGTCACCGGGCTGTCGGCGTTCGTCTACATGCCGTTCTACGTGGTGCTCGTGTTCGCCCTGCTGACCGGGAAGAACTGGATCCAGCTGCCGGCGGTGGTGTACGCCACGATGATCGTCACGCTGACCGGCATCGTCGTGTTCGGCGTCGAGTTCTTCGGCGACCCGGCCACGCGCACCGGCAACCCGGGCAAGTTCCTCGCGTTCAACCTGCCCTACGTCCTGGTACCGCTCCTGCTACTGATCCGGATGCGCACGCCGCGGCCGTTCACCCGCCGCTTCTAGGGAGGCCGTGGCCGCCTCGGCCGGCGACCAAGGGTGGGCACGGCCGGATCGAACCAGCGACTCCTCCGCTCCAGATCCGAGCGCCGCGTTAGGCCACCTGCCGACTCGTGTCTGGACTTCAAGCGGTCCCATGAACGCCACGTGGAAGGGATCGGTAATGATCACTTTTCGCGGGATCAGCGAGAGCACTAATCAGTTTTGTGCGAATGCACGTGCAGATGCATGTTATGAATGTTGAGTGCTGAAGTCACCGGTTCCGCGCGTGCTCGCGAAAACGAGCTGTATGGACCATCGGTGCTGGTTGGGTGCGTTCACGCCATTCCGGGGCGATCCACCCAAAGTGGGTCTTGACCGAATCCGGTTCGTGAGTCGCGTGCCGGATTTCGGACGCTCTGTTTGCGACTTAACTGCCGACGCTGAAGGATTCCGTGGTGAAAGTTCCTTCAACAGTGGGAAAGGTATGGTTAGCTCTCGTCGTCGGCATGATCTTCGCTATGAACCACGTATGCGGCGGGTGAAGATGACGCCGACGCCAGGCATGGCGGGGTCGATCTCGTGCACCGGGTGGAGGTCTCGCCGCGTTTCGAGGGTCTTTCTGGAGGCGCCCAACGATCAGCGGTCGCCGAACCTGACCATGAGTCTCGCCGTCCACTCGTAGCGGTGTGAACCTGCCGGAGACGGCCCCTGGCCGGCGCCGGTGGTCAGGCGAAGGCCGGACGGTGAAGGGCCGGAGTTGCCTCCGGCCCTTCCCTGGAGCATCGACCCGCTTCCACCCGGGCCGAAGCATTGGTTCCCGATGCCCGCCCATAGCAAAAGCCGAAGCGAAGGGAACTCATCAAACGTCGTGAAGACGTCGCTGTATTACATCGCAGCATCTTCACGAATGACGACTCCGCCAGACACTTATTTGCGATCTTGAACGTTTTTCATCACTGTTCATCACCGTGACACAGGCCAGAAATGACGCATTGTGCACAGGTGGGACGCGAGGGCACGAGTTGCCAGAGTTTCGTAGCGTCTGCAGTGATCTTGCGGCATCATCTCCCGTGAAGGTGTCCCCCTGAAGATCTTGCACTTCCACGCCAGGTCCAGGGGAATTCTTAACGAAGACCCGCTCATAGCAAGGCGATCTTGAACAACCGAACAAAGGTTACTCATCATGAAAGACAGGCCTTCTGTCGGGTTGCCCGACAAGGTCCCCGATCACCAGGACCCGCAGGATCCGCATAGGAACGCAGTGCTTCTGGCGACCCTCACGATGATCGTCGTCGTGTTCCTGACCCTCATCGGCCAAGGTTGCCCCCCACGCGAGGCGGTGACGGTCACCGTCGCCCTCGGCCTGGGTGGCGCGGAAGCGGCCAGGAGACTGGCGAACGGCCGAGACGATGGACCAGAGGGCGGACGATGAACACCCTCGACCATCCCGATGAGGCCGCGGAGGCAACGCCCGTGGCGAGCCTCGACCAGGATCAGCTTCGTCCTTTGATCCGCAAGGTCACCGAGGACCTCGCCGGATGGCGAGCCAAGCTGAGCCTCCTCCTCAACACGGCAGTCCAATACGAACTGGACCGGGTCGGCGGAAACGACGGTCTCGACGTCATCGCGTCGGTAGCGTCCATGCGCCCCGCGGCTCTGTCGAGGTTGCTGGCCGGCGACTACCGGCCGACTCCGAAGGTATGGGATCAGATCGAACGCATCCTCATGCTGTGTCAGGCCAGCCGGGGAGTCGAGCGGGTCACCGCGGCGAGGCTCTACTTCGGCCGGATCGTCGAGCTGCACGGGGAGAAGAGCCGGCTACTGAACCGGGGCGTCGAGCTGACCCGCCGCACGACCGAAGTCGGCCGGGCCGCGCCGGCGGGAAAGGCGAGATCCGTCGCCGGCCAGGAGGGCTCCAGCTCCTCGAGCAAGCCGATTACCGTCGACGTGGCGGAGAACAAGTCCGCGGTCGCCAAGACGGAGCCGAGCACGGTGGAAGAGGACACTGCGGCGGAGCCTCTCCCCACGCCCGCGGCGATCCCGGATCTCCGCGGCTACGAACAGCGGCCGGATCCGCTGCTCGCGAAGACGCCCGCCAAGTTCGTGGACGCGATGCGCGCCTACAACGCCTGGGCGGGCAAGCTCAGCTACCGCGAGATGGAGCGCCGCTGCGAAAAGCAGATCTCCCACTCCACCTTCCGCAACATGCTGACCACCGACACCCTTCCCAAGCTGGCATCGCTGGAGATCTTCGTCAGGGTTCTCGGCGGTTCACCAGAGGATGTGCAGACCTGGGCGACCGCGTGGCGACAGATCGCCATGGGCGATTTCAGCATGACCGGCCGTGAACGCAGAAAGCAGAAGGCGATGGACGAGGGCGAACCACTCCGGCTGGAAAGCGCCTCCTCCAGATCGTCCGGTCACTAGCCGCCGGACAGGTGGGGAGGGGCGGGAAGCGCGGGTCTCCAGCGTGGCCGGGGGTCGTGGGCGGCAGATCGCAACCCCCGGCGATGAACGCTCGCGGCGTTCAGCCGGAGGTCGGGTTGTAGGCGAGGACCGTGACGCCGGAGGTGAAAGTGGTGGTGTCGGCGAGCTTCATGCCGGTGACGCTTTCGGGGCGGAACAGCGGCTCGCCCTGGCCCTTAAGGACGGGGTAGATCCAGATCCGGTACTCGTCGAGCAGCCCGGCCGTGGCCAGCTGGTCGGTGAGGCGGCCGTTGCCCCAGATGAGGATGTCGCCGCCGTCCTGCTCCTTGAGCTTGGTGATCTCATTGATGAGGTCGTCGCCCGGGACGACGACAGTGGGGTTCCACGCGGCGGTGTCGACCGGTTGGGAGGCCACCACGTACTTCGCCATGGCGTTGACGTGGTCGGAGTAGGGGTTGCCGCCCATGTTCGGCCAGGCCTGAGCCATGCCTTCGTAGGTGACGCGGCCCAGCAGCAGCGCGTCGCAGCCGGTGGTCAGGGCCAGGGCGTAGGCCATGGCGTCCTCGCTGTTGTAGCTCAGGGACCACTCGTGTGGGTTGTCGATGAAGCCGTCGACGGTGGTGGAGGTGGAGGCGATGATCTTTCGCATGATGTCTCCCTGGGAGTGCGTGCGGCTAGGTGGGGGTGCGGGCCTCGGGCCGCTCGCCCGGTGGCGTCCCCGCCGGGTGTGGCGCGCTGATGCCGAGATGATTACACGTCAGATAGTACGGCGTCAAACTATGAGATGGAATTTGTATCTGACCTCGAACTATGATGAGGGGCATGAGCGCCGCAGACACGCACGACGACACCCCCGCGTCCACCGAACCGGGCACGCGCGTGAGCGATCCGGCAGCCGCCCCGGACGCCGTGGACGCGGTTGTCGCCGCCTGGCAGCGGGAACGCCCGGACCTGGACCTCGCCGCGATCGCGGTGGTCGGCCGGCTGGGCCGCGTGAACCTGCTCCTCGGCCCCGCCCAGGAGCAGGTGTTCACCGAGTTCGGCCTGCAGCGCGGCGAGTTCGACGTCCTGGCAGCGCTGCGCCGCTCAGGCGCCCCGTACGCCCTCAGCCCTTCACGCCTGTCCGACCTGCTGATGCTCTCCCGGGCAGGGATGACCAACCGGCTGGACCGGCTGGAGGCCGCCGGAATGGTCGAACGCTCCCTGGACCGCGCCGACCGGCGCAGCTTCCAGATCCGCCTCACCGAACAGGGCTACGCCACCGTCGACGCCGCGATGACGCGGCACACCGCGAACGTCACCGCCCTGCTGGCCGGCCTCACACCCCGGGAACTGACCGCCCTGGACACCCTGGCGCGCAAACTCCTGCACCACCTGACCACCCCCGCCTGATGTGTTCCAGCAACGGGTAAGAAAGAGAATTCCCAGGTCGGGCGGATGAGTGTCCGGGCCGCATGGGTGATCCGCGTATGCGCGCCGGAGCGACCGACCGGCGCATCGGCGTCTCGCGTGTGCTCAGGCGTGATGTGCCCTCGATGCGCCTTGGCCTGGTCGGCGCGAAGCACGTGAAGGGGCACGCGAAGAGAAGAAAGCGACCCTCCGACCCCAGCCCGCAGGGGGCCGTGGGGGCGGAGCCCCCACAGCGGGGGGTTCCGGGGGGGTCGTCCCCCGGGCGGACACGGTGGGCACAGCTGGATTCGAACCAGCGACTCCTGGTTTGTAAGACCAGTGCTCTAACCACTGAGCTATGCGCCCGTAGCCGGGAAGGTCCGGCGACCGGCAAAGACTACCGGGATCCGCGCCCCCCTCGCCAAACCGGCGCTGCGGGCCGAGGTCTCACCGCGTCACGTGGGCGCCCCCCGGCGGCGTAGGACGCGGCTCAGGGCCGCCTCGACCTCCTCCGACAGGCCCGGGGCGTCTGAGGCGACCAAGGCGTCCGTCGTGCGGTCGGCCGTTCGTACGTGGCCGCAGTCGCGGCACTCGATCTCGCCCAGCCGGCAGACCAGGCCTGCCGAGTGGCAGGCCGCGCACTGGTCCAGGTCGGCCCGCCAGTCGACGAGCGACTGGCAGTTCGGGCAGACCAGGACCTGTCGTTCCTCGCGTACCCCGCGCTTCCACGGGCTCGCGCCGCGGATCGGGTCGGTCTGCCGGGCCCCGCAGCGATAGCAGGGCATGGCCCCCTCCAGAGTGTCCGGGGCCGGGCTCGGTGAGAGCCCGGCCGCAGGAGACTATGAGATTTCGGCGAGTGCCTTGCGGTACTCGTCGATGTCACGGGCGTCCGGGATGGCGTTCTCGACCTTCCAGCGGACCACGCCGTCCTTATCGATGATGTAGGTCCCGCGCTTGGCCAGACCCGCGTCCTCGTTGAAGATCCCGTAGGTCTGTGCCACCCCGCCGTGCGGCCAGAAGTCCGAGAGGAGAGGGAATTCGTAGCCCTCCTTCTCGCCGAAGGCGCGGTGGGTGAAGACCGAGTCGATGGAGACCGCCAGTACCTGCACGTCGTCACCACCGAGTGTGGGCAGTTCGTCGCGGATCGAGCAGAGCTCGCTGGTGCAGATGCCGCTGAACGCCAGCGGGTAGAAGACCAGGACCACGGTCTTCTTGCCCTTGAAGTCCGAAAGTTTCACCGGAGTGCCGTGCTGGTCCTTCAGCTCGAAGTCCGGTGCGGCGTCGCCAACCTCAATCGCCATGTTTCTCTACCTCTCAACGGATTTTCGGACGCAGACGTCAGTCTGCCATCCGGGGCCGAAGAGCCTGCCAGGAGACTCCTCGCCGCGAGCGGCATCCGACGACATGACGATCTCCCCAGGGGGAAACCGGTCAGCGCCGTGACTTGGGTGTGACCAGTCGTGTTCCGGACCACTCGCGGGCCGCGCTGACGCTGCTCGTCTGCGACAGGCCGGCCGTCTGTGCGGCCTCGCCGATGTCGCTGGGCTCCACATGGCCGTCGCGCCCCGCCTTCGGCGTCAGCAGCCAGATGTGGCCACCGTCCGCCAACGTGGTGAGCGCGTCGGACAATGCGTCGAACAGATCACCGTCGTCGTCGCGCCACCACAGCAGCACGACGTCGACCACGTCCTCGTAGTCCTCGTCGACCAGCTCGTTCTCTGAGACCGTCTCGATGGAGCTGCGCAGCTCCTCGTCGCAGTCGTCGTCGTAGCCGATCTCCTGCACCACCTGGCGCGGCTTGATGCCGAGCCGTTCGGCCAGGCTGCTCTGCGCCTGACCCGCGGTCGCGCTCACGAACGTCCTCCCTGTGTCGGGGCCGCGTTTTCGGGCCGCCATGATCATCGCCGGTCACCCGTGAGGTGCGGCATTGCCGGACAGTTCACACGGCGGACCGCCTCGTGCGCAAGTGTCTTGCCCGCATGGGAGCAAACCCGTCCACCTGTATCAACCGCTGTCCATGAAGCTCAGCCGTACCTTGCGCACGACATTGTCCACGTTGAGGTCGACTACGGCCACCGATTGCCACGTGCCCAGGGCCATCTTCCCCTCCACGACCGGAATGGTCGCGTGCGGTGGAACGATGGCCGGCATCACGTGTGACCTGCCGTGTCCGAGTGACCCGTGGGAATGTGTCCATCGGTCGTCTTTGGGAAGCAACGCGCGCATCGCGTCCAGTAGGTCGACTTCGCTGCCCGAACCGAGTTCGATCAGGGCGATTCCCGCCGTCGCGTGCGGGACGAAGATGTTGAGGAGTCCGTCTCCGGCGCCGGCACGGCTCAGAAAGGTGTCACAGTCGCCGGTGATGTCGTGCACCGTCTCCCTACTACCAGTGGCCACACGGATCACTTCAGTTCGCATGTGCCATATCTACCCGTCCATGTCGATCAGCGCGTGCGTTCGGCAAAGCTCGCCCCCGTCGTTTCACCTCCCGACGGCGGGTATCCCCTGAGTACGGACCTCCCACACGGTGCGACGCGCGCCAGGGCGGAGCTTGATCGCGACGGTTACCCGACGGTAGAGATGCGTTAATGCTCGTGACGTACGACGATGGTCCAGACAACGATCGATCCACCCCCGCACCTGGGTGAGCAAGAAGGGGAACCCGTGGCTTCCGGACGCCAGCGCTTTTCGATCATCAGCGACGGCCTCCCCAGCCAGCTCCCGGACATCGACCCCGATGAGACCCGGGAGTGGCTGGAGTCGCTCGACACCGTCATCAAGACCGAGGGCCGCACACGCGCGCGCTACCTGATGCTGCGGCTCCTGGAGCGCGCACGAGAGCAGCAGGTCGGCGTGCCGGGTCTGCGCAGCACCGACTACATCAACACGATCCCGCCGGAGCGGGAGCCGTGGTTCCCCGGTGACGAGTACGTCGAGCGCCGCATCCGCGCGTACATCCGGTGGAACGCCGCGATCATGGTGTCGAGGGCCAACCGTCCCGAGCTGTCGGTCGGCGGGCACATCGCGACGTACGCCTCGGCCGCGTCGCTGTACGAGGTGGGCTTCAACCACTTCTTCCGCGGCAAGGACCACGGCGAGTCCGGCGACCAGGTCTTCATCCAGGGTCACGCGGCGCCGGGCATCTACGCGCGCGCGTTCCTGGAGGGACGCCTGCCGCAGGAGAGCCTGGACGGGTTCCGGCAGGAGATCTCCCACCCGGGTGGAGGGCTGTCGTCCTACCCGCACCCGCGGCTGATGCCGGACTTCTGGGAGTTCCCCACGGTGTCCATGGGTCTCACCGCGATCAACTCGATCTACCAGGCCCGGTTCAACCGGTACCTCTACAACCGGAAGATCAAGGACACCTCGCGGTCGCACGTATGGGCGTTCCTCGGCGACGGCGAGATGGCCGAGCCGGAGTCGCTCGGCGCGATCGGCGTCGCCGCGCGTGAAGAGCTCGACAACCTGACCTTCGTCATCAACTGCAACCTGCAGCAGCTCGACGGTCCCGTACGCGGCAACGGCAAGATCATCCAGGAACTGGAGTCGTACTTCCGCGGCGCCGGCTGGAACGTCATCAAGGTGATCTGGGGCCGCGACTGGGACCCGCTGCTCGCCCAGGACGTCGACGGCGTGCTCGTCAACAAGATGAACACCACGCCGGACGGCCAGTTCCAGACGTACTCCGTCGAGACCGGGGAGTACATCCGCGAGAACTTCTTCGGCGGCGACCCGCGGCTGCGAAAGATCGTCGAGCACATGTCGGGCGACGACATCCGCAAGCTGTCGCGCGGCGGCCACGACTACCGCAAGGTGTACGCCGCGTTCAAGGCCGCCCGCGAGCACGTCGGCCAGCCGACCGTCATCCTCACCCACACGATCAAGGGCTGGACGCTCGGGCCGGACTTCGAGGCGCGCAACGCGACGCACCAGATGAAAAAGCTCACCAAGGCCGAGCTCAAGGAGTTCCGCGACCGGCTCTACCTGGAGATCCCCGACTCGGCGCTGGAGGCGGACCTGCCGCCCTACTACCACCCGGGTGAGGACTCCGACGAGATCCAGTACATGCGCGAGCGGCGCATGGCGCTCGGCGGCTACCTGCCGAAGCGGCACAACCGCTCCAAGGCGCTCAAACTGCCCGGTGACCCGGTGTACGCCGAGCTGAAGAAGGGCTCGGGCAAGCAGAACGTCGCCACGACGATGGCGTTCGTACGGCTGCTCAAGGACCTGATCAAGAACGAGGACATCGGCGCGCGCTTCGTGCCGATCGCACCGGACGAATACCGCACGTTCGGCATGGACTCGCTCTTCCCGTCGGCGAAGATCTACTCCCCGCACGGCCAGACGTACGAGGCGGTCGACCGCAAGCTGCTGCTGTCCTACAAGGAGTCCGAGCAGGGCCAGATGCTGCACGAGGGCATCAGCGAGGCCGGCGCGGTGGGCTCGGCGATCGCGGCGGGCACGTCGTACGCCACGCACGGCGAGCACATGATCCCGATCTACATCTTCTACTCGATGTTCGGGTTCCAGCGGACCGGCGACAGCATCTGGGCGATGGGCGACCAGATGAGCCGCGGCTTCCTCCTGGGCGCCACGGCGGGCCGTACGACGCTGACCGGCGAGGGCCTGCAGCACAACGACGGCCACTCGCCGCTGCTCGCGTCGACCAACCCGGCGTGCGTCTACTACGACCCGGCCTGGGCGTTCGAGCTGACGTACATCATCCAGGACGCGATGCGGCGCATGTACGGCTCGAGCGAGGAGCACCCGCAGGGCGAGGACGTCTTCTACTACCTGACGCTCTACAACGAGCCGTACCAGCAGCCCGCCGAGCCCGCGAACCTCGACGTGGACGGCCTGCTCAAGGGGCTCTACCGCTACGCCGAGGCGCCCGAGGTGCGGGGTGAGGCGCCGGGCGCGCAGATCCTCGCCTCCGGGGTCGGGATCCGCTGGGCGCTGGAGGCGCAGCGGATGCTGGCCGAGGAGTGGGGTGTCGCCGCCGACGTGTGGTCGGCGACGTCCTGGAACGAACTGCGCCGCGAGGCCGTCAACTGCGACGAGTGGAACCTCCTGCACCCCGAGGCCGAGCAGCGCGTACCGCACGTGACCACGGCGCTCGACGGTCAGCCGGGCCCGGTCGTGGCGGTGAGCGACTTCATGCGCGCGGTGCCGGACCAGATCGCGCGGTGGGTGCCGGGCGACTACTCCTCGCTCGGTACGGACGGGTTCGGTTTCTCCGACACCCGGGCCGCCGCCCGCCGGTTCTTCCACGTGGACGCCGCCTCGATCACCCTCGCGGTGCTGACGCGGCTGGCCCGCAACGGTGAGGTCAAGCCGGAGACGCTGCAGCAGGCCATCGAGCGTTACCAGCTCGGCGAGGGCGCGGAGGTCGTGGTCGGCGCGGACAGGACCCCGCCGGAGACGACGACCGACACGATGTCGACCGGCTGAGCCGGAGCTTCACCGCGGGGGCGTCCCATCGGGGCGCCCCCGCTTTCATGCCCGGACCGGGCGCGATCGCCGGCGAGTCCTTCCTCGCGGAGGCCGTCGCGCGGCGCGTCCTCGAAGGCGCCCACGTGAACACATTCCGGCCGCGACGTTTCGGATTCATGGACTTCGCGGGGCGCCGTCCGTGGCCGGGCCGTTCGGGGCTGCGGCCGTGCCGACGCTCCACTAGTCTCCGGAACATCACCCTCGACCTCCCCACATGAGTACCGGCGGCGTGGCCGCACTGGTGACCTTCCCCTCCTCGCCCCACGGGACTGACGAAACCGGCCTTCACCATGAGTCTGCAACGTCGAACGCCGCCTGCCGGCCGACCGGACGAGGGGACGTCCCGACCCGGGTTCGCCGGCCGGCCGGACACCGTCCCGGCATCGGACACCGGGCGCGTGTCCCGGTGGGGGAGCCGGCTGTGGGGCGCACGTGCCCGGATCGTTCCGGTGGCGCTCGCGCTCGGCTGTCTGGCGATCGTCGGGACGCATCTGTCCATGCCGTACCCCTCCGACCAGCTGAACTACATGAACGCCGCGGCGCGGTTCCCCTCACCGCTGACCAGCTCGCACGAGATGCAGCAGCTGACGCGGTTCGGCCTGCTCATCCCGGTCCGGCTGGCGATCATGGTTTTCGGGTACTCCCAGGCGGCCTACTACGTCGTGCCGCTGCTCGGCACGCTGGCGCTGATGCTCGGCACGTACGCGGTGGGCACGCTGCTCTTCTCTCGTACGGTCGGTGTCGCCGCGGCCGTCACGGTGATCGCGGCGACACCGGTGTTCGAGGACTCGTCCCAGCTGCTGCCCGACATACTGGCCACCGGACTGTTCACCCTCGCGCTGGCCATGGCGCTGGCCGTCCGCCGGGGCACGCTGCCGGCCCGCGGATGGGTGCCGGCGGTTCTCGGCCTCGTACTCGGCTGGTCCTACCTCGTCCGTGAGTTCATCGTGTTCCTCTGGCCGCTGATCCCGGTGATCGTCTACCGCAGGGTCAGGTGGACCGGGCTGGTCCGGCTCGTGGTGCCGGTCGTGGCGCTCGTGCTGGCGGAGACGCTGCTGTGCTGGGCCCTTTACGGCGACCCGCTGGCACGCGTCAAGGCGATCACCGGCCAGGGCCAGGGCTACTCGCCACCCGAGATCGCCGGGACGTTCCGCGACCTGCCCCGGCATGAGTACCTGCTGCGGCTGCCGACCACGCTGAACGACTACCGGGACGGCGCCTGGCTGATCCTGCTGCTCGGCCTGACCCTCCTGGGCGGCGTGGTACGACCGCGCCGGTTCGCCGTTCCGGCGGCGTGGTTCGCCCTGCTGTGGGTTCCGCTGACCCTGCTGGGAGGCGTTCTCGACCCGAGCAGGCCCCGGCTGCGGCTCCAGCTCATCCGCTACTGGTTCCCGCTCTTTCCCGCGTTCGTGATCGGCGGCCTCGGCGCGATCTGGCTGGCCGCGAGCGTGCTGAGCGAGCGGGCCGGCGCCCGCTCCGCGAACGACCGGGTCCGGCGCGCGACCACGCTCGTGGTTCCCGCGACCGCGGTGCTGCTCACGGCCGTGTTGACGGGGACGACCGCGGCGCGTGGCTGGTGGGCGGACCCGATGACCCGGGCGACCCAGCTGGAGTCGCTGCGATCGTGGCTGGCGGGGCACGACACCGGTTCGCCGGTCGTGTGGGCCGACCAGCGGACCGACGGCCTGCTGCGTGTCTACCAGGACGGCCCGTTCGGGGGCCGGGCCTGGCACGGCACGATACTCACCGCCACTCCCGGCGGTGCCGTTCCCGCGCCCGGGGACCTGGTGGTGTTCTTCGACGCGGAGCGGGGGCGGATCTGCGGCATCTGCCGTCAGTACGCGCGCCTGAACTGGGGGAACCCGCCGCTTCCCCGGCCGGGGTGGCGGCAGGTGTACGCCACCCGCGACGGCGTGGTCCGCCTGTACGCGGTCGGCCAGGGCTGATCCGTCGCCGAGCAGCCGTTCAGCCGAGCGCGGATCACGGTCGGTCCAGATAGGCGCGGGCCTGGAGGGTGAACAGCTGCGCGTACGCCCCGCCGGCGCGCAGGAGGGTCTCGTGGTCGCCCATCTCCGCGACGCGGCCCTGGTCCAGGACGACGATCAGATCGGCCATCCGCACCGTCGAGAAACGGTGGGAGATCAGCAGGGTGACGCCGCCGGACTCACGGCCGGCCCGTGACAGCTGTGCGAAGCGGGAGAACAGCCGCGCCTCCGCCATGGCGTCCAGGCTCGCGGTCGGCTCGTCCAGGACCGTCAGCAACGGGTCCGGCCGCATCAGGCCACGGGCCAGGGCCAGGCGCTGCCACTGCCCGCCGGAGAGTTCGTGGCCGCCCGTGAACCACCGGCCGAGCGGCGTCGACAGGCCGTCCGGCAGGCGTTCGACGACCCGGGTGGCGCCGCCTCTGGACACCGCCGCGCCGACCGCCTCCTCGTCGCCGATCCTGGGCAGGTCACCGATGCCCACGACCTCGCCGGCGGTCAGGCTCGGCCGCAGGAAATCCTGGAACACCGCGGTCGTACGCTCGCGCCAGCGGTCGGCCGAGACGGTGGACAGGTCGGTCCCGTCGATCAGGATCCGGCCCTCGTCGGGCACGTACATGCGGGTCAGCAGCTTGACCAGGGTCGTCTTTCCCGCGCCGTTCTCGCCCACGACGGCGACGGTCGAGCCCGCCGGCAGGTCCAGGTCGACGCCGTGCAGCACCGGCTCGTCGCGGCCGGGGTAGGTGAAGCTCACCGACTCCAGGCGGATGCCGGTACCGAGCCGCTCGGGCGCCGCGCCGGCCGCCTCGGGCCGGGACCCGGCGACGTACCGCTCCAGCCAGAGCAGCCGCCGCGCCGTGCGTACCGCCGTGGCGAGCGAGCCGGCCGTGTCCGACGCGCTGGAGACCTGGACCTGCGCGCGGCGCATCAGGCTCACCGCCATGACCACCTGGCCGGGTGAGGTGTGCCCGTGCACCGCTCGCAGCACCAGGACGAGGATCACGACGACGAATCCGGCGGAGTAGCAGATCCACCCCAGCCCCTCCCACACCGCGCTGCGCAGCGCGCTGCGGACCGAGCGCGCGCGCACCCGCTCGGCGATGGCGGCGTGCCGCGCGGCGAGCGTGCCGGTCAGGCCGTACGTGCGCAGCTCCTTGGCGGTGTCGGCGGTCGTCGCCAGGGTGAAGAGCTGGTCGGCCAGGCGCCGGTCGGCGGCCAGCTCGTCACCGGACGCTTGCTGGATGCGGCTCGCCCGCCGGTCGGCCAGCATCGGGACCAGGCCGATGAGCGGGACGACCATGACGGGCGGGTACACGGTCGCCAGCAGGACGATGATCGCTCCGCTGCGGATCACCACCTGCCAGCCGCCGAGCAGCTGCCGTACCGCGCCCGCGAGCGTACGCCGGCCCTCGCGCAGCTGGTCGATCTCGCTCAGCAGGTCGGGGCGCTCGAGGTGTTCGAGGCCGGGAACCGCGTTGACGAGGTACGCGATGCGCTGCACGAGAAAGGCGCTGACGCGGTCGGTCAGCACGGAGTTGCGGCCCGCCGACATCGTGGACAGGGTCCAGGCGATCGTGAACAGCACCGCGACGACGCAGGCGCCGACGACGACGCGCGCCTCGTCGTGGGCCAGCGCGCCGTCCACCATGAAGTGGAACCCGAGCGGGAACGTCGCCGACGCGAACGACGCCACCGTGGTCGCGGCGAACGCCCACACGAGCATGCCGGGCGCCGCATGCCAGGCGGGCCCGACCAGGATGCGGACGACGTTGCCGCGCCGCCACGGCGCCGCCGGTGTGCCGCTCATCGGCGTTCCTCCTTCGGGCCGAACCTGGAGACCTGGAGCTCGAACATCTCCGCGTACGTGCCGCCGGCCCGCACCAGCTCCTCGTGGTCGCCGAGCTCGGTGACGCGCCCGCCGTCGAGCACCGCGATCCGGTCGGCGCGCCGTACGGTGGAGAACCGGTGTGAGATCACCACACTCGTCACGCCGCCGGTGATCTCGAGGAAGCGGTCGTAGAACCTCGCCTCGGCTCGTACGTCGAGCTGCGCGGTGGGCTCGTCGAGCACGAGGATCCGTGCGCCGCGCTCGACCGCGTACAGCGCGCGGGCCAGTGCGACGCGTTGCCACTGGCCGCCGGACAGGTCCTGCCCGCCCTCGTACTGCGCGGACAGCACCGTCTCCCACCCGTCCCGCAGCCCCGCCATCAGGTCGGCCGCGCCGGCCCTGCGCGCGACGCGCATGAGGGTCTCCTGGTCCACGGGTTCGCCGAGGAGGTCGAGTGCGA
The DNA here is from genome assembly GCF_006716425.1 of Actinoallomurus bryophytorum. NCBI lineage: Bacteria > Bacillati > Actinomycetota > Actinomycetes > Streptosporangiales > Thermomonosporaceae > Actinoallomurus > Actinoallomurus bryophytorum. The sequence continues at coordinate 5,729,589 of NZ_VFOZ01000001.1, forward strand.
CGTTCTCGCGGGCCGTCAGGGGGAAGCGCGTGAAGTCCTGGTAGACCACGGCCACCTGCCGCTGCCATGCGCGCGCCGGGAGGTCCGCGAGGGGCACGCCGTCGACGAGGATCCGTCCCGCGGTCGGGTCGCGCAGCCGGGCGAGCAGGGTGACGAGTGTCGTCTTGCCCGCGCCGTTCACACCGACGACCGCGGTCGACCGGCCGGCCTCGAGGACGAGGTCGAGGCCGCCGAGCACGTCGTGGCCGGTGCCCGGGTAGCGGAACGAGACGGCCTCGAACGTGATGTCGCCCCGCGGCGGCTCCGCCACGGGGGCGTCGCCAGTGGCCGGCTCGGCGGTCGGCTCGGCGGTGAGCGCGTCGAGGTCCGGCACCGAGGACAGCATGCTCTCCAGCGCGAAGTCGGTCGCGTTCACGCTGCCGGCCTGCATGCTCGCGGGCAGCATCGTCAGCATGACGACCAGCGCGCCGAGCGTGATCGTGTGGTGGTACGCCGCCCAGCCGAGGGTCGCGGTGCTCGTCGCGTACGCCGCCAGGACAGCCGCGCTGAGCAGCGCGATCCTGCGGTTCAGCCGCTCGATCTCGGTCCAGGAGGGGCGCATCGCCTCGGCGTACAGGCTCCGGTGGTTGCCGACGAGCCAGTCGCCGAGGCCGAAGACGCGCACCTCCTTGGCGGGGGCCGGCCGCCAGGCGAGGCCGCCGAAGTACCAGCTGCGCCGCAACGCCTCCGTCGCACGCCGGAACGTGCCGACTCGGGACCGTACGAGCTCCCTGAGCGGCCGCCGCAGCACCAGCCACATCGCCAGGACGCCGAGCCCCAGCCACCAGTGGAACGTGGCCAGCACCGCGCACGCCAGGACGCCGGAGAGGCGGTCGCCGGCCCGGCCGATCAGCGTCATCGCTGCGCCGGAGGGTTCGTGGTTCAACAGCTCGCCCTGGGCCGAGGACAGCCGGTCGAGTACGGCGGGGTCCTCCAGGTGGGCGATCCCGGCGGGGGCCGACACCGCCTCGACCAGCCGTCGCCGCGACACGACGGACATCCGCCCCTGCACCATGGCGTTCAGGGCGTCCTCCGCAGGCCCGCGGAGCAGCGAGACCGCGTACAGGGCGCCGGCGACGACGAGCTGCAGGAGCATCCGGTGCCCGGCGGGGGAGCCGAGTCCCGGGGCCAGTGCCGCCGGGATGTCGCCGACGGTCCGGCCCATCGCGATGAGGACGAGGTTGGGGAGCAGGGCCTCGACGATCATGAAGACCAGGGCGGCGGCCAGCAGGCCGGGGGCGGCCGAGGCCAGCATGCGGATCACGCGGTAGCGCGGCGACGACCTCACGGCTCGTCCCCGCCGATGTCGTCCCAGGTGGCCAGCTCCGACATGAGCGTCCCGGCCAGCCGCAGGACCTCGCGCTCGGTCGGCGACAGCGTCTCCATGGCGCGGGACAGCCAGACGGCGCGCGACCGCATGTCGTCATAAAGGCGGTTGCCGCCCCGCTCGGTGAGGCGGATCAGCACCTGGCGCCGGTCCGCGTCGGTCGAGCCGCGCTCGATCCAGCCGCGTTCCTCCAGCCGGGCGAGCGTACGCGTGAGCGTCTGCGGCTTGGCGCGCTGGAGGGCGGCGAGACGGCCGGCCGTCATCGCGCCCTCGCGGTCCAGGTGGCTCAGCGCGCTGATCATGGAAAGCGTCGTGCCGTCGCGCGGCCGCTCGGCCCGCATCCGCTGGGCGAGGCCGGTCGCGCCTTCGAACGCCCTGACGGCCGCCTCGGGAAGGTCGTCCATGGCGAGGAAGATTAGTAAGCCGTAGCGAAGGATTCCACCCTGTTTTTCGGCCTATGAGCGTGTTATCCGTACGCACAGGCGTACATGTGCGCGCGTAGGGGTCACAGGACGCCGCCCGTCAGGAGGGATGGCGGGTCGACGCGGTCGCCGTGCGTTCGGCCCCCGCCCGGCGACCGGGCGGGGGTCCGACGGATCTCAGGCCCGCACGCCGGCCATGCTCCGGCACGCCTCGGCGCACGTCCGGCAGATCCCGGCGCAGCGCTTCATCACCGGGTCGCTGTTCATCGTCATGCACGCCTCGGCGCACATCTCGGCCACGCGCGCGCAGATGGCGGCGATCTCGACCGCGTGCGGCGACTGGCGCATCACCATGTCCGCGCACGTACGCGCGACGTCGACGCAGTCCATCAGCGGGCCCATCATCGCCATGTCCGCGTACTGGTTGCCCTGCTGCAGGCAGTGCGTGATCGTCTGCTCGCAACAGCCATAGCTCTCGATGCAGGCGTCGATGGTCTTCTGCATATCCGCGTTGATCTTTCCGCCGTAGTTCACGGTTCCTCCTCCGGACGTGGCCCCGCCTACTCCGCGGGCCGGGATCAATGACCCTTCACGTGGGCATATTCCCCCGACCGTCCGTCCGAGTTGCAACCAGTCGCCGCTTTTATAATGGTCGCCCATTATTTTGCGCTGACGTGCTGTACGGCCGTTCCGTCGCCCGTGGACACACAGGCCAATAATGTATTAATAGGTGATTAGCGACATTGCGGGCTAGGGCGGACATCGACCCCGGCCAAAGTGTGGGCGGCTTAGGTCGCCGACGGGGTAACTCTGCTCCCTTGGGGAGGGCGGCCGGGATGCCGGTACGAGCAGCGAAAGGACCGCCCGATATCCGGTATGTCGGACAGGCCGAAAGTGGCCGCCCGGAAAAACCGGTCATTCGTTGCCAGGTTGCGCGGCGCGCCCCACACGTGTTGTGAATTTGTGTAAAGGCCGGAAGCCTTCCGTTCCCGCGGGTCATGGGGTTGTGTCGGGGCGTACGGATCGCCGCGGGTCGCACCGGGACATCCTCCCCGAGCCTCCTCCGCTCGCAATAGCCCCGGCTCGCGGTCGTCCGGCCACAAGTGGGGGAGCGAGAGGCCCGGCACTCCGGCTGCCGGGCCTCTCTGGCGGGTGTCCCGGATTAAGGCCCGCGAGCCTTGTGGTTGTGGACTCCGATCGCGCCTCGAACCAGATACGGTCTTTGGGCTGACAGTCCAGATCATCCCGATACCAGAGGGGGATGAGCGTGCCCGGCCCGACGGACGAGAACGCACCCGCATCCGGCTCCGCCGTACCTCCCAGCGACGACGGCGGCGACTCCGCGCCGGAACGGGATGACGCACGCCCGCCGGGACACGTCATTCCCGCGCAGGCCGAGGCTCCGTCCGCAGAGGCCGAACCCCCCGGCATCCCGGATCCTGAGGTCCCGGGCCCTGACGGCCGGGACGCGGAGAGCGGCACCGAGACCGACGGCGAGGCCGGCGACACGGCGCCGCCGCCCGGCCCGGACGCCGGAGCCCCCCGGCAGGAGGATGACGCACCCGAGAACGCGCCGGACGCGCGTGAGCCCGCCCACGACCCGCACGACGCCGTACAGGACCCGCCCGATGCCGTGCAGGAGCCGTACGACGCCGAGCGAGACCCGTACGACGCCGAGCGGGTCCGCGAGACGCGCCCCTGTGCGTACTGCGGGCGGGCGGTCCCGCAGCCGGGCGACTCGTCGCCGCCGGTGCGGTACTGCGCGGACAACGACGGCGCCTGCGCGCACGCGGCGGCCGAACGGCGACGGCGCGATCAGGACACGCCGGGCCTGGCCGGCCAGGTGGCGCGGACCTGGGACATGGTCGAGCGGCTCGAAGACGTCGCCGAGCTCCTGGCGATCTCGCTGACGGGCGGGCTGAGCGTGGCCGGCGTCGAGCGCAGGCTCGCCGAGGCACGTGCCGAGGCCGCCGCCGGGCTCGCCCTCGCGCACCGGGAGCGCGAGGCGGCCCGGCAGGAGTCCGAGCAGGCCCTCGCCACGCTCGGCGCCGTACGCGACCGGGCACTGCGGGCCGAGGCCGAGATCACCGAGCTGACGGCGCAGCTGGAGTCGGCCCGCACCGAACGCGACACGGCGCGTGACATCGGCGACCAGGCCACACGGACCGCCGAGGCCGCCAACACCGCGACCACCGCCGTACGAGACGAGCGGGACCGGTTGATGGGCCGGGTCGCCGAGCTCACCTCGACGCTGGACACCGCACGCGACCAGATCATCGCCCAGCGCGAGGAGCTCGCCGACGCCAAGGAGGCGCACAAGCGGTCGATGGCCCTGGAGGAGACGCGCGCGAAGCTGAGATCCACCGAGTCCGAGCTCGACAAGATGCGGACGACCGCGGAGATCGCGCAGAAGGCCCGGGCCGCGGCCGAGCAGGCGTGTGCCGAGGCCGACCGGCAGGCGCTGGAGGCGCGGTCCCACGCCGATGAGGTGAACGGCCAGCTCGACGAGGCGGTCGCCGAACGCGACTCCTTGTCGGCCGACCTCAAGTCGTGCCGCTCGGAGCTCGAGGCGGCCGCGCCGCGCCTGGCGGCCGGTGAACAGCTCGTCGCCGAGCTGGAGGCGTCCCGCCACGAGCTCGAAGAGCAGCAGTCGAACCTCCTCCAGCAGCAACTGCGCTCACGCGAGCACTCCCAGATGGTCGACCAGCTCCGCGGCGCGCTGGCCACCATGATCGCCGAACGCGACACCGCGCGTGCCGAGGCCGACGAGGTCAAGGCCCAGCTCGACCAGCTCATCAACGCCAGCCCCCAGGGGGCCCGGCACGCGCGTCCGCCGGAGTTCGGCGCGCCGGCCGCGGAGGGGACCGAGGGCCTCCCACCGGCCGGCCCGTTCCCGCCCCCCGGTTCGTTCCCGAGCTCCCCACCGGGCCACGACTTCGGCGGCGTGACCGGCCCGCCCGAGTCGTTCCGCCGCCACCGCTTCCTTCCGCCCAAGGACGAGTGACCCGCCGGGAGACCGTACGGGAAGGGCGGCCCGTCAGGGGGAACGAAGGCGGTTCGCGGTGACCCTGGCGAGCACGGCCGGGGAGAACAACGAGGCCGGCGGTGACGAGAGCGCGATGACCTCGAGCAGGCTCGCGCAGACGCGTGGGTTCACGTTGGCCGTGGCGACGACGCGGTCGACATAGGAGTTGATCAGCCGGGTGCGCAGCCGCGTCGGGGCCGCCTCCGTCTCCCGGTAGCGGAGGTCCTCTCCCGTCGCGATGAGCCACGCTCCCGAGGCGCTGCGCGCGACCCGTCGCTGGAACCGGCGTTCGAGGCCGTCCGGCTCGTCCCGCAGGCAGCGGTCCAGCTCCAGCGCGGAGATCGCGGCGACGCTCATGCCCTGTCCGTAGATCGGGTTGAAGGCGCACGCCGCGTCGCCCATGACGACGAAGCCGCGCGGCCACGCGGGCAGGCGCTCGTAGTGCCGCCGGTGGTTCGCGGTACGGCGGAAGCCGCAGATCGGGCTCAGCGGCTCCGCGTCGCGGATGGTCTCGTACAGCACTGGGTCCCGCAGCCCCTTGGCGAACTCCAGGAAGGCGTCCTCTCCCGTCGGGCCGTAGTCGCCGCCGGCCCCGGACAGGCTGCAGATCCAGCGTCCGCCCTCCTGGGGGAACAGGCCGCCCGTACGGCGGGTCGCCGGAGGGTCCGCCTGCAGGTAGAGCGCCTTCCAGCCGGGATCGAAGCCGGGCGGGATGGCGTAGTAGCGGCTCGCGTACCCCAGGAGCGGGTCCACCAGCGTCTCCGGTGGCGCCGGATAGCCGAGAGTGCCCAGCCACGCCGGTGCCCGCGATCCCCGGCCGGTGGCGTCCACGACCAGGTCGGCCGCCATCGCCTCGCCCGAACGGAGCGCGACTCCGGCCACGTCGGCGCCCCGTGGCAGGAGACCGGTCACCTCGTTGCCCTCCAGCACGTCCAGCGACGGGGAGGCGGCCAGCCGCGCACGTACGGCCCAGTCCAGCAGAGGGCGGCTGAACGTCAGCAGCCGTGCGAGGTCGAAACGCGTGCGCCAGCCGGCGGACGTCAGCCACAGCGCGTCGGCCGGCACCTTGAGCTCCACCGCTCCGGCGTGGATGAGGGTCTCCTCCAGGCCCGGGAAGAGGTCCTCCATGAGCTCCATGCCCCGGGTCCAGAGCACGTGCAGGTGCCGGGACTGGGGGATGCCCGGACGGAACGCCGCACCGGCCGGGAACCGGTCGCGCTCGACCAGCGTCACGCGGTCGAAGTGGTCGAGGAGCACGCGGACGGCGAGGAGCCCGGCCAGGCTGCCGCCGATGACGACGGCGTGGTCGCGGTTCATGTACGGCCTCCCGGGTGCGACGGGGGCGGACAAAAGCTCCACGATGGCGTGCCCTTATATGAAACAGGCATATTGACCTGCTGTGAAGGGCGCGGATACTGGGAAAACCCGAGCGAGGAGTCGCGAGATGACTACTGACAGCGGTCCCGTCAATCGACCCCCTTCCCGTACGCAACATCATCGGACGGTCAAAAGCGAACTAACCGAAACTCCGCATCCAGCATGGGCCCTGACCATGGTGGATGCTCTACGGCCCGATTGGTCCGCGGTACTCGAGGCGCCACTGTTCGCCGCGACCACCGAGCGAGACTTCCCGGAAAAGGCCTGGCGGCGGATGCTGCTGGAGTTCTTCTGCGTCGTCGAGGCGTTCCCGAAGTACATGGGCGTCTATCTGGCGAAGACCACATTCGGCCAGACGCCCGGCGACTATCTCGCCCGCGACTGGCTGATCGGCAATATCCGTACCGAGGCCCTGCACGCCCAGTGGTACGCCGACTGGGCCGCCGCCCACGGCATCGGCTACGACGAGCTCGTCTCCCACCGGCCGGGCCCCGAGGTGGGCGCGCTGTACGAGTACCTGTGGTCGGTCTGCTACCGCGGCACGCTCGCCGAGGCGTTCGGCGCGGTCAACTACGCGATCGAGGGCACGACGGGGGAGTGGACCCAGCTCGTCCTTCCGGCCTTCCGCAAGCTGTATCCCGACGATACGAGGGCGTTGCTCTGGCTCACCGAGCACGCCGAGTACGACGACGCCCACCCCCGCGAGGCCTTCGAGCTCATCAAGATCACCGTTGGAGGCGAGGACGAGCGGAAGAAGGTCGAGTCGGCGGCGCGCCGATCGCTCGAACTCTTCCGGCGCGGGATCGACGCGTGTTTAGACGACATTGGGTAATGCGACGATGAATTCTCGATCAAATCAGGGGGGCTTTACTCGAATTTTCCTCTGATAATGGAATAGAACGTCCCCATCATGCGGTGATATGCCGCATGTGTACTTTCCTGCTGCCTGTCAAAGACTCGCCGTCTTTGGCATCCTCGCCGCTCAGCGTGGGTATCTCATGGTCGATCACGCTTTGCGACTAACGATCCGAGCCGCAGGAAGGGTTGCGAATGCACGTCACTGCCAGTGGTCTGAGAGTGGTCGTCGCGACCACCACCGGCGCCGCGATGGTCATTTGCGCGGGATGCGGTGGCGGTGGCAGTTCATCAGCGGGAGACAGCGCCGGCCGGAAAGGAAACGCCGCGGCGGCGCGGGTGCTGATCAGCCCCGCCAACGGCACTGCCGGCGTACGGCCCGATGATCCGGTCATCGTCCGCTCCTCGGGAGGGCGTCTCGCGGACGTCGTCCTGGACAGCGGCGGCAGGCGGGTCTCGGGGGAGTTCAATCCGGACCACACGCAGTGGCAGTCGAAGTGGACCCTCCAGCCGGGCGCCAAGATCAGCGTGCGGGCCAGTGCGCTGAACGCCGACGGCCGGCCGGCCACGGCGGTGAGCAGTTTCGACACCGAGAAGCCCGCCGGCACGTTCAAGGCCGCACAGGACGAGATCCTCGAGAGCCGCAAAGGCGAGACGTACGGCGTCGGCCTGCCCCTGATCCTCAACTTCGACCAGCCCGTACGCGACCGCGCCGCGGTCGAGAAGTCACTGCAGGTGATCGCCGAAAAGCCGGTTCTGGGCGCGTGGCACTGGTTCGACGACAAGCAGGTGATCTACCGGGCGAAGGACTACTGGCCCGCGCATCAGAAGATCACGCTGATCGCCCACCTGGGCGGGGTGAAGGGCGGCAAGGGCGTGTACGGCGCCAAGGACCTCGTCCGCACCTACAAGATCGGCGCCGCGCAGATCTCCTACCTCAACATCGCCAGCCACCAGATGCGGGTCGAGTGGGACGGCAAGACGGTCCGCCACGTCCCCATCAGCGCGGGTATGGGCGGCAGCGCGGAGTACACCACGACCAGCGGCATCCACCTCAACATGGAAAAGGACGAGGACGTCGTCATGACCTCGCCCGGCCGCGGCCCCGGTGACGCCGGCTACTACAGCGAGCTCATCCACTACGCGGTCCGCGTCTCGGGTGCCGGGGAGTACCTCCACCAGACGCCCGGCGACGAGGGATGCCTCGGGAACAGCAACTGCAGCCATGGCTGCATCCGCCAGTCCGCCACGGACGCGATCTGGTACTACAAGCACTCCCAGCCCGGTGACCCGACGGACATCACCGGCACCGACCGCCAGGTCGAGCCCGACAACGGCTGGTCCTTCTACCAGATGTCCTGGAACAAGTGGCTGAAGGGCAGCGCGCTCCACCATCGTTGACCGGCGGAAATGCCCAAGAAGTCAGCCAATGGACACTGTCCGTGAAGCAGGATGTTCCACAGCGAGGGCAGCCTTTCGGGTGTGAAGACCGCCGTGCGCGTGGGTGCCACCACCACCGTGATCCTGCTGACCTGTGTCTCCGCCGCCGCGGGTTCGGTGAGGAGGCCCCAGACCGCCGCACATCCCGCCGTACTGGGCGCGGCGTTCGTCCCGCCCAAGCCCTGCCATGGCCATGCCGCCGCCGACTTCAACGGCGACGGCAGCGGCGACCACGCGGTCGGCGCCCCGTACGCCACCGTCTCCGGTCGCTTCCGCGCGGGCACCGTGGCCGTCGGCTACGGCGGGCACGTGACCTGGCTGACGATGCCGGCCGCCGAACGCGACGCCGGCTTCGGCGCCACGCTGGCCACCGGCGACTTCAACGGCGACCACTGCGCCGACCTGGCCGTGGGCGCCCCGGACCACGGGTCGCCGCGGCCGGGTGCGGACGGCACCGGGGCGGTGTACCTGTACTACGGCTCGCCGGACGGCCTGCGCCCCGGCCCGGTCCTCGGCGTGCGCGACCTCGGCCGCAAGCCGGGAACGGACCGGTTCGGCGCCGCCCTGGAGGTCGGCGACCTGGACGGAGACGGTCGCGACGACCTCGTCGTCGGCGCGCCCGGACTGACCGGAGGCGGCGGCGTCGGCGTGTTCGGTCACGGGCGGCGCGACGGGCGGCTCATCACCCAGCGCACCTCGTGGGTGGGCCAGAAGACGAGCCAGACCGACGGATTCGGGTCGGCCCTGGCGATCGGGAACTTCGACGGCGGCCGCCATCGGGAGCTCGCCGTGGGCGCGCCCGGCGACGGCGACGAGGCGTCGGGCGCGGTCACCGTGCTCGACCCCGCCGCCCGCCGGTCCCGCCGCGTCACGCAGGACAGCCCGGGGGTGCGCGGAGTCCCGGAACGCTACGACAAGTTCGGCGCGGCGGTCGCCGCCGCCGACATCGACCACGACGGCACCGACGAGCTCGCGATCGGCGTCCCCGGCGAGGACCAGACCAAGATCCCGGAGAACTTCGCGGCCGGCGCCGTGCACGTGCTGCACGCCTCCGGCCGCGACGACGTGTGGACGCTGAGCAAGGCCGGCGACTACGACCGGTTCGGCACCACCCTGGCCGCCGCCGACCTCGACGGCAACGGCACCACCGACCTGGTCGCGAGCGCGACGGGCAGGGGAGCCGTGCAGGTGCTGACCGGCCACCGGGGAAGCGGCCTGCGCCGCGGCTCCCTGATCACCTCACCGGCCGGCCGGACATCCCAGTTCGGCTGGACGCTCACGATCCGCGGCCGTGACCTGTACGTCGGCGCCCCGGGAGCCCGCGGCTTCGGCGGCACGGTCTACCGCGTGCACGGCAAGAGCCGCACGCCGATCCAGAACGGTTCCACCGGCGAACTGCTCGGCTACGCCGTCGTGTGACCCGCCCTGGCCGCCGCCGCCGGCCGGTGACCATGAAGATCACCATCGACGACCGCGTCCGCCGATCTCGGCTCGTCTCGCCTCGGCCATCGCCGAGATGGGCATGGTCGCGATGCGCACCGCGCTGCGTCTGGCCGCCGGCGAGAAGATCGAGTTCCGCCACATCGAGCTCGCCACCGAGCTGGTCGTGCGCGAGTCGAGCCTGGTCGCCTGATCACGAACGGCGACCCCGTACCGGCCCCCGGGTCAGCGGGGGCCGGCGGCGACGGCGGCCTGTTGCTGCCGGGGCGTCGCGGCCTTCGACCGGGCGAGGCCGTGGGCACCGTCCGGCACGGTGAAGCTCGCCGCGATCGTACTCGGGGCGTTCCGCTTCGAGACGTAGGGCATCGTGTGGAAGTCGGCCCGCAGTTCCCCCGTCGTCAACCGGCACACGACGAATCCCCGGCGCTGGTCGACGTACTTGATGTGCGGGTTCTCCGCCAGTTCCACCGCGCGTCCGGCCGCGTCGTCGTACCCGTCGCCGTCGCTCGTGATCGACGTGGTGACCAGCTCGACCCCCACGCGCCGTGAGTCCGGGTCGTCGAAGTTCGCGAGCAGGTCGCTGGCGTAGTGGGCGTGGATGTCGCCGGTGAGCACGACCGGGTTACGGGCGCCGGACGCGGCGACGTCGCCGAGCACCCGGTCGCGTTCGGCCGCGTAGCCGTCCCACGTGTCGACCAGCAGTTCCTTGCCCGGGCCCAGGTGATAGTCGTGCTGCGCCATGAAGATCTGCTGGGCGAGCACGTTCCAGCGCGCGCCCGAGGAACGGAGTCCCGAGGCCAGCCAGCGACGCTGCTCGGGCCCGGTCAGCACGCGCCGTGAGTCGAGACGCTCGTCGCAGTCCATCCGTACCCCGTCGTCGCACGGCTGGTCGGAGCGTACCTGGCGGGTGTCGAGCACGTGGAACGTCGCCAGCGAGCCCCACGAGAGCCGCCGGTACAGCTGGATCCGCGTCCCGCGCGGCATCGACGCGCGGCGCAGCGGCATGTGCTCGTAGTACGCCCGGTACCCGGCGGCCTTGCGTTCGGCGAACCCCGGCGCGCCCGAGGTGCCCGGATGGGAGCCCGCCCAGTTGTTCTCGACCTCGTGGTCGTCGTTGACCGGGATCCACGGCGCGAGCGCGTGCAGCGCCCGCAGGTCCGCGTCGGTCTTGTACTGCGCGTGCCGCCGCCGGTAGTCGGTCAGCGTCTGGCACCGGCCCTCGGTGTGCGGGCGGACGACCATGCCGTCGGCCGCCTTGTACCCGCCCGGCGCGTACTCGTAGATGTAGTCGCCCAGGTGCAGCACCACGTCGGGCTGCTGCTCGGCGAGCCTGCGGTAGCCGGTGAAGTAGCCCTGCTCGTAGTTGGAGCAGGACACGGTCGCGAACATCAGGTCGGGTGCGGTGCCCGGCGCGGGCGCCGTACGTGTACGGCCCACCGGCGAGACGTACCCGGCCATGCGGAACCGGTAGAAGTACTCCCGGCCCGGCTGCAGTCCGGCCGCCTCGACGTGGACGCTGTGCGCCCATGACCGGCGCGCGGTGACCGTGCCCGACCGCACGACGCTCTTGAACCTCTCGTCGTCGGCGAGCTGCCACTCGACGTCGGCGTCGCGGGCGGACATGCCGCCGTGCCCGTCTTCGGCGAGCGGGTTCGGGGCGAGGCGGGTCCACAGGACGACGCCATCGGGGGTCGGGTCGCCCGACGCGACACCTAGGGAGAACGGATCGCCCGGGCGCCGGGAGAGGCGGGGGGCCACGGCCAGCCCGGCCGCTCCGATCAGCAGGTTCCGGCGTGTGAGTTGCACGCCTCTAGTTCAGGTGCCGCTTCTGCCCGTCACGGGACGTGACGCTGACGTGCCGGACAACATCGTGTGGCGGCCTCATGACTGCGTTCTGGCATGTCCCAGACTCTACGAGTTAGAGAGATTTTTGCAATAGTCCGTTCGTTTATTGCGCTAATTCGTCCGTCGTCCTACTGTGTGCTCAGCCCAACGCCGTCGGCAAGGCGGCCAGACCCCACCCCCCGCCGGGGTTCGTTGTCAGCGCGTCCCTGATCACGCGATGACTCCGGCTCTTCGCCAAGAAGGGTTAAGCGATGGTCACGTCAGGACATCCACCCACCGCACCGTCGAGACTCAAGGCCATGGCACTCGCCGTCACGGCCGCGCTCGCACTCGTCGCGAGCGTCCTCGCCATCCCGGCCCTGTCGTCGTCGACGGCCTCCGCCGCGACCGCTACGGACACGCCCTGGTCCTTCTCCGGACGCGGCGCGACGGTGCCGTTCGCCGAGGTCGAGGCGGAGAGCGCGGCCACCAACGGCACGGTCATCGGCCCGGACCGCGTCTACACCCACCTGCCGTCGGAGGCCTCCGGCCGCCAGGCGGTCACGCTCAACGGGTCGGGCAAGTACGTGGAGTTCACCGTCCCGAAGGCCGCCAACGCGATGTCGGTGCGCTACAGCGTGCCCGACGGCTCGAACGGGACCGGGCTGACCACGCCCGTGGACCTGGTCGTGAACGGCACCAAGCTGAAGGACCTGTCCCTCACCTCGAAGTACTCCTGGTACTACGGCGGCTATCCGTTCAGCAACAACCCCGGCGACGGGAGCCCGCACCACTTCTACGACGAGACCCGCACGATGTTCGGCTCGACGCTGGCGCAGGGCACCAAGGTCCGCATCCAGACCTCCGGCGCCACGACGGCCGCGGTGACCGTGGACCTGGCCGACTTCGAGAACGTCGCGGCGCCGATCGGGCAGCCGTCCGGCTCGCTCTCGGTGGACTCCTACGGAGCCGCCAAGAACAGCGCGACCGACTCCACGGCCGCGTTCCAGGCCGCCGTCGACGCGGGCAAGGCCCAGGGCAAGGTCGTCTACATCCCGCAGGGCACGTACACGCTGTACGGCCACGTGATCGTGGACGGAGTCACGCTCGCCGGCGCCGGCCCGTGGTACAGCGTGCTCACCGGCCGTGACCCGAACAACCGCAGCCGCGCCGCCGGCATCTACGGCAAGTACGTCGCCGACGGCGGCCCGAGCCAGAACGTCACCCTCAAGGACTTCGCCATCATCGGCGAGATCACCGAGCGGGTCGACGCCGACCAGGTCAACGGCCTGGGCGGGGCGATGAGCAACTCCACCGTCGATGACCTGTGGATCCAGCACACCAAGGTCGGTGCCTGGATGGACGGCCCGATGGACCACTTCACGATCAAGAACAGCCGGATCCTGGACCAGACCGCCGACGGCGTGAACTTCCACATCGGCGTGACCAACTCGACGGTGACCAACACCTTCGTACGGGGCGTCGGCGACGACGGCCTGGCGAGCTGGCCCGAGAACAAGCCCAACGTGAACGACTCGTTCACGCACAACACCGTGGTGGCGCCGGTCCTGGCGAACAACATCGTCACCTACGGCGGCCGTGACTTCACCATCTCCGACAACGTCGTCTCCGACACGGTCACCAACGGCGGCGGCATCCACGTCGCCAACCGCTACCCGGGCGTCAACTCCGGCAGCGGCACGGCCGTCGCGGGGACCATCACGGTGGCCCGCAACTCCCTGCTGCGCGCGGGCAACTCCGACTACAACTGGCAGTTCGGTGTCGGCGCGATCTGGTTCGACGGGCTCAACGAGGCGATCAACGCGACGGTGAACGTCACCGACACCGACATCATCGACAGCTCCTACGAGGCGATCCAGTTCATCGAGGGCGGCGCCACGCACACGGTGAACTTCAACAACGTCAACGTCGCCGGCACCGGGACGTACATGATCCAGGCCCAGTCCGGGGCGACCGCGACGTTCAACAACGTCAAGGCGTCCTACATCGGCGCGGGCGTCGACATCCACAACTGCGTCGGCACGGGGTTCGCCCCGACGTACGGCAGCGGCAACAGCGGCTGGACCCTCGGCTCGACCACCTGCACCGGCCAGTGGCCCGCCCCCAACTACATCTACCCGGGCGGGACCGGCGGCGGCACCCCGCCGCCCACCGACCCGCCGACGGACCCGCCGCCCACCTGCACCCCGGGGAGCGGCAACATGGCGCAGGGCAAGACGGCGACCGCGACCAGCCACACGCAGAATTACGTCGAGTCCAACGCGGTCGATGGTGACGCGAACAGCTACTGGGAGAGCGCCAACAACGCCTTCCCGCAGCGCATCACGGTCGACCTGTGCGCCAAGACCAACGTCGGCAGGGTCGTGCTGAAGCTGCCGCCTGCGACCGCGTGGGCCACGCGTACGCAGACCCTCTCGGTGCTGGGCTCCACGGACGGCTCCACCTTCACCACCCTCGCCGGTTCGCGCGGGGTCACCTTCAACCCCTCCAGCGGCAACACCGCCACGGTCTCCTTCACCCCGGCGAGCACTCGCTACGTGCGTGTCGAGATCACCGGCAACACGGGCTGGCCGGCCGGTCAGCTTTCCGAGTTCGAGGTGTACGCCTCGTAACCCCCGACCGCGCCCGGAGGAGGACTGGACGCATCCTCCTCCGGGCGTCCAGTCCCTCGTGGACGCAAGGCTTTCAGGAACGCTGAGAGCCTTGCGTTCCGGGAGCCGAAAGCCATGCAAGCGAATTGCGTTGAACGGCCGTATGCTTGCAACGTGACACGTGTACCGGGGGAAGTGACCAAGACGCGCCGGTTGGCCGAGGTGGCGAAGAAGGTCGGGGTCAGCGAGGCGACCGTCAGCCGGGTCCTCAACGGAAAGCCCGGCGTCTCCGACGCGACACGTGCGGCGGTGCTCACCGCCCTCGACGTCCTCGGCTACGAGCGGCCCACCCAGCTCCGCGGCGAGCGCGCGCGGCTCGTGGGCCTGGTCCTGCCCGAGCTCGGCAATCCGATCTTCCCGGCACTGGCCGAAGTGATCGGGGGAGCGCTGGCCCAGCAGGGCTTCACGCCCGTCCTGTGCACCCGCACCGCCGGCGGCCTCTCGGAGGCCGACTACATCGAGATGCTGATCGACCAGCAGGTCTCGGGAGTGGTGTTCGCGGGCGGCCACTACGCGGAGGTCAACTCGCCCCACGAGCACTACCACCGCCTGTTCGACCTGCGCCTGCCGGTCGTGCTCGTCAACGCGGCCGTCGACGAGCTCACCTTCCCGCGCGTGTCCACCGACGACATGGTCGCGGTGGACCAGGCCTTCGGCCATCTGCTCTCGCTCGGTCACGAGCGCATCGGCCTCGTGCTCGGCCCGGAGGACCACATGCCGTCGCGACGCAAGCTCGCGGCGTTCACCGCGGCGTCGAAGGCGGCAGGGTTCGAGCTGGACGACAACGCCGTGGAGCACGCGCTCTTCTCGCTCGAGGGCGGCCAGGCGGTCACCCGGCGTCTCGTCGCCAACGGTTTCACCGGGATCATCTGCGCGAGCGACCCGCAGGCCCTCGGCGCGATCCGCGCCGTACGCCGGGCGGGTCTCACGGTGCCGGGTGACGTCTCCGTGGTCGGCTTCGACGACTCGGCGTTCATCAACTGCACCGACCCGCCGCTGACGACGGTGCGCCAGCCGATCGAGTCGATGGGCCGGGCCGCGGTGACGATGCTCGTCAACCAGATCGACCGGACCGCCTTCACGGCGGAGGAGCTTCTCTACGAGCCGGAGCTCGTCGTGCGAGGGTCCACCGCCCCCGCGCGGCTCCTCACGGCCTGACTCGCGGCGCGCCCGCCGGGCGGGAGAGCCACGTCCGGATCCGGACGACCACAGGATCACGATCCTGTCACGACGCATGCCCTCGGACGGTTCCCGCGACCCTTCGTCGCCGGGCGAATGTGTCCCAGGTCACTAAATAACCGCAGGTAAGAGGATTCGACGGCCCGGCGGACCGGCGCTCTGCACACCTCGCTCGGCTATCTGTCCAGTTTTTTCATCGATATGACTGCCTCTTGCTCCAGACTGCTCATCTCTGTATGTTCCTGGCAACCGGGTGCACGAAGCGCGTTCGTCGTCCGTACGTGACACGTCAGGACGCCGGCCGTGTGCGGGGGTCCGGCCGGATGGTCTTCGTGGTGCCAATCCAGGAGGGGAAGTCTTTGATGAAAGCCCGTCATCTCGCGGTCCTGGTGGCCGGAGTCACCGCACTGGCCAATGTCGCCGCGTGTGGCACCAGCAGCAGTAACGACAACGACAAGGGTTCGAAGGCGGCGAACATCGCCCCGCTCGATCCGAACACCAAAGTGTCGATCACCGTGGGCTGTCAGCCGCCGAAGAGCTCGAAGGTGCTGCGCACCGAGTGGAACAACGACGTGACCGCGTTCCAGCAGCTGCACCCGAACATCACGATCGTGAGCAAGGACGCGTTCCCTTGCGAGGACCCGAAGACGTTCACGGCCAAGCTGGCCGGTGGCCAGATGGAGAACGTCTACTACGTCTACCTCACGGACGCCAAGAACATCATCGCCAACGGCCAGGCCGCCGACATCACCAAGTACGTCTCCGGGGTCAAGAACTACGGCAGCCTCCAGCCGCAGCTGCTGAACGTCTTCAAGGGCGGCGGCAAGCTCTACGGTCTGCCCAAGACCAACTACTCCATGGGCCTGCTCTACAACCGCAAGCTGTTCCAGCAGGCCGGGCTCAACCCCGACCAGCCGCCCACGACGTGGGCCGAGGTCCAGGCGGACGCCAAGAAGATCTCCGCGCTCGGCAACGGCATCGTCGGCTACGCCGACTACAGCGCCGGCAACCAGGGTGGCTGGCACTTCACCGCCGAGATGTACTCCCAGGGCGGCGACATCGTGACGCCGGACGGCAAGAAGGCGGCCTTCAACAGCCCGCAGGGCCACGCCGTGCTGCAGAACCTCCAGCAGATGCGCTGGACCGACAACAGCATGGGCGCCAAGCAGCTGCTGCAGATCGCCGACGTCCAGCCGATGATGGCCTCCGGCAAGCTCGGCATGTACCTGTCCGCGCCGGACAACATCCCCACCATCAAGGACCAGTTCCAGGGCAAGTTCGAGGACTACGGCCTGGCGCCGATGCCGAACGGTCAGGGCACCCTGATCGGTGGCGACGGCTACATGTTCAACCCCAAGTCCAGCCCGGACCAGATCAAGGCCGGCATCCTCTGGCTGGAGTTCGAGAACCTCACCCCGGGCAAGGGCCAGTTCGACTGGGCGCAGAAGAAGATCGACAAGCAGCCGGTCGGGCTGCCGCAGCCGAACATCTTCACCGGAGCCCCGGCCGCCGAGGAGCTCCAGATCCGCAAGCAGAACTCCAACCTGCCGGTGGACAACTACAAGGCCTTCGCCGACGGTGACCCCAAGGTGAAGTACCGCCTCGAGCCGCCGCAGGCCCAGCAGATCTACGCGGTCCTGGACGGCGTGGTCTCCTCGGTGCTCACCAACAGGAACGCCGACGTCAACAGCCTGCTCTCCAAGGCCGAGACCAAGGTCAACGGCATCCTCGCGAACGCCGAGTAATACCGCGGCGGGGGCCGGTCACCGTGCGCACCGGCCCCCGCCGCTCCATGCTGAACCCCGGTACGGGGCCAGGTGAGAACGGAGGCGGACGGCGAATCATGGACATCTCGCTCTCGAGAAGGACGCGGTGGGGACCACGCCCCCGCCGCGGACGCGGCGTGCAGCGGAACCTGACCGCGTACGGGTTCCTGTGCGCCGCCCTCGTGTGCTTCGCGGTCTTCTCCTGGTACCCGATCGTCCGCGAGGTCATCCTCAGCTTCCAGAAGACCAACTTCGTCGGCGACACCAAATGGGTGGGCCTGAAGAACTTCCACCGGGTCATCGAGGACCCGTCGTTCAGCGCCGCGTGGAAGAACACCGCGATCTTCACGCTGCTTGCGCTCATCTGCGGCTACGCCGTGCCGTTCGTGACGGCGCTGCTGCTGAACGAGCTACGGCACGCGCGCGGCTACCTGAGGTTCGTGGTCTACCTGCCGGTGATGCTGCCGCCGGCGGTGTCGGTGCTGCTCTTCAAGTGGTTCTACAACCCCGGGCCGGGCCTGTTCAACGAGATCCTGAGGTTCGTGCACCTGCCGACTCTGGCCTGGCTGGACTCCGGCAAGACGGCGCTGATCTCCCTGGTCATCGTCGCGACCTGGACGAACATGGGCAGCGGAACCCTCATCTACCTGGCCGCGCTGCAGACGGTGCCGGCCGAGCTGTACGAGGCCGCGGAGCTGGACGGGGCCGGGCTCCTCCGGCGGATCCGGCACATCACGATCCCGCAGACCAAGCTGATCCTGCTGGTCATGCTCCTGCTGCAGATCATCGCGACGATGCAAGTCTTCATCGAACCGTTCCTGCTCACCGGAGGCGGTCCGGACAACGCGACGGTGAGCGTCGTCTACCTCATGTACCAGTACGCCTTCAACTTCAACAACTTCGGCAGCGGTGGGGCGCTCGGCCTCATGCTGATGCTCGTTCTCGTCATCTTCTCCGCCGTCTACCTGCGGCTTTCCCGTGATGACCGCGACGGCCGGGCCGCCAGGGTCTGAGGTTAGGAGCTTCGATGTCGAACGTCCTGGACCGCCCGGTCCGTACGGCCCCCGCCCCCGCACCCCCGCGACGGGTCAGAAGATCACGGCGTACGGAGCCGGCACAGCGCACGCTGGTGTCGCCGCACAGCCTGCGGTCGCGGCGTGGCCGGATCATCTACTGGACCGTGCTGACCTTCACCGTCCTGGTGTTCACGCTGGTCTTCGTCTTCCCGCTGTACTGGATGGTCACGGGGGCGATGAAGTCCTCCAGTGAGCTCGTACGGCTGCCGCCCACGATCTTCCCCAAGGATCCGCATCCGGAGGTGTACAAGAAGGCCTGGAGCCAGATGGACCTGGGCCGCTACATGTTCAACACGTTCATCTACGCCCTGGGAGCCTGGCTCCTTCAGCTCGCGGTCGACGTGTCGGCCGCCTTCGCGCTGTCCAAGCTGCGGCCGATGTTCGGCAAGCTCGTCCTCGGCGGCATGCTGCTCACCCTCATGATCCCCCCGACCGTCCTGCTGCTCCCCGCCTACCTCACCGTGCGGGACATCCCGATCCTGCACCTCAACCTGCTGAACACGCCCTGGGCGATCTGGCTGCCGGCCGCCGCCAACGGGTTCAACATCTTCCTGCTCAAACGATTCTTCGACTCCATCCCGTCGGAGCTGCTCGAAGCGGCGGCCATCGACGGGGCCTCGGCACCACGCATGCTGTGGTCGATCATCCTGCCGGTCTCCCGGCCGATTCTCGGTGTCGTGTCGATCTTCGCGGTGGTCAACGTGTGGAAGGACTTCGTCTGGCCGCTGCTGGTGATGCCCGACACCAACAAGATGCCGGTGAGCGTGGCGATCTCCCAGCTCTCCCAGCAGATGCCGCAGAACGTACTCATAGCCGCGCTGGTGATCGCGAGCCTTCCGGCGATAGCGGTCTTCTTCATCTTCCAGCGCAACATCATGGCCGGCCTCACGGCCGGTGGCCTCAAGGGCTGATCCGCCCTAGCGGGCCCGAGTGCGTCCCTCGGCGAGCCGCGGATCGACCACGAACACTTCGCCAGAGAAGGAGTAGTCCAGCATGCCTGAAACGTGGTGGCGGGGAGCCGCGATCTACCAGGTCTATCTGCGGAGCTTCGCCGACGGTAACGGTGACGGCCTCGGCGACCTGGCCGGACTGCGCAGTCGTCTGGCCTATCTGTCGGCTCTCGGGATCGACGCCATCTGGCTCAACCCCTGGTATCCCTCGCCGATGTCGGACGGAGGGTACGACGTCGCGGACTACCGGAACATCGAACCCATCTTCGGCACGCTCGCCGAGGCGGAGAAGCTGATCCAGGAGGCCCACGACCTCAACATCAAGATCATCATCGACGTCGTGCCGAACCACTCCTCGGACCAGAACGCGTGGTTCCAGGAGGCGCTCGCGGCCGGTCCCGGCTCGGAGGCCCGGGAGCGGTTCTGGTTCCGGCCCGGCAAGGACGGGGGGCCGCCGAACGACTGGCAGTCCATCTTCGGCGGCCCCGCCTGGACGCAGGTCCCGGATGGTGAGTGGTATCTCCACCTGTTCGCACCCGAGCAGCCCGACTTCAACTGGAACAGCGACGCCGTACGCGAGGAGTTCCTCGACGTCCTGCGGTTCTGGTACGACCGGGGCGTGGACGGCATCCGGATCGACTCGGCGGCCGTGCTCATCAAGGACCCGGACGCCGAACCGGACGGGCTCGACCCGTACACCGACCGCGACGCCGTCCACGACGTCTACCGCGAGTGGCGCCGCGTGTCCGACACGTACTCCGGCCGCTTCCTGATCGGCGAGGTCTGGCTGCCGGACCAGGAGAGGTTCGCCCGGTACCTGAGGCCGGACGAGCTGCACACGGCGTTCAACTTCGACTTCCTTTCCTGCCCCTGGGAACCCTCCGCGCTGCGCCGGGTGATCGACACCACGCTCGCCACCCACGAGCCGATCGGGGCACCGCCCACGTGGGTGCTGTCCAACCACGACGTCACCCGGCCCGTCACGAGGTACGGGCGGGCGGACACCTCCTTCACCCACGACGACCGCAAGCACGGGATGCCCTCGGACCGCGAACTCGGCATCCGGCGGGCGCGGGCGGCGGCCCTGCTCGCCATGGCGCTGCCCGGCGGCGTGTACGTCTACCAGGGCGAGGAGCTCGGCCTGCCGGAGGTCGAGGACATCCCGGACGCGCTGCTGCAGGACCCGATCTGGGCCAGGTCGGGCCACACCGACCGGGGCCGCGACGGCTGCCGGGTGCCGGTGCCGTGGTCCGGCGACGCGCCGCCCTACGGATACGGCGGCGACCCCTGGCTGCCGCAGCCTCCGGACTGGCAGGAGCTCACCGTCGAGGCGGAGGAACACGACGCGTCCTCGATGCTCAACCTGTACCGCACGGCCCTGCGGATCCGCCGCGACCGGCTCGGCGACGGCACGATCACCTGGGTCCCGCTCGGCGACGAGGTGCTCGCCTTCGCCCGCGAATCGGGCCTGACGTGCGTGGTCAACCTCGGCCAGGAGCCGGTACGCCTGCCGGATCACCAGCAGATCTGCCTGGCCAGCGGCCCGGTCGACGGTGGCCTGCTGCCCTCCGACACCGCGGTCTGGCTGATCTGAGGACACGGGCGCCTGCCGGCATCCCCGCCGGCAGGCGCCGGTCAACGTAGGGGGCGCAACGCGCGCGGCAGGCCGAACCTCGGGAGCAGCCCGTTGTCCAGGAACCGCGTGAGCGCGCAGATCCGCTCACCGGACAGCGTGAGAACGATCAGTCCGTGGGCGTGCGCGATCGGCGTCCCCGGGTCGAGCACGTACGCGCCGAACGCGGGCTGACCGTTGGCCCGCGTGGGCACCAGGCGGTACCGGCGGCCCTCCCGCAGCGCGACCGTCGACAGGAAGTGGCCCGTCGCCGCGAGCCCCTGGTACTCCAGCGGCAGCGGCGGCATGGTCAGCCACACGTCGTCGGTGAGCAGGGCGAGGATCGCGTCGACGTCACCGCTCTCGAAGGCCAGGGAGAAATCCTCGACGATCTTCCGCTCGCGCGCCGTGTCCGGCAGCGGCGCGTGGTCGCGGTCGGCCGCGGGCAGGCGGGTCGCGAGCGTCGCGCGCGCCCGGTACAGCGCGCTCGCGACGGAGCTCTCACTGCCCTCCAGCATGCCGGCGACCTCGGCCGCACGGAAGCCGAGCACGTCCCGCAGGACCAGCACCGCCCGCTGCCGCGGCGGCAGGTGCTGCAGGGCGGCGAGGAACGCCAGGGAGACCGACTCCCTGCTCTCGTAGCGCGCCTCCGGGCCCGGCGACCCGTCCGGCAGGTCCTCGATCAAGGCGTCCGGGTAGGGCTCGAGCCAGCTGGGGTCACCGCGGCGTGTGGGCTCGGGCAAGGAGACCTCCGGAGAGATCGCCGGTCGTTCGCCGGACCGGCGGGCGCCGTCGCGCAGGGCGTTCAGGCAGCGGTTGGTCGCGATCCGGTACAACCAGGAGCGCAGCGACGATCGCCCCTCGAATCCTCCGAGCCCGCGCCAGGCGGCCAGGAGGGTCTCCTGAAGCAGGTCCTCGGCGTCCTGGACCGAGCCCAGGATGCGGTAGCAGTGCATCTGGATCTCACGCCGGTACGGCTCGGTGAGCTCACGGAACGCCCGCCCGTCGCCGGCCCGCGCCCGCTCGAGTGCGTCCTCGCCCGGCATCGTCTCGCCTTCGCAGTCGGATCTCACATCCGTACAGACACCGCGCGTACGCGAAAGTGTTCGCCGGTGGGGACCTGAGGACGCTATCCGGCGGCGAGCTGGTCCTGGGTCTGCCAGGACGTCTGGATCCCGGCGCCCGAGCCTTTGCACCGGCCGACGTTGACCGTGACCTGGTCCTGCGTACGGGTGGTCTTGGCGCCGTAGCGGGTCTTCGGGCCGTTGTCGAAGCTCTGCGTGCCGCCGTTCCGCGAGGTCAGGGTGGTGCTCACGTACACCGCGCCAGGGCCCTTGACGTGGCCACGGAGCTGGAGGCAGACGTCCCAGCCGTCCTTCGGCGCCGTGTCCCCGAGGACGACGCTGCCGGTGTAGGCGCCGCGGCAGACCGACGTCTTGAGGAGTACGGAGCCGGCGCCGGCCACGCTGTACGCGCGCTGGTAGTCGCGGCAGCCCTTGGCGGGGGGCTTCGCGTGCTTCTTGGGCGGCTTGGGGGCGCCCGACCGGATGCCGTTCAGCTGCGGGCCGTGGGTCACGGACGGCGACGGAGTGGGCGGCGGAGGCGTCGTGGGGGCGGTCGCCGCATGCGCCTGCGGCGCCGCTCTGGCGGCGTCGCCGCTGTCGGGCCAGAGGGGGACGGCCACGACGGCGCCGACGACGATGACGGCGGCACCCGCCAGGATCGCCCAGCCGAGCCGCCGCCTGCCGGCGGGGGCGGCGACGGAGGTGGCCGCGGGCGTGAGAACGGACCCGCTGGGTGACCGCTCGGCCCGCGGTGCCTGGCGGCCCGCGCCGTCGGCCGCCGGCCGGTCGGCGGAGGGGCCGCTCCCCGGGGTGGAGGGGCGGCCTCCTGCGGAGCCGGGGCCGCCCGTGGTGGCGGACGAGCCGCTCCCCGCGGCGCGTACGACTCCGCCTCGGGCCGCCGGCCGAGAGGGCCGGTCGCGTACGTCCTGATCCTGGGGACCGGGGTTCAGCCCGGCCGGTGGCGTCGCCGGGGCGGGCTGTCGCGTCGCCGCCGGCGCACCGGCGGGCCCGGCGGGCCCGGCGGGCCCGGCGGGCCCGGCCACCGTCTGTGCGGAAGGGCCGCCTTCGGCCGTCGCGACCCAGGGCCGGCCGGCCGGTTCGTGCCTGGTCGCCGACCCGCCCGTGCCGGGGGCGGGAGGCCGCGCCCCGTGCGGCATGGCGGCGGCCGTGTCGTGGGAGGCGTCGCCTCCGGCGGGGGTGTGCACCACCCAGGGTCCGTCCGGCGCAGGCTCGCCGGCCTCACCGCCGTGCGCCGTCACGGCGGCCGGCGGCGTTTCGGCGGCGCCGGAGGCAGCGTCGGCCGGGGACGCGCCGAACGCCGGGGGAGGCATCAGGGCCTCCGTGGCCTCGTGGCCCAGCAGGCTCGCCTGGGCCTGCTGCGCGGTCGGCCGCTGGGCGGGGTCCTTGGACAGGCACGCCGTCACGACCGAGCGCAGGGGCTCCGGCAGCGCCGACACGTCCGGCTCGGCGTGCATGATGCGTTCCATCACGGCGTGCACGGACTCGTTGCCGAACGGCGGGCGGCCGGTGCCGGCGAACACGATCGTCGATCCCCAGGCGAACATGTCGGCGGGCGGGCCGACCTCGCGGCTGGAGACCTGTTCCGGCGACATGTACGCCGGCGTACCGACCGTGTTGGTGTCCTCGAGGCGCACGGCGCCCAGGGCGCGGGCGATGCCGAAGTCGATGACCCGTGGCCCGTCCGGGCCCACCAGGACGTTGTGCGGGGTGAAGTCGCGGTGGACGATGCCCGCCTTGTGGATCGCGGCGAGCGCGGTCAGCGTGCCGATCGCCAGACGTTCGAGCGCGCCGCCCGTACGCGGGCCGTCGGCGCTGATGTGGGACCGGAGGGAGCGCCCCTCGACGTACTCGCTGACGATGTAGGGATGGTCGCCGGCGACGTCGGCGTCCAGCACCTGCGCCGTACAGAAGCGCGCCACCTTCTTGGCGGCGGCCAGCTCGCGTATGAACCGCTCGCGCGCACCGCGGTTCTCGGCCATCCGTGCGTGCAGCAGCTTGATCGCCACGTGCTCGCCCGAGGGGTCGCGGCCGAGGTAGACGACCCCCTGGCTGCCCTCGCCGAGTCGCCGGAGGAGCCGGTTGCCGCCGAGCTCGGCCGGGTCACCCGGTAGCAGCGGATGGCCGTCGGGCATGCGCGTGTCCTCCCGGTCAAACCGACGTTCACAAGACGTCAAACGATAGCGCCGGTTTCGCCACCGGATACCGTCATCGACCGGGCCGGGGACCTACGTCCCGCTCTTCGCTCAGCTGGTCGCGCGCCCGACCGCGTACTGGAAGAGGTTCTCCTGCTGGATGGACCCGTCCGGCCGCTGCTGGTTGCCGAAGGTGGCCACGAAGACCTCGTGTGCCGCCTCGTGCCCGATGACCTCGATCGCACGCGCCACGTTCGGTGAGGACGTCATCGACTTCCACGCGGCGTCGAGCGAGGCGAAGTCGTACCTGCGGATGACCTCGGCGAAGGCGTACACGTCGAGTCCGGCCTCCACCATCACCTCGCGCAGGCGGGCCAGGTCGCGTACCGGCTGGGAGCTCGGCGAGCCGGGGGGCACCAGACCGCGTACGGCGTTGAGGAAGGCGCTCGCCTCGCGGCCGGACCAGTTGTGCCACAGGCCGATCGCCACCGACCCGCCGGGCCGGGTGACGCGGGCCAGCTCGCCCACGGCCACCGCCGGAGGCTCCACGTACTGGATGGCGTCGAAGGCGATCACCTGGTCGAAGCAGCCGCGGTCGTAGGGCAGCTCGGCGGCGTCCGCCACGCGCAGCTCGGCGTCCGGCAGGCGTTCGCGGGCGACTTTCAGGAGTTCGACCGACGCGTCCAGGCCCGTGACCTCGGCACCGTTCTGGGCCGCGAGCGCCAGCGCCGCACCGGTACCGCAGCCGACGTGCAGCAAGCGGGTCCCCGGTCGAGGATCGAGCGCGCCGATCGAGGCGATGTAGAGCGGGCGGAGCTGTGTCTCGCAGACGTCGGCGAAGGCAGCGCCGTTCTGCGGATGGACCTGCACGGGACCCACCATCGCGTCCTCCGGATCATCGTCGGTTGACACATGATCAGGTCGCGCCCCCGATCACGGCATCCGCATATTTACTTATTTACTGACTTTGTTGGCTTGTTGGGACATACGTGATCCATACTCCGTGTGTGGCCCGGCGAGTTTCGTGCCCAACCCTTATAGGCCGGACTGCGGAGCTGGCCAGGCTGGATGCCGCCCTGGCGCAGGCGCGGTCCGGCTCTTCCGTGCTGCTCTTCGCCTCCGGCGACGCGGGCATCGGCAAGTCCCGGCTGGTGGAGACGTTCGCCGCCCGTGCCAGGGAGCACGACGCGATCGTCTTCTCCGGATCCTGCCTTGACCTGGCCGAAGGCGCCGCCCCGTACGCTCCGTTCGTCGCCGCGCTGCGGCCGCTGGCCGACGAGCTCAGCGGTGACGAGCTCGCCCACGTCCTCGGCGAGGCACGGCACGAGCTCGGCGCCCTCCTGCCCGAGCTGTGCGGACGGCCGCCGAGCCGTAAGGACCGTACCGAGCGCGGCCGGCTGTACGAGCTGGCCCTCGGGCTGTTCCGGCGCATGGCCGCGCTGCACCCCGCCGTGCTGATCCTGGAGGACCTGCACTGGATCGACCCCGCCTCGGCCGACCTGCTCGCGATGCTCGGCGGCAACCTCCGCCGCGCCGGCCTGGTGATCGTCGGGACGTACCGCAGCGATGAGGTGTCGCGTGACCATCCGCTGCACGGCACGGTGCTGGAGCTGGAGCGCTCCGGCCGCGCGGAACGCATCGAGCTGGGCGGTCTGAACGTGGACGAGGTGACCGCCCAGGTCACCGGCATCCTCGGCACCGAGCCGGCGACTCGTCAGACCCGGTCACTGTTCGACCGGTCGGAGGGCAACCCGTTCTTCGTCGAGGAGCTCCTGGCGGCGGGGCCGACGAGCAGCACGCTCACCGCCAGCCTGCGGGACGTGCTGCTGACCCGTGTCGAACGGCTCAGTCCCGAGACCGGCCGCGTGCTGCGCGCCGTGGCGACGATCGGCCGCGGCGGTGACGAGAGCCTGATCGCCACGGTGACCGGCCTGAACCCGGACGAGCTGGAGTTCGCGCTGAAGGAGGCGGTCGCGCACCGGCTGCTCGTCGTCACCGGCGACGGCTACGACGTACGCCACGCGCTCCTGCGGGAGGCGCTCGACGCGGACCTGCTGCCGGGCCAGCGGAACCGGCTGCACCTGGCGGTCGCCGAGGCGCTGGAAAGCCAGAACGTCCCGGCCGAGTCGGCCCGCCACTGGTACGCCGCCGGAGACCGGCCGCGCGCGCTCGCCGGATTCGTGGCGGCCGCGGGCGCCGCCTCGGCGACCAACGCCTGGGCCGTCGCGCTCGCCCACTACGAGCGGGCGCTGCGGCTGTGGCCGGATGTGGCCGACGCGGAGGCGCGCTGCGGGGTCGACCACGCCGAGCTCCTGCGACGCGCCGCCGAGGTGGCGATGGCCGAGGGGGAGGCGGACCGCGCCATCGAGCTGACCCAGAGGGCGATGGCCGAGGTGGACCCGGGCACCGCGCCGCTGCGCGCGGCGGGACTGCGGATCCTCATGGGCCGGATCCAGTGGGTGGCCGGCGACGTGGCGGCCGCGTGCGCCTCCTACGACGATGCGGTCGCGCTGCTGCCGGCCGAGGCGTCGACCCGCGAGCGCGCCCAGGTACGTGCCCTGCAGGGGCACGCCTTCATGCTGCAGAGCCGCTACACCGATGCCGTCGACTGCTGCCGGGAGGCCATCGCCGTCGCGGTCGCCGTGGGCGCGCGTGACCTCGAAGGGCATGCCCGCAACACGCTCGGGGTCGGCCTCACGATGATCGGCGAGACCGACGAAGGCCTAGCCGAACTCGCCAGCGCGCTGCGGATCGCCAAGTCGCGCGAGGACAGCTGGGAGCTGGGCCGCACCTACGTCAACTTCTCCGACGCGCTGCTGTGGACCGGCCGCTGGGCGGAGGCCGCGGAGATCGGCATGGAGGGCGTGCACGTCTGCCGCGGCCTCGGCTACGGGCGCACGACCTGCATGTGTGCGGCCGGCAACACTCTCGCGGCGCTGCTGCGCCTCGGCCGATGGCCGGACGCGGACCGGCTCGTCGACGAGGTGAACGACATCGACGCGCCTCCGGGCCAGCGCTGGGGGGTCACCCTGGCCATGGCCGAGCTGGACCTGCGCCGGGGCCGCCTGGAGGGAGCGCGAGGACACCTGGAGACCGTGGCGGGCGCGGCCATGCGCTCGGACGGCAAGGAGCTGGTCAGCTCGTACCGCGCCTGCGCGGCCTGGCTGGCGGTCTCCGAAGGCGACTACGAAGCGTCGCGCGAGCACGTACGTGTCGGCCTGTCGCTGATCCGCGGCAGTGAGTACACCCGCATCGGCCCTCAGCTGTGCTCGATCGGCCTGTGCGCCGAGGCGGCGCTGAACGGCGATCCCGAGGAGCTCCTCAAGGAGTGCCGGGAGTTCCTGAGCGGCCTGGCGGGATCGCCCGAGCCCGAGGCGTACGGCCTGCACGCCGAGGCCGAGGCGACGCGGCTCGCGGCCCCGAACCCCAGCGCCTGGCAGGCCGCCATCACCGCGTGGGAGGGGCTCGGGGAGCCGTATCACGTCGCGTACTGCCGGTTCCGCGCCGCCGAGGCCCTCCTCGCGGTGAAGGGCTCACGCGCCGAGGCGCTGACCCTGCTGCGCTCGGCCCACGAGACGGTCGTGCGGCTGGGCGCGGTCAGCCTGCTGAACAAGATCGAGGCTCTGTCCCGCCGCGGCCGCCTGGAGCTCGTACGGTCCAGGGACACGATGCCGGGCCTGACCGCGCGGGAGGGGGAGATCCTCGCCCTGCTGAGCGACGGGCGCACGAACCGGCAGATCGCCGAGGCGCTGTTCATCAGCGAGCGCACGGTCGGCGTGCACGTGTCGCGGATCCTGCACAAGCTCGGCGTCCCCAACCGCGGCGCCGCGGCGCATCTTTTCAGGGACTTCTCGCTCTAGGTTCTGCCTCATAGTCATGCTGGTTGCCGTGTGGCGCCGCTTGGGCGCCGCCTGGGTCGCGCTTGGGTCGCGCCCCGCGGGGTTATCCACAGAACCCCGCTCTACTTCCGCCCGCGGCTGTTGCCGCTGGACAATGAGAGTGGGATGGCACCCCCGGGCGGGTGGGCTCCAGGTGGGTGGGCTCCAGGTGGGTGGGCTCCAGGTGGGTGGGCTCCAGGTGGGTGGGCTCCAGGTGGGTGGGCTCCAGGTGGGTGGGCTCCAGGTGGGTGGGCTCCAGGTGGGTGGGCAACAGATGGGTGGCCCAGGTGGGTGGCCCAGGCGGTTGGGACCCAGGCGGTTGGGACCCAGGCGGTTGGGACCCAGGCGGGTGGGCTCAGACGGGTGGGCTCCAGGCCGAGGACTTGAGACAGGACCTTAGGGCCTGGCTCGAGTCCGCTGTCGATTGCGCTGCTCATCTCAGACGCCTGACCCGGTGGCGTTCCAGCCGTGTTCCAGGAGGTCGAAGGCGCTCTCGACGGCCGTGCGGGGATCGCCGCTCGTACGGGCGAGGGCGGTGGTCTCCAGGACGAAGTGGGCCAGTGCCCCACAGACGGGATCCTCTGGCGGAGCGCCGCTCGCCTCGGTGATGGCCTCGGTGAGCGCGCCCTCGTGCCGCATCCACATGCGGTGGGCGTACTCGCTCAATGCCGGGGTCGAGCGGATGAGCTCGAGGAACCGCGCCATCTCCGCATCCTGGGAGATGTCCGCTCTGGCCAGCACGTAGTCCCTGAGCGCGGCCAGGATCGACTGTTTCTCAGGCCGCTTCTGGACGGCGTCGCGCAGGCTGGCCTCCCGGTCGGTGTCCATGTCGAAGACGAGTGCCTCCTTGCTGGGGAAGTGCTTGAAGAGCGTGGCGGTCGAGACGTCGGCGGCGTCGGCGATCTCGCGGATCCCCACGTCGTCGTAGCCGCGCTCCAGGAACAGGCGCAGTGCCGCGTCGGCGATGGCCTTGCGTGTCGCCGCCTTCTTGCGCTCACGGCGTCCCTGTGGCTGCGGTTCCCGGATCTGTGTCGCTCCCA
Organism: Actinoallomurus bryophytorum; assembly: GCF_006716425.1. NCBI lineage: Bacteria > Bacillati > Actinomycetota > Actinomycetes > Streptosporangiales > Thermomonosporaceae > Actinoallomurus > Actinoallomurus bryophytorum. The sequence continues at coordinate 5,758,728 of NZ_VFOZ01000001.1, forward strand.
TGCCCGCACCCTACTCCCGAAATGCGAGTCACGTAAAAAAGTAAAGTTGTTGCACTTTTGGAGCTGTTGTGGTTCTGTGACGTGGTCGGCCGCTTGCTCCTGCCGGCCGCCGGCCTTCCCACTTCCCTTTCACCACACCTCCCTGAGGGAGTGATTCGCCATGTCCGCGTCCCCCGCCGCCCCCGCGACAGCCTCTGCCGGCACGCCCAGGAACGTTCGCTGGGTGCTGTTCGGCGTCATGCTCGCGATGCTGCTGTCGATGCTCGACAACATGGTCGTCGGCACCGCGATGCCCACGATCGTCGGCGATCTCGGCGGTCTGGAGCACATCTCCTGGGTGGTGATCGCCTACACCATGGTCACCGCCGTGACCACGCCGATCTGGGGCAAGTTCGGCGACCTGTTCGGCCGCAAACCCATGTACCTGGTCTCGATCGCCGTGTTCATCGCCGGCTCCGCGATCTGCGGCGCCGCCCAGTCCATGTCCGAGCTGATCGCCTTCCGCGCGCTGCAGGGCATCGGCGCGGGCGGTATCGGCGCGGGCGCCTTCGCCCTCATCGCCGCTCTCGTGCCGCCGCGCGAACGCGGCAGGTACCAGGGCATGACCGCCTCCGTCATGGCGATCGGCACCATCGGCGGCCCGCTGCTCGGCGGCTTCATCACCGGGCACTGGGGCTGGCGCTGGGCCTTCTTCATCAACCTGCCGCTCGGCCTGCTCGCCCTGGTGTGGCTGGGGCGGATGCTGCACGTGCCCGCCCGGCGCATCAGGGCAAGGATCGACTGGCCGGGCATCGCCCTGCTGACCGCCGCGATCGGCGCGATCGTGCTGGCCGCGACCTGGGCGGGCACCACCTACGCGTGGGGCTCCTGGCAGATCCTCATCCTGGGCACCGTCACCGTGCTCGGGCTCGCCCTGTTCGTCCTCGCGGAACGGCGGGCCGCGGAACCCGTGCTGCCGCTGACGATCTTCACCGGCCACCGCAACTTCCCGCTGGCCACCATCCTGCTCCTGGCCGCCGGAGTGGCCGTGTTCGGTACCGGCCTCTACCTGCCGCTGTTCCAGCAGACCGTCCAGGACGCCTCGGCCGCCAACTCCGGCCTTCTGCTGCTGCCCCTGATGATCCCCGTCGTGATCGTCTCCACCATCGCGGGCAAGGTCATGTCCGCCACCGGTAGGTACAAGGTCTTCCCGGTCCTGGGCGCCGGCTTCCTCACCGTCGGCCTCGGACTGCTCGCGACCATGGGGACCGGCACGTCCCGCGTCCTGACCTGCACATACATGGTCCTCGTGGGCACCGGGCTCGGTCTCACCCAGCAGATGGCCGGCACCATCGCCCAGAACAGTGTCGACATGCGCGACATGGGCGCCGCCATGAGCTCGGTCACCCTCTTCCGTACCCTGGGCGGTTCCCTCGGCGTCGCGGTCTTCGGCTCCCTGTTCACCCGCGCCGTCCACAGCCACCTGCCCGGCGACGGCACCGAGACCGACGCGCACACACTGGCTCACCTGCCCGCCGGGGCCAAGGATGCCTACCTGAACGCGGTCACCAGCGGTACCCACCAGATCTTCCTCACCGGGGCGATCCTGTGCGCGGCCGCGTTCGTCGCGGCGCTGTGCGTCATCGAGACTCCACTCCGCAAGGCAGGCCCACCGGCCGGCACCGACAAGACCCCGGTGACGGCCAGGACACCGGCGGCAACCCCCTGATCCGCTGCCGTACCTCGTCGGCCGCCACCACATCCGCCATGTCCCGTGCCGGGCCGCGCCGACAGCCGCGCACCCGCCGCCGTCCCCGTACAGCCCACCAGAAATCACGTTTCCGGACGGTCGAGGTACGGCGCGGTGCGGTCACCATTTCGGCGGCCCAGGAGCGGAACGAGTACGGCGGCGACGACCAGGTGCATCGACGCCAGCGTGGCCTTGGCGCCGTCGGATGCATCGACGTAGAGCACGGGCACGAACGACACAAGCATCACGATGACGGCCGATCCGGTCCAGAGGGCCGGAGCCCGGCCGGTCAGCCGATCCAGCCCCGCTCGCGTCGCCGAGGCGAGCAGGGAGACGACGAGCGTTACGCCGGCGACGAGAGGCAGGCCGACGGCCTGGGCCGGGCGTCCGCCGCCGGGACCGACGTGAAGTTCCACGCCCAGACCGCGGGCGGCAGCCCACAGCAGGGCCGTGGCCAGGACGGCACCGCCGACCGCGCAGGCGTGGCGGCGGAGGCCCGGGGCGGCCGAGCGGGTGAGGGTGGTGGTCATCAGAGTGCTCTTTTCAGGGGATGAGGATGGTCTTGCCGCTTGTGCGGCCGGCTTCGGCGTCGCGGTGCAGTGCCGGGAGCTCGGTGAGCGGGCGGGCCGCCGTGATGTCCACACGCACCGTGCCGCTGTCGATGAGGGTGATGAGTTCGGCGAGTTGGGCCGGGTCGTTGCGGACGATGAAGTGCGTGGCCGTCACGCCGGTTCCGGCCCGGGGTTTCACCGGGATGGTGATCGAGACGAGCGAACCGCCGGGGCGGACGGCACGGCACAGCGCTTCCGCGGCCTCGGGCGGTATCGGGACGAGGTTGAACACCAGATCCACCGGGCGGTCCAGCACCCGGTGCGGTGAGAGCCGCGTGTAGTCGATGATCTGCTCGGCGCCGTACGCGCGGACCCGTTCGGCGCTGCGGGGGCCGGCGGTGGCGATGACGTGCGCGCCGGCATGGCGGGCCAGCTGGACGGCGAACATGCCGACGCCGCCGCCCGCGCCGTTGACGAGGACGCGGGTGCCCGGTCCGATGCGGGCGTGTTCGAACAGTCCCTGCCAGGCGGTGAGTCCGGCGACCGGGATCGCCGCCGCATGGTCGAGCGGGAGCCGGAGAGGAGCACGCACCAGCGTGGCGGCGGGGGCGGTGAGGTATTCGGCCGCCGCGCCGCCTTCGTCGAGACGGCCGACGACGTGGTCGCCGATCGTGAACCGTCCGACACCGGCTCCGGTCCGGACGACCGTCCCGGCGGCTTCGGAGCCGAGAGTGAACGGCAGGTCCTGCGGGATGACGTCCTGCATCACGCCGGCCCGGAACCCGGCGTCCGAGGGGTTGAACCCGGCGGCGGCCACACGCACCAGCACCTCGCCCGGTCCAGGGTCCGGACGGGGTACCTGCTCATAGCGGATCACGTCGGGCCCGCCGAAGCGGTGCACGCGCGCCGCCATCATCGTCGCGCCCTGGCCCTTGGCGCGCCGGCCCGAAACGGGTTCTGTCGTCATGAGTCGTCCTATCCGAAGCGGCACCAGGCCGCGGCCCCGCACGGGGTGCGGATGCTTGCTGATCTTGGAGTGGTTCGACCGTACGGCCAGCGCCCAAGACGGCCAATGCGCGTTCATCTCGGATTCTTAAGCGAGCGTCTTCCCGATGAGAACCATCGCTAAGATCTGGGGATGGATGTGCTGAGCGATGTGATCGCCGTGATGCGCACCGGTGAGCCGCGGTCGGCCCTGGTCGAATGGTCGGCGCCCTGGGGGCAGCTGTTCCGTACGGTGCCGGGAGCGGCGGGATTCCAGATCGTCCTGCGCGGCCCCTGCTGGTTCATCCCCGAAGACGGTGACCCCTTCCCGCTGGCCGTCGGCGACGTGGTGTTCCTCCCGCACGCGAGCCGGCACGGCCTGGCCGACGCTCCGTCCACGCCCTTGGCCGAACACGCCTGTGATCCGCAGGAGGACGTCAGGTTCGAACGCAGATATGCCGCCGCACCGGCCGGCCGGGCGCAGGCCGGGTCCCTGTCCTCGGTGACGCTGTGCGGGGCGTACCAACTCGACGCTGCCCGCGTTCACCCGCTGCTGAACGATCTGCCTGCGCTGCTGCACCTGCCCGCTCAGCTCGGGCGGCATCCCCGGCTGCGCGCCGCGGTCGATCTGCTCGGCGCGGAACTCGAGGAACCCCAGCCGGGCACCGGTGCTCTCGTGCCCGCTCTGCTGGACACGCTGTTGCTCTACATCCTGCGGGCGTGGCTAGCCGACCAACCGGTGGGCGGCGGGGCCACCGGATGGGCGGCGGCGCTCGCCGACCCGGCCATCAGCACCGCCCTGGAGGCGATCCACCGCGATCCTGCGCGTCCCTGGAGCGTCGCCGGCCTGGGCGCACACGCGGGACTGTCGCGAGCCGCCTTCTCCCGTCGTTTCACGGCGCTCGTGGGGCGGCCACCGTTGGCGTACCTGACCTGGTGGCGGTTGACGACCGCGATGCGGCTGCTGCGCGACTCCGACGCTCCGCTGAGCGTCGTGGCAGAGAAGGTGGGATACGGCTCGGAGTTCGCCTTCGCCAACGCGTTCAAACGCGAGTTCGGCCTCGCGCCTGGACGCTACCGGCGCGACAGCCGTTCTTCCGACCGGCCGAACCCGGCCGACTCCCCTTGACGGAGAAGGGGCAAAAGCGCGTGAGCACCCTTTCCGCGGGACAGCCCCGAGCTTCCCTGCGACTTCACCGGTGGCTCACAGCTTCGGAGTGAACGTGGCGCCGTTCAGCGCGCCGTCGACCAGCTCGATGGCCTCGCCGATCGCCACCAGCCGTGTCCCCTCCCGGCGGTAGATGTCCAGCACCGCCTCGACGCCGTGCGGCGGGACGGTGCCGGCCAGCTCGGTGCGTGCGGTGCGGAACCCCAGCCGGGCCGCCTCGACGGCGGCGGACACGTGCTGCCGCGCCATCCGCGACAGCGCCGCGGGATAACGGCGCAGCACGCCGTACCGGCGGTATTCGGGTGGCACGAGCTCGAACAGCCAGGCCACCGCGGTGTCCTCGAACCTCTCGGTCCCCGGCGGATGCACCCCGGTGGGCCAGCCGGGCGGAACGTAGGCGCTCACGCCCTCAGGCTACGACCTATGCGAACATATGTTCGAGGGGGGTGCTAGGACTGTAACGTCTCAGTCGCGCTCTTCGGGCTCGTCGCCGGACTCACGGCGCCTGTTGATCCTGATGGTGCCGGACTCCAGGTCGTCGCGGCCGGGACCGGCCTCGGTGTGGAGCTCGTGGCGGCGTGACTTCTCCGCCTCCTGCTCCTCGAGCTGAATCTGCTTTCCGGCACCGCCGAACGCCGCCTGCAGGTCCGCGAACATGCCCGGCCCGAAACCCGCGCCCGAGTCGGAGTCGCCGCGGATCGCCGACATCAGCCCGCCGCCGCCGGTACCCTCCTTCGGCCAGTCGATCACTTCTGGCGTGGGAGGCGCGGCTGCGCGCTTGCGCGGGCGCTTGCGGCGCCGCCGAAACGGTGATCTCACGCATCCTCCAACGTTCGGCCGACCCTCAGGATTCCTTACGGAGACCCGCCCAGATGGTATGCGCCCCCGCGGTGATCTCGAACGGTAACCTGCGGTGCGTGTCCCTCATACTGGCCGACGTCGTCGGGATCTTCGAAGACCGTTACGATCCGGCCTGGGCGCAGGAGTGGGACGCCGTCGGGTTGGTGTGCGGTGACCCGGAGGCGCAGGTCCGGCGGGTGCTGTTCGCCGTCGACCCGGTCACCGAGGTCGTCGGCGAGGCGCTCGACTGGGGCGCCGACCTGATCGTCACCCATCATCCTCTGCTGCTCCGCCCCGTACACGGCGTACCCGCCACCACGCACAAGGGACGCCTCGTGCACCGGCTCATCACCGGCGGGACGGCGCTGTTCACCGCCCACACCAACGCCGACGTCGCCGACCCGGGTGTGTCCGACGCGCTCGCGCGCGCCGTGGGCCTGGACGGGCCGCTTCGGCCGCTGAGTCCCTCACCCGACGATCCCCGGCGCGGTCTGGGGCGTGTCGGGGAGCTGCCCGCGCCGCTGAGCCTGCGGGAGTTCGCGGACGGCGCCGCCAAGGGCCTGCCCGCCACCACGGCCGGCCTGCGGGTCGCGGGCGATCCGGACGCGCCGGTGCGTACGGTCGCGGTCTGCGGAGGCGCGGGCGACTCTCTGCTCGGAGCCGCGCGTGCCGCGGGAGCCGACGTCTACCTCACCGCCGACCTGCGTCACCATCCCGCCTCGGAGTTTCGTGAGGCGGGGGCCACGGCACTGATCGACGCCGCACACTGGGCGACCGAATGGCCGTGGCTTCGCGACGCGGCGAAGTTGTTGGGGGAGACTAACGTAGAGACCCGGATCTCCTCCGCCGTAACCGACGCGTGGACCTTTCGATCCTTTGAAGGAAGTACGTGAAAGCAGCATCTGAAGCCCAGTTGCGCCTCCTCGACCTCCAGGAGCTCGACACCGCTCTCGACCGGCTGGAGCACCGCAAGCGCACCCTGCCCGAGCTCGCGGAGATCCAGCACGCCGAGGAGCGTCTCGGTAAGTTCAGCGACGCGTTCGTCGCGGCGCAGACGGAGATCAGCGACATCGACCGGGAGCAGAAGAAGGCCGAGCAGGACGTCGACCAGGTCCGTGCCCGCGCCGACCGCGACCAGAAGCGGCTCGACTCCGGTCAGGTGTCCTCGGCACGCGACCTGGAGAACCTCCAGTCCGAGATCGTGTCGTTGCAGCGCCGCCAGTCCGACCTCGAGGAGATCGTCCTGGAGGTCATGGAGCGGCGCGAGGAGGCCGAGACGCGGCTGCGCGACGTCGAGTCCGACCGGGAGACCAGCGAGAAGACGCTGACCGAGCTGAGCGCCCGCCGCGACGCCGCGTACAGCGAGATCGACGGCGAGGCCGAGCTGACGCGGACGGCGCGTGCCGGGGTCGCCACCGACATTCCCGATGACCTCATGAAGCTCTACGACAAGCTGCGCGACCAGCACCGGGGCGTCGCCGCCACGGCCCTGCTGCGCGGCCAGTGCCAGGGCTGTCACCTCCAGCTCAACACGGTCGAGCTGAACGCCATCCGCGCCGCCGCCGCGGATGAGGTGATCCGCTGTGAGGAGTGCCGCCGGATCCTCGTCCGTACCAAGGAATCCGGCCTGTGAGACTGATCGTCGAGGCGGACGGCGGCTCCCGGGGCAATCCGGGACCCGCCGGCTACGGCGCCGTCGTACGCGACGCGGTCTCCGGCGAGGTCCTGGCCGAGGCCGCCGAGTCGCTGGGCGTGACCACCAACAACGTCGCCGAGTACCGCGGCCTGATCGCGGCCCTCACGAAGGCGGCCGAGATCGCCCAGGACGCCGACGTCGAGGCGCGGATGGACTCCAAGCTCGTCGTGGAGCAGATGTCCGGGCGCTGGCGCATCAAGCACCCGGACATGAAGCCCCTGGCCCTGGAGGCACGCGACCTCGCGTCCCGTTTCTCCTCGGTCCGCTACACCTGGATCCCGCGCGAACGCAACAAGCACGCCGACCGCCTCGCCAACGAGGCGATGGACGCGGCGGCGAAGGGGCGTACGTGGGATCCGTCGTCCTCTTCTGCCTCTTCTGCCGCCTCGGCCGACGACGAGGAGCCTGCCCCGGCGCCCTCCACAGGCTGGGCCGCGCCGACCGGCGTACCGACGACCACGCTGCTGCTGCGGCACGGCGAGACCCCGCTGTCCGCGGAGAAGCGCTTCGCCGGCATCGGAGAGATCCCGCTGACCGACGTGGGCGTCATGCAGGCACGCGCGGCCGCCAAGGCCCTGACCGGCCGCTCCATCGACGCGATCGTGACCTCCCCGCTCAGCCGCACCCGGCAGACCGCCCAGGAGGTCGCGGACGTTCTCTCCCTGCCGGTCCGCACCGAGGACGGCCTGCGCGAGACGGACTTCGGCGACTGGGAGGGCTACTCGTTCGCCGAGGTCCGCGACCGCTGGCCGGGCGAACTCGACGCCTGGCTGGCCGACCCGTCGGTCGCCCCACCCCACGGCGAGAGCTTCACGGCCGTAGCCCGCCGCGTACAGACCGCACGCGACAAGCTCCTCGTACGCTTCCGGCAGCAGACGATCCTGGTCGTGTCACACGTGACCCCGATCAAGATGCTCGTACGCTCCGCGCTGGACGCCCCACCGTCCTCGCTGTACCGCATGTACCTCGAGGTGTCGTCCCTGTCGGAGATCGACTGGTACGCCGACGGCCCCGCGGTCCTGAAGCTCTTCAACGACACGCACCACCTCGCCTGATCTTCGGTGGTCGCGCGGGGTGACCGCAGGGTAAAATGATCGATTGGTGGACGAGTCGGCCGGGCGGCCGCGGCGGGGGTTCTTCGGAGCCCCCGACGAGGAAGGTCCGGGCTCCACAAGGCAGGGTGGTCGGTAATGCCGACCCGGAGTGATCCGCGGGACAGTGCCACAGAAATCAGACCGCCCCTGCTCATCGCAGGGGTAAGGGTGAAACGGTGGTGTAAGAGACCACCAGCGCCCCAGGTGACTGGGGTGGCTAGGTAAACCCCACCCGGAGCAAGGTCAAGAAGGGCCCGCCCAGCGGACCCGCGCAGACGCTTGAGGGCAGCCTGCCCGAGCCTGCGGGTAGACCGCTCGAGGCTGCCGGCAACGGTAGCCCTAGATGGATGGCCGCCCCTCCGCTTACGCGGAGCGACAAAACCCGGCCTACAGGCCGACTCGTCCACTGTGCCGGCCTGGGGGGTGACCCCCGGAACCCCCAATGTGGGGGGCTCCGCCCCCCACGCCCCCGCGGGCTGAGGTCCGTGGGGACTTTCCAGGGCATATCGAGGGCACATTGAGTGTGGCCTTGAACGCGTTGTCCAGGGCGTCACGGGCACGACCGGACGCTTCGGGGACCCGGTGGCCGTACAGGTCGACGCTCGTGGTGATCGAGGCCGCCGCAACAAGGTGCCGCCTTATGTACGGCACAGCACGTCGTCGGGGACAGGCGTAGCCGCTCGACGTGATCGGTGATGGCCAGGACGAAGGTCGGCAACGACACATCACGGGCTGAGGACGAGGTCGAAGGCTCCATCCTGATGAATCGCTCGTCGAGTCCTCAATGCGCTACCTGACGGTCGCACTGCGGTGCGCCAGCACGACGGCGTCCACGTCCTCCTGGACGTCAGGAGCGCCACCGCTGTGCAATCTCAGATGATTGCTGATGTTTTGGCATCGGATGATGCTTGACGCCGGTCCTAGCTCTCGTCGTCGAAGAGTCCTCGTGCCGGGGGCGCTCGATCTCTTTGATCGCGGTCTCAGGGGGCGTGGCCATCGACACCAGGTTCCGGGCGATGGCGGCAGATGATCTAGCACAGCCGAGGAGCTTCCGGGCGTGACCACCGAACAAGACCAGCCGGCCGACTCCAGGTACGAACTCCTGAAGCAACTCGGTGAGCAGGAGCGGCAGATGACCCGGCAGCTCCATGACCTCCGCGCCGAGTTCGCGCACCTCGTCACCCGGCTGCTGCCGATGCACAGCCCGCGGACCCGCATTGACGAGGTGGTCGCGGCCAGCGGCTACAGCCGGACTCTGATCGAGGCCCTTCGCGCCGGCAACCACCCATGGCTCCGCTGAACGGACCACCGTAAAACATCAACCGAGTGCGCGGCCCTCTACGTCTGGTCGTCGTCCTGGGCGGCCGGCTGGGCTGTTGCGGTGAGTCTCGCGACCTGGTCGTCGGTCAACCGCAGCGCGGCGGCCGCGGCGTTCTCCTCGAGGTGGGCGAGCGAGGAGGTGCCGGGGATCGGGCACATCACGTGCGCCCGGGCCAGCAACCAGGCCAGTGCGACCTGCGTCGGGGTCGATCCGGTCTCGGCGGCGACCTCGGCGGCGACACCGCCTGGCCGGGTCAGGGCGCCGTTCATGACCGGGAACCACGGGACGAACGGGAGGTGCTCGCGTGTGCAGTAGTCCACGACGTCGTCCCAGGTGCGGGTGGTGAGGTTGTAGATGTTCTGCACGGCCGCGATCTCGATCACGCCGCGCGCCGCCGCGATCTGGTCGAGGCCGACCTCGGACAGCCCGATGTGGGCGATCTTTCCCTCGTCCTGCAGTTCCTTCAGTGCGCCCAGCTGGTCGAGGAAGGGCACGGCCGGGTCGATGCGGTGCAGGTAGAGCAGGTCGATGCGCTCCACGCCGAGTCGTCGCAGGCTCATCTCACACTGGTGGCGTAGGAACGCCGGGTGCCCGATGGGAACCCACTCGCCGGGCCGGGGCTGGACCTGGCCGATCTTGGTCGCGATGAGCAGGTGCTCAGGGTAGGGGTGCAGGGCCTCGCGCAGGATGTCCTCGGCGACACCGAGCCCGTAGGTGTCGGCGGTATCGATGTGCTGGACGCCGCACTCGATCGCCCGCCGGGCCAGCCGGACTGAGTGAGCTCGGTCCGTGGGCCGTCCCCAGATCCGGGGACCGGCCAACCGCATGGCCCCGAACCCCAAGCGCGTCACTGTCCTGCCGGCCACCTCGAGGGTGTCCCGAATGTTCGAGCCGGGTTGCCCGCGCCGCTCCTCGGCTCGCGGGGCCCCCAGGACCCTCGGCGCGTCGTACGGGGGGTGGTCGGCGAGGTCGCCCTGCCCTCGGCTGGTCGCGTCACGGTTCGGCACGATGCTCCTTGGAAAGACCGTTCTTGCGGCATAAAGCCTGGCATGGCTCCTCGTCGGATGCAATACCGATCGTTCTTTCTGCTATCGTTGGATCATGGCCACGTCGACCCGACCTGGCCACGCCCGGGTTCCGCGGGCGTGCTTTCCTCAAGGCCGCCGCCGAATATCCTGACCCCGGCGACCGGGTGCGGGCAGATGGTCCTCGACCACCGAACCTGGCACGTGACCACGCTCATCGAGGTGTTCGCCCAGGTCTTCGGGACCTCGCCGCGGCGCCCCGATCCACGGCATGCCGCACGGCACTTCGTCATGATGCGCGACGGGGCCATGTCCGGCGCCCACCTCGACGGCGTGGACGCGTCGGTGCCGCGTTTCGCCACCGTCGAGAAATCTCGGTTGTGTCGATCAACTTCCGCGATTCCCAAGGAACAGGTCTACAGGCGTAGTAAGTGGGTTACTGGCCCCTGCGTAAGATCGTGTCAGCGTGGGAAAGAGAACACGCGACGGGCCAGCCGCCCTCGCAGGCGAGCCAATGCGTCGTCGCCCGGCTCCGTCCCCGATCACGCAGGGGATCAACTTCTCTTCCCGATCACGCGGGGGACTACTCTCACTAGAGAAAGGCCGTCTGTCATGCCTCTCGCTCGCATTGATCTCATCGAGGGCAAGTCGGTGGAGTACCGCCAGACCATTGGCGACGTGGTGTACGACAAGATGATCGAGTGTCTGGGAGTGCCCGAGGACCGGTTCCAAGTCATCACCGAACACAAGGCTGAGAATTTCAGCTACGACCGCGACTACCTCGGCATCTACAGGTCCGAGAACTGCGTTTTCATTCAGCTGGTATTCCTCGACGTGGCGAGTCCCGAGCAAAAGGCCACGTTCTACAAGGCTGTTGTAGACGATCTGCACGAGAAGTTGCAGATGCGGCGAGAGGACGTCTTCTTTAACCTGATGACCGTCACCCCGTCGGACTGGTCTATGGGCAACGGGATCGCTACGTACTTCAATGGGGTGCCGACTGACCGTCTTGACCCCACCTCGGTTCAATGAGCCTTTTCCGTGCGCGGAGCAGCGGTGATCACGTCATGATCGCGAGTTGCGCGTCTGCCTGCTGACGTAGAGAAGCTCCTGGTGGATGGGTTGATCACCACAATCGAACCCGTCACGACCAATAGATATAGAGCGGAGACTTGTTATTCATTAAGTAATGGGCATAGCGGAACGGCAGTGAACGGGGAGTCAGCACGGACATTGGCCTGGCCTTCAGCGGGCAGGTCGGCGGATCGGACTTTCTCCTCAGAGCTCCTCGAGCTCAGGCTTCCAATCGGCTTTGATCAATGCGTACTCGACCACGCCGTGCTCGGAGCCTTCGACGGCGTCCAGCCCTTCGCGGTGGAAGGTGCGTACGAGGGTCAGGCCGGCCTTCTCCAGCACGCGCCGCGAGGCGGTGTTGGCCGTCATCGTCTCGGCGACCACGCGTTCCACGCCCAGGTCGGTGAAACCTTTGTGGATCAGTGCACGCGACCCCTCGGTCGCGTAGCCCCTGCCCCACGCCGATCTGCGCAACCGATAGCCGAGTTCGATGTCGCCGTCACGTGGCCCGTTCTTGTACGGCCGGAAGTGGAACCAGCCTAGGAACCGCCCGGTGGACTTCTCCTCCGCCGCCCAGAAGCCGAAGTCCGGGCCTTGCCCGTACTGGCGGAAGAGCGCCGGCAGGATCCGGCTACGGACCTCCTCGCGCGGAGTCGGCCTGCCGCCGCTGAGGAAGCGCATGACCTCAGGATCACCGTCGAGCTCGACCAGGTTGTCCTCGTCGGCCTCGGTGAAGCGGCGAAGGGTCAGGCGGTCGGTCTCCAGGAAGATCAACATTTCGCGATTATCGCGCCTGCGAGAGACGGGATGAAGCCGCGGATCCGGAGAGGCGGCGAGCCTCCGTCCGGACGGCACAGGTTATGAGGTCCCTACGCGGGGACGGGACCGTTTCAGGCGGGCAGTGAGGCGAGCCAGTCCGTCAGGATTCGGCCGACCTCCTCGTGGCGTTCCTGCTGGATCCAGTGGCCGCAGCCGTCGAGGATGTGTGAGGAGACCAAGCCCGGCAGGGTTGCCGGGTATGCCTTGATGGCGTCGGCCATCCAGACGGTGGAGGCGTCCAGCGCACCGCCGGCGAACACGGACGGCTGGGTGATGGGGGAGCCGTCGAAGTCGGCCAGGTCCTCCCAGTCCCGGTCCATGTTCCGGTAGCGGGCCAGCGCCCCGCTCATGCCGGTCCGTTCGAACTCTGCCGCGTAGACGTCCAGGTCGTCCTCGGTGAGCCAGCCGGGTAGCCGGCCGGTGGGGAAGCGGTCGCGCAGTGTTCCGCCCTCGGAGGTGAAGTGCGGGTCAGGGGCACCGGCGGGGGGCATGGTGTCGGCGGACAGGGCGGCGTAGAAGCCGGCTAGCCAGCCGCGGACGTCCGGTTCGATCTCCGCCTCGGCACGGCCCGGCTCCTGGAAGTAGCTCACGTAGAACTCCTCCGCCCCGCCCATCCGCGCGAAGACCTCGCTGGGCCGTGGTCCGCCGCGCGGGGCGTACGGCACGCTCAGCAGCCCCACCGCGCGGAAGACATCTGGCCTGACCAGGGCGGAGTTGGCGGCGATGGTCGCACCCCAGTCATGGCCCACGATCACGGCCGTCCGCTCGCCAAGGGCATGCACCACGGCGACGTTGTCCTCGACCAGGTCCAGCATCCGGTACGCGGCTACGTCTTCGGGTCTGGAGGAACGGCCGTAGCCACGAACGTCCACGGCGACGGCCCGGTGGCCGGCCGCGGCCAGTACCGGCATCTGATGGCGCCAGGAGTACCAGGACTCGGGGAATCCGTGCACGAGCAGCACCAGCGGTCCCGACCCCTGCTCGACCAGGTGGATGCGGCCGGCGGGAGAGGGGACCAGCCGGTGGGTGATCTCCGTGGCCGGAGCGAAAGGTGACATCGATCCTCCAGAGCTTAGAAGCCATGCGCCGGGTGCGGGGTCACGGGCCAGGTCGAGGCGTCGTCCAGCGGCTCTACCTGGATCATGCGGCAGGCGGCGCCGCGACCGTGAATCGCTTTGCCGTTCCGGCAAAGGCCGCACGACCACCCAAAAAGACTCGAAGTCCGGTCAGAGCACGCTCTGGTAACGTCGCGAGGCCGACGGGGAGAGGACGGACCAGCGATGCCATCGACGCCTGACGGACCCGACCCAGATCTGGTCAGCGATGAAGAACTGCAAAGGTTGACGGTCGGTGAGGTCAGACCGCACAACGCACCGATCGCTCTTCACGAGTACGACCCCGAATGGCCTCTGCTCTTCGATCGCGAGGCGGACCGCATTCGCGCGGTGCTCGGGGAAAAGGCGCTGCGGATCGAGCACGTCGGCTCGACCTCCGTACCCGGGCTGGTCGCCAAGCCCATCATCGACGTGCTGCTCGTCGTGCCGGACTCCGCCGACGAGCCTTCGTACGTGCCCGCGATGGAGGCGGCCGGGTACGTCCTGCGTATCCGGGAGCCGGATTGGTTCGACCATCGCCTCTTCAAGGGCCCGGACACCAGCATCAACCTGCACGTGTTCGGCGTCGGCGCCTCGGAGATCGACCGGATGCTGGTCTTCCGCGACCGGCTGCGTTCCAGCGACGCCGACCGGGAACTCTACGCGCGTACCAAGCGTGAGCTCTCTCAGCGCACGTGGCGGCACGTGCAGCACTACGCCGACGCCAAGACCCAGGTGGTCCAGGAGATCACGCGGCGCGGCGAGCGCGGGTAGCGGAGAGCCCGCGCGCAGGGCCGAGCACCCCTACGGGCACACCCGATGGCGGGGCACCCAGACCCGGTGGCCCCTCCGGCGCTCCCATCTCCAGTGACCTGGGACGATGTGGCACCTCGCCCGGCCCTCCACGGCTCCGGTCCCACGCTCTGCGGCATGCCGGCCGCCGGTCGAAACGGCCGCCGTGGCCGTACCCATCGCCGGTACGGTTCCGAGGGTGAATACCAGGGCGGATAGAACGCCCGTGACGCGCATTCTCATTAAATTCACCGCCTCCGGACCCCAATGGCCCTGAAGAGATTAAAAAGCTCATTACCAATGGCGGGTTCGGCGTTGAATCGCGGCCCGCGGGCCGTCTTCACCAGTCTTTCCGCGTCCGATCACGTCAAAACCGCGACACACGAAGCCCCGCTCACCCGAAAGGGCGAGCGGGGCTTCGTGGATGAACGTCAGCGACGGTAGTCGTTGTAGGAATTCCAGTCGTCCTGGCGTTCGTCCTTGTCGCGGTCGTTGTTGCTGCCGTACGAGTTGCCGTACGGGCTGGTCGGGTACGCCTGCGTGCTGTTGTCCGACGGGTGGGGCGGCGGCGTCGGCGGAGTGCCCGAGTCGTAGCCCTGCTGGCCGGGGTAGTAGTTGGAGTCCCCGTAGGACGACGGAGTGCCGTTGCCGTAGGAGCTCCCGCCGCCGAAGTCGGAGGAGGGATAACCCCCACTCGACGAGCCGTAGGAGTCCGAGGAGGACGATCCGGAGTACCCACCGCCGAGCGGATCGTCCTGATGCGGCGACGAGCCGTACGGCGACGACGACGTGTCCCCGCCGGAGTATCCCGAACCCGACGAGCCGTACCCGCTGTCGTAGGACGACGAGCCGTACCCGCCGCCACTGCCGCTTCCGCTCCCGCCGCCGGTGGAGGAGTACCCCCCGGACAGCGGGTCGGAGCCGTAAGAGGAGGACGAGGATGACGAGTCCGACCAGCCACTGCCCGCCGACGGCGCGCCCCCGGTGGACGGCGAGCCGTATGAGGGCGAGCCGTACGAGGACGAACCGGAGCCCGAGCCGTAGGACGGACGCTCGCCGGTGTTCAGCGGGTCGTTCAACGGATCGTTCAGCGGGTCATAGCTCGGCTGGGCGGGTTCGTCCGCGGCGGCCGCGCGCTTGCGGTCGGACTGGATCTTGGCGAGCAGCTCGTCCACGCTCGGCAGACGGGGCTCGTCATCGCCGCCGGCGGGGGGATTCATCGACGCCGCCGGCTGTACGGCCGTGGCCGGTGCCGTCGACGGCGCGGGAGGCGCCGGCGGAGGCGGTGGCTGCTGGGGCTGCGGCTGGGGCGGCGCCGCCGGGGGACGGGCGCCGTGAGAGCCGTAGGACGGACGCTCGCCGGTGTTCAGCGGGTCGTCGCCGTAACCGCTGTTCTGCTGCTGCTGTTGCTGTGGCTCGGAACCGTACGGGGCGAAGCCGCCGCTCTGTTCCGCCGAACCGTAGGACGGGACGGCGCCCGGGTCGGTCTCGCCGCCACGGCCCACAGGCGCGTCGAGGGGGTTCGCCGGGATGGCGGGCTGCGGTGCGGTCGGGGGAGCCGGTGGAGGCGCGTTGTCCATCGGGTGCGAATCCGGGGCCTGCGGTGGCGCCTGCCCCGTAGGCGCCAGCGGGTCGTTGCCCCGCGGCTCGGGCGGCTGCTCGCCGTTCTGCCGCCAGGGGAACTTGGGCTTGTCGAAGGTGATGGTCGACCAGTACTCGTCGTCGTCCATCTCGTCATTGGACCGGCCGGACGGCGCAGGTGCGGGGCCCGGCCCGTGGTTGGGACCGGACACGGCCGGAAGCGGCGCGAGCTGTCCGGGCGGCGGACCGGGCATCGGGCCCGCCATCGGGGCAGCCGGAAGCTGCTGGGGAGCACCCATCGGAGCCCCCGCGACACGCATGTCGCCGTACGGCTCGTCCTCGTACTCCTCAGGCTCTCCGCGGCGGCCGCGAGATCGTCCTCCACGGCGGCCACGGGGCTGCTCGTCCTCGGCCATCCAGTCGTCATCGCCTCCGGCGCGGCTCGCTCTCATGCCGAGGGCAACGAGCACCCCGACGAGAACGACCACCGCGACGAGTCCGAGGACAACGATCAGACCCCACATAGCACCACCCAACGCCATGGTCTAGCGGTCGACGCCGACGCGGAGACCTTTTCCGTGATCACCGGCATCCGGGCCCCCAGGGACCTAGACCGATTGTTGCCGACCGCTATGACCCTTGTCACACGGTTCGCGGACATCTACTCTCACACTACTTGCCGCAAATGGCCACTCGGGTCAGTGGTCGTCATCTCATGCCCTCCGCCACTCGGCCGACGTCGTGTCACGTATGTGAACACGCCGCTCACTGCTCACCGAACCGCACCGTCATGCGCCCGCGGGCGACCGTGCGCTCGGCGATCTCCGACAGCACCTGGTTGAGCTTCGCGCCGTTCGGCAGCGGCACCTTCTCGTGCAGGGCGTAGACCGTGAACCGGTAGCGGTGCAGCTCGCCTTTCGGCGGGCACGGCGGTGCGTACCCGGGTCCGCCCCCGGTGTTCAGCGCCTGCTCGGCATGGGGGGGTACGACGCCCTCGAGGATCTCGTTCGCCTTCGCGTCGATGTTGAACAGCACCCAGTGGACGTACGCGCCGCTGGGAGCATCCGGATCGTCGACGACCAGCGCCTGCGCCCCCACACCGGTCGAGGCGACCGACCAGTGAAGCGCGGGCGTCTTGCCCAGGCCGCCCTCCTGCTTGCAGGCGAACCGGACCGGAATCGGCGCACCTTCGCGGAAGGCCGGGCTGGTCACGGTGATCGAATCCGGCACGCTGCCGCGCACGATCTTGTTTCCCAGCAGGCTGCTACACCCGCTGAGCGACAGCAGTACGACGGCGGCCAGGCTGAACGGCCGCCACAACGTGGTCATCATCGATCCATAGCTCCCGGGGGACGATCGTACGCCGCGCCCGGCCGGTGGCCTCGCATTCGGCGTATCCGCGAACACGGACGCCGAATGCGATTTGGTCACCACGAGTCGGCGACGGGCGTTCGGCTCACCTTAGAGGCGGCGGGGCCGAACAGCTGAGTCCAGGTGCCTTTGTCGTCGTCCGGACGGCAGGTCCGAACGGCCTCCACGCTAAGCCCTGGGCGCCGAAGATGGCGGCGAACAGGCGAACTCCGCCGAGATCAGCGCAGCAGGTCGCCGATCGCCGCGCGCACCCGTGCGCGCTCGCCGTCGGTCAGCCCGCCCCAGAACGTCCGCTCGGATTCGTACCAGAGCCTGCTCACCGGCTTTCGCAGGGCGCGTCCGGCCTCGGTCAGCCAGACGCGTACGAGCCGGGCGTCGGAGGAGTCGCGCTCGCGGTGGACCAGGCCGGCGCGCTCGAGCCCGGTGACGACCTTGGTCACCGCGGGTGCCGAGACGCCGGTACGCGCCGCGAGGTCGGCGGAGGTGACACCGTCCTCGCACCAGAGCTGGGCGAGGTAGAACTCCTGCCCGAGGTGGAGGCCGTACCGGTCTAGCCCGCCGGCCACGAGCGCCTTGTAGCGCGCCAGCACCCGGATCAGCTGGTACGAGGAGCTGTCGAGCAGGGAACGTTCCACCTGATCAGCGTAGCCGCCGGTACGTTGCGTGACCGGCCGTCACCCGGAGTCCGGGCATTCCATGCCGGGCCGCGGTGCCAGGCCGGCGTACGCCACAGGGGCGATGGTTTATCCGCGTGACGGTCGTCCCGGCCTCCTGCAAGATGAGGGCGGCGGGAGAAACCGGGGCGGATCGTCGCGGCGGGCCGGATGAGGACGGCGAAGACAAAAGATCGGCGACCACGTTGTGCGACTTGATACGGGACACGGGACTCATCGAGATATATCGTGGTTCTCTCGTCAGGCATGGCACGCTCCTCGGGACCCCTTGACCGGGTGACCCCGAGGGCGGGACAGGCAAGGGAGGATGGCTCGTGCGGATCGGGCTCCTGGGGCCGCTCGAGGTGGCCGACGGCACCGGACGGGTGGTGGAGGTCGGCGGAGCACGCCTGCGCGCCCTGCTCATCCTGCTGGCCCTCGACGCCGGTCGCGTGGTCGGCGCGGAGAGGCTCGTCGACGGCGTGTGGGGCGACGAGCCGCCCTCCGGGGCTCCGAACGCCCTTCAGTCCCTGATCTCCCGGCTGCGCCGCACGCTGCCGGACCTCGTGATCGAGTCACACCCATCCGGCTACCGGCTGGTCCTCGACGGCTCCGCGGACGCCGTCGACGTCATCGAGTTCGACCGGCTCGCCGCCCGTGGGCAGGCGCTGCTGGCCGATGAGCCCGCGCGGGCCGCCGACGCGCTCGCCGCGGCGCTGAGCCTGTGGCGCGGTCCGGCACTCGCCGACGTCGCCGAGGCCGGCTTCGCCCGCGGTCATGTCTCTCGCCTGACCGAACGCCATCTGGGCGCGGTCGAGGACCACGTCGAGGCGCGGCTGACGCTCGGCCGCGCCGACGTCGCCGAGCTCGAGGAGCTCGTCGCCGCGCACCCGCTGCGCGAGCGCCTGCGCGGGCAGTTCATGCGCGCGCTGTGCGCCGCCGGCCGGCAGGCCGACGCGCTGACCACCTTCGAGGACGCCCGCCGCACACTCGCCGAAGAGCTCGGCGTCGACCCGTCGCCGGAGCTGCGGGACGTCCACCTCGCGGTGCTGAGGGGCAGGTCGTCGCCGGCCGGCCCGGCGGTCCGCACCAACCTGCCCGCACGGCTGACCAGCTTCATCGGCCGGGAAGAAGAGATCGACCGGGTCGCCAAGCTCCTGGAGGAGAACCGCCTCGTCACGCTCACCGGACCGGGCGGCGCCGGCAAGACCCGGCTGGCCGTCGAGTCCGCCGAACGGCTGACGGAGCGCATGCCCGGCGGTGTGTGGCTGGTCGAGCTGGCCCCGGTCGGAGACCCGGCCGAGGTGCCACAGGCCCTGATGAGCGCCCTCGGCCTGCGCGAGAGGGCGCTGGTGGGCAACATGCGGGGTACGACGCCGCCCACCACCGACCCGGTCGGGCGCCTCGTCGCCGCGCTGGCCGGCGAGCGGCTGCTGATCGTGCTGGACAACTGCGAGCACCTGATCGACGCGTGCGCCCGGCTCGCCGACCGCGTCCTGGCCGACTGCCCAGGGGTGCGCGTCCTCGCCACCAGCCGGGAGGCGCTCGGCATCACCGGTGAGACGCTCTGGCCGGTGCCGCCGCTGGCTTTCCCCTGCGATGAGTCACTCGGGCCGGGGGAGGACGTCCTCGGCTATCCCGCCGTACGCCTGCTGGCCGAGCGCGGCGCCGCCGTACGGCCCGGCTTCACCGTCGGCGCCGACCTCGACGCGGTGCTGGCCATCTGCCGCCGCCTCGACGGCATGCCCCTTGCCATCGAGCTGGCCGCCGCCCGGCTGCGGACGATGACCGCCGCGCAGATCGCCGGCCGCCTCGACGACCGGTTCCGGCTCCTCACCGGCGGCAGCCGTACGGCCCTGCCCCGCCACCAGACCCTGCGCGCGGTCGTCGACTGGAGCTGGGACCTGCTGGACGAGCCCGAGCACGAGCTGCTGCGCCGGATGTCGGTCTTCTCCGGCGGGGCCACGCTCGAAAGCGTCGAGGAGGTCTGCGGCGGCGACGTGTTCGACGCCCTCATCGGCCTGGTGGAAAAGTCGCTGGTCATCGCCGACGGGGCCGGGCGCTATCGCCTGCTGGAGACGATCCGCGCCTACAGCGCCGGCCGTCTCTCACAGGCCGGCGAGGCCCGGCGGATCCGGCGCGCGCACGCCCACCACTTCCTCGATCTGGCCGAGACCGCCGAGCCCCTCCTGCGCACGCGGGACCAGATGCGGTGGATGCGACGGCTCGGCGCCGAGTACGACAACATGCATTCGGCGCTGCGCTGGGCCATCGACGTCAGCGACGCGGCCCTGGCGGTCCGCTACGTGGCCGCGCTCGGCTGGTACTGGTTCCTGCGCGGCCGCAGGGCCGAGGGGGAGCAGCTCGCCGGTGAGGCGGTCGCCGTCCCCGGCGAGGGGCCGGCGCGCGCCCGCGCCCTCGCGTACATGTACTGGCTGCTCGGGGCCTTCAGCAACAGCGATGGCGGGCCCCTGGACAAGGTCGCGCTGCGCGCGCGGCTCTCGACGGTCCTGGAGACCGCCGGGTCGGTCGACCGCGACGACCTGCATCCCATGCTCCACGTCGCGCCGCTGGGGATGCGCATCTTCGACGGGCAGATCGAGGAGGCCCTCGCCGACCTGGAGACGCTGCGCTCCGCGCGTGACCCCTGGCTGCGGGCGGTCGGCCACACGGTCCGCGGGCACGCGCTGATCAACCTGGGCCGGGTCGAGGGCATCGACGAGGTCTTCGCCACCGCGCTGGCGGCGTTCCGCGACCTCGGCGAGCGATGGGGCCTGTCGCTGACGCTGACCGGAATGGCCGAGGTCACGCTCTGGAAGGGGGAGCCGCTGGTCGCCAAGTCCTATCTCGAGGAGGCTCTCGGCTACTCCGTGGACTTCGGCAGCCACGACGAGGCCAGCTTCCTGCGGATCCGCCTCGCCCACGCCTACAGCGCGATCGGCGACGAGGCCAGGGCACGCGCCGAGCTGGACCTCGCCATGCGCGGGGCCCGGCGTCGCGGCGCTCCGGAGGACCTCGCCTATGTCGCGTTCACGCTGGGGGAGTTCGCCCGGCGCGACGGCGACCTGGTGGCCGCCCGACGCCATCTGGAGGAGGCCGTCGCCCAGGTCGCGGTCAACGGGCCGCCGCAATTCGGCGCCATGATCAACTCTCAGCTCGGACTGGTGCACGCGCTGGAGGGTGACCTCTCCGCAGCGCTCACCCGGCACACCGAGGCGCTCCGGCTGGCCCTGTTCGTGCACGATGCCCCGATCATCGGGCAGACGCTGGTCGGCTTCGCCGACCTCGCCCTACGCACCGGCGACGCGGAAAAGGCGGCGACTCTGCTCGGCGCGGCCGTCGCCGTACGCGGCATCGAGGACCGGTCGCTGGTCGACCCGCCCCGTATCGAACGCGAGGCGCGCGCGGCGATCGATGACGCACGGTTCGAGGGAGCGTTCGCCGCCGGCCGGGCGATGAACGCCGAGAGCGCGGGCACCTACCTCGGTATCGAGCCCCGAGACGACTGACCGCGCCCGCCGGCGTCACCCGCCCTCGTGGGGCGACGCCGGCGGGCGCGGCCATCGGCCGGGCCCGCCCGCTCAGACACGCCGGCGCAGGGCGCGCACCGCCAGCGGGGCGAAGACGACCGCGATGACGACGGCCGAGATCAGCGTCTTGGCGACCGGCGTCGCGACCGGACCGGTGCTGATCAGCCCGCGAGTAGCGTCGGCCAGGAAGGACACCGGGTTGACCTTGGCCCACGCCTGCATCCAGCCCGGCATCGTGTGGACGTTGACGAACGCGCTGCTGGAGAAGCTCAGCGGGAAGATCGTGGTGAAGCCGAAGATCTGCACCTTGTCCGGCTCGCTCACCAGGACACCGATCAGTACCGACACCCAGGAGACCGCGAAGGACATCACGACCAGGACCAGCAGCGCGCCGACGACGCCGGCGGCGTCGGTCTTGACGCGGAACCCGATGAGGATGCCCATGGCGAGCAGGATGCCCATCGACCACGCCTGCTTGACCGTGTCCGCGAGGATCCGGCCCGCGAGGGGCGACATACGGGAGATGGGCAGCGCGCGCAGCCGGTCGAAGACGCCCTTGGTGATGTCGGTGTTCAGCCCGACACCGGTGTTCAGCGTGGCGAACAGGGCGTTCTGCGCGATGATGCCCGGCAGTGCGTACTGCAGGTACTGCGTGGGGTGGCCGCCCGCCATCTGACCGCCGAAGACGTACGTGAACAGCAGCACGAACATGATCGGCTGGACGCTGAGGTCGAGCAGTTCCATCGGGTTGTGCTTGATCTGCACGAGCGTGCGCCAGGCGAGCGTCATCGTGTGCCGCACGGTGGCGAGCGGGCTGACGCGCCGGGACAACGTGCTCGGCGCCGGCAGAGTCGCCGCGGTCATGCGTCCTCCTTCGTCGGAGAGGCGACCAGGGTGCTGTGCTTGCCGATGCCCTCGCTTCGCTCGGTCATGCTGAGCTCCCTTCGAGTTCGAGGTGGGCCTTCTCGTCTTCGGCGCGGTGGCCGGTCAGGGACAGGAAGACCTCGTCGAGGCTGGACCTGCGCAGCGTCAGCTCGGCCACGAGCACGCCCGCGTCGTCGAGGTGACGGACCACCTTCGGCAGCACGCCGGGGTCGATGACCGGCGCGGTGACCAGATCGCCCTCGATCTGGATGCCGTCGCCGACCACCATGCTGACCAGCCCGGCGACCGTCTCGCGGTCCCGCGCGTCGTTCGGGCGCACCTGGAGCACCTGACCGCCGACCTGGTTCTTCAGCTGGTCGGGGGTGCCGTGCGCGATGACCTTGCCGCGGTCGATGACCGCGATGTCGTCGGCGAGCTGGTCGGCCTCCTCCAGGTACTGCGTGGTGAGGAGTACGGTCACGCCGTCGCTCACCAGCCCGCGGACGGTCTCCCAAAGTCCACCCCGCGCGTGCGGGTCCAGACCGGTGGTGGGCTCGTCCAGAAACAGCACCGAGGGCCGCCCGACGAGGCTGGCGGCCAGGTCGAGCCGCCGCCGCATGCCGCCGGAGTACGTCTTGGCCGCACGGTCGCGGGCGTCCCACAGCTCGAACCGCTCCAGGAGTTCGGCGGCGCGCGCCTTCGCCTCACGGCGCGGCATGTCCAGCAGCCGGCCGATCATCACGAGGTTCTCGGTGCCGGTGAGCATCTCGTCGACGGACGCGTACTGTCCGGTCAGCCCGATGAGCTGACGGACCTGGTGCGCGTCGCGTACGACGTCGTGTCCGGCGACGGACGCCCGGCCGGTGTCGGGTCGCAGCAGGGTGGCGAGGATGCGTACGGCGGTGGTCTTACCGGCTCCGTTGGGGCCCAGGATCCCGAGCACGCTGCCGGTGCGCGCCTCGAGGTCCACACCGTCGAGGGCGACCGTGTCCCCGAAGTGTTTGACCAGGCCCTCCGCCTGGATGGCGTAAGTCATTGGCTCTCCCCGTGAAATGTCATGCGTTGTCGGTCATTACTGTCCACGACGCCACTGTCATTTCACGCACATCTGCCTGACATCCGCTGATACGCCCCTGAGATGCCGCCATCGTCCCTGTCAGCGCGGGCCTGACATGCGAGAACGCCCACGGGGGCCGTTCCCCGCGGGCGTTCTCGCATGAGCGGTCAGTGCCGCTGTACCTCGAACATCCAGTGCTGTTCCTCCAGATCGCGCGTTGCGGCGATCAGCAGATCCTGGCTGACCAGGTCGGCGTCGTCGGTCGCGTCGATGTGGGCGCGGAAGCGCCGGATGATCTCGGCGAGCAGGTCGGTCATCGCGGCGACGACCTTGTCGTCCTGCAGGTAGCCGGCCTCCAGCGGGCCGAGCCTGCTGGAGTCGGCCACCGTGTGGACCCTGCCGTCCGGGTTGACGCCGATCGCGACCGCGCGCTCGGCCACCAGGTCGGCGTGGTTCCTGGCGATCTCGACGACCTTGTCGAGCTCGAGGTGAACGGAGCGGAAGTTACGGCCGGTCAGGTTCCAGTGCGCCTGCTTGGCCACCAGGCCCAGGTCGATCAGGTCCACCAGGGCGTCCTGCAGCGCGTCGCCGGTCACCTTGCGGGCGTCGTCGGAGAGCGGGCTCTTCACCTTGTTCATCGCTGGTCCTTTCTCGCGTCTCGGTCAGCTGACGGTGTTCTCGTTGGGCACGCAGTGGGTCATGACCAGGCCGGTCACGTCGCGTGGGCCGTTCTTGCCGAGGTCGGCGGCCCGGTCGAGCTCGTCCTGGGTGAGCGTCTGGCCGGGCAGGGGCGGCAGGTCGCGGACGTCGTCCGCGGTGATGCCGAGTCCTTCGCCGACGCGGCGGCCGTACTCGTCCTCGGCCATGAACAGGTGCCAGACCATGCGTTCGCGGATGGCGCGATCACACTGACCCAGGGCGCCGACGAGGTTCTTGACGAGATCGTCCTGTTCCCACGGCTCGGACAGGAGGAAGCGCTCACCGGCCTGCCTGTAATCGTTGGTGCGTTCGATGCGGGCGCGGGTGAGCCGGCCCACGATCTCGGGACCCTGTTCGTCCGGGGCCGGGTGGTCGGCCTCGCGCAGGCCGCCAGTGATGGAGGGCTCGTAGTTGACGTGCGGGTTCGTGCCCGCCTCGTCGACGTGGTATGTCATCGCACCGTCGCGCTGGTTCGTGCGTACCTCGGCGTTCTTCGCCTGGTTGACCGGAATCTGCAGGTAGTTCGGGCCGACACGGTGTCGCTGGGTGTCGCTGTAGCTGAAGGTGCGCCCGACGAGCATCTTGTCGTCGCTGAAGTCCAGGCCGTCGACGAGGACCCCGGTGCCGAACGCGAGCTGCTCGCTCTCGGCGAAGAAGTTGCGCGGCGTACGGTCGAGGACGAGGCGGCCGACGGGCAGCAGCGGAAAGTCGTTCTCCGGCCAGACCTTGGTGTCATCCAGCGGATCGAAGTCCAGCTCGGGATGGTCGTGGTCGTCCATCAGCTGCACGCGCAGCTCCCACTCGGGGTGGTCGCCGCGCTCGATGGCGTCGTAGAGGTCCTTGGTGTGGTGGCCGAGGTCTTCTGCCTGGAGCTCCGCGGCCTGCTCGGCGGTCAGCGACCTGACCCCGAGCTTGGGGGACCAGTGGTACTTGACCAGCCTGGTCTCGCCGGCGGCGTTGACCCACTTGTAGGTGTTGACCCCGAAGCCCTGCTGGTGACGGTAGTCGGCGGGGATCCCGCGCGGGCTGAAGAGCAGGGTGATCATCAGCATCGACTCCGGCGTCTGGCTGATGAAGTCGAAGACCCGGTTGGCCGGCTGCCGTTCGAAGGTCACCGGGTCGGGCTTCTGAGAGTGGATGAGGTCGGGGAACTTGATCGCGTCACGGATGAAGAAGACGCCGAGGTTGTTGCCGACCAGATCCCAGTTGCCGTCCTCGGTGTAGAACTTGACCGCGAAGCCGCGGGGGTCACGGGCCAGCTCGGAGGAGTCACGTCCGCCGGCGACGGTCGAGAAGCGCAGCGCGACGTCGGTGCGCTTGCCCTTCGTCTGGAACAGCTTGGCGCGCGTGTAGCGCGCGGCCGGCGTGCCACCCACCGTGCCGTACGCCTCGAAGTAACCGAACGCCGCCGCACCGCGAGCGTGCACGACCCGTTCCGGGACGCGCTCCCGGTCGAAGTGGGAGATCTTCTCGAGGAACTGGTAGTTCTCCAGTGTCGCCGGCCCACGCGAACCGACCGTGCGCTGGTTCTGGTTGTCGTGGACGGGATGTCCCTGGCGGTTCGTCAGTACGGGGCGGTCCTCGCCGTTCTTCTCGGTCATGGCCGGCTCCTTGGTGTGAGCGCTCGTGTGCTGCCGCCGTGTGACGCCCCGTGATGGCGGGCCCGCTCATCTCGCCCCACCGCAGGTCACCCGGCGGATCCCGACGTCTTCGACGCTAGGCGCTAGATTGGACTGAGTCAAATCTAGCCCGGAGCGTACCCTGTCGTCGCAGGTAGAATTGACCAAGTCAACTCTCAAGCCTCCGATGGGACCTCGGTGTGGAAGATCTCGCTGCTCTCCTGAGGCGCAAGGGCCTGCGCAACACGGCCCAGCGGCGGGCGGTCCTGGCCGCCCTGCGGGAGAATCCGCACGCCACCGCGCCCGACCTGGAGGACAGGATCGGCGTGGGGAAGGCGTCCTCCTCGGCCGCGGGCCTGTCGCGTCAGGGCCTCTACAACGTCCTGGAGGACCTGACCCGGGCCGACCTGGTCCGCTGCATCGAACCCGCGGGCTCCCCGGCGCGCTACGAACTCCGGGTGGGAGACAACCACCACCACGTGGTCTGCCGCGAGTGCGGACGGGTCGAGGACATCGACTGCGCCATCGGTACCGCGCCGTGCCTGGACCCGGTGGAGGACAAGGGGTTCACGATCGAGGAGGCGGAGATCACCTGGTGGGGGATCTGCGACCGCTGCAAGACCGCGACCTGACCGGCGCCCGGCCCACCTGGTGATCGGATGCCGCCGACGCGGGCGCGACGGCGCGACGGCGACGGCGGTCACGGCCCGCCCGTCGGGGCCTGCGCCCTTCAGCTCGGCTGGTCGCCGCCTTGCGGCCACTTCGGCGCCTGCCGCTGCTCGAAGCTGTCGTTCGCCGTCCGGTGGACGGGCGCCGCCGGGCACTCGTGGCGGCGGGAGCGTCCGGGCTACCCCGGGTGGCAGGTGCCTACGGGTGGCGGGACCGTCCGGTTAAACCGGGCGGCGGAGCGTGCGGCTACTCCGGGCGGCGGGCGCCGAACATGATTTCGTCCCAGGACGGGACCGATGCGCGCTTGCCACGGGACTTCTTGCGGGCGGCGGGGCGCTTTTCCTGGGCCGGTGGTGTGGCCTTCGCGCCGGCGGCGGCAGCGGCCGGCTGTTCGACGACGGTCTCGGCCGCCGGGCGCTCCACGGGCTTCTGCTGGGCCGGCTTCGGCGGCGCCGGCTTGTGCGCGGCGGGCTTTTGCGGCGCGGGCTTCGGCTCGGCCTGCTTCGGCTGGGCGGGCTTGCGGCCTGCGGGTTCGCGCTTGGCGGCCGGGCGCGACGGCTCGGCCCGCGTCGGGCGTGGGGCCGGGGCGGGGCGTTCCGCCGGGGCCGGCTTCGGGGCGGCCGGCTGTTCGACCTGCGCCTCACGGGCCGGTGCGGCCTCGCGGGACGGCTCGGGCTCTCGCGCGCTCTCGCGCGACAGGGCGGACTCGCGCGACGACGCGGCCTCACGGGACGCGGTCTCGCGGGACGCGGCGGCCTCGCGGGACGCCGCCGCCTCACGCGACGGCTCCGCCTCGTACTGTGCGGCCTGTGCCGCCGTCTCCCGTGGACGCGCGCTCTCGCGGGACGGCGCGGGCTCGCTCGGGGCCGGCCTGAGCATCTCCTGACGCGGGACCTCGCGGACGAACGCGGTCTCCTCGGCGGCCGGCGGCTCCTCGCGAGGCGCGGGCGGCTCTTCGCGCACGGGCTCGGTGACGACCTTCATCGCGCGCCGGGGCAGGAACGGGGTGACCGTGTCGTCGACCGGCTCGTCCAGGTCGAGCGAGGACAGCCGCGCGGCCTCCTCGTTCACGGCGGAGATGTGGCGGCGGCGCGGGTCGTAGGCCCACTCCGCGGCGTACGGGCGGCCGTCGTAGTTGAACGACAGGCGGACGCGCCAGGTCGAGTCCTCACACTTGCGGGAGTCCCATTCGGCCTCCTCGAGGTCGACGCCGCGGCGGCCGAGCCGCTCCTCGACGATCTCACCGAGCGCGGGGGCGGGCGCGGACTCGCCCTGACGGCGTATCGTCACGCGCTGTGCCTGCTGTGCCATGTACTCGCGCTCTTGGAGGACCGGTCCCTCGAACCAGCGGACCCGTTCTACCGGGATGCCGGCCGTGTCGGCGATCTCCTCCGCGGTCTCTCCAGCGCGGATGCGAGCCTGGATCTCCTTGGGACGCAAGGGACTCTCCACTTCGATCTCGTACTGGCCGAGGCGGGAGAAGTGCCCACGGACCGCGGCGCGAAGCCGATCGTCGACGGGCAGCGTGAACCGGGTGCCTCGGCCCGCGGTGGCCAGGACGAGGTACGAACCGTCCTCGCTGACCGCGACGAGGCGCAGCTCCTGCATGCGTGTCCTTTCGTGCCCTGTCCATCGTGGCTCGGGGCGCATGCGTGCCCTTCCCCCGGTTCCATGAGTCTCTCGTCAGGACGCACCTGCCCGCCAGCACCGTACCCGGCATGTCCGAACATCGCCGTCCTCGTGACGTGATCCTCACCAGTTCCCGCAGCGTCGTCCCAGCTTGCCTGTTCACCGGGGTGCGGGGTGGAGGGCTTAACGATTCTTGTGCATCCTTTTCCTGGCGATGTCCTTCGATGCCTTTGCGGCGGTGCCCTGAGCGCTCACTTCCCGAAGATACGAGTCGTATATGCGTTGGCAAAGCGTCTGGAGGGGTCGATCCGGTCACGCAGCGCCAGGAAGTCCCCGAAACGGGGGTACACACCCTCCAGATAGGACGCGTCGCGGGTGTGGAGCTTGCCCCAGTGCGGGCGCCCGCCGAGTGACGTCAGCACCTCCTCGATCGCCTGGAAGTACTCCTCGTGCGCGGAGGAGTGGAAGACGTGGATCGCGATGAACGCGCTCTGCCGGCCGTACGCCATCGATAGCCACGCGTCCTCGGCCGGCAGCAGGCGTACCTCGATCGGGAAGCCGATGCGCAAGTCGCTCCGCTCGATGACCGACCGTACCTCGCGCAGCGCGCCCGCCAGCTCCTCGCGCGGAATCGCGTACTCCTGCTCCTTGAAGCGGACGCGCCGCGGGCTGGTGAAGACCCGGTCGGAACGGTCGCTGTACGTACGCGCGCCCAGGGCGCGCGCCGAGACGCCGTTGATCGGTTTGATCGTGACCGGCAGCAGCGAGCCGATCCGGTTCGTGAGCCCGAACACGGAGTTGGACAGGAACTCATCGTCCAGCCAGTGCCGGAACGCCGGCAGCGGCTCGGCCGGGCCGGGCACCCGGTTGTTGCGCTTGGTCAGGCAGCCATCGGTGTGCGGCCACCAGTAGAACTCGAAATGCTCGTTGCCGTCCGCCAGCTCGTCGAGGTGGGTCAGCACCTCCTCCCACCGCATCGGCTCCTCCCGCGCCTGGAGCACGAACGCGGGCACGGTGTGCCAGGTGACCGCGGTGACGACGCCGAGCGCCCCGAGGCCGGCGCGCGCGGCGTCGAAGAGCTCCGGGCGGTCCGCGCGTGAGCAGGTCACCGTGCTTCCGTCGGCCAGCACCATCTCCAGCCCGGCGACCTGCGAGACGAGCCCGGCCGCCTCACGCCCGGTGCCATGGGTGGCGGTCTGGATGGCGCCGGCCAGGGTCTGTTCCTGGATGTCGCCCATGTTGGCCAGCGCGAGTCCCTCGCGCGCCAGGTGCTCGTTGAACGTCTTGAGCGTCATGCCGGCCTCGGCGGTGACCAGGCCACGTTCGGCGTCGACCGCGCGCAGGCCGGTCAGCCCCTCCGGGCGCAGCAGCACGTCCTCGGTGAGGGCGGCGCCGGTGAAGGAGTGACCGGTACCCGCCATGCGGACGGTCAGGTCGTCGCCGGCGGCGGCCGTCACGGCGGCGGCGACCTCGTCGGCGGAACGCGGGGTGACGACACGGCGGGGGGTGGCGCTCTGGTTGCCGGCCCAGTTCCGCCACACCGGGGGGCTCGATTGAGGCATAAGGCGAAATCTACTCACGTTTGTCGAGGTCTCGGCAAGCCTCGGTGGCTCATCGGCCCGGTACGGGACCGGGGACGGGGCTCCGCGGCCTACCCTCGATCTTTGTCGTTCCTGACCCGGTTTGTGGCCGGGACCGGCCCGATTATGGGTAACCAACGTGCGGGCAGATTCGTTGGGATGGTTGATGAAACGCTTGATACGCAGAGGGATTCCGACGGCCGTGACCATCGCGGTGGCGGTCACGGCGACCGCCGCGAGCGGCGCGGCGTACGTCATGACCTCCGGTTCCAAGGCCGATCCCCAGGCTCGCGTGAGCGCGTCGGCCACCCCGCCCGCCACCTCCGTGGTGCCCGCCTCGGAGCAGCCGTCCGCGCTCAAGCGCGTGATACCGCCGGACTTCCTCGTCATCTCGGGGCGGCCGGTGAGCCAGAGACAGCTCACCCGGGTGTCCCGTCTCGAGCACGTACGTGACGTCATCACCGTGGACGCGGGCGCGGTGCGCCTGGAGGGCGGCAAGGCGAACATGTTCGCCGTCGACCCGGTCCGGTTCCGCTCCTGGACCCCGCCCGGCACCGCCACCGACAACGCGCTCTGGTCCGCGCTCGGCAAGAGCCAGTTCGTCGTCTCCGACGACGTGCAGAAACAGCTCGGCCTCCGCTCCGGCATGCAGTACCCCATCCAGGGCAAGGCGCAGATGATGGCCACGATGGGCGGCTCCGGCCCGCTCGGCCTGCCCGGCATCAACGTCCTCGTCGGCCGCGACATCGGCCGCCGGATCGGCCTGGTCCCCGACATCGGGCTCCTCGTCAACGCGCCCGGCGCCGACCTCAACTCCCTTCAGTCCAAGCTGCGGAGCACGGTCGGGGCGCAGAGCCAGATCATCAACCTGCACGACAAGGAGTACGTGCCGCAGGCCAAGAAGGGCGCGCCCACCGGCAAGGCCGGCAGCTACCTGGAGCTGTACCAGCAGTCGGCGACCACCTGCCCCGGCCTCT
Source organism: Actinoallomurus bryophytorum (assembly GCF_006716425.1). Classification (NCBI taxonomy): domain Bacteria; kingdom Bacillati; phylum Actinomycetota; class Actinomycetes; order Streptosporangiales; family Thermomonosporaceae; genus Actinoallomurus; species Actinoallomurus bryophytorum. The sequence goes on from NZ_VFOZ01000001.1 coordinate 5,789,144, forward strand.
CGTGGACCGTGCTCGCCGCCATCGGGCAGATCGAGAGCGGCCACGGACGCAACGTCGGGCCGTCCAGCGCGGGCGCGATGGGCCCGATGCAGTTCATGCCGGCCACCTGGAGGTCGTACGGCGTGGACGGCGACCGCGACGGCAAGGCCGACATCATGGATCCCTTCGACGCCGTACCCACCGCGGCCCGATATCTGTGCGTCAACGGCGCCGGGCACGGCGGAAGCTCGCTGTCCAACGCGATCTGGCACTACAACCACTCACAGTCCTACGTCGACGGTGTCCTGTCGCTCGCCCACGCGTACGCGCGCCGTTTCTCGTGAGGCCTGGAGCGGGCATGCTCGACCGGCTGGTTTGATGGAGACATGCGGTACGACGCGCTTCTCCTGTTGTCCTTCGGCGGCCCGGAAGGGCCGGACGACGTGATGCCCTTCCTGGAGAACGTCACGCGTGGTCGTGGCGTGCCCAGGGCGCGGCTGGAGAGCGTCGCCGAGCACTATCACCACTTCGGCGGCGCCAGCCCGATCAACCGGCAGAACCGCGAGCTCAAGGCGGCGATCGAGGCCGACTTCGCGGCGGGCGGCCTGGACCTGCCCGTCTACTGGGGCAACCGCAACTGGGATCCGTTCCTCGCCGACACGCTCAGGCAGATGAAGGCCGACGGCGTACGCCGGGCGGCGGCGTTCGTCACCTCCGCCTACAGCGGTTACTCCTGCTGCCGGCAGTACCTCGAGGACATCGACCGGGCGCGCGCCGAGGTCGAGGGCGCGCCGGAGATCGACAAGCTGCGGATCTACTTCAACCACCCGGGCTTCGTCGAGCCGATGATCGAGAACACCCGCGCCGCGTACGACCGGCTGCCGGCGGACCTCCGCGCCGGCGCACGCCTGGTCTTCACCGCGCACAGCGTCCCTTTCGCCCAGCCCGGCCGCGAGCTGTACGTCGCCGAGCTGAACGACGTGGCCGAGGTCGTCGCCGAGGGCCGGCCGTGGGAGCTGGTGTACCAGAGCCGCAGCGGCCCGCCGAGCGTCCCCTGGCTCGATCCCGACGTCGGCGACCACCTGGAGAAGATCCACACCGACGGCGCGAAAGCGGCGGTGATCGTGCCGATCGGGTTCGTGTCAGACCACATGGAGGTCAAGTACGACCTCGATGTCGAGGCGGCGGAGCTGGCCGGGCGGCTGGGACTGCGGATCGAGCGGGCGGCCACCCCGGGCACCCACCCGAAGTTCGTGGCCATGGTCCGCGACCTGCTCCTCGAACGCGACGGGACCGAACGCCCGGCGCTCGGCGCCCTGGGGCCACGCCCCGACACGTGCGCCCGCACCTGCTGCCGCGGGCCGAAGTGACCTCACACCTTCGTACGGGCGCGCAGGCCGGGCGCCCGGGCAAGCGACCGCCAACAGGGGGCGACGTGCACGACCTGCTCGAACTCGCGATCAGCACGGCGGACGTCGCCGGCGTCATGCTCATCGACAAGCGCCCGGCCGACCTGCGCGTCGCCGCGACCAAGTCCAGCCCCACAGACGTGGTCACCGAGATGGACCAGGCGGCGGAGAAGCTCATCATCGAGCGGATCCGCGCCTCGCGGCCGGGCGACGCCTTCCTGGGCGAGGAGGGCGGCGAGGCCGCCGGGGTCAGCGGGGTGCGCTGGATCATCGATCCGATCGACGGCACGGTCAACTACCTGTACGGCCTGCCGGACTGGGCGGTGAGCATCGCGGCCGAGGTCGACGGTGAGGTGGTCGCCGGAGTCGTGGCCGTGCCGACGCGCGGCGAGCTGTACACCGCCGCGCGGGGAGAGGGCGCCTACCTCGTGCACCGCGACGGCTCGACCGAAAAGCTCCGCTGCAACTCCGGGGTGCCGCTGGAGCGCGCCCTCATCGCCACCGGCTTCGGCTACTTCGCCCAGCGCCGCGCACGCCAGGCGGAGGTGCTGCTGGGCGTGCTTCCCCGGGTCCGCGACATCCGGCGGGCGGGGTCGGCCGCGGTCGACCTGTGCTCGGTGGCGTCGGGGCGCGTCGACGGCTACTTCGAGCGAGGACCACAGCTGTGGGACATCGCCGCGGGCGGCCTGATCGTGCAGGAGGCCGGGGGGACCATCGGCGGCCTGCACGGCCGTCCCGCGAGCGTGGAACTGACGATCGCGGCAGGCCCGGGACTGTACGGCCCGCTGCACGACCTGCTCGCGCCCCTCGCCCCCGAACGCGACTAGGTGTTCTGTCCCGTGAGGTTGGGGATGCGGCTGGCGGGTGGTTGGCCTTTCAGTGCGGTGTGTCCGCGGTGGTGGTTGTAGGCGTGCAGCCAGTCGGGGAAGGCTTGGCGTCGTTCGGTCTCTGATCGGTAGGGGCGGGCGTAGGCCCATTCCTCCAGCAGGGTGCGGTTGAGGCGTTCGACCTTGCCGTTGGTCTGGGGCCGGTAGGGGCGGGTGCGTTTGTGGACGATGCCGGCGGTGGCCAGGACGTCGCGCCAGGGGTGGGATTTGTAGCAGGCGCCGTTGTCGGTCAGGACGCGTTGGACGGTGATGCCGCAGGAGGTGAAGAAGGCCTGGGCGCGGGTCCAGAACGCGGCGGCGGTGTGTTTCTTCTCGTCGGTGAGGATTTCGCTGTAGGCCAGGCGGGAGTGGTCATCGACGGCGGTATGGATGTAGCTGTACCCGGCGCCGGAGCGGGTCTTACGCCCCGCCTGGCGGCCTAGGGTCTTGTGTCCGCCGCCGTCGGGGATGTTGCCGAGTTTCTTGATGTCGACGTGGACCAGGTCGCCCGGTGCTTGGTGTTCGTAGCGGCGGATCACCCGGCCGGTCGCCCGGTCGGTCCAGGCCAGCCGGTTGAGCCGGTAGCGCACCAGGACCCGGTGCACAGTGGCCGGGTTCAGATGCAGCAGGCCGGCGATCCGCGCCGGTCCCCACCGCCGCGCCACCCGGACCTTGATGATCCGCCGCTCGGTCCGGGTCGGGGTACGCCGTGGGCTGGTGTGTGGGCGGCTGGAACGGTCGGCCATCCCGGCCTCACCGTGGGTGCGGTAGCGGCTTGCCCACCGCTGGGCGGTCGTGACCGAGACCTGGAAGCGTTCAGCGGCCCGCCGTAGCGGCCAGCCGTCCTCCACGACACAGCGGGCCAGGCGAAGGCGTCCGGTCTCACTCAGGGGTGCGTTACGGTGCGGCATGAGGGCCTTTCTGGTCGCCGGTGCAGATGTCGCAATCCACACCGAGCCAGAAGGCCCTCACCTATTTCAAGATCATCGCACCGTGTCGCCGTCACCAACCTCCGTGGTCAGTACAACTAGGGCCTGTCTCAAGTCTTGCTGTTGCCGTGTGGCGCCGCTTGGGCGGGCGCCTGGGCGAGGTTATCCACAGAACCCCGCTCTACTTTCGCCCGCTGCCGTCCTGGCTGGACAATGTGAGTGGGATGGCACCCCCGGGTGGGTGGGCTCCAGGTGGGCGGCGCCCAAGACGGGCGGCCCCCAAGACGGGGGGCTCCAGGCCGAGGGCTTCGAGAGAGCCTTGAACGGCCCGAACGTATGAACGCGACGGCCCCGCACCGGTATCCGGTGCGGGGCCGCTCACAAGTCTGGCTCGGCCGTGATTCGCTTAACCGTCAGGTGTCCCGTGCGGCGCCCTCAGGCGCAGCGCGGAACGTCGATGCCGTGGCTCGCCGCCGTCCGGCGCAGATCATCGATCTCGGCACGCTGGGCCTCGACCAAAAGATCATCACCGGTGTCGTGGGCCACCCGAAGCGACTCGTACGCGTCGGTCAGACGCTGGTGGATCGTCGTCGTCAACTCGCCCACACGGTCTCCTTCCTCCAAGAGGTGAAGTGCGGTCTACCCATGGCATGGTCGCCGCTAAACCTGCGAATACCCTGGACAGGCTTATCGGACACTTACGTCCGGTGTGACATAACTGATAGCGCCGGTCCAGCGCGCGGCTTTCCAGGGGGTGGATACAGGTGAGGGTCCTGGTCGTCGAGGATGAGCGCGTGCTCGCGGACACCATCGCCACCGGGCTACGGCGCGAGGCGATGGCCGTCGACGTCGCGTACGACGGCGCCGCCGCGCTGGAGCGGACCAGCGTCAACGACTACGACGTGGTCGTGCTCGACCGTGACCTGCCGCGGGTGCACGGGGACGAGGTGTGCCGGCGGCTCGTCGCCGACGGCACCGCCGCACGTGTCCTCATGCTCACCGCGGCGGGCGAGCTCGACGACAAGGTCGAGGGTCTGTCCATCGGGGCCGATGACTATCTCGCCAAGCCGTTCGCCTTCGCCGAGCTGATCGCCCGGATCCGTGCTCTCGGCCGCCGGTCCGCCCCGCCGCTGCCTCCCGTGCTCGAACGCTCGGGCGTGCGCCTCGATCCCGCTCGCCGGGTCGTCACCCGGGGTGGCACGCCGGTGGAGCTGACGCCGAAGGAGTTCGCCGTCCTGGAGGTGCTGATGCGCGGGCAGGGCACCGTGGTCAGCGCCGAGCACCTTCTGGAGAAGGCATGGGACGAGAACATCGACCCGTTCACCAACGTGGTACGGGTGACGATGATGACGCTTCGTAAGAAGCTCGGTGAGCCGCAGGTCATCGAGACCGTGCCCGGCGCGGGATACCGGCTTTGAGCCCCTCGCCGGGCGACGTGACCCGCCGTATGACGGTGCGGCTGCGGCTGACGCTGCTCTACGGCGGGCTGTTCTTCGCCGCGGGGTTCCTGCTGCTGACGGTCGCGTACGTCCTGGTGACGAACATCCTGGAGGGCCTGCCGTTCGAGGTCCGCACCAACGACCCGTTCGGCATCACCCAGCAGGAGCAGCAGGCGGTCCGTCAGGGCTTCATCGACAACGCGCAGCACCGGCTCATCACGCAGTCCGCGTTCGCGCTGGTCGGCGTCGGGCTGATCGCGCTCGCGCTCGGATGGTTCGTGGCCGACCGGGCGCTCGCCCCGCTGCAGAAGGTCACCGCGACGGCGCGCAAGCTGTCGGAGAGCACCCTGCACGAGCGCATCGCCCTGCAGGGACCCGAAGACGAGATCAAGGAGCTCGCCGACACCTTCGACGCGATGCTGGAGCGCCTCAACGAGGCGTTCGACGCCCAGCGGCGTTTCGTCGGCAACGCCTCCCATGAGCTGCGCACCCCGCTGGCGATCAACCGCACCCTGCTCGAGGTGGCGCTCACCGATCCCGAGGCGTCCGACGACCTGCGTACGGTCGGGCGCACACTGCTCGCCAACAACGCACGGCACGAGCGGCTGATCGAGGGCCTGCTCCTGCTGGCGCGTAGCGAGCGGGAGCTGACCACGCGTACGCCGGTCGACCTGAGCGAGGTCGCCACGATCGTGCTCAAGACGGCCGTCCGCGAGGACCGGCCGGACATCGAGATCACCACCGAGCTCACGTCCGGTCCCACGACGGGCGACCCGGTCCTGCTGGAGCACCTGGTCTCGAACCTCATCGACAACGCGGTCCGGTACAACGTCGACGACGGCACGGTCGTCGTGCGCACCGGCGTCCTGGACGGATGGGCCACGTGCCAGGTGGAGAACACCGGCCCTGTGGTGCCCGCCTACGAGGTGCAGAACCTCTTCGAGCCGTTCCGGCGGCTCAACACCGAACGCATCGACTCGGCCAAGGGCGCCGGTCTCGGATTGTCGATCGTGCGGTCGGTGGCCGCCGCGCACGGCGGGACAGTGGTGGCGACCCCGCGCGAGGGCGGTGGCCTGATCGTGACCGTACGCCTGCCGAAGTCCTGAGACCGCGTGACCGCGTGACGCCCCCCGAGTGGCGCCACGCGGTCACGGCTTTCCCGGCGTCGGTCAGCCGGTGTACGGGGCGAAGATCTTCGAGAACTCGTACGGCTGCTGGGGGATGTTGGTGCACTGATAGAGCGCGCCGTTGCAGGCGTTGCGGTCCCGGGTCGTCTCCCAGAAGCCCAGCCCGCCGACGTGGTGCTGCTTGGCGAAGGCGACGAGCTGGCGCGCGTCGTCCTGGTTGTAGGTGCTGCCGTCGTCGTTCTTGCCGAGCATCGGGGTGACCCCGACCATCGACCAGAGCTGCGCGTCGGACAGGCCGGTGTAGATCGCCTTGAGCTGGTCGTGGGTGGCCTGTGCGGCCTTCGTCGCCGCGTCGCCGTCGTCGGTGCCGCTGCGGTAGTAGTCCATGGCCATGACGTTGACGGCGTCGAGGGCGGCGCCGGCGTTCTTGGCCGCCTTCACGACGTTCAGGCCGTTGGCGTCCAGTCCTTCGGGCAGGACCGGCAGGGTGAGGGAGATCTTGAGGTTGGGGTGCGTCTGCTTCAGGTGCGCAAGTGCCTGGGAGCGCCGGTTGATCGAGGCGGTGTCGGCCACCGCGGCGCCCTCGATGTCGAAGTCGGCGTAGTTGGCGCCGTAGGCGTCCACGACCGCGGCGTACTCGGTGTAGAGCTGGTTCACGTCGGTGCACGCCTGGGCGAGGTCGATGCCGGACGCGCCGCCGAAGGAGATCTTCACGTCGCCTCCGGCCGCGCGGAGCTTGGTGATCTCATCCTTCTGCCAGGCCGTACGCGGGTCGTAGGCGTTGAACCAGCTGGCCTTGCAGCCGACGCTCGTGACGAACCCCAGGGTGAACCCCTTGATCCCCGAGGCCTGGGACAGCTGGCTGAGGACCGGCGTCGGCCAGGCGCCCATGTCGACGTACGGCGAGACATGCGGCCAGTTGGCGGCGGCCGCGGGCTGGGCGATCTCAGCGGTGGCGGGGGAGGTCAGCGCCGAGCCGAGCAGCAGACCGGCCGGCAGTGCCATCGCGGCGAACTTGGTGAACAGGCGTCTCACGTCACGCTCCTGGCGGGGAGAGGAAGGACGGATTGGCCCCCGAGTAAAGCTAATAGGAAGCTTTCCTATTAATTTCTATCGCGTCCTGACGGCGTGAGTCAAGACCCGTTGCCGCCGTGGCGTCACGGGCCGGTCACCAGGAGGTACGGCTACTTTCTCGCCGTCGTCGTCAGCACCGGGTAGCCGATGTAGTCCATCCCGACGCCGACGAACTTCTTCAGGTCCGCGACCCGGTACTGCGTGTGGGAGTACAGGGGGATGAGCGCCATGTCATCGAGCGCGATCTTCTCCGCGCCCTGGAGCTGCTTGGTGCGCTGCGCCGGGTCGGTGGTCGAACGCGCGGCCTTCAGCGCGTTGTCGAAGGCCGGGCTGCTGTAACGCGCGTAGTTGCTGCCGCCCACCGACCCGTCGTTCTGGCGCTGGATCGAGTCGCTGCTCAGCAGCGAGTCCATGAAGTTCTCCGGAGACGGGTAGTCGGCGATCCAGGAGAACGGGTAGAGGCCCTCGGCCTTGGCGCCCGCCTCGTCCTGGTAGAACTTGTCCAGCGGCAGCTTCCTGAGCTCGACGCTCCAGCCGAGCACCGACTGGAGCTGCTGCTGGACCACGTTGGCGAGCTGGGTGTAGGAGCTGGAGTCGCCCAGCGACAGCGTCACCTTCGACCCCGGGCCGAGGCCCGCCTGCTGCGCCATGGACTTCGCCTTGGCCACGTCCTGGGTGCACGCGGCGCAGCCACCCACCAGCGCCCCCGGGATGGCCGGGGGCACCAGGGAACTGGCCGGGGAGTACACCCCCTGGTAGGCCGACGTGATGATGGCCTTGCGGTCCAGCGCGTACGACACCGCCAGACGCGCCTCCTTGGTCTTCATCACGCCCTTGTCGTCGATCGGCAGCAGGAAGGTCATGCCGCCGATGGGGCCCTTGATCAGATCACCGTCACCGGAGTGCTGGGCGAGGGCGGCCGGGATGGAGCCCGACTGCAGCTCCGCCCAGTCGTACTGGCCCGCGTCGAAGCCGGACAGCGCGGAGCTCAGGTCCGTGACGAACGACGCCTCGACCGTGTCGAGCTTGGGCTTGGCGAAGGCGTAGGAGTCGTTGCGGACCAGGGTGAGATGCGTTCCCTTGCTGTACCCGCTGACCTTGAACGGGCCGTTGCCGATCGGCAGCTTGTCGTAGGAGGCGTTCGAGGCGTCTCCGGCCGTCGTGGGCATCGGGACGAACACCGGTGCGCCCACGCGGTTGCGGAAGTCACAGTCGGGCCGGGTGAGCGTCACCTGGAGCACGTCGCCGTTCGCCGTGACGCCCGACATCGTCTGCGCCGAGCCCGAGACCACGTCGCCGTAGCCCTTGATGTCGTTCATCAGGTAGCCCTCGCCACCCGTCTTGTTCTTCACGGTGCGGTTCCAGCTCCGCGCGAACGCGGCGGCGTCGACCGGCTCGCCGTTGCTGAACTTCGTGCCCGCCCGGATGGTGAACCGCCACTGCGTACACGCCGGGTCCGAGGTCGCCTGGGTGGCGAGGGCGGGCGTGACCGAGCCGTCCGGCTTGACCTGGCTCAGCCCGGTGAAGAGGTTCTCGACGACGAAGAAGTCGGCCACGGTCAGGGCGTTGGACGGGTCGATGGACTCCGGCGCCGTCATCGCCATGCGGAACGTGCCACCCGCCACGCCGACCGGCGGCTTGGGGGTCGGCTTGTCCGTGTGCCCGCCGGCCAGCTTCACGGCGGCGACCGCCCCGGCCGCGATGAGCAGCACCATCGCCGCGGTGGTGGTGATCAGCACGCCCGGACGGACCCCGCGGCGCGGGCGGTACGGGCCCGCGGTGTAGTTCTTCGTCATCAGGCCGGGGGGCGGCGTGTCGGACCCGGGTGGATGGTGACCCGGAGCCGGGGTGTCCGCGCCCTGGCGGTACGAGCCGGGCGGGGGCGTGTCGTGGCCGCTCTGGTACGGAGGCGGTGTGTCGTGGCCGGTGGGATACGCGCCTTGGGGATAGGGGTCGCCGGAGCCCCACGGGCCGCTCGGCGGCGTCCACACCGGCGGGCCCGTGTCCTGCCCGGCCGCCTGCGCGCCCTGGTTCAGCACCTCGGTGGACGGTGCGGGCCGCGCGCCCGGCCGTACGCCCGGCAGCGCGACGCCCTCGTTGGTGAGCAGCCGGAGGAGGACCTGCTGGGCGGTCGGCCGCTGCCGCGGGTCCTTGGCCAGGCAGGCCAGGACGATCTCGCGCAGGGGACCCATGAGCATGCCGAGCGACGGCTGGTGGTTCACGATGCGGTTCATCACGGCCGGGATGGAGTCCTGGCCGAACGGCGGGCTGGCCGTCGCCGCGTACACGATCGTGCAGGCCCAGGCGAAGACGTCGGCGGGTGGGCCGGCGACCTGCCCGGAGATCTGCTCGGGCGACATGTACGACGGCGTGCCCACCGTCGTGCTCGTTATCGTCCCGCTGGTGTCGAGGGCGCGCGCGATGCCGAAGTCGATCACACGCGGGCCGTCGGCGGCGAGCAGGACGTTCGTGGGCTTGAAGTCGCGGTGGACGATGCCGGCCTCGTGGATCGCGGTGAGCGCGGTCACGGTGCCGATGGCCAGGCGCTGCAGCACGCCGCCCGTACGCGGGCCCTGCGTGTCCACGACCTCGCGCAGCGAGGGACCCTCGATGTACTCGCTCACCAGGTAGGGCGTGTCGCCCTCCACGTCGGCGTCGAGGATCCGGGCCGTACAGAACGGCGCGACCCGTTTGGCGCTCGCGAGCTCCCCGGCGAACCGGGCGCGTGCCTTGGTGTCACCGCTGAACTGCGCGTGCAGGAGCTTGACGGCCACCGGCTCGCCGTCCGGGTCCTCGCCGAGGTAGACGACTCCCTGGCCGCCCTCCCCGAGACGCCCGGTCAGGCGGTAGGAGCCGAGCCGCTCAGGGTCGTTGGCCCGGAGAGGAGTGGTCTCCGGCATGGGTGTGCCTCCCAGCGGTCACGGCTTGGTGAGCGTCGCGTTCGCGAACGAGGCGCCGTACGAGGTCCTGCTGATCTGCCAGTCCATGGAGGAACCGCTCAGCGTCATCGTCACGTACGAGGACGTCGGGCACTTGCCGCCGGTCTGGTTGACCAGCGTCTGGCTGAACACCACCTTGGACTCGCTCGAGCTGTTCGGATCCATGGTCATCGAGCCGGAGCAGTTGCCGTAGTCGGCGGTGCCGAACCGGGAGTCGGACGTGAGGGTGATGGTGACGTTGAACGCGCCCTGGTCCGCGCCCGGGTCCGTGTTGTGCCCGGAGCCCTTCCAGATGCCGACATAGGAGTCCGGAACGCCGTAGTGCGACGGAGTGTAGGTCGGGATGTTGTCCACGTCGTCTTTGGTCTTGTGCAGGAACCCGGCGGCAATGGCGACCGGCACGCCGACGACGAGCAGCACGAAGACCACGCAGCCGATGAGGACGAAGATCGGAGCGTTGGACTTGCGCCGCGGCGGCGGTGGCGTGAAGCGAGGAGGCGGCGGTGCCTGGCGCTGCTGCTGCCAGGGCGGTGGCGTCTGCTGACCGCCCATCATCATCGGCGGGTTGGGCGTCGACGGGCCCGGCATCATCGGCGGCGGCGTGTTGATCAGAGGCGGGGGCGGCGGCGTGTGGACGATCGGCGGTGGGGGCGGCAGCTCGGCGGCGATCTGGGTGCCCCGGTCGAGCAGGTCCTCACGGTCGGCCGAGGGGCCGGGCGTCGCGCCGACCTGGCCGAGCAGGCGCAGCAGCAGCTGGTGCGCGGCCGGTCGCCGGCGAGGATTTTTGTCCAGCGCGGCGCCGACCAGCTCGCGCATGGTGCCGGTGAGGCGGGAGAGGTCCGGTTCCTCGTTCAGGATCCGGTTGATGATCACGGGGAGGGTCTCGGCCTCGAAGGGGGAGTGACCCGTCGCCGCGAAGACCATCGTCGCGCCCCACGCGAAGATGTCGACCGCGGCCGTCAGGGGCTCGCCGGTGAGCTGCTCGGGCGCGAGGTAGCCGGGAGTGCCGACCACCATGCCGGTGGCGGTGACGGAGCTCTGCTGGGAGTTGATCGAGCGCGCGATGCCGAAGTCCACGACCCGTGGCCCGTCGGCCGCGAGCAGCACGTTGTTGGGCTTGAAGTCACGGTGGACGATGCCGGCCTCGTGGATCGCGGCGAGCGCGGTCGCGGTGCCGATCGCCAGGCGTTCGAGCGAGGCGCCGCGGAACGAGCCCTCCTGGAGGACCACGTCGTACAGCGGAGGCCCGTCGATGAACTCGCTGATGATGTAGGGCGGGCGACCGTGGAGGTCATAGTCCAGGACCTGGGCGGTACAGAAAGGTGACACCTTCTGTGCCGCTTCGACCTCACGCGCGAACCGCGTACGTGCCGACGAGTCGGTGTTCATCTGCGCGTGCAGAAGTTTGATCGCCACGTGGTCACCCGACGGCGACCGGCCGAGATAGACGGCCCCCTGGCCACCTTCCCCGAGCTTCCCCACTACTTGGTACTGCCCCAGCGAGCCCGGATCGCCCGGCTCCAGGGGAGCGGCATCCGGCATGTGGCCCCCTCCAACAACCCTTATTCTTTGCACCCGCCAGGTCTATCCCGGCGGGAACGATATCGCGTTACCTGAGACGCTCGTCGTGCTTATCCGGTTCATGGTTGTGAGGAGGGGACTTGACGTCCGCCTGCTGCTGTGATGTCTGACACATCGGACATCCCCGGCGCGGGCAAGGGAAGAGGCCGTGTGACGCGACGTGGCTTGCGTGTTCTGGGGCAAATCCCGTGACAGAATTTCCCGCCCGGATCGGGCACAAGATGGGCTTCCCGAGCGTTAGACCCGCGCGACGGGGCGCATAACTATGGACCGAGGGGGATGGAGATAGAAGATGGCCACCGACTACGACAGTCCACGCAAGACCGATGACGACCTCAGTGAGGACAGCCTGCAGGAGCTGCAGGCGCGCCGCGCTGACAAGAGCACCGGCGTCATCGATGAGGACCTTGATGCAGGTGAGGTCACCGAACTGCCTGGTGCGGATCTTTCGAACGAGGAGCTGAGCCTCCGAGTTCTGCCACGGCAGGCCGATGAGTTCACCTGTGCACGCTGCTTCCTTGTGCATCACCGGAGCCAGCTGGCCGAAGAAAGGAACGGCCAGCTGATCTGCCGCGAGTGCGCGGCCTGAGGCCGGGAGCAGCGGTGCCGGAGAGAGAGGTCGAACGCTGGGAAGACGGCGACGACCGGCTCGGCCACGAAATGGCAGAGCTGGTCGGCCGGCTGTCCGTCGAGGAGGACATGGACCGCGAGACCCGCGGTCGCCTGCTGGGCCGTATCGCGCGCCTGATGGCCGCGAGCGCGCGCCGAGCCGGGGCCGCGGGCGTCGGACGGGGCCGCTGGCTCACCGACACCGTCATGGAGATCGCACCGCACGTCCCGGTACGCGATCTTGAAACACTACGCAACCACCACGATGGCCTCACGGGCGAGGCGCTGGCCGAGTCGGTCGTACGCGCCGCCCAGCGGGCCACCACCGGGGTCGGCGCGGCAGGCGGAGCGCTCGCCGCGATCGAGTTCGCCGCGCCACCGCTCCTGCTGACCGCGCCGGCGCAGATCATCGCGGAGACCGTGGTCGTCGCGACCATCGAGGTCAAGATGATCGCGGAGCTACACGAGATCTACGGCGTCCAGGTGCCGGGGACCGGCCGGACCCGCGGCGCGATCTTCCTGCAGTCATGGGCACAGCAGCGCGGATTCGACCCGATGCAGCCCGGCACCGTGACCGCCGCACTCGGCGTCGCGGCAAAGGCCGGCCTGCGCAAGCGCCTGCTGCGCACGTTCGGCCGCCACTTCACGACGCTGGGCCCGTTCCTGACCGGCGCCGTCGCGGGTGGTGCGCTCAACCGCGCGGCCACCAGAAGGCTCGCGGACAACATCCGCAACGACCTACGCGGCCAGCACGTCGAGCGTGGCCCGCAGCCGCCTTCCATCGAGGGGCAATAGAGGCACCGACGGACACGGGAGACCGCACCCTGCCCGGTAGGGCCTCGAGGCGCAGGACGGTAGCCGCACCGATTTCGGGACGCACAGACGGTCGCCACCCCGCCCTGGCCGGAGCGAGGCGCTCCGATGTTGATCCCCAAAGAGCTCAGCCGCCCTGCGCCGCAGGCATTCACCGGTCGGCACCGCGCTGAGCGAATGCCCGTGGGCATGTGATCTCCGAGAGTTCTTTTGAAGGCAGCCGCACGCCCGCGAGGCGGGGCCATCCGGGGTGGGACGGTTCTGTGCGCCCGCGTTCCTCGGGCGCAAGCGGCCATCGATCGTCCCGATCCGGAGCGAGCGCTCCGACCATCCGATGGATCCCCCAGGGGCTCAGCCCCCTGCGTCGCAGGCATTCACCGGTCGGCACCGCGCTGAGCGAATGCCCGTGGGCATGTGATCTCCGAGAGTTCTTTTGAAGGCAGCCGCACGCCCGCGAGGCGGGGCCATCCGGGGTGGGACGGTTCTGTGCGCCCGCGTTCCTCGGGCGCGAGCGGCCATCGGCCGCCCCGATCCGGAGCGAGGCGGGGCGATCCGGAATGGGACGGTTCCGTGCGCCCGCGTTCCTCGGGCGCGAGCGGCCATCGGCCGCCCCGATCCGGAGCGAGGCGGGGCGATCCCGATCACCGGCGGGTGGATTCTCTGGGGGACCCGGCGGATGGTCCCCATCCTCCGTCCTGGGCGAATGCCAACGGGCATGTGACCTGGGACCTCCAGGTCTCTGGAAGCAGCTGTCTGTAGGGCAGCCCGGACGAGGATCAGGATTCCCGGGAGGTACCGGACGGGGATCAGGGTTCCCGGGAGGTACCGGACGGGGATCAGGGTTCCCGGGAGGTATCTGACGACAGGGACGGTGTCGAGCCTCTGCGTACGGCGGAACTGGACGGCCTGGCGGACGGCCCGCCCACCGGCATTCGGGTTGCCCAGCCTGCCGACACCTTCACGCGGTCGCGGGTCGGCCGGCCGGTCGCCTGCGAGACGCGCTATTGGAGGGAGACGGTTTCGAAAGCCTGGTCCCCTCGGCGCTCAGGCATCCACCGAATGGGCCTGTCCCTAGTGAATGCCAACGGGCATGGGCCCAAGGTCAGTCCCGGAAGCCCGACGGACCCCATCATGAGCGGTCATTCCGGGCGTCGACTCCTCATCCGCGAAGCTCCCAGGCCCCTCGGCCGGCGGGCACCATGGCGGTCGTCCCGGGCGTTGACTCCTGATCCGCGAAGGTCCCGGCCCTTCGGCCCGCGGGCGCCATGGGCGGTCATCCCGGGTGTCGACCCCTCATCCGCGAACCCGGCCCCTCGGCCTGCCGGATGCCCGGGGATCAGGAAGCGACGTTTTTGATCTTGTCGGTGGCGGTGCGCAGGGCGGCCGGGAGTTCGCCCGTGCTGTTGTGCCAGCGGTTGGCCGCGGCGCGGGTGGCCAGGAGGCGGGCGACCTCTATTCCGACGCCGGTGACGACGGCCCAGCCGATGGCCTCGGCGAGCTCCACCTCGGGCGACTCGGGGTTGGTCGGCGGCTCCTTGCCGGTGATCTGCTTCCAGCCGACCGTGATCGCCTTACGGGCCACGAAGCCCGCCCCGAAAGCCGCCGCGCCGGCCAGCAGCCGCCAGCCCAGATCGCCCTTGTCCGCCATGCCGATCCCTCTCAGTCCATTAGGTTTGCACCGAGCCTCTCACAGGCGATCACTTAATGACGACGGACCTGCCGTGGTTGCCCAATACCATTGGCGACATGACAGAAAAGCCGCCTGCCCCGGAGAAACCCACCCTCGACGGGCTCGAGGCGAAGTGGGCCGACCTCTGGGACAAGAGCGGCACCTACCGCTTCGATCGGTCGAAGCCGCGGGAGCAGATCTACTCGATCGACACTCCGCCGCCGACCGTCAGCGGATCGTTGCACGTCGGGCACGTGTTCTCCTACACCCACACCGACGCGATAGCGCGCTACCAGCGGATGCGCGGCCGTGAGGTCTTCTATCCGATCGGCTGGGACGACAACGGGCTGCCGACCGAACGCCGGGTGCAAAACTACTTCGGCGTGCGCTGCGACCCCTCACTGCCCTACGACGCGTCCTTCGAGCCACCCGACAAGCCCGGAAAGCCCGGCAAGCAGATTCCGGTCTCGCGCCGTAACTTCGTGGAGCTGTGCAACCGGCTCACCGAGATCGACGAAAAGGCGTTCGAGGACGTCTGGCGGCGCGTCGGGCTCTCGGTGGACTGGTCGCTGCTCTACACCACGATCGGCGAGGAGTCCCGCGCCACGGCGCAGCGCGCGTTCCTGCGCAATCTCGCGCGCGGCGAGGCCTACATCTCGGAGGCTCCGACCCTGTGGGACGTCACGTTCCGTACGGCGGTGGCCCAGGCCGAGCTGGAGGACCGCGAGCAGCCCGGAGCCTTCCACCGGATCCGCTTCCACGACGACCAGGGCGGACGGCCGGTCTACATCGAGACCACCCGCCCCGAGCTGCTGCCCGCCTGTGTCGCGCTGGTGGCCCACCCCGACGACGAGCGTTACCGCGAGCTCGTCGGCACGATCGTGCGCACTCCGCTCTTCGGCGTCGAGGTGCCGGTCGTGGCCCATCACCTCGCCGAGCCCGGCAAGGGTTCGGGCATCGCCATGATCTGTACCTTCGGCGACCTCACCGACGTGACCTGGTGGCGTGAGCTGGACCTGCCGACGCGCGCGATCCTCGACTGGAACGGCCGGATCCTGCCCGAGCCGCCGGACGGCGTCGCGCCCGGCCCGTACGCCGAGCTGGCCGGCAAGACCGTGCACTCGGCGCGCGAGCGCGTGGTCGAGTTGCTGCGCGAGTCCGGCGACCTGGACGGCGAGCCACGGCCCGTCACCCGGCCGGTGAAGTTCTACGAAAAGGGCACCAAGCCGCTCGAGATCGTCACCACGCGCCAGTGGTACATCCGCAACGGCGGGCGGGACGCGGAGCTGCGCGACCGGCTCCTGGCGCGCGGCGCCGAGCTGACCTGGTACCCCCCGTACATGAAGGCCCGCTACGACAACTGGGTGGAGGGCCTGGCCGGCGACTGGCTGATCTCACGGCAGCGGTTCTTCGGCGTGCCGATCCCGGTCTGGTACCCCGTCGACCGCGACGGCGAGCCGGTGTACGAAGCGCCGATCACGCCGCCGGAGGAGACGCTGCCGGTGGACCCGTCCTCCGACGCCCCTCCCGGCTACGGCGAGGACCAGCGCGGCAAGCCCGACGGTTTCATCGGGGACCCGGACGTCATGGACACCTGGGCGACCTCGTCGCTGACCCCGCAGGTCGCCGGCGGATGGGAGCGCGACCCCGCCCTGTTCGAGGCGGTCTTCCCGTACGACCTGCGCCCGCAGGCGCACGACATCATCCGTACCTGGCTGTTCTCGACGGTCGTACGTGCGCATCTGGAGCACGGGTCGCTGCCCTGGGCCGGAGCCGCGCTCTCGGGATGGATCCTCGACCCGGACCGCAAGAAGATGTCCAAGTCCAAGGGCAACGTCGTCACGCCCATGGACCTGCTGGTCCAGCACGGTTCCGACGCCGTGCGCTACTGGGCGGCCAGCGGACGGCTCGGCACCGATACCGCCTTCGACACCGGCCAGATCAAGGTCGGCCGCCGTCTCGCCATCAAGATCCTCAACGCGTCCAAGTTCGTGCTGGGCCTGGGCGACGTGCCGGCCGGCACGGCGGTCACCGAGCCCCTGGACCTGGCGATGCTCGCCACGCTCGCCGACGTCGTACGCGAGGCCACGGCGGCGTTCGACGCGAACGACTACACCCGCTCACTGGAGCGCACCGAGCGGTTCTTCTGGAACCTCTGCGACGACTACCTCGAGCTCGTCAAGACGCGCGCGTACGGGGAGGACGGTGCCGGCGAGGGGGCGGCGGCGTCCGCGCGGGCGGCGCTGAACACGGCGCTTTCGGTCGTGCTCCGGCTGTTCGCGCCGATCCTGCCCTACGTCACCGAGGAGGTCTGGTCGTGGTGGCAGGACGGCTCCGTGCACCGGGCCGCCTGGCCGGCCGCCGACGAGCTCCCGGCGGGCGGTGACCCGGCGGTGCTCGCCGCGACCTCCGACGTCCTCCGGCAGGTGCGCCGCGCCAAGTCCGGCGCGAAGGTCTCGATGCGGGCCGAGGTCGAACGCGCCGTGGTCCGCGGTGCCGGCGTACGGCACGTCGCCGAGACGGACCTGCGGGCCGCCGGGCGCATCACCGACCTGGAGCTGGAGACGCTGCCGGAGGAGGGCTTCACCGTCGACGTCACCCTGGCCCCCTGAGAGAGGCCGGTCACGCCTGCGCGGTGGGGCGGACGATGACCTCGCCCACGTCGATGCCGGCCGGCTGCTCGATCGCGAACGCGATGGCGCGGGCGACCGCGTCCGGCGGCATCCCGATCCGGTCGCGTGTCTCGGCGAGCCGTGCCCGCGTCTCCGGGTGCGTCATGGACGCGGCGAAGTCCGTCCGCGTCATGCCGGGCGAGACGATCGTCACGCGGAGGCTGTCGCCGGCCTCCTGTCGCAGGCCCTCGGAGATGGCGCGTACGGCGAACTTCGTCCCGGCATAGACCGACTGGTTCGGTACGACGCGGTGCGCCGCCGTGGACGCGATGTTGACGAAGTGCCCGGAACTCTGCGTGCGGAAGACGGGAAGCGCCGCGGCGATGCCGTACAGAACGCCCTTGATGTTGACGTCGACCATCTGCTCCCAATCCTCGACGCGCAGCTCGTCGAGGGGGGAGACCGGCATGGCGCCGGCGTTGCTCACGAGGACGTCGAGTCTTCCGTACCGCTCACACGCCAGCGCGACGAGGCCGGACAGGTCGTCGCGCCGGGTCACGTCCGTGCGCGCGCAGGCGACCTCGCCGCCCTTGTCCGCGATGCGTGCAGCCACGGCCTCCAGGCGGTCCGCTCCGCGCGCCCCGAGGACGACCTTCGCGCCGCGCTCGGCGAGGAGAAGCGCGGTCGCCTCGCCGATACCGCTGCTCGCGCCCGTTATCGCGACGACCTTGTCTTCGATTCCCTGCATGAGTTGTCCCTTCGGTGACGCCCGCAATGTAAGTGGGCTATCACTAAGCTAATGTAAGAGGGCTATCACGTCCAGTCGAGCGGGAGGCCGTCGTGCCCCAGGGCGCAGGGAGCGGTCCGCGCGGCCGCTATCACCACGGCGAGCTGCGCGCCGCGCTGATCGAGGCAAGCTTCGACCTGCTGGCGGAGTCGGGACTGGCGGCCTTCTCGGTCGCGCGGGTGGCACGCAGGCTCGGGGTGAGCACGGCGGCGCCCTACCGGCACTTTCCCGACCGCGACCACCTGGTCGCCGCCGTCGCCGCGCAGGCGGCCGTGGAGCTGCGGGAGCGGTTCGTGGAGGCGGCGGAGGAGGCGGGGGAGGACCCCGCCGAACGCTTCGCGGCGACCGCCGGGGCCTACGTACGCTTCGCGGGTACGCGCGGCGCGGGGTTCGACGTCATCTTCGCCGCCGAACTGGACCGGTTGCACGACGACGCTCTGGCCGGCGCGGGACGCCCGCTGATGGACCTGCTGCTGGACCTCGCGCAGCAGGCCCTCGGCCAGGGGCCGGAGGCATCCCTGACCTTGGTGGAACACCACGTGGTGGCCGCGCACGGCTACGTGGCCCTCCACCGCGAGGGATTCTTCGCCCGCCGCTACGAGGGCGTCGCCGCCCTCGCGGACCGCGCCGTGGCCGGGAGCCGCACTCTCCTACGCGGCATGCGCGAACCCCCGCCGCGGCCTCCCGGCAGCCCCTGAGCCGGCAGCCCATCAGCCCAGGAGCAGCAGGACGGCGAGGGCGGTCAGCACCGTGATGCCGATCGCGTTCGTCAGCAGCGGCATCCGGGTCACGCGGCGGTCGTCCCACTCGTCGTGCCGGCTGGCGTAGCGGACCGCCGCCGTCACGGCCCGGCCCGCTCCGAAGCCGGTACCCGTCAGGATCGTCGTGACCGGCCCCTGGTGCGCGAGCAGCAGCCCGAGCGCGACCACGTACGGAGCGCCGGCCGAGACGAACGTGCGTACCCCGGTTCCGAGCTCGAACCCGAACTGCAGAGCCCCGCGCCGTATCCGGCGTTGGAGTACCTCCTGCGGGATCTGCCGTGCGTTCTGCGGCAACGGGACGCGCACCCAGCCGGCCTCGCGCGCCACGCCGAGAACCGCCACGGCGAGGATCGCGCCGGTGCGTACGGCGCCCGGCAGCGGGGCGGCCAGCCCGGACAGCAGCCACAGGACGCCCGCGGTGAGGGTGCCTCCGAGGAGGAGGCCGAGGGTGAAGACGGCGAGGACCTGGCCCTGCCGTACGGGAGCCCGCCAACCTGGCGAGAACAGCACGAAGTCGCTGTTACGCGTTCAAACCGAGCCGGACAGGGAGTAGCCCGCCAGCGCGCCGACCGAGGCCCAGCACAGCACCGCCTGGTCCGCGGCCGACGCCGCGACGGCCAGCAGGGCCAGCGCGGCGAACGGCAGCAGCGGCTCGGTCAGGCCCCGGCGCAGGCGTCCCGCCGGCCGGGTCTCAACTGCAGGCATACTGCCACCGGCAGATCGACTTGTACCAGGTGCCGGCCGTGCTCTTCGTCCAGCCGTCGTGGCAGCGCCAGGTCACCGAGTTCGCGCAGTTCCCGCAGGGGTTCGTGTAGTGCCAGATCCAGCCGTCGTACTTGCTGCCGTAGCACTCGTTCGGCCGGAGCTTGTACTTGCCGGGGTCCGAGACGCCGGACTTGTGGTAGCCCTTGTACGTCCCGCTCGTACGGCAGGCGGTGGACACGACGGTGCTGGGCCCGCAGCCGGGCGAGCAGTTGTGGTCCGACGCGTACGACGGGCACGTGGTGTAGATGTCGTAGTAGCCCGGGGTCAGACCCTTCGTGTAGGGGCCCGGGACCCAGCCCGTGGCCAGGGCCTTGCGCGCCGGGGCGAAGATCCCGACGGCGGCCAGCCCGGCCGTGGTGCCGGCGGCGATCGCCCCGCCGAGCATGGACCGGCGGCCGACGCCTTCGGCGGTCGCCGCGGGCGCGTGGCGGCGTACGCGCCCCGCACCTTCCGGGCGGGGGCCGCGCAGCGGGGGAATGCTGTCGAGTTCGAGCATGGCCACTCCTCGTTCCGGCGGCCGGTCGGCCGCATCAGGTCTCATCGCGTGCTGCGGTCCAGCTCCGCGTCGTCGTTCAGTCGTCCACCGGCGTCGGTGACCAGCGTGTGAAGGGCGCGTACCGACCCGACCGGCTCCGCCGTGCGCACCCGTCCGTCCGCCCCGATGACCACCCCGTACGGCGTGGCCGGGACCTGGTACGCCGTGAAGAGCTCCGACTGGCGTGCCAGGATCGTCAGGTTCGGCGGCGGGTCCGCCTCGATCGCCTCCTCGGCGAAGATCGCCCTGGTCGCCGGGGCGCCGTCGAGGCCGAGCGCCTCCTGGAAGATGTCGCGGCAGGCCGGGCAGTCCTCGCTGAGGAACAGCAGGAGAGTCGGCTGCCCGGGCTCGGCACGTACGAGGTCCGGCGCGGGCGCGGGCGTGCCGGCCCGCAGGCCCAGGTCGCGGGTGCGCGGTCCCTGGGTGAGGTGGTGCACCTGGCGCACCAGCCCGGCCACGACCAGCGCGAGCAGCACGAGGGCCGCCCAGGTCAGCAGCAGTGCGGTGGTATCGAAGCTCATCAGGCGGCCTGCCTTTCGGGATCGAACATGGCCTGCGGCAGCAGGGAGAGCAGCACCGCGAACACGACGGAGGCCAGGACGGCGAGCGCGGTATGCGTGCCGTGCGCGGGCGCCGCTCCCGTGGCCGCCACGAGGGAGGCGAGGGCGAGCACGGCGGCGCGTCCGGCCACCCAGCCGCTCATCGGCGTGTCCCCGCCCGGCCCGGTCGCGCAGCCGCACGGCACGCTCGGCCGGGTGCGCAGGACGTACAGGCCATAGCCCGCGTAGACGGCGAACAGGACCGCGGCGCCGGCCGCGGCGAGTGCGAGTGTGTGCGGGCGCCCGGCCGGTACGGCGTAGCACGTGGCCGCCCCGAGTGTCCCTTCGAGCGCGATGACGGCGGCCGCGACCGGCCACCGCAGCGGGCTCGGCACGACGCGCTGGGCGGCCAGCGCGGCCGGCAACGCGCGCGGGGCACGCAGGTGCCCGGCGAACGCCAGCAGGAGGACGAGTGCGACGGTGCCGCCGCAGACGCCCGTGAGCATCTCCGCCATCAGGCGACGGTCTCGACCTTGAGCGCGCCGATCCGCGCCGGGACCTTGGCCGTCTCGCCGTCGTGCGGCAGCACGGTGACCACCGCGGACGGCGTGGCGAGCAGGAAGTAGGTGCTGTCGTCATCGAGTGTGTCGCGGAACAGCTCACCGTGGGGCAGCCGGGCGCCGCGCCACGAGGGGAGCCGCCGCGCGGTCGTCTTGTTCAGGGCGGTCATCTCCAGCAGGCCGAGATTCGGGACCTCCTTGGCCAGCTGGGAGGGCTCGGCGATGCCGGCGCGTTTGGGGTTGCGCGAGGCGACGGTGAGCCCGTCGTCGTGCTCGGTCACGCCGAGGAGCTGGAAGACGTGCACGGCGTCGGCGGGTTTGGCGTTGTACATCGGGATGAACATCGAGAACCGGCGGCCCTGCCAGACGACGGCGAGCAGCTGGTCCTCCAGCCCGGACCGCTTGTCGTAGTCGGTGACCCGCGCCGTCCGCAGCCGCCCGCCCTGGATCGAGAACTCATCGTCGAACCCGCGGATGCCCAGGTCGCCGGTCCAGCCCGTGGCGGCGCCGTGCCCGCCCGAGGTCAGCTCGTAGAGCCGGCTGTCGACCGCGTAGCGGGCCACGGAGGTGAACGGCTGGGTGAGGTCGAGATCCCCGGAGAGGTGGAAGCGGTACCCGTCGAGGGCTCGGTGAACGACGCTCTTGGCCATGAATGTGCCTCCCGTGTACGGCCGTCCGATAAATGCCAGAGATCGGGCGTATGTCCGTGTACGTCACTGTTCCCCGGTGGCGTTCTCGCCGAATCGCCGGTGCCCGTTTGTGGCCAACTCCGTCGCGAGGTCAACACATGGGGCCACAAAGACGTCGTTCACCAGCCACGACCCGTGACACGATGAGCGGCCGAATGGACACGCGGAGTTCGGGTAGGCCGGTTGCGGAGGAAACGTGACAGAACGGGATCAGCGAGTACCCCCCGTGTTGGCCGCGGCGGCGGCATGGTGCTGGCGGCTGATCGTGATCGGCATCGTGCTCTACGCGGTCGCCCAGATCATCGGCATGCTTCGCCTCGTCGTCCTGCCGTGCGCCGTCGCCCTCCTGCTCTGCGCCCTGCTGCATCCGATCACCGAGCGGCTGCGCCGCTGGATGCCGTCGCTGGCCGCGACCTGGCTGACGATGCTCCTGGCGCTGGGGGTGCTCGGTGGCGTCGGCACCTTCGTCGGCATCCAGGCCAACGACCAGGTGCCCGACCTCGTGGACCGGATCCAGCACACCGTCAAACAGTTGCAGAACTGGCTGGTCACCGGGCCGCTCCACCTGAAGAACTCCCAGTTGCAGTCGGCCATCGACGAGCTGCTCAAGCAACTGCAGGCACAGCGCGGCAAGGTGGTCGGCACGGTCTTCACCGGAGCCACGGTGGCGGGTGAGGTGATCGCGTCCATCGTCTTCCTGTTCTTCGTGACGTTCTTCCTGCTCAAGGACGGGCGCGGCATCTGGAACTGGCTCATCAGCGGCTTCGGGCGCTACCGCGAGCGCTTCGACCGGGCCGGCCGTGCCTCGTGGGAGACCCTCTCCCAGTACGTCCACGGCACCGTGATCGTCGCGGCCATCCACTCGGTCGTCATCGCGGTCGTGCTGATCATCATGGGCGTGCCGCTGGTCGCCCCGCTCGCCGTCATCGTGTTCTTCGGCAGCTTCATCCCCATCGTCGGAATCCTGGTGGCGGGAGCGGTGGCCGTCATCGTCGTCTTCAGCGTCAAGGGGGGCATCGCCGCCCTGGTCTTCCTCGGCATCCTGGTGCTCGAACAGCAGCTGGAGGGGCACGTCCTGCAGCCCCTCGTCGTCGGCCGGTGGGTGCGGTTCCACCCGCTCGCGATCATTCTCGCGATCACGGTCGGCGGCGTGGTCGCGGGCATTCCGGGCGCCGCCGTCGCCGTGCCGACGGCCGCGGTCATCTACCGCGCGATACCGGCACTGCGCGGCTCTCCCGAGCCGACGCCCGCGGAGGCGCCGGCCAAACCGCCCTCACTCGCCGTGGGCCGTACGTCCGAGTCGTCCGAGTCGTCCGATACGGAGGACGAGCCGTCCGTGCCGGAGGAGGAGCCGCCGGCGCCCGGGGAGGAGCACGGGACGCCGCGCTCCGGCGAGCCGGGACCGGACGAACCGCGAGAGTCATGAGCGGGGGGCACGGTGCCGTACGTGACGTCGCTCGCCGGGTTCCCCTTTGCCCGCCGGGCCGCAGGTCACCGGAAAGAGGCCGTTCAGGCGGTAGTGTCACGCCCTGTGACGTGCCCAGGGCCCATGACCACGAGGTGAACCCGTGACAGTAGACATACTCATCCAGCGGCTGGACCCGGGCCTGCCCGCGCCGACGTACGCGCACCCTGGTGACGCCGGGGCCGACCTGGTCGCCGCCGAGGACGTGGAGCTGGCGCCCGGCGAGCGCGTGATGGTGCCGACCGGCATCGCGCTCGCGCTGCCCGACGGCTACGCGGCCTTCGTGCACCCGCGGTCCGGACTGGCGGCTAGATTGGGAGTGACGATCGTCAATGCCCCGGGCACGGTCGACGCCGGCTACCGGGGAGAGATCAAGGTCACCCTGCTGAACACCGACATCCGCTCCACCGTCCGCCTCCAGCGCGGCGACCGCATCGCGCAGCTGGTCATCCAGCGTGTCGAGCGGGCGGTCTTCCATGAGGTCGAGACCCTGCCGGGCTCGGCACGCGGAGACGGCGGGTTCGGATCCACCGGAGGGTACGCGGGGAACGTCCAAGCCGAAAGGAAGGGTCGCGTCGCGGGCGCGTCCGTTCAGCACAGCAGTGAAGGAGCGTGAGTCGTGTTTCGACGCCGTCGTCGGGACGATGAGCCCGAGAACGACCTCGAGCCGACCGACGAGGAGACCGTCGCGGACGAGGAGATCGAGGACGATGAGCCTGCGGTCGTGACGCATGGCGGCCCGTGGGACTCCGAGGCCGACTCCGTGCCCGAGATGGAGCGGGTCGACTTCGGCGCGATCCAGGTCCCCATCGGAGAGGGCCTCGAGATCCAGGTGAACGTCGAGGCCGTCGAACAGGACGCCGAGGGCAACCCCGTCGGTGGCCGCATCGTCGCGATCACGATCGTGCACGGGGAGAGCGGTCTTCAGGTGCAGCCCTTCGCCGCGCCGAAGAAGAACGGCATCTGGGAAGAGGTCCGCAAGGAGACCGCCGACGAGATCAAGCAGGCCGAGGGGGAGACCCAGGAGGCCGAGGGGCCGTTCGGCACCGAGCTCCACGGCATGGTCCCGGTGGCCATCCCGGACGAGATGCGCGACCAGGTGCCCGCGGACATCGCCGAGCAGGGCTTCGGCTGGCAGCCGGTCCGCTTCATCGGCGTCGACGGCCCGCGGTGGTTCCTGCGCGGCGTGCTGAGCGGCGCCGCCCTTGAGGACCCGGAGCAGGCCGCCACCATGGAGCAGGTCTTCCAGCAGATCGTCGTGGCACGCGGGGACGCCCCGATGCCGCCGCGGGAGCTGCTCGAACTCACTCTGCCGGCCGAGGCCCAGCAGGCCATGGCCGCCGAGCAGGCCGAGCAGGGCGAAGAAGACGAGGGCGAACGGGCTCCGCTGAACCCTTTTGAGCGAGGCCCGGAGATCACCGAGGTCCGCTGAGTCTCAACGAAGATCCCGTCACCGATGAGCGATCGGTGGCGGGATTTTTCGAATTCCTGTTCGTGTAACCGCCTGGACACATAGAGTTATCGGTGTTCGGTATGTGACACTAGGCAACGTGCACGGAGGTGACCCACCGATGACCGAGGCGCTCGCCATGCCACCGAACTACCGCGTAGGGCCCTGGACGATCGACGAGGTGGCCGTGATGCCGGAGGACGGCATGCGGCACGAACTCGTCGAGGGAAAATTGGTGACATCCCCCGTGCCTCCCCCGCCTCACCAGAATGCAGGTCACCGGCTGATACGGATCCTCGAAGCGGCCGCTCCGATTGAGTTCGAGGGCAGCCCGGAGACGAACATCCGGATCGGCCCTGACATGTTCATCCCGGATGTCATGGTGGCAAGGTCGGCGAGCCTGTGCGAGCCGGGCAGTCTTTACGTCTATCCCAAGGACGTCATCCTCGTCGGGGAGACCCTCAGTCCCGGAAACTCCAAGTACGAGCGCGTCTGGAAATCCCAGCGGTATGCGGAAGGCGGCATCCCCTTCTACATGGAGATCGAGCTGCCCACGATGCCGCGGGTCACGGTGTACGAGCTTCGCGGCACGGAGTACGTGCGGATCGCCGACGCTCGAGCGGGAGAGATCCTGAAGCTCAGTGAACCCTTCGAGGTGAGCTTCGATCCAAGCGACCTTGTGGGACCGAGGCGTTAGCGGGTCAGGAGGACGCCGCCGTAGGAGATGCCGGCGATCATCACCCATGAGGTGAGGCCGAGGAGCAGCGCGCGGCGGCCGGTGCGGATCAGTGGTCCGAGGCGTACGGCGCTGCCCAGGCCGAACAGCGCGGCGGCGAACAGCAGGTCCTTCACCGTGCTCGCCGTGTCCAGCACGCCCTGGGGCACCGCTCCCGTCGAGCGGAGCGCCACCATGGCCAGGAAGGCGATCAAGAAGACCGGCAGCACCGGCGGCCGCTTCGCGCCTGCGGCCGGGCCTGCGGCCGGGCCCGCGTGCCGTACGCGCAGGGCGATCGCGGTGGTGACCGGGGCGAGCATGGCGACGCGGATCAGCTTGACCGCCACCGCCGGCAGGAGGGCGGCCGGGCCCGCGACCGTCGCGGTGGCGACGACCTGGCCGACGTCGTGGACGCTCGCGCCGATCCAGCGGCCCTGGTCGTAGGCCGACAGGCCGAGCAGGTGGCCGGCGGCCGGCATCACCACGATCGCGAGCGTGCCGCAGAGCGTGACCAGGGCGACCGCGGTGGCGGCGTCGCGCTCCCGGTCGTCGTCGCGGTCGTGACCGAGGACGCCGTCGACCGCGGCCACCGCGGACGCGCCGCAGATCGCGAAGCCGGAGGCGACCAGCAGTGACGTCCGCGCGGACAAGCCCATCCGGCTACCGAGCCAGCGGGTGCCGAACAACGTCGCCAGCAGCACGAGCACCGTCATGACGATGGTCTGCCAGCCCAGACCGGCGATGTCGGTCAGCGCGACCTGAAGTCCGAGGAGGACGACGCCGGCCCGCATGACCGTGCTGGCGGCGAACCGGGAACCCGCACGCGTGGCCGACGGCAGGACTCCGGTGTTGACCGCGACGATGCCGAGCAGCAGTGCGGCGGTGAGCATGGGGACCGCGCCCACCAGGCGGTGCACGCTCCAGGCCACGAGGAGACCGGCCGCGCACGCCGCCAGTCCCGGCACGAGCGCCGGCCGGGTCCGTGGCTCACGACGACCGGCACGCGACGGCACGACATGGTCGGGACGTACGCGAGGCCGGGCCGTCGAGGTGGTCATGATCTCCAGGATCGGGGCGGCGGGGAGGCGCGACTAGCAGGTGTTGCACTGGCAGGTCATAGGGTTTCTCTATGACTCAACGTCTGCCGGACCTGGAGGCACTGGAGCTGCTCGTCGCGGTCGCCGAGACCGGCAGCCTCGGTCAGGCGGCGGCACGGCAGGGCATCAGCCAGCCGTCGGCGAGTGCCCGGATCGACACTCTGGAGCGGCGGCTGGGCGTCCGGCTGCTCGTCCGCTCACCCAGCGGTTCCCGGCTCACCGCGGCCGGGCTCGTCGTGACGGACCGGGCGCGGACGCTGCTGGGACAGGCGTACGCGCTGGTCGAGGGGGCGGCGGCGCTCCGTGCGCGTCAGCACGGCCGGCTGCGCGTCACCGCGAGCCTGACCATCGCCGAACACCTTATGCCGGGCTGGCTCGTCACGCTGAGAGAGATCGACCCGGCCGTCCACGTCGAGCTCAACGTCGCCAACAGCACACTCGTGGTCGAACGCCTCCGTGCCGGCGAGGCCGACCTCGGCTTCATCGAGGGTGAGGGCGCACCACGCGACCTGCACAGCCGGGCCGTCGCACGGGACCGCCTCGTCGTGGTGGTCTCCCCGGACCACGCCTGGGCACGTAAGCGCCGCCCGCTGCGTCCGGTGGAGCTGGCGACGACACCGTTGCTGCTGCGCGAGGCGGGCTCGGGCACGCGCGAGACCCTGGAGGCGGCGCTGGCCCCGTACGGAGGAGTGGCCGAGCCCGTACTCGAGCTCGGCGCCACCGCGCCGCTGCGCGTCGCCGCCACCTCGGGTACGGCCCCGGCCGTACTCAGCGCGCTCGCCGCGGCGGACGAGATCGCGGCGGGCCGTCTGGTCGAGGTTCCGTCCGAGCTGCCCCTGGACCGCGTCCTGCGCGCGGTCTGGCCCCGCGGCAGCGAACTCCCGGACACCGCGCTCCACCTGCTCCGGGTGGCCCGCGCCTGACGCGTGAGCGTGCGCTCTCGCCGGGCCGCGTCGTCACCGCGCATCGGCCGACTCTGCCCCCGCTCTCCGCCTCCACGCGGAGAAGGGCGCTTCCCGCTGCCGGAGGTCAGCCGGTGACCGGCAGGTCGCTGTTCACCGGGGTCGGGGCGGGGGCCTCACCCGGCGACGTCGAGGTGCTCGGCGTCGGGGAGGGCGTGCCGGTGTCCGTCGGGGTGGGGGTGGGCTTCGGGTGGTGCTTCGGCCGGCACGTCAGCCGGTAGACGTGCCCGCCGAATGACACCGCCGCCACCAACGCCTTGTTTCCCGTGTCGTTGCCGTACCCCACACCGAAACTCGCGACCGTCGTGGCCTCGGTGTAGGTGAACTTGCCGATCAGGTCCGCCGGGGAGTCGACCGGGTCGGACTGCCCACCGGGCTCGCTCGCCGCGATCTTGCTCGACCACCACTTGCCGGTCGCCGACTTGTTGATCGTCGAGTACGGGTTCGACGTCTCCATCTTGAACAGCGGCCGGGCACCCGCATAGACGTGCGCGGCGAAGGCGCCGTTGGTCGGGACGTTCTTCAGCGTGTAGGCGCCGCTCTTGTGGTGGATCAGCGACGGGCCGTCGAAGAGCAGACCCTGCGGGAGCTGCTTCGGCTTCAGCGCGGCCTCGTCGGGGTTGACGTACCAGTCCGCGTTGCATGTGGCGGAACCACCGCCGGCCGTGTGCGTGTTCGCGTAGGCGACCGGCGCCACGGCCATGACCGCGCCAACGGTGACCGATATCGCGATGATCTTGCGCATGGGGTTGCTCGATTCTGCGGGGGAAGAATGAGACGCCTGATGCACGTGGAAGGTTGGCCGGTGGCGCATTCAGGACAACCATGACAGCCGGTCAGGTGAGCGCGGCCCTCTCTGGAAGGCCAGAGGGCAGCAGGTTCACGGACGCGTGAGCGCGCGGACCGGGGATCCCGGCCCGCGCGTTCACGTGGTGGGTCAGCTACAGGTGTGGTCGGGTTTGAGGCCGAAGTCGGCCGCGGTCGAGGTCAGCTTGGTGATCTTGACGACTCTGGTCTGTGGCGCCCAGCCGTCCTTCGCCACGATCATCGTGAGCGGGTTGTTGCGAGTGTCGAGCCAGAACCCGTACTGGCCGTTCTTGTCGGTCTTGAGCGTGTACGACGCCGCCCAGGAGTCGATCTGCACGGTCGCTCCCGTCAGCGGCACGGGTGCGCCGGTACAGCCGGCGCCGGTCAGCGTTCCGGCGATCTTGCCCCAGGTGTTCGGCGGGCCGACCGTCATCGTGACGGTCACCGGCGCGATCGCGTACGGCGTCTTCGCGCCGACCGTGAGTTGCGCCGTGTACGTCCCGGGCTGAGTGATCGCCGGGGTGTTCGCGTCGAGGGTCACGTTGACCTTGACGCTCTTGCCGGGCTGGATCGTCACCTCGGTCTTGTCCTCCGACAGCCAGGGGACGTCGGGGGCCGCGTCGCACTGGTCGTAGCCGGGGAGCGTCTCGGCGCTCTTGACCGCGTTGAAGTTCCCCAGCGATCCTCCGATCTTGTAGAAGCCGCACGCCGATCCGCCGCGGTACAGGGCGTTGTTGGAGTTGGGCAGGGCCGTCCACGCGTTGGAGTCCGGGTTGTAGGCGAAGCCCTGGTTGGTGAGGGTGCTGTTGCCGTTGGTGACGCCGCCGGACACGATCAGCTGTCCGTTCGCCGCGGAGTAGCCCATCGCCCACAGGTCGATCGGCAGGTCGGCGATCGGCGTCCAGGTGCCGCCCGCCGGGTTCAGCGCGTACGCGTGCTTGGTGCTCGCGGTCGCCGAACCGCCCGCGCAGTAGAGCGTGCCCTCGATGCTCCCGCAGCCCAGCCAGGCGGCCGGCTCGGGATAGGCCGGGCCCGCGCTCCACGAGTCGGCCGACGGGTCGTAGACCTGTACGTCCGTGGTGCCGCACTCCTCGGTGCAGCCACCGACGACGTAGATCTTGCCGCCGAGCACGGCCGCACCGGAGCCGGCGTACGGTCTGGGGTTGTCGGCGCCCGCGGACCACGTGCCCGAGGACGGATCGAAGATCTCCGTCTTGGCCACCGTGTCACCCTCGGTGCTCCAGCCGCCGGTGACGTAGAGCCTTCCTCCGGTGGCCGTCGCCTGGGGAGCCTCGCGCGCCGTGCTCACGCCCGCGATGGCGGACCACGCCTGCGTTTCCGGATCGTAGACGTAGGCGTTGTCCAGGGTGTCCACGCCGTCGGTGCCCGCCACCGAGTAGATCTTGCCGTCCAGCGCCGCCACGCCGTTGTCCATGATCGTCGAGGCGTAGTCGGCGACGGTCGTCCATGGTGCCGCCGACGGTGCCGCGGCGGCCTTCGCGCGCGAGACCGCTCCGTGCCGCAGCCGCCCGCTGGCGAAGTCGCCCTTGACCCGCTGTGCCGGTGCGCCGGTCGCGGCGGGCTGTGTCGCGCCGGGCCGTTCGCCGATCTTGGCGGTCACCGGCGACGTGCCGGTGTTCTTCAGGGTCAGCGCGCCGGTGGCCGACTTCTGCCAGCCCACCGCCTTGCTGATCGTGGTGGGAGTGACCGTGATCCGGGGTGCGGACAGCGTGAAGTCGGCCGCGGTCGCCCAGTCGGCCGCGATGTTCGCGGTGACCTCACGTGAGCCGTAGTTGCCCGCCGTCGCGGTGAACTTGTGGCTGCCCGTGAGCGAGGAGAACGTCCAGTAGAACCCGTCGCCCAGGCCCGGGTCGTCCGGCGTCGCCGCCGAGGTCGCCCGCTCCGCCGGCCGGTCCGCCGAGGTGACCGTGGCGCCGTTGACGCCGGCGCCGGTGTTCGCGTCCGTCACCTGCCCGACGACCAGGCCGCCGTGGGCGGGAGTGCACGTACGCTCGCCGAGGAAGACGTCGTCGACCTGCCAGTAGTAGCCGAACGAGCCGGTGAAGTGGAACCGCACCCGTGCGTCGCTCTTGCCGGCCGCCGCGGACAGGTCCACGGTCTCGGTACGCGGCCCGCGTGCGCTGGCGGTGAAGTGCCGCACGCTGGTCCACGTCGTGCCGCCGTCGACGCTCAGCTCGACGTCGCCGGCCTGGCCGGTGTAGCCGAACCAGTCGCTGTCGAACGTCAGGATCGGGTGGGTACGCGCGCTGAGGTCGGTGACCGGGCCGATCAGCGAGCTGTCCTGCGCGTTGCCCGTGCCGTAGTGGTCACTGTCGATGATCGCGAAACCGCCCGTACCTCCAGTGTGGTTGCCGCGGCCGCCCGGGTCGTCGAACACCCAGGTCTGACCCTTGCCGACCTTGTCGTCGACGGTCCAGCCGTCCGGCGCGGTCGCCGCGTCGAAGGACTGCGTGGCTCCCGTGTACTGGTAGCCGTAGCCGGCCGCGGTGCAGGTCGTCTGGTCCACGGCGACGTCGACGTCGTGCACCGTGTCGGCCGCGTCGACCGTCACGTCGTGGGAGTCCTGCGTGTACCCGGGGTACAGCGGGTCCACCTGCAGCGTGTAGGTGTCGTCGGCGGGCACGCTCAGCGTGTACCGCCCCGTCTTCGGATCGGTGTAGGCCACCGCGGTGGGCTCGTCCTTGACCCGTACGGTCGCGTAGAGCGGCCAGCCGTGGCCGGACCCGTCACGGACGAGCCCGGAGACGTCGACGCGCGCCCTGGCGGTCAGCGCGAGGTCCTCGGTGACCGTCTGGCCGTCGGC
This sequence comes from Actinoallomurus bryophytorum, assembly GCF_006716425.1. Taxonomy (NCBI): domain Bacteria; kingdom Bacillati; phylum Actinomycetota; class Actinomycetes; order Streptosporangiales; family Thermomonosporaceae; genus Actinoallomurus; species Actinoallomurus bryophytorum. Next base: position 5,820,146 of record NZ_VFOZ01000001.1, read on the forward strand.
GACCTGCACGTCCGCGACCGTCTTTCCGGTGTAGCCGAACTTGCTCGCGGACACGTCGTAGGTCCCCGGCGGGAGGTCGAGGGTGTAGTGCCCCTGCCCGTCCGTCGTGGTGGTGACGTCGCCCGCCTTCACCTTGGCGGAGGCCAGCGGCTCGGTGCCGTCCGTCACGGTGCCGGCGATGACGCCGTGCGGCCCGGAGCGGAACGCCACGACACCGTCAGGGGTGCCGAGCCCGGTGGGTCCGTCGTAGCCGTCCCCCGCCGTACACAGGTACGCCGGGTCGCAGCTTCCGTTGCCGCCACCGGTGACGTCGTTGAGGTCGGACGGGTGCCCGTACGGGTAGGAGGTGGGTTCCGAGCCCGCCGCCGGCGCGCCGCCGAGGGCGTACACGGACGCGATGATCGGGGCGGACACGCTCGTGCCGCCGTAGACGTGCCATCCACCGTTGTAGACGGCGACGCCGGTGTCCGGGTCGGCCACCGCCGAGACGTCGGCGACGGTACGGTGCGCGCAGCCGGTGTCCTGCTGGAACGAGGGTTTGGGCTCGAACGCGGAGCAGCCGCTGCCCGCGCCGTCCCAGGCGCTCTCACTCCACCCGCGCGCGGAGTCGTCCTTCACGAGCGAGGTGCCGCCGACGCCGGTGACGTACGGCGAGGCCGCCGGGTAGCCCACCCCGTAACCGTCGTCGCCGGAGCTCGCGACCACGGCGACGCCGGGGTGGTGGAAGTAGGCGTCGTCGCCCTGGCCCTCGTCGGAGCCCTCGTCACCGCTGTAGCTGTTGGAGACGTACTTGGCGCCCTGGGCGACGGCCTGGTTCACGGCCGTGCCGAGGTTGTCGGTGAAGTTGTCGTCGGCCTCCACCAGGAGGATGTCGCAGCTCGGGCAGATGGCACTCACCATGTCGGTGTCGAGCGCGATCTCCCCGGCCCAGCCGCTGTCCGGTGGCGGATAGTCGGTGCCGCCGCGCTGGTCGATCTTCCGGAAGCAGCCGTTCGCCGTCGTACAGGGCGGCAGGCCGTACTGCTGGCGGTAGAGGGCCAGGTCCGCCTCGGCGTTCGGGTTGTCGAAAGCGTCGACGATCGCGACCGTCTGGCCCGACCCCGCCGAGGGGAGGTTGTACGCGTCCACCAGGTCGGCGGGCCCGAACCCGGCGGGCGCGTCCTGCCGCTGGAGCCCCTTCGGCCCGGCGACGTCGTCACGTGCCATGGCGAGGCAGGCCATCTCACCGGCGCGCCGGGGCGCCCGGCAGACGGGGCTGGTCGGGTGGCGGCCGGGTGAGGCGGGACCGGTGGCCTTGGTCCGCGGGACGAGGTGTTTCGAGGCGCCGGAGGCCGAGGCCGCAGGCGCCGCGACCAGGGTGAGCGCGGCGACCGCGAGCGCGACGAACACCGCGCACGCTCGTACGCCCGCGAGCCTGGTAAGCAGCGCACGCGGCACGCGCCGGGCATGCCGCCGTTTGGGGAGTTGGAGCATGTACGTCTTCTCCTAGCGGAGCAGGACGGAACCCTGGGGTGCGGGTTCCCGACACGCTGATCTTGACCCAGAACTTGACCAAGATCGCGTCCGGTTACGGCCTCGCCCAATTTCGGACATCACCTTGAAAAACGACCTGCCTGGCCCATATGTAATGACGGCATCGCAAGGAGTAATTGTTATTTCGTGAAGACATCTGCTGGACGCGGTCTCGTGCCGATCTCACCAGGGAAGATGGTCGGGCCGGGTTCTCTCTGCGGCACATATCCCGGGCCGACGTTGCAAATGTGTTAACGGGAAAAGGCTCGTCCGCCGACGAGAGTCAATGGCCGAACGGCCAAATGATGGGGTTGTTGACTCCCGGCGTGACCTGTGGCATGCCTCGAAGTCCCGCTGTCCTACTGCGCGGCGCCCTGGGCGGCGTTATCCACAGAACCCCGCTCTACTTTCGCCCGTCGTTGTTCTGGCTGGACAATGTGAGTGGGATGGTTCCCCCTGGATGCTCTTATGTGGTGTCAAGCGGCGGCTGGTAGGTCGCTGGGTGTGGTGTTTGTGCTGGTGAGGGCTTTGTAGAGTTCGCGTGCGAGGTAGCGTTTGAGGCAGCGGATGATCTCGGGTTTGGGTTTGCCTTGGCTGGTGCGGCGTTGGATGTAGGTTCGGGTTCGGGCGCAGTGGCTCATGCGGGTGATGGTGATCAGGTAGAGGGCGCGGTTGGCTTGGCGGTCTCCGCCGCGTGAGAGCCGGTGCCGGGTGGTCTTGCCACTGGAAGCAGGGATCGGGGCCACCCCGCACAGAGCGGCGAAGGCGGCTGGGGTGGTGAGGCGGTCGGGGTTGTCGCCGCAGGTGATCAGCAGCTGTGCGGCGGTCTCGACCCCGACGCCGTAAATGGCGAGCAGGTCGGGGCGGGTCTGGGTGATCAAGGCTTTCAGGTGCAGGTTGAGACCATCGATTTCGGTGGTCAGGTGCTGGTGGCGGTGGGCCAGCGCGCGGAGGGCGTGTTTGGTGGCGTGGAGCGGGTCGGTCAGGTCGGTGCCTGGGCGCAGCCGTGCGCATGCGCTGATCAGTGCCGGGGTGGGTTTGCCGGTGAGGTGTTCGCGAAGTTGTGCCGGTGCGGTGACCAGCACGGCTCGTAGTTCGTTGATGGCTGCGGTGCGGGCCTTGATGGCTCCGGTCCGGGTCAGGTGCAGCACCCGGATCGATTCGGCGATCCCGTCGTTGCCTTTGGGCAGTGCGCGGGCGCGGCCGGCCAGCACCGCATCAGCGGCGGCATAAGCATCCAACGGATCGGACTTACCGACACTGCGGCGCTGACGGCGGTCGGGCCGGTTCACCTCCACCACGGTGACACCTTGACCGCGCAGGTACCGGGTCAGGCCCGCTCCGTAGGAGCCGGTGCCCTCCACCCCGACCGCGTGGATCCGGCCGAAGCCTTCCATCCAGGCCAGCAACCGCGCATAGCCCTCAACCGTGGCGGGGAAGTCCGCGTCCGCGATCCGGCCGCCGTTCATCAACTCCACCGCGGCGTGATGGGTGTCGTGGTGGGTGTCGACCCCACCCACGACCCGCCGCTTGTCCGGTCGCCTGCTCCTGCGTGCCATCCTGAACCTGCCAATCCTCGTGAGGGAAACGAGACGTGGCACGCGCTGGGCCGGTGCATCGGACAGACCAGTGATGAGGCTCCTAGGCCGAGCTCTTATCAAGTCACGGCACCGGCCCAGCGCACACCCCGCAGACGAGGCGGTGTACTCGACAGATCCGGGGAAAGACACTCACTCACGAGGTCGGGCGGGCAAAGAGCCAAACCACACCAGCATCGCCTGCCCCACCATTCTCACTGGCGGGTGGGCTCCAAGGCGGGTGGGCTCCAAGGCGGGTGGGCTCCAAGGCGGGTGGGCTCCAAGGCGGGTGGGCTCCAAGGCGGGTGGGCTCCAGGCGGGTGGGCTCCAAGGCGGGTGGGCTCCAAGGCGGGTGGGCTCCAGGCGGGTGGGCTCCAAGACAGGTGGGCTCCAAGACAGGTGGGCTCCAAGACAGGGCGCGGCCCGGACGGAGGACTTCGGGACAGGCCCTGGGTGCGAGCGGTGGAGGGTATCTCCGCTCCCGGGCCGCCTCCGGCGGTCCGATCGACCGGCCGGCGGGCTCGTGCCGGGCGGAGAACGGGGCCTCCTCGGGCCTCCGGCGGCCGGCGGCGTTAAAGACGCGTTAAGGGCGTACTGCCGGGCGCTAAGAGGGTGTCAACGGCCGTCCAACCGGCTCATTTCGGGCGTTGACTCCTGCCGTGACCCCTGCTGAGGGGTCGATGGGCGGTATGCCCATCGTCGCGCTCGAGGAGGATGCGATGACGCGCCTTGAATCGTCCGCATGGTCGCTGGCAGGTGGCAGCGCATGCGTCTTCGCGCTCGCCGTCGTCTTGGGACGGCAGCCGTGGCAGGTGGGGTTCGTCGTCGTCGTTCTGGCCGTACTGGGCTGGGCATGGCTGAGCCCGGTCGTCGCGGGGGCGGCCATCGGCGGCGTCGCCTGGTTGTGCGTCACCGGCTTCGACGTGCACCGGTTCGGGGACGTAAGGGTCACAGGGCGTGACGACGTCCTGCGCATCGCGGTGCTGGTCCTCGCCGGGGTCCTCGCGGCCGCGGCGCACGCCCTGGCCGAGGCATGGAGCGTTCGCAGGTCCGTGGATCCGCTCTGGGCGGAGTTCCACGGGACCGGCTCGCGTACCGACCTCGAGACCGGCACATCAGGCCTCACGACCGGGCTCCGTTCCGGCCTTGAGTTCAACCGAACAGGGGGAGATCCCATCGAGCTCCGGGTGCCGCGTCAGCGTGACCTGGCCTCGGCCGAGGGGCCTCTCCCCGCATATCCGACAGAGGAACCGAGTGATGGCTGACCTGGCGTACATCCTGCTGACAGTGGCGATCTTCGCGCTGTTCGGCCTGGTCGTGAAGGCGGTGGAACGGCTTTGAGCCGCGACCGAACCCCACGTGACGAGCGATGAGGGCGCGATGAGTGCAGAGAACCTGATCGGGCTGATCCTCTCCGTCGTCCTCTTCGTCTTCCTGATCGCCGCCCTACTGTTCCCGGAGCGCTTCTAGATGAGTACAACGACCGCGGGGATCCTGTTCGCCGGATCCCTCGTGCTCGCTCTGGCCCTGGCCTACCGGCCGCTGGGCGACTACATGTACCGGGTCTTCACCGGCGTGCGGCACTCGCGCCCGGAGAGACTGATCTACCGGCTGATCGGCGTGAGGCCGGACGCCGAGCAGACCTGGAGTGTCTACGCCCGCAGCGTGCTCGCCTTCTCGGCGATCTCGATCCTGTTCCTGTACGGCCTGCAGCGCCTGCAGAACCACCTGCTGCTCAGCCTCGGCTTCAAGCCGGTCATGACGCACCAGGCATGGAACACCGCCATCAGCTTCACCACCAACACCAACTGGCAGTCCTACTCCGGCGAGTCGACCATGGGCCATCTGGTGCAGATGGCCGGGCTCGCCGTGCAGAACTTCGTGTCCGCCTCCGTTGGTATCGCCGTCGCGATCGTCTTGATCCGGGGGTTCGCCCGCAAGCGGACCGACCACCTCGGCAACTTCTGGGTGGACCTGATCCGTGCCAACCTGCGGATCCTGCTGCCGCTCGCCGTCGTCAGCGCGATCGTCTTGATCGCGGGCGGCGCGGTGCAGAACTTCCACGACCCGCACACCGTCCAGACCCTGGCCGGCGCCAAGCAGTCGATCACCGGCGGCCCGGTGGCCTCCCAGGAGGCGATCAAGGAGCTCGGCACCAACGGCGGTGGCTTCTACAACGCCAACTCCGCGCACCCGTTCGAGAACCCGACGACCTGGACGAACTGGATCGAGATCTTCCTGCTGGCCGTCGTCAGCTTCAGCCTGCCCCGGACGTTCGGCCGGATGGTCGGCAGCAACAAGCAGGGCTACGCGATCGTCTCGGTGATGGCGACCCTCGCGGTCCTCAGCATGACGCTGATCATGTCGTTCCAGCTCATGCACCACGGGACCGTCCCGACCGCCATCGGCTCGTCCATGGAGGGCGTCGAGACGAGGTTCGGCGTGGCCAACTCGGCGACCTTTGCGGACCTCACCACTCTTACTTCTACTGGCGCCGTCAACTCCTTCCACGACTCGTACACGAGCCTCGGCGGCATGATGACGATGTTCAACATGATGCTCGGCGAGGTCGCGCCGGGCGGTACCGGCTCGGGCCTGTACGGGTTGCTCATCCTCGCGGTGATCACGGTGTTCGTCGCCGGTCTGATGGTCGGCCGTACGCCGGAGTACCTCGGCAAGAAGATCAGCAGCCGTGAGATCAAGTTCGCCGCGACCTACTTCCTGATCACCCCGATCTGCGTCCTCGTCGGCACCGCCTTCGCGATGGGGCTCCCGGGTGAGCGCGCGAGCATGCTGAACACCGGCCCGCACGGGCTCTCGGAGGTGCTGTACGCCTTCACGTCGGCGTCCAACAACAACGGCTCGGCGTTCGCCGGCATCACCGTCAACACGACCTGGTACGACACGGCCCTCGGCCTGGCGATGGTGTTCGGGCGGTTCCTGCCGATCATCTTCGTCCTCGCCCTGGCCGGGTCCCTGGCACGTCAGGGGCTGACCCCGGCGTCGGAGGGCACCCTGCCCACCCATCGTCCCCAGTTCGTCGCGATGGTCGCGGGCGTCACGGTCATCCTCGTCGCTCTCACCTTCCTCCCGGCGCTCGCGCTCGGGCCGTTGGCCGAAGGAATCCACTAAATGTCCACGCAAGTCATGGAAGCGCAGAGCGCCGCTCCGGAGGCCCCGAGCTCGTCGGGTGGCCGGGTGCAGGGCGGTCTGCTCGACCCCAAGCAGCTCTTCAGATCGCTGCCCGGCGCGGTGAGGAAGCTCGATCCGCGCACGATGTGGCGCAACCCGGTGATGTTCATCGTCGAGATCGGCGCGGTCTGGAGCACGGTCCTGGCCGTCGCCGAACCCAGCTGGTTCGCCTGGCTGATCGTGGCCTGGCTCTGGCTGACGGTGATCTTCGCCAACCTGGCCGAGGCCGTCGCCGAGGGGCGCGGCAAGGCACAGGCCGACGCCCTGCGAAGGGCCAAGACCGACACGATGGCGCGCCGGCTGACCGGCTGGAAGCCGGGCAGCGCCGCGGAAGAGGAGGCGGTGCCGGCGCCGCGGCTCCGGCAGGGCGACCATGTCGTCGTCGAGGCGGGCCAGATCATCCCCGGCGACGGTGACGTCGTCGAGGGCATCGCCAGCGTCGACGAGTCGGCCATCACCGGCGAGTCGGCCCCGGTCATCCGGGAGTCCGGCGGTGACCGCAGCGCGGTCACCGGCGGCACCAAGGTGCTGTCCGACCGGATCGTCGTGAAGATCACCCAGAAGCCGGGTGAGAGCTTCATCGACAAGATGATCGCGCTGGTGGAGGGCGCGAACCGGCAGAAGACGCCCAACGAGATCGCCCTCAACATCCTGCTCGCCTCACTGACGATCATCTTCGTGATGGCGGTCGCCACGCTGCAGCCGCTGGCGATCTTCTCCAAGGCGAACCAGCCGGGCGTGCCGGACTCCCTGTCCCTGAACGCGCACGGCGTCACCGGCATCGTGATGGTCTCGCTGCTGGTCTGCCTGATCCCGACGACGATCGGGGCGCTGCTGAGCGCGATCGGCATCGCCGGCATGGACCGGCTCGTCCAGCGGAACGTGCTGGCGATGAGCGGCCGCGCCGTGGAGGCGGCCGGGGACGTGGACACCCTGCTGCTGGACAAGACGGGCACGATCACGCTCGGCAACCGGCAGGCGGCGGAGTTCACCCCCGTCGACGGGGTCACCGAGCAGCGGCTCGCGGACGCGGCGCAGCTGTCCAGCCTCGCGGACGAGACGCCCGAGGGGCGCTCGATCGTGGTGTTCGCCAAGACCGAGTACGGGCTGCGGGAGCGTACGCCGGGGGAGCTCGCCCACGCGACGTGGATCGAGTTCACCGCCCAGACCCGCATGTCCGGGGTCGACCTGGCCGAGGGGAGCGAGGGCCGGTCACTGCGCAAGGGCGCGGCGACCGCGGTGATGAAGTGGGTCCGCGACAACGGCGGCCACCCGACCGACGAGGTCGGCCACATCGTGGACGGCATCTCGGCCGGCGGCGGCACGCCTCTCGTGGTCGGCGAGGTCGTCTACGAGGAGCAGGGCACCACCGCGCACGTGCTCGGGGTGATCCACCTCAAGGACGTCGTCAAGGCCGGCATGCGCGAGCGCTTCGACGAGATGCGCGCCATGGGCATCCGTACCGTGATGATCACGGGCGACAACCCGCTGACGGCCAAGGCCATCGCGGACGAGGCCGGGGTGGACGACTTCCTGGCCGAGGCCAAGCCCGAGGACAAGATGGCCCTGATCAAGAAGGAGCAGGAGGGCGGCAAGCTCGTCGCCATGACCGGGGACGGCACCAACGACGCGCCCGCGCTCGCGCAGGCCGACGTCGGGGTGGCGATGAACACCGGAACGTCGGCCGCCAAGGAGGCCGGCAACATGGTCGACCTCGACTCCAACCCGACGAAGCTCATCGAGATCGTGGAGATCGGCAAGCAGCTGCTGATCACCCGGGGCGCGCTGACGACGTTCTCGATCGCCAACGACATCGCCAAGTACTTCGCGATCATCCCGGCGATGTTCGCGGTGGTCTACCCGGGCCTGGACAGGCTCAACGTCATGCGGCTCCACAGCCCGCAGTCGGCGATCCTGTCCGCGGTCATCTTCAACGCGATCGTCATCGTCGCGCTGATCCCGCTCGCTCTGCGCGGGGTGAAGTACCGCCCCTCCAGCGCGTCCAAGCTCCTGTCCCGCAACCTCTACCTGTACGGCGTGGGCGGCATCGTCGCGCCCTTCGTCGGCATCAAGATCATCGACCTGCTCATCCAGTTCCTTCCGGGGATGTCCTGACATGCGTCTGCCAAGTTGGCTCCGCCAGCACCTAGCCGCCCTGCGCGCCCTCCTGGTCCTGACCGTGATCCTGGGGATCGTCTACCCGGTCGCGATCTGGGTCGTGGCCTTCATCCCGGGCCTGCACGGCAACGCCGAGGGATCGATGATCAAGGCCGCCGACGGCAAGGTCGTCGGCAGCCGGATCATCGGCCAGGCCTTCACGGACTCGGACGGGAACGCGCTCAAGCAGTACTTCCAGAGCCGGCCTTCGGACGCCGGTGACGGCTATGACCCGACCGCCACGGCCGCGGGCAACCTCGGCCCGGAGAGCATCGTCGACACGCTGCCCGACCCGAAGCTCGTCGCGGCCGGCAAGGAGGACGAGAACGCCAAGACGAGCCTGCTCACCCAGGTCTGCACGCGCAGTGCCGACGTCGCCAAGCTGGAGGGCGTGGACGGATCCCGTCCGTTCTGCACCCCCGGTGGCGTGGGCGCGGTACTGGCGCTCATCGGTCCCCGCGACCGGCAGGGGCACGTGACGCACCCGACCCAGGTGATCAGTCTCAACGAGGAGTGCGGTGTGGTGAACACGCCGTTCGTAGCGGCCTACAAGGGCGTCGCCGTCCAGTGCGCGAAGTACGGTGAGGACTACACCAAGGGTGAGGTCGTGCCGATCCGGGGCGGCGCCCCGGCCCACCCGACGGTGCCCGCCGACGCCGTGACGGCCAGCGGCAGCGGCCTGGACCCGCACATCTCACCGGCGTACGCACGGCTCCAGGCACCGCGGATCGCCAAGACGCGCGGCGTCCCCGAGACGCAGGTGCTCCAGGCGATCAAGGACAACGAGGACGGGCGGGTGCTCGGCTTCATCGGCGACCCACGCGTCAACGTCCTGAAGCTCAACATCGAACTGGACAAGAAATATCCGTTCCGCGGATGAGGACCGGGACGCGGCGCGTCTTCACCGGAGCGCGCCGCGTCTCACCGGAGGAGTGATGTGGCCATGACGCGCGGGCGGCTTCGCGTCTACCTGGGGGCCGCCCCCGGCGTGGGCAAGACCTACGCCATGCTCGGCGAGGGTCAGCGGCGGTACGGCCGCGGCACCGACGTGGTCGTCGGGTTCGTGGAGTGCCACGGCCGTCCCCGCACCCTCGAGCTCCTCGAAGGGCTGGAGACGGTCCACCGCAAGACGATGGAGTACCGCGGCGCGACCTTCACCGAGCTGGACGCCGGCGCCGTCATCGCGCGCGCCCCCCAGGTCGCGCTGATCGACGAGCTGGCGCACACCAACGTGCCGGGGTCGCGCCACGACAAGCGCTGGCAGGACATCGAGGACATCCTCGAGGCCGGCATCGACGTGATCACCACGCTGAACATCCAGCACCTGGACTCGCTCAACGACGTCGTCGAGCAGATCACCGGAGTGCCGCAGCGCGAGACCGTGCCGGATGAGGTCGTACGCCGCGCCGACCAGGTCGAGCTCGTCGACATGACGCCGGAGGCGCTGCGCCGCAGGATGGCGCACGGCAACATCTACCAGGCCGAGAAGGTCGACGCGGCGCTGTCGAACTACTTCCGCGTCGGCAACCTCACCGCGCTGCGGGAGCTGGCCCTGCTCTGGCTGGCCGACAAGGTCGACGACCAGCTCGACCGCTACCGCGCCGACCACCGCATCAGCACCACCTGGGAGGCACGGGAACGCGTCGTCGTCGCGCTCACCGGCGGCCCCGAGGGCGACACGCTCATCCGCCGCGCCGCGCGGATCGCCGACCGCGCCAAGGGCTCGGACCTGTTCGCCGTGCACGTGACCGTGGGCGACGGGCTCACCGGCGCCAGCCCGGCCAACCTCGCCCGCCAGCGTGCCCTGGTGGAGAGCCTGGGCGGCACGTACCACCAGGTGGTCGGCGAGGACATCCCGCAGGCCCTGCTCGACTTCGCGCGCGGGGTGAACGCCACCCAGCTCGTGCTCGGCGCCTCGCGGCGTGGACGCCTCGCCCAGCTCTTCTCCCGTGGCGTGGGCGTGACCACGACCGCGCTGTCCGGCACGATCGACGTGCACATGGTCTCCCACGAGGAGGTCAGCCAGGGACGGCGGCGGTCGGTACGCGCCGGCGGCCTGACGAAGGTCCGCCAGATCGCCGGGTTCGGGCTCGCCGCCGCCGGGCTGCCGCTGCTCACCCTGCTGCTGAACAACCTGCGCGGGCAGCTGTCCCTCGCCAGCGAGATCCTGCTGTTCCTCGTCGCGGTCGTCGCGGTGGCACTGGCCGGTGGCCTGTATCCGGCGCTGTTCGCCGCCATCTTCGGTTCCCTGCTGCTCAACTACTTCTTCACCCCGCCGATCTATGAGTTCACCATCAACGAATGGGAGAACGTCCTCGCGCTGGCCGCGTTCATCCTGGTCGGGGTGGCCGTCAGCGTGGTGGTCGACATCGCGGCCCGGCGTACCCGCGAGGCCGCGCGCGCCAGCGCCGACGCGGAGATGCTGTCCCACCTCGCGGGCAGCGTGCTGCGCGGCCAGAGCACGCCTCATGACCTGCTAGAACGGTTGCGGGAGACGTTCGGCCTGGACTCGGCGACACTGCTCGAACGGCGCCCCGAGGCCCCGCTGACGCCCGGCCGTCAGGCCGATCCGGACTGCTGGCGGATCGTGACCAACGCCGGTGCCGAACCCTGCAGCAGCCCGGACGAGGGCGCGGCCGAGATCGCCATCGACGACGACCTCACCCTCGTGCTCCGCGGCCGTACGCCGTCGGCGGCCGACCAGCGAGTGCTGGAGGCGTTCGCCGCGCAGGCCGCGCTCGCGCTCCGGCAGCACCGCCTGACCGAGGAGGCCGAGCAGGCGCGCCCGCTCGCCGCCGCGGACCGGATGCGGACCGCGCTGCTCGCCGCGGTCAGCCACGACCTGCGCTCGCCCCTGGCCTCGGCCAAGGCCGCGGTCGAGAGCCTGCGCACCGCCGAGGTCACCTGGACCGACCGGGAGCGCGACGAGCTTCTCGCCACCGCGGACGAGTCGCTGGACCGGCTGGCCCGCCTCGTCGCGAACCTCCTGGACATGAGCCGCTTGCAGGCGGGCCTGCTCGGCGTCTCGGCCCAGCCGGTCGCCGTCGGCGAGGTCGTGCCGTACGCCGTCGACGACCTGGGCCCGGCCGGCGCCGGCGTGCGCGTGCGGATCCCCGCCGAGCTGCCCGACGTGTTCGCCGATCCCGCGCTGCTGGAGAGGGTCCTGGTCAACCTCGTCTCCAACGCCGTCCGCTATGGGTCGGCCGAGCAGCCCGTCCTCGTCACGGCCAGCTCGCACGCCGACCGGGTCGAGGTGCGGGTCGTCGACCGCGGGCCGGGCATCCCGCAGGCCGACCGCGACCGGGTCTTCCTGCCCTTCCAGCGGCTCGGCGACCGCGACAACGAGACCGGGGTCGGGCTCGGCCTGGCCCTGTCACGCGGGCTCGTGGAGGCCATGGACGGCACGCTGGAGCCCGACGACACCCCCGGCGGCGGCCTGACCATGGTCGTCACGCTGCCCGCGTACACGACGGACCTGGCCGACCCGATGCTCACCTCACGCGTCGACTCGGTACGCGAGAGGCGTGCCCGATGACACGCGTGCTGGTCGTCGACGACGAGCCGCTGACCGCGCGGACGCTCGGCCTCAACCTGCGGGCCCGCCGGTACGAGGTCGTCGTGGCGCGCGACGGGGGCGAGGCCCTGCGGCGTGCCGCCGAATGGCATCCGGACGTCGTCGTCCTGGACCTGGGACTCCCCGACATCGACGGCGTCGAGGTGATCCACGGTCTGCGCGGCTGGAGCCGGGTGCCGATCATCGTGCTGTCCGGCCGTACGTGCGCCACGGACAAGATCGCGGCACTGGACGCCGGGGCCGACGACTACGTCACCAAGCCGTTCGGGCTCGGCGAGCTGCTCGCCCGCATCCGCGCGGTCGGCCGGCGCGCCGGTCCGCCCGGCCCGCCGCCGGTGGTACGGGTCGGCGGCCACCTCATCGACCTGGAGGCCAAGACCGTCAGGCCGCCGCTCCACCTCACGCCGACCCAGTGGCGGCTGCTGGAGATCCTGCTGGCCAACCCCGGCAAGCTCGTGAGCCAGCGCCGCCTGCTCACCGAGGTCTGGGGGCCCGCGTACGCACGGCAGACGCACTACCTGCGCCAATACATGGCCCAGCTGCGCCGCAAGCTGGAGGACGCCCCGGCCCACCCCCGTCACCTGCTGACCGAGCCCGGCATGGGCTACCGCTTCCAGCCGTAGAGGACCTGGACGAGATGAGCGTTCTCACCGCGCGGCGGAGCCCCGAGCGCAAGGAGGGCGAGCCGCCCGAGCGCGACCGCCTGTCCGTCCCCGGCGGGCTCGCCGCGCTCTCCCTGGACGCCATGGCCTCGGTGGCGTACGGCCCGGAGGCCATCGTCATCGTCCTGGCCGCCGGCGGGGGAGCGGCCCTCGGCTACACCGTCCCGGTCACCCTGGCCATCGCGGCGCTGCTCGGCGTCCTCACGCTCTCCTACCGCCAGGTGATCGCCGCGTTCCCGCAGGGCGGCGGGGCGTACGGGGTCGCCAAGACCCATCTCGGCCGCCGCGCCTCCCTGGTCGCCGCCGCGTCGCTGGTCGTCGACTACGTGCTCAACGTCGCCGTGTCGATCGCGGCGGGTGTGGCCGCGCTCACCTCGGCGGTGCCACGGCTGCTGCCGTACACGGTCTGGCTGTGCCTCGCGGTGCTCACCCTGGTCACCGCCGTGAATCTGCGCGGCATCGCGCACAGCGCACGGATCTTCATCGTCCCCACGGCGGTCTTCGTGCTGTCCGTGCTCGCCGTGGTCGTCGTCGGCCTGTTCCGCGACCGTCCCGTGGCGGCCGAGCACGTCGTCGCGCAGGCACACGGCCTCCAGACGGTCGGCGTCTTCCTGCTGCTGCGGGCGTTCGCCAACGGGTGCGCGGCGCTGACCGGCGTCGAGGCGATCGCGAACGCGGTGCCCTCCTTCCGGCGGCCCAGAGTGAGACGGGCGCAGCGGGCGGAGGTCGCGCTCGGCGCGCTGCTCGGCGTCATGCTGATCGGCATCTCCGCGCTGATCGTCCGCTTCCACGTACGCCCGGTGGCCGGGACCACGGTGCTGTCGCAGGTGACGGAGGGGTCACTGGGCCACGGGATCGCCTACTACGTCGTGCAGTTCGCCACCGTGGTGCTCCTGGCCCTGGCCGCCAACACCTCCTTCGGCGGCATGCCGGTGCTGGCGCAGCTGCTGGCCAAGGACAACAACCTGCCGCACCTGTTCGCGCTGCGGGCCGAACGCCAGGTGCACCGGTACGGCATCCTCTTCCTCGCCATCGCCGGCGGCCTGCTGCTCGTCGGCACGGGCGGCGACATGAACACCCTCGTGCCGCTGTTCGCCATCGGGGTGTTCGTCGGCTTCACGCTGTCGCAGGCCGGCATGGTGCGGCACTGGTGGACCGACCGCCCGTACGGCTGGCGTCCTCGGGCGGCCCTCAACGGCTTCGGCGCCCTGCTCACCGGGCTGGCCGCGATCGTGGTCACCGTCACGAAGTTCCCCGCGGGCGGCTGGCTGATCGTGGTGACGATGCCGCTCATCGTCTGGCTGATGTCCGCCGTCAACCGCGCGTACGCGCGGATCGGGGAGCGGCTGGAGCTGGACCGGGTGCCGGCGCGTCCGCGTCCGCGCAGGTCCCTGGCGATCGTGCCGGTCGGCGGGGTGAACCGCCTGACGAAGGAGGCGATCTCGGCCGCGCTCTCGCTCGGCGACCGGGTCGTCGCGGTGCGGGTGACCCATCCCGACGAGCCCGGGGAGACCGACGCGTTCATCAGGGCGTGGGAACGCTGGGCGCCCGACGTCAGCCTCGCCCTGGTCAATGACGGGCACCGGCGGCTGGTGGACCCGATCGTGGACTACGTGCGCGGCGTCGGCGAGCCCCACGTCTTCGTGCTCATCCCCGAGGTCGAGCCGGCCCACGTCTGGCAGCGTGTCCTGCAGAACCAGCGCGGGGCCGTGCTCGCCCACGCCCTGCGCCGCGACACCGACGCCGTGGTCTGCCGGCTCCGGTTCCGCCTCGATGGTGAGCCCGGGGGAGTGCCGGGTCACAATGCGTAGAGGGGGTGAGTCGATGGTCGAGCGCGGCAGGCTCAAGATCTACTTCGGCTCGGCACCCGGAGTCGGCAAGACCTACGCGATGCTCGGTGAGGCGGTGCGGCGCCAGGACCGCGGCACCGACCTGGTCGTGGGCTTCGCCGAGACCTACGGCCGTCCCCGTACCGCCGCGCTGCTGCACGGCCTCGAGGCCGTGCCCCTGCGCCAGGGGGAGATGGACGTCGACGCGGTGATCGCGCGTGCGCCCCAGGTCGCCTTCGTCGACGAGCTCGCGCACACCAACGCGCCCGTGGCGCGCAACGACAAGCGCTGGCAGGACGTCGAGGAGCTCCTCGACGCGGGCATCGACGTCGTGTCCACGGTCAACGTCGAGCACCTGGAGTCGCTGGCCGACGTGGCCGAGCGCATCACGGGCCTGCGCCGCCGGGAGACGGTGCCCGACGAGGTCGTACGGCGAGCGGACCAGATCGAGCTGGTCGACATGTCACCGGAGTCGCTGCGCCGCCGCCTCGCGCACGGCGACATCCACCCGGCCGGCCACGTGGACGCGGCGCTGTCGGACTACTTCCGCCTGGGCAACCTCACCGCCCTGCGCGAACTGGCCCTGCTGTGGGTGGCCGATCGCGTGGACGACGCCCTCGCGCGCTACCGCGACGAGAAGGGCATCACCGAGACCTGGGAGGCGCGCGAGCGCGTCGTCGTCGCGCTGACCGGCGGGCCGGAGGGCGACACGCTCATCCGGCGCGCCGCGCGCATCGCGGCACGCGCCGGCCACGGCGACCTGGTGGCGGTGCACGTCGCCAAGGCGGCCGGCCTCGCCGACGGGTCGCCGGAGGCCCTGGCGCGCCAGCGCGCCCTCATCGAGGGCATGGGCGGCTCGTACCACCAGGTGACCGGCGACGACGTGCCGGCCGCGCTGATCGAGTTCGCGCAGGCGGTGAACGCCACGCAGATCGTGCTCGGGTCGAGCCGCCGCAGCCGCTGGCAGTACGTCTCCGGGCCGGGTGTCGGCGCGACCGTGGCGGGCCGTTCCGGCGACGTGGACGTGCACATCGTCACCCACGACTACGCGGGCAAGGGCCGCGGCCTGCGGGCCGTGGGCCGTTCGTCGCTCGGGCGCCGGCGGCTGGTGGCGGGCTGGCTGCTCGCGCTGTTCGCCCCGCCCGCGCTGACCGGGCTGCTGTCGATCCGCGGCGAGGGGATCGGGCTGCCGACCGAGCTGCTGTTCTTCCTCGCGCTGACCGTCGGCGTGGCCCTGGTCGGCGGCCTGTGGCCCGCGATCGTGGCGGCCGTGGCGGGGTTCCTGCTGCTCAACTGGTTCTTCACCCCGCCCCTGCACACGCTGACGGTGGCCGAGCTGGAGAACGCCTTCGCGCTGCTCGTCTTCGTCGCGGTGGCGGTCGCCGTGGCCACGGTGGTCGACCTCGCGGCCCGCCGCAGCTCGCAGGCGGCGCGTGCGCGTTCGGAGGCGACCACCCTCAGCCTGCTGGCGACGAGCGTGCTGCGTGGCGAGGACGCCCTGCCCGAGCTGCTCGAGCGCGTACGTGAGACGTTCGGGCTGGCCTCCGTCGCGCTGCTGGAGCGTACGGGCGGCACCTGGGAACGGGTCGCCTCCGCGGGAACGGATCCCTGCGGGCGGCCGGACGACGCCGATGTCCGGGTGGAGGTGAGCGACGTGCTGACACTGGCTCTGCGCGGCCGCGTCCTGCCCGCCGCCGACCGCCGGGTGCTGTCCGCCTTCGCCTACCAGGCCGCCGCGGCGCTGGACCGCCAGCGGCTCGCCGAGCAGGCCAGGCAGGCGCGGCGGCTCGCCGAGGGCAACAAGATCCGTACGGCCCTGCTCGCCGCCGTCTCCCACGATCTGCGCACCCCGCTGGCCTCGATCAAGGCGAGCGTCAGCAGCCTGCGCTCCGACGACGTCCAGTGGGACCCGGCGGACGAGGCCGAGCTGCTCGCCACCATCGAGGAGTCGGCCGACCGGCTGGACCGCCTGGTCGCCAACCTGCTCGACATGAGCCGCCTGCAGACCGGTGTCGTCAACCCGCTCGCCCGGCAGGTGTCGATCGACGAGGTGCTCCAGCCGTCGCTGGCGAACGTGCCGGGCGACCAGGTGAAGATCGAGGTACCCGAGAACCTCCCGCCGATCGTGGCCGACCCGGGACTGCTGGAGCGGTCGCTGGCCAACGTGGTCGAGAACGCCGTGCGCCACGGCGGCGCCGAGCCGGTACGGATCTCGGCGCGTACGGTCGGCGGAGCGGTCGAGCTGCGGGTCACCGACCGGGGGCCGGGCGTGCCGGACTCCTCCAAGAGCCGGATGTTCGAGCCGTTCCAGCGGCTCGGCGACCGCCCGCGCGGCGACGGCGTGGGCCTCGGCCTGGCGGTCGCGCGCGGCTTCGCCGAGGCGATCGGCGGCGACCTGCAGGCCGAGGACACTCCCGGAGGTGGGCTGACGATGATCTTTACGCTGCCGGTGGAACCCGGGGAGGGCCCGTGAGCGAGCGAAACGAAGGAGCCGGTAAGCACACCACCCGGGTCCTCGTCGTCGACGACGAGCCGCAGATCGTCCGGGCGCTGCGCATCAACCTGCGCGCACGCGGCTACGAGGTGGACGCCGCCCCGGACGGCCGTACGGCCCTGGATCTGGCCGCCCGCCGCCACCCGGACGTGATCGTCCTGGACCTCGGCCTGCCCGATATGGAGGGCGCCGAGGTCATCAGGGGCCTGCGCGGCTGGACCAGCGTGCCGATCATCGTGCTGACCGCCCGGCACGCCTCGGAGGAGAAGGTCGAGACGCTCGACGTCGGCGCCGACGACTACGTGACCAAGCCGTTCGGCATGGACGAGCTCCTGGCCCGGCTGCGCGCGGCGGTACGCCGTGCGGCGCCGCCGGAGGAGGACGCCGTGGTCGTGACGGAGGAGTTCACCGTCGACCTGGCCGCGAAGAAGGCCTCCCGTGACGGCAAGGACGTACGCCTGACCCCGACGGAGTGGCACGTCCTGGAGGTCCTGGTCCGCAACGCCGGCCGCCTGGTGAGCCAGCAGCAGCTCCTGCGCGAGGTGTGGGGCCCGTCGTACGCGAACGAGACCGGCTACCTGCGCGTGTACCTCGCCCAGCTACGCCGCAAGCTCGAAGCCGACCCGTCCCGCCCGCGCCACCTGATCACCGAACCGGGCATGGGGTACCGATTCGAACGCTGAGCGCGCGTCGCCGTGGACGGGCGTTCGTGAAATCACTGTGCCAGAACCGGATTCTGCGAGATGCTCCGATCGGCAGCGCGGAGGTTTCGCATGGCACGTGAGGCCGCCGAGACGGCCCGATGATGATGCGTGGGGTGGGCGTGCGGAGATTCGCCGGCGGAGCGCTGGTGGCGACGCTGGCCTTATCGGCGTGTAGTGGCGGGCCCCCCGAGCCGGCGCCGTCACCGCCCGACCGGGCCGGATGCCTGCGTGACGGTACGGCCCCCGCGCCGGTGCCGGGTGGTAAGGGTGCCGGCGCGATCCGGTGGTCGGTCGTACTGGACCGGTGCGGCCCGGCGGGCAGCGAGCTGCCGTTCGGCCACGACGAGGCGCCCTGGGGCTATGACTACGGCTGGAGCGCCACGGTCGCCGGCGGGCGCCTGATGCTGCTGCGCGATGGCGTGGTGAGCGCGTACTCGCTGCGTACGGGCCGGTCGCTGTGGCGGCGGACGCTTCTTCCCGCGCCGACCAAGGAGGCGCAGTGGGCTGAGATGTCCGCCTCGGCCGATGTCGTCACGGTCGAGCGGGGCGGCGAGGACTCGAGATACGTTTTCCTGGACGCACGGACCGGGTCGTCGTTGTGGAGCACCGACACCGGCGGCGAGGAGGCCGAGTTCCTCCTCGGCGGGCGGTATGTGATCAAGGCGGACGACGAGGCGATCGAGGGCCTCGCGCTGCGGACCGGACGCCGGCTGTGGCGGACCGCGGTGCCCGCCCCGGAGACCGCGGTGTCCGACGGGAAGGTCGTCTATCTCAGTTCGGTCTTGTCAAAGAGTGATCGTCCGCCGGTCCAGCGCCGGATCGTCCGTGTCGACGCCGCCTCCGGGCGAAGGCTCGCGGACCTGCCGCTGCCCGGACCTCTTCGCGTCGACATGGACACCGCCCACGGAATGCTGGTGCTCGCCGTGCTCGGTGCCAGTACGGAGCCGGTGACCCCGATCGTCAAGACCATCGCTCTCCAGGCGTCGACCGGGCGCCTGCTGTGGGCGCGCAAGCACGACGTGGCGACCGGTCCCGGCCTGTTCGGGCAGATCGACGAGAGCGCGGAGGCGTACACGGCGGTGGATCCCCGCACCGGCCGGAGCCTGTGGACCATCCCCCTCGGCGGTCACCGGCCGGTGATGGCGCGTCCGGACTATCTGGTCACCCTCGAGACCGAACGCTCCGCGCCCGGCACCGGGTGGATCCGGGGCCTGGCGCCGCGCGGGCGATTCCTGTGGACCTCCCCGCCGCTGGCGCTCCCGGACTACCTCACCGGCACCCCGGAGACGCTGCTGGTGATCACGTGTGATCCCTGGAAGCCTCGCGAGAGGACCGGACTGTGTGCGGACCACAGGCTGACCGCGGTATCGCTCACCGAATGACCGCGCTCGGGCCGAGCCCCTTGCCGCGCGTATCGAACGCGTGCGTTAGGGACGCGTTAAGAAGGCCGGGCGCGGCGTTAAGGGACCGTTAGGGATACCTGTTCTGCCTGCGTCGGGGCTATTTGCTGGCGACTGTGAAGCAAGCCGTCCTTCAGGCGCCCAAGCGTTTCCTCGTCGGCCGTCCCCTGCGGACCGGGCAGATGGGGGACACCCTCCTGCCCAAGAAACTCGCGTTGCCCGTCTTCTGCAGTGACCCGCTCTCGTCCGTGGCGTACGCGACGGAGGAGATCCTGCTCGCGCTCAGCCTCGGCGGGCTCGCGATGTTCTACCTGTCGTGGTGGGTGGGGGCGGCGACCGTGTTCCTGCTGCTCGTCGTCACCACCTCGTACCGGCAGACCTGCCACGCCTACCCCAACGGCGGCGGGGCGTACGCCGTGAGCCGTGCCAACCTCGGGGAGAACGCCTCGCTGGTCGCGGCGAGCGCGCTGCTCATCGACTACGTCATGACCGTCGCGGTCTCGGTCGCCGCCGGGGTCGCCAACATCATCTCCGCGCTCCCGTTCCTCGGCTCGCACGCGGTCGCCATCTCGATCGGGCTGATCGCGCTCGTCGCCGTGATGAACCTGCGCGGGGTCAAGGAGTCCGGCCGGGCCTTCGCGGTCCCGACGTACGGGTTCGTGGTGAGCGTCTTCCTCATGGTGCTCGTCGGCCTGTTCCGTACGCTTTCCGGGCACCCGCCGACCGCGGAGTCGGCGCACCTGACCGTGCACGCCACGCACAGTACGGCCGGGGCCGCCGTCGTGCTCCTGGGGCTGCGCGCCTTCGCCCAGGGCTGTACGGCGCTCACCGGCGTCGAGGCGGTCAGCAACGGCGTGCCCAACTTCAAGCGGCCCAAGAGCAGGAACGCCGCGACCACATTGACGATCATGGGGCTGCTCGCGGTGGGGATGTTCGCCGGGATCACCGCGCTCGCCTCCATCGCCCACGTGCACATCGCGGACAGCACGGCCCAGCTCGGCGGTGCCCCGGCCGGCTATGAGCAGAAGACCGTCATCGCCCAGCTCGGCACCGCGGTGTTCGGGCACGGGTCGGTGCTGTTCTTCCTGGTCCAGGCGTTCACGGCGGCGATCCTCGTGCTGGCGGCCAACACGGCGTTCAACGGCTTTCCGATCCTGGCCTCGATCCTGGGCGGGGACGGCTATCTGCCCCGGCAGTTCGCCCGGCGCGGCGACCGGCTCGTCTTCAGCAACGGGATCGTGATCCTCTCGCTGCTGGCCGGCGCGCTGGTCTGGGCGTTCGACGCGAGCACCACGCGGCTCATCCAGCTGTACATCATCGGGGTGTTCGTCTCGTTCACGCTGAGCCAGGCCGGGATGGTGCGGCACTGGGGGGAGGAGCTCCGCCGGCGGCCGGGTCAGGCGCCGGCGATCCACCGGTCTCGCGCGATCAACTTCGTCGGCGCGGTGCTGACCGCCCTTGTCCTGGTCATCGTGCTGGTCACCAAGTTCACGCACGGCGCCTGGATCGTCGTGGTCACCATGCCGGTGGTGTTCCTGATGATGAAGGCGATCCACCGGCACTACCGGCGGGTCGCCGCCGAGCTCGCGGCGGGAGAGAACGGCGTGCCGCTGCCCAGCCGCATCCACGCCGTCGTCCTCGTCTCCAAGCTGCACACCCCCACGCTCCGGGCGCTGGCGTTCGCGCGCGCCACCCGGCCGAGCACGATCATCGCCCTCTCCGTCGCGACGAGCGAGGAGGAGGCGTCGGCGTTGCAGCGGGAGTGGGGCGAACGCGACCTCCCGGTGCCGCTGAAGATCCTTGACTCGCCGTACCGCGACATCACCGGCCCGGTGCTCGACTACGTCGGCCGGATCCGGATGAAGAGCCCGCGCGACGTGGTGTGCGTCTTCATCCCCGAGTACGTCGTGGGACGGTGGTGGGAGCACCTGCTGCACAACCAGAGCGCGTTCCGGCTGAAGGCGCGCCTGCTGTTCCGGCCCGGCGTGATGGTGACGAGCGTTCCCTGGCAGCTGGGGTCGGCCGAGGCGGCCCTGGCGCGGGGTTCGGAGGACACCTCGTTCGCGGCCCGCAGGCAGGTCCGTTCGGGTGCAGCTTGATATCACCATTTCTGCCGGTTTGTTTCTCAGGCGGATGGCTTAGTCTTGCGAATCATGGAAGAGGTGCCCGACACGAGCGGCGAGGGTTCGGGAGAACGCGGTCTGCGCGGGTTCATCCGCCGGCTGACGTCGAGTAAGGCCGAGCTCGAGGCCCAGGAACTCCAGAAGACCAGCGACTCGGAGGGCGCCACCCCCATCAAGGCATGCGCCGAGCGTCGGCGCGCCTGCGTAGCGGGTACGCTACGGACTGTGACACTGCGCCCGCGTGGTGGCGCGCCGGCGCTCGAAGCCGAGCTCTATGACGGGTCCGACGTGATCGACCTCGTCTGGCTCGGGCGGCGCCGGATCGCCGGCATCGAACCGGGTCGCCTGATGCGCGCCGAAGGACTCGTCAGCGTGCAGGACGGCCGCAAGGTCATGTTCAACCCGCGTTACGAGCTGCGGGGCGGCACGTGATCGAGATCTCGGGCGCCCGCGAGGAGGTCAGGTGAACGACCCGACCCGGCCGGACTCCGCGCACGCCGGAGCCGCGGCGGAGACCGATGCGGACCAGGCCGCCGCCGAGACCGAGGCCGCCGCCGAGGCCGTCCCGGACAGGGCCGCCCACGACACCGTCGAGGAGGCGGTCCGCACACAGCTGACCAAGGCCCTCGGCGGTGCCCGCGGCGTGGTCGAGGCGGCCATTCCCACGATCGGCTTCACCGTCTCCTGGATCGTGACCAAGGAGCTGCGGCTGTCACTGGGGATCGGCGCCGGTCTCGCGCTGGTCCTGCTGGCCGTACGCCTGGCGCAGCGGTCCACCGTCCAGTTCGTGCTCAACAGCATCTTCGGGATCGGGATCGCGGCCCTGTTCGCGCTGCGCTCGGGCAAGGCCGAGGACGCCTTCCTGCCGGGCATCCTCTACAACGCCGGCTACGCCGCCGCGATGCTGGTCTCGATCGTGGTCCGCTGGCCGCTGGTCGGCTTCATCATCGGATCCGTGACCGGCGACCCGACCGCGTGGCACCGCGACCGCGAGATCGTACGCCTCTGCTCCCGGCTCACCTGGCTGCTGCTGATCCCATGCCTGGTGCGCGTCGCGGTCCAGTACCCGCTCTACCTGGCGGGTCACGTGGCGTGGCTGGGCGCCGCGAAGGTCGTCATGGGCTGGCCGCTTCAGGTCGCCGCCCTGGCCGCGATGGCCTGGCTGCTGGCCCGGGGCCGTACCCCCATGGACCGGAGCACTCCCGCACCCGGGGCGTGACTGTCCGTAGTCAAAGGCGGGTATGAGACGGATCCGGACCATTTCGCTCTGGATCGTCACCTCATCGGGGACCGTCTCATGCCTGGCAAGTACCACCTGCTCGCGGTCGTCGCCCTGGGCGGCGGCGCCACCGCGCTCGGCGCCTTCACGGCCGGAAAGACAATCCGGCAACCCGGCATGCCGGGTGGCGCCGTCATCAAGAGCGCCGAGGGCAAGACCGTCGGCTCACTACGCGTCGAGGACTCCGGCCGGCACAAGTCCAAGGTCACCGTCAGCGCCAAGGGCCTGCCGCCCGGCTACCACGGCTTCCACTTCCACAAGAAGGGCGTCTGTGACGCGCGGTCGATCGACCCGAAGACGGGCAGCCCGTTCTACAGCGCGGGCCCGCACTTCGACCTGGGCTCGCACTCTCACCCGAACCATTCGGGAGACCTGCCGGACCTCCTGATCGCCGCGGACGGCACCGGCCACGCGACGATCACCACCGACCGGTTCCAGCTGAGACAGCTCCTCGACGCCGACGGCAGCGCGATCATCATCCACGCCCTGCCGGACGACCAGGCCAACATCCCCAAGCGCTACCAGGCGAACGGCAAGCCCGGCCCGGACGCCGAGTCACACCGGACCGGCGACTCCGGCGCCCGCATCGCCTGCGGCGTGATCACCAAACGCTAGAGCCTGTCTCGAAGTCCCAAGTGGTCGCGGTTGCCCCTGATGAAGATCATTTCGTTTTGAGGTGAGCGGTGGCGGGGTGTGAGACGTAACGGGGCGGCGCCGGGTGCGGCGAGCCCGCAGTCGGCGACCATCGCGCGTGCGCCGGGAGCCGTCCCCCGCACCGCGCAGCGCCGCGTCCAGGGCCTGATGGACGCGCTCACCGCCGACACGCGCTTTCCAGGCCGGTGTCGCCGCGTCGATGGCTGTGAACGGCCGCCGTCCCCCGCCTGGAGGGTCGGCGCGGCGGGCGACCGCTCAGTGCGGCGCGCCGGAGGTCTCCAGGATCTTTCCCTTGTACGAGCAGCCGTCATCGTCCAGGTGCTTCAGCTGGTAGGACTGGAGCCGGTCGATCTGGACCTGCGTCGCATGCCTGGCGAACCGGACGATGACCGTCTTGTGGTACCCGACCGTGACCGTCTTCGACATGGCGACCGGCGCGTGGCCGAACTGCGGCCAGCGGGCGGTGACCTGGGACTTGATGCTGATGTTGCCGGTGTTCTTCACGACGACCTCGGCGCTGACCGTGTAGTCGGTGCCCATTCCGGACGAACCGAGATCGTAGTCGCAGGTGCCGGTCAGCTTGGCCTTCGCCTCGGGTCCGCTGCTCGTGGCCGGCCCGGACGACGCGGTTCGCGGAGGCTCGGCGGCGCTGCTCTTCGCACCGCTGACGGTCGCGGCGCATCCGGTGAGCGTCAGGGTCGCGGCCGCCGCGGCGGCGATGAGGACGGTTCGCATGGCGTTCCTCCCATTGAGGGACGGCGAGGGAGGGCAGGGCGGAGGAACGGGCCCGGCCGACCCTCGAAGGACAGGCCCGAGGTCATTCGGACCAGGCGTCCAGTAGAGCCCCATGGCCTCCGCCGGGAAATCCAGGAATTCGGGGGCACCCCCCTACTCGCCGATCTTCTTGGAGAACAGCGTCACGACCGTGTCCGGCCGGACACGGCGGCCCGCCGGCGGGGTCTGCCGTACCACGACCCAGTTCCGATCCCAGATCAGCAGCCGGCCCTGACCGGTCGCGTCCTCCTCGCGCAGGTCGTAGAGCCCGGCGGCCTGCATCGTGTTCTGTGCGAGCTGGTGATTCTTGCCGACCACGGCCGGGACCTTGATCAGCCGCACAGACGTCTTCGGCGGCGCCGCCGGCGGAGCCGCCGGATTCGAAGGCGCTCCGGCGCCGCACCCGGTGAGGACGAGTGCCGCGATGACGCCGCTGGTGATGGTGCGCATGAGAGTTCCCTTCGCCGGTGAGGATGAGACGCGAAGCCGGGCCCTACGGGTTGACTGTGAGAGTGACCGGATGTGGCGCATCCGGCCGGGGTGTCTTGCGTCGAGCGCTCGCTGCGATCCCATCCGGGGCGACGGTGGAAAGGGCCAGGGCCGTCAGACCTGTTGGTCTGACGGCCCTGTTCGGGGGGTTCATGGTCAGGCTTTGCCGAAGGTGTTCTTGGCCCAGAGGTAGGAGACGACGGCGATGCCGGCGCACCAAGCGGTGGCGATGGTGGCGCTGTTGCCGATCGGGGTGCCGAGCAGGAGGCCGCGGACGGTTTCCATGATCGGGGTGAAGGGCTGGTATTCGGCGAACCAGCGCAGGGCGGTGGGCATGGAGTCGGTGGGGACGAAGCCGCTGCCGAGGAAGGGCAGCAGGATCAGGGGCATCGGGGCGTTGCTCGCGGCCTCGGGGCTCGAGGAGTTCAGGCCGAGGGCGACCGACAGCCAGGTGATGGCCACGACGAACAGGGTGAGCAGGGCGACGGCGGCCAGCCACTCGAGTGCGGTGGCGTTCGGGCGGAAGCCGATGGCCAGGGCGATGCCGACGAGGACGGCCATGCCGAGGAGCTGCTGGATGACGCTGCCGACGACATGGCCGGTGAGGACCGAGGCGCGGGAGATCCGCATGGTGCGGAAGCGGGCGATGATGCCTTCGGTCATGTCGGTGGCGACCATGACGGCGGTTCCGGTCGCGGCGGTGGCGGCGGCCATGAGCAGGATGCCGGGGACGACGTAGTTGACGTAGGCGCCGCGTCCGCCGCCGGATCCGCCGCCGAGTCCGTTGCCGAGGGCGCCGCCGAAGACATAGACGAACAGGATCAGGAGGATGACGGGCGTGATGATGAGTTGGATGGTCATGGACGGGTAGCGGACCAGGCGTTTGAGCTGGCGCCGGATCATGGTGTTGGAGTCGCGGGCGGCGAGGGTGAGGGTGCTCATCGGGTGGTCTCCTTCTGCTGGCCGGTGAGGGTGAGGAACACGTCGTCGAGGTCGGGGGTGTGGACGCTCATGGCGGTGATGTCGATGGAGTGTTCGTCCAGGAGGGCGAGTAGTTCGCGGATCGCGCGGACGCCGCCGTCGCTCGGCACCTGAAGGGTGAGCGCCTCGGGGTCGGCGGCCGCGGCGTCGCCGAGGAGGTGGCGGGCCGCGTCGAGCGGGTGCGTCTCGGCGAAGGTGAGCTCGATGTGGCCGCCGGAGATGCGCCGTTTGAGCTCTTCGGCGGTGCCTTCGGCGATCAGTCGTCCGTGGTCGAGGAGGGCGATGTGGTCGGCGAGCTCGTCGGCCTCCTCCAGGTACTGGGTGGTGAGGAAGATGGTGACGCCGCCCGCGACGAGTTCACGGACGATCTGCCACATGGAGCGGCGGCTGCGGGGGTCCAGGCCGGTGGTGGGCTCGTCCAGGAAGATCAGGCGGGGGTCGCCGACCAGGGTCATCGCCAGGTCGAGCCGGCGTTGCATGCCGCCGGAGTAGGTGGCGGCCGTCTTGCGTGCCGCGTCGACCAGGTCGAAGCGCTCGAGCAGCTCGGCGGCCCTGCGCTTGCCGTCGTCGCGTGTCAGGTGGTTGAGGTCGGCCATGAGGAGCAGGTTCTCCTCGCCGGTGAGCAGCTTGTCGACGGCGGAGTACTGGCCGGTGACACCGATCGCGCCGCGTACGTCGTCGGGATCGCGGGCCAGGTCGTGGCCGGCGACGAGGGCGGTGCCGCCGTCGGCCGGGATCAGGGTGGACAGGATCTGGACGGTGGTGGTCTTGCCGGCGCCGTTCGGGCCGAGCAGGGAGAAGACCGTGCCTTCGGGTACGGCCAGGTCGATGCCGTCGAGCACGACCTTGTCGCCGGTCTTGTCACGGTAGGACTTGCGCAGCCCGTTCACTGAGATCGCCAGGTTCGTCATTTCGGTACCCCTCAGAGGCTGCGGGCGACGATGTCGCCGTAGGAGGTGGTCGCGTGGATGTCCAGCTCGGCGGAGCCGTCGTTCTTGAGCGCGTTGCTGACGCGGCCGTAGCCGGTACCGGCGTCCAGCGAGGACGAGACGCCCGGCGCGGCGGAGATCTCGATGTCGCCCATGTTCGTGTGCAGGGTGACCTGGCCGCCTGCGGCCTCGGCGACGTGGATGTCGCCCTTGCTGGTGGTGATCTCCGCGGGGCCGGTGAGGCGGCCGACCCAGACGTCGCCGGCGACGGCGGTGATGCGGGCGCTCGCGGCCTCGTCGACCCTGACCTGGTCGTACGCGCCCTCGAAGGTCACCTCGCCCAGCCGTCCCACGGCGCGGAACTCGGTGGCGGCGGCCTTGACCTCGACCCGTGAACCGGCCGGCAGCTGGACCGTCACCTCGATGGATCCGGACGCTCCGAACAGCTGGTTCTTCGTCGGCATCTCGATCCGCAGCACGCCGTCGGCGTAGTCGACCGTGGCCTGCTCCGCGGCCTTGACGTCGCGGCCCTTCGCGGCGTCCGCGGGCAGGACCTCGACCGCGGTGTCGGCCCGGTCGGCGGCGACGAACCGGACACGCCCGGCGGGGACGTTCAGGACGGCGGAGATCGGGGCGGGGGTCTCGAACTTCTGCATGATGCGCTCCTGCGACTCGTTGTTTCGAACATCGCAAACGCTACGTTGCATTTAAATATCCGGCAACACGCTTGTTGCGCTAAAACAACATAGGTGCAGGTAGAACTCGTAAGATTGTTGCAATGGTCTCGAAAAAAATGCAACGATCTTGATAGTGATCGTTGCAATGAAATGGAAGCGAACGCTATGTCGAGGCGGTCGCGGGCGGCCTCACCGCGACCGGACATGTCGGGCGCCTCTCAGCGTCGTACAACGGGACCCGTGCCGCACGAGCCCACACACCGCCGTGTGGCGGCGGTCGTGCGGGCCGTAACGGGTGAAGTCGGGGTCGCGGACTACGCGGGCGAATCCGCCGGCTCGTCGAAGACGGCCGAGGCCATATCGGGCTCCTCCAAGATCGTGCGGCACTCGTGCGTCACGAGTGCGCAGATCCGCGAGGACGCCTGAGGTTCCCTGAGGATTACGAGATGGTAGCGGCCCGGGTAGAGGCCATTTTCTAGCCTCTGACCAGCGTCGCCAGAAGCTCCACGTGCTGGGTCATCGGGAAGGCGTCGAAGGCGCGGAAGCCCGACAGCGCCCAGCCCTGCTCGGAGAAGAGCGCCAGGTCGCGGGACAGGGTGGCCGGGTCGCAGGAGACGTACGCGATGCGGCGGCCCGCGAGCTCGGCGATCCGCTTGACGACGTCCGGGCCGGCGCCCGTGCGCGGGGGGTCGAGGACGACCAGGTCGGCGCGGTTCAGCTTCGTCTTGCCGCGGCCGAACTGGATCTCGTCCAGGACCTTCTCGACCTCGCCGCGCTCGATGGACACGTGCGGCAGGTCGCGCAGGTTGAAGCGCGCGTCCTTCACCGCCTGGGCTTCGGACTCGATGCCCACGACCAGGCCGTCCGAGCCGACGCTCTCGCCGAGCACGCCCGCGAACAGGCCTGCGCCGCAGTACAGGTCCACCGCCACGTCGCCGCGGCGGGGTTCGAGGGCCTCGATCACGGCGTCCGCGAGCAGCGGGGCGGCTCCCGGGTGGACCTGCCAGAACCCGCTGCCGCTGACCTGCCACAGCCGGTCGCCCACGTCCTCGCGTACGAACGGTGGCTTGTCCGGCTTGCCGCTGATCAGGCGGACCTGTGCGTCCATGCGGGGCACGCGGGCGCGGCCACGGGTCTTGAGGATGGCGAGCCGGTCGCCCGTGCCGGCCGAGGCGATCGCCTCGACGCCGGCGGCTCCGGGCCAGCGCTTGCGCTCGATGCCCAGCACCTCGACCTCGGGGTGGGCGATCAGACACTCGTCGATGGGCTCGATCGTGTGGGAACGGTGGTGCTTCAGCCCGACGGCGCCGTCGCGGCGTACCGAGAACTGCATGCGGGTGCGCCAGCCGAGGCCGTCCGGGGCTCCGGGCACCTCCTCGACGATGACCTCGCGCTCGACACCGGCGACGCGGCGGAGCTGCTCCTCCACGACCGCGGCCTTCAGCAGCCGCTGCGCCGGGAGCGACACGTGCTGCCAGTCGCACCCGCCGCAGCGTCCGGGGCCGGAGAACGGGCACGGCGCCGGTACGCGGTCGGGTGAGGCCTCCAGGATCTCCACGGCGTCGGCGCGCAGGAAGTTCTTGGTCTCCTGGGTGACGCGGGCCCGTACGCGCTCTCCCGGCAGCGTGTGCCGGACGAACACGACGCGGCCCACGTGCCGGGCCACGCACGAGCCGCCATTGGCGACCGCGCCGATCTCGAGTTCGATCAGGTCAGACGATTCCACCGGCGGCACGTGAATCCTTCGAGTCGGCGTCCTGCGGGGGGTACGGACGGCGGATGGAGCCTGGCGCGGCCCGCTCGGGTCGCCCCTTGAGACGGTCAGAGGAGGCGAGCTGCCAGGGGACGCTCGTCACCATCACACCGGGCACGAACAGCAGGCGCGTCTTGAGACGCAACGCGCTCTGGTTGTGCAACAGGTGCTCCCACCAGTGTCCCACGACATATTCGGGCAGGAACACGGTGACCACGTCACGGGGACTGCGCCGCCGTACGCTCTTGACGTACTCCAGGATCGGCCGGGTGATCTCGCGGTACGGCGAGTCCAGGATCTTGAGCGGTACGGGCAGCTCGTGCGCGTCCCACGCCTCCTGGAGCTCCTCGGACTCCTGGGGGTCGACCGCGACGGAGACCGCCTCGATGGTCGACGGGCGGGTGGCCCGCGCGTACGAGAGCGCCCGCAGCGTCGGCTTGTGGATCTTGGAGACGAGGACGATGGCGTGGTTGCGCGGGGGCAGTGCGACGTCCTCGCCGCTGACCACGAGCTCGGTGGCGACCCGGTCGTAGTGCCGCCGGATGCCCCGCATCATCAGGAACAGCACCGCCATGGCCACGCAGGCGATCCAGGCGCCGAGCAGGAACTTGGTGATGAGGACGACGATCAGGACGATGCCGGTGACGACCCCGCCGAAGGCGTTGATCGCCCGCGAGGTCATCATCCGCCGGCGCTTCCCGCGGTCGGTCTCGGTCCGCAGCAGGCGGTTCCAGTGGCGGACCATGCCGGTCTGGCTGACGGTGAACGACACGAAGACGCCGACGATGTACAGCTGGATGAGCGCGGTCACCGAGGCGTCGTACGCGTAGATCAGCAGGCCCGCCATGGTGCCCAGGATGATGATCCCGTTGCTGAAGGCGAGCCGGTCGCCGCGGGTGTGCAGCTGCCGGGGCAGGTAGCGGTTCTGCGCGAGCACCGAGCCGAGCACGGGGAAGCCGTTGAACGCCGTGTTGGCCGCGAGAGCCAGGATCAGCGCCGTCATCACGGTGACGTAGGCGAAGCCCAGGGGGAAGTTGCTGAACACCGTGTGGGCGACCTGCGCGACGATCGGATCCTGGTCCGAGACGTCCTTGCCGGCGCTGTTGATCAGGTGGGTGCCCAGAGTCGGGTCGGCGAACTTGGCCTTGGTGATGTAGGCGAGCGCGACGATGCCGCCGAACATCGAGGCCGCCACGACTCCGAGCAGCAGGAGCGTCGTCGCGGCGTTCTTGCCCTTGGGCTTGCGGAAGGCCGGCACCCCGTTGCTGATCGCCTCGACGCCGGTCAGGGCGGCACAGCCGGAGGAGAACGCGCGCAGCAGCAGGAAGACGAGCGCGAATCCGGTCACGCCGACGTCGTGACCCTGGACGTTCAGGTCGGCGGTCTCGGCGTGCAGGTGGGCGCCGAACGAGAGCCGGGTGAACCCCCACAGCAGCATCACGAACACGCCGAACATGAACAGGTACGTCGGGATCGCGAACGCGATGCCGGACTCCCGGATCCCTCGCAGGTTCAGGATCGTCAGGATCGCGACGATCGCGATCGCCACGAGCACCTGGTGGGGCTGGATGAAGTGGATGAGGGCGCCGAGGTTCTCGACTCCGGAGGAGACCGAGACCGCCACGGTCATCACGTAGTCGACGAGCAGGGCGCTCGCGACGACGATGCCCGAGTTGCTGCCCAGGTTGGTGGTGGCCACCTCGAAGTCGCCGCCGCCACTGGTGTAGGCGCGGACGTTCTGGCGATAAGACGCCACGACCGTCAGGAGGATCACGATGACCGCGCCGGCCACCCAGGGGGTGAAGTGGTACGTCGCCAGTCCGGCCAGGCCGAGGGCGATCAGGATCTCCTGTGGTGCGTACGCGACCGACGACAGAGCGTCACTGGCGAACACCGGGAGGGCGATCGTCTTGGGGAGAGTCTGCTCGTGCTGCTGGGCACTTCGCAGGGCCCTGCCGAGCAAGAGCCTCTTGACGAGGTCGGGAGCCTTCGACACGACCGTGATGTTAGTCGCTAACCGGATCGTGAAAACCCATCACGGTATGGGGATGAAAAGAAGTGCGATCCATCGGACGGGTCAAGGAGTTCTGTCCCGCGCCCGGCCATGTGTAGGTTTCTCAGGTCAAGACGGAGCCAAGCGGACCTAAGGCGCCGGGAAGGACGACCGTGCACATCGTGATCATGGGGTGCGGGCGTGTCGGATCGACACTCGCCCACATCCTTGAGGATAAAGGCCACAGCGTGGCCATCATCGATCAGACCCCTGAGGCGTTCCGCCGGTTGCGCGGTGGTTTCAAGGGGCGGCGGATCACCGGATTCGGTTTCGACCGCGACGTGCTCGTCGAGGCCGGGATCGAGCAGGCGTCCGCGTTCGTGGCGGTGAGCAGCGGTGACAACTCCAACATCATCTCGGCTCGCGTGGCACGCGAGACGTTCGGCGTCGAGAACGTCGTGGCCCGCATCTACGACCCGCGCCGTGCCGAGGTGTACCAGCGGCTGGGGATCCCGACCGTCGCGACCGTGCGCTGGACGGCCGACCAGATGATGCGCCGGCTCCTCCCTGAGGGCCCGGCACCGCTCTGGCGCGACCCGACCGGCGAGGTCGTGCTCGCGGAGGTCCAGATGGACCCGAAGTGGGTCGGCGCGAGAGTCTCCGCCCTGGAGGAGGTCGCGCGGACCCGCGTGACCTTCCTGAACCGCATGGGCGAGGCCGTGGTCCCCGATGGCGACACCGTCATCCAGGACGGCGACGTGGTCCACGTGATGGCCGTCGCGGCCGAGATGGAGCGCATCAACGACGCCGTGTCACAGCGGCCCGACGAGGAGGCGGAGTAATGCGGGTCGCCATAGCCGGTGCGGGAGCGGTCGGCCGCTCCATCGCCCAGGAACTCCTTGAGAACGGCCACGAGGTCCTCCTCATCGACAAGAACCCCCGATCGATCAAGGTCGAGGCGGTGGCGCAGGCCGAATGGCTGCTCGCCGACGCGTGTGAGATCGCCTCACTCGACGACGCGGGGCTGGAGCGCTGCCATGTCGTCGTGGCCGCCAGCGGCGACGACAAGGTCAACCTCGTCGTCTCGCTCCTGGCCAAGACCGAGTACGGGGTGCCGCGCGTGGTCGCGCGGATCAACCACCCGAAGAACGAGTGGCTCTTCAACGAGTCATGGGGTGTGGACGTCGCCGTCTCGACGCCGCGGCTCCTGTCGGCGCTCGTCGAGGAGGCCGTCAGCGTCGGCGACCTGGTCCGGCTGATGACGTTCCGCCAGGGAGAGGCCAACCTGGTCGAGCTGACGCTGCCCGAGGACGCGCCTCTGGCGGGACAGCTGGTCGGTTCGGTGGCATGGCCGCAGGACAGCGCGCTGGTCGCGATCCTGCGCGAGGGCCGGGTGCTGGTGCCCAGCCCCGACGACACCCTCGAAGGCGGTGACGAGCTGATGTTCGTCGCCAACCAGGACGTCGAGGACGAGCTCGGCGAGCTGCTGTCGGCCCGCTGACCTCGTTTCGCCGTGCCGGGGCGGCCCCGAACGTGCGGGACCGCCCCGGGTGGCGAAAGGGCGTGGTGACGCCATTTTGTGAATCCCGGATTTGATCTTTCCGCCCGGAAGTCGCGGTGGGCGACGGACCCGTCGCCGATTGTTACAATCCGTAGTCCCTCCAGTACGGCATTGCCCGCGTTTTGGAGACGACTATGCGAATCACGTTCCTCACCCTGGTGTTCGTGCTCGCCGCGTGTTCGCCGGGCCGCCATTCGGCCGGGCATTCCGGTGGGCAGGCGGCAACGCCGTCACACGCGCCGACATCCGCCCGCCCTCCCGCGACTCCGCCGCCTCCCGGAGACGAGGCCGCGCCGCCGGACGATGACACGGGCGCGCACACGGTGACGTTCGCCGTCAAGGGCAGTGTCCGGCGCGCCTCGGTGACGTACACGGTGCCGGGCGGGCGGCGGCACCACAGTGTCGTGTCGCCGCCCTGGAGCAGGACGTTCACCGTCAACGACGGTCAGAGCATCGACGTGACCGCGCACAGCACCGGCGACGGCGAGCTCACCTGCACGCTCGAGGTGGACGGAGATCTCGTGAAGAGCGCGACGAGCTCGGGCGGCTCCGCGACGGTGGACTGCGGCGACGGTCTCGGCTTCTGACCACGCGAGGTCAGCGCGCGACGGAGGCCTCGGGCGCCGGCTTTTCCAGATCGGGGCGGTGGGTGTGGGGGGCCATGTAGCCGGCCACGGCGGCGAGGACCGTGGTGATCGCGGCCGCCACCTCGGACGGGATGTCGACACCGGTCAGGTGCAGGACCCAGACGAGGATCGTGGCGATGGCACCGGCAAGCGTGGCCGCGGTGACCTTTTTCTCAGGCAGCACAGGTCTATTCCTTTTGGTCGAAAGGCCGTCAAAGGAAACTATCGCCATGTGCCATGCGCTGTGAGCGTTATCGAGGCCGATGTCGCAGCCGGGTTTTTACCATCACTGTTTGTGACGACACGCCGACGCGCTGCTATGAGATCCCCCTTGGGACGGTTAGAACGGGGCGTTGTCAACAGCGTCTGAGCAGGTCCGGGGGGACAAAGATGATCGACATTTCTGGCCGCGCCATGCGTGCCGGAATCCGGAGTATCACGGCGGTGGCGACGGCCTCGTGCTTCGCCGTCATGCCGCAGGTCATAGCCAGCGCCTCCGCCCACACCGGCGGTAAGGCCGCGCGAGCGCATGACCGCGTCACTCCGCACCGAGACCACGACGGCCGTGAGGCGCGCGATCACCGAAGGGGGCGCGCCGATCTCGTCGTCGACACTCATGGGCCTCGCGGGGCGATCGTCCCCGGCAGAACGTACAAATGGCCGTTCGAGGTGACCAACAGGGGCACCGTCCCGGCGCGGGACGTCGCTCTCACCGCCAGACCCGACAAGAACCTCAAGGTGCTCGCCGCACCGCCGAAGTGCCACTGGAAGCGGACCGGCCCGCTCGTCTGCAAGATCGGCCTCGTGCCGCAGGGCGCGACCCGGCGCGGCACCATCACCGCCGAGCTCACTCCCAGGGCTCACTACGGAAAGGCGCTGAGCAACCCCGTCCAGGTGTCGTGGCACAACGCTCCGACGGCACCCGAGCGGAGGCTGGCCGCGTTCCCACCGGTCGGCGTCTCGTCGGACCCCGACCCGGCGGCACCCCAGGGCGCCGACGCGGACGGGAGGATCCCGTACCCCCTCATGGTGACCGAGCACGGCCCGGTGACCGCCGAGTCCGTCGTGGTGCGGAGCCCGATCGGGGTTCCCGCACCGGCCGGCCCGTGCGGGAGCGGGGCCGCGCCCGTCAGGAGCGAGGGTGAGTCCGCGCCGTCTCTGGGCTCCTGCGCCGCCAAGCAGGACGACCCGCTGGCGTGCGGATGCGCCGCCGCCGAGGACCGGCCCGCCTCCGGGCCGCCCGCCGACGCGGTGGTGCCCTACAGGCCGGCCGCCGGTGACGCGCTGGGACGGCCCGTCGTGACGCCGGCCCGGCCCGCCGCCGCGGCACCCGCCGCGGCACCGGCCAAGGCCGCGGCGCACCCCGTCGCGGTTCCGGACCGGCCCGCCACGGCGCCGTGTGGCGCGGTGGCGGCCAGGCCGGTGGCCGTTCCCGGCCGCCCGGCGGTTCCGCCGTGTGCGGTGGCGCACCGGCCGGAGGCCGTGCAGGGCAGGCCGGCGGTGCCGGCGGGCATTCCCGCCGTCACGCCGTGTGGTGCGACGGCGGGAAGGCCGTTCATCGAGCCCGTGCGTCCCGCGAACGTCCCGGACCGCGCGATCGTCCCGCCGTGCGCGGTGGCACACCGGCCCGTGGCCGTGCAGGACAGGCCCGCGGAAGCGGCGGACATTCCCGTCACCACGCCGTGTGGTGCTCTGGCCGGACGTCCGGTCATCCTGCCCGCCCCGGCACGTCCGGCGGACGTCCCGGACCATGCGGCGGCAGCGCCGTGTGCGGGCGCCCAGGGGCACCCGGGAGCCGGGCAGGCCAAGCCTGCCGCGGCGACCACCGCCGACAGGCCCGGTACGAAGGCCGACGCGGACAAGACGGCCGCGGACGCGCCCGTCGCCACTCCGTGCGGTGCGGCGGCGGCCAGGCCGGTCGTCGTCCCGGGCCGGCCGGTCGTCGTGCCGGACATGCCGGCGATCCCGCCCTGCGCGCAGGGCGGGCTGGGGGCGTGCGGGTGCGTGAACTCCCAGAACGCTCCCGTGGCTCCCGCCGCGGCTCCGGCACTCCCGGTCGCTCCGGCGGCTCCGGGCGACCCGGCCAAGGCGGAGGTCGCGCCCTGCGCGGCGGCCGCGGACAAGCCGATGGCGGTCGAGGGCAAGGCGGCCTCGGAACGTCCCTTGGCACCGCCCTGCGGGACGGCCGACAACGCGCCGGCCGCCGTACACGAGGAGCCGGCCGTCACGCCTGACACCGTTTCCCCGATGACGCCGCTGACGGGTCCCGGAAAGTCGGTGCCCGGCAAGGCGGCTCACGAGCCGCTGGGCCACCCGGCGCGTCATCACCACGTACGGCTGCCGGTCGGTGCCCCGCGGGGCTCGGGTCGCGCTCACCGTGACTGCTCGCGGCAGGGATCGGGCTTCGTCTGCCCGCTCGGCTCCGCGCCGCACCACCGGCCGCACGTGGTCAACCTGACGGGGCCGTCTCACCCGCACGCGCTGCGCTGCGGGGGAGCGAGCGGCATCGCCTGCCACACCCGGGCGGCCCACCCGATCGCGGCACGGCCGCAGCCGGTCCGCGGGAACCTGCCGACCACCGGCGGTTCGTCCGCGCTGCTCGCTCTGTCAGGTCTCGGCTTGGCGGGCGCGGGCATGGTCCTCTACCGGCTCAGCCGCGCCCGCCGTGGCGAAGAGGGCTGAGTAGTACCCGACAGTGCGGGCCGAGGCGACGGGGGAGCAGGATGGGGGTCATGCTGTTGAGGATCTTCACCGAGCCCCAGCAGGGGGCCGACTACACCACCCTGCTCCGCGTCGCCAAGGCCACCGAGGACGGCGGCTTCGACGCGTTCTTCCGCTCTGACCACTACTTGAAGATGGGGGACGTCAGCGGCCTGCCGGGCCCGTCGGACGCCTGGGTCACCCTGGCCGGTCTGGCCAGGGAGACCGAGCGCATCCGGCTCGGGACCCTGGTGACCGCGGCGACGTTCCGGCTGCCCGGCCCTCTCGCCATCTCCGTGGCCAATGTCGATGACATGAGCGGAGGACGCGTCGAACTCGGTCTCGGGACCGGCTGGTACGACGAAGAACACACCGCGTACGGAATCCCGTTCCCCGGTCTCGGCGAGCGTTTCGACCGGCTCGAGGAGCAGCTGGAGATCATTACGGGAATGTGGGACACCCCCTCGGGCAAGACGTTCGACTTCGAGGGGGCTCACTACCAGGTGACCGGCTCTCCGGCGCTCCCCAAGCCGGCCCAGCGGCCGCGGCCGCCGATCATCATCGGCGGAGTGGGCGCCAAGCGCACGCCGCGGCTCGCCGCCCGTTTCGCCGACGAGTTCAACGTGCCGTTCCACTCGATCGAGGAGACGCGGGCGGCGTACGAGCGGGTGCGGGCCGCCTGCGAGAACGGCGGCCGGGACGACTCGTCCATCACCTTCTCCGCCGCGCAGGTCATCTGCTGCGGGCGCGACGACGCACAGCTCCGGCAGCGCGCCGACGCCATCGGCCGTTCGGTGGAGGACCTGCGCGAGAACGGCATCGCCGGCACCCCGGCCGAGGTCGTCGCGCGGCTCGCCGCGTTCGGCGAGGCCGGCGCCGAGCGCGCCTACCTCCAGGTGCTCGACCTGAACGACCTGGACCATCTCGCGCTGCTGGCGAGCGACGTCCTTCCCCAGGTCTGACTCCGGACACGACATGATCACGTCGGAGCGGGCCGCGCACCGCTCCGACGTGATCAAGAACCGCGGCGGAACGCCGTTCGCCGTCGGTACCCTGTTCGAAGGGAGGAGTGTGCCGTGACAGGGACGACCGAGATTCCGCCCCCGCCGTGGCGGCGCCCGAAGAAGACCACGCGGCAGCGCCGGCCGCTCAGCCAGGAACTCATCGTCGACACCGCGATGCGGGTCCTCGACGCGGAGGGGTTCGAGGCGCTCAGCATGCGCCGGGTCGCCCTCGACCTGCGGACCGGGCCGGCGTCGCTGTACGCGCATGTCGCGAACAAGGACGAGCTCCTGGAGCTGATGATCGACCGGATCGTCGGCGAGATGGAGATGCCCACGCCCGACCCGGCCCGGTGGCAGGAGCAGATCGTCGAGTCCGCGATCGCCGCGCACGGCGTGTGGGTGAAACATCCCGGGATCGCGCGTGCCGCGCTCGCCAACATCCCCGTCGGGCCCAACTCCCTGCGCTACAGCGAGGCGCTGCTGGCCATCCTGCGGGCCGGGGGTGTGCCGGACCAGCAGGCGGGCTGGTTCGTGGACCGGGTGTCCCTCTACGTGCTCGCGGACGCCTTCGAGGCGTCGCTGCACCAGGAGCGCGGGCGCCGGACCGAGGAGGACGCGCGGGACTACTTCGAGCAGATCCGCGCCTACTTCGAGAGCCTGCCGCCCGACCGCTTCCCGGTCATCACGTCGATGGTGGGCGCGCTGATCGAGGGCGGCGGCGACGAGCGCCTGAGGTTCGGCCTGGAGCTCCTGGTCCGGGGACTCGCGTCGTACGTGTGAGACGGCGGCTCCGGCCGGGCCTCAGGGGCACGGCCGGAGCCCGCTCGTTCTCGTGTCAGCCGGCGGAGATCTCCCGGCCGTCCTCCGACCACAGGGTGTGGAAGGACCCGTCACGGTCCACGCGCCGGTAGGTGTGGGCGCCGAAGTAGTCGCGCAGCCCCTGGATCAGCGATGCCGGGCCGCGCTCGCGGCGGTAGCCGTCGTAGTAGGCCAGCGACGCGGAGAACGCGGGCGTCGGGACGCCGAGGTCCACCGCGGTGCGTACGACCTTGCGCCACGCGTCCTGCGCACCCGCGACCGCGTCGCTGAAGTAGTCGTCCAGCAGGAGGTTCGGCAGGTCCGGGCTGCGCCCGTAGGCCTCCTTGATGCGGTCGAGGAAGCGCGCCCGGATGATGCAGCCGCCGCGCCAGATGGTCGCGAGGGTGCCCGGGTCGACGTTCCAGCCGTACTCGTCCGACGCGGCGCGCATCTGCTCGAAGCCCTGTGCGTACGCGACCACCTTGGAGGCGTACAGCGCGTCGCGCACGGCGTCCACGAAACCCTCCGGCGTCGTGCCGCCGCCGGGGCCGGGCAGGATCTTCGAGGCGCGGACCCGCTGGTCCTTGCGGGCCGACAGCGCGCGGGCGTACACGGCCTCGGTGATCGCGGTGACCGGGACGCCGAGCTCCAGGGCCGACTGCGCGGTCCAGCGGCCGGTGCCCTTCTGCTCGGCCTCGTCGACGATCACGTCGACCAGGGGCCGGCCCGTCGTGGCGTCGGTGTGCGCGAGCACCTTGGAGGTGGTCTCGATGAGGAACGACTCCAGGTCGCCCTCGTTCCACTGCTCGAAGACCTGGGCGATCTCGGGCGCGGACAGCCCGGCCGCGCTGGTGAGCAGGTCGTACGCCTCGGCGATGAGCTGCATGTCGGCGTACTCGATGCCGTTGTGCGCCATCTTGACGTAGTGACCGGCGCCGTCCGGGCCGATGTGGGCGCAGCACGGCGTGCCGTCCACCTGGGCCGCGATCGTGGTCAGGATCGACTCGACCGGGGCGTACGCGTCGGCCGGTCCGCCCGGCATGATGCTGGGCCCGTTGAGCGCGCCCTCCTCGCCGCCGGAGACTCCGGTGCCGAGGAAATGGAGGCCGTGCTCGGTGAGCGCCGCCTCGCGCCGCCGCGTGTCCTCGAAGTGTGAGTTGCCGCCGTCGATCAGGATGTCGCCCTTGTCGAGCAACGGCACCAGCTCGTCGATCACGGCGTCGACGGGCCTGCCGGCCTTCACCATGATCACGATCCGGCGCGGCCGGTCGAGCGCGGCGACGAACTCCTCGATCGTCGTCGTGGGCGTGAACTCGCCCTCGTTCCCGTACCGTTCGATCAGCTGTTTGGTACGGCTGTCACTGCGGTTGTGTACGGCCACGGGGAACCCATGCCGCGCGATGTTTCGCGCGAGGTTCTGGCCCATGACGGCCAGCCCGGTGACACCGATTTCGCTTCCCACGTCATCAAGGCTAGCCCTGGCGCGTCACTGGCGGGGGTGACCGGCGCGCACGTTCGCCGGCCGTTCCGAAAAGTCACGATATTTCGGCAATTCAAGTTGGAGTCGGCGGTGATCTCCGCCAGGCTCTCATCCTGTGGATGATCTCTCCTTGGTGCGCGACCACACGGTGCTGTCCGTCGTGGCCGGTTCGCGCGCCTACGGGCTCGCCACGGAGGACAGCGACATCGACCGGCGCGGCGTGTTCGTGGCGCCGACGCCGCTGTTCTGGGGCTTCGGCAAGCCTCCGTCACACGTCGACGGGCCGGACGCCGAGCGCTTCTCCTGGGAGCTCGAACGCTTCCTCGGGCTCGCGCTGGACGCCAACCCGACCGTGCTGGAATGCCTGTGGTCGCCCCTGGTCGAGAAGGTCACCGAGCAGGGGGAGGAGCTGCTGGCACTGCGCGGCTCCTTCCTGTCCCGCCACGCGCACCGGACGTTCCTGCGCTACGCGGAGAGCCAGTTCCGCAAGCTCACCGGCGACGTGCGCACGCGCGGCGAGCCCCGGTGGAAGCACGTGATGCACCTGCTCCGGCTGCTGATCAGCGGGCGCCACCTGCTCGAGCACGGGGAGCCGCTGGTGGACGTCGCGGACCACCGGGAGCGCCTGCTCGCCGTACGCCGCGGCGAGGTGGCCTGGGCCGAGGTCGACGCGTGGCGGCGGACCCTGACGAGGGACATGGACACGGCGCTGGCCGCCACCGGCCTGCCCGAGGAGCCGGACCGTACGCGAGTCGAGACGTTCCTGGTGTCCGTACGGCGACGGGGCGCGCGATGACACAGACGCTGCCGTCCTGGCTCGCCGAGGTGACCGGCGACGTGGTGTTCGCGACCGTCAGCGGCGCCCACCTGTACGGCTTCCCCTCCGTGGACTCCGACGTGGACCTGCGCGGCGTGCACCTGATGCCGGTCGAGGACGTCGTCGGCCTCCGCACCGGCGAGGAGACCGTCGACCGGACCTGGACACGCGACGGCGTCGAGGTCGATCTCGTCACGCATGACCTGGCGAAGTTCGGCCGGCTGCTGCTGCGCCGCAACGGCTACGTCCTGGAACAGCTACTGTCGCCCCTCGTCGTGACGTCGTCGCCCCTGCACGAGGAGATGGTCGCACTGGCGCCCGGCTGCCTGACCCGCCACCACGCGCACCACTACCTGGGTTTCGCGCGTACACAGTGGGGGTTCTTCGAACGGACGGGTGAGCTCAAGCCGCTGCTCTACACGTTCCGCGTGCTGTCCACGGGCATCCATCTGATGCTCACCGGCGAGGTCCTGTCCGACCTGGGCGCGCTCGACCACGGGCCGGCGTACCTGCCGGACCTGGTCGCGGCCAAACGCGAGGCCGAGCACGGCGCGCTGCCCGCCGGCGCCCCGGACCCGGGCCGTCTCGCCGCCGACGTCACCGCGATGACCAGCCGGCTGGAGACGGAGCGGGACCGGTCGTCGCTGCCCGAACGGCCCTCCGCGGGGCCGGCCCTGCACGACCTCGTCGTCCGGGCCCGGCTCGCTGACCTGCCGTATGTTAACTCTCGGTCGCAAGGGTAAATCGGTACGTCGTGGACACCCCTCGTCTGCTCAAAAATCGGTACCGGCTCGGCAGCGTCATCGGCCGCGGCGGCATGGGCGTCGTATGGCTCGCCACCGATGAGGTACTCGACCGCAGCGTGGCGGTGAAGGAGGTCTCCTTCCCGCCCGGCCTGCCCCACGAGGAGCAGAACAAGCTCCGCCGCCGTACGCTCCGCGAGGCGCGCACCACCGCGCGGCTCAACCACCCCAACGTCGTGGGCGTGTACGACATCGTCGAGGACGAGGACCGGCCCTGGATCGTGATGGAGTTCGTCCCGTCGCGGTCGCTCGCCGAGGCCGTACGCGACGACGGCCCGATGACCCCGGAGCGCACCGCCGCGATCGGCCTCCAGCTGCTCGCCGGACTCCGCGCCGCCCATGCGGCCGGCGTCCTGCACCGCGACGTGAAGCCGAGCAACGTCCTCCTCGCCGATGACGGGCGGGTCGTGCTCGGCGACTTCGGGATCGCGACCGCGAAGGGCGGCTCGACCGTCACCTCTTCGGGCGTGCTGATCGGCTCGCCTTCGTACATGGCGCCCGAGCGGGCACGCGGACGCGACGTCGGCCCCGAGTCGGACCTGTGGTCGCTGGGCGCGACGTTGTACACGGCCGTCGAGGGCCGGCCGCCGTTCGACCGCGACAGCGCGGTGGCCACGCTCGCGGCCCTCGTGATGGACGACCCGGACGCCCCCGAGCGGGCCGGACCGCTCTGGCCGCTGATCCGCGGGCTGCTCCAGCGCGACCCCGCCGAACGGCCCGCCGTGGAGTCGCTCGCGAGCACGCTCCGCGAGGTCGCCGACGGCTCCGCCGAGGCCACGGACGCGTCACCGGACACCCACACGCAGGCTGAGCCGGCCGAGGCGGCCGTCCGGCCCGCGGTCCGGAAGTCGAGAAAGACGAGAAAGGCAGAGGCAAGGCGGCGTGCGGCGGAGAGGCCCGCGGCCGCGGAGGTCGGGCCGCCCGCCGTCGAGGAGGGACGTCCCCCGGCCGAGGAGGCTGGAGGATTTGCGGACGAGGCGCCCGCGGACGAGGTCGTCCCGGCCCCGAGCGTCCCGCGACCGCGCCCGGCGCTCGACGAGTCGCCCCCCGTGGAGACGCCGCCCGATGACGTCCCGGCCGGCCCGCCCGCCGCCGGCATCGCGGGAGTCGTCGAGCCGGGCCCGGACGACACGGCCGGCCCGGCGGCGACGGCCACCTCGTCCCTGCAGAGCACCGGAACCGTGAGCGGCACGCGCACCGGTGCCTCCCGCCGCGTCCCGGTGGTGGCCCTGACGGCGCTGGCGCTGGTCCTGGTGGTAGGGCTCCTGGGCTGGGCCGTGAGCGGGATGTTCGGGGACGACGACCAGGGCCGGCGGTCCGCACAGAAGCCGGTCACGACACCGAGCGGAAAGGCGTCGAGCCCGTCCCCGGCCGCCTCGCCGACGACATCGGCGCCGGCCACCGCGCCCACGTCGCCCGCCGTCTCCCCGACGGGAACCACCGGCCCGCTGCCCGACGGCTACCACTGGCACCACGACAGCACGCACTTCTCGATCGCCGTTCCGGACGGCTGGTCGGCCGATCATCATGGCCACTACCTGTACGTGGAGGACCCCCACAGCTCCCGGACCCTGATCGTGGACCAGTCCGACACCCCGAAGTCCGACCCGCTGGCCGACTGGCGGGAGCAGGAGGCCGCCCGGAAGAGCGGCTTTCCCTCGTATCACCGGGTCCACCTGAGGTCCGTGGACTATCCGCAGGCACGCAAGGCCGCCGACTGGGAGTTCACCTACAACGGCTCCGGCGGCCGCACCCACGTGCTCAACCGCAACATCCTGGCCAACAGCAAGCACGCCTACGCCCTGTACTGGCAGGTCCCCGACAGCAAGTGGGACTCGAGCCGCAAGATCTTCGACGTGTTCGCCGCGACGTTCCGTCCGGCCAAGGGATGACGCGGACCGGCGCGAACCCTTGACCCTCTGGCCTCGGCTTCACTACTTTGCGCACGTTAGGAAACTTTCCTAACGAGGTTCGGGGGCCGTACGAACGAGGAACACATGAGACTCGCTGCCGCCGCCGTGATCGTCACCCTCTCCACCACAGCCGCCGGGGCCGCGTCCGCCGCCGTCCCGGCCAAGACCTCCGGGTTCGTCCGTGTCGACCAGGTCGGATACGCCTCCGCCGAGCCCAAGCAGGCGTACCTCATGACGACCGCCGCCGCCCCCGGTGCGGGGTTCACCGTCGTCGACTCCCGTGGCCGCGCCGTGCTCGACGGCAGGGCGGGAACGCGGCTCGGCTCGTGGAACTCCGCCTATCCCGACGTCTACCCCCTCGACCTCACCCGGCTACGGCGGCCGGGCACGTACCGGGTCAGGGCGGCCGGCACCGTCTCGCCGCCGTTCCGTGTCGGCTCCGCCCGGATGTTCCGAGGTCCGGCCGACGACGCGGCCGGGTTCTTCGGCACCCAGCGCGACGGCGCCGACGTCATCCCCGGCGAGCTGCGCCGCAAGCCCTCACACCTGAACGACCGTACGGCCAAGGTCTACGACTGGCCGGCGTTCACCGGCGAGGACACCGACGAGATCGCCGGCGGCCTCAAGCGGGTCGGCGGCCCGGTCGACGTCGAGGGCGGCTGGTTCGACGCCGGGGACTTCCTGAAGTTCACCCACACCGCGGCCTTCGCCGACACGCTCCTGTGGGCGGCACGCCGCGACGGCGGCCCGGACCCGAAGATCACCGGCGAGGCGCGGCACGGCCTCGACTGGCTCGGCAAGATGTGGGACGCCAAGACCAGGACCCTCTACCTCCAGGTGGGCATCGGCTCGGGGAACGAGCAGGGCACGTTCGTCGGCGACCATGACACGTGGCGGCCACCCGAGCAGGACGACGCCGACCGGGCGAAGGGCCATCAGTACCTCCGGAGCAGGCCGGTCTTTCGCGCGGCGCCTCCCGGCAAGCCGATCAGCCCGAACCTCGCCGGC
Source organism: Actinoallomurus bryophytorum (assembly GCF_006716425.1). NCBI lineage: Bacteria > Bacillati > Actinomycetota > Actinomycetes > Streptosporangiales > Thermomonosporaceae > Actinoallomurus > Actinoallomurus bryophytorum. The sequence goes on from NZ_VFOZ01000001.1 coordinate 5,863,609, forward strand.
CGGGTGAGCGCGGCGTTCGCGCTGGCCGCCCAGGTGGAGGCCGACCCGCGGCGTGCGCGTACGGACCTCGCGACGGCGGCGCAGATCTACTCGATGGCCAAGACCACGAACGTCGGCGAGCTGGCCACCGGCCTGCCGCACGCCTTCTACCCCGAGGACGCCTGGCACGACGACATGGAGCTGGGCGGCGCCGAGCTGGCGCTGGCCGCGAGGCGGCTCGGCGACCCCAGGGGGAAGACCTGGTTGGCCCAGGCGGCCACGTGGGCCGGGCAGTACATCGCCCACGACTCCGGCGGCGACACCTTCAACCTCTACGACGTCGGCGCGCTCGCCCACGCGGACCTGCTGCGGGCCATGCGCGGAGACCGCGCCCGGCTCGCGGTGACCGGCCCCCAGGTCATCGCCGACCTGAAGGCGCAGCTCACCACCGGGGCCAGGCGGGCCGGCGCCGATCCGTTCCGTGCCGGGGCGATCTACAGCGACTTCGACGCGGTGCCGCACTCGTTCGGGCTGGTCGCCACCGCACGCCTGTACCGGTCCGCCTCCGGTGACCGGAGCTTCGACGCCTTCGCGACGGCACAGCGCGACTGGGTCTTCGGCGCGAACGCGTGGGGCACCTCGTTCATGGTGGGGGAGGGCACGAACTTCGAGCGCTGCCCGCAGCACGTCGTCGCGAACCTGAGCGGGCGTACGGATGGACGGCACCCCATCGCGACCGGCGCCGCGGTCAACGGCCCGAACGGTGTCGACGTGTTCGAGGACGGCCTGGACGACTATGTCGACGGCATGCGCCACTGCCCGCCGGACGGGTCGGACGCGAACGCGAGGTTCACCGGGCACGGCAGCCGGTACGTCGACGACGTGCGCTCGTGGCAGACCTCCGAGCCCGCCGACGACTTCACCGCGCTCGGACTTTACGCCCTGACCCTTACCGCGACTCAGGACGGTCACTGAGCGGTCATCCGGCCGACTTCTAAGCCTGCGGCGGCTCGTCACGAAGGCGGGCCGCCCAGTCGGCTGCTTGACTCACGTTGTCATAGGTACGGCCTGCGGAAACGCGGTGATCAAGGGTCTGTACGGCTTACATGTCCGTCCGCGACGAGGCGCTCACGATCTGTTATGTGACGATCAGATTTCGATGTCGTAACCGTCCCATGTCTCCGCCTTTGGGGCCCTATACGCAGCAGCTCACGAGGAATACGTTGTGCGCCCAAACAAACTGTTTCCTGGGGAGCTTGGAGAAGGTGTCGACGTGAGATTGAAGCGCACGGCGTGTATCGCGGCGATCGCTGCCATGGCGACCGCGGGCCTTGCGGCCTGCGGCAGCGGCGACGACAGCAGCAGCAAGGGTGGCGCCTCCACCGGCGCGGCGAAGATCAAGGGCAAGGTCGGCATCATTCTGCCCGACACCAAGTCGTCTGTCCGCTGGGAGAGCTTCGACCGCCCGGTCCTGACCGCGGCGTTCCAGAAGGCCGGCATTCCCGCCGACATTCAGAACGCTGAGGGCGACAAGCAGCGGATGCAGACCATCGCCGACCAGATGATCACGAACGGCGCGACCATCCTGGCGATCGTCAACCTCGACTCCAACTCTGGCGCGGCCATCGAGGCCAAGGCCAAGCAGCAGGGCGTCCAGACGATCGACTACGACCGTCTCACGCTCGGTGGTTCCGCCGACTACTACGTCTCCTTCGACGGCACCGAGGTCGGCCGTACGCAGGGCGCGGGCCTGCAGAAGTGCCTCGGGGACAAGGCGTCGAACATCGTCTACCTCGACGGCTCGCCGACGGACAACAACGCCACCCTCTTCAAGCAGGGTGCGCATGAGGTCCTCGACAAGGTGACCAACTACAAGAAGGTCGCCGAGCAGGCCGTCCCCGACTGGGACAACCAGAAGGCCGCGACGATCTTCGAGCAGATCTACACCCAGCAGAAGGGCAAGATCGACGGCGTCCTCGCCGCCAATGACGGCCTCGGCCAGGCCGCGATCTCGATCCTGAAGAAGAACAACGACAAGATCCCGGTGACCGGCCAGGACGCCACGCCGCAGGGCCTGCAGAACATCCTCGACGGCACGCAGTGCATGACGGTCTACAAGCCGAACAAGCAGGAGGCCGACAGCCTCGTCAGCGTGGTCACCGCGCTGGCCAAGGGTCAGAAGCCGCAGGCCACCGCGACCGCCAACGACCCGGTCGGAAAGCGGAACGTGCCCTCGATCCTGCTCAAGCCGATCTCGATCACCAAGGACAACGTCAAGGACGTCATCACCGACGGCGGCGTGAAGGCCGCCGACGTCTGCAAGGGCGCCTACGCCGCCAAGTGCAAGGCGGCCGGAATCGAGTGATAGTGGACAGGGGTGCCCGGTCGGCCGGGCACCCCGTTTCCGCTGTCCAAGGGAGTGCAAGCGTTGTCTGAGAACGGAACCCCCGCCCTCGAGCTCGTGGGGATCAACAAGAGCTTCGGAGCCGTACACGTGCTCCACGACGTCGACCTCGCCGTCTATCCCGGTCAGGTGACCGCGCTGATCGGCGACAACGGCGCCGGCAAGTCGACACTCATCAAAAGCATCGCCGGGATCTACCCGGTGGACTCCGGCCGCGTCCTCTTCGAGGGCAACGAAGTCCACATCAGCAGCCCGAAAGACGCCGCGGACCTCGGCATCGAGATCGTCTACCAGGATCTCGCGCTCGCCGACAATCTCGACATCGCGCAGAACATGTTCCTCGGCCGTGAGCGCAAGCGGGGCATCGTCCTGGACGAGGCGTCCATGGAGCAGGCCGCACGCGACACGCTCGCGCGGCTCTCGGTGCGCACCGTCAGTTCGGTCCGCCAGCTCGTCGCCAGCCTGTCCGGCGGCCAGCGGCAGACCGTGGCGATCGCCAAGGCCGTGCTGTGGGAGTCCAAGGTGGTCGTCCTCGACGAGCCGACCGCCGCGCTGGGCGTCGCCCAGACGCGGCAGGTCCTGGACCTGGTCCGGCGCCTCGCCGAGACCGGTCACGGCGTCGTCCTGGTCTCGCACAACATGAACGACGTGTTCGAGGTCGCGGACCGGATCACCACCCTGTACCTGGGGCGCGTGGCCGCCGACGTCAAGCGGGCCGACGTCACCCAGAGCCAGGTGGTCGAGCTGATGACCCTGGGCCGTTCTGGTGATCTCGGTCTCGCGCCCGCGACCGCCGCCGAAAGCATCTGAGGATCCTGCGAATGTCCACCGAAACCCCCCGGCCGGCCGACACCGCCGACGAGACGGTCACCGACTCGCCCGCAAAGAGCGGGTCCGTCGCGCAGTCCGACTTCACCACCGACACCCGTGTGCAGACGGTGTCGACGGCGATCGACGGCTACGTGGTCAAGCTGCGCTCCGGTGACCTCGGCGCACTGCCCGCGATCTTCGGGCTCGTCGTCCTGATCATCCTGTTCTACGGGCTGCGCCCGGAGACCTTCCTCTCCAAGTTCAACATCGCCAACCTGCTCGTGCAGGCGCTGCCGGTCACCATCCTCGCCATGGGCCTGGTGTTCGTGCTGCTGCTCGGCGAGATCGACCTGTCCGCCGGCGTCGCGAGCGGTGCCTGTGCCGCGGTCATGGGCAAACTCATGGTCGACAGCGGCACGAACTGGCTGGTCGCCGTGCTCGCGGCCGCCGTCACCGGTCTCCTCATCGGCCTGCTGATCGGTGCACTCGTCGCCATCGTGCGGATCCCATCGTTCGTCGTGACACTCGCGTTGTTCCTCGGCCTGCAGGGCATCGCGCTGAAACTGATCGGCGAGGGCGGCACCGTCCCGATCCACAACAACGTCATCTACGCGCTGGCCAACAAGTACATGCCGGTCTGGCTGGGCTGGACCCTCGCGATCGTCTGCGCTCTCCTCTACGCGGGCATCCAGCTGCTCCGCTGGCAGCGGCAGAACTCCAAGGGCCTGTCGCGCCGCCCCCTCGCCCTGATCCTCGTCCAGGTCGCGCTCGTCGCCGTCGCGCTCCTCGGCGGCGCGTACGTGCTGAACCTCAACCGGGCACGTACGCCACTCGCGCCGTTCTTCGGCGGTGTGCCGTGGGGAGTGCCGCTCGTCGCGGTACTGCTGATCATCTGCACGTTCGTGCTGGGCCGCACGAGCTACGGACGGCACCTGTACGCCGTCGGTGGCAACGCCGAGGCCGCTCGCCGGGCCGGTATCAACGTGACCCGGCTCCGCATGTCCGTGTTCATGATCTGCTCCGTGCTGGCGGCGGTGAGTGGCATCGTCGCCGCCTCCCGCCTCAACTCGGTGACACCGGACGCGGGCGCGGGCAACACGCTGCTGTACGCGGTCGGCGCCGCCGTCATCGGCGGCACCAGCCTCTTCGGCGGCAAGGGCAAGGCACGGGACGCGATCCTCGGTGGTCTCGTCATCGCGATCATCGACAACGGCCTGGGCCTGCTCGGCGCCAAGGCGTACCTCAACTACCTGATCACCGGTGGCTTCCTTCTGCTCGCCGCGAGCATCGACGCGCTGGCGCGCCGTCGCCGTTCTGCGACCGGCAGCTGACGCCGGGAGGCGTTCTCGTGACGCGTCGGCGCATTCGCGGGTCGACTCAGGACGACGTACGCCGGCACAACCTCGGGACGATCCTCACCGAGGTGCACCGGCACGGCTACCGGTCGCGTGCTCTGCTCACCGCGGAGATGGGGCTGAACCGGAGTACCATCGGCGACCTGGTCGCCGAACTGACGGAGGCCGGGCTCGTCCTGCAGCGCTCTGCGAGCGCCCAGGGACGGGCCGGCCGCCCGTCGCTGGAGGTGGTGCCCTCTCCTGAGGGCGTGTACGTACTCGCCGTCGACCTGGGCGTACGCCACCTCGCGGTGGCGAGGGTCGGGCTCGGCGGCGACGTCCTCGACCGCGTCGACGTGGACTCCGAACGCGACTGGAGCGACCTCGACATCACCGTCGACGCGATCGCGGAGGCGTGCCGAGGGCTGCGCCGCGGCGCGCCGGCCCGCGCACGCTGCGTCGGCGTCGGCCTCTCCGTACCGGGCGTAGTCAGACAGGAGGACGGCCTGCTCCGGTTCGCGCCGAACCTGGGCTGGACCGACCTGCCACTCGGCGCCCGGCTGGGAGAGCGGCTGGACCTGCCCGCCGTGATCGCCAACGACGCCGACCTCGGCGCGCTCGCCGAACACTGGCGGGGGGTCGCCGTCGGCTACGAGCACGTGGTGGTGGTCTCCGGTGAGATCGGCATCGGCGGCGGCATCCTGGTCGGCGGCCGCCCGTTGCGCGGCCGCGGAGGGTACGCGGGCGAGATCGGCCACCTGCGCGTGAACCCGGACGGACGGCCCTGCCGCTGCGGATCCTCCGGCTGCCTGGAGACCGAGATCGGAGCGGACGCCCTGCTGCGGGAGGCCGGCCGTCGCCCGGGCAGTGGAATGGACGCCTACCGCGCCGTTCTGGCCGAGGCCGCCGCGGGCGACGAGGAGGCCAAGAACGCCGCCGCTCGCGTCGCGCGCTGGCTCGGCGTCGGCGTCGGCATCCTGGTCAACACCTTCAACCCGGACATCGTGATCCTCGGCGGCCCGCTGGGCGAGCTGTACAAGGCGACCGCGGACATCGTCGAGGAGGCGACCGCCCGGTCGTCCCTGGTCGCACCGCGAGAGCAGGTGCGCCTGGCCGCCTCCGCGCTGGGCCCCGACGCCCAGATCGTGGGCGCCGCCGAACTCGCCTTCGAGCCCCTCCTCGAAGACCCGATCGGCACCCTGACCCACCGCGCGGCCTGAGCCCGCTCGTACGGGAAACCGTCCTACCGGCGCCGCGCCGCCCACACGGTCCTTGTGTCGCGAACGGTGAGGTCCTCGCGGCGCAGGACGGAATCGGGCCCGTCATCGTCGATGAGCGCGTCGAGCGTGGCCAGGTCGCCGACGTCGATCCGGCCGTCCATGCGGGACCGGACGCGGCGCAGGGACGCCTGGGCGTAGCGGCCGGCGGAGGGGGGAAGCGGCGGCGTCAGGTCGATGGCGAAGGTCCGCTCGGCCTCGACCGTGAAGCCCGCCTGGCGCAGGCGTGAGGCCCAGTCCGAACCGATATGCGGTAGTGCCTCGGCCCGCGCTCCGGCCACGGCCGCGTTGCAGCGCGCTTCCAGTCCGGGGCGGCCGATGCCGAGGTCGTCGGGCAGGAAGCGCGGGAAGGAGTCCATCTCGGCCAGGGCCAGGAGCCCGCCGGGACGAAGCGTGGCGAAGACCTCGGACAGGACGCGGCCGGGGTCGGCCATGTGGTGGAGAGAGTTGGACGCCCAGACCAGGTCGACGGTGTCGACGGCGGGCCATGCCGCGTCCAGGTTCGCCTGTACGGTGCGGATCCGGTCGGCCACGCCGCGATCGCGGGCCTTGTCCCTGAGGCGGCCCAGCAGGTTCTCGGACAGGTCCACGGCGATCACCTCGGCGCCCGTGAAGCGCTGGGCGAGGGCGAGTGTGCCGGCGCCGGTTCCGCTGCCCACGTCGAGGATCCGGCGGCAGGGAGGGCCGAGGGCCTCGACCCAGGCGGTCACCTCGGACAGGTAGGAGTGCATGACCTCGGCGTCGAGGTCCAGGAGCTCGGCCATCGCGGCGGAGTCGGTCTCGGCGGGGGAGTGGTGGTGGTGTTCCATGCCACGACCCTAGCCTCGCCTTGCGCCGATGGCATAGCATCTTGCGTATGACGCAAGACGGTGACCTCGACGCTCTGGTCCGCAGCCGGATCAGAGGGTTGCGCCTGGCACGGGACTGGTCGCTCGACGACCTTGCCGCCCGCTGCTACCTGAGCCCTTCCACCCTGAGCCGGATCGAGACCGGCCACCGGCGGATCGCCCTCGACCAGCTCGCCCCGATCGCACGGGCCCTGGGGACCACCCTCGACCAGCTGGTGGAGTCCGCCGATGACGGTGACGTGGTGATCAGGCCACGGCGCGACGTGGTGCGGGGGGTCACCACGTGGATGTTGAGCCGTGAGCCCGGACCGAACGGCATGTCCGTGGCCAAGATGCGCGTCACCAGGGCGGAGCCCCGGCGCGGCGCCGACGAGCTGAAGGTCCATCCGGGCAAGGACTGGTTCACGGTCCTGTCGGGCACCATCGTGCTGCTGCTGGGGGAGCGGACGATCCTGGTCGAGGCCGGCCAGGCGGCGGAGTTCTCCACGATGATCCCGCATGCCTTCGGCGCCAAGGACGGCCCGGCCGAGATCCTGTGCATCCTCGACCACGACGGGCAGCGCACCCATCTCCATCCCTCACCGTGAGCGGCCTCGGGGACGCCCGGCGGGTGCCGGGCGATGATCGGGCCCGGCTTGCCGGTCTTGTCGAGCGGGTCCCTCCTCTCGACGCCGAGGAGGCCGCGCACCGGGACTACGTACGGGCCTGGATCGCCGGTGGCGCCCCGCTCCACCGCGTCCGCAAGCCGGACGTGCCAAAGATCCACCTCGTGAGCTACTTCGTCGTCGTGGACCCGCTCCGGGGGAGACTCCTGCTCGTCGACCATCGCGGCGCGGGGCTGCGGCTGCCGACGGGCGGTCATGTGGAAGCGTCCGACGCCGACCCGTGGGCGACGGTCCGCCGTGAGTGTCCTGAGGAGCTCGGCATCGAGGCGGCCCCGCTGGAGGCGACGGGAACGACGCCGTTCTTCACCTCGGTGGCGCGGACGCGTGGCCACGGGCCGCACACCGACGTCTCGCTCTGGTACGCCGTCCGGGCCGGCGCCGAGGAGATCACCGGCTGGGACACCCGTGAGTTCGCGGGCATCGGCTGGGCGACCCCTCGGCAGATCCTCGGCGCGCGGCCGGAGACCCTGGGCCCGCATCTCAAGAGGGCCGTGCGCCGGCTCACCGCGATCACGGGCACCCTCGGAGGCTGAGGGCGCCCGCGTCCGCGGCTACCGGCGTACGGAGAATGAGGCGTGGCGGCGGCGTGCGTGGCGCAGGCCGGTGAACGCGACCGCGAACCACACGCAGGCGAGCACCGGGAGGATGACCCACCCGCCGGTGAACGCGGCCACGACCAGGGCCACCAGGAGCAGAGGCCCGAACGGGCGGGGCCGGCCCCATCCGCCGCGCGGCCAGGGGGACGTCAGCGGACCGCGACCCCGGTACGCGGCCCCCATCTCCCACGGATCTCGGCCCCACGGACCTCGGCCCCACGAGCCGGCGGCGGGGTGCCGCTCCGGCGTCCGGGCCGGCGTGCCGCCGGGCAGGTCGCGCGTCACGGCCCGCAGGTCGCCGACGGTCCTCGCCGACAGCGTCGCCGTCAGGCGTTCGTCCAGCTCGTCGCGGGTGAGCCGGCCCTGCACGAAGTGCTCGTGCAGGGCCGTGGTCACCTCGTCGCGTTCCGCGTCACCGACACGGAGCTGATCGGGGAGCGAGCCCGACGCAGCGAGCGGAGTGGCCGGCGCCGCGAGTGAGGAGGCGAACGACCAGTTAGCACAGTTCATCGCGTCGCCACTCCCGCGTTCTACTCGTCCTCGGCGAGCAGCCGGTACAGGCTGCGCCGCGTCTCGGACAGGATCTGCTTCGCCTGGGCGACCTGCTCCTCGCTCCCGGTCTGGACGATCTGCATGACGGCCGCGCCGGTCTTCGCCGCGGTGCCGAAGAGATCGCGTACGTCGTCGCGCACGTCGGAGGTCATCGCCTCCCAGGGGGCGTTCATCTCGTCCGGGTGCTCGTCCACGAAGGTGCGGCCGGCCTCGGAGAGCCGGAAGGTGCGCCGGCCGTCGTGCTCCTCGGCCTCGATCAGACCCTCGTCGGTGAGCTGCTGCAGCGCCGGGTACACGGCGCCGGGACTCGGCCGCCACTCACCGTCGCTGCGTTCTTCGATCTCCTGGATCAGCTGGTAGCCGTTGCGCGGCTCCTCGGCGAGGAGTGCGAGGACCGCGGCCCGTACGTCTCCGCGCCGGGCCTTGGACCTGCGGCCGGCCCAGGGCGGGGGACCGCCGAACGGTCCTCCACCGCCGAACGGCCCTCCGCCGGGGAATCCCCAGGGGCCCCCGCGGCGTCCGTGACCACCTCTTCGGCCGCCTCGTGGGCGTCCTGGTGCGTCGAATGTCGCATGCATGTTCTAACTTCCCTTCTAAGTTCGTACTGAGATCGCTCACAGGTCGTTCGCGATACGCCAACGATATATCGGAAACGCTCGGTGTCAAGGGAAATCAAAGTAGCTCGACGTCGAGATAACTCGTGGTACCTTGACGTCGAGAGAAATCGTCCGGGAAGTTAGGCGAGCCTCAGTGCTCGCGGCCATGCCCCTTGGGGGCAGAATTCGGACGTAAAACCGCACTCCCCGCGCCAGGTAGCTGAGGGGATCCGCGCTCCGTCGAGCGCGTATGAGGAGGAGACGACTTGGACACCTTCGGCAGCCGCCAGACGCTCAGTGTCGGCGATGCGTCCTATGAGATTTTCCGGCTGGATGCCGTCGAGGGTTCGGCGCGCCTCCCGTACAGCCTCAAGGTGCTGCTGGAGAACCTCCTGCGCACCGAGGACGGCGCCAACATCACCGCCGACCACATCCGCACGCTGGCCGGATGGGACGCGAACGCCCAGCCGAGCAAGGAGATCCAGTTCACGCCCGCCCGCGTGATCATGCAGGACTTCACCGGCGTGCCCTGTGTCGTGGACCTCGCCACGATGCGGGAGGCCGTCCGTGACCTCGGCGGCGACCCGGCGAAGATCAACCCGTTGAACCCCGCCGAGATGGTCATCGACCACTCCGTGCAGGTCGACGTCTTCGGCCGTGCGGACGCCTTCGAGCGCAACGTGGAGTTCGAGTACGGCCGCAACCACGAGCGCTACCAGTTCCTCAAGTGGGGCCAGCAGGGCTTCGACAACTTCAAGGTCGTGCCGCCCGGCACCGGCATCGTGCACCAGGTCAACATCGAGCACCTGGCCCGCGTCGTGTTCGACAACGAAGGCGTTGCTTACCCGGACACGTGCGTCGGCACCGACTCTCACACCACCATGCAGAACGGCCTGGGCGTGCTCGGCTGGGGCGTCGGCGGCATCGAGGCCGAGGCCGCCATGCTCGGCCAGCCGATCTCGATGCTCATCCCGCGCGTCGTCGGCTTCCGGCTGACCGGCGAGCTGCCGGCCGGCACCACCGCCACCGACCTCGTGCTCACCATCACCGAGATGCTGCGCAAGCACGGCGTCGTCGGCAAGTTCGTGGAGTTCTACGGCGAGGGCGTCGGCGCGGTGCCGCTGGCCAACCGCGCCACCATCGGCAACATGAGCCCGGAGTTCGGCTCCACCTGCGCGATCTTCCCGATCGACGACGAGACCGTGAAGTACCTCCGGCTCACCGGCCGCCCGGCCGAGCAGGTCGCCCTGGTCGAGGCGTACGCCAAGGAGCAGGGTCTCTGGCACGACGCGAGCCACGAGGCGGCCTACTCCGAGTACCTCGAGCTGGACCTGGGCACCGTCGTCCCGTCGATCGCCGGCCCCAAGCGCCCGCAGGACCGCATCTCCCTCTCGGACAGCAAGCAGGCGTGGCGCACCGCGGTCCGCGACTACGTGGACGACGACAGCATCCGGGGCCCGCTGGACGAGGCGACCGACGAGTCGTTCCCCGCGTCGGACTCCCCGGCCATCGGCCACAACGGCAACGGCGACAAGCCGGCCGAGCACGCGGCCGACGCCACCGCCGGCCGGCCCAGCGACCCGGTCACCGTCAGCCTGGACGGCGCGGAGTTCGAGCTTGACCACGGCGCCGTGGTGATCGCCGCGATCACCTCCTGCACCAACACCTCGAACCCCTCGGTCATGATCGGCGCGGCGCTGCTCGCCAAGAAGGCGGTCGAGCGCGGCCTGTCCCGCAAGCCGTGGGTGAAGACCTCGCTGGCTCCCGGCTCCAAGGTCGTCATGGACTACTACGACCGTGCGGGCCTCACGCCGTACCTGGAGAAGCTCGGCTTCAACCTCGTCGGCTACGGCTGCACGACGTGCATCGGCAACTCGGGCCCGCTGCAGGAGGAGATCAGCCAGGCGGTCAACGACGGAGACCTGGCCGTCGCCGCGGTGCTGTCCGGCAACCGCAACTTCGAGGGCCGCATCAACCCCGACATCAAGATGAACTACCTGGCCTCGCCGCCGCTGGTCGTCGCGTACGCCCTCGCCGGCTCGATGGACGTCGACGTCGCGAACGGCCCGCTCGGCACCGGGTCCGACGGCGAGCCGGTGTACCTGAAGGACATCTGGCCCTCGCCGCAGGAGGTCGAGGAGGTCGTCGAGGCGGCCATCGCGCAGGAGATGTTCAGCCGCGACTACGCCGACGTGTTCGCCGGCGAGCAGCGCTGGCAGGCCCTGCCGGTGCCGAGCGGCAACACCTTCGAGTGGGACCCCGACTCCACATACGTGCGCAAGGCGCCCTACTTCGAGGGCATGGGCGAGCGCCCCGAGCCGGTCACGGACATCACCGGAGCCAGGGTCCTCGCGCTGCTCGGCGACTCGGTCACCACCGACCACATCTCGCCCGCCGGCGCGATCAAGGCGGACAGCCCGGCCGGCCGCTACCTCACCGAGCACGGCATCGAGCGCCGCGACTTCAACTCCTACGGATCGCGGCGCGGCAACCACGAGGTGATGATCCGCGGCACGTTCGCCAACATCCGGCTGCGCAACCTGCTCGCGCCGGGCACCGAGGGCGGTGTCACGGTCAAGGACGGCGAGGAGATGTCGATCTACGACGCCGCGCAGGCGTACGCCGCCGAGAACACCCCGCTGATCGTGCTGGGCGGCAAGGAGTACGGCTCGGGCTCCTCGCGTGACTGGGCGGCCAAGGGCACCAGCCTGCTCGGCGTGCGCGCCGTGCTGGCGCAGTCGTTCGAGCGCATCCACCGCTCGAACCTCATCGGCATGGGCGTGCTGCCGCTGCAGTTCCGCGACGGTGAGTCGGTGGAGTCGCTGGGCCTGACCGGCCAGGAGACGTTCGACATCGTCGGCGTCGAGGCGATGAACGACGGCGACACGCCCCGCGAGGTGACCGTGAGGGCCGGCGACAAGGAGTTCGCGGCCGTCGTCCGTATCGACACACCGGGCGAGGCCGACTACTACCGGCACGGCGGCATCATGCAGTACGTCCTGCGTTCCCTGCTCCAGAAGTAGGCCGCACCGGCGAAGGGCCGCCTCCACCCGCGGAGGCGGCCCCGAGACGGATCGTCGTCACCCAGAGTAAAGTGACGGTGACGCAAGGTAATGTATGGGTCATGACCCGCTCCCCGGCCCCGGTGACAGGCGGGATACCGTGCGGTGATGACGTCACGACCGACCACCGCCGAGATCGCGGCGGCGCAGGATCGCACGATCCCCGACGTCGTGCCGCCTCGCGGTGGTGTCCTGCTCTGCGGCATCAACCCGGGGCTGTACTCCGCGGCGACCGGATGGCACTTCGCCCGGCCGGGCAACCGCTTCTGGCCGGCCCTGCACCGCTCCGGCTTCACCGACCGGCTGCTCACGCCGGACGAGCAGCGGCTGCTGCCCGCCTACGGCCTCGGCATCACCAACCTCGCAGCACGCGCCACCGCGACGGCGGCGGAGCTGACCAGGGCGGAGTTGGAGGAGGGCGGCGCCCTGCTGGAGGAGTTCGTCCGCCGGCACGCCCCACGGGTGGTCGCGGTCCTCGGCGTCACCGCCTACCGCACGGCCTTCGGCCGGCCGAAGGCGCGGATCGGCCCGCAGGAGGCGATGCTGGGCGGGGCCCGCACGTGGATCCTGCCCAACCCCTCAGGCCTGAACGCCCACTACACCGCCGAGACGCTCGCCGGGGAGTTCCGGGTGCTGCGGAAAGCGGCCGGACCGGTCACCACGTGATGGCGGGCGGAAGCAGGGCCGGGGCGGCGGCGGGCCACTCCGCGGGGGCCCCCAGCGGCACGAGCTGCTCCATCTGCGAGCGAAACCAGGGCGAGGCCGTCGGATGATCCACCAGGGCGACGCATTCGTCCCAGTCGCGCCACTCGGCCGCCTCGACCTCCTCCGGGTCGAGCCGCGTCTCGCCCGTCGCGGTCGCGCGCACGACCGGGCAGAGCTCGTTCTCCACCACGCCGTCCGCGGCCGTAGCGCGATAGCGAAATCTCGGGAGCACGAGCGTCGGCTCCTCCACGCCCAGACCCAGCTCGGTGCGCACGCGACGCCGGATGGCATCGCGCAGGCCCTCACCCGGAGCGGGGTGCCCGCAGCAGCTGTTGGTCCACACGGAGGGGAAGGACGCCTTGCCGTGCGCCCGCTGCGTGATCAGGATCCGTCCGGCAGGGTCGGTGAGATAGCAGGAGAAGGCCAGATGAAGTGGGGTCTCGCTGTGATGGCTCGGTGCCTTCGGGGCCGTGCCGATCGCCCGGCCGGTCGGGTCGAGCAACACGATCAGTTCGTTATTGGTCACTCTCAGTCCATCCATCACAGTCTTTATACCTGATCGATACGGTGCGTCACATGAACCTTCACACGAACCTTCCACCTACCCGGCCGCATCTCATCGGTCAGGAGCACCACTAAAATCGGGATCCGCGCAAAGACGAGGAGATGACCTGAGTGACCCTACTTGAGTCGATCAGTCGGCCCGATGACCTGAAGCGCCTCGACCCGGGGCAGCTCTCTCAGCTCGCCGGGGAGATCCGCGACTTCCTCGTTTCGGTGGTCTCCAAGAACGGAGGTCATCTCGGGCCCAACCTGGGGGCGGTGGAGCTGACCATCGCCATGCACCGGGTCTTCGACTCACCGCGGGACCGGATCCTCTTCGACACCGGTCACCAGGCGTACGTCCACAAGCTGCTGACCGGTCGGCACGACTTCGGGATGCTGCGGCAAAGAGGCGGTCTGTCCGGCTATCCGAGCCAGGCCGAGTCCGAGCACGACGTGATCGAGAACTCCCATGCCTCCACCAGCCTGTCGTACGCCGACGGGCTCGCCAAGGCGTACCAGCTGCGCGGCGAGGGCGACCGGTTCGTCGTGCCGTTCATCGGTGACGGCGCGCTGACGGGCGGCATGGCCTGGGAGGCGCTCAACAACATCGCCGCGGGCAAGGACCGCCAGGTGGTCATCGTCGTCAACGACAACGGCCGCTCGTACTCCCCGACGATCGGCGGGCTGGCCAGCCACCTCGCCGACCTGCGCATGACGCGCGGCTACGAGCACGCCCTCGACCTGATCAAGCGCACCGTGCCCAAGACGCCGGTCGTGGGCGGGATGGCCTACGACGCCCTGCACGGCATCAAGAAGGGCATCAAGGACATCCTGCAGCCGCAGGGCATGTTCGAGGACCTCGGGCTCAAGTACGTCGGCCCGATCGACGGCCACGACGAGGCGGCCGTGGAGCACGCGCTCCTCAAGGCCAAGGCGTTCGGCGGCCCGGTCATCGTGCACTGCATCACCCGTAAGGGATACGGCTACGCGCCGGCCGAGAACGACGAGGAAGAGGCGTTCCACTCCCCGGGCCTGTTCGACCCGGCGACCGGCCGCAAGCTCACCAAGGCCGGCGGGCCCAGCTGGACCAAGGTCTTCAGCGACGAGCTGGTCCGGCTCGGCGCCGAGCGGCCCGACATCGTCGCCATCACCGCGGCCATGCTGCATCCGACCGGGCTCGCGTCCTTCGCCGAGGTCTACCCGGAACGGACCTATGACGTCGGCATCGCCGAACAGCACGCGATGACCTCCGCCGCGGGCCTGGCCTTCGGCGGCATGCACCCGGTCGTGGCGGTGTACGCCACGTTCCTCAACCGCGCCTTCGACCAGTTGCTGATGGACGTCGCGCTGCACAAGCTGCCGGTCACGGTCGTGCTCGACCGCGCCGGCGTCACCGGCGACGACGGGCCGAGCCACAACGGCATGTGGGACATGTCGATCCTGCAGGTCATCCCAGGGCTGCGCGTCGCCGCGCCGCGCGATGGCACCCGGCTGACCGAGCTGCTCCGCGAGGCCGTGGAGGTCACCGACGGACCCACCGTCGTGCGGTTCCCCAAGGGGCCGGTCGGTGACGACATCAAGGCGGTCGAGCGCACCGGCGGCATCGACGTCCTGGTCAAGTCCGAGGACAACGACGTGCTGCTCGTCGCGGCCGGTGCGATGGCCGGAGTCGCCGTCGAGGCGGCCACGCTCATCGCCGCGCAGGGGATCGGCGTGACCGTCGTCGACCCGCGCTGGGTCAAGCCGCTCGACGAAAAGCTCATCGGGCTGGGCGGCGAGCACCGGCTCGTCGCCGTCGTCGAGGACAACTGCCGCGTCGGCGGCGTGGGCGACGCGGTGGCCAGACTGCTGCGCGACAGCGACGTGGACGTGCCGGTCCGTACGTTCGGCATCCCGCAGAGCTTCCTCGACCATGCCAAGCGCGCGCAGATCCTCACCGACATCGGGCTCACCCCGCAGGGCCTCGCCCGTGACATCACCGCCCTCATCTCACGCGACTCGGTACTCGAACCCACCGAATGACCCCGGCGCGGGAAAATTAAACGTTTGACGCCGCTTCTCTGGGTGATCTTCACGTAACCCCCCGGAGAAGGGAGACCTAGATGAGCGTCTTCCGTACGAAGTCGGTCGAGCGGTCGATCCGCGAGACCGACGAGCCCGGCAACAGCCTGCGCCGTGAGCTGAGCGCGCTCGACCTGACCGTCTTCGGTGTCGGCGTCATCGTCGGCACCGGCATCTTCGTGCTCACCGGTGAGGTCGCCAAGAAGAGCAGCGGGCCGGCGGTGGCGTTGTCGTTCGTGGCCGCCGGTATCGCCTGCGCGCTCGCCGCGCTGTGTTACGCGGAGTTCGCCTCGACGGTTCCGGTGGCCGGTTCGGCGTACACGTTCTCCTACGCCACGATCGGCGAGCTGCCGGCCTGGATCATCGGCTGGGACCTGATGCTCGAACTCGCGCTCGGCGCCGCGACGGTCGCGGTCGGCTGGTCCGGCTACGCCAAGATCCTGCTCGACGACATGGGGATCCATCTCCCGACCTCCGTGGTGGGGGAGGACGCCACCTTCAACATCCCCGCGATGCTGATCGTGCTGGCGGTCACCGCCCTTCTCGTCACCGGCGTGAAGATCTCCTCCCGCGTGAACGCCGTCATCGTCACCATCAAGATCGCGGTGGTGCTGTTCGTCATCGTCGCGGGACTGTTCTTCATCAAGGGTGGCAACTACCACCCGTTCGTCCCGAAGGCGGAATCCTCGCCGGACCTGCACGGCGGCAAGGCCCCGCTGATCCAGGTGCTGTTCGGCTACACCCCCTCCACGTACGGCTGGGCCGGCATCATCGCGGGCGCCGCGATCGTCTTCTTCGCCTTCATCGGCTTCGACGTCGTCGCCACGGCGGCCGAGGAGACCAAGAAGCCGAAGCGCGACCTGCCGATCGGCATCATCGCCTCACTGGTGATCTGCACCCTGCTGTACGTCGCGGTCTCGCTCGTCGTCACCGGGATGCAGAACTACCGGCACCTGAGCGTCGACGCACCACTGGCCGAGGCGTTCAAGTCGGTCGGTCATCCGGGGTTCGCCACGATCATCAGCGTGGGCGCGCTGGCCGGGCTGACGACCGTCGTGCTCATCCTGATGCTCGGCCAGAGCCGGGTCTTCTTCGCCATGAGCCGTGACGGGCTGCTGCCGTCCTGGCTGGCCGAGGTCCACCCGCGGTTCGGCACCCCGTACCGGGTCACGATCATCATCGGCGTCGTCGTGGCGCTCATCGCCGGTCTCGTGCCGCTCTCGGCCCTCGCCGAGCTCGTGAACATCGGCACGCTCTTCGCCTTCATCGTCGTTTCGATCGGTGTCGTGGTCCTGCGCCGCACCCACCCGGACCTGCCGCGTTCGTTCCGCGTTCCGGCTTCGCCGGTGGTGCCTATCCTGGCCGTCCTGGCGTGCGGCTATCTGATGCTCAACCTGCCGGTCGAGACGTGGCTGCGGTTCGTCATCTGGATGATCATCGGCTTTGTCGTCTACTTCCTGTACGGGCGTGGGCACAGCCGCGTGGGAAAGGGCCGGGCCGAATCCAGCTGATGCGGTGAGGGATGGGGATTCCGCGCCGGTTGTGGGCACAATATTGGCGTGGCGGATGCATCTGCTCTTCGCGTGGCGGTAATCGGTTCCGGTCCGGCGGGGATTTACGCCGCCGAGGCGTTGGTGAAGCAGGCCGAGGGTGCCGTACGGGTCGACATCTTCGACCGGCTGCCGACACCGTACGGTCTGGTGCGATACGGCGTGGCCCCGGACCACACGTCGATCAAGTCCATCGCCCGCTATCTGCAGCGGGTGCTGGAGCACCCGGCCGTACGCTTCCTCGGCGGCGTGGAGTTCGGCAAGGACGTGACCCGTGAGGGGTTGCTCGACTGCTACGACGCCGTGATCTACGCCACGGGGGCGATGGTCGACCGGCACCTCGGCATCCCCGGTGAGGACCTGGTCGGCAGCGTCGCCGCGACCGACTTCGTCAACTGGTACTGCGGTCATCCCGACGCGAGCGGCCTCGAGGTGGACCTCTCGGCGGACGCCGTCGCCGTCATCGGCGTGGGCAACGTGGCCGTCGACGTCGTGCGGATCCTCGCCAAGACCGCGGACGAGCTGCGCGCCACGGACGTGCCGGACGCGGTCCTGGCCCTGCTCGGCGGCAGCGGCGTACGCCGGATCCACATGATCGGGCGGCGTGGCCCGGCGCAGGCCAAGTTCACCACCAAGGAGCTGCGCGAGCTGGGCGCACTGCCCCAGGCCGAGGTGCACGTGCGCACCGACGACATGCGGCTCGACCCGGCGAGCGCGGCGCTGGCCGAGTCGGACCGGCATGTCCGGGCGAACGTCAAGGTCATGAGCGAGTGGGCGGCACGTCCGGCCGGTGACCTGCCCCGCCGGCTCGACCTGAGGTTCTGGATGCGCCCGGTGGAGATCCTGGGCACCGAGCGGGTCGAGGGCCTGCGGCTGGAGCACACCACGCTGAACGACGAGGGCCGGGTCGTCGGCACGGGTGAGTACGAGACGCTGCCGGTGCGCCTGGTGCTGCGGTCGGTGGGGTACCAGAGCGTGCCGTTGCCCGATGTGCCGTTCGATCCACGTGCGTATGTCGTGCCGAACGAGGGCGGCCGGGTGCTGGGCGAGGACGGCCGGCCGCTCCCGGGGGAGTACGTCGCGGGCTGGATCAAGCGCGGGCCCACCGGCGTGATCGGCACCAATAAGGGCGACGCCGCCGAGACCGTACGCGCGCTGCTCGCCGATCTGGGCGGGCGCGCCGAAGAACGGCCCTCGATCGAGGCGCTGCTCGAGTCACGCGGCGTACGTGCCGTGACGTATGAGGACTGGCTCGGAATCGACGCCGGGGAGATCGCTCTCGCGCGCAGTCTCGATCGCGGAGAGCGCGTCAAACTGGCCGGCTGGGAAGCACTTCGGCGCGCGTATATGCGCGACTCATAGAGCCGCGTTCGGGGACGCTCACCTATATAGGACGCGCAATACGTCCGATCGGTTGGCATGCAATTCCTCAATGGCCATAGCTTGCCATATCGCCACCTTGATCGGTGTTTTCGCCATTCCTGCGGATAACGTGTTCATTGAAAACGTCGTGGCGACGCTCCGGCCAATTCGATGGGGCCACGCATTCACGGCAGGGGGAAGAATGAACATCGCACGTCTTGGGGCGGCGGGCGGCGCGGCCGCGATCATCGCGCTGAGCGCGGCCGGCCCGGCGTTCGCCGCGGACCCGGCACCGCCCACGGGGGGCAGCGAGCCGGTGCCGTCGGCGCCGCCGACCAGCGAACCGCCGAGCACGCCACCGACCACACCGCCACCGACGCATCCGAAGCCTCCGGGCCACGGGCCCAGCGCGAGCGTGAGCCCGACGGTCTTCTCGCCCGGGGACACGCTGACGTTCACGGTCCAGCACTGCGCGGTCCGTCCGAACATCTCCGACCTGAACCACCTGTTCGCGAGCGTCGGCCCCTTCCACCACACCGGATGGCGCGACTACGCGGCACAGGGAGTCACCCGTACGGACCTGGTCGAGGGCCGTGTGTACAGGGTCACCGTCCACTGCGGCCGCTGGAGCGAGACGTTCAGCACGCGTCCACGCAAGCACACCACGCCGCCCCCGCCCTCCGGTGAGCCGACAGGCGTGCCGAGCGGGGCTCCGCAGACCGGTGACGGCTCCAGCGGTGGAGCCGACGTCGCGCTGGTCGCGGGCGGCGCCGGCGTCGTTCTCGCCGGTCTCGCGGGCGGCACCTACCTCTACAGCCGCCGGCGTTCGTCGGCTGGAGCCTGAGTGGCACCCCAGCGGTACCGTGCCGGCCGTCACGCTCTCGGCGTGACGGCCGTCGCGCTGGTCGCGGTCACGGCCGCCGGTTGCGGCGGCGGGGGAAAGGCCCGCGCGGCCGGCACGCGACCCGCCGCGTCGCCGTCGAGCACGGCGGTGAAGCCGCTGGCCCGCTCGGTACCGTCCCGGCTTCGCATCCCCAAGCTGAACATCGATTCCCCGATCATGAAGCTCGGCCTGAACGCGGACCGCACGATCCAGGTGCCGCCGCTGAACCGGCTGAATATGACCGGTTGGTGGAAAGGCGGTCCGACGCCCGGGGAGAAGGGCGCGTCGGTCATCCTCGGCCACAACATCGGCAATGGCCGTGCCTCGGTCTTCGACAAGCTCGGCACGCTGAGGCCCGGCGACACCGTTCGGGTGACGCGGGACAATGGCAGCGTCGCGACCTTTGAGATCACCAGGCTGGAACAGATCGCCAAGAGCCGGTTCCCGACCGACAAGGTGTACGGGAAGCTGTCCTATCCGGGCATCCGGCTGATCACCTGCGGCGGGCGGTTCGACTCCTCCTCGGGGCACCATGTCGACAACGTCATCGCGTACGGCAGGTTGGTGAACGCAAGCTGAGCACGCGACTCGGGCGGCGGCGCCGGCGAGACGGCGGGGATCCGGTGGCGGCGGACGCTGCGGCCCCGTACGCCGGCCTGCCCGATCCCCACCCCTCCACGGGATCGGGCCCTGCCGGGCGGCGCCGCCCGACCGCGTTCGCCGTCGCCGGGTTGGTCCTGACGATCGGTGCCGGCTCGACGATGATCGCGATCGGCCTGCACGGCGGCGGCCCGCCGCAGCCGCCTCGGCCGGCGTCGGTGACCGCCCCCGAGCCGGTGGTGAAGGCCCGCCCGATGAGCCACGCCCTGCCACTCCGCATCGCCATTCCGCGGATCCACGTGGACGCTCCGGTCGAGGCGCTCGGCCGGAACGCCGATGGCACCGTCGAGGTCCCGGCGCTGAACCGTCCGAACCTGGCCGGCTGGTACAAGTACGGCCCGACGCCGGGGCAGACGGGCGCCGCCGTCGTTCTCGGCCATGTCGACGCCCATCGGCACGAGGCCGTGTTCTTCCGGCTGGGCAGCCTGCGCCACGGCGACCGCATCCGGGTGACGCGTACGGGCGGCAGCGTGGCGACGTTCGCGGTCGACAGCGTTGTGCCGGTGCCCAAGGACGGCTTTCCGGCCCAGAGCGTGTACGGGAGGACCTCGTACGCCGCCCTGCGCCTCGTCACCTGCGGCGGCAGGTTCGACACGAGGACGAAGCACTACCTGGGCAACATCATCGTGTACGCGCACCTCGTCCGCTGACGGGCGCCTCTGTGCGGCCGGGGCCCGCTGCGCGTACAATCACCTAAATAACTTAGGACATTAGGTGGTGCGGGCCATGGCATCGGGGACGACCGGACGGAACGGCAGGCGCGGGACGGCGCGGGAGCGGGTCGAGGCGGCACGGCGGGCCGAGCGACGGCGGAGGTCGCGCCGGATCGCCGTCCTGGCGGCGTGCTGCGTCGTCGCGGCCGCCGCCATGGTCGCCGCGTTCGTGGTGGTGGTGGCCCATGACGGGCCCGGACGGCAGCGGCCCGCGGCGGGGCGCCTCACCTGGCCCCGGCCGGAGGACACCGCGGACCGGGCGCGGGCGATCGGCCTGGCGGTGGCGCCCATGGAGGGCACCGCCCTGCACTTCCACACCCACCTCGACATCCTGGTCGACGGCCGATCGGTGGCCGTACCGGCCGGGCTGGGCATCGCCGGCTCCGGCCAGGAGATGGCCGAGCTGCACACCCACGACACGACCGGGGTGCTGCACATCGAGGCGCCGGCCACGGGCAAGCACTACACGCTGGGGCAGCTGTTCACCGAGTGGAACCTGCGCCTGGACGCGACGAATCTGGGCGACCTGAAGGCCGGTGAGGGCCGGATCCTGACCGCGTACGTGGACGGCAGAAGGCAGGGCGGCGACCCGGCGGCCATCGAGCTGACCCGGCACCGGGAGATCGCTTTGGTGTACGGACCGGCGGGCGCCCGGCCGAAGGTGCCCTCGTCCTACGCCTTCCCTTCCGGTCTGTGAATGTAGGCTATCTCTTAGGTGTCTTCGGTGGAGGGAGCCGCATGCCACGGTTCGGTGAGCTGGAGGCGGCCATCATGGAGGTCGTCTGGTCCGCGGACAAGGCCATCACCGTCCGCGAGATCCGCGATCGCCTCGCACGCGATCCCGCGCCGGCGTACAACACGGTCCTCACGGTGACCGAGATCCTCTATCGCAAGAGCTGGCTCGTACGGGAGAAGCACGGCAAGGCCTTTCGCTACTGGCCGGCCGCGAACCGGGACGACTACACCGCGCGCCTGATGGACGAGGCGCTCGACTCGGCGGAGGACCGGACCGCCGCCCTGGTGCACTTCATGGAGACCATGACGCCGGAGGAGATGGCCGAGGTCCGCCGCGCGCTGAACGCGGCCGAAAAGGCGGGCCAGGGCTCGGTCCACACCACGGGGAGGTCGCCGAGATGATCCCGACCCTTCATGCGGCGCCGGGTACGGCCGCCGTAGCGGAGCCGGAGAGGGGGTCTGCGCGGTGATCGCCGCACTGGCCCTTCTTGGCTACGCCGTCCTGCTCGCGACCGCCGGCGCCGGGGCACTCGGGCGCGCGAGCTGGCCGCGGCGCGCGCCACGGCTGGCGATCCTCGCCTGGGAGGCCCTGTCACTGTCGACGATCGGCTCCGTACTCCTCGCGGGAGTGCTGGTGGAGCTGGCGGCGACGAGCGACGACGCCGCCCGGCGATGCGGAGCGCCGGCCCCCTGGCCGTGCGCGCCGGCCACCACCCCGGCCGGACTGGCACTGGCCATCGCCGCCGCGATCGCGATCTCCGCCGTGACCGGGCGCGTCGTCTGGTGCCTGGCCAGGACATATGCCGCGGCGGCCGGTAAGCGCAACCACCAGCTGGACGCGCTGGCCGTGCTCGGCCGCCCCGACGACCGGCTCGGCGTGACCCTGGTCGACCACGCCGCCCCGTCCGCGTACTGCCTGCCCGGCCGCCACGGCCGCATCGTCGTCACCACCGCCGCCCTGACGGCCTTGGACGAGCACCACCTCGCGGCCGTCCTCGCCCACGAGCGCGCCCACCTGCGCCAGCGTCATCATCTGATCCGGACGACGGCCGAGGCCCTGTCCCGGGCGTTCCCGCGGGTGCCCGCCTTCACGATGGCCGCCGAACAAATCGGGCGGCTGTCCGAACTGGCCGCCGACGACGCGGCGGCAAAGCACTCGGGCCGCCTCACCGTCGCCGCCGCGCTACTGGCCCTCGCCGAGGCGGCGGCCCCGGGCGCCCCAGCACCCGCTCCGGCCCTGACCGCGGGCGGCACGACGGCGGCCACCCGCGCCCACCGCCTCATCACGGGCACGCGCCCTCTGGGCCGCACGCGCGTCCTGCTCGGCCTCGCCGCCACGGCCCTGGTCATCTCGGCCCCGGCGGTGGCCGCCGCCGCATCCGTCCCGGCCGCCCCGAACACCGCATGCTGCACCACCGCCGCCGCGCAGCACTCCTGATGGCGTGAGTCAGGGGATCGCGTGGGGGGCTTCAGGTAGGGAGCGTTCAGAACTCCAGTGCGGACCAGTCGATCGTCATCGGGATGGGATTGCTGACTGAGGGCGGGTCGCCGCCTTCGTCCTTCATGAAGGTGCCCACGTGTTTGTAGAGCATCTGTGCGTGGAGGCGGCTTTCGGAGCGCGCCGTCCTCGGTCAGAGACGGTCCCCGGCGGCCGTACTGGCCCGCCGGGGACCGTCTCTGTGGCTCGGCATGGTCTACGGCAGCGAGGCGACCCCGGGTGAGAGGAAGCGTGAGCCCGCCACACGCTCCGCGACGCCGCTGCGGTCCAGGTACGGCGTCACGCCGCCCAGGTGGAACGGCCAGCCCGCGCCCAGGATCATGCACAGGTCGACGTCTTCCGGGGCCGCCACGACGCCCTCGTCGAGCAGGAGACGGATCTCCTGCGCCAGGGCGTCGAGCGCGCGAGCGAGCACCTGCTCCTCCGTGGACGGCGACGTGCCCCCCGCGAAGATCTCCACGGCCTCGGGATCGAGGGTGAAGTCCGGCAGGTAGACCCCCGGCTTGCCGGCCGCGACCAGCTTGGCCAGCCGGTCCGACAACGGGAAGCGGTCGGGGAAGGCCGCGTTCAGCTGCTCGCACACGTGCAGCGCGATCGCCGGGCCCACCAGGCCCATCAGCACGAACGGCGGCATCGGCAGGCCCAGCGGCGCCACCGCGCGCTCGGCCACCTCGATCGGCGTGCCCTCGTCCACGGCCTGCACGATCTCGGCCAGCATGCGCAGCAGTACGCGGTTGACCACGAACGCCGGCGCGTCCTTGACCAGCACGCAGGACTTCTTCAGGGTCTTGCCGGTGGCGAACGCCGTGGCCAGTGTCTCGTCGTCGGTCCGCTCGCCCCGCACGATCTCCAGCAGCGGCAGCACCGCGACCGGGTTGAAGAAGTGGAAGCCCACCACCCGCTCCGGATGCCGCAGCTTGGCCGCCATCTCCGACACCGACAGCGACGAGGTGTTGGTCGCCAGGACGCACGTCGGCGAGACCACGGCCTCGACCTCGGCGAAGACCTGCTGCTTGACGCCCATCTCCTCGAACACGGCCTCGATCACGAAGTCGGCGTCGGCGAACGCCTCCTTGGTCAGCGAGCCCGACACGAGTCCCTTGAGCCGCGAGGCCTCATCCGGGGAGACGCGCCCCTTGCCGAGCAGCTTGTCGATCTCGGCACGGACGTACGCGACGCCCTTGTCGAGCCGCTCTTGGTCCAGGTCGGTGAGTACGACCGGTACGCCCAGCCGGCGGGCGAACAGCAGCCCCAGCTGGGAGGCCATCAGCCCCGCGCCGACCACGCCCACCTTGGTCACCGGCCGGGCCAGGGACCGGTCCGGCGCGCCGGCCGGGCGCTTGGCGCGCTTCTGCACCAGGTCGAAGGCGTACAGGCCGGACCGCAGCTCCTCGCTCATGATCAGGTCGGCGAGCGCCTCGTCCTCGGCCGCGAAGCCCTCGTCCCTGCTGCGGTCCTTGGCCGCGGCGACCAGGTCCAGGGCGCGCAGGGGAGCGGGGGCCGCACCGTCCAGCTTGCCCTCCACCGTCCAGCGGGCCTGCCCGACCGCCTCGTCCCAGGCCGCTCCGGTGTCGACCGGCGCGCGTTCGACCTCGACCTCGCCGGCCACCACACGGGCGGCCCAGCGCAGCGACTCTTCCAGGAAGTCGGCCGGCTCGAACATCGCGTCGGCGATGCCCAGCTCGTACGCCTGCGGCCCGCGCAGCATCCGGTTCTGGTTCAGCGGGTTCAGGGCGATGACCTTCAGCGCCTTCTCCGCGCCGATGAGCCGCGGCAGCAGGTACGTACCGCCCCAGCCCGGCACCAGCCCGAGGAAGCACTCCGGCAGGGCCACCGCCGGCACCCCCGAGGAGATCGTGCGGTACGTGCAGTGCAGCGCGATCTCGACGCCGCCGCCCATCGACGCGCCGTTGACGAACGCGAACGAGGGGATCGGCAGCTCGCCCAGCCGGCGGAACACGTCATGGCCCAGCCGGGCGACCTCCAGCGCCTGCTCACGACCGGTGATCAGCGGTACGCCGCCCAGGTCCGCGCCCACCGCGAAGATGAACGGCTTGCCCGTCACGCCGACCGCGACGAGGTCGTCCCGTGCCGCGATCGAGTCCAGGGCGGTGTTCAACTCCGTCAGTCCGCCCGGCCCGAAGGTGTTCGGCTTGGTGTGGTCGAACCCGTTGTCGAGCGTGATCAGCGCCATCGTGCCCGCGCCGCAGGTTAGCTCGACATCCCGTACGTGCGCCTGAGTGACGACCTCGTCGCCGAAGATCTCAGTAACACTCATCAGCCATCCACCCTCTCCGCGTTCATGGGTCGCTCGCGCTCCTCACTCGCTACGCGGGCGCGCTCGTCCCTCACGCGCCCACTCCGCTTGCTCGTCACACTCGCTCCCACAGCACCGTTCCGCCCATGCCCATACCCACGCACATCGTCGTGAGGCCGTAGCGGACGTCCGGCCGCTCGGCGAAGTGGCGCGCGAGCTGCGTCATCAGGCGTACGCCCGAGGAGGCGAGCGGGTGGCCGATGGCGATGGCGCCGCCCCAGGGGTTCACCCGCGGGTCGTCGTCAGCGATCTTGAAGTGGTCGAGGAAGGCGAGTACCTGGACGGCGAACGCCTCGTTGATCTCGATCAGGCCGATGTCGTCCATGGTCATCGAGTTGCGTGCGAGGAGCCTCTCGGTGGCGGGCACCGGCCCGATGCCCATCACCTCCGGCTCGACGCCCGCGAAGGAGAAGTCGACGAGCCGCATCCGTGCCGGCAGGCCCAGCTCGGCGGCGACGTCCTCGGCCGCCACGATGCAGCCCGTGGCACCGTCGTTGAGCCCCGCGGCGTTGCCCGCGGTGACGTTCCCGTGCGGGCGGAACGGCGTCTTCAGGCCGGCCAGGTTCTCCATCGTCGTGCCGGGACGCGGCGGCTCGTCCGTGGTCGCCAGCCCGTAGCCCTTCTCCGCGGATCGCATCGCCATCGGCACCAGGTCCTGCTGGATGAGGCCCGCCTCGTACGCGCCGGCGACCTTGCTCTGGCTCCGGACGGCGTACGCGTCGGCGCGTTCCTTGGTGATCTGCGGGTAGCGGTCGTGCAGGTTCTCCGCGGTCATGCCCATGACCAGCGCGGAGCCGTCCACGAGCTGCTCCGACAGGAACCTCGGGTTGGGGTCCACGCCCTCGCCCATGGGATGGCGGCCCATGTGCTCGACGCCCCCGGCGATGGCGACGTCGTAGGCGCCGAAGGCGATGCCGCCGGCGACCGTCGTCACGGCGGTCATCGCGCCCGCGCACATGCGGTCGATCGCGTAGCCGGGGACGCTCTTGGGCAGCCCGGCCAGCACGGCGGCGGCACGGCCGATGGTGAGGCCCTGGTCGCCGATCTGGGTGGTCGCCGCGATGGCGACCTCGTCGATGCGCTCGGCGGGCAGCGACGGATTGCGTCTCCGCAGTTCGCGGATCACCCGGACGACGAGATCGTCGGCGCGGGTCTCGGCGTACAGCCCCTTGGGGCCGGCCTTGCCGAACGGTGTGCGTACGCCGTCGACGAAGACCACGTCACGCGCGGTACGGGGCACGGTCGGTCCTCCCTTTCGTGCGGAGCCTGCTGGTTCTCGTGTCCCTATACGTTACTCGTCAGTAACCACTGACATGCAAGTGGGCCCTTGCTGGAGAGGATCACCCACCCGTAGCCTGACCGGAATCACGGGACCTCGGGGAGTGACGGGCAGTGGTGCACGCCAGGCCGGAGTACCGCTCCGGGGCCGGACGCAGAGCCGGACAAGCCATCAACGTGCCCCTGACGATGGCCAGAAGGGGCCTGCTGTGGCCCTGGCGCCCGCTACGCGCCACCCGGCAGATCACCGCGCTCCTGCACTGGGGCACCACGCTGGCCGGCGGGCTCGTCGCCGCCGCCGCGCGTGACCCGGACCGGGTCGCCCTGGTCGACGAGCTCGGCGAGCTGACCTACGCCGAGCTGCACGACCGTACGGACCGCCTGGCCGCCGCCCTGATCCCCGACCGCGACGCACGCCGCCCCCGTGTCGGGGTGCTGTGCCGCAACCACCGCGGCCTGGTCGAGTCGCTGATCGCCTGCAGCAAGCGCGGGGCCGAGGTGGTCCTGCTGGGCACCGGGCTCGGCCCCGGGCAGCTCAACAGCGTGATGCGCGAGCTGTGGGCCGACATCATCATCGCCGACACGGAGTTCGCCGACCAGCTGCCGCGCGGCGGGCGGCCGATCACCAAGGTGACCGCCTGGCCCGGCGGCCCCGACGGCAGCGCCCGCTGCGGCCAGGGCCCGACCCTGAACGAACTCATCGCGCGCACTCCGGCCCCTGCCCTCGAACCGCCCTCGATCCAGGGCCGCATCGTCTTCCTCAGCTCGGGCACGTCCGGCCGTCCGAAGGGGGCGCGCCGCCCGCCCCGTCCCGGGTTCGGGCCGCTCGCCGCGATGCTGTCGCGCACCCCGCTCCGCGTGCACGACCGGATGCTGATCGAGGCGCCGCTGTTCCACGCCTGGGGCTACTCCTCGCTGCAGATCGCGCTGGCGATGCGGGCGACCGTCGTCATCGGGCGGCGCTTCGACCCCGAGCAGACCCTGCGGACCATCCAGGAGCGCTCCTGCAGCACGCTCATCACCGTGCCGATCATGCTGCAGCGCATCATGGCGCTGCCCGCGCGCGTCCGCGCGGCGTACGACACGTCCTCCCTGCGCGTCACCGCGGTCAGCGGTTCCCGGCTGCCGGGAGACCTGGCGGGCGCCTTCATGGACGCCTTCCCGGTCGAGCTCTGCAACGTCTACGGATCGACCGAGGCGGGCTGGGTGAGCATCGCCACCGCGGCCGACCTGCGCGCCCATCCGCACACCGCGGGACGCCCGGCCGCCGGTTCCGAGGTCACGATCCTGGACGCCGAGGGGCGTCAGGTCCCGCCGGGCACCACCGGCCGCATCTTCGCCGCGAACGGCATGCATTTCGAGGGCTACACCGGCGGCCTGCCCATGGAGACCAGGCACGGCATGCTCTTCATGGGCGACGTCGGCCACTTCGACGACGACGGCCTGCTCTACATCGACGGCCGCGCCGACGAGATGGTCGTCTCCGGCGGGGAGAACGTCTTTCCGGGCGCGGCCGAGGACGTGATCGCCAGACTGCCGCAGGTCCGTGAGGTCGCGGTGACGAGCGTCGCCGACCCCGAGTACGGCGAGCGGCTGGCCGCCTACATCGTGACCGCGCCGGGCCAGCGGCTCGACGCCGACACCGTGCGCGTGCACGTCCGCAGTGAGCTCGCACGGTACGCCGTGCCGCGCGACGTGCACTTCCGCTCCCACCTGCCGCGCAACGCGATGGGAAAGGTCGTACCGCACCGCCTGCACGAGACGGCGGGCGCCTGAGCGAGGTCCGTACGAGTCAGCGGCCGGCGTCGGCGGTCTGCTCGCGCGGTGCCCTCGCGACCGGGGCCTTGGCGGGACGCAGGAACAACACCATCACCGGGACGACGTACACCGTCCACGCGATCGCCTGGACGACCGTGACCTGCGGGGTGAGGTTGAACACGCCCTGCAGGGCCGTCTGCAGCCACCGGCCGACCGTGCCCATCCCGGCGAACCACGTGCTCGGCTCGAAGGCCAGCGTGGTCAGGCCGGGCAGGACCGAGGCCTCCTGCAGATCGTGGAAGCCGTACCCGAACACCCCGGCGGCCACCACGATGAGGGCCGCCCCGGTGATCATGAAGAACTTCTTGAGGTTGAGCTTCAGCCCGCCCCGGTAGAGCAGGTATCCCAGCAGCACCGCGGTGAGCAGGCCGAGCACGGCGCCGATGATCGGCTCCGTCGAGGAGTTCGCGTTGGTGATGTTGGTCCACAGGAACAGCGCGGTCTCCAGGCCCTCACGGCCGACGGCCAGGAACGCCACGAAGAACAGCGCCCCGGTGCCCATCGACAGCGCGCCTTCGAGCTTGCCCTCCAGCTCGGCCTTCATGAACCGGGCGGTCCGGCGCATCCAGAACACCATCCAGGTCACCAGGCCGACGGCGATGATCGACAGGAAGCCGCCGAAGGTCTCCTGCGTCTTGAACTGCATCTCGCCGGAGGCGACGCTGAGCACGATGCCGAACCCGATGGCGACCGCGACGGCGGAGCCGACGCCTCCCCAGACGGGTGTGAGCGCCCGGCGGTTGCCCGACTTCACCAGATACGCGACGAGGATGCTGACGACGAGTGAGGCCTCGAGCCCCTCGCGCAGGCCGATGAGGTAGTTGCCGAGCAACAAGGGGGTGCTCCTCGTCTCTGGGCCCCGAGGGGACACGGGACCGAACGTCAGAAGGCCTTAGGTAAACCTAACCTAAGCGCGATTGTGTGACGCGAGGGGGGTCTGCGCAAGTCCGCAGCGTGGGTGACTTCACCGCTGATCGTTGTTGATGAACGCTTTGATCAGCTGTTGCACTGAATAGATCGGGGCACACGTATCCCACCAGCCTCTAGAGGGCATAGCGTTTGACATGTGGAGTTTCGGGACGTGATGACTCGCCGTCGGATGCTCGCCCTGGGCGCCGCCGGCCTCGGGGCGCTCGCCGTGGGCGACGGTGGCCAGGAGACCACCACCATCACGCGGCCGTTAGCGCGTGGACGGGCCGTGATCAAGCCGGGGAAAGCGGCACCGCGGCTGCCCCGCCCGGGTGTCATGCCGCCCCGGCTCGCTCCGTTGCCGGCGCGCAAGAACGCCATCCACCAGGTGCACGACCTGTTCCCGACCGCACCGCCGAACACCATCGCGCTGACGATCGACGACGGCCCCCAGCCCGAGTGGACGCCGAAGATGCTCGACCTGCTGGCCGAGTACGACGTCAAGGCGACGTTCTCGCTGATCGGCATCCAGGTGAAGCTGTTCCCGAAGCTGGCGGAGCGGATCGTGCAGGCGGGCCACCAGCTGTGCAACCACACCATGACCCACCCGCTCGACATCGCCTCGCTGTCCCGCAAGAGGGTCGACCGCGAGATCACCGAGGCGCACGACCGCATCGGCTACGCGACCGGGGTCGCGCCGAAGTTCTTCCGCTCGCCCGGCGGCGCGTGGTCGCACGCGGTGTTCCACTCGGCCGCCCGGCACGGGATGGTGCCGATCGACTGGGACATCGACCCGCGTGACTGGTCGCTGCCGGGCACCAGGCACATCAAGCGCGCCATGTTGAAGGCCAAGGGCGGCGACATCCTGCTGTGCCACGACGGCGGCGGTGACCGCTCGGAGACGATCAAGGCACTGCACAAGGTGATCCCGGAGCTGAAGAAACGCGGCCTGACGTTCGTCGCCCTCTGACCGTCACCCGGCTCAGGTCAGGGCGAGGGCGTACCAGACGTACGGCGAGGCCAGCAGGTCGATCGTGAAGCCGAGGCGCTCCAGCAGCCGCCGGGAGGGGAGGTTGGTCTCGTGGACCTCGGCGGTCACCCGGCGGCAGCCGGGGAGGTTCCCGAGCCAGTCCACGAGCCCGCGGACGGCCTCAGTGCCGTAGCCGTTCGCGCGCCAGGCCGCGCCCATGCCGTACCCGATCTCCGTCGACCCGTCCGGGCCCGGCGCGTGCTTCAGGCCGCACTCGCCGATCACCAGACCCTCGCGGACGATCAACCAGGTCAGGGCGTCCGGGTCGGCGGCCGCGCGCATCGCGACGAGTGCCGTCGTCTCGGTCGGCCAGGTGGTGCCGGCGGTCAGGCCGGAGTAGTCGCCGTCCGCGATCGCACGTGCCGGGTCCGGTCCGAGCGGCCGGAGCACCAGCCGCTCGGTCACGATGAGGTCAGGTGTCACTCTTGGTCGCCAGCCTGACCAGCGCCTTGGCCAGCGGCTTGGCGGTGAGCTCCACCTGCCACGACCGGGACCCGAGGGCGGTCAGCACGAGCCCGACCGATTCCTCGGTGATCGTTTCGGGTGGCGTCCAGGCGAGCCGGCGTACGGTGTCCGGCTGCAGGAGGTTCTCCGTCGGCATGGTGTGCTCGTCGGCCAGCGCGGCGACCACGGCACGGCTGGCGGTCAGGCGTTCGGCCGCGGCCGGGTCGCGCTCGGCCCAGCGGTGTGCGGGCGGTGGCCCCTCACCGGGCAGGCTGTGCTCGGGGAGCTCTGTGTCCGGCAGGGTGCGGCCCTTCTGCACCGCGCGGAACCACACCGCCGCGTGGCGGCGGGGGTTGCGCCCGCGGAACGCCGGCAGCGCGGTCAGGTCATCGGGGGTACGGGGGAGCTGGAGCGCCGCCTCCACGATGGCGGAGTCCGGCAGGACCCGGCCGGGTGACACGTCGCGCTCGCGGGCGACGCGGTCGCGCGCCAGCCACAGCTCGCGTACGACCGCGAGACTGCGGCGCGTGCGCAGCCGGTGGATGCCGGAGGTGCGGCGCCAGGGATCCTGGCGGGGCTCCTTCGGCGGTGCCGCCAGGATCGCGGCGAACTCCTCCTCCGCCCAGCTGAGCTTGCCCGCCTCGTCCAGCTCGGCCCGCAGCGCGTCACGCAGCTCGACGAGAAGCTCGACGTCGAGCGCGGCGTAGCGCAGCCAGTCGGCGGGCAGCGGCCGGGTCGACCAGTCGGCCGCCGAGTGGCCCTTCTCGAGGGTGAAGCCGAGCACGGTCTCGACCATGGTGCCCAGCCCCACACGGGGGTAGCCGAGCAGCCGGCCGGCGAGCTCGGTGTCGAACAGCCGGTCGGGGACCAGGCCGATCTCGGCCAGGCACGGCAGGTCCTGGGTGGCCGCGTGCAGCACCATCTCGGTGCCGGCGAGCGCGGTGCGCAGCCCGGACAGATCCGAGCAGGGCACGGGGTCGACAAGGACCGTTCCCGCGCCCTTGCGCCGCAGCTGAACGAGATAGGCGCGCTGGCCGTAGCGGTAACCCGAGGCGCGTTCGGCATCGACCGCGACAGGTCCCTCACCGGCGGCGAGGCCTTCGATGGCGTCCTGTAGCGCATCGGGAGTCTCGACGACCGGGGGAATCCCATCCCGTGGTTCCAACAGTGGTACTACTTCTGCTTCCGACAATCCCACGCGCCTACCGTACGTCGTCAAACTCCTGAACCCGGCAGGGAGGTGACCCCTACCGGTGGCAATCCAGCCGCAAGACAGAGAACATCACACCACGCATTGATATGCCCGGACATGTCCCCGTCGGTCGGCGACCAGGACGCCCGCAGCTCCAGCTCGGTGGTCTCGGGGTCCTCGTCCTTGTCGCCGAAGCTCTCGGAGACCGCGCGGGTGATCGTCCCGGAGGCGGCGCGGTAACCGGCCTCGTGCTGGTCGAGCGCCTCCGTCAGCCAGCTCCAGCCCACCGGGCCGATCAGTGGATCGGCCGCGATCTCGGGCTCGAGGTCGGCGCGGACGTACGCGACCACGCGGAAGTCGCCCTCCCAGCCACGCTGGCCCTCGGGGTCGTACAGCAGGATGAGCCGGCCGACACCCAGCTCGCTGTCGTCCTCGCGGTAGACGGTGGCCATGATCGCCGAGGCGTACGGCGCGAGCCGCTGGGGCGCCGGCATGTCCTCGACCACGAGCTCAGGGCGGGAGGGCTCGGCGTCGACGAACCCGCGCATCGTCTCGACGGCTCGCTGGAACCGCTCCGGCGGGTGTGCGTCCCGGGGGGTCATCGACCCACCGGACGATCCGCCGGACGCACGTCCTCGATGGGGAGATGGGGACGCATGCCGCGGGCCGCTCAGGCGGCCTGGGAGACTGCGATTACCGGAAGTTGAGGGGCGTCGCCGACCATGATCGCCATGCCGCACTCGACACACGCGAGCTCGGGGCAGTCGGCGCCGTGACCATCGGCGCACGACGGCTGCTCGAAGTCGCGCTCGTCTGCACAGACGGAACAATGACGTGTGAGCGTCATTCTGGGGTGACCTCCCTGCGACTCGGCTGGGGTGGAGCCTTCACACGCTCGCATGGCGCCAGGCGCGATCGCGGGACGTGGCTCGGCGTGTCCCGAAGATTCTCATAACGGACGTGCGGCCCTTGTCGCCGTGCGGACTTCGGGGGTGGGCCTCCGGCCTGCGGCGTTCCGTGGGACGATCCAGATGTGGCTGACGTTGCGAACACCCAGAAGGACCACGCCCCCCCGCCGCATTCCCGCGACGAAAGCGCGACCGCGGGGGATCGCCGTTCGGTCCTTCCCTCCTCCCGTCCGGCGAGCACCTTCCTGGACGCCTGCCGCCGCCGCCCGGTGGCCCACACACCGGTGTGGTTCATGCGGCAGGCGGGACGTTCACTGCCGGAGTACCGCGAGGCGCGGGGCGGCATCCCGATGATGGAGGCCTGCGCGACCCCCGACCTCATCGTGGAGATCACGATGCAGCCGGTACGCCGCTACACGGTGGACGCGGCGATCTTCTTCAGTGACATCGTCGTGCCCCTCAAGGCGATCGGCGTGGACGTCGACATCAAGCCGGGCGTCGGACCGGTGATCGCCGACCCTATCCGCGACGCGGCCGGCGTCGACCGGCTGCGCCTGCTCGAGCCGGACGACGTGCCCTATGTCACCGAGGCCGTGAGCACCCTGACCGGGGAGCTGGCCGGCATCCCGCTCATCGGCTTCGCCGGCGGCCCGTTCACCCTCGCGTCCTACCTGATCGAGGGCGGCCCGTCCAAAAACCACGAGCGCACCAAGGCGATGATGTACGGCGAGCCGGACCTGTGGGCACGCCTGCTCGACCGGCTGGCCGACATAGCCATCGCCTACCTCAAGGTGCAGGTCGAGGCGGGCGCGCGGGCGATCCAGCTGTTCGACTCCTGGGTCGGCGGCGTCGCCCCGGCCGACTACCGCACCTCCGTGCTGCCGCACAGCAGCAAGATCTTCTCCGCGCTGGAGTCGTACGACGTGCCGCGCATCCACTTCGGTGTGGGCACGGGCGAGCTGCTGGGCCTGATGGGCGAGGTGGGCGCCGACGTGGTCGGCGTCGACTGGCGCGTGCCCCTGGACGAGGCCGTGGGCCGCGTCGAGGCGGGCAAGGCGCTCCAGGGCAACCTCGACCCGGCGATCCTGCTCGCACCGTGGGACGTCGTCGCCGAGCGCGCCCGCGAGGTCCTGGCCCAGGGCCGCACGGCCGAAGGCCATGTGTTCAACCTGGGCCACGGCGTGCTCCCGGCGACCGACCCCGGCGTCCTGGCGCGCCTCACCGACCTGGTCCACGAGGAGTCCATCGCTCGCTGAGCGGACCGCCACCCGCGCCTTCCCCGGGCCCGGCCGGCGACGGCCGGACCTGAGGCGAGGCGGTCAGCCCGCGTTCGACGGGGTGGAGCGGCGGCGCCGGACGATCCACCAGGTGGGCAGGCCGATCAGCGCGGCGAGGCCGAGGAAGGGCAGCGCCCAGCCGAGGACCAGGGTCAGCCCGCCCAAGAACGCGGTGAACGCGTGCCAGCCGGTCGAGATCCCACCGGCGAACCCCCCGGCCTTCTTGTGGCCGTGGTGCGTCACCGCGGTGCCCTCCAGCCGCAGCGTCACCGTCGCGTACGACGTCTGCTCGCTCAGCGACTTCTGACGGGCCTGCAGCGACTCCAGGTCCGCCTCGCGGGTGGAGATCTCCTGCTCGAGCTGGACGATGTCGTCGACCGACTCGGCCTTGCCGAGCAGCTTGCGGAAGGACGCCAGGGTCGCCTTCGCGGACTTGACCCGGCTGGTGACGTCGGCGACCTCCTGGGTCACGTCACTGGCCTGCTGCCGTAGTGAGACGCGCCCGCCGATCCGCGAGGAGCCCAGCTGGTCCAGGACCCCCTGGTAGCGCGCCGAGGGGATCTTGAAGGTGAGCGTCGCCGAGGGACGTGATCCCGGGTCCTCCACGGCGTTCTCGTTGCCGACGTAGCCGCCCGCCGCGGTGACGATCGACTTCGCCTCGGCGGCCGATCGGGCGACGTTCCCGGCGCGAACGGTGAGGTCCGCGGTGTAGACGATCGCCTGGGCGGGCGCCAGGCGTACGGACGCGGTGCCCGCGCGGTCGTCGCCGGGGGCCACCTTCGGCCCAGGCGCCGCGACGCCCCCGCCACTCGCGGAGGAGCTGTTTCCCGCGCCCTGGCCCGAACACCCGGTGAGGACGACGAGCGTGGCGGCCAGTAAGACAATGAACGGTCTCATATGATTAAGACGCCGTGACCTTCGTCACCGTTCGCGGAACGCCGTCGCGATCGGATCACGATGGCGACGCGCCCCGATCACGGGCCCGCCGCCGGGTGGTGTCCCGGCCCTCCGAAACCTCTGCGATCGTGGGACACATGACCGATGCGCCGATCCGTACCCATGTCGTCGTCGTCGGCGGAGGGATCACCGGGCTGACCGCCGCCTACCAGGCCGCGAAGAACGGCGCCCGCGTCACGCTTCTCGAGGGCGCCGCGGACGTCGGCGGCAAACTGCGGGTGAGCGAGATCGCCGGGCTGCCGGTGGACGAGGGCGCCGAGGCGATGCTCGCGCGCCGCCCCGAGGGTCTTGAGCTCGTACGCGAGCTGGGCCTCGGCGACCGCATGGTCTACCCGGGCACGACCTCCGCCGCGATCTGGAGCCGCGGTGCCCTCCACGACATGCCCTCGGGCCACATCATGGGCGTGCCCGCCGACCTGGGCGCGCTCGCGCGCTCACGCGTGCTGTCGGCCGCCGGGCTCGCCCGGGTGCCCCTCGACCTGGTGCGTCCGGCGACCCCGCGCGGCGAGGACGTGTCCGTGGCCGGTCTGATCGGCGCGCGGGTGGGGTCGGAGGTCGTGGACCGGCTCGTCGAGCCGCTGCTCGGCGGGGTCTACGCCGGGCGCGCGGACGACCTCTCCTTCGAGGCCACGATGCCCGGACTGGCCGGCGTCTCGCGTACCCGCCGCTCCCTGATCACCGCCGCCCGCACCGTACGCGAGGCGGCGCCCAAGGACGCCGGGCCGGTGTTCACCACCCTCACCGGCGGTCTCGGAGAGCTGGCGCACGCGCTCGCCGCGAGGCTGACGGAGTTCGACGCGACGGTGCGCACCGAGACGATGGTGCGCGAGTTGCGCCGTACTCCCGGAGGATGGCGGCTCACCCTCGGACCCACACGCGAGCCCGAGTACCTCGACGCCGACGCCGTCGTGCTCGCGGTGCCGGCGCGGGCCACGGGGCGGCTCCTGCGCGAGGTGGTGCCGGTGGCCTCCGCCGAGCTGGGCCGGATCGAGTACGCCAGCATGGCGATCGTCACCCTCGCCTACTCGGGCAGCGCCTTCCCGTCGGCGCCCGTCCGCAGTGGCTACCTCGTGCCCGCCGTCGAGTCGAGCGGGGTCAAGGCGGTCACGTTCAGCACGACCAAGTGGCCGCATCTCATCGACGGCGCGCCCGGCATGGTGGTGATCCGCTGCTCCATCGGCCGCTACGGCGAGGAGCAGCTCCTCCAGCGTCCCGACGACGAGCTGAAGGCCGTCGCGATGACCGAGCTGGCCCGCACGACCGGCGTCATCGAGCTGCCCGTCGACTCTCGTGTCACCCGCTGGGGCGGTGCGCTGCCGCAGTACTCCGTGGGACACCTGGAGCGGATCGCGCGGATCCGCGCCGCCGTCGCGGGCATACCCGGGCTGGCGGTCTGCGGCGCGGCCTACGACGGTGTGGGGATTCCGGCGTGCATCGCCTCGGCGCGTACGGCGGCGGCCCGTGTGCTGGACGGCCTGGAGAGTCGGGGACAATCGGAGGAGAGCGAGGAGCCGGCGAGTGAGCCGCACCGCTGATCCGCTGGGCGCGACGACAAGGGGACTACGACCGTGAGTGGCGACAAGCCGAAGGCACGCGACCTCAACCAGGTGATCCGCTACACCATGTGGTCGGTCTTCCGGGTGCGGACCCTCGCCGACGCCGACCGCGACGCCGTCGCCGACGAGGTCGAGGAGCTGCTCGAGCAGGCCGCGGCCAAGGACGTGGTCACCCGCGGCGCGTACGACGTCGCCGGGCTGCGGGCCGACGCCGACTACATGTTCTGGTGGCACGCGCCGAGCTCGGACGACCTCCAGGAGGTCTACAGCCGGTTCCGCCGCACCGCGCTGGGCCGCGCCTCCGAGCCGGTCTGGTCGGTGATGGCGCTGCACCGGCCCGCGGAGTTCAACAAGAGCCATGTCCCGGCCTTCCTGGCCGAGGAGAAGGCGCACGCCTACGTCTGCGTGTACCCCTTCGTCCGCTCCTACGAGTGGTACCTCCTGCCGGACGACGAGCGCCGTGCGCTGCTCGCCGAGCACGGAAAGCTGGCGCGGGAGTACCCCGACGTGCGTGCCAACACGGTGTCGTCGTTCGCGCTCGGCGACTATGAGTGGATCCTCGCCTTCGAGGGCGACGAACTCCATCGCATCGTCGACCTGATGCGCCATCTGCGGGGTTCTGAGACGCGACGGCACGTCCGCGAGGAGATTCCGTTCTACACGGGTTCCCGCAAGCCGGTCACCGAGCTCGTCGCCGCCCTTCCCTAGTCAGGACCCCGCGCTCCCAGGTAAAGACTTGCCCATCGGCGTCGCGCCGTCCCCGTGGTCTGCACGATTATCCGAAAGGCGGCAGAGGCCGCCGCCATCTTCGGGAACCACGCGGGGGAGCAAGGTGAGCGGAGTACGGCAGGTGAGGGGCCGGCATGCCCGGGACGGGCTGCCGGATACGACGCGGACGCCGGCGGAGTCGCGGCGCAGCCACCTGGCGCTGGCCGGCGGGGCCGGTCTGGCCGTGACGATGGCGGCCGCGCTGATCGCGTTCGCCGCGCTGATCCCGTCCGGCTCCGGCGGGGCGCCGAAAGCGGCCGCGGTCAACGTCCTGGGCGGTCGGCCCGCTGCTCCCGTGGCGCCCGCCGCGGCCGCGCCGCCACGGCCCGCGCACGCGATGCGGGGCGGCGACCAGGCGGTGCTCGCCTACTTCGAGGACCGTGACCCACTGAGCGCCGCACACGTCACCGAGGCCGTGTGGACCGGGCCGATGCTGCGCGTCTACACCGACCTTCCCGCCGGGGACGCCGACTCGAAGACGGCGGTCGGCCTGTGCGAGACCGCCGCGGCGTACCTCACGGCCCGCGACCGGATCCCGGAGGTGTTCGTCCACGCCGACCGCGACGCCGGCTACCCGGTGCTGGCCAACAAGATGGACGCACGGGACGACTGCCGCCTCGCCCGGGTGCCCTGATCCTTCGCGGAGGCCCTCAGCGCGGCTCGTGCCGGTCGAGGTTCCAGTGGCGTACGACGCCGCACAGCCAGCCTTCGGTGTGCTGCGTCACCGTGAAGCGGCTGATGGTGCGCTGGCCACCCTCGTGATCGCCGTAGAGCAGGTCGACAGTGAAGGCGGTGCCGTCGTCGATCGCCTTGGCCAGGGCCGCCTGGTCGGTCCGTTCGCTGTCGCGGTACGCGCCGTGCCAGAACCCGATCCCGCCGGGAGGGACGTACAGGTCGCGGCCCTGCGCGCGGAAGTCCTCCACGGCGGGCGCCGGATCCGAGGACGTGAGGCGGTCCGCCGTGGAGAGCCAGCCCCGCAGAACGGCGATTCCCGACCCCAGGTTACGGAGCGGAATGGCCAGGTAGATGGCGTCGTCCGTCACCTCGGCGTGGGCACGGCCGCCTTCGGTCTGTCCCCAGTGCCCGTCGTTCCACATGATCTTTTCGGGCGGGTCCTCGAGCCGGGAGGCCATGAGCACCGGACGCAGGCCGTTCTGCAGGGCGCGTTCGGCGGCACGTGTCGCTCGGTTCGCGGATCGTACGGATGCGAAGGTGGCGACCGCGAGGACGAGCGTGCCGCCACCGGTCGCGAGCGAGGAGACGGTCACCCAGTCGATCACGTTTGCGGAGCTTAGTCGCCTATCAGGGGGACACCGTGCTCGGCCCCGCCTTGCCGGAAATGCCGCGTCGGCGGGCGTGGCCCGCCGACGCCTGCCGCGAGAGAGCGGCCCGGCCTACGCCCCGGCCTCGTCCGATGACCGAGTGTCCGGCTGGTGACGCAGGCTCACCGAGTTGATGCAGTATCGCTGGTCGGTCGGGGTGGGGTAGCCCTCACCCTCGAACACGTGGCCGAGATGCGAGTCGCAGTTCGCGCAGCGCACCTCGATACGGACCATGCCGAGCGTTTCGTCCCGCAGGAGGGTCACCGCGTCGGACTCGGTCGGCTGGTAGAAGCTCGGCCAGCCGCAGTGTGAGTCGAACTTGGTGTCCGAGCGGAACAGCTCGGTGCCGCAGGCGCGGCAGCTGTAGACGCCGACGGTCTTGGTGGAGACGTACTCACCGGTCCAGGGGGCCTCGGTGCCGGCCTCGCGGAGTACGTGGTACTCCTCGGGCGACAGCTCGGCCTTCCACTCGTCGTTGGTCTTACGTATCACTGTCACACCCTTGTCAACAGTCGTCGGCAGGTCCCCATTCCGCGACGCGGGCCGTCTCGGGTGGCCGGCCCGGCCCGGGGGAGTAGCGTGCGGTTATGGCGTCCCCTTACGTGGAGATCCGGGTCGGAGATCGTCTCGTCAAGGTCACCAATCCGGACAAGGTCTACTTCCCCGCCCGGCAGGAGACCAAGCTGGATCTGGTCAACTACTACCTGTCCGTCGGCGACGGGATCCTGCGTGCGCTCCACGAGCGGCCCACGACGCTCGAACGCTGGCCGGGCGGGGTGTTCGAGGGGGCAAAGCTGTCCACCCGCGCGGACAACCGCGGTGACGCGTTCTTCCAGAAACGGATCCCGAAGAACACCCCGGACTGGATCCAGACGGCGCGGATCGCCTTTCCCAGCGGCCGGTCAGCGGACGAGCTGTGCCCGGTGGAGCTCGCGGACGTCGCGTGGGCGGCCAACCTCGGCACCGTCACCTTCCACCCCTGGCCCGTCCGCAGGTCCGACGTCGACCACCCGGACGAGCTGCGCATCGACCTGGACCCGCAGCCGGGCACCGACTTCGCCGACGCGAAGAAGGTCGCGCTCGGGCCGCTGCGCGAGATCCTCGGCGAGCTCGGCCACACCGGCTTCCCCAAGACCTCCGGCAACCGCGGCGTGCACGTCTACCTGCGCATCGAGCCGCGGTGGACCTTCACCGAGGTACGCCGGTCCGCGCTGGCCTTCGCCCGTGAGATCGAGCGGCGGATGCCGGACCTGGTCACCACGGCCTGGTGGAAGGAGGAGCGCGGGGAGAAGGTCTTCATCGACTTCAACCAGAACGCCCGCGACCGCACCATCGCCTCGGCCTACAGCGTGCGGCCGAAGCCGAACGCCCCCGTCTCCGCGCCGGTGACCTGGGACGAACTGGCCGACGTCGAGACCGACGACTTCACCATCGCGACGATGCCGGAGCGCTTCGCCAAGATCGGGGACCCGCACGCCACGATCGACGACCAGGCGTTCGGCCTGGAGCCACTGCTCGAATGGGCCGACCGCGACGAGCGCGACCACGGCCTCGGCGACATGCCGTACCCCCCCAACTACCCGAAGATGGAGGGCGAGCCCAAGCGCGTGCAGCCGAGCAAGGCGCGCAAGGACTGAGCCCGCACGGACCACGGCCCCGGCATCCTCCCGCGCGGAGGGTCCCGGGGCCGTGGCGTTCGTGGCGCCGGCTATGACCAGGACACGCCCCCGGTCCGGCTACGGCTGTCGTGCCCCGATTCCTGGAACTCCACGTGACTCTCCTCTCGACGGCGCCGGCGTCCCCGGACCTCACGGCCCCCGTCGGGGCGCGGCGTCCGGGTCAGCCGATCACGCCGGAGTTATGGAGTACATCCCGGAATTCGGTGATGCCACCCCGATTGACCGTGGCGGGTCAGCCGAGGATGTCGTCCAGGTCGTACGCCACCGGAACCTCGAGCTGGTCATAGCCGCAGGACTCGGGGGTGCGGTCCGGCCTCCAGCGGCGGAACCTCGCCGTGTGGCGGAATCTGCGGCCCTCCATCTGGTCGTAGGCGACCTCGCAGACCAGTTCCGGCCGTACCGCGACC
Organism: Actinoallomurus bryophytorum; assembly: GCF_006716425.1. Classification (NCBI taxonomy): domain Bacteria; kingdom Bacillati; phylum Actinomycetota; class Actinomycetes; order Streptosporangiales; family Thermomonosporaceae; genus Actinoallomurus; species Actinoallomurus bryophytorum. Next base: position 5,904,307 of record NZ_VFOZ01000001.1, read on the forward strand.
CACGACAGGTCCTTCTTGGCGTTCCAGCGGGTGACGGCGCCCGGCATGCGGTCGGCGGTGGCGTCCGTCTGCCGGGCCCACTCGGCCCAGGGGTGGCCCTCCAGCTCGGTCATCCGGTACGGCGCCAGCTCGTCGACCAGCTCGGCGCGGCGCTTCATCGGGAACGACGCCGAGACGCCTACGTGCTGCAGCCGGTCGCCGTCGTAGAGGCCGAGCAGGAGCGACCCGACGATCGGCCCGGACTTGTGCCAGCGGAACCCGGCCACCACGCAGTCCGCGGTGCGCTCCGGCTTGACCTTGAACATCGCACGCTTGTCGGGCTCGTACGGCCCGGCCAGCGGCTTGGCGATCACGCCGTCCAGCCCGGCGCCCTCGAACTCCGAGAACCACCGCAGGCCCACGTCGTAGTCGTCGGTGGCCGGGGTCACGTGGACCGGCGCCTTCGCGTCGGCGAGGGCCGCGGTGAGCCGGGCCCGGCGTTCGCCGAAGGGCGTCTCCATCAGCGAGTCGTCGCCGAGCGCCAGGATGTCGAAGGCGACGAAGGCCGCCGGGGTCTGCTCGGCCAGGAGCTTGATGCGGGACGCCGCGGGGTGGATCCGCTGCTGCAGCACCTCGAACTCCAGGACGTGCCCCTGCCGCACGATGATCTCGCCGTCGAGCACGCACCGCTCGGGCAGCTCGCGGGCGAATCCCTCGACCAGTTCGGGGAAGTAACGGCCGAGCGGCTTGCCGTTGCGCCCCCGGATGTCCACCTCGTCCCCGTCACGGAACACGACCGCGCGGAAGCCGTCCCACTTCGGCTCGTACAGTAGGTCGCCGCGCGGCAACTCCTTGATCGCTTTGGCGAGCATCGGCGCGACCGGCGGGCTCACGGGGAGGTCCATGGCCTCTACTTCCTTACGTAGCGGAGGAAGACGAAGCCGTCCTCCTCGAGAACGTGGCCGAGCCGCGAGGGCATCGGCGGCATCGCCGGGCCGTTGGGCACGCGGGCCGCGTTTCCGGCGGTGAGCTGCGGCCTCATCGTAAGGCAGGCCTCCTTTACCGCGCTGGCCCGACGTGCCAGCCTGAGCGGGTGAGGGCGTCGATCAGATACTGCACCACGCCCGCCGGCCGGGTGGCCTACTCGACGACGGGCACGGGACCGCCGCTGCTCTGCGACTCCGGCTGGATCACCCATCTCCGCGGGCAGCTGGACCTGTTCTCCTTCGGCGGTTTCGTCGAGGGCCTGGCAGAACGGTTCACCGTGATCCGCTACGACAAGCCCGGTTGCGGCCTGTCGGACCGGGACGGCATCGATCTTTCGTTCGACGGGCAGGTGGCCGCGGCGCTGGCCGTGGTCGACGCGGTGGGCGCCCGCCGGTTCCGCGTGTTCGGCGCCTCGCAGGGAGCTCAGCTCGCCACCACGATCGCGGCGAGGTATCCGGAGCGGGTCGAGGCGCTCGTGGCGTACGGGATGTGCGCCAGCGGCCACGACCTGGCGCCCGCCGAGGTCAGGAAGTCGGTCGTGGATCTGGTGCGGGCACACTGGGGCATGGGGCTGAAGGCGCTGGCCGGGGCGTTCGTGACCGATCCCACGGCCGACGACGTGGCGGCGTTCACCAGGTTCCAGCGTGCGAGCTCCTCGGCGGCGGTGGCCGCGCACCTGCTCGAGGTGTACTACGAGACCGACATCAGGGCGGTGCTTCCGGCGATCCGGACGCCGACCGCGATCCTGCACCGCGAGGCCGACAGGGGCACGAGGTTCGAGCTGGGGCGTGAGGTCGCCGCGGGGATTCCCGGGGCGGTGCTGATCCCGCTGCCGGGCTCCAGCCATTTGTTCTACCACGGTGACTGGGCAGCGGTCCTGCAGGCGATACTCGCGTTCCTGTGCCCGCCCGCGCGCATGGCGGAGCGGCTCACGGACCGTGAGTTCGAGGTGGCCGAACTCGTCACCGAAGGGCTGACCAACCAGGCCATCGCCGGCCGCCTGTCCGTTGGGCCGCGAACGATCGAGACGCACGTGGAGAACATCCGGCGCAAGCTGCGGGTGCGTTCGCGCGCCCAGATCGCGGCGTGGGTGACCGAGCACCGGCTTCGCCGGCACCCCTGACCGGCATCCGGCGTCCGGCATACGGCGTCCGGCGTCCGGCGTCCGGCGTCCGGCGTCCGGCGTCCGGCGTCCGGCATCCGGCGTCCGGCATCCGGCATCCGGCGTCCGGCATCCGGCGTCCGGCATCCGTCGTTCGCCGGATGCCGCGCCTGCCGTCCGCGCGAACAGACCGCGACGGCGTGCGATGTACCCGTAATTCACCCGATGGCCGGCCCCGGCCGGCGGCCCTAGCGTGAACGACATGCCAAACGCATCACGACCGTCCCCTCCGGCCGCCGGCGGGCGACCGCCGCAGGGGGCGACGACTGCCCTGTCCGTCCCGTACCGCTTCCGCGGCCCGGCGGACAGCGCCAACGGCGGTTATATGTGCGGGCTCGTCGCCGGGTGCCTCGACGGCCCGGTGAGGGTCACGCTGCGCCGGCCGCCGCCGCTGGCCACACCGATGACCGTCGAACCCGCCGGCGAGGGTTCGGTACACGTCCTCCATGGCGGCGCGCTCGTGGCCGAGGCCGCCTCCGTGCCGGACGGCCCGGCGCCGCGCATACCCGGCACCGTCTCGATGGCCGAGGCCCGCGCGGCAGAGGGCCGCGCGCGGTACTTCCAAGATCCTGCGTATCCGGCCTGCTTCGTCTGCGGTACGGACCGGCGGCCGGGCGACGGCCTGCGAATCCTCCCCGGGCCCGTGACCGGCGGTGTCTTGTGGGCGGCACCCTGGACACCGGACGCCTCGACCGGGGACGGCAGCGGGAGCGTACGCCCGGAGATCGCCTGGGCGGCACTGGACTGTCCCAGCGGGATCGCCGCCGCCGAGGCCGACGACATCGGCCCGGACACCGCCATCCTGCTCGGCCGGATGACCGCAGGCCCCGCGGCGCTGCCCACGGTCGGCGACGAGTGCCAGGTGATCGGCTGGCCGATCGGCCGCGACGGCCGCAAGCTCACGGCCGGGTCGGCGCTGCTGGGATCGGACGGCGAGGTACTCGCGGTGGCCGAGACCGTGTGGATCACCGTCCCGCGCCCGGTCACGGGGGAGGGGGCGTCGTGACCGCGCGACGCGGCGTGGCGCTCACGCCGATGGAGACCCGGCGTGACGTCATCGTCAAGGCCGCGGTGCTGGCCGACGAGCTGGGGTACGAGACCTTCTCGGTACCCGAGGGATGGGGGCTGGACTCCACCCCGATACTGGCCGAGATCGCGCTACGGACCGCCAGGATCCGCCTCGCCTCGGGCATCCTGTCGGTGTGGGGACGCACCCCGGCGACGCTGGCCATGACCGCCGCCACCCTGCACCAGGTCAGCGAGGGGCGGTTCGTGCTGGGCCTGGGTGCCGGCACCAGGGCACTGGCCGAAGGGTTCCACGACACCCCGTTCGAGCGCCCGGCCGACAAGCTGCGTGACGCCGTGGCCGAGGTCCGCGCGCTGCTCGCCGGCGAGCCGGCCCGACTGCACCGCGTCCCCGGCGCGCGCCCGCTGCGGCTGGGCCTGCCACCCGCGCCCGGGATCCCCATCTGGGTCGCGGCGCTGGGCCCCCGTACGACCCGGGTGGCCGCCGAGCTCGGCGACGGCTGGATCCCCGCACTGGTGCCTCGAGACCGCCTCGCGTCCTGGGCGAGCGACCTCGGCCGGCTGCGGGAAGCGGCCGTCCCGGGCGCGGGAGCCTTCACCGTGGCGACCGGGCCCATCACCGTCGCCGACGAGAACCCCGATGCCGCGCGCGACATCGCCGCCGCGTGTACCGCCTGGTATCTGAGCGCCATGGGCGACGTCTACGCCCGGTCCGTGTCCAGTCAGGGCTATGCCACGCAGGTCGGCGCGATCATCGCCGCGAACCCGCGCCCGAGCCCGCGACGCGGGATCGTCCCGCCCGCCGCCCGGCCCGTACTCGACCAGCTCGCCGTGTACGGAACCCGCGATCAGGTCAGGGAGCTGTTCAAGCCGTGGGACGAGGCGGCCGACGTCGTCACGGCCCTTCTGCCGCCCGGCATTCCCTGGCCCACCATCGAGGCCACCCTCGTGGCCGCGGCTCCGCCCGGCTGAGCTCCCCGCACGTGACGGGGATGTCTCATCTCGCCCTCACGTAGCGGAGGAAGACGAAGTCGTCCTCCTCGAGAACGTGGCCGAGCCGCAGAGGCATCGGCGGCATCGCCGGGCCGTTGAGCACGCGGGCCGCGTCCCCGGCGGTGAGCTGCGGGCTCAACGTGAGGCAGAGCTCGTCGAGACGCCCGGCCGCGGCGAACTCGGCCAGCAGGCGCGGGCCGCCCTCGGTGAGCTGGCGGACCAGCCCGCGCTCGGCGAGGGCGTCCAGCGCGGCACCCGCGTCCGCCCACTCCCCGCCGGTGATGACCACCTCGGCGTGCTTCTCGCACGCTCGTACGCGATCCACCGGCGCCGACGGGCAGGTGACCACGATCGTCGGGGTGATGGCCTCGGTGAAGACCGGGGCCTCGAAGTCGAGGTCGAGGCCGCGCGAGATGATCGCCAGCGGCGGTGCCGGCGTCCGGTCCTTCCGCAGGTCGCCCCACCACTCGCGGGGGCGTACCGGACCGTACCCCTCAACGCGGACCGTGGCGGCTCCCACGATCACCACGTCGGCCAGGGCGCGCAGCAGCGACAGGAGCCGGCGGTCGGCGGGCCCGCCGAGTCCCTCCGTCCTGGCGCCGTCCGTCGCGGCGCCGTCCACGGAGGCCACCATGTTGGCCCGCAGCCAGGGCTCAGTGGCGGGATAGGCGTACGCCTCGGCGAGTTCCGCGCCGCCGGCCGGTTCGAGTCTGTGCATGACACCCAGGGTAGGCACATAAGGAGCCGTCACATCTTGCGACGGGATGGCTGCGTTCGGCTTATCAAATCGCGGTTTTACGGGAACACTTGGGGGCGGAGGTAGGGGAAAGGGGAGATGGCTTGGAGATCGCCGCCTTAGTGATGTGGTTGCTGACCGCCGCCGCGGGGCTCAGGCTCCTCGTGCGCTGGCTTTCCGAAGGAGGGCTGCGGCGGCAGGGGACCAAGGTCACCCGCTATCCCGCGGTCCTGGTCCTCGGACATCCCGCCCTCGCCGTGCTGGCCCTCGCGACCTGGGTGGTCTTTCTGCTCACCCGGCGTTCGGTCTACGCCTGGAGCGCGTTCGGCGTGCTCGTGCTCGTGGCCCTGCTGGGGTTCACCATGCTCACCCGGTGGCTCACCGGAGAGGGCGGCAAGCACGCGCGCGACGCCGAGCAGGGCTTTCCGGTCGTCGCCGTGGTGACGCACGGGGTGGTGGCGGCGACGACATTCGTGCTCGTGCTGCTCACGGCCATCACGGTGAGCCGCCGCTGAGCCGCCGCAGCAGGAGCAGCCCCCGGTCGACCACCTCGATCTCGTCGCGCGCCTTGACCGGCTCGGGGCCGGCGGGCAGGTCGGTGGCGGTGTCGAGGACGACCTCCCACTGCTCGCCGAAGCTCTCGTCCGGGAGACGGAAGGTGATGCTTTCGGAATGCGCGTTGAGCAGCAGCAGGAACGAATCGTCGCGCACCCGCTGGCCGCGTGTGTCGGGTTCGGTGATGGCGTCGCCGTTGAGGTAGACCGTGACCGCCCTGGCGTAGCCGGTGTGCCAGTCCGACTCCGTCATCTCCGTACCGGTCGGGGTCAGCCAAGCGATGTCGCGGGCGGCGTCCAGGGTGCCGCCGTACGCACGGCCCTGGAAGAACCGGCGGCGCCGGAACACCGGATGGTCACCGCGCAGCTCCGAGACCCGCCGGACGAAGCCGGTCAGGTCGTCGTCGCTTCGCCAGGACATCCAGGCCAGCTCGTTGTCCTGGCAGTAGGCGTTGTTGTTGCCCTGCTGGGTGCGGCTCAGCTCGTCGCCGTGGGAGATCATCGGCACGCCCTGCGAGAGGAACAGCGTGGCGATGAAGTTGCGCTTCTGCCGGCTGCGCAGCGCGCGGATCGCGGGGTCGGCGGTCTCGCCCTCGGCGCCGTGGTTCCACGACCGGTTGTCGTCGGTGCCGTCGCGGTTGTCCTCGCCGTTGGCCTCGTTGTGCTTGTGGTCGTAGGAGACGAGGTCGTTCAGGGTGAACCCGTCGTGGGCGGTCACGAAGTTGATCGAGGCGAGCGGCCGGCGGCCGTCGTCGGCGTACAGATCGCTGGAGCCGGTCAGGCGTGAGGCGAACTCCGGCAGGACGGGCTCACCACGCCAGAAGTCGCGGATCGAGTCGCGGTACTTGCCGTTCCACTCGGTCCACAGCGGCGGGAAGTTGCCGACCTGGTAGCCGCCCTCGCCGACGTCCCACGGCTCGGCGATCAGCTTGACCTGGGAGACGACCGGGTCCTGCTGGACCAGGTCGAAGAAGACCGACAGCCGGTCCACGTCGTGGAACTCCCGCGCCAGCGCGGACGCCAGGTCGAACCGGAAGCCGTCCACGTGCATCTCGATCACCCAGTAGCGCAGGGAGTCCATGATCAGCTGCAGGGAGTGCGGATGCCGGACGTTGAGGCTGTTGCCGCAGCCGGTGTAGTCCAGGTTGTAGCGCTTGTCGGTGTCGCTCAGGCGGTAGTAGGCGGCGTTGTCGATGCCGCGGAAGCTCAGGGTCGGGCCCAGGTGGTCGCCCTCGGCGGTGTGGTTGTAGACCACGTCGAGGATGACCTCGATGCCCGCCTCGTGCAGGGTGCGCACCATGGCCTTGAACTCCAGCACCTGCTCGCCGCGCTGGCCGGAGGAGGAGTAGGCGTTGTGCGGGGCGAAGAAGCCGACCGTGTTGTAGCCCCAGTAGTTCGACAGCCCGCGGGCGACGAGCCCGTGCTCGGCGACGTACTGGTGCACCGGCATCAGCTCGATCGCGGTCACGCCGAGCTCGATGAGGCGGTCGACCGTCGAGGGGTGGGCGAGGCCGGCGTACGTGCCGCGCTGGCTCTTGGGGATCTTCGGATGCAGCCGGGTGAGGCCCTTGACGTGCGCCTCGTAGATCACCGTCTCGTTGTACGGCGTGCGCGGCGCGCGGTCGTCGCCCCAGTCGAAGAACGGGTTGACCACGACGTTCTTCGGCATGTACGGGGCGCTGTCGTCGGTGTTCATCTCGCCCGGCGCGGCGAAATGATACGAGAAAACCGACTCATGCCAGGTGAGATCGCCGTCGACCGCCTTGCCGTACGGGTCGAGCAGCAGCTTGGCCGGGTTGCAGCGATCACCGGACTTCGGATCGTGCGGCCCGTGCACGCGGTAGCCGTACCGCTGGCCGGGGCCGACGCCCAGCACGTAACCGTGCCAGACGAAGCCGTCCACCTCGGGCAGGTCGAACCGCGTCTCCCGGCCGCGGTCGTCGAACAGGCACAGCTCGACGCGATCCGCCACCTCCGAGAACAGTGCGAAGTTCGTGCCGGTGCCGTCCCAGCTGGCACCCAGCGGGTAAGGCGTACCTGGCCACACTTCTTGCATCGCTCTCCTCGGCCTCCAACGGACACAACTCCGTAGATTGTTGCCCCACCCGGAGAAATATGCGAACGCGCTGTGCCGGCCCGGGGGGGCGACCCCCCGGAACCCCCCGATGTGGAGGGGCTCCGCCCCCTCACGCCCCCCCGCGGGCTGGGGTCGGGTGAAGAATTTTTCGTTCGCCCAAGCCGGTGTCCTGAGATGATCGCAGAGGGACTGTCTCCGTGTAGCGTTCCGCCCCGCTCACCGCAGGCGTCGAGCAGAGGAGAGTCGTCTTGTCTTCGACTGTGCTGTACATGTCCATGTCCCTCGACGGCTTCGTCGCAGGTCCCAATGAGCGGCCGGACAACGGGCTGGGGGACGGCGGAGAGCGCCTCCACGAATGGGTGGTGGGTGGCGATGGCGAACAGCTCGACGGCGGCGATCGTGAGGTTCTCGACGATTTTCTCTCCACCGGCGCGGTGCTCGCCGGCCGTGGGACCTTCGAACCGGCCGGAGGCTGGGGCGGGGACCATCACGACGGCGTGCCCATCTTCATCCTCAGCCGCCATCGGCCCGCTCCTCCGTACGCGGAGTGGCCCGCCGTCACCTACCTCTCCGATGTCGAGGACGCTGTACGCCGGGCCAAGGAGGCCGCCGGCGAGAAGAACGTGCTGGTCCACGGCGTAGGCACCGCCCAGCGCTGTCTCCTGGCGGGGCTCCTCGACGAGATAGAGATCCACCTGGTCCCGGTCCTGCTCGGTGAGGGCCGCAGGCTCTTCGAACACCTCGGCGCCGAGCACATCGAGCTGGAGACCATCCAGGTCGTCCGGGGGCGGGAAGTCACGCACCTGCGCTACCGCGTCCGCCGCTGACCCCGGCCGCCACCGGCGAGGGCCAGGGCCACCTGCGGATCGGCGTACGGTCACACCTTCTCGGGCACCGTCGCCGGATCCTCGCCGAACGTCACACTGTGCGCCTCACGGCCGAACGCGGTCAGCAGGATCACGGCGACCAGGGTCGGCGCGACGACCACCGCGAACGCGAACGGGTACCCGTGCGCGTCCGCGAGCCGTTCCTGGAGCGGCAGGTTGACCGCGGCGAGCAGGTTGCCGAGCTGGTAGGTCACGCCGGGATAGAAGCCGCGGATGGCGTCCGGTGACATCTCGGTGAGGTGGGCCGGGATGACGCCCCACGCGCCCTGCACGAAGAACTGCATGAGGAACGCGCTGACGGCGAGCAGCGCCGTCGCCTGGGAGTACGCGAACAGCGGCACCACCAGCAGTCCGAGCAGGCCCGCGCCGACGATGGCGCGGCGACGGCCGAAGCGCTGGGACAGCGCGCCGACGAAGACGCCACCGATGATCGCGCCGATGTTGTAGATGATCGCGATGTAGACGGCGTAGTGCGGGGAGTGGCCCAGGCCCTTCTTGAGGAACGTCGGGTAGATGTCCTGCGTGCCGTGGCTCATGAAGTTGAACGCCGTCATGAGGAGCACGAGGTAGAAGAACCGGACGAGCACCTTACGGTCGAAGAACACCTTGCGCAGCGGTGTGCGTGTCACCTGCAGGCGCTGGTTGGTGCGTTCCCACGCCTCCGACTCGCCCACGCGGTAGCGGATGTAGAGCGCGATGAGCCCGGGTACGGCGCCGAAGAAGAACAGCCCGCGCCAGCCGAAGATCGGCGTGATGACGAAGTAGGCGACCGCCGCGACCAGGTACCCGAACGAATAGCCCACCTGGAGCATCCCGGAGTAGAACCCGCGCTTGCTGACCGGGATCTTCTCCATGGCCAGCGAGGCACCGAGCCCCCACTCGCCGCCCATGCCGAGGCCGTACAGGAACCGCAGCGCCAGCAGCATGGTCAGCGAGGTCGAGAACCCGGAGGCGAACTCCACGGCCGAGTAGAACAGCACGTCGACCATGAGCGGGATGCGCCGGCCGACCTTGTCCGCCCAGATGCCGAACAGGTACGCGCCGAGCGGCCGCGCGACCAGCGTCAGCGTCGTCGCGACGGTGACTTTGGCGGCCGAGGTCCCGAACTCCTCGGCGACCTCGGTGATCACGAAGATGAGCAGGAAGTAGTCGAAGGCGTCCATCGTCCAGCCCAGCAGGGCGGCGAGGAACGCGTTGCGCTGGTCGCGGTCGAGGCCGGTGGCCTGGTCGCGGATGTCACTGAGCAGGGGGAAGCTCATATCGATCCTTCGTCCGTCCGTCGCTCCCAGGGGCCCACTACCCCGATTCGGGCGTCAAGATCTTCCGTGTTCGCGAAAAATACGCGGGGTGGCCGATCGGGCGGCGGCCTCGGGCTCCGGCATCAGGGCGGCACCGGTCTCGAGCAGCGACTTCAGGTCGCTGAGGATGTACGGCCAGCCGCCGCCCTCCTCCATCCGCTCGCCGGAGACCATCGAGGCGTGGATCGGCGCGCCCTCCAGATCGTGGGTCACGGTGAGCCTGGAGGTGTTCCCGGCGAGCGGCTCGATCTCCCAGGTGATCCGGGTGTACGGCTCGGCGGCCTGCCCCGGTTCGAGCAGCATCCGCCAGGTCTGGACCAGCCGGCGCGGCGGGTCCGCCTCGAGCACCTCGCCCTCGGCGACGACCTCCGGCATCCCCATCGCCCTCATGCCCGCGGTCGACGGCGAGCGGAACGCGCCACCCGGCCGCAGGTCGTACTCCGACGGTGCCCGATGGCCGTACCGGGCCGTCCAGGCCGGTGAGGTGACCGCCTCCCAGACCGCCTCCGGGACCGCCCTGAGGTGGACGCGGAACACCTGCGTGGTCGTGCCGGGCCGTTCCAGCCGTGCCTTGAGGCCGGCGAGCGCGGCGGCCCGCTGTTCGGTGTACTTGCCGATCCACCGGTCGTGGATCAGCCGGATCGGCACCGGGTTGAGGAAGTGGAGCTTTTCCCGCCCCGACCTGCGGCTGACGACGAGTCCGGCCTCCTCGAGGATCCGAAGGTGCTTCATGACGCCGAACCGGCTCATCTCCAGCTCCGACTCGAGCTCGCCCAGCGTCCGGCCGTCGCGCGCCAGGAGCCGGTCGAGCAGGAAGCGGCGGGTCGGGTCCGCGAGTGCCCGGAACACCGGAGCGTCGTCGTCGCCTGTCATGCGAAGGAAAATAGGTGACCGTTTGGTCACGCGTCAATTCGCGTCCAGGCCTCAGCGCCGGACGAAGACGCCGATGCCGTTGGCGACGGCGCGCTCCCTGCGACCGGACGGGAGGTTGCGTACGGAGACGACGGGCTCCCCGGGGACGCGCAGGGCGAGGGTCGAGGATCCGCCGCCGTCCAGGTTCATCGCGTCGTCCGCGCCGATGCGGCGGAGCAGGGTGGACAGCCCGGCGAGGGTCAGCCCGGTGCTCACGGCCGAGCGCCCGTTCACGACGACGAGGTAGAGGTGCCGGCCGTCCCGGCTCACCCCGGCGGCCGTACGAGCGGTGCGGACGGCGGAGTCCAGGCCGGACGGCGGCCTGCCGTTCCGCAGGACGGCGAAGCCGCCCACCGCGAAGCGGAGGTGCCCGGCTCCGGTCAGGTGGTACGCGACGCGTACGCGGTCGCCGGGCCGCAGCCGCCGCAGCGTGACGGCCCCGGCCTCCCGCCCGACCAGCACGGTCGTGTCCGGCGGGATCGTGCCCGCGCCGATGGCGTGGCCGACCCGCGTCACCACTCCGCGCCGTACGGTCGCCTCGGCGGTGTCGGCGCTGCACGGGGCCCTGCGCACGGTGTCGGTCCCGCACACCGCACGGAGCCGGGAGACCGCGCCCCAGCGGCCGGTGAAGGCGCCGACCCCGCCGACCGGCAGCGCGTACTGGTTGAGCCCGCGCAGCGGGATCCGCAGCCGCCCGTCCGCGGGCAGCGGGTCACGCCCGGAGACGCGCAGAGTGTCGATGGGCGGCGGATCCGGGGGGAGGGGCGCGATCGGCCCGTCGACGCTGACGCTCCCGGTCAGGCGCAGAGTGGCCAGCCGGCCCGTACGGTCCGAACCCACCCCGATGACCTCCTCGGTGGTCGCGCCCACGGGCGGGAGCGGGCCGAACCGCTGCCCGTCGGGCACGGCTCCCTTGCGCAGCCTGCCGTCAGCGATCTCCGGCCCGACTGCGGATCCCGTCGGCGGCACTCCCGGATGGACCTCGCTGATGTTGAAGAAGTCGCCGTTCACACCCGCCACGGCGTGCTGGGCGTGGGCCATGAGCGAGACCGGCTCGCGCGCCGCCACGACGGGCGGGTGGAGCAGCCCCACCGTCACATGGGGGTCGCGCAGGTCGACGTCGAGCAGGTCACCGAGCACCGGACCGGCGGAACCTCTCGCCTGGAAGACGCGGAAGACCACCCCGGGCCAGACCGGCCAGGTGCCGGTGTAGCGCAGAGCGGGCGCGGCGCGGACCGGAGCGGGCACCGCGAGGACGGCACCGCTCGTCAGCAGCACGGACAGCACTCCGCCGAACGCCGTCCTCCTCGACACCGTTCTTCTCAACACCGCCACGCCCTTCACACGGGTAAGAGTCCCGTTGATCATGACGCAGCCGCCGGCGCGACCAGGACGTGACGTGCGGTTATGGAGTGTCCGCCACAATCGCGTCACCGTGACGAACCTCGTGGACGGGGGAAGGCGCCGCCAGTGGGATGCGCAAGGAGACGGTGCCGCGCAGGTCGAGCCAGGCGCTGTCCGGCGTACGGACCAGGCGGAGGATCACTTCCTCGCACCCGGGGCAGCGCGCCACCAGGCCGGGTGCGTGGGTGTAGACCCGCAGGGTGGCGAGCGGGCCGGTCGCCGCGCAGTGCACGCAGCGGATCACCGCCATGGTGACGTCGACGCTGAAGATCTCGCTCAGCGGGCCGGCCAGGGTGTTGCCGTCTTCGTAGTCGCCGGTCACGTCAGCCTCCACTCGGACCGAATCGCTCGGTCTTGATCCTGCGTGCGTCGTGGCCGAGGGCGATCAGGATCTCGGCGGCCGTCTCCACGAAACCGGTCGGTCCGCAGACGAAGCAGTCCGGTGCGAAGTCGGCGGGCCACCCGTTGGTGTTCAGGTCGGCCACCGTGAGGCGGCCGGGCGGCCGTGAGAAGCCCTCCGGGGTCCGGCGGGTGTAGAGGTAGGTCACGTCCAGGCCGGGCTGCGGGCGGCGCAGCTCGTCGGTGTAGTAACGGTCGTCCGCCGTGCGTACGGAGTGGATGAGCCGCATCGGGGTGCGTGCGCTCGCCTCGCGGCGGGCGCGGATCATCGCCATGAGCGGGACGATGCCCGAGCCACCGGCCACCAGCAGGACGGGAGCGGCCGTGTCCGCGGGCCGCCAGACGAAGTAGCCGCCGACCGGGCCGCGGATCTCGACGGGATCGCCGGGCGAGAGTCCCTCGGTCAGGTACGGGGAGACCTCTCCGTCGGCGACGTCCTGCACGGTGAGCTCGAGCCGGTCGCCGTCGGCGGGCGCGGCGAGGGAGTAGCTGCGCTGGGTGCTGTAGCCGTCCTCGGCGGTGAGACGCACGTCCACGTGCTGTCCGGCCAGGTGCCCCGGCCAGCCCGGCACGTCGAACACCAGCGTGCGGGCCGAGGGGTTCTCCTCACGCGAGGAGACCAGCCGGGCGACGCGCCAGGTCAGTCGCCCTGATACCGCTGCTCGCGCCATGGGTCTCCGTAGTCGTGGTAGCCGGCGGTCTCCCAGAATCCCGGCTCGTCCTGGTCGAGCAGCTGGATGCCGCGCACCCACTTGGCGGACTTCCAGAAGTACAGGTGCGGGACCAGGAGCCGTGCCGGGCCGCCGTGCTCGGCGCGCAGGTCGTCGCCGTCGTAGCGGTAGACGATCCATGCCTGGCCGTCCAGCAGGTCATCCAGCGGCAGGTTCGTCGTGTAGCCCCCGTAGGCCTGCACGAGCGCGTAGTCCGCCGCGGTGTCCACGTCCTCCAGCAGCGTGTCCAGGGACACGCCCTGCCACTCGGTGCCGAGCTTGGACCACTTCGTGACGCAGTGGATGTCCACCGTCGGCGTCTCACTGGGCAGGGCGAGCAGATCCTGCCAGGACCAGCTGTGCTTCTGCCCGAGCTCGGTGGTGATCACGAACTCCCACTTTTCGAGCGGGACGTGCTGCGTCGGCCCGGCGGTCAGCACCGGGAAGTCCTCGGTCAGGTACTGGCCGGGGGGCAGCTTGACGGCGGTGTCGCGCCGCCGGCCGTGAAACCCCGGTGAGACGATCCCCATGGCCTGCCCCCTCAGCCCTGCTGCGGCGTCAGGGCGACCGACGCCTCACTGGTGTAGGCGAGGAAGGTCAGGGTCTCCTGGAAGTACAGCTCGATGCTCGCGGCGTCGTGCGAGAGGTACCCGATCGACAGATCCTGGCCGATGCGCAGCTCGTAGTCGCCGCCGCGGGTGGACAGCACGAGCGCGCCCTCGATCGCCGGCGCCCAGATGATCTCCCCGTCCAGCACGCGTGCGATGTGCTCGTGCACCGGGTAGCCGTGGTCGGCGGTCTCGTTGACCAGGGTGTACGCGTCGGCGCTGAGAGCCAGGGAGTACGGTCCGCCGACTCCGGCCAGGCGGAGTGCGCTCAGCGCCTGGCTGATGGCGTTCGGATAGTCGCGTACCTCGGCCGGCAGGACCAGGGCCGGGTTGGAGGAGCTCTGGCGGATGCCCTCGATCCCGGCCGCCGCGTAGCCCTCGAACACGGCACGGTCCTCGGCGAACGCCAGCTGCCGCGCGGCGTCCTTCACCGGCTGCCAGTCCGCGTCGTTCGCGCCACGCTCGACCAGGTCGACCTCCGAGCGGTCCACGCGGAACGGCACCCGGAGTTCGACGATCGGCAGGGCCCGGCGAAGGTGGGAGATGACGCCCGAGGCGGGCGGGTCGATCGGGTCGAGGTGCCCGGTCGGCACGGCGGAGAGGGTGAGGCCGCCGGGCTCGGGTACGTCGACCAGCCGGCGGCCGGCCAGGTGGCGCGTGAACGTGCGCCGCGCCTCCTCCTCCAGGTCGGCCCATGCGGCGGCCGATATCGGGGCCAGTTCGCGGTGCAGGTTGTTCATCCGGGGCTCCTCTTCAGGTTGCCGATGCCGAGGGAACCGTCGGCGCGGGACCGGGTCTCGTCTGTGGTGCCGGCGGTGCCGGGCCAGGAGGGTTCGGGCGGGTCGTCGAGGAAGTCGGCGGTCGGTGCGTAGAACAGGCAGCCGGTCACGGCGGTGGAGAAGTCGAGGATCCGGTCGTGGTTTCCCGGCGGATCGCCGATGAACATCCGCTCCAGCATCCGCTCGGTGACCGCGGGCGTACGGGCGTAGCCGATGAAGTAGGTGCCGAACTCGCCGCTGCCGATCCGGCCGAACGGCATGTTGTCCCGCAGGATCTGCCGTTCCTCGCCGTCCTCGTCGACGATGGTGTTCAGGGCGACGTGGGAGTTGCCCGGCTTCACGTCATCGGGCAGTTCGATGTTGGAGGCCTTCGTACGGCCGATCACCCGCTCCTGGGCCTCGACCGGCAGGGCGTTCCACGCCGTCAGATCGTGCAGGTATTTCTGCACGATCGTGTACGTGCCGCCGGCGAAGTCCGGGTCCTCGTCGCCGACCAGAACGGCCGCCCGCGCCTCCGTCTCCGTCGGGTTCTCACTGCCGTCGACGAAGCCGAGCAGGTCGCGCGCCTCGAAGTACCGGAAGCCGTGCACCTCGTCCTGGACGGTGACGACGCCGGCCAGCCGCCGCATGATCTGGGCGGCCAGCTCGAAGCACAGGTCCATCCGCGCGGCGCGGATGTGGAAGAGCAGGTCGCCGGGTGTGGCCACGGCACGGTGCTCGGCCCCGTTGAGCTCGCGGAAGGGGTGCAGGCCGGCCGGTCGCGGGCCGCCGAACAGCCGGTCCCAGACCTGTGAGCCCACGCCGGTGACGCAGCTCAGCTGGCCGTCCGGGACGCGGAAGCCGACCGACCGCTGCAAGCCGGCGAGGTCGGGCAGCAGCTCGCGTACGGCGGGTTCGCCGCCCGGCTCGACGGTCACGACCAGGAAGATCGCGGCAATCGTCAGCGGCCTCAGCACTGGTTGTGAAACCGGCTCGGTCACGCTGCCCCCACCCCCCTCGATGATCTGCACAGGAAACTCATACACCATCCGCGCGGATGCGGTGCGTCGCGGCATCCAGGCCTATGAGTACCGTAACCGGGAGCTTTCCATGGCCCGGTCGGGGGACCGGGTCGATGGGATCAGACGATCGGGGGGATCGGTATGACCATGGGATACGGACTCTGCACGATCCATCATCTCGGGTACGTCGTGGACGACCTCGCGGAGGCGGCACGGCGATGGCATGACATCGCGGGCATCGGCCCGTTCCTGGTGCAGGAGCACGTGCCGTTCGACGGGATCACCGCCGACGGCGACCCGGTGGTCTTCGACCACAGCAAGGCGTACGCCGCCTATGGATCGCTGTTCGTGGAGCTCAAGCTCATCCACGAGGCCGCGCCGGCCAACGCCGGGCCCTTCTTCGGTTCGAACGGCGGCGTGGGCCTCAACCACGTCGCGTACGTCGTCGACGACGCCGAGGCGGAGTCGGAGCGGCTGGCCGAGCGCGGCATGCCGTCGACCGTGCGGGCGCGTGTGGGGGAGCTGGACGTGGCCCTGCACGACGGGTCCTCCAGCCTGGGGTTCGCGGTCGAGGTCCACCAGCGGTGCGAACCCCTGACGACACTGTTCGCGCAGGTGCGCTCCGCCGCACGCGAGTGGGACGGCCAGGACGTGATCCGGCCGCTGCCCGCGACGGCGTCCCGATAGCCGGGAGGCGTCAGCCCATACCCCCGCCCCCGGCCAGGGGGACCGGGGCCTTCCCGCCCTGCCCGCAGGCGACCTCGGGGTACGGCACTCCGCCACCGTTCACAAAGCTGATCTTCATGAAGCGGTTCGGCAGCGCCATCGCGGTGCAGTAGATCTGCTCGAAGGCGATCGATGACAGCTTCGCGGCGGGCGGCTCGGTCTCGACGAGCAGCGTCACGCCGTCGAGCTCGTGGACCGCGATCCGCTGTACGCCGATCAGCACCGTACTCAGGCCCCGCTTGCGTTCGTCCGCCGTCGGTCCCGCGAGGAGGGCGTCGAACACCGTCTGCACGTCCCCGGGCCTCACCGTGCGCGGCACCGGAACCAGCATCTTCCGCGCAAGGAAGAACACCTCTGCCTGCGGTGAGGCGCTCGCGGTGGCGGTCGGCGCGTCACCCGCGTACACCACGCCGGTCGGGCGGACGCCGCAGCCTCCGAGCAGCAGGACCGCGAGGACTAGCCCGGCGGCGCGGATCATGCCGGGATCCGGACGGTGAAGACGGCGCCGCCGCCGGGGGCGTTGCCGACATCGATGTGCCCGCCGTGCAGCTCGGCGTTCGCCTGGGCGATGGCGAGACCGAGCCCGCTGCCACCCTGACCGGCCGAACGGGACGGGTCCGCCTTGAAGAAGCGGTCGAACACCTGCGGGAGCAGGTCGTCGGGTATCCCCCGGCCCTCGTCCATGACGCGTACCTCCAGGCCGGGCCGGGCGGTGATCCGGACCGGCGGCGCGCCGTGCAGCAGCGCGTTGCCGACGAGGTTGGCGATGATGATGTCGAACCGGCGGGGATCGACGCGTACCCGCAGCTCCGGTGGCATCTCGACGAGGACCTTGTCCGCCCAGCCGCGTGTCGTGACGCATTCGCGCACGAGGTCGGCGAGCGGCACCTCGTCCAGCACGAGGACGGCCGTTCCGGCGTCCATCCGGCTGATCTCCAGCAGATCCTCGACCAGCGTGTTGAGCCGCCGGGTCTGGCCCGCGATGAGCAGCGCCGCCGTGCCGGTGTCGGGCGGCAGCCCCGCCGCGTCCTCCTCCAGGACGTCGGTGACCGCGGTCATGGCCGCGATCGGGGTCCGCAGCTCGTGCGACACGTCGGCGGCGAACCGGCGCGCGTTCGCCTCCATCCGGCGGAGCTCCCGCACGGTGTACTCCAGGGAGGCGGCGCTCTCGTTGAACGCGCGCGCGACGTCGGCGAGCTCGTCGCGTCCCCGTACCTGGACACGGGTGCCGAGATCGCCGGCGCCGAGGGAGCGCGCGGCCCGGCCGAGGCGGCGGAGCGGCCGGAGGACGCTGCGCCCGAGCAGCGCGGTGAGGACCAGCGCCAGCAGGAGCGTGAGGCCGCCCGCGCGGATGAGCGCTCGCTGGATGCCGTCGAGGTCGGCGGCCTCCTTGGCGAGGGAGGCGAACACATAGACCGTGAGACCGGACGACTCCCCGTCGCCCGTACGCACGCGGGTCGCCGCCACCAGCCACGGCTGGCCGTGGAGGACGACCCGCTGGAAGTACAGCCCGTCCCGTGCACGTGCCACCAGTCCCGGCGGCACGTCACGCGCGTCGAGGTCGCCGGTGCTGACCGTGTCGGTGCCGTCGGTGACGACCACGACACGGTCGGCGCGGACGAGGGACCTCGCCACGTCGTTCAGGGTCTCCTCGGGGATCGGATCGCCGAGTGTGCCGGGTACGACGCGGGCCAGGGTGTCACGGGTCTCCACGAGCACCGAGTCCTGTGCCCGCTGCAGCACGGCCCGGCGTACGAGGACGTATCCGATGCCGGCCACCAGGGCGGTGGAGGCGAGACAGGCGACGATGAAGGAGGCGAACATCCGCGCGCGCAGGCCGGTGATCATGGGGCCGCGAAACGGTAGCCGAACCCGCGTACCGTCTGGATCAGCGTGGGCGCGGCGGCGTCCGGCTCGACCTTGGCGCGCAGCCGCTGTACGGAGGCGTCGACCAGCCGCGAGTCACCGGCGTATCCGTGATCCCAGACGGCGCGCAGCAGGTGGCTCCGGCTGAGCACCTGGCCGGAGTTGCGGGTCAGCTCCAGCAGCAGCCGGAGCTCGGTGGGGGTCAGGTGGACGTCCTCGCCGGCCCTGGTGACGCGCAGCGAGCCCCGATCGATGACCAGGTCGCCGTGGATCGAGCGGTTGGCCTGACCGTTGTCGACACGCCTCAGCACGGCGCGGATCCGCGCGTCCAGCACGGCCGGCTCGACCGGCTTGATCACGTAGTCGTCCGCCCCCGCCTCCAGCCCGATCACCACGTCGAGGTTCTCGCTGCGTGCGGTCAGCAGGATGATCGGCATCTGGTCGGTCCGGCGGATGCGGCGGCAGACCTCGAATCCGTCGATGCCGGGCAGCATCACGTCCAGGATGACGATCTCCGGACGGCGGTCCCGAACGTAGTCCAGCCCTTCCTCGCCGGTCGGGTACGCGGTCACGGAGTGCCCCTGGCGTTTGAGGGCGAGCTCCAGGCCCGTACGGACCGAGGGGTCGTCCTCGATGAGCAGAATCGCGACCATGGCCCCATTATCGAGCCGTCGCAGCGTGCGCGGTTGTTCGTCACAGGATCCGGACATTTTCCGGGAAGTGTGACTCGACCCTGACATCAGCAGAACTTTCGGCGTCAATGCTTGATCAACATGGCAGGACTCCGAATGAACAGGCGGCGCTGGCGGCTGGTGCGGCGGACGCTGTACGGCCTGGGGATCGTCGTCGCGGGCCTGTGCGCCGCCGTGGGCATCATGTACGCCAGGACCAAGGTGCCGCCGGTCAACGCGGCCGCCCAGGCGCAGTCGAGCACGTTCTCCTTCCGCGACGGCACCACGCTGGCTCAGGTCGGGCGGCTGAACCGCGTGCCGGTGCGGCTGGGGGACGTGCCGCCGTACGTGCGCGGAGCCGTGCTGGCCGCCGAGGACCGGGGGTTCTATGAGGACCCGGTGGTCTCGCCCACCGGCCTGGCCCGCGCGAGCTGGGCCGCGGTCTCCGGCGGCACCCGCCAGGGCGGCTCCGGCATCGCCCAGCAGTACGTCAAGGTGGCCTACCTCAGCCCGGAACAGACGGTGTCCCGCAAGGTCAAGGAGCTGTTCATCGCGGTCAAGCTGTCCCGCTCACGGTCCAAGGACTGGATCTTCGAGCAGTACCTCAACACGGTCTACTTCGGCCGTGGGGCGTACGGGATCCAGGCGGCCTCGCAGGCGTACTTCCACAAGGACGTGGGCGCGCTGACACCCGCCGAGGCCGCGCTGCTCGCCGGGGTGATCCAGGCGCCCTCCTACCTCGACCCCGCGCTCGGGCACACCGCGCAGACGCGGGCCCGCTGGCGGTATGTGATCGACGGGATGACGCGTACGGGGGTGCTGCCCAAGGGGCCGCCGCCGGCGTTCCCGCGGGTCGCGCCCGCGCACACCGAGCCGACGTACGCCGGCCAGCGTGGCTACCTCATCCAGCAGATCATCGGCGAGCTGCACGCCCACGGCATCGACGACGACCAGATCTACCGGCGTGGTCTGCTCGTGACCAGCACGATCGACGCGCGCCTGCAGGCGGCGGCGCCGGAGGCGGTACGGACGGCCACCGGCCACGACAAGGACCTGGAGGCGGGCCTGACCTCCGTACGGCCCGGAACGGGGGAGATCCTCGCCTCCTACGGTGGCCGCGACTACCTCGAGCACCAGTACGACAACGCGTTTCTCGCGGCGCTGCCACCGGGCTCGTCGTTCGACCCGTTCGTGCTGGCCACGGCGCTGCACGAGGGGATCGGGCTGCGCAGCACCTACGACGCCTCACGGTTCAGGGCGGTGGTCAACGACGATGACGCCAAGGCCGCGTCGGCCGACCTGGTCACCGCGACCACCGAGTCGTACAACACCGTCTTCTCCCGGCTCGGCACCCAGGTCGGCGCGTCGGGCGCGGCCAAGGCCGGACTGCCCGGCCGTTTCCCGCCGCCGAACGTGCGGGTCGTCGACGAGGCGGCGGCGTACGCCGCGCTCGCCTCGGGCACGTACGCCGCCCCGCACATCGTGGCGAAGGTGACGGACAGGTCCGGCAAGGTGCTGCTCAACGTGCGGCCGCGCACCCGGCCGGCCTTCTCCCACGCGGTGAGCGCGGATGTCGCCTTCGCGCTGCAGGGAGTGGCCAAGACGGAGGTCGGGCGCCGTGCCGCCCTCCCGGACCGGCCGATCGCCGGAAAGTTCGGCACCACCGACCACAACGCGGCGGCCTGGTTCTGCGGCTACACGCCGAGGCTCGCCACGTCGGTCGCCGTCTACCGGGCCAGCAACCGGCCGCTGATCAACATCGGCAACGCACCTCACCAGAAGAGCGCGACCGTGCCGGCCGTGATCTGGGGGACGTTCATGACGCGAGCGGAGGCCGGTCAGCCCGTCGAGGTCTTCCCGCCCCCGGTCTTCGCCGGTGCGGTGCGGAGATTCACTCCGCCGTCCCCCCTACCCAGCACGAAGGCGGTGCCGCCGCCGGTGCGGCCGACCCTGCCTTCGAAGAAGATCCCGGCGGCCCGGCCCAGCACGATACGGAAGGCCGGGCGGCCCACCCCCACCACGCCACTGGGCAAACCGACCCATTCGGCGGACGGAGACCAGGTGGGCGACACCGGGTGAGTTCACTTCCCGGGCCGCCCGGAGAGCTGGGCGACGAGCTTGAGCAGGGCGGAATGGTCCAGGCCGCCGTCGCCCTGGGCACGCAGCGACGCGACCAGTTGCGCGACCGCCGCGCCGAGCGGGATCACGACACCGGCCTCCCGCGCGGCGGCGGTGACGATGCCCAGGTCCTTGTCGTGCAGCTCGACGCGGAAACCGGGGGTGAAGTCGCGGGCCAGCATGGCGCCGCCCTTGCGCTCCAGGACGGTGCTGCCCGCGAGCCCGCCGCCGAGCACCTTCAGCGCCGCCGCCGTGTCGACGCCGTGCGCCTCGACGAAGACGATGGCTTCGGCGAGGAGCTCCAGGGTCCCGGCGACGATCAGCTGGTTGGCCGCCTTGACGGTCTGGCCGGCACCCGTCGGGCCGACGTGCACCACGGTCCTGCCCAGCGCGTCGAAGACCGGCCTGGCGGCCTCGAAGTCCTCCGCCGCGCCACCGACCATGATCGACAGGACCGCGTCGACCGCGCCCTGCTCGCCGCCGGAGACGGGTGCGTCAAGGACGCGGAACCCGCGCTCGGCACCCTCGGCCGCCAGGTCCGCCGCCACGTCGGGACGGATGGTGGAGAAGTCGATGACGAGCGTGCCGGGCCGGGCGTGGTCGAACACCGTCGTCAGCACGGCGCGTACGTCGGGGGAGTCGGGCAGCATGGTGGCGACGACGTCGGCGTCCTTCACCGCCTCCTCGACGCTCGATGCGCCCCGGCCGCCGCGTGCCACGAACCGCTCGGTCTTGGCCGGGCTGCGGTTATGGCCGACGACGTCGAAGTCCGCGGCCACCAGGTTGGCGGCCATCGGGCCACCCATGATCCCCAGGCCGATGAAGCCGACAGTGGTCACTTCTCCTCCTCTTCTGAGGGTGTCCCCCCGCGCCGCTCGCGCGGCAGCCACGCGAGGCTCTGCTCGGTCGTCGTGGTCGGCCGGTACTCCAGTGAGACCCATCCCTCATAGCCGCGGTCCCGCAACGCCGCGACGTGACCCGCGAGGTCCAGCCCGCCGCTGCCGGGCTCACCGCGTCCGGGCGCGTCGGCGATCTGGACGTGGGCGACCTTCGGTGTGTGCTCCTCGATGACGGCGGCGAGGTCGTCCCCGTTGGTCGCCAGGTGGTACAGGTCGCACAGGAACCCGACGTTGGCGGCACCGGCGGCGCGTGCGGCGTCGACGACCGCGACGGCCTGGCCGGCGGTGCGCAGCGGATAGGGCTTCGGGCCGCTGACCGCCTCGATCAGGATGCCGGCGCCGATGCGTCCCGCCGCCGCGGCGGCCAGCGCGAGGTTCTCCGCCGCCGTCTCGTCCTGTGCCTCCGGCGGCGTGCCGTCGACCCGGTTTCCGTACAGGGCGTTGAAGGCGCGCACCCCCAGGCGCTCGCCGATGGCGACGGCCACCTCCAGATTGTCGCGCAGCTCGGCCTCACGGCCGGGAATGGACAGCACGCCGCAGTCGGGCCCGGCCAGGTCACCGGCGAACAGGTTCAGCCCGACCAGGTGCACCCCGGCGCCGCAGACCGCGGAGACGAACTCCTCGACCTCGGCGTCGGCGGGGACGGGGGAGGCGAACGGCCACCAGAACTCGATCGCCGCGAAACCGGCCTCCCTCGCCGCGGCCGGGCGGCGGAGCACCGGCAGCTCGGTGAACAGCATCGAGCAGTTGGCGAGGTAACGCGTCATGCCGTCACATATATCCCATCCTCCCGTTGAGATGCCCCGCGATGCGGCTTCCGCAGGGGCTTGCGCGGAAGAAGTGAACTGAGGTTCAATTCTTGTGTGCCCTACCGTCGTACGCCCCGGGTCCAGGCGCGCCTGAGCGCCTCGCGGGAGCGCATCCTGTCCGCCGCGCTGGCGATCGTCGCCGAGCACGGCTACGCCGGATGCTCCGTGGCGGCCGTGGCACGCCGGGCGGGTGTCGCCACCGGCAGCGTCTACCGCCACTTTCCGGCAAAGGCCGACCTGGTCACCGAGGTGTTCCGCACCGCGGCACAGCGCGAGGTCGACGCCGTGACGCGCGCCGCCGTGCTGGAGCTCACCGCGGCCGAGGCGGTCGCCGCGGTGATCGAGACGTTCGCGGGACGCGCGATGCGGGCGCCGCGGATGGCGTACGCGCTGCTCGCCGAGCCGGTGGACCCGGCCGTGGAGGCCGAGCGGCTGGTGTTCCGCCGCGCGTACGCCGAGGCGTTCGCCGGCATCGTCACCCGGGGAGTCG
Organism: Actinoallomurus bryophytorum; assembly: GCF_006716425.1. Lineage (NCBI taxonomy): Bacteria > Bacillati > Actinomycetota > Actinomycetes > Streptosporangiales > Thermomonosporaceae > Actinoallomurus > Actinoallomurus bryophytorum. The sequence goes on from NZ_VFOZ01000001.1 coordinate 5,927,398, forward strand.
CCGCCGGCGAACTGCCGGCCCAGGACGTCGACGTCAGCGCCGCCGCGCTCGTCGGCGCGCTCGGCGAGGCCCTCACCGGACCTCTGGCGGCGGGCGCGTCCGGAACCCCGGCACGCGACGGCACGGCCGATCTCATCCTCTTCGCCCAGCGCAGCATCGGAGCGCATCCATGACGACACATGACGTGTTCAACCAGGTCCCCCCGCTCACCGGCTACGACGTCGCCGACGACCCGGCGCTGCTGGACGGCCTGTTCCGCGAGGGCGGGGGCTGGGCCGCGGAGGAGATCCACGAGCTCGGCCGGCTGGCCGGCACGGAGCAGGCACAGGAGCAGGGACGCCTGGCCAACGAGAACCGGCCGGTGCTGCGCACCCACGACCGGTACGGCCATCGGATCGACGAGGTGGAGTTCCATCCCGCCTGGCACGACCTGATGCGCGTCGCCGTCGGCCACGGCCTGCACGCCGCAGCGTGGACCGCCCGTACGGGCGGGCACGTGGCACGCGCCGCCAAGTTCTACGTGTGGCGGGTCGACGCGGGACACGGCTGCCCGATCTCGATGACGTACGCCGCGGTGCCCGCGCTGCGCCACGCACCGGACCTGGCACGGCAGTACGAACCGCTGCTGACCTCCGACACCTACGACTTCGGCCTGCGCCCGCCGCTGACCAAGGCCGGGATCCTGGCCGGGATGTCGATGACGGAGAAGCAGGGTGGCTCGGACGTACGCGCCAACACGACCCGCGCGGTGCCCCAGAGCGACGGGACGTACCTGCTGACCGGCCACAAGTGGTTCACCAGCGCGCCGATGTGCGACATCTTCCTGGTGCTGGCCCAGGCGCCGGAGGGCCTGACGTGCTTCCTGCTGCCCCGCGTCCTGCCGGACGGCGCCCTCAACGCCATGCGCCTGCAACGGCTCAAGGACAAGCTGGGCAACCACTCCAACGCCTCGGCCGAGGTCGAGTACGAGAGCGCCGTGGCCTGGCGCGTCGGCGATGAGGGCCGCGGCGTCCGCACGATCATCGAGATGGTCAACATGACCCGGCTCGACTGCGTCGTGGGCGGCGCGGCCGGCATGCGCCAGGGCCTGGTCCAGGCCACCCACCACGCCGCGCACCGGCAGGCGTTCGGCGGCTACCTGATCGACCGGCCGCTGATGCGCAACGTGCTCGCCGACCTGGCCGTGGAGTCCGAGGCCGCGACCCTGCTCATGCTGCGCCTGGCCGGCGCGACGGACCGCGGCGAGACGGCCTTCAAACGCCTGGGGCTGGCCATCAGCAAGTACTGGGTGTCCAAGCGCTGGCCGGCGCACAGCGCCGAGGCACTGGAGTGCCTGGGCGGCAACGGGTACGTCGAGGAGTCCGGCATGCCCCGCCTCTTCCGCGAGTCCCCGCTCAACTCGATCTGGGAGGGCAGCGGCAATGTCGCGGCACTCGACGTGCTGCGCGCCATGCTGAAGGAGCCGGAGACGGTGGACGCGTTCTTCGAGGAGGTCGGCTCGGCCTCGGGCGCGGACCCCCGGTTCGACGCGGCCGTCCAGCAGGTCAAGGACTCCCTCTTGGACGTGGAGACGCTTGAGCTACGGGCCCGGCGGGTGGTGGAACGGCTCGCCCTGGTGTTGCAGGGGTCGTTGCTGCTGAGGTACGGCCACCCGGCCGTCGCCGACGCCTTCAGCGCCTCCCGCCTGGACCGCGACTGGGGCCAGGCGTTCGGCACCCTGCCGCCCGGCTTGGACTTCGGCGCCATCATCGCCCGCGCCACCCCCAAGCTCGGCTGAACCCGGGTACCAGCCGCCGGTCGCACCTCGCTGACATCGCGCGGTATTCACGGTGAAAAAGGGGGGGCTCCCGGCCCGAATTCGGGCCGGGAGCGCATCACGCTGATATCAGCAGATGACTACTTCGTCGATCTTGTCGTTGGCGTTCCCGCCGCTGGCGGAGGTGTCCGAGGCCAGGTTCTTCAGGTAGTGGTTCTGCGCCAGCGAAAGCACGAAGTTGCCGTTGTCGTAGAACCACGCCTGGTGCGCGCCGGGCGCCGGGAAATCGATCGAGGACACCCGGTTGGCGGTGGAGAACCCAGTGATGTCGGAACACGTCCCCGATGCGGGCATGCCCCACTGGTTCTTGGTTCCGTTGAAGTTGCTGTCCGAGAACAGGCACAAGTCCCCGTTGGTGCACTTGCCGCTGGCCGAGGCCGGGCTCACGTCCGACGCCGAGGCGCTCGCCGCGCCGGCGAACGTCAACGCCGCGGCGCCGCTCAGCACGGCGGCCGCCATCGTGACTGGCTTCATTCCATCTCCCCTGAGTTCGGCCGGCTCGACGGCCGGCCCTGATTCGTGCTCACTAAGCATGCGGGGGACTCGAGGCGTTCGCAGGTGCCTTTAAGGCGTGCCTTAAAGGCCCAGTCCAGAGCAATTCTGTAATGCTCCGATTACTTAGTCCGGCAGTGGAAAGGCGGCGGAGAATCAGGGTTACCCCCGATGCCGGATAGCCGTGCACGGTGAAACAGTGATCCGCACGGGTGGGCCATTTCGCTGGAGGGGCGATGTTGAGGATCCATTTCACTACGGAGGATCTGGCTCGTACCCACGTCGCGGACCGGGCGGACGCGATGTGGGAGATCGTGTCGAGCCTGCATCGCCTGCAGACCCGCAGCGGCCGTGTGACCTTCGCGCCCTGGCTCGACCGGGCCCAGGCCGACCTGCGGCACACCGGACTGCTGCGGAGCGTCCGGCAACTGCTCCTCCCGCTTGTACCGCGCGCCGCCTACTTCCCGGACTTCCTTACTCCGCCCGAAGGACTGCTCGGCATCGAGCCAGGCGTCGACGCGGTCCTGGCCACACCGCGGGGGCGTGTCCGGCACGAGCTCGGCTTGTTACAGAAACGGCAGGGCCGGCCGGTGTGGGCGCGGGGGCTGGCCGACGGCGATGCCGAGATCCGTACGGCGGTGGGCCGGGAGCTGCGTACGTATCACCGGGTCGCCATCGCGCCGCACTGGCCGCTGGTGGAGGCGTCTGTCGCCGCCGACCGTGCCGCCCGGATGCGCGCCCTGCGGTCCGGAGGGATCGACGCTCTGCTGTGCAGCTTCGAACCGACGATGCACTGGCGCTCTCCGGTGCTGGAGGTCGAGCATCCCGCCGACAGACGCATCGACCTGGGAGGTCGGGGCATCCAGCTGATCCCGTCCTACTTCTGCTGGCGGATCCCGGTGACACTGGTCGACCCCGCGCTGATGCCCGTCATGGTGTATCCGATAACGCCCGACACGCGGCGACGGGACGCCATCGAGCAGTGCTCGGACGAGACCACCGTGGTGACCCTGACGCGACTACTCGGCGCCACGCGCGCACGGGTACTGCGGGCGGCGCAGTACACGTGCACGACGACGGAGATCGGCAGGCTGGCAAAGGTCTCGGTGGCGTCGGCCAGCCTCCACACCGCCGTTCTGCGAGACGCGGGTCTCATCCACTCACGACGCGACGGCGGCGCGGTGCTGCACAATTTCACTCCGCTGGGCAGCGCCCTCCTCTTCGGACGGCCGCGGCCACCACACTGAGCGGCGGCGTTCTGAGCCGTACACGGAGGTGCGGAGGATGCGTGATGAAGTGGGTTCGTATTCGGCAAGGACCCTGCGTAGGTGGCGTTCCTGGAGGTGGGCCGGCGGTACGTGTTCACCGCGATGGTGACTGGATCTTCCTGCTCGAGGTTTCGGAGAAAGAGGCCTGATCGGTCCTGGTGGCGCTGGGATCTAGTGGAGGTCGGTCGCGATGATCTTCTCCATGTTGCGTTCGGCGAGTGCGGTGATCGTCACGAACGGGTTCACGCCGATGCTGCCCGGGATGAGCGACCCGTCCACGACGTACAGGCCGGTGTAGCCCGGTACCCGGCCGTAGTCGTCCGTGGCCTGGCCGAGTACGCACCCGCCGAGTGGGTGGTAGACGAAGTCGTCGCCCCAGGTCTTGTAGACGCCGAACAGGTCGGTCCGGTAGATGGTGCCCGCCTTGCTGTTGATGGCGTCGAACACCCTCTTCGCCGCGTCGATCGACGGTTGCGTCTGTGAGGCCTGCCAGGAGAGATCGACCTTGCCGGTCGTGGAGTTGAACGTGAACCGGGCGCGGTTCGGGTTCTTCGTGATCGCCAGGTAGAGGTTGATCCAGAGTTCGGTACCTGCCGGGAACGGCGCTATCTCGGCGAACACCGGGCCGTTCGGGTCGGCCCAGTTGTCGATTCCCATGGCGGGCATTCCCGACTGCAGGGCTCCGGTGAGGTCCAGGCCCGCCCGCGCGACCATCACGTTGCCGTTGTTGCCCCAGCCCTCGCCGACGGCCGAGGGGAGGTTCGGCAGCTTGCCCTGGGCCTTCATCGAGACGAGCAGCTTGCTCGTGCCCACGCTGCCGGCCGCGCAGAACACCCGGTCGGCGGTGACCGCCTTGGTGGCGACGGTCCTGCCCGAGGTGTCGATCTGGACCATCTCGACGGTGTATCCGCCGCCCGGCGCCGGGGCCAGGGAGGTCACCGTGTGCAGTGTCGAGATCGTGAGCCGCCCCGTCGCGGCGGCCGCCGCGAGATAGGTCTTGTCGAGCGACCTCTTGCCGTAGTTGTTGCCGTAGATGACCTCGGAGGCCAGCGCCGAGCGTGGGACCTGGTTCGCCGCCTCCCGCTTCATGTAGTCGAAGTCGTAGACGTTCGGCAGGAAGGTCGTGGTGAAGCCCGCGTTGTTCGCCCGCATCCGGCTGACCCGGGCGTACTGGTAACAGTCGGTCGTCTCGAACCATGCCTGGTCGATGGTGTTGACGCCGAGGCCGGCGTTCGCGCGCGGGAAGTACGTCGCGTACATCTCGCCGGAGTCGACCGAGGGCAGCACTTCCTCGAAGTAGGCGCGCCTGGGCGTGACGGCCATGCCTCCGTTGACGAGTGATCCGCCGCCCACGCCCCGGCCCTGGTAGACGCGGGTCGCGGCGAAGCTCTCGGAGTCGAGTACGCCCGTGTACTTCGAGATGCTCTTGTTCGCCGGGAAGCCGAGGAAGTACCCGACCGGCTGGTCGGTCTTGGTCCGCAGCCAGGACGACCGCCCGTCGGGGTTGAGCATGTCGCAGAAGATCTTTCCGTCGGAGCCCGGGGTGGTCCAGCTCTGCCCCATCTCCACGATGTGGGTGTCCACGCCCGCCCGGGTGAGGCGCAGCGCCGCGACGGCCCCGCCGTAGCCACTGCCGATGACGAGGGCCGGCACATGGTCTCCGCTGGCGAGCGCCTGCCGTGGAGTGGCGACCGCGGCGGTCCACCACGAGGGCATCGCGAGAGCCCCCAAAGTAGAACCTGTTCCAACAAGGAATCGACGGCGTGAGATGTTGCCTAATCCGCGCGCTCTACTGCTGTGTGGAGTCATGTGCTCACTCATGACACCCTCTCCCAGAGGCGAAAAAGTGAACTCGTTATATATTCATTGCGAGGGATATGCCAGCCTTTACCCGCGAGTAACATCTGATCGGCGTTGGTTGCGCTCTTTACGTGGTTTGATCCGCACGGGCCGGGCCGCCGGGCAGCTGTCCCGGATCAGCGGTCCGCTCCGGGGCGACCCGCGGTTCCTTCGGTGTTTCGTGGCGGATCAGGTCAACGCGGCCGGGACGACGATGGCGACAGGGGCGCTGGCCTTCACGGTGCTCGGCAGTGGGGGAGGGGCATCGGGGATCGCGATGGTGCTGCTGGCCAACATGACGGCGGGCATCGTGGTCGGTCCCGTGGGGGGAGTGGTCGCCGACCGATTACCGCGGGCGTTGGTCATCTCGGTGGTGCAGGTCGTCATCGGCCTGGTCACGGTGGTCGAGACGGTGTTGATCCTCACCGGCCGGGCCGCGGTGTGGAATCTCGCGGCACTGGCAGGCGCGAACTCCGCCGCCGCGTCGTTCTCCGGACCCGCGCGTACCGGCCTGGTCCGTTCGATCGTCGCGGCAAAGCAGCTGAACGAGGCGAACGCGCTCAACCAGCTCGCCCGCCACCTGGTGCTGACCGTAGGCCCGGCGATCGGCGGAACCATCGTCGCCGTGGCGGGCGCCGGCTACGGCGTCGGCTGCAACGCCGTCTCCTTCTTCGTCTCCGCGGCATTGATCGCGGGAATCCATGCCCCGCGCGTTGACCGGCAGCCATCCACCATGCGTACGGACCTGGTCGAGGGGTGGCAGGCGATCCGTGCGCGGCGCTGGATCTGGACCTGTCTCATCGGCACCGCGATCATGGTCCCGGCCTGGCACGTCGGCTACGGCATTCTCGGCCCGCCGTACGCCAAGACCCATCTGGGCGGAGCCTGGGCGTGGGGGTTCATCGCCTCCAGCCTCGGGGCCGGCATGGCGCTGGGTGCGGTGGTCTCACTGATCTGGCGCCCCCGCCGGGCGGGCTGGACGAACTGCCTCGGGGCCGCAGCCTTGGCCTTGCCGGACCCGTTGATGGCCGCCGGCGCGCCCCTTCCCGTGGTGATGGCCGCGGTCGTGGTGGCGGCGTGCGGGCTGAGCATGTCCGTGGTCGCCTGGCAGACCGCGATCCAGCAGCACATCCCCGCCGAACAGCAGGGCCGCGTCTCGGCGTTCGCCGACATCGCCGAGATCAGCCTGACGCCGGTCGCCTATCTCCTGGTCCTGCCCGTGACCGGCGCGATCGGCGTCCGCGGCACCCTGCTGGCGTGCGGGATCATCCTGGCCGTCGCGAACCTCGCCCCCCTGCTGAGCGGCCGCGTACGCGAACTCACCCTTCTGGACCGCGCGGGGGAGCCTTTCACTCCAGAGTGAGCTGAGTCGCAAGCCTTTCAGCCCAGGCTGAAAGGCTTGCGATCGAGCGGATCCACGTCGATGCTCTGTCGGTAGAGGGCCGGAAGCCCTGGCCGGGGGCCCGCAAAATCGCCCATCTGCGGGCCCTTTCGGTTCGGCAGGAGGCGCCCGCGCTCCACCGCCGCCGGCCTCGGGAAGATCAAGCTCACGCGGTCTCCGGACGTGCTGCCGGCGATGACGGCGAGCGTGCCAACACCCCCGCAAGCGGTCCGGGCGGGCGAACGCTCCGATGCTAGGCTCGTCCGGAGCATTCCACCCCACCGCACGCACCTCGCCGGGTCGGCGAAAACGTTGGATTGCGTAGGGCCACCGCGTGACAGATGCGCTGCTTGAGCGCCAGACGGAAGTCGACGCGTTGCGGCGGACGCTCGACGACTCGGCGGCCGGCCGTGGTCACGTGGTCGTGGTCGAGGCGGCCCCCGGTCTCGGCAAGACCACCCTGCTGCGCCACACTCGTGACCTCGCCGACGTCCGCGGTTTCCGTGTGCTGTCGGCGCGTGGCTCCGAGCTGGAGAGCGACTTCGCCTTCGGCGTCATCCGGCAGTTGTTCGATCCGGTTCTGGCGGAGGAACAGGGCGAGCGGGATCGCCTTTTCAAAGGGGCGGCGAAGGCGACCGAGGGCCTTTTCGACACCGCCGACCTGACGGAGGCCCCGCCCGCCGGTTCGCTCTATCTCCTGCTCAACGGGCTGTACTGGCTGCTGGTCAACCTCAGCGCCCGGTCGCCGGTCGCGTTGCTGATCGACGATCTGCAGTGGGTCGACGGCCCGTCGCTGCGCTTCGTCGAGTTCCTCTCCCGTCGCATCGACTCGACGCCGGTCATGGTGGTCCTCACCAGCCGCCCTCGCGCCTACGAACGCGACGCGGCGATCGCGGAGGTGATGACGGCCCCGGACGCCACGGTCCTGGAACCCCGGAGCCTCAGCCTCACGGCGGTCGCCGAGCTCGTCCGGCGTACGCTCGGATCGGAGGCCGACGACGACTTCTGTACGGCCTGCCACGCGACGACCACCGGCAACCCGCTTTTCTTACGTGAGCTGCTTCGGGTGCTCGCGTCGAACGGCACCCGCCCGGTGGCGGCCGCCGTGAGGACCGTCCACGAAGTCGGCCCCGACGCCGTACGCCGGCACGTACTCGGCCGCCTGCGGCATCTCCCGGCGGAGGCACGAGCGGTGGCGCGAGCCGTCGCCGTACTGGGTGATGACACCCCTCTCGGTCTCATCGCGCGGCAGTGCTCGCTTCCGGTGGAGGACGCCGCCGCCGCGGCGGAACGGCTCGCCCAGGCCGGCATCCTCGAACACGCCGAACCCGCCGCGTTCATCCACGCCGTGGTCGCCGACGTGGTGCGGTCCCTCATCCCGCTGGCGGAGCGCAGCGCCGAACACGACGCCGCGGCCGCGCTGCTGAGGGAGAGCGGGGAGACCCCCGCCCGCGTCGCCTCACACCTCCTGCGTACGACCCCCGAAGGACGCGCCGACCGGGTCACGGCCCTGCTGGCGGCCGCCGACCAGGCACGCGAGCGCGGCTCGCCCGAGACGGCGGCGGTGTACCTGCTGCGCGCACGCGCGGAGCCGCCACCGGCCGAGTCACGGTCCGAGGTCAGCCGGCTGCTCGGCAACTGCGAGGCGCACAAGCTGGCACTGACCGACGCGGACACGCATCTGCGGGAGGCGCTGGCACTCGCCTCGACTCCGGCCCAGTGGGCGCTGTGCGCGTACAGCCTGGCCCGGTTCCGTAACGCGTGCGGCGACGCGCCGGGTGAGGTCGTCGACCTCCTCGGCCGGGCGCTGGCGACGCCGGCGGTCGCCGAGCACCCCGCCGTCGCCACCGAGCTGGAGGCCGAGCTTCTCGGCATCGCGCGCAGCGATCTCGGCCGGCGCCCGGAGGTGCTCGGCCACCTGCGGTCCTACCGCCGGCGGCCGGACGCGAGCCCGGCCGTGGTGGACGCCCACCTGTCGGTCGAGGCCGTGTTCTCCGGCGCGACCGCCGACGAGGTCGCCGAACTCGCCGGCAGAGCCCTCGCGACGGGACTGCCGACCGAACGATCGGCGATCTGGGCCGCGGCCCACATGATGATCGTGGCCGACCGGCTGGAGGAGACCGACCGCCACCTCCGGCGTGCACTGCGCGCCGCCGTGCAACGCGGGCTGCTGTTCCCCCTCGCCCTGACACGCGGCTACCTGGCCCGGGTCGCGTTCCTGCGCGGCGACCTGGCACAGGCACAGGAGTACACGGACGGCGACACGGGCCCCGGCGTCCAGGATCTGGCCCGGCCCGTACTGGACGCCACACGTGCGCACCTCCTGATCGAAGCCGGCGATCTGGCCGGCGCGGAAGCCCTGATCGGCGGCGGTGTACTGGCCGACCTCGATGTCGTGGACTCCACGCATCACCTGTGGCTCATGGGCGCTCGCATCCGGCTGCGCATCGACCAGGGCGATCACGTAGCCGCGCTGGACGAGGCGATCACGCTGGGGCGCGACTACGCACGCTGGGGCGGAGAACTGATGCTGGACGTACCCTGGCGCCTGCTCGCCGCCGAGGCCTGCCACCGGCTCGGCCGGACCGAACGGGCACGGAGCCTCGCCGAGGAGCATCTCCGGCTGGCCCGCGCGTTCGGCGCGGCACGCCACATCGGCGCCGCGCTGAACGCGACGGCGCTCCTGACGGACGACCCGCGGACGGCCGGCGCGCTGCTCGCCGAGGCCGTGGAGGTCCTGGCGGCGACATCGGCCCGCCTGGACTTCGCCAAGGTCCTCGAGAAGCAGGGCCGTACGCTCCTGGACACCGGCGACCGCGACGCCGGCCTGACGGCGATCGGGCGGGCGGCCGACGTCGCCACGGAGTGCCACGCATCGGCGATGACCGAGCGGTTGCGGCGGTTGCTCGCCCACAGCGGCGTGCGCCGTACGCGGATCACCTCGCGTGGCGTCCACACCCTGACGCCGGCGGAGCGTTCCGCCGGTGAGCTCGCCACCGCCGGGCTCACCAACCGCCAGATCGCCGAACAGCTGTTCCTCAGCGAGAAGACCGTCGAGGCCCACCTGAGCCGGGCCTACCGCAAGCTGGGCGTCCGCTCCCGTACCCAGCTCGCGATGCGGATGACCACGGTGGCCGGCTGACCGGCCTCCCGGCCCGGCGGTGAGCTCGCCGGGCCCGTACGGCGGGGATCCCCTCGTCTTCGGCGGAGAGCGCGATGCAGGGGCGGTTCGAGGGATTCCCCCGATGCCCGGGGCCGGGCGCGGTTCCTAAGGTCGGTTCCGTAATCACGAACGCTCCCGTTCAGGGGTCGCGTTCCCTCTCACTTCCCTTTTCTCCCAGGAGGTCAAGCATGTCCGATCCCGGTCAGGCGACGTTCGTCAGCTACACGGTCGAGCCCGATTCCACGTTGCCGAAGAACACCTTCGGCCTTTCGGTGACGGCCCCGGCCGGGGACTCGCGCACCTTCACCTGCGAGGTGTTCAACGAGGCCGGAGAGCGGGTGTGGGATATGACGACGCAGGGCGGAACGACCGACTCGTCCCCGTATGACTTCACGTCGTTCGCGGGCCACTCGCTGACCCTGCGGCTGAACTACAAGGACAGCGGCCGCGAGAGCGTGGGGATACCGCTGGCGTTCACCCAGGATCTGTCGGCCGCGCTCGACCAGCAGCGGATCCGTATCAGCTGGTCGGCCCGGACCGTCGCGGTGTCCGAACCGCCGCGGCCCCTGGTGCAGCTGGACCCGGGCGGCTCGCCGGTGGTCCTCAGCTACGACATCCCCGAGCCGACCAGCTACCGGGGCCGGCAGATCGTCGAGATGGACTTCCCGGTCGAGTGGTTCGCCTCGCAGACGACCGGCACATCGAAGTCGACCCCGACCCCGACCTCGGCGGGCGGCGGCCAGAAGCAGCAGCACGCCGTACGGGCGAGCGTCATCATGCCCTCGCAGCCCCGGCTGGGTCCGTTGTCGTCGCCGAGCCCGATCTACGCCGACGACGCGCCGGTGCTCGGCACCACGGTGCCGACCGAGCGGACGTCGGACAGCACGAAGCTGTCCGACCAGGCGATCACCGCCGCGTACGAGAAGGCGAAGGCCACCGGTTACTTCGACCCGAAGATCTTCCCCGGCGTTCGCGTGGGCGACGACCAGGCCTCGCTGCTGGCGCTCCGTGAGGTGCTGGACGGCCTCGACGCCGAAACGGTGGTCACGCAGATCCAGGCCGGGAAGCGGCTCGCGCTCTACCGCGACACCAGCGGGCGGCTGTCGTACCGGTTCATCGCCGAGCCGCTGCGTGGCGCACCGTCGCTCCTGCTCGTCGAGTACTACCGGCTGTCCTCCTTCCCGGCCCGCTACGGCGCCGGCCGTACGATCAAGACGTTCTCCCTCCTGCCGGGCGAGAAGACGCGGATCCGGGTCAACACCTACAAGCGCAGCAGCCAGACCGTCGCGCAGTCCTCCTCGATCCTCGACTCGACCAGCCAGGACACCGAGAGCGAGTTCGAGCGGAGCGTCCTGGCCGAGCAGTCCAGCCAGGACGCCTCCAGCCGCAGCCTGGAGTACTACGCGGAGGCACAGGCCGAGGGCAAGGCGTCGTGGGGCTGGGGTAGCGCCAGCGTCCAGGCCAGCGGTGGCGTCAGCGGCGCCTCGAACGCCACCCGTGAGGAGTTCGCCAAGAACCTCACCAACGCGGTAGCCCAGAACGCCGCCCGAGCGTCCTCACGCCGCGACGTGGAGATCGACACCAGCCTCGACACCAAGCTGGAGGCAGGCGAGGAGGAGGCCGTCGAGCGTGACCTGGAGAACATCAACGTCTCCCGGACCCTCAACTTCGTCTTCCGGCAGATGAACCAGGAGTTCGTCTCCGTGCTCCACCTCGTGGACGTACGGGTGGCGTACTTCAACGGCTACGGCGAGTCGCGTATGGAGGTTCCCCTGCCTCAGCTGGAGGACCTGCTGGACACCTACATCGTCAGCGAGCGCCACGACGCCGTACGCGACGCGATCGTCGGCGAGCTGCAGGCCATCACCGACTACCGGGGCCAGGAACGTACGGACTTCGTCCAGTCCAGGACCCTTACCGGCGAGGACGACCAGCAGCCCATCACGTACCTGCGCGTCAACCCGGACGCCGTGTCGATGTACCGGCCCGGACCCGACGCCGCGCCGATCAACGTTCCCGGCGTCATCGTGGCCGCCGAGTCCCACGTCATGCGGACCGACGGCGTGGTGGTCGACACCTTCCTCGGACTCGGCAACGCGCTCGACGACTACTCCACCGGTCTGCAGACCGAGACCGTACGCGCCGAGCAGATCGAGAACGGCCGCCGGCAGGCGGAGCTGGACCGTCTCCAGCTCGCGATGCAGCTCATCCGCGACAAGAACACCGACGGCGCCAAGCTCTACCAGCAGCTCTTCCCGACCGTCCCGATCATCAACCAGATCGAGCAGGCCGCCATCGGCACGCCGAACGGCCAGACCCAGCCCGCCACCCGTAGCTGACCGGCACCATGGCCCGACCTCGCCGCCGGGCCATGGCGTCCGCGCGAACCGATGATTGGAGATGCCGTCATGTCCGAACAGATGCCCGAGATCATCATTGATCCGCCGAGCACCGGCGGCGCGAGAGCCCTGGCCGCAAGGGAGAGAGCGACGTCGAGGAGTTGCCTCGAAAGAATGACTGCGGCACTGGAATACATCACGAGTTGCGTGCGGGGTGAGCAGGAAGAAGAGGATGAGGAGGAGCTCGTGATCAGCGGGCCCAGCGGCAGCCGCCCCGCGGACAAAACGCCGCTGGCGAATTCCGCACAGCTCGCCCTCGAGTTCCTAAAAGACCCGGCAGCCGTACTGGGGGAAGGCCATTACGCCATGACGACGTCCTCGGACTTTCTGGATGAGGCCATCACCCAGACCGCTCAGCTCCCCGCGAACGAGCAGGGCGGCCCGGACTACTACCTCATCGAGCAGACGAGCAACGCCACCGTCGGCTTCTACGCGGAGCATCCGAGCTACCCGCAGGTGCGACGCATCGAGGTCGAGGAGGCCGAGAAAGAGGGCGCGCCGAAGATGTGCTTTCTGCCCTGGCATGACAGCAAGCTGACCTACTGCAAACTGGAGAACGACGCTCATCTCGTGCTGACGGGGCCTCTTAACGGCTGCTCCGTCTTCGTGGTCGAGGTCGCCGTCGGCGAGGATGGGAAGGAAACCTATCTCTTCCACGTGAACGCGAACAGCTCCGGAAGCGGCAGCTACTCCGAGGCGCAGAGAGCCAAGTTCGACGCCGCCCTCGTTCGTCTGTGGCCGGACAGAAAGCGAACTCTCACGCAGCAGCTCAAGTTCACAGACTACGGGCCCAGGCAAAAAGGCATGGAGGCGGAGGCCGTCGTCTACGGAACGAGACGCAACGACGACTGGCGGTTCTCCTACTACGTCATTGACATCAACAATAAGGAATGCAAGCTGAGGGACGGCACGCCCAGCCCCCTGCCGGCGGGGTCGGCCAAATGAGGTCAACCCGACCGGGGCCGGCCGCCAGGACCTCGTCGGCCCTCTCGCAAGGGTCCGCGGCGGGCTCGAAGTGGTGTACGTCGCAGGCCACGTGACCGAGCAGGCCGCGGAGGGTGTCGCGTTCGGCGGGGGTCAGGGCGCCGAGGGCGGCACCCTCCGCGTCGCGTACCCGGCGTACGAGCTCCTCGAAGGTGCCGAGGCCGGCCTCGGTCGCGACGACCGGCCCTGTCCCCGGGGCCGGTCGCTCAGGGGTAATCGACGACCAGATGCTGGATTATCTTGCACCGGCGCACATGCCGCTTGCACATGGCGGCCGGTGTGACCGTGTTGCCGCCGACATTGATATTTCGAATGTGCTGAATGTCGTTGCTGATGCTTGGGCTGTTGATGACGAACGAGTTCCTGTTGTGCCGGCCGTTCCCGAGATTGCCGACGGGACCGCCGCTGCCCTGGGAGATCGCGGATGAGGCGACGCCGGCACTCGCGTCCGCCTCGATCGACAGACCGGCCCCCAGAGCGAGCGCGACCACACCCACGCGAGCCAGCGAGTGCAGCCTCCTGTGCGGGTCCACGGTCGCTGTGCTGGCGCATCGATAAGCCACTCGAACATTCCCGTCTGCCGGACTGTGAATGAACGGACGCCCTCGTGAACTAGATATAGGGCATAAGTTCGTATTCCCCGCCGCCCGCGCATTGATGACAGTCTGGATAATTTTGGCACAGATGATTGCCTCATCTTTGCTCTCGCACCGGCCGCCACCGGGAAGTAACGCGCACATAAGCGACGGCGCCGTGCCGGAGGGGGCGAGAGGACATGGAGGACGGCCCTCTCGATCCCGGAAGATGGCCGCTGCGGCGCGTGCCGCGTCTGCGGTGGGCGGCGCAGTCGCCCACGGCGGGGCAGGCGGATCCGGCGGTGATCACGGCGGCGCTCAAACGGGCCCAGGCACGGCCGTCGGGCAACTGGTTCGTGGTCGCCGCGAGTGGCGACGTACGCGCGGACCGGCCGTTCGGCACCCGGGTCATGGGCCAGGAGCTCGTCCTCTGGCGGGACCGGACGGGGCTGCCGGTCGCGGGACCGGGCGCCTGCCCGCACCTCGGGGCGCCGCTGGCGCGGGGCCGGGTGGACGACGGCTGCCTGACCTGCCGATGGCACGGGCTGCGGCTGCCCGCCGAGGGCACCGAGGAGTGGCGTCCGCTGCCCGCCTACGACGACGGGGTGCTGCTCTGGGTGCGCCTGGACCGGTCCGGCGGCGAGACGCCCCTGCCCGAGCCGGTGGCGGCGGCCCGGCCACGGCCGGAGAGCGGAGTCGGCGCGGTCGCGCGCCTGGCCGGGGTGTGCGAGCCGGGTGACGTCGTCGCCAACCGGCTGGATCCCTGGCACGGCGTCTGGTTTCATCCGTACTCCTTCACGCGCCTGCGCGTGGTGTCGGTGCCGGACGCCGCCGACGACCGGTTCCTGGTACGCGTGACGTTCCGCGTCGGCCCCTGGCTGGGCGTTCCGGTGCTGGCCGACTTCAGCTGCCCCGAGCCCCGTACGGTGCTGATGCGCATCGTCGAGGGAGAGGGCGCGGGCAGCGTGGTCGAGACGCACGCCACCCCGCTCGGCCCCGGCCGGGACGGCCGCCCGCGTACGGCGGTCGTCGAGGCGGTGATCGCCGTGTCCGCGCGACCGGGCTTCGCCGTGGCGCGGACCGCCGCGCCGCTGCTGCGGCCGTTGATGCGGCGCGGCGCGACCCGCCTCTGGCGGGACGACCTCGCCTACGCCGAACGCCGTTACGCGCTGCGCTCCGGCACCACCTGACGCTTTCTCTGCCCGCCGCCCCCACAAGGCGGCGTGTCATGCCGTGAGGCGCCCGGCGATCGTGGCCAGCCGGTCCAGCGCGGCATCGACCTGGTCGAGGGGAATGCCGGGCGCCGACGGAGCCCGCGTCCACGTCAGGATGGACGTACCCGAGACCCGCCACGCCCGTGCGGGCCCGTCGAGCAGCACCGGCGCCAGGTCGCCCAGCGCCCTGTCCGCCCACACGGGGTCGCCGGCGTCGACGTGGAAACGCTCGTCCACACGCGGATCGCCGATCGTGACACCCGGCCGCGCGAGTGGCACCGGCGTGCGAGGCGTCACCTGCACGCGCGGCACCGGAGCAGGCAGGTCCAGCAGGGCGGCGATCCAGTGGCGCGAGTTCTCCCGGCCACGGCGGCCGAAGCCGTCATCGAGGATCTCCTGCTCCCGCGTGTACGCGAAGACGATCGCGGACCGGTCGCGGTACACGCCGCGCATGACGTCCGACAGCCGGTGCCGGTGGCGGCCGAGCACCGGGTACGGGAACGCGTCCGGGGCACGCTCGGGCAGGTGGAACGGCTCACCCCGCAGGCGATCGAGGAGCGCGCCTTCCTCCTTGCCCGAGGCGGCGAAGGTCCAGCCGCGCTCCGCCGCGAACGCCCGTGTCGCGCGGAGCCGCCTGCCGAAGCCGTTCATGAGTCCCCTCCGTGACGATCGGCCTGAGCCGGCCACCGCCCGACCCGGCAATGGTGACCGCGCCGGCGTACGGGACGCGACGCGGTGAGGTGCATGGAACGACACTCACAGACCCGCGGGCACCGGCGGAACGGCCCCGCCGCGCCACCGCGCGGGAACGAGCCGGCCGCGCAACGGCACGGTCGTCAGCGGATGCCCGGCCAGGCCCCAGCCGGACAGCAGCAGGTTGGCGGCGTGCCAGCCGGTCGTCGCGGCGCGCTCCATCAGCGCCACCGGCAGGTCGATCCGTACACCGTCGCCGGCCAGCACCAGCCCCGGTGCGGGTCCGGCCACGGCCGGCCGGTCGAAGAACGTCCCGGGGGCGAACAGCGGGCAGTCCTCGTGCCACTCGGTGAACTCACCCACCTCGCCGGCGCGTGCGGTCTCGGGGTAGACCTCGTGCAGCCGCCCCAGAAGACGAGCCGAGGTCTCCTCACGCGGAGCCGAGACGGCGTAGGCGTGCAGTTCGACCACCGAGCCCCCGGCGCGCAGGGCCCAGGCGGCCGCGTCGCGGTCGTACCGCTCCAGCACACTGATGTTGTCCAGCGGCGCCAGGCCGCCGGTGGCCAGGAAGGCCGGCCGGTCCGCGGCGACGGGCCGGTCCAGCCACAGCCGCCGGACCAGGAACGGCGGCGCCGTGCGCAGCGCGGCGATCCGCCGCCGCCATCGCGGCGTGCCGAGTGCGGGGGAGGCCGCGACGAGCTCGCGCAGCGCCGGGACGTCGAGGGCGAGCACGACGGCGTCGGCACGTACGTCCTCGCCCCCGATCTCCACCGTGAACCCGTCCGGTCCGGGGCGCACGGCGCCGACCGCGGTCCGCAGCCGCACCCGGGCGCCCAGCGCGGCCAGGCGGTCGCCGAGCGGTGTCCACAGCCCGGACGGCGGCACGCGCGGCACGTCGAAGAGCAACCCCTCGGCGGAGCCGAGGAAGTACAGGTGGAACATGACCGCCAGCTCGGCCGCGGAGAGCCGGTCGGGCGGGGCGAAGAAGCTGCGCGAGAACACCTCGAAGGCCAGATGCCGCGCCGCCGCGGGGAACCGCAGCCGCGCAAGGAACTCCTCGGCGTCCATGTGGTCCAGCCGCCGGTACGTCGCGGGCACGCTGACGTCCGCGAGCGGCAGCGCCGCACGCGCGTCGAGGCGCAGCAGGTCCCGTGGTGTGAAGGTGGGGCTACGGGCGGCGAAGGCGAGGGCGTTCCACGGTGGGGTGCGGGGCAGGGCGCGGAAGGTGTCGACACGCCCCGCCGCGTCCAGCAGCGGGTAGTCCGGCACCGGGGCGAGCAGGCGGAGGCCGGGGTCGGTACGGCGCAGCAGCGCCCGCAGGTTGTAGTACTGGCGGAAGAAGGCGTGGAAACCACGGCCCATGCTCACGCTCGTGCCGTCGGGCAGCGTCTCCGTCCAGCTGCCGGCCCGGCCACCGAGATGGCCCTGGCGTTCGCACAGCTCCACGGCGACGCCGCGTTCGGCCAGGGCGGTCGCGGCGGCGAGCCCGGCGATCCCGCCGCCGACCACGACCGCGCGCGGACGCCGGGACAGCAGCCGGGCGTCGGGCAGCCCCGCGGGCGCCGGATGCCGCACCCGGCGCCGGTCCCGGCCCTCGGCACCGCCGCTCATGGCCGCCGGCCACGGAACGCGTGCACGATCCCACGCTGCCAGCCGCTCATCGCCGCGGTCCCGACGTCGGCGAACCCCGTACGGCGCAGCCGGTCCGCGAACGTCTCGGGACGGTCGAAGTCCAGCGCGCTGCGCCACAGATAGCGGTACAGGCCCGCGTCGCCGGTCATCAGCCACCCGGCCGGGATGATCACGCTCCAGCACACCGTGTGCCAGACCAGCCGGGTGAGGGGGTCGTCCCGTACCGAGTAGTCGTGCACGACCAGCGACCCACCGGGCCGCAGCAGGGCGAGCAGCGTGCCGAGGGTGGTGTCCGGGTCGGGCAGGTTGCGGATGAGGTACGCGGCGAAGATCCCGTCGAAGGGTTCCCCGGAGAGATCCTCGACGCGGCGGTGCGTGAACTCCACGGTCGCGGGCCATGACTTCGCCCTCGCACGCGCGAGCATGCCGGCCGAGGCGTCCAGGCCGACGATGCGCGCACGTGGCGCCGCCGCCAGCAGTGCCGCGGTGGAGGCGCCGGTCCCGCATCCGGCGTCGAGCAGCCGTACGCCGTCGCCGCCTTCGGGGAACCGGAACGCGCGGGCGGAGCGCCGCAGGTGGGCGTGGTACCCCGGGTTCGCGCCGACGAGCCGGTCATAGGCAGGGGCGCCCCGGTCGAAGGCGGCCGTCACCTGCTCGCTCACGTGCCCTCCCGGCGGTCCGGCGTACGGTGCCAGGCGAGGAGGGTGGCCGTGACCAGGGTGAAGCCGAACAGGAAGTCCTCGACGGGGATGTCGAACGGGACCCGCAGCCCGCTGAGCTGGTGCGGGTCATAGACGACGACCGGTGCCGACAGCTTGGTCAGCCAGCCGTCGACCGCGACCTGGAAGCCGAACACGATCGCCATCGTGATCCAGTAGTGGCGCTGCCGGAACAGCCCCGTTCGCAGCCGGAGCAGCTCGATCGCGACCACCGCGGCCACCGAGGCGACGGCCGGCAGTGTGTACCCCAGCCCGTTCACCGCGCGTCCTGCCCGTACGGCTGCCGGACCGGTGACAGCCGCCTTACGGTCTCGAAGGTCAGCACGGCGCAGACCGGGACGACGAGGAAGAACAGCGCCTCCTCCAGCGGCAGCGACAGCGGCAGGGCCAATCCGGTGACGTAGCGCGGGTTGTAGCTCCACACGCCGGCCGCGATGGCGATGACGTCCCAGCCGGCGAACACCGCCGCGACGGGCAGCACGGAGCGTGTGAGCCGGCCGGGCCGCCGGTAGACGCGGCTGCCGGACAGCTCGAGGGGCAGCGTGACCGCCGCGCATCCGGCCAGCAGCAGCAGATACTGCAGGTGGTCCATGGTCGATCCTTTCCGCACGTACGGGCCGCGGGTCACGGCAGCTCACGGGCTGGGCGCGTACCGGCGCGCGCCCACAGCGCACGCGTCAGCGCGCTCCCGGCGAGGGTCAGCCGCCGGCCGGTGCCCACCGACACACGGCCCGCGAAGACGTTGTGGTCGCGTGCCTCGATGCGCTCCAGGATGTGGGCGTAGAGGGTGCAGGCCGTTGCCACGCAGGGCCGGGACGCCGGATGGAGCAGCGCGATGGCGGGACGCGCCAGGTCGTAGACGGCGCGGGTCCGGGCGATCTGGTCGGCGAGCGCGCGCCGTACCCGTGGCTCGGGGCGCCCGGTCTCCCGGCAGCGGGCGAGCAGGGTGCGGTCGACCCCGTAGACGGCGAGCTCGTCGGCGGGCAGATACAGCCGGCCGCGGTCGAGGTCCTCGGCCACGTCGCGCAGGAAGTTGGTCAGCTGGAACGCCCGCCCGAGCGCCGCGGCGCCGGGAGCGGCCTCGGCCGGTTCGCACACCGTGCCGAGCACGGGCAGCAGTTGCAGCCCGATCACCTCGGCCGAGCCGTGCATGTACTCCCGTAAGGCGGCCCGGGTCGGATAGCCGCTGACGGTGAGGTCCATCCGCATCGAACGCAGGAACGCCGTGAACAGCGCGCCGTCGATGCCGAACCTGGTGGCGGTGTCCACGACGGCCGCGAGCACCGGATCCTCGCTGCGGCTCCCGCGCAGTCCGGCGCCGAGAACCGCCTCGAGGCCGTCGAGCCGGGCCATGGTCTGGGCGGCGTCCACGCCCGCCGCCGGCTCGTCGACGAGGTCGTCGGCGTAACGGGCGAAGCCGTACAGAGCGTGGATCGCCGGTCGCCGGGCGGGCGGCAGGAGCCGGGTGGCCAGGAAGAAGGTGCGCCCGTGCCGGGCGTTGAGCGCCCGGCACCGGGCGTAGGCGGCACGCAGCGAGGGATCCGTGATCCCAGCGGCGTCCAGCTCCCGGCCCGTCATCGGCCACGGTTCATTGGTCCCTCACCGCTCCTCACTCGCTCCGCGTCCGGCTTGCCTCGCGGCGCCGGTGCCGGTTCCGCGGCACGTCGCGGGCGTGCGACGGGCATGCCGGTGACCCGGTCGGCGGCCAGCCGTCCCGACAGCAACGCGGTCGGGATGCCGACGCCGGGTACGGTGCCGCAGCCGGCGAGCACCACGTTGTCCGTCGTACGGGGCAGATTGGCGGGGCGGAACGGCCCGGTCTGGCCGAACGTGTGCGACAGGCTGAACGGCGTGCCCGCGATCAGCCCCTGGCGGCCCCAGTCGGCGGGCGTCAGGACGTGCAGGATCTCCGCCTCTCCGCCCAGCCCGCACCGGTCGGCCGCGAGGCCGGCCACCTCGCGGGCGTACGACGCGCCGATCCGGTCCCAGTCGAGATCGCCTCGCGCCAGGTTCGGAGTGGGGGCGAGGACGGACACGAGCTGCCGCCCGTACGGGGCGAGCGCCGGATCCGTGGCGGTGGGCCGGGTCAGCGCCAGTGAGGGGTCGCGCATCAGGCGGCCGTCGCGGATGAGGTCGTCGAAGGTCGTCCGCCAGGCGCGGCCGAACAGCAGGTTGTGGTGCGCCGTCCCGCCGGGGCCGGGCACGCTGAGGTGCGCCACGACCGCCGATGGCGCGGCGACCAGCGGGTACGGCCGTCGCGGGACATGACCGAGCAGCCGGTAGGCGGTCGTGAGCTCGCACGTGAGCACGACGGCGTCGCATTCGATCCGCTCGCCGTCCGCGGTGTGCACGGCGGTGACCCGGCGATCGCGGCGCTCCAACCCGGACACGGTGATGCCGCAGCGGAGGTCCACACCGGCGTCCGTGGCGGCACCGGCCAGGGCGTCGGGCAGCGCCCGCATTCCGCCGCGCGGGAAGTACACGCCGCCGACGGTGTCCATGTAGGCGATCACCGCGTACAGCGCCGGTGCGCGTCGTGGCGACAGCCCCGCGTACAGGGCCTGGAACGTGAAGACCCGGCGCAGCCGCTCGTCGCGTACGAACCGGCCGACCGCGCGGTCCCAGCGTCCGAAGCCGCCCATCGCCGCCAGGCGCGCCAGCCCGGGTGTCAGCAGGCCGAGCGGAGAGTCGACGTTCGCGGCGATGAACCTCGCGTACTCCACCTCGTACAGCCGGGTCAGCCAGTCGCGCAGCCGCGCGTACCCGGCCGCCTCGCGCGGTCCGGCGAACGCGCGGACCTCCTCGGTCATGGCCTCGCGCCCGGTGCGTACGTCCAGGGAGGTCCCGTCGCAGAAGTAGGCGCGGTACGCGGGGTCCAGCCGGGTCAGCGGCAGCCGGTCGGCCAGTGAGGCGCCGACGGCGCCGAGGGTCTCTCCCACGATCTCCGGCATGGTCAGCACGGTCGGCCCGGTGTCGAGCCGGTACCCGCCCACGTCGCGGCGCCCGGCCCGCCCGCCCGGGACGGCCTCACGCTCCAGGACCGTCACGGTACGGCCGCGACCGCACAGGTGCAGGGCGGCGGCCAGCCCGGAAAGTCCCGCACCGACCACGACGACATGGTCGGTCCTGCCGAGGACGCTGCGCATGTGGCAACGAATACCCCGCTGACCAGGTCGTTTACACGACCTCCCAGGCCATGATTGCGCCGGGACCGAGCCGCGCGGCACATGGTTCGGGGCCCCTCAGGACTACGAGGGGCCCCGAACGCCCCCCAGGGGGGAAGGGGGGCGGGAAAGAAGGTTCTTACTTCTCGGACACTCCGGTCGCCATGTCGTAGCCGGTGCCGGAGTGGCGGTAGACGGGGCCGGTGCCCAACTGGAGCACCTGAAACTTGATCGGGACCGAGTTGGACCGGGTGCCGGTGAGGTACTGCATCATCTCCTCGGACAGGTCGACGATGGCCGGCGGGTTGTGCTGGGCCACCGCCCACTCCGCGGGTCCGAAGTCCTCGACCACGCCGACGGCGCTCTTCTTGCCGATGGTGACCTTCACCTTGGTGCCGAGTGGCCAGTAGGGGCTGGCCAGGGTGTGGTACGACATCGGCTTGCCGGACGCGGTCTGCGCGTCCCAGAACGATGTGCCGGTGGAGATGCCGCCCGGCAGCGCGGCGGCCTTCTTCTCTGGCGCGTGCGAGGGCAGCTTGAGCCCGTGGCCCACCTCGCCGGGGACCAGGCCGGAGACGCCTCTCGACGCCTCGACGGTGCTGGCGCTGGCCGCCTTGGCCGGCGGAGCCTCCGTGTGGAGGACGGCGACGGAGAGCCCGGCGCCGACCACGGCGACTCCGGTCACCGCGGTCGCGATCGTCTTGGCGGAGAACCGGTCGAAAGTGTCACGACGGAAATTGATCATGGGGGGAAATGCCTCTCAGCACAGGGGGATTTGGGGGGATGTGCAGGCTGAACACACCGGTCGGCGAGCGGCCGGGGAGGCGTGGGTCAGGCGTTGTCGGAGCTGTACTCGGGGTAGCCGTAGCCGACGACCGACGACACGTCACGGGTGCGGATCTTGACGGCGTTGTCGGTGTTGCCCTCGATGGTCTGGATGGTGCCGTTGTGGTTGTCCTTCATGACCATGCCGACGTGGTCGATGCTGTCGATCGACTTGCTGCCGCTCCAGGAGAAGAACACGACCGCGCCGGGCGTCGCGTTCTGGCCCCAGCGGCCCTGGTCCTTGAACCACTGGGCGTGTGTACGGGTGAACGCGTCCGCGCCCATCCCCTTCACACCCAGCTGCGCTCCGATCCAGGAGACGAACATGTCGCACCAGTTGGCGTTGGCGTAGTCCGAGACCTTGCCGCCGTCGCGCTTGACGCCGCGCTCGGCCCAAGGGGAGGAGACGAACCACTTCTGGAACTTGGTGCCGCCGCCGAGGGAGTCCTCGGTGACACCCACCTGGGCGGAGGCGAGCTTCAGCGCGTCCGCCGCGGTGGGCGTCCAGGCACGGCCACCCTTGAGGGCATTGGTAATACCCTTACCGGGCAGAGGTACCTGCGCCACAGGGTGCGGCGCCTTCGAGGGCGCTGCGGCACGGGGTACCACCGCCAGCGCTCCGGCTGAGATCGCGTTGACCTTCTGAGATGAGTGGGCAGGGGCCGCCGCGATCAGGCTGATCGCGGTCGCACCGGCCGCCGCGACGCCCGCGAGGGCTCCGCCGAACTTGGTGGCCTGCATTACACGGCATGACTTCGTGTGTCGACCTGACACGATGGGGTACTCCTTCGCTTCCATGCCGCTTACCGGGTTAGCTGACGGGTTCGGGCGTGGAAGCTGCCCTACGGCGCATTGGGGATGCGTCGATTCACCCCAGTGGTGCGGTGGGTCCCCGGTTCCGCGATGGCGGATTCAGCGGGAGCCGTCCGTGACATGGACGGCTCTTTAAGAGACAGGGGGAAAGGGGGGCCGCGATCGATCCGCGGCCGATGTATTCAGGTCTAGGGGGTCTTGTACGACATGGCGTGGGTCCTTACTCCAGACGCCTACCGGGCTGGCTGCGGTTCGGGCGTCAGAATCGCCCTACGGACACGCTGGAGGCGTGCCGACTCACCTCAGGAGACACATGGGGTCCCCGGCTCCGCCTGCTCAGGCGGATGCGGCGGGCCGCACCGGCATCAGAGGTGATCCATTAGGGGGGATCCCGGGAGATGCGCGGGAGCGACGCGTTTCTTGGATATGAGCCGCCTCGGCCCTGGAAGGGGGGCCCCTCTCACGCTTCCTCGCGTGCCGCACGTCTCGCGTGCTGGTGGGCAGGCCCTGGCCGGCGGATATGGTTCGGACGACGCATGGGGGGCGTCGCCGGTCAACCGAACATAGCAAACATATTTCGGGCCGTAAAGGCCAAATATGGACATGCACCCCATCTGACCTGGGAGAAGATCACGGGCCGGGCGTCCAGACCCCGGATCCCCGGCGAACAAAGGGGTTTCAGCCGACGGCGGCTTGATCACCCAGCGTGATGATCTCATCGTGGCGCTGGATGATGATCTCGGCCAGCTCCGGCGCGGGGCCGAGCGCCGCCGAGACCGCCTCCGCCCCGGCCGCGAGCGACTCCTCACGGACCTTGTCGGCGAAATGGCCCGGAGCGAGGAAGTAGGAGGCGACCGCGACCCGGCGCGCACCGTCCTCGCGCAGGGCGCGTACGGCCTCGGCCGGCGTGGGGCGCGCCGCGGAGGCGTAGGCGGGGACCACGCGCCCCCAGCCGCGCCAGCGCCGCGCCATGGCGTTGATCGTCGCGTTCGCCGACGGGTCGCTGGAACCCGCCGCGGCCAGCACGAGGGCCGTGCCGGGGTCGGGCGTCACGCCCGCCTCGGCCAGCCTGCGCTCCAGGGCCGCGGTCATCAGCGGGTGCGGGCCCAGCGTGGCGCCGTACCGCACGCGCAGCCAGGGATGGGCCCTGTGGACGTCGGCGAGCGCGCCGGGGATGTCGGTCTTGCTGTGGTACGCCGAGGTGAGCAGCAGGGGGAGCACGACGGCCTCCCCGGTGCCTTCGGCGGCCAGGGCGCCGAGCACCTGCCCCGGGGCCGGCGGAGCGTGGTCGAGGTAGGACGTGAGGACCCGCAGACCCGACCGGCGGCGTACGAGGCCGAGGAGCTCCTCGACCGTCGCCGCCGCTCGCGGGTCACGGCTGCCGTGCGCCACCGCGACCAGCGGTGCGGTGGACACGGACGGCCTCAGAGGTTGATGCCGCATTCGGACTTTCCCGTGCCGGCCCACCGGCCGCTGCGGGGGTCCTCACCGGGCGCGACGCGCTGGGTGCAGGGCTCGCAGCCGATCGAGGGGTACCCGTCGTACTGCAGCGGGTTCACCAGGATGCCGTTGTCCTCGATGTAGGAGGTGAGCTGCTCGTGCGTCCACCGCGCGAGCGGGTTGACCTTGACCTTCCCGCGGGCGGCGTTCCACTCGACGACCCGCGATCCGCGCCGGTGCGAGGTCTCCTCGCGGCGGATGCCGGTGATCCATGCGAGGTACGGGTCGAGAGCGCGGTTCAGCGGCTCGACCTTGCGCAGATGGCAGCACAGGTCGGGGTTGCGGCCGTTGAGCCGTGGCCCGAGGTCACGCTCCTGCTCGGCCACCGTCCGCGACGAGGTCACGTTCACCACGTTGATCGGATAGACGAGCTCGACGGCGTCGCGGGTGCCGATCGTCTCGGCGAAGTGGTAGCCGGTGTCGACGAACAGCACGTCGATACCGGGCCGGATCTTGGCAGCGATGTCCACCAGCACGGCGTCCTTCATCGAGGACGTCACGCAGATCCGG
The DNA here is from genome assembly GCF_006716425.1 of Actinoallomurus bryophytorum. Classification (NCBI taxonomy): domain Bacteria; kingdom Bacillati; phylum Actinomycetota; class Actinomycetes; order Streptosporangiales; family Thermomonosporaceae; genus Actinoallomurus; species Actinoallomurus bryophytorum. Next base: position 5,952,385 of record NZ_VFOZ01000001.1, read on the forward strand.
TCGCCGAAGGTCGCGATGGCCCAGCGGACGATCTCCTCGGCCGGCGCCTCCTCGAGGGCGTCCGCGGCCGACTCGACGATGTCGGTGAGGTCGAGTGCGGCCGGCGCGCGTTCGAAGGTGAGGGTCATCTCCTGGCCTCCTTGTGCTCGCCGGACGGCAGCCCGGGATCGGTGGCGGCGCTCAGCGCGCCCGTACCCACGTACCGGAGCCGGAACGCGCGGGTGCAGGCACGGCAGTGCCAGCCACCGTCGCTCTCGTACGGCTCCAGGTCCTCGTCTCCGCAGTAGGGGCAGTAGAACGGAACGGCGCGTTCGGTCATGCGAGATCCCCCTGCTCGGCTCGCTGGACCCAGTCGGCGAAGGACTCGCCGTCGGTCTTTTGCTTCTGGAACCTGCGGAGCACCCGCTCGACGTAGTCGGGCAGCTCGTCGGCGGTGGTCTTGAGCCCACGGACCTTCTTGCCGAAGGCGCCGCCGATCGAACCGCCGAGGTGGATCTGGTAGCCCTCCACCTGGTTGCCGTCGGCGTCCGTGACGAGCTGGCCCTTCAGCCCGATGTCGGCGACCTGGATGCGCGCGCAGGAGTTCGGGCAGCCGTTGATGTTGATCGTCAGCGGCTCCTCGAAGTCCGGCAGCCGCTCCTCCAGCTCGGAGATCAGGTCCATACCGCGCTGCTTGGTCTCGACGATGGCCAGCTTGCAGAACTCGATGCCGGTGCAGGCCATCGTCTGCCGCCGGAACGTCGACGGCCGCACCTGCAGGTCGTTGGCCTCCAGATCGGCCGCGAGGGCCTCGGTGCGCTCCTCGGGCACGTCCAGGATGACCATCTTCTGCTCGGTGGTCGTGCGGACCCGGCCCGAGCCGTACTCCTGGGCGAGATCGGCGATCACATGCAGCAGCTCGCCGTTGATCCGGCCGACCTTGGGCGCGAACCCGACGTAGTAGTTGCCATCGCGCTGGGGACGGATGCCGACGTGGTCGCGGCGGGCACCGGCCGGAGCACCGGGCGCCGGGCCGTCGGGCAGCGCGTAGCCGAGGTAGTCCTTCTCCAGCAGCTCGCGGAAGCGCTCGGGGCCCCAGTCGTTCATCAGGAACTTGATGCGGGCGCGGTGGCGCAGCCGCCGGTAGCCGTAGTCGCGGAAGATCCCGGCGACCCCGGCCCAGACCTCGTGCACCTGGTCCGGCCGGACGAAGGCGCCGAGCCGCTTGCCGAACATCGGGTTGGTGGACAGGCCGCCGCCGACCCAGATGTCGTAGCCCTTCTCGCCATCGTCGTTGACGACGCCGACGAAGGCGATGTCGTTGATCTCGTGGACCGTGCACTGCGCCGTGCAGCCGGACAGCGCCGACTTGAACTTGCGCGGCAGGTTGGAGAACTCCGGGCTGCCGATGTAGCGCTCGTTGATCTCGTGGATCTGCGGCGTGGCGTCGATCACCTCGTCGGCGTCGATCCCGGCGAGCGGGCAGCCGAGGATGACCCGCGGGGTGTCGCCGCACGCCTCGGTCGTGGACAGCCCGACCGACTCCAGCGTCTCCCAGATCGCGGGTACCGACTCGATCTCCACCCAGTGGAGCTGGATGTTCTGCCGGTCCGTCAGGTCGGCGGTGCCGCGTGCGTACTTGGTGGACACGTCCGCGATCGCGCGCAGCTGCTCAGGGCTCAGCTGACCGCCGTCGATGCGGACACGCATCATGAAGTAGCGGTCGTCGAGGTCCTCGTCCTCCAGGATGGCGGTCTTGCCGCCGTCGATACCGGGCCGCCTCTGGGTGTAGAGGCCGTACCAGCGGAAACGGCCGCGCAGGTCGGCGGGGTCGATCGAGTCGAAGCCCGCCTTGGAGTAGATGTCGACGATCCGGTCGCGGACGTTCAGGCCGTCGTCGTTCTTCTTGTTCTCTTCGTTCTTGTTGAGTGGCTCGCGATAACCGAGGGCCCACTGACCCTCGCCTCGCCTCTGCTGACGGGGTGGCATTCTGCGCGTCCTCCGTGTGGTGTGGCGGGACGCGAGGCACGCCGGCAGGTCATACTGCTGGCTCAACATTGAGCTTTGGGACAGACACCGGCACACCGCGCGCCCATGAGGCAATAGCGGTAGATCAGTGTCAACGACAGACGGCGCTGCCCACGCGGAGGTAGTCAACGTGCCGGCGCATCACCAGCAACGGATTAGCAGCAGCCATACACCGATGATGACATGCCGTTCGATGAGTGTCCAACCTTGTCCGATATGTGGACTTCTGTCCCACGTGCCGACCGGTCGTTCCGGGGTGCTCAGCCCTGCCGGAGCCAGTTGACGCCGGGCTCAGGCCCCTCTTCGTCGGACTCGCCGGACCCGCCGGGTTCGGCCGTCACGGCCGGAGCGGTGTCATCGCCGGCCGGCTGGTGCTGGCAGTCGCACCAGGTGCCGCGCGGGCAGTCGCCGTGCCGCCGGTCGCGGCAGGCTTCGCAGATCATGCCCTCATTGTCCTCCCAGCGTACGTATGCCGGGGTGAATCACCAGCAAGACCCCCGAACGCCGTTCTGTACGCTGGGGCGGATGGCTGTGGCGATGAACGTACTGATCGGCGACCTCCTCGCGGAGTCGGCCGACCTCGAACGGCTCCTCGCGCCCGATGTCCTGGCGGTCCCGACTCCGGCGGCCGGTTGGACCGTACGGGACCAGATCACGCATCTGGCCTGGTTCGACGGCGCCGCGGCGCGCGCGGTGACCGGACCGGGCGCGTTCCGCGAGGAGGTACGCGCGGAGCTCGCGAAGGGCCTGGACACGGACCTGCTCGTACGGGAGCGGCGGTCCATGGCGGCCGAGGAGGTCCTGGAGTGGTTCGGCGCGGCGCGCCGCCACCTGACCGAGGTCCTCTCCTCCGCGGACCCGGAGGCACGGATCCCCTGGTACGGCCCTGACATGGGTCTCGTGTCGTTCACCACGGCGCGGCTCATGGAGACGTGGGCGCACGGGCAGGACGTCGCCGACGGGCTGGCGGCCGGTGGGTATGACGGTGGGCGTGAGCCGACCGACCGGCTGCGTCACGTCGCCGAGATCGGCGTACGCGCGCTGCCGTGGAGCTTCGCCGTGCACGGACGCCGGCGCCCGGACGCCGCGGTACGGGTCGAGCTCACCCTCCCGAGCGGTGCCCCATGGGCGGCCGGACCCGAGGGCGCCGCCGACGTCGTGCGCGGGACGGCACTGGACTTCTGCCTGGTCGTCACACAGCGGCGACACCCGGCCGACGTGAATCTGGCGGTTTCGGGGCCTGTGGCGGAAGAATGGATCAGTATCGCGCAGGCCTTCGCGGGCCCGCCCGGCGCCGGTCGCCGGCCGGGTCAGTTCACCTGAACGGCGACGGCGACGGCGATCGGAAGAAGGTCGGTAAATGGGCGGGACCCGCGCGAGGTGCCGGACATGGGACGTCATGACGGGAGTCCTGCCAGCGGTAGCCCTCTCGTGCGCCGTGACGTTCCGTAGGCGACAGCACACGAAGTGGTCGTTGCAGCACGTACCGGGCGTGCCCCGGCTACGGTAGGGCGTCGTGACCACCCTCTCCGACGCTTCGGCGGACGTTGCCGCGGCATCGGCTCCCGCCAGGGCCCGTGCCGCGCTCTGGCAGATCGTCCGCGGTACGAGCATCTCCGCGTTCCGCTACCGGGTGACCGGCCTGGCGGCCGAGGCGGCCTTCTTCACGCTGCTGTCGCTGCCGCCGCTGGTGCTCGGGCTGATCGGCACGCTGGGGCACTTTCGCTCGATGCTCGGCAACGCCACGGTCACCGAGATCCGCACCTGGGTGATCGAGAAGGCGCAGACGGTGCTCACCGAGCAGTCCGTCGACACCGTCGTCAAGCCGCTGCTGGACGACGTGCTCAGGGGCGGCAGGGTCGAGCTCGTGTCACTGAGCTTCCTGGTCTCGCTGTGGGCCGGTTCGCGAGCGCTCAACGTCTACGTCGACACGATCACGATCGCGTACGGCCTGTCCGGGGTGCGCGGCGTCGTCCGTACCCGGCTGCGGGCGTTCTTTCTCTACATCGGGGGACTGGGCGTCGGCCTGGTGATCATCCCGGTGATGGTCGCGGGCCCCACGCTGGTGCTGCGCTGGCTGCCCGAGGGCGCGCGCGTGCTCCATCTCCTCTACTGGCCCGTGCTGATCATCGTCTCGGTCGTCTTCCTCGCGTCGCTGTACTACCTCAGCGTCCCGGCCCGTACGGCGTGGTGGCGGGGCCTGCCCGGCGGCGGCGTCGCGCTGGCGATCTGGGCGCTCGGCAGCCTCATCCTGCGGCTCTACCTCGACGGTTCCGCCTCGGGCGTGACGGTGTACGGCTCGCTCGGCGCCGCGATCGCGGTGCTCGCCTGGCTCTACGTCACCGCCCTGGCGGTGCTGATCGGCGCCGCGCTGAACGCCGAGATCGACAAGCGGTGGCCCGGTGAGTACACCGCACGTGCCCGCGCCGAGGCGGCCGAGGCACGGGCCAAGGCGGCCGACAAGCAGCTCAAGGCCGCGGCGCAGCGGGTCGAGGTCGCCGAGGCCGACACCGGCGACGAGGGGGAGTCCGAGGCCGAGCAGGAGCCGGAGCCGGACGTGCGGCGGCACGAGGCCGCCTCCGACGCCGGGCCGGGGAACGACGGCGAGCCGGAGAGCGAGCGCGAGTCGCGGTCCGGGGCCGAGCAGCGCAGCGCGTAGGACGCCGCGCCGAGCACGGCCGTTGGCGGGTCTCACGGTGGCATGGCCTGAGGCCTGCCTGGCCGGTCCGACGCGAAAAATCGGTTGCCCGCCCGCTGGGGGCGAAGCCTATGATCGGCGCGCCGGGAGACTCGTCGCGGCCGGAGGAACACCGGGAAGAGGTGAGCACGCATGACCGTCTTTGGCCTTGCCCTGCCCTCGCCCCTGTTCCTCCGGGTGCCCGCCTGAGCAGCGCGCACCCGCACCTGAAGGGTGCTCGCGTTGTCTTTCACACCTTTTCTGTCCTCCCTCGGCTGGGACGAGGCCTGGGCCTCGTCCTTCATCTCGTACGCCGGCCTTGAGCCGGGCCGCGTGGCGCGTGTCGACCGTGGCCGCTGCGACGTACTGACCGAACACGGCGACATCCAGGCCGGCTGGCGCGGCGCCCCGCCCAGCGCCGGTGACTGGGTCGCGCTCCGCGAACTGCCGGACGGCGGCCATCAGGTCGCGGCGATCCTGCCGCGGCGCACCGCCCTCGTACGCGGCGGCGTCGCACGCGAGTCCCGCGGCGGGCTGTCCGGCGACTCCCAAGGGCAACTGCTCGCGGCCAACGTCGACGTGGTCCTCATCGTCGAACCGGCGTCGCCGGACACCGGTCTCGCCCGCATCGAACGGCTGCTCGCGCTCGCCTGGCAGAGCGGCGCGACACCGTACGTCATCATCACCAAGGCGGATCTGGCCGCCGACCTCCCCGGCCTGCTGGAGACGGTGACCGCGGCGGCGCCCGGCGCCGACGTGCACGCGGTCTCGGCGGTGACGGGGGAGGGGATCGACGCCGTACGCGCCCTGGCGACCGGAACGTCGGTGCTGCTCGGCCCGTCCGGCGCGGGCAAGTCGACACTCGTCAACGCGCTCGCGGGCGAGGACGTCATGCGTACACAGGAGATCCGCGCCTCCGACGGACGGGGCCGGCACACGACCACCCACCGCGAGCTGGTCATGGTGCCGGGCGGACTCGTCATCGACACGCCGGGCGTGCGGCGGGTGGGGCTCTACGAGGTGGAGGAGGGCCTGGCACAGGCGTTCGCCGACATCGAGGACCTGGCCGCGGAGTGCCGCTTCGGCGACTGCGCGCACACGGCCGAGCCGGGCTGCGCCGTACTGGCCGCCGTCGAATCCGGCGACCTGCCGGAACGCCGGCTGACCGGCTGGCGCAAGCTCCGTCGCGAGGCCGAGTGGATGGCGTCCAGGACCGACGCGCGCCTACGGTCCGAACGGACGCGCCGGTACAGGCTGACCACCCGCCAGTCGAGACGCGACCGGTCGAGCTGAGCCAGGGCGGTTCGCGACCGCGGAGGACCGGAGCCGGCCCGCGTCATTCGACGGGGGGTTCGGCGGGGAGATGGCGGCGGCGAGCTACCGGCAGCGCGACGGCTTCGACCTCGCGTAGTGGAAGGCCCTGGCCGCGCTCACCGCCCTGGTACCCGGTACTCCCGGCGCCCCGCCTGACCCACAGCCGGACGGGACGCCCGGACCGGATGCCGACCGGGCCTGGTCGTCGCCCTCGGGACGTCCGGACGTCCTCTGGACGTCCCGAGCCGTCGTCTGGACGTCCCGAGCCGTCGTCTGGACGTCCCGAGCCGTCGTCTGGACGTCCCGGGCCGTCGTCTGGACGTCCCGGGCCGTCGTCTGGACGTCCCGGGCCGTCGTCTGGACGTCCTGGGACGTCTCCGGCGCACCGGGGGCCGTCCTTCGCATGGGTGACGGACGGGTCTCAGGACGGGGTCACGGGCCACTCGACGCGGATGCGGGAGCGTTCGGGGGACTGGGCCTGCAGGCAGGAGATGTCCATGCCGTCGCCGTTTCCGCTGGGTCCGCCCAACATGCGCAGGCGGCCGGCGACCCCGCTCAGGTCGCACGCGGGGGCGTCGATGTGCATGACGAGCCGGGTCGGTGGCCGGTGGGTGGCGGTCAGCATCACGTGTGCCTCCGAGAGCTGCTCGCACGGGACCAGTGTCAAGGTTCGGTGGACCAGCCGGGCGACCTCCTGCCAGGCCGCTTCGTCGATCATGGCGTCGATGCCGGGGCCGAGGGTGATCGCTGGGCACATGCCGCCCGGTGCGCATGCGCGTTCCACCGCCTCCACGATGAGTGCCCGCAGCCCGTCTCTCCCCGTGGAGCCCTCCGGATGGAGATCGAACACCACGCCGCGGAAGTCCTTGATCGCGTTGTCCAGGCCGCCGATCGCCTTGTGGATCTTGTCGACCGTGAGGTCTCCGGAGATGTTCGCCTCGATGTAGGTCAGCGCGGCATGGAGGTCCAGCCCGACCGCGAACAGCCGGTGTACCAGCACGTCGGCCAACCCCTGGGAGAGCCGCTCGCCCTCACCGCCGGGCCACTTGCCCTCACCGGCGGGCCACTCGACGGCTCTGGCGGCCCCTGCGCTCGCCTCGACCACCCCGGCGCCGATGTCCCCACCGCCTCTGGCCCCGACATCCCCAGCGCCTCCGGCGGCTCTGGCGGCTCCGGCGGCTCCGGCGGCTCCGGCGGCTCCGGCCCGAGCGTCTCTGACATCTCCGCCCCCGGCACCCAGGGCTCCTCCGACGGCTCCCGCGTCCCCGGCACCGGCCCCGGTGCCTCCGACGGCTGCGCCAGGCGGCTCCGGCATGGGTTCGCCGTACGCCGCGGATCCTCTCGCTGCGACCAAAACAATCCCCTCTGTACGGGCGGGCAGGCGCACTGCCCGATCGATGGGGGATCGGTGTAGTAGCAACATCAAAGGGAGATATGTCCGTCCTATTCTGCCTGATACCCATTAATCCTGTTCAGTGCACCTACCGCCGTACACTGGACATGCCTAACTTGCGCCCTAACCGCACTTCAGGTGTCACGCGATCGGGTGATTAATCAGCACTGAGGCCTATGGGGGAGTTTTTCCCCCAGAACTCAGGACCTTCGGCCCTGGATGATGTGGGACTTGTGGCGCAACGTGTAGATGGGGACCTACGGGGGAAAGGGGTTCGACCGCACGTTGGGGGAACGGGCCGGGGATCCCAGCCATCTCGGCCGGAAGGCTCAATGGTGAGTGTGACGGTGGCGTACCGCGTCAATGGGACGGCACCGCCCCGCGGAGGTGGTCATGTCGTTCTCGGACATCGCCGGCGCGCTGGCGCATCAGGGCGAACGACTTTTGCTCCCGATACCCGGCATATCGGCCATCGGCGCCGGATCTGAAGATCTGCCTGAGGGCCCGCCGCCGACGCGGCGGCTGACCGTCACGGCCGACGACGGCGTCGAGCTGCACGTGGAGATCCAGGACGCTCCGGGCGCGTCCCTCACTGTCGTCTTCTGCCACGGTTACCTGCTCAACGCCACCAGCTGGGACGTCCAGCGCACGATGCTCGCCGGCAAGGTGCGCGTGGTGCTCTGGGACCATCGTGGCCACGGCAGGTCCGGCTGGGGGACACCGCCGAACGCCACCATGGACCAGGTGGGCCGCGACCTTTTCGCCGTGATCCGGGCGGCCGCGCCGCGCGGGCGGCTCGTCCTGGTCGGCCATTCGATGGGCGGGATGGCCGTCCTCGCGCTCGCCAAGTCGCACCCGGGGCTGTTCGGCGGCCGCGTGGTCGGTGTCGTACTCGCCTCCACCTCGGCGGGGGGCCTGTCCTCCATCACCGCCGGCCTGCCGCCGATCACGGCGAGGTTCGTGCACCGGCTCGTGCCCGCCACGCTGACCAGGCTCCGGCGGCACGCGCGCCTGGTCGACGGCGCCCGCCGCTCCGCGAGCGGCGCGACGTACCTGATCGCCTGGCCGTACCTGTACGGCTCCCGCGTGCCGCGCCCGGTGGCCCGGATGACCACGAAGCTCATGGCGTCCGTGCCCATCCAGGTGATCGCCGAGTTCTACCTCGAGCTCGTCCGCTACGACCTGCACGCCGTCCTGCCGGCCCTCGGCCGCGTGCCGGTGCTCGTCATGGTCGGCCAGCGCGACATCATCACCCCGATCGCGCATGCCGAGGCCCTGGTCGCGGCGATCGACGACGCCGAGCTCGTCGTCATCCCGGACGCCGGGCACCTGCTGGTCCTGGAGCGGCCGCGTGAGGTGGGCGAGCAGGTCTGGAGCCTGATCACCCGGGTGAACCCGCCGAAGCTCGTCAGCGCCGACCCGGCCCGACCGCGGGTGAGCGGGAGGCGGATCGGAAAGCCCCTGAACAAGGAGCACCGCGGCAAGCAGGACACGCCCTAAGGCGAGAGCAGGCCCTCACTCGACCGGCGACGGGGTGCTCCGTGCGCGCAGCAGGCTCTGCTGGACCAGGCGGCCGAGATCGTCGGTGGTGACCATCCCGACCACGCGGCGGTCGGCGACGACGGCCGCGAGCAGCGCGCCCGCGAGCGGGATCCGCCCGACCAGCGACGAGGCGGGATCGTCCGGGGCCGCCGCGTAGTCCGGCGGCAGTGCGGTCGCGACCGAGTCGACGCGGTCGCCGGCGCGCGCCGGCGGAACTCTGGACAGCCGCGCGAGGGTGACGACGCCGCACGGCAGGCCGTCGAACCCGGTGACCGGGAAGACGGACTGGCGCGATCGCGCCGCCACGGTGGCGATGAACTCCCCGACCGGCCGCCAGGCGGTCGCGCATTCGGGCTCGGGCACCATCAGGTCGCGGATCCGTACGCCCGCGGCGGCCTCCTGTACGGCGCGGGCCTTGGCCTCGCTGCCCGCGGCCCAGACGAGGAACCAGCCGATGAGCATCAGCCACAGGCCACCCGTCTGACCGAGGAAGATCAGCTCGGCGATGCCACCGCCGGCGAGTGCCGCGCCCATGATCTGGCCGGTGCCGGTGGCGGCACGGTCACCGCGCGCCCGGTCGCCGGAACGCATCCACACCAGCGCCCGCAGGATGCGCCCGCCGTCGAGCGGCGCGCCGGGGAGCAGGTTGAAGACGGCGAGGAACACGTTGGTCGCGCCGGTCCAGGCGAGTGCCGCGACGATCGCGGCCGGCGTGCCGAGAGAGGCGGCGGCCTGCGCGCCCCCGAGCAGGACCCCGCCGATGACCAGGCTGGTCAGCGGGCCCGCGGCGGCGATGGCGAAGTCGGCCCGTGCGTTCGGCGGCTCACCGTCGAGCTGGGCGACGCCGCCGAGCATCCACAGGGTGATCGAACGCACGCCGAGGCCCCTCCTGCGCGCGATGGCCGCGTGGGCGCCCTCGTGGGCGAGCAGTGAGGCCAGGAAGAGCACGGCCGTGGGGATCGCGATGGCCCAGTACAGGGTCGTGGACCGGCCGGCGTCCGCGCGCGGGAGAACGTTCCCGGCGACGATGTCGGTGATCAACACGAGGATCACGAGCACCGACCAGTTGATCCCCACCGGGATGCCCGCGACGCGGCCCAGCCGGAGACTCTGCTTCATCGCCGCCTCCTCCATGGTCCTACGCCTCAACTGTGGGCGCGGGCGGCCACGGCGGGGTACGTCCGTTGGTCCCCGGTCGGGGGGCAAAGGTCAGCGGCTCGCGCCACGCGCCGAAGGTCCCGTCGCGTGGGGACCTTCGCCCCTGGAAGAGCCGCTCCCTGGTGAAAGCCTGAGATCAGGCCTGCGGGACGTGCAAGGGAGCCGGACGGCCGGCCTTCGCGGAGCGAAAGGGGCTCCGAATGAGGACCGGCGGAAGGGCTGAGAGGCCGGACCGGCACGACTACCGGTACCGGCGACCTTCAATACCTGATCCGGGCAATACCGGCGAAGGGAAATCGCCTCGCAGGTCTTCGTCGCCCGATCAGAGTCCGTCCAGGGGTCGATACCCGCCGCTGAGCGCCCCCTGGACGGCTTTCGGCTTACTCAACGCTCCCCGTTGCGCCCCGCCCTCCGATGGGTAGGGGCATCGACAACCGGCGTTTCGAGGTGGTTCACCGTGGGGTCGAGCGGCCATGGCGTACGGCTGCCGTTCACCGATCGGGCCGAGGCCGGGCGCGCGCTGGCGGGCCGTGTGGCGTCCCTCGGGCTCACCGATCCGGTCGTACTCGCGCTACCGCGTGGCGGGGTGCCCGTGGCGCACGAGATCGCCGAGCGGCTCGGGGTGCCGTTCGACGTGCTGGTCACCCGCAAGATCGGCTGCCCGGGTCAGCCGGAGCTCGGCGTCGGGGCGATCGCCGAGGGCGGCGAGCCGGTGTGCGACGCCGACCTGTTGCGCCGGCTGGGGCTGACCGAACGCGACCTCGACACCACGATCAGGCGGGAGCGGGCCGAACTCGCCCGCAGGGTCACCGCCTACCGCGGCGACCGCGCGCTGCCGCCGATCAAGGGGCGTGACGCCGTCGTCGTGGACGACGGGCTCGCGACCGGAGGGACCGCACGCGCCGCGCTCGGCACCGTACGGAGTGAGGGCGCCTCACGTGTCGTGCTCGCCGTACCGATCGGCGCCGCCCAGACCGTTCTCGAACTCTCCGCCGACGCCGACGACGTGGTGGTGCTCGCGGCCCCGTCCGTGTTCCGCGCGGTGGGCCAGTGGTACACCCACTTCGAACAGCTCACCGACGCCGACGTCCTCGCGCTCTTGTAAGGGAGAGGGAGGACGCCGACCGGCCGCGAAGAAGGACAAGAGCCGGAACCGCTGGCTTGACGGTCCGGCTCTTTATGGAAACGGCCCCGCGGGGCGGGGCCGCAGGTAGCGCTCCTGCCTAGGCGGCGTTGGCGCGACGCATGCGGCGACGACGCTCCGAGGCGCGCTCGTCCTCATTCAGGCCGCCCCACGTGCCGTACTTCTCCGGCCGGGACACGGCGTAGTCAAGGCATTCTCCTCGCACGGGGCAGCGCATGCAGACCGACTTGGCCTTGCGCTCGCGGATCTCCCGCTCCGGCTGACGTTCACCGTCCGGGCCGAAGAACAGGATGAGGTCCTCCCCCCGGCACTCGGCAGCGTCCTGCCAGCCCCAGCTGGGACGGGGGAGGTTTGCCTGCCGACGTACCTGAGCCATAGAACTACCACCTCGTAGCTTGCTGGTGAGCAAAAATTTCGGTCACGGACGCCAAACGGTGATACGTGCCAAAAATTGCAACGTCGTGAAGCGCCGTGATGTTCCCCAGAGAGCGCCGTATCCCCTCGGGATCGGCGTACAGGGCCTCGGAGAGGTTACACGAGGGCCGTCTCGTTGAGAAGAGTGAGGTCCCGTTCAATATAGGTTCGGATGTCCTCGCCGCATCCGGGACCGCACGCGTCCATGGGCCGCTGCTCCACCCGGACCCTATATCGAGCCTGGCCCGCGCGCACGATCGCGAGGTCACCGACCACGCGTTCGACCGCGACGGCCTCGACACCGAGGACCCCGCTCCGCGCGCGCACGAAATGCTCCGCGGCCTGCACCGGCTCGGCAAGCCCGGCACGGCCACGATAGCCCTCCAGGACGACCCGCCCGTGCCGGTACTCCTCGGCGGCGGTCATCGCGCGTTCTTCGTCGAGGTCGCCGTAGTAGAGGCCGTGCGGCAGGCACACGAGATTGGCGGCGTACCGGTCGCCGCCGACATGTGTGGTCTCCCACACATCACCGAACCGCTCGTGGAGGAAACGGGCCAGTGGCGCGCCGACACGCGCGCAGCAGGCGTTGTGCCGGCCGTGCGTGCACACGAGCAGCACGGGGCGGGTGACCGGCAGCCCGAACCCGGGGGAGCGGCCCGCACCCACGGCCTCCAGGTCGAGGTCGGCCAGCTCCTCCAGGTCCTCGAGCTCGCGTCCCTCCAGCCAGGCGCCCTCCGGGCCCGACGGCTCCCCGGAGAAGCCCGCGTACACCCGCAGCGGTGGTGTCGCCCGCCGTCGCCGGGGTGACCGGATGAACTGGGGACGCACCCCGTGCCGCCGCGCGCGGGCGATGGCCTCCGCCAGCGGGGCGGGCAGCGCCATCCGGTCGATCTCCTCACCCCACGGGCCGGGGTGCTCGACGAGCAGCCAGGCGCGCGTGCCGGCGGTCGCGCTGGCCAGGCACGGGCGCTGCCCGGTGTGGCACCCGGCGCAGTGCGTGCAGCGGTTGTCCGGCAACGAGCCCCCTTCACAGACTAATTAGGTAAGACTAACCTAACTAACTGTCGTCGCGCGAGGAACACCGGTCACGGGTGAACGCCGTATGAACACCCGGCTCAGAGATGCGTCAAGGGATCGACGTGGGCCGGATCGCACGTTCTAGAGTGTCCTCGTCCCCCCTGAGGCCGAGAAACGGGAGCTCCATGCGTACGCCGCTGCTGATCGTCGGTGCGGTGTTGCTGCTGGCCGCCGCGGGTGACGCGCGTCCATCGCCGGCCGGCGCGTCGCTGCCGGCCGCCATCGAGGCGTCCACCACCGGCTGCGGCACCGGCTGGACACGTCCCCACGCCGGGGACCAGGTGCTCTCGCTGCGCAACGACGGCGCCACGGCGGCCGACGTGATGCTCATCGACCCGGCCAACGGCGCGGTGTACGCCGAGGTCGAGGGCCTCGGGCCCGGGGTGACGCGGCAGCTGCGGCTCGACCTGGGCAACGGCACCTACGCCTTCCGCTGCGGGGACGACGGAGGCGGCGACCCGGTCGTCGGGCGGCCGACGCGGATCACCGGCCCGGCCGGTACGAGCCCCGCGATCCAGCCCGTGAGCACCAACGACCTGTACGCGCCCGCCCGTTCGTACACCGACTACGTCTCGGCCGGCCTCGACCGGCTCACCGCCAAGACCGACACTCTGCGGGACGCCGTCGACGACGGCGACCTGGACGCCGCGCGGACCGCATGGCTCCCCGCGCACGTGGCCTACGAGAGGCTCGGGGCGGCGTACGGCACGTTCGGTGACTTCGACGGCGCGATCAACGGAGGTACGGCCGGCCTTCCCGGCGGCGTGCACGACGCCGGTTTCACCGGGTTCCACCGGCTGGAGTACGGCCTGTGGCACGGCGAGTCCGCCTCGTCGCTGCGCAAGGTGGCCGACCGGCTGGCAAAAGACGTTCATGGCCTGAAGAGCGACTTCCCCGATCAGCGCATGGACCCCGCCGACCTGCCGCTGAGAGCCCACGAGATCCTGGAGAACACCCTGCAGTTCCAGCTCACCGGCCAGGCCGACCAGGGCAGCGGCACCACGCTGAAGACGGCGGCCGCCAACATCGAGGGCACACGTGAGGTCCTCGGAGTGCTCCGGCCGGTTCTGCGCCCGCGCTACCAGCGGCTGCCCGAGGTCGACACCTGGCTGGACCGGATGGACGCCCTGCTCAAGGGGCACTCGTCCGTCGACAAGCTCTCCACCGCCCAGCGCGAGCGCCTGAACGGCGCGGCCGGGCAGTTGCTGGAGCTCCTCGCGCCGGTCGCCACCATCGCCGAACCGAGGCGTACCTCATGAGCGAACGAAGCGACCGCCGGTCCTTTCTGCGCGGTGCGCTGGTGGCCGGTGTCGCCGGGTCGCTGGCCGGCGCCTCGGGGAGCGCGGTGGGAGCGCGCGCCGGTACGCCCGGAGCCGAGCCGCCGGCGCGGCCGTTCCACGGCGAGCACCAGGCGGGCATCCTCGACGCGCCGCGACGGCGGACCGTGATGACCTCCCTCGACGTCATCGCCTCGAACCGGACGGAGCTGACGGAGTTCTTCCGCGCGCTCACCGACCGGGCACGCGCGCTGACCGCGGGCGTGCCCCCGGCCGACACCGGCATCAGCGCGCCGCCGGCCGACTCGGGGGTGCTCGGGCCCGGCATGCCCGGCGGCGGGCTCATGGTCACCGTGGGAGTCGGCTCGTCCCTCTTCGACGACCGGTACGGCCTGGCGAGCCGCAAGCCGGCCGGCCTGAAGCCGATAAAGATGTTCCCCAACGACGACCTCGACCCGGCCTGGTGCCACGGGGACGTCAGCCTGCAGCTGTCCGCCGACGACGATGACACCGTCGTCCACGCGCTGCGCGACATCGCGCGCCAGACGCGCGGCGCGGCCCAGATCCGCTGGCGGATGAGCGGCTTCACCAGCCCGCCGCGCCCGAGCGGCACCCCGCGCAACCTCATGGGCTTCAAGGACGGCATCGCCAACCCGGACGTCACGAGCGCCAGGGACATGGACCGGCTGGTCTGGGCGGACCGGTCGGCCGGCGGCGGCGAGCCCGCCTGGACGGCCGGCGGCTCGTACAAGGTCGTCCGGCTGATCCGCATGCTCGTGGAGTTCTGGGACCGGGTGGGGATCACCGAGCAGCAGCAGATGTTCGGCCGCGACCGTGACACCGGTGCGCCTCTCGACGGCGTCCACGAGCTCGACGAGCCGAAGTACGCCCAGGACCCGATCGGCAAGGTCATCCCGCTGACCAGCCATATACGGAAGGCGAATCCGCGCACCCCGCAGACCGACGCCGAGCGGATCCTGCGCCGCGGCTTCAACTACGACCGCGGCGTCGACAAGGTCGGCGACCTCGACATGGGCCTGATCTTCACCTGCTACCAGCAGAACCTCACGCGCCAGTTCGAGACCGTGCAGGGACGGCTGGCCGACGAGCCGCTGGTGGACTACATCACGCCCTTCGGCGGCGGTTACTTCTTCGCACTGCCGGGCGTGCGGGACTCGAAGGACTTCCTCGGCCGGGCCCTGCTCGCCTGAAGTCCCGGTTTCCGTGGCATGAACGCACGGCGGGCGCAAGCCGACAAAAGATCCTTTAAGCCCTCATGGGGGCTTGTTTACGTTCGCGCCACCTTCCGTCAGCGCGGCGGTCGTTCCCGTCCGATGTGATCCGGCTGGACCGACGCGGCCCCCGGGACCCCTCATCGAGGACCCGGAGCTTCATATTCACGCAGGAGGCAAGATGGGTCCCGGTAAGTGGAAGAGACGGAGACCGGTGGTGATCGCCGCTTCGCTGGTGGCCGCCGGAACGCTGGCCCTCGCGGCCTGCGGGACGACCGGCGGCGGGGCGACGTCCCTGACCGCGGCGGAGTCTCCCGTCCGGACCACGACCCCGATCAAGCACGTGGTGGTGCTGTTCGACGAGAACATCTCGTTCGACCACTACTTCGGCACCTACCCCAAGGCGGCGAACACCGACGGCACGAAGTTCACCGCCAAGAAGAAGACCCCCAAGGTCGACGGGCTGAGCAAGAAACTGCTCACGAAGAACCCCAACCAGTACAACCCCACGCGCCTCACCCACGAGCAGGCCCTGACCTGCGACCAGGACCACGGCTACGCGCACGAGCAGAAGGCCCTCGACGCCGGCAAGGCCGACAAGTTCGTCGAGAACACCGGCCATGACACCTGCACGGGTCAGCCGGTCCTGTTCGGCGAGCCCGGCCTGGTGATGGACTACTACGACGGCAACACCGTCACCGGTCTGTGGAACTACGCGCAGAACTACGCGATGAGCGACAACTCCTGGGACACGACCTTCGGGCCGTCCACGCCGGGTGCGCTCAACCTGATCTCGGGCCAGACGCACGGCGGCTACGCCGTCGACCCGGTGACGCACGCGAAGGTCACCGACGCCGGCGTCGTGTCCTCGGCGGACAAGAAGGGCGTCGGCACGGTCATCAACGACCCGGACCCGGCGTTCGACGACTGCTCGGACACGAACCACACGGCCAAGAACAACCTGGCCGTGATGACGGGCAAGAACATCGGTGACCTGCTCAACAAGAAGAAGGTCACCTGGGGCTGGTTCCAGGGCGGCTTCCGGCCGACCGGCTCGGGAGGTGGCTACGCGGTCTGCGGCGCCACCCACCAGAACATCGGTGGCGTGACGGTCAACGACTACAGCCCGCACCACGCGCCGTTCCAGTACTACCAGTCGACCTCCAACCCGAAGCACCTTCCGCCGTCCTCCGTCGCCAAGATCGGCCAGACGGACCAGGCGAACCACAACTACGACCTGACCGACTTCGACAAGGCGCTCAAGGCGGGGAACCTGCCCGCGGTGAGCTTCCTGAAGGCCGGGGCGTACCAGGACGGCCACGCGGCCAACTCCGACCCGCTGGACGAGCAGCAGTTCGTCGTCAACACGATCAACGAGCTGCAGAAGTCCTCGGCGTGGAAGTCCACCGCCGTCGTCGTCGCCTACGACGACTCCGACGGCTGGTACGACCACGTCGCGCCGAAGGTCACCAACGGCTCGGCCGACGCCGCGGCCGACGACCCGACCGAGTGCGGCAAGGGCAAGGTGGCGGGCGGCTACCAGGACCGCTGCGGTCCGAGCCAGCGCCTGCCGCTGCTGGTCGTCTCGCCGTACTCCAAGGTCAACTTCGTTGACCACCACTACACCGAGCAGGCCTCGATCACGAAGTTCATCGAGGAGAACTGGGGCGTCGGCCAGATCGGCGACGCGTCGTTCGACGCTCGCGCGGGGGACCTGGACCACATGTTCAACTTCCGCAAGCCGCAGGCGGGGAACCTCTTCCTCAACCCGAAGACGGGTGCCCGTCAGGTCGGCTGACACACCGGACGCGTAAAAGGGCGCCCCTGTCACGGCTCAGCCGGACGGGGGCGCCTTTCGCATGGCCGGGGCGGCAATGCCCGCGAAGCTGTTTACGCGACAGTCAGGATCAGGCAACATGATCGTCGCTTCGTATTCAGCCAGGAGGCGTAATGGGTCCCGGAAAGTGGAAGAGACGCCGGTCGACGATGATCGCCGCGTCTTTGGTGGCGGCCGGTTCGCTGGCCCTCGCGAGCTGCGGAGACGGTGCGACCGGGGCGACCGCCCTGACCGCCGCCGACTCGCCGGCTCGTACGGGCACGCCGATCAAGCACGTCGTCGTGCTGTTCGACGAGAACATCTCCTTCGACCACTATTTCGGCACCTACCCGAAGGCGGCCAACACCGACGGGACGAAGTTCACCGCCAAGAGGCACACCCCCAAGGTGAACGGGCTGAGCAAGAAGCTGCTCACCAAGAATCCGAACCAGTACGACCCCGTACGGCTGACCCACGAGCAGGCGCTGACCTGCGACCAGGACCACACGTACGGGAAGGAGCAGCTGGCGGTCAACGGCGGCAAGATGGACAAGTTCGTCGAGAACACCGAGAAGGACACGTGCACCGGCCAGCCGATCCTGTTCGGTGAGCCGGGCCTGGTGATGGACTACTACGACGGCAACACCGTCACCGGCATGTGGAACTACGCGCAGAACTACGCGATGAGCGACAACAACTGGGACACGGTCTTCGGCCCGTCGTCGCCCGGCGCGATCGACCTCATCTCGGGCAACACCCACGGCATCTACGCCGTCGACCCGGTCACGCACGCCAAGGTCACCGACCCCTACGTCGCGCAGTCGCCGGACGAGGACGGCGTCGGCACGATGATCAACGACCCGGACCCGGCGTTCGACGACTGCTCCGACGCCAACCACACGTCCAAGAACAACCTCGGCGTGATGACCGGCCGGAACATCGGTGACCTGCTCAACCGGAAGAAGGTCACCTGGGGCTGGTTCCAGGGCGGCTTCCGGCCGACCGGCTCGGGAGGTGGCTACGCCGTGTGCGGCGCCACCCACCCGAACGTCGGCGGGATCCCCGCGGTCGACTACAGCCCGCACCACGAGCCCTTCCAGTACTACAAGTCGACGGCGAACGAGAAGCACCTGCCGCCGTCGTCGCCCGCCGCGATCGGCCGTACCGACCAGGCCAACCACCAGTACGACCTGACCGACTTCGACGCCTCGCTCAAGGCCGGCAGCATGCCCGCGGTGAGCTTCCTGAAGGCGCCGCAGTACCAGGACGGGCACGCGGGCTACTCCGACCCGCTGGACGAGCAGCAGTTCGTCGTCAGCACGATCAACAAGATCCAGCAGTCGCCGGAGTGGAAGTCGACCGCGATCTTCATCGCCTACGACGACTCCGACGGCTGGTACGACCACGTCGCACCGAAGGTCACCAACGGTTCGGCCGACGCCTCACAGGACACGGCGCTCTGCAGCAAGGTGCACGCCGCGGGTGGCTACCAGGACCGCTGCGGGCCCAGCCAGCGCCTGCCGCTCCTGGCGATCTCGCCGTACTCCAGGGTCAACCACGTCGACCACTCGTACGCCGAGCAGACGTCGGTGCTGAGGTTCATCGAGGACAACTGGGGAGCCGGCCGCATCGGCGACTCTTCCATGGACGCGCGTGCCCGTGGAGTCGGCGGCCTGTTCGACTTCTGGCACCCGAGGGCACGCAAGCTGACCCTCGACCCGAAGACCGGAGCGCCGGTCTCCGGCTGACGTCCGGACCCGGTGACGGCGGCCCCGTGAGCGGGGCCGCCGTCACCGGTGCAGCGAGGCCGACGTGAGGGCCCGGCGTGCGGCGGGGAGTGCCGCCTCGCGGTCGGACGTGATCAGGCCGACCCGCGTGCGCCGGTCCAGGAGGTCGCCCTCGTCCAGTGCGCCCTCGTGGCGGACCGCCCAGGCCAGCTCCGCGCCGATGGTGGCCGAGCCCGGGGCCACCGGCTCCAGTAGCGACGGGTCCTCCGTCGCGAGGGCCATGACGTCGCGGGCCTCCGCCCCGTACCTGCGTACGAGATGGGCCGGTGCGACGAGCCGGGCCAGGTCCTGGGCGGGGCCGGCGCCGATGAGCGGCAGCCGCGCGGTACGGCAGGGCCCCGCGGTCAGGCCGCGGCCCTCCAGCACGGCGTCGACCGCGTCCTGTGCCATCCGGCGGTACGTCGTGAGCTTGCCGCCGACGATCGTCACGACACCGTTCTCCGAGGTCAGCACGGCGTGCTTGCGGGACAGGTCCGCGGTGCTGCCCGTCGCCCCGTACAGCAGCGGGCGCAGTCCCGCGTACGCGCCGGCCACGTCCGCACGGCGCAACGGCACGTCGAGCGCGGAGTCGAGCAGGTCCAGCAGGAACCCGATCTCCGCCTCCGACGGCTGGGGCACGTCCGGAATGGGGCCGTCGGCGTCCTCGTCCGTCAGCCCGACGTAGATCCGGCCGTCCTCCTGCGGGAGCACCAGCGCGAAGTGGCCCGGCGCGCCGGGGACCGGCAGGTGCAGTCCGGCGGAGAGGCCGCCCAGGCTCGCGGCCCGCAGCACGAGGTGGGTGCCGCGCGAGGGCCGCAGCCGTACGCCGTCGGCGAGGCCGCCCGCCCACACGCCCGCCGCGTTGACCACGGCACGTGCGCGCAGGAAGAACTCCGTGCCAATCAGCTCGTCGCGCACCTCCGCGCCCTCGCCGGTCAGCTTGAGAGCGCGGCAGCGCGTGAGGACACGGGCGCCGTGCGCCGCGGCGGTACGCGCGATCGCGGTGACCAGGCGCGCGTCGTCGACGAGCTGGCCGTCCCAGGACAGCAGCCCGCCGCGCAGCCCGTACGACCGCAGAGCGGGGGCCAGCCGCAGGGTCTCCACCGCGGTCAGCCGGCGTGGCCGGGGGAGCGCCGCCTGGTGGGTGCGCGCGGTCATCCGCAGCACGTCGCCGGCCTTGATGCCGGCCCGCGCGATCGTCTCCGCCGGACCGGAGACCTGTGCGGTCAGCGGCAGGATGAACGGCAGCGCGCGCACGAGGTGCGGGGCGGTCCGCTCCATGAGGGCACCGCGCTCGACCGCGCTCTCGTACGCGATGCCGAGCTGGCCGGACGCGAGGTACCGCAGCCCGCCGTGGATCAGCTTGGAGCTCCACCGGGACGTGCCGAAGGCGAGGTCGTGCGCGTCGATCGCGGCGACGGACAGGCCGCGCGTCGCGGCGTCCAGGGCGACACCCGCGCCGGTCGCGCCGAGCCCGACGACGAGGACGTCGACCTCCGCGCCGCCGGAGACTTCGGCCAGCTCACGTGCGCGCCGCGCGGCGTTCAGCGAGGACTCGGGAGAGGCGGGCAGTGGTGCCGCGTCGGGCGGCCGGTGATGACGGTTCATGGAGTGAGGTACCTCTCGAGAATCCGCCGCAGCTCCTCGTCGAAGGCGGCCGCGGACAGCGCCGGGTCGTCGCCGGTCATGATGTGGCCGGACATGGCGAATGACTGGAGAATGAGCAGGACCGAACGCGCCTGCCGCGCCGGGTGGCCCTTGCGGACGCTGCCGTCCCGGTGGCCCGCCCGCAGCGTGCCCTCGAGGGCGCGCAGCATGGCGTCCTGGCTCGTGCCCCGCCGTTCGAGGATGTAGGGGAGGAGCACGTCGGGATCGACTTCGAGGATCTTGTGGAAGAGCGGGTGCGCGCGCAGCGCGGCCACGCCGGCGACCAGCGCGGCGACGGCCTGGGGCCGTACGGGGGAGCCGTCCTCCGGGGGCGCGACGCGTGCGACGACGTCGGCCCACTCGCGCGTCATCAGGTCGGCGACCAGTGTCTGCACGTCCGGCCACCGCCGGTAGATGGTCATCCGCGACACTCCGGCGCGGCGCGCGACGTCGGTGAGTGTCGTACGGCGGACGCCCACCGCGAGCACGCAGTCGCGGGTCGCATCGAGGACCGCGTCCTTCTTGTGACGAATCGACGTCATATGTCACAGTGTAACTCTGCTGAGAGGGGGTAGCCATGCCCATCGTGGACATGTTGTGGAGCGGCTGGGGTGACCCGGAGCGTGCCGAGCGTCTGCCGGCCGCCGTCACCGGCCTCCTGCGCGAGCTGCTCGGCGTGCACGCGGAGCCGGCCCCGCCGGTGAAGCTCGCCGAGATCGAGCCGCCCACGGCCAGGCCCGTCGCCGGGATCCTCGCGGAGGTGGTCGGCGAGGAGCAGGTGCGCACCGACGCCGAGAGCCGGATCCGCCACACCCGCGGAAAGTCGACGCCCGACCTGCTGCGCCTGCGCGCCGGTGACGCGAGCACCGCGCCCGACGCGGTCGTGCTGCCCGGCTCCCACGAGGAGGTCGCCGAGGTTCTGTCCCGCTGCGCCGCACACCGGATCGCGGTCGTGCCGTTCGGCGGAGGCACCTCGGTCGTCGGCGGGCTCACGCCGGAGGCCGGCGACTTCACCGGGGTGATCGCGCTCGACCTGCGGCGGCTGGACCGCCTGGTGAGCGTCGACACCATCTCGCGTACGGCCACCCTGCAGACCGGCATGCGCGCGCCACGCGCCGAGGAGCTGCTGAACGAGCAGGGGTACACCCTCGGCCACTTCCCGCAGTCGTTCGAGTGGGCGAGCATCGGCGGCTTCGCCGCGGCCCGGTCCGCCGGGCAGGCGTCCGCCGGATACGGCCGCTTCGACGAGATGGTCCTCGGCCTCACACTCGCCACCCCGCGCGGCACGATAGAGGCCGGCCGGTCGCCACGGTCGGCGGCCGGTCCCGACCTGCGCCAGCTGGTGCTCGGCTCCGAAGGGGCCTTCGGCGTCATCACGGACGTGACCGTACGGATCCGCCCGCTGCCGGAGACCCACGCGTACGAGGGGTGGCTGTTCCCGTCCCTGTCCGAGGGGGTCACCGCCGTACGGGCGCTCGCCCAGGACGGTCCGCTGCCGACGGTGCTGCGGCTGTCCGACGAGACCGAGACGATGATCGGGCTGGCCCGCCCCGCCGAGCTGGGCGCGCACCAGGGCGGCGGTGGCTGCCTGGCCGTCTGCGGCTACGACGGCACGGCCGCCGAGGTCGCCGAGCGGCAGGCGAAGGTCCGCGCCGTGCTGGAGTCGCTCGGTGGCGTCCACCAGGGCGAGGAGCCCGGCCGGAGCTGGCTGCACGGCCGCTTCGCGGCACCGTACCTGCGTGACGGCCTGCTCGACGTCGGGGTGTTCGTCGACACACTGGAGACCGCGGGGTTCTGGTCGAACCTGTCCCGCCTGTACGACGCCGTACGGCTCACGCTCGCTCACGAGCTGTCGTCCTCCGTCGTCATGTGCCACGTGTCCCACGTGTACCCCTCAGGGGCCTCGCTGTACTTCACGGTCGTCACCGCCCAGGGCGAGGACCCCGTCGAACGCTGGCGGCGCGCCAAGGCGGCGGTCAGCGACGCGATCATCGAGGCCGGTGGCACGATCAGCCACCACCACGGCGTCGGCGTCGACCACCGCGACTGGTTCGCACGGGAGGCCGGCTCGCTCGGCGTCGAGGCGCTGCGCGCCGTGAAGGACCGGCTGGACCCCGATGGGATCATGAACCCCGGCGTCCTCCTTCCCCGGAGCTGAGGCGCCGCCGGGACCACGGAACCCGTACGATCCGCAGAGGCCCGCTCGCCCGGCGCGGGCCTTCGGACAGGAGATCGACATGCGATCGTTCACCGCCGTGGTGAACCCGGCCGCGGGCAGTGACCCGTCCGCCCGACTGATCCCGGTCGCACGGTGGCTGCGCGAAGCGGGCGCCGAGGTGGCCGTGGAGTACAGCCGCAGCCTCGAACACGCGGGCGACCTGGCCCGCGAGGCCGCGAAGAAGGGCCACGTCGTGATCGCGGCGGGCGGTGACGGCATGGTCGGCGGACTCGCCGGTGCGCTCGCGGGCACCGACGCGGTCCTGGGCATCCTGCCCGCGGGGCGGGGCAACGACTTCGCCCGCCAGCTCGGGCTGCCGGAGGAGCCGGAACGCCTCGCCGAGCTGCTGCTGTCCGCCGAGCCCAAGGTGATCGACGCGATCGAGGTCGAGTCCGAGGACGGCACCAAGAACATCGTGGTGGGCAGCGTGTACGGCGGCGTCGACTCGGTGGCCAACGTCCATATCAACCGGCTGACGCGGTTGCCGGGGTCGCTCGCGTACTACCTCGGCCCGCTGCGCGCGATCGCCACCTGGCGCCCGGTGTCCTACCGCATCACGGTCGACGGCGAGACGCGGGACGAGCGCGGGTACACCGTCGTCACGGCCAACTCCGGGTTCTACGGGTACGGCCTGCACGTCGCGCCGGACGCCGCGGTGGACGACGGGCTGCTCGACGTCGTCATCATCCGGCACGGGCCCAGGCGGCGCTTCTTCGCCGTCATGCGGGAGCTCCCGCACGGCACTCACGTCAGCCGCCCGGAGATCGAGGTGCTGCGCGGGCGCGAGATCCGCGTCGAGGCCGACCGGGAGATCCCCTTCGGCGGTGACGGCGAGCTGCTCGGCACGCTCCCCGCGACGATCCGCGTGCTCCCCGGCGCGCTCCGGGTGATCGCCTCCTGAAGCTTGCCCCGCGCTTTGCCGCAGGCTGAGGCGCCGGTGGATACGTTGCGGGTGCGATCAGTGATTCGGGGGCGTCCACTGTGAAACACGCGCTCGCCGTGGTGGCCGGCATCGTCGTGGGGCTGCCGGTGATGGCGGCACTCGCGTCCGCGAACGGGCACACCAGGGGTGGCCTGCCGGACCGGTACGTGCCCATCGCGCAGCACCGCCTCCGCACCGGTTACGCCGCGATCAGGACATCGGTGCGCACTCCACGGCCGAAGACGGTCCGGCGGTCGCGCGTGCTGGTCTCGACCTCGCCGTACTCGCACACGCCGTCGCCTTCCGCCTCCTCTGAGCCCGCCATGCCGTCCGCCGCCCGGCCCGGCCGGCCCGGCCGGTACGCCGAGCCGGCCGCCGGCCTGAGCGTCACCATCGACGCCCCGCGCACCGTCCGGCCCGGCGGCACGTACACGTACCGGATCAGGCTCGCCAACCGCGGGCGGGGCACGCCGGGAGAGATCACCGTGCGCAACACGCTGCCGTCCGGGGTCGTACGGACGGGCACGTCGCTGCCCGGCGGTGCCGGTGGGTACGCCGGCGGCCGTGACACCACGCTCGTCATGCCGCGGCTCGCCCCGGGCAGGTCCGCGACCGCGAGGTTCGCCGTACGGGTCCGGCGGAACGCCCATGGGGAGCTGGTCGCGCGCAGCCGGATCGCCTCCATCGACGGTGCCCGCGTCCGGCGAGAGGGCGGGAACGTCGCGAAGGTGGCCACCCGGGTGCGGTGAGGCTGTTACGTTGCCGTTGTTCCGGCGATCGGCGGAACCGTTCGGCACCTGTGTTTCGTCTCAATTGGTGACGACCGAGACACAGGAAGGCAGGGAGCATGCGTACGCTGCTCAACCTCATCTGGCTGATCTTCGCCGGGTTCTGGCTGGCGCTCGGTTACTTCTTCGCCGGGATCATCTGTTGCGTGCTGATCATCACGATCCCGTTCGGCATCGCGGCGTTCCGCATCGGCGTCTTCGCGCTGTGGCCGTTCGGCCAGACCACCGTGCGCCGCGGCGACGCCGGGGTGATGACCGCGGTCGGCAACGTCATCTGGTTCGTCGTCGCGGGGCTGTGGCTGGCCATCGCGCACCTGTTCACCGGCATCGCTCTGTGCGTAACGATCATCGGGATCCCGCTGGGCCTGGCCAACTTCAAGCTCATCCCCGTGTCGCTGCGGCCGCTGGGCGTCGACATCGTCCCCACCGGGGACCCGCGGGCCTTCGTGGCGTGACCGAGATCTACGTCTCTCCCGGCAGGACTCGACAGCGGGCGGCGCCGAGGCCAAACTTGCCCCCATGCCAGGGGCCAATCCACTGCCCAAGCAGGGCGACGTGTTCTTCGACAACCAGCGGCCGGACCGGTCACTGCGGATCAGCAGGCACCCGGACGCCGGCGTCGTGGTGCTGAGCATCTGGAACGGCGGCGTCTGTCAGGGCACGTTCCAGCTGCCGTGCGACCACGTGGACCTGTTCGTCGAGGCGTTGCGCCACGGCCCGCCGCCGGCCGCCGTGACCCAGCCCGGCCCCGAGGTGTTCCGCACCGGCGAGTACAACACGCAGCCGACCATCGCCTGACGAGGCTCGCACCGTCCGTGCTTTGCCTGAAATGGGGCGAACACGGTGCGTCGCCGCTATTGCGGCTGTTACGGTGCGGCCGTGCCCCCCACATCGCCTCTGTCCTCACGTGACTCGGCCACCGGTGCCGGTTGGCAGTGCGAACAGCCCGGGACCTACGCCGAACTCCTGCCCGGACAGGCCCGCAACCTGTCGTGGCTGAACCCCGCCGTCCTCTGGCGGTCCCGCAACGACGTCCTGGCCCGATGGTTCGGCGACCCGACCGACGACGAACGGCGCCGCTGGGTGGACCGCCAGCTCCAGGCCGGCGCGTCCCCGGACTTCACCATCGAGCGGGACGACCCGGAGTCGTTCTCGTTCATGCTCCTCGGCGACACGGGTGAGGGCGACGCCCCCCAGTACGCCGTGGTGCCCGGCTTCCTGAAGATGAGCGAGGGCACACGCTTCGCCGTCATCTCGAGCGACGTGATCTACCCGACCGGAAGCATCAACGAGTACGACACGAAGTTCTTCCGCCCGTACCAAGGCTACGACGCGCCGATCTACGCCGTACCGGGCAACCACGACTGGTACGACGGGCTCGGCGGTTTCATGCGCGTCTTCTGCGGCGCCCCGGAGCTGCCGCCGGAGAGCGCGCCGAAGTTCCCGTCCCGCGCGTGGTTGCGGCGGCTGCTCTGGAAGAACCCCGACGTCCCCGACGAGGCGCGGCTCGCCTCCGCCGAAAGCCTGCGGTCCCGGCCGTCGCAGCGGGCTACGCAGCCGGGCCCGTACTGGGCGATCGACGCGGGCCCGATCCGGATCGTCGGCATCGACACCGGCATCCTCGGCGACATCGACGCGGACCAGGGCGCGTGGCTGCGGCAGGTGTCGGCGGGCCCCAAGCCGAAGATCCTCGTCACGGGAAAGCCGATCTACGTCGACGGCGCGTACCATCCCGGCCCGATCGAGGGCGGCGGCACAGTCGACGAGATCGTGCGGGACCCGGCCTGCAACTATGTGGCCGCGATCGGCGGCGACATCCATAACTACCAGCATTATCCGGTCAAGGTCGGCGACCGGACCATCGAGTACGTCGTCTCCGGCGGCGGCGGCGCGTTCATGCACGCCACTCACACCATCCCGCGGGTGAACGTGGCCGGCGTGACCGAGGACGAGTTCAAGTGCTATCCGCTCCGCGGCGACTGCCTGGCGTTCTACGGCCGGATGTACGGCCGCCGGCTGCGGATGAGACGCCTCTTCGAGCTCACCAGCGAACAGGCCGCCGCGGTCATCGGGAAACGCCTGGGCATCACCCCGGAGCGCGAGACGAACGCACCGGTGACCTGGCGGACGAGCCTGGTGGCCTCGCTCCTCGGCGTGCCGGGCAGGCCCCACAGGGCCAACTGGTTCCGGCTGCCGGTCCGTAAGGTCTACCAGCGCTTTCTCTCTCCGGCCTCGGCGTCGTACGTACCGCCGCTGTTCAAGAGCTTCCTCCGCCTCGACGTGACCCCGGAGAGCCTGCGGATCCGCTGCTTCGCGGCGACCGGCTGCCGGGAGCACGAGATCGCCCCGCCGATCGAGGACGAGGTAACGATTTCGCTTACCTGATAACGATCAGTAGGTAATCGGAATCCCTGCGTTGACGGCCCTCCAGGATGAGCGCTCATGTCGGCGATCCGGCCGGCATGATCCCCGTTTCTGGAGACATACGTGAGTCAGTCGTATCCGCAGGAAACCGCGGCGCCCGCCGCTGCCGCGCCGCTGTCGGGCGCCCAGATGAAGCGCCGCAACCCGGCCGCGGCCTGGCTGGGCCTGCCGATCATCACGCTCGGCATCTACGGGCTGGTCTGGTACTACCTCGTCCACAGCGAGCTGGCGAACTTCGACCGCCGCCGCAAGGTCAACGCGGCTCTCGCGCTGTGCTCGGTGCTGTTCGGGACGTTCACCCTCGGCATCTGGCCGCTCATCAACTGGGTGAAGCTCGCGGGTCACATCCGGGGCGCCCAGCGGGCCGCGGGCCTGGAGCCGTCCTGCAGCGGCGGCCTCGGCTTCCTGCTGGGGATCATCGGCTTCGGCGTCCTGTACTACCAGTTCGAGCTGAACAAGGTCGTCAAGCAGTACGGCGACGCGCCCGCCGGCACCCAGGTGCCCCTCGCCGCCTGACCGAGACGAGCCGGCGACCGGCCTCCGCCGAGGCCGGTCACCCCCCGCACCGTCCTCGTCCGAACGCCCACTATGGCCTGTCTCGAAGTCCCCGGTCTGGGCCCGCCCCGTCGTGGAGCCCGCCCGTCGTGGAGCCCGCCCGTCGTGGGATCGACCCGTCGTGGGATCGACCCGCCGTGGAGCCCACCCCCCTGGAGCCCACCCCCCTGGAGCCCACCCCCCTGGAGCCCACCCCCCTGGAGCCCACCCCCCTGGAGCCCACCCCCCTGGAGCCCACCCGCCCGGGGGTGCCATCCCACTCTCATTGTCCAGCCGGAACAGCGGCGGGCGGAAGTAGAGCGGGGTTCTGTGGATAACCCCAGGTGGCGCCACCCAGGCGCCACCCAGGCGGCGTCACACGGCTACAGCATGACTTTGAGACAGGCCCAAGGCCGCCCCGGAGACGACACCTGCTTGCCGGTGGTGGTGCGCGAGGTGCTCCATCCGATCGCCACCGGGTCGCGAGACCGCCCCGCGTACGGCACGGAGGCTGCGCGGCCCCGCTGCCTCGACGCGGCAGCGGGCCGCGGCGGAGCCGGTCCGCCGGCCGGGCCGGGATGCGCCACTGTCGGAGGTGGCGGGCAGAATCGGAGGCGTGCGGATCGCGGTTGCCGAGGCATCGGACGACGGGGGAGTGCTGCTGCCCGTCGCCGAGGACGGCGCGCCGCTTTCTCCCGCCGAGGCGGTTCCCGATCTCGTCGCCGCGATCGCCGGCCGTGAGGCCTCCGGCGGTGACGTGCGCTGGGTCTGGGGAGCCACCTCGCGTGTCTATCCGCGGCTGCTCCGCGCCGGCGTGCGGCTCGCGCGCTGTCACGACCTGGAGCTCGCCGAGACGCTCCTGCTCAACCACGCCGGGCGCTACGGCGAGCCACGCTCTCTGCGGGCCGCGCACGCCCGCCTCAGCGGGCTCGCGGTTCCCGACGACGTCGCGCCGGGCGACGGGCCGCCCACCCTCTTCGACGACCGTCCCGCCGACGACATCGACGCGGTCGTGGCCGTCCACGCCGACCAGCAGCGCCGCGCCGCGGAGGCGGGTGTCCGGCTGCTCGTCGCCGCCGAGTCGGCGGCCGGGCTCGCCGCCGCCGAGATGGGTCATGACGGGCTGCCCTGGCGGCCCGACGTGCACGACTCCCTGCTGACCGAGCTCATGGGCCCCCGCCCGGCGCCCGGGATGCGGCCGCGCCGGCTGCAGGAGCTCGCCGACCAGATCGGCGAGGCGTTCGGGCACCGCATCAACCCCGACTCCCCGGCGCAGGTCATCAAGGCGTTCGCAGCCATGGGCGTCACGGTCCCCTCCACCCGGTCCGGGGTGCTGAAAGAGGTCGAGCACCCGGCCGCCGGGCTGCTCCTCGCGTACAAGGAGCTCGCACGCCTCCACGGTGCGCACGGCTGGTCCTGGCTCGACTCCTGGGTGCGCGACGGGCGGTTCCGCCCGGAGTACGTCGTCGGCGGCGTGGTCTCCGGCCGCTGGGCCACCAACGGCGGGGGTGCCCTGCAGATCCCCAAGGTCCTGCGCCGCGCGGTCGTCGCCGATCCCGGCTGGACCCTCGTGGTCGCCGACGCGGCCCAGCTGGAGCCGCGTGTCCTCGCGGCGCTCGCCGGCGACCGTGCCTTCGCGGCCGCCGCGGGTGAGACCGACCTCTACGCCGCCCTGGCCGGCGCGTTCGGCGGCGCGCGTGACAAGGCCAAGATCGCACTGCTGTCGGCGATGTACGGCGGCACCAGCGGCGAGGCACCGCAACTGCTCGCCGTCATGCGCCGCCGCTTCCCGGTCGCCTACGAATACGTCGAGGCCGCGGCCCGTACGGGCGAGGCGGGCCGGTTGGTGCGCTCCGTCCTGGGCCGCACCTGCCCGCCCCCGTCCCAGGCGTGGCGCGAGCTCGCGGTGCAGGACGGCGGCGGCGCGGCCGTACGCAGCCGGGGCAGGTTCACCCGCAACTTCGTCTGCCAGGCCAGCGCGGCCGACTGGGCGACGGCCCTGCTGGCGACGCTGCGCCTTCGCCTGGCCGCGCTGGGCCGGAGCGAGGCCGACCCTCCGCGCCTGGTGTTCTTCCAGCACGACGAGGTGATCGTCCACACGCCCGAGGCGCTCGCCGAGGCGGTCTCCGGCGCCATCAAGGACTCCGCCGCGGAGGCCCGCCGGCTGATCTTCGGTGACACCCCGGTCCGCTTCCCCATGGAGACGACCGCGGTCGCCTGCTACGCCGACGCCAAGTGACTCAGCGGCGAGGAGCCCACGACGGGCGCGAGTTCAACGCCTCCGCGTCCATGTCCGTCGTACGGCGCCAGGCCTCGTGCATCTCGGTCAGCTCGTCCGCGGTCAGGACGTCCTCGATCGAGGCGAAGCCGTTCGGAGCGCGTTCGGCGACCGTGTCCAGCAGCCGGTCCGCGGCCATGTCCCGGCAGGCCAGCACCACGGAGTTCGCCTCGTCGAGACGGGCGGCCTCGTACGCCTTCAACGCGTCCACCGGATCGTCGGTACGGGAGAGCTCGTAGGCCAGCACCCGCGCGTCGATGATCGCCAGCGACCCGCCGTTGGCGCCGATCGGGTACATCGGGTGCGCGGCGTCGCCGACCAGCGTCACCCGCCGGCGGCTCCAGAACGGCAGCGGGTCCCGGTCCACCATCGGGTACTCCAGGATCTGCGGCGAGTCCGCGATGAGCCCCGGAACGTCGATCCAGCCGAACTTCCAGTCGGCGTAGTACGGCAGCACGTCCTCGAGCCGGCCCTGGCGTGTCCAGTCGGCGGCGTCCGTCTCGAGCCGGGTCTCCGGGGTCACCCGGACCTCGGCGACCCAGTTGACCAGGGCGCGGCCCCGGTCCTCGGCGGCCTTGGAGATCGGATAGAACACGAGCCGCCCGTGTTCGTGCGAGCCGGCGACGATCATGGACCGGCCGGTGAGATACGGGTCGGCCTCGGCGATTCCGCGCCACATCCGGATGCCGTTCCACAGCGGCGCGCCCTCGCCGGGGTGCAGCTGCCGGCGTACGGCCGAGGAGAGCCCGTCCGCGCCGATGAGGACGTCGGCACGTAAACCGACCGGCGCGCCGCCCGTACGGGCGTGCAGGGAGACCTCCACCCCCTCCTCGTCCTCGCGGTAGGACTCGAAGACCAGCCCGGTGCGTACGGCCCCGGGCCCGAGCCGCTCGACCACCGCGTCATAGAGCAGCATCTGCAGCTCGCCTCGGTGGATGGAGTACTGCGGCCAGGCATATCCGGCGAAGCGTCCTCGGTCGTGGCTCACGATGCGGTTCGCGTGCCGGTCGAGGCGGAGCATCTCCCGGGTCTGGATCCCGGTGGCCTCCAGCGCAGGGCCGAGACCCAGCTCGGTGAGCTCGCGTACGGCGTGGGGCTGCAGGTTGATGCCGACGCCGAGCGGCAGCAGGTCGCGCACCGCGTCGAGCACGACCACGTCGGCCCCGGCGGAGTGCAGGCTGAGCGCCGCCGTGAGACCGCCGACACCAGCGCCGACGACGACGACCCTCACCGCTGCCACCCGCCGGCGAACTCATTTCCATAGACCTCGAACGAGACATCTTCGAGAGTCGTCCGGTCGCTGTACATGTGGGTGATCCTTGACACTTCGAGCACGATTATGAACCCCACGGCTTCGCGTATCGGAAGCGCCGATGATAACGCAGAACCGGCAGACGCGACCGGATGCCACATTAGGCGGCGAAAGTCACCGTGCGAGGTCGACAGATTGTTTGACGATTTCTGTCAAGCCGGTCATGGCATGTCGTTCAGTTCGGTGCGATGCGTACGTCGACAACGGCGGACCGTCCGGCCTCGACCGCCGAGAGCGCGCGCTCCAGAGCCGGGACCAGCACGGCCCGGTCGTCGACGGACTCGCCGTGGGCGTGGCACGCGCGGGCGAGCGCGGCCAGGTCGGGCGCGGCACGGAACCGCGTGCCGACCGCGTCACCGCGCGCCGCCGAGACGCCGTCGGGGAACAGTTCGAAGACCGGCAGCCGGCTGGCGCGGTAGCCGTCGTTGTTGAGCACGACCGTCAGGGTGGGCGCGCCGGCCTCGGCGGCCAGGCACAGCGCGGCCGTCGGCACGGCGAACATGAAGCTGCCGTCGCCGACGACCGCGATCACCCGCCGGTCCGGAGAGGCCAGCTTGATGCCGACCGCACCGCCGAGCGCCCAGCCCAGCCCCGGACTGCCGGTGCCGGCGAGGGTGCCCGGCCGGGTCCGCCGGACGAACGCGTGCAGCGCTCCCGCGTTGGTGACCATCTCCTCGACGAGGATGTCGTCCTCGCGCAGGACCGCGTTCAGCGCCTCGACCACCTCACGCGCCGCGATGGGTCCCTCGGCCGCGGCCGGGGCGGCGGGGGTCTCCCCGGTGCCGCCCGGCCACTTGGCCGCCAGGTCCACCTCGGGAAGCAGCGCCGCCACCTCGTCCAGGACCGTCGCCCCGTCACCGGTCACGGAGATGTCGGCAGGGAAGGACCACAGCGGCATGTCGGTCCGCAGCGGATCGGCGTCGATCTGCACGACCACGGCGTCCCCGCGCGGGTGGACGAACTTCGGGATCCACGGCACGTCGCAGTCGGCCACGACGAGCAGATCCGCCTCCGCGACGAGACGGCGGGCGGCCTCGGGCGACCCCACCCGCATCGGATGGGACGTGGCGATGTTGAGGCATCCGCTCTCGGGCGTGTCGACCACGCGGATGCCCGTGCGATCGGCCAGCCGGGTGATCGCGGCGAACCCCTCGGGCCGCCGCCCGGTCTTGGCGGTGATGAGCAGCGGCCGCTCGGCCCCGGCCAGGAGGCCGGCGATCCGGAGCGCGGTCTCCCGGCCGGCCATCGCCGGACCGGGTATCGCGTATCCGGACGTACGGCCGGGCACGTCGGCGGGTGGGTCCATCAGGACGTCACGGGAGATCATGAGGTACGCGGGTCCGGGACGGCCTCCGCGGGCGATCTGCACGGCGCGCCCGACGCCGCGCGCCAGCATCTCCGACCGGGTGATCTCCAGGGTCAGCTTGGCGTATCCGCGCACGACGCCGGCCTGGTCGGGGACGTCCTGCTGCCAGTGGATCACGTGGGAGCGTCCGCCCGCGGACTCCGGGTCCTCCCCGTACGGGGTCTTCCCGGCGATGACGATGACGCCGGCGCGGTCGCGGAAGGCGTTGTGCATCATCGCGCCGAGGTTCTGCGTGCCGACGTCCACGTGGACGAACACACACTGCGGGCGCCCGGTGACCTGCCAGTACCCGTGGGCCGCCGCCAGCCCCACCGACTCGAAGGTGCACGGGATGATCCGCGGGATCGGCACCCCGGCGTCGGTGAGCACCGCCGCGGCCTCCTGTACCGGAGCTGAGTCGGTCCCGGGATTGAGGAACAGGTGCTCCACGCCGTGCTCGTGGAGCAGCCACAAAAGGTGTTCCGCGGTGGTCTTGGGCTTGAATTCGTCGGTCAAGGACCCTCATTCCCCGGGGTCTGCGCGGGAGGGCTCATCGGAGGACATCACCGTTCCGATAGGGCGACCTCTTTTCGCGGGTTCCGGCGCGATCGAGCGGAACACTATCCTCGCCGAACCCCCGGCCCCAGGAAACTGTTCCGTTCTTCGGCACCGGGCGGAGACAACGGCCGTCCTCATACGGCCGGTCACGAGATGAGCGATCCGCGCGGCCCATGTGGGGTGCCGGCCTCAGGAGCCGGCGCCGTCGCGTACGAGGCGGCCGACCTCCGCTCGCAGGCGGACGAACTCCCGTAGTTCCCTCGTCGTGATCTGGTCGCGCTCGGCCGGCAGGTCCACGGGCAGGTCGGCGATCACCGTCCCCGGCGCCCGGCTGAGTACCGCCACCCGGTCGCCGACATAGACGCTCTCGTCGATGTCGTGCGTCACGAACAGGATCGTCATGCCCTCGTCCCGTACGCGCAGGAGGAGATCCTCCAGTTCCTCACGGGTCTGGGCGTCGACCGAGCCGAACGGCTCGTCCATCAGCAGCAGCGACGGCCGGAAGGCCAGCGCACGGGCGATGGACACGCGCTGCTGCATGCCGCCGGACAGCTGCCACGGGTACCGGCGCGCGGACGCGGACAGGCCGACCGCGTCGAGGGCCTGCCCGGCGGCGGCCCGCCGTGACTCCTTCGGCATCCCGCGGCGGCGCAGCGGCAGGGCCACGTTGTCGCGTACGGTCAGCCAGGGCAGCAGCGAGCGGCTGTAGTCCTGGGACACCACGGCGAGGTCGTCCGGCACGCCGGAGACCTCGGCTCCGCCCACGACGACGCGCCCCCGGCCGGGCCGCGTCAGCCCGGCGACGCACCGGAGCAAGGTGGACTTGCCGCATCCCGACGGGCCCACGATGCTCACCAGCT
The DNA here is from genome assembly GCF_006716425.1 of Actinoallomurus bryophytorum. NCBI lineage: Bacteria > Bacillati > Actinomycetota > Actinomycetes > Streptosporangiales > Thermomonosporaceae > Actinoallomurus > Actinoallomurus bryophytorum. Next base: position 5,986,088 of record NZ_VFOZ01000001.1, read on the forward strand.
CGCCACGGGAGACCTCGAGGTTCACGTCCCGCAGCGCGACCTGGCCGGAGTAGGAGTGGCCGACGTCAAGGATCTCGAGGCTCACGTGGCGATCTGAGTCCGTCATGAGAATGAGGCTCCCGTTATGCGTCGGTACCGCGCGAGCCGCGGTGCCAGGCCAGCACCCGCCGCTCCACCGCGAGCAGGATGGCGTTCAGCACGTATCCGAGGATCCCGAGCAGGACGATGGCCGCCCACACGGTCGGCAGATCGGAGCGGCTCTGCGCGTCCGTGAGCTCGAAGCCGATCCCGTTGGCCGTCCCCGGCAGGAGCTCGGAGAAGACCATGAGGATGAGCGACAGCGACAGTGACAGCCGCAGCCCGGCGAAGATCTTCGGCAACGTCGCCGGGAAGATGATCTTCAGGACACGGTCGGCCGCCGACAGCTTGTAGACCTGGGCGGTCTCCATCTGCAGCGGGTCGACCGAGCGCGCGCCGTCCGTCGTGTTCAACAGGATGGGCCAGATCGCGCTGAAGACGATGGCGGCGATCTGCATCTGCGTGCCGAGCTTGAACAGAACGATGAAGACGGGCACGAGCGTGGGCGGCGGGATCACGCGGGCGAACTGGAACGCCGGGTCGAAATAGGCGAACAACCGCTCGGACCGCCCGAGGGCGAGCCCGAGCCCCACGCCCGCGACCAAGGAGATCGTCAGCCCGGTCGCCATGCGCAGCAGGCTCGGTACCACGTTGGCGGTGGCGTCGGAGGTCAGGAACAGGCGAGTGCCCGGCCCCGAGAACCACAGGTGGTACATCCGGGAGGTGATCCTCGACGGAGGCGGGAAGAACGGGCTGTGCGCCGCGCGCGTGCCCACCTCCCAGGCGGCGACGGCGACGGCCAGCGCGAGCCAGCGGTGCAGGACCCCCGCGCCCAGCCGGACCACCGTACGGCCGCCGGCCCCCGCGCTCACGATCGATCCTTCGTCTGGGAGACGTGCCAGTGGAACAGCCGCCGTTCCCCCAGGACCAGCGCGGTGTTGATGATCAGGCCGAGCATTCCCGCCCACACCGTGCCGGCCAGCACGTCCGTGGTGCCGTCGACCGTCTGCTGGGCCTGGGCGATGAAGACGCCCAGGCCCTGCCCGAAGCCGGACAGGATCTCGGTTCCCACGGCAAGGATCAGCGCGATGGCCGCGGCCAGCCGGATCCCGGTGGCGATGAACGGCGCGGCCGAGGGCAGGGAGACGAGCCAGGTCACCGAGAGCCTGCTGAAACCGAACGCGCGCAGCGTGTCCTTGGCCACCGGATCGACGTCCTGGAGCCCGTAGATCGTGTTGAAGAGTACGGGCCAGGTCGCGGCGTAGACGATGAGCGTGGCCTCGGTCCGCAGGCCGGTGCCGAGGATCAGGCTGACGAGCGGGATGAGCGCGACCGAAGGGATCGGCCGCAAAAACTCCACGATGGCCCGCACCGCCGTGTTGAGGACCGGAACGCTGCCGAGTAACAGGCCGAGCGAGACCCCGCCCCCGACCGCGATCGCCAGGCCGATGGCCCAGGCCCGCACGGTGCTCCAGACGCCCGAGAGGAACTCGGTGTCGCCCAGCAGGCCGACGGAGCGGGCGAGGACGGCCGACGCCGGTGGAAGGTAGTCCCGGTCGACGATGCCCGCCCGGCCGAGGATCTCGCTCGCCGCCGCGAGGATCGCGAGCCCGGCGGCGCCCCGTACCCACCGGCCCGTACGCGTCAGGGCGGGGCGTTCGCCGGATGGTGCGGGCGGCTCTTCAAGGATCACTGTGGCTGAGCCGCGAACACCAGACTCCTGACGTCGATCCTCTGTTTCAGCAGCCCGTCCTGGAGCATGAGGTCGGCCAGGTGCTGGAGCCGCACCTGGTCGATCGACGGCGGGAAGGCCGGGAGGTTCAGCGCCGATGCGGTGGCGGCGTCCAGGTGCGCGTAGGCGGGCAGCACCTGGTCGACCTGCTTGCGGTCGCTCGTCGCCAGTTGCTGTGCCTTCTGGATCGCGCGCTGGAAGGCCGCCGCCGTCTTGGGGTACTTGTCGGTGAACCGCTGGGTCGAGAGGTAGCCGCTGACCGGCAGTCCGGCCACGGCCGGGCCGCTACCGCCGTCGACGATCATCTTGGCGCCCAGCTTGCGCGTCATGTCGGTGGCGAAGGGCTCGGCGGCGTGCACCGCGTCGACCTGCCCCTTCTGCAGCGCCGCGCCCATCTGCGGGAACGGGATCGCGAGGTATCTCACCTTCGCCGGATCGACGTGGTCCGCCCTCAGGATCGCGTTGAGGGACAGCGACTGGATGTTGTTGCGGATGTTCACCGCGACCGTCCTGCCCTCCAGGTCCTTGGCCTGCTTGATGGGGGAGTTCGGCAGGGTGAGCACACCCATGAAGCGCGGAGCGGCGGCGGCTCCGGGAGCGAGGATCCGCAGGTTCAGCGTGCCCTGGGCCTGCGCCTGCAGAAAGGTCACGTAATTGCCGCCCGCGATGACGTCGACCTGCCCGGTCTTCAGGGCGGGGAGTGCCTGAATGCTCTGCGCCACCGGTTTGATCTGTACGCGCAGCCCCTCGGCTTCGAAGAACTTGCGCTGCACGGCGATGTGCAGTCCGGCCGTGTCGACAAGGGGAAGTGCGGCGACGGTGACGGTCTTCTTCTCCAGACCGTCACCGCCGGATGACTGAGAACCGCCGCAGCCCGTCAGGAGAGCCGCAATGAGGACAACACCCATTAAAAGGGTGGCACGGGATCTGGGTCTGCTCATGACACTCCCTGGGGGCATTGAGCGGAGCAGCGGACAAACCGTCAGAAGGGCGGTCAGTCAAATCACGTAGAAGTGATCATCGCGACCAGTCCGGAGGCTACAGCACCCCGTGAGGGAGAAAAAGGACGCACCTGGCCAGGTCATACATACCCCTGGATCAAACGCCACGGCCCGGTCCGAACCGTGCGGTGAGGTTCGGGCCGGGCCGTGGCGTCGCTGCTCAGGCGGCTGTGGCGCCCGCGTCGCGTACGAGGCGGCCCACCTCGGAGCGGAGGTGCACGAACTCCGGAAGCTCCCGGGTCTCGATCCGGTCGCGCTGGGAGGGCAGGCCGACGGCCAGGTCGCCGATCAGCCGCCCGGGTGCGCGGCCCATCACGAGGATCCGGTCGCTGACGTACACGCTCTCGTCGATGTCGTGCGTGACGAGCATGATCGTCATGTCACTGGCGGCGCGGACCTGCAGCAGCAGATCCTCCAGGTCCTCACGCGTCTGCGCGTCCACCGAGCCGAAGGGCTCGTCCATCAGGAGCAGCGTGGGCCGGTAGGCCAGCGCGCGTGCGATGGCCACCCGCTGCTGCATTCCTCCGGAGAGCTGCCAGGGGTACTTGCCGCCGGCGTCGGCGAGGCCGACCTCGTCGAGTGCCGCCGCGGCGGCCTTCCGCCGGGCCGCGCGGTCCAGGCCGCGACGCCGCAGCGGGAAGACCACGTTGTCGCGTACGGACATCCACGGCAGCAGCGACCGGGAGTAATCCTGGAAGACGACGGCCAGGTCGTCCGGGACTCCGTTCACCGCCCGGCCCGAGAGTCTGACCTCTCCTGCGGTCGGCGACACCAGCCCGGCGATCGCGCGGAGCAGCGTCGATTTTCCGCAGCCCGATTTGCCGACGATGCTGACGAGCTCACGGTCTCCGACCTCGAACGAAACGTCGTCGAGAGCGATCTGATCGCCGTACGTGTGGGTTAGCTTCAGGACTTCGAGCACGATTATGAACCCCTAAGCTCCCTGTATCGGAAGCGCCAATAATAGCGCAGTGTTCCCGATTTGTGACCTATGCGTCGGGTCGTGCAGTGAAACTATCGCGGCGAGGTCACGACCTGGAATTGGATCGCCACGCGATGTGACGGTCCGTTCAAGAATCGCGGCCGATGGCCGTCCTTCTGATGTCGCGGTCCGGCCGCCCCGAATTGGGCCGGCCGGACCGCGGTGATGTCGCTTGACGAGGAGTGCTTACAGCATTCCCGAGACGTCGTAGTGCTGCTTGAGGACGCCGAGCTCGGTCATCAGGTCGGCGACGCGCTGCAGCCGGGTCTTGCTCAGCGAGCCCGGGTAGGTGTCGATCGTGATGGTCTGTGCGGTCTGCGGGCTCAGGCCCTTGACGTACGTCGGCAGGATCTGCCCGACCTGGTTACGGTCGGAGGCGGCGACCTTGGCCTTGGCCATGGCCGCGTTGAACGCGGCGACGGTCTTGGGATTCTGCTTCGCGAACTTCTGCGATGCGATGTACCCGCCGGACGGCAGGTTGGCCGTCGGACCGCTCATGGTGTCGACCACCATGCGTGCGCCGAATTTCGCCTCCGACTGGCTGTAATAGGGCTCGGTCATGAAAGCGGCGTCGATTGAGTGGTTCTGCAGGGCGGCCTGCATATTGGGGTACTGGATCTCGACCAGGTGGACCTGGTTCGGCGTGACGCCCGCGTTCTTCAGTGCCGCGAAGGTCAGCAGCGACGGGAAGCCCTTCGTGTTGATGACACCGATCTTCTTCCCCTTGAGCTGTGCCGCGTTGTGGACCGGGGAGTTCGGCAGGGTGACGATCGGGTACAGGTTGCTGCGTCCCTGGTAGCCGTCGGTCACCACCTTGACCTTCACGCCGGCGCTCGCCGCCTGGACGATCGGGATGTACGCGCTGTAGGCAAAGTCGACTCCGCCGGACATCACTCGGGAGATGGTCTCGGACCCGTTGGTGAGAATCGTCGGAGTGACGTTGAGGCCTTCAGCCTTGAAATATCCCTTGCTGACACCCAGATAAACGGCTGCGGCGTCGGGAATCGGAAGGAGGCCAATCTTGATATTCGTCTTCTCCGGGCCCCCGGATTTCTTCGGCGAATCGGAGCCGCCGCATGCGGTCAGCGCCGATGTGGCAAGCATGGCTATGGCTGTCGCAATAGTCCAGCGACGGATTTTCATGGAGCTCCTCGATGGGGATTCGCGCTGGACCCTTAGTCGGTGAACGCGGGGAGGCAGGGGCAGGCGTCGACCACCGGCTTCAGGTCTCGAAGTAACGGCCGCGCCAGAGTATAGGACCGCAACATCCGTACGTCTGGGCACCTTCAGCAAAATTTGCCACACATCCGGACGATCCGGGCGATAGTTACATAGAGTACATATCGCATGTTCGGAACGTGGTTGCGGCGGGCGCTGACCGTGAGCTGAAAAGTATCGGTTACGTGGGGTAACTACTTTTTGTCAGGTTCGTGCTGCTATAACATCCCATGTCTGCTGAGCCTGGCCGGCGGAGGGGACGCTCCGGTGCGGAGCATGCCGCGTTGCCAGGCCGTCCTGTCCGCAGGCACCAAGGAAAGAGGGTCATGTCCCGACGTCCAGTCATCCCAGTCCCACCGCCGGCGACGCGTGGCCGAAACGTCCGGCCGTCCGCACCGATCTCGGGGAGGACGGTGTGACCGGTCCTGGCCGCAGCGGCGGACGAGCCGTTCTGGAGACCCTTCGCGCATGGGGCGTACGTCGCGTCTTCACCTGCCCGGGTAGTACCGAGGCGGCGTTCCTCGACGCCACCCTGGACCACCCGGACTTCGAGGTGATCCTCACTCCCCACGAGTCGATCGCCGTGTCGGCCGCCGACGGCTACGCCCGTGCCACCGGTGAACCGGCGGTCGCCTATCTCCACACGCACGTCGGCCTGGCGAACAGCCTCGGCCACCTCAATGCGGCCCGGCTCGCCCACTCGCCGGTGGTGGTCCTCACCGGCCTGAAACCGGCACTGCTCCAGGCGCACGGAGGCTTCACCTGTATCCAGGACACCGGTCGCCTGGCCGAGCCCTATGTACGGTCCTACTGGCAGTCGCTCCGTACCGAGGGGATCCCCGAGGACCTGACCCGCGCCTTCCGCCTCGCGCTCACCGAGCCGGCCGGGCCCACGTGGCTGGGGCTGTCACAGGACCTCATGAACGACACGTGCACCGCGCCGGTGCCCGACCCCGAACGGTTCCGCCCGCGCGCGCGTACGGCACCCGATCCCGAGCGGATCCGCGAGGTCGCGGGCATGCTGGCCACGGCCACCAGCCCCCTGCTCGTGGCCGGCGCGGAGGTCGCGCGGCACGACGCGGTCGCCGACCTGATCGCCCTGGCCGAGCGGCTGGGCGTGCCGGTGATGAACGAGGACCGGCGGACGTACGAGCGCCCTGGGTTCCCCACGTCGCACCCGAACTACGTCGGTCTGTACGACGTGAAGCGTCCCGTGGTGGGCGACAGCGATCTGATCGTGTTCGCGGGCTGCCGCCTGTTCACCGAGTTCGAGGTCCCGCGCGGTCCCGATGTGCCGGAGAGCGCCCGCGTCGTGCACATCCACACCGACGCCGCCGAGATCGGAGCCATCCACGGCGTCGACCTGGACATCGTGGCCGATGAGGGTCTGGCGCTCTCCGGGCTGCTGGCCGGGCTGCCGGAGGGGGACGTCGCGGTACGGACGGACCGGGTGGCGGAGGCGCGCACGGAGTACCTCGCCGACACCGGTCCGCTGCCGCCCGAGACCGAAGGCGTGGAGAACGTCGCCGCGGTCGCGGACGCGCTGGCCGCGGTCGTCGACGATCAGACGACGGTCGTCGGCGATGCCACGACGACCGGGGCGATCCTCCTGCGGAGGCTTCCCCAGAATCCGCCACACCAGTACTTCACCAGCTCATCCGGTTCGCTCGGCTGGGCCATGGGCGCCGCCATCGGCATCAAGCTCGCGATGCCGGACCGCCACGTGGTCGCGGTCTTGGGCGACGGCGCCTTCCAGTTCGGCCCACAGGGCCTGTGGGTGGCGGCCCGCTACCAGATCCCGGTCACCTACGTCGTGATCAACAACGAGTCCTACGCCGCCGTGGCGGCCGCACTGCGGCGCTATGGCGGAACCGCCGTCGAACGCCAGGAGTTCCCGGGCAAGGACCTGTCGGGCATCGACGTCGCCGCGATCGCCCGTGGGTACGGGGTGCACGCCCAGCGCCTGCACCACGCCTCCGAGCTCGGTGAGGCGATGGCGAAGGCCAAGGCCCACCCCGGTCCGTCACTGATCGAGATCATGACCGACCCGGACTACCTCGGTCCCTGAGCTGATCTGAGCCGGGGGGAGCGGCCGCGGGCCGTTCCCCCCGGCGCGGTCACTGCTCCACGCGCCGCGCGCCCCGATGCCAGGCGAGGACGTGCCGCTCGACCCAGAGCAGCGCGGAGTTGAGCGTGTATCCGAGGATGCCGAGGAGCACGATGACCGACCACATCTCGGGCAGCTCGAAGGAGTCCTTGGTGGTGAAGAGCGTGTAGCCGATGCCGTTGGTGCCACCGACCATCTCCGAGATCACCATCAGGATGATCGCCATGGACAGGCTGATCCGGAGTCCGGCGAAGATCTTCGGGGCCGCGGACGGCATGATGATCATCCGGAAGCGCTGGAGCCGCGTCAGGCCGAACACGTTCGCGATCTCCATCTGAAGCGGCTCGACCGATCGTGAGCCGTCGATCGAGTTGAGCAGGATCGGCCACAGGACCCCGAAGACGATCACCGCGAGCCGCATCGTCAGACCGAGCTTGAACAGAACGATGAAGACCGGGATCAGCGCGGGCGACGGGATGGCGCGGAAGAACTGGATCAGCGGGTCGACATAGTCGAGCAGCCGCTCGGACCGGCCGAGCAGCACGCCCAGGCCGACCCCGATGACGACGGCCAGACCCCAGCCGCCGAGCATCCGCCCCAAACTCGGCAGAATGTTGCCGGTCGCCGCCGGCGTGAGGAAGACATGGCTCACCGGGCCGGTCAGCCACAGGTGGTACATGCTCCGGGCGATCACCGTCGGCGCCGGGAAGAAGATCTTCTCGTCCTCGGGCACGGCGACATTGGTCGCGAGCTGCCAGAGCGCGACCGCCACCGCGAAGACGGTCCAGCGGAGGGCGATGTCCGTCAGCCCGGTCCGGGCGAACGGCCGGCGCCTCCGCTCCGGCGGAGCGACGGGGGCGGTTGTCATGTCGGCGGTCATGCCGTCCTCCCGAGACGCTCGAAGTGCCAGCGGAACATCCGCCGCTCCAGATATCGCATGCCGAGGTCGATCAGGTAGCCGAGCAGACCGGCGATCGCCGCGGCCGCGAAGACGACGTCCGCGTTGCCCGCGACGGCGCTCGCGCTCAGCACGAAGATCCCGATGCCGTGCTCTCCGCCACCGGCGATCAGCTCGGTGCTGATGGTGACGATGAGGGCGATCGACGAGGCCACGCGAATGCCGGTCGCGACGAACGGTGCGACGCTGGGCAGTGCTATCCGGGTGAGGATCACCAGCCGGCCGAGGCCGAAGGATCGCGCCATCTCGCGCGGAACCGGGTCGACGTCGCCGACGGCGTAGATCGTGTTGATCAGGATCGGCCACAGGGCGGCGTACGCGGCCAGGATCTGCTCGATCTTGGACTGCTCGGCCACCATCAAGATGACGAGGGGGATCAACGCCACGGCGGGAATGGGGCGCAGGAACTCGATCAGGACCCGGACCGCGGAGTTGACCCACGGCAGGCTGCCGAGCACGAGCCCGCTGGGCACGGCGATCAGAATGGCGATGAGCAGGCCGACCGCCCACGCCTTCATCGTGAAGCCGACGTCCTGGAGAAAGCCGCCGTTCGTCAAAAGGTCGCCGATCCGGAGCAGCACGGCCGACGACGGCGGCAGGTAAGAACGGTCGACCAGTCCTATCCGCCCTATGACCTCGCCGGCCAGCAGAAACACCAGCACGCCGGCCATACCGCGGATGACCCGCACGCGGCCTGGCGACGAGGGCCGGAGCCTGCCACCTCGGGATTTGCTGACGGGCGGCCGGGTGGCCGCCTTCGGACCCGTGGCCGGGACCGGAGTCCTGACACTGCGGTCAGCCAATGATCACTCCCTGGGGGATGGGGGCGTGAGCGCCTGCCTGACGTGCGCGGAAATGAACAAATCGCGCCGGGCGGGCGTCCTTCCGGGCCGGTGTCCGCCGGATGCCGCCCCCTGGTCTGGCGGCGAGGCGAACCTATCCTAATGTCAGATACGGACCATTACCCCTGGGGATTCCGGGCAACGGTGTCGACACCCTCGGTAACCACCGGTCGGGGTTAAGGCGTTGTGAAGGCGAAATCTCTGGGCCGTTGTTACGGGTAGGTCGCCGCCGGTGCACTCCCCGTGATCATTAGCTCTCGGTTCGATCTCGTTGGGACGGTGAGTAGCCGCATGCTCTTGCCGTCTGGTCCGGTGGCGACAATGATGTTGGCCGCATTCACGCGGGCCCCCGCCTTCCGGGTGGGATGGCCTTGTGCGAAACCGAGGAAAAACTAGATAGATGGGACATAAGACCGCTTCGGATATATGCTGTCGGTTCCGTTTTGGGCAGCGTGACCACTCTCTGTCGCAGTAACCGTACAAGGGTGGCGCGTCCCACCTCCCGTCGGTTGTTTGCACCGTTCCGCAGGGGGTCCAAGACGGGTTTGATTCGGTGAGATGCAGCGGAAGGTAGCGTGGACAGCGACGGAGAACGACCGCGGCCGAGCGTCGCGGACCCTTCCCAGCCGACCGGCGAAACCACTGACCATGGGTCTCGGTCGATCATGCGGCGCTTCGGGCTCCGCAACTGGAAGGTGTCCGCACGGCTCATCGCGCTCATCGTCATCCCGACGATCGTGGCCGGTGTGCTTGCGGGTCTGCGCGTCAGTAGTGCCCTGGCCAACGCGTCGACGTTCGGCCGGATCGAGCAGTTGGCCTCACTGGGGGACAAGCTGAGTGTCCTGACGCACGCCCTTGAGGGCGAGCGTGACATGACGGCGCTCTATGTGGCCTCGAACGGCACCAGCGTGAGCAAGACCGATCTGCAGAAAGTCGAGGGCCAGGTCGACGCCGCGGTACGCCAGGTGCGTTCCCAGGCCGGCACCATCGACGACTCCTACTCCAGCCTCGTACGCACGCAGGTACGGGACATCCTCAACCGGCTGGACCAGCTGCCCGGACTACGGCAGCAGGCCACCCAGACGAAGCTTCCCCCCGAGGCGACGGTCGACAAGTACAGCGAGGTCGTCAGCGACATCCTGAACTTCGACGACCTGATCGCCACGGGCAGTTCGGACGCCGACCTCACGGAGTCCGCGCGCTCGCTGGCCTCCATCGCCCAGGCGAAGGAGGACTCCTCGAAGGAGCGCGGGTACCTCGCCGTGGCCCTGGCGGTCAAGAACTTCCAGCCCGGCACCTACGACGATTTCCAGGCCGCGCGGTCCCAGCGCGACACCGACCTCGCCGCGTTCCAGTCGTCCGCCACTCCGGCGCAGGCGCAGCTGTATCTCGACACGGTCGCCGGACCCGAGGTCGACCAGGCGGAGCTGATCCGCCAGCAGGCCGTCTTCGCGGTCGCCAAGTCGCCCGACCTGTCTCTGGACGCCACGACGTATCCCGACGCGCGCCTGTGGTTCAACGACATGACGGTCAGGTCCGACAAGATGCGCGTGGTCGAGGACCAGCTCGTCCACTCGGTCCTCGCCGAGAGCCATGACCTTCAGGCACAGGCACAACGGTCGGCCGCACTCGTCGGTGGCCTGCTGCTCCTCGTCCTGTTGCTCGTGGTGGCGGCGGTCGTGATCGTCGCGCAGTCCCTCGTACGACCGCTGCGCCGGCTGCGTACCGGCGCCCTGGACGTGGCGGGCACCCGGCTGCCCGACTTCGTCCGCAGGTTGCGCGAGCCCGACGTTGAACAGGTCGGCTTCGAAGTCGAGCCGATCGACGTCAGATCCACCGATGAGATCGGTGAGGTCGCGCGGGCCTTCGACGAGGTCCACCGCGAGGCCGTGCGCCTGGCGTCCAACGAGGCGCTGCTGCGAGGCAACGTCAACGCGATGTTCGTCAACCTCTCCCGGCGCAGCCAGTCGCTGATCGAGCGCCAGCTGCGGCTGATCGAGGATCTCGAGCAGAGCGAGCAGGACTCCACCCGGCTGGACAGCCTCTTCAAGCTCGACCACCTGGCGACCCGTATGCGCCGTAACGGGGAGAACCTCCTCGTCCTCGGTGGCCAGGAGCAGGCACGGCGGTGGAACAAACCGGTCGCCCTGGTGGACATCGTCCGCGCCTCCCTGTCGGAGGTGGAGCAGTACGAGCGGATCACGCTGCGGATCCAGGACGACGTCTCGGTCACCGGCCGGGCCGTCAACGACCTCGTGCACCTGGTGGCGGAGCTGGTGGAGAACTCCACCTCCTTCTCGCCCGAGCACACCAAGGTGGCCGTGTCCGGGCACCTGCTCAGCGGTGGCGGCGCCATGCTCCAGATCTCCGACAGCGGGGTCGGCATGTCGCCCGACGAGCTCGAAGAGGCCAACTGGCGGCTGGCCAACCCGCCGACGATCGACGTGTCGATCTCGCGGCGAATGGGCCTTTTCGTGGTCGGCCGGCTCGCCCAGCGGCACGGCATCAGGGTCGAGCTACGGGCCGCGCTGTCCGGCGGCCTCACCGCGTTCGTCATCCTCGCGCCGAGCACGATCATGCAGGACGCCGACAAGGTCAGGCCCCAGCGCCTCGACTCGGCCGTGGGTCCCGGTCCCGCGGACCGTCACGGGATCCAGTCGCCCCTCGTACGCGGCGAGATCACCCGGTCCGATGAGCCGGACCGGCCATCGGTACCGGAGACGCCGCGTGAGCCGGTGCGGTCCTCGGGCACCTCACTGCCCAAGCGCAAACCGGCTCCGACCTCGCCTCCCGGGCGGGGCTCCGGCCCCACCGCGCCGTCGCGTTCGCGGCCACAGGGCGTACCGCCCTCGGCCAGGCCGTCCGCTCCTCCGCAGGGCCAGCCACCGGAACAGCCGATGTCCCGGCCGCAGGTTCAGCCGCAGGCGGCAGGCTCGGCGTTCGGTGAGAGCCGGTCGGTGGGCGAGAACAACGGACGTTCGCCTATCTTCGAGGCAATGCAGTCGGAATGGTTCCAACGGCGTAAGACGGGATCAATGAACCGTGCTGAGTCCTCCCCACCCAGGGAGTGGTCCTCGCCCGGCGACGAAGGGTGGCGAGCCGCGGAGACGATCCGCGCCCCCGCCACCGGCGGGCAGACCAGCACCGGGTTGCCGAAACGGGTACCCGGGAGCAACCGCATACCCGGATCGGTCGGCCCGGCGTCCAGGCCCGAGCAGAAGCAGCAGCCCGCAGCGCCGCCGCCGGCCGCTCCTCCCCGCGCTCCTGAGGCCGATGCCGTACGGAACCGTTTCGCGAGCTTCCAGCAGGGCGTACGCAAGGGTCGCGCCGCGATCCAGCCCGAAGATGATGAACGGGAGAACCAGTGAACAGCCGCCAGGACCTCAGTTGGCTGGTGACGACATTCGTCGAACGCGTCCCTCGCGTCGCGCACGCCGTGGTGGTCTCCTCCGACGGTCTGCCAATGGCGTATTCGGAAGGCTTCCCGGCGGATCGCGTCGACCAGCTCGCCGCGATCGCCTCGGGATTGACCAGCCTCACCCAGGGGGCAGCCCGGATCTTCGAGGGTGGCGCCGTCACGCAGACCCTCGTCGAGATGGAGCGAGGCCTGCTGTTCGTGATGGCGATCAGCGACGGTTCCGTGCTCGGCGTCCTCGCCGCACCTGATTGCGATATGGGATTGGTGGCCTACGAAATGGCACTGCTCGTCGAGCGCGTTGGCCGGGTGCTGACACCCGCGCTGCGCGCGGAACCCGGGATCGGTTAAGGGTGGACGGCGGCAGGTACGGAAACTACGGGTTCGGCTCCCTGCCCGGGTCGAACCCAGGTCCGCACCGAGACCCGCCGCCGGGGCCGCCCTCGCCGCCCTCGGAGACGGGAGACTCGAGTTCGCTGGTCAGGCCGTACGCGGTCACCGGCGGACGCACCAAACCGCGGTACGACCTACCGATCGAGGCACTCATCTCGGTCGCGCCGTACCCGCGACAGGACCTGACGACTCTCACCCCCGAGTACAAAGCCATCATCGATCTGTGCCGTAACTGGCGTTCGGTGGCGGAAGTGTCGGCTCTGCTCAGATTGCCGCTCGGCGTGACCCGTGTGCTCATCGCGGACATGGCGCACGAAGGTCTGCTGCGGCTGCATCAGTCTCCCTTCACTGAGGGGCAGCCTGACCTCCAGCTGCTGGAAAGGGTTCTCAGTGGACTTCGCAAGCTCTAATCCGGGTGCCTCCTCCGGCATGACCTCCGTCAAGATCATCGTCGGGGGTGGCTTCGGTGTTGGAAAGACGACCTTCGTCGGGTCGGTCTCGGAGATCATGCCGCTGACCACCGAGGCCGTGATGACCCAGGCCAGTACCGAGGTCGACGACCTCAGTGCGACCCCGGAGAAGACGACGACGACCGTCGCCATGGACTTCGGCCGTCTCAGCCTCGACCGGGAGCTCATCCTCTATCTGTTCGGCACGCCCGGGCAGCACCGATTCTGGTTCATGTGGGACGACCTGGTTAAGGGTGCCATCGGCGCGGTTGTGCTCGTGGACACCCGCCGGCTCGCCGACTCCTTCGCCGCGGTCGACTACTTCGAGGAGTCGGGGGTGCCCTTCGTCGTCGGAATCAACGGCTTCGACGGCGTCTACTCCCACGCCATCGAGGACATTCGCGAAGCGCTCACGATCGGCCCGCACGTGCCGATCGTGACCTGCGACGCGCGTAACCGCGAGTCGACCAAGGCCACTCTCATCACGCTGGTGGAGCACGCTCTGTCCATGCGCGGCAGGGGTGTACCCATCAACCACTGATCCCCCGGTGAGCGTCGTCACGGGCGTCGTGCATCATTGATCGTTGTGGACGACTCCGTATCGACGTACTCCTCTTACGTGGCCCTCGGTGACAGTTTCACCGAGGGCCTCGACGATCCGGACCCGGCCGGCGGTTACCGCGGCTGGGCCGACCGGCTGGCCGCGCACCTGGCGGCCGCGGACGGGGACCTGCGCTACGCCAACCTCGCCGTACGCGGCCGGTTGCTGCGCCAGGTCGTCGCCGACCAGGTCCCGCGCGCGATCGAGCTGCGCCCTGACCTGATCAGTTTCTCCGCGGGCGGCAACGACCTCCTGCGCCCGCGTACGGATCCGGACGCGCTCGCCGAGGTCGTCGAGGACGCCACCCGGCGGCTGCGGGAGACCGGTGCCGACGTGGTGTTGTTCACCTCCTTCGACACGCGGGGCGTGCCGGTCCTGCGCCACGTCCGCGGCAAGCTGGCGACGTACAACCTGCACGTCCGTTCCATCGCCGACCGGTACGACTGCCGGCTGGTGGACCTGTGGTCGATGCGCGTGCTGCTCGACCCGCGTGCCTGGGCCCTGGACCGGCTGCACCTGTCGGCGGAGGGTCACCGGAGGGTCGCGCTGGCCATCGCCGAGATCCTGGGCGTCCCCGCCGCCGATGACTGGCGCGAACCCTGGCCGGCCGCGCTGCCCGTCGGCTGGCTGAGCTCGCGCCGGAGCGACCTGGAGTGGGCGCGGGCCTATTTCCTGCCCTGGATCCAGCGCCGTCTGCAGGGCCGGTCGTCCGGAGACGAGGTCACCGCCAAGCGGCCGGATCTCCATCCGCTCTGACCCTGGGGCGATACGAGCGTGGGGCGTTTGCCGAACGGGCTTGACTCAGGCACCGCCGGGATGAGATGACAACGTTGTCGTCTTTATAGTCAGTCGATCTCGTCCCAGTAGTCGCCGGAGAGGACCCATGCGGCCGACCATGCGTGACGTCGCCCGGCGGGCCGGCGTGAGTCTCAAGACCGTGTCTCGTGTCGTCAACGGCGAGGACGGGGTACGGCCGGACACCACCGAGAAGGTCAACGCCGCCATCTCGGCCCTGGGGTTCCGCCGGAACGACATCGCGCGTGCGCTGCGCGGCGGAAAGCGGACCCGGAGCCTCGGGCTCGTCATCAAGGACGTCGCCAACCCCTTCTACTCCCTGATCGCCCGCGGGGTCGAGGAGGTCGCACGTACGAACGACCTGCTGGTGATCTCCGGGTGCTCGGACGAGGACCCGGCACGCGAACGCCACCTCATCCGTTCGCTGTGCGAGCGCCGCGTGGACGGCCTGCTGGTCGTGCCCTCCGGCAACGACCACCGCTACCTGATCCCCGAGATCAACATGGGCACGCCGGCGGTGTTCATCGACCGGCCGCCGGAGGACGCCCTGCAGGCCGACGTCGTCCTCATCGACAACGCGGGCGGCGCGCGTGCGGCCGTCACGCACCTGATCGAGCACGGACACCGCCGCATCGCCTGCCTGGTCGACCTGCCCGGCATCTTCACCGCCCGCGAGCGCCGTCGCGGCTATGACGAGGCGCTGCGCGAGCATGACGTGCCCGTGGACGAGTCGCTGATCCGCGTCGGCCAGCACGATGTGGCCGGCGCGGAGTCCGCGATGGCCGAGCTGCTCGCCCTCGGCGACCCGCCGACCGCGGTCTTCACCGGCAACAACCGGCTCACCGTCGGCGCACTGCGCGCCATCCAGGCGGCCGGCGCCGGCACGGCGCTCGTCGGCTTCGACGACCTGGAGCTCGCCGACATGCTGGCGACGCCGGTCACCGTCGTGGCGCACTACCCGGCCGAGATGGGCCGCCGCGCGGCCGGGCTGCTGTGCCGGCGCATGGCCGGCGAGGAACTGCCGCCGCAACGCGTGGTGCTGCCGACCCACCTGATCGTCCGCGGCTCCGGGGAGCTGCCGCCGCCCTGACCGAGCCTGACCGAGGAAGGTGCACATTGACGGATCCGCTGCTGGAGGCACGAGGCGTCGCGAGGCGCTTCGGTCACGTCCAGGCCCTTCGCGGGGCCTCGTTCACCGCCCACGCGGGCGAGGTCGTCGCGCTGATCGGCGACAACGGCGCCGGCAAGAGCACACTGGTCAAGGCGCTGGCCGGCGCGCTGCGTCCGGACTCGGGAGAGATCCTCCTGGACGGCCGCCCGGTGCACCTGGCCGACCCGGTCGCCGCCCAGCGGCTGGGCATCGAGACCGTCTACCAGGACCTCGCACTCGCCTACGACCTGGACGCCGCCGCCAACCTCTTCCTCGGCCGCGAGCTGACCCGGTACTCATTCCTCCACCTGCTGGACCGGCCGGCGATGCGCCGGCGGGCGACGGAGGCGTTCGAGGAGCTCGGCATCCGCCTGCCCGACATGTCCGCCCCGGTGCGGCAGCTGTCCGGCGGCCAGCGGCAGTGCGTCGCCGTGGCGCGCGCCGTCGCGTGGGCGTCCAGGGTCGTGTTCATGGACGAGCCGACCGCCGCGCTCGGCGTGGTCCAGCGGGGGCAGGTCCTCGACCTGATCCGCCGCGTACGGGACCGGGGCGTCACGGTCGTGCTGATCAGCCACAACATGCCCGAGGTCCTCGCCGTCGCCGACCGGGTCGAGGTGTTACGGCTGGGCCGCCGGGTGGCGAGGTTCACCGCGGCGGACACCTCGGTGGAGGAACTGGTGTCGGCGATGACCGGCGGCCTGGACCAGGAGGACGCCGCATGAGCACGACGACCACGGCCGAGCCCCGTGACACCGCCCAGCCGGGGCGGGTGCTCACCCTCCTGCGCTCCAGCACGCTGTGGACGCTGGCCGTCCTGGTGGCGCTGTTCCTGTTCTTCGCCGTGCTCAGGCCGGCCGAGTTCGCCAGCACGTTCAACATCCGCAACGTGGCGACCGACTCGGCGATCCTGCTCGTCCTGGCGGTCGGCATGACGTTCGTGATCGTCAGTGCCGGGATCGACCTGTCGGTCGGCTCGATCCTGGTGTTCTCCGGCGTCATCGCGGCCAAGACGATGGTGGCGCTGGGCGGCACGACCGCGGGCTGGGGGGCCATCCTTCTCGGTGCGCTGGCGGGTGCCGGCTCCGGCCTCGGCTGGGGCCTGGTGAACGGCCTGCTGGTCGCCAAGGCGAAGATCCCGCCGCTCATCGCCACCCTGGGCAGCCTGGGCGTCTCCCTCGGCCTCGCTCAGGTCATCACCAACGGCAGCGACGTCAACCAGATCCCGGCCAAGCTGTCCAACGCGGTCGGGTACGGGCTGGTGTTCGGCGTGCCATGGCTCGTCATCATCGCGGTGGCCATCGCGGTCGTCTTCGGGCTGCTGCTCGCCCTCACGCGCTTCGGCCGTCACACGTACGCGATCGGGTCCAATGCCGAGGCGGCGCGCCGGGTCGGCATCAAGGTCGACCGGCACCTGATCAAGGTCTACGCACTGTCGGGCCTGCTGTCCGGCGTGGCCGGGGTGCTGTCGCTGGCGCACTACACGACCACCACCATCGCCAGCCACACCTCCGACAACCTGGGCGCGATCGCCGCCGTCGTCATCGGCGGCGCGAGCCTGTTCGGCGGCGTCGGCAGCATCGGCGGGACCGTCATCGGCGTGCTGATCCCCGGGGTGCTGCGCAACGGTCTGATCATCCTCGGGGCACAGCGGTTCTGGCTCGACGTCGCGGTCGGAGCCGTACTGGTCGTCGCGGTCTTCTTCGACCAGTTGCGCCGCACGGCGCGAGAACGCCAATAGAAGGAAACGAGGAGCGGTGAGGGACAAGTGACAGTGAACAGGTATGGCGTCGTGGCTGTGGCCCTGGCATTAACGGTGACCGGCGCGTGCGGAGGCAGTGACTCCTCCTCGTCAGGAACAGGGGCGAAGAAGCTCACCCTGATCCAGGGCATCGCGAACGAGCCCTTCTACATCTCGATGTACTGCGGGGCCAAGGCCGAGGCGGCCAAGCTGGGCGCGAGCCTCAGCGTCCAGGCACCCGCCCAGTGGGACGTCGCGCAGCAGACCCAGGTGGTGACCTCGGTCGCCGCGTCACGTCCGGGCGCGGTGATGATCGCGCCCGTCGACAAGGACGCGATGGCGGGCCCGATCCGTCAGCTCAGCGGCAACGGCAGCAAGGTCATCTTCGTGGACACCGAGCTGACCGACCCGTCGATGGGCGCCTCGCGGATCTCCTCGGACAACAAGCTCGGCGGGCAGCTGGCCGCCCAGGCCCTCGCCGGGCAGATCGGCGACAAGGGGAAGGTCATGGTGCTGGCGCCCACGAGGGGCATCGCCACCACCGACGACCGGGTGACCGGTTTCAAGGAGGAGATCGCCAAGCACCCCGGTATCCGGCTCGTCTCCGAGCAGTACCCGGGCGACGACGCGGGCAAGGCCACCGAGCTGGTCAACGGTGAGCTGTCCAAGAATCCGGACCTGGCCGGCATCTTCGCCTCGAACCTGGTCACCGGGGAGGGTTCGGGAGCTTCGCTGAAGCAGGCCAAGAAGGTCGGCTCGGTGAAGCTGGTCGAGTTCGACGCCAGCCCCAAGCAGGTCGAGGACCTCAAGGCCGGCACGATCCAGGCGCTCATCAGCCAGGAGCCGCTGGAGATCGGCCGCGAGGGCGTCGACCAGGCGATGAACGCCCTGGAGGGCAAGCCCGTGACCAAGCAGATCAGGACCCGGCTCGTGGCCGTCACCAAGAACAACGTGGACGACCCCGCGATCGCCAAGTACCTCTACAAGCAGACCTGCTGACGCGTCGGCGTGGGGGTGGCCCCGACCCCGCAGGGCCACCCCCACGCGGCTCAGCGGACCTTGCGGCTGGTGATGATCTCGTCGATCAGGCCGTACTCCCTGGCGTCCTGCGCGGTCAGGAAGCGGTCGCGCTCGATGTCGGCGCGTACCTGCGCGACGGCACGGCCCGAGTGCCGGGCCAGGATCTCCTCCAGCTCCTCGCGCTGCCGGATGATCTCGTTCGCCTGGATCTCCAGGTCACTGGTCTGACCGCGGCCGCCCTCGGTGCTCGGCTGGTGGATGAGGATCCGCGCGTGTGGCAGCGCGGCGCGCTTGCCCGGCGAACCCGCGGCCAGCAGGACGGCGGCCGCGGAGGCGGCCTGGCCGACGCACGTGGTCTCGATCTCCGGCTTGACGAACTGCATCGTGTCGTAGATGGCCGTCATCGCGGTCAGCGAGCCGCCGGGGGAGTTGATGTACAAACTGATCGTGCGGTCGGTGTCGATCCCCTCCAGCGCGATCAGCTGCGCGATCACGTCGTTGGCGAGGGTGTCGTCGACCGGCGCCCCGACGAAGACGATCCGCTCCTCGAACAGCTTGTTGTACGGGTTCATCTCCTTGACCCCGTACGAGGTGCGCTCGACGTAGGACGGCAGGACGTACCGGGCGGTCACCTCGGGGGCTCTCACGGCGTGACACCTCCCGCCTCCAGCGCGTTCGTCACGACGTGGTCGATGAGGCCGTACTCACACGCCTCCGTCGCGGTGAAGTAGCGGTCGCGGTCGGCGTCGTGCTCGATCTGCTCGAACGGCCGTCCCGTGTGCTCGGCGATCAGCTCCAGAAAACGGTGCTTCATGTGCAGGGACTGCTCGGCCTGGATGCGGATGTCGGATGCGGTGCCGCCGATCCCGCCGGACGGCTGGTGCATCATGATCCGCGTGTTGCGCAGCGCGTAGCGCTTGCCCGCGGCGCCGGCGGTGAGCAGGAACTGCCCCGCCGAGGCCGCCATGCCGAGCCCGACCGTCGACACGTCGTTCGGCAGGTACTTCATCACGTCGTACATGGCGAACATCGCGTCCATCGAGCCGCCCGGCGAGTTGATGAAGATCTTGATGTCGCGCTTCCCGTCCTGCGCCGCGAGGAGCAGGAGCTGTGAGCACACGCGGTTGGCGAGGTCGTCGTCGATCTCGGCCCCGATGAAGACGATGCGCTGGGCGAGCAGCCGCTGGAACAGCTGGTCGGTCGCGTGTGTGTCCGGCAGCTCGGTGACCCGTGCCCGCGGTTCGTACGTCGGAAAGTCCATCCGCGCCTCCTTGAGTTCTGTACAGAATAGCAAGAACGTACAGAATGCTAGAATCGCAGCATGACACGAGAGGTGCCCGTCACCCAGGCCCGTGCCGACCTGGCGGAACTCGTCAGCCGCGTCGGTTACAGCGGTGAGCGGATCCTGCTGACCCGGCATGGCAAGGCCCTCGCCGCCCTGGTCCCGGTGAGCGACCTCGAGGAGCTCGAGCGCCCGCCCGCCGAGATCGGTTTCAGCATCACCCCGCCCGCCCAGCCCGAACCCGAGCAGCGTGAGCGTCCCGAGCGCCCGGCCGGCCCGATGCGCATCGCCGCCGAGCACCGTGAGCCGCGGCGGCGCGACTGGAAACGCTGACCGCCCGGCCACGCCTCATCCGCGGAGAGCACGTCCGCGCTCACCTCGTAGCCCACGCGACGGCCGGCACCTCCTCGGCGTCGGTGACGCCCCCCGTACGCCTGTCGGCGGCGAGCGCGTAGAACGGAACGAACGCGACCCTCTCCTCGCTCTTCAACGAGCCGCCGGTGACGGCGGGCAGTAGCTGTTCGCCGGCGGCGGCGATGACGGCGCCGAGTTCGGCGGGCCGGGTGAAGCCGAAGGAGACTCCGGCGACACGTTCGGCGCATCCAGGAACTGCTCAAAGAAGCTCCGGATGTGCTCCTTGGCCGCGCCCGACGTGATCGCCGACTTCACCGATGCCTGACCGGCGGGGCCGGCCGGCCCCGCCCCGTCCTTGAGGGAGGAAACGTTGCCGCGGCGACGCTGCTATCCCTCCGAAATGCGAAGCCAGACCGCCGTCGGCACGTGCCGAGAGAAGGGCAGTCGACTTGAGCTGTCGATGGTGTAGAGGAGTGGAGAACCAGTATGAAGATGCGCACACTCGGTCGAACCGGTATCCGCGTTAGCCCTTACTGCCTAGGCACCATCGGCGGGACGACATCGTGCTCGCGACCAAGTTCACGGGTCCGATGGGCGACGCCCCGAACCGCCGGGGCGCGTCACGTCGGTGGATCGTGACTGCCGTCGAGGAGTCCCTGGGCCGACTCGGTGTGGATCACATCGATCTCTACCAGATCCATCACTTCGACTTCGAGACGGACCTGGACGAGACCCTCTCCGCCCTCACCGATCTGGTCACAAGCGGAAAGGTGCGGGCGATCGGCTCATCGAATTTTCCCGCATCGACGATCGTCGAATCGCAGTGGATCTCCGAACGCCGCGGGTTCGCACGACTGCGAACCGAGCAGCCGACATACTCGATCCTCGCCCGTGGCATCGAGCGCGAGGTGCTGCCGG
This sequence comes from Actinoallomurus bryophytorum, assembly GCF_006716425.1. Lineage (NCBI taxonomy): Bacteria > Bacillati > Actinomycetota > Actinomycetes > Streptosporangiales > Thermomonosporaceae > Actinoallomurus > Actinoallomurus bryophytorum. The sequence goes on from NZ_VFOZ01000001.1 coordinate 6,007,121, forward strand.
TGTGCGGCGAGTACGGCATGGGCGTGCTGACATGGAGCCCGCTGTCATGGGGTCTTCTCACCGGCAGGTACCGCCGGGATCAGCAGACCCCCGTGACGGCGGGCCGCAAGGCGTGGGGACCCCGTCACATGACCGACCCGCACAAATTCGACGCGATCGAGGAACTGGTCCCGCTGGCGGAATCGGCCGGCTTGCCGATGACGCACCTGGCGATGGCGTTCGTTGTCGCGCACCCGCAGGTCACGTCCGCGATCATCGGACCCCGAACACTCGACCAGCTCGAAGACCTGCTCGACGCAGCGGAGACACGCCTCGATGACGATGTCCTCGACTGCATCGACCGGATAGCCCCTCCCGGCACCGATATCGGAGTGATGGACGTCGGCCATCGGCCGCCCGCGACCGAAAACGCCGACCTACGGCGTCGCCCGGCGGCCGACCGTAGTGCCGCCTAGAGAGTCCGGAAAGCCTGGGAAACAGACCTGGAAGGTTGCCTCTCCCCTCTGCCGCCCCGGAAGCCCGGCCAGACGACGTCAGGCCTCCGGGGTGCCTTCCAGACGCGTGAGGGACTGCGTGATGCGGCTTCTTCGACTGGTCCCGCTCGGAGCCGTGATCACCTGATGGATGACGGTGTAGCGCTGCGCGCGGGACAGCGCGGCGAAGCGAGCCGCCGCCGTGGGCGAAGCGGCGAGCGCCTGCGCGAGGTCGGCAGGTACTTCGGCCCCGGCCTGTCCGGGATAGGCCCGGTCCCAGCGCCCGTCCGCCTTGGCCCGTTCGATCTCCGCGAAACCCCGTGGCCGCATGCGCCCCTGCTCGATCAGCGTCGCGACGATGGTGGCGTTTCGCCGGGACCAGATCGACGCCGTTCGACGCGGGGTGAAGTGCTGTTGGAACGTGCGTGCGTCGACGGCGTTGCGGCGGCCGTCGATCCAGCCGCTGCAGAGAGCCTCTTCGAGGGCCTCGGCGTAGGTCAGAGAGGTCGGTTCCGTGATGCCTTTCTTCGCAAGAATCAGCTTCACCCCGGCAGATGAGCTCTCGTGAGCATCGAGCCACGTCCGCCAGGCCTGCGCGTCGGCCACGATCAACCGGTCTGTCAGCTCCTCTTTCGTCATGTCTGTCATGTTCGTCATGAGGTGAGCCTCGCACGCGAAGCGGTCATTTTCTGTCCTGTACTCCCCCTGCGCTTTCCCGTGCTTCCCTTCACTTCCCCACACTTTCAGCGCGCACGGGATCTTCCCGCTCGACGGTCAATCTTCCAGCGACGGCGGAGAGACGGAGGCCTGGACCCGCCCGGCGAGCTTCGCCGCGGCCTCGGCCAAGGCGTCCGGGCCCACCACGCTGAAGGGGGCGTCGTACCGGACCACGGATGCGAGCAGCCCGGCCCAGGACCACGAGCCGATCGTGACACGACAGGACCGCTCGGTGAGCTCTTCGACCTCACCGTCACCGATCCAAGGTGTGATGTCACGCGCAGGAAGCTCGATGACGACCTCGCCCACGCAAGGCCAGCTATCCTCGCTCTGCGATCCCCTGGACCGGGCGGCGAGAAAAGAGCGCGCATCGGCCGCGGGAAGCGTGCGGGGCGTGAACGCCGGCCCCGTCGGGGTGCGTGGTGCTGCCATGCGGTCCATGCGGAAGACACGCCAGTCGTGCCGGTCCAGATCCCACGCGATCAGATACCACCGGCTGTGCCGGGCGACGACCGCGTGCGGCTGCACGCTCCGTGGAGGAGCGCTGCTCCCGCCGTAGTCGAATCGGAGCGTGTGCCGGTCCCGGACGGCGACGCTGACACTCTCCAGCACGGACGGATCGACACGGGAGGAGGTCTCGGTTCCGGTGAAGCGGATGCCGTCGATGCGGTGACGGAGCCTCGACGGCATTACCTGGCGGACGGTGGCCAACGCGCGAGCTGCCGCCTCGTCGATGTCGACCCCGGTGGAGGGCACACTCTGGAGCGCGACCGCGATCGCGACCGCCTGTTCGTCGTCGAACAGCAGCGGAGGCAGCTCCGAACCGGCCTCGAGCCGGTACCCGCCGTCGGGTCCCTTCATCGACCCGATCCGGTAGCCGAGTTCCCGCAGGCGGTCCACGTCACGGCGGACCGTGCGCGGGCTCACCTCCAGGCGCTCCGCAAGGACCTGCCCCGGCCAGTCCCGTCGCGTCTGCAGGAGGGACAACAGAGCGAGCATCCGCGAAGTACTTCCGATCATGAATCCAGTGTGCTCCGAGTAGAGGACCGTCATCGACCTCTTCTTTCGTGATGCTCATCCCTGACGGCACCCGCCGGTCGCATCCATCGAGGAGAAGAGCAGATCATGACGATCAGGACGACCACCCACCTGAATTTTCGCGGTACCGCTCGCCAGGCGCTCAACTTCTACGCGACCGTGTTCGGCGGCCGGACCGTCATCGCCACCTACGGCGACCTCGGCATGCCGAAGGAGGCCCCCGGCGCCGACAAGGTCGTGTTCGGCCAGGTCGAGAACGAGGACGGGTTCCGCGTCATGGCCTACGACATCCCGGGCCAGGACGACACCGACATCACGGTGACGGCCGGCTCCACGCACCGGGAGAACGGTGTCACGATCACCGACCGGACGTTCTTCCAGTCCGTTCGCGCCGGCACCCTCGACGAGATCACCGGCTACTGGGACGCCCTCGCCGAGGGCGGCACCGTCGTCGAACCCCTCACCGCGTCGGCCTGGGCACCTGGTTTCGGCATGCTCACCGACCGGTTCGGCGTCACCTGGGTCCTCGATGTGCAGGCCCTCCACGCCGGCTGACTCCCCGCACCGGTGCAGGGCCTCACGGCACCATGCGAGCCCTGCACCGGTGCGGCCCCTCCTTACCGCACGAACATCAGCCGGCGTCCACCACCGACCTCGCCCGGCGCGCCGGCCTCTCCATGGCCGGGGTCTCCCGGTACCTCACCGCGCTCCCGGACGCGGGCCTGGTCAGCGCCCACCGCGCGGGCCGGTCCGTGCTCTGTGCCCGCACCTCCGCGGCGGAGTCCCTCCTCGCCGCCTCCCCGGCCACGGGGCGAGCCGGGCCTCGCGGTCGCCGGGGGCGAATCACGGAGCTCCGTTGACACCCCGGTGAACGGTCGTAAGGTCTACCCGTGAGCGCCCCACGCCTACCCGAACACCTTGAGCTGCTGCTGACCGACGAGCCCCTGCTCGACCTGTACTCCCACGGCCCCTGGCGGGTCCCGGACGGGCTGTACGACGAGGTGCGCGAGCGCGCTCTGGAGTTCGACAAGGACGACCGGGCCAAGGAGCTGACCAGCGGGCTCAGCGATTTCTACGGTCCCGGCACCTCGGCGGCGGGCGCGGAGCTGTGGTCACTGTTGACCTTCCTGCTGGGGGCGTCGGCCATCCGGGCGGGTTCGCGCGGTGATGTCGACTACGAGCTGTTCGCGAGCTTTCTGGCCAAGCCCGAGGCGCCCGTGCGCGACCCGCACGCCTGGTTCAGCCAGGGCGGACGGCTGCGTCCGCCCGGACTCTGGCTCGTGGAGAACGTCGGGGACGACCGCGACCGTCGCGAGACGATGTTCACCCTCGCGCGCGAGGCCCTCGACGTGCTCGGCGGGATCGAGCCGGTGGAAAAGCGCCGCCAGGCGCTGATCGGGCTGTTCGACCGGCGCGCCGCCGACCCCGAGCTGCGCGCCGCCGACCTGGCCACGCCGCAGGCCGAGCTCGAACGCCTGTGGGCCACCGACCTGCCCGAGGAAACCGTCACCGCCCTTCCCGAGCTGGCCGGCCCGGTCGGCTACCTCGGCTGGGTGTGCTCGGGATGGGTCGCCGCGCACGAGCGGCTGCTGTCGGCGGTGCCGGGCCACGACACGCTCGACGTCGCGCTCGCGCGGCTGCTGTTGCAGGCCGAGGTCACCGCGGTCCCGGCCGAGCTCGCCTTCGCGGTGGGCGTCGAGCACTACGAGAACGTCCAGGAGCAGTTCCAGCGGCTCGGCGAGGGTTTTCGCGTCGACCCCTGGCAGGCCGAGGTCCGCTCGTGGCTGGCCCGCGCCCTGGTCGCCGGCGAGGCCGACGGCTGCCGCGCCTGGCTCGACATGGCCCTGCGCATCACCGGCTGCGTACAGGGACTGCCCGAGAGCGCGGTCAGCCCCAAGTGCCGGGTGCCGGTGCGCGGCTTCCAGATGGACCTGCGGCGCCTCTTCCGCGCGCCCACCGTCGTCAACCCGCTCGCCGCCGCCTTCGCGGGCCCCGCGCCGGCGGAGGAGTCGCGAGCGGCGGCGGTGGCCGAGGAGGTCAAGGACGACATCGTCGGCCAGCCCGACCTGGTCACAGCCGTCGCCGACCTGCTGCGCGGCGACTCGGCACGGCCCCTACGCCTGCTCATCAGCGGCCCGGAGGCGACCGGCAAGGGCACCGCCGTACGCACGCTGGAGAGTGCCCTGATGGCCCGCGGCGACGTGCGCGAGACGGTCTGGGTCTCCGACCAGGTCTTCGCCAACCTGCACGTCAGCGACACGATCCTCTACTTCCTGGCACGCGTGCGCGAATGCCTCGAGGGCAGGCTTCTGGTCATCGACGGGCTGGACCGCATCCTGGCCTTCGAGAACTGCGGCACGGCGTTCGCCGAGGAGCTGCGCCGCGCGCTCGAACGCCACCAGAAACTGCACGTCATCGTGTTGTGCCGCGCCGGCGGCGACCGGCGGGTCTTCGACGCCAACCCGGCACTGCACCAGCACTTCCGTCTCGCACGCACGCAGGACTTCGGCGAGGACGCGTACGCGGAGCTGTTCCGGCGTGCCGTCGCCCGGCGCGAGATGACGGCCGGGCGCGAGGCCGCGGTCACCGCCGGCCTGCTGCTCACCCGCACCCCGCCGCTGATGAACCTCCGCGGCGCGCGTCTCGTCGAGTACCTCGCCGAGCAGTGCGTGACCGCGGCGGTGGCGCGCGGCGAGACCGAGGTCGCGCCGGCCGACCTGCCGCAGCGGGTCATCGCGGGCAGCGCCGCGCACTCCGACCCCATGGCCGAGCTGGAGTCCTGCGTCGGCCTGGGCTCGGTCAAGAGCGAGGTGCGGCTCCTCGTCGCCGAGGCGGAGGCGGCACGTATGCGCCGGGAGGCGGGCATGCCGGTCGCCTCGCGGCCGAAGCACATCGTCTTCACCGGCGGTGCCGGCACCGGCAAGTCGAAGGTCGCCCGCATCCTCGGCCGGATCTACGCCGAGCTGGGCGTCCTGTCGTCCGGGCACCTCGTCGAGGTGGACCGCTCCGACCTCGTGGGGGAGTACGTCAGCGAGAGCGGACCACGAGTGCGCCGGGCCGTCGAACGCGCGCAGGGCGGTGTCCTGGCCATCAACGACGCGCACAACCTGATGCCCGGCGAGTCGCCGCGCAACCGTGAGGCCATCGACGTCCTGCTCGCCTGCGTACAGGGTCACCCCGAAGACCTCGTGGTCGTCCTGTGCGGCCCGGAGGGGCAGATGAACGGCCTGCTCAAGAGCGATTCGGAGCTGTCGGCCCTCTTCCCCAAGCGGCTGCGCTTCCCGGGTCTGTCCGAGGACGAGCTCATCGAGATCTTCCAGGTCAAGGCCACCGACGCCGGGTTCGCGCTGCGCGAGGGCGTGCTCGACAAGGTCCGCGAGCTGGTGCACGGCAGCACCCGCGACAGCAACGTCGGCAACGCCCGCGCCATGATCAGCCTGCTCGACCGCGCCGTCGCGATGCAGTCCCGCCGGGTCCTGGACGACGGAGTCCTCACCGACGACGAGTCCCTGGACGAGATCCTCGCCGCGGACATCCCCGGCACGCTCACCGCCGGCGGCCACATCGAGCTGCCCGGCGACCCGCTCGCCGAGATCGAGAAGCTCATCGGCCTGGACGCGGTCAAGCAGGAGGTGCACCTGCTCGTCGCCGAGGCCAAGGCCGAGCAGCTCCGCCGCGACGCGGGCATCCCGATCGCCCCGCCCACCCGGCACATGGTCTTCACCGGCAACCCGGGCACCGCCAAGACCACCATGGCCCGTCTGCTGGCCGCGGTCTACGCCAAGCTGGGCCTGCTGTCGTCCGGGCACCTGGTGGAGTTCTCCCGCCCCGACCTGGTCGGGGAGTACATCGGGCAGACCGCGCCCAAGGTGCGCGCGGCGGTGGAGCGCGCGCTCGGCGGCGTGCTGTTCATCGACGAGGCTTACTCCCTCACGCCCGCCGACTCCGGCCGCGACTATGGTCACGAGGCCATCGCCGAGCTGCTCAAGCTGATGGAGGAGCACCGCGCCGACCTCGTCGTCATCGTGGCCGGCTACGAAGGGCCGATGCTGCGGTTCCTGGACTTCAACCCGGGCCTGGCCTCACGCTTCCCGAGGGTGCTGCGGTTCCCCGACTACACCGATGACGAGCTCGTGGCGATCTTCGAGGTGATGGCCGCCGACGCGGGCTTCACCCTCGGCGACGGCGTCCTCGACCACGTACGCCGCCGCCTGCGCACGGCGGCACGCGGCGAGTCGTTCGGCAACGCCCGGCTGATGCGCAACCACCTGGACCGCGCCATCGCCCTGCAGGCACAGCGCATCCTGAGCCAGGACGGCCCGAAGCGCAGCGAGATCGGCCTGCTGCGAGTCGAGGACCTGCCGGAGGCCGAGGGTCCCCACGTCGACGAGAACCTCGGCCACTACCTGTGACGCCGGCGACCGCTTTCCGGTGGTGAAGGGCCGTCAGCCGCGCAGGTACTCGATGTAGAGCGGGCGCAGGGCTTCGGCGACCTCGCCGTCGCCCGCGTGGACGAGTTCGTTGAGGATCGAGGACAGGTGGGAGACGTCGGCCTCGGCCTGGTCAGGATGGCCGACGGCCGCCTGGGCCGCCGGGATCGCCCGCAGCAGCCGCCACAGGAAGCCCACGTCGAGGTGGTGCACGGCACGCTCGACCGCGCGGTCGTGCAGCTCTTTGGACGTCAGGTTCTCCAGCTCATCCGCCATGCCCCCAGCCAACCAGACCGGATGGACTACCCGCGCCGCACGGGGTCGGCTAACGTCGGGAGCGTGAGCAGAGTCCACGACATGGGTGGTCAGGATGGGTTCGGACCGGTCCCGGTGGGCGACGACGGCGCACCGTTCCAGGCCGACTGGGAGGCCAAGGTCTTCGCGCTGAGCCGTGCGCTCCGGCGCAACGGGGCGTTCAACCTCGACGAGATGCGCGACGCGATCGAGCGGATTCCCCCGGAGGACTACCTCGCCGCCTCCTACTACGAGCGCTGGCTGATCGCGATGGAGATGATCCTGGCGGAGAAGGGCCTGGCATGACGTACGGCCCCGGCACCCGCGTACGCGCGCTGGCAGGTGACCCTGATCATCACACCCGCGTGCCCCGCTACGTGCGCGGTCACGTGGGCGAGATCGTCGAGCAGGAGGGGGAGTGGCCGCTGCCGGACGACCGGGCCCGCGGCATCACGCCGCCGCGCGTCGAGGCGGTCTACGCCGTACGCTTCCCGGCCCGGGACCTGTGGGGGACCGGATCGCACACGGTCACCGTCGACCTGTGGGAGTCCTACCTGGAGGAGGTCGCGCCGCGTGAGTCATGACGAGAGCCACGAGGATCTGCACGTCGCGGCGCGGGTGCGCGCGCTGGAGGAGCGGGTGGTCGCGGCCGGCCTGACGACCGACGACGAGCTCGACGCGTTGCTGGACGGGCTGCTGGCCGGCGCGTCACCGGTGAACGGCGCCCGCATGGTGGCCCGCGCGTGGGCCGACCCGGCCTACCGCGAGGCGCTGCTCGCCGACGGCAACGCCGCCGCCGGCGCGCTCGGCTTCTCCACGAGCGGCTACCGGCTCCGCGTGGTCGAGAACACCCCCGAGACGCACAACGTCGTCGTCTGCACGCTGTGCTCGTGCTATCCGATCACCCTGCTCGGCCCCTCGCCGGGCTGGTACCGCAGCTTCGCCTATCGCTCGCGGGTCGTGCGCGAGCCACGCGCCGTCCTGGCCGAGTTCGGCCTGACCCTGCCGGACGGGGTCGAGATCGCCGTGTGGGACTCCAGCGCCGAGACGCGCTACCTGGTGGTCCCTCTGCGGCCCGAGGGCGACCTGTCCGAAGAGGAGATGGCCGCGCGGGTGTCCCGCAGGGGACTGATCGGTACAGCGGCGGTGTGAGCGCGGCCCGGCCGCGAGGATGACCGCGCCGGGCCGTTAATCACTCGTGAAGCTGACGCGCCCACTCGGCCGGACCCTCTACGGTTGCTGGCATGAACGATTGGGCGGATCACGGGCAGAGCGGCGCGGCGCCGTACGCCGATGACCGGCGGGCCGGCGCACATGGCGGTACTCCCGTGCGCAAGCGCCGCCACTGGCTGCGGACCACTCTGATCGTCATCCTGGTGCTGCTCCTGCTGCTGGTCGGCGTGTACTTCTACCTCGACTCGCGGCTGCACCGCATCGACGTCTTCTCCGACTACGCGGGGCGTCCGGCGGACACGCCGGGCACCAACTGGCTGGTCGTCGGCTCCGACAGCCGCGAGGGCCTGTCGAGCGAGCAGCGCAAGGAGCTCCACACCGGCAAGGCCGCCGGGAAGCGCACCGACTCGATGATGCTGCTGCACATCGGCGACCACGGCAACACCCTGGTCAGCCTGCCGCGCGACTCCTACGTCCCGATCCCGGGCCACGACCCCAACAAGCTCAACGCCGCGTACGCCTTCGGCGGGCCCAAGCTGCTGGTCCGCACGGTCGAGCAGGCCACCAAGATCCACATCGATCACTACGCGGAGATCGGCTTCGGCGGGTTCGTCGGCATGGTCGACGCGGTCGGCGGGGTCGACATGTGCATCCCCCAGCGGATCAAGGACACGGCCGCGGGCATCGACCTGAAGAAGGGCTGCCAGACGCTCAACGGCCCGGAGGCCCTGGGCTTCGTCCGTACCCGCCACGCGTTCGCCAGCCAGGACCTGCAGCGGGTGCAGAACCAGCGCAAGTTCCTGGCCGCGCTGAGCCACAAGGCGACGAGCCCCGGCACGCTGCTCAACCCGTTCCACATCGTGCCGTTCGTGCTCCGCTCCACCGACGACTTCTCCGTGGACCAGGACGACCATCTGTACAACCTGGCGGGGTTCGCCTGGGCGATGAGCGGCCTGACCAAGGGCGACGGCCTCACCACCACGGTCCCGATCGGCGGGACCGGCTCCTCGGCCGCCGCCGGTTCGTACATCACCTGGGACACGACGAGGTCCGCCGAGCTGTTCCGCGCCCTCCGCGAGGACCAGCCCGTGCCGAAGAGCCTGCGCTCCACGAGCTGACGCCGCCGCGGGCGCCTTCGAATCCTTTGCCGTTCGTGGCAACGGATTTGCGGGGCGTCGGTGCTGTCGGTCACCCTGCGGGGTAGTTACTCTCTGTATCTAGATCGATACGAGGGGTGACCATATATGAAGAAAGTCGGCAAATGGGGAGCTTTGGGGTTCCTGGCGTTCTATCTGGTCAGCCAGCCGCACAGGGCGGCCACCGTCGTACACGGCGCCCTGGGCGGGCTCACCGGCGCCGCCACGTCCCTTTCCAGTTTCGTGAGCGATCTGCCGTAACCCCGGGTCAGTCCAGCTCAGCGAGCAACGCGGCCATCTGCGCCGCGTTGCGCTGTGCGTAGTCCTGGTAGCAGTTGTTGAAGAGCACGTGCGTCGTCCCGGCGTTCTCGGCGAGGCTCGCCACCTTCGGCGCGAGCTCCTTGAGCTCCTTGTCGGGATAGAGATAGCCGAATCGCTCGTAGATGTTCTTGCTCGTCCATTTGTCCGAGTGGCCGTGCAGCCGCAGCACCGCGAGGTCGGTCGTGGCGGCGAAGACCGGAGGTATCGAGCTGGTGTGCCCCTGGGGCATGTCCACGCTGACGTACGGCACGGCGTACTTCGTCAGGAAGTCCAGCGTCTCCTCCTGGTTCTCCTCGCTCATCCACGTCTTGTTGCGGAACTCCACGCAGATCCGCATCGGGTCGCAGCGGCGCTTGGCCTCCAGGATGTAGTCCTTGTTCTGCCGCCCGATGGGAAACCACTGCGGAAACTGGAACAGCAGCGCGGTCAGCTTGCCGGCCTCGTGCAGCGGCCACAGCGCGTCCAGGAACCTTTGCCAGACCTCCTCGACGACCTCGTCCGGCACGTCGCGCAGATAGACGTTCTTCTTGTCCGGCACCTTGTCCCGCAGGTCCTTGTACAGCGCACGCGGCCGGGTCGGATGCTGGGTGAGCAGCGAGAACGCCTTCACGTTGAACGTGAACCCCTCGGGCGTACGGTCGCGCCAGTAGCCGACCGTACGCTCGGCGGGCGGCGCGTAGTAGGTCGCGTCCACCTCGACCAGCGGGAACTCCGACGCGTAGTGCTTGAGGCGTTGCTCGGCCGTCTTCACCTCCGGTGGATACCAGCCGGACTCGAGCAGTGTCTTGTCCGTCCACGACGCGGTGCCGACCAGGATGTCGCCCATGAGACCAATGTAAAAGGCGCGAAGGCCGAGGTTAGGATCGGCCTCATGTCGATCTATGACGTGGACATCCAACGCCTTCAAGGCGGCCCGGCCGACCTCGGTCAGTACCGAGGTAAGGCGGTGCTCGTCGTGAACGTCGCGTCCAGATGCGGCTCCACGCCCCAGTACGAAGGACTCCAGCGGCTCCAGGACACCTACGGTGAGCGTGGTTTCACCGTGCTGGGCGTGCCCTGTAACCAGTTCATGGGACAGGAGCCCGGCACCGCCGAGGAGATCGCGGAGTTCTGCTCCACGACCTACGGCGTCGCCTTTCCGATGACCGAGAAGGTCGAGGTCAACGGGCTCGGCCGGCATCCGCTGTACGTCGGCCTGGTCACGACGCCCGACGCCGAGGGCTACTCCGGGGACATCCGCTGGAACTTCGAGAAGTTCCTCGTCGCTCCGGACGGCACGGTCGCGGCGCGGTTCGGCACCGGCACCGAGCCCGGCTCGGAGAAGGTCGTCGAGGCGATCGAGAAGGCGCTGCCCTGATCCAGGTCGCGGTCTGCGGTCCGGGCGACTGCACCGAGACCGAGCGCCGCGACGCCCATGAGATCGGCCGCCTGCTGGCCGCACGCGGCGCGACCGTGATCTGCGGTGGCTACGCGGGTGTGATGGGCGCCGTGACCGAGGGCGCACGCTCGGCCGGCGGCACGGTGGTCGGCGTACTCTCCGGCGCCGAGCGCGCGGAGGCGCACCCCGGGCTGACCGCCGCCGTCGCCACCGGCATGGGCCAGGCCCGCAACGCCGCGATCGTGGGCTCCGCCGACGCCGTCATCGTCGTCGGCGGCTCCTGGGGCACGCTGTCCGAACTCGCACACGCCATGCGGAGCGGCGTACCGGTGGTCCAGCTCGGCGGCTGGCAGTTGCACGACGCCCGGGGCCGGCCGGTCACGGGGCCGGTGAACGCCGCCTCACCGGAGGAGGCCCTGCGCCTGACCGGCCTGTGGGCGGCGGCCTCAGGCGAGTAGGGCCTTGATCCTGGCCAAAGAGTCGGCGCCGGCGAGCTCGACCGGCCTGACCGGCCCGTCGGCCAGCCGGTCGGCCAGTGCGGAGACCGCCTCGGCGCGGCTCGTGACGTACTCCTCGTCCGCGGCCTCCGGAGCCCGGCCCGCCAGCGACACGGCGACCTCGGTGAGAGCGAGATGTCCCACGTCGCGCGGCATGCCCGCGTCAGCCGTACGCTCCAGCCGCCGGTAGGCGGTGACGAGACGGCGCACCGACGGCGCCGACACGTCCAGCACGACGCCGCGGCCGAGTGTCTCCCCACGCCGCCGGTCGCCGCGGCGGCGTACCGCCATCAGCAGGGCGGCGTGAGCCGGCAACGCGAGTCCGAGCGCGAGGCAGGCGACCGCGACCACGCTCAGCCAGCGGGGCAGGCCGGTGAGGACCACGGCGGCGAGCAGGGCGCCGCCGCCCACCGCAAGGACGATCTCCGGGACGCCGACCAGGCCGGTCTGCGGCTCGGCCGGGCCGCTGCCGTCCTCGTCCGGGACGTCGACGAGCGGACCGGGCCGGTGCGGAACGATGACCTGCGACGTCATGAGCTCATTATCGGCAGGTCAGGACGGAATACCGGAGAACTCGCCGACCGCAGGGTATCTGCTGGACGAAAAATCTAATATGTCCACGAGGGAAGGTGGCAGCACATGCCCAAGTGGACGACCGACGATGTTCCAGACCTCGCGGGGAAACGGGCGATCGTCACCGGCGCGAACAGCGGGATCGGGCTGCGCACCGCGCTCGAGCTGGCGCGTCACGGCGCGACCGTCGTGCTCGCCTGCCGCAGTGCCGAGCGCGGCGAGGAGGCGCTGGCGACCATTCGTGCCGCGGTACCCGGCGGTGACGTCGTGGTCGGGTCGCTCGACCTGGCCGATCTGGCGTCGGTACGCGCGTTCGCCGAGGCCAACGCGTCTCCCCTCGACCTGCTGATCAACAACGCCGGCGTGATGGCGCTGCCGCACCGGACGACGGCGGACGGCTTCGAGCTGCAGTTCGGCACCAACCACCTCGGTCACTTCGCGCTGACCGGCCTGCTCCTGCCCGCCCTGCTCGAACGCCCCGGCGCACGGGTGGTGACCGTGACGAGCGTCTTTCACCGGATGGGCCGCATCGACTTCGGCGACCTCGACGCCGAGCGCGGCTACCACAAGTGGCCCGCGTACTGCCAGGCCAAGCTGGCCAACCTCGTCTTCGCCAAGGAGCTCGACCGCAGGGCGCCGTTCGTCAGCGTCGCGTCGCATCCGGGCTACGCCGTCACCAACCTGCAGAAGGCCGGCCCGCGCATGGAGGGAAGCCGCGCACGTGAGCTTCTGTTCGGCGGGCTGAACACGCTGATGGGCCAGTCCGACGCCGCCGGAGCCTGGCCGTCGCTCTACGCGGCGACCGCCGAGGTCGAGGGCGGGCAGTGCTACGGCCCGCGAGGCCCGGGGCAGAGCCGTGGTGCGCCGACGCGGGTCCGCACGCTCAGGCGCGCCGCCGACCCGGAGCTGGGCCGCCGTCTGTGGGAGGTCTCCGAAGAGCGCACGGGGGTCTCCTACGACGGGCTGACAGCGGCCACGCCGGAGTGACGCTCAGGGTCCGGTCTCGGGGTCCCAGTCGAGGGTGGCGGGGATGGCGCCCTCCAGGGTGAGCAGCCAGCGTTTCACCTCGACGCCGTTCCCGCCGCTGTAGCCACCGAGACCGTCCGAGGCCACCACCCGATGGCAGGGGACGACGATGGGGATCGGGTTGGAGCCCATGATCGTGCCGATACCGCGGGCCGGGACGTCCGTGCCGCTCAGGCCGCTCAGCTCCCCGTACGTCACGGTCCTGCCGTACGGCACGCCGGCGTACAGCTTCTCGAGCACCTCGCGCTGGGCGCCCGAGGTGTTCCGCCAGTCGATCGGCAGGCCGAAGTCCTCCAGCCCGCCGGCGAAGTAGGCGGCGAGCCGGCCGCGTACGGTCTCGGTGCGCTCCGGGGCCTCCACCAGCGGCAGGCCACCGCGCAGCCACGCCCGCTGCCGGGGTGTGTCGCTGAAGGACAGTCCGCTCAGGCCGATGGCGGTGCACGCGTACGCGACGGTGCCCAGCGGGGTCTTCAGCGCTCCGATCGCGACGTCCATGCTCCTTTCTACCAATACGGCGTGGACCGGACTCGCGAGATTCCGACATCATCCCCGGGCCTTGCGGCGGGCATGGCGCGGGCGGGACAATCGACACGAATCAATGTTGACGCGAAATCAACGAGGACGGTCACGCGTGCCGCACACAGAGTGGATCGACGCGGCCGGCGCGGCGGAGCGGCTCGGTGTGAAGACGGCCACGTTGTACGCCTACGTCAGCCGGGGGGTGCTCCGGCGTCAGCGCTCGGCCGATGGCAGGCGGAGCCTGTTCGACCCGGCCGAGATCGAGGAGCTCGCCCGCCGCGGCCGGCCCCGGCGGCCGGTCGGCGGGCACGAGGTGGTCATCGAGTCCAAGCTCACCGTGCTCGGCGAGGACCGGCCCTACTATCGCGGCCGCGACGCGCTGCGGCTGGCCGTCTCGGAGCCCTTCGAGGACGTCGCGTACTGGCTGTGGGCCGGCGAGGCCGCGAGCGGCGGTCCATGGCGCGCGGATCCGGCCGCGGTGGCGACCGCACGCGCGGCGCAGTCGGGCCTGCCGGACGACACCCTTCCGCTCGAACGCCTCCAGGTGATCACGGTGGCCCTCGCGACGGCCGACCCGCTGCGCCTCACCCTCGACCCGGTGGCCGTGGTCGCCGCGGGCCGCAACCTCATCGCCGGGATGGTCGAGTCGCTGCCGGACGTCGCACGCGTGCCCTCACGCGCCGACGCGATCCCCGAGCGGCTGTGGTCCCGGCTGACCGCTCTCGAGCCGCGGCCCGAGCTGGTCGGCGTGCTGCGCGCCGCACTCGTACTCCTCGCCGACCACGAGCTGGCCGCCTCCACGGTCGCCGTACGGGTCGCCGCCTCCGTGCGCGCCGACCCGTACGCCGCCGTCGGCGCGGGCCTCGGAGTGCTCGGCGGCACGTTGCACGGTGGCCTGTCACTGGGCGTCGAGGCGCTGTTCGCCGAGGTCGGCGAGCCCGGGCGGGCGGCGCGCGTCGTGGGGGAGCGGATCCGGCGGGGAGAGCGGATCCCGGGGTTCGGCGGCCTGGTCTACCTGGGCGGCGACGGCCGCGCGACCTGCCTTCTCGACCAGGTGCGCGCCGCCGCGCACGGAAACGAACGCCTCGCCGTGTCCGAGGCGATCCTCGCCGAGGCGCGCGCCCGCCGCCTGCCGGACCCGAACATCGACTTCGCCCTCGCGACACTCGGCGCCGTCGCCCAGATGACGCGGGGCGCGGGCGAGGCCATGTACGCGGTCGCGCGCACGGCCGGCTGGCTGGCGCATGCGATGGAGGAGTACGGCCGCGACACGCACATCCGCCCACGGGCCGTCTACACCGGGCCGCCGCCCGAGAGCGGCTGAGCTGCTTCGATACCCCTGTGACGGGGCCTGTGGTGGGGGTAGGAGGCGGGTGCGCGCGAGCACGGGTACGCTCACTTACGTGCGTAAGTTCTTCACTCCCGGCTGGCTCGGACTCCACCTGATCGCCCTCGTGCTGATCGGTTGTTTCATGCTGGCCGGTTGGTGGCAACTCACGCGTGCCCAGGGCGGCAACCTGCAGAGCTGGGCCTATGTCATCGAGTGGCCGATGTTCGCGATCTTCGTGGTCGCGATGTGGGTCCGGATGGTCCGCGACGAGCTGCGCGGCGACACGGGTGAAAAGCCCCCGGTGACGCCGCGGCGCTCCGCACCGTACGCGGAGATCGACGAAGGCAACGACGTGGAGCTGGCGGCCTACAACCGCCGTCTCGCCCGGCTGAACGACGAGGCCACGCGCCGCTGACGGCGCGGGTTTCATGGAAGGACGACCCGTGCAAGGAGCGGTGACCCGTTACCGCGTCATGGCGTACGTGACCGGCACTCTGCTGATCATTCTGTTCTTCGTCGCCGTCCCGTTGAAGATCTTCGCGCACAGCGGCACGCTGTCGACCCTGGTCGGCCTGCCGCACGGCGTGGTGTGCTACCCGCTGTACCTCCTGACCACGTTCGACCTGTACCGCCGGGTCCGCTGGCCGCTGAGCAAGGTGGCGCTGATCGTGCTGGCCGGCGTGATCCCCTTCCTGACCTTCTACGTCGAACGCAAGGTCGTCGCCGAGCTCCGCGACCGGTCCGAGCCCACGCCGGTCGGCACCGCCGGCTGACCTCGGACCGGGCACCCGGCGCCGGCTACTTCTCGGCGACCGGCCGGTAGACGCATATCTGCACGCCCGCGCCGCTGGTGACCGTGGAGTCGAGATCGAGCACGCGCCGCCCGCCGTCGTCGGGGAAGATCGTCTTGCCGCCGCCGAGGATGACCGGCATGGTCACGAGCCGGAGCTCGTCGACCAGGCCCTCGTGCAGGAGGGTGCGCACGAGGGTCGGGCTTCCCATGACCACCAGGTCGCCGCCGTCGGTCTCGTGCAGCTTCCGGATGTCGGCGACGGCGTTGTCGCCGGGAATGCGGGTGGTGTTCCACGTCAGCTCGCCGTCGCCCAGCGTCCGTGACACGACGTACTTCGGGAGGGCGTTCATCTGGTCGGCGAACGGGTCGCCGGCTCGCTCCGGCCACGCCGAGGCCATCCCCTGCCACGTGCGACGGCCGTACAGCAGCGCCTCGACGTTGGTCATCGCGTCGGCGAAGGCGCCACCCACCACCTCCGGATCGAAGAAGGGGTGCGTCCAGCCGCCGTGGGCGAAGCCGCCCTCCGTGTCCTCGTCGGGTCCGCCCGGCGCCTGTACGACGCCGTCCAGGCTGATGAACTCAATGATCACGATGCGCATGAGGTCTCCTCCTCGTGGGGGTTGGCGTCGGTCAGCCGAAGCGCTCCGCCGTCCAGGCGTCCCACGCGGCCTGCTCGTCGGCGCCCGCGAAGTTCTGGTGGCCGAGCACGAGAGCGTCGCCGCGGTCCGTACCGGAGTAGATGAACCGGTACAGGCCCTCGTCCGTCCGTACCCCCAGGTTGACGGGCAGGTTCGCGTAGTAGACGACCCCGGCGGAGCCGTCCGGAAGCCGGACCTCCGCGCCCTCGGCGACGTCCGGCGTGACGCCCAGTGACGCGGTGACGGTCTTCCAGACGGCGTCCGGTCCGCCCGCTCCCGGGCGGAAGACCGTGGTGACCGACGGGGCGCGGCCGGTGAAGTGCGTGACGTACTGCCTGAGGGTCTCCAGGTAGATGGGCCAGCCGGCCTTCATCGCCTCGAACTCGGTCTCCCAGTCGTCGCCGAGCATGCCGCTCTGCACGAGCCGCAGCACGGCCGTGCCGCCCTCGCGTCCTTCGATGAGGTACTCGAACGCCATGAACTGGCCGTCGGGGGCCTCCGCGCTGCGGGTCGCGAGGCGGGTGCCCGGCTCGTACGCGGTGATCGTGGCCTGCTGGGTGTGGCCCATCATCGTGAGGTCGGCCGGATCGCCGGCGGACGTGCCGAGCTCGGTGCGTCCCATGAACCAGGAGTCGACTCCAGGGCCGGTCGCGATCGCGTCCCAGACCTGCTCGGGGGTGGCGCCGAGCTCGATCTCCTGGCTCAGCTCGAAGGGGTGCGTCATCGGGTTTCCTTCATGCTCGGGTGAACGGCGACGATGATCCGGTGGTCGCGGCCCTTTTCGGCGGACGCGTCGTGGTACTTCGACACCAGGGCCGTGACGGCCCCGGAGAGCTCCTGGGTGAACGCGGCCCGGTCGGCGGCCGAGGCGAAGCGCACCTCGCCGTCGATCGCGAAGGTCGCGACGCGCTTGCGCGCCTGGGCGGCGCCGGTGATGAGCGCCCCGACGTCACGGACCAGCCGGGCCGCGACGGCCAGCAGCCAGCTCGCCGACAACTGGTCGGGGGAGCGGTCCGGATCGGGCGCGACCGACGCCAGCGCGGTCGGGGAGATCACGTAGGAGGCCGCGGTCGCGCGCATGATGCGCTCGTTGACGTTGCCCTTGCGCCGCTCCTCGATCATCTCGACGAGGCCGTGCGCCTCCAGCGTCTTCAGGTGGTAGTTGACCTTCTGCCGGGGCAGGCCGACCTTGGCGGCCAGCATGGTGGCGGAGCCGGGTTCGCTCAGCTCGGCCAGCAGTCTGGCGCGGATGGGATCCAGCGAGACCTCGGCGGCGGCCGGGTCCTCGATCACTGCGACATCTTGCATGGCCGCAGGCTATCTCCGACAACTTTTCTTGTCAACGATGCTTTATTTTCCGGAGACATACCGCTCCGAGCCCTCCTTGGCGGAGGTCTTCCGTAGAGCGTGGACCTTCGGATCGCCGTCGCGATATTGTTGACTCCGTCAACTTAATCGTTGAGGTGGGCTATGAATTCTGTCGAGGCCGCGAGGTCCGGAGTGCCGGTGGAACGCGTCGCGGCGGTCCGCGCCTTCAACCGCTTCTACACGCACCTGATCGGCGTGGTCGGTGAGGGTCTGCTCGAGACGCCGTACTCCCTCACCGAGGCGCGGGTGATCTTCGAGCTGGCGCAGCGGGACGTCGCCGAGGTGACCGATCTCCGCCGGTCACTCGACCTGGACGCCGGCTACCTGAGCCGGATCCTGTCGCGGTTCGAGGCCGACGGCCTGATCCACCGGGACCGCTCGCCGGACGACGCGCGCCGGCAGGTCGCCGGCCTGACCGGCCATGGCCGTACGGTCTACCGCGAGCTGGACGGGCGGTCCGGGGACCAGATCGGGCGGATCCTGTCCGGCCTGCCCGAGGACGACCAGCGGCGGCTCGTCGGTGCGATGGGCGCGATCGAGGGCATCCTCGGCGAGCGGCGGCGCCCGCCGATGTACGTGTTGCGGGCGTTCGGCCCGGGAGACTTCGGCTGGGTGGTCCAGCGGCACGGCGCGCTGTACGCCGCGGAGTACGGCTGGGACGCGACGTTCGAGGCGCTGGTGGCCCGGGTGGTCGCCGACCACATCGAGAGCCAGGGCGGTGACGCCTGGATCGCGGAGGTCGACGGCGAACCGGCCGGCTGCGTCTTCTGCGTCCGCAAGAGCGAGCGCGTGGCCCAGCTGCGCCTCCTCCTCGTCGAACCCTCCGCGCGTGGCATGGGGATCGGCGGGCGCCTGGTCGAGGAGTGCGTGAGGTTCGCCCGGCGCTCGGGCCATGACGAGCTCGTGCTGTGGACCAACGACGTACTGGGGGCCGCGAGGCGGATCTACCAGCGGGCCGGGTTCGAGCTCGTCGAGGAGGGGCCGCACCACAGTTTCGGCCACGACCTGGTCGAACAGACCTGGAGCCTGAAGCTCTAGGTGCACTGCCCAGGGACGTTGGTCGGGCGGGCCTGCTCGCGACCTGGACAGGCCCCTGTTCCACCTGCCGACGACCCTCCACCTGGCAAAGCACTACCGGCCCCCGCCGGGGGGCCGGGCACTGGCCCGCGACGGCGTATGGTCCGCCGAGGGCCAGTGCGCTCATCCCACGGCACCACCGGCCGTGGCATCCGGGGCGTGCGACGTCAGTCGTCCGCATGGTGGTCCGGTCGCCACCGGTCGGTGGAAGCGGCCGGACCGGCGGCATCGGGGACCGCCGGCCCGGCCGGAGTGGTCCGGTGCCGTGGGGGCGTACGGCGCCGGTCCTTGGAGGACAGGAAAGGCCGGATGGCGCGGGGTGCCGCCATGAAGCGGATGGGGGGAATCATCCGCCGGCGTCGTTTCGCCGTCTCGACCCTCATCGGATCCTCCTCGAATCGCACACGATGACCAGAGCGGAACGGCCCCGGCTTCATCACTTGGTGTTGCGAATTCGTTACTGTGAGTACCCGTGGTCGATGACGGCGTAAACCCAGGTCAAGCAAGAAATGTGCGCGGGTGAGTGCGAGGCAAAAATCACCCACGGTAGTCAAACGCTTCGCTTTACGACCTTCCGCTCACCGGCGCCGGCCGACCGTCAGGACGGCCGACCAGTGACGGGTCAGCCGCCCGTCCGCGCGCGCGGCGAGCCGGCGGCGTACCTCCTGGAAGAGGTGTTCGCGCCTGGCCGGCTCCATGGCGATGTGGCCGGAGAAGGTGCCCAGCAGGGCGAGGTACTCCTCTGCCGTATATCGCAGCGCCCAGACGTGGCGCCGTGTCCCCACGACCTCGAAGTGACCGGAGGGCGCGAACGCGGCGGCGGCGGGGTCGGGCCGGTCCCCGGGCCGCGGCGGTGGCCACGGGGCGCCGTCGCCCTCGCCGATCGCGTCGTACACCTTCTGGATCTCGGTGAAGAACGGGTCGAAGCCGGCCGGGAAGGCGTGGTCGGCGGCCCACACGGCGAGATGGCCGCCCCGGGGGAGGAGCGCGGCCGCCTTCGCGTACCCCACCTCCGGATCCACCCATTTCCAGGCCGTGGCCGCGTAGACGAGGTCGAAGAGGGCACCCGGCGGCGGCTCCCACTCCTCGAACGAGGAGGTGATCACCGAGACGGCGGGGAAGGCCGCGAGGTTACGCCGTGCCTCCGCCGCCAGGGCGGCACCGAGCTCCACCGCCGTGATCCGGAACCCCGTACGGGCCAGCGGCAGCGTGGCCTTTCCTGGGCCGCATCCCACTTCCAGAAGATGCGCGGGCGGTTCGATCCCGGTCAGCGCGCGCAGGTCGGCGTACAGCTCGTCCGGATACGCGGGACGGGCGCTCTGGTACTCCGCCGCCGCCCGGTCGAAGGTGGCACGCAGCCCGCGGTCGTGGGGCACGGCCGGCGCTCAGGACCGGTCGAGGCCGAGGAGCACCTGTTCCTCCTTGGCGGGATCGAGTCCGTGCCGGGGCCTGCCCGGACGGGGCTCAGGATCTCCCTCGGCCTGGAGCCAGGCCCAGGTGTCGGCGACCGTCTCCAGCACTGGCCGGCAGGTGAGTCCCTCCTTGCGGGCCGCGGAGACGTCCCCGTCGTGCATGCCGCCGTACTCGTCGTCGTCCGGCAGCCAGATCGGCAGCTCGATCCAGGGGCTGATGCCCGCTTCCTCGATCACTTCGGCCGGGGCCCAGACCAGCTCGGCGTCCGAACCGGTCACCCGTACCGCCGCGTCGAGCAGCTCGCCCATCGTGGCGTGCCCGGACCGGCTGACGGCGTTGAAGGCGCCCCCGGCCTCGCGCTCGGCGGCATCGAGCATCCACTGGGCCAGGTCCCGCGCGTCGATGTACTGAAGAGGACGGCCGGGGACGCCGGGTGCCAGAACCCGCCCGCCGCGTTCGATCCGGCGCAGCCACCACGGCAACCGGCCGACGTTCTCGTACGGCCCGAGAACCAGTCCGGCGCGGGCGAGCAACGCCCGGTCACCGAACTCCCGCAGGACGGCGAGCTCGCCGCCGCGCTTGGCGGCCGCGTAGTCCTCGTCACCGTCCATGCCGGGATCGCCGTCGACCAGCGGCGCGTCCTCGCGGGCGTGACGTGGGATGGGCCACCGGTAGACCGACCGGCTGGACACGTACCCGTAGTGCCCGGCCCGCCCGGCCAGCAGCTCGCTGGAGTCGCGGACCACGCGCGGTGCCCCGCTCCAGGTGTCGATCACGGCGTCCCACTCCCGGCCCGCGACCACCTGGCGCAGCGCACCGGGATCGGTCCGGTCGGCGACGAGCGCCTCCACCCCCGCCGCGGCGGCCCGGCTCAGCCCCCGGTTGACGGTGGTGACCTCGTCCCCCCGCGTCAGCGCCGCCTCGACGACGGCCCGTCCGACGTGGTGCGTTCCGCCCAGCACAAGAAGCCTCATACCAGGCCATTCTGGTCACGCCCGGAGTCGGCGGCAGCACATTTCACCGGGGGCGTAGACCCGGCCGGGGGGGGTGTCGCGCAGGACAAAGGCGCGGTACACCGACCGCCCAGACGTCGTTCAGGGCCGGGCGTCGTTCCAGTTCGTGCTGTTCAGGAAGTAGGTGTCGTAGAGCTCCTGGACCTCGGCCTCCGCCGAGCGGACGATGACGGACTCGTCGAAGTCGGGGACGATCAGCGACATCGGAGTGACTCCTTGGCTTGGGTGAGGGGTGCGGGCTCAGGCGGCGAACAGCAGGGCCGCGCTGATGAGGACGATCACGGCGGTGGCGAAGTGGATACCGAACGCGGTCGCCTTCGTGCCGCCGTTGCGCAGGACGATCGCGGTGTCGCCGAGGGGGAGGAGGGCGGCGACGAGCATGAACCAGGCCTCGGCGTGGGCGCCCGCGAACGCCAGCAGGGCGAGCCCGAGGATGCCATAGCCGGAGTCGCGCAGTCCCTTGACGGTCAGGTAGGCGGCGTCACCCTCCTTCTTGGCGGGGACGCCGTAGCCGGCGGCCGCGGCCTGGGGCGCCAGAAGGAACCGTACGCCGATGAAGAGGACGAAGACGTCGAGAACGATGGCGAGTACGTAGGCGGTGATGAGCATGACCCTCTCCTTCGCTAGCGGCGCTAGGTATGAGAGCGAAGCTAACATAGCCCCGACAGGAACACTAGCGGCGCTAGAATCGGCCCATGTCCATCCAGGCGCGCCGGGAGCGCGAGCGAGCAGAGCGCGAACAGCTGATCATCACGGCCGCCCGTGAGCTGGCCGAGTCCGAAGGCTGGGACGCGGTGACCACGCGACGGCTGGCCACCGAGATCGAGTACAGCCAGCCGGTCCTCTACAGCCACTTCAAGGGCAAGGACGCCATCATGGCGGCCGTCGCGGTGGAGGGCTTCGCCGATCTCGGCGCCGAGCTGCGCGCGGCCCGTACGTCGGCGCCCGACGCCCGGCAGGCCCTCGCCGACGTCGCCGCGGCCTATGCCGAGTTCGCCGGGAAACGGCCCGCCCTGTACGACGCGATGTTCACGCACGCCGTCGACCTGCCGTTCGCCACCGCCGCGGCACCGCCCGCCCTGTGGGATGCCTTCGGCGAGCTGCGCGAGGCCGTACGGCCGCTGGCGCGAGACGATGATCTGGAGACGCTCACCGAGACCTTCTGGAGCGGGCTGCACGGACTCCTCACGCTCATGCGCAACGGCAGGCTCCGGCGCGAGGAACACGAGCGGAGGCTGGCGCTGCTGCTCAGCCGTTTCTCGCGCTGACCCGCCGCGCGGTACAGCGGTCGTCCTGCGTAGGGTCGGAGCCGCGATGAGCGCTGAGACGCCGCGCCGGGCGATCGGCGAGATGATCGAGATCCCGGCCGGGGAGATCGTGCTGCGGGACGAGGGCACGAAGACCGACTGGACGGTCGAGGTGGGGGCCTTCCGGCTGGCGCCGTACCCGGTGACACGCGAGCTGTACGCCGCCGTACGGGGCGAGGCACCCGTGAGCCCGGCGGGGCCGCGAACGCCGGTGACCGAGGTCTCCTGGCAGGACGCCGTACGGTTCTGCAACCTGCTCTCGCGAACGGCCGGGCTCGCCCCCTGCTACACGATCGGTGACGACCCCGACGCCGAGGACGTGGTCTGCGACGAGACGGCGGGCGGATACCGCCTCCCGACCGAGGCCGAGTGGGAGTACGCCTGCCGCGCCGGCACCTCGGGCATCCGCTACGGAGAGCTGGACGAGATCGCCTGGTACCGCGCCAACTCCGGCGGTCAGGTGCACGACGTCGCGACCAGGACGCCGAACGCCTGGGGCCTGTACGACATGATCGGCAACGTGTGGGAGTGGTGCTGGGATCTCTACGATCCCCGCGTCTACGGCCCCTACCGCGTGTTCCGTGGTGGAGGCGCCGACGACCGGCAGTGGAGCTGCCGCGCGTCGTCCCGCCGCAAGAGCCACCCGACCCTCCGCATCGACGACCTCGGATTTCGCCTCGCCCTCCACCCAGGCGCCGATGCGACCGGCCGGCGGACGTAGAGCTCGTAAGAAGCCGTCGGCGGACACCCGGGAATCCCCGCGAGCTCGCGCGGACCGGCCACTGTGTTGGCGTCCGCTCAGTGTTCCTCCCTCGTGCGTAAGGCGACGCCGAGCCGCATCCCGTCGGGTGCGGCTTCTCGCCGTCCCCGCACGTCGGCGGCGCTCTCGGTGAGCGTCTCTCAGGAACACCTGTCATGTCTTCGCGTCGCGGCGCTTTCGGCCGGGAGCGCGCTCGGCGGCCTGGTCTACGGCGCCCTGCCGGGGCGGATCTCGGGCCGGGCGCGCCTTCCGGTGCTGGTCACCGTCCCAGCGCTGGGGCTGCCCCTGGCGGGGTTGTCACCGAACGTCCAGATGCCGGCCGTGGTGATGATTTTGGCGGCCGCGGGGCACTCCGGGGTCAGGTCCGCGCGCCTCCGTCGACCGGCAACACTGTGCCGGTCACAAAGGAGGAGCGGTCGCTGAGGAGCCAGGCGGCGGCCTGGGCGATCTCGTCAGGGTCGGCCGCGCGCCGCAGTGGGGTCCGGGCGGCGAGCCGCTCGCTGATGCCGGGGGAGTTCTCGTCCCATTCACGCATCATCTCGGTCAGCGTGTTGCCGGGGGCGATGGCGTTGACACGGATGCCCTCGGGTCCGTACGTGACGGCGGCCGACTCGGTGAGACTGTTGACCGCCCGCTTCATCGCGCCGTAGACGGGCAGTTCGGGGTTGCCCATCAGGCTGCCGACGCTGGAGTTGTTGACGATGGCCCCCGTCCCGGAGGTGGCCCGGACGGCGGCGACCTCGGCGGTCATGGCCAGCCACGCACCCCTCAGGTTCACGGCGTACACATGGTCGAAGTCGGCCTCGCCCACCCGGTCCATCGGTCCGGGCGGCATGATCGTCGCTCCGTTGTTGAAGGCGACGTCGAGCCGGCCGTAGAGGTCCACGGCGCGGGCGACGGCGGCCCGTACACTCGCCGCGTCGGCCAGGTCGCACACGACGTGGTCCGCGGTGCCGCCCGCCGCCCGTACCTCCTCGGTCACCGACTTCAGCTGGCTCTCGGTCCTGGCCGCGAGCAGCACCTGGGCGCCCTCCTGGGCGAACAACCGCGCCGCGGCGGCGCCGATGCCGCGTCCCGCGCCGGTGATGAAGGCCACCTTGCCGGCCAGCAGTCCCCGGCCGGTGGGGGTCGATCCGTCGATGGTCGATGTGGTGTTGTCCATGTCGACGAGCCTGCGTGTCGCCGCGGAGCCCAGCCAGGCCCCGCCGGTACCTGGCTGGGCTCGTCGCCTCCGCGCACACTGGAGGTGTGGACAGACGAGAACTGGCCGCCTTCCTGCGCAGCAGGCGTGAGCGGATCACCCCCGGCGAGGTGGGGCTACCCGCCGGGCGTCGCCGCCGTACGCCGGGACTGCGCCGCGAGGAAGTCGCCCAGCTGGCGTTCATCTCGACCGAGTACTACACGCGGCTCGAACAGGCCCGCGCCCGGCGCCCGTCGCGCGAGGTACTGGCCGGTCTGGCCCGGGCCCTGCGCCTGCCGGACGCCGAGCGCGACCACCTCCACCACCTCGCCGGGACCCCGCCCGGCCCGCCGACCGGCCCCCGCGTCGACGTACGCCAGAGCATCCTTGACCTGCTGCACCGGCTGCCCCAGGCCGCGGCGACCGTGGTGTCCGCGACGCACGAGGTGATCGCCTGGAACGATCTGGCCGCCGCCCTCATGGAGGACTTCTCCACCCTGTCCCGGCGCGACCGCAACCTCGTGCGCCGCGCCTTCCTCGGACCGCACCCCCAGGGGCGCCGGTTGTACGGCGTGTCGGATGCCGACGAGTTCGCCCACACCGCGGCCCATCAGCTGCGAGCCACCGCCGCCCGCTATCCCGACGACCCCGAGGTGACCGGTCTCGTGGACGAGCTCCTGTCCGGCAGCGAGGAGTTCGCCCGGCTGTGGGCCTCCCACGACGTGAGCGCCGGACCGTCACTGCGCAAGACCTTCCAGCACCCGCTGGTCGGCCCGGTCACCGTCAACTGCGACGTCCTCGACATCACCGACCGGGACCAGCGAGTCGTGATCTACACCGCCGACCCCGGCTCACCGTCAGAGGAGGCCCTGCGGCTGCTGTCGGTCATCGGCACCCAGCGCATGGACGTGCCCGGTTAGGGCGACTCCGTCACCGCGGACCGCGACCAGAGCGTGGCCGGCGCGGCGACGACGCGCGGAGATCTTCACGACGCGGCGGGTCGCTGAGATGGAGGATCGGGGGTGCCAGGACGAACAGGGCGGCGGCGAGGGCCGCGACGGCGACCATGGCGCCCCGCAGTCCGGCGGCGTCGGCGGCCACGCCGACGTACACGGGGCCGAAGAGGAATCCGAGGTAGGAGACGGTGCTGACGATGGACGTCGCGCGGCCCCGGTAGTCCTCCTCGACGTTGCGCGAGACGGTGGCCAGGAGCGTGGGGAAGAGCACGCCGGTTCCGGCGCCGGCCATCACCAGCCCCAGCGTGGCGACGAGCAGGCTCGGGGCGCCCGCGATGACGAGTGCGCCGCCGGCGGCCGCCAGCGCGCCGGTCAGGATGACGGTACGGGCGTGGGCGGTCTTGAGGCTCCCGATCGAGAACCGCGTGATCGCGACGGTTCCGGCGAAGACGGCGGGCGCCACCGTGGTGAGCCCCGCTCCCGCGTGGAGTTCGTCCTGGGCGAAGACCGCGCTCCAGCTCTGGTGGGCGTTCTCACTCGCGAACGCCAGTGCCCCCAGCACGCCGATGAGCACCAGCGGGATGATCCGGGCGTGGCCGGACGACGGCGCCGCCGGCGCCTTCGTGCCGTCGTCGTGGACGGTGGTCCGGTGGGGGACCGCCCTCAGCATGATGGCACCGGCGGCCAGGCAGAGGGCGGCCACCCCGATGAACGGCACGGCGAGCGGCCAGGAGGCGGCGGAGGCGACTCCCGCGCCGAGACTGGTCACGACGACGAAGGCGGAGAACGTGCCGTGGACGCGGGCGATGACCGGTCGTCCGGTGAGCTGCTCGGCCCGTCCTGCCACCGCGTTGATCGTCACGTCGGCCGCGCCGCTTGACGCACCGGCGATCCCGAGTCCCACGCACAGGCTCGGCAGGTTCACCGCGGTCAGGGCCAGACCGGCTCCGACCACGCCGAGCAGGCTGATGGCACCGGCGGCGACCATCGGCCCCCAGCGATCGAGCGCTCTGCCCGCCAGCAGCATCGCGGGCAGAGCGCCGGCGCCCACGAATAAGAGGGCGAAACCCAGCTGACCGTCACTGACGCCCGCCTGGTGCCGCACCCGGGGCACCGAGGCACCCCAGACGCCCCAGAACGAGCCGAAGGCGGCGAAGGCGACGAACGCTGAGGCGACCAGGCTGCGCGGCGAGTCGATGGGGGGCTCCTTCTGTCGTGGTTCTCCATCACGGGGAGGGCCTGCCCGGCCCCCGGTCCTCGGCGCCGGTGATCCTTCCGGGCAGGCCGAAGTAGGCGAACACATCCTGGTCCTGGAAGGTGGTGTTGCGGCTGATGCCCGACGCCGTGACCGTGAACACCTGGAGAGTGTGCAGCGCGTACCCGCCGTCCTGTGCGCGCGTGTAGGCGGCCAGCGCGGGTTGCCCGTTCGCCCGCACCGGCACCATGCGCCAGTCCGTGCCCCGCAGGGTGAAGACGCGTGCGATGAAGCGGATGTACGGCTCGCGGCCCGCGAACCAGTTGAGGAACGGCGGCATCTCCAGTACGGCGTCATCGGTCAGCAGCTTCTCCAGCGCCGCCAGGTCGGCGTTCTCGAAGGCGACGGCATAGCGTTCGACCTGCGCGCGATGGCCGGGGTCGGCGGGCTCGTCGATCTGGTCCTCGCCCAGCCCGGCCTCGCCGAGCCGTGCCCTGGCCCGCTGCAGGGCGCTGTTCACCGCGGCGGTCGTCATGTCCAGCGCCGCCGCCACGTCGGCGGCGGGCCAGTCCAGCACCTCGCGCAGGATGAGCACGGCCCGCTGCCGGGCCGGCAGGAACTGCATCGCGGCGACGAAGGCCAGCCGCAGCGAACCCCGCGAGAGCACCACGCCCGCCGGGTCACCGAGCATCGCGTCGGGAATCGGCTGGAGCCACGGCACCTCCTCGCCGTGGATCAGGGGTTGCTCGGGATCGTCGCCCGGCGGCCCGCCGAGTCCGGAGGGCAGCGGACGGCGGCTGCGCTGTTCGAGCGCGGTCAGGCAGGCGTTGGTGGCGATCCGGTAGAGCCAGGTGCGCAGTGCCGCGCGGCTCGGGTCGTACCGGTCGTACGCACGCCAGGCACGCAGCAGTGTCTCCTGCAGCAGGTCCTCGGCGTCGTGCACCGAGCCGAGCATGCGGTAGCAGTGCGCCAGCAGCTCCCGGCGGAACGGATCGGTCTGGACCGTGAAGTCCTCGCTGGTCGCCACTCTGTCCTCCGTCACGCGCGTAGGTCCCCGGGCCCATACATACCGGCAGGTGTCCCGAAAGTCATCGCCGCGCGGCGATGAGCCGCGGCAGGCCGCCCGGTAAGTACCGGTGAAGGCAGCACACCGACGGAAGGAACGACCATGACCGACACCAGGGACCGCGAGGTTCTCGCCGTGCTCGACGGCATCTACGAGGCCTGGGCGGACAACGACGCCGACGCCTTCGTGGCCTCCTACACCGAGGACGCGACCTCGATCCTGCCCGGTTCCTACAGCGCCGGCCGCACCGCGACCCGCGACCGCATGGCGGCGGGCTTCGCCGGCCCGCTGAAGGGCAGCCAGGTCCGCGACGAGGTGCAGAGCATCCGCCATCTCAGCGCCGACGCCGCCATCGTCGTCACCCGCAGCGCCGTCGTGATGGCCGGCGAGACCGAGCCCCCCGGCGACCGGTGGGTGATCGCCACCTGGACCCTGACCCGCCGGAACGGCAGATGGCTCCTGGCGGCCTACCACAACTGCCCCGCCTGACCCCGGCGGCAGAGAACGCACTCGACGCCGGCCCGGCCGTATGTCCGTTGGAGCGGGACGTACGGCCGGGCCGCGTGGCGCGCCCGCACGGGTGAGCAGGGGCGGAAGGAGGGTGTCAGATGGGCTGGAACGAGCCGTCGGGGTCGATGACCCAGCCGTACCCCTCCGAGCGGCCGAATCCGGGGGCGGTGGTCGCCCGCTCGGTGATGTCGGTGTCGACCAGAAGGACACTGCCCTGGGCCCGGACCGTGCAGCGATGCACCGACAGGCGGGCCAGGCCGGTCGAGGAGACCGGGCAGTTCGGCCCCCAGGCCGTCCAGACCCGGGCGCCGTTCCAGCAGATCCCCACGTTGGTCCCGATCGCACCGCGCCCGGGGAAGTGCTTGGCCGCGTAGAAGGCGCCGCAGGTCGTCTTCCCGGAAGTGAGCGGTCGAGGCGCTACGTCCCCGGCGACGAACGCCGACGTCCGGGCGGGAACGAGGCCGACCACCGCCGGCACGGCGACGACGAGCAGGACCGCCGCGACGCCGGCCCAGGCGAGCGGTCGCAGTCTGCGGCCCAGCCGCACGGCCAGGTAACCCGCGCCGACGAGCGGCAGGACCAGCCCGGCGACGATCAGGCCCGCCGGCGCGCCGAGGCCGATCCAGGAGCCGAGCAGGTAGCTCGCCGCCGTGAGCACGATCGCGGCGGCGAGCGGAAGATGGCCGCCCACGTACTTCGCGCGCGTGGTCCAGGAACGTGACCGCCACAGGAGCAGGACGCCGATCGCCAGGCCGACGGGCGGCCACGGCCACACGACCGCGCCGGCGGTCATGACGAGCAGTACGGCGACCTCCAGCGGACCGGCCGTCGCATCGGGCAG
Organism: Actinoallomurus bryophytorum; assembly: GCF_006716425.1. Lineage (NCBI taxonomy): Bacteria > Bacillati > Actinomycetota > Actinomycetes > Streptosporangiales > Thermomonosporaceae > Actinoallomurus > Actinoallomurus bryophytorum. The sequence continues at coordinate 6,036,143 of NZ_VFOZ01000001.1, forward strand.
GCCGAACCGGCGGCGCGCCTCGTCGGCGATCTCCCGCGGGTCGCCCAGCCGGTCCAGGATGTCGCGGAGGTCACGGCAGGCGACGGCGGATCGACCAGAAGCCGAACCCGGCCAGGCCGAGGGCGAAGGCGATGTAGATCCCGGTCTCGATCGACTGGAAGGTCCAGAAACGGGTGGAAGGCTGGTAGGCCAGCCGCTGCCGGTAGCCGAGCCGGTTGACCTCAGTGAGGCACGCCTGCACCCCTGCCTCAGGTTTCTGCTCGGTCGGTGGTGCGCAGGGTCCTGTGGACGTGGAAACGGGGATGTTTCTCGTGACCGTATGTCCTGAGGCATCCACGATGTGGCTGGACAGGACCCAGGCACCGGTGTCGTCGGGGGCCTGCGCCTTCACGCTCAGGCGTATCGAGCCGCCGCGTAGCCAATTGATGTCGTCGATGTTCGAGGTGGTGATCTCGATCACCGAGCGGGCCGGGGGAAGAAGGTGGGGGCGGACCAGCAGCGGCATGGCGATCTGGACGGCGACGAAGACGACCAGGGTGATGGTCATGGCCGGCAGGGTGCGGTGGACCAGCATTCCGAGGGCCACGCCGAGAGCGAGGGCGAAGGCCGCGTACCCGATGGGGGTGATGCCCCGTGCGCCGAACAGCAGCGGCCCCATCCGCGGGAAGCCGGGGGTGTTTCCGCCTGAGGCCTTGTCGATGGGGCCGGACCACCAGGTCACCGCAAGGCTGCCCAGCCCTGCGGCGGTCATGGCGGCCAGGCCGGTGAGACCGAGTTTGACGGCCAGCCAGCGGGTGCGGGTGACGCTCTGGTTCCACACCAGCCTGTGCGTGCCGGCCTCCAGTTCACGGGTGATCAGCGGAGCTCCCCAGAAGAGCCCGATGAGGGCGGGCAGAACCAGCACGACAGCGGTGACCGCGAGAAAGGGCGCCTGGTTGTCATGGAAGAAGTCCTGGAAGAAGTTCGCGCAGCCGTCGCTCTGGGTGACGCAGCCGGCGACCCCGGTGGAGAAGTCATCGGCCAGGCCCTGACCGGTCAGGGCCAGGAGAGCCACGAGCGCGGCGAGCGTGGCGGCCATCATCGCCACGGCGGCACGCAACTGGCGCCAGGTCAGCCAGATCATCGCTGTACCTCCAGGATGGGTCGGCGGCCGGTGCCGGCGGGCTTGCTCATGTAGGCGAGGACGAGGTCTTCCAGGTCGAGCCGGCTGACGGTCCAGGCGGGGTCGTGGATCGGAGCGCCGGTGCGGACGATCAGGGTGGTCTGCCGGTCGGTGTGGCTGGCGGAGACGACGTGCTGGTCCGCGGGGAGCCGGGCGGGATCGCGGCGTGGGCCGGTGATCCGGTGGTGGGTGGTCAGCAGTTCCTCGACCTCTCCGGCGGCCTGGACGCGCGAGTCGACGAGAACGATCAGGTAGTCGCAGGTTCGTTCCAGATCAGAGACCAGGTGGGAGGACAGCACCACGCTGAGCTCCTGCTCGGCGACGGCCTCCATCAGGCCTTGCATGAACTCGCGGCGGGCGAGCGGGTCGAGGGCGGCGACCGGTTCGTCCAGGATTAACAGCTCGGGCCGTTTGGCGATGCCCAGGGTGAGGGCGAGCTGGGCGCGCTGCCCGCCCGACAGCTTCCCGGCCCGGCGGGCGGGGTCGAGATCGAGCCGCCGGACCCGTTCCCGTGCCAACCCGTCGTCCCACCCGGGATTGAGGCGCGCGCCCAGCTTCAGGTGCTCCGCAACGGTCAGTCCGGCGTAGGTGGGAGTGTCCTGGGCGACGAACCCGACCTTGGCCAGTTGCGCGGGGCCGTCCCCGGGGCGGCCGCCGAGCACCGTGATGCTGCCCGACGTCGGTGCCAGCTGGCCGCTGGCGAGGTTCAACAGTGTCGTCTTGCCGGCTCCGTTAGGACCTACCAGCCCCACGACGTGCCCGGCTGGGATGTCCAGGGTGCAGTCGGTCAGCGCCCAGCGCTTCCCGTATCTCTTGCCCAGGCCCTGGGCCTTCAAGACAGCGGTCATGCTATGTCCTCCTCAGCGGCGGCCCGAAAGGTCGTCATGAACAGCGCCTCGATGCTTTCCTCGTCGAGACCGGCCCTTCGTGCCTTGACCAGCCAACGCCGTAGCTCCTGACGCAGTGGACCGTGCGCGGCGAGCGATGCGTCGGTCAACGTCGCCGTCACGAACGTCCCCACCCCCGGCCGCGCGGCCACGAGGCCGTCGTGCTCGAGCTCTCGGTAGGCCTTGAGCACGGTGTTGGGGTTGATCGCCAGCCGTGCCACTACCTCCTTGACCGTCGGTAGCCGGTCCCCGTCGTGCAACAGGCCCAGCCGCAGGGCCTGCCGCACCTGCCGGACCAACTGCTGGTACGGCGAGAGGCCGGAGCGGTCGTCCAGGTGAAACTCGATCATGTCCGAAGCTCCATTTATCTAGTTAGCTAGTACTATACGTTGCTAACAAGATGCACTGTCAATGCAAGGTCGAGCCTCGTCGCGATCGCCGTCCGCGATCGTGCTCGCTCAGAGCGAACAGGCTCGGGGAAATAGATCAGGGCTCTCCTTTCTTGAGTGTGAGTGACTCAATCTTTGGAGGCCTGATGAGCAAGACCGTCACCCTGCCGGTGCTGCCCCTCGACGACGAGGTCGTGCTGCCCGCGATGGTCGTGCCGTTGTCTCTTTCGGACGATGAGGTACGAGGCGCGATCGACACGGCGCGTACGGCAGCGGGTTCGCCCGGGCTCGGTGCGTTGCCGGACTACAAGGATGACAAGCCGCGGGTGCTCATCGTGCCCCGGGTCAATGGGAAATATGCCGCGGTCGGCACGCTGGCCGTCGTCGAGCAGATGGGCCGGCTGCCGGGCGGTGACCCCGGTGCCGTCGTACGTGGTGTGGCGCGCGTGCGGGTCGGTACCGGCACGTCCGGGCCGGGCAAGGCGCTGTGGGTCGAGGGCACGGTGATCGAAGACGGCGGTCTCGGCGACAGAGCCGAGGAGCTGGCCAAGGAGTACAAGGCTCTGGTCGTCGGCGTCCTGGAGAAGCGCGGCGCCTGGCAGGTCGTCGACATGATCCAGCAGATCGATGACCCGTCGGTGATGGCGGACCGGTCCGGGTACGCGAGCTACCTCGGCATCGAGCAGAAGGTGCAGATCCTCGAGACGGCCGACGTGACCGAGCGGCTGCGGCTCGCGATCGGCTGGACCCGTGAGCACCTCGCCGAGCTCGACGTCGCCGAGACGATCCGCAAGGACGTCGAGGAGGGCGTGGAGAAGCAGCAGAAGGAGTTCCTGCTCCGCCAGCAGCTCGCCGCCATCCGCAAGGAGCTGGGCGAGCTGAGCGGCGACCCCTCCAGCGAGGAGGAGGACTACCGCGCACGCGTGGAGGCCGCCGACCTGCCGGAGAAGGTACGCGAGGCGGCGCTCAAGGAGGTCGACAAGCTGGAGCGGACCTCCGAGCAGTCTCCCGAGGTCGGCTGGATCCGTACCTGGCTCGACACGGTGCTCGACATCCCGTGGAACGACCGGACCGAGGACGCGTACGACATCGTGGGCGCCCGGCAGATCCTCGACGAGGACCACACCGGGCTCGACGACGTCAAGGAGCGCATCGTCGAATACCTCGCCGTGCGCAAGCGCCGCGAGGAGCGCGGGCTCGGGGTGATCGGCGGACGGCGGTCCGGCGCGGTGCTCGCCCTCGTGGGTCCGCCCGGAGTCGGAAAGACCTCGCTCGGCGAGTCGGTGGCCCGTGCCATGGGCCGCGAGTTCGTCCGCGTCGCGCTCGGCGGCGTACGGGACGAAGCCGAGATCCGTGGTCACCGGCGGACGTACGTCGGCGCGCTGCCCGGCCGGATCGTCCGCGCGATCCGCGAGGCCGGCACGATGAACCCCGTCGTGCTCCTGGACGAGATCGACAAGGTCGGCGCCGACTACCGCGGCGACCCGACCGCGGCCCTGCTGGAGGTGCTGGACCCGGCGCAGAACCACACGTTCCGCGACCACTACCTCGAGGTCGAGCTCGACCTGTCCGACGTGGTGTTCCTGGCCACCGCCAACGCCCTCGACACGATCCCCGGCCCGCTGCTGGACCGCATGGAGCTGGTCTCGCTCGACGGTTACACCGAGGACGAGAAGGTCACCATCGCTCGCGACCACCTGCTCCAGCGTCAGCTGGACAAGGCCGGTCTGACGGCCGAGGAGGTCACCTTCGGCGAGGACGCGCTGCGGCTGCTGGCGGCCGAGTACACCCGCGAGGCGGGCGTACGGAGCCTGGAGCGGGGGATCGCCCGTGTGCTCCGCAAGGTCGCGGCGAACATCGCCCTCGAAACGGCGACGCTGCCCCTGTCGGTCGGCGCGGCCGACCTGCGCGACTACATCGGCCGTCCCCGGTTCACGCCGGAGACGTCGCTGAAGGAGGAGGAGCGCCGTACGGCGGTGCCCGGCGTGGCCACCGGCCTCGCGGTCACCGGCGCGGGTGGCGACGTCCTCTACATCGAGGCGTCGCTGGCCGATGAGGAGACCGGCGAGACCGGGGTGACCCTGACCGGTCAGCTCGGCGACGTCATGAAGGAGTCGGCCCGGATCGCGCTTTCGTACCTGCGCTCGCGTGGCGCGGAGATGGAGCTGCCGGTCGGTGACCTGAAAAACCGCGGCGTGCACATCCACGTGCCCGCCGGGGCGGTTCCCAAGGACGGGCCGAGCGCCGGCGTCACGATGACGACGGCACTCGCGTCGCTGCTGTCCGGACGGCTCGTACGCTCGGACGTGGCCATGACCGGCGAGGTGTCGCTGACCGGGCGCGTACTGCCCATCGGCGGCGTCAAGCAGAAGCTGCTCGCGGCGCACCGGGCGGGGATCACCACGGTCCTCATCCCGAAGCGGAACGAGCCTGACCTGGACGACGTCCCGGCCGAGGTCCTCGAGCAGCTGACGGTGCACCTGGCCGCCGACGTACGCGAGGTGCTCGACGTGGCACTGGAGCCGGCGACGACCGGGCAGACCGTCGCCGCCTGACGATTCCCGATGAGGGGCTCTCACCATTCGGTGAGGGCCCCTCCTCATTTATGGCGTTAACCGCGGCCTTAGGGGAATTGTGCTTCGCTGGGACTGTTCCAATGAGGAGAGCGAAATGGCCGAGCACGAAGAACACCCCGCGGAAGGCACCCCTCGCGGACCGGACGAGACCCCGGCCGGCGAGGCACCCCCCGCCGCCGGACCGCCTGCCGCGCACGCGCACGAAGGCGCCCCGCCACCGCCGCCCCCGGGCGGCACGACGCCGTACGCCACCGCGGCCCCGGCCCAGCCCGGCAGGTTCCGCCGCTGGTCGGCGCATGCCGGCGTACGGATGGGCGCCGTCGCCGTCGTCGCGGGCCTGGTCGGCGGTCTGGTCGGCGGCGGGATCGTGGCCGCGTTCAGCGACGGCGGGCACGACCACTCGGGCCCGGCGGTCTTCCAGCGTCAGATGCGCGGCGCACCCGGATTCCGCGCGCCGGGGTACTGGGGACAGCAGCCGAACCGCATGCCGCAGTTCCGGCGCGGGATGCCGCAGCCGAACCAGCCGGTCCAGCCCGCGACACCCGTGCCGCCGACCCCGTCACCCAAGTCGAGCGGCTGAGCCGCCGGGTCAGGACGGGGTGAGCCGGAAGACGCGCAGCCTGCGGCCCGCGCGCTCGACGTAGGTGTCGTACACCGACCAGACCCGGATCAGCCGCGGCCACACCTCGTCGCGGTCGGCGCCCTCCAGCAGCTCGGCGGTGACCGGGATGGTGCGGCCCCGGTAGCTGACCTCGGCCTTCGCCTGGCGCAGGAGGTTGCCCGTCCACGCCGGGTGGCCTTCGCGGCCGAAGTTGCTGCCCACGATGACGAACGAGCCGTCGTCTTCGGGCATGCAGATGAGCGGCGTCTGCCGGGGCAGGCCGGTACGGCTCCCGGTGGTGGTGAGCACCATGCTGGGCAGCACGAGCTGCGGCAACAGCAGGCGCCCGCCGGAGATCCGGTGCAGCGCGCGGTCCAGCGGGGGTACGACCTTGGGGCCGATCTTGGCGAACCAGGGGGCGCTGGCCAGCCGCCGTGCGACCGGCTTGAGCACGGTCTCCAGCGTTCTTCCCGACATCAACGTGCTCCTCTACGGGGCGAGCCGCCCCGCCTTGGACGGGTGGAGGTGTCCTGCGGCCACGAGCCAGCGCACGGTGTCCTCCAGGCTCTCCTCCAACGGCCGGAGCGTCAGGCCGAGCGTGTCGAGGGCGGCGGTGTCGTCCGAGGGGACGAGCGTCACGACGAACTCGGCCGCGTCCCGTGTCAGCGGATAACCGAAGCCGTGCACGCGCCTCGCGACGTCGAGAAGAGTACCGATCGCGAGCAGGGCGCGGGCGGGCACGGGGATCCGGCGCGTACGGACGCCGGTCACCGCGTCACAGGCGTCGGCGAGCTGGGGCCAGGTGACGTACTTCCCGCCGAGGACCATACGGCGTGCGCCCTGCCCCGGACGCACACTGCGTGCGAGCCCGTCGCCGGCGTCGCGGACGTCGAGCAGCGACACGCCGCCGCGTGTGATCGGCCAGGCGGTCTTCAGCGCGGCGACCAGGCCCGCCGAGAAGCTGTCGAGGTTCGGCTGGGACGGCCCGATCACCCCGGAGAAATAGAAGATGGTCACCGGCGCGCCGTCGTCCTGCAGGCCGCGTACGTAGCGCTCCGCCTCCATCTTCGATCGTCCGTACGCCGTCCGCGGACTCGCCAGCGGCCCGTCGGAGGTGATGACGGGCTCGACGGGCGGCACGAACACCGCGATCGTGGAGATGTGGATCACCGGGTCCAGGCCACGGGCGACCGCGCCGCCCACGACGTGCCGGGTGCCGGTGACGTTCGCCTCGACCAGGTCGGTACGCCGGTCGGTCACCCCGACGACGGCGGCCGAGTGGATCACCGCGTCACAGCCGTCGAGCGCACGGGAGACGGAAGCCTCCTCCAGCATGTCCCCCTGGGACATCTCGGTCGCCTCGGCGGGCACCCCGAGCTCGCCGAGGACACGGGCGGCGCGGACCGGATCGCGGACGAGAAGGCGCGGCCGGTGCCCCAGGGCGAGGAGCGACTTCACCGCGTTGGATCCGATGAATCCCGACGCCCCGGTGACCAGTACGCGCATGATCTCAAACTAGTGCTCGGCGGCGTCGTCGTGATAGGACGCCCCACACAGAAGTCCGTAATCCGTTATCGGTTTGCAATGGAACTTGTGACGTACATCTCAATAAATATGTTGATCGTTTAACGATCCCACGGGTATCCCCGACAGGGCCGCCAATGATCGACGGCGCAGCCGAGGCGGTAGGGGAACGCGCGGGATCGGCCGCATAGTCGCCGGTCAAGCGCCAGTCCGTCGCTCGCCGCCGATTTTAGGTCCTCGCCCTCAGGTGACGGAAATCCGAAACCCGGCCGGTATACCCAATGCTGTTGACTCACACCGCGAGCGATTCGCAGCTCAGCGGGCTGTTACGGATTCGCTAAGTTCGTGATCCATGTCGTCAGCAGAACCATCTGGGCCGCATTCCCCGTCCGTCACCATGGACGAGGCGTTCGGGCCACCCCGGCTCGAAGACGGCCGCCATTTGTGGCGCATCGCTCGCGATTCGAAGACACTCGATCTCAACTCTCCCTACAGCTATGTCCTGTGGTGCCGCGACTTCGCGGCGACCTCCGTGGTCGCCAGAGCAGGCGGAGAGGTCCGCGGCTTCGTCACCGGCTTCGACCGGCCCGAGGATCCCGGCACGCTCTTCGTCTGGCAGGTCGCGGTCGACGCGGCCCTCAGAGGCCGCGGACTGGCCGGCCGCATGCTCGCCGCCCTCGCCGATCGGGGCTTCCGGTTCGTCGAGGCCACCGTGACGCCGGACAACACCGCCTCCGACCGGCTCTTCACCGCGTTCGCCCGTGACCGCGACGCCGAGCTGCGGCGCACCCCACTCCTGTCCGGGGAGCTGTTCCCCGGTGACCACCAGCCAGAGGAGCTCTATCGGATCGGTCCACTGGACAGGTAAGACACCCGAGGAACAGGTGAAACGCATGGATGTGTTCGAGTCGCTCGAATCCGAAGTCCGAAGTTACCGCCGAGGATGGCCGGCGGTCTTCCACAAGGCCTCCGGCAGCCACCTGTACGACGAGGAGGGCGTCACTACCGGATCCAGTTTCCCGGCCCGGCGGGGACGGCATCGGTCGAGGCGGCGCTGAAGCTCGCCCGCAAGTACACCGGCCGCGAGACCATTGTCAGCTTCACCAACGCGTTCCATGGCATGACACTCGGGTCCCTGTCCGTCACGGGCAACTCGATGAAGCGCAGCGGCGCGGGCATAGCGCTCAACCACACGATGCCGATGCCGTTCGACAACTACCTCGACGGGCGGACTCCGGACTTCCTGCTGGTCGAGCGGCTCCTGGTGGGGCCGGCGGACAAGGCGGACTCCCACCCGAGCCGGCTGTCCGGCGGCCAGCAGTAACGCGTCGCCATCGCCCGTGCCCTCGCGATGCAGCCGAAGATCCTGCTGCTGGATGAGGTCACCTCGGCGCTGGACCCCGAGCTGGTCGCGGGAGTCCTGGACGTGCTGCGCGACATCGCGGGCGAGACCGACATCACGATGCTCTGTGTGACCCACGAGATGGGCTTCGCACGTGACGTCTCCAACCGCGTGCTGATGTTCGACCAGGGTCAGATCGTCGAGGAGGGCACGCCGGAGAAGATCTTCAGTACCCCGGAGAACCAGCGCACCCAGGACTTCCTGCACGCGGTGCTCGACCAGCGCTGATCTCGGCCACCTGGAACCGGACCGCCGCCGCGGGCCCGCAGGCGGATCGCATCGCGGGGGTCAGTGCCGTGCGGCGACCATGTCCTCGACCTCCTTGAGTACGAGGTCGGGCCGGTCCGTCGGCACCTCGTGGGAGCTGCCCTTGACGGTGACGAGCGTTCGGCCGGGCCCGTCCTGGGCGAACGATGCGGCGGCGTCGCGCCAGCGCCGGGCGTCCACGGGGGAACCGTCGAACGGCGTCTTCTCCGAGACCATGACCGTTGCCGGGACCGAGTCCGGCCACGTGACCTTGTGGAATGCCCTGTGCGCCGGGGCGAAGCCCTCCGCGGTGGAGATGAGCTGGCGGTTCTCCGGCTTGCCGGGGTCCTTCTTCGCCGCGTCGACCTGCGGCCGGCTCGCGGCCACGAGACGGGGGATCTCCTGGTCCGTGAAGAACGGGGGGAGATTGGCATCGACCAGGACCGCGCCGGAGAGCATCTTCGGGTTGTCCCTGGCGAAGTAGTTCGCGATCTCGCCGGCCTGGGAGTGGGACACCAGCGTCACGTGCCCGGTGACGCCCAGCTGCTCAAGCCCCGACTTGAGGTCGCTGACAGCGCTCTGGACCTTCCACGGGCCGGGCACCACGTCGCTCTTGCCGAGACCGGCCCGGTCGTAGGTGATGACGGTGGCGCCGGTGTCCGCGTGGAGCTTGGGGGCGATGTCCTTCCACTGTGAGGAGTCCTCGCCGCCGCCCGAGTCCAGGACGATCGTGTGGCCGTTGCCCGGTGTGACATAGAAGGCCACACGGTGACCGTCGCTGGTGATCATGTGCACCCGCGATACGCCGGACCGGCCGGCTTCCGGGGAGGCGGGCGACGTGGCGGCGTGCTCGGGGGAGGAATGGTCGTCGCCGCAGGCCGTGACGGCGCCCGCGGTCAGGGTCAGCAGGGCGAGGGCCGGCAGAACGCGGTAGGTGGACCGGCGCTTGTGGGGAGTGCGGGACATGAGTGATCCTTCGGCGACTGAGGGTGCTGTTGTGCCTGGCAGTCCCATCATTCGGCGACCGGGTCGAGCACGGAATCCGGCTGGCACGTCAGTCGGTGGTGTCGCTGATGCGAGTGCGCACGGTAGGGCTGGCCCCCGTAAGCGACCACTGAGCGGTGCATCGTGAAGTCGCTGGTCACGGGCTGGTGTGCGCGTGGTCGCGTCACTGGCGCAGGCCGTCACGAGGGCGAGCGCGGTCAGATTCCGGTCAGCCCGCCCAGGACCCAGGAGCTCCCGGCATGGCTGACCGTGCACGTGTAGCTCTTCGGTGGCAGGCCGGCGGCGCGTGCCGTTCCGGTGACGACGTGTTCGGCCGCCGACAGGTCGCGCACCTTCTCGCCGGAGAAATGGATGTTCTCCGATGTCATGCGGCGTTCGACGAAGCGCTCGCACACGATCTTCGCCTCGGCGTGATGGTTCTGCCCGGTGAGCAGCAGGGTGCCGAAGCCCGCCGCGATGAAGGCCACCACGAGGCAGACGAGCAGGCGCGTCGAGACCGGCGAGTGGCCGGGCCGCCGCGCCGGGCCGTCGGTTACGGACATCTTCCACCACCGTGAAATGTCAGGACCGGAAGGGGGCCGGCACGGCGCCGAGGCTATTCCCGCACGAGGATCGGAGGCCAGTACCAGCGACTTCACGGACAGAAATCTCATCAGTCAACCTTTGATCACGCAAAGTCACGCATCGTGGCGTGGTGAATTTGTCCGTTTAAATCCTTGTTTTCGGGTATCGACGAGGCCACCCTGTCACTCTGACTGAAGATCATGGGGCGGAGCTGGGGGAATGGCAGTGGCTCATCTGAATGACTTTGCTTTGGGTTGGTTCACCCCGGTGCTCGCCTACGCGGCGTCGGTCACCGGGTCCCTGTTCGGCCTCCTCTGCACGGTACGCGCGCAGCAGTTCCGCTCGTCCGGTCAGCACGTCCGCTGGCTGCTGCTCGCCGCGCTCGCGATCGGCGGCACGGGCATCTGGCTGATGCACTTCTCGGCCATGATGGGGTTCGGCGTCCGCGGCTCCGTGGTGCGATACGGCATTCTGCTCACGGGCGGCAGCGCGATCGTGGCCGTGGTCGTCGTCGGATGTGGCCTGTTCATCGTGGGCTACGGCGAGCCCACGCGTAAAAAGGTGATCTGGGGCGGGGTCTTCACCGGCCTCGGGATCGCCGGGATGCACTACATGGGAATGGCCGGGATGCGCGTTCACGGCGAGATCAGCTACAGCGTCCCGCTGGTGGCCGCGTCTCTCCTGATCGCGATCGTCGCCGCGACGGTGGCGCTCTGGTTCACCGTCTCGCTGCGCACTCCGGCGGCGCTCACCGCCGCCGCGCTGATCATGGGCATCGCCGTGTGCGGCATGCACTACACCGGCATGGCGGCGCTGCGCGTACGCCTGGTGCCGGACGCGCAGACCGTGACCGGAGTCGACCCGATCAGCTTCATGGTCCCCGTCATCGTCGTCGCGTTCATCATCTTGACGGTCCTGCTGCTCGCGGTCATCACCGGGCCCACCACGGAGGACGTCGAGATCCGGAACCAGCTGTTCGAGCGGCCGCCGTCCGCGTTCTCGCCCGTCGACCTCCTCACCGGCCCGCAGATGCCCCACGCCCAGAGCGGCCAGCACGGCCCGTACGACCAGCCCGGCCCGCACGACCAGTCCGGTCAGCAGCCAGGCCAGCACCGCACCCACCACAACTGACATGAAGGCGGACGCCGCGGTGGCCCGCCGATCTCGCGATAGGTCAGCCCCTTCGCGACGAAGCGCAGCACCTCGGTCTCCCGATCGGTCAGCCGGGGACCGCTCACCGGCGTCCCGCCGAGGCGGCGGTACTCGCCCAGGACGAGGGCGGCCAAGCCGGGGGAACACCGTCTCACCCGCCGCCGCGGCACGGATCGCCGCGGTCACCTCATCGAGCCGTGCGGATCTGAGTAGATAGCCGGTGGCACCCGCGGTCATGGCCGCCAGGACGTTCTGGTGTTCGCCACTCGCCGACAGGATGAGCACGTCCGGCGAGCCGGTCACGCCGCCGGTGCCGTTCCCGCCCGCTGTTGTCCGGGTCTATCAGCGGCCATTACGTGGTGCGTCCGGTACGTGACCGTGGCTCGACATTTCCGGCCTGCCGGCGGAAGGGGTGAAGGCGAACCTGGCCGGTCCTGGACGCCGACCACCGGCTGGGTGCGTCAACTCCCGAGCAGGGCGAAGGTCAACGTTTCGTTGAGCCAGGTCTCGGACTGGTCCAGTGACCAGCCGAGGTCGTCGGTGCGGATGAAGTAGGCGGCGTTGCAGAGATAAATCCATAGCAGGTCAGTGGCTCTGTCGACGTCTACGCCCGGGCGAAACGCGCCCATCTCCATGAGCCGACGGGCGGTCAGGGCCAGCCCGCCGCGCAGGCCTTCGTGGGCGATCCGCTCGCTCTCCCGCACGCCCGGCTCCTGCACCGCCGCCGCAGCGACCTGACGCATCAGGCCGGACCACTCCTCGAACTTGACGCGCGTGGTGTGCACGACGAAGCGGATCAGGTCCCGCGGCTCGGTGATCGACTCGATCCGGGCGAGGATCTGCGGGATGTTCTCATCCTTGGCGCCCGCCTCGATCAACGTGCGCAGTAGTCCGTTCTTGCCACCCCCGACCGCGTACACGGTGGCCGGTGCGACGCGGGCCGCCTTCGCGATGTCCTCGACCTTCGTTGCGAAGTACCCCTTCCGCGTGAACAGCTCGCGGGCGGCCTCCACGATGGCCTGCCGCGTGAGTTGCGCGTACTCGGATCTTCTTCCTGGCGCGGCGGCACCGTCCGGCTCGTTCGTCATGACGTGGATCTTATCCACTACACTACTCATCAGAGTCGACTCTGATGAGTGGACCACGACCCAAAGAGGATGTGTGACTATGCGAGCGGTATGGCTGAGAGAGTTCGGCGGACCTGAGGTACTCGGCGTCGAGGAGACCCCGGAGCCGGTCCCCGCCCCGGGGCAGGTGCTGATCCAGGTCGAATATGCCAACATCACGTGGGTCGAGACCATGTTCCGTGCGAATGGCGTTGGACCGTTCCCGCAGCCGCCGCTGATCCCCGGCAACGGGGTGGGCGGTGTGATCGTCGCGGCGGGATCCTCGTCGGAGGAACCACTGGTGGGCAAACGGGTCGTGACCGGCACGGGCGGCGCCGGCGGCTACGCGGAGCTGGCCGCCGTCAACGCCGCTTCCGTGATCGAGGTGCCGGCGGATGTCCCGACTGACGACGCCGTCGCCCTGCTCGCGGACGGGCGCACCGCTCTGATGATCATCGACGCCGCCGGAATCAAGCCCGGTGATCGGGTGCTGGTCGAGGCGGCGGCCGGTGGTGTCGGCTCGCTGCTCGTGCAGCTGGCCGTGGCGGCGGGTGCGAATGTGGTGGCCGTGGCCGGCGGCCCCCGCAAGGTGGCTCTGGCACGAGAACTCGGTGCTGGCGAGGCGATCGACTACCTGGAGCCGGGATGGGCCGAGGCGGTCGGGCGGGTGGACGTCGTCCTGGACGGAGTCGGCGGCGCCATCGCCGAGGCCGCGTTCGACCTGCTCGACCGCGACGGCCGGATGATCAGCTTTGGCTTCAGCTCCGCCGCTGACTGGCCGGACGTGTCGGAGCAGGCTGCCACCGAGCGAGGCGTCCGTGTGCGGCGTGGCGTCTTCGGCAAGCCCGATGAGCAGATCCGGCGCAGCACCGAAGCCCTCGCGCTGGCCGCTGCGGCCCGGCTGCGGCCGGTGATCGGCCAACGGTTCCCGCTCGAGAGGGCCGACGACGCACACCGTGTGATGGAGAGCCGCGCCGCCGTCGGCAAGACCCTGCTCACCGTCTGAGCGAAATAAACCACCATTCGCTTTTCTGCTTCCCTGCCCGGCGGATCACCCCCCGGCGCACGTGCCCACCGACGACTGAATCCATTTTCGAGCGGCCGTCGGCCGGCCCTGGCTCTCACCACCTAAAGGAGTTTTCATGCGCATTCTTTTCTCCAGCACGCCTGCCTTGGGGCACCTGCTGCCGATGCTGCCGCTGGCTGCCGCGGCCGGCCGTGCCGGTCACGAGGTCGCATTGCTCAGCCATCCGTCCATGGCCTCGTTCGCCGCTGGAATGCCGTGCCTTCCAGCCGGTCCGAGTGTCCCGGAGACTTTGGACGACGTCATCCGGCGTACCGGGATCAATCCGATGGAGGACATGGTGGGCGGGGCGGTCCATTTCTTCGTTGAGTCCCGGCTGATCCTGGGCGCGGAGGCCGGGCTCGCCGCCGCCAGGGACTTCGCCCCCGACCTCGTCGTCACCGACATGGTCGACTACCTGGGCCGGTTCGCTGCCGCTGCGCTCGGCACCCCCTGGATCTCACATGGGGCGGCCCTGCCGCTCGACGCGCGGCTGGCCGCCGCGTTCGACCAGGCCGCCGCCGCCCGCTTCCCTAAGTATGGGGCGACCCCCACAGCGCCCGTCGCCTATGTCGACCCGTGGCCCGACAGCCTGCTTCGGGACGGCTACGCCCTGCCCGCCGAGCGGATGGCCATCCGGCCGGAGCCGCATTCCGACGAGAACAGCACCTGGTCCCGGCCGCGCTTCGCGGGCCGGGAAGACCGCCCGTTGATCCTGGTGACCCTGGGCACGCTGGTCGAAGACCCCGCGGCTCTCGTGCCGATCCTGGACTCGCTGGCCCCGTTGGACGTCAACGTGATCGTCGCCCCGCACTCCGCAACAGACCTGGGAGACCACCAGGTCGACTCCACGCGGGTGCACCTGGCCGGCTTCGTTCCGATGAAGCAACTGTTGGAAGGGGTCGACTTGGTGGTGGCCGCTGCGGGGGCAGGCACCGTGCTGTCCGCGCTGAGCGCCGCCCGTCCGATGGTCCTGCTCCCGACGGGCTTGGACAAACCGGTCAACGCCGCACGGGCCGCCGAGGCGGGCGCGGCCGTGGTCGTCGATGCTCCGGATCAGATCGGTGCAGCGGTTGCTCGGGTGCTCGCCGACCAAGCGGTGGCCGATGGCGCCGCGGCAGTGGCTCAGGAGATCGCCGCGATGAACTCCGCCGACGAGGTGCTCGGGCTCCTGCTGAAGCGCCTCGGGTAACCCGACTCCAGGGGGGCCGAGGTAGTGCCACGCCTTGAGCTGGTGGCGTACCAGGCACGGGCGTGGGGTCGCCCCGATCGACGGGGGCTGTACGTTTTCGGGGTAACTCCTTGATCAGGAGTTACCCCGAAACGACAACTGACCACGATGGTCAGCGCTCGACCAGCGTGAGGGTGAAGGAGTAACGGCTCGCCCGGTACACGTGGGTGCCGTACTCGATGGCGCGGCCCTTGTCGTCGAACGCCGTGCGGGTCATGGTGAGCAGCGGTACGCCACGGCGTTCGTCGAGGAGGGCGGCCTCGGCCGTCGTGGCGCCGCGGGCGCCGATCGTCTGGTGCGCGATGCGCAGGTTGACCCCGGCCGCCCGCAACGTCTCGTAGAGGCCGTGTCCCTCGAGCTGCTCGACGGTCAGCTCCACGATGTCGGTGGGCAGGTGGTTGGTCAGCAGGGCGAGCGGCTCGGAGTCGCTGAGCCGGAGCCGCCGCAACCGGATGACGTCGGAGCCGGGCGGCAGGCCGAGGTCCTTGGCGAGGTCGTCGCCGGCGGGCACCGTGGCCAGCTCCAGCACCTTGGTCCGCGGCGAGCGCTGGTCGGCGGCCAGGTCGTCGTACAGGCTCGTGAGCTCGATCGGGCGCCGGACGTGCGCCTGCACCACCTGCGTGCCGACGCCGCGCTTGCGCACCAGCAGGCCCTTGTCGACGAGATGCTGGATGGCCTGGCGCACGGTCGGGCGGGAGAGCCCGCACCGGCCGGCGAGCTGGACCTCGTTCTCCAGCCGCGAGCCCGGGGTGAGCGTGCCCTCGCGGATCGCTGCCTCCAGCTGCTCGGCCAGCTGGAAGTAGAGGGGAACCGGACTGCCCCGGTCGACGGTCAGTGCTGGTCGCTGCACCACTGGATCCTCAAGTCGGCTGGTGGCGATCTTAGCGTTGCCCACTAAGTTTGGTATTACCTCTTAATGTCATTACAAATCATTGACATACGCGGAGATCCCGAAGCAGACTGCGGGAACATCGAGTTAACCCGCTCGTAACGCAGCTGGCATACGTCGACCCGCGGAGGACCCTATGAGAATCGGGCTCGCCGGAGCCGGGCGCATCGGGGCCCGGCACGCCGAAACCCTGCGTGACCTGCCCGAAGTCGAGTCAGTGGTGATCGCCGACGTCGATGCGGGCCGGGCGCGGGCGCTCGCGGGCAAGCATGCGGCGCGGGCGGCGAGCACCGTGGACGAGCTCTTCGCCTCCGGCCTGGACGGGCTCGTCGTGGCCGCCGCGACGGACGCCCACGCGGAGCTGGTGACGCGCGCGGTGGAGTCCGGGATGCCGGTGTTCTGCGAGAAGCCCGTTGCGCCGGACATCGTTGGAACGCTCCAAGTCATGGCGGCGGTCCAACGCGCCGGCTCACCGGTCCAGATCGGCTTCCAGCGCCGCTTCGACGCGGGACACGTCGCGGTGCGGGACGCCGTGGCGACGGGCCGGCTCGGCTGGCTCCACACGGTCCGCTCCTGCACGCTCGACCCGGCACCGCCGCCGGCCGGCTACATCCCGGTGTCCGGCGGCATCTTCCGCGACTGCGCGGTGCACGACATCGACGCCGTGCGGTTCGTGACCGGCCGCGACGTCGTCCAGGTCGTGGCGGTCGGCGCCAACAAGGGCGAGGACTACTTCGCCGAGAGCGGCGACGTCGACACGGGCGCCGCCCTCCTCACCCTCGATGACGGCACGATCGCCATCATCTGCGAGACGCGCTACAACGCCGCCGGCTACGACGTACGGCTGGAGGCGCTGGGCGCCAAGGACAGCCTGGTCGCGGGCCTGAACGAGCACACACCGCTCACCCTGGCCGACGGCGACCTGCTGGAGGACGGCACCCCCTACACCGGCTTCCTCGAACGCTTCAGCGACGCGTACGCCGCCGAGATGCGCGTCTTCCTCCAGGTCGTGGACGGGCGGGCGGACAGCCCGTGCCCGCCCAAGGAGGCGCTCGAGGCGTTCTACGTCGCCGAGGCGTGCGAACGATCCCGCCGCGAGGCACGTGCCGTGACGATCGAGGAGGTCCGCAAGTGAGGATCGCGGGGGCGCCGATCTCCTGGGGCGTGTGCGAGGTTCCGGGCTGGGGCCACCAGCTGGATCCGGACCGGGTGCTCGCCGAGATGCGCGACGCGGGTCTGGCCGCGACGGAGTTCGGCCCCGAGGGATTCCTGCCGGCCGACCCGGGGGAGCGGTCCGCGCTCCTGAAGTCCTACGGGCTGGGCGCGGTCGGCGGCTTCGTCCCGGTGGTCCTGCACGACCCGTCCATCGACCCGCTCCCGTACGTACGGCGAGCCCTCGCCGGGTTCGGCGACGCCGGGACGCTCGTACTCGCGGCGGCCACCGGCCTGGACGGCTACGACGAGCGGCCCGCCCTGACCGGCGACGGCTGGCGGACCCTGCTGACCAACCTCGACCGCATCGCCGCGTACGCCGCCGGGGCGGGCGTGCTCGCGACCCTGCACCCGCACGTCGGCACGGTCGTGGAGGGGCCCGAGGAGGTCGACCGGGTCCTGGCCGGCTCACACATCCCGCTGTGCCTGGACACCGGGCACCTGCTCATCGGCGGCACCGACCCGCTGGCCCTGGCGCGCAGGGCGCCGGACCGGATCGCGCACGTCCATCTCAAGGACGTCGACGCGGCCACGGCCGTCCGGGTACGGGCCGGTGAGGTGACCTACACCGAGGCCGTACGCGAGGGCATCTACCGTCCGCTCGGCGCGGGCGACATCGACATCCCCGGCATCGTCGGCGCGCTGACCACCGCGGGCTACACGGGCTGGTACGTCATGGAGCAGGACACGATCCTCGGCGCCGACCCACGGCCGGGCGCCGGACCCGTCGGCGACGTCCTGCGCAGCGTCGCGTTCATGGAGAAGGTGGCTTCGGCGTGAGGGATGAGCTCATCACGATGGGACGGGTGAGTGTCGACGTCTACCCGCTGCAGATCGGGGTGCGGCTCGAGGACGTCACCTCGTTCGGGAAGTACCTCGGCGGCAGCCCGACCAACGTCGCGGTCGCCGCGGCGCGCCACGGCCGGAACGCCGCCGTGATCACGCGGACCGGCGACGACCCGTTCGGGCGCTTCGTCCACCAGGCCCTGCGCGGGTACGGCGTGGACGACCGTTTCGTCACCGCCGTACCCGGGCTGCCCACACCGCTGGCCTTCTGTGAGATATTCCCCCCGGACGACTTCCCGTTGTACTTCTACCGGTATCCGAAGGCCCCTGACATGGAGATACGTGGCGACGAGCTCGACCTCGACGCCATACGGGAGGCGAAGGTCTTCTGGGCGACGGTGACCGGCCTGTCCGATGAGCCCAGCCGCTCGGCCACGCTCGCGGCGCTGGCGGCCCACGACGGGACCACCGTCCTGGACCTGGACTACCGGCCGATGTTCTGGGAGTCGCCGGAGGCCGCGCGGCACTGGGTGGACAAGGCGCTCGACCACGTCACCGTCGCGGTCGGCAACCAGGAGGAGTGCGCGGTGGCGGTGGGGGAGAGCGATCCACGCCGCGCGGCGGAGGCACTGCGGGACCGCGGCGTACGGCTCGCCGTCGTCAAGCAGGGACCCAAGGGCGTGCTGGCCGCCGACGATGAGGGTGTCGTCGAGGCGCCGCCGGTCCAGGTGGAGGTCGTCAACGGGCTCGGCGCGGGCGACGCGTTCGGCGGCGCGCTCTGCCACGGTCTGCTGGCCGGCTGGGACGCCGGCCGCATGATCCGGTTCGCGGGCGCGGCCGGCGCGATCGTCGCCTCGAACATCGCCTGTTCGGACGCGATGCCGACCACCGCGGAGGTCGAGGCACTTCTCTCCGAGCGCGCGGAGGACTCGTGAGCGGCCCGTTCGCCGAGCGGCTCGGCGGCCTGACCGGGATCCGCGCGAACCGTCCCAAGGCCGTCGCGGAGGCCGCGGCCCGGCGGGTCCGGCGGTCCGCGCTACTCGGCCCGTCCGGCCGGCTGATGATCATCGCGGCGGACCATCCGGCACGTGGCGCGCTCGCCGTCGGCGACCGCCCGCTCGCCATGGCCGACCGTACCGAGCTGCTCCGCCGGCTGTGCGTGGCGCTGGAGCGGCCGGGGGTCGACGGCGTGCTGGGCACCCCGGACGTCATCGAGGACCTGCTGCTGCTCGGCGTCCTGGACGACAAGGTCGTCATCGGCTCGATGAACCGCGGCGGCGTGTCCGGCGCCGCGTTCGAGATCGACGACCGGTTCACCGCCTATGACCCGGCCGCCATCGCCGGGCAGGGCCTGGACGGCGGGAAGATGCTGCTGCGCATCGACGATGACGACCCGGCCACCGTGCGCACGCTGGAGAGCTGCGCGAACGCCGTGACCGGGCTGGCCCGGCAGGGGCTGATGGCGATGGTCGAGCCGTTCGTCTCCCGGCGCGCCGGCGGACGGGTGCGCAACGTCCTGACCGCGGACGCCATGACGCGTGCCGTCGCGATCGCCTCCGGGCTCGGCGCGACCTCGGCGTACACCTGGCTGAAGGTGCCCGTCGTGGAGGAGATGGAACGCGTGATGGCGGCGTCCACCCTGCCCGCGCTGCTGCTCGGCGGTGAGGTCTCCGCCGACCAGGACACCGCGCTGGCGGGCTGGCGCAAGGCCCTGTCGCTGCCCAGCGTGATGGGTCTCGTGGCCGGCCGCACCCTGCTGTATCCCCCAGGAGACGACGTCGCGGCCGCCGTGGACGCGGCGGTGGAGGTCATGACGTGAGCAAGCACCATCTGCCCCAGGGGAGCACGGCGGCCGGCCCGTACGGCCTGGTCGTCACCCCGGAGAGCGCGGGCTGGGCCTACTCCGGGCTGCGCACCCTGGACCTCGATGGCGAGCACGTCTTCTCGACCGGCGACGAGGAGATGCTCGTGCTGCCGCTCGGCGGGAGCTGCGCGGTCGAGTGCGACGGCGAGACCTTCGAGCTCACCGGGCGCGAGGATGTGTTCTCCCGCGTCACCGACTTCGCGTACGTGCCGCGTGACGCCACCGTACGGGTGCGGGGGAGTGGCCGGTTCGCGCTCCCCTCGGCGCGGTGCGAGGCCCGGCTGAACCCGAGGTACGGCCCGGCCGGGGACGTGCCCGTCGAGCTGCGGGGGGCGGGCGTCGCCAGCCGCCAGGTGAACAACTTCTGCACCCCTGAGGCGTTCCCGCACGCCGACAAGCTGATCGCGTGCGAGGTGCTGACCCCGGGGGGCTGCTGGTCCTCCTACCCGCCGCACAAGCACGACGAGGAACGCCCCGGCGAGTGCGTCCTGGAGGAGATCTACTACTTCGAGGTGGCCGGCGGGGGCATGGCCTACCAGCGGGTGTACGGGACCGAGGAGCGGCCGATCGACGTGCTCGCCGAGGTGCGCACCGGCGACGTCGTGACGATCCCGCACGGCTGGCACGGCCCCTCGATGGCCACGCCGGGCTATGACCTGTACTACCTGAACGTCATGGCCGGTCCGTCCCCGGAGCGTGCGTGGCTGATCTGCGACGACCCCGCGCACGGGTGGATCCGGCAGACCTGGGACGGTCAGGAGACCGACCCCCGCCTTCCCCTCACCTCGGCAGCGGAGCAACGATGAGGCTCACCACCGGACAGGCGACCGTCCGCTTTCTCGCGAACCAGTGGTCCGAACGCGACGGCGTGGAACAGCGCTTCTTCGCCGGCTGCCTGGGCATCTTCGGGCACGGCAACGTCGCCGGGATCGGCGAGGCACTGCTGGAGGCCACAAAAGAAGAGGGCGCCGCCGAGCTTCCTTATTACATGGCACGCAACGAGCAGGGGATGGTGCACACCGCCGTCGGGTTCGCGCGGGCGCACGACCGGCTGCGGACGTTCGCCTGCACGACCTCCATCGGGCCGGGCGCGACCAACATGGTCACCGGCGCCGCCCTGGCGACCGTCAACCGGATCCCGGTGCTGCTGCTGCCCGGCGACATCTTCGCCACCCGCGCCGCCAACCCGGTACTGCAGGAGCTGGAGGACCCGCGCTCGTACGACGTGTCCGTCAACGACGCGTTCAAGCCGGTGTCGAGGTTCTGGGACCGGATCAACCGCCCCGAACAGCTCCCCTCTTCGCTGCTGGCCGCGATGCGGGTGCTCACCGATCCTGCCGAGACCGGCGCGGTGACCCTCGCCCTCCCGCAGGACGTGCAGGCCGAGGCGTACGACTGGCCGGAGGAGCTGTTCGCCCGCCGCGTCTGGCACGTCGCGCGGCCGATGCCCGAGCTCGCCGCCCTGGAGCGGGCCGCCGAGGTGATCCGCGGGGCCGAGCGCCCGCTCATCGTCGCGGGCGGCGGCGTGATCTACGCCCGCGCCACCGGCGAGCTCCGTGCCTTCGCCGAGGAGACCGGCATCCCGGTGGGGGAGACCCAGGCCGGGAAGGGGGCGCTGCCGTGGGACCACCCGCAGGCAGCGGGCGCGATCGGCGCCACCGGCACCACGGCCGCGAACGCCCTGGCGCGTGAGGCCGACGTCGTCATCGGGATCGGCACCCGCTACAGCGACTTCACCACGGCCTCGCGCAGCCTGTTCGGCCGTGCGCGGTTCGTCAACCTCAACGTGGCCGGGTTCGACTCGGCCAAGCACGCGGCCACCGCGCTGACCGCCGACGCGCGTACCGGCCTGGCCGGTCTGCGCGGCGCCCTGGACGGCTGGTCGGTGCCGCCGGCTTACCGTTCGGAGACCCGCGAGCGGGTGGCCGGATGGAACGCGCTCGTGGACGAGGCGTTCCGCGCCTCCGCCGAGGGCCTGCCCGGCCAGGCCGAGGTCCTCGGCATCGTCGGCGAGGTCGCGCAGGCGCGTGACGTGGTGGTGTGCGCCGCCGGCTCCATGCCGGGTGACCTGCACAAACTATGGCGACCGCGGGATCCGAAGAGCTACCACGTCGAGTACGGTTACTCATGCATGGGGTACGAGATCGCCGGCGGGCTGGGCGTCAAGATGGCTCTGGACGAGAGCGACGACCCGGGCCGCCAGGTGTTCGTCATGGTCGGCGACGGCTCCTATCTCATGATGTCCAGCGAGCTGGTCACCGCCGTGCAGGAGGGCGTCAAGCTCGTCGTGGTCCTCGTGCAGAACCACGGCTACGCCTCGATCGGCAACCTGTCCGAGTCGGTGGGCGCGCAGCGGTTCGGCACGCGTTACCGCTACCGGACCCCCGGCGGCCTGGACGGTGACGTGCTCCCCGTCGACCTCGCCGCCAACGCCGCCAGCCTCGGCGCCCAGGTGCTCACCGCGCGTACCGCCACCGAGTTCCGCGAAGCGCTCGTGGCCGCACGCGCCGCGTCCGTCACCACGGTCGTCCACGTCGAGACCGATCCGCTGCGGCAGGCGCCGGACGGCGAGGCGTGGTGGGATGTCCCGGTCGCCGAGGTCTCCGGGCTGGACACCGTACGCGAGGCCCGCGCGCGCTACGAGAAGGACAAACAGGCACAGCGCTTCTATTTGTAGATCCCCGTCCCGTAACCGAACAGAGACGGTCTGCGCCGGTTTGTGGCCGGTGGAGCCGATACCCTCACGCCACCCGCGGCCGGACTGCACGCATGGCAGCTCGCATCCTCCTGCGAACGCCCCATGGCGCAGGGCGCCACGGTAAGCGTGCCACTGAGAGGAGACCGATACACATGAAGCGAAAGGTGATCGCCACGGCCTTGGCGGGGCTGCTGGCACTGAGCGCGTGCAGCAGCTCGGGCGGGAAGAAGGCCGACGACCAGGCGACCAAGGCGCTGGGCGGCGGCGGCCCCCGGATCAAGATCGCCATGGTCACGCACTCCGCCCCGGGCGACGCGTTCTGGGACATCGTGCAGAAGGGGGCCAAGTCCGCCTCCGCCAAGGACAACGTCCAGTTCCTGTACGCCGCGGACCCCGACGGCGGCAAGCAGGCCCAGCTGGTCCAGACCTACATCGACCAGCACGTCGACGGCATCATCGTCACGCTGGCCAAGCCGGACGCCCTCAAGGACGTCGTCGCCAAGGCCGTCGCGGCCAAGATCCCCGTCGTGACGATCAACTCCGGCGCCGAGGACTCGGCCAAGTTCGGCGCGATCGCGCACTTCGGCCAGGACGAGAGCATCGCCGGCCAGGCGGCCGGCGAGCAGCTCAACAAGGCCGGCGTCAAGAAGGCCGTCTGCCTGATCCACGAACAGGGCAACGTCGGTCTCGAGGCGCGCTGCGCGGGTGCGAAGAAGACCTTCTCCGGCGACCTGCAGAACCTCTTCGTGCAGGGCGCGAACATGCCGCAGGTCAAGTCGGCGGTCACCGCCAAGCTCCAGGCCGACAAGGGCATCGACGGCATCCTGGCGCTCAACGCCCAGGTCGCCCTCACCGCCTCCGACGCCGCCAAGGACGCGGGGAGCAAGGCCAAGGTCGCCACGTTCGACATGAACAAGGACCTGGTCACCGCGATCAAGGACGGCCGCATCCAGTTCGCCGTCGACCAGCAGCCCTACCTCCAGGGCTACGAGGCCGTCGACGAGCTGTGGCTGTACAAGAACAACGGGGACGTCATCGGCGGCGGGCAGCCCGTCCTCACCGGGCCGGCGATCGTCGACAAGTCCAACGCGGACACCGTGGCGCCGTACGCGGACCGAGGCACTCGATAGGAACCGCGGGGCGCCTCCCTCGGCGGGGGCGCCCCGCGCCGGAACCAAGGAGTTCCCGGTGAGTCAGACCATCGCACCACCCGCGCCGGCGGACGAACGTCTCGCCGCGCGGTCGGCGTTCCGCAAGCTGCTGGGCCGCCCCGAGATCGGCGCGCTCGTCGGCGCCATCGTCCTGTTCGTCTTCTTCTCCCTGGTCGCCGACGCCTTCCTGCGCGCGTCGTCGTTCTCCACGGTCCTGTACTCCAGCGCGTCGATGGGCATCATGGCCGTGTCGGTGTCGCTGCTGATGATCGGCGGGGAGTTCGACCTGTCCGCGGGGGTGATGGTCACCTCCTCGGCGCTGATCGCGTCGATGTTCAGCTACCAGCTCACCCTCAACGTCTGGGCGGGCGTCGCGATCTCCCTCGTGGTGACCCTCGCGCTGGGCTTCCTCAACGGCCTGCTGTACGTCAAGACCGGGCTGCCGAGCTTCATCATCACCCTCGGCACGTTCTTCATGCTGGCGGGCCTGAACCTCGGCTTCACCAAGCTCATCACGCACAACGTCGCCACGCCCTCGATCGAGGACATGGACGGTTTCTCCCAGGCGCGTGCGGTGTTCGCGCGCAACTTCACGGTCGGCGGCGTGCAGGTCAACATCACGGTGCTGTGGTGGATCGTGTTCGTGGCCATCGCCACCTGGCTGCTGCTGCGTACGCGGTCCGGCAACTGGATCTTCGCGGTGGGCGGGTCGGCCTCCAGTGCACGCGCGGTGGGCGTCCCGGTCACGCGTACGAAGATCGCCCTGTTCATGGGCGTGTCCTTCACGGCGTGGTTCTACGGGATGCACATCCTGTTCAACTTCAAGTCGGTGCAGTCCGGTGAGGGCGTCGGCAACGAGTTCTTCTACATCATCTGCGCGGTCGTCGGCGGCTGCCTGCTGACCGGCGGGTACGGCTCGGCGATCGGCGCGGCCATCGGCGCGTTCATCTGGGGCATGACGAGCAACGGCATCGTCTACGCCGAGTGGAACCCCGACTGGTTCAAGTTCTTCCTGGGCGCGATGCTGCTCGCCGCCACCGTCGTGAACCTGGTCGTACGGCGCCGAGCGGAGGCAGGAAAATGAGTGAAGCTTCGGAGCCACTCGTCCAGTTGGAGGGCGTCGGCAAGCGGTACGGCAACGTGATCGCGCTGCGCGACATCACCCTTGAGGTCGCCGCCGGCGAGATCACCTGCGTGCTCGGCGACAACGGCGCGGGCAAGTCCACGCTCATCAAGATCGTCGCCGGCCTGCACAAGCACGACGAGGGTGTGTTCCGTGTCGAGGGCGAGGAGGTCTCCTTCGGATCGCCCCGCGAGGCGCTGGAGCACGGCATCGCCACGGTCTACCAGGATCTGGCGGTCGTGCCGCTGATGCCGGTATGGCGCAACTTCTTCCTGGGTTCGGAGAAGCGCACGGGCGTGGGGCCGTTCAAGCGGCTCGACATCGGCTTCATGCGCGCGACCGCCAAGAAGGAACTCCTGGACATGGGGATCGACCTGCGCGACGTCGACCAGCCCATCGGCACCCTGTCCGGCGGCGAGCGCCAGTGCGTCGCGATCTCCCGCGCCGTCTACTTCGGCGCGAAGGTCCTGATCCTGGACGAGCCCACCGCCGCGCTGGGGGTCAAGCAGGCAGGCGTCGTACTGCGCTACATCGCCCAGGCGCGCGAGCGGGGCCTCGGTGTCATCTTCATCTCCCACAACCCCCACCACGCGTACCCGGTGGGGGACCGGTTCCTGCTCCTCAAGCGCGGCCGCAGCATCGGTTACTACACCAACGAAGAGATCTCGCTCGCCGAGCTGACCGCCCAGATGGCGGGCGGCGCGGAACTGGACGAACTGGCGCACGAGCTGGAGAGCGCGGGAGTCAAGGGCGCCCCGGAGCTCCGCGAGGAGGCCCGCGACCTCGGCATCTCCGAATGACCGTTCGATGATGCGGACGGGCGCCCCCTGCCGGACGGCGCCCGTCCGGCCTTGGGGCCTCATCCGAGGTCCCGCTACGGACGGAGACTTCGGATGAGGTCTTAGGCCGTGACGAGCAGGGTCGTGGCCGTGGCGGCGAGCCGGGTCTCGGCCTCGTCCCAGGTCCAGTGGCAGTCGCCGACGAGCACCCGCCAGGCCTGGGGGCCGAAGCAGAACCACAGCAGGTCGGTGTACCGGTCGGCCGTCATGCCCGCCGGGAGGCACCCGAGGTCGTCGAGGTGCTCGGCGGCGCGGCGCAGCGCGGCGCGGTAGGCCGTCGCGATCCGCTCCCAGAGTGCCTCGGCGCCCTGGTGGACGTGCATCGCGCTGTTGAGGATGGCGAGGGTCTCGCCCTGGCTCTCGTTGCCGAGGCGTGTCCCGTGTGCGAGCAGGGCCAGGCAGGTGGCAGCGTCGGAGGCGGCCCGTACCTGGGCGATCGTCTCCTCGGCGCCCGAATCCTGGAGGGCCCCCTCGAGAATCTCCCGCAGGATCTCCGCCTTGCCGCCGACGCTCGCGTAGACGGTCTTGACCGCCGTTCCCGCTTCGCGGGCGATGTCGGCGACGGTGACCTGGGCGTACCCGTTGCGCGCGAACAGCCGCCGGGCCGCCGCGATGAGGTCCCGTCGTGTGGCCGCGGCACCGAGCTCCCGGCGCGGCGAGTGGTAGGTCCGGGCTTGGGACATGATCACATCATAATGTGTGTATTCGATGCACTATCGTGTACTTCGTTGCACACCGACTTACCCCAATTCGCCAAGGAACTGTCATGACTTCAGTAGTGCGCACCGCGGGCTCGCACATGTACGACGAGCTCATCGCGGTACACACGATCATGCGCCGGGGCACGGTCCTGACAGCGGAGGCGTTCGCGCGGTTCGCCGACGCCGGCTCTGCCGGCGCGGTCGACGCCAAGACCCTGGTGAACACGGCGCGTTGGCTCGTCACCTTCGTCCATCATCACCACGCCAGTGAGGACGAGCTCTTCTGGCCGGTGCTGCGCGAGCTGTTCCCCGAGGCGTCCGGGAAGCTCGATGACCTGACCGCCGAACACGAGGCGCTCGACGCCGAGTTGCAGGCCTTGACCACGGCCATCGACGGGGTCGCCGCGGGGGAGCGGGCGGCTGCCGAGCGCGGTGCCTCTGCGGCAGCGAAGGTCCGTGACCTGCTGGCCGGGCACCTCGACGATGAAGAGCCGGCGCTCGTCGAGCTGTTCCCGCAGGTACCGGACGCGGAGATGATCAGGCTACGCAAGGCCATCGTCGACGGCGCGCCCCGCTCGGGGCCGGACCTGCTGTTCGGGCTGCTGGAGGACCCGGACCGCCCGGCGGGCTACGGCGAGATGATGAGCGACCTCCCGGCCCCACTGCGCTGGCTGCGCCCGGTGCTGCTCAACCGCTACCGGTCACGCAAGAAGGCCCTCGGCGGCTGACCCCTGCCGGAGCACGCCGCGAGGCGCTCCGCCGCCCTTCGCGGGCGTCCTCGGCCGTCGCCGAAGCGACGCGGCCCCGTACACGGGGCCTGCGTGTGTGGCCGCAGGGCTGGGGTTCCGCCGCCCCGAATACGGTCGCGTCATAGACGCGAGCGGCGGAAACGCCCTGCTCGGCGCCCTCGTTCTCGCCGTGGGACGACTCGGCGAGGACGCTCCGTAAGCGGGTTCACGTGCGTGCCACACAGCCGAAGATCTTGACGCGGCGCTCGTTTATGCGCAGTATCGGCCAGTAGTGCGCACAAATGAGCAGTCCGGCAACCCCACGGCCGGGCGGCTCCCGAACCCCGCGAGGTGATCGCGCTGAGATCCCGCCGACTATTCCTTCCCCTCGCTCTTCTTTCGCTGGCCGCCACGTCGTTCGCCGGTGGCGCCGGCGCGGCCTCGGCCGCCCCGCGTTTCACGTATCACGACAGTGCCGGGTCCATCACGCTGACCGCCCCGGCGTACCAGGTCGTCATCGCCAAGCGGCACTTCCAGATCAGCGCCCGCCGGGCCGGCCGTACGGTGCTGAACACCACGAACACCGACGCCATCGACTTCACCGGGCCGAACGGCCAGGCCACCGCCACCGACGTACGCAAGGCCACCTGGTCCCACGGCGTACTGACCCTGAGCGTCGCCACCACCGACAAGTCGGCCACCCTCGCGGTGAAGGTGACCCCGTCAGCGGACCGCTACAAGGTGGAGAGCACGGTCCAGGGCGCGACGCCGACCGCCACCGGCATGCACTTCGCGATGGCCTCGGCCGGGCACTGGTACGGCCATGGCGAGGCGAGCACCGACGAGGGCGGCCCCTACACGGACCAGCCGTGGCCGCTCGACTCCGGCAAGGTCGCCGACGACGCGTTCGGCCCGGCGTCGTACCAGATGGTCGACCCGTTCTGGTTCACCCAGTCGGCCGCGGGCATCTTCTTCGACACCCAGGACCTGATGAACGTCGACCTCGGCAAGAAGACCGCCGGCGTCGCGGGCATGGAGGTCACCGGCTCGCCGGGCTTCGCGGCCACGTTCTTCGTCGAGAAGACCCCCAAGGCCGTCTACGACGACTACATCGGCATCACGGGCAAGCCCGCCAAGAGCGACGCCGAGCCGTACCAGTACGAGACGCCGCTGTGGAACTCCTGGGCGCAGTTCTACACGAACGTGGACCAGGCCGGCTTCCTGGACTACGTGCACCGTCTGCACGACGCCAAGGTCCCCGGGCACACGATGTCGCTGGACGACGGCTGGATGAGTCACTACGGCGACTTCACCTTCAACTCCAAGTTCCCCGACCCCAAGGCGATGTCGGACGAGGTGCACAACCTCGGGGACAAGTTCGGCCTCTGGGTGACGCTCTGGATCAACCTCGACGCGGACAACTACAAGGTGGCCGCGGACAAGGGATACCTGCTGAAGTCCAAGGACGACCCGTCCAAGCCGTGCACCGTCGACTGGTGGAACGGCAAGGCCGGCATCGTGGACCTGGGCAACCCTGACGCGCGCGCCTGGTACACCGGCCAGCTGCAGGCGCTCGAGAAGACCTATGGGGTGGACGGGTTCAAGTTCGACACCCGCTTCTACGACGAGACGTGCGCCCCCGCCCAGGGCTACACGGCCAACGACTACGTCAAGCTCGGCGCCCAGCTCACCGACGAGTTCGACCAGCAGGGTGTGGGCGTGCGCATCCACTGGACCGGCTCGCAGAAGTACGGCTTCGTGACCCGCGAGATCGACAAGGGCACGGACTGGACGTCCCTGCAGGCCGCCGTCCACCAGGACCTGGCCGTCTCCACGATCGGCTACCCGTTCGTGGAGACCGACATGGTCGGCGGCTCGGAGGGCGGACCGCCGCCGTCCAAGGAGGTTCTCATCCGCTGGGCGCAGGCGGCCGCCGCCATGCCGCTCATCTACTCCTCGACGTCACCGATCCGCGTCTACGACTACGTCAACAACAAGTGGATCGACTACGACCCGGACACGGTGAAGCTCTACAACAAGGCGCTGGACGTTCACAAGCGCCTGGCGCCGTACATCGAGAGGCAGGTGAAGGCCACGCTGCGGTCCGGTGATCCGATCATGCAGCCGCTGTTCTTCGACTTCCCGTCGGACAAGGCGTCGTACACGATCGGCGACGAGTGGCTGCTCGGCGACTCGCTGCTGACCGCGCCGGTGCTGTCGGAGGGCACGAGCCGCGACGTCCACCTGCCGCCGGGTGAGTGGTACGACGTGACCCGCGGCCGGACCGTACGGGGTGACCTGCACGCCTACCCGTCCGACCTGGGCACGCTGCCGCTCTTCGTACGGATGGGGACCCCCGACACCAAGTCCCTGATCGCCGCCCTGCGCCACTAGCGGGACGTGACGCGAACGCGCCCGGCACCGGCGGACGAAGGACCGCCGACGCCGGGCGCGTTCGCGTCCGATCCACGCCGGGCACGCCATGGAGCAGGCGTGCGTTGGCTGCCGTGATCACGGCTGACGCCAACAGGTCAACGGGTTCCCCAGAGCAGCCGGCACGCGTACGGCAGGACATACGTGCCGTCTGATCGCCTGTATTCACTCGTGAGGTCGCGAACCCTGTCGCGGGCCTGATGGGTGTGGTCATCGTCGAGTCCGGTGACCACCGCCTGCAGCATGGCCGGGCCGCCGGCGAGAGCCCACATGGCCTCCTCGTCGGCGAACTCGACGGGCCAGGTCCACAGGGAACTGTCGACCTTCGAGAACCCGGCCTGCCGCAGCCATGACTCCCGCCTTCCGGGCATCGCGAACTGCTCCATCCGCCGCATCGCCGCCGTCGCCTGCGGAGGAAGCCACTCATCGACGGCCGAGGCGATCGCGTAGGTCAGGACGTTCTTGCTGGCGGCGTCCCACGTCGCCACGGCGAAGCCACCGTCCGGCCGCAACACCCGCGACATCTCACGTGCCTCGGCCATCGGATCGGCGAAGGAGAGGACCCCGAACCGGGACACCACGCAGTCGACCGAGGCGTCCGCGAGGTCAAGGTGCCGGCTGTCCATCACGGCGAACCGGGTGTCGGCCAGGCCCTTGGCCTCCGCTTTGCGCCGGGCGGCTCCCACCATCGGCTCGGCGCTGTCGACACCGATCAGGTGGGTTCCGGGTCGGTGCTCCGCGAGGGTGAGCCCGGGCTCCCCCGTGCCACACGCGATGTCCAAGACGGTCGTGCCGTGCCCAAGCGGCGGAACGTGTTCGAGAATTCCGGTCGTCGCCCCCGCCATCAAGGGCTGGACCTGATCGAAGTTGTTCACGAGGCTGTCGAAGTCGAACGCGGAGGGCATGAGACTCCCAAGGTAGATCGTCTAAGCCGGGATGTTATTGACATCGTGGCCTAGTTCCGGCCTTCGACGCGGAGTTCCTCGGTGTGTTGTCCGGGTCTCACGGTGGCGTGCCGTGAGGCGGTCACCGGCGATGGCGGTCGGCTGTGAGAGAACAACCGCCGGGCGGGGCCGGTGATCGCGTTGACTGTGCGGTACGCGACCACCTCGGCGGGAGGAACACATGGGCGAGCATGAGGCCCTCTGGATCGACCGGGAGTACGACCGGGGACGCGCTGCCGACGGGTTGAGCCGCTACGCCGAACTCGTACGGGACAACGTCGCGGCGTTCGACGGATCGTGGGGCGACATCGCCCCGGTGACCTTCGCCTGCGCCGCGTGGCGGCTGGCCGTCACTCCGTCGCCCCCGTGCGTGCGCCGGCACCGGCGGATCCTGTCCGTCGCCTGCGACCGCAACCCCTGGGACGGCACCCTGACAGCCCACGCCCTGCTCGTGTCACCGCTTCCCGCCCAGCTCACCGCCTCACGGGAATGGTGGCGGGACCGCGGCTGGCGTGACTGGCCGCAGACCTTCGGCCAGTACCTCGAACCCACCGACCAGGACCTGACCCGCAGCCCCTTCCTGCGGACCACCTTGCTCATTGACACGCCCGTGCCGCTCGGCGCGCTCCCGCCGGCACCCGGCGGCCCATCCGACACCCTGGCCGACACCGCCCGCCTCGCGGTGGCGGTCCTGGTCAAAGAGCTCAACGAGCTGCTCAACCCGATCATCCGCCGGCTCGAGACCGCCCCGGCACCAGGTTGAGCGCCACACGCGGCGCACGGTGAGACCTGACGCCCCGCCCGTGGATCCGCAGGTGCTGACTCCGAAGGCGCCGGTCAGGCGAGCAGCGCGCGTACGGCGTCGATCACTACCTGGCGGCGGTGGGCGCGGGTGTGACGGCTCACCAGCGCGTTGTACTCCGGGGTCATCGACGTCCACATCGACGCGATCGTGAGGACGAGCGCGAGCAGGTCGTCGGCCGCTACGGCGGCCGGGAGCGCCCCCGAACGCTGGGACGAGGCGATGGCCTCGACCTTGGCGCGGTTGCTCGCCACCACGATCTCCAGCGGTGAGTCCGTCTCGGCGCGTTCGAGGCGGTACCAGGTGGCGAGCCGCTGCACCTCCGGGTGGTCCTCGTAGCCGTCGAACAGCCGGGCGGCGTAGCCGGGCAGGTCCAGGGGATCGATCGGCACCTCGCGGACGGTGCGGACGACGAGCTCGTGGAAGACGGCGTCGAACAGGGCGTCCTTGCTGCCGAAGTAGTGGTAGATCTGCGCCTTGTTGGACCGGGCCGCGGCGGCGATCCGGTCCACGCGCGCGCCGGCGATGCCGTACGCGGCGAACTCCTGGCTCGCCGCGTCCAGAAGCCGGCGCCTCGTCGCCTCCGCGTCACCTGCCATGGGCGACAGCGTACCGCCGGCTAACCGGTTAGTTGACAGATGAGGTACCGTCAATCAACTAACCATTTAGTCGAAGCGAAAGGCGAGAACATGAGCAAGGTCTTCCTCGTCACCGGAACCTCACGCGGCCTCGGGCGAGAGATCGCCGAAGCGGTCCTCGCGGAAGGGCACGCCCTCGTCGCCACCGCCCGCAGGCCTAACCTGCCCGGTGAGCTGGTCGCGAGGTACGGCGAAAGGCTCCGCCAGGTCCCCCTCGACGTCACCGACCCGCAGGCCGCCGAGGCCGCCGTACGCACCGCGGTGGAGGAGTTCGGCCGCCTCGACGTGGTCGTGAACAACGCCGGCTACGCCGATCTGGCCTCCGTCGAGGACGTCACCGCCGAGGACTTCCGCGCGCAGATCGACACCAATCTTCTCGGCGTCGTCAACGTGACCAAGGCCGCCCTGCCGGTGCTGCGTGAGCAGGGTTCGGGTCACATCATCCAGGTCTCCTCGGTCGGCGGCCGGGTCACGACCGTGGGCCTGTCCGCCTACCAGGCCGCGAAGTGGGCCGTCGGCGGGTTCTCCGAGGTGCTCGCCCAGGAGGTCGGGCCGCTCGGCATCAAGGTCACCGTGCTGGAGCCCGGCGGGATGCGTACGGACTGGGCCGGGTCCTCGATGTCGATCCCCCCGGTCAGCGAGCCGTACCGGAAGACCGTCGGCGCGCTGGCCGAACGATTCGCCGAAGGCGGGATGGCCGCGGCGGGCGATCCGGCCAGGGTCGCCGAGGTCGTGCTGAAGGTCGCCGGCCTGGACGAGCCTCCGCTGCGGCTGCTGCTGGGCAGCGACGCCGTACGCTACGCCGCCGCGGTCGAACGGGCACGCGCCGAGAGCGACGCCCGCTGGCGCGACCTCAGCCTGTCCACCGACCACGACGCCGCGACCGAGGCCGAGCTGAAGCCCCTGGGCTGAGCCGGCCGGCATCACAGCTTCGCAGGTCCGTGGCGTTATCCCCCGCGATCACGGGGAATGATCGCCAGGAAAAGATTGGGCAGCAGTTTCCCCCCGGTGCCCATGTCGTCGGTAGCGGGGGGTAGGCAGTGTTGATCGGGACTGGACGCCGCGGCGCAGGCGTCGCGGCGATCGCGCTCGGCGGTCTGGCCGCGGGCGTCATCGCCGGATGCGCAGAGCATTCTCACAAGACACACGCGATCTCCAAGGCGACGGCGGTCGTGCCGGTGTCGAACGAGGTCCATGGCTACGTCTCCAAGGTCTGGCCGGACGCCGGGCGCATCTGGCCCGGCGTCGTCCTGAAGGACCGGCGGGTCATCATCGGCGACGGGAAGGTCGCGCGGCTGGTGACGGTCGAGGGCGTGAAGAACCTCGGCGCCGCCGACCTGACGCGGCACAGGGTCACGATCCCGGCCTCCGGGTCGCTCTACACCAGCTGGGACGGGCACCCCGCCGTCGTGATCAACAGTGCCGACCCGGCGTACGCCGACGAGGCCAAGAACGAGCACGCGAGCCTGTCGCAGATCCTGTTCGGCGCCGCGACCGACGAGCTGTTCCATTCGTGGCAGCAGCGCGGAAAGCCCCTTGACCAGCACCAGCTGCGGGGCACCGAGTATCCGCTCGCCGTCACGCCACGGCTGTACCGCGCCATGCTGTACGACGACGTGGTCGCGGCCTACCACGATCCCCAGCAGAAGAAGCAGCGGCTCGCCAACGCCTCGTACTGGTACTCGCGGTGGCAGAAGGAGTACCCCGACGAGGCCAAGCGCGCCGCGGCCACCGATGCCGCGGAGGGCGCGGCCGGCTACTTCGACGCCGTCGCCGCGGCCATGGCCGAGGGCGCCGACCGTAAGGACCCCGGCGACCTGCGGGAGCACGTGTCGTACGCGCCGCTCGACCAGGGCCTGGACCCGCGGCACCTGACCGTCGACGGCGAGGCCGCGCCGCTGGGCGCCCTTTCCGGTCTGCTGCTGGACGAGAACAAGAAGGACGAGAACAAGAAGGGGAAGAAGGCCGAGCAGCCCTGGCAGCGGCAGGTCACCCAGGGTGGCCAGACCCCGCTCGGGCTCCTGCTGCAGGGTGTCGCCCCGGCCGCCGAACAACCGTCGGACGATCTGCGCCAGGGCATCCAGGACGTGCTCGCAAAGCAGAACAGCGACCTGATCCCGCGCTTCAACCCGCTGGTCAGGGCCTACAACGACCACGGGGACAAGCTGCTGCTCGTCCCGCTGGAGTCGGCCACCGGAGACCTGGACACCGGCGGCTACTACACGACCAAGGACGTGCCGTACGCGATGCTGGCGCGGCTCACGGGGACCTTCCAGTTCCCGAGCGGGAAGCTCAAGGCGAACGAGGCGTCCGTGCTCACCGGCGCGATCCGCGGCCGGCAGTACGTGATCGTGCCGCTCGACACGGAGCACAAGGACACCCGGCTGTCCGACGGCCGGCTCCGGCTCGACACCGGGCCGCTGGTCGGGACGTTCCGGGTGAAGGCCCAGAAGATGGCGGGACGCGACGGCCTCGTGGCCCACTAGCCACCCGGCGACTCCTCACGCATCCGTAAGGCCGGTGGGGCCTGCGACGGGGAGATGCTGCGCGCCCGTACGTGCCCGATGCCCGTACGGGTGGCCAGCACGATGAGCCGGTCGCCCCGTACGAGGCGGTAGCCGGCCTGGGGCGCCCAGTCGAAGTGCGGGCCGCCCCGGCGGCCCAGCGCGAGCACCCGTGACTCGCCGGGCTGGTTGACGTCGCTCAGCGGGCGGCCCTCCAGCACCGAGCCCTGGGCGATGGGTACGTCGGCGATGAGCATCACCTTGCGGCCGACCGGGATGGTACCGATGATCAGGCGTTCCATCATGGCGGCGGCGAAGGCCGGCGCGGCGAGGAAGGACACGCTGCGCGACACCGGGATGCGGAAGTTGCGGTGCACCCGGCCGGCCAGGTCGTCGTCGAAGAGCCGCAGCACGACCCGTACGTTGTCCTTCAGGTCGCGCGAGCTCAGCCCGGCCTCGAGGTTGGTGATGTCGTCACTCGTGACGGTGACGACCGCGCGGCAGGTGCTGACCCACGCGCTGCGCAGCGTCTCCTTGCGCGTGGCGTCGCCGATCACGAGCGGCAGCCCTTCGCGGCGGGCGAAGGGAACACCGACCGCGTCCTCGTTCATCTCGACGCACACGACGGGGACGCCGAGGTCGTTCAGCTGCGCCACCACGCGTAGCCCGACACCGCCGAGCCCGACGACCACGATGTGGCCGCTGATCGGCTCGCGCAGCTCCAGCGGGCCGGCGAGCCGGGCGCGGACCACCGCGTCGACGACCGCGGCCGTGACGGCCGGCACCAGGGCAAGGCTGGCGAGGGTCACCACGACCTGGATCAGCTTCGCCGGCCCTCCGAGTGAGGGTTCGGGGTCGGCGGCACCCGCGAGGTCGAGGAGGACGAGATAGACCGACTCGCTGAGGCCGTAGTGCGCGGCGATGCTCAGCAGCACCGTGCCGATGACGATCACGGCCAGGAGCGAGACCGCCACCTGCATCAGGCGGCGGTTGAGGATCAGCGCGAGGTTGCGCGTCAGCCCCGAGACCTGGCTCCGGTGCGGACGGTGGGACAGGAGCGGGTCGCGCGGGGTCTTGTCGGCGACGGCCAGCACCAGGTTGGCGCTCTCGTGCGGGTCGGGCAGCAGGCGCGGGTTGCCCTCCGAGCGCCGGGTGTCGGCCAGCCCGCAGATGATGCTGGTCGGCCGGTCGCTGCGGCGCGCGACATAGAGGGTGCGGCCGGCCACGCGTACGTGGCTGGGAGCCGGATCGCCGAGCGCCGCTGCCACGAACGACGGCGCGGCCATCGCGCCGTCGGACAGCACCGCGCAGTCGTTGAACAGGGTACGGATCCGCTGACCCAGCGAGGTGTTCGACATCCGGATGACGAGCCGCGCGCCCGGGTTGAGCTCCTGCACCCGCAGCGCGGCGTGGATGTTGCCGACCTCGCTGTTGCCCACGAGCGCGACCGCGCTGGCCGCCTCCGCGTTGACGTCGCGGAACGCCTCGTCGTTCAGCTCATGGGCCTCGTGCACCTTGACCCGGGGCAGCTCGGCGATCTGCGGTCCGTGGTTGCGTTTCTTGGACGGCAGGATGACGGTGACGTCCTGCAGATAACGCGTGGCCAGCTCGTCGGCGAGCCGGAAGGCGAGGGGCGTGTCGCCGCAGACGACTAGGTGACCGCGCATCGTGCTGCGACGCCGGGGGACTGTCGGCACGTCGTGATCCTAATCCGCCGATCCCCCGCGCTGCGTGTCGTGTGAGGCTCCACCGCATGTGAGGACGCTCTCAAAGCGGCTCCGATGCGCTCGAAGACGACCCGGGCCGTCCCCTCGGCGGCCGTGCGTTCGTCATCTGGGTATGAGCGACAACCACGGCACCGCATCCCTGAAGACAACGAACGTCGCGATCCCGGACTATCTGACCGGCACCTGGAAGGCCGACCCGGTGCACTCCGAGATCGCCTTCTCCGCCCATCACCTCATGGTCAGCAAGATCCGTGGCCGGTTCACCGGCTACGACGTCACGATCGTCACGAGCGAGGACCCGCTGACCTCGTCGGTCACCGCGACGATCGACCTCGCGTCCATCGACACCGGCTACCGATCCCGTGACGACCACCTCCGCTCCGCCGACTACCTCGAGGTCGAGCGGTACCCGACGATGGGCTACCGCTCCACCGGCATCCGCCGGACCGGCGACGGCTGGGCCGTCGACGGTGACCTGACGTTGCACGGCGTCACCCGGCAGGTGCCGCTGGCCGTCGAGGTGAACGGGTTCACCCCGGACCCGTTCGGCGGGCAGCGGGCCGGCTTCTCCGCGACCACGCGGATCGACCGGCGCGACTTCGGCATCGACCTCGTCCTCCCGCTGGACGGCGGTGGCGTCGTGGTCGGCGACAAGGTGTCGATCAGCCTCGAGATCCAGGCCGTCCTCCAGAAGTGATCCGGCCGTTTCGTAGCGAACCGAGAAGAGGCCACGTGTCAACAGCACAGGCGACAAGCAACAAGGCGAAGTTCGGCCGCCTCCATGACGCCGCGAACAGCGGCGACGTGGAGGTCATCTCAAGGACGATCGACGAGGTCGTCGCCCCGGACGTGGTGATCCGCACACCGTTGCCGACCGACGCCACAGGGGCGGCGGCGCTCAAACAGGTCTGGGCGACGCTCCTTCGCGCGTTCCCCGACCTTCACGTCGCGGTCGAGGATGTGATCGCGGAGGGGGACAAGGTCGTCTGCAGGAACACGGTCACCGGAACCCATCAGGGCGAGTACATGGGCCGTCCGCCGACCGGCCGGTCCATCACGTACAACGAGATCCTCATCTCCCGCTTCGCGGACGGCCGGATCGCCGAGACCTGGGGGATCGTGGACGTCCTGTCGCAGCTGCGGCAGCTCGGCGCGGTTCCCGAAGATCCGGGGGACAAGGTCGGGTAGCCGCCTGGCCTCGGCGCCGGCTGATCCTGGCGGTCCTGGCCACGGTCGCGTTCGAAGGAGGGCTCCGCGACGGCGGCCAGGTCTCAGAAGTCGGCGTGCTTGCCCGTGTAGATGTCCGCGAACGCCGCCGCGGCCGTCTTGGACTTCAGCAGCCGCCGCAGGCGTGCCTCGGTGAGGCGGGTCTGGAACGGGTCGGCCGTTGCGGTCACGGTCGGCCCGTGGAAGATCTCCGAGAGCCACTGGGAGAACTCCTGGTACTGCCAGATCCTCTCCAGGCAGGCATCGGAATATCCGGCCAGTTTCGCGTCGTCGCCCTCGTAGTGCGCGGCGATGGCGGAGGCGAGCAGCAAGGCGTCATTGATCGCGAGGTTCATGCCCTTGGCCGCGATGGGCGCGACCAGGTGCGCCGATTCGCCGGCCAGGTGGAGCCGGCCGCGCGACAGGGGTTCGACGACATAGTTCCGCATGTCGAGAACCCGCTTTTCGATCAGCGCCCCGAGAGCGATTGGGCCGCCCGGAATTTCCAGGCGGATGCGCAGTTCTTCGTGCACCCGTTCCTCTGGCCAGTTCGCCTCGGAGTCGCCCGGCGGGCACTGGAGATAGAAACGCGTGACGTCCGGGCCGCGCGCCATATGGGCGGCGAAACCGCGCGGATGGATGCCGAAGATCACCCCGGTCGCGGACGGTGGAGCCTCGGCCAGCAGGGCGAGCCAGCCGATGCCGTAGTCGTGCGAGGCGAGGAGCGCGTTCCCCGCGGTGAGATAGCCGCGGGAGACGCCCCGCGCGCCGTCGCAGCCGGCGATGAAGTCGCACTCGACGCGGTGCGGCAGACCGGTCTCGGAGTCCTCGTAGGTGACCGCGGGATGGTCGGTGTCCACATCGTGAAGGCGGACGTCGCGTACGCCGAAGCGCACGTCGCCGCCCTGGTCGGTGTGGAGTCCGACCAGGTCCGTGACCAGATACTGCTGCGGGTAGACGAAGTGCCGGTGACCGGCGAGCTCGCCGTAGTTCATGATGTGACGCGCGCCGTTGAACCGGAACTCGAAGGAACCCTGGATCTCGGCCTTCTCCAGGAGCCGGTCGGCCAGGCCGTGGCGCTCCAGCGCGCGTACGGCCCATTCCTCGATGAATCCCGCACGCGGACGCTGCTCGATGAAGGCGCGGCTCTCCTCCTCCAGGAGCACGCACGCGATTCCCCCGACGCGCAGCAGATTGGCGAGCGTCAGTCCGGCGGGCCCGGCACCGACGATGACGACCTGTGTACGGCGGGGGGAATTCGTCATGACCCTGTTTAACAGATGACGGATTCCAGGGAACTAACGATTGCGACGCACTCATCGAGGGCGTCACCGGCGATACGGCTGGACTTATTTCGGCGTGCGCTACGCGGACGGCTGGGAGACGATCGCCTCGAGGGCGCGGACGATCGCGATGCTCTCGTCGAGGGGCATTACCGGCGACTCGGTGAGGCCGGCGTCGATGCAGCGCGCGACCTCTTGGGCCTCGTAGGTGAAGCCGTGGCCGGCGATCTCGACATGGTGGGTCTCCGGCTCGGCGCCGTCGCGGTGCACGGTCATCGTCTCCGGGTGCCAGAACGGCCCGGCCACGTCGATCCAGCCGTTCGTGCCGACGACGGTGGCCGTCTGAGGGGACCTGGCGAAGAACCCGCAGTGCAGGAGCGCCACCGCCCCCGAGTCGTACCCGAACACGATGCCCGTGTTGGCGTCCACTCCCGTCGGCGCGGGTACGGCGACCGCCTCGACCGTGGCCGGTTCGCCGAGCAGCATCCAGGCGAAGGACACCGGGTAGACGCCCAGGTCCAGCACGGCACCGCCGGCCAGGTCAGGCGACCACAGCCGGTGCGCCGGGTCGAACTCCGCGTTCTCGGAGAAGTCGGCGTACACCGCCTTGACGTCGCCGATCGCGCCCTCGGCCACCAGGTCGCGCAGGCGGGCGACGAGCGGGTTGAACCGCGTCCACATCCCCTCCATCGCGAACAGCCCGCGCTCCCGCGCGAGGGCGGTCAGGTCCTCGGCCTCGGCCGCCGTCGGGGTGAAGGGCTTCTCCACGAGTACGGCGCGGCCCGCCTCCAGGCAGGTACGGGCGGCGGAGTGGTGCGCGCTGTGCGGTGTCGCGACGTAGATGACGTCGATGGCCTCGTCCGCGGCGAGCTCGGCGTAGGAACCGTACGCGCGGGCGATGTCATAGCGGCCGGCGAACTTCTCGGCCGTCTCCGGAGCGCGGGACCCGACGGCCCTCACCTCGTGCCCCTCGTGCCCGAGGAGGAGCAGATCCTCGGTGAACGTACGCGCGATGCCACCGGTACCCAGGATTCCCCACCGAATCGTCATGAGCCGGATCGTACGGGGCTTATGTACCTGCTCGGGACCTTTTCGGGCCCGTGACCTGCACCACTTCGCGCCTCGGCGGAGGCGGGCAGAGCCTGCTCCCGGGTTCTGGAGGGCCCGCCGCCGAGCTCATGACGGAGACGTGAGGTCTGGTCGGTCACGACCAGTCGGCAGGCCGCCGGTCGTCGGCGACGACGAACTTTTCGAGCGGCGATGTCCTTAGCATCACTGCCCATGGGCGACCTTGACGAGATTCAGGCCTGGCTTGGTGAGCAGCTTCCACGGTTGCTCGTGGAGCACCATGTTCCGGGCGCGGCGTGGGCTGTTCTGCGGGGCGACCAGGTGGTCGACGGGGCGGCCGGGTTGCTCAGCAAGGCGACCGGAGTGGAGGCGACCGCGGATTCGGTCTTTCAGATCGGGTCGGTCACCAAGCTCTGGACCAGCACGTTGGTGATGCAGCTGGCCGACGGGGGCATAGTCGACATCGACCGGCCGGTGCGCGACTATCTGACGGAATTTCGCATCGCCGACGACGAGGCGGCCGGCCGGATCACCGTCCGGCAGTTGCTCGCCCACACCGCCGGGTTCGAGGGGGACATCTTCACCGACACCGGGGTGGGCGACGACTGTCTCGAGAAGTACGTCGCGACCCTGCACGACGTGCCGCAGCTGTTCCCGCCCGGCGAGCAGTTCTCCTACAACAACGCCGGCTACTGCGTGCTCGGCCGGCTCGTCGAGGTGCTACGCGGGCAGCCGTACGACGCGTGCCTGCGCGAGCACCTCATCGCGCCGCTGGGGCTCACCCACACCGCCACGAGCCCCTACGAGGCGATCATGTACCGCGCCGCGATGGGCCACATCGAGCTGGAACCGGGTGCCGGCTACGTACCGGCACCCGTATGGGCCATGGCGCGGTCGAACGCCCCGGCCGGCTCGATGCTCGCGATGCGGCCGCGGGACCTGGTCACCTTCGCGCGGATGCATCTCGAGGACGGCCGTACGGCCGACGGCACCCAGGTGCTGGCCCCGGGGACCGCCGCCCGGATGCACGACCGGCAGGTCGACCTGCCCGAACTCGGACTCATGGGGACGTCGTGGGGTCTCGGTTTCGAGCGGTTCGACACGCCGGCCGGCACGATCATCGGTCACGACGGCAACACCATCGGGCAGGGCGCCTTCCTGCGGATGGTCCCCGAGGCCGGGCTGGCCGTCGCGCTGCTGACCAACGGCGGCGACGTCATCTCGCTCTACCGCGACGTCGTGGGTCACATTCTCGGTGAGCTCACCGACGTCGGTCTGCCCGCCCTCCCCGCCCCGCCCGCCGAGCCCCGGCCGATCGACGCCGAGCGGTACGTCGGCACCTACTCGGCTCAGGTCTTCGACCTCACCGTCAGCCAGGACAGTGATCAGCGGATCTGGATCGAGCAGATCCCCAAGGGTCTCCTCGTGGAGATGGGCGGGCGCACCGAACGTACCGAGCTCGTCCACTACCGCGACGACATGCTGATTCCGGTCCAAGCCGACCGCGGCATGCACATGCCGCACGCGTTCCTGGGCGACGACGGCACCGGCCACGCGCTGTATCTGCACCTGGGCCGCGCGGTCCGCCGCGCCGGCGCCTGACCACCCGACTCCTGCCGGGCGCCGCCGCGGGCCATGACCCCGTGGCCGGCGGCCCGAGCCGGTACCTTCGTCCGATGCCCACCCGCCGCGCACGAACGCCCGTGCCACCGAAGCTGCCGGCAGAGCTGGTCCCCGCCCGGCTCTCCTCGCTCACCGACGACGGCGTCTACCTGTCCCAGGAGTTCGGCGGAAGCGTCGAGGCCGGGACCCGCGCGGAGGATGTCGACGTCGAACGCTGCCGTTTCGACACCGCCGGGCTCGCCGGTGCGGTGCTGCGGCGGGGGAGCTTCTCCGACGTCGAGTTCCTCGGCTGCGATCTGGCGAACATCGAGGTCGTCGACGGAATGGTGACCAACGCCCTCCTGGACCGCTGCCGCCTGACCGGGGCGAAATGGACCGGCTGTACGTTCCGCGACGTCGTGTTCGCCGGGTGCCGCGGCGACCTGAGCCGTTTCCGCATGAGCCGGTTCCGCAACGTGGTGTTCCGCGACTGCAACCTCACCGAGGCGGACTTCCAGGGGGCGGAGTTCACCGGGTGCCGGTTCGAGGACTGCCGGATGCAGGGCGTGCAGTTCAGCCAGGCGAAGATGCTGGGCACGACGGTCTTTTCCGGATGCGACCTGTGGGGGATCGGCGGCGTCGAGAGTCTGCGCGGTTCCACGGTGAAGAGCGCCGACGCGCAGAGCCTGTTGCACACTCTGGCCTCGGCGCTGGGAATCACGGTCGAGGAGTGAGAATCGGGTAACCGCGGGCACGCGTTCGGTTACGCTTTGTCGCCGACCCTTTACTCCCCGGAGGCGGCCATGGTGGCGCAGCGTGACCCGTATGAGTTCCCCGCGATCCGAGCATTCGCCGCCGAATTAGAGGCGTGGCGCGGCTCCATGGCCAAGACCGAACTCGCCGAGGTCCTCGGCTATACACCGCAGCTCCTCAGCCAGCTCGAAGCGGCCAAGAACATCCCCTCAAAGAGGTTCGCCGAGGACCTCGACACCTACTTCAAGACCAACGGCCTGTTCGAGCGCCTCTGCAAGCTCATCAACGAGACCCGCCACCTTGCGGTACTGCCGCGCGGCTTCCCCGAATTCGTCGCCCGCGAAGCCGAGGCCTCGGTGATGTACATCTTCGAGCCTTGCGTCATCACCGGAATTTTCCAGACGCGGGAGTACGCCTACGAGGTGATGAAAGCGGGCCGGGATCACGAGGAAGCGGAACAACTTGTCGCCAAGCGTATGGATCGCCAGCAGATTCTTGAGCAACGGCCGCCGCCTCGTATAGTCGCTGTTTTCGACGAGATGGCTCTTCGGCGGGTACTCGGTGGCGGAAATGTGATGAGGGGGCAGTTGGGCCATCTCGTGGAGCTGGCAGGATGCCACAACATCACTCTCCAGATCGTCCCAGAAAGCGTGGGCTCCTACACCGGGCACATGGGAGCGTTTACGATCCTGGGCTTCGGAAACGGCCCCGACCTGGTGTATATCGAGAGCCATTTAGGCGGCCAGTTCGTAACCGACGGAGAGAGCGTTCGCGAGTACGCGCTAAGCTACGACTTGATCAGGGGCGCGGCGATGTCCGCCGATGAATCCCTGAGATCGCTCCGTACGAAGTTGGAGAGCATATGAGCGACCAGTGGCGTAAGAGTAGCCATAGCGGCAACTCAGGTGGCCAGTGTGTCGAGGTCACGCTCGAATGGCGTAAGAGCGGCCGTAGCGGCGACACCGGCGGTAGCTGCGTCGAGGTCGCCGTTCACGACTCCTGACGGTCAGCCCAGGCGGGCGATCGACTTGTACTCCAGGTATGCGCCCAGGCCCTCCGGGCCGAGTTCGCGGCCGACGCCGCTGTTCTTGTATCCGCCGAACGGCGACGACGACTCGATCATGTAGGTGTTGACCCCGTAGGTGCCGGTGCGTACCCGCCGGGCGATGTCCAGGCCACGGTCGCTGTCGGCGGTCCAGACCGTACCGGCCAGGCCGTAGTCACTGTCGTTCGCGATGCGCACGGCGTCGGCCTCGTCGTCGTACGGGATCACCGACAGGACCGGGCCGAAGATCTCCTCGCGTGCGATCCGCATGTCGTTGGTGACGCCCGTGAACACGGTCGGCGTGACGTACCAGCCGCGGTCGTGCGGCCGCCCGGAGCCGCCGAGCGCTACCTTGGCGCCCTCTTCCTGGCCGACGCGGATGTAGTTCTCGACGCGTTCGCGCTGGCGTTCGGCCACGAGGGGGCCGATCTCGTTCGCGGGGTCCGCGGGGTCGCCGACGGGCATGCTCCGTACGGTCTCGGTCAGCGCGCCGACCACTTCGTCGTACCGGGAACGCGACGCGAGGATGCGGGTCTGCGCGACGCAGGCCTGGCCGTTGTTCATCAGCGACGCCATCTTCAGCCAGCCCATGGTGGAGGCCAGGTCGGCGTCGTCCAGGATGATCGCGGCGGACTTGCCGCCGAGTTCGAGGGTGCAGCGTTTGAGCTGCTCACCGCAGATGGCGCCGATCGTACGGCCCGCCGCCGTCGAACCGGTGAACGCGACCTTGTCCACGCCGGGGTGGCGTACGAGGTGCTCTCCGGTCTCCCGGCCGGCCGCGACGATGCTGACGACGCCCTTGGGGACGCCCGCCTCGGTCAGCATGTCGGCGAGCGGGTACGCGTCCAGCGGCGTCTCGGGCGCTGGCTTGATCACGATGGTGCAGCCGGCGATGAGCGCGGGGGCGAGCTTGAGGGCGATGATGAACTGCGGGACGTTCCACGGCACGATCGCCGCGACGACGCCGACCGGTTCGCGGCGTACCGTCACCGGCCCGAGCATCCCCGCGCGCTCCTCCTCCCAGGTGATGTCCAGCTCGCTGAAGTAGGTGTACACCGCGTGCGCCTGCCCGGTCTGGCCGAGCTGGGAGAACGAGATCGGCGAGCCCATCTCCTCGGTGATGAGCGCGGACATGTCGGCCAGGCCCTCGCCGAAGAGCGCGGTCAGCCGGGCGACGATCGCCTTGCGTTCGGCGGGCTCCATGCGCGGCCACGGCCCGTTGTCGAACGCCTCGCGCGCGGCGGCGACCGCGCGGTCCATGTCGGCGGGCGTCGCGTCGGGTACGCGGCCGATCACCTCTTCGGTGTGCGGCGAGACGACGTCGATGGTGCCGGTGCCGGCGGGCGAGACCCACTCGCCGCCGATGAAGAGCTGATCGTGCTGCAGCATTGCCGTACCTCCGGAGGCGGGAGGGAGTAATCGAGCGCTTGCTTGGCATCTTCGCGGTACGGCCCCGGCTTTGTCCACCGGCGATCCGGGATCGCGCGAAAGATGTCAAAGCGGCATCACGCGGCGTGTGAGAGAGATGTTGTCGGTGGGGGCTGTTAGCTTCCGGCCTCATGCGGTTGCTGCACACCTCCGACTGGCACCTCGGCCGGT
This sequence comes from Actinoallomurus bryophytorum, assembly GCF_006716425.1. Taxonomy (NCBI): domain Bacteria; kingdom Bacillati; phylum Actinomycetota; class Actinomycetes; order Streptosporangiales; family Thermomonosporaceae; genus Actinoallomurus; species Actinoallomurus bryophytorum. The sequence goes on from NZ_VFOZ01000001.1 coordinate 6,080,646, forward strand.
CCTTCCACCGGGAGGACATGCTCGGGGCCCAGGCGCGCTACGTCGACCATCTGGTCGAGACCGTGCGCTCGGAGGGTGTCGACGCCGTGCTCGTCTCCGGTGACCTGTACGACCGCGCGCTTCCGCCGGTCGACGCGGTCGCCCTGTGCGACGAGGCCCTGAGGCGCCTGGCCGCCGAAAAGGTCCAGGTCGTCATCATCAGCGGCAACCACGACTCGGCCCAGCGGCTCGGCTTCGGCTCGGGCCTGATGGACGCGGCCGGTGTCCACCTGCGGGCCGACCCGCGGAGCGTGGGCGACCCCGTCGTCCTCGGCGACGGCACGGCCGTCTACGGCATCCCCTACCTCGAGCCCGAGGTCGTACGCAGCCGGTGGGAGCTGCCCGAGCGCGGCCACACGGCCGCGCTGACCGAGGCCATGGCGCGCGTACGCGCCGACCTCGCCACGCGCGGCGGGCGGTCCGTGGTGCTCGCGCACGCGTTCGTGACCGGGGGAGAGGCCAGCGACAGCGAGCGCGACATCTCCGTCGGCGGCGTCGCGAGCGTGCCGATGAGCGTGTTCGACGGCGTCGACTATGTCGCCCTCGGCCACCTGCACGGACGCCAGTGCATGTCGGAGACCGTGCGCTACTCCGGCTCTCCGCTGGCGTACTCCTTCTCCGAGGAGCACCAGGTCAAGGGCGCCTGGCTGGTCGACCTCGGCGAGACCGTACGTGCCGAGTTCGTCGAGGCGCCGGTGCCGCGCCGTGCGGCGCGCGTCCGCGGGCGGCTCGACGACCTGCTGACCGGCGAGAGCTGGTCCGCCTACGAGGACCACTGGCTCCAGGTCACGCTGACCGACCCCGCCCGGCCCGCCGGGGCGATGGACCGGCTGCGGAGGAGGTTCCCGCACACGCTGGCGCTGGCCTTCGAGCCCGACGGCGGGGCCGCCGGCGACGATCGCGGCTGGGCCGAGCGCATCCGCGACCGGTCCGAGGTCGAGATCGCCTACGACTTCGTACGCGAGGTGCGCGGCTCCGCCGCCTCGCTGGAGGAGCGCGAGCTGCTGCACGAGGCGTTCGAGAGCTTCCGCCGGGCGGAGGCGGGCCGTTGAGGCTGCACCACCTCACGATCACCGCCTTCGGCCCGTACGCGGGGACCGAGGAGATCGACTTCGAGACGCTGTCGAACGCGGGCCTGTTCCTCATCCACGGGCCGACCGGGGCGGGCAAGACGAGCGTGCTCGACGCCGTCTGCTTCGCCCTGTACGGCCGGGTGCCGAGCGTCCGCAACGACGCCAAGGACCTGCGCAGCCAGCACGCACCGCCGGACCGCTCGCCCGAGGTCGTCCTCGACGTGACGATCCGCGGGCGGCGTTTCAGGCTCACGCGGTCACCGCGCTGGGAGCGGCCGAAGCTCCGCGGTGAGGGCACCACCGAGCAGAAGGCCAAGGTCCTGCTCCAGGAGTGGCGCGGCGGCGAGTGGGAGACCTGGTCGACCCGGTTCGACGAGGCGGGCCAGCTCGTGACCGACCTGCTGGGTATGTCCGCGGAGCAGTTCTGCCAGGTGGTGCTGCTGCCGCAGGGCGACTTCGCGGCGTTCCTGCGCTCCGGCGCCGAGGACCGCCGCGCCGTGCTCGAAAAGCTCTTCGCCACCGAGGTCTTCGCGCAGGTCGAGGCCTGGCTGTCCGACCACCGGGCGGAGGCACGGCGCGAGGCCGACGAGCTGCGGCTCGCGGCCGAGTCGGTCGCCGACCGCGCCGCCGAGGCGGCCGGAGCCGTACGCCCCGACCTGGAGCCCGACGCCCTGGCCGGCTGGGCGACGGAGCTGTCCGGCCACCTCGCGGACGCCGTCGCCGCTCTCACCGGCGAGCTGACCGCCGCGACCGCCGCCCGCGACGCGGCACGGAGCGCCGCCGAAGACGCCCATTCGCTGGCCGCCCGTCAGGAGCGTCACGCCGACGCCCGCTCGCGCGCGGCCGCTCTCGCCTCGCGTGCCGACTCGCGCGCCGCGCTCACCGACCGGCTGCGCGCGGGGGAGCGCGCCGGACGGGTCCTGCCGTTGCTGCAGGTCGCCACCGCCCGCGCCGCCCGCCACGAGGAGGTCGCGGCGGTGGTCGCCCGCCGCCGGGCCCTGCTCGGCACGCTGGTGGCCGAGGACGTCGACGCCGACCTGATGCGCAAGGAAGAACGCGCACGCCGCGACGAGCTGGTCGAGCTCGCCCAGCGGCGCGACGACGAGGCACGGCTGACCGAGATCGGCGCCCGGCTCCGTACGGCCGCGGACGAGGCCGACGCGCTGGAGACCGCCGAGGCGGAGCTGGCGCTCTTCCTGACCGAGTCGCCGGCCTACCGCACGATCCTGCGCGAGGAGCTCGACCAGGCGCGCGCACGTGCCGCCGCCCTGCCGATGGCCGGGTCCGCGGTCGAGTCGGCCGCCGCCCGGCTGGAGTCCTCGCGGCTGCGCGACTCGCTCGCGGCGTCGCTCGCCGAGGCCGAGGCCGTCCAGCGCGAGGCCGTCGACGCGGCACAGGCCGCCCGCGAGGTGGCACAGGAGATTCGCCAGGCGCGGCTGGAGGGCATGGCCGCGTCGCTGGCCCGTGATCTCTCACCGGGCGAGCCGTGCCGGGTCTGCGGGTCCGCCGAGCATCCCTCACCGGCCCACACCGGCGGCTCGGGTCCCGGCGAGGAGGCCGAGGACGCCGCGGCCGCCGCCTACGAGGAGGCCCAGACACGGCGCGAGGAGACCGGCAACCGCGTCACCCAGCTCGCCGCCGAGCTGGCCGGGGCCGCCGACCAGGCCGGCGACGCGACGGAGGCGGAGCTGGCCGCCGCGCTGGAGGCCGCCCGCGAGGAGCTGGCCGGACTGGGCGGTGCCGAGGACGACATCTCACGCATCGAGGACGAGATGCGGCGCGTCGAGGCGGAGTTCGAGGAGGCGCGCGACCGGCACGGGGAGCTCCAGACCACCCTGGCCGCAAATCTCACCTACCGCACCGGCCTGTCCGAGGAGGCCGAACGCCTGCGCGGCGGCATCGTCGCCGCGCGCGGCGACGACCCGACACTGGACGCGCGCATCTTCCGGCTCGACCGGGAGGCCGCGCTGCTCCGCGACACGGCCGCCGCGACCGACCAGCTTCGCGCGGCGGCCGAGGACGCGGGCACGGCGCTGGCCGAGGCCGCCGTGGCGGCGTCGGAGGAGGGCTTCGCCTCGGCCGAGGCCGCGCGTGCCGCCGCTCTGGACGACGGCACACGCCAGGAGCTGCTGCGCCAGGTCAAGGAGCACGACGACGAGGAGGCCAGGGTCGCCGAGCTGCTCGAAGACCCCGAGCTTGTGGCCGCCGCCTCCCGGCCCCGGCCGGACCTGGCGTCGGTGGAGGCCTCGCTGGCCCGGGCCGAGGAGCACCACCGGTCCGCCGGATCCGCCCACGACCGTTTCGAGCACCGCCGCTCACGCCTGGTCACGCTCGCCACCGAGCTGCGCACCCGGGCTCTGGCGTGGCTGCCCGCCGCCGAACGCCACGCCCTGGCCGTACGCGTGGCCGCCCTGACGTCAGGCGACCCGACGGCGAACCGCACCCGCATGCGCCTGTCCGCGTACGTCCTCGCGGCACGCCTCGAACAGGTCGTCGCCGCCGCGAACGAACGCCTCGCCAAGATGTCGGGCACCCGCTACTCCCTGGAACACACGGTCGACAAGGTCGCGGGCGCCCGCGGCCACGGCACCGGCGGCCTGGGCCTGCGCGTCATCGACGGCTGGACCGGCCGGCACCGCGAGCCGGGCACCCTGTCGGGCGGCGAGACGTTCATCACGTCCCTGGCGCTGGCCCTGGGCCTGGCGGACGTGGTGACGATGGAGGCGGGCGGCGCCGAGATCGGCACCCTCTTCGTGGACGAGGGCTTCGGCACCTTGGACGAGGACACCCTGGACGAGGTGATGGAGGTCCTCGACGCGTTGCGCGACGGCGGCCGCGCCGTCGGCATCGTCAGCCACGTCGCCGAGCTGCGCACCCGCGTCACCGCCCAGCTACACGTGAGCAAGACCCGCACGGGCTCGACCGTGACCGTACTTTCCTGACGGGCCCGCGTTCTTCGGGTGACGCGCCCCCTAGTTTCCGTACTGCTTGGTCTCGGGGCGTTCGAGCATGAGCGCGTGGGCGGGCTGTGCGGCCACGGGGCGGTGCCGGGTGCCCTTTGGTACGACGAACAGCTCGCCCGCGTCGAGCGTGACCGGCTCGCGGTTCTCCAGCTCGATGCGGAAGCTCCCGTCCCAGCAGAGGAACAGCTCGTCCTCCTCGTGCACGTGCCAGGGGAACTCGCCCTCGAACCGGGCGACGCGTACGACCGCGTCGTTCGCCGTCACCAGGTCGCGCGGCTGCCAGGGGCCCGTCAGGGATCCGATCACTTCGCTGATCGACACCGGCTCTGTCTCGGATGGCGTTGTCATGCGATCCATCCTCGGGGGAGTACCGATGGCGCTCCCAGCGCCAATTCGGCACAATTGGCCCGCATATGGAGCCAATCGATTTGCTGGGACTGCTGGGCCGCTGGTCGGCCGGACGCGGGCCGCTGCACCTGCTCCTCGCCGCCCGGCTCCGCCGCCTGATCGACGACGGCGAGCTGCCGCCGGGTATGCGGCTGCCGCCGGACCGGACGCTCGCCTCGGCCCTCGCGGTCGGGCGGAACACGGTCGTGGCAGCGTATGACCTGCTGCGCGACGAGCGGCGGATCGTCCGGCGGCAGGGCAGCGGCACCCGTGTGGCCGGAACCGGCGGCAGAACGAGGCCCGACACAACCGCCGCGCCGGTCTTCCTCCACCTGCTCGAACCCCACGACGGCGCGATCATGCTCGCCTGCGCCGCGCCCGCCGGCCCGCCGCCGGAGCTGGTCGAGGCCTACGAACGGATCCTGCCCGAGCTGGCGGCGACCACGGGCGACCTCGGCTACCATCCGGCCGGCCACCCAGCACTGCGCCGCGCGGTCGCCGACCGCTACGGGCGGCGCGGAGTACCCACCGGGCCGGACCGGATCTTCATCACCGGCGGAGGCCAGCAGGCGCTGTCGCTGCTCGCCCGCGCCCTCATCGAACCCGGCGACCGGGTGCTGGTCGAGGCACCTACCTATCCCGGCGCACTGGAAGTGTTCCGCGAGGAGGCGGCCGTGCCGCGTACGCTGCCGGTCGGGCTCACCGGTTTCGAGGAGGCCCTACGCGCGGATCGGCCGGCACTGGCATATCTGATTCCGACCTTCCACAATCCGACCGGCGCCACGCTGCCCGCTCTCCCGCGGCGGCGGATCGCCGAGTCGGCCGCGGCGGCCGGCGTGCCGCTGATCGACGACGAGGTCCTCGCCGATCTGGCCTTCCCCGGTGAGGAGACGCCGCCGCCACTCGCCGCGTACACGGACGCGGTGATCTCGGTCGGATCCCTCAGCAAGGTCATCTGGGGCGGGCTGCGCATCGGCTGGATCCGCGCGCCCCAGACGCTCATCGCGCGGCTGACGCGGTTGCGGGCCGTACATGACCTGGGCGGCAACATCCCCGCGCAACTCGCCGCCGCCGAACTGCTCCCGCGTCTCGCGGAGCCGCGTCGGCGCGGCTCCGACGAGCGGCGGACGCGCCACGATCACCTGCGCGCCGAGCTGGCCCGGCACCTGCCCACCTGGGACGCACCCCCCGTACGTGGCGGGCAGACGCTGTGGGTACGCCTGCCGTACGGCGACGGAACCTCGTTCGCACAGACCGCACTGCGCCACCGCGTCGCGATATTGCCCGGCGCAGGCCTCGACGCCTCCGGGGGAGGAGAGCCGTACGTGCGCCTGCACTTTCTCGCCCCGCCCGCCGAACTGACCGAGGCCGTACACCGCCTCGCGAAGGCATGGCGCACCTACGAGGCCACACGCGTCACCTCACCGGCGGTACTCGCGATCTAGGCCACGTTCATGGCGAGTGCACCGGCGATCACGATCGCGGCCGGTGTCCGTGCTGTCACGACGCCTCCGGCATGCCGTGGCAGAGTGCGTCGTCCACCGTGGTCAGAACGTCCTGGGATACCGGTGACTGATTGAGCATCACGGTGACCTGGCGCCCGTCACGGGTCGCGCCCTCACGCGTCTCGAATCCAGGCCCGTCTCCGCCATGGGCCCAGTAGCTCCCACCGCAGCTCAGCGGTGCGTTGATCAGACCAAGGCCGTAACGGGCGCCGGGGAACAGCTGGTCCGCCGGGACCGTCGTCGTCATCTGGGCCAGCTGAGCGGGAGGCAGAAGGGAGCCACGGAGGAGCGCGGCGAAGAACCTGTTCAGATCGTCCGCGGTGGAGATCATCTCCCCTCCGGCCCAGACCACTGACGGGTTCAGCGAGGTGGCGTCGACCTGCCTGTCGTCGATCGTCGTGTAACCCCGGGCGTGCGGTCCTGGAATGCCCGGGCGGTCACCCGGGACATAGGTGTGCCGCAGCCGCAGCGGTCTCAGGATGCGGTCTGTGATCTCCGTCCCGTACGGCCGCCCGGTGACCTTCTCGACGAGCAGCCCGGCGACGATGTAGTTCGTCGTGGAGTAGGAGAATGACGTACCCGGCGTGGCGACCGGCGGGTGCTTCAACGCCAACGCGACCAGTTGCCGCGGGCCGAAGTGATCGAAACGGTGCACGAAGAACTGCCCGGGAGCGAAGAGCGGCAGGTCATCGGAGTAGTCGGCCAGGCCGCTGGTGTGCTGCAGCAACTCGCGCACGGTGACGCGGCGACCGTCGTTCCCGTTGCCGCGGATCAGGCCGGGCAGGTATCGCTCGACCGGGGCGCCGAGCGCGATCCGGTGCTCGGCGACCAGTTGCAGCACGACGGTGGCGACGAAGGTCTTGGTGTTACTGAAGATCCGGAACGCGCTGTCCGGACGCACCGGGGTGCGGCTGTGCAGATCGGCGACGCCACTGGTCACCGTCCTGCTTCCGGACGCGTCACGGACCTCGGCGAGCGCTCCGGGAACGCCCGCGGCCGTCAGCCGATCCAGATCACGCCGCAGAACATCCGGGGTACCCGAAGCACCCGTCGGCGGCGCGGCGATGATCGTGAACCCGACGGCCATACCGCACAGCAAACGAAGGAACATCGACGATTCTCCTCAGGGGGCAGGGCAGTGGACGTCGTCCGCGGGGAACAGGCCGTCCTCGAGGTACGCGGTTCCGATGTCATTGGCGCACCGGTCGGACTTCGTCAGGTACGTGGTGTGGCCGCCCTGGTCGACGGTGACCAGCCGGGCACGCGAGCCCAGTGCCGTACGAAGCTCCTTCGCGCCCACGTACGGAGTCGCGGGATCGCGAAGGTTGTTGATGATCAGGATCTGGGAGCCGCGCGGACTGGTCCGTACGGTCTCGTCCGGCGGATAGGGCCAGAAGGCGCACGGCCACACGTTCGAACCCGCGCCGGCCGTCAGCGGATACCGCCGCGCGTCGGCCCGTACGTCGCGCCGGTACACGTCGAGGTCATGGGGCCAGCGCGCATCGCCGCAGATCACGCCGTACTTGGCCGCGGTGTCGTTGTCCGTCGGGTCCCGCCACCACAGCTGGAACGAGTCACCCGCCTGGCCGGCGGCAGAGGCGTCATGCCGCTGGGCGGCGCGGCCGAGCGACGCGAGCAAAGGAAAGGTCGAGTCGTCATAGAGCCCGACGAAGACGGCCATCCGCAACTGGTCGCCGGTCAGGACCCCCTGAGGCGTCTGGAGCGGGCGCCGGTCCAGAGCGCGAGCCAGCGCCACGAAACGCGCGTGCACCTGACCCGAGGTACGGCCGAGCCCGTAGGAACCCGCGGCGGCGAAACGCGCGAAGTCGCCGAACCGTTCATCCACCCCCGGCCCAAGACTCGTACGCCACTCATCGCGCCAGGCCATGGACGGGCCGACCACTCCGTCGACGAGCATGCGGTCGGTGTGCCGGGGGAACAGCGAGGCGTACGCGGTACCGAGGTAGGTGCCGTACGAATAACCGAGGTAGTTGAGCTTCGACTCACCCAGCGCCTGCCGGAGCAGGTCGAGATCGCGCGCCACGTACGCGGTCCCCATGTGGGCCATGACCGGGCCGCCGTACCGCCCGCACTGATCCGCCACCTGCTTCGCCCGCGCCGCGGTGCCCGCAACGCCGCCCGTGCCCGGCCACGGAATGTTCTCGTGCTGCTGCCGGTCATCCAGCCGACATGTCACCGGCGCGCTGTGCCCGAAACCCCGCTGGTCGAAGCTGACGACGTCGTAGCGGTCGCGCAGGCTCTGCGGCGCGAGCCGGTCGAACGTCGAAGCGTCGCCCAGGTGCGCGGCCGGACCCCCTTCGTTGATGACGAGCACGCCACGCCGCCTGTCCGGGGCCTGACTCCGTACCCGGGACACCGCGATGTCGATGGCGGCGCCGCCAGGGTGGCGGTAGTCCACGGGCACGCGCAGGGTGCCGCACGTGGCACGGGACGTACCCACGGGAAAGGGGCACTCGCCCCAGACGATTCGAGGCGACGCCGTCGCGGGCGGGGACAGCGCCGGCAGGAGCCCCGCCGACACCGCGAGAACCGCCAGCGACATACGGACCCAGCGCGGAACCGGCGGGGCGAAACGGGTTGGGGGCACGGTCTTCCTCCAGAGTTCGATCACGGCCCCGGCATGTTCTCGGAGCGCGGACCGCCGCCACCATCCGCCGATCGGCAGATGTCCTCGGCAGAACGGCGTCAGTACGATCCAACCCGTGCGGACCAGGCGAGAATCGAGTCCCCTCTGGCAGGTGCCGGCGGGCGCCCTTTGCGCGGTGTGCCTGGCGCCGGTCGCGGGACCGGCCGGGGCGATCATGGCTGCCGCGGCGGTGGCCACGGTGCCGGCGGCGCTGTGGCGACCCCGCTGGACGCCCGCGCTCGCCGGCCTGGCCGCGGTCGTGTCTCTCACCGCCGACCTCGTGACACCTTCCCCGGTCTCCCACCGCGTCGTCCTGACGATCGCCGTCGAGCTGGTCGCGCTGGTCGTCCAGGTGGCGCTGGTCATACGCCGGGCGCCGGCGCGGTACGCGATTCCGCTCGGTGCACTGACCGCCACGGCCGCGATCGTCCTGCCCCTGCGGTTCACCCTGCGCCAGCCCGCACCGCGCCTCGACGACGCCGTCGTGCCGTGTGCCATGGCGTCGTTCATGGTGATCTGCGCCGTCGCGGTGAGCGGCTACCTTCGCCTGCTGGACCACCGCAAGAACGCCGCGATCCAGGCGGCCCGTCGCGCCCAGCGTCTTGAACTCGCTGGTGACCTGCATGATTTCGTCGCCCACGACGTGACCGGCATCGTCGTGGCGGCCCAGTCCTTACTGGCCGGCCCGTTCGACTCCGAACAGGCCGAGGCCGTGCTCCAGAGCATCGAGAAGGCCGGCATGCAGGCACTGTCGTCCATGGACCGGACCGTGCACGCCCTGCGCGAGACCGAGGCCGGCCACGAACGACCACGCGCCACCCACGGTGTCGCCGACCTGCCCGAACTGGTCGGCAGGTTCTCGGCGACCGGCACCACACGCGCGTACCTGAACGCCCACCCGGACGCCGGGGACACCCTGCCTCGCGAGGTCGCCGACACCGCGTACCGCATCGTGGTCGAGGCGCTGACGAACGTGCGCCGGCACGCGCCGGACGCCACCCGGGCCGACGTGGTCCTCGCCATGGACGAGGAGGGCCGGCTGTCGATCGAGGTGACGGACGACGGCCAGGCCATGCTCCGTCAGCGCCCCTCCGGGGGTACGGGACTGGCCGGGCTCACCGAACGCGTGGCGGTCCTCGGCGGGGCCCTGGACGCCGGCCCACACCTGTCCGGTTGGCGACTCACCGCGACATTGCCGGCCCGACGGCGGATCCCGTGATCACAGTCATGATCGCCGACGACCAGACGATGGTCCGTGCCGGGCTCCGGCGGATGCTGGAGCAGCAGCCGGACATGTCCGTCGTAGGGGAAGCCGCCGACGGGCTCGCCGCCGTCGACATGGCACACCGGTTGCGCCCGGACGTGGCGCTGGTGGACATCCGCATGCCCTACCGGGACGGCCTCGAGGTCACCCGGCAACTCACCGGATCTCCGACACGCGTCGTCGTCGTGACGACCTTCGACCTGGACGAGTACGTCTACGCCGCACTGCGCGGCGGCGCCGCCGGATTCATCCTCAAACGCTCTGGCCCGGCCCTCCTCGTCGAGGCCGTACGTGCGGCGGTCGCGGGAGAGAGCCTCATCAGTCCATCCGTCACCGTACGACTGCTCCGGCACATCACCGGCCCCCGGCACGCGCCGGGCGACACTCCACTGACCGGCCGCGAGATCGAGGTCGCCCGCCTGGTCGCCGCCGGCTGGTCCAACGCCGACATAGCCGCTGAGCTGTTCATCTCCCCCGGGACCGTAAAGACGCATATCGCCAATATCCAGGCCAAACTCGGCACGCGGAACCGCGTCGGCATCGCCGTCTGGGCATGGGAGACCGGCCACGCCGTCCGCTAGGGGACGACGAGGTTGCGTTTGTCGGCGACGAGGATCCGGTACGCGTGGCCGCCCGCCCCGAGATCACCGCGCTGCGCGAGGGGGCCGATGCGCGCGCCGCGATCGCGCAGCCCGGCACCTACTCCACGGCGCTGTTGGAACGCGCCGGTGATCTGATCATGGTCAGCGTGGAGGCCACGGGCGCCGACCCCGACATGCGCGCCGCCACCGACATGGGAACGACCGCGACCCGTCAGGTCCAATTTGCACTCACCGAGCGCCTGAACGAGTGAGGCGCACTGCGCGATGGCCTCGAACCGGTCATTGTTCACGCATGCTCCACATGGCCGCGGGGCGATCGAGATGGCGGCCCCTCAGAAACGCGCCTTATGGGCTCGCGTGGCGAAGCACCAGGATCTCCGCTTCCTTGGAGACATCCGAGCGCCAGGGGAGAGCAAGGCCGGTCGAGAAACCCCAGGTTAAATCCGAGGTTCACATTTGGGCGCCCACAGGCCGGCCGATTCCCTGAAGTCGGAATGCCTTGTCAAGGAATACTTGTCATGATAAGTGTTATTTGCCGCTTCTGGTGTGCTTGGTTGCATTAGCCCATGTCTGAGCTGGAAGTGAAGAGGCGCATTGTTTGACCTGGTTGCGATGCGTTTCCCTGTTGCGGTGGTTGCAGAGCCGCAGCGCGGGGTTGGGTCGTCTTGGGAGCGACCCGGGTTTTGTCCTGCGTTCATCTCTGTCTGCGGCCCTGTCGGGTCGCCCCACTCCAGGAGCATGTCCATGACCGCTCAAGGCGCCGGTATCCCGGCGTACGACAGCACCGTCGCGGAGGAGCCGCGACGTCCAGGGTCGGTGAGGCGTTACGCGTCCATCGGCCGCCGTGTGGCCAAGGCCACTTTCTACACATTCGCCATAGTCTTCGTGACCGGCATCTTCGTCGGTCTGCTGATGGGCATGACCAATGCTCATGCCGACGATGGCGGTTCCGGCGGCGACGGCGGTTCGTCCTCGTCCGGCACCAGTTCGTCCAGTGGTGGCGATGGCGGTTCGTCGTCGTCCAGCGGTGACGGCGGTTCGTCATCGTCTGACGGTGGTGACGGAGGTTCGTCAGCATCCGACGGCGGTGACGGAGGTTCGTCAGCATCCGACGGCGGTGACGGAGGTTCGTCCGACGGTACGGGAGACTCCTCCTCATCCAGCGACGGCGGGGACTCCTCGGCCACCGACACCCAGTCGGTCGCCACCTCGCACGACGCGACGAGTGATGACTCGTCCGCCGAGGCGAGCAGTGACACCCCGTCCACCAAGGTGAACGGCGAAGCGACGTCCGTTGACGGGATCTCCGTCAGCCACGTTTCGGTCGGCTCGCCGGATCCCAGCAGCACCACGCTGGGCAGTCCGACCGCCGCCGAGGCGGCCTCCGCCCAGCAGGGCGAGGCCACCGCGACCGCACAGGCGACCGAAACCGCCGCCCAGCAGGCCGAGGCACAGACCACTGATCCCAGTGCCGACGCGGTAGCCGCCGCAGCGGTGCCGGGGACGGTGGTGGACAACGCGGTGACGGCGCCACCGGACACGGCCGTCGCGGCAGATCCGGCCACGGACGATGTGGCGGCTGCGGCCGCGGCGGTTCCGGGGGTGTCGATCGCGACTCCCGAGGAAACAGCCGCAGTGGCTGACGCACAGGCACTGGCCAAGGCCGCAACGGCTCCGATGGACACGTCTGTCGCAGCGGATCCCGACGGTACGCTTACGCCGGGTGATCCTGCCACGGACGTGGCCGCCGCGGCCGCCGCGGTCCCAGGGGTCACGGTCACCGACCCGACCCCGACCGAGATCGGTCACAAGGTCACTGTCGGTGCGGACTTCGCTCTCGGTGTCGGTATGGGGCTCGCGCTCACGTATCAGGACCATCCGTATGCCCTCGGCATGAAGGTTCGAACCTGGCTCGGTCTTGGCGCTCAGGCCTATGGCCTGGTCACGCCGGCTATCGAACCTGGTCCGAAGACCGTGACCTATTTTGTTCAGGGTCAGGTGGGCGTTCCCGAAACCCCGGTTGTGGCCGGGGTCGAAGTGGACTATATGCCGAACAAGCCCCCGGATGATCAGGTCGCGATCGCTCCCTATCTAGGCGTGCAGTACCCGTTCCAGAACAAACCGTGGGGCAACGTCTGGGGAGTCGAGCAGACGCCGCGCAACGTGAAGACGGGCGAGCAAAGTGCCGCCACGAAGTCTGTCGGCTACGGCTGGGGCGGCATGGTAGGTGTTGCCGCCGGAGCAAGCGAGTTGGGCGCCGATCCGGCTTCGATCGGGTTCGTCAGTCCGCCTGCCAACATTTCCATGCACATGATGCACTGACCGATCGTCGGCCGGGCGCCGTCCCTCCAGGGCGTGTGTCCGGCCGGCTCTCGGCCGGGGTTTTCCTGCTTTCATCTCTGTTCGCGGCCCCGGGCCGCCCCACTCCAGTGGTGACGACGCGCCGAACTTCCTCAGCGCGGAGGATCTCGCCGCGATCAGAGCAATCGCGAAGACGGATACCAAACGAAGATCCTGTCGGGGCATTCCACCCGCTCGTGGTGGAGGACGAATGCTCAATTCCAGGCGTCGATCAAACTGTTCGCGTTTTCCTCGCAGGCCAGGAACGTGACCGCCGGGTGTCGGGCGAGATCTCCATCACGAAATGCGCAGGCCTGGGTACGGGCGGTAGCAGCATCGTAAAATCCAGTAAACGCATCTGTTGACTATTCGGGCCACCGCCAAAAACAATGACCTGTATGGTGCTAGGGCAGAACGACGAGAACGGGTCGCAGACCTGTGAGCTGCCGGGTTGCGACAACCCTATTATTCAGTTTCCTGGCGCTGCGCCGCCACGGAAGTACTGCTGTAGTGATCATCGCCGAGAGGCTCGCAGGCTTCGCTACGCGACCAGGGCCGCGACGCCCCCGGAGCCGGAGCCCACCGAGCGGTCCGTCGTATCCCTGACGAGTCCGTCCCGTGCGCCCGTACGTCCCGCGGACCGGCAGGAGAAGAAGGCCGCCTGGCGAGGCACCCGCGCGATACTGGCGCTCGCGGGTGTGTCGGCCGTCGTGGCGGGGCTGATCCCAGGCGACACCGGATTCACGCCCGGCGGCACCGGAACCCACCAGACCGCCGCCCGGCCGCGTACGGCCAATCCCCAGGCGACGGTTGTGGACGCGACGTGGGCGCCCCGGGCCAAGAAGGTACTCGCCCAGGTCAACGCCGATCTGTCGGAGATCGACAAGGCCGAAGCCGCCGCCGCGGCCGTACCCCCGGAGAAACGATCTGCTCGCCTGCGGGCTCTGCTGCAACGTCTTGACCTGCGCGCGTCGGACCTGACACGGCTCCGCAACCTGTTGCGGTCGAATTTGTCGCTCGTGGCGAACTACGGTCAGGCCGCCGAGAGTTTGGCCGACACGCAGAAGCAACTCGGATTGCTGAACCAGGCCCGTGGATCGTTGCGCTCGTTGTCCGGCCCGGCCCGCGAGGACATGAACTGGATCTTGAACGGTCTGGAGAGCCAGGCGGGGAAGCTCTCCCAGGAGGAACGCAGTCACCGGGAAGCCGAGGAGAATCTGCGCAGGCCCGCGGTGGAGGCGAGTGGCCAGGCCCTGCCCGACCTGCCCGATGACGTCCACGCGCTCGTCCGCGAGGTGAAAAAGGAAGCGGACGAAAGCAACCCGTCGAGGCGGCACCAGGATCACCCGCAAAGTGGCTCTCCCTGGCCGGACCGCCCGCCCTCCCCGCCCCACAGCCCACCGGGCAATTCGAACCGGACGGGCGCACCCCCGCACCCCCACTCGCCGTCCCCGACGGCGAAGCCTTCGACCCCGGCGGACCACGGGAAGGCCCCGACCCGGCACGAGCCGTCCACCCCGTCGAAGCCCGCGCCCCCCGCACCTGCTCACCACGAACCGGCTCCCCAGGCCCCGGCCCGCCCGGCCACCCCGAGCGGTGGCGGCGGCCAGTTCAGCGTGGACACGGGCTCGGGCGGCGGTGACTCGGGCAGCGTCGCATCGGACGCGAGCGACTCGGGCGTCGCATCGGACGCGGGCGACTCGGGCGACTCGGGTGACGCGGGCGGCTCCGATGGCGGTGACGGCGGCGGCGACGGTGGCGACGGTGGCGACGGTGGAGGCGACGGCGGCGGCGAGTGACGGCCACGGTAGGTAAGACGGCTCCAGCCGTCGGCGTACTACGAACTGCAGCTCAGCCGAGGAGCGCGCGCGGCGCGTCCACTGACGCGTGGCATGAGGCTCGCCACTAGACGAAGTCCCATCGCGACGTTCTGGCGTCTACCGGTCGGGGAATGCTCGCGCTCCCCGACCGGTCGCGCGAACGACGTATACGCGGCGTATAGACGCGACGTATACGCTTAGCGCATACTGCTCCCATGAGCGTTCCCCTCACCCTGCTCGGCCTGCTCGAACGAGAGCCGAGCCATGGCTATGACCTCAAGCGCGACTACGACGCCTTCTTCGGCCGCGGCAAGCCACTGTCGTTCGGTCAGGTGTACGCCACCCTCGGCCGGCTGGCCCGCGACGGGAAGGTGGTGGTCGGGGACTCAGAGGCCGGGTCCGGCCCCGACCGCAAGCGATATGTCATCACCGAGCAGGGCGCGACCGAGTTCGAGGCATGGCTCACCGAGCCGGTCGCGGCCGAGCCGCACCTGCAGACGGTGCTGTTCGCCAAGGTCGTACTCGCGCTGATGCTGGGGCGCGACGCGGAGCGCTACCTCGACCTGCAGCGGGCGGCCCACCTGCAGCGGATGCGCGAGCTGACGGAGACCAAACGGGCCGGCGGGCTGGTCGACGCGCTCCTCGCCGACCACGGCCTGTTCCACCTCGAATCCGACCTGCGCTGGATCGACCTGACCGCCGCCCGTCTCGACGCCCTGTCCGCGGAGGTGCGCTCATGAGCGCCTCGACCCCCGAGGAAGGAGCGGCCGGGTGCCGGGCAGGGGAGTGCGGTCCGGGCAGGGCCCGCGCTTCGGCGGAGGTGCGGGCATGAGCGCCGCCGCCCCTCCCGAAGCGACGCCCGGTGACATCATCGAGGCGCGTGACGTCGTCCTGTCGTTCGGCCCGACGCCCGCGCTTCAGGGGGCGAGCCTCTCGGTGGCCGCCGGAGAGATTCTGGCGATCATGGGCCCCAGCGGCTCCGGTAAGACGACGCTGCTCCACTGCCTGGCCGGGATCCTGACCCCGAAGACGGGGGAGATCCACTTCGACGGCGGCCGGATCGACACCCTGGGAGAGACCGAACGCAGCACCCTGCGCCGGGACCGCTTCGGGTTCGTCTTCCAGTTCGGCCAGCTCGTCCCCGAGCTGACCACCGAGGAGAACATCGCGCTGCCGCTCCTGCTCGGCGGCGTCCGAAGGGCGGCGGCGCTGAAGGAGGCCGGCACCTGGTTCGAGCGGCTCGGCCTGGAAGGGCTGGAAAAGCGCAGGTCCGGCGAGCTTTCCGGAGGGCAGGCGCAGCGGGTCGCGCTCGCTCGCGGGCTGGTCGCGCGTCCGGAGGTCCTCTTCGCGGACGAGCCGACCGGCTCGCTCGACTCGCTCACCGGCGAGCACGTCATGGACCTGCTGGTCACCGCGGCCCGCGAGCAGGGCACCACCGTCATCCTCGTCACCCATGAGCCACGGGTGGCCGCGTACGCCGACCGCGAGGTCATCGTCCGCGACGGAAAGGTGCGCTCGGCCGTACGGACGACCTCATGATCGGCTTCGGTCTCCGCCTCACGCTGCGCGGCGGCAGGGAGGCCGCCGTACGCCTCGTCGTCACCGCCGCCGCCGTGGCACTGGGCGTCGGCCTGCTCCTGGTCACGCTGGCCGGCATCAACGGGGTGAACACGCAGAACACCCGCTACGCGTGGCTCAACTCCGCGGTTTCCGGGGCGTCCGACGCCGCCCCGTCACCGGATCCGCTCTGGGGGACGCTCGACACCGACCACTACCAGGGAAAGAGCATCATCCGGGTCGACGTCGCCGCCACCGGTCCACGCTCACCGGTGCCGCCCGGGATCCCGCGACTGCCCGGCCCGGGGCAGTACTACGCCTCGCCGGCCCTCGGCACCTTGCTGCGTACGGCGCCGCCGGCCGAGCTCGGCGCTCGCTACCCCGGAAGCCAGGTCGGCACGATCGGCCCGGCGGCACTGCCCGCCCCGAACTCGCTGATCGTCATCGTCGGCCACACCCCCGGCGAGCTCTCGCACGCGCCCGGTGCGAGGCAGGTCACCGCCATCGCGACCAGAACGCCCAGCAGCTGCGCCGAGTGCCAGGTCGGCACCAACGCCAACGGCATCGACCTCATCCTGTCCGTCACGTCGGCGGCGCTGCTCTTCCCCGTACTCATCTTCATCGGCACCGCGACACGCCTCGCCGCCGCGCGCCGGGAGCAGCGCTTCGCCGCGATGCGCCTGGTCGGGGCGACGCCCCGGCAGGTCTCGGTGGTCTCGGCCGTCGAGTCGACGGTGGCGGCCGTCGCGGGTACGGCCGTCGGCTTCGGCCTGTTCTTCGTGTTCCGGGTACCGCTCGCGGCGCTTCCCTTCACCGGCGACCCGTTCTTCCCGAGCGACATGTCGCTCAACCTGATCGACGTTCTCGGGGTCGCCCTCGGCGTCCCGCTGGCGGCGGCGGTCGCGGCACGGATCGCGCTGCGGCGCGTGCGGATCTCCCCGCTGGGCGTGGGCCGTCGCGTCACGCCGCGCGCCCCCCGCGCGTACCGGCTGATCCCGCTCGTCGCCGGCATCGCCGAGCTGTCCTACTTCGTCGGCCGGCGTCCCGAGAGCACGAACGGCCAGATCCAGGCGTACCTCACCGGGATCTTCCTGATGATGGGCGGCCTGGTCTACGCCGGGCCGTGGCTGACGATGGCCGGTTCTCGTCTCATGGCCCGGCGCGCCGACCGGCCCGCGACGCTCATCGCCGCCCGACGGCTTTCGGACGATCCGCGCGCGGCCTTCCGCGCCATCAGCGGGCTCGTCCTCGCCCTCTTCGTCACGAGTACGGCCATCGGGGTGATCACGACGTTCGTCGCCGAACGCGGAGTGCCGAGTGGCGACGCGACGGCCAGGAACACGGTGGTGGCCGACTTCTCCGACGGCTGGACCGAGACCCCCGGGGTGCCGAAGGCGCACGTCGCCCCGGTCACGGACGCGGTCCTCCGCACCCTGCGCTCGATGCGGGGAGTCAGCGGCGTGGCGTTGATCCACACGAACCCGCTCGGCACCACGATCTCATTCGGTGGCCCCCGGCCGGTCGTGGCCGGGCTGGTGTCGTGCGGGCAACTGGCCGGCGTACCGGGATTCGGCCACTGCGCCGCCGGGGCGGACGTGGCGTCGGTCTCACCCCTTCTCGGCTTCGAGCGCCGGCCGAACGCTTCCATGGACACCGTGAACTGGGCCACCGCGGCCATCTCCGCCGAACGGCTCCAGAGCCTCCCGGTCCAGATGATCATGGTGCGTACGGACGGCTCGCGTGCGGTGGTCGAGCAGGTGAAGACCGTTCTCGTGGACGACTTTCCCCTGCACGGGTCACCCGCCGTCGTCACGGAGGAGCGTGCGGACGCGGCCGCCGCGAAGCTGCTCGTCGGCTACAAGCAGCTGGCCGACGTCGTGATCCTCGTGAGCATGTGCATCGCCGGCTGCAGCCTGGCGGTGAGTGTGGCCGGCGGTCTGAACGACCGCAAACGTCCCTTCAGCCTGCTGCGGCTCACCGGTGTCTCGCTCGGCACGCTACGTCGCGTGGTCGTCCTGGAGACCGCCGTTCCGCTGCTCGTCATCGCGGTGGTGGCGATCGGGACCGGGTTCCTGGCCGCCCAGTTGTTCCTCAAGTCCCAGCTGGACTACACGCTCCGGCCGCCGGGCGCCGCGTACTACCTGGCGGTCCTCGCCGGGCTCGCCGTCTCCCTCGGGGTCATCGCGTCCACCCTCCCCCTGCTGAGGCGGATCACCGGACCGGAGACCGCCAGGAACGAGTGACCGCCGGCGTCAGGGCGTGCCTTGGGAGGGGAGGAGTGCGGTGACGGCGGCGCGGATCGGCGCGAGGTCGATGTCGGCGGCGAGTGAGGCCTCGTCGGACCCCTCGTCCAGGGGCGCCTCGACGCCGAGGAGGGCGCGGAAGAGCCGCGGGAACACCGTGCGGCCGAGCAGCCGGTCCGCGGCGTCACCGCCGGCCGGCGGTGCGAGCCGGCACCGCTCGACCAGGAACGCCGCCAGCCGCTCGTGTGCCGTGTGGAAGATCGCGTCGTAGAACTGGGCCGATGCCTCCGGGAGCCGCTCGGCCTCGGCGATGCCCAGGCGGCAGGTACGCAGCGCGGGCTTCCGGAGGAGCAGTTGCAGGAAACGGCCGCAGAAGATGACGACCGCGTCCGTGGTGTCCTCGCCATAGTCGGCGGGCGTCTTGAGTTTGCCGAGGTAGAGCTCGCGCGAGATGTCGACGACCGCGAGGAAGAGCTTGTCCTTGCTCTCGAAGTGGGCGTACAGCGATCGCTTCGACGTCTCGGCGCGTGCGGCCACCACGTCCATCGAGGTGCGCTCGAAGCCCATCTCGATGAAGAGGTCCTTCGCCGTCCACAGGATGTGCCGCCGTAGTTCCTCACCGCGCCTTGCCATGCGATCTTGCCTTCTCTCAAAGTAAACGGTACGGTAGAGTTTACTTCCTACATCAACCCGGAAGAGTGAGTCGCATGATCGTCGTCACCACACCCACAGGCAGCATCGGGAATCAAGTTATCGCGGGCCTTCTCCGGAGCGGGGAACCGGTGCGCGTGATCGCACGCGATCCCTCCCGCCTCTCCTCGCAGGTGAGCGAGCGCGTCGAGGTCGTGCGGGGATCCCACGGCGACGCCGACGTCGTCGGCAAGGCGTTCGCGGGCGCCGACGCCGTGTTCTGGCTCGTACCCCCGGACCCACGGGCCACGAGCGTCGAGGCCGCCTACCTCGACTTCAGCCGGCCGGCGTGCGACGCCTTCAGGAGCCAGGGAGTCGGCCGGGTCGTCGGAGTCTCGGCCCTGGGCCGCGGGGTGCCCGGCAACGCCGGGAACGTCTCGGCGTCGCTGGCCCTCGACGACCTGATCGCGAGTACGGGCGTGAGCTACCGGGCGCTGACCATGCCCTCGTTCATGGACAACCTCCTGCGCCAGACCGAGGCGATCAGGAGCCAGGGCATGATCTTCTCGCCGATCTCCGCGGACCTCAAGGCCCCGGTCTGTGCCACCCGCGACATCGCCGACGCCGCCGTCAGGCTGCTGCTCGATCCCTCCTGGAGCGGATCGGGAGACGTCCCGGTACTCGGCCCCGAGGACCTGTCCTTCGACGACATGGCACAGATCATGTCCGAGGTGCTGGGACGGCCGATCCGCCCCCAGCAGGTCCCGGTCGAGGCCTACAGGTCCGGGCTGACCGATCACGGGTTTTCCGAGGCGATGGCACAGGCCATGGCCGACATGGCGACGGCCAAGAACAACGGCCTCGACAACGCCGAACCGCGTACCCCGCAGGCCACCACCCCCACCACCTTCCGCCAATGGTGCGAAGAGGTCCTCAAGCCCGCCGTCCTCGCCTGAGCACCCGGAAAGGAACATCAGATGACCGAGATACGTGAGCCTCCCGCCCTGACCGGCGAACAGATCGACCAGGCGTTGCGGCGGTTCGCCGACGCGTTCAGCCGGCAACGCCGGTCCCCGATCCTGCACTCACCGTCCGAGCAGGGCCTCGACCATGAGGATGTGACGTTCCCCTCCCGGGACGGGGTGCCGCTGGAGGGCTGGTTCATTCCGGCGGCCGGGTCGGACAAGCTCGTCATCGCGAACCACCCGCTGGGCTTCAACCGGTCCGGCATGCCTGCTCATCTGGAGCCGTGGAGGTCGGAGTGGGCATCGAGCGGCAACGGGTTCGAGGTCGACTTCGTCCCGGACTACAAGATCCTCCATGACGCCGGCTACAACGTTCTGGCCTATGACCTGCGAAACCACGGTCACAGCGGCGATGCCAACGGAGGTGTCACGTCGAGCGGCATCTTCGAGGCCCGTGACGTCGCCGGCTCGCTGAGCTATGCGCGCGGTCGCCGCGACACGCGCGACATGACGATCGGGCTCTTCAGCCGTTGCATGGGCTCCAGCTCCACGTTCTCGGCGATGACGCAGTTCCCCGAGGTGTTCGACGGTGTGCGCTGCCTGGTCGCGCCTCAGCCGGTGACCACGCGGACCATCATCGAGCGCCGCCTGGCCGTCATGGGACTCTCCGAACACCTCGACGAGCTCGAGCGGCTCATCGTCCTGCGTACGAGCATCGGGTTCGCGCGGAGGAACACCCAGGAGTGGGCCAGGAACGTCCGCGTTCCCACGTTCTTGTACCAGGTGCGTGACGACGTGCTGACGCATCCGAGCGACGTGCAGACGATCTTCGACAACCTTCCCGTCGCGGAGAAGAAGCTCCAGTGGATCGAGGGCACGACGGCCCGGTGGGACGGCTACCTGGAGTTCCAGCGCCGCCCCGGGCCGATGCTCGAGTGGTTCGCCACGTACATGTCCTGAATCACCGGGCCCGGCGCGTGTTCCTGTACGCGCGCCCGTGCCAGGGGAACTCGCCCTCGAACCGGGCGACGCGTACGACCGCGTCGTTCGCCGTCACCAGGCCGCGTGGCTGCCAGGGGCCCGTCAGGGAGCCGATCACTTCGCTGATCGACACCGGTTCTGTCTCGGATGGAGTTGTCTGGGACCCGTCTTCGCGCCAACCGGTGCCACCGCCCCGCGGGGTGTTCCTACGGGGCGGTGACGGGCGCCGTACGGGCGAGGGGGCCGCCCGTGGTGATCAGCAGGAGGGCGAGGAGGCCGCCGGCTCCGGCGACCGCGAAGGCTCCGTGTACGCCCACGGCGTCGCCGGCGAGGCCGGCCAGGGCGGCGCCCAGCGCGCTGCCGACACCGAACGCCGTCACCAGCCACGCGAACGCCTCCGTCACGGTGCCGCGCGGCGCGAGGCGGTCCACGAACGTGAAGGTGCAGGCCAGTACGGGTGCGAGGAAGACTCCGCTGCACACGGCCAGCAGCGGCATCACCGGAAAGGGCGGGGCCCAGGCGAGCGGCAGGTAGCCGGCGGCCAGGCCCGTCATCAGCAGGACCAGCCGCCGGTACGCCGATCCCTCCCGTGGCCGCCGCCCGTACACGAGGCCGCCCGTCAGCGCGCCCGCCGCCATGAGCGTGAGCAGGAGTCCGGAGGCGTACGACTGGTGCCGCGCGTCCGCGTACGTGACGACGGCGACGCTGAACACCCCGAGTGCGACGCCGACGCAGGTCAAAGAGGCGATCAGCACGCGTATGCCCGGCGAGCGCAGCGGCCCGGCCCAGTGCCCGCCGCCACCCTCGCCCCGCCACGTACGTGACGGTCCCGACGAGGTCACCACGAGCGTGCCGGCCACGCCCAGCAGGCCGGTGAACACCAGGGCGGCGCCCTCCGACACCGAGGCGGCGGCGATCACGAGCAGCGGCCCGCAGGTGAACAGCAGCTCCTGCGCCGCGGCGTCCAGCGCGTACGCGGACTGGACCTCGGCCGGACCGGCCAGCACCGAGGGCCACAGCGCGCGCAGCCCGGCCTCCAGCGGCGGCGTCGCGAACCCGGCCAGCAGCACGCCGCCGACCGCCACCGGCAGCGGCCGCAGGCCGGCCACCGCCAGCGCCGTGAACCCCACGGCCGCCGCGATCGCGCCGGAGGCGAGGATGCGCGGCTGGCCGAATCGGTCCATGGCGCGCCCGAGCACCGGCTGCCCGGCCGCCATCGCGAGCCCGTACGCCGCCGACAGCACGCCGGCGAGCGTGTACCCGCCGCCGTGCGCCCGGGTGAAGAGCACGATCGCCAGCGCGGCCATGCCGTTGGGCAGCCGGCCGAGCAGCGTGCCGCCGAGCAGGCGGAACGCGTGGGGTCTGCGGAGGAAGTCGAGATAGGCGCGCATAAGGTCCCGTCATACGTATTACCAGCGATGTAGTCATACGTATCACTAAATACCGGTCAGGCTCTAGTCTTGTCGGGTGTCCAAGAGACCGACCAGCCATGACGTGGCACGCGCCGCCGGGGTGTCCCAGTCGACCGTGTCGCTCGTCCTGGCCGGCAAGGCCGAGGGCCGGGTCAAGCCGGAGACCGGCCAGGCCGTACGCGAGGCGGCCCGGCGGCTCGGCTACCGGCCCAACCTCGCCGCCCGCAACCTGCGCCTCGGCCGTACGCGTACGGTGCTGCTCGTCGTACCCACCCTGGCCAGCCCGTTCTTCGGCGCCGTCTACACGGGCGCCGCGCGGGTGGCGGGCGAACGCGGGTTCGGCGTCGTCGTCCATCCCTGGACCGACGACGCGGCGCCGGCGCGCAGCCCGGTGGACATCGAGGCCATCGACGGGGTGCTCGCCTCCTCGCTCGGCGGCGGCGTGACGGGCATGGGCGACGTACCCCTGGTCGTGCTGGACAACGACCCGGCGGACCCGGCGCCGTCCGTCAACTTCGACGTCGCCGGCGGCATGCGCCTGATCGCGCGGCACCTGGCGGAGCTGGGCCACCGGCGGATCGGGCACCTGGCCGCCGCCGTCGACGCCTGGACGTTCCGGGTACGCGGCGAGGTGCTCGCCGATGCGGGCCCGCTCCTGTGCCGTGGCCGCTCGGCCATCGATGTGACCGCCGCGCGTACGGCCGCCCTCGCACTGCTGGATCGCGGGGATCGTCCCTCGGCGCTGGTCTGCGACGACGACCTGATCGCCGCCGGCGCGTACAAGGCGGCCCGCGCGCTCGGCCTGGAGGTCCCGGCGGACCTGTCGGTCACCGGCTTCGACGACATCCTCGTCGCGACCGCACTCGAACCCGAGCTCACCACGATCCGCCTGCCCGCCGAAGAACTCGGCGCACGCGCGATGACCGCACTGCTCGAACGCCTGGACGGCCAGACCCCGCCGGACGTGTCCCTGCCGGGCGAGCTCATCGTCCGCGGCTCGACCGCCCCGCCGCGCGAGGCGTGAAGATCTGTCGGAAGTCTTACGGCTCCGCCCGGGACCGGCCGCGCGGGACGAGGCGGGAGTAGCGTCGGTGACCGGTCCCAGATCGGAGCGTCACCATGGTCATTCGCGGCCTCGTCGGCCTTGTCCTCTGCGCGCTGGGCGGCATCTGGATCGCGCAGGGCGAGGGAGCCATGAAGGGCTCGTCGATGTCCGGCCACGGCCAGTACGCCGTACTGGGCATCGTCGCGGTCCTGATCGGCCTGGCGTTCCTGGTGTGGGCCTGGCGCGTGCACGGCCGCCAACACCCGTCCTGACCTCTATCGAGGCAGCTCGTCCAGGTCGATATCGATCTGAAACGGCACCGGAACGCTCAGCTTGCCATGATGGATACCGGTAAGCGCGTACGCCTTGGTAGCCGGATCGAGTTCGTAGACGT
Source organism: Actinoallomurus bryophytorum (assembly GCF_006716425.1). Classification (NCBI taxonomy): domain Bacteria; kingdom Bacillati; phylum Actinomycetota; class Actinomycetes; order Streptosporangiales; family Thermomonosporaceae; genus Actinoallomurus; species Actinoallomurus bryophytorum. Next base: position 6,104,513 of record NZ_VFOZ01000001.1, read on the forward strand.
AGACGACCGGCCGGCCGTCCTTCGCCTCCACCCGCCAGAAGTGCACGATCCCCGCCTCCGCATAGCGGGGCGGCTTGGACTTACGGTCCCGATCCTCCGACTCGGGCGAGACCACCTCAACGACGAGGTGGACCTCATCCGGGGTGTAGAAGGTCCGGTCGTCGTGGTCGGCCGCCGTGTCGATCACCAACACGTCGGGGCAGGGTCGCGTACGGTGCCCGAGCTTCACGTCCATCTGCGTGATCGTGATCAGGTGGGCCGGAACTTGAGTGTTAAGGCCGTATCTGAGCCCGCTGATCACGCGCTCGTGGAAGCGTTTCTGGGGAGACATGAAGACGAGGGCTCCATCGATGAGCTCGACGTGCTTGAAGAAGCCGGGTTCGCCGTTCGGGCCATCGGAGGGGAGATGGTCCAGATCATCGGCGGTCCATCCCCAGGGGGGCGGCGACGGCCAGTACTCCAGCGCGCTGGTCACGTCATGCATGTTAGGTGTGTCTCCGTCACCGTGTGTGCTCATTCGAACGATTCCCGTGACATGGTCCCTGTCTCTCTCACCATCTTGCTGCAGTCCGGCCGCGCCGTACACCGACCTCGCCGTTCCAGCACGTCGGCACGCACGGCAGACTGCGGCGTATGAGTTATGAGGCCGCCGATGACAGGTATGACCAGATCTCCTATCGCCGCACCGGGCGGAGCGGGCTCAAGTTGCCCGCCATCTCCCTCGGCCTGTGGCACAACTTCGGGGACGACAAGCCGCTCGAGACGCAGCGCGCGATTCTCCGGCGTGCGTTCGACCTCGGGGTCACGCACTTCGACCTCGCCAACAACTACGGGCCGCCCTACGGCTCCGCCGAGGCCAACTTCGGGCAGATCTTCGCTCAGGACTTCCGGCCGTACCGTGACCAGCTGATCCTGTCCACCAAGGCCGGCTACGACATGTGGCCCGGCCCGTACGGCGAGTGGGGTTCGCGCAAGTACCTCCTGGCCAGCCTCGACCAGTCCCTCGAGCGGATGGGCGTCGACTACGTCGACATCTTCTACAGTCACCGTCACGACCCGGAGACGCCGCTCGAGGAGACGATGGGCGCGCTGGACCACGCCGTACGCTCCGGAAAGGCGCTGTACGCCGGCATCTCCTCCTACTCCCCGGAGCGCACGGAGGAGGCCGCGGCCATCCTCAAGAGCATGGGCACCCCGCTGCTGATCCACCAGCCCTCCTACTCCATGCTGAACCGCTGGATCGAGGGCGGCCTGCTGGACACCCTGGACCAGGTGGGGGCGGGCTGCATCGCGTTCTCGCCGCTGGCGCAGGGCATGCTGACCGACAAGTACCTGAACGGCGTGCCCGAGGGGTCGCGGGCCAGCCAGGGCAAGTCCCTGTCGCCGGACCTTCTCACCGACGAGACGCTCGCGCACGTACGGACGCTGAACGACATGGCCGGCAAGCGCGGGCAGACGCTGGCGCAGATGGCCCTGGCCTGGACCCTGCGCGACCCGCGGGTCACCTCGGCGCTGATCGGCGCCAGCAGCGTCGCGCAGCTCGAGGACAGCCTCGGCGCCCTGGACAACCTCGACTTCGCCGAGGACGAGCTGAGCGCCATCGACCACGACGCGGTCGAGGCCGGCATCAACATCTGGGCCGCCTCCAGCCGCCACTGAGCGAAAGAGCGGTCGCCCACCCCCGGGCGAGGGGGTGGGCGACCCGGGCGGCTCCGTCAGTCGGTACGTCCCACGACGTCCCGGCTGACCGGGCCATAGACGAACTCCCGGCTCGACTCGATGAAGTCGTGGGGGAAGCCGGGCTCGATCGCGCTCACCTCGTCGAGGCGGCGCAGGGCCTCCTCGGGCAGGCGGAGGTCGAGCGCGGCGAGGTTGGTCGTCAGCTGGTCCGGGCGGCGGGCGCCGAGGATGGGGTGCACCCAGGGGCGGTGCGCCCTCGTCCAGGCGAGCGCCACCTCCGACGAGCTGACGCCCAGGCCGTCGGCGACCGCGTCGACCTCGCGCGCCACCCGCAGGTCACGCTCGGAGATGTCGGCGGGGTTCTTCCGCGTCGGCTCCGCCGTCTCCGACCGGGTGAACTTGCCCGACAGGACCCCGCCCGCCAGCGGCGACCACGCTGCCACCGACAGTGAGAGGGCGTCGGCCATCGGCAGCAGCTCGCGTTCGATGTCGCGCTGCACCAGGCTGTACGGCAGCTGCACGCCGGTGAAGGCGGTCAGGCCGCGCGACTCGGCCAGGGTGTTCGCACGGGAGACCACCCACGCCGGAGCGTCGGAGATCCCGATGTAGAGCACCTTCCCCATCCGTACGGCATCGTCCAGCGCACGCATCGTCTCCTCGACGGGTGTGTGCGCGTCCCAGATGTGCACCCACAGGATGTCGATGTAGTCGGTGCGCAGCCGGCGCAGGCTCTGTTCGAGCGAACGCGTCAGGCTCTTGCGGTGGTTGCCCGACGCGTTCGGGTCCGCGCCGTCCAGCGACAGCGTGTACTTCGTGGACAGCACGAAGTGGTCCCGCTCAGACTCCACCAGCTCCCCGACGATCCGCTCGCTCGCGCCGTCCGTGTAGTTGTTGGCCGTGTCGATCACGTTGCCGCCGGCCTCCGCGTACGCGGTGACCATCTTCTGGCAGTCCTCGGCAGAGGCGCCCCATCCCCAGTCCTCCCCGAACGTCATGGTCCCGAGGAACGCCTCGGAGACCCGTAGTCCGCTGCGACCGAAAGTCCGGTACTTCATCGCCATCTCCTTCTTGGGGACTTCGAACATACGTAGTGTCTAGACAAGCCGTCTAGACACTTTATTCCCCTCGCTAGACTTGGTCGCATGGCGAGATCAGAGGGTCCACGTCGTTCCCGGAGCACACCGCCGTCCGGGCGTGACGAACGGGACATACGCAAGGTGATCCTCGACGTCACCCGCGAGCTGCTGAACGAACGGCGCTTCGACGAGATCGCCGTGGCCGACGTCCTTGCCGCCGCCGAGATCTCGCGCGGCAGCTTCTACTTCTACTTCGAGAGCAAGCAGGACGTGCTGGCCGAGCTGGTCCGCCAGGCCGTGGGGGAGGGGCACGTCGCGGCCCGGCCGTGGCTGGGGCACGAGGAGAACGAGCAGTACGCGACCGTACGGCACGGGATCAGCGAAGGCGCCCGGCTTTGGCGGGAGCAGGCCCCGGTCCTGCGCGCGATCGTGGAGAACTGGCGCAGCGACCCGAAGCTCACCGAGCTGTGGCTCCAGCAGATGGACGGCTACACGACCGCCACGACCGCCCGCATCGACCAGGACCGTGCGACCGGCGCCAGCCCGAAGGGACCGGTCGACGCCCACACCCTCGCCGCCACCCTCACCTGGCTGGGCGAGCGCCTCTACTACCTCGCCGCCGCGGGCGTCCCGCCCTTCGACGACGAGGAGGCCCTCATCGACGTGCTCACCCACATCTGGATGGCCACGCTCTACCCGGGCGACGTGCCTGACTGACACGCGAGGCGATCGCCCCTGCCGCTCGTCCCGCGGATCAGTGGTTCGTGGGCCGGGGGCCGACGAACATGATGACCAGGCCGTCGCCGCCGGCGACGGCGTCGTGGACGTACCAGTAGCTCTTCACCTGGTCCGCCGTGAGGACGTTCTGCCGCGGCGTGTTCGGGCCGTCCTCGTACCGGTACGAGATGGTGCCGATGTGGCGCCTCCTGGCCTCGGCGAGCACGTCCGCGACGGTGCGTCCTTTGACGTTGCTCAGCCCCACACCCTCGCCGGGCGTGTCTCCGGGCCCGGTCTCGTACTGCTCGCCCGGCCGCGCGGGCCGACCGAAGACGACCCTGACGAACGCCTTGTACGTCAGCGGGACCTTGATGCCGACGCTGCAGGTGTCGGTCCCGCACCGCCCCTTCGCGGTGATCGTTTTGACCTGGCCGTCTCCGTCGTCCTCGAGGAAGAGCACTGAGCCGACGTTCTTCGGCGAGCTGGGCATCAGGCGGAGGTCGATGTTCAGACCGTGCGCGGCGAACTCCTTCTTGTATCGCGCCGGGTCGGCGACCGGGTCCTTCACCGTGACGATCAGATGTCCGCTCCGCCGGGTGAACGACAGGGCCGCGGCCTGGACCTTCGCCGGACCGATCCGCGCGGGAGCGTCATCGTGGCCGCCGGCCGCTACCGCGACGATCGCTGCGGCTGCGGCGGTCACGGTCACGGTCACGGCACCGGTCGCCGCGAGCAGCAGCCGCTTCCTTGGAACCCGGCGCTCACGTGCGGCGTCGGGCCGCGGAGTCGCGATGATCGCGGAGATTCTCACGTCCATGTCGTCCGTGTCGTCCATGGGAACCTCGTCCAGGGCTGTGGGCTTGAGGGCGGCAACGAGGCGATCACGGGTCATGAGCGGTCTCCTTCCAGAGCGTTCATTCGCACTGTCGCTGGGGAGGCCGCCTGCCGCTGCAGCGCGTGCGCGAGCCGGCGGCGGGCACGGTGGATCCGGACGTAGTAGGCGGCCTTCGTGCAGCCGAGAACCCTCGCGCACTGCGCCGCGTCAAGGCCGTACCAGGCGCTGAGGATCAGGATCTCGGCGTCGTGGTCCGGCAGGGCGGCGAAGGCGGCCAGGCCGGTGTTCCGCTCGACCACCAGGTCGCCGGTGTCCCAGGCCGCCAGGTCGTGGTCGTCGGTCAACTGCCCGATGCGCCGCGCGATCGTCTCCCGCCTGCGACCGGCGGCGAGCTGTTTGAGCCGATGGTTCCTCGCGGTTCCCAGCAGCCACGGCAGCGGATCGTCCCGCGGCACCTCTTCGAGCTTTCGCCACGCCGTCAGGAACGTCTCGTGCGCGACGTCCTCGGCGACCTCACGCGGGCTGTGCGCCAGCGCATAGCCGAGCACCCTCGTGTAGTTGTGCCGGTAGATGGACGTGAAGCGAGCGGTATCAGCGCCATCACCGATGCCGCGGGCACTGTCAGCGATCACGCCACCACCCCCTCTCGCGTGTGCTGTGTGAGTCCGACACCGGGTAACCCCGCGCACGACCGCGTTTCTTGCAGCGGACCCAGAACTTTCTCACCCCATCACCCCGGCGTGGCCTGGAAGGCGGTGCCGCGCCACCGGCGAGCCAGGCGTGAACCGGCCACGAGGTGCCGGCACCTGGTGTCGTGCCAGGCGACCCACCGGCCCGGCTCGCGATCGGTGACCTTCCACCCGGCCGGGTGATCGGGCCAGGCGGCTGTGGTGGCGCCGGCGTGCCAGGCGGTGACCACGGTGCAGGTCCCGGGGCGTGGACCTGCGGGTGAGAGCCATTCGACGGTCGTCCATCCGACCCGGTACCGCAGATCGGCGACGGTGCCCCAGCCGAGAGACGGCGATACCTCCACTCCGCGGTCTCTCGTGACCGCCGGCCGGTCATTGGCGGGGCGGTCGAAGGTGCCTGTCGTCCGGACCAGAAACCCTCCGTTGACGACGAGGAGCACCGCCGCGACACACGTGGGCCACGCGCGGAGCAGGACGACGCACACGCCGATCGCGCCCGCGACCAGACCGGCGGTGAGGAGGTCGAGGGAGTGCCGGTTCGCGGTGAGGTAGATGATCTCGGGGAAGTCGAAGCCGACGAAGGTGTCCTCGTGCAACCGCGGTCCCGCGTAGGCCACGACGGCGAGTGCGGTCCCCGCCATGACTCCGGCGGTGGCCAGGGCCGCGGCGCAGAGCCCGCGCCGGCCGGCTCGGATGAGGAAGGCCGCCGCGGCGAGTGTCAGCGGAACCGCGACGCAGGCGAGGTAGCGACCGTAGGCATGGTTGCCGACGCGGTGCTCGTCCGGCAGTGCCGCCGTCGAGGCCAGCGCGATTCCCACAGTGACGGTGACGGCGGCGCCCGCCACAAGCCGCAAGGTCCGGTCGGCACGTGGTGACAGGACCTGCACGAGGGCCGCCACCAGGCCCAGTCCTGCCAGCCCGTAGGTGGAGGTGGTCAGGTACCAGATCTGGCCGCAGGCGCCTGAGAGCGTGCGGAGCAGCCCGCTGGTGGAGGTGAGCCGTGACGACAGCACGCCGCTGAGGTCTCTGGCTCCGTGCGGGTACAACGCGTGCAGGAGCAGCGTGTTCAGCCGGTTCGCCCCCGCCCACATGGCCACCATGACGGCGGCCGCGAGCGTCGTCACCCGGCGGGGTGTCCACCCGCGGACCAGCAGCAGCAGGAGGACTCCCGCGTGGATGAGAAGGATCACGATGCCTCTCGAATGCACCGCGTAGGCGTAGGCGGCGGCGAGGCTCGCGACCGATCCGCTCCGTGAGTGGCCCGCGTCGGCGAACCGGATCAGAGCGAGAAGCCAGGCCATGACGACGGCGGGCAGGATCGCGTCGGTGAGCGCCCAGGCACCGAAGAACAGATTGGCCGGCAGCGACGCGACGGCGAAGGCGATCGCGGCGGCCGCGGACGGAGCCAGGTCCAGTCGTCGCAGGATCGCCACGGACAGCGGGAAGACCGTCGCGCCTGTGATCGCCCCGATGCCGGTCACCAGCCGGTAGACGGTCTCCGGATCCGCGGTGACCAGGTAGACCGGGCTCAGCAGCAGCGGGTATCCGCCCTGGTAGAACGTCAGGTGCGACAGGTCCCCACCTGGGCGGCCGGCCAGCCACCGTGCGGCCAGCAGGTAACCGGCCTCATCGGGGTACGCGGCGGGCGCCCGCGCGTGCCAGAACGCCCACACCCGCAGCGTGACCTGGGCGAGCCACCCCACCGCGACGAGCCACCGAAATCCCGGATGAGGTGCACGGGACGCCGGGACAGGGGCGGTTCGCGGAAGGGCGGGCGTCGTGAGCGTCATGGCCGGAGATTCCAGCCAATGACCGATAACCCCGCCATTACCGCATCTGGTTACGCTCGCGTTACTCCATCCCGGGCAGACTCTGGCCGCACGCCGCCGAGGAGGACCGTTGCGGGTACTGATCGCCGAGGACGAACGCATGCTCGCGGACTCGATCGCCGAAGGCCTACGAGCCGAGGCGCTGGCCGTCGACATCGCCTACGACGGCGGCGCGGCCCTGGAGCGGCTGGGCGTGAACGACTATGACGTTCTCATCCTCGACCGCGACCTGCCGGTCGTACACGGCGACGAGGTGTGCACGGCGGTGGCCGGCTCCCGTGCCCTGGTGCGGGTACTGATGCTCACCGCCGCCGGCGACGTGCGCTCACGCGTGTCCGGGCTCACCCTTGGCGCGGACGACTACCTGGTCAAGCCGTTCGCCTTCGAGGAGCTCCTCGCGCGTGTGCACGCCCTGAGCCGTCGCGCCCGGCCCGCCGAACCGCCCAGGCTGGAGCGGGCGGGCGTGCTGCTCGACCGTGCTCACCGGCAGGTCTTCCGGGGCGGCCGCTACGTACCACTGGCGCGCAAGGAGTTCGCGCTGCTCGCCGAGTTGCTCCGCGCGGACGGCGCGGTGGTCTCCACCGAAGAGCTCCTGGAGAAGGTGTGGGACGAGCACACTGACCCGTTCACGAACACGGTCCGTGTAACGATCATGAAGTTACGGCGCAAGCTCGGTGACCCCCCGGTCATCGAAACCGTTCCGGGAGTGGGGTACCAGATACCGTGAAGCCGACCATCCGCATGCGATTTGCGCTGGTCTGTGGCTGTATCTCCCTGCTGAGCGGAGCCGTGGTGCTGACCATCGCCTATCTCCTGGTGCGCAGCCACATGCACGACCAGGTGCGCGCCCTGGCGCGAGGGTCGGCCGACGCCTTCAACCCTCCGTACCAGGCGGCGGCCGAGAACGCCTCCCGTGTCGTACGCCGCTCCGGCAACGCCACCATGGGCTCGCTGCTGACCCGGGGAGCGACCGTCGTCGCGCTATTCGGCTGCGCGGCCGTCGGGTTGGGCTGGCTGGCGGCCCCCTGGGCACTGCGGTCGCTTCAGCGGATGACCGCGACGGCCCGGCAGGTCGCACAGAGCCATGACCTCACCGAACGCATCGGCTACGTCGGCCCGCGTGAGCAGGTCCACGAACTCGCCGACATCTTCGACACCATGATCGGCCGCCTGGCGCGTGCGTACGGCGTCCAGCGGCGCTTCATCGCCAACGCCTCCCACGAGCTGCGCACCCCCCTTGCCATCAACCGGACCCTGGTCGATGTCGCGATCCGCCGCCCGGACGCGACCGAGGAGATGAGACGTCTCGGCGAGTCCCTCCTGGTCGTCAACACCCGGCACGAACGGCTCATCGACGGTCTACTCGCTCTCGCCGAAGGCGAACAGACCGTGCTCGACAAGCGCCCGCTCGACCTGACCGACGTGGTCGAGCACGTCCTCGACCTGATCGCCGAGGAGGCCGGGGAACGAACCGTGACCGTACACCGCCTGCTGGACGCGGCACCGACCGCAGGAGACGCGGTCCTGCTGGAACGCACGGTGCAGAACCTCGTGGAGAACGCCATCCGGCACAACCGGCCCGGCGGTGAGGTCTGGGTCACCAGCCGGCAGCGCGACGGGCGGGTCGAGCTGCTCGTGGCCAACACAGGGCTGGTCGTTCCGCAGTACGAGGCCGAGACGATCTTCGAGCCGTTCCGGCGGCTGCACGCGGACCGGCCGCGATCCGACCGCGGCAGTGGTCTCGGGCTGTCGATCGTCCGCGCCATCGTCGACGCACACGAGGGCACGGTCAGCGCCCGGCCCCGGGAGGAAGGCGGCCTCACCATGGTCGTAGAACTCCCGGCCGCGTGAGACGGGCCACGCTCTACCCCGGTGACCCGGCTATACGGCGATGAGCAGGGTGGTGGCGCCCGCGGCGATGAGCGCCGCCGCCCACAGCCGGTCCAGGTTGAACCACGCTCGTCGCAGGATGGTCAGGCCCACCACCTCGTAGACGACGACGGCGATCACGCCCGCGACCGCGAGCATCGCCATCGTGTGCACGAGGGTCACGAAGATCGCGGCCGACACCGCGTCGCCGGCGCCTCCGGTCATCCCGTGGGCGTGAGAGCCCGTGACCGACCCGTGGGTCAGGATCGGCAGCAGCATCAGGCCCGCGCCGTGTGCCGAGGACATCAGGAACGACCACCCGGCGAGCTGCCACAGCGTCAGCCGCATGCCCACCCAGCGGAAGTGCCGGGTGGACAGCAGCCGCCACAGGCCGAAGCCGACGAGCACGATGCCGCCCGCGATCGAGACCACCCGCGAGGTCAGCACCGACCCGGTCAGGGTCACGACCACCGCGACGAGGAACACCGACGCGGCGTGCCCGGCCGCGATCGCCGGCAGTGACTGGAGTACGAGCGCCCGCGACCGCTCCTGCAGGCCACGGGCGACCGCGAACAGCCAGCCCATCCCGGGATTCAGGCCGTGGAAGGCTCCCAGTGCCACGAGTGCGATCAGCGAGCCGTCCTTCATCGGCGGGCCCGTCTCACGGATAGCAGTACGAGTCGGAGGACGCGTCGCCGCCCTGGAGACGGGTCTGGTGCACACGGAGCCCGCGGAAGTCGTCGCCGCTGGGGAAGAACCGCGTGTCGAAGGTGAACTCCTGTCCCGAGTCGACCTTGGCCATCCACGCCCCGACACCGTCGGGGTAGAACTGGTCGTCCCAGGCCCCGTACAGGGAGTTCGTGACGTACACGCGCTCGCCGTCGCGGCTGACCTCGACCATCTGCGGCCCGCCGGCGAGCGGCTCGTCCGGCGCGGAGGGGTGCGGCGTACGGTTCACGATCCCGCCGATGCGTACGGACCCGGCCTCCACCGGATTGAACGGGTCGGTCACGTCGTAGCGCTTCAGCTCACCCGTGCCCCAGCACGAGACGTACAGGAAACGGTCGTCCACCGAAAGGTCGATGTCGGTGACCAGCGGCGGTACGGCCCCGAATGGCGCGATCACCGGCGGCAGGTCCTCCGCGGCGGCGGGCTCGGCCGGGATCGTGATGACCTCGCGGACCCTGAACGACCCGTCCTCGCGGTACCAGACCCACACCGAGGCGGACAGGTCCTCGACGCTGACCACCACGCCGACGAAGCCGTACGTCTTGGTCGGGTCGTGCGCGGGCCGCAGCTCCAGCACCATCTGGTGTTCGTCGCCCAGGTCGACACGCTGCAGGTGGCGGCGTTTGCGCAGGTCCCAGAAGTGCAACGCGTGACCGTACGCGCGGCCGAGCAGCAGGTCGGCGTCGACCCCGTCCTCGATCATCGACGGGGTGCCCCACTCGGAGGTGACCACCACGTCGTGGGCGATGTGCCACCAGACGTCGTACGCGAGGTACTGCGGTCCGCGGTCGACCTCCCAGCGGCCGAGCACCTCGAAGGAGTTGTGGTCGAGCAGCGCGATCCCGCCCGGACCTTCGTCGCCGTTCGCCCCGCCGAGCGCGGAGACGTACAGCCCCTCGGGCCCGCAGTGCACGGTGTGCGGCCGGGAGTAGCCCGCGTGCTTGGCCAGCTCCTCCGGCTCGAGGATCTTCTTGATGGCGGGTTTGACCGGGTCGTCCTTGACGTCGATGACGTACACGCGCGACGAGCGCAGTCCCGGCACGACCAGGTAGCGGCGTTCGATGTGCGGATGCGGGGCGTACGGGCAGAGTGCGCTGCTACAGGCGTTCCACCCGAAATGATGGAGTTCGTCGCCCTTGTAGGGAACGTCGGTCCAGCCGACGACGGAACCATAGGAGCCCGACGCCGGGTCGACGTCGAGCACCGCGATGGCGTCGGGCTTGTCGGCCGCCCGGTCGAAGGCGGCGACGTACGCGAGAGATTCCGGCGGCGCGCTCGCGGCGTCACGAGGAGAGGGGTAGAAGGTCGGGTCGGGCTTCCAGAGGGCCACGCCACACTCCTTCCCGCAGCGGCATCGGCTCGTCTGCCGCAGGACCAGGGCCGCCGTTCATCGTGTCTCAGATTCCCTAGCCGTTCAATGGAGAATTTACGAGGACGCCCGAACAACTGTCAGATCCGGACAGTGACGGGCTACGCCGGTTTGTACCCGGCCGCATGCCGGGCGTAGCAGGCGACTGGCAAAATCAGTCCGCGTGACCGAACTCGTGCAGCTGCTCAGTCCCGAGGGCGAAAGACTCGAACACCCCGCCTACCCGCTCGAGATCACCGGAGAGCAGGTCCAGGGACTGTTCCGCGACATGTCGCTCGCCCGGCGGCTCGACACGGAGGCGATGGCGCTGCAGCGGCAGGGTGAGCTGGGGTTGTGGGCGCCGCTGCTCGGTCAGGAGGCCGCGCAGGTCGGCGCCGCCCGTGCGCTGGCCCCCGAGGACTACGTCTTCCCCAGCTACCGCGAGCACGCCATCGCCTTGGCCCGTGGCATCACGGTGACCGACCTGCTGAAGCTCTGGCGGGGTACCGACCACGGCGGCTGGGACGCGGACAAGGTCCGGATGGCCGGCTACGCGATCGTGCTGGGCGTGCAGACGCTGCACGCGGTCGGGTACGCCATGGGCGTCCAGCGCGACGGAGCGGCCGAGGCCGTACTCGCCTGCTTCGGCGACGGCGCGAGCAGCCAGGGCGACGTCAACGAGGCTTTCGTGTGGGCGGGCGCGCAGAACGCTCCCGTCGTCTTCCTCTGCCAGAACAACCAGTTCGCGATCTCCGCGCCGGCCGAGACCCAGTCACGGGTGCCGCTCTACCAGCGCGCGTCCGGCTTCGGCTTCCCCGGTGTGCGCGTCGACGGCAACGACGTGCTCGCCTGCCTGGCGGTCACGCGCGCCGCGCTCGACCGCGCGCGCGACGGCGAGGGGCCGATGATGATCGAGGCCTTCACCTACCGGATGGGCGCGCACACGAGCTCGGACGACCCGACCCGCTACCGGGCGAGCGCCGAGCTGGAGGCGTGGCGGATGAAGGACCCGATCGAACGCGTCCGCGCGTACCTCACCAAGAACGAGCTGGCCGACGACGCCTTCTTCGAGCTGGTGGACGCCGAGGCCGACGAGCTGGGCCGTCAGGTACGCGCCGACTGCCGCGCGCTGCCGGACCCGAGGCCAGAGGCGATCTACGAGCACGTGTACGCCGGCGTGCACGAGCAGCTCGAAGAGGAGCGCGCCGCCTTCACCTCCTACCTGGAGAGCTTCACCGACTGACGGCCGCGCACCAGCGGCAGGTACACCATGGTCGACGATCTCGACGAGGACGCTGTCGGGAACACTGGCGATCCCGCGCGTGAGGTACTCATGGCGCAGCAGGGTCATGGCGACCGTGGCGACCCGCGGGTGGAGGGCTTCGGGCTCGACCTCGCCCCGGGCCACGGCGCGTCCGAGAACGGTGAGCCACATGCCGGACCCGCTGTCGATGGCCTGCTCGTTCAGCTGCGCGAGCAGTTCCGGCTCGTCGCCGATGCTCGAGAGCAGGCCGCGGAGGATCTCCCCGGCCGGTGAGGCCAGGTCGCGGTTGATCCGGCGCAGCAGCGTGGGCGTCGTCGCGCAGCTCGCCGGTGTCGGGGATCCGCAGCTCGGCTTCGGCCAGCCTTCACCGAACGAGCGGCCTTCCTGAGCGGCGTGTCGCACCCCGCGCCGTGGCGAGGCGATGGCGGAGCTCCCGAGACACTTCAACGACTTCCTCGGCAAGGCCGCCGCGCTCGCCCGCGAGCGGTTCGGCGGGAGGATCAGCTACGCCTCGCTGCCGTTCGAGGGTGTCGACTGGGAGCCGTTCGACCTCGTCTCGACCGACGCCGGCTACCGGTCGACCGAGGACGCCGACCAGTACCGCGAAGGCGTCCGTGCGCTCGCCGTACACGGAAAGCCGGTCGCGATCACCGAGTTCGGGTGCACGACGCACCGCGGGGCGGCCCGCAAGGGCGGTCACGGCGTGATGATCGTCGAGTGGGACGGCGCCACACCGGTCCGGCTGAACGGCGACCACACCCGTGACGAGCACGAACAGGTCGCGTACCTGCGCGAGCAGCTTGAGATCTTCGACACCGAGGGCGTCGACGCCGCGTTCGTCTACACCTTCGCCAACTTCCACTTGCCGCATCGCGACGACCCTCGCGAAGATCTGGACATGGCCAGTGCGGGCGTGGTCAAGGTGCTGGAGGGCCGCCGGGGCCACACCTACCCCGACATGCCATGGGAGCCCAAGGCCGCTTTCACCGCACTCGCCGACTACTACCGCGAGTGAGGCCGTGCGCCGCCCGGGGTGCCGGAATGACGCCCCGGACCGCCCTGATCGACGTTGTCCGTGAGGTTTCAGCGACCCTGAGTGGACGTATATGGGGGTCCGTTGCCTAGGATGTGCTTTCCTCGACATTCGCGGTGGCCGGACGGGCCGAGCACGGTCCTGAGCCCCGCTTCCGGAGGAGGATCGGTGAGCACTCCGAAAACGCGAGACAACCTCGATCTGGCCGCGACCGCACGCGAGGTGGCGGACCGAGCACCGGCCGGATCGTTCGAGAAGGCCGTCGCCGGTTCGGTCGCCGTCACGTGCGCGACGACCCGAACCCTCGATGAGGCCAGAGACGTCCTGCGCGGCGTCGTCCCGGTGGAGGTACGCCGGCCGGCGATCGAGTTCCTTGACCGTCTCGCGGTGGACAACCCGTAGTCCACCGCGCCGAACCCCAAGTGTCCGGCACAAAGTAGACTCCGCCTCGTGGCCGAGGCGAAGTTCGAAATTCAGATGCTGGCCGACCGGGTCATGGTGCGCCCCGACAAGGAGGGGGAGCGCCGCAGCACCGGAGGCATCGTCATTCCCGCGACGGCCGAGCTGGCGAACCGGCTCGTCTGGGGCGAGGTTTGTGGCGTGGGCCATCACGTGCGCTCGGTCAAGGTCGGCGACAAGGTCCTGTTCAAGGACGAGGACCAGTTCGAGGTCGAGGTCCAGGGCGCGATGTACTTCGTGATGCGCGAACGCGACCTCCACGCCGTCGCCAGCGAACGCCCCGAGTACGGCACCGGCCTCTACCTGTAGCGGTCCTTCCTTTCCCATCCCCTTCGGGGCCGTAAGACTGCCGTGTGCCGTTTTTTCCGGCGGGTATGAGCGGTACGGGCGCAGTCAGCGGGGACGGGTGACGGGAGGGCCGTAATGGCCTCGACATTGGCGATCACGCTCGCCATCATCGTCATTCTGGTCGGCACCGTGGCCACGGTCATCACGGCCACACGCAGAGGTGGCCGCCCGGAGGCTCGTACGGACGCGGACTTACCGCGACACGAGCGTGAGGCGTCCGGAAGCGACGCGCCCACCGGCTCTTTCGCCGACGTCTCGGGGCGGATGACGAGTGCGTACCTAGGTGATGACTCCAGGAGTTTCGAATACGAGTCGCAGGACGAACTTCCCCACCGGCTGAAAGAGCAAATCAAGCAGTTGGTGTCGGCGCTCTACAGACCGCACGCGACCGTCTCTTCCCCTGGTGGGACGCATTTCGGCTCGTCCCGGCTGACAGAGGCCACCTCGCAGGCGCCCGGACTCCACCCATTTCTCGTCACGGAGATCGGTGGCGGAGGGTCTGCCGGCGAGGCCGAGTCGAACTTGACGGTGCACAGTGGGGAAGGCGTCGCCACGACCATCGTCTGGGCCATCGAGGTCATGCCTGACCCGAGATCCGCGACACCACCGACGTCCGCATCGGGGCCGGGCAGGACATCGGCCGACCCCTTGGATACGCGAGCCGTCCCGGCCGCACCACGGCGGATCCGCCCGGACGCGACCGTAGAGCCGAACGGCCCGGACGCCGATCGCCTGGTCATCCTGATCGACACCGCCTTCGCCGACACGCTCCTCGCGCTCGTGCTCGATGCGCCTCAGGGAATCGACTACAACACCACTTTCACCCTGATAAAGATCGGGATCCGGCCGCGCCTCTTCCTGATCAAGGTGTCGGCCATGACGCTGGGCGCCATCCTCAAGGCGCACGGACTGGCGGTGCTCGCTCCCGCGCTGACGAGGATCCTGACGGACGTCCTCAACCCGCTCCTCGATTGGCTGTCCGGCCCGGACACGCGGCACGAGACGACCATGAAGCTCCTCGACGGGCTGACTACCCTCTCCTACGCCGAAGACGGCAGCATCGACGGCTCGAACGCCCTCCGGTCCTGGTCGGCCAAGCAGTTCGGCGAACGAAACCAGGCCATCTCGGACTCCACGGGCACGCCAGGACCCGCCCCCGTCCAGCGCGACAGACCCCCGGCCTCCACCACCTCGACCACGGGGGACGACAAGGCCGGACTCGCGTGGGAGATCGAGGAGACCGGAACGACCACAGGACAACGACCGGCGACCGGCCGGACCGGCGAGCGACTAACACACCAGGCCGAGGGACAAGCGGGAGACCAGGCCGCAGCTCCAACGGCTCCTGACGCCAGCGAGGTCGCCGGCTCATCGGCCACGCAGGAAGGGCCTGAACCGGCGCCGATATCCACGGGAGAAGATGCGGCCGCAGTGGACGGTCAGGGCGTCTCCGGTCCGTCGGAGACCCAACGGATCTTGTCGATGCTACGGCCGGACGACCCTGACGACGGGGCGGCACCGCCGAACGGCCCTGCCACCGGGGGATCATCCCCGACCGGCCGTGGGCCGACCGCCGTCTGAGGCCGCGCAACGCCGCCGCGCCGGAGGCGGATGTCAGGGGATCGCGACCGACCGGATGACCACCGGTCCCTTCGTCGGGTCCAGCTCGCTCTCCTGGGAGACGCCGGACGGTGTGATCACGTCCATGGCGCGGGGGACCGTCGCCGGGTCGGCCGAGCAGATCGCGCTCGAGGTGTCCGGTCCGCAGACCCCGAAGGTGTACGGCTGCGGTGTGGGCGCGAAGGCGCGTGCCTGGTCGGCGCTGAAGCCGTCCTGGCCGTGCAGCACCGTCGCGAACTCCCATCCCGTGCCCGGCGTGCCGAAGGTCGCCTTCGGCAGTGCGATCGTGATGGTCCGGGTGGTCGCCGACGAACGCACCGCCGCGCCGCTCCTGGCATCACCTGCGGCGTCGACCCACACGGGCGCCGCGAAGCCCTGGACCTCGATCCGCTGCGTCCAGGAGTCCCCCAGCGTGTAGTTCCGCTGTGGCGAGGCCGCCTGCGACGACGCGGGGGACGCGCCCGGCTGCCGTACGTACACGTCCAGGAGCTGCGCGCCGAGAGGGCTGCCGAACGTCGGCGTGAGGTCACGCAGCCGTGCCTGGAGGTAGACCGTGTTCGCGTCGCTGATGACCTGGAACCGCTCCAGGTCGAACGCCCCCGGATGGAAGTCGGCCGCCGTCGGGTAGGCGAAGGTCCCCGGCCCGTGGTCGTCGCCGTCGGCGTCCGTGACGTCCAGCGCGGTGGTACCCCCGGTGAGCTCGCCGACGACCGTCCGCTGTGCGTAGGCCGTACGCCCGTGATCGGTGGCCGACGCCGTGAGAACCGTCGTGCCGAAGCTCACCGGCACCCGGACCGCGAACGTCCCGTCCGTACCCGCGCGCGCCGAGGCGACCGTGGTGTCACCGCCCACGTCGGTTCCGGCCGAGGCGACCTCGATCTGGGCGCCGGGAGCCGTCGTGCCGCTCACCTCGACCGTCGTACCGGAGACCGAGGCGCCGTCCGCCGGCCCGGTGAGGGTCAGCGGCAGCGTGCCCGGCGCGTGGGCGTAGCGGTCGCGTACGGCCTTCGGCTGCTCGAGCGGGCGCCCGGCGCCGACGTCCAGCGCGAGCCGTACGACCTGGGCCTGCGCCCAGGTGAGCGGGGAGGCCGAGCCGGCCGCCTGGCCGTTCGTGAAGCCGATCGAGGCGGTGGCCGGGTCGGCGCTGTACGCGCTCGCGGGCAGGTCCGGGTCCTCCCAGGCCTGCTCGGGCACCAGGCCGACCGAGGAGTAGCGGCTCATGGAAGTGAGCAGGGCCGCCGCCGACCGCGGGTCGCGTACCTGCAGGTCGTGCTCTGCCCGCTCACCGGACAGCACCGGCCACACGTGCCCCGAGCCGGTGTTCCCGGTCGGCCACGGCCTGCCGTCCGGATCGCAGGCGGTGGGGTCGGCCACGTGACAGTCGCCGTAGCCGTCCTCGGTCCCGGCCGTGTCGGAGCCGTAGCGGTACCAGGAGCGGCCGGTCGGCGTCGTGGCCCCGATGACCTTGTCCACGACCGGCAGCGAGGCGGTCACGTCCGGGTCGTCGGGGGCGAGGACGCCCAGGCGGGTCAGCTCCAGGAACCCGGCGTCGATCACGCGCCGCTGGTCCTCGGTGGGCCCGCCGTTGCCGAGCCCGTACGTGGTCGGGGCGTCCGGGTCGCCGTCCTTGGAAAGCCGCAGGAAGTAGCGCTTGGCGTACGGGCCGGTCGTGGTGACCGTCCAGCCCTTCACCGAACGCGCGAAGTGGTCGGCGGTCGCGCGGTAGAGGCGGGCGCGCGCGCCGTCGCCCTGCCGGTCGGCGATCTCACCGGCGGCCACCAGTCCGGCGATCTCGGCGGCGATGGTCGAGGGGGAGTACCCGGACTGCTCCTCCCAGCGTTCGACGCCGAAGGACGGGCCGTGGGAGAGCAGGAAGTCCTCGGCCTTGCGCACGTGGTCACGCCACAGGTCCCTGTCGCCGCCGAGACCGGCCTGGTAGGCCATGAGGATCGGGTAGGCGGTCTCGTCGAGCTGGTCACCGCCGGTGTCGGGGGCGACCTGGCCGTTCAGGAGCGAGTTGCGCGGCAGCCTGCCGTCCGGCAGCTGCTGGCGCTCCAGCAGGAACCGCGCGGTCGCCTTCGCCGTCGCGAGGTCGCCGTCGGTGAGGAACCCGGTGAACGCCTCGTACAGGTCGCGGGAGAAGACCTCGCGGTAGGAGCCGAAGTAGGTCGGCTGCCCGCCGGTCCGGTCCGCCGCGCTGAGCGCCTGTCCCCACGGGCTGGCCAGTGAGGCGACGACCGCGCCGGGGAAGGTCTTGTCCTCGCTCGCCTTGATGACGTTGGCGGACAGGTAGTAGGCGTTCGCGTACGCGGCGGGCGGCCGCCGCAGGCCGCGGTCGTAGGCGCGCCAGCCGTTCTCGTAGTCGTTCGCGGTCGCGGTGAAGGAGCGCGCGGCGGCGGCTCCGGCCGTGTCCGTGGCCTGGCCGGCGGTACGCCCGAAGCCGAGTGCGAAGGTCGACTCACCGTGGTCGAGGGGCAGCTGGGCGGTCGCGACGACGTTGCCGTCCGGCGCCTCGCCGCCCGGCGTGAGCGTGTGGTGGGCGTCCAGCATCGCCTGCCCGTCGCTCGCGGTGCCCGCGTAGCCGACACTCGCCTGTGGCAGCGGCCGGTCGGCGCGCAGGGCCAGGTGCGTGGGGACGGCGTAGTCGCGGTTCGTGGCACTGGTACGGGTGTTCGCGTCGCTCACCACCGGCACGCCGTGGCTGATGGTCCCGGTGTCGCCGCCCGCGTTCGCCTCGCCGCCACCGCCGTTGCCGTTGATGCTGGTGTCGAGCCGTACGTACAGCCGGAGCGGCGCCTTGGCCTCGAGCCGGGTGCGCACGACCACGGCGTCGCGACGCGGGTCGGTCAGGTAGGTCGTGACGAGGCGGTACCGCCCGGCCTTGCTCGACGTCGTGACGGTGCAGGCCATGCCGGTCGGGTCGGTGCGCACCGTGTACGTCGTGTCGCGGCCCTGCAGCTCGGTGAAGGTGCGCCCGTCGGTCACCGCGAACCGCATCGACTCGACGTCGGTGTTGTCGATGGTCGGCTCGTAGACGTCGGACAGGACCCCGCCCGCCACCGTGAACCAGACCTTCGACCCGCCGTGGGCGGTGCCGACACAGTCCTTACGCGCCAGGTCGAAGTGGGATGTGGAGCCGGGCCCGTCCGGCGCGGCGTTGGCGGCGCCGTTCGTCACCGCGACCAGCGGGACGGCGAGCGCGACGGCGAGCACGGCGGTGTGCGGACGGCGCATGGCGAGGCTCCTGCGGTTTGTTGTGCCGCCCAGCAAATGCCCGCTGCCGATCCACTGTCAATGTCCGGATACGGCCTTATCTGGCCTCTATGTCCCCGGTCAGAGCGGCAGCGTGAACGACGACAGCCGCGTGTAGACGCCCGGGTAGCCGGACCGCGCGCAGCCGTACGCCCACGAGGTCAGTCCGGCGAGCCTGCCCTGGATGACGAGCGGGCCGCCGCTGTCGAACTGGCACGTGTCGTGCTGTGGCCCGCCCGCGCAGACCATGTCGCGCTTGTCGAAGGACGAGCCGTACGCGTCCCCGCACCGCGCGTCGGGGACGAGCGGGATCTGCGCCCCGCGCAGATGGAAGTTGAGCAGGTCGGTCTCGGACGTGGTGCCCCAGCCGTACACCTGCGCGGGCACGTTGTTCGGGTAGAGGCCGCCACGGCCGATCACCGGCAGCGGGGCCCGGTCGAGGATGGGCCGCGACAGGGTCAGCAGCGCCACGTCGTTGTGCTCGACCGTCTCGCCCTTGAACGTCGTCTCCTTGAAGCCCGGCTGCACCCAGATCGACTTGACCTGGACGCTCTCACCGTCCTTCTTGGAAAGGTCGGCGCGGCCGAACGTGGCGCTCAGCAGGGTCGGCAGAGGCCGGAGGAAGTCGACGCAGTGCGCGGCCGTCACCACCTTGGCGGGCGCCACCAGGACGCCGCCGCAGAACTGCCCGGACGGCCGGATGACGAACGCCGGCGTGCCGATGGCGGCGAGCCAGACCGGCGGGGTCGCGATGGCGCTACCGCCGACGATCGCGCCGGCGGGCGGCGCCGTGGCCAGACTCGCGCCGGCCGAAGCGGTGCACAGCAACGCCGCCGTGGCGACGGCGGCGAGACGGCGAGAGAACAGGGGCATGGGGGGAGACCTCCGTCCAGATGGGGCCAAACCTAGCGGTACCGTCCACCGTCGCGCGAGCCGGGATCCGCCGCTGGTGCCGGGTTTTCCGGCCGATGGGACGGAAGAGCGCTGGACCATGCGGGGCGTACGTAGCCTGAACAGGTCCGCGGGGTAAGGGCAGGCGTCTCGGGGGAGATACGCGATGGGAACTCTGGACGGAAAGGTCGCCGTGATCACCGGCGCGACGAGCGGGATCGGGGCCGCCGTCGCGCGGCTGTTCGTCGCCGAGGGCGCGTGGGTGGTCATCGGCGGGCGGCGCGAGGAGATGGGCGAGGCACTGGCCCGAGAGCTGGGCGGGCCGGCGAGCTTCCGGCGGACCGACGTCACCGTCGAGGCCGACGTCGAGGCGCTCGTGGGGCACGCCGTCGACGAGTACGGGCGGCTGGACGTGATGGTCAACAGCGCCGGTGGCCCAGGGCACTGGGAAGGCGTCGCCGACATCGACCTGGAGGTCTTCCAGAGCGTGCTGTCGGCCCATCTCGGCGGAGTGGTCCTGGGCACCAAGTACGCCGCGCGGGCGATGGTCCCGCGCAGGTCGGGGACCATCATCAACCTGGCGAGCACGAGCGGCCATCTGGCCGGCTGGTGCGGACCGGACCACTCGACCGCGAAGGCCGCCGTCCTCCACTTCACCCGCTGTGCCGCGGTCGAACTGGGGGAGCGCGGTATCCGGGTGAACAGCGTCTCGCCGGGCGTCGTCCCGTCCGGCGTCTGCGACTACCAGCCCATCCGCCGGACGGGCACCGCCGAGGACGTCGCCGCGGCCGCGCTCTGGCTCGCCGGCGACGCCACCGGTCTGGCCAACGGCCACGATCTCGCCCTCGACGAGGGCATCTCCGCCGGCCGCTCCGGCTCCGTCTCCGTCTCACGTGCCGAATGCGCCGGCCTCACGACGGCGTCCGGCCGCGCGCGTCCCTGACGGCCCTGTCCTGGCGCACGGCCGTGTGCTCGTAGTCGGGCAGAGCGATGTTGCCCGCCTTGGCGAACTGCGCGGCGACCAGTGCCCGCATCGGCCACCAGGTCATCGAACGCATCGACACGGCTCGCATCCGGATGGCGAACGCGCTGGACGGCGCGTACCCGGACACGCCGCCCGGAGGGAGTTTCTGCGCCTCGGTGACGTACGGCCGCATGATCTGGTCGTACTTCCCGAAGGCGACCCGGTGGTCGTCGGACGCGGCGAGCTCGCCGGCGAGCACGTACGCGCCGACCAGGGCCAGGCTGGTCCCCAGCCCGGTGAGTGGCGTCGGGCAGTAACCGGCGTCGCCGACCAGCGCCGCCCGGCCTCGCGACCAGTGGTCGAGGCGTACCTGGCCCACCGAGTCGAGGAAGAAGTCCGGCGCGGCGTCCATCGCCCGCAGCAGGCGCGGGACCTCCCATCCGATGCCGCCGAAGTGGCGGGCGACCAGGGCGCGCTGTGCGACGGTGTCACGGCGGTCGTACGCGATGGGCGGGGACCGGAAGCTGAGGCCGGCCTTGATCTCGCCGGGAAGGCGGCCGGGCCGGACCGAGGCGACGAGCCCGCCTGGCGCGTTGTACATCAGGAACCAGCCGTCGAGGTCCATCTCCTCGACGGCCGTGAACCACGCCGTGTAGAGGTCCAGGGAACGGACGCATTCCGTCTCCGGGCCGAAGGCCAGGGCGCGTACGGCGGAGTGGAGTCCGTCGGCGCCGATGACCAGTCCGAACCGGCGTGGGCTCGCCTTCTCGAACGTGACGTTCACCCCGTCGTCGTCCTGGTCGAGCCCGGTGATCGTGTCGTCGAACACGTACTCGGTGTCGGGCAGGGTCGCCTCGTACAGCAGGCCGCCGAGGTCGTCGCGCAGGATCTCGATCTCCGAGACGATCCCCTCGCCGCCGAAGGCGTCCGCGGGCAGCCGGGCCTTGGTCCGGCCGGCGGCGTCGACGAACGCGAGGCCCCTCTGGTCGACGGTCAGGGCACGTACCTGGTCCATCAGGCCCATCCGGGTGATGACGTCACGGCCGGCGCCGCGCAGGTCCACGGTCTGGCCTCCGGGGCGGGGCGCCGGGGCGCGCTCCACCACCGTGACGGCGAAGCCCGCTCTGCGTAGCCAGTACGCCAGCGTGGCCCCCGCGATGCCGGCGCCGGAAACGAGTACCTCGGTGTTTTGCATGCGAGGAATGTACGACGTACGCTTCCTGCTCGGCAAGCCGTTTCAACAGGGCGTTCTCGATTAGTGCACTAGTGCTCAGACGCATGGCTGCGCTACGGATCGGCGGTGACCGGAGACGTCGCCGCAGCATGGCGCTAGGGTGGTCCGCGCCGCAGGTGCACTAGTGCGGAGGTGATCGTGGTGGACGGCAGGGAAGCATCGCGCTCCGGCCAGATCGTCGCCGAACTACGGCGGCGGATCGAGACGGGTGAGCTGGCGCCGGGCGACCGGGTGCCCTCGACCCGGGAGATCACCCGGCGGTGGAACGTCGCGATGGCGACCGCCACCAAGGTGCTCACGCAGCTCCGTCACGAAGGCCTGGTCCGCGCGGTGCCCGGCGTCGGCACGGTCGTCGGTACCGGTGTGAGTCCGGGGACCGTGCCTCCACGGGACGTCCCGCGCACTGGTGCGGCTTCGTCCCGCAAGAGCGGCGCGGACCGGACGCTGACGCGCGCGCGGATCGTCACCACGGCCATCGCCGTCGCCGACGCCGAGGGCCTGGCCTCGGTCTCGATGCGCCGGGTGGCCGGAGAGCTCGGCGTAGCGACGATGTCGTTGTACCGGCACGTCACGGACAAGGACGACCTGCTGACGCGGATGATGGACACCAGCTTCTCAGAATGGCCGTTCCCCGACGAACCGCCGGCGGGCTGGCGTGAGCGGCTCGAGCTCGCAGGCCGGATGCTGTGGGCGATGTTCCGCCGGCATCCGTGGCTCGCGTGGGCCCTCTCGGTGACACGGCCACAGCCGGTCGCCAACGCCATACCGTTCACCGAGTGGGTGCTCGCCTCCCTGGACGGCCACGGCCTCGACCTCCAGACGATGCTCACCACGCACATCACGCTGTTCAACCACGTGCGCGGCACCGCGATCAACATCGAGACCGAGGTGGAGGCCGAAGCGCTCAGCGGCCTGGACGCCGACGAGTGGATCAACACCCAGGTGCCGGCGCTGCGCGCGGTCCTCGCCACCGGCCGGTTCCCGACCTTCGAGCGGCTCGTCGCGGAGGACTACGACTTCGACCTCGACGACCTCTTCGAGTTCGGCATGCATCGCATCCTCGACGGCGTCGCCGTGCTCCTCGGCGAGACGCCGTCCTGACGTCGCCGTCCGCGACCTCACGGACGGGAACTTCGAGACAGCCCTAGCCGCAGGAAGATCGCTTTGGTTTCATGCGGACAGGAGGCGTTACATGTCTGAGTCGTGCGGTGTCGTCATTATCGGGGCCGGTTTCGGCGGGATCGGGATGGCGATCCGGCTCAGACGTGCGGGTGTTCGTGACGTGGTCGTCCTGGAGAAGGCCGCCACGCTGGGCGGCACCTGGCGGGACAACATCTACCCGGGCGCGGCCTGCGACATCCCCTCCCACCTGTACTCCTTCTCCTTCGAGCGCCGGCGTGACTGGTCCCGCAGGTTTCCGCCGCAGGAGGAGATCTTGGCCTACCTGCGGGACTGCGCCGCCAAGTACGGGATCGAACCGAGGTTCGGCAAAGAGGTCGAGGAGGCCTCCTTCGACGAGGACCACGGGCTGTGGCGGGTGCGCACGACCGCGGGTGAGGAGCTCACGGCGCGGGCGCTGGTCGCCGCGTGTGGCCAGCTCAACCGGCCGGCCTACCCCGGTGTCCCGAACGCCTTCGGGGGTACGGCCTTCCACTCGGCGCGCTGGAACCACGGCTATGACCTGAGGGGCAAGCGCGTGGCGGTGATCGGCACCGGGGCGAGCGCCATCCAGTTCGTGCCGCACGTGGCCGAGCAGGCCGAACAGGTGCACGTCTTCCAGCGGACGCCCCCGTACGTCGTCGAAAAGCCCGACCGGCCCTACGCCGGGTGGGAGCGGTGGCTGTTGCGGTGGGTACCGGCGCTGCGGACGCTGAGCCGGATCAGGACCTACGCGCTGCTCGAGGCGCGCGGGCTGGCGTTCATCACCGCGCCTCGCCTGATGCGCCGCTACGAGCGGGCCTTCCGGCAGAGGCTCGCCGCGGAGGTCCCCGGCGACGCGCTCCGCACCGCACTGACCCCTGAGTACGTGATGGGATGTAAGCGCATCCTGCTGTCGGATGACTACTACGCCGCCCTGCGCCGGCCGGACGTCGAGCTGGTGACCGAGCCGATCGAGCGGATCTCCGAGACGGGCGTGGTCACCGCCGGCGGCCGGGAGCGTACGGTCGACGCGGTCATCTACGGCACCGGGTTCCGTACGCACGGCTTCGTGGCGCCGATGTCCGTACGCGGCCTGGGCGGGCGGGAGCTGAACGACGCGTGGCGCGAGGGCGCCGAGGCGTACCTCGGGATCGCGGTGAGCGGCTTCCCCAACCTGTTCCTGATCTACGGGCCGAACACCAACCTCGGCCACAACTCGATCATCTACATGCTGGAGTCGCAGTTCAACTACGTCGTCGGCTGCGTCCGTGCCCTGGCACGCGCGA
The DNA here is from genome assembly GCF_006716425.1 of Actinoallomurus bryophytorum. NCBI lineage: Bacteria > Bacillati > Actinomycetota > Actinomycetes > Streptosporangiales > Thermomonosporaceae > Actinoallomurus > Actinoallomurus bryophytorum. The sequence continues at coordinate 6,128,776 of NZ_VFOZ01000001.1, forward strand.
GGTACATCGACGTGCGGCCGGATGTCCAGCACGCCTTCAACCGGGAGATCCAGGGCAGGTTCCGCGGCACGGTGTGGGCCAGGGGCTGCACGAGCTGGTACATGAACGCGGACGGAAAGATCGTCAACAACTGGCCCGGCTACACCTTCGCCTACCGGCGTGCGACCCGGCGCCCGGACCCCCGCGACTTTCGCGTGAAGGTGTGACTCAGCCGAGCCGGGTCAGGCGGTCCAGGAGACTCGGTGCCCGCAGCGGCCGGACGAGCCTGAGCGCGGTGTGCTCGCCGCCCGCGGTGACCGAGGCGACGGTACGGCCGGCGGGCGCGTGCCGAGGCGGCTTTCCCCCGACGCTGAGCCGGAGGGTGAGGCCGGGCCAGCCGGTCGCGGTGACCGGCACGGTGGCGGCCAGCGGGATCCGGTGCCCGTAGCCGTCGTCGACCCGTGCCACCACGGCACCACGCGGCGCCAGGGTGACGCGGGTGAGCGAGCTCTCGGCCGCCAGGATCAGCGACTGCGCGGCGGATACTGCCACCGCCGAGCTGGTCGTGTGCTGCTGGGCCATCACCGCGCCGATGAGCAGCCGCCCGCCCGTCCGCACGGCGAAGACGTAGTTGCCCCCGGCCTGGCTCGTGAACCCGGTCTTGCCACCGATCACGCCGTACGACCCGAGCAGGGTGTTCGCGCCCGAGCGCGTCTGGCCGCCGGTGCGCGGGGTGAACGTCGGCTTGCTCACCACCTCGGCGAAGGCGGGGATCCGCATCGCCGCGCGGAACAGGCGCACCTGGTCGGCCGCGGTGCTCACGGTGGTCGCGTCGAACCCGCTGGGGTCGGTGTAGTGGGTGCCGGTCATGCCGAGCCGGCGCGCCGTGGAGTTCATCTTCGCCGCGAACGGCGCGTCGCCGCCGGAGTCCCAGCGGGCGAGCTCGTGCGCGATGTTGTTCGCCGAGACGATCATCAGCGCCTCGAGGGCCTCCCGTTCGGTGAACGGCTGGTTCGCGACCACGTCGACGTGCGTCTCGTCGCGCGAGATCCGCCAGGGCAGCCGGGCGGCCTCCTCGGGGGAGACGTGGTAGGTGGGCCCCTCCTCGCCCCCGCGCAGCGGATGGTCCTGGAGGAAGACATAGGCGGTCATCACCTTGGCGACGCTCGCCGTCGGTGTCGGCTGCAGGCTGCCCGAGGCGCCCATCCGGCCGACCCCGTCGACGTCGAGCACGGCCTGACCGGCGGCCGGCCAGGGGAGGTTCAGCGCGCCGGGGATGGTGTGGCTCACGGGCGTGACGAGCCGCAGCCGTGCCGACGGCAGCGGGCGTACCATCTGGAACGCGACGAGCGCGAGCAGCAGCAACCCGGCGACCGCGCAGACGATCGCCAGTGCACGGCCGTTATGCCGCCTCGGCCCGCCGGTCTCCTCGGCGGGTGGCAACATGCGATCCGCGATGCCTGTCACCGCTCTACCCCCTGATGCTCAGAGCGGCGCAGAAATGCGCCGCGACCAGAGTAGATGCACGGAACGGCGAATCGGTTCGGCGACATGGCCGAACCAGTAACGTACGCGCATGCCCACCGCACTCATCACCGGCGCGACCGCCGGAATCGGCGCCGCCTTCGCCCGCCGGCTCTCCGCAGACGGTTTCGACCTGATCCTGCTCGCCCGCGACTCCGAGCGGCTCGCGCGCGCCGCCGAGGAGTACGGCGGCGCCGAGGTGGTCGTCGCCGACCTGTCCACGGAGGAGGGCATCGTCCGGGGCGAGGAGGCGGCGCGGCGCGCCGACCTGGTGGTCAACAACGCCGGGTTCGGGCAGAAGGGCCGGTTCCTCGAGGTGCCGATCGAGGACGAGGTGACCATGCTGCGGGTGCACTGCGAGGCGGTGCTTCGCCTGACGTACGCGGCGCTGCCGGAGATGCGCGAGCGCGGTCGCGGTGGCGTCATCAACGTCGCCTCGGTCGCGGCGTTCTTCTCCCGCGGCACCTATGGAGCCTCGAAGGCATGGGTGGTGAGCTTCAGCGAGGGCGTGGCACAGGCCGTTCCCGGCGTGCACGTCATGGCGCTGTGCCCGGGCTTCGTGCACACGGAGTTCCACGATCGCGCGAACATCGACATGTCCGGCATGCCCGGGGCGTTCTGGCTCGACGCGGACAACGTCGTCGACACCGCGATACGCGACTTCCGCCGTGGCCTGAGCACGAGCGTTCCCGGCGCCCAGTACAGGACACTCGTCGGCGCGAGCCGCTTCCTGCCGCGCAACCTCGTCGCACGGCTCTCCTCCCGTACCGGCCACAAGTACCGCTGACCGTCCGTCAGCGGCACTCCCATGCGTCGTCTCAGGCGCTGAGGACGCGGAGGACGAGCTCGACGGCCGCCAGGAGGCCCAGGGCGAGGGCCGGCCCGAACCCCGCGATCTTGTCGCCGGCGCGGAGGTGGAAGACGACGGCACCGGCCATCAGCACCACCAGACCGGCGGCGGCCGCGACGCCCAGCGGCCAGACGGCGAGGCCGACGAGCAGGCCGATCGCGCCGAGCAGCTCGGGGACGCCGATCAGCCGGAAGCGGCCGATCGGGATGCCGAGGTGGCCGGCGGAGTCCGAGGCCAGCTTGGCGCCGGCGAGCTTCTGTGCCCCGGAGGCGCCGAACGCCAGGGCGAGCAGGATGGCGAGGATCAGCGTGACGACGAACATCGGAACCTCCGTGACGGGGGGTGTTTCGCGCCCGAAGCCGCGTCACCCACTTACTTATTCCAAGTAACTAATACCACGTAACGGCCTATACTGCCTGTGTGCGGGATGGGTGTGAGCAGGCGAGCGCGGAGCTGACGCGGGTCTTCGCTCTGCTCGGCAAGCGGTGGAGCGGCCTCGTCGTCGCGGTGCTGACCGACGGCGCCGCGCGGTTCGCCGAGCTGCGGCGGGCGATCCCGGGCATCAGCGAGCGCATGCTGTCCGACCGGCTCTCGGAGCTGGCCGACGCGGGCCTGGTCGTGCGCGAGGTCCTCGAAGGCCCCCCACTGGGGGTCTCGTACCGCCTCACTCCCGCCGGGATGGCACTGCGCCCGGCGATGGAGGAGCTCAGCCGCTGGGCGGACGAGCACCTGAAGCCGGGCGAGCCCCTCATCGCGGGCGACTGCTGAGTCCGGCCGGGCGGCCGGTGGCCAACTGAGCACCGCCGTGCTCGCCGAAATGGGGCGTGCGGCGACCAGGCGCCGCCGGTCATCCCGTCGATCGGCGTCAGGTCACGCGAGGCAGCGGAGCGCCTCGCGGAGCCGCGGATCGAGCGGGTGGGAGGCCGGCAGGCGGCCCACCGTCGCGGAGACGAACTCGCACGGCGTCAGTGTGGCCCGCGCGCCGGCGGTGTTCACGTGGTAGCCGCCGTCGCCGTCCTGCTCGACCGAGACCGGCGCGGCACGCTCCGTCAGCGCGAAGGTGCCGAAGCGCGCCCGCCAGCGGACCCGCGCCGGTGTGGCGCTGTCCGGCACGCCGATGTCGTCCGCGTGCGTGGCGTACTCCGACGCGTAGTGGAAGACCTGGAGGCCGACCGGGTACGGGCCGCTCATCGTGGGCAGGGCCGCGTCCCTGCCGAGGGTCCGCAGCCGCCTGCGGGTGTCGCCGTTCTCGGTGCGCCACTCCTCCAGGACCTCCGCGACGGACCGGTCCCGGCGGGTGCGCACGGTCCAGTCGTTGAAGTCCGCGAGCGAGGTGATCCCGGCGCTCTCCATGCGTGCGGACAGGCCCTCGAGGTCGTCGTCCAGGCAGGCGTGGTTGTAGGCCTCCTCGCCGGCCAGGTGGGCGAGCACGTCGCGTACCGTCCAGCCGGCGCACCGGGACGAGCGCAGCCAGGCGGCGTCGTCCAGGCCCGCGAAGTAGCGGTCGAGCCGCTCCGCCTCCGTGTCGAGGATGGCGAAGGGGTCGAGGTCGTCCAGTCCCATGCGGACCATCCTGCCGCGACCTGGGGTGACGTTCACCGCTCAGGACGTCTCCGGCGCGTCCGTGTCGCGGAGGAATCAGCGGCTGCGGTAGTGGAGCGTGACACCGTACGCGACGGCCGAGTTGGACTTGGCGAGCTTGACGCCGGTCAGCGCGAAGTGCCCGACGACCAGGTTGCGGGGTGTCGAGGTCACCGTGATCGTGCGCCGGGCGTGGCTGCTCACATCGGTGAACGCGACCTTGATCTGCCCCGGGTGCAGCGCGCCGGTGTGTACGCGCAGGCCATGTGCGGTCTTCACGACGCCCGGACCGAGGAACAACACGGCCGACCGGTGCTGCGCCTTCTTGGCCTTGCCCGTCTTCTGCGGGGACGGGGAGGACTTTCGCGCGGCGGCGCGTTCCCTCCGCACCGCACCGGCCGGGTCGCTGCAGCCCGCCAGCAGCCCGATCGCGACGACCATTGCCGGAAGGCGTAGGCCTCCGCGCATGCTTCCTCCTCGTTGAATGACGAGGAAATCCTATCGGCGTCGGCGGGCGCCTTCGCGTGCGCCGAGCTTGGCGAGCAGCCGGGCCAGGGTGTCGCGCTCCTCGCCGGACAGGGTGTCGGCCCACAGCGTCTCGCGTGCGTTGTGCGTCACGAACGCACCACTGATGGCCTCCTCACCCTCGGCGGTGAGGCTGAGCCGTACGGCGCGGCGGTCGTGCACGGCGGGGACCTTGCTGACCAGGCCGTCACGGTCGAGGGTGCGTACGAGCGCCGAGACGGCCTGCCGGCTCATGCCGGACAGCTCCGCCGCGCGTTTGGCCTCCATCGGCCCGGCGATCCACAGGGTGAACAGCAGCCGGAACCCCGGATAGCTCCAGCCGCGCGGCCGGTGCACCACGGACTCCATGTCGTAGATCACCATGTTCGTCACCCGGTAAAGGGTGAGGATGAGGCGCATCGCGTCGGGGTCGATCTCCGGCAGCCGATCCCGGGCACGCTCGACCGCGGCGTCGACGAACGACCAGAAGTCGAGGTCTTGTGCGCTCACGGAGCACAGCTTAGAGTCGGATACAAGAAGTAATCAAAGCTTTTATTAATAAACCCGGAGCCGAGATGCCCTACTACCGCCGCGTCGGGGAGGTTCCCCGCAAACGCCACATCCAGTTCCGTAAGCCCGACGGTGGCCTGTACGCCGAGGAGCTGATGGGCGAAGAGGGGTTCTCCTCCGACTCGTCGTTGCTCTACCACGTGCATCTGCCCACCGCGATCCTCAAGAGCGAGGGCGTGGACCTGCCCGCCCACAGCGTGGGCGCGAGCCCGAACCACCCGCTCATGCCGCGCCACTTCAAGCCCCGCGACCTGACCACCGGCGGCGACCCGGTGCTCGGGCGGCGCCTGCTCATGGCCAACGACGACCTGCGCGTCTCGTACGTGGCCGCGGACGCCGACGCCGAGCTGTACCGCAACTCCGCCGGTGACGAATGCGTCTACGTCGAGGCCAGCACGGCCCGGCTGGAGTCGACCTACGGCGCGCTCGACGTCGGCCCCGGCGACTACGTCGTCATCCCGACCGGGACCATCCACCGTTTCGTGCGCACCGGCGACGAGTTGCTGCGGCTGATGGTGTTCGAGGCGTCCGGGCACATCCGGCCGCCGAAGCGCTACCTGTCGCAATACGGCCAGTTCCTCGAGCACGCGCCGTACAGCGAACGCGACCTGCGCACCCCGGAGGAGCCGCTGGTCCTGGAGGGCGAGGACGTGCCGGTGCTCGTACGGCACCGGGGCGGGCTGTCGCGGCTGACGTACCGCCACCATCCGCTCGACGTCGTCGGCTGGGACGGCCACCTGTACCCCTATGTCTTCAACATCGCCGACTTCGAGCCGATCGTGAAGCGCACCCACGCCCCGCCGCCGGTGCACCAGACGTTCGAAGGGCCCAATTTCGTCATCTGTTCGTTCTGTCCCCGGCCATTGGACTTTCACGACGACGCCATTCCGATCCCGTACAACCACCATAACGTCGACTCCGACGAGATGATGTTCTATGTCGGTGGTGACTATTCGGCGCGTAAGGGATCTGGCATCGATGTCGGATCGATCAGCCTGCATCCGTCCGGATTCACCCACGGACCTGCCCCGGGTGCCGTGGAGGGCGTCATCGAGGCGATGCGCAACGGCCACACGGAGACGACCGAGATGGCCGTCATGGTGGACACCTTCCGACCGCTGAACATCGGTGACCAGGCGTCATCGGTCGAAGTGGGCGACTACGCCTGGACGTGGGCGCGCTAGACCGGTCTCGCCCCATTCGCATTTTCCGCAGATGTCCGCACGAATCGAACCGCCCATTCGTCGCGAATAGAAAATGCGAAACAACGGCGTGTGACAAATGCTGGCCCGGGTAGAAGACGCACCGGATCCGGGTGCCTCGCTGTGCGGTTTCGAGCGGGGCATCCGGCTCCAGGAGACACGACTTCTTCTACCTGAAACGGAGATAATGCATGCGCAAAATGTGCACGCTCGGGACCGGAGTTCTCGCACTCGCCGCGGTAATGGGGACCGGTCTGGCCGCACACGCGGACAACGTGAGCCCGGCGGCGAAGCGGCATGTCGACGGCTACCAGATCGTCACCCTTCCCAACGCCAATGTCGGGAACTTCGCCCGGCGCACCGTGTACTGCCCGCCGGGCAAGCACGTGATCGGTGGCGGCGGCGAGGCGCAGGGCAACGACGCCATCCTGGTGGGGAGCTTCCCCACCCGGGACGGCCGCGGATGGATCGCGCTGGGCCGCCAGAACCGGTATGACTCGGTCGGCATCAGCGTGTACGCCATCTGCGCCTTCTAGCGCTGACCAAGGCACGAAGGTCTCCATCCGCCTCCATGGCGCGAGTGGCGGACGGAGAAGGCTCTCACGCTGCGGCCGCCGGCCTTTCCCCGAACACGCGGAAAGGCCGGCGGCCACGGCGTTCTCAGACCGGCGCGAGGACGGCGGCGAGCAACCTGCGGGTGTACTCATGGCGCGGCGACCCGTACAGGTCCGCGGCGTCGGCCAGCTCGACCAGCTCACCGTCGTGCATGACCGCCACCCGGTCGCTCACCTGGCGTACCACCGCCAGGTCGTGGGAGACGAACACGATCGTCAGGTCGTACTCCTCCTGCAGGTCGCCCAGCAGTTCGAGGATCTGCGCCTGGGTGGAGACGTCCAGTGCCGAGACCGGCTCGTCACAGACCAGGAGCTTAGGCCGCAGCGACAGCGCCCGCGCGATGCCCATCCGCTGCCGCTGGCCGCCGGAGAACTCATGGGGGTACCGGTCGTGCCGGGAGGCGTCCAGGCCGACGCGTTCCATGAGCTCGCGCGCGGTCCGCAGGGCCTCGCGGTCGCCGGTGCCATGGACGCGCAGCGGGTCGGCGATGCTGTCGCCGACCGTACGGCGGGGGTTCAGCGAGGAGACCGGATCCTGGAAGACCATCTGCAGGTCCCGCCGTACCGCGCGCAGACCACGCTCCGGCAGCCGTGTGACGTCCTGACCGGCGAAGACGATGCTCCCGTGCGTCGGCTCCAGCAACCGTACGATCATCCGGGCGAGGGTGGTCTTGCCGCTGCCGCTCTCGCCGACCACGCCCAGCGTCTCGCCGCGCCGTACCTCCAGGGACACGTCATCGACCGCCCGCATCACCTCGCGGCGCAGTCCGCCTCCGGGCCGCCGGAACTCCCGGGTCAGGCCGGTGACCGTCAGCAGCGGCTCGCCCGGCGTACGGCGTTCGCGCACCGGGCCGTCGAGACGGGGGACGGCGTCCAGGAGCGCCCGGGTGTACGGCTCGGCGGGTGCCTTGAGCACCTCGCCCACCGGTCCCTGCTCGACGGCACGGCCGTCCCGCATGACCAGGACGCGTTCCACCGAGCGTGACACGACGCCGAGGTCGTGCGTGACCAGCAGCAACGCCATGCCCGTCTCGGCGCGCAGCTCGTCGATGAGGTCGAGGATCTGCGCCTGCACGGTCACGTCGAGCGCGCTGGTCGGCTCGTCGGCGACGAGGATCCGCGGTTCGCACGCCAGCGCCATCGCGATGAGCGCCCGCTGGCGCATCCCGCCGGAGAACTCATGCGGCCGTGCCCGCGCGAGGCGCGCCGCGTCCGGGATGCCGACCCGGTCCAGCACCTCGACCGCCTTCGCCCAGGCCGCCCGCCGCCCGGCACCCGTGTGCGTGCGGTACACCTCGGAGATCTGGTCGCCGATCCGGTAGTACGGGTCCAGCGCCGACATCGGATCCTGGAAGATCATCGCGGCGCGGCGGCCGCGCAGCCGCCGTACGGCCTCGTCGCCGAGCGCGTTGACGTCGTCGTCGCCGAGCAGGATCTCACCCGACACCCGGGCGCTGGAGTGCCGGTGCAGGCCGAGCAGCGCGAGCGCGGTCGTGCTCTTGCCCGAGCCGGACTCCCCGACGATGCCCAGCGCGCCGCCGGCACCCAGCTCGAAGGAGACGCCGTCCACCGCACGCAGCGCGGTGTCACCGTCGCCGGGGAACTCCACGGTCAGGTCCCGCACCGTCAGCACGGGCCGTTCGCTCGGTTCGCTCATGCGAGCACGACCCTCCGGTCGACCACCGCGTACAGCAGATCCGCGGCGGTGTTGGCGACCACGATGGCGGCACCGGCCACCAGCGTGAGCCCGGCGACGACCGGGAGGTCGACGTTGTTGGACGACTGCACGATCAGCTGGCCCAGTCCGGGCAGCCCGAACAGCGTCTCGGTGAGCATCGCGCCGACCAGGATGTAGCCGAAGTCGTACGCGGTGATCGTGATGACCGGTGTGAGGGTGCCGCGCAGCGCGTGCTTGCCGACGACCCGCCGCTCCCGCAGGCCGTACGCCCGGAGAGTACGGATGTGGTCCTCCGACAGCGTCTCGAGCATCCCGCTGCGCGTCAGCCGCGCGTAGATCGCCGCCTGCGCGATGGCCAGGGTGAACCAGGGCAGCAGGAGGTTCTTTGCCCAGGCGGCGGGATCCTCGGTGAACGGCACGTACACCGGGAAGTCCAGCCAGTGCAGGTACCCGCAGAAGAGCATCAGCAGCAGCATCCCGCTCACGAAGATCGGAGAACCGTAGGCGAGCATCGAGGCGGCCGTCACCGCGCGGTCGGTGAACCGGCCGGCCCGCAGCGCGGCCAGCACCCCGGCCGAGACGCCGATCAGCAGCCACAGCACCATCGCGCCGGCCGTCAACGACAGCGAGACCGGCAGGCGCTGCCCGATCAGGGACAGCACGGGCTGGTCGTTCTGGAACGAGAAGCCCAGGCAGGGCGCCGCGCAGTGGGAGACGTCCGGGCCGGAGCTGTAGTCGCGGCCGGCCACGATCCCCTCCAGGAAGTGCCAGAACTGCACGTACTCCGGCTGGTCGAGGCCGAGCTTGTGGTCGATCGCGGCGAGCTGGCCTCCGCCGCAGCCCTTCCCGCAGACCAGGACGGCCGGGTCCGAGGGCAGCGCGTAGAAGGTGACGTACACGAACGCCGCCATCACGAACAGCAGGACGATCGTGCTGGCCAGCCGCCGCAGCAGATAGCGCGTCATTTCCGGCCTCCCCGCAGGGACGGCGCCTTGGGGTCCAGCGCGGTACGCAGGCCGTCCGCGAGCACCGTGAAGGCGAGTACGTTGACGAGCAGCAGCAGGCCGGGCACCAGGACGTACGTCGGATCGGCCTGGAACCAGGTGGTGGCGCTGGAGAGCATCTGCCCCCACGAGGACGCGGGCGGCCGTACCCCCACGCCGAGGAAGGACAGGCCCGCCTCGGACAGCATGTTCGAGGGCAGCAGCAACGCGGCGTACGTCACGAGTGGCGCCGAGACGCCGGGCAGGATCTCGCGCAGGGCGATGCGGGTCCGTGACGCGCCGGACAGGCGCGCCGCCGCTACGTAGTCCCGCGTCTTCAGTGACAGCACCTGCCCGCGTACGAGCCGCGCCGTGCTGCCCCAGCCGAACAGGCCGATGACGAGCATCAGGAGCACCGGGCGGGGGAACGTGCCGGGGACGATCGCCAGCAGCGCGATGGCGAAGATGAGCTGCGGGAAGGAGATCGCCAGGTCGATCAGCCGGCCGAGCACGGAGTCGGCGACCTTGCCGCCCAGCCCGGCCGCCAGCCCGATCCCGATGCCCAGCAGGATCTGCACGATCAGGGAGCCGAAGGCGACCAGGAACGAGATCCGCGCTCCGCCCAGCGCGCGGGCGAACAGGTCGCGGCCGGTCGTCGGCTCCACGCCGAGCCAGTGTGCCCCGCCCGCGCCGCCGAACGAGCCGCGCGGCACCCCGCCGCGCGCCGAGTCCAGCAGCCCGGGGTGGAACGTCGTGGCGTCCTGGCCCTCGAGATGGATGAGCAGGGGAGCGGCGATCGCGGCGACGAGCATGAGGACGGCCACGACGAGACCGGCCATGGCCATCCGGTCGGCGCGCAGCCGCCGCCGTACCTGACGGCCGCGGGCCGGCGCCTCCGTGGAGACGCCGGCCTCGGTAACCAGTTCAGCGCTCACTGGTCCCTCGCCCTCCTCGCTCGCTCCGCGGGCGGCCTGGGGGGCCGCTTCGCGGGGAGGGGGCCGCCCACTCCGCTCGTTGCGTCGGGCTCACTCGCGGTCATTCTTACTTGACCGAGACCATCGCCGGGTCGTACGAGCCACGCCACTCGTCCAGGTAGGCGTTCTTGACGTTCTTGCCGGTCAGCCGGATGTAGATCGGGTGGATCAGCGGAACGGTGAGTGCCTGTCTGCCGATCGTGGCGTCCAGGGCGCCCCAGCGTGGGCGGGCCTGTACGGGATCGGTGATCGTGTTGATGGCGTCGAACTCGGTGTTGACCTTCGAGTCGTTCAGCTGGGAGGCGTTGAAGTTGCCGCCGTCCTTGAGGATCTGCCGCCCGTCGAAGATCGGAGCCAGGAAGGGGCCGCCGGTCGGCCAGTCCGCACCCCACGTGGCGAGGAACATGCCCGGCTCGGTGGAGGGCTTCTGGACCGTGTCGCCGTAGCCGGCGTCGTCGTACGGCTTGAGTTTCACCGTGATGCCGGCCTGCTTGAGCGAGGACTGGATGGCGGTGGCGACGGCCGGGCCGTCGTGGTTGTAGTCGGCGTTGCGGTGGGCGAGCGTGATGGTGAGCCCGTTCGGGTGCCCGGCCTGCGCGAGGAGTTCCTTGGCCTTGGCGGCGTTGCCGTTCGGGCCGGCCGGGAAGTAGTCGTACGGCTGGTAGCCGAACGCGGCCTGGTCGGGCAGGAAGGTCGTCGCGGCCTTGGCGAGGGAGCTGCCGCCGACCGCGTTGACGACCGACTGGCGGCCGATCGCGTAGGAGATCGCCTCACGCACCCGGATGTCGTCGAAGGGCTTCACCTTCGTGTCGAAGGCGATGTAGTCGGTCTCGCCGAACTCGCCCTTGACCGCGCGCTTCTTCAGGTTCGGGTCGGTGGAGATCCGAGCGAGTTCGGCGGGGGACAGGTCGGTGTCGACGGTGATCGCGTTCGCGTCCTTGCCGGCGCTGGAGCTGAGCCGCTGGTTGATGACGGCCGCGTTGAGGCCGTACGTCCCCTCGACCCGGTCCGCGCAGGCGAGCCGCTGGTCGTCCAGGGTGCGTGACCAGTACGGGTTGCGGGCCAGCACGAGGCTCTTGTCCTGCTCGTGGGAGACCACCTTGTACGGGCCGCTCGACACGGGGTGCTTCTCATACCCGGTGCCGTCGTCCTTGGCCTTGGGCACCGGCGCGAACTGCGTCGCCGTCGCGACGTAGGGGAAGTCGCCCTCGGGCTTGCGCAGCTTGAAGATGATCGTCTTGTCGTCCGGCGTCTGGATCGAGTCCAGCTCCTTGCCCTTGTACGGGCCCTTGTAGTCGGCACCGCCGGCCAGCCAGTCACGCAGGTACGGGATGCCGCCGGGCAGCTCGGGCGCGAACGCACGCTCCACGCCCCACTTGATGTCCCTGGACGTGATGGGTGTGCCGTCGTCGAACTTCAGCCCGTCTTTGAGGTGGTAGGTCCAGGTCTTGGCGCCGTCACTGGCCTTCCCGGTGTCGGTCGCCAGGTCGGGCACGACCTGGTCTCCCGCCTGACCGGGCACGCGGTGCCGGGTGGTGAGCGTCCGGAAGATCAGCGAGGTGATCGAGCCGCCGCCGGAGGTGTAGATCCGCGCGGGGTCGAGGTGGTGGGAGGTGGCGTCGGACTGGTTCAGGACGTACAGCGTGCCGCCCTGGCAGTTGTGGGGGTCGAAGGCCGCGCTGCTTCCGGAGCCGTTCGAGGAGTCGCTGGAGGAGCAGGCGGCGGCGCCGGTGGCGAGGAGAGCGGCGGCAGAGGCGGCGGCGAGCAGGGTGGAGCTTCTTCGCATCAGAGGTTCTCATTCACGCGTTGACTGCGACATTGACACGACTGCACTGAGAATGACAGACGTGACTTTGACCAGGAAGGAGGAGGACCGAAACCGGTGGCGCGATGCGCCCGGAGGTCAGGGACGGAGACTCAGGTCAGGTCGCGCACAGCGCGCTGGCCTGCCGTCGAAGATCGACGTGCAGGCGAGCGACGAGGGGCTTGCTCCGATACACGGTCAGCATCATGCTCGGTGTTGGCTCCTTACGTCAATCTGGTCGTCGGCTGGGGCAGGTGCGCAGATCACCATATACCGACATTTCAGGTAGAGAATGTCGGGGTGGTCGTGGTCGCGCCGGGTGTTCCCTTGATCATCGATGCGTGGTCCACTGGTGAGCGTGACGGAGGCGGATGAGGTGGCGCGCCGCTGCGCCGAGAAGATGTACGCGTCCGACCGCTCGTCCCAGCACCTCGGCATCGAGATCACCGACGTGGCCGCGGGCCGCGCCCGCGCGCGGATGACCGTCACGGACACGATGGTCAACGGCCACGGCATCGCGCACGGCGGCTATGTCTTCCTCCTCGCCGACACGGCGTTCGCCTTCGCCTGCAACACGTACGAGGTCGTGACCGTCGCCGCCGCGGCCGACGTGGTGTTCGTCGCCCCGGCGCGGCCGGGAGACGAACTGACCGCCGACGCCGTGGAACGCGCACGCTTCGGCCGCAGCGGAATCTACGACGTGACCGTCCGCCGCTCCGACGGTGAGGTCATCGCCGAGTTCCGCGGCAACAGCCGCGCCTTGCCCGGAGCGTCCGGGTGAGGGCGGCGCCGAGGTTACGCGCCGTTCGGCGCCGCCGCCCGTACGGGCCGCCGGACTCGCGGCCGGTTGAGAATCCCCGCATGGGGACGGCCCGGCCCCCTGGCCCGCCGAGGCGGCACGTGACCCGTCCGCACGCGAGGCCGACGCCTCACCGCCCCACTACCGCGCCCGGCGGCAAAAGCCGCGCCCTGCCCGGAGCGTCCCGGTGAGATGGGTGCCGGGGCTACGCGCCGCTCACCGCCCCGGCCCTGCCGGGCCGGGCGAGAAGCCCCCTGAGCACGGGACCCGGCCTACGGCCACACCCCGGCCCGCCGACATTCCGCCGGGGCGGCACGACACCCGCCCGAACGCGACGCCGCAACGCTCCGAGGCCGCCCTCACACCGCGCCCTGGTGGGCCGGACGATGTGGTCAGGGGCGGGAATCGCAGTGGCCGAGTGGGGTCGGCCGTGAGCCCGATTGCGGCCCCGCCGTTCGACGGCCGCGGGCCTCGGCCGGGGGCGATCCTCGGTGGGCGGACGATGACGGTGGGGGGCCGATGAACGCGCGGCGGGAAGCGTGGGAGTTGCTCGGGGGTGAGTACGACGTCCGGGTGCTGGAGCCCTCCCCGCCCGCCGTCATGGTGCCGCCCTGGTTCGCCGACGATCCGCTGGCCGGGCCGTACGGTGTCCGGCTCGTCACGCCCGTCAGCGGGCTGGGGCGGAGCTGGGACGAGCTCACCCGCGAGCGGCCCGGTCTGGCCGGCTTCTGTGCCGATCGCTGGCTCGGCGCCTGGCGCCGCCTCGCCCCGCTGCCGCGCGCCTTCGTCGCCACGCGTCGTTCGCTGCACGCGCTGGCCGAGCACGTCGTCGGGGCCGCACGCTACGCCGCCAACGGCAAGATCGGTCTGCGGTACACCCGTCACGGCTTCGGCACCCCGTACTTCGGCACCGGCCGCCAGATCCGTGTCGAGGACGGACGGCTGGTCGTCGACGGCACCTCGCACACCCCGGCGACGCTCGGCGAGGCCGCGATGCTGGCCGGCGTACCCCTCGGGATGCCGCCGGACGTCTACAGCCCCTCGACGCCCGCCGCCCCGGACACCCACCTGCCGGTGAACCCTGCCGCCGCCGAGGCGCTGGGCGCCTGGTTCGGGTTCGCCTGGTCGGTGCTCGAACAGCTCCGCTTCGACGGCCGTCCCCTGGCGCCCGGACGGGTGCAGCTGTGGCCCGAGCACTTCGACCCGGCTCTTGACCTGGGCGAGGAGTCCGCCGGCCGGCGTGCCTCCTACGGCGCCTCCCCCGGCGATGACGCCCACCCCGAGCCCTACCTCTACGTGTCCCCGTGGCAGAGGCGTAGCGGCGCCTTCTGGGCCGACGCCACCTTCGGCGGCGCGTCCCTCACCTACGGCGCGCTCCTCGCCGCCGACGACCAGCGGCAGACCGCTCTCGCCTTTTTCCGACAAGGGCTGGAAGAGCTGAACTCCTGATTCCGGCGCTCGGGATCGTCATGTCACGCCGCGCTTTCCCAAGTTCAGTTAAGAAATGAATCGGTTCCCATTTAACAACGGGCGGGCAGGGACCTCGGTGCGGGGGCACACGGGGGGACGGCCTCGACAAGCAGGCCAGACGTTCCCGCCTATGGCGAACCTGGGGCATAACGGCGGACTACGTCGCTGCGCCTGCTGGTGCCTTCCACGTCACCGTGCGAAAGGAGCGACAGAAATGCGCAAGGGAGTCAAGGCCGCCTGCGTGTTGGCCACCAGCCTCGGCATGCTCATGACGGGCTGCGGCGGCAAGCACAAGGCCGTTCCGTCATCGGGCGGCTTCGCCCAGCCGTCATCGCCCGGGATGGAATCACCGGGGGAGACGGAGGCGCCCGAGTCCTCGCCGCCGGCCACCGAGGGAACGGAGTCCTCGCCGCCCGTGGCGTCGATGACGCCGACCGGTCCGGCGGAGGTCAAGACCAAGGACGTGAGCATCGGCAAGATCCTGGTCGATGGCAAGGACATGACGCTCTACCTGTTCGAGAAGGACAAGGCCGGCAAGCCCACCTGCACCGGTGAGTGCGCCACGGCCTGGCCGCCGCTGCTCACCACCGACAAGGTCACCGCGAGCCCCGGCGTCAACGCGTCCTGGCTCGGCATGACCGACCGGTCCGACGGTACGAAGCAGGTCACGTACCACGGCTGGCCGCTCTACCACTACGCCAAGGACACCAAGCCCGGCGACATGCTCGGCCAGGGTCTCGAGGCGTTCGGCGCCAAGTGGTACGTCGTCGACGCGGGCAAGGGCGACAAGCTCGAGAAGAAGTAGCCGCAAGCAGGCCGAAGAAGCCTCGCCGGTGGCGGCCACGCCCGCGGGCGGCGCCGCCACCGCGATCGTCGACTCCGTTCACGTCTCCGTGCGAAGGAGTGGACTCACATGCGCAAGGCAGTCAGTGTCGCCTGCGTGCTGACGGCAGGCTTCGGCCTGTTCGCTTCGGGCTGCGGTGGGAGGCAACCGGCCCTGCCCCGTTCGGGCGGGTACGCCCAGCCATCGTCGCCCGTCCCCGAGTCGTCCCCGTCGGCGGAGACACCCCCGCCGACGGGGGCACCAGAACCGTCATCGACCGGGGGCCCGGAGTCGCCGGCACCGGGAACCGTCCCGCTGGAGATCGGCACCCGGGAGACGCGCTACGGCCGGATCCTGGTCGACGGCCAGGGCCGGACGATCTACGTGTCCGCCAAGGACAACGCCGACTTCGAGTCCATGTGCACCGGCTCCTGTACGAAGGAGTGGCCGCCGTTGTTCACCAACGGCCAGATCAACGCCGGGCCCGGTGTGAACTCCGCCTGGCTGGGCACGATCGGCCGGTCCGACGGCCCGGTCCAGGTGGAGTACAACGGCTGGCCGCTCTACTACTCGACCAGGGACGCCGAGCCTCGTGACATCAAGGGCCAGGGCGTCGCCTCGAACGGCACCACCTGGTACGTCATCGACGCCGACAAGGGGCAGAAGGTGAAGTGAGTCACCAGTTCGGCAGCTGCGGCAGCGACGACGGCAGCAGCCAGACACCGCCCGCCACCAGCGCCACGACCGCGACGATGCCGAACCCGAACACCCACATCAGTCCCGGCATGCCCGTAAGTCGGGCCAGCTGGTCGGCGTCGGAGTCGGGCGCGCGGCCCCGCGCGCGCTTGCTCTGCAGCTCGAGTACGGGCCGCGCGCCCGCCAGGAGCAGGAACCACGTGAAGGCGTACGCGAACGCCGCCTGCACGGTCGACGACCCGAACCAGGAGACCACGAAGAACACCGCGCCGGTCGTGACGACCGACAACACGCCGTACATGTTGCGGATCAGGATGAGAATCGCGGCGAGCAGCAGGATGCCGCCCCACAGCAGGGCGGTGATGTGTCCGACCGCGAGCAGCCCGGCGGCGCCGAGGCCCAGCAGCGGGGGAGTGACGTACCCCGCGAAGGCCGTCAGGATCATGCCGGGACCGTACGGTTTGCCGCTCGACACCGTGACGCCCGAGGTGTCGGAGTGCAGGCGGATGCTGTGCAGCTGGCGGCCGGTGACCAGCGCGGCGACCGCGTGGCCGCCCTCGTGCGCGATGGTCACGACGTTGCGCAGCACGTGCCACACCGAGCGCACCGAGACCGCCCCCAGCGCCGCCACTCCGGTGAGCGTGACGAGCCACCATGGCGGATGCGGTTGCGTGCCGACGACGTCATGCCAGACGTCGCCGAGAGTGGACAGGTCCATTCATCACCTCTGACCGGTACGACGTGCCCGGGGCCCGCGAAGTTTCGTCGGCCCGGCGAACCCATATCCAACCCCATGTCGGCCAGTAAGGTGTTGCCACTATGAGCGACCCGTTGATGAGCGTTTATCCGCCACTCGAGCCGGCCTCCCTGGTGACGCGGCGGTCCCGGCTCTTCCCGTTCGACTCGGACGGGCTCACCCTCACCCATCTGGGCCGCGGCGCCATCTGGCTGGCGTTGAAGGCCCTCGGTCTCGGGCCAGGCCACCGGCTGGCGATGCCGGCCTACCACTGCGGCTCGGAGGTCGAGGCGGCTCGGCTGGCCGGCATCGAGGTGATCTTCTACCGGGTCTTCCCGACGCTTCAGGTCGACGAGGAGGACCTGATGCGGGCCGCCGAGCAGTCCGACGCGACGTACCTGATCTCCTACTACGGCTTCCCGATGCCGCCCGTGCCGCCGGGCACCCGCGTGATCGAGGACGCCGCGCACGCGCTGTTCTCCTACGACGGAGGCAGCGCGATCGGCTCGCGCGGCGACGCCGCCATCTTCTGTCCCCGCAAGTCGCTGGGCGTGCCCGACGGCGGCGCCGTGCTCATCCGCGGCGGCTCCATCGAGGCGACCGGACGGCCACCGTGGAAGGGCATGGCACGCTCGATCGCCTCCCAGGGCATGGGCTGGGCCGCCCAGTCGCGCGCCGGGGTCCTGCGCGCCCCCGCCACCAAGGTCTTCCGCAAGGTCAGCAAGACCGAGCAGGCGGTCGAGGCGGGCACCCTCACCGAGACCGTCATCGGCGAGTGGAACCTCGAGGTCGCCGACATGGAGAGCGCGGCGTCCAAGGCCTCGCGCATGACCGAGTGGGCCGTGCACGGCGCGGACGGCGCGCGGATCCGTGAGGAGCGGCGCCGCAACTACCAGATCCTGCTCAACTCCCTGCCCGAGGTCTGCCTCGACCGCTTCCGCGGCCTGCCCGACGGTGTCGCGCCGCTCTATTTCCCCGTACGCGTGCCGGAGCGCGACCGGACCATCGCCGAGCTGCAGAAGCGCGGCGTACGGTCCATCGAGATCTGGCCGGTGCCGCATCCACTGCTGGACCGTCAGCGCTACGCCGAGCTGGAGCCGCTGCGCCACCAGATGCTCGCCCTCCCTGTACACCAGGGCCTGAGCGAGTGGCACGTCGAACAGATCGCACTCGCCGCGCGCGAGGCCATCGGCGCCGCGCACCGGTGAGCGCCCGCCGGGCGGGGAGGCGGATGACCGCCGCAAGCCCGCCGCCCGGCGGGAGCCTGCCCTCGTGCGGACTGGGTCTGCCCTCGTGCGGGCCGGGCCTTCCCTCGTGCGGGCCGGGCCTGCCCTCGTGCAGGCCGGGTCTGCCTTCCTGCCGGCCGGGCCGAGGATCTCCGGTCCCGGTACGGGACCGGTCCGTCCTAACGGCCCGGGAAACTCGATGATCTCGACGAGGCTCTCGGCGTCGACGAGCGCGAGGGCGTCCTCCACCCGGCGGTAGTAACCGCTGCCCATGCCACGGTCACAGCCGGGACCGAGCAGGACTCCCCGCCACGAGACGCGGATCCACGGGCGGATGCCGCCACCGTCACAGCGGTCGAGAAGGATCACCTCGACCCGCCGCCCACGCCTGTCGACCATCCGCCCGCCCATGCGGGATACCTTATTTGACCTGGTCAAACCGGGCGCTGAGAGGTGGAGATGGCTGCCGTGCCGTGCCGGACGGGTCTGCCGCCGGCTCGGGGGATCGCGTGATGCCGGGGGTGACGGCGGGTGGGCTGGGGTGTGGTGGGGGACGGGTTCGCTACCGGCTCGGGGATTTGCGCGAAGCCGCAGGGTGAAGGCGGGTGCCCGGGCGGAGGTGGCTGGGCCGTGCTGGACGGGTCTGCCACCGGCTCCAGAGGGATGTGCGATGCCGAGGGTGAAGGCGGGTGTCCCGCGAGGGGGTTGCCGGGGGGCGCCGGTGGCGGACCGGTCCGCCACCGGCTCAGGGGATCGTGCGATGCCGCAGGTGCCCCGCGCGGGTGGCTGGGGCGCCGTGTCGGGCCGGCTCGCCGGCCTCCCGGCGAAAGGCGCGAGCGAGGAGGAAAACCCTACGACGATGCGCGCCGCCGGACAGCCGTGGCGGCGCGCCGTCTCGTCGTCAGATCTTGCGGATCAGCACGATCGGGGTCTGCTCGTCCTCGTTGCCGGCCGGGTTGTCCGACAGGACCTTCTCGACCCACTTGCGGTCGACGCCCGCCGACGCGCCGACCACCCACGCGCCGGTGAGGTTGTTGGCGTCGACGACGCAGACGTGGCAGCCCAGCGCTGCGGACAGGTCCTCAGACAGCTTGTCCGGGCGGCCGGGGCCGAAGAGCAGGTGGTGGTCGTGCGGCGGCAGTGCCGCGGCGACGTCGTCGATCATCGCGGCGCCCGGCCCGGCGACGCGGTAGAACCAGCCGCGCTTGCCGACCAGCTTGCCGGCCGCGCCGGCGGCGGCCCCGAGCAGGACCTTCGTACGGCCCGCCTCCAGGATCGCGCCCTGCATACCGGCCGGGCTGTGCAGCGGGCCGATCTTGCCGACGAACTTGCTGAGCTGCTTGGCCATGCCCTCCGGCGTGATCATCTCCAGCGGGATCATGCGTCCCTGGCCGGCCGACGCCGGGCTCTCCGACAGCGCGAGGATGTCGTCGGGCCGAAGCTGCCCGTTGGTGGCCTCCTGGATGATCGGGAGGATGCCGCTGCGCAGCGTGATCATCTTGGTCTTGATCGGGATGCGGCGCGCGCCGACGGTCCGCTCGTCCACCGGGGCGACGGTCGGGGGCTTCGCCGGCGGCGTCTCGCCGAACTGCCGGTGCAGCATCTCCCTGATCTGGGCGTTGCCCGAGTAGATCGAGGCGCCACGGTGCAGAACGTCACGCGCGCCCGCGGGGTCGCCAGCCTCGAGGCGCAGGTGGGCCAGGAGGGTGTAGTCCGAGGCGTACACGAGGTAGTCCGGGGCCAGCGCGATCAGCTCGGTCTGGTATTTCAGACCGCGGACGTTGTCGCCACGGTCCACCGCCCACTTCGACAGCCGCTTCAGCGCGTGCCGGCGCAGCTGGGGGTCGTTGACGACGGACTCGAGGAGGGCCTCGGACTCGTCGATGCGGTTGCCGTCCTTGAGGATGTCGGCCAGCGTCAGCGCGTACCACGGGATGGTCGGGTACTTTTCGCGCGCGGCACGGACGATCTCCGCGGCGCGGTTGTAGTCGCCCCGCCACTTGTGCACCTCGGAGAGCGCGGCGGTGGCGAAGCGGGTGTCGCCACCGGCCGCGACGGCCGTGTTGGCGAGCTGCTCGGCCTTGCGGTCGTCGCGCTCGTTGGTGAGGACGAGCCAGGACAACAGCGACAGCCCGTCACCGTCGAGGTCGGACCGCTTCGACTCCAGGAGCTGCTGGGCCTCCTCCGGCTTGCGTAGCCAGATGTCGTAGGCGCGGCTGGTGGTGCTCATGTAAGAACCTCATGCGTGGTCGGCTGCCTGCGGGGAGTCGGCCCATCATCGCAGACCTTCGCGTCGGCCGTAGCCGCAGTGATCAACCCGGAAAACTCCGGCCAAGCCCTGGGCAACGACATCGCGTTGTGCATGGTCGCGTGCCCCGGCATGGCGTAGTGGTCGATACCCTTGGGACTCGTGGACCTCCTTGACACGTGGCGATCACGTCCAGCGGCCCAGCAGCCCGAATGGCCCGACCCGGCGCAGGTGCACGCGGTGGCCGCGGAGCTCGCCAAGCTCCCGCCTCTCGTGTTCGCGGGCGAGTGCGACCTGCTGCGCGGCCAGCTCGCCGCCGTCGCGCGCGGCGAGGCGTTCGTGCTCCAGGGCGGCGACTGCGCGGAGACCTTCTCCGGCGCCACCGCCGACGACGTACGCAACAAGCTCAAGACGCTGCTGCAGATGTCGGTCGTGCTGACCTACGCCGCGAGCGTGCCGGTCGTGAAGATCGGCCGGATGGCGGGGCAGTTCGCCAAGCCGCGTTCGAAATCGGTCGAGGTACGCGACGGTGTCGAGCTCCCGGCGTACCGCGGCGACATGGTCAACGGCTTCGGCTTCACCGCCGAGGAGCGCGCCCCTGACCCGGGACGCCTGCTGCGCGCCTACCACGCCGCCGCCGTGACGCTGAACCTCTGCCGTGCCTTCACCCAGGGCGGGTACGCCGACCTGCGTCAGGTCCACGCCTGGAACCAGGACTTCGTGGCCAACAGCCCGGCCGGGCGCCGCTACGAGCGCCTCGCCGGTGAGATCGACCGTGCACTCGCGTTCATGAACGCCGCGGGCGCCGACCCCGAGGAGTTCCACCGGGTCGACATCTACTCCAGCCACGAGGCGCTGCTGCTCGACTACGAGCGCGCCCTGACCCGCATCGACTCACGTTCGGGCCTGCCGTACGACGTCTCGGCGCACTTCCTGTGGATCGGGGAGCGCACCCGGCAGCTCGACGGCGCGCACGTGGAGTTCATGCGCCACATCCGCAACCCGATCGGGGTCAAGCTCGGCCCGACGACGACCGCCGAGGACGCCCTGGCCCTGATCGACGCGCTCGACCCGCAGCGCGAGCCGGGCCGCCTCACGTTCGTCATCCGGATGGGCGCCAAGCTCGTACGCGACAACCTGCCCCCGCTGGTGGAGAAGGTCACCGCGAGCGGCGCACAGGTCGCGTGGATCTGCGACCCGATGCACGGCAACACGTTCGAGGCCGAAAGCGGTTACAAGACCCGCCGGTTCGACGACGTGGTGGACGAGGTGGCCGGCTTCTTCGACGTGCACCGCGCCCTCGGCACGCATCCGGGCGGCGTCCACCTCGAGTTCACCGGCGACGACGTCACCGAGTGCGTCGGCGGCGGCCACGAGATCGTCGAGGACGACCTGCACCAGCGGTACGAGACCGCCTGCGACCCGAGGCTCAACCGCGGGCAGGCGCTCGACCTGGCGTTCATGGTGGCGGAGATGTACCGCACGACCAAGTAGGAGCCCGCGGCGCGCGGCGGCAGGTGGCCGGGCCTGGTCCGGCCGCCGGGCGCCGCGGTCCCGTCCGTACGGGCTCCACGGCCTCGGGACGCCCCTCGCGGTCCCGAGGCCCCCGCCTGTTCAGACGATGCGTACGGCGCCGGCGAAGGGCCGGGTCGCCAGGTCGGCGACGCGTACCCGGTCCCCGGTGTGCGGCGCGTGCACGAACTTGCCGTCGCCGAGGTACATCCCCATGTGGTGGATGTCGGAGTAGAAGAACACCAGGTCACCCGGTTGCAGCTGGCTGCGGGAGACGTGGACCCCGGCGTTCCACTGGTCGCCGCCGTAGTGCGGCAGGTTCACGCCGACCTGGCGGTACGCCCACATGGTCAGGCCGGAGCAGTCGAAGCCCCCGCCCGGC
Source organism: Actinoallomurus bryophytorum (assembly GCF_006716425.1). Taxonomy (NCBI): domain Bacteria; kingdom Bacillati; phylum Actinomycetota; class Actinomycetes; order Streptosporangiales; family Thermomonosporaceae; genus Actinoallomurus; species Actinoallomurus bryophytorum. The sequence continues at coordinate 6,150,931 of NZ_VFOZ01000001.1, forward strand.
GTGGCACCGCCCCAGACGTACGGGACGCCGAGCTGCGACAGCGCCGCGCGTACGGCGCCGATCGCCTTGGTGGGGCCCCCGGGGATCACCGGAACGCTCTCGCCACGCCCGGCACGCTCGACGGCGTCCTTCAGCAGCGGTTTGCGTACCTTGTCGAGGGTCTTTTGGATGGTCGCCTTCTTCTGCTTGAGCTGTGTTTTGAGCCCAGCCGCCTGAGTGGCGTGGACCTGGGCGTTCTGCCAGGCGTGTTCGGCGGTCTGGATCGCCTGGGTGAGCTGCCGGACCTGTGTGTCGTCCTGCTGGGTGAAGTAGTGCAGGGTCGCCGCCTGGTCCAGCAGCGCCTGCGGGTCCGGCGCGGCGAACAGCGCCGGTGCCTCGTCGGTGCCGCCGTGCATGTAGCGCAGCGCGGCGAGCCTGCCGACGCGCTGCTGGATGCTCTTCAGCGCCTTGGTCTCGCGGGTGGAGGTCGCCTTGGCCACCTCCGCGGCACGCTGTGCCTGCTGCAGCCGTACCCGCAGCCCGTCGTACTGCTCAGTGAGCTGCTCGAGCTGCGTGTTGAGCTGGCCGGCCTGCTGCCGGAGAGTGTCGATACCGGGAGCCGGCTTGGCGCCGGCGTGCCGTGCCGGCAGGGCGCTCAGTCCGGCGACGAGAAGGATGCCGGTGACGACGGTCTTGCCCGTGCGGTGCTTCCTATGATGCGCTTTCGCGGATCGCGAAGGCTCCATTCAGGTGCTCCTCTTTCTCCTGGGCCGCCTACCGGGTTAGCTGACGGGTTCGGGCAAGGAGAAGCCCTACCGGTTACGGATTCACCCCGGGACCGGGAGCGGGGGAGAGCCCCTGAAGCTCCGCGAATGGGTCCCCGGTTCGTCGGCGCGCTGGCTGCGCGGCGAACGATTCGGCGGTCCGGCCTGTTACCGGCCGGTGACACCGCTGGACATTAACGGACCGTGACGGGATGGCCAACCCGAACATGCGGAGATGGCCTCCCGTCTTTGAGGATGGTCACTGTGGGTGATACCGACCTGGCCCATTACTCCTAGTACGCAGTCGAACACAGGGTTTTGGTGGGGTGTATCCACCGTCGTTTCGTACATGCGCCCTGCCGGTCGCACGCGGCGTCAGGACGCTCTGGAGGCCGCCGATCATCAACGGCAGCACGAGAACAGGAGAAAGGTCCCGTCCGGAACGACCGGGGCGCATCCACGGCCGGAGGAGGGCTCAGGCCCTCGGGTGAAGACTCATCCGCCACTCGTGGACTCCCGCCGGGCGAGGCGGCGCCTGAGGCCGCCTCGCATACGCGCTGACGCGCCCGGCAGCGCCGCCAGATGTCGCACCTCATCCGGCATGAGCTCCGGCCGGCCCGCGAGCAGAAGTACGGCCGCGTACGGCCGGCTCGTCGACGTCCGCAGCCGGTTTCCGAGCTCGTCCAGCACGCCGAGCAGAACCGCGCGATCGGCGTTGGGGTGCTCGACCACCAGCCGCAGCAACCGGTTGCCGTTCCACGTGCTGTCGCGCCGCGAGCAGAGCTCACCGAGCAGATACGCGGGCGTACGCGGATTGCGGGCCAGTGCCTGCCACCCGAACGGATAGGGACACCGCGCGAGATGGCGCAACATGCGTTCGCCGGCATCGGGATCGGAGGCCGCATCCTGATGGTCCGCGGGTGTGTGGAGGCGCGGGAACGCGCCATCCCTCTCCGCACTACCCACCTTGGAGAATCCAGCGGCGAGCCCCATAAATCGGGTTCCGCATTTCTCGGGAGCCGCAGCGCCTGCTCGTCGGTCAGGAGGCGACGGCCACTCGGCCGGAGCGCGTGGATGGACGCCGCGTCGTCGATGCCTCGGTGGCGCGTGCGTTCACGCGAGGGAGCCGCGGGCTCGTCGCCGGTGCCTGTCAGAACTGAGCGGGCCCTCCTCGTCGTGAGGAGGGCCCGCTCGGGTTCACACGTTGAGGGACTCTGCGGAGCTCGGCTGGGACAGTGCCGTGTGGAGGGTGTCCCAGAACGCCAGCTCGACGTCCTCCTCCAGCTCGGTGATCTTGCCCCAGAACTCCTTGTCCTCGGCCAGTGCGGCGGCCTCTGCCGACAGGATCGGCATGATCGTCGTACTGGACTCGGCGAGGTCCAGATCGGCCACGCTGACCTCGGCGGGCAGCTCCACGGGTGTGCGGTGGTGCTTGCCGCGTTTGCGGACGCGTACGTTCGGCGCCGCCGGCATGGGGACGCGGACCTTGGACTTGCTCAGCGCCAGTGCCACCGTGCCGAACACCACGACGGCCAGCAACCCCGTGAGGGCGGCCTGCTGGTCCGGCAGCGGCGGCGCGGAGTCGTGCTGCGCGGTCGTCTGCAATTCGGACTGCGGTGTGCCCGGCTGCTGGGTGAGGGCCTCGGCCGACGGGGGCGGAGCGGAGTGCTTGGGCACGTACTTCTGGTCGGCCGGTGCCGCCTTGACCTTCACCTTCGAGGGGTAGCCGTAACCCACGACCTGGCTGACGTCACGCGTGGCGCGGCCGAGGTGGTCGTTGTGGTTGGCCTCGATGGTGTGCAGCGTGCGGCCGTGCACGGACTCGACGATGCCCACGTGCTCGATGTCGCCGACGCTCTTCCCGCCGTTCCACGAGAAGAAGACGATGGCGCCCGGCTCGGGGTGGTGACCCCAGGCCTTGTGCTTCTTGAAGAAGTTCGCGTGCTGGGGCGTCGAGGCGAACTCGCCCGCCCAGTCTTCGACTCCGGCCTTGTCGGCCGCCCAGGCGAGGAACATGTCGCACCAGGGAGCGGTCTTGAACGCGGCGTCCTTGTCGACGTGTTTGCCGTACCAGTCGCCGTACTTCGTGTAGCCGCTGGCCTTCTCGGTATAGCCGAGCTGGTCCTTCGCGACATGCAGGAGCTTTTGCCCTATTGGATCCATGTCTCCCCTTAGGCCGCCTACCGGGTTAGCTGACGGGTTCGGGCCAGGAGGAGCCCTACCGTACGAGTACGGATTCACCCCAAGGGACTTCGTGGGTCCCCGGTTCCCGCTGCACTGGGGGTACAGCCGGGATTCGGCGGTCGGTCTGTCACCTCCCGGGTGGAGGTAAGTCACAGCCCGATTACGGCGCAATGTATCGGAAGTTTCGCGAGAACGGCAACGCGTTCGGAGGGGAAAGTCTGGAGCGAACTACTTACCCAGTGTAACCAAGTGCCGTGGCCGCTCGGCGAGCAACAACTTAATAACCGATCTCACCTGCGAAAATGTAGCAACCCTCGGCGAGAGGGGAACGGACTCCAGGCGCACAGCGTAGCGTCACAACGACTTCCAAGACGGGGTCGCAGACCGGCCGAGTCGACCGGTATGGGGGGAGGTGTGGCGGTTCAGCCCGTGGGTCGGGAAGCTGTCGGAGGCGTGCACCATACGCACATAACTCACTACAAAACGCGACCAATCAACCACACTTCACCGAGGCGGCGGCTCGGGGTGCGCCGAGGGCTTCGGACCCTCGGATTTCGGGGTTAATTACCTGCGGGCGGAGTCCGGAACGCGGTGCCCGGACCCCCGCCTCACCAGTGCTAATCCATCTCCAGTACGATCTTCCCTCGGGTATGACCAGAGGCACAAAGCCGCTGCGCCTCTCCGGCGTCGGCAAGCGGGAACGTCTTCGCGATGGAGACGGTCAGTCTTCCGTCGTCGACGAGGCTCGCTAGCGCGGACAGATTGGTCATATCGGGTCGGACGAAGACGTATCGGCCGCCGCGTTCGGTCACCGACGGATCGACGGTCGACGCCCATCGGCCGGTGGGTGTCAGCAGGTCCGGCGTGATCTCCAGCGCCTCGCCGCCGACGAGGTCGAGCGCCACGGACACTCCGCCGGGCGCGATCCGGTGTACCCGGTCGGCGAGGCCGTCGCCGTACGCCAGCGGCTCGGCGCCGAGCTTGCGTAGATAGTCATGGTTGTCCGGACTGGCGGTACCGATGACCTGCGCGCCCTTCGCGACGGCGATCTGCACCGCGAACGAGCCGACGCCACCGCTCGCGGCGTGGATGAGCACCGTGTCGTCCTCGTTCACCCCGAGCGCCTTCGTGAGCGCCTGGTACGCGGTGAGCCCGGCGAGCGGCAGCCCGGCGGCCTCGGCCCAGGACATCCGTCCGGGCTTGCGCCCGAGCGTGCGTACGGGAGCGGCCACGAGCTCGGCGTACGTGCCGCGGCCAACATGGTCCTCGCGGACGTACCCGATGACCTCGTCGTCGGGGGAGAACTCGCTGACCGCCGCGCCGACGCGTTCGACCACGCCCGAGAGGTCCCAGCCCGGGATGACCGGGAAGTCGGTCTGGAAGAGCCCGTCCATCCGGCCCTCCCGGATCTTCCCGTCCACCGGGTTCACCCCGGCCGCCTTGACGCGTACGAGGACAGAGTCCGGACCGACCTTGGGCTCGGGTGCGTCATTGGTGAGTTTCAGCACGTCCGGGCCGCCGTATTCGTTCATCACGATGGCTTTCACACTTTGACCGTTACCCGCCGGAGACGGAAGTTCACCTCGGGGGTGCGGCCTCAGCGGAACCGCGCGTACACGGACAGCCCGAAAAGGATCATCGTGACCGGGCCCAGGACGGTGAGGGAGGCGAGCAACGCGCGCCGGCCGAACCGGTGCCCGGACGGGATCTGCTCGGCCGGCCGGCCCGCGATCGGCCAGGGCTCGCGTAGCTCGTCCGTCGTCGGCCGGTCGTCGAACGCCGGGTCCGCCTGGGCGCCCAGCGGCAGCCCGGCGGCCCAGCCGAACAGGTCCGCCAGGGCGGAGGGCGGGCTGTCCAGCCCCGACGCGAAGTAACGGACCTCGCCCGCGGTGCGCTCGAGCGTACGTATGGTGTTCCCGAGGCCGAGTCCCTCGAGCCACCCGCGCGCGTCGCCGTCGAGCCCGCGGCCGGCCGAGGTACGGCGCAGCACGTCGGCCTTGGTCACCACGACGGCGATGCGCCGCTGCCGCCCTTGGTCGTCGCGGGACCGCAGCTCGGCGAGCAGGCGCTGCAGGGTGTCGGCCGGATCCTCGTCCGAGGTCGCGGTCGCCTCCTGCACCAGCCGCCGCTCGTCGGTGGAGAGCGCGAGGCGCAGCTCGGGCAGGGCGAACGGGTCGATGACGAACAGCAGCGCCTCACCGTGATCGAGGTAGCGCAGCCGCTCGACGTGGGTGGCGCCTGTGTGCAGCTCGCCGGCCGGGTCGAACAGGTACAGGATCCGGTGGGCGGCGGGCAGGGTCAGGTCGAGCATCGTGGCCACCGGCAGCTCCGGGCCGGTCTTGGCGAGCCGTTCGCCGCGGTCGAGCTCCGCGATGGCCCCGGCGTACGCGCGGGCGTCCCGCGCCTCCACGAACTCGGCCCGGCCGTGGGCTCCGGCGGCGCTCGCGCGCAGCGCGCGTACGGCAAGGAACATCAGAGTGGTCTTGCCGGCCGCCGGTCCGCCGACGAACGGCAGCGGCTCGACCCGCGCCCGCCCGATCCGGCCGGGCAGCCGCCGGTGGCAGTGCGGGCAGTACGCGCCGAGGCGGAACCGGCCGAGCAGGATCGTCGTCGGCAGCCGTGTGCCGCAGCGGCACACGTGCCGGAAGGCGCCCAGCCGCCCGGGTACGAGCCGTGAGTGGCGTTCCTCGCAGTTCGGGCAGGCGTACTCCGGCAGCGCGAAGCGCCGGTAGCACCCGGCGTGCGGGCAGGCGATCAGGATGCGGCGGTAGGCCATCCAGACGCGCTCGACCGCGCCGAGCACGACGACGCAGACCGACCACACGGCCAGGCCGGCCCCCGCCATCAGCGCGGTCGCGACACCGAACGCCAGCGCCGCCACGGCGAGCGGCACCGCCCCGAGCGCGATGCCTCCGCACAACCCCAGCCAGACCGGGAACAGCACGAGGCCCAGCGGAGCCCGCAGCAGCGTGTCGGTCAGCGTGGAGATCGCCCAGCGCGCCTGGGTGACGCACCAGGGCACGGTGTGGCGTTCGAGACTCCAGGCGTCACGCCACACCTGGAAGAGGAGGTAGTGCGGGTACGCGGCGTCCGGGGGCCCCGGCGCCGGGCGGGGCACCGGGGACGGCCCGTCGACGCCGGTGACGATGAGGGTGCGCCAGGCGGTCTGGAAGAAGCGGTACAGGCCGAGGCCGAACCCGCCGAGCAGCGCGACCGCGATGGCCACCGGCACCAGGACGGCGAACTCGGCGGCGAGCAGGACGACCCAGAACAGCGCCGCCAGCCCGTAGACGATCGGCATCGCGTCACCCTCCCCGCCGTCGCAGCGCCCGCCAGGCCGAGGCCAGCTCCGGGTCGCGGTCGGTGAGCGCCGACTCGACGTGCCGGCGGGCGAACCGCCCGAGGTCGTCCCCCCACTCGGTCAGCCACGGAACCGGCGTCCGCGCCCGGTCCAGGCGCACCTCGATCTCGGCGAGGTCGACGCGGCCGTGCCGGTCGGTGTCGAGCCAGTGGGCGGTCAGCCCGGCCCGTACGGGATCCGAGGCGGTCATCAGGATGTCGGCGCGCACCCGCGCCGACCGTCCCGCGAGCGCCCCGGCCGCGCTCGCGTACGCGCGGGCGGTCAGCGGGTCGGCCGGATCCATCCGGCCCAGGAGCCGCGCCACCTCGAGTCCGGGTTCGGCCCTCAGCGCCGCGTCGTGCCCGAGGACGATCCGCGCCGGACCGGCCAGCTCGGCCAGCTCGGGCAGCCGGTCCAGGATCAGCCCGGCGAGACGCAGGGTCTCCGGCGCGTCGAGCGGCGCGCTCTCGAAGACCCGCCGCGTCAGCCGCCGCAGCGTGCCGAACCGCGCCATGGCCGGGCCGAGCCGCTCGACGAGACGGCGGCAGTCCTCCGGCGTCGGCGGTGCGTCCCAGAGCGCGTCGAGCAGCTCCTCGATGTCCGGCAGGCCGTGTGGCTCCAGCTCCACGAGCCCGGCCGTGGCGTCGTGGCGGTCGGCGCGGACGGACAGGACGAGGCTCCCGGTACGGGGTGCACGCGTCCAGTCGTGGTCGCCGAGGGCGGCGCATGCCTCGGCGGTGAGCATGGCACGGCGGGTACGCGGCTCGGCGGCCTCCAGCCCGGCCAGCACCCCGGAGACCATGGCGTCGCGCCAGGGGCCGGGGGTCCGGCGCAGCGCGGCGGCGACGTCGCCTTCGCCGCGCCGCGCGCACGTGGCGGCCGTGGCGGTCACGTCGTCGTTGTCGACCCGGCCGCCCACCTGGTCGGCGAGGCGTACGACGCCCGCCAGAGCTCCGAGCCCGGACGCGCCGGCGACGGCCGCACGGAACGGCGACGGCAGCCCGTCGCGCAGCCGGAGCGCCGGCAACCGGTCGCGCAGGGACGGTTCGTCGAGCGCGAGCGCGACGCAGTGCTCGGCGATCTCCGGTGCGACGTGCGCCAGGGCCACGGCCAGCTCGAAGCCGAGTCCGGGCAGCGCCGCCGACACCGCCGGCCAGACCCAGCCGGGCACACCACCGCGCCGTACGACCTCCGCCGCGGCCGCCTCCTCGTCGGCCGACACGGACGTGTCACCCCGGCAGAGCGCGAGCAGCGCCGCGGCCCCCTCCGCAGAGAGCAGCGCCTCCCCGGCGTCGACGGTCGCCGAGATGTAGCCGACCGGGCCGGTGGTGGTTGGGGTGGCGGTGGATGGGGTCACGGCCGGTGGGGTGACGACGTCCGGGGTGGCGGTGGTTGGGGTGGCGACGTGCGGGGTGGCGACGTGCGGGGTGGCGGTGGTTGGGGTGATGGCGGATGGGGTCACGGCCGCTGGGGTGACGGCGTCCGGGGTGACGGTAGTTGAGGTGACGGTGGTTGGGGTGATGGCGGTTGGGGTGATGGCGGTTGGGGTGATGGCGGGTGGGTCGGCGCTGGTCGGCGGCGCACCAGACGAGGTGGTGCGGGCCCGGACGGCACCGTGGGTGGTGGAGGTCGGGGTGCCCTCAGCGGCACATGACCCGGCGGAATCGGCCGGCGTGGTGCCGATGGACGGGGTACCGCTCGGGGGCGCGCCGGTGAGGGCGCCACCGATCCACCTGGCACCCGTGGGCACCGTCCTGGCCGAGGTGCCGCTGGTCGAGGTGCCGCTGGTCGAGATCGGATTGTTCGGAGGGGGATCGGCAGGGCCGGTACCTGGCCGGGCGGAGCCGGTACCGCTCTCCTGGTCCCGGTCCTCCACGCCGCCGAATGGCATCGGGGGACCACCCTGCCGCCGACCGCCGGCGGTGTCGTCCGATGAGGGCGGACCGCCAGCCCGGCTCCGGCGGTCACCAGGCGCGGCGGAGGACCGATCGGACGGCGACGTGACGTCGCCCCTGCGCCAGGCGTCGCCCCCGGACGAGATACCGCCATCGGGCGGGACACCGCCTCCGGGTGAGATGTCGCCTCCGGGCGGGATGTCGCCTCCGGGCGGGACGTCGCCTCCGGGCGGGACGTTGCTGCCGGACGAGATACCGCTCCCGGGCGGGACGCGGCCCCCGGGCGGGACGCGGCCCCCGGGCGAGATACCGCCTCCGGGCGAGACGTTGCCTCCGGGCGGGACACCGCCTCCGGACGAGACACCGCCCCCGGGCAAGACACCGCCACCGGCCAAGGTGTCGTCGTCGGGCACGGGAGAACCTGCGGTGAGGAGTTCGCCTACGGCGTCGATGCCGTCGAGGTCGCCGTCGCGCCAGCAGTCCGTCACCACGCGCGCGAACCGGCCGGGCCGCAGGCCGGTGGTGGGCTCGGCGGGCTCGTCCAGGCGGAAGCAGCCCCGCCCCTGCCAGGCCTCCGGGACCGTGCCGACCACGAGCTGCGGCGCGGACTCCGGATCGGCCGTGTAGGTGATGAACGACAGGTGCGCCGCCAGCCCCGCCGGCAGGGAGTAGGACAGCAGCGCGATCCAGCGGGCGATCAGCCCGGTGTCCCGCGCCACGAGTACCACCCTGCCGTGCCCGCCGGCCAGGGCCGCCGTCACCGCGTCGAGAAGGATGGCGAGCCGGTCGTGGGCGGCCTCACGGCCCAGCCAGGTGACGAGGGAGTCCGGGTCGAACGCGTCACCGGGGACCAGGTCCGGTGTGCCGCCGGCCGGGCCGGCCCACACCGGCGACTCCCACAGCTCGATCGGCCGCAGCCCCTCCATCTCCTGCGGCGTCGCGACGACGGCGTGCCCGGCGAAGTTGCCGTACCGGCCGGAGTAGTCCCGGCCGGTGTAGTGGCAGCGGGCCAGGACGGCGTGGTCGCCCTCGCGGCCGTACGCGAGCGAGACCGGGAACTCGGCGAGCTCGGCGGGACCGGGCGCGGACGGCGCGTCCGGTGGCGGCCGGTAGCTCATGTACGGCGTGACGGCGCGTGTCACGGACACGGGCGTGTCCGGCGTCGTGGCGACGAACTGGAAGCCGGACCTTCCGGTCGGGCCGGACTCCACCGAGGTGTACCGCAGGTCCCACGCCATCAGCGGGCTCCGTCGAGCATCCCGAACTGGTGCAGCAGCCACAGCAGCGGGTCCTCGACGCGGTACGGCCGGATGCCGCCGGTGCCGACCACGCCCTCGCGGGGTACGCCGCCGAGCGCCGAGACCCCGAACAGTCCGTAGTCGGAGTATTCGTGGCCCAGGTAACGGTCCAGCTCGCCGGCCTGCCAGTCATGCAGCAGGGCGCGTACCTGCTCGTGCACGGCCTCGCGGTCGTTCAGGTCGAGCGAGGCGGGCACGGCGCGGTTTTGCTGGAGGGCGCCGTCGAGCGGCAGTGCGTCGATCTTGGTGAGGGCGACCGCGGCGGGTACGGGGAGCTTCCGGCCGTGCGGGACGTCACGGCCGACGTGCAGCAGCTCGGTGACGCGGGCGATGACGTTGATGGGCTCGCCGTCGGGGTCACCGCCGCCGGCGCGCAGCTCCAGCGGGTCGACGAGGAAGATGATCGCGTCCGCCGCGGCGAGATAGCGCAGGTGCAGGTCGGTCACGTCACGGCTGCGCAGGTCCTCACCCGCGGTGTCGAACAGCACCAGCGTCAGCGACATGTCCTGCTGCCGCATGCGCCGCCGCCGGCTGCGGGTGAGCAGGTAGACGAGCGGGTCGCGGGGGGTGGTCACCGCGCTGGCGGTCGCGGGCAGCAGCCGGCGGTCGCCGAAGAGCGGACGGTGGAAGTCGCGCTTGTAGCGTTCGATGGTGCGGTCGTCGCAGGCGACCAGGGCGGTGCCCAGCTCGGCGCCGATGCGGTGCGCCAGCTCGTGCAGCAGCACCGCGATGTAGGTGCTCTTGCCGGAGTTCTTCGCCCCCACCAGCGCGACGATCTTCCCCGGGGTCTCGCAGTACGCCCCCGGCAGCGGGTTGTGGCACTCGGGGCAGACCCGGCGGGCGGTGTCCTGACCGCACTCGGGACAGGCCGCACGCCGCCGTGCGCGCCGCCCGCCACCGGGCGGGTCGAAGACCGGCGGCAGCGAGGCGGCCGCGGCCGAGCCCGTGTAGGCGGCGAGTTTTTCGTCCAGGCGCGGCGCGCAGCCCGGCCCGCGGCCGGGACTGCCGGCGCAGCGGAACGCGATCCGCTCGCGGGACAGGCGCGCGAAACAGTAGGGACACGTGATGGACGGCATCAGCCCACCTTCAGGTGGCGGACCGGAGGGTCGCGCAGCTCGATTGTCGCGTCTTCGGCGAAACAGCGCAGCCAGAACGGTCGCGGCAACTGCGGAAGAGTGGCCTGAAGACGTCCGGGAATCTCCAAATCGTCCCAGCTCATCACGGTTTCGCCGTCCGCAGGCCGCTGCGGCAGGGGCCCGGAGCGGGCGACCAGGACGAGTCGCCGCAGCCGCGCCGGCGTCGCCGCGGTGAGCGTCACGACCAGGGGACCGCGCAGGCGCGACCGCCGGAGCTCGTAGCCGACGACCGTACGGCCGGGCACCTCGACCTCGACCGGAGTGCCGATGACCCGGCGGCCGTACGCCGTCGCGGCGGCGGCCACCTCGATCGTCACCGCCTCACCGTCGGGCGCGGCGAGGCGTACGCCGCCGTGGGCGTCGTAGCCGGCCCGGCCGATCGGCAGCCGCCGTGTCTCGCCGTCGCCGGAGCGCCAGCGGACCTCGGCCTCCGTCACATCGGGCGGCCAGTCGAAGCCCAGCATGATCACCTCGCCACGCCGCTGGGTGACCAGCTCGCGCGGCGGCGTGAGATTGACGTGCTCCCGGTGCGCGCCGATGGTGGCGACGTCGCCGCTCACCGAGACCGCCAGCAGCACGCCGGGGCCCGTATGCACCGCCACGCCGCCGGGCACCGGAGCGCTCCGCAGGACCCGCCCGGCGCGGTGCACCTCCTCCACGGCGAGCGTCGTGCCGGGCGGCCACGGCGGCGGGCCGTTCATCGCCACCATCTCCACCTGGCCGTGCCGCGGCTCGTCGTAGGTGACCACCAGATGCCCGGCCGGATCCTGCTCGACGCCGAGATCGGTGACGGGATCGGGCCGCGCCGCCGGCGTCGCCGCGGCGTGGACGCCGGACGTGATGATCTCGTGGCCGTCGGCACTGAGGTAGGCCGCGGCGATCCGGTAGTGGTAGGTCGTGCCGTTGGCGACCGTCTCGTCGCGGAAGCCGCCGCGTTCGGCCGGGATCGGCGTGCCGTCCCGGGTGACCAGCACGCGTACGGCCTCGGGCGGGCAGGTCCAGCTCGCCGCGACCACGCCGTCGGTGGCGCGGAGGAACACCTCGGCCGGCTCCGGGCGCACGTGCAGCGGGCCGGCGACGGCGGGGGCCGAGGCGGCGGTCCCGCGCACCGCGAACACCGCGTAGAAGAGCGGGGAGTTCAGCGGCGGCGCGGGGTCGCGGGCGAAGCCGTCGCCCGACGGAAGCGCCTCACCGTCGCCGGGATGCCGGGGCACCCGCCCGAGGCAGCGCGCGACGACGTAGCCGATCTCGCCCACCCGTGACGGCGTCGGCGGCCACGACAGCGCGATCTCCGTGCCCTCGACCACGGCCTCCATCCGGCCGGGGGTGCGCGGCGGCAGCCCGGCCTGCAGATCCGCCGCGCCGGGCAGGTCGCCGACCAGCCGCAGCGCGTCGGCGAGGCGCAGCCACGCCTCGTCGGGGTCGGACAGGACGAGCGCCGCGGCCTCCTGACGCAGGCCGGTCGCGGCCGAGATGCGGCGGCGCGCCTCGGCGGCGAGGAGCTCCGCGTCACCCGTCAGCTCGGCGGGACCGGCCACGTCGGCCAGCTCGGCGGCGGCGTGGATCTCCCCGGCGTCGATCAGGTCGCGCAGCCGCGCGGCGAGACCGCCCGTCGTGCCGCTCTCCCGCAGCACGGAGAACACGAGCCGCCGCGCGTCGTCGCCGTCCACACCGAGGTCGTCGGTGGCGAACCGCAGCAGCGCGCCCTGCGAGGCCCGCTGCTGGTGCCGCTCGCGCACCCGCGCCACCACGTCGAACAGGATCAGCTCACCGAGCCGGTCGCCGGCCCGCTTGAGCGCGATCAGGACGGTGTCGGCGTTGGTGCGGTTGCCGTCGTGCGGCCGCCGGCTCCACTGCTCGCTCACCCGATGGATGGCCGGCCGCAGGTCCGGCGGCGCGCCCAGCACGCGCCCGGCCTTGGCCTCCCCGGTGAGGAACTCGCGCAGGTGACGTGCGCCCAGCGCGTCGAGCGCGTCGCGGGCGCGTGGATAGCCGGCGTACGGCGAGGTGGCCGGCAGCCGGTCCGGCTCGCGGACCTCGATGCCCGCCGCACGCGCCAGCTCCGCCGCCTCCCCGCCGATCTCGCGCAGGTCGCCGGGGGCCAGCGTCTTCATCTCACCGGCGGCGTCGAGAAGCCGATGGCGCAGCTCGGCGCGGCGGCGGCCGGCCTTGTCCGCCGTTGTGGTCAGCTCGGCGCGCAGCGGCGCGAGGTCGCCCAGCACGGCGTGTTCGAACAGCGGCGCGAGCTTCAGATGGTCGCCCTCGAGCCGGTCGATGAGCCTGCGGAAGCGCAGCTGACCCCGGGACTTACGCCAGCACATCCGCACGTGCCGGACACTGTCGGCCACCTCACGCGAGTTGAGGGGCTCGACGAGTGCGTAACGCACGCGCAGATCGTCGGGCGGCTGGTTGCCGGCCACCCGGGCGGGCTCCAGCACCTCGCGGACATAGCGCTGCTCGTCAAAGACCATTTAGTCCACGCGCACGTGGGCCAGGTCCGTACGGGACTCCTGCACCTCATCCTCGGACATGCCGCCGACGCGTACGTCGAGGGTGAGCTCTTCGGAGGTCTCCTTCTCGACCGCCGTGACGTGCAGCAGGCCGGAGGTGTCGAGCGCGAACGTCACCGAGATCGGATAGCCGGCCGGTTTGCCGGGCGGGATCTTCAGCTCGCCGTCCGCGATCGGGTTGTTGTGCGCGACCTCGATCGACTCGGCGCTCCCGGCCTGCTCGACCACGATGATCTTGACGATCGTCTGGTCCTCGTCGACCGTGCCGAACTCGCGCGACCCGCCGTGCGGCAGCGCGTCGTTGGCGTGTACGAGGTGGACGACGTGCTCCTGCTCGGTGACCGGGTCCAGGGCGATGACGCCGAAGGCACGGGAGGCCACGGTCGTGATCTGGCGGGCCGCCATCCGCTCCTGCTCGGCCTCGGACAGGCCGGCGCGGGAGGCCAGCTCGCGCGCCTTGTCGCCCTCGCCCTTGGCCAGGAGCTGGCGGTAGGTCTCCTCGAAGGCGTACATCGCGGCGCCCTTGGCCACCGCGAGGTCGGGGTCCTGCAGCTTCGGCTTGAGCGCCAGCTCGGCGGACAGCCGGTCGGGCACCGCGGGCATCTTGGTGGAGCCGCCGACGAGCACCAGGTCGTCGTAGTCCTTGATGCCCTTTTCCGCGGCGGTGGCGAGCGTGCGGCCGGTGATCTCGATGGTGCGGTCGAGCAGGTCCTTGGTGATCTCCTCGAACTTTTCCCGTGTCAGCTCGATCGTCGCGACCCGGCCGCCGTGCATGACGCGCACGACGTGCTGGCGGCGCAGCGACAGGGCCTTCTTGGTCTCCTCGGCGTCGTGCCGTAGCTGCTGCTCGGTGTGCCGGTCCTCGAGCGGGTCCCCGGCGTCGGGATGCTCCTCGGTGAACCGCTCGGCGAGGTGTTCGACCAGGCGGGAGTCCCAGTCGGCGCCGCCGAGCTCGTGGTCGCCGTCGGTGCACACGACCCCGATGTCGCCGCCCCGCAGGGTGATGACGGTCGTGTCGAACGTGCCGCCGCCCAGGTCATAGACCAGGATCGTGCGGTCCTGGTCGGGGTTGAGCACGCCGTAGGTGATCGCCGCGGCGACCGGCTCGGAGATGATGTCGATGACGTTGAGCCCGGCGATGTGGCCGGCCTTGCGGGTGGCGTCACGCTCGGCCGCGCCGAAGTAGGCGGGCACCGTGATGACGACGTCGCCGGTCTCCTCGCCGCTGGTGGCGGTGGCGTCCGAGACCAGCTTGCGCAGGATGAAGGCGGAGATCTCCTCGGGGGAGTAGTCCCGGCCGTGCAGCTCACGCGTGACATCGTGGCCGATGTCGCGCTTGATCAGGCTCACCACCAGGTCGGGCGAGAGCACCGCGGTGTCCTTCGCCGGGGCGCCGACCACGACGTTGTCCGCCGTCTCGAAGTAGACGACGGACGGTGTGGTGTCGGTGCCCTCCATGTTGCGCAGGACGGTCGGGCGGCCGACCTCGCCGATGCGCGCTATGCAGGAATGGGTCGTGCCCAGATCGATTCCGTAGACAGCCATGTCAATCCCCTCCGACCGGGTCGGCCGCCACCCGGGCGACGATCACCTCGGCCCGTCGTACGACCTTTTCGCCGCGGACGAAGCCGGCGCGCTGGACCGTGAGGACGGTGCCGTCGAGCTCCGCGTCCTCCACATCGCGCGAGCCGGCAGGGCGATGCCGTGCCGGATCGAACGGGTCGCCCTCTCCCACGGGCATGCGTTCGACCCCCGTACGCGCGATGATCTCGGCCAGCTCGTCGGCGATCGCCGCCAGGAGCTTGGGTACGTGTGCTGGATCCGCCGTCTCCCGCTCCGACTCGCGCCGGACCAGGTCGTACAGGCGGTAGAGCGATGTGCGCACCGGCTCGAAGGCGGCCTGCAGCTCGTTGTGCCGCAGTCGCTGGTTTTCCTCGTGCAGCCGGTCGATGACGCGTTCACGGTGTGTGGCCCGGTCGTGCTCTCGGCCCACCGTCGTCACGAGGTCGGCCAGCACACTGTGTATCTGGGTGAAGGATGCCTCGATGGCCCCATCGGCGATGGCTGATGGGGACTCGTTCCCGTCTTTGGGGGAAGCGGGGTCATCGGGCATTGGATCTCGCACCATAACTCTGAGTGAGCGAACTCGCCACTCCCATTGTGTCCATGCCCGGATCCGGACACCAGCCTTATCGCCACTTCACTTGGACCAGGCGGAATTACTCGTCAGCCACGCTTGACATGTCGTTGACTTCCAGAACCCACCGTTCTAGGACAGAACGACACTGTTCCGGCAAGGCAAAGGGGCCAGCCGATGCGCCAGCTCAGCCCGCTCGACGCGCAATTCCTGAATATCGAGTCGGGCGGGACCGTCGCTCATATCGCGGGACTGGCGATTCTCGACGCTTCCAGTACGCCTAATGGCGCTCTGACCTTGGAAGATCTGCTCTCGCTCGTACGGGGACGGCTGCCACGAATCGAGCAGTTCCGCTGGCGGCTCGCCGAGGTGCCGCTCGGGCTGGACCACCCGTACTGGACCGAGGACCCGGACTTCGACCTGGAGTTTCACGTACGTGAGATCGCGCTGCCCGCGCCCGGCGACGACGAGCAGCTGGCCGAACAGCTCGCCCGGCTCCACCAGCGCCCGCTCGACCGGCGCCGTCCGCTCTGGGAGATGTACCTCGTCCAGGGCCTGGCGGACGGCCGGACCGCGATGTACGCCAAGGTGCACCACGCTTTGATCGACGGCGTCTCCGCGGCCCAGATCGTGGCCGCACTCCTCGACCTCGAGCCGAACCCACCGGAGACCGCCGAACCCGACGAGTGGCGTCCCGAGCCGCCGCCCGGCCAGTGGGGCATGCTCGCCGGCGCCGCGGCACGTGCCGCCGTCCACCCCCTGCGCACCGCGGGCGCGCTGCTCCGAGCCGTCCCGCACCTGGACTCACTGCCCGTCGTGGGGCGGCTGCCGGGCATCGGCCTGGTCGCCGGCACGGGACGCACCGCCGCCCGGACCGGCGAGGTGCCGCCACCGCCGAGCCTGAGCGCGCCGCGTACGCCGTTCAACGGGCCGGTGACCCCGCACCGCCGGGTGGCGTTCGGCTCGCTGCCGCTGGAGGAGATCAAGCAGGTACGCCGCAAGCTGGGCATCAGCGTCAACGACGTCGTCATGGCGCTGTGCGCCTCGGCGCTGCGCCGGTGGCTGATCGACCACGACGCCCTGCCCGGCCGCCCGCTCGTCGCCGCGGTCCCGGTGTCCACCCGCGAGCTGGAAGACGGCTCGCACGGCAACCAGATCTCGGCCATGTTCACCTCGGTGCCCACCCATCTCGCCGACCCGCTCGAACGCGTCGTGGCCGTACGCAGCACCATGGACACGGCGAAGCAGCGCCTCGTCGCGACCCCGGACCAGTGGCTGGAGGAGCTCACCGCGGTGGTGCCGCCGGCGTTCGGCAGCCTGGCCGCCCGCGCGCTGTACCGGCTGGCCCCGGCCGCGCTGCCGCCGGTCAACCTCATCATCTCGAACGTGCCCGGACCGCAGTTCCCGCTGTACATGTGCGGCGCGAAGGTGCTCGGCTACTTCCCGATCTCGGTGATCAGCGACGTGAGCGGCGGGCTGAACATCACCGTCTTCTCCTACAACGGCAACGTGGACGTCGGGATCGTCGCCTGCCGCGACATGGTCCCCGACGTCTGGAAGCTCCTCGGCTACCTGAACGACGCCCTCGAAGAGCTCAAGGCGCTCTGATCCCTGTCGCCGGAGCGCGGGGCGTCAGGACGGGGTACGCCCGGCGGTCGCGCCGAGGTTGGCCAGCAACAGTGCCTCGGCCAGGCACACGCGGGCGAACTCGCCCAGGTGGAGGCTCTCGTTCGGCGAGTGCGCGTTCGTCTGCGGGTCCTCGACGCCCGTCAGCAGCGTCACCGCCGACGGGAAGAACCCGCCGAAGACCGAAACGAACGGGATGCCGCCGCCGACGCCGATGTCGACCGGCTCGATACCGTCCCACGCGGCGCGGAAGGCGGCGCGCGCCGCGTCGTACACCGGCCCGGACGCGTCCACCGCATAGGCCGGTACGGAGAGTTCGAGGTCGAGGGAGACCTGAGCGCCCCACGGAGCGTGCTCGCGCAGATGCGCCTCGAGTGCCGCGTAGGCCTTCCCGGGATCGTCGCCGGGCGCGAGACGTACGTTCAGCTTCGCCCTCGCCGAGGGGACGAGCGCGGCCGGCGCCTCGCGGGCGGCCGGGGCGTCGAGGCCGACCACGGACAGGGCCGGCTTGTTCCACAGCCGGTCGGCCACGCCTCCCGTGCCGATGAGTCCCACTCCGTCGAGAACGCCGGCCTCGTCCCGTACGCGGTCGACCGGGTAGTCGACCCGCGCACGCGACGGGCTCTGGTGCAGGCCCTCGACGGCGACGTCACCGGCGTCGTCGTGCAGGGTGGCGATCAGGCGGCAGAGAGCCGTCAGGGCGTCGGGCACCGGACCGCCGAACATGCCACTGTGCACCGCGTGCGACAGTGTGCGCACCTCGACGTAGCAGCTCAGGGCGCCACGCAGCGAGGTCGTCAGCGACGGGGTGCCGATCTCCCAGTTCACCGAGTCGGCGAGGACGATCACATCGGCGTCGAGCTCCTCGTGGTGCTCCTCGAGCAGCCGTGACAGCGAGGCGGACCCGAACTCCTCCTCACCCTCGACGAACAGCACCACACCGACGGGAAGCGCGTCGCCGAAGGCCCGCAGCGCCGCGATGTGGGCCATGACGCCCGCCTTGTCATCGGCCACACCACGGGCGTAGAGACGGCCGTCGCGCTCGACCGGCTCCAGCGGGTCGCTCTCCCACAGAGACAGGTCGCCGACCGGCTGCACGTCATGGTGGGCATAGAGCAGGACGGTCGGCGCTCCGGGAGGCGCGGCCCGGGTGCCGATCACGGCCGGCCGGCCGCCCGCGCTCGCCACCTGGACGTCCAGCCCGCAGCCACGCGCCAGCTCGGCCACCGCCTCCGCGGAACGGTCCAACTCCGAATGGTCGAACCCGTCGAAGGCGATGCCAGGGATGCGGACCAGGCGTTCGAGGTCGGCGCGGACACCAGGCATTTCCCGCTCGATCGCCGCACGCAGGTCTGATTCGGTCAAAGGGGTATCAGTCATGGCGAAAACCGTACAACGCGCCACGCTGACCCTCCGGCGCCAAGCCACCGCGAAGACCGCCGTCCACCGTGACCCTGCGGTCTCCGTGGTACGGCAGCCCTTGACCTGGCCCTACCGGATGTACGGGCCTAACGGACGGCCGCGCCCTGGCGCTGACGCTCGGCCATGACGGCCAGCACGTGCTCCACCAGCGTGATCAGCACCTGCTTGCCCGACTCGCGCTTTCGCACATCGCACAGGATGACCGGAATCTTCGGGTCGAGGTCCAGCGCGGCCCGGATCTCCTCGGTGTCGTACCGCAGCGCGCCGTCGAAGCAGTTGACCCCGATGATGAACGGAAGCCGGCGGCGCTCGAAGTAGTCGATCGAGGGGAAACTGTCGGCGAGACGCCGGGTGTCGGTCAGCACGACCGCGCCGAGCGCGCCGAGCGCGAGCTCGTCCCACATGAACCAGAAGCGGTCCTGGCCAGGCGTACCGAACAGGTACAGGACCAGGCCGTCGCGGATGGTGATACGGCCGAAGTCCATCGCCACGGTGGTCGTGGTCTTGCGCTCGACGCCGGAGACGTCGTCGATACCGACGCTGCGATCGGTGAGCTGTTCCTCGGTCCGCAGGGGCCTGATCTCGCTGACCGCGCCGACCATGCTGGTCTTGCCCACACCGAATCCGCCCGCCACGAGGATCTTCACGGCGAGCGGCATGGCAGCGCCCCGCGAGGGGTCAGAGCGCTTGGAGTCCATTCAGCACTTCCTTCAAAAGCCGTTCATTGGGGAGACGATTGTCCGGCTCGGGCCGTCTGACGGCGATCAGCCCGTGTTCGAGTAGATCACTGAGGAGCACCCGGACAACGCCGAGGGGGAGTTTCATCTTCGCCGAGACCTCGGCCACCGACAGAGGCCGCACGCACATCTCGAGGATGGCCAGGTGTTCCGGGCCGGCCCCCGCGGGTGCGAACGTCGAGGTGGCAGCCGTCGCGATGATCGCGATCAGCTCGAAACCATCCCGGGACGCACGGGTGCGTCCCCTCGTCAGCGCGTAGGGCCGGACGACCGGCCCGGCTTCGTCGTCGAGCCATTCGCTCATTCAACCGCCCTGCCTGCAGGCCTTGCGCTGCCCCCTCCACTCGCTCATCCCGTGTCACGATTCCACGGCCGAGCGAGGGAGGGTGGACATGTGCTGGCCCACGCGCTTGACCAGCATTGCCATCTCGTAAGCGATCAGACCCACGTCGGCGTCGGCGCCGGCGAGTACAGCGAGACACGCGCCTGACCCGGCGGCGGTGACGAACAGGAAAGCATGGTCCATCTCGACGATCGTCTGGCGCACGGCGCCGCCGCCGAACTGACGCCCTGCGCTGCGCGCGAGGCTCTGGAAGCTGGCGGCGACCGCCGACAGGTGCTCGGCGTTCTCACGCGTGAGGCCGGCGGAAGCTCCGACCAGCAGCCCGTCACTGGACAACACGACCGCCTGGTGCACCTGGGTGACCTGGTTGACGAGATTGTCCAGCAGCCAGTTGAGTTCCCCCGCAGAACCCGCTGACATCAGATGTCCTCCTCTTTGTGGTCGGTGCCGGTCTCCCCGGAATCCGAGCGACCGCGCAACCAACCCTTCTGGATGGAGCTCAGCATCGTGCGGAGCTCCTCGGGCGAACGCTCGCCGCTCGCGGTGTCACTCACCGGTTCGACTTCGTCGCGAAGCTGTGGCGCCAGGTTCGCCTGGCGCACACGTCGGGGTAGTGAAGGTTTACCGTTGCCGCCTTCGGGGGCGCTCGCCGGGGCTTCCTGACGCGCCGATGGGGCCGGCGCGGCCGGTGCGGCCGGTGCGGCAGGGCCGGCGGCAGAGGAGCCGTCGACGGGCTCGAAGACCGAACGACGGTCCGTGAGCGGGTCCGTGAGCGGGTCCGAGGGCGGAACGGCCGCAGGCGGCTCGCTGCTGTGACGCCGCGGCAGCGGCGGGAGCTCACCGGGCTTTTCCGCGGGCGGGATCGGCCACTGCCCGCTGTCCGGCCCGGTGGATCCGTATCCGCTGTCGCCGCCGAACCGGCCGGGAGGCGGGTCCTGCCGGCCGGACCCGAACGAGCCCGTGTCGTACGAGCCCGTGTCATAGGACCCGGTGTCGTAGGAGTTCCGCTCGTAGCCGCCGTCGCGCGAACCGCCGCCGTGCAGGTCCGTCGCACCGGTGTCGTACGGGTCCGCCGGGCCGGTCTCGTACGGAGGCTGGCCGGTGTCGAACGAGGGAGCGGGGAACGGCCCGGTCTGGTGCGGCGCCGGCGGTGCACCCGCGTCGTACACGGGAGGGACGACGTCGTTGCGGCGCTGGGGGAGCGGCGGGCGGTCCCCGCCACCGGGCGTCAGCGGAATCGGCCCGGTGTCGCCGTTGCGGTTGCCGTACGTGGAGGGATAGGTGGAGGGCGGCCCGATGGCGCCGATGGGCACCAGGGCGTCCTCACCCCGCCGGGTCACCGCGAGCCGGCCCGAGTCCAGCTCGCCCTGGTCGCCGCTGCGTACGACGATCCCGTCGGGCAGCAGGACGATCGCGGTCGTCCCGCCGTACGGGGAGGTGCGGAGCGTGACCTGGATGGAGTGCCGCTGGGCGAGCCTGCCGACCACGAACAGGCCGAGCTGCGCGCTGTTGGACAGGTCGAAGTCCGGCGGCCGGGCCAGCTTCTCGTTCGCCTGCGCCAGGGCCGCCGGGTCCATGCTCAGCCCGCGGTCCTCGACCTCGAGTGCGAAGCCGTGGGCGACGAGCTGCCCGGCGACCTGCACGGTCGTGTCCGGCGGGGAGTAGAGCGTGGCGTTCTCGATCAGCTCGGCGAGCAGGTGGATGAGGTCGGCGACGGCCGTACCGGCGATGGCCACACGGGGCATCGCCGCCACGGTGACGCGTGCGTAGTCCTCGACCTCGGCCGCGGCGGCGCGAGCGACGTCGACCGCGGGGACCGGGTTGCGCCAGCCTCGGCCGGGCGCCTGCCCGGACAGAATGATCAGGCCTTCCGCATGGCGGCGCATGCGGGTGGCGAGGTGGTCGAGGCGGAACAGGTCGTCCAGCTCGTCCGGCTCGGAGATCCGGCGTTCCATGGTGTCGAGCAGGCTGAGCTGGCGGTGCAGCAGGGCCTGGTTACGACGGGCCAGGTTGAGGAAGACCTCGCTGATGCTGCGGCGCAGCGCCGACTCCTCGACCGCGCCCTGGATGGCGGTACGCCGCGCGGCGTTGAACGCCTGGCCGACCTGGTCGATCTCGCGGGTGCTGAACGACAGGGGCGGCGCCTCGGCCGCGACGTCGACCTCCTCGCCGCGGCGCAGCCGGCGGATGACTCCGGGCAGGCGTTCGTTGGCGAGGTCCAGCGCGGCGCGTCGCAGGCCGGTCAGCTCGCGGATGACCGAGCGGCCGACCCACAGGGACAGGACCAGCGACGCGATGACCGCGACCAGACCGAGGGCACCGGCCAGGACCACGCGCAGGATGATGCCGTTCGCGATCGGCTTGGCACGGTCGGCCGCCGCGGAGGTCGAGGACAGCTCGAGCCCGCGGAACCGCGTGATCACCGAGGAGATGGTCGTCTTCCACTGTGTCTGGGTCTCGGGCGTGATCTGCTTGTCGACCGGCGTCGTGGTCGCGGCGCCGCCCATGCCGCCCATGGCGTTCGGCTTGGGAGCCGCCGTGGGCATGTGGTCGGTGAAGCGGTTCTCCAGCGACTGCAGGCGGTTGAACTCCGGCGTGGAGATGATCCGCTGGTAGAAAGTGCGGTCGTCGGGGCGCAGGTCGGGCAGCAGGTCGGCGTAGAGGCTTCGCTGGGTGCCGACGAGCTTGGTGAACTGCACGTGCTCGGCGAAGTTGAGCCGCCCGGCCGCGAGTGCGCCCGACAGCAGGGCGTCCTCCTGCGACAGCACCTCGCGGGCGCGGGCCAGGTCGACCTGGGTACCCGCGTCCTTGGTCACCTCGGGGTCGCTCAGGGTCGCCAGAGAGGCCTGCAGCTGGTTCACCGTGGTGATGATCGTGGTATAGCGCGTGAAGGTCTGTGACCGGGTCACGCCGGCGGCGTCGACCGCCTTGCGCCTGGCCGGAAGGTTGTCCAGGTACTGCAGGATCTCCTTGGTCCACTCCCGCGCCTGGGGGCTGATGACCTTCTGGGTGCTCTGGTCGACCGCCAGCCGGCGGAACTGCTCCGCCTGCCGGTCGGTGACGAGACGTCCCGACTCCATGGCCGCCCGGTCGCCGTCGGCCTTGCTGCCGAGGAAGACCAGCGACAGCCGGCGTTCCTGTTCGAGCGCGCTGCCGAGGGCTCCGGAGGGATATCCGAGGTGGTCTTGAATGGCGTTCACATGTCGCAGGTTCAGGCCGTCGCCGAGGGTGATGCTCGCCGCGAACGCCCACAACGTGCTCAGTGACACGAGGGGCACGATCAGCAGCAGAATGATCTTGAAGCGAACTGACCGGAAGACGCGGCCGGCCTGGAAGCGTGACGGCCGCTGACTGACATCTGATCCCACTCGACGGTCCTTTGATTGCACCGCGACAGGCTCGACTTTCAGTTAGACGGAGGGGGACACCGATGGTACGGATGAGACACCCGAGCGAATGCGCAGGACTCTACTACGCACGGCTCTGACGCCTGACCATGTCCGTAAATATCGACCTAACGAGCGCTTGCCACCTCGGTCGATGCCGTCCACTTGCAGGTCAGATATTGCCTGGTAGTGCCCCCTGTAAGGGGGTGTGAGCCTGCGGCCGGCCCGAGACACAAATATCGGACGATCGATCACAAGGGCCCCACGGGCCTGCCCAGCACCTCTAGACTCCGCCATCGTGATCTATGACGACCAGCCCCCGGAGACGCTCCCCGTGCGCGGGCGTTCTTCGTTGCCCAGCGGGCGACACCGCCGGCCGGCGTCCGCCGATCTTCCGCCGGACGCTCCCGTCCTCGTGCTGGCGGTCCCCGGTGAGAAACCGGACGTCGCCGACGAGATCGCCTCACTCACCCGTGCGGCGCGTAGCGAAGGCGAACTCGACGTCCGGGTCGCCCCCCTCGCCGGCTCCACGTTCACCGACGTGCTGCGCGGACTGCCCGATGACCGTTCCGCCGTGGTGGTGCCGCTGATCACGGGCCCGAACCCGCGCGTGTACCACGCCATCCACACCGGCCTGGACGAGGTAGGTGTGAAGGCCATCGTCACCGACCCGCTCGGCCCGCACCCCCTGCTCGCCGAGGCCCTGCACGTACGGCTCGCCGACGCCGGCCTGGCGCGCGCGGACCGTATCCGTCAGTTCAGCATCGGCGCGGCCGTCGACGGCGTGATCGTCGCCGCGGTCGGCGGCGTCGAGGCGGCGCGTGAGGCCGACATGACGGCGGTCCTGCTGGCCGCCCGGCTCGCCGTCCCGGTGGTGGCCGCCGCGCTCGACGGCCAGCCGACGGTGGCCGACGCCGTCGGGCGCCTGCGTGAGTCCGGCGGACAGCGGATCGCGGTGGCGCCCTACGTGATCGGTCCGGAGCTCGACCACGCGCAGCTCGCCAAGCTCGCCTCCGAGGCCGGCCTCGGATGCGGTGCGCCGCTCGGCGCGCACAGCTCGGTGATCCGGCTCATCAACCTCCGCTACGAAGTGGCCATGGAAGCGACCATGGACGAGGGAACGTCATGAGACTGATGAGGCTGGTCAGCGCGGCCGCACTCGTACTGGCCGTCGGCGCCTGCGGCGCCGGCGGGAGCACCGGCAAGCAGGCGGCCGCGCCGCACCTCACCGCCCAGCAGGAGATCGGGGCGTCCGAGGGCCGCCTCAACCTCGTCATCTGGGCGGGGTACGCCGAGGACGGCTCGACCGACAAGAGCGTCGACTGGGTCCACGCCTTCGAGCGCAAGACCGGCTGCCAGGTCAACGCGAAGGTGGCCGACACCTCGGACTCGATGGTCGCGCTGATGAACTCCGGCCAGTACGACGGCGTCTCGGCCTCCGGCGACGCGTCGCTGCGGCTCATCTACAGCGGCACGGTCGCCCCGGTGAACACCAACCTGCTGCGCAACTACGCCGACGTCGCGCCGTACCTGCGGGACCAGCCGTACAACTCGGTCAAGGGCCAGATGTACGGCATGCCGCACGGCTATGGCGCGAACTACCTCACGTACCGCACGGACAAGATCCCGCAGAAGCCCACCTCGTGGAGCATCGTGTGGGACAAGAACTCACCGGCCGCCGACCACGTCGTCGACTACGACTCGCCGATCTACATCGCCGACGCCGCGCTCTACCTCAAGGCGCACCGGCCCGACCTGAAGATCACCGACGTGTACGAGCTGACGCAGGAGCAGTTCGACGCCGCGGTCGACCTGCTGAAGCAGCAGCGCCCCAACATCAACCAGTACTGGTCGAACTACCTGGATGAGATCCAGTCGTTCAAGGCGGGTGACAACTACGCGGGGACCGCGTGGCAGGTGACCGCCAACCTGGCGAAGTCCGAGGGCGCGCCGGTCGCCACGACGATCCCGGAAGAGGGCGCCACCGGCTGGTCGGACACCTGGATGATCGCTACCCGGGCGGAACACCCCAACTGCATGTACAAGTGGATGAACTGGATTAGTGCGCCGAAGATTCAGGCGGCGGTGGCCCAGTGGTTCGGCGAAGCGCCGGCGAATCCTAAAGCATGCCAGTACGCCGCGAAGGGCTTCTGTTCAGATTTCCACGTCGGCGACGTCGATTTTTACCGTCGCTTGGCTTTCTGGAAGACTCCGGTCGCGGACTGCGGTGACTCGCGCGGCGCCGTCTGTGTGGACTATTCCAAATGGACCGAGCTCTGGTCGCAGATCAAGGGTTGAAATGAAGACTGACGAGAGCGGCGACGTGACGTCCGCCGTGAGCCTGCGCGGTGTGCGCAAGACCTTCGGTGACGTCACCGCCGTGGACGGCGTGGACCTCGATGTCCGCGACGGAGAGTTCTTCGCGATGCTCGGCCCGTCCGGCTCCGGCAAGACGACGGTGCTGCGGATGATCGCGGGCTTCGAGACGCCCACCGCGGGCCGGGTCCACCTCGGCGGTCGCGATGTCACCAGGCAGGCGCCGTTCGACCGCGACGTCAACACGGTCTTCCAGGACTACGCGCTGTTCCCGCACATGAACGTCCTGGCCAACGTGGAGTACGGCCTCAAGGTCAAGAAGGTCGGTGCGAAAGAACGCCGCGAACGCGCGCTGCGGGCCCTGGAGACCGTGCGCCTCGAAGGCTTCGAGAAGCGCAGGCCCGGCCAGCTGTCCGGTGGGCAGCGCCAGCGCGTCGCGCTCGCCCGCGCGCTGGTCAACCGGCCCAAGGTGCTCCTGCTGGACGAACCACTGGGCGCCCTCGACCTCAAGCTCCGCGAGGAGATGCAGGTCGAGCTGAAGGCCATCCAGCGCCAGATCGGCATCACGTTCCTGTTCGTCACGCACGACCAGGAAGAGGCGCTCACGATGAGCGACCGGATCGCGGTGTTCAACGCGGGACGGATCGAGCAGATCGGGACGCCCGCGGAGGTGTACGAGCAGCCCGCCTCGGCGTTCGTGGCCGGGTTCGTCGGCACCTCCAACCTCATCGAGGGCGATGCGGCCCTCTCCATTCTCGGCCGGAAGGGCGTCTACAGCGTCCGTCCGGAAAAGCTTCGCGTCGACACAGAACTCGACGCGGAACTGCCCGAAGGCGACCACTCCGCGACCGGTACGGTCGCGGAGGTCGTCTACGCGGGGGCGGCCACCCGATTCGTCGTGGACCTCGACGCGGGTGGCCGGCTGGTGGCCATGCAGCAGAACCTGCAGGCCTCCTCGATGGACGTGCTCAAGCTGCGCGACGCCCGGGTCAGGCTCGCATGGCGGCGGGAGCACGAGTTCTCCATCACCGGTCCGATGTGACCCTGATGTGACATCGCCGATCCCTGATCGGCCGACCGTCACGCCGCGGTCCCCTCATCGCGGTGTTCACCGGAAATCCCTCATATGAACCCCATCTGATCGGAGTCCCCATGCGGTCCACGCGCCTCGCGCTCGTCGCGATGGCAGCCGTCTCGCTGCTGGCCGCCGGTTGCGGCGACAACAGCAGTAGCTCCAAAGGCGGCGGCGTATCCGAAGCCGGCTTCACACCACCGAAGATGTCCGCGATGCAGACCCTCGGCACAGGCGAGGGCCAGGTCAACCTCGTGGCCTGGGCCGGATACGCCGAAGACGGCTCGAACGACAAGTCGGTCGACTGGGTCCACCCGTTCGAGAAGGCGACCGGGTGCAAGGTCAACACCAAGATCGCCGGTACGTCCGACGAGATGGTCACCCTGATGAAGACCGGCGAGTACGACGCCGTGTCGGCCTCGGGTGACGCCTCGCTGCGGCTCATCGCCGGCGGCTCGGTCGCGCCGGTCAACACCGACCTCGTCCCGAACTACAAGGACGTGTTCCCGGACCTGAAGATGAAGCCGTGGAACTCCGTCAACGGAGTCGCGTACGGCATCCCGCACGGCCGGGGCGCCAACCTGCTGATGTGGCGCACGGACAAGGTCAAGCCGGCTCCGACCTCCTGGGGCGCGGTGTTCGACCCGAACTCCCCGTACAAGGGTCACATCACCGCGTACGACTCTCCGATCTACATCGCCGACGCGGCGCTGTACCTGTCCGCGACCCAGCCTGCCCTGGGCATCAAGGACCCGTACGCGCTGGACCAGAAGCAGTTCGACGCCTCGGTCAACCTGCTCAAGCAGCAGAAGGCCAACATCGGCGAGTACTGGTCGGACTACCTGAAGTCCCAGCAGTCCTTCAAGAACGGTGACACGGTGCTCGGCACGACCTGGCAGGTGATCGCGAACGGTCTGGCCGCCGACAAGGCGCCGGTCCAGACGATCCTGCCCTCGGAGGGCTCGACCGGCTGGTCGGACACCTGGATGGTCGCCGCCAAGGCCAAGCACCCGAACTGCGCGTACAAGTGGATGGACTGGATCATCTCGCCGAAGGCGAACGCCCAGGTCGCCGAGTGGTTCGGTGAGGCGCCGTCCAACAGCAAGGCGTGCGCGCTGACCAGCGACAAGAAGTTCTGCGACACCTACCACGCGGCGGACGAACCGTACTGGGCCAAGGTCCACTACTGGAACACGCCGATCTCACAGTGCCTCGACGGCCGCAAGAACGTCCAGTGCGTCGACTACGCCAAGTGGACGCAGGCCTGGACACAGATCAAGGGCTGATGACTGTTTCCGCCTCACCCGGCGGGCCGGTTCGCCGGCTCGCCGGGCTGCTCCACCGACGGCCCTCCCTCCGGCTCGCCGGACTGCTGACCGCGCCGTTGCTGTGGCTCGTCGTTGCCTACCTCGGCTCACTGGGCGCGCTGTTCGTCACCGCGTTCTGGACCACGAACGAGTTCACCGGCGACGTGGTGAAGGTCTTCGACCTGGGCAACTTCCAGGACCTGGTGAACCAGAGCGTCTACCGGACCATCACCATCCGCAGTGTCGGGGTCGCGGTGGCCGTGACGGTCATCGACAGCCTGGTGGCCTTCCCGATGGCGTTCTACATGGCCAAGGTCGCCTCACCACGGGCGCAACGCTGGCTGGTCATCGCCGTGCTGACGCCGCTCTGGGCGGGTTACCTGGTCAAGGCCTACGCCTGGCGGATCATGTTCTCCGGCTCCGGCGTGCTCGACTGGTTCCTCAGCCCCGTCGGTGGCCACGGCCCCGGGTACGGCCTGCCGGCCACGATCGTGACCCTGGCCTATCTGTGGCTGCCTTACATGATCCTGCCCGTCTACGCGGGACTCGAGCGCCTGCCGAACTCCATGCTGGACGCCGCGGGCGACCTCGGCGCTCACTCCTTCCGAACCTTCCGCACGGTCATCTGGCCGCTGGTCTTCCCGGCGGTCGTCGCGGGCTCGATCTTCACGTTCTCGCTGTCCCTCGGCGACTACATCGCGGTGAAGATCGTCGGTGGCCGGAGCCAGCTGATCGGCAACGTGGTCTACGACAACGTCGGCACGGCGAACAACCTGCCGTTCGCCGCCGCCGTCGCGACCGTCCCGGTGGCGATCATGGTCATCTACCTGCTCGCGGTCCGCCGCACCGGGGCTCTGGAGAACCTATGACTCTCTCGAGAGGGACCCGCGTCGCGTTGCGCGTGGCGATGATCGTCGGGCTCGCGGTCATCTACGTGCCGCTGTTCGTCGTGCTGATCAACTCCTTCAACGCCGACAAGACGTTCGCGTGGCCGCCGACGCATCTGACCGGTGAGTGGTGGACGCGCGCCTGGCAGAACGGTGGCGTACGCGGTGCGCTGTGGACCTCGGTCAAGGCCGGGATCGGCGCCACCGTGGTCGCCTCCGTGCTGGGGACGATGGCGGCGTTCGCCGTGCAGCGATACCGGTTCTTCGGCCGCGAGACCGTGTCGCTGCTGGTGATCCTGCCGATCGCGCTGCCCGGCATCGTGACCGGTATCGCGCTGAACAACGCCTTCCGCACGGTGCTGTCGCCGTTCGGGATCCAGCTCGGGCTGTTCACCGTCGTGGTCGGGCACGCGACCTTCTGCATCGTGACGATCTACAACAACGTCCTGGCCCGGCTGCGGCGCATGGGGACGAACGTCGAGGAGGCCTCGGCCGACCTCGGTGCCGACACGTTCCAGACGTTCAGGTACGTTACGTTTCCGCTGCTCCGCTCCGCGCTGCTGGCCGGTGGCCTGCTGTCGTTCGCGCTGTCGTTCGACGAGATCATCGTCACCACCTTCACGTCCGGCGCGGGCGTGGAGACGCTGCCCATCTGGATCTTCAACAACCTGTTCCGGCCCAACCAGGCACCGATCGTCAACGTGGTGGCCGCCGCGCTCATCGTGGCTTCGGTCGTACCCGTCTACCTCGCCCAGCGCATCTCCGGAGACACCCGCGCCATCTAGGCCACCCCAAGGGAGGACGCAATGAAGCGCACCGTCCGAAACTTTGTCAACGGCTCGCAGTCCGACGCCGCCGACGGCCGTACCGCCGATCTGATCAGCCCGGTCACCGGTGAGGCGTTCGGCACCGCGCCGGTCTCCGGCCAGGCCGACGTCGACGCCGCGTTCGAGGCCGCGTCGTCCGCCTTCGAGGGCTGGCGGGACACCACTCCCGCCGAGCGCCAGCTCGCCCTGCTGCGCATCGCGGACGCCTTCGAGTCCCGCGCCGACGAGCTCGTCGCGGTGGAGTCGGAGAACACCGGCAAGCCGCTCGGCCTGACGACGTCGGAGGAGATACCTCTGATGCTCGACCAGATCCGCTTCTTCGCCGGCGCGGCGCGCGTCCTGGAGGGCCGGTCCGCCGGGGAGTACATGGCCGGCCACACCTCGTTCGTCCGGCGCGAGCCCATCGGAGTGTGCGCGCAGGTCACGCCGTGGAACTACCCGATGATGATGGCGGTGTGGAAGTTCGCGCCCGCGATCGCCGCCGGTAACACGGTCGTGCTCAAGCCTTCGGACACCACACCTGCCACGACCTCCCTGATGGCCGAGATCGCGGCCGAGTTCCTCCCGCCGGGCGTGTTCAACGTGGTCTGCGGCGACCGCGACACCGGCAGGCTGCTCGTGGACCACCCGGTGCCGCAGATGGTCTCGATCACCGGCTCGGTGCGCGCCGGCATCGAGGTGGCGCGCTCGGCCGCGAACGACCTGAAGAACGTCCACCTGGAGCTCGGCGGCAAGGCGCCCGTCGTCGTCTTCGACGACGCGGACGTCGAGGCCGCGGCCGCCGCGATCGCCGAGGCGGGCTACTTCAACGCGGGCCAGGACTGCACCGCCGCGACCCGCGTACTCGCGGGCCCGGGCGTGC
This sequence comes from Actinoallomurus bryophytorum, assembly GCF_006716425.1. Taxonomy (NCBI): domain Bacteria; kingdom Bacillati; phylum Actinomycetota; class Actinomycetes; order Streptosporangiales; family Thermomonosporaceae; genus Actinoallomurus; species Actinoallomurus bryophytorum. The sequence continues at coordinate 6,180,959 of NZ_VFOZ01000001.1, forward strand.
ACGACGACTTCGCCGCGGCCCTCGCCGAGGTCGCCGCCTCGACCAAGACCGGCCTGCCCGACGATGAGGACGTGCTGTACGGCCCGCTGAACAACGCGAACCAGTTCGACCGGGTGAGCGGGATCATCGACCGGCTGCCGTCGCACGCCTCCGTGCGCGCCGGCGGCTCCCGCGTGCGTGACAAGGGCTTCTTCTACGCGCCGACGGTCGTGTCCGGGCTGCGCCAGGACGACGAGGCGGTCCAGGACGAGATCTTCGGCCCGGTCATCACCGTCCAGCGGTTCTCCGACGAGGACGAGGCGGTCCGCTGGGCCAACGGCGTACGCTACGGTCTCGCGTCGTCGGTCTGGACCCGCGACCACGGCCGCGCGATGCGCATGGCCAAGCGCCTCGACTTCGGCTGCGTCTGGATCAACACCCACATCCCGCTCGTGGCCGAGATGCCGCACGGCGGCTTCAAGCACTCCGGCCAGGGCAAGGACCTGTCGATGTACGGCTTCGAGGACTACACGCGCGTCAAGCACGTGATGTCCAACATCGAGGCCTGAGCCCCGGCTCCTAACCGTCGCGCCGGGGGCCCGCGTGCTCCCGGTGTGACGGCCGCAGGACGGGTACGTCCTCGGGCTTACCGTCCTCGCGCAGGACGCTGTACATCACGGCGTCGCGCCATTCACCGTCACGGAAGCCGTAGCCGCGCAGCACACCCTCACGGGTGAACCCGGCCTTGCTCAATGCCCACTGCTCGGCGGTGTTGGTGATCTCGGTGATCGCCTGGATCCGATTGACCTGCGTGTGGGCGAACAGGTAGTCCACCAGCAACCGCTGGGCCTCCGTGCCGTACCCGAGCCCGCGCACCTTGGGCAGCATGCCGATGCCGATGTTCCAGCAGTAAGAGGTGAGCGTCGTCCCCTGCCGGCGCCAGTTCACGAGGCCGAGCGGCTCGGCCGAGCGCACGACCATGAGGGTGCCCCCCTCCCTGGTCAGCAGGCTGGTCTCCTCCCAGCGCCGCCGGAGCCATCGCGGGTCGAACCATCCCCGCCAGCTGTGCTCCCCGGACGCCTCCGGATCCCCCAGGAGCCGTTCGATCACCGCGAGGTCGTCCTCGGCCACCGGCCTCAGCCGCAGTTGATCGTTCATGCTCGCAGAGCTTAGACATCAGGAGGCCTCCTCTGTCCAGCGGGCACGGCCGCTTGTGGTCGGCGACGACCCGTGGATCCGCCCTCCGGTCCTGGCGGCCGGCGGTTCCGGTTACTTCAGCGGAGGGAGGCCAAGGACGAATCCGCCCTGCCGACCCTGCGTACGCGCTTTTCTGTGCCGGCGGCGGGGTGAAGGCCGGACCGGGCTCGGGCGGGACCGCGCCGTACTGCCGGGACCTCGCCGATGACCCGGCCGTATTCGGGGAACGGGGGAGAACCCCCCCAGCCGACCGAGGCCACAGATGGTCGGTCCACCGCTCACTCGTCGTAGGTGATCGGGTGGGGAAAATCCTTAAGCTTGATCTTGAACACTTCTAGGGGCTTGACCGGATGGTAGGCCCGCAGCTCGGGAACCCTGACGACGGGCCTGGGCCAGCCTTCGGGAACAGCGCCATTGAATATGGTAAAGTCCTTCTTTCTGCAGACATGGACCCAACCCTCGATATCCTCGGGTGCCTCCTTCAGTGCCCTTACATAATAATAAGAACCCCCCGTTGTCTCGTCTCTCCCGTTTTCCTTATAGCCCACTCGCCCTTTAAAAAGGGCGGTAAAACTCGGAACATCCGAGTTTTCGTCCGCGCAGATCGCCGGATCGCCATCCTTGTAAAGTCGGCCGTCGGCCTTCCAGAACGGTTGACGTGGCTCCAATGCGCTCAAGCGTGCGGGTGACCCATGATAGACGACCCGGTCTCCGTAATCGTTTGCGTAGCGAAGTGGCTGTCGACCGGCGGCGGCACCCGGGGCTTTGGCGTCGATGATACGTCTGATCCGTGTCTCGACGCGGTCTCCTAGCACCTTACCGAAGGAGCGTTCCGTTTTTTCGCGGAGGACGGCGACGAAACGTCTGGCGAATATTCGAGTACCCGCGATGAGTGACCGCGCATAAAACGCGGCCGTACCGGCGGTGAAGGCGGCCGAAGCGATGGCCCATGCTGCGGCGGCGGCAACCATGGATGCCAATCCGATGAGGAGATATTTAAGGGCCTTGACGATCGCGGCGGCGATTTCGTGGACGTCGGCGAGGGCATGCAGGATGGTGGCGAGGCTGAGGAGATGCCCGGAGTCGTCACTGTCGCGCTGGTACTCGGCCCAGAAGGCGGTGAGTGCGTCAACGTGGTCGCCGGCGTTGTTCGCCGCGATCTCGCTGATCGCGCTGTGTGCGGTGGGGGTGACGTCATCGACGAGCGCGGTGGCACAGGCCCGGTAGGCGGCGGCGCATTCGTCCAGCCTGTCCTCGTCCTCGGTGGGCCACAGATCCACGCCCACCATCCCCAGTGCGGCCTCCAGTTCCGGCGGAATCATCAGCGCCACCGGGCCGCCCTTCGGCTGTCCCTCGTGACGCGCCCGAGCGTCATCGCCCGGCCCGGCTCCCCGGCTTCTTCCGTGGAACGGCTCACCTCGAACGCCGAACCGGGAAGATCCTGGCCGACGGCGTGCACGGCGGCTGTGATGTCACGTTCCGTGTCGGCTGCTCGGTCGGCCATCTCTTGTATCGCTGTGCCGGTCTGGTCCAGATTTGCGTGAAGATGCCCGCATGCCTGGCCGAGCATCTCGTTGACCTGGTCGACGACCGCGCCGATGACGCCCGTACCCCACGGCGATCGCCCGCCACCGTCGATGGCCGCGAGCAACGCGCCGGTGTGCTGCCCGAACAGGTCGGCGGAGCCCCGCATACGCCGCGCGGCGCTGTACAGGGACGCCTCATCGGTTATCAGCTCGGGCGCACCGGCACCGCTCACGGCCGAATCCTCACTTTTCACCCTCAGATGATCCCAGCGCGCGTCGTACCTCGGCAATGGATCCGGATCGGTATCGAACCAGGTGGCGCCGTCCGGGCGCCGTGACGAGGCGGATCGTCCGGTCCTGTGACAAGCGCCACGCCGGGTGGTCCGGTGGCACCGGAACGACCCGCTGCGCCGCGGATTCCGCGTTGCCCGCGAGCCCGGCCATCTTCCGCGCGACGAGGCGTCGCCGGGTGACCGAGCTCATGGCGGGGGGCCGGCCGCTTAACCCCCGAGTTCCGCGCGCCGGCGCTGGAGATCCCCGGTGCGGCTGCGCCGCAGCGGGGATTCCGGCTACTTCAGCGGAGCCAGGCAAAGGACGTACCCGGCCTTGCCGATCTTGCCTTTCCAGTAAACGCTCGTGGCGGTCGGAAATGGTTTGCAGATGCCCGCGGAATCCAGGCTGACATCGGCCTGGGTCTTGTTCTCGACCTTTCCGACGACCTTGAGTGCGGCGTCCCCGCTGGTGCAGCCGACCACCTTGATGCTGTCGTTGTTCGGCTTGGTCACGCAGTCGTTGACGGCGGCCGAGTCGGGGTTGGACCCGCTGGAGGCCAGTGCCGCGACGACGATGCCGACCACGATCAGCGCGAGAACGACGAGAGCGATGATCCGGCGGCCGCGCCTTTTCTGCGGCGGCGGCGGCGTAAAAGCGGGACCAGGCTGCGGCGGGACGGCGCCGTACTGCTGAGGCTCGGACATCTTTTTCTCCTCGGAACGAGCTATTTGCCCTTCTTTGATGCCAAAAGCGGCGAGACGGTTCACTCATTGACGGGATGAAAGACGCGGCGCGTCTCGGTCCGGGCCTCTGGACGTCGTGCCCTCCGGCGGTTTTGATGACCTCGTCGGCGACGGGAGAACGCATTCATGGACACGGAGGCCGCCCTGCTCACGCGGATCCTGGGCGCGACCGGAGTGAGCCCGGACCAGGTGGCCGGATTCCGGCGGCTCGAGGGCGGCACCTTCAACACCGTCCATCTGGGCAGGCTCGTGGACGGGACCGGTCTCGTGCTGAAACTCGCCCCCGATCCCCGTGAGCCGGTGCTCACGTACGAAGAGGGGATCCTGGCCACCGAGGCCATGTACTACCGCCTGGCCGCCGGCTGTTCTGGCGTCAGCGTGCCCTCCCTGGTGCACCTCGACACGGGAGACGCGATCGTGCCGGGAGGATTCCTGGTGATGTCGGAATGCCCCGGCACCTCGTGGTTCGAGCTCAGGACGCGGCTCGCCGAGCCGGAGCGCGCCGAGGTGCGGGCCGAGCTCGGCCGGCAGGTGGCGCGGCTGCACACGATCACCGGAACCGGCTTCGGTTACCCGGCGCTGTCGGTGGGACCGCTCCGGCCGAGCTGGCGGGAGGCGTTCGCGGACATGGTCGACGCGATACTCGCCGACGCCGGGCGGTTCGCCGTCGAGCTGCCACGCCCCGCCGCGCGGATCCGTGAGCTGTTCACCGCCATGGCGCCCGTGCTCGACGAGGTGACGGTGCCCGTGCTGGTGCACTTCGACATGTGGGACGGCAACATCCTCGTCGACCCGGACGCGGGCCGCGTCGGCGGCGTGATCGACGCCGAACGCGCGTTCTGGGGTGACCCCCTCGCGGAGTTCGTCTCGCTGGCGCTGTTCACCGAGATCCAGGACGACCACGCACTCGTCCACGGATACCGGTCCGCCGGTGGATCGCTGACCTTCGACGACGCGGCGCTGCTGCGGCTCTCGCTCTACCGCGCCTACCTCTATCTGCTCATGTGGGTGGAGACGGCGCCCCGGCGCTACGACGAGAAGCACCGGGCACGGCTGCGGTCGCTGGCCTTCCACCCGCTGGCGGAGATCCTGGACACCTGGTCGGCGCAGCCCTAGCGGGACGCGCCACGCCGGGGGAGCTGGTGGCCCCGGAGAAAATCAAGTGAGAGTCTGGGCCTGCCCAAGAAAAGATCAAGTGAGGAGCCGGCGCGTGTCCATCCTTGCGACCTCCGACCTGACCTCCGATGCGGGTGACCGGCTCGGAGCGCTGCTCGGCCCGCGCGCGGCGCGGGTGCTCACGACCTACGCGGTGCCGTGCCTGCACTACGCGCACTGGCAGGCGCTGTGGAGGTTCCGCCTCGCCGAGTGGACCAACGACACGACGTACGGCACCGACCGGTACCACTGCCTGTGCGAGACGTTCGGGGAAATGGCACGCCAGCGGATCCCCGGCGTGCGGGTGCACCTCCCCAAGGACCGGCTCGGCACGCCGTTCACCGTCTCGGCCGGCCGGTGGCTGGTCTATCCCTGGCGGTACGGCAAGACGCGTGACGACCGTTACCATGGTCTGCCGTTCAACGAGGAGACCGGGATCCGCTCGAAGATCGTCGGTGGGGGGCCGCCCGGGCAGCAGGTGCTGGAGTACGAGGGCCTGCCCGCGGTCCCGCTGTCGAATGTCGTCATCCTCGCCTGGGCCGGCAACCGGCACGAGGGGCTCACGCGTGCCTTCCTCGCCTCGCCCGTGGTCTACGAGGACCTGCTGTACTGGCGCGACGACACGTTCATCGAGCTCGACGTCGAGGCGGGGCGCCACCCGTACGGACTGCCGCCGATGCCGGGCCTGCCCGCGGCCACCGAGGTACCCCGGCCGCCCGAGTTCGACATCGGCCTCATCGACAGCGAGCGAGGCATCGATTTCGGCGCGGCGGACGATGAGATGACCGGAACCGATGGCTAGGGTGATGGACCGCCGGTGACGAAAGGGGACGGAGGAGGCCTGCGTGGACGCCCGACGCGATGGTGGCCTCCTCGCTGTTCCTCCACTCGACGAGGCGGAGCCCACCGCGTTCGCCCCGGAACGCCTGACCCTCGCGCGTGAGCGGAGCGGGCTGACCAAACGCGACCTGGCCGCCCAGGTGGGCGTCACGGCCGCGGCGATCACGCAGTTCGAGCGAGGCCAGGCGCGCCCGTCCGCCGAGACCCTCACGCGCCTCGCCGCCCGGCTCGGGTTCCCGCTCGGCTACTTCGTGGCGGGCCGCCCGGTGCTGCCGGTGGCCGAGGAGGCCACCCACTTCCGCAGCCTGCGTACCACTCGCGTGTACGAACGACGGCAGGCGCGGGCCACGATGAGCCACCTGGCCGAGGCGGTACGGGTGATCCAGACCGTCGTACGGCTGCCGGAGCTGCGGCTGCCGCGTCTCGGCGAGGAGCTGGAGCCGGAGGAGGCCGCACGCCGCCTCCGCGCGGAGTGGGACCTGCCCGCCGGCCCGGTCCACCACCTCGTACGCCTGATCGAGGCCAACGGCGCCGTGGTCAGCATGGCGCGCTTCGGCGCGGGGGAGCGGATCGACGCGTTCTCCTGCCGCCCGGCCGGCCTCGACCGGCCCCTGATCTGCCTGTCCCGCGACCGCGGCAACCCGCTGCGCCGCCGTTTCAGCGCCGCACACGAGCTGGGACACCTGCTCCTGCACGACGAAGCGTCACCGGGCGACCGCGCGCACGAGCAGGAGGCGAACCGCTTCGCCGCCGAGTTCCTGACACCGGCACGGGAGATCGCCGGTCTGCTGCCCACACGCCTCGACTTCGCCTGCCTGCTGGAGATCCAGCGCGCCTGGGGAGTCTCGGTGCAGGCCCTGCTGAGACGCAGCCGCGAGCTGGAGCGCATCGGCGACGAGCTGTACCGCAAGGGGATGGCGACCCTGACGCGGCTGGGGTGGCGCAGGGACGAGCCGACGGGGGAGTACCCCACCGAATGGCCCGCCCTGCTCGCCGAGGCCGTCGCCCTCGGCGAAGAACGCGGCCTGACCGAACCGACCATCGCGTCCCGCCTGCGCCTGCCCCTGACCGAGGTGCGCGAACTGCTCAGCCACGTCTCCGACGACCGCCCGCGCCTCCGCCTCGTACCGCCCGGCTGACACTCATCCGGCGTTGTCGGCGACGACGCGTATGAGGTTGCGCGCCTGGCCGGTGATCGCCAGCCGCCAGGCGTCGAAGGTGCCGTCGCTGGGCTCGAACGCGGTCTCGAAGTGCTGCATGTCCGGCGTGTGGATGTGGCCGGCCGGGATGTCGAGCCCCAAGCGGTCCCGGAGCAGCGTGTTCCGGTAGGCGCTCTCGTTGGACAGGTAGTTGCCGCCCCCGCCGCTGTACGCGCACGAGCCGGGGTCGGGCGGCGTCGGGGCGGTCGGCGGCGGATAGTCCGAAGGAGGCGGGTTGTTCCGTGTCACCAGCTGAGGTGAGGCGCAGTCCGGGAACTCGGTGTAGTTGGTGTGCCAGACGACACCGAACGCCACGGACGGGTCCGGCCATTCGTCACCGGGCGGCCGCGGGATCGAGCTACCGGTGTTCGCGCCGATCATCTGGGCGATCGGCAGTGTGGTGGTGGTCCACTGCGGAGGGTCGGTCAGGCTGAAGGTCTTCGGTCCGCCCCAGCGGTCCACGACGGTGGAGTCGCAGTCGTTGTTGGCGGCCGCGAGCTGCGGGACTCCGCCGACCGCCGGGCAGGGCCGGACGTTGTCGTTGCCCGGTGAGACGCCGTGATACCGGCCGTTCCACTGCTCCAGGTTGAACACCGAGTCCACGGCCTGGCTCACCGTGACCGACGCGTCGACCCGCCTGGGACCGGGGCGCATGTACGGCCCGACGGTGTCCTCCAGATAGCCTCGCTGGAACTCCGGATAGTTGACCGGCAGCGTGTACGCCTGGATGTGGGCGACCCTGCCGTCCTTCGTCCGGTAGGTGGTGCCGTCGAGCGCGAGTGCGGTGGCCCCGGACGGGTTGCCGTGCCGGATGTTGTTGCCCACCGTCCCCGGAGCGCTTCCGGTGGTGCCGCCGTCCAGCGTGTAGGGGTCGAAACCGCTCATGATGACGCGCTTGACGCGTTTGCCGGCGGGGAAGTCGATGTCGAACATCCCACGGGACGCCCGGTCGAACGTCGTGATCAGCGAGGTCCGCACCGCGTCGGACAGGGCGAAGCCGGGTTCCCAGCGGCGCAGAGCGGCGGTCGACTGGAGGCGCGTCCAGTAGAGCGGCCGGTCGTCGCTGTAGGGGAGGGCGCCCGTGGTGTGGCCACGGCGCTGGGCGCGGTTAACGGCCGCTCGCCAGAGGGCCTCGCCTCTGCTCTTCACGAGTCTCGTCGCGGCCTTCAGGCTCGGTGTGCGGCAGAGGTCCCGCGTGAGTGCCGGACCGTAGTCCTGGAACCCGCCGTCTGTGATCATCTGCTGGGCGAACGAGACCGGCTGTGGTGTCGCCGGGTCGTCGTTGTCGGGCAGGACCGCGCCCAGCCGGGCCTCCTCGACCGACAACGGCGCCGAGGATCCGGCGCATCGGGAGCCGCCGCTCGTCTGCGCCGAGGCCGGACCGGCCGCCCCCAGGGGGACGGCCGTCGCGGCCAGCACGGCGAGAACGCCGGCGGTGGCTCGGTATCGGGTGCTGCGGTGTCTCATCCTGGGCGGTTCCTCCCGGGCGGGGGCGCCGGATGGGGGATCCGACGACGGTTCATGACAATCTGTCATAACTCGCCTTACTGCGTAAAGGCGTGCGCCCGGATCGAACCGTCCTGGGCTCTCAGCCCCAGACCTCGGCCGCGGTCTCGACGATGAGACGCAGCTTGGCGACCTCCTGGTCGTAGGTGAGGACGTTGCCCTCGACCGTGGAAGAGAAGCCGCACTGCGGCGACAGGCACAGCTGGTCCAGGTCGACGAACTTCGACGCCTCCTCGATGCGGCGCTTCAGCGTGTCCTTGGACTCCAGCTCGCCCCGCTTCGTTGTGACCAGCCCCAGCACGACCATCTTGTCCTTGGGCACGAACCGCAGGGGCTCGAAGCCGCCCGACCGGGCGTCGTCGTACTCCAGGAAGAAGCCGTCCACGCCCAGCTCACCGAACAGCGCCTCGGCGACGAAGTCGTAGCCGCCCTCGGCCGCCCACGAGGACCGGAAGTTGCCCCGGCACATGTGCGTGGTGATCGTCATGCCCTCGGGCCGGCCGGCCAGGGCGGCGTTGATCTGCTTGATGTACCGCAGGTGCATGTGCTCGGCGTCGTCACCGCGCGCCGCGATCTCGGCGCGCTGGGCCGGGTCGTTCAGGTACGCGAGGCTGGTGTCGTCGAACTGCAGGTACGTGCAGCCCAGCTCGCCGATCCGGCGCACCTGCTCGGCGTACGCGGCGCTCAGGTCGGACCAGAACTCCTCGACGTCGGGGTAGACCGCCGGGTCGATCGAGGCCGGGCCACCGCGGTAGTGGACCATGCTGGGGGAGGGGATGGTCAGCTTCGGGGTGTTCTTCGTGACGAACCCCTGGAGGGCACGAAAGTCGTCTCCGAAGATCGTCTCTTCCAGCCGCACCTTGTGATGGACCTTCAGGGCGGCCGACATGAAGTCGAGGTCACCCGCCTCGTTGCGGAAATGGACCTTGAGCTGCTCCGAGGCCGGGTCGATGCCGCCGAGACGGTAGATGAAGTCCATGTGCCAGGACGTACGGCGGAACTCCCCGTCCGTCGCCGACCGCAGGCCGACCTCCTCCTGCATCGCCACCACCGAGCGGATCGCCTCGTCCTCGGCGGTCCGCAGCTCGTCGGCGGTGATCCTTCCCGTGGCGAAGTCGTCACGGGCGCGCAGCAACTCCGGTGGGCGGAGCAAACTCCCGACGTGATCCGCGCGGAACGGAGGCGTTGTACGAGCGGCCATCGATCTCTCCAAAATAGTTACCGACAAATCGGCCGGAGTCCGTTGTCGTCAAAGGTAGATGCGATGACGTGCTTGTTCTGGTGAAATGTCCTGCGAACTTTGAACATGTGCCATTGCTGAACCGCCGGGGGCCACGTGCGCAGTAGGGCGAGAATCGAGCAGGGCCTGGAGCTCGGCGGCCGCTACCGCTTGGACGAGCAGATCGGCGCGGGCGGCATGGGGGACGTCTGGCGCGGCCTTGACCTGCGGCTGCGGCGGCCGGTCGCGATCAAGATCCTGCCCACCGACATGGCGGCGGACCAGTCGGCGGTCGAACGCTTCCGCCGCGAGGCGGAGACCACCGCGGGACTCCAGCACCCGGGCATCACGGTGACGTTCGACATCGACGAACACCGGGACGAGCAGGAGACGCTGATCTTCCTGGTGATGGAGCTCCTCACGGGCAGGGATCTGCGGACCGTTCTCAACCAGGCGCCTCATGGGGTGCCGGCCGAGCAGGCGGTCTCGCTGATCGCACAGGCGGCCGACGCGCTGGCCGCGGCGCATTCGCGCGGCATCGTCCACCGCGATATCAAACCGGCCAACCTGTTTCTGCAGGATGACGGCCGGGTGAAGCTCTGCGATTTCGGCATCGCCCGCCTGGGCGACGCGACGCAGCTCACGGGCTCGGGCAATTTCATCGGCACGCCCGTCTATATGGCGCCCGAGCAGTTCCGGGCCGAGCAGCTCGACGCCCGGTCCGACCTGTACTCGCTGGGCTGCGTCATGTACGAGCTGCTCGTCGGGTCGCCGCCGTTCGAGGCGGTGACCAACCCCGCAGCGATCATGTACAAGCACTTCAGCGAGACGCCGGTGCCTCCGCGATCGCGGCGACCCGACGTACCGGAGCATCTCGAGCGGCTGACCTTGGATCTGCTGGCCAAGGACCCGGATCAACGGCCTCCGAGTGCCGCGGCGGTCGTCGCGTCCCTGCAGGGATCCGGGACGGGCGCCCGGCGGCCTTCGCCGAAGCCGGAGGCGACGACCGCCGACTGGGCTCCGCCGGCCGCGGCGACGGCAGGCTCTTCGGGTGCTGGAGCGACCACCCAGGACGAGGCACCGGAGACCGTCGGTCACCGCCGCACGAAGCGCGGACCTCGACGCAAGGGCGTCCTCATCGGACTCGCCGCCGCGGTCGTCATGGCCGCCGCGGGCGGCGCCGTCGCCCTGGAGTGGAGCCCCGCGGACGCGCACAAGGACCCTCCCAGCCCGACCAGGAGCACCCTCGACCCCACGCCCGCCAAGCGGCAGGACACGAGCCCGGTGATCGCGGGCTGGAACGTGACGCTCGCCCCGCAGTACGGGGTCGCGTACGACGTGCCACCGACCTGGAAAAGCGAGACTCCCGACTATGCGATCTATTTCCAGGACGCGAACGACCGGGTTCTCGCCGCGGAGAAGGGCACGGCCGAGGCGAGTAAGGGCAGGTGCACCCGGGCCGCGACCGGGCTACGCGGCGGCTCGACGCCCGTCCTGAAGCCCTCGAAGGACCAGCTGGACGCTCTGCGGACCGCGGCCGGCGACGAGGCTCGCAAGTGGGCGGGCGCCGCGTACGGTCAGGCCGACGCGCATCCCACCCAGCCGAAAATGGCCACCGGCACAAGTGGGACCGTCACCGTCAACGGCATCGAGGCCGCGCGTGCCTCCGTCAGGGTGACGCCGGCGGCAGGCGGCGACCCGTGCACTCCACCGCACGCGTGGGTGGAGACGGTCGCCATGGCGGCGACGCCGGGTTCGGCATCGGTCGGACCGGTTTTCTTCACCGTCTTCGCGGACCGGAACGTCCCCGGACAGGTCACCGACGAGAACCTCAAGAAGATCATCAGCAGCATTCGCCCGTACACCTGCCCCGCGGGTACCGCTCCGCGGAAGACCAACAGGTGTACTTAGCGGCGCCGCCGGGCGCCGGTCCCGTAAAGGCCCTTCAGGTCGCCCGACAGGGCCGCCCTGACGTTCCTGGTGGCCTCGTCGGCCAGGACCTCTTCGGCATCGTTGAGCAGGGCGTCCATGGTCTGCTCGGCGACGGAGGCAGTGGAGATCTTGGGCGCGTCGGTCCAGGAGCTGAGGTCGGTGTCGACGAAGCCGGAGTGCACGCCGACGACGAGGGTGCCCTGCCCGCGCAGGCCGACGCGGAACGCGTTGGTCAGCGACCACTGCGCGGACTTGGAGGCCGCGTACCCGGGTGCGACCTCGATCGCGCGCCAGGAGGCGATGGACAGCATGTTCACGATGGCGCCGCCGCCGTTGCGGGCCAGGACCGGGGCGAACTCCCGTGAGACCGCCCAGGTGCCGAAGTAGTTGACCTCCATCTCCTGCCGAGCGCCGTCCAGCGAGCCCTCGAGCAGCGACGGCCCGCCGCCCACGCCGGCGTTGTTGATCAGGATGGTGATGTCGCCGGCCGCCCCGGCGGCGGCCGTGACCTGGTCCGGCTCGGTCACGTCGAGACGCAGGGGGGTCAACCGGGAGTCGCCGAGGCCGGCGGGATCGCGGACGCCCGCGTAGACCTTCGAGGCGCCGTGGTCGAGCAGGGCTTGGGCGAACGCGAGGCCGATACCGCGGTTGGCGCCCGTCACCAGGGCGACCGCTCCGTCAAGACGCATCTTCTCGCTCCTTCACTTGCCTTGGTTCTTCCAGGTCCGACGGGTGGTGGTCTGCGCAGGTCAGGCGACCACCGTTCACCGTCAGTCCTTCCCCTCATCGGAGGGACGGGTGCGTCCGCTCTTGGAAGCGTTCGATCTGGATCAGGCTTGGCGAAGCGGTTCGAGCGCGTTGGTCCAGGCGATCACTTCGGTGAGCATCTGCCGGAGCGCGGCGTCGTGGCGTTCGGCAGGCGTAAAGGTCGTGAACCTCTCGAAGTCGGTGACGAGCGAGGTTGACCTGGGTGCGCACCGTCGCCAGTTGGAGCGCTCCGGCGATGAGCCGCAGGTGTTCGACGGCGCGGGCGCCACCGACATTGCTGCCGTACCCGACGAAGCCGGCCGCTTTGCCCCGCCCCGTGTCGAGTACGCCCTCACGCCCCTGGGCCGATCGCTCGGCGGCGCCGTGGACGGCATCGTCCACTGGGTGCGGGAACACCAGGCCGAGGTCATCCAGAACCGGGCCGAGTTCGACGCGGTAGGCCGGTGAGCCGGATGACCCCGGCCGCGCGGCGTCAGTCCTTCCCTTCCGTGTAAGGGCCGTCCGCCCGCTCTTCGAGCCGTTCGATCCGCTCCAGCAGGGGCTGGAGCTCCTTCCGCACGGCGGCCGACAGCTTCTCCTGGAGGTTCGCCCCCGCGGCCGCCGGCGCGCCCTGCGACGCCTTCAGGTGCGCGACGCCCGCGACGGCGGCGGTCACCGCACCGCGTACCGTGCGCGCGTCGGCGCCCAGGGTGCGCAGGGCGGTGCTCGCGGCGCCGTCCGGCTCCAGTGCCAGGCCCAGCAGCAGGTGCTCGCAGCCGATGTAGTTGTGCTGCATCCCGACCGCCTCGGTGGCGGTGAGCTCCAGGGCGTTCGCCGCCGGCCCGCTGAACCGCAGGCCGTCCTCACCGTTCGTACGCTCCCCGCCGGCCGGTACGCGCTCCAGCTCGCGGATGAGCCGATCCGGTTCGATCTCCAGCACTCGCAGGACCTGCAGGGCCAGGTTGCCGCCCTCGCTCACCACGCCGGCGAGCAGGTGCTCGGTCCCCACCTCGGAGGCGCCCTGCTCCCGTGCCCGCCGTGCCGCGAGCCGGAGCGCGGTGCGCGCCCGCTCGGTGAAGTTCGGCAGTCGCGTGGCGAGATCTTCGGCGCTCAGCTCGCCGAGCACCGCGGAGCGGATCGCGGTGACCCGGCGTACCGCCTGCTCCAGCGCGCGCTGGCAGATCGCCGACACCGGCACGCCGGAGTCCTTGACCGCTTCGGCCAGGTCGTCGGGCAGATAGACGTTGATCTTCGGCATCAACGGAACCTCCTCGTGATGTATACCCCGCACCATAACCCCAAGTAGGGTTATAAGCCAGGGCCGCCCATGGGGCCCGCGCGTCGGGTATTTTCGAACGCGATTCGAAGATTTCGGGAGGGCCGATGACCTTCACCTCACCCGCCGACGTACGCGAGCGTCTCGCGACCGTGGGTTATCTGCCCGACGACGCGATCGCGACGACGGTCTACCTCGCCGCGGCGCTGGGCAAGCCGCTGCTGGTCGAGGGCCCGGCAGGGGTCGGCAAGACCGAGCTGGCCAAGGCGGTCGCCGAGATCACCGACGCCGAGCTCGTACGCCTCCAGTGCTACGAGGGCCTGGACGAGCCGCGCGCCCTGTACGAGTGGAACTACAAGAAGCAGCTGCTGCGCATCCAGGCCGCCGGAGACGAGTCGTGGAACGCCACCCACGACGACATCTTCACCGAGGAGTTCCTGCTCGAACGGCCCCTGCTGACCGCCATCCGCCGCAGCGAACCCACCGTGCTGCTCATCGACGAGACCGACAAGGCCGACGTGGAGGTCGAGGGCCTGCTCCTCGAGGTGCTGTCGGACTTCCAGGTGACCATCCCCGAGCTGGGCACGATCACCGCCGTACGCCGGCCGTTCGTGGTGCTGACCTCCAACGCCACCCGCGAGCTGTCCGAGGCGCTAAAACGTCGCTGCCTCTACCTCCACCTGGACTACCCGTCTCCCGAACGCGAGCGCGACATCGTCAAGGCACGGGTGCCCGGCATCGAGGACGCGCTCGCCGAACGCCTCGCCCAGCTGGTCGCGACGCTGCGCACGCTGGAACTGAAGAAGGCGCCGTCCATCGCGGAGACCATCGACTGGGCGCGGACCCTGCTCGCGCTCGGCCTCGACCGGATGGACGCGGACACGATCAGCGCGACGCTCGGTGTCGTCCTCAAGCACCACTCCGACCAGGAACGCGCGCGCAAGGAACTCGTGCCCGATGGCTCTTCTCGATAGGCACATCGGGTTCGTGGCGGCCCTGCGGGAGGCGGGGCTGCCGGTCTCGCTGGCCGAGGGGCTCGACGCCGTGCACGCCCTGGAGGCCATCGACCTGACCGAGCGTGCCTCGCTGCGCGCGGCGTACGCGGCCACGGTCGTCAAGCGTCCCGCGCACCGCGAGGCGTTCGACATGCTCTTCGACCTGTGGTTCCCCCCGGCGCTGGGCAGCCACGAGGAGGCCAGGGACCGGCCCGCCTACGACGACCCGGAGCTGGTCCGCCTCCGCGACGAGCTGAGCCGGATCCTGCTGAGCGGCGACGAGACCGCCCTGCGCGCCTTCGCACGCGGAGCCGTCGGCGCGTACGGGCGTGGCAACGGCGGATCCGGGCAGTGGTTCTCCTACCAGGTGCTGCGGACACTCTCGGCGGACACGCTGATGGCCGGGCTGCTGAACTCAGTCCTCGCCGAGCGCGGCGGCCTGGACGAGAAGGTCGCGCGGCGCACGTTCACGCGGCGCATCGAGCGCTTCGAGCAGCTCGTCGGCGAGGACGTACGCCGCCGGCTCGCCGAGGAGACCAGCGTCGAACGCGTCGCCCGCGCGAACGTACGGCCACCCCTGGAGCAGATCGACTTCCTGCGCGCCACCCGCGCCGACCTGGCCGCGCTCCGCCGGGAGATGCATCCGCTGGCGCGCCGGCTGGCCACGCGCCTGACGATCCGCAACCGCCACGGTCGGCGCGGCCGGCTCGACTTCCGCCGTACGGTACGCGCCTCGCTGTCCACCGGCGGCGTACCGATCACCACGCATCACCGCCCGCGCCGCCCGCACAAGCCGGAGCTGGTCGTCCTCTGCGACGCGAGCGACTCGGTCTCCTCGTTCGCCCACTTCACGCTGCTGCTGACGTACGCGCTGCGGGAGCAGTTCGCCAAGGTACGGGCGTTCGCGTTCATCGACGGCCTGGACGAGGTCACGCGTTTCTTCGCACCGGGCGCGGACGTCGTCGAGGCGATGACGCGCATGACGAACGAGGCCGACATCGTCTGGGTGAGCGGACACAGCGACTACGGCCGCGCGTTCGGCGTGTTCGAGGAGCGGTACGCCGACGCGATCACGCCCAAGACGTCACTGCTGATCCTCGGCGACGCCCGTACGAACTACCAGAACCCGGGCCTGGAGACGCTACGCCGGCTGGCCGGCCGGGCCCGGCACGCGTACTGGCTCAACCCCGAACCACTCAGGGACTGGGACTCGGGTGACTCGGCGGCCTCGGCGTACGAGGGCGTGGTCCCGATGCACGAGTGCCGGAACCTCACCCAGCTCGCGGAGTTCGTCGAGACTCTGGCCTGACCTCGCAGCTCAGGACGGGTATGGCAGCGAATATGGACCTTTCGTTCCTCAGAGCGCTGTACGACCGCCCGGGGCCGTTCGCGTCGGTCTACCTCGACATGCGGCGTACCGAGGCGCCGCGGGCCGTGGACGTGTGCCGGCACGTCCGGTGCAAGGAACTGGCCGACCAGGGTGCGCCGCCGAAGACCGTCGAGGCGGTCGAGCGTGTCGTGCGAGACGAGAAGGAGCAGCGGGAGTCCGGCTGCCTGGCGGTGTTCGCCTCCGGCGGGGAGGTCGTCCACTCCGTCCTGCTGGACGGGCCGCCGCGGGCCGAGTCGGCGCGGTACGCACCGCTGCCGCACGTGATACCGCTGCTGGAACAGCGCGGTGAGCCGGTCTCGCGGGTGGTGGCCGTCGTCAACCGGCTCGGCGCCGAGATCTCCTGTGTCACCGCGGACGGCACCCGATGGGGGCTGAAAGTCTCTCCCGAGGTGGAGTCTCCGGTGCACAAGCCCAAGGGTGGCGAGCGGCTCAGCCAGGCGCGGAGCCAGCGCGCCGCCGAGGACACCTGGCGGGCCAACGCCAAGAAGGTCGCGCAGTTCGTCGAACGTTCGGCCGCCGCCTGCGGGGCCGAGGTGGTGGTGGTCGCCGGTGACGTACGCGCGCGGGGCGCCGTACTGGAGTACCTCTCCGAGCCGGTGCTCGCCCTCACCGTGGAGTCCGAGCGGTCCTGCGGGCGTGGCCTGGACGCGGACGTCGCCGACGCCGTCACCGCGCGGCGCGCCGAACGCATCCGGGCCGCCGTCGAGCGGTTCGACGAGCAGATCATGAAGGGCCGTCGCGCCGTGGACGGCCTGGGGGCCGTCGTCGGTGCGCTGCGCAACGCGCAGGTCGCGACCCTGCTCGTCGAGGAACGCGTGGACGCGCGCACGCCGGTGTGGACCGGGCCGCGCTGCACCGACCTGGCGACCTCGCCCGGCGAGCTGCACGCCATGGGAGTGGCCGAACCCGTCGCGGACCGTGCGGACGCCGCCCTGGTCAGAGCGCTCGCCGGGACCGACGGGGAGCTGCTGCTCATCGCGTCGTACGGCTGGCGCGCAGGCAACGGACTCGGCGCGCTGCTGCGGTACGCCTGACCGCCGGGTGGTGACAGGGTTACTCGTGTGCCGCCCGGGTACGCGACGGGAATGGCGGACGCGGTGATCTTCGACGTGGACGGAACGCTGGTCGACACCAACTACCTGCACGCGGTGTGCTGGTGGGAGGCGTTCCGCCAGCATGACCATGGCGTGAACATGGCCGACGTCCATCGGGCGATCGGCATGGGCTCGGACAAGCTGCTGGACCATCTGCTGCCCGGCGACCGCGACAGCGACGCCGACGATGACATCAGGGCGGCACACCGTGCGCTGTACGGCGTCTTCTGGACCCGGCTGCGCGCCTTCGACGGCGCGGCCGACCTGCTGCGCGCCTGTGCCGGACGCGGCAAGAAGGTCGTCCTGGCCAGTTCCGCCTCCTCGGGCGAGCTCGCGGCGCTGCGCGCCACCCTGGACGCCGACGACGCGATCGCCGCGGCCACGTCGTCGAGCGAGGCGGGGGAGAGCAAGCCCGCACCCGACATCGTGCAGGTCGCGCTCGAACGCGCCGAGGTGGAGCCGGAGCGCGCCGTCTTCGTCGGCGACGCGGTCTGGGACGTGCACGCCTGCCGGAAGGCGGGAGTGCCGTGCGTCGGCGTACTGACCGGCGGGATCGGCGAGGAGGCCCTTCGCGAGGCGGGCGCCGTCGCCGTCTACCCGGACGTCGCCGACCTGCTGCGGCAGCTCGACGGAAGCCCCCTCGCCTGACTCGCCTGCCCCTTGTGCCCCGGCCTGCCCGTTAGGTGTCCGGAAGCGGTCTTCCCAACTTCACTCGGCGGTAGTCCCAGCCGTCATACTCGGCTCGGGCCATCCCGTTGACGTTGGGAGACGACGGTGAACGATGTCAGTCGGCGCGGTTTCATGGCGGGAACCGCGGGAGCGGTCGCGGCGGGCGTCGTCGCACCACGACGGGCGCGGGCGGCGACCTCCCTGCCCGCTCCGGGGCAGTCCGGTATCGACCACATCGTCGTCGTGATGATGGAGAACCGGTCGTTCGACCACTACCTCGGCTGGCTTCCCGGCGCCGACGGGAGGCAGGCCGGGCTGACGTACACCGACGCGGCCGGCGTCGCGCACGACACCCACCATCTGACCTCCCCGGCCGGCTGCGGCTTCAACGACCCCGACCACTCCTACGAGGGCGGCCGCACCGAGCTCAATGACGGCGCGTGTGACGGCTGGCTGCGGGCCGGGTCGAACGACGAGCTGTCCATCGGCTACTTCGAGGCCGTCGACCTGGGCTTCTATGGCCGCGCGGCGCGCGAGTGGACCGTCTGCGACCGCTACTTCGCCGCGATGATGGCGCCGACCTTCCCCAACCGCTTCTTCCTGCACTCCGCGCAGACCGACCGTACGACCACCTCGGTCGACAAGATCGCGACGATGCCGGCGATCTGGGACCGGCTCGCCGCCAAGGGCGTCACCGGCCGTTACTTCTACACCGACGTGCCGATCACCGCGCTGTGGGGCACGAAGTACCTCGGCATCAGCCGCCAGATCACCGAGTTCTACCTGGCCGCCGCGACCGGCACGCTGCCCGCGGTGTCGTTCGTGGACCCGGGCTTCCTCGGCGAGGCCGTCCCGGGAATGTCCGAGGACGAGCACCCTCTCGCCGACATTCGCCTCGGCCAGCACTTCCTCGGCAAGGTCCACGACGCGATCGTCACCGGTCCCAGCTGGGAGCGCACCCTGCTGGTCGTCACGTACGACGAGTGGGGCGGCTTCTTCGACCACGTCGCCCCGCCGGCCGGCCCGGACCCCAACCCGGACCTCGGCGCCGGGCTGCGGGGGTTCCGCGTTCCCTGCGTCGTCATCTCCCCGCGTGCGCGCCGCGGACACGTGGCGCACGGCCTGTACGACCACACGTCGGTGCTGAAGATGATCGAATGGAGGTTCGGCCTGCCGCCGCTGACGGTACGCGACGCCTCGGCGAACAACCTCGCCGAGGTCCTGGACTTCACGAGCCCGCCGAACCTCACGGCCTCGCGCTACAAGGTCCCGCTCCCGATCACGCTCGGCTGCCTCATCCCCGAGCACGCGCACTCGGGGGAGGACTGGCCCGAGCTCGCCGCCCTCGCACGCGACCGCGGCTTCAAGACGTCCTAGTTCTGCGGCGATGGGTGCCCATTGACATAATCCGGCCGTGGACGCGAGTACGAGGGTGGACGAGGTACAGGCGGGCCGGGTCGTGGCCGGCGTCGGGCCGGACCGGCCGCTCGGGTGGACGATGCGCCCCGCGGAGCCGGCGGATGTGGAGGCGATCGCGGAGCTGCGGGCCGTGGTGATGCGCCCGGACCTGGAGCGGCTGGGGCGGTTCGACGAGCATCGGGTCCGGCAGCGGCTGCGGAATTCCTTCACCCCGCAGCACACGTCGGTCATCGTGGCCGACGGTGTCTTCGCGGGCTCGGTCGCATTGCGGCCGGCCGAGGACGGGCAGTGGCTGGAGCATTTCTACCTCGCCCCACGTGTCCAGGGCCGGGGACTCGGTTCCACCGTCCTGCGAACACTGCTGGACCGGACCGACGCCGACGGCGTACTCGTCCGCCTGAACGTCCTGCGGGGCAGCGCCGCCCGGCGGCTGTACGAGCGTCACGGGTTCACCGTGGAGGCCCAGGACCCGATCGACGTCTACATGGCGCGACCACCGCACACGGGCTGAGCCGGTGTCTCGGGCCGCGCCGACGCCGCGGTTCTGACCTTCTCGGCGGCGTACCGCGGATGTGACCACGGGCGATGGCTGACTACGATCGGAACTGTTCGATTGTCTTCGCATCGTGGGCAGGACGTGGGGAGAACCGTGAGCGACCTCCAGGGAGCGGCGGACGGTCGCAAGCCCGTCTTCGGTGCCGAGCGGCGCGTGCGGATCCTCGAGCTTCTCCGCGCGAACGGCACGTTGTCCCTGCGGCAGCTAGCCGAGGCCGTGCAGTCTTCCGAGGTCACCGTGCGCCGCGACGTACGCGCGCTGGAGGCCGACGGGCTGCTGGACCGTCATCACGGCGGTGCGTCCCTGCCCGGCGAGTTGTCCCACGAGCCGACCCACCTGCAGAAGGCGCAGGTCGCGAAGGCGGAGAAGGGGGCGATCGCGGATCTCGCCGCCGCGCTCGTGGAGGACGGCGACGCCGTGGTGATCGGGCCGGGCACCACGACCCACGCGCTCGCGCAGCGGCTGACCGGTCACACCGATCTGACGGTCGTGACCAACTCGCTCCTCGTGGCGCAGGCCCTCTCGGCCTCGCCGCGCATCGAGGTGGTGATGACCGGCGGCACGCTGCGTGGCCCCGTCCAGGCCCTGGTGGGCAGCGCCGCCGAGCGATCGCTCGCCGGGCTGCGGGTGCGCCGCGCCTTCATCTCCGGCAACGGGCTCACCGCCGAACGCGGCCTCTCGACGCCGAGCATGCAGGTGGCCAGCACGGACAAGGCGCTCGCGGCATCAGCCGAGGAGGTCGTGGTGCTCGCGGACCACACCAAGATCGGGGTGGACACCATGGTGCAGACGGTGGCCACGGACCGCATCGACCACCTGGTCACGGGCGACGCGGCGCCTCAGGAGGAGCTGCACGAGCTGGGGGTCCGCGGCGTACGCCTCCATGTCGCCCGCCCGCAGGCCTGATCGAAAGTGATCGGGGCGGCTATCGTTATCGGACCGTTTCTCGATGACGTGACGACCCGCGTCACGATCGGGGCACGGACCGGGCGAACACGGGAGGAGTCTCGTGGTACACCAAGCCCTCGAAGCCGCCGCGGTCGTGAAGGCGTTTCCCGGCATGCTCGCCCTCGACCATGTCTCACTCTCCCTCGCCCGCGGCGAGGTGCACGCCCTCGCCGGTGAGAACGGCGCGGGCAAGTCCACGCTCGTGAAGGTCCTCACCGGCGTCCATCGCCCGGACGGGGGGCGGCTCCGCCGCCTCGGCGAGCCGCTGCGGCTCGACGGCACCCTCGACGCGCGGCGGGCCGGGATCGGGGCCGTCTACCAGGACGACAACGCGATCCCCTCGATGAGCATCGCCCGCAACCTGTTCCTCGGTGACGAGCCCCGCGGCCGGTTCGGCCTCATCGACACCGCCCTTATGCACGAGCGGGCGGCCGCCATCCTGCGCGCGTACGGTGTGCCCGCCGACGTGCGCCGTCCGCTGGGATCGCTCGGCGCCGGCGCGCAGAAGCTCGTGGCGCTCGCCCGGGTGGTGACCGGCGGCGCGCAGGTGATCGTCATGGATGAGCCCACAGCCGTGATGGAGCCGCCGGAGGTGCGGACGCTGTTCCGCGTCGTCTGTGAGCTGCGAGAACAGGGCCGGTCCGTGCTGTACGTGAGCCACCGGCTGGAGGAGCTGTACGAGATCTGCGACCAGGTCACCCTCCTGCGGGAGGGCAGGGTCGTGCACACCGGTCCGCTGACCGCCCTCGGCCGCCGTGGCCTCGTGTCGCTCATGCTCGGCCGGCCTCCCGCCCGCCTGCCGGCGGCCCAGCAGGCCGGGGCGCACGAGCGCCCCGGCGACCCGCCCTACCTGCGGGCCACCGGGCTGACCCGGCGGCACGCTCTCGCCGACGTCTCGATCGAGCTCCGCCAGGGCGAGGTGCTGGGGCTCGGCGGGCTCCTCGGCGCCGGCCGTACGGAGACGGCCAAGGCCATCGCGGGCGCGCTGACGCTCGACGCCGGGCAGGTGACGGTCGCGGGTGCCCCTCTGCGCAACCGCTCCATCACCGGGGCCATCCGCGCCGGCGTCAGTCTGCTCCCGGAGAACCGCAAGACCGAGGGCATCATCCCGAGCCTGTCGATCCGCGACAACATCAGCCTGGCCGCACTGCCGCGCCTGTCGCGGTTCGGTGTCGTCTCCGGCGCCCGCATCGACCGGATGGTCGACACCTTCATGCGGCGGCTGCAGATCAAGGCGACCTCGCCGCACCAGAAGGTCGCGGAGCTGTCCAGCGGCAACCAGCAGAAGGTGCTCCTGGCCCGCTGGCTCGCCATGCGGCCCAAGGTCCTCCTGCTCGACGAGCCGACCCGCGGCATCGACGTCGGGGCGAAGGCCGAGCTTCAGGACCTCCTGGACGAGCTGGCCGTGGACGGCCTCGCGATCCTGCTGATCTCCTCGGACCTGGAGGAGCTCGTCAACGGCTGTGACCGCGTCGTCGTCCTGCGCGACGGCGCCGTCGCGGCCGAGCTCACCGGGCTCGACGTCACCGAGGAGGGCATCATCGCCGCGATGGCCTCGGCGGTTCCGCGACGCCGATGAAGTCCCCGGCCATGGACCGGATCCGGACCGACCACCCCAGCGCCGTGAGGTCGTCCGTGAGCGGCCGGACATCGTGGAAGACCTTCACGACGCGATACTCACTGCCGTCATCGAGCCGGCGCAGCACCGCCGGGGCCGGCTGGTCCGCCAGGACTTCCTCTTCCGCGGCTATGGCGGGGCCATTGTCGACGAAGATCGCTTTGCCGCCCGGCGCGAGCGCGGCGGCGACGGTGTTCCAGAAGGCGGGCAGCCGCGCCGGCGGGACATGGGAGAGCCAGAAGGCGAAGAAGACGGTGTCGTAGCGTCGTGGCGGCCGCCACGCGAACAGGTCGGCCTGGACGAACCGAACGGCGGGGGAGGCTGCGGTACGCGCGCGGGCGAGGGCCAGCACTTCGGCTGAGGCGTCCACTGCCGTCACCGAACGCGCCCGCGGG
Source organism: Actinoallomurus bryophytorum (assembly GCF_006716425.1). Classification (NCBI taxonomy): domain Bacteria; kingdom Bacillati; phylum Actinomycetota; class Actinomycetes; order Streptosporangiales; family Thermomonosporaceae; genus Actinoallomurus; species Actinoallomurus bryophytorum. The sequence goes on from NZ_VFOZ01000001.1 coordinate 6,203,635, forward strand.
GCAAGCCTCGAGGTCCACTGGCCCGTTCCGCAGGCCAGCTCCAGCACGTCACCGGCGATCGGGAGTTCGTCGACGACGGCCAGCAACTTCCGCAGGCCTTCGTACTCGGCGTACTGCCGGTCGTATTCGGCCGCGCCCGCCTTGTAGTAGGCCAGCTGCTCCGCCAGGAGAGCGTCGTCATCCATGGGGGTTCCTTTCGGGTCGCCACGGACACTGTCGGGCTTCACCCTGGGGCAAGGTCAAGAATCGCGAGAGGAGGGGCCCGGCGAAGGGCCCCTCCCGCGGATCACTTCCCCGATTGGTAGAGCCGCCCGGCCTCGTCCGCCGACAGGGCGCGGTCGTAGACGTGCACCTGGTCGATGGCGCCGGGCCAGTAGTCGACCGGGTTCCCGCCGAACCGCCCACGGCCGATCACGGTGTGGCCGGTGGAGGCGTCACCGAGGCAGGCCGGTGCGCTGCCCGCCCTCTGCCCGTTCACATAGAGCGTGAGGGTGCCGCTCGCGGCGTCACGTACGCCGACGAGGTGGTACCACTGCCCGGTCTGCGGCGCGGTGGGCGCGAGCGCGCGTACGCCGGCGAAGCTGAACGCGAACCGGTCGTCGGCGCCGGAGTACTGCAGGTAGAAGGCGCTGTTGGTGTCACCGTCCTGGCTCACGGCCGTGGCGAAGGACCCGAGCCGCTCCAGCTTCACCCAGGCCGACACGCTGTAGTTCCCGGTCGTGTCCAGGATGGCCGCGCCGGTGTCGGCGTACTGGTCCGAGCCGTTGAACCGCAGAGCGGAGCCGGAGTGTCCGTCGGTCCACACGGGACCGTTCACGAGCGTCGCGTCGTGCCGGCCCGCGCCGTCCCCGGCGACCGTGCCGCTGCCCTCGTCGAGCGGGTAGAAGGCCACGCCGTCGAGTCCGGGCGTGCCCGGCGGGTACGTCGTCCCGCCACCCTCGCCGACCGAGCCCGACGCCTTGATCAGCGCGAGGTTCGCGGCGCGTACCTGGTCGGCGCCGGGCTTGAGCACCCGGCGGTCATAGGTGTACATGCCGTTGAGCTCGTCCTCGACGTCGGTGATCTGCGTGTAGACCGACGCCGAGACACCGCATCTCTTCTCGACCTGCAGCAACTGGCCCTGCAGCTCGGTGTAGCGCCGGGTGAGCGTGGCCGCGTCCGGCTCCATCTCGTACGCGAAGCCGTTCTCCGGGTCGAACATGTGCCCGTCGACCCGCAGGCCGAGCCCGCCATACTCGCCGTCCACGGCCGCGCGAGCACCCTGCTGGCCCGGCGCGCCGGGCCCGACGTAGGTGTGGTTGTCGTAGATGTCGCCCTCGCCGTTGTCGGGGAGTGAGTCGCAGCAGTTGACGCCGCTGTCCGCGTTCACGAGACGGCTGGGGTCCCACGCCTTGATCTCACTCACGATGCGGCCGGGCTCGTACTCGCCCCAGCCCTCGTTGAACGGCACCCAGGTGATGATCGACGGATGGCTGCGGTGCTGGTCGACGAGCGCGTGCAGCTGGGCCTCGAACGGTTCCTTCACCGACGCCGCCGGCGCATGCGAGGCGAACGTCGAGGGCATGTCCTGCCAGACGAGCAGGCCGAGCCGGTCCGCCCAGTAGTACCAGCGGTCGGGTTCGACCTTGACGTGCTTGCGGACCATGTTGAAGCCGAGCCTCTTGTGCGCCTCCAGGTCGAAGCGGAGCGCCGCGTCGGTCGGCGCGGTGTAGATGCCGTCCGGCCAGAAACCCTGGTCGAGCGTGCCGACCTGCATGACGAACCTGCCGTTGAGGAGGGTACGCACCTTGCCGTCCGGGCCCTTGCCGAGGCCGATCGAGCGCATCCCGAAGTACGACCCGGCGGCGTCGACGCTCCTGTGCCCATCCAGGATCCGCACCTTCAGCGTGTACAGGTACGGGTCGTCGGGGCTCCACAGGTGGGGATGCGGCACGGGCAACATGAGCGAAGCGCCGGCCCGGCCCCGCACCTGCCCGACCTTCCGGTACCCGGCGTACGCGGTGGCCTCGACGGTCTGTGACGTGACGCCGGAGGCCCGTACGGTCAGCTTGAGTGCGCCGCCGGCCAGGTCGGGTGTCGTGTCGAGCCGGTCGATGTGCGCGGCGGCCACCGGTTCCATCCACACGGTCTGCCAGATGCCCGAGGACGGCGTGTAGAAGATGCCGTCGCCGGCCTGGCGCTGCTTGCCGACCGGCTGGCCGTCGATGTCGGTGGTGTCGTCGACGCCGACGATGACCTCCTGCGGGCCCGCGCCCTTCAGCGCGCCGGTCACGTCGGCGGTGAAGGAGTCATAGCCGCCGGTGTGCGTCGCGACCCGGACGCCGTTGACGTAGACGGCGGACTGGTAGTCCACGGCCTGGAAGTGCAGCAGCAGCCGGTCGCCGTGCCACGAGCGCGGCACGGTGAACGTCCGGCGGTACCACATGTGGTCGACGTGCCTCTGGATCCCGGACAGCGCGGACTCCACCGGGTACGGGACGAGGATCCGGTCCGCCAGGTCCCTGCCCGCCGGAGGTGCATCGCCCGGGGACGCCTCGGCGAACTGCCAGCTGCCGTTGAGGTTCTGCCAGCGGGAACGCGTCAGCTGCGGGCGCGGGTAGTCCGGCAGGGCGTTCGCGGGGGAGACCTCGTGGGTCCACGGCGTCGTCAGCTGGGTCTGCGCCTCCGGCCGGGGCGCGGGCACGGCCGACGCTCCCGCCGGCACGAAGAGGACGGCCAGGAGCACGAGGGCGAGGCCGATGGCGGAGGCCGGGCCACGAGGGCGGGCCGTTCCGGGGGATCGCGGCGCGTACAAGGACGGGCTCCCATCTGCGCGGGGCGGAGACGGCCTCAGCATGGACGCCCATGACCACAATTGCAATATTCCGATCGATATTGACAGAAGCCGATCGCGAGTGGCTCAATACGGGTGCCTTCACCCCATCTCCGGGAAGGATCCGCCCATGACCGTCCCTTCGCGCCGTGGCGTACGTGCCGCCGCGCTCGTCGCCGTACTGACCGTCGCCGCCGCCGGTTGCGCCAAGTCCGAGGACGACAAGCAGCCCGGCGCGCAGGACACGCAGGGTCAGCAGCAGGTCGTCCAGACCCCGTCGGGCAGCGCCCCGTCCTGCACGATCTCCAAGTTCGGGGCGACGAAGTTCGACCTGAAGAGCGGGACGGTCGGGTTCTCCCAGTCCGAGAAGGAGGCGAACCCGTTCCGCATCGCCGAGACCGCCTCGATCAAGGCCGAGGCGAAGAAGCTGGGCATCGGCGGCCTGAAGGCGACGAACGGGCAGTCGCAGTTCAACAAGCAGATCAGCGACGTGCAGCAGCTCATCGCGCAGGGGGCGCAGGCGCTCATCATCGCGCCGCTCAATTCCGACGGGTGGGAGCCGGTGCTCCAGCAGGCCTCCGCCAAGCACATCCCGATCATCACGGTCGACCGCCAGATCAACGCGACGGCGTGCAAGGACTACGTGACGTTCATCGGGTCGAACTTCTACGAGCAGGGCAAGCGCGCGGCCGACCAGATGGCGAAGGCGCTCGGCGGGAAGGGCAAGGTCGCCATCCTGCTCGGCGCGTCGGGCAACAACGTCACCACGGACCGGACCAACGGCTTCAAGGACGAGATCAAGCAGAAGGCGCCCGGGATCCAGATCACCTTCCAGCAGACCGCCGAGTTCACCCGTGAGAAGGGCCAGCAGGTCACCGAGCAGCTGATCCAGAGCAACCCGGACGTGAACGGCCTCTACGCCGAGAACGACGAGATGGGCCTCGGCGCGGTGACGGCTCTCAAGGGCGCCGGCAAGAAGGCCGGCCAGATCAAGATCGTGACGGTGGACGGCACCCGGCAGGCCGTGTCGCAGATCCCGAGCGGCTGGATCTCGGCCGTCATCGAGAGCAACCCGCGGTTCGGGCCGCTCGCCTTCCAGACACTGACGAGGTTCCTGGGCGGCGAGGCCATCCCCGACAAGGTCATCATCTCCGACCGCGAGTACGACGCCTCCAACGCCGAGCAGTCCGTGTCCTCGGCGTTCTGACCGTGGCCGACCTGAACGCGGCGGACCCATTGCTCCAGGTGAGCGGCATCGTCAAGCGCTTCACCGGAGTCGTCGCCCTCGACCGGGTGTCGGTCCGCCTGGCGCCCGGCGAGGTGCACGCCCTGGTCGGGGAGAACGGCGCCGGCAAGTCCACCCTGATCAAGGTGATCACCGGCGTCCACCGTCCCGACGAGGGCGAGGTACGTCTCGCCGGGCGGCGGGTGGACTTCGCCGGCGCGCTCGGCGCCCAGCGCGCCGGGATCCAGGCCGTCCACCAGGAGATCGGCCTGGTCCCGTCGATGAGCGTGGCACGCAACCTGTTCCTCGGCCGCGAACCGCGTCGCCGGTTCGGCCTCATCGACTTCGGCGGCATGCACCGGGAGGCCGAGCGCACCCTCGCGGCGTACGGCATCGACGTCGACGTCCGCAGCCCGCTGCGGACGCTGGGCGTCGGCGTCCAGCAGATGATCGCCCTGGCCCGCGCCGTCTCGGTCGACGCGCGGGTCGTCGTGATGGACGAGCCGACGTCCTCCCTCGAACCACGCGAGGTCGACACCCTCTTCGGGGTCATCGGCCGGCTCCGCGAGCGCGGCATCTCGGTGATCTACGTCAGCCACCGTCTGGACGAGCTGTACCGGATCTGCGACGGTGTGACCGTGCTGCGCGACGGCCGGGTGGTCCACCAGGGCCCTCTCGCGGAGCTGGACCGGCTGCGCCTCGTCTCGCTGATGCTCGGCCGTCCCGTCTCCGACGTACGCACGGAGGGGGTCACCAAGTTCTCCGGATCCCACGACGCCGCGCGCGACACCCCGGTCATCGAGGCGTCCGGCCTCACTCGCCGGCACGTGCTGGACAACGTCTCGCTCGCGATCCGGCCCGGCGAGGTCGTCGGCCTCGGTGGCCTGCTCGGCGCCGGCCGTACCGAGACCGCGAAGGCCATCGCCGGCGCGCTGCGGCTCGACGGCGGGCGGGTGACCGTGGCCGGCGCGCCGCTGCGCCACGGGTCGGCAGCCGCCGCGATCAGGGCCGGCGTGGCCCTGTTGCCGGAGGACCGCAAGGCCGAGGGCATCATCGCGTCGCTGTCCGTACGGGAGAACATCGCGCTCGCGGCGCTGCCCCGGCTCTCCCGCGGAGGCGTCGTCTCCGAGGCGCGCATCGACCGGATCGTCGAGACGTTCATGCGGCGGCTGCGGATCAAGGCCGCCGGCCCGCACCAGCGGGTCGCCGAGCTGTCCGGCGGCAACCAGCAGAAGGTCCTGCTCGCCCGCTGGCTCGCCACCGAACCCAAGATCCTGCTCCTGGACGAGCCGACCCGCGGCATCGACGTCGGGGCCAAGGCCGAGGTCCAGGCGCTGATCGACGAGCTCGCCGAGGACGGGCTCGGGGTACTCCTGATCTCCGCGGACCTGGAGGAGCTGGTCGAGGGCTCCGACCGCGTCGTGGTGCTCAAGGACGGCACGGTCGTCGGCGAGCTCACCGGAGCCGACCTCACCGAGGAGGGCGTCATGACCACGATGGCGGCGAACACCGGCGACGGGGTGGCGTCCGGATGACCGACACCGCCGCCCTGCCCGTCTCGCGGCTGGACCGCGACCGGGTCCTCGCCTGGCTGCAGGACTACGGCGTGTACGCGGCGATCGCCGCGCTCGTCGTCGTCAACATCGCGATCACGCCGCGTTTCCTGTCAGTGGAGAACCTGCGCACCCAGCTCGTCCAGGTGGCGCCGGTCGTCATCGTCTCGCTCGGCATGGCCCTGGTGATCGGCACCGAGGGCGTCGACCTGTCGGTCGGCTCGGTGATGGCGCTCGCCACCGCGCTGATCCCTCTCTACCTCGGGTACGGCGTCGTGCCCGCCGTCGTCGCGGGGCTGCTCGGCGGCGTCGCGGTCGGGCTGGTCAACGGGTCCCTCGTCGCGTTCGTCGGCGTGCAGCCGATCGTCGCCACCCTCGCGCTCTTCGTGGGAGGCCGCGGGATCGCGCTCGTCGTCGCGGGCGGCCGGCTGAAGGACATCCAGAACCCCGGCCTGCTGAACCTCGGATCGTCCAGCGTCGCGGGCATCCCCCTGCCGGTCGTGGCCGCGGCCGTGCTGACCGTCGTGGTCATGGCGGTCGTGCGCCGCACGACGTTCGGCCGGCGGCTGGTCGCCATCGGCGGCAACCGTACGGCGAGCGAGCTGTCCGGCCTGCCGGTCCGGCGGATCCTGCTCCTCGTGTACGTGGCGTCGGGCCTGCTCGCGGCGGCGGCCGGCATCCTCGCCACGGCACGGTTGCAGGCCAGCGACCCGTCGTCGCTCGGACTGCTGATGGAGCTGTCCGCCATCACGGCCGTCGTGGTCGGCGGAACCCCTCTCACCGGCGGCCGGGTCCGGGTGCTGGGCACCGTGGCCGGCGCGCTGCTGATCCAGCTCGTACGCGCGACGCTCATCAAGCACGACCTCGCGGACTCACTCGCCCAGATGGTGCAGGCAGTGATCATCCTTGCCGCCGTGTACGCCGCACGAGGACGGACCGCGCGATGACGGGACAGACGATGGCTGCGGCCGGTCCGGTCACCGATCCGCCGGGGGCCTCCGGCCGTGAGCGTGTCTTCGGGCTGATCCAGCGGCACGGCGCCGCCGCCGTACTGGTCCTGCTGGTCGCGATCGGGTCGTTCGCGTTCGACCGCTTCCCGACCGGGGACAACCTCGGCAACATCGCGATCACCTCGTCCTTCCTGGCGACGGTGGCCCTCGGCATGACCTTCGTGATCATCACGGGCGGGATCGACCTGTCGGTCGGCTCGGTGTTCGCGCTCGGCGGGGTGCTGGCCGCGTACGGGGTGCGCTGGGGATCGCTCGCCGCGCTGCTGCTGCCGCTCGCGGTGTGCGGGGCGTTCGGCCTGGCGCAGGGCCTGCTGATCGCCCGGGTACGGCTCGCCCCGTTCATCGTCACGCTCGCGGGCCTGCTGGGCGCCCGCGGCCTGCTGCTGTCCATCTCCGACGAGGGCGCCAGGACGTACCTCATCCCGCACGGCTCGGTGCTCGCGCGGGTCGGCCAGGGCAGCGTCCTCGGCCTCGGGTACCCGGTCTACCTGACGCTCGCGCTGTTCGCCGCCGGCGCGGTGCTGCTCCAGCGGACGAGGTTCGGCCAGTGCGTGTACGCGGTCGGCGGCAGCGAGGACGCGGCCGACCTGATGGGCGTTCCGGTGGCGCGCACGAAGGTCGTCGTCTACGTGATGTCCGGCCTGCTGGCCGGCCTGGCCGGCGCGCTCAACGCGGCACGGCTGTCATCGGGAGTCACGATCCTGGGCACGGGCATGGAGCTCGACGTGATCGCCGCGGTCGTGATCGGCGGCACGCTGCTGACCGGCGGCGCCGGCTCGGTGAGCGGGACGGCCGCGGGCGTGCTCCTGCTGGGGGTGATCCAGAACCTCATCAACCAGATCGGGGACCTGTCCTCCTCCTACCAGCAGGTGGTGAGCGGTGCCTTCCTGGCCGCCGTGGTGGTCGTGCAGACCTACCTCAGCAGGGTCCAGCGGCTGCGATGAGATCTGGTCACCACATGATCCGTCGGACGGGCTCTTAGGCCGCGCCGTCGCGCGGTTCTATGCGGTCGATCGTCTGCTCGCTCCATGCCCGGATGGCCGCGGCCTGCTCGGGCGTGAGCGAGTCGAAGAAGTGGTGGCGGATGTTGCCGGCGTGCACGAGGACGGCGCTCTGCGCGGCGTGGCGGCCCTTGGCGGTCAGCCCGATCCGGGTCCGGCGGCCGCCGGACCCGGACTCGGTCCGCTCCACGAAGCCGCGGTTCTCCATGCGCGTCAGCTGGTGGGAGACGCGGCTCTTCTCCCAGTCGAGCGACTCGGAGAGTTCGCCGACGCGCATCTCGCGGCCGGGTGCCTGCCACAGCGTCACCAGCACGCTGAACTCGGCCTTCGAGATGCCGGAGTCGCGCTGGAGACCGCGGTCGAGTTCCCGGGTGAGCAGGCGCTGCGCGCGCATCCAGGTGTCCCAGAGCTCCCATTCGTCGGGTTCGAGCGTACGGGTCTCCGCCATGGCGGGAATCATACCGGCGGACATCAGTTGACGTATCAACTCCGTGGCTCCTAGAGTTGACGCGTCAACTCCTTGGGAAGGACATCATGGCACTTCGCATCGGCATCATCCTCGGCAGCACACGACCCGGACGCCGGGGCGATCAGATCGCCTCCTGGGTGCTCGACACGGCGCGTGCCCACGGCGGCGCCGACTACGAGCCGATCGACCTCACTCACCACGGCCTCGGCAACCTCGACGAGCGCGGCAATCCGAACCTCCAGGAGTACGAGCACGCGCACACCCGTGACTGGTCGCGGCTGGTCGACGCCTTCGACGGCTTCGTGTTCCTCACCCCGGAGTACAACCACTCCTTCTCCGGCGCGCTCAAGAACGCTCTGGACTACGTCTACCGGGAGTGGAACGACAAGGCCGCCGGCATCGTCAGCTACGGCGGATGGGCCGCGGGGGTGCGGGCGGCCGAGGCGCTCCGGCTCGTGCTCGCCGAGCTCCAGGTGGCCACGGTCCGCGCACAGCCCGCCGTCGCCCTGATCCCCGCGTTCTCGACCGGCGTCTTCGTCCCGGCTGAGGGCCTCGACGTCGCGGTCCGCGGCATGCTCGACCAGGTCATCGCCTGGTCGGGTGCACTGCGCGGTGTACGCGAGGCCAAGGCGGGCGCGGCGGCCTAGAGATCCTCGGTGACAGGGATCTGTCAGACGCGCATTAGGGCCTCATCCGAAGTCCCGTTGTCCCACTGCGTGCCGCTCGCTACGGACGGGGACTTCGGATGAGGCCCTACGCGACCAGCTCGCGTTCGAGCGGGGTGCGGAAGCGTGGAGTGACGCGGACCGGGCCGAGCCACTCACCGAGGCGGGCCGCCTCGGCCGTCACCGCGGCCGACGCCTCGGCGCCGATGTCCTCCAGGAGCCGGTGGACGACCTCGCCGTCCGGGCGCTGGGCCCAGCCGCCGACGATCCGGCCGTCGGCCCAGACCGTGGGGCCGGCGTTGCCCGTCCGGTCGAACAGCGCCGTGCCGTGCCCGCCCAGGTACCACTCGCGGTCCTTCCAGCCCATCACGGTCGGGTCGAGCCCGGGCAGCAGGGCGACCCACGGGTCGGCCTGCGCCCCCGTGTCCTCGGCCAGGACCACGCCGGGCGTGCCGTCCAGGTCGGCCTCCTCGGCGCCGATCCGGGCCAGCGCCTTCCTGACCTGGGTGAGGTTCAGGCCGGTCCACCACTTGAGGTCGGCGACGGTGCCGGGGCCGTACGCCGTCAGCCAGCGGCGCACCAGCTCGGCCCGCGCCTCCTCGGCGGGCACGTCGGGGATCCCGCCGGGCAGCCAGGACTCCATCGGCGACCAGCGGAACTGACTGCTGATCCAGGACCCGCGCGGCCGGCCGCGTACGATCCGGCCCTCCGCGGCCAGGCCGAGCAGCACCCGGCTCGCGACGGCCGGCCATGACTCGTTCTTCGTCCCGTGGGCGAGTACGAGCCGTTCCCTCAGCCGCGGCTCGTCGGCGGACAGCTCCGCCGCGAACGCCGCGCCACGCTTCCGCAGGGCGCTCACCGTCGCGTCCTCGACCTCGCGCAGCCACGCCTCGCCACCGACACCGGCCTGTTCGAGGAACAGCAGCGTACGGCGGCGTTCGAGCCGCGCGACGTCGTTGGTGCAGGCGGCCTGCACGACCGGCACCAGCTCGGCCGGGACGGTGAAGACCGTCCGGCGCATGCAGAGCATCCGCACCAGCAGACGGTCGCAGTACATCGCACCCTCGATGGCCGCGACGTCGGGGGAGCGCATGCGCGCCGCGGCGGCGAGGTACACCGACGCGGGGTCCGTGCCGTGCAGCGCGACCAGGGAGCGCGCCACCTCCGGCGCCGTCTCGGCCCGCGCCGCCAGCCGGTGCCGTACGCCGAGCCGCGCCCGGCGCTCCGCGACCGTGAACCGCCTCATCGTCATCCGCTGAGTATCGCCCCAACCTGGGTATCACGGGCATGAGCTCATCGCCGGAAGGAGCCGATGCGTGCCGCACCTTCTCGCCGCCGCCGCGACGCCCGCAGACCTGTTCGCGGCGCGCGAGCAGATGGCGCTGTCCCTCGGCTGGCACATCATCCTGGCCTGTTTCGGCGTTGGAATGCCCGCGTTGACCGTCTTCGCCGAATGGCGCGGCCTGCGTACGGGCAACGACGACTACATTCGCTTGGCGCACCGCTGGGCGAAGGTGATGGGAGTGCTGTTCGCGGTCGGCGCGGTCTCGGGCACGATCCTGTCCTTCGAGATGGGCGTGCTGTGGCCCGGACTGATGTCGGTCTACGGGCAGGTGATCGGGCTGCCGTTCGCCCTGGAGGGGTTCGCGTTCTTCATCGAGGCGGTCTTCCTGGGCATCTACCTGTACGCCTGGGACCGGCTGCCGCCCCGGCGGCACGTCCTCACCGGGCTGCCGGTGTGCGTCGCCGGTGTCGCCTCGGCCTTCTTCGTCGTTTCGGCGAACTCCTGGATGAACCAGCCGCGCGGCTTCGACCTGGTGAACGGCACCGTCACCCGCGTACGGCCGTGGGCGGCGATGTTCAACCCGGCCATGCCGATGGAGACGCTGCACATGATCCTGGCGGCCTTCATGGTGGCCGGTTTCGGCGTCGCGAGCGTGTACGCGGCAGGGATGCTGCGAGGCCGCCGCGACCGCTACCACCGGCTGGGCTTCCTGGTGCCGTTCGTCACCGCGGCCGTCGTCACGCCCTTCCAGATCGTCGTGGGCGACAGCCTCGCGCGGATGCTCGCCTCACACCAGCCGCCCAAGCTCGCCGCCATCGAGGGCCTGAACCACACCGGCTCGCACGTCCCCATCTCGGTCGGTGGCGTGTACCTCGACGGGCGGATGCGGTACGCCCTGCGCGTCCCCGACGGCCTGTCCCTCCTCGTCGGCTACCGGCCGGGCACGGTCGTCCAGGGCCTGGACGACGTACCGCCCGCCGACCGGCCACCGATCAACCCGGTGCACCTGGGCTTCCAGTCGATGGTCGCGATCGGGTTCGGGCTGCTGGTGCTCGGCGCCTGGTTCGCCCTGTCGTGGTGGCGCCGGCGTGACCTGCCGCGTTCGCGCTGGTTCCTCCGGTTCGCCGCGGTCGCGGGCATCGCGTCGGTCGTCGCGCTCGAGATGGGCTGGGTCACCACCGAGGTCGGGCGCCAGCCCTGGATCGTCTGGCGGCACCAGCGCACCGCCGACGCGGTCAACCCGGCCCCCGGCCTGTGGGCCGGGCTCGTCGCGGTGCTCCTCGTCTATGTGGTGCTCACGGTCGCGACCGTGTACGTGCTGAACCGGCTTCGAACCGGCCCGGTCGGCGCCCCGCAGGAGGCGGAGTCGTGACCGCCGCGCAGTGGCTACTGGTCCTCGGCTGGGCCGGGGTGACCCTGTACGCGCTGCTCGGCGGGGCCGACTTCGGCGGCGGGTTCTGGGACATGCTGGCGGGCGACGCCCGCCGCGGTCACTCCCAGCGCCGGCTCATCGAGAGTTCCATCGGGCCGGTGTGGGAGGCGAACCACGTCTGGCTCATCTTCGTCATCGTGCTGTTCTGGACCTGCTTTCCCACGGTCTTCGCGGCCGTCGCCTCGACGCTGTACATCCCGCTGACCCTCGTCGCCCTCGGCATCATCGCCCGCGGGGCGGCGTTCGCCTTCCGCAAGGCCAGCACGGAGCTGTGGCAGCAACGCCTGTTCGGCGGGGGATTCGCACTGTCGTCGGTGCTGACGCCGTTCTTCCTCGGCACGGTGGCCGGCGGCGTGGCCTCCGGACGCGTACCTCCGGGCCTCGCCGCAGGTGACCTCCTCACCAGCTGGTGGAACCCCACCTCGGTGCTGGCCGGTCTGCTCGCCATCGGGAGCACGGCCTACCTGGCGGCCGTCTTCCTCACCGGCGACGCACGCCGCAGCGGCGAGGCGGGCCTCGCCGAGGCGTTCCGGCGCCGTGCCCTGGTCACCGCCGCGGTCACCGGAGCCATCATGCTGGGCGGCATCCTCATCCTGCGTGACGACGCGCCGCGCCTCTACTCGGGGCTGACCGGGCGTGCCCTGCCCGTCGTCGTCATCTCCGCCGTGGCCGGGCTCGCCTCCCTCGCGCTGCTGATCACCCGCCGGTACGCCCTGACGCGCGTCACCGCCGCGCTCGCCGTCGCTGCCGTGCTGTGGGGGTGGGCGCTCGCGCAGTACCCGATGCTGCTGCCACCCGACGTCACGATCGAGCGCGCGGCGGCCTCGCCGTCGGTGCTGCACGCGACGCTGGGGGTGGTCATCGCCGGGATGATCGTGCTCGTGCCGTCGCTGCTGTGGCTGTACTCCCTTTTTCAGAGGCCGGTGCCGCGATGACAGCATTCCGTACACGAACCGTCGCACTCTGTAACTAGGCTGTTCTCATGAACATGACGGCGCGCACGTTCGTGGCCAACGAGCTCCGCCAAGCGCGCGAAATGAAGAAGCTGAGCCGCGTGAAACTCGCGGACGAGATATTCGTCTCCGAGTCACTCATCGCGGCCTGGGAGCGCGGCCGGATCGTGCCGGGGGAGCAGCACCATCCGAGGCTCAAGGAAGTGCTGGACCTCCCGGACATGATCACCCGCGTCATCGGTGACCTGGTGACCAACGAGGTGTCCCCGGAATGGTTCGGTAAGTGGCCCCAGGTCGAACGCCAGGCCACGTCGCTATGGTCGTTCCAGCCGTGTCTGGTCCCTGGACTGCTCCAGACTCCCGACTATGCCCGCGCGGTCCTGGAAGCCGCCCACCTGGACATCGACCTGGAGGAGGCGCTGGCCACGAGGCTGGATCGGCAGCAGGTCCTCATCAAAGAGGACCCCCCGATGTTCGTAGCGCTCATCGCCGAAGCAATCCTCCGTCATCGGGTCAGCAACGACAAAGTCATGAATGACCAGTTAGTGCGCCTGGCGGAGATGACCGAGCGTGAGAACGTCGTCGTCCAGGTAGTCCCAGCCGACTCCAAGGCGTGCGCCGGATTCATCGGTGGATTCGTGATCGCGAGCTTCGACGGGGACGAAATCGGCTATATCGACAACCAGTTGGACGGGGATACCATCGAGGGCGCTGCCGGGGTGGCCCGGCTACGGCGATTCTTCGATGTCTTCAGAGCCGACGCTATTAATCAACAAGAGTCGATCAACCTCATTCGAAGGGCGGCGGAGGAATGGAAATGATCGAACCGTGGCGGAAGTCGACCTGGACGGGCGCCAACGGAGGTGACTGCGTGGAACTCGCGGTCATCGAACGTGAGGAAACGACAGGCGAATGATCGAGCCGTGGCGGAAGTCCTCCTGGTCAAGCGCCAACGGTGGCGACTGCGTGGAGCTCGCGGTCGTCGTACGCGAGGTATCGCGAGGCAAATGACCGGGCCGTGGCGGAAATCGTCTCGGTCGGGTGCCAATGGCGGTAACTGTGTGGAGCTGGCGGTCGTCGAACGTGGTGAGGACGGGGCGGACGCGGGCTGCGCATAGGCTCGTCGCATGAGCTCTGATGTCGAGGAGCAGCCCGGTGTGGGCCCGCATCCGCGTCCCTGGCCGGACGACCCGCGCCTCGACCCGGTGCTGCTCGAGGACGGCGACCGGCGCAACGTCGTCGACGAGTACCGCTACTGGAGCAACGAGGCGGTCGTCGCTGACCTGGACGCGCGCCGGCATCCGTTCCACGTCGCGATCGAGAACTGGCAGCACGACTTCAACATCGGCGCGGTCGTCCGCAACGCGAACGCGTTCCTGGCCGCCGAGGTGCACATCGTGGGCCGCCGCCGCTGGAACCGCCGCGGCGCCATGGTCACCGACCGCTACCAGCACGTACGCCACCACCCGGAGACGACCGACCTGGTGAAGTGGTGCCGCGAGCGCGACCTGCCCGTCGTCGGCATCGACAACCTGCCGGGCTCGCGCCCGATCCAGACCGCCGACCTCCCGCGCGCCTGCCTGATGCTGTTCGGCCAGGAGGGACCCGGCCTGTCGGAGGAGGGCCGCGCCGCAGCCGACGTCGTCCTGCACATCCCGCAGTACGGCTCGACCCGCTCCATCAACGCCGGCGTCGCCAGCGGAGTGGCGATGTACGAGTGGGTACGCCGGTACGCCTAGAGCGTGTCCGCCGGATGGGGTTCGTGGTGAGCGTGTCCAGGCGGCGCGTCGCAACCACGGTCACCCACCGCCCCACATCGCCACCAACGGCAGATCGTTCAGTACCAAGTCGACCGGCGTCTCCGGGCGGTACGCCTAATCGTGGGCGGCGCGGTCGCGGAGCCATCCCGGGGTGGCCGTGCCGGAGCGTGGCTGCTCAGTACCAAGTCGGCCGAGGTCACGGGGCGGTACGCCTGATCGTGGGTGGCATGGTCGCGGAGCCATTCCGGGGTGGCCGTGTCCGAGCGCGGCCGCTCAGTACCAAGTCGAGCGAGGTCACGGGGCGGTGCGCCTAATCGTGGGCGGCGCGGTCGCGGATCCACTCCAGGGCGGCCGTGCCCGATCGCAGGATCGAGATGTGCCCGTCCTCGGGGCTCAGCCGGAGTTCGGCCAGGGGGCAGCGGCTCGCGTTCCAGCGGCCGTGTGAGCCGGGGATCACCCGGTCCCGTTCGCCGTGCAGGAAAAGGACCGGCGCCGCGACCTGCGCGGGGTCGTACCCCCACGGCGCGACGTAGGCCAGGTCGTCGTCTATCAGCCCGGCCGGACCACCCGCCAGGGCCGGGCCGACGACGTCGCCGAACCAGGACCATTCGCCCGCCAGCGCGGCGTGATCGGCCGGGGTGAACATCTCCGGGTCGTACTCCGCACTCGCCTCGTAGCGTTCTTTCGCCGCGCGCCCCTCGGCGGCGGCGCTCAGGGAGGCCACGCTGGAGGCTCCCATGCCCGCGTGCCAGTCGAGCCCCTCGGCGCCGAACGGCGCCGGCCCGGCCGCACTGACCACACCGAGGACCCGCTGAGGCAGCAGCGCGCCACAGGCCAGGGCGTGAGATCCGCCGCCCGAATGACCCATGACCGCGAACCGGCCGATCCCCAGAGCGTCGGCCACGAGGGCCGTGTCGGCGGCCGCCGAGGCCAGGTCCCGGCCCGTACGGGCGGTCGAGCCGCCGTACCCGGGCCGGTCGTAGGACACCCAGCGGATGCCGAGGCGTTCGGCGGCCGGGAACAGGGGCCGTGGAGGCGCGCCGATGTTGGGAGTCCCGTGGTGCCAGAAGACGGCGAGACGATCCGGCGGCCCGGTGTCGTAGACGTGCAGCCGGCGACCGCCGCCCGCGTCCAGATCGGTCTCGGTGACCTCCATGCCGCCTCCTTTGATGGCGCGCCGCCGCCGGTCTCAACGGCCATTGAGGTCCAGCAGGTGAAGCAGGCTCTCCCGCGTACGGACCAGCCGGTCTTTCGCCGGTGCCTCGACGCGCCGAATGGTCATCATATTGACGAAGTACAGCGAGAGCGCCACCGCCACCGTTCCTGTGATCCCCACCCGTATGACGATCGGAAAAGTGTCCCGGGAAGTGTAGATCGTGATCAGAGTGACGTAGGCAATGGCGAGAACGATACAGAAGATCGAGAAGCCGGTCGCCATTTCGAACATCCTGGCCGACCTGCGCTCGATCGCAGCGCGCAGCCGCGGCAGGCGGCGCATCGCCACGAAGATCAGCAGTGGTGACAGTGCCGGTGCCGTGCCCCACCACACCAGCCCCGAGGTGACCGGGTTCTGCGGCGTGAGCTCGATCGCCTGTACCGCGTCGAACACCGTCAGGGCGATGAACGTCCACGCGGCCAGCATCTCGACGACCATCAGCAGCTTCACCCAGATCACGGTGTGGCCCCCGATGCGGTGCGCCGCGAACAGCCAGCAGATGCTCAGGAACATCCCGGTGGCGCCGATTCCGAACAGAGCCCCCGCGGCCGCCCCCTCGGCGAACGCCCTTCCGCAGAGCTCCTCTCCGCTGACGACGGAGAACAGGAACGAGGCGAGCGACAGCGAGACGAACGAGCACAGCATCGTCACCAGCGCCCGCGAGGAGTAGCGATAGTGATCGGAGTCCTCCGAAGGCGGCGCCTGCTGGAAGAGCAGGATCACCCCCGTGAAGACGACGGCGGCGAAGACGCCGATGACCTGTGACGTCACCGGAGCCGCCGTCACGATGGTCCAGTTGGAATTGTCCGGATGTGCGACTAAGGAATGACAGACATCGTCCACGCGTGTTTCCCCTCTGACTTTCACGCTGGGTCGTCATCGAGCCTCGTGGTCGCGCGGCCTTTTCACAATCCCCGAACCCAGGGCCCGGATTTCAGCACAGGGGAAAGAGCGAGATCCGAAGGCCGCAGGGCCGGCGGCCGTCAGGTGGCGAACAACGGGCGTGAGAACTCGGCATTGACCCATTTCATGTGCGGGCGGCTTGAGTGACGCGGTGGTTCGCCGCCGTGCCGGACACGCCGACGGAGTCGACCAGGCCGGCGCACCTCGATCCCGCGCGGCGGGCGTCGTGGGAGGAAGCGGCCGCTCAGGCCGGTTCCCCACCGGACCGGACGCAGGGGGAGGTCGAGGTGAGGTAGAGCTCCCCGCGGTCGTTGGCCTGCGCGGCCATCTGGAAACCGTCCACCGCGTGCCGCACCCACACGTACAGCCCCCGCGGCCGGGCGTCGGTCAGCACGACGAACCCGTTGCCGGACCACCACGCCAGCAGGGCGTCGAGGCAACGGCCGTACTCCTCCGGTGGCACGTCGTGGATGCGGTAGTCGACCGAGGCGACGAACCGCTCCACCGGCTCGTCGTCGGCGGACTCGTCGCAGGGCACCGGGCCACACGCGACACGCTCGGCCCGCACCCGCGCGGGAAGGCACGTGAGGGCCGAACGGAGGTTGTCCTCGACGTGGCGGGTGGCCTGCTCCAGGTTCACGATGTCACACCCTTTCAAAAGCCCGGCAGGCCGGCCGCGATCCGGCCGATGTTGACCAGCGTGATGCTGCCGGGCGCGAAGTACGAGGCGTGCGCCCTGCCCGGATCGGTCGGTCTCCAGGGATCCGGGGAGACGAACTCCGACTCGTACGCCCTACCGCCGAACGCCGGATCGGCCGGCTGGGGGCCGAAGATCCGCAGCCCGGCCACAGGGTCGTTCCGCACGATCACCGTGTGGACGTGCGCGCCGACGTCGTCGGCGGCCACCCCCGTCAGGTGCAGTGCGCCGGCGTGCTCGACGCCGACTCCCGGACTCGCGACGAACACCACGTCGTCGACGTTCAGCCCGACGTCTCTCGCCGTGACCCCCGCGACGAGCGAACCGTAGCTGTATCCCACCACGGTGTTGTGCGACGGCGGTCCCTCGTGCGTGGTCCGCAGGTCGTCCAGGAACCGGCCGAGATCGGCCTTGGCCCCGTCCGCGTACCGGGTGTGCAGCGCCTCCGGAACCAGTGACTGCGGGGCGCGATAGTCCGCCCAGTTGATCACGGCGGTCGAGGGCGAACCGGCCTTCGCCGCCGAGAGCGCGATCGCGTCGATCTTCTTGATGGCCCTGCCCTGACGGCCGAGCCGGGAGAAGGTGCCCGGTACGAAGGTCACCACGTTGGCGGCGGTGTCCGGGTCGCCCACCGAGATGATCACACGTCCGGTGCCCTCCGTACTGAACGACAGCAGGTACGGACGGGGGTGCGCGAGGCTCGGCGGCTTCGCGAGCCGCTCCTCGATGGCGTTCACGCCCGCCAGCTTGTCGTTCAGCATGTTGATCCGGCTCGTCCTCGCCCCTCCGTCGTGCCATCGCCGCTCCGCGACGAGCCGATCGCGCTCTGCGGTCAACCGCGTCTTTCCCTCCGCGAGCAAGGACCGGTTCACCTGGTCCTTGGTCACCGCGGGCGCACCGTCGAGCGCCGGCGAACTCTCAAGGCCCCGGGCGAAGGGGGCCTCGGCCTTCTCGACACCTGTGCGGGGTGTTCCGCGCAGAAAGGGTTTCGATTTGGCGAAAATACCCAGCAGACGTTCCGTAACCTCGGCGGCGGCTCTGCTCTTGCAGCTCACCGGGGCCCTCCTTCTGTCACGCCCCCGATCGGCAGGGGTAGGTAATCGAGGCCTCCAGGGGAGAAGCCAACGGTTCTGAGGTCCCATGATCTTTTCGCATCAGGGGCTGGAGTGAGGACGGTCTCCGGGCTCTCCGGGTCGTCGGCGTGCGCACCGGTTCGGATGCGGCTCAGTCCCGGCGGTGGCGAATCCGGTCCCGCATTGGCTCTCCGGCCGGCAGATCAGCCGCGGGAGTCGAGGCGGTACGCGCGGGCCTGGAGGCCGTACAACTCGCCGAAGACGCCGCCCGCCGCGAGGAGCTCCGCCGGCGGGCCCTGTTCGACCAGCCGTCCGCGGTCCAGGACGTACACCTGGTCGGCGTGGCGGACGCTGGCGAGCCGGTGGGTGATGAGCAGGACCGTACGCCCGTCGGCGTGTGCCCGGATGCGTTCGAACAGGGCGTGTTCGGCGCGGGCGTCGAGCGCGGCGGTGGGCTCGTCGCAGATCAGCAGCGCCGCGTCACGGTAGAAGCCGCGCGCCACCGCGATGCGCTGCCACTGGCCGCCCGACAGCTCGTGGCCGTCCTTGAACCGCCGGTCCAGCAGGGTGTCGTACCCGTACGGCAGGGCCGCGATCACGTCGTCGGCCCCCGACGCGGCGGCGGCCTCGGCGATCGGCTCCTCGTGTGGCTCCCGGCCCATGGCGATGTTGTGCCGCGCCGTCATCGGCCAGTGCGTGTAGTGCTGGGGGATCATCGCGACGTTCTGCCGCAGCCGGTCGAGGTCGACGTCCCCCAGGTGGGTGCCGTCCCAGTGCACCTCGCCCTCGTCCGGGGCGTAGAGGCCGGCGAGGATCTTGGCGAGGGTGGTCTTGCCGGAGCCGTTCTCGCCGACCAGCGCGACGACCTGACCGGCGTGGATCTCCACGGACACGTCGTGCAGCGCGGGCCGGTCGGCGCCCGGATAGGTGAAGCCGACGTTCCGTGCGGTGATCACGTCGAAGCCGTCCGGCACCGGACGGTCGCGCGTCTCCGGGATGCGGTGTTCGGCGTCCCGGCAGAAGTCCAGGTAGTCGGAGAAGTACAGCCCGGACTCATAGCACCGGTTGACCGCGAACAGCAGGCTGGCCAGGGACGACTGCCCGGTACGGATCGCCAGCACGGCGGTGCCCGCCACCGCGAGGGGTACGGCTCCGATGGCCAGCAGGACGCCGAGCGCGACGTAGACCGCGGCGGTGGCGACGCCGCCCGCCATGTCGCCGAGGATCCGCACGACCGTCTGGCGCCGGGCCAGGTCCACGTGGATGTCGCGTTCGCGTACCGCGAGCCGGTCGTGCTCGCGGGCGAGGAAAGGGCGCATGGTGAACGCGCGGATCTCGGCCGCCGAGTCACGGTCGGCCATGAGGTCGGCGAGGATCCACTTGCGCCGGCGTACCGCCGACAGCACGAAGATCGCGAGGTAGCGCATCCGCGCCGCTCGCGCCGCGGCCCAGCCGTCGGGGATCGCGGTGATCAGCAGCAGCGGCAGCAGCACGGGATGCAGCACTCCGAGCGCGCCGGCGGCCGCCACCAGCCCGATCACCCCGGTGAGGATGTCGATCGTCGCCTCGACCACCGGCGCCGCCTCCATCAGGCCGCGGTCGCGTGCCCGGTGCATCGAGTCGTGGAACTCGGTGTCGTCGAAGCAGGGCAGCTCGACCCGCGTGGTCAGGTCGAACAGGCGTTTCTCCACGAGATGGTCGACCCGTGGCTTCAGCCGCGCCTGCGCCCAGCCCGCGCCGGCCTGCAGCCCGGCGCGCAGTGCCGTGGCACCCGCCACCAGGGCGAGGGACGGGAGCGCCGCGCGTACGCGGTCCGGAGTCGCGCCCCCGGCGAACAGCGCGCGCAGCACTCCGGTCGTCGCGAGCAGGCCGTACGCGGTGAAGACGCCCGCGAGCAGATGCAGGATCACGGTCACGAGCGTGTCGGCGGGACTGGCACGCCACGCCAGCCGGGCGGCCGCGCAGATCAGGGTGGGAAGGCGGCGAGTCATGCCCGCCAGGCCGGCCGACGCCAGCGCCGCCAGGTGGGTCTGCCAGGGCGGGAGGTTCATCTCCGCCGCGTGCTCGGCCGGATCGGGAAGGCCGGTCCGCTTCAGGAAGAGACGCCGCGTCGCGCGTTCGACCCGCGGACGTCCCGGACCGTCCCGGTCCGGGTCGAGGCGTCGCGGACGGCCGGGCGGCCGGCCCACCGGCCGCCGGCGGCGCATCGTCACGTGACGTCGATGAGGAGGTACGCGTCGATCACCATGGCTGAGTCATTCCCCGTCGGCGAAGAGAACATATCGCGATCATGAGACAACTTGGAGTAGCCGGACATTTGCCACGACCGCGTACGGCGTGATCGCATTCAGCCGTTCGGCGGGGCCAGGCCGTTCCAGGTGAGGTCCATCATGTGCCGCGCCGCGTCCTCGACGGTGACGTCCGGGTTGCGCGTACGCCAGAGCGCCAGGCGTTCGCAGGCGCCGACGATGATCTCGGCGTACGCCTCCAGCGCGCGGCGTGGCCGGTCCGGGGCGAGCGGCTCCATCTGGGAGATGATCAGGTCGGTCTGCTGCCGCCGGATCGCCTCGATCTCTCCGGCGGCGCCGCCGAGGACCGGCTCCTGGAGCAGCACCAGCCAGGACCGGCGGTGCGCCTCGTTGAAGCGGAAGTAGGCCAGATAGCCGCTGTACAGCTTGTCCTCGGCCGATTCGGCCTCGCCCACCGCGCGTGCGGTGGCCTCGCCGAGCTCACTCCGCGCCCGCGCGATGGTGGAGAGCAACAGGCCCTCCTTCGAGCCGAAGTACTCGTACAGCATCGGCTTGGACACCCCGACGCGTACGGCGATCTCCTCCATGGACACGGCGCCGTACCCCTGCTCGGCGAAGACCTCCTCGGCGACGTCGAGCATCTGCCGCTCGCGGTCGGCGCGGGACATGCGCACGCGCTTGGTCTTCACGTGTGAACCATATCTCAATACCTACCGCCGGTAACTTACCGTGGGTAACCTACCGGGAGTAGGCAACGTACGGGAGGTCCCGTGAGACTCGTGATCATCGGCTCGGGCTTCGCCGGCCTGGGCATGGCGATTCAGCTGAAGAAGGCCGGCTACCACGACTTCGTCATCCTGGAGAAGGACGACGACCTCGGCGGCACGTGGCGCGACAACCGGTATCCGGGCTGCGCCTGTGACGTGCCCTCCCACATGTACTCCTTCTCCTACGAGCTCAACCCGGACTGGTCGCGGATGTTCGCCCCGCAGGAGGAGATCTGGGCCTATCTGCGCCGGTGTGCCGACAAGTACGAGCTGGCCTCCCATATCCGCTTCGGCAGCACGGTCGACGCGCTCGAATGGGACGACGAGGCCCGTCACTGGAACGTCGTGCTCGCCGACGGCACGATGCTGACTCCCAAGGCGGTCGTCTCGGGCATGGGGGCGCTGCACGTCCCCTCCCTACCGGCCATCCCCGGCGCGGAGCGGTTCGCGGGGACCGTGTTCCACTCCGCGCAGTGGGACCGGACCTGCGACCTGACCGGAAAGCGGGTCGCGGTCATCGGCACCGGCGCGTCCGCCGTCCAGTTCGTCCCGAAGATCGCCGGGGACGCGGCGAGCCTGCGGGTCTTCCAGCGCACTCCGCCGTGGGTCCAGCCCAAGCCCGACTTCGTCCTGCCCGGCTGGGCGCGAGGAGTGTTCCGGTACGTCCCGGGCGCCCAGCGGGCCTTCCGCAATGCGATCTACTGGCTGCTGGAGACCCGGGCGGTGGGCTTCACGATCGACCCGAGGCTCATGGCCCCGCAGGAGAAGGTCGCCCGCGCGCACATCGCCCGCCAGGTGCCCGACCCCGTCCTGCGCGCCAAGGTCACCCCGGACTACACGATCGGCTGCAAGCGCATCCTGCTGTCCTCGGACTACTATCCGGCGCTGGCCAGGCCCAACGTCGATGTGGTCACCGAGGGCATCACCGAGATCACCGAGACCGGTCTGGTCACCGCGGACGGCACCGCCCACGACGTCGACGTCATCATCTACGGCACCGGCTTCAAGGTCACCGACGCGCTCGCCGGACAGCACATCGTCGGCCGTGGCGGCCAGAAGATCCAGGACGCCTGGGCGGACGGCATCGAGGCCCACCACGGGATCACGATCGCCGGCTTCCCCAACCTGTTCATGCTGCTCGGCCCCAACACCGGCCTTGGCCACAACTCGGTGGTCTTCATGATCGAGTCTCAGGTCCAGCACGTGCTGAGCTGCCTGCGGCTGTTGTCAGAGGAGAAGGCCGGGGAGATCGAGGTACGCCCCCGGGCGCAACGCCGCTTCAACGACCGCCTCCACCGCCGTCTGCGCAAGGCGGTGTGGAACGAGGGCGGCTGCAAGAGCTGGTACCTGGACGAACACGGCGTCAACCGCACCATCTGGCCCGGCTTCTCCTTCGAGTACTGGGCACGTACGCGCCGTGCCCGGCGCCGCGACTACGCCCTGTCCCGCTGACGCTTGGGCGGGTACGGCCGCCCGTACCCACCCAGGCCTGCGCCGTCGCTACGACCACTGACCGGGCTCGTAGTCGCCCGCCGGCTGCTGGACGATGACGTTCATGCGGTTGTAGGCGTTGATGAGGGCGATGAGGGACACCAGGGCGGCGAGCTGGTCGTCGTCGTAGTGCTTGGCGGCGTTGGCCCAGGCGTCGTCGGAGACTCCAGTGGAGGCGTCGGCGATGCGGGTGCCCTGCTCGGCGAGCTCCAGGGCGGCGCGCTCGGCTTCGGTGAAGACCTTCGCCTCCCGCCAGACCGCGACCAGGTTGAGCCGCAGTGAGGTCTCTCCGGCGTGCGCGGCGTCCTTGGTGTGCATGTCGGTGCAGTAGGCGCAGCCGTTGATCTGGCTGGCGCGGATCTTCACCAGCTCCTGCGTCGCGGCCGGCAGGGTCGAGTCGGTCACGACCTTGCCCGCCGAGTTGATGTACTTCACGAAGTTCGCCGCGACGGTGCTGCCGAAGTAGTTGAGACGGGCTTCCATGGTGATCTCCTTGCCGTTCCTGCGGTTACACCTCCTTGACCGCGACGCGCGCCCGGATGTGACAGCCACCGGCCGAATGTGACGCCCGTCTCCCGGCGCCCGCCGCCTCCTCCGCGTGACTGGGGTGGTCTTCGTGGGCATCGGGCTGAGCGTGGCCGCCAGTGTCACCGTGACGCACCCGATCCCCACCGGCGGCGCGTTCAACCAGGCCTTCTGGCTCGGGGCCGGCGCCGCACTGCTCGCCGCGATCGCCGCCTCCCTCGTCCCCCGGAGCAGGGCACGAGGCAGTGCGGCGCCGGCTGCGGTCCCGGGGCGGGCCGTAGCCCTAGGGGAGAGGATGACCACGCGGGGACGCAGTATCCCGCGGTGGCCTGTCCGGGCTTCGAGGCGTGGCAGCAAAAAGGCCCGTTGCGTGATCGCAAGGGGCCTGTGAGCCGGGCGCATGCCGGAGGAACTCGAACCGGCGACCTTCTCGCCCATGGCCGACGATCGCACGCCCCAGGCGCCGCGCCCTTGGACGGCGGTGTGCGGTGCCCGGGATCGTGTGGCGTCGGCCGCGCCGAGATCAGCCGGACCTGTGGAGGTCGGCCCGTGTCTCGTCCGCGATCTCGTGGATCTTCTCTTCGGTCTCGCGCAGTCTGGCCTCGGCCTGGGCGGTCCGCTCGGCGGCACGGCGCTCCCGTCCGGTCGGCTTGTGCTCCGTCCGGCCCCTTCGCTTCAAACGGTCGAACAACCCCATCACACTCACTCCTTCGGCGGCGCTGTGTCGTGCGACCGGTGGATCCCCCATATTTCACCGTTTATTCCAGATGGCGCTGATCATCGAGAACCAGGCTGTTGCTCCTGGCACACCGATTGGCCCGCCACCGGGGGCCCGGCGAGCTCACGACGTCGCCCACGCCGCGCTGGTCTGACCGGCAGGCGGTCGTGCCAGTCGATGGGTAAGGTGCCACGCGTCGGCGCCTATCCCACGTGCATATCCTGCGAGCTGATTTTGAGCGAACATGAACGTATTCGCATGGTCAGTGCTTTCTCGCTTCTGGCCCTGGCGGTCACGAGCTGCGGATCGACGTCGCCTCCCAGCGGCGGCGGGTCGCCGACGCCCGTCGACGGCGATCACTCGACCAGCGTTCCCGCAGTTCATACGACCTAGACGATGGTTGGGGCCATCGAGTTGGACCGTGGCCCGATCGGTACCTTGAACCCAAGCGGGCGAACATCGTTGTGACAAACGCCGCGCAGAAGGTCGTCAAGTCGACGACCATTACTTCCGGCAGCTTTAAGATCGCGCCTTCGGCTTGGGCGTACGAGGTGAGTGGCCGCGCGGATAATATTGAATGCGGGCGACCTCAACATATATCGATACCTTCGGATAAAGGCCTCAGCCTGCACTTCGTGTGTCCCATTCGATAAAAGCCCGTGGCCGGTCCGGGTGTAGGCCAGGTCTCGTACGAGCTGGGCGCGGTGGCCGCAGCTCCCGGACTTCGGCGAGCACGGACGGAACGATCTCGGGGTTCGTGGGCTTTTCCCGGTCATCGAAGCGGTGACCTGGCCTTTCGTCGGACGCCGCCGGGAGGGATTCGAACCCCCGGCCCTCTGATCCGACGCCAAGGGGATAGAACGTTCGGTATTGACGCCTCGGCGGAGCCATGCCATCGTTAGCCGCGATAGAACGTTCGGTCTCGTCAAATGGTCGCTCCCGTGGTGCGCACCTGATCGAGGAGGCCGGCAGCGGCCTCCGCTGACCCGCATAGTCCTGTTCGCTGATCGTTCGAGAGGATCGTCGTGACCACCGTTGCCTCATCCACCGCCCCCGGGCTCGCGCCGGCTCTGCGCCGGTTGTACTTCGTCCGGTTCGGGTTCGCCGTCGTGTGGGCCGTCCTGCTGTTCGCCGCCAAGTCGGACCTCGGCCCGGTCAGCATCCCCCTGCTCGTTCTGTATCCCCTGTTCGACGCCGCCGCGGCGGTCGTGGACACGCGTTCGTCCGGCGCCTCCGGGCCGGCCCGCGGACTGCAGGTGAACATCGCGATCAGCCTGCTCGCCGCGATCGGCATCGCCGTCGCCTGCACGTCCGGTGTGCCGAGCGCCCTGCGCGTGTGGGGCGCCTGGGCGATCGTCTCCGGGCTCGTGCAGCTGATCGTGGGCGCCGCGCGCCGCAAGATGGGCGGCCAGTGGCCGATGATCATCAGCGGCGGCATCTCCGTGCTCGCCGGCGCTTCGTTCATCATGGCGGCCTCCAAGGCGAACCCGTCGCTGGCCAGCATCGCCGGCTACGCCGTACTGGGTGGCATCTTCTTCCTCATCTCGGCGCTGCGTCTCGGCCGCGCCGCGAAGAAACACTGACATGCGCACCACGACGTACGACGTCGTCGTCATCGGCGCGGGTCCGGTCGGGGAGAACATCGCCGACCGGGTGGCGCAGGGCGGGCTGAGCGCCGCGATCGTCGAGCGGGAACTGGTCGGCGGTGAATGCTCCTACTGGGCCTGCATGCCGACCAAGGCGTTGCTGCGGAGCGCCGCCGCGCTCCGTGCGGCCCGGCGGCTGCCCGGCGCACGAGAGGCGGTGACGGGTGACCTGGACACGGCGGCCGTGCTCCGCCGTCGCGACTCCTTCGCCTCGAACTGGAAGGACGACGGGCAGGTGTCCTGGCTCGGCCAGGCGGGGATCTCGCTGTACCGCGGACAGGGACGGATCAGCTCCGCACGGGTCGTCGAGGTGACCGGCGAGGACGGTGCGGCCACCTCGCTGACCGCACGGCACGCGGTCGTCATCGCGACCGGAAGCGGTGCGCTGCTCCCGGACGTCGCCGGTCTGCGCGAGGCGGCACCGTGGACCAGCCGGGAGGCGGCCGCCGCGAGCGCGGTCCCCGGCCGGCTCGCCATCATCGGCGGTGGCGTGGTCGCGTCGGAGATGGCGACCGCGTTCGCCGGTCTCGGAGCTTCGGTGACGATGCTGGCCCGCGACGGTGTGCTGCCCCTCGCGGAGCCGTTCGCCGGCGAGCGGGTCACCGGGTCGTTGCGGGACGCCGGTGTGTCGGTGCGCCTCGGTGCCGAGGCCGGATCCGTCAGGCGCGACGACGGCGGAACCGTGTCCGTCACTCTCACCGAGGGTGAACGGATCGAAGCCGACGAACTCCTCGTCGCGGTCGGCCGTACGCCGAACACCCAGGACATCGGCCTGGACGACATCGGTCTGACGCCGGGCGCCTGGCTCACGGTCGATGACACGATGCGCGTCCTCGGGGACGACGGGGCGCCGATCGGTGACGGGTGGCTGTACGCCGCCGGGGACGTCAACCGGCGCGTGCTGCTGACGCACCAGGGGAAATACCAGGCCCGAGCCGCGGGGGACGTCATCGTGGCGCGCGCGAAAGGCGAAGCGGTCGAGGGCGGCCGATGGGGCCGGCACGCGGCGACGGCCGACGAAAGCGCGGTGCCGCAGGTGGTCTTCACCGAACCGGAGATCGCATCGGTGGGGCTGACCGCGGCCGTCGCCGCGGCCTCCGGGCTGCGGATCCGGGTCGTCGACCACGACCTGGGCGCCGTCGCCGGATCCGCCCTGCACGCCGACGGATACCAGGGGCACGCGCGCATGGTCGTCGACGAGGACCGCAAGGTGATCGTCGGTTTCACGCTCGCCGGTCCCGATGTCGCCGAACTGCTGCACGCGGCGACGATCGCGGTGGTCGGGGAGGTTCCGCTGGACCGGCTCTGGCACGCGGTCCCCGCCTTCCCCACCGTCAGCGAAGTCTGGCTCCGGCTGCTCGAAGCCTACGGCCGCTGACCGGCCGGCCGGGTACCCGTCGCGTCGCGGCGGGCCGAGACAACAGCACTGCAAACTCCCGAAAGGTTCGATCTGTCATGCGTTCTCGCCTGTTCCGCCGCGCCGCGATCGTCGGCGTTACCGCACTCGGCCTGCTCACGGCGTCCTTGTCGGCCGTGGCGGCCACTCCCGGCAAGCCGGACGACGGCCCGAAGCCGACCGTCGTACTCGTTCACGGAGCGTGGGCGGACTCCTCGAGCTGGGCTCCGGTCATCGAGCGGCTGACCCGCGACGGCTACCCCGTACGGGCCATCGCCGATCCGCTGCAGGGCCTGACCAGCGACACCGCCTACGTCAGCAGCTACCTGGCCACCATCGACGGTCCCAAGGTGCTCGTCGGCCACTCCTACGGTGGCGCCGTCATCACCAACGCCGCGACCTCCGTCCCCGACGTCAAATCCCTGGTCTACATCGCCGCGTTCATCCCCGCCAAGGGCGAGACCATCGGTGAGCTCGCCGCCAAGTCGACCCCGGCGCTGCCGCTGGTCTCCACCCAGGTACCCGGCGGCACGGAGGTCATCATCGACCCGGCGCGGTTCCGTACCGCCTTCGCCGGTGACCTCGACAAGGCCACCGCCAACGACCTCGCCATCACCCAGCGGCCCGCCGACACCAGGGCCGTCACCGACCCGAGCGTCGAAGAGGCCTTTCGCACCATTCCCTCCTGGGCCCTGGTCACCCGCCAGGACCACGCCATCAACCCCGACGTGCAGCGCTTCATGACGAGCCGGGCCCACGCTCGTACCACCGAGGTGGACGCCTCCCACGCGGTCATGCTCAGCCGTCCCGACGCCGTCACCAAGATCATCGAGCAGGCCGCACGTTGACCTCCGCGCCCGGCGCCCGCCGTTCCGCCGGACGCCCGCCGACCATCGCGAACGGGCAAGGGGGATCATGACCGTCCAAGCCGACGCGACCGTACGCGCCGGGACCGTGCCGATGACTCGCGCGCAGATCGGGCAGGCCATGTCCGGCCTGTACATCAGCATCTTCGTGGCGATCCTGTCGTCGACGATCGTCACGAACGCGCTGCCGACGATCGTGGCGGACCTGCATGCGGGGCAGAGCGTCTACACCTGGGTGATCACCGCGACGCTTCTCACCACGACCGTCTCCAGCCCGATCTGGGGGAAGCTGGCCGACCTGCTCAGCAAGAAACTGCTCATCCAGATCAGCTTGGTCATCTTCACCGCCGGCTCGGTGCTGTCCGGCCTCGCGTCGGACGCCGGCCTGCTCATCGCGGCCCGCGCGGTCCAGGGCATCGGCGCCGGCGGCCTCCTCGCGCTCATCCAGGTGATCATCGCGACGATGATCTCGCCGCGGGAACGCGGTCGCTACAACGGCTACTTCGGTGCGTTGCTCGCGGTCGCGACCAGTGCCGGTCCGCTGATCGGCGGATTCATCGTGGACACCGAGTGGCTCGGCTGGCGGTGGTGCTTCTTCGTCGGCGTCCCGTTCGCCGTCGCCGCCCTGATCGTGTTGCAGCGGACGCTGCACCTGCCGGCCGCCAAGGGCGACGTGCGGATCGACTGGGCCGGGGCCGCGTCGCTGGCGGCCGCCGCATCGCTTCTGCTGGTCTGGGTGACCTTCGCGGGCGATGGGTTCGCGTGGCTTTCCTGGCAGTCTGCGGCCTTTGTCGGTGGCGCTCTGCTGCTCTCGCTCGCGTTCGTCGTCGCCGAACGGCACGCCAAGGACCCCGTCCTGCCGCTCTGGCTGTTCCGCACCCGTACCGTCATCCTGGCGATCACGGCGAGCCTCGTCATCGGCGTCGCCATCTACGCCGGATCGACCTATCTGAGTCAGTACTTCCAGCTGTCCGAAGGCAGGACGGCCACCCTTGCAGGCGTTTGCACCCTGCCGCTCGTCCTCGGCCTCGCGCTCGCCTCCACGGTCGGCGGCCGGATCGTCACCGCCACGGGTCGCTGGAAACCGCTTCTGGTCGTGGGAACCCTGCTGATCGCCGCGGGGCTCGCGCTGCTCGGTCTCACCCGGCACGACACGCCGTACTGGAAGCTCGCACTGGCGATGGGCCTGCTCGGCGTCGGGCTCGGCGCGACCCTGCAGAACCTGGTCCTGGCCGTCCAGAACCAGGTGGGCCTGCGGGAGCTTGGGGCGGCCGGCTCGGCGGTGTCGTTCTTCCGCACGCTCGGCGGCACGATCGGGGTGTCGGCGCTCGGGGCCGTGCTGGCCGGCCGGGTCGGCCGCCTGACCGCCGACGGGTCGGCCCGGTCGGGCGTACGAGCCGTCGGCGGCTCGTCGATTCCGCGGCCGGCCGAGTTGCCCGCGCCGGTCCGTACGGTGATCGAGGACGCGTACGGGCACGCGACCGGTGACCTCTTCGTGTACACGGTGCCGCTGGCGCTGGTCGCGTTCGTATGCGTCCTCCTCATCCGCGAGGTGCCCCTCCGTACGTCCAACGCCGTGGGCCACGATGACGAGGACGGTTCGCGATGATTTCGGGCCGTACGATCGCGGACCTCGAGCGCGAGGTCGCCGTCTTCGTCCACCAGGAGCGCGCCGCGTCGGGACGGCTCGGCCGTGAGGCGCACCCGGATCTCACGGCCGCCACCTACGGCCTGCTGGCCCACCTGGCCGACCACGGCCGGCACCGGCCCACCGAGATCGCCGAGCACATCGGCGTGGCCTCTTCCGTTGTCTCGCGCCGGCTCCAGCTGCTGGAAACGCTCGGTCTCATCGAGCGGCTTCCCGCGCCGGACGACCGCCGGGCGTATCTGGTGGGCCTCACCGACGAGGGCCGGCACCGCGTGTCCGAGGTCCAGGGCGTTCGCGGCAGGCGGCTGGGCGGGCTCGTCGAGTCGTGGCCGGAACGCGACGTCCGTACCCTCGCCGAGCTCCTCGCGAAGCTCAACGGGAGCGCTGCCGGGCCGGCCCGGCAGCGCGGGGAAACGGGCGGCGACGTCCGTGGGTGACCACTCCCCGGCGCGATCGCGGCTGCTCGGCACGGCGAGCCGGCTGTTCTACGCCGAGGGGCTTCACTCCGTCGGCATCGACCGGATCGTGGCCGAGGCACGGGTGACGCGCGCGACTCTCTACCGGCACTTCCCGAGCAAGGACCGGCTTGTCGTCGCCTACCTGACCGAGGTCGACGAGGCGGTTCGCGCCCGGCTGGCCGAGGCCGCCGGTCGGGAACAGTCCTCGGCAGACGTCGTACGAGCCGTCGGTGAGTCGATCGCCGCCGATATCCGCGCTCCCGGGTTCCGCGGATGCGCCTTTCTCAACGCCGCGGCCGAATACCCCGATCCCGCACACCCCGTACGCCGAGCCGTTCTCGTTCACCGCGAGTGGTTCCTGCGCACGATCACCGATCTGCTGGCGCACGCCGGCGCCACAGCACCCGATCCCGCCGCGAGGCACTTCGTCATGCTGCGAGACGGTGCGATGGCGGCGGGGTCACTCGCCGACCCGGAGCGGATCGGCCCTACGTTCCTCCGCGGGGTCGAAGGTCTGCTGAAGTACCGCAATGCCCACATGTTTTCGGAATGAGAAGGAGACACCGATGCCCCTAGGACCGTTCGGCGACGTCGATCCCGCACGCCCGGCGATCGTCGTCGAACCCTCCGGCGTGGTCGTCACCTACGCCGAGTTGGAGGCCCGCTCGAACCAGGCCGCGCACCTGCTGCGAGCGCGCGGTCTCGGTCCCGGCGACCGCGTGGCGATCCTCGCCGAGAATCGCGCCGAATACCTCGAACTGGCCTGGGCGGCGCAGCGCGCCGGGCTCTACTACGTGGGAGTCAACAGCCACCTCACCCCTGGTGAGGTCGGCTACATCATCCGCGACAGCGGCGCCCAGCTGGTGGTCGCGTCCGACAAGCTCGCCGACGTGGCCACCACCGCGCTGACCGACCCCACGCTCGCACCCGCCGGCCGGCTGATGTTCGGAAAACCCCACGACGGGTGGGAGAGCTACGACGACGAGGTCTCGGACTCGCCGCAGACACCGATCCCCGACGAGTCCGAAGGAGACTTCATGCTGTACTCCTCGGGCACCACCGGCCGACCCAAGGGCATCAGGCGGCCGCTACCCGGTGGGCCGCTGGGCACCTATCCGGACACGACCGGACGGTGGCTGCGCGAACTGCTCGGGTTCACGCCCGGCGACACCTATCTCTCGCCGGCTCCGCTCTACCACGCCGCCCCGCTCGCCTGGTGCATGAGCGTGCACCGGAACGGCGGGACCGTCGTGGTCCTCGAGAGTTTCGACGCGGAACTTGCACTCGCGGCCATCGAGCGGCACCGGGTGACCCACAGCCAGTGGGTCCCGACGATGTTCACCCGCCTGCTCAAGCTCCCCGACGAGACACGGGCCCGGTACGACCTGTCGAGCCTGCGCCACGCCGTCCACGCCGCCGCGCCGTGCCCGGTCGAAGTGAAGCGGTCGATGATCCAGTGGTGGGGCCCGATCCTGTTCGAGTACTACTCGAGCACCGAAGCGATCGGCGCCACCGCCATCACCTCGGAGGAATGGCTCCGCAGACCGGGTTCGGTCGGCACCCCCATCCTCGGCCGGCCGTACATCACCGACGACGAGGGCAACGACCTGCCCGCCGGCGAGGTGGGCACGGTGTGGTTCGCCGGGGCGAGCGATTTCGCCTACCACGGTGATCCGGGCAAGACCGCCGCGGTACGCGACGGCCGCGGCGGAGCCTCGGTCGGCGACGTCGGCCACCTCGACGAGGACGGGTATCTGTTCCTCAGCGACCGCAGGACCCACCTCATCATCTCAGGCGGAGTGAACATCTATCCGCGGGAGATCGAGGACGCCCTGCTCATGCACCCCGCCGTCGCCGACATCGCCGTCCTCGGCCTGCCCGATCCCGAGATGGGCGAACGCGTGGTCGCGATCGTGCGACCGGAGGACCCGGCCGCGGCCGGCCCCGAGCTGGCCGGGGAACTGGTCGCCTTCGCCCGTACGAAGCTCGCCGGTTTCAAAGTCCCTCGCGACATCCGGTTCGCCGGGGAACTGCCCCGTACACCCACCGGCAAGATGCGCAAACACGAGCTCAAGGAGCGGCTGTCGCGCCCGGAGACCGAGATCTCCGGCGACTGAGCCGTCGGTGCCCGCCGAAGGCCTTGGCCCTCAGGCGGTCTTCGCCCCGGACTCGATGCGGTGTTGCAGGATTCCGTCGACTCCTTGGAGAAACGTGTCGCAGACCTCCAGCGGGTCGGAGAGGCAGCCCTCGGCCATCGCGCCGTCCCGCAGCATGACGAAGTGCCGGCCCGCGAGCTCGGGTGGCGTCTCCCCGACCTGCGCGAGCACGTCGGTGATGGTGCGCAGGAACCACTCGCGGTGAGCGAGGACGGCCTTGTGAACGGGATGCTCCGGATCCGGATACTCCGCGACGGCGTTGAGGAAGGCGCACCCGCGGAAGCCGGCCGACTGGATGCCGTCGGCGATCGACCTGGCGATGGCTCGCAAGATGTCGGCGCCCGTTCGGCCGCTGCCGAGAACCTTGCCGACCTGATCGCGCTCGGCCTGGTGGACGGCCTGCAGGTACGCGACGACGAGGTCATCCTTGCCGGGAAAATGCCGGTAAAGCGTCGCGCGGGTCACCTTCGCCTCCGCGACGATCCGATCGATCCCGACGGAGTGGATCCCCTCGGTGTAGAAGAGCCGGGTGGCGGTCTCGAGCAGCCGCGACCGCGCCTCGGAAACCTGACCTCGAGCGTTGTGCGCCATCATGACGAGTGTAACCGATAGAACGTTCGGTATATGCCGAAGCCTCCGCCCGGCAGCTCCAGGGCCGCGTACGACGGTCGCTGTCAGCGAAAGCCGTCCAGGCTCGTCCTCTGAACTGGCGAGATGAGGACAGGTGCCGCGGTCGGCAGGAGCTGGAATGTTATCTTTTGAACATGTTCAGTGGATTACCGGATAGCGGTGGACTCCAGCGCTTAGTGTGGATGTCCCGGATCGGGACGACGCTGTTCGTGACGGTGATGTTGGCCCTGTTCGCCGCCTTCGGCCCTTTCGCCATCTTGGCGATCGTCCTGGTGGTGCCCGCTTTGATCACTGGGCTCGGCACTCACCTTCTGAGCCAGGGGCGCCTGGTGGGCGCGGCGGTGACTTTGACCGCGACCTTGCCGTGCGCGGCCCTTGCCGTCACGGTTCCGGAGGAGCACGCCTTCACGGGACCGGTCGCCGGCATCGGAAGCATGTTGTTGGTGCTGTCCTGTGCGCTACTGGGCTTGACCACAGAGGAGATCGTTTCTCGACCTGGCCGCCGGCGTGACGGGACTGCGAGTGTCGCAATAACGTTCCTGGCCTGGACTTTTCTCGCCAGTACGGTCACGTTCGTGCTGGCGGTGGTGCTGGGCCCGGACGCTCGTGGCTGGATGGCTCCCGGCGCCGCGACGTGCGCGAGCCTGTTCGCGCTGGTGACGGCCGTGGTGTGCGTCGCTGTCCGGCGCCTGCGGGCGGGAGCGGTGTTCCTGGCGCTGACACTGTTGTACCCGGGCGTCTGGGGCGGCGTCGTCCTGGTCGCCCGGACCGTTCGAGAGGTCCCCTCTCCGACGTCACCTGCGCCGTTGACCTCACATGCGCCGTCCAGGTCACACGCGCCGACAACGTCGCGTGTGCCGTCGCCGGTGAAAAGCCATTGCGCGTGTTACAGCGGAAGGCCCTGCTCCTGCCCGGGCGGCTGAAACCGCGCTGCCTGATGCGCCCACACTGCTTCGGCCGCCGTCGGTCCGGTTGAGAACGCCTTGGCCTTGTCGAACCTCAGCGCTGAGTGGAGCCCTGGTTCGCGTCGTGCCGATAGGCGTAGTAGATGAGCCCCTTGTGGAAGTCGGCCACCTTGTCGTACAGCGCGCGAGCCGGGGCGTTGTCCAGGGTGTTCCAGTAAAGGCGGGGGAAGCCCTGCTCCTCGGCGTCCCTCGCCACCCACCTGATCATTGCCGTTGCGATGCCCCGCCGCCGTACGTCCGGGTCCACGAACAGGTCCGCCAGATAGCACCTCCCCCCGGCCCCCCAGATGCCGGCGTGGAACACGTAGTGCGCGATGCCGGCCATCTCGCCGTCCACCCGAGCGGCGATCCCGCGTATCCGCTCCCCGCCGAGCACACGTCGCCAGGTCTGCTCGTAACCGTCGTCGCCGATCGCGGTCCCGAAGTAGGCATGGTGCCCACGAGCCAGCACTTCCCAGCCGGCGCGGTCGGATTCGGTCAGGGAGCTGATCTCCACCATGGCGCCCATCCTGTCCTACGGTCAGGTCGGCGGTGGGCGCGCATCAGGAAGCCGGTCAGCGTCGCGTCGAACGGCGCCCTCAGCTTGGGAATCAAATGGAGATCGGCCGTCAGCGTCCCTGACCTGCGGGGGACGTCAACCTACCCGGCGCGGCACCCGACGGTAGTGATGCGCCATTTCTCCGGCGGACGGGCGCGACGGGCCGGGTGCGGCGGTCACGGTCGCGGCGGGGACGCTCTACGGCCGCCCTTGGTCGGTGACGGCGATGCCCTGTTCCGGAAAACAAGCCGTGCTTCCAGATGCGCATGAGCGACAGGAACGGGGGATCCGTCAATCTTTCCAGCGCTCTCCTTTCCGCTCCCGTCGGGCCGGGCGAGTGGCACATGTACGGCCTCGACGGCAGCCGTATCAACTTCGCGTTCGGCATAGCGGCTCCCGACGCCGTGCGTTATGAGTTGCGGTTCGCCGACGCCAATCCGGCACGGATCACGCCGGTCGCCTACGGCGGCGTACGGTATTTCGGATTCGCCTATTCGACCGATCGGCTCGCGAATTACGTTGAGACGGTGGCGGGGTATGACTCGAAGGGCCGGCGAGTCGTGGCCCTGGAGCCGTGGAGTGAGGGCAACCGGCGACCGCGTCCCCAGGTCTCCGCACTGCGAGCACCCGCGACGACGATCGGCTCGGGCGTGGTCGACGGCGTTGCCTGGCGCGTGCAGAAGTTGCCGCCGAAATCGGAGGCCACCTACGCCAAGGCGGGGTTCGGACTCACGGAAATGGCCGGAGGGCTCCCCGCCGGCACCTTCACCTGCGATTCGGTGACCGTCGGAGGGACGAGTGATGCCCCGCAGTGCGGCTCTCTGCAGCCCACCGTAATCGCGCAGCCGAACATGCCGATGAACGGAACGTGTATCGGCCGCGGTGTTTCGACGATCTGCAGCGGCGTCCTAGACCCGCAGGTCGACCGCCTGGTTCTCGTCCTCAGCGACGGCCGCAAGCAGACCTCGCGGCCCGTGATGTTCCACGGCCACCGCTTCACGGCGTTCGCGTACCCGGAGGATCATCCAGCACGCTCGCCCACGGCCTACAACGGCCACGGGGCCATGATCGCCTTTACCGACTTCACCACCGAGCAGTATTGCGCTGGACGCCCTCACTGCCGGCCATGGCGAATCGAACCGACGACCTGTTCATTACGAGTCAGAGGGTCGCCTGGTCCAGGGCCTTGAGGATGCGCTTCTCCGAAACCGGGTACGCGGTGCCGAGCTGCTGCGCGAAGAAGCTGACCCGCAGTTCCTCGATCATCCACCGCACCTCGCGGACCTTCGGGTTGGACGGATGGGCGTCGCGGGTCCGGACGTACCGGGCCTCCACCTGCTGGATCTGCTGCATCCGCTCGCGGTCGCGGTACGGGTCGTCAGGCAGGCGTTCCAGGCGCCGGTCGATGGCGCGGAGGTAGCGGAGCATGTCCGGCAGGCGGGGGGCGCCCGCCGCCGTGACGAAGCCCGGGAAGATCAGCCGGGAGAGCTGGGCGCGCACGTCCGTCAGTGACGAGGCCAGGGTCGGGCTGCCCAGGCTCTTCAGCCGGGCCTCGGCCTCGTGGGCGGCGGCCAGGAGGCGTTGCGCGTGCGCGAAGATGACCGAGGTGGTGTCGCTCAGCTCCGCGCGTACGTGGTCCTTCAGGCGGACGAAGGCCGCCTCGTCCCATGCCGGTCCGCCCGCCTCGGTGATCAGTTTGTCCGCGGCGCAGAGCACGCAGTCCTCCAGCAGCGCCGTGACGCTGCCGTGCGGGGTGCTGCTCAGCACCAGCTTGGCCTGGTTGCTGAGCTTCGACTGCAGCGACTTGACCGGCGACGGGGAGTTCAGCAGCACCAGGCGCCGGGTGCCGCGCCACATCGAGCGCTGCTGCTCCGCCTCGGTCGCGTACGTGCGGATGGCCACGCTGTCGCCCTCGTCGACGAGAGCCGGGTACGCCTTGACCCGTCCGCGCTCGTGGAGGCGGGGGAGCGTGCCGAAGTCCCAGGTCCGCAGGCCCTGCCGCGCGATGGCGTCCGAGGCGCGCGACAGCGTGTCCGACACCTTGGGCGCCAGCTGCCGTTTCAGCGAGGCCAGGTCCTTGCCCTCGGCCAGGGTGTTCCGGCGGTCCACCACCCGGTAGGTGATCTTCAGATGGTCGGGTACCCGGCTGAGGTCCCAGGCCGAGGGTGGTACCTCCACGCCGGTCATCGCCCGGAGTTCGCGCGACAGCGACTCCAGGAGCGGGCCGGATGACGGGTCGAGACGCGACAGCACCTGCCGGGCCACGTCGGGCGCGGGTACGAAGTTGACCCGCAGCCGCTTGGGCAGTGAGCGGATCAGCTCGGTGACCAGGTCCGAGCGCAGCCCGGGGATCTGCCAGTCGAACCCGGCGGCGTCCACCTGGTTGAGCACCGGCAGCGGGATCTGCACCGTCACGCCGTCGGCGTCCGTACCGGGCTCGAACTGGTACGACAGGGGCAGCCGCTGGCCGTCCGCCTGCCAGGCGTCGGGGTAGTCGGCCTGCTGTATCTCCTCGGCCACGTCGTTGACCAGCATCGACGTGGAGAAGGTGAGCAGGTCCGGCGTCTCGCGCCGTGCCTTCTTCCACCAGGAGTCGAAGTGGCGCGCCGACACCGCCGAGGCCGGGAGCCGCTCGTCGTAGAACTCGAACAGCGTCTCGTCGTCCACGACGATGCCGCGCCGGCGGGCCCGGTGTTCGAGCTCCTCGGCCTCTTCGAGGAGCCGCCGGTTGTCGCGCAGGAACTGGTGGTGGCTGTCCCAGTCACCCTCGACCAGGGCGTTGCGGATGAACAGGTCCCGGCACATCTCCGGGTCGATCCGCGCGTAGTTCACCTTGCGCTGCGCCACGATCGGGACGCCGTACAGCGTGACCTTCTCGTACGCCATCACGGCGCCCTGGTTCTTCTCCCAGTGCGGCTCGCTGTAGGTGCGCTTGACCAGATGCCCCGCGAGCGGCTCCACCCACTCCGGCTCGATCCTGGCGGCGATCCGCGCCCAGAGCCGTGAGGTCTCCACCAGCTCCGCCGCCATGACCCAGCGCGGCGGCTTCTTGGCCAGCGCCGATCCCGGGAAGATGGCGAAACGGGCGCTCCGCGCGCCGTCGTACTCCCGCAGCCCCCGTCGCCGGTCCGGGGGGCCGCCGGAGTCCTTCTTGGTCTCGTCCATCAGCCCGATGTGCGACAGCAGCCCGGCCAGCAGAGAGACGTGCACCTGCTGCGGGTCGGCCGGGGTGGAGTTCAGCGTCACCCCGAGGTCCTTGCCGACCTGCCGGAGCTGCCCGAAGATGTCCTGCCACTCGCGTACGCGCAGGTAGTGCAGGTACTCCTGCTTGCACAGCCGCCGGAACTGGTTGCCCGACAGCTCCTTCTGGCGCTCTTGGAGGTAGGTCCACAGGTTGAGGTACGCGAGGAAGTCCGACTCCTTGTCGGCGAACCGCGCGTGCTGTTCGTCCGCCGCCTGCCGCTTCTCGGTGGGGCGCTCGCGCGGGTCCTGGATCGACAGCGCCGCGGCGATGACCATGACCTCGCGTACGCAGCCGTTCTTGTCGGCCTCCAGCACCATGCGGGCGAGCCGGGGGTCGACGGGCAGCTGGGCCAGCTTACGGCCGAGCGGAGTGAGGCCGCCCGAGGCCAGGGCGCCGAGCTCCTCCAGGAGGTTCACGCCGTCCTTGACGTTGCGCCGGTCGGGCGGGTCGATGAACGGGAAGTCGAGGATGTCGCCCAGGCCCAGGTTGGTCATCTGCAGGATGACGGAGGCCAGGTTGGTGCGCAGGATCTCCGCGTCGGTGAACTCCGGCCGGGCGAGGAAGTCCTCCTCGGAGTAGAGCCGGATGCACACCCCCTCCGACAGGCGCCCGCAGCGGCCCTTGCGCTGGTTGGCCGACGCCTGCGACACCGGCTCGATCGGCAGCCGCTGCACCTTGGTCCGGTGGCTGTAGCGCGAGATGCGGGCGGTGCCGGGGTCGATGACGTACTTGATGCCCGGGACGGTCAGCGAGGTCTCGGCGACGTTGGTGGCCAGCACGATGCGCCGGCCCCGGTGCGACTGGAACACCCGGTGCTGCTCGGCCACCGAGAGACGCGCGTACAGCGGGAGTACCTCCACGCCGCGCAGCTTCTGCTTCTCCAGCGCGTCCGCGGTGTCGCGGATCTCGCGCTCGCCGGACAGGAAGACCAGGACGTCACCGGGTGGTTCGAGGGCGAGCTCGTCCACGGCGTCCAGGATCGCCTGCGTCTGGTCGTCCTCCTCCTCGATCGGCCGGTAGCGGACCTCCACGGGGTACGTCCGGCCGGACACCTCGATGATCGGCGCGTCCGCGAAGTGCCGGGAGAAGCGCTCGGGATCGATCGTGGCCGAGGTGATGATCACCTTGAGGTCGGGCCGCCTGGGCAGCAGCTGCTTGACGTAGCCGAGGATGAAGTCGATGTTCAGGCTGCGCTCGTGGGCCTCGTCGATGATCAGCGTGTCGTACCGCCGCAGCATCCGGTCGCGGGTGAGCTCGTTCAGCAGGATGCCGTCGGTCATCACCTTGACCAGCGTGCTGTCGCCCGAGTGGTCGGCGAACCGCACCTGGTAGCCCACGGCCTCGCCGAGCGGGGTGTTCAGCTCCTCGGCGATCCGCTCCGCGACGGTACGGGCGGCGAGCCGGCGCGGCTGGGTGTGGCCGATCAGGCCCTTCACCCCCAGGCCCAGCTCCAGGCAGATCTTCGGCAGCTGCGTGGTCTTGCCGGACCCCGTCTCTCCGGCGACGATCACGACCTGGTTCTTCTCGATGGCGTCGCGGATCTCGTCCTTGCGCCTGCTGACCGGCAGCGCCTCGGGATAGGTGATCTCGGGCATGGCCTCGCGGCGCAGGGCGACGCGGAGTTCGGCGGCCTCGACCTCGGCGGCGACCTTCGCGACGATCGCGTCGCGCGCGGCGGCGTCGCGTGCGCCGCGGATGCCGTCGAGACGGCGGCGCAGCCGATGCTGGTCGCGCAGCATCAACTCGGGCAGCCGTGACCGCACGTCAGAGAGCGAAGATCCCATACAACCGGAAAGGATAGGCAAGCTGCCGGACCACCCGGCGCCTGGGACCACCACCGTGCCCGATGATCAGGCCTCCCGCCACTTATTTTCCCCGGTGGCTGGGCCCGTGCGACTCGCCGCAGTGCCGCTCGATCGTGAGGAACTGCTCCGAGGCATGGTCGACCTGGAGCGTCGTGTGACTGATCCGGTAGTCCTCCGCCAGGACGCATTCGAGGTCCGCGCGTACGGCGTGGCAGTCCTCGCCGAGCGCGACGAGCACGTGCGCCGAGGCGGCCGGCATGCCGGAGGTGATCTGCCAGATGTGCAGGTCGTGCACCTCGACGACGTGCGGGCGGTCGGCCAGGGCGCGCCCGATCAGGTCGGGTACGAGGCCCGTGGGCGCGGCCTCCAGGAAGATGCGCCCCGAGTCGCGTACGAGACCGGCTCCGGCCTTGACCATCAGCGCGACGACGATGAGCGAGGCGATCGCGTCCGCTCGCGCGAAGCCGGTGAGGAGGACCACCAGGCCGGCGATCCCGGTGGCGACGAAGGCGTACAGGTCGGTCACGATGTGCTGGAAGACGCCCTCGATGTTGAGGCTGCCGCGGTTGGCCCGGCCGATCAGCCAGGTCGCGGCCAGGTTGATCACCACCCCGGCGGCGGCCGTGGCGAGCACGAGGCCGCCGGTGACCTCGGGCGGGTGGATGAGGCGCCGGACCGCCTCGTAGGTCAGCCACGCCGACAGCAGCAGAAGGGTGATGCCGTTGGCCTGCGCGGACAGGATCTCGGTCCGGTTGAGCCCGTAGGTGTAGCCGCCACGCGGGGGTCTGGCGGCCAGGCGCATGGCCACCAGTGCCAGCACGATCGAGGCGGCGTCGGTGAGCATGTGCGCGGCGTCGGAGATCAGCGCGATCGAGTGGGCGAGCACCCCGAGGATGACCTCGCCCGCCATGTACGCCAAGATCAGGGCCAGTGCCGCGCTGAGCAGCCGCTTGTCGGACTCGGCGTTCACACCATGCGTGTGGCCGGGACCGGTATGACCGTCTCCGTGCGCATGTCCGTCCGGCATCCGGTGCCCCTCCTCGTCCCCCGATCCCGACGTTACCAAGGGCAGGCGGGATCTCACGCCCGTCGTTGCCGCGACGCGGCGGCGGCGTGGCCGGGACGATCACGATTCTTCCGCTGAGCGGAAGATCCATGGTGGACCGTCCGGCCGGCTTGGCAGTGTGGGGGCCATGGACAAGGTGGTTGCCTCCGCGGCGGAGGCGGTCGCGGACATCGGCGACGGCGCGTCTGTCGCGGTCGGCGGGTTCGGGCTGTGCGGGGTGCCCTTCACGCTCATCGACGCGCTGTACGCGAGCGGTTCGGGTGAGCTGTCGATCGTCTCGAACAACTGCGGGACGATCGGTCTCGGGCTGGGACGCCTGCTCGACGCCGGCCGGATCGCCCGCGCGCGCGGCTCGTACGTCGGTGAGAACAAGGAGCTCGCCCGCCGCTACCTGAGCGGGGAGATCGAGCTGGAGCTGATGCCCCAGGGCACGCTGTCGGAGAAGCTCCGCGCGGGCGGCTGCGGCATCCCGGCGTTCTACACACCCGCCGGCGTGGGCACGCTGGTCGCCGAGGGCGGCCTGCCGTGGCGCTACGGCCCGGACGGTGACGTGGCGGTGGCCTCACCGGCCAAGGAGGTACGGGAGTTCGCCGGCGAGGAGTACGTCCTGGAGGAGAGCATCACCACCGACTTCGCCCTCGTACGCGCGGTCCGCGGCGACCGGCACGGCAACCTGGTCTTCGACAAGTCGGCGCGCAACTTCAACCCGCTGTGCGCGATGGCGGCGCGGGTCGCGGTGGCCGAGGTGGAGGAGCTCGTCGACGCGATCGACCCCGATGAGGTGCACCTACCCGGCATCTTCGTCCAGCGCGTGGTCGCCCTCACCCGGGAGCAGGCCGCCGACAAGCCGATCGAAAAGCGGACGGTGACTCCTTCATGAGCTGGTCCAGGGATGAGATCGCGGCTCGGGCGGCGCAGGAGCTTTCGGACGGCATGTACGTGAACCTGGGAATCGGGCTGCCGACGCTGATCCCCGGTCATCTGCCGGACGACGTGGACGTCGTCATCCATTCCGAGAACGGGCTGCTGGGCGTCGGGCCGTACCCGGCCGAGGACGCCGTCGACTCGGATCTGATCAATGCGGGCAAGGAGACGGTGACCGTACGGGCCGGCGCCTCCTACTTCGACTCGTCGCTGTCGTTCGGCATGATCCGCGGCGGCCACGTGGACGTCGCCGTCCTCGGCGCGATGCAGGTGTCGGCCCGCGGTGACCTGGCCAACTGGGCGGTCCCGGGCAAGATGATCAAAGGCATGGGCGGCGCGATGGACCTCGTGCACGGCGCGCGACGGGTGATCGTGGTCATGGAGCACAACGCCAAGGACGGCGGCTCCAAGATCGTCGAGGAGTGCACGCTCCCGCTGACCGGCAAGGCGTGCGTCCAGCGGATCATCACCGACCTGGGTGTCCTCGACGTCACCCCGGACGGCCTGGTCCTCGTGGAGACCGCGCCGGGCGTGACCGAGCAGGAGATACGCGACCGTACCGATCCGCCGCTCGGGGCGCGCGTGGGAAAGAAGACGAAGGAGACTCCGTGAGCGATCCGCACCCTCCCTACCTCCACCCCCCGTACCGCAGCACGCCGCTGCGGGCCCCCTCGCAGCCGCTCGTGGTGCCCAAGTACGGGCCCGACGCCATCGAGCTGTCCGGTCCGGTGTTCGGCGAGGCCGAGCTGGGCCTGCTCGACAACGACCTGACCAAGCAGCACACCGGTGAGCCCCTGGGCGAGCGGATCGTCGTCACCGGCCGGGTGCTCGACTCCGATGGACGCCCGGTACCCCACACGCTCGTGGAGATCTGGCAGACGAACGCCGCCGGCCGCTACATCCACCTGCGCGACCAGCACCCGGCGCCGCTCGACCCGAACTTCACCGGCGCCGGCCGCTGCCTCACGGACGCGGACGGACGGTACCGGTTCGTCACCATCAAGCCGGGTGCCTATCCGTGGCGCAACCACCACAACGCCTGGCGGCCCGCGCACATCCACTTCTCGGTGTTCGGCCGGGCGTTCGGCCAGCGCCTGGTGACCCAGATGTACTTCCCCGGCGACCCGCTGTTCGCCCACGACCCGATCTTCGGCTCGATCCCGGACGAGAAGGCCAGGGACCGCCTCGTCGCCCGTTTCGACATGGACACGACCGTGCCGGAGTGGGCGCTCGGCTACCAGTGGGACATCGTCCTCGGCGCGACCCCGATGGAGGACTGATGAGCCAGGCCACCCCCTCACAGACGGTGGGTCCCTTCTTCGGCTACGCCCTCCCGTACGGCGATGGCCCCCGCGTCGTCCCCGAATGGCATCCGGACGCGATCCGGATCCACGGCCGGGTGCTGGACGGGGAGGGCGAGCCGCTGCCGGACGCGCTGCTGGAGATCTGGCAGGCCGGTCCCGACGGCGAGGTGCCCACCTCCGTCGGCGGCCTGCGGCGCGACGGGCACGACTTCGCCGGGTTCGGCCGCAGCGCCACCGACGCCGCGGGGCACTACTGGTTCTCCACGCTGAAGCCGGGCGGCCCGGTCCCGCACATCGCGGTGATCGTGTTCGCGCGCGGGCTGCTCAAGTCCGTCGCGACCCGGATCTACTTCCCCGGAGAGCCGGGGAACGCGGAGGACCCGGTGCTGTCCGGGGTCCCGGCCGACCGGCGCGACACCCTGGTCGCCGTACGGGAGGACGACCGGTCCTACCGCTTCGACGTGCACCTGCGGGGCGAACAGGAGACGGTCTTCTTTGCCGCCTGACCTGCTGTCACCGGTCGCCGCCGGCACGGCGGCCGAGAAGGCGACCTCCGGCGAGGCGTGGCTGCGGGCCCTGCTCGACGCCGAGGCGGCGCTGGCCCGCGCCCAGGCACGGCTCGGCATGATCCCGGACGGCGTCGCTGAGGCCATCGCCGGTGCGCGCGTCGACCTGGACGACCTGGCCGTACGGGCGCGGGGCGCCGGCAACCCGGTCGTGCCGCTGGTCGCCGACCTGCGGAAGGTCGCGGGCGAGCACGTCCACCACGGCGCCACGAGCCAGGACATCATGGACACCGCCGCGATGCTCGTCGCGGACCGGACCCGGCGGATCGTGCTGGCCGACCTCGCCCGCACGCTCGACGCCCTGGCCGGGCTGGCCGTACGCCACCGGGACACGCCCATGGCCGGCCGTACGTTCGGGCAGCAGGCCGTGCCGACGACGTTCGGGCTGCGCGCGGCCGGCTGGCTGACCGCCGTCGCGCGGGCGCGTGACGTGCTCGCGGCCGTACCCCTGCCGGCCCAGCTCGGCGGCGCGGCCGGCACGCTGGCGGCGTTCGGCACGCTCGATCTGCTGCCGGTGTTCG
This sequence comes from Actinoallomurus bryophytorum, assembly GCF_006716425.1. Classification (NCBI taxonomy): domain Bacteria; kingdom Bacillati; phylum Actinomycetota; class Actinomycetes; order Streptosporangiales; family Thermomonosporaceae; genus Actinoallomurus; species Actinoallomurus bryophytorum. The sequence goes on from NZ_VFOZ01000001.1 coordinate 6,247,172, forward strand.
CCGAGGAGACCGGGCTGGCCGAGCCCGTACTGCCCTGGCACACCCTCCGCGCGCCCGTCGCCGAGCTGGGCGCGGCGCTGGCCCTCGTCGCCGGTGCCCTCGGGAAGTTCGCCGAGGATGTCGTGCTGCTGGCCCAGACCGAGATCGGCGAGGTCGCCGAGCCCGCCGCTCCCGGACGGGGCGGCTCGTCGGCGATGCCGCACAAGCGCAACCCCGTGCTTGCCGTCATGATCCGTTCGGCCGCGCTGCGGGTGCCGGCGTACGCGCAGATCCTCTTCCAGTCGCAGACGGCGGGCCTGGAACGGCCCGCGGGGGAGTGGCACGCGGAGTGGCTGCCGCTCAATGACGGGCTGCGGCTGACCGGCGGCGCGGCCGAGACCGCGGCCGAGCTGGCCGGCGGGCTCGAGGTCTTCCCGGACCGGATGCGCGCCAACCTGCGCGACGAGCTCCTGTCCGAGCACGTCGTTGCCGAGCTGGCCAGGACCGGCGACCGGCGGAGCGCACGCGAGGCCGTCGACGAGGCACTGCGCTCGGGACGGCCGCTGGGTGATCTGGTGCCCGGCGGCGTGGACCCGGCCGACGTGGTCGGCTGTGCGGGTGAACTCGTCGACCGCGCCCTGGCGGCGTACAGGGGGGCGACATGACACGGCTGCACCATCGTCTCGACGGGCCGGAGGACGCGCCGGTGCTCGTGCTCGGCCCCTCGATCGGCACCACCATCGACCTGTGGGAGCCGCAGCTGGCGGCGCTCGCCGCCTCGTGGCGCGTGCTCCGCTACGACCTGCCCGGCCACGGCGGCTCCGAGGTGCTCCACGGCACCATGGGCGACATCGCCTCCGCGGTCGCCGCCCTGCTCGACACGCTCGGCCTGGAGCGGGTGGCGTACGGGGGCGTCTCGCTCGGCGGCGCGGTCGGCACGACGCTGGCACTGGACCACCCCGGGCGGATCGGCGGCCTGATCCTGTGCTGCACCTCGGCGCGCTTCGGCGACCCGGCGACCTGGCACGACCGCGCCGCGAAGGTGCGTTCCGGTGGCCTCGGACCGCTCGCCGACATGTTCGTCGGCCGCTGGTTCACGCCGGGCTACACCGGGAGCGATTCCGCGCGGGAGATGCTCACGAAGGTGGACGCCGAGGGGTACGCCGCGTGTTGTGAGGCCCTCGCCGCCTTCGACGTACGCGACCGGCTGGGCGAGGTACGCGCGCCGACGCTGGTGATCGCGGGCGCCGAGGACATCGCCACGCCGCTCGACCACGCCGAGACCCTCGCCCAGGGCATCCGCGGCGCGGAGCTGGTCGTCGTGCCCGGCGCCGCCCACCTGGCCAATCTCGAACGCCCCGAACCGGTGACGCACGCGATGCTCCGCCATCTCGAAAGGACGCCATGAGCGAGGGAATGCAGGTACGCCGCGAGGTCCTCGGCGACGCGCACGTCGACCGGGCCGAGGCGCGCAAGACCGGCTTCACGGCCGACTTCCAGGACTTCATCACCCGGTACGCCTGGGGAGAGATCTGGACCCGGCCGCTGCTGGACCGCCGCACTCGGAGCTGCATCACCCTGACCGCGCTGGTCGCCGGGGGACACCTGGAAGAGCTGGCCCTGCACGTACGCGGAGCGCTGCGGAACGGGCTCAGCGCCGACGAGATCAAGGAAGTTCTGCTCCAGGCCGCGGTCTACTGTGGCGTCCCCGCCGCCAACTCCGCCTTCGCCGTCGCCCAGCGCGTCCTGATCGAGGACGGTGTGATCACTGGCAGTGATTGATCGATTTCTCTCCGTGCCCTAGGGGGGGTAATCTCCCCGTCACACCCCGTGTTCACCAGAGGTGTGAACGAGTCTCCGGAACCCCCCGGGAGACCCGATGGATGGGAGATAGGGTCATGCACATGGCAGAGGCCGAGCGGCGGATAAACCAGGTCAAGAACGATGTAGACGAGATCTGGGGCAAGCTGACCGATATCGGGAAGGTGCAAGCCGAGCACACGAAGCAGCTCCGAACGCTCAACGACAATGTCGCGAAGGTCTGGACGACGCAGCAGCAGCACGGCGACCGGCTCAACGATCTCGACGCCGCCGTCGCCGGCCTGGACGAGAAGCTCACGGAGATGCGCGTCACGCAGCTGAGCCACGAGAGTCGTTTCACGAAGATCGACAACCGTTTCGCCCAGATCGACAACCGTTTCGCCCAGATCGACAAGCGCTTCGCCCAGATCGACGAACGCTTCGAGAAGATCGACGAACGCTTCGCCCAGATCGACGAACGCTTCGAGAAGATCGACGAACGTCTGGTCACGCAGGACAAGAAGCTCGACCTGATCATGAAGGCGTTGAACATCGGCGCCAACTGATCCGGCTCGGCGGCGCCTCGACCCATCCCGCAGGTGGGCCGGGGCGCCGCCCTATTGTTGAGGCCGGGCCGGGAGGCGTGCATGGAGAGCGTGGACAGGCCGTCGAGTGTGGCGGGCAAGGTGATGGCGATCCTCGAGGCGTTCGCGCCCGGGGGAGTCCGCCTGACGCTCACCGAGGTCTGCCGCCGCGCCGGGCTGCCGCTCGCGACCGGGCACCGGCTCGTCGGCGAGCTGACCGGTGGTGGCTTCCTCGAACGCCTGCCCGACGGCTCGTACCGCGTCGGGATGCGGCTGTGGCGGATCGGCGCGCAGGCGTCGGCCGCGACCGCGCTGCGCGAGCTGGCGCTGCCGCACATGGAGGACCTCTACGAGGTGACCCACGAGAACGTCCAGCTCGCCGTCCTCAGCGAGCACAAGGCGCTCTACCTCGAACGCCTGCGCGGTCCCCGCTCGGTGCCGATCGTGACCAGAGTCGCCGCCGAACTCCCGCTGCACGCGACCGGTGTGGGCCGGGTGCTCCTCGCCTACGCGCCCGAGGCGTTCGTCGACGAGGTGCTCGCCGAGGGCCTGAGCCCGCACACGCCGCACACCACCACCGACCCCGCCCGGCTGCGCGCCTGCCTGGCCGAGGTGCGCCGGACCGGGTACGCGGTCACCAACGAGGAGATGACCCTCGGCTCCTGCTCGGTCGCCGCGCCGGTGCGGGACGCCGGAGGCGAGGTGCTGGCCGCGTTGTCGCTGGTCACCCGCAGGCAGGGGGCGGACCTCCGCCGGCTCGTGCCGGCCGTGCTCGGCGCGGCGCGGGCGTTGTCGCACGATGTCGCCACCCATGGTGGTTCCACTGAGTGGAAGGATCTCGCCTGACAGTCGCGATCGGGGCATCAGGATTCTTACGCGTCAGTGAAAGTAGGGACGGATGCGCACCAAGGTCGCGATCGCCGGGGCGGGCCCCGCCGGTCTGTTGCTCTCTCATCTGCTGCACCTTCGCGGCATCGACTCGGTCGTCCTGGAGACCCGGGACCGCGGGTACGTCGAGAAACGGCAGCGGGCCGGCATGCTCGAGCAGGGCACGGTCGACGTGCTGCGGAGCAGCGGTGTGGGCCGGCGCCTCGACCGCGAGGGCCTGACCCACCACGGTCTCGAACTGCGGTTCGGCGGTGTCGCGCACCGCATCCCGCTGACCGAGCTGACCTCCGGGCGCACGGTCACCATCTACGCGCAGACCGAGATCGTGAAGGACCTGATCGCCGCCCGGCTGGCGGACGGCGGTGACATCCGCTTCGACACCGAGGTGATCGGCGTCGACCCGGTCGCCCCGTCGGTGACCTACCGGCAGGACGGCGCGACGCACACCCTCGAATGCGACGTCATCGCGGGATGCGACGGCTTCCACGGGGTGAGCCGCCACGCCGTGCCGGGACTGCGGACCTACGAGCGCGAGTACCCGTTCAGCTGGTTGGGTGTGCTCGCCGAGGTGCCGCCGTCGACCGAGGAGCTGATCTACGCCTACAGCGAGCGGGGCTTCGCGCTGCACAGCCTGCGCTCCGAGCGGATCAGCCGTCTCTACCTCCAGGTCGACACCGGCGACGACATCGAGGCCTGGCCCGACGACCGGATCTGGGCCGAGCTGCGCGCCAGGTTCGCGACCACCGACGGGTGGGAGCTGCGGGACGGGCCGATCCTGGAGAAGTCCATCACCCCGATGCGCAGCTTCGTCGCCGAGCCGATGCGGTACGAACGGCTGTTCCTCGCCGGGGACGCCGCGCACATCGTGCCGCCGACCGGAGCCAAGGGCCTCAACCTCGCCATCTCCGACGTCACCGTGCTGGCCGACGCGCTGGGCGCCTGGTACGACTCGGGCTCGGAGGCACTGCTCGACGCCTACTCCGCCACGTGCCTGAAGCGCGTGTGGCGGGCCCAGCACTTCGCGTCGTGGATGACCACCCTGCTGCACAAGGACCCGGCGCAGGACGCCTTCGGGCACCGCCAGCAGCTCTCCCACCTGGAGTACCTCGCGGCGTCGAAGGCCGCCGCGACCACCCTGGCGGAGAACTACGTCGGCGTGGCGCCCACGCTCTGAGACGCGGGACCAGGAAAATCCCGTTGTCCCGCCATCCTGCGCGGACGTACCTTCGGACCCGTGATCTCCATGTCCCAGGCGCTGACCTTCGGCCTCGCCTCTCTGGTCATCATCGTGATCCCCGGCCCGAGCGTGCTCTTCGTGGTCGGCCGGGCTCTGGCGTACGGCCGCCGTACGGCTCTCGTCTCGGTCGTCGGCAACGAGGCGGGCGCCCTCGTCGTGGTCGTCGCCGTCGCGTTCGGCGTCGGCGCGGTGGTCGAACGCTCCGTGCTGGTCTTCACGGCGATCAAGCTGTGCGGCGCGGCGTACCTCGTCTTCCTCGGGGTCCGCGCGCTGCTGCGCGGCCGCGGCCACGCGGGCCCGCAGGAGGCGGCGGCCGAGCGCGGCGGCTGGCGGGCCGCCGCCGACGGGTTCCTGGTCGGGGTGGCCAACCCGAAGACCGTGGTGTTCTTCGCCGCGGTGCTTCCGCAGTTCGTCGACCGCGGCCGCGGCGGCGTCCCGGCGCAGATGCTCGTACTCGGCCTCATCTTCGTCATCATCGCGCTGGTCTGCGACTCGACCTGGAGCCTGGCCGCCAGCGGAGCACGCGACTGGTTCGGCCGCTCACCGCGGCGGCTGCGCCTGGTCGGGGGAGCGGGCGGCCTCGCCATGATCGGCCTCGGCATCGGTGTGGCCGTCACGGGCCGTAAGACCTGACCACGCCCAAGTCACCATCGAAGGGGTCGCATGACACTCGCCGCGAAGGGCTCCCGGCAGATCACCGTTGATGGGGTCGCCTTCCGCCTCACCATGCCCTACGCGTGTCCGGACAACGGGATGCCCGCGGCGGCGGTGCTCCCCGGCACGGTCGCCTCGGCGATCATCCAGGCGCTGGCCGACTGCCGGCGGCCCCCGGCCCCGCGACCGCCGTTCGCGCTGACGCCGGACGAGTGGGCGGTCCCGGCCATCCGATACCGCGACGAGCCGCGCCCGATCAGGCGGAGACGCCGTCGGGCGGGGTGGTGCCGGCCGGGCGGTCGCCGTCTCCGGCAGCACGACCTGACGGTCGTCAATCACCTGCGTCGCTACCGTCACAGGAGATAACGTGCGTTTCTCCTGAAAGGGGGCAAGGTGGCGAAGCTCAACCAGATCATCGCCGTGGAGAAGGGCGTCAAGAGCGGTGCCCTCCGCGACCTGACCGACGCGCACCATGGCCTGCAGAAGCCGGCGCTGCTGGCCGGTATCTCACGGGTCTACCAGCCCAAGGACGAAGAGGGAGAGCAGCTCCCGCCGGAGTCGACGCGGGTGCAGATCAAGGCCGACGAGGTCATCCGCCGGACCGCGTCGGTCATGACCAGGCTGTTCGACGTGACCGCCACCAAGGACTGGGCCAACTGCACCGCCAAGGCCGACGTCACCGTCGACGGCCAGGCGATCCTGCGGGACGTCCCGGTGTCGTACCTGCTCTTCCTGGAGAAGCAGCTCACCGACCTGCACACGTTCGTCAAGAAGCTGCCGGTCCTGGACGCGGCCGAGGCATGGGCGTTCGACGACTCGGCCGACTGCTGGAAGACCGAGCCGGTGCGTACGAACCGCACCAAGAAGGTCCCGCGTAACCACGTGAAGGCCGAGGCGACCGAGAAGCACCCGGCGCAGGTCGAGGTGTACTACGAGGACATCGCCGTCGGTTACTGGACCACGGTGAAGTTCTCCGGCGCGCTGCCCGCCAAGCGGATCAACGAGCTGCTGGACCGGGTGGAGCGGCTCCAGCGCGCGGTGAAGTTCGCCCGCGAGGAGGCCAACGGCGCCGAGGTCACCGACCAGCGCACCGGTGACGCGGTCTTCCGTTACCTGTTCGAGTAGTCTCACAGACTCCCCCGCGCAGGCGGGGGAAGCGCAAGGAGCGCAAGCTGAAACTGAAGGTCAGCCTGAACAGCGGTGACAGTGGGGGTTCGAGTCCCTCTCCCGGCACGACGCGCCGGGATGGCCCAACCGGTAGAGGCAGCCGCTCAATCTCAGACTCTCGCTCCAGATTCAGTATTCGCCACCGAACACCGGATCGACCGAGTGCGGACGAAACTCGCCGGGGTGCCGGTTCGAGCCCGGCATGCGGCTCCACGTGCCGCGTTAGCTCAATAGGTAGAGCACGACGATCTCAGGACTGATCCGCACTCTTAAACGTGCCGGTGTGCGCAACTGGGTGGCACACCAGGGGTCCGGAGGATGGACAACGCCTCCGGACCCCACCACCCGCCGTCAGGCGAAGACGCCGTCGGGCGGGGGCGGTGACGGGCGTGCGGTCGCGTCGGTGACCGGTCGTGCTCCGGCGGTGAATCTCGTGAGCTCGTCCCCGTGCAGTACCCGGCCGGGGAAGGGGTCGCCCGCGGCCCTGCGGACCAGGCCGGCCACCGGTGGTTCGCCGTGCCCGGCGACCAGGACCAGGTTGCCGAACCTCCGGCCCCGCAGCACCGCCGGGTCGGCGATCAGACAGGCCTCCGGCAGGACCGTACGCAGCGTGGCCACCTGGGCGCGGGCGAAGGACAGGGGTGCGCCGTCGGCGAGGTTCGCCGCGAACAGGCCCCCGGCGCGCAGGGTGCGCGCGGCGGCGGTGAAGAACTCCACCGACGTCAGGTGGGCCGGGGAGCGGCCGCCCGCGTACACATCGCTCACGACCAGGTCGAAGGCGTCCTCCGGTGCGCGCGTGAGGATCTCGCGGGCGTCGCCGGTACGGATCCGGACCCGGGCTCCGCGGTCCAGCGGAAGCCGCCGGCGTACGAGGTCGACGAGGGCGGCGTCGATCTCGATCACCTGCTGGGAGGAGCGCGGCCGGGTGGCGGCGACATAGCGTGCCAGGGTCAGCCCCCCGCCGCCGAGGTGCAGGACCCGCAGTGGCCGTCCGGCCGCCGCGGCCAGGTCGGTCACGTGGCCGAGCCGCCGGACGTACTCGAAGTCGAGATAGGCCGGGTCGTCGAGGTCGACGTGGGACTGTGGCGTGCCGTTCACCACGAGAGTCCACGAGCGCGGCCGGTCGGCGTCCGGGACGAGCTCGGCGACGCCCGAGTCGATCTTCTCCTCGACGCGGGCCGGGCGCTGTCGGTGTGCCATCGCTCCAGTATCGACGACCTGCGAAGGCGTGAGTGCCTTGTCACACTCCGGAGGGATTGAGGAGACTCTCGGTAGGCGTATAGTTAGTTAGCACTAAACAACATTTAAAGTCACGACTTCAGGAGCCCGCCCTCCATGACAACGCCCGCCCAGACGCACAGACGAGCGGAGCAGACGAAACCCCTCGGGCCGAGCTACAAGTGGATCGCCCTGTCGAACACCACGCTCGGTGTCCTCATGGTGACGATCAACCAGTCGATCGTCCTCATCGCGCTGCCGAACATTTTTAACGGAATCGGGCTCAATCCCCTCGATTCCGGTAACACGAGTTACCTGCTGTGGATGATGATGGGCTTCTTGGTCGTCACCGCCGTCCTGGTGGTGTCGTTCGGCAAGCTCGGCGACATGTACGGCAGGGTCCGCATGTACAACCTCGGCTTCGCGGTGTTCACCGTCTGTTCCATCCTGCTCTCGGTCAGCTGGATGCATGGTGCGAACGCGGCGCTATGGCTGATCGGCTGGCGCATCGTCCAGGGAGTCGGCGGCGCGTTGCTGTTCGCGAACTCCACCGCGATCATCACCGACGCCTTCCCCGCCACCCGGCGTGGCACGGCGCTGGGCATCAACGCGATCGCGGCGATCGCCGGCTCGTTCATCGGCCTGATCCTCGGCGGTGTCCTGGGGCCGGTCAACTGGCACTGGATCTTCCTCGTCTCGGTGCCGGTCGGCGTCTTCGGCACGTTCTGGGCCTACATCAAGCTGCACGACACCGGCGTGCGGAAGAAGGCCAAGATCGACTGGTGGGGCAACGTGACCTTCGCGGTCGGCCTCATCTCCATACTCGTAGGCATCACGTACGGCCTCCAGCCGTACGGCGGTCACACGATGGGCTGGACCAACCCCGCGGTGCTGGGCGCACTCATCGGCGGCATCGTCATTCTGGTCGTCTTCCTGATCATCGAGAGCAAGGTCAAGGAGCCGCTGTTCCGGCTGTCGCTCTTCCGCGACCGGACCTTCGCCGCCGGCAACCTCGCCAGCCTGCTGACCGCCCTCGGCCGTGGTGGCCTGCAGTTCATGCTGATCATCTGGCTGCAGGGCATCTGGCTGCCGCAGCACGGCTACAGCTTCGAGGACACCCCGCTGTGGGCGGGCATCTACATGATCCCGCTGACGGTCGGCTTCCTGCTGGCGGCGCCGCTGTCCGGCATGCTGTCGGACAAGCTCGGCCACCGGTACTTCACCGTGGGCGGCACGCTCATCACCGCGCTGAGCTTCGCGCTGCTGCTGGCCATCCCGGTGAACTTCTCCTATGGCGTCTTCGCCCTGCTGCTGGTCATCAACGGCATCGGCTCCGGCATGTTCGCCTCGCCCAACCGCGCGGAGATCATGAACGCGGTCCCGCCGGACCAGCGCGGCGTCGGGGCGGGCATGAACGCCACGTTCCAGAACTCCTCGATGGTGCTGTCCATCGGCATCTTCTTCAGCCTGATGGTCGTCGGCCTCTCCCACAGCCTGCCGACGACGATGCACGACGGCCTGGTCGCGCAGGGTGTCCCGGACCAGGCGGCGCAGACGGTCTCCCACCTGCCGCCGATCGCCGTGCTGTTCGCCGCCTTCCTCGGCTACAACCCGATGAAGCAGCTTCTCGGCTCCCAGCTGGACCACCTCCCGCCGGGCCATGCCTCCTACCTGACCGGCCGGAGCTACTTCCCGCGCCTGATCACGGAGCCGTTCCACCAGGGCCTGGTGATCGCCTTCCTGTTCGCCATCATCGCCTGCGTCATCGCCGCCTTCGCCTCGCTGCTGACCAAGCGCCGCAAGTCTCCCCAGCACGAGTCCGTCGGCTCGGAGCTGGCGGGTGTCGCGGGCGAGGCCGACGGCGGGATCGGCGAGCTCAACACGCCGCAGATGTCGCCGAACGGTTACGGGCCCTTGCCCACAGAGTCGTTCGTGCACGAGGGCACCGGCAGTCAGGGCTCACACGGTGTCGAGGGATTCGTGCACGACGGCAGGGGAAACCCCGTGGCGTACGCGGCGATCACGATCGCCGGTCCGGACGGCCACCAGCTCGGGCGCACCAACACCGGTGAGGACGGGCGCTACGCGTTCCAGGCGCCCCCCGGGGACTATCTCGTGATCACGACCGCGCCCGGGTGGTCTCCGGAGGCGGCCACCGTCCTGGTCGGTTCCTTCGGGGCGGTGCAGGACTTCGTCCTCGTGCCCGACGAGACGGGCCCGACCGGTGAGATGCGGGGCGTCGTCCGGTCCCCGGACGGGATACCGCTCGGCGGCATCACGACCACGGTCACCGACGAGACCGGCGAGGTCGTCGCGACGACGACGACCGGTCCCGACGGGTCCTACCAGATCACCGGCCTCGCGGACGGGCACTACACGCTCGTCGCCGCCGGGCACCGGCCGGCGACGGTCGCGGTCCAGGTCGGCGGGGACGAGCCCGCCACCGTACGCGTGGCACTGGGCGAATGAACATCGGACCGGAGCCGGCGGCGACGGCGGGGCGGCTCAAGCTCGCCATGACCGCTCTCACCCGCCGGCTCCGCAAGGACTGGCCGGACGAGCTGACCCCCAGCCGCGTGACCGCGCTGGCCACCGTGGCGGCGGGCGAGCCGCTCGCCGTCGGTGAGCTGGCCAAGCGCATGGGGGTCAGCACGCCGACGGTGTCCCACATCGTCGACGCACTGGACAAACAGGGCCTGATCGCCCGGCTGCCGGACCCACACGACCGGCGGATCTGCCGGCTCGCCACCAGCGATGCCGGCGCGGAGGTGCTGGAGGAGCTGAGCAGGCGCACCACCGGCATCCTCGCGGACCGGATCCATCAGCTGCCGCCCGCCCAGCAGAGCGCCCTCGAGGCCGCGCTGCCCGCCCTCGAGGCCCTCGCGGCAGCCCCGGAATAGCCGAAATCGGAGGAAGAATATCTATGGTGGAGAACACGGCGCTCCGTGAGACGCTCGTCGTCTTCGGCACCGTCCGGCGGACCGAGGGCCCCCCGGTTTCCGGGGCCGTGGTGACGCTGGCCGACATGGCCGGCCGCAAGATCGGTTCGGCCTACACCGGCCCGGACGGTGAATACCGCCTTACCGTCAGCACCGGCGGCACGTACCTGATCATCGCCTCCGCGCTGGGGCACGAGCCGATCGCCTCTCTCGTCGCGGTCGGCGACGAGACGGTCCGTCACGACATGACCGTGGCCGGCGTCGGCGGGCTCACCGGGATGGTGCGCATCGCCGGCACCGGACGGCCGGTGGCCGACGCCACCATCACCGTCACCGATGTCCAGGGTGAGGTCGTCGGGACCGCGCGCACCGGAATGGAGGGGGGCTTCTCCTTCATCAGCCTGCCCGAGGGCATGTACACGCTGGTGGTCTCGGCCCCCTCCCATCAGCCGGCCGCCGCGGCGGTGACCATCCGCCAGGGCGCCCAGGCACGTCAGGACCTGGTGCTGGCCGCGCGCGGCTCGATGCACGGGGAGGTCTGGACGCACGATCGCCCGTACCCGGGCGCACGGGTCTCGCTGATGAACGAGGCAGGAAAGATCGTGGCGACTACGATGAGCGATTCCGACGGTTTGTTCGTCTTCGAGGACCTTCCGCTGGGGACCTACACGCTCGTCGCCGCCGGCCATGGCCCGGCCGCCGTACCCGTCCAGGTGAAGGACGGCAACGCCGTCGACGCCGACGTCACGCTGACCGCCTGAAAGGGGCGCCTCTCGTGAATCCCACTGTCAGTGTCCGGGTGATCGCTCCCGGCGGCTGGCCGGTCGAGCACGCGGTCCTCACACTCACGGACACGACCGGACAGCAGATCGGCCGTACGACGGTGGACTCCGCCGGCCGTGCCGCGATCCCGCAGGTGCCACCCGGCGCGTACACGCTCATCATCGCCGCGCCCGGCCACCAGCCGGTCGCACGCTCCGCCGTCGTCGGTGCCGGAGGGCTCGACCTGGGTGAGGTCGAACTGACCGCCACCGGCGAGCTGAGACTGCCCGACCCCGGCGTCTGGGACATCGACCCGGTGCACTCCTCGGTACGCATCCGCGCGCGCCACATCGGCCTGGCGAGCGTGCACGGCCGGATCGCGGACTTCACGGGCTCGATCGTGGTGACCCACCCGGTGGAGAACTCCGTCGTGGAGGTCACGCTCCAGGCCGGCAGCGTCGACACCGGCAACTCCGACCGCGACACGCACCTGCGCAGCAAGGACTTCCTGCACACCGAGGCGTTCCCCGAGATCACCTTCCGCAGCAAGGGCCTGCGGCCGCTCGCCGAGGACCGCTGGGCGATGGACGGCGAGATCACCATCCGCGGTGTGACCCGCCAGATCGTGCTCGACACCACCTACCTGGGCGTCGGCCCGGACCCCTGGGGCGGCGTGCGCGCCGCCTTCCACTCGGTGACCGAGCTGCGGCGAGAGGACTTTGCGATCGACTGGAACCAGGCGGTACGGGTCGGTATCGGCGTGGTCGGCGGCATTCTCCAGGTCGAGCTGGACATCGAGATGGTACGCCGCTGAGGCCTTGTACTACCGGGCGTAGTACTCTCTCGTCCGGTAAGGGTCGGGGTCGAGGGAAGGGCTGACGCGTGGTCGACGCGCTGGCGGCATCACTGATCGTCGGGATGCTGGCGCTCGCCGGCCTCTCTCTGGTGATGACCGCCCTGGACCGCCGGGTCGGCAGACTGCTGCTGGCCACCGCCGCGCTGGGTGAGGCCGGGCTGCTCGTGCAGGTGGTGTGGGCGGTCATGCGCCTCGCGGGCGGGCACCGCCCGGTCGGCGGGCTGGCCGTCTTCATCGGCTACCTCATCGGCTCGCTGCTCATCCTGCCGGTCGCCGCCGCGTGGGGGCTGGGGGAGCGCACTCGCTGGGGCCCGGCAGTCCTGGCCGCGGGCTTCCTCGTCATGGCGGTGCTCATCGTCCGCATGCAGCAGGTGTGGCATGGCTGAGGGCCCGGCTCCGGACGCGACTTCGGACACGGCTCCGGACGGCAGGCGGCGTAGCGGCCCCGGCCGCGTGCTCATCGCCGTCTACGGCGTGTTCGCGCTCGCCGCCGGCTCGCGGGCGGGCGTACAGATCGCTACCCGGTTCCACGAGGCTCCGGTGGCCTACCTGCTGTCGGCGTTCGCGGCGGCGGTCTACATCGTCGCGACGGTGACCCTGGCGCGGTCCGGCCGCACCTCCTACCGCATCGCCGTCACCTCGTGCACGATCGAGCTGATCGGGGTCGTCGCCGTCGGCACGTACAGCCTCGCCGACTCCGCCGCCTTCCCCGACGCCACCGTGTGGTCGGAGTACGGCAACGGGTACGGCTTCGTCCCGCTGGTGCTGCCGGTGATCGGCCTGTGGTGGCTGCGGCGGGTCCGGCACCGGACCGAGGTGGGGGAGACGAGCGGGCCGGGTTAGGATTCGGGCCGATACGGTCCACCGACGAGGAGGTCGGGTCCGATGGCTCCGCTGTCCAGTTATGTGTCCGGGGCGTGGCACGTCCCCGCGGACGAGGGCGCGCCGCTACGCGACGCGGTGACGGGTGCGGAGATCGCCCGGATCTCGTCCACGGGCGTCGACTTCGGCGCCGCGCTCGACCACGGCAGGCGCGTCGGCGGCCCGGTCCTGCGCGAGCTGACCTTCCACCAGCGCGCCGCCCTGCTCAAGGCACTGGCGTCCGAGCTGCGCGGGCACCGCGACGAGCTGTACGACCTGTCGCTGCGCACCGGCGCCACGCTGGGAGACGCGAAGTTCGACGTCGACGGCGGCATCGGCGTGCTGTTCTCCTACGCGAGCAAGGGACGCCGCGAGCTGCCCGCCGGCACCGTGTACGTCGAGGGCGGCCTGGAGCCGCTCAGCAAGGGCGGCGGCTTCGTCGGCCAGCACATCTGCACACCGCTCCTGGGCGTCGCGGTGCAGATCAACGCCTTCAACTTTCCGGTCTGGGGCCCGCTGGAGAAGCTCGCGCCGGCCTTCCTCGCCGGGGTGCCGAGCCTGGTCAAGCCGGCCGGCCAGACCGCCTACCTCACCGCGCGTCTCGTCGAGCTGATCATCGAGTCCGGCCTGCTGCCGGAGGGCTCGCTCCAGCTCGTCTGCGGCGACGCCGGTGACCTGCTCGACCACCTCACCGAACAGGACCTGGTCGCCTTCACCGGGTCGGCCACGACCGCCGCCCTGCTGCGCGCACACCCCGTCGTGGTCGCGCGGTCGGTCCGGTTCAACGCCGAGGCCGACTCGCTCAACTGCTCGATCCTCGGCCCGGACGTACGCCCCGGCGACCCGGAGTTCGAGGTCTTCGTCGGGCAGCTCGTCACGGAGATGACGGTCAAGGCCGGCCAGAAGTGCACCGCGATCCGCCGCGCCCTCGTCCCGGCCGAGATCATCGACGAGGTCGAGCAGGCGGTGGCCGCGCGGCTCGCCGACGTCACCGTCGGCAACCCGGCCGACCCCGGCGTGAAGATGGGCGCCCTGGCCGGTCTGGGCCAGCGCGAGGAGGTACGCCGCTCGCTGAAGGCGCTGTCGGTGGCCACGCGCATGGTCTTCGGCGACCCCGACCGGGTGGAGGTCGTGGACGCCGACGCGGAGCTCGGCGCGTTCATGTCCCCGATCCTGCTGCGCGCCGACGACCCCGACCGGGACGAGCCGCACGAGGTGGAGGCGTTCGGTCCCGTCAGCACCCTGTTCCCGTACACCTCTCCCGGCCACGCCGTGGAGCTCGCGGCGCGTGGCCGTGGCAGCCTGGCCGGCTCGATCGTCACCGCCGACCCGGACTTCGCCCGCGACATGGTGCTCGGGGTCGCGCCCTGGCATGGGCGCCTGCTCGTCGTCGACGCGGAGACCGCGGGGGAGTCCACCGGGCACGGCTCGCCGATGCCGGCGCTGGTGCACGGCGGCCCCGGCCGTGCGGGCGGCGGCGAGGAGATGGGCGGCATCCGCGGCGTCCTGCACCACATGCAGCGCACGGCCGTCCAGGCGAGCCCGCGGATGCTCACCGCGCTCACCGGCCGCTGGACGCCGGGGACCGAACGCCGTACGGGCGACGTCCATCCGTTCCGCAAGCACCTCGGCGAGCTCCGGGTGGGCGACACGGTCGTGGCCGGTCCCCGCACGGTCACCCTGGCCGACATCGAGCACTTCGCCGAGTTCACCGGCGACACCTTCTACGCCCACACCGACGATGAGGCCGCGCGCGCCAACCCGTTCTTCGACGGCCGGGTGGCGCACGGCTACCTCATCTTGTCGTTCGCGGCCGGGCTGTTCGTGCACCCCGACCCCGGACCGGTGCTCGCCAACTACGGGCTGGAGAACCTCCGCTTCCTCACGCCCGTCTATCCGGGCGACGAGCTCACCGTGACGCTCACCGCCAAGCGGATCGAGCCCCGGCAGGGGGCCGACTACGGAGAGGTCCGCTGGGACGCCGACGTGACGAAACAGGACGGGTCCTCGGTCGCCAAGTACGACGTGCTGACCCTGGTCGCCAACGGGGAGCAGTGATGGCCCCTCTCGACATCTCGCTGCTGCCCGCCGAGGCGAGCGCGGACACCGACACCATGCGGGAGGTGGCGGACCTGGTCAACCGGGTCTACGCCACCGCGGAGAACGGGCAGTGGCTGCCGGGTACCACCCGTACGACCGTCGAGGAGATCACGGAGCTCACCCGCGCCGGGCAGATCGTCGTGGCGCGGCTCGACGGCGCCGTCGTCGGGTCCATCCGCGTGCAGCACCTCGACGCCGAGACCGGGGAGTCCGGGATGCTGGTCGCCGACCCCGACCACCGCGGCATGGGGATCGGGCGGCGGCTACGGAGCTTTGTCATCGACATGCTCCGGCGGCAGGGGATCGGCACGCTGCAGATCGAGCTGCTCGTCCCCCGCGACTGGACCCAGGACTCGAAGGAGTTCATGGCCGGCTGGAACGAGCGGTCCGGCTACAAGGTGGTGCGCAAGGGGGCCTTCGAGGAGCAGTATCCCGACTTGGCTCCGCGGCTGGCCACGCCGTGCGACTTCGTCATCTACCACAAGGCGCTGTGAGCTCGCCGCCGTCGCGCGTCCTCACAGACCGCCGCGGCGGCGCAGCCAGCGGGTGCTCAGGACGCCGGCGGGTACGGGGGCCCAGAAGGTCGTGACGCGAAAGAGGAGCACGCCGGTGGCCGCCTGGGCGGCGGGGATGTGCACGGTCGCCAGGGCCGCGATGAGCGCCGCCTCCGTGGATCCCACGCCTGCGGGCATGGGGACGGCGGAGCCCGCGGTGGCGCCGAGAAGGTAGAGCGCGACCAGCGAGCCGACGGACCCCGTCGGCACACCGGGGACGGCCATCACGCTCGTCGCGAAGGCCAGGGCCAGTGCCAGGTCGGCCGCGGTCGCGGCGGCGACCAGCGCCAGCAGGCAGCGGGGCCGCCGCAGCAGGTGCCGCAGGGAGCCCGCCACGCCGGCGAACACCGCACCGATCCGGAACGGGGGCTGCCGGCGTCGCCAGTACACCGCGACGACGACGAGCGCCGTCACCGCGACCACGGCGATGATCACGGCGGGTACGAACATCCCCATGTGCCGGGACACGATCCGGCCGGCGTCGCCCGCGGGGCGCAGCGCGGGTCCCAGGCCGCCCCACAACGTGATGACCAGCGTGACGAGCGCGAGCTTGGTCAACGCGCGTACGAGACCGACCACGGCCACCGTGGTGGTCGCGGCGCAGGCGGGCAGGCCGCGCCGGGTGAGGTATCGGCAGGTCACGGCCGCGGTGCCGAGCCCGGCGGGCGCCAGCCGGTTCGCCGCGGCACCCGCGAACTGTGCGGTGGTGATCTCCCAGACACCGAGGCGCGCGATCGCGGGGGCGCCGGCGGTGGGCTTTCCGGCCGCGCCGGACGCGGTGGTGCGTACGCCGAGTGCCGAGGTCAGATAGTGCAGCGCGGTCAGCGCCGCGATCACCGGGACGAGCCCCCAGCGGATCCTCGCCGCTCCCTCGGAGAGCCAGTCCGCGCCGTTCCACAGACCGCCGGCCACATCGACGTTGGCCAGTCCCGCTCCGGCGAGCCCGGCGAGCAGTCCGGTCAGGACGAGCATCGAGACGATCCACGTACGGGCCGGGATGCGGGCCACGACGGACCCGCCGGCCTGAACCGTCACCAGGTCGGGCGGCGGCTGCCGTACGAGGGTGCTGCGATTCATGGACTCAATGTCCCCTTAGCGGATCGACACCGATGGAACACAAGATGAAGAACGCGGTCGGGAATCCGGGCGAAGAGACTTCAGTGCCTGCAGATGCTTCGCGGACCGGTCCTCGGACTGCGGTCCACGCTATTGGCGGTAGTGGGAAAGGCGGTGGGCGTCCGCGCCGTCGCGGGTGCCGGACCTGTGGTCAGAACCGGGCGTATGTGGGCGGCCGGTGACCGTACGGCCCGTGCGGCCTTCCGCGCGGGTCGATGACGGCCCTGACGCGGCCGTCGGCCCGCACCGCAACATTCGCACGTGTCCGTCCACCACTCCCGTTTCTCGCGGCTGTGCTACTACCCAAATAGTACAGGTGCGTTGCTGGCACCGTATCGGAAAGGACACGCGGTAGGTGGCCGGGACGAAAAGGTCGATCGCGCCGCGGCCCGTCCGGTCAGCGGGCTTCTTCGTCCCGTAGGAGGCGCAGCAGCAGGCGTTCGTCCTCCGGCGGGAGTTCCGAGACGAACCTCGCGAGCACCGCGGCGTGGTCCTGACGGCGACGGAGCAGGGCGTTCATGGCCGCGGCCGTGTGGCCGGCCTCGTCGACGCAGGGGAAGTAGACGTATCCGCGCCCCTCGCGGGTGCGCGTGGCCATCTCCTTGCGGTGCAGGCGGGCGAGGGTCGTCATCACCGTGGTGTACGCGAGGGCTCCGCCGAGCGAGGACTGGACCTCCGCCGGGCTCATCGGCCGCCCGCCCCGCCACAGCGCGGCCAGCACCTCGTCCTCGAGCATGCCGGAAGGTCGTCGCTGCTGGTCGGGCGAGTTCATGCCGACACCTGCTCCGGGAGGAAACGGGGTCTATGACCACGATAGTAGGGGTACGGTCCCGGCGGGCCTTCGCCAGATGCCCAGGTCGCGGGCTCAGCCACCCGGCCGCGGTCCGCCGCCGTAGGCCCTGCGCCGTCGGTACGGTGCCGCGCGGCGGCGTGGGGGAGTCGCGGCCGTGATGGAGGATCCGGGACGAAACGGCTCCACAGATCCGGATGTACCGCCTGTAAAGTGACAGCATGGCCGAACTGCGGCGGGGCGCCGGGCAGCTCGAGGCGGAGGTTCTCGGCACGCTGTGGGCGACCGGCCGGGCACTGACCCCGTCCGAGGTCCAGGAGCGGATCGGCGGCGGCCTCGCGTACAACACCGTGCACACCATCCTGAAGCGCCTGTGGGACAAGGGCCTCGTGATCCGTGACGCCGGCGGACGGCGCGGAGCGTACCGGCCGGTCAAGGACGCCACCGAGCACGCCGCGCAGATCATGCACGAGGCCCTGGGGCGGGAGCCGGACCACGCGGCGGTGCTCGAGCGCTTCGTGACCGGGCTCGGTCCCGACGACGAGGAGATGCTGCGCAAGCTCCTCGACACGGCGTAGGGCGCGTTCGTCTCAGGTGCGCGGGGCGGCCGGCGGATGCGGCGGCAGGAAGACGCGCCAGCGTCGCCCGCTGGGCGTGGTGAACGAGTAACGGAGCCAGCCGCGCGTGTAGCGTGGCCGCTGGCCGATGTGCTCCACGACCGCCAGCCGGGTCAGGGTCGCCGCCCTCCGCAGCCCGGCGACATCGGTGGACATGTCGTTGCCGGCGATCTGCAGCGACCGGCAGCCGGTGTAGAACGCCAGCGGTGGGGCCTGCTCGCCGGACAGCGTGCACGGCGGGCGTACGCCCAGGTACTGGAGCTGGCCGGTGATGGCGACGAAGTCCCCTCGCGCGGTGTACTGGGACGTGACCATGTGCGCGAGCACCAGCTGCTGACCGGCCGTCTGCGCGGCGAGGCCCAGGGCCACGGCACCCGCCGTCGCGATCCGCCAGCGCCCCCGGCCGAGCGTGGCCGCGCCCCATGCGAGCTCGGCCATCGGCAGGGCCAGCAGCGCGTACGCCGGGATGAGGAAGCGGGGTGCGGCGTACCCGACCAGGAACAGGTAGGACGCGCCCAGGACGGCACCGCACGCGGCGGGTGGCGCCAGCAGGCCCAGCCGCCGCCCGCGCGCCGCGAGCACGAGGCCGCCGGCGGCCAGCACGGGGACCAGCGGCCACCATGCCGAGAGAGGCTGGACGTGCCAGGTCGCGCCGCCGCACGGGCGGCACAGCAGGTTGTGGTCGAGCGCGTGCAGCTCCATCCGCACGCCCTCGGGATGCCAGCCGAGGCCGCCCTCGGTCTCGCTCGCCGCACGCAGCCGGCGGAGCGGATCGCCGAATCTGACGTACGCCTCCACGACCCATTCGGCCGCGCCCGCCAGCGGTCCGATCACGATCGCCGCCAGCGCGATGAGCCGGCGCCGGTGGGCGAACGCCACCGCGACGAGCAGCGTGGGCACGAGCCACATCGCGTCACCGGGGCGTATGAGCGCCACGAAGGCCAGGCTCGCCGCGAGCCAGACCGGCGCCGCGCGGCTCTGCCCGCGCACCGTGTGCGCGAACCAGCCGGTGGCCGCCACCGCGCCGTAGGCGACGTAGATGTTGGGCATGACCGCGTTGCCGTAGAACTGCACCATCCACAGCACCGCGAGGAGAAACGCGGCCAGCGCGACGGTCACCGGCCGCAGCAGGCGGGTCCACGGCCAGTACGCGATCACGAGGCCGATGGTGGAGAGCACGGTCATGTAGATCCGCAGCGCGGCGACGGAGGAGGTGACCGCGACCAGCGGAGCGGCCAGCAGGGTGACGCCGCGGGCGCGCGGGGCGCTGAAGAACGCCGTGGGGACGTGCGGGCTGACCTGGCTCACGTAGACCGTCTCGTCCCAGCCGAGCCGCATCCGCGTCGTGACGGCGACGAGCTGGGCGGCCGCGTACAGGAACGCCACCGCGACGAGGGGCACACAGGGGCGGGTGGGACGCACGCTTGACCGACCACTGAGGTTCACCCTACAGATTGTAGGGTCTGGTCAATCATCGGCATGTAAACGGTCATGGGAGTTTCGCGTCGGGTGCGCTAACCCTCCGTTGACCGAGCGATCCCTACAGTGGTCGCGCGGTTCGCGTCCCGCGCCGCGGCACTGCGAACCCGACGAGGCGGAAACCCATGTTCACCGACCATCTGGCCACCACGCACCGGCTCCACACCACGGCGGTGGTGACGATGAGAGTCGGGCCCGTCCTGCTGGTGGCGCTGCTCGGCTGGGCGTGGTGGGCGGCGCGCCGGGAACGTCCCGCCGCCATGGCCGCGGCGCTGTGGGCGCCGATCGGTGTCGTCGCGACCGTGGCCGCGAACCAGGTCGTCGAGCGGCTGCCGACCGTCCGGTGGGCGGCCTTCCACGGGCTGGTCGTGCACTCCTCCGACCTGCCGGGACCGAGTGACCACGCCGCGATGGCGTCCGCGACGGCGGCCGGGCTCTTCCTGGTCGGCCGCAGGTTCGGGCTCGCGGCGTGCGGCGGCTGGCTGGTCATCGCGCTCGCGCTCGCCCTCGGCGGGGCCGAGCCCGACGACGTCGCGGGCGGTACGGTCATCGGCGTCACGGTCACCCTGATCGGCTTCGTGATCGTCGAGGGACCGCTCCGCCGTGCCGTGTCCCGCCTCCGCCGTACGCGCCTGCGGCCGTTCACGGGGGCCGGAGAGACGTCCTGACCCCCCGAAACGCGGGGGGTCAGCAGGGAGTGCCGCGGGGGAGCTGGTAGCTCCCGCCGAGGCGGTACCGGCCGGGTACCGGGGCGAACAGACGGGTCCAGTCGCCGGCCTGGGTCAGGCAGCCTGGAGCGCCGCCGCGTACACCCAGCCACGGTGACCAGGGCACGCGTACGAGCACCCAGCCCCCCGACGGGACGTTGATGTCGAGCTCGCCGTCGTCCGCGCGCGCGACGGTGGCGGGCGGGTCGGCGAGCGGCTCGGGGTCGCTGAGCTCGTACAGGTGCCAGTGGTCGTCCCGCCAGACCTGCTTCAGCCACGGCTGGCCACCCGCGACGATGCGGGCCTCCTCGATCCCCTGCCAGTCCGGCGTGGAGTCCGACAGGACGACGTAACGCACGGCCCAGCGCTTAAGCCAGTCGTGGTAGGTGTCGGCGGTAAGGGTCCCGTTGTAGAACAGGGGGTTGCGGTCGACGTCGGCCTGGCGGTTCCAGCCGCGCGCGAGGTTGACCACCGGGGCGAACTCCGACGACTCCAGATGCGTGCGCTCCGGCACCACCTCGACCCGTCCGCGGTCGGCGTTCAGGTTGCGCAGCTCCGACAGCACACCGGTCGTGTGGCCGTCGGGGGAGCCGGTGTTCACGACGTCGAAGACCGGCCGGATGATCTGGGAGATGGCGGTGGCCGCGAACGCGACGTAGAGGATGGCGGTCTTCCGCTCCATCGCGGCGGCGAGCATGACCGCGCCGCCGAACAGCAGGGCGAGGCGGTCCACGTTGCTGCCCACCTGCGACGGGATGAGCCAGGTGAGAACGGTCCCGAAGGCGTACACGACCGCGCCCGCGCGTACGTTGCGCCAGGCCTTGGGGGCGTAGAGCGCGAGCGCCACGGCGCTGACGACGGGAGCCGCGACCAGGAACCACGGGAACGGCTGCACCCCCTTGAAGGGGAACAGCAGCGCGGAGAGCGCGACCACGAACGGCGGCCCGGCCGCCAGCGCGTACGCCGGCCGTCGGCGCCGGGTGAGGAACAGCGCCGCGGCGGCCACCTCGAGGAAGAGCCCGGCCACCGGGCTGGCCAGCGTGGCCAGCACGCCGAGGAAGACGACCGCGGCGGCGCGGGGCGCGCGCGGGCCGCGCGAGGCGAACACCACGGCGACCGCGGCGAGCCCGAAGAGCACCCCCAGCGAGAACGTCACCCGGCCGGACACCGCGTTGCAGGACAGCGCGAAGGCCCCCCAGAGCGCGGGTGCCAGCGGACGGCGGATCCCCGAGCGTACGAGGAGCAGCGCGAAGAGCCCGGCCGAGGCCGTGCCCGCGAGCACACCGGTCGTACGGACGCCCAGCAGGGCCATGAGGTACGGGGAGATCACGCTGTACGAGGCGGGGTGCATGCCGCCGTACCACGCGAAGTCGTAGGCGGAGCCGGGATGGCGGAGGGCGAACTCCGCCCAGGCGCTCTGCGCGGCGAGGTCGCCGCCGCCGCGCGCGAGGAACACCGCCCACAGCACATGGAGGATTCCGGCAATGACCGTAGCGGCCACGACGGGGTGCAACAGCCACCGTCGGTGGCGTACCGGTCGTGCCCGTATCGCGGCGGCGGGGCGTGGCGCCTCGAGTGTGGCGGTCACAGCCCGGCCGCTCTCTCCGCAAGCCCGTTATGGGACAGCTGGGGAGCGGGGGACATTCGGCCAATGATCAACGATCGCGGCCCGGAGGGCAAATCAAGCGAGTTGTGAAATCGGCTACATCACGCTTACCGCGGAATGAAGCGTTCCGTTCTGCTGCCGTACGAGCGCCCACAGGCACGTGTGCCCAGGGCAACGTAACTCCCAAGGCAACACCAAGGCATCGCCAAGTCGCACCGAGGGTGACGTCCGCCGCTACAGGAGATTCGGCGACGATAGACGGCACTTCCCTCCTTTTCGAAACATTGCCGCGTTAACGCGCCAGGCCCTACGCTTTACCGGCGGTCCAGGCGATGCGCTCCACCGGGCGAGCCGCTCACATGGGCCTCGCGGGCAGGCGACGGGAAAGGCGATTTTGTGACTCAGCTTGTCGTGGAGAGCAACGGCGTTTCGGTGGCTCTGGATCCACGACGTTCCTACCGCGTGGGCCGGGACCCGGCGGCGGACATCGTCATCGCGGTCGAGGGAGTCTCACGCTCCCACGCCGAGCTTCGCTTCGAGGGTGACCAATGGGTCCTCGAGGACCTCGGCAGCGCGAACGGCACCTACGACGGCGGCCGGCGCGTCCGGCGTGTCGCGGTGGCGCCGGGCAGCCAGATCCGGCTCGGCCACCCTGAGGAGGGCGTGCCGGTCGCCTTCCGCGTCGGCCAGGCACCCGTGACGCGTGCGCAGCCTGGCGCCGAGCCGACGGCGCCGACCTACCCGGCGCAGCCGTCCGTGCCGCCACAACCCCCGGCCCAGCCTCCCGGTTACCAGCAGCCGGGCCAGGGCTACGCGCCGCGGCCCGGAGCCCCCGGTCAGGTCCACCCGCCGGTCCACCAGGCCCCGCCCGGTTACGCCGGTCAGCCCGGGTACGCCGGTCAGCCCGCCGCGGCGTACTCCCCGCCGCCGGTCCAGGCCGACGGCACCGGCACCATGCATCCGTACCAGCCGCCCTACCAGGGCGGGCCCGGCGCGATGCCGCCGCAGCCCGGATACCAGGGTGAGCCCGCCGCGCCCGGCATCGGACCCGACCCCCGCACGCCGATCGGCTACGAGCAGACCCGCGGCACGGTGCCGCGGTCACCGCGCATGCAGACCATGAGCGGCCAGTACCGCGAGCCCGCCAAGGTCCGCAACCTCGAGGGCGCGCAGGTCCTGCGCATCGGCCGGGCACCCGAGAACGACATGGTCATCACCGACCTGCGGGTGTCGCGCCAGCACGCCGAGCTGCGCACGGCCGGCGGAGCGTACGAGATCATCGACGTGGGCAGCCGCAGTGGCACCTACGTCAACGGCCAGCGGGTCCAGCGCTCGCCGATCGGCCCGCAGGACATCATCGGCATCGGCCCGTCAACGTTCCACCTGGTCGGCGACGTCCTGACGGAGTACGTCGACACGGGTGCGGTCAGCCTCAGCGCGCACGACCTCACCGTCACGGTCGACAAGGGCAAGGTGCTGCTGGACCACGTGTCGTTCCCGCTCGGCGAAAAGTGCCTGGTCGCGGTGATCGGCCCCAGCGGTTCGGGCAAGTCGACCCTGCTGCGCGCGCTCACCGGCCTGCGCCCGGCCGACCAGGGCACGGTCTCCTACGACGGCCGCGACCTCTACCGTGACTACGCCGAGCTGCGCTCGCGCATCGGGCTGGTGCCGCAGGACGACATCCTGCACACCCAGCTCACCGTCCGGCGTGCCCTCATCTACGCCGCCGAGCTGCGCTTCCCCGACGACACCCGGCAGCACGAGCGCAAGGCCCGTGTGGACGAGGTCCTGCAGGAGCTCGGCCTGGACCACCGCCGCGACAACCGGATCTCGGCGCTGTCCGGCGGCCAGCGCAAGCGGGTCAGCGTGGCGCTGGAGCTGCTCACCAAGCCGTCGCTGCTGTTCCTCGACGAGCCGACCTCCGGCCTGGACCCGGGTCTGGACAAGTCGGTCATGCAGATGCTGCGTGGCCTGGCCGACGACGGCCGTACGGTCGCCGTGGTCACGCACAGCGTCGCGAACCTCGACATCTGCGACCGGCTCCTCGTCATGGCACCGGGCGGGAAGATCGCCTACTTCGGACCGCCGAAGGAGGCGCTGCCGTTCCTCGGCTTCACCGACTGGGCGGACGTCTTCCAGGCGTTCGACGATCCGTCCATCGACTGGGCCGGCCGGTACCTCCAGTCGCCGGCCCACCAGAAGTACGTCCAGGCCGACCTGATCCAGCCGGTCGCCCAGGCCGGCCCGGTCCACTTCGAGCCGCCGCCCAAGCCGCAGAGCTGGCCCGAGCAGCTGAGCACGCTGATCCGGCGCTACATCCGCAGCATCGTGGCGGACCCGTTGTTCCTCGGCATCACGGTGGCGCTGCCGATCATCATGGGAGCGGTGGCACGCGTCATCCCGGCCGGAGACCTCACCTCCAACATCCGCGGCTCGCAGGGCGGTGCGGCGAACCTCCTGATGATCCTGTGCATCGGCGGATGCCTCACCGGCGCCGCGAACGCGGTACGTGAACTCGTCAAGGAAAGACCGATCTACCAGCGAGAACGCGCGGTCGGCCTGTCCAGATCCGCGTATCTCAGCTCGAAGCTGCTCGTCCTCGGCTTGATCACGATCGGGCAGGGCATCGCGCTCACCCTGGTCGCCATGGCCGGGGTCAACATGCGGGCCAAGGGCGTGATCACCACCCCGTTGCCCGAGCTCATCATCGCCGTCGCGGTGCTGTCCTTCTGCGCGATGACGATGGGCCTGCTCATCTCCGCGGTCGTCAAGACCAGCGAGATGACGATGCCGCTGCTGGTGCTCACCACGCTGATCCAGATCGTGTTCTGCGGCGCCCTCGTGCATCTCGACGGCAAGGCCGTCCTGGACCAGATCTCCTGGTTCGTGCCGGCCCGGTGGGCGTTCGCCGCGATGGCGGGGACACTCGACGTCAGCTTCCTGCTCCCGCACAAGCGTGGCGAATCAGTGGATCCGCTGTGGAAGCAGCAGTTCACCACCTGGCTCCTGGACGTCGGCATGATGCTGGTCCTCACCGTCGTCCTGGTCTTCCTGGTGGAGCGCATGCTGCGCCGCCAGGAGCCGGAGGTCATGCGCAAGTAGCGAGCGGCACGGGCGCGCGGTGCGCGCCCGTGCGTGCCGTGTTCGTTCAGCCGCTCGTGACGGTGACCGGCTCCGACCGGATCTGGACCGCTTCGTCGATCTGGGTCGCGTCGACGAGGATCACCGCACGGTGTTGCCGTGCGCTCCGCAGGTCAGCAGGGCCAGCCCGCGCCCACAGGCCTCCTGCTGGGCCCGCCGCGCGGTGTCGGGCTCGGCGTCGGCCATGAGGCCCAGGCCGCGTACGCCGCCGATGACGCGGTGGGCCGAGGCGACCTTGCGCAGGCCGTCCAGCAGCCGGACGCCCAGCTCCGCGGAGTTCTCCACCAGACCCTCCGCCGAATCCGACGTGGGCGACCTGCGGATGGCGTTCAGGCCCACACTCGGGTACGCATCGGTGGACCCGGAGGTGGCCGCCGAGAAGGCCGTCGCGGTCTTCGCTTCGCTCGGCGCGCACTTCGAGGTGGTGGACCCCGGGTTCGCCGACCCGTCGATGCGTTCCACGTGCTGTGGTTCGCGGGCGCGGCCAAGTCGGTCGAGGCGCTGACCTCGGCGCAGCGCGCCGAGCTGGATCCCGGCCTGCGGGAGATCTGGGAGCGGGGCGAGCGGCACTCGGCGCTGGACTACCTCACCGCCACGGCGTGCCGGATGGAGCTGGGACGGATCATGGGGGGTTCCACGAGGAGTACGACCTGCTGCTCACGTCCGCGCTTCCCTTCCGCGCGTTCGAGGCTTGAGGTCCCTCGGGTTCGGCGGAGCCCGGCTGGGCGCCGTTCACGTACCCGTTCGACATGACCCGGCAGCCCGCGGCGCGTGTGCCCTGCGGTTTCACCTCGGCCGGTCTGCCGGTGGGCCCGCAGGTCGTCGGGCCTCGCCGTGCGGACGCGCGGGTGCTCGCGGACTGCCGGGCGTTCGAGCGCGTACGCCCGTGGCACGACCGGAGGCCCGGCGTGGTCCAAGTCGGCGTGTTACCGGACAGTCCGGACAACTGTGCCCGGCCGCCTGAGACCCCTAATATTAGGGCGCAATAGTCATATGGCGGCCTGAAGGGGCAGATGTGGTGGAACGCGCGGACTGGGCTAACCCAGGCTCAGAGCAGCCTGATGGGCCACCTGTCCTCGACCTGAAGGTGGACGTGCCGCACTCCGCGCGGATCTATGACCACCTCCTGGGTGGCAAGGACAACTTCCCGGCGGACCGGGACGCCGCCGCCGAGATCATCAAGGACTGGGTGCATCTGCCGCAGTCGATGCGCGCCAACCGCAACTTCATGGCCCGGGTGGCGCGCCACCTCGCGGCAGAGCGCGGCATCCGCCAGTTCCTCGACATCGGTACCGGCCTGCCCACGGCTCCCAACCTGCACGAGGTCGTCCAGTCGGTCGCCCCCGAGTCCCGTGTCGTCTACGTCGACAACGACCCCATCGTGCTGGTGCACGCCCGCGCCCTGCTCTACAGCACGCCGGAGGGCCGGACCGCGTACGTCGACGCCGACCTGCGCGACCCCGAGTCGATCCTCGGATCGGCGCAGTTCCGCGGCACGCTGAGCCTCGACCGGCCGATCGCGCTGAGCCTCATCGCGATCATGCAGTTCGTCGTGGACGACGCCGAGGCCAAGCGGATCGTCGACCGTCTCGTCGAGCCCCTGCCGGTGGGCAGCGTCCTGGCGCTGTCGACCGTCACCGCCGACAGCGCGCCGGAGGAGGTCAACGGCGGCGTCGCGGCGTACAACGAGCGCGGCATCCCTTGCAAGGCCCGCGACAAGGCCGAGGTGGAGGGCCTCTTCGACGGCCTCACCCTGCTGGACCCCGGCGTCACCCTCGTGAACCACTGGCTTCCCGACGGCGGCCCGGTGGCCGACGATGCCCACGTGCACATGTACGGGGGCGTCGCCGTCAAGGACTAGGCGTGGTACGACGAGTCGGGCGGCTCTCGACTCGGGGGCTTGGGAAAAGGAGCGAAGAATGCCGGACACGTGGGTGGTCGTCGGCCTGGACAACGGTGGCACCTGCAACAACGCCACGGTGCTCGACTCGTCGGGGAAGTTCCTCGTCGACCGGCTGGTGGAGATTCCCAGCCGGGTGACGGAGGGGCCCGAGATGGCCGTCGAGGCGCTGGCCGAGGCACTCGACGGCATCCTGGCGCTGACGGGCACCTCGCGTTCGCGGGTACGCGCGGTCGGCCTGGACACCCCCGGCCCGGCGAGCGCCGACGGTGTGATCTCCTCCAAGGGCGCGACGAACTTCGCCCAGCCCGCCTGGTGGGGCTTTGACGTCCGCACCGCGCTGCAGGACCGGCTGGGCCTGCCCGTCGTCTACAACAACGACGGAAACGCCGCCGCGCTCTACGCCCACCACGCGCACTTCGGAGCCGACGCCCCCCGGCACTCCTCCATCTCGGCCATCGTCGGCACGGGACTGGGCGGCGGCGTGATCGAGGCCGGCAAGGTCATCCGCGGGTCGGCCGGCATGGCGGGCGAGCTGGGCCACGTCTACATCCCGACGCAGGGTCTCCTGGAGGACGACCAGCCGCTGCCGATGTGCAACTGCGGCTTCGGCGGCGACGCGGAGAGCATCGCCTCCCTGACCGGCATCGCGGTGAACCTGCTGCCGTACTGGCTGACCCGCTTCGAGGGCCACGAACTGAGCGCCGTACCGGCGGCGGAGGCCGCCAAGCTCGTCCGCGGCCGCGGCGAGGACGGCGACCCGATGGCCCTCAAAATCTTCGAACAGCAGGCAATGGCACTGGGGCGACTGTTCACGATCGCCGCCAACTTCACGGACCCGAGCGCGTACTTCGTCGGCGGCGGCGTGGTGGAGACGGGTCCGAGCTTCCGAGAGTGGTTCCTGGACAAGGTCCGCGAGTACACGGTCCTCCGCGAGGAACAGGCCCGAGTGGCGTCGTTCGCCCTGGTCCCGGACCTGGACATGGCAGGCGCCAGAGGAGCCGCGATCGCCGCCCGCGACGCTTCGGGAACCTAGACCGCAAGCCGTAGACCACAGCCTTGTGGATCCAGGGCTCGGTTGGTGGGGGCGCGGCGGGCCGTCGTTCGACCGGCGGCCGTCCGGGAAGCGGCAGTCGTTCGGCCGGCGCCGTCGGGAAAGCGGCCATCGTTCTGCGGCCGTCCGGGGAGTGGCCATCGGTCCGTCGACGGGCTGGCAGCGATCGGGCCATCTGCCGGCCGCGGCGAGCCAGCGGTCGATCACCCCGTTCCCTTCGCGGCGGTCCATCGGCCATCGGACCAGAGCGTCTCTTGACGCGACCTCGCCGCCACCACCACACCGCGACCGCAACGGCGTTCCCCACGACCGCTCACTCCGCGAGGCACCGCGCGACCTCACTGCGACTGCCCACTCCGCGACGCTCTGCGTGATCTCACTGCGACTGCCCACTCCGCGACGCACCGCGTGATCTCACCGCGACTGCTCACTCCGCGACGCACCGCGCGATCTCACCGCTACCGCTCACTCCGCAACGTACCGTGCGGCCGCCACCCGTTGCCGACCCCGCCACGACTCCCCAAATCATCAGCGTCCAACCTCGGTCGATCGCCTGCGACCGCCACCATCCCGAGTCCACACCGCGACGCCACCTCGCGTCACGCCTCACGGCGTCCGCATTGCGTCCGTTATCCGGCGTCTGTACTGCCCGGTGAACGGCCGAACCTCGGCGTGGTGATGCACGATGGGGTCGACGACAACGGCATGTCGGCGGAGACGCTGTTCCTCGAAGCCACGTGGAACGAGGACGGCCGGGAAAAGGCCGGTCGTTACGTCGCTCGCGTCACGCCGGCCGCCGAGGACATCCCGGTCTTTCCCGAGCAGGCACTCCCGCGTCCGCCACCCCGCGTCCGCCACCCCGCGTCCGCCACCCCGCGTCCGCCACCCCGCGTCCGCCACCCCGCGTCCGCCACCCCGCGTCCGCCACCCCGCGTCCGCCACCCCGCGTCCGCCACCCCGCGTCCGCCTCCCGGGGTCCGCACTGCGTCCGCTACCTCGGGTCCGCTACCTCGGGTCTGCTACCTCGGGTCTGCTACCTCGGGTCTGCTACCTCGGGTCTGCTACCTCGGGTCCGCGACCCCGCGTCCGCCACCCCCCGTTCGCCTCCCGGCGTCCGTCACCTCGCGTCCGCACCGCGACCGCCACCGGCCGCCGCCGTCCCGTACCCCACCATTGAGACCCGGCCCACTGTCTGATATCTCGTGATGTTGAGGCATTTTGCAGGTCACAGCGGATCCGAGGGGCAATGTCTGACACACCTTCCAACACGCCGAACGAGCCCCGCCGACCCGGGCCCATGTACGTCAACCGCCGCGGGGAGATGGACTGGAGCGGCATCCAGACCTTCATGAAGGCCCCGGTCTGCATGACGCCGGAAGATCTGCGCGCCGGCAAGGTGGACGTCGCCATCGGGGGAGCGCCGTGGGACGGTACCGCCACCGGCCTCACCGGCACGCAGCTCGGACCGCGCGCGATCCGGCAGGGCGACTACATCGCCGGCGACCGGTACATCCATCACCTGGACGTCCGGGTCAACCCGCTGGACCACCTCGTACTCGCCGACTACGGCGACGCCGAGATCCTCACCGGCAACACCGAGGGCACCTACGAGAACGTCCGCTCGTTCGTCGGCGAGATCCTGGCCGGCGGCGCCATCCCGATCATCCTCGGCGGCGACCACGGCATCACCTGGCCCGCCGCGACCGCGGTCGCCGACGCGTACGGGCACGGAAAGGTGGGCATCGTCCACTTCGACGCGCACGCGGACACCGCCCCTGACCAACAGGGTTCGCTGTACGGGCACGGCACGCCGATGCGGCGGCTCATCGAGAGCGGCGCCGTACCGGGACGCAACTTCGTACAGGTCGGCCTCCGCGGCTACTGGCCGGAGCCGCCCGTACTCGAGTGGATGGAGGAGAACGACCTCCGTACCCACTTCATGGCCGAGATCCACAGGGACGGCTTCGGCACAGTGCTGGAACGCGCCGTCGACGAGGCGCTGGACAGCGCGGACCATCTCTACATCTCCCTGGACGTGGACGTCGCCGACCCCGCGTACGCACCGGGTACGGGTACGCCCGAGCCCGGCGGCCTGACCAGCGGCGAGGTCCTGTGGGCCATCAGGCGTCTCGCCGCCGAGGTCGGAATGGTCGGCATGGACGTCGTCGAGGTCAGCCCGCCGTACGACGTCGGCCCCGGCATCACGGCCCTGTTCGCCCGGCGGGCGGTGATGGAGGCACTGACCGGTACGGCGATGCGCCGCATCGGCCTCACCCAGCCGGCCTACGTCGACCCCCGCTCGGCGGGAACGGGCTCAAGCCGCACATACCGCTCGCTGAAGGAGGACTGAGCCATGCGCGACCGCCCGTCGCCGTCCACCGCCGTCCGCAGGAGTGCCTCCCCGGCCCGGCCCGAACCCAGGGCATGTCCTGGGGCCTCCCCGGCCCGCCCTGGACCCACGGCCGCCCCCGTACGGTGTGAGCCGTGTGCCGGCCGGGCGCGGCGTTCATGAGCGGCGTACGCCGGATCGTGCTCCTGACACTCGGCTGGGAAGAACTGCCCAAATCGGTCTCGGTGCACGGAGCGCCTCCCGGCCGGCGGCTGCGCGAACCCGTACCCGGAATCCTCCTCGAATGCGACGGAGGCTGGCTGCTGCTCGACACAGGCTTCAACACGGCGCTGATCCGGGACCCGGCACTCCGGCGCCGGTTCTATCCCGATCCCGTGTACCGGCCGGTCCTGCCCGGTCCGGGCGAGCCGCTCGAGGAGGCGCTGGCCGGAGCCGGGATCGAACTGACCGACATCCACGCCGTCGCCGTAAGTCACCTGCACTCCGACCACGCCGGTGGCCTGAAACACTTCGCCGGCCGCGTACCCGTACACGTACAGAGGACCGAGCTCGCGTACGGACTGTCGGGCCACCCCGAGCCGGAGGGCCATTCCATCTACCGGGTCGACTTCGACGACCCGCGGATCGACTGGCGACAGGCAGAGGGCGACGTGGAGATCGCGCCGGGGGTCACCGCGGTGCTGACCGCCGGGCATACGCCGGGACATCAGAGCTTCGTCGTCGATCTCGAAGGGGGAGGAGGGTTCGTCTTCGCGTTCGACGCCGCCGACCTCACCGAGAACATCGAGCGCGAACTGCCGGTCGGCAGCGTCATCGGCGTCGACCACGCGAAGACGGTCGAACCCATCCGTCGCCTGAAACACATCGCGGCGGAACGCGGCTACCGCCTCGTACCAGGCCACGACCCGGACGTCTGGCCGAGCCTCACCGCGGAGCTACGCGACTACTACACTTAATCGATTGACAAAGGGGGAATTGTCGGCCCAGTCTTGAGACGTGAGCCGTGACGTACGCCTGACAGCGCGCCTGCACGTGGACCTTCGTCTACAGGCCAGCGCGCTGTGCCGGCCTGCCTCGCCCCGCCACTAAGGGCAACGCCGCAGGAAGTCTCGCGCGCCTGGCAGGAAGAGGATTCCGTCATGACCCAGCGTCCGTCCCCGGACCGGTTGCTCCGCCGTCCCCCCAACGTCGTGGGCCTCGACACGCGCCCCGACCCCACATACACGCTGGCCACGGACGCCGAGCCCCTCCCGGCCGACGGCACGGTCCTGGACGTCATCCCGCTACCCGGCGCCGACAAGGTCCTCATGATCGTCGCCCACGTCGTCCCCGCCCGGCCCGCAGAAGCCACGGTGTCGCGACGAACGCTCACACCAGAGGTGCCGCAGGTACCGGGGGCGTGGCCGACGCCCGCATCAGAGGTGCCGCACGTACCGGAGGCGCGGTCAACGCCCACGCCGGAGGCGCCGCGAACACCAGAGGCGCGGCAAAGCGCCACACCGTACGAGATGAGCTCGTTCGATCTGGCCCCCGTTGCCCGGCCGGAGCCGGAGCCGGAGCCGGAGCCGGAGCCAGGGCGAGGGCCGGAGCCGAGGGACCCCGGCGAACCGGGGGAGCCACGACCCGAGACGGCCGCAGCGAGTGCGGGACACCTGAAGCCGACGGAGACTGCGGCCAGCCCATCCCCGGACGGCCTCCGCGTCGACCTGCCGTCCCGGCGCGTATTGGTCAATGGCAGTGAGGTCCATCTGACCTTCCAGGAGTTCGAACTGCTCGCCCACCTCACCGCGCATCCCTGGACGGTCTTCACCAGAGCCGAACTCATGCGCGCCCTCTGGCCGACCATGGACTCCACCACCAGAACCGTGGACATCCACGTCCACCGACTCCGCCGCAAACTCGGCCGCCTGAGCACCCGCCTGACAACGGTCCGCCGAGTGGGCTACGTCTACCGACCGCACCTGACGAACAGAGCAGCAACCCCCACCACCGAGCTGCAACCCACCCAGCTCTGACCCACCGAGCTCTGACCGACCGAACCGCCGAGCCGTAACCCACCGACCTCCCGGCGAGCCGCAAACTCACCGAACCTGCGCCCAGCGAACCTGCACCGACCGAACCGTGACCCACCGAACTCCTGGCGATCGGCAACCCACCGAGCTTTGACCCACCTAGCTGGAACGGAGGACGAACCCAGAGATAAGGCATCCCGCCGGTACGGGCTCGCCAGGCCCGCACTCACTTATCCACAGCCCCGCGACAACTATCGACGCGCCCATCCCGCACGCCCCATCATGGCGGGCATGTCCGACGGCGGCACCCGCGTTCTTCACCGGAGCGAGCGGGTTCCGCCGTCGGGCTCCACCGTCCGTCGAAAGGGGCTTGAAATGCACGGGGGCCTGCCCTTCATCGGGTTCAGCACCATCATCTACGGCGTCGTGGGGCTCGCCGTGGCCGCCGGTGGCGCGGTCACGAGGTTCCGGAGGCACAAGTGACCGCCACCCTGACCGTGATCGTCCCGGCGCACAACGAGGAGCTCGGCCTGCCCGCCACACTCGAGGCTCTCCGCCGGCAGACCGTCCCGCCCGAAGAGATCATCGTCGTGGACGACGGCTCGGCCGACCGCACCGGGGAGGTCGCGGCCTCCTACGGCGCGACCGTGCTGAGACCCGACCGCAATCTGGGAAGCAAGGCCAGGGCACAAAACCACGCGTTACCGGCCTGCCAGAGCGACCTGGTGCTCGCCGTCGACGCGGACACCGTCCTCGCACCGGACTACATCGAAAAGATCAAGCCGGCCTTCGACGATCCCGAGGTCGTCGTGGCGGCCGGCAACGTCCAGACACGCTTCACCCGCACCGCCTGGGAGCGTGGCCGCTCGATCGAATACCTCTTCGGCTTCCACTGGCACCGGCCGATCCAGAACGGCGCGAACAGCCCGGTGGTGTGCTCGGGCTGCTGTTCGGCATTCCGCCGAGAGACGCTGGTCGCCTTCGGCGGGTTCCCCGAGCGGACCATCGTCGAGGACATGGACTTCACGTGGTCGATGCAGATCGCCGGCCGCAAAGCCGTCTACGTCGGCGAAGCCGTGGCATGGGCCGCCGACCCCGAGACACTGACCTACCTGCGCAAACAAGTGTGGCGCTGGATGGCCGGCTTCTTCCAGAACGTCCGCCTCCACCTCGGCCACCTCGTCACCCGAAAACCGATGCTCGCCCTGTGGATCGTCCTCGCCCTGGTCGAGATCTTCACCGCGCCGCTGTGGTGGGCGACCCCGTTCGTCCTCACCGTGGGGATGCACAAGTCGATCAGCACGACCCTGGCGCTGTGGCTCGGCTCCGAACTCCTGTTCACCGTCCCACCACTGATCTACGCCGCACGCCGCCGAAAACTCCCGATCCTGCGCGTGTTGGCGAACATCCCCTTCGTCTACCTGACGAAGGCCGTCAACGTCTACTACGCCTGGAAAGCGCTCATAGTCGAACTGATCCTCGTCCCCCTCCGTCTCTCCAAAGGCCTGGTCACCTACGAGAAGGGCCGCGCCTGCACCCCAACCATCACCTAGCCGTGTACGTGCGCGCGGCGCCATCCAGGCGCCGCACAGGCGAGTGAGCATGCGGTTCTGCGATTCGGTGGCCGCCCCCGATGCCGTGGACACGCCGTGCTTGCGTCTGGCGTGGTGGTCCGGGTTTGGCGTTGGGTGGCCTTGGCTGCGTACGGCGCTTTGCGTCCCGTGTGCCTGTCGTGGCTTCCCGCTGCGTGGCCTTGGGTGCGTACGGTGCTTGCGTCTGGCGTGGTGGTCTGGGTTTCGCGTTGGGTGGCCTTGGGTGCGTACGGTGCTTGCGTCTGGCGTGGTGGTCTGGGTTTCGCGTTGGGTGGTCTTGGGTGCGTACGGTGCTTGCGTCTGGCGTGGTGGTCTGGGTTTGCCGCTGGGGGGCCTCGGGCGCGCACCGTGATTGCGTCCCGCGCGCCGGTCTTGGGTTTCCCGCCGCGTGGCATTGGGCTCGCAGCGCGCTCTGCTTCACACGCGACGGTCTCGGTTTTCCGGGATTTAGTGCACCAGGAGGGCGAAACCCTCTATTCGTTCGCATTTTCTTGATCGCTCGGACAAGGAGGAGCGCCGCTGTAGGACGTACTTGAAAGCTCAACAGAACTACACTCGTACCGTGACCGAGACGCGATGGCTGAACGCCGATGAGCAGCGAACATGGCGCGCGTACCTCAACTCCCATCGCCTGTTGCTCGACGCGATCGACGCGCAGCTTCGCCGCGACTCAGGGATGCCACACGCCTACTACGAGATCCTGGTCTGCCTTTCCGACGCGGAGAACCGCACGCTGCGCATGGCCGAACTCGCCGAGGCGACGCGTGTTTCCGCCAGCCGTCTCTCCCACGCCATCGCCCGCCTCGAGGAGCGCGGCTGGGTATGCCGGCAGGAATGTCCGACCGACCGTCGTGGTCAGCTCGCCGTGCTCACCGACGAAGGGTTCGCCACGCTGGCCGCGGCGGCACCCGGTCACGTCGAGGCCGTCCGCACCGCCCTGTTCGACTCGCTCGACGCCGACCAGATCCGCGACCTCGGGGAGATCAGCGAGATCCTCGCTCGGCATCTCGCCTGACCACCGGTATCGGCCACGACCATTCCGTCACGACCAACCCGATCGCACGTCTGCCGCCTCGACGACGACCTGCGCCGACATGAAAGGTCGGCCAGGTCTGGGGTGGGGTTGTAGGCGTGTCGTGTTCGTGGTGTCTCAGGTTCGACTAGGCCTGGGGCGTGAAGGGGGCGCCAGGTCTGGGGCGTGAAAGGTCGGCCAGGCCTGGGGCGGGCTCTCGGCGTGTCGTGTTCGTGGCGTCTCAAGCTCGACCAGACCCAGGACATGAAAGGGCAGCCAGATCCAGGGCACGAAAGACCGGCCCCCGAGGCGCGACCCCGGAAGAATCGAGTCCGTCGCGCGCCCCGGGGGCCCAGGTCACATGGAGATCAGCCGCGGAGGGTCTGGTCGGTCAGGTTGCGGCCGGTCAGGGTGACCACCGGTGGGGCTCCCCGTAGGTCCGAGGCGCGGTAGCGTGCGGTCACCGTCTGGCTCTCGCCCGGCCACAGGGTCACGTAGTTGTCGCTCCAGCTGATCGGCAGCACCTGGTCGTCGCCACCGAGCACGTGACCGTCACGCGTGCCCCGGCGTACGTCGGCTCGGGTGAAGACCGCCGGAGTGGACCCGTGGCCCGTGTTCCGCAGCGTGACCGTCGTGATCGCGTCGGCGCCGTCGCGGCGGGTCGACGCCGTTGCCTTCACGGTCGCGGCCGGCAGCTTCTGCAGCCCGGTGAGGTCCGCGTAGCCATCCGGCTGGAAGACCGCGCCGCTACCCGAGCCGAGCGTCTTCGACCAGTCCACCGCGTCCGGCTTCGTCGACAGCCAGTAGACGTTCCGGCTCACCGTGCCGCCGCCGTTCCGGGTCAGTGTGAGCTCGACGAAGTACGTGCGAGAGGTCTCCGAGGGCACCTTCGGGCTGAGTACGGTCTGCACGTCCTGCGACGCCAGGCCACTGACAGCGACGCGGCGTGAGTCCCGGACCGTGCCGTTCAGGTCGATGACCCGCGCCGACGCGGTCAGGCCGTTCTGGGTCGTACGCGCCAGGTTGGCGACCTTCACCGAGCCGTCCGCGTAGTCGTACATGATGTGCACCGGTTCGCCCGCCTTGAGCGCGCCGAAGTACACGCCCGGCTGGTCGAAATCGTAGTTGTAGAGGTTCCAGTGCAGCGACGGCCACGCCTTGTTCAGCATCCAGTAGATGACGCCGGGGCTCGGGTTGGCCGGGTCCTTCGAGCGGCCGAGGTAGGCCTCGAACTGCGCGCGCGTGACCTCGTAGCCGCCCATCTGGGCGATCTTCTGGTACGAGGCCATGTCGGTCCAGGGCCCGTAGCGGTTCCACAGCGGCGTGTTGTACTGCCCCATCCGCGCCGTCTTCGTGTAGCTGCCGTACGACGCGGCGACGTGGAACAGGTTCGGCCCGGTCCCGGGCCCCTTCGTCGTCGACAGGTCCCAGATCTGCGCCTGGTCGGCCGGCGTCAGGAACCTGTTCAGCGAGTCCTGCGTCGGCACGGTGTTCCCCGCGCTGGTCTCGGTGTCGTACGCGAAGGCGCTGCCGGCGTTGGTGAAGGTCGGGTCGTCACCGGCCGTCTGGGGACCCTGCGCCCACCAGTACCCCGGCGGCACGTAGTTGTACGGTCCCTCCTTGGCGCCCGACGCGCCGAGCTTGGGTGATGACTTGTACTCGGCCGAGGCCACCTGCGGCGTCTGCCAGTCCGCCGCCGCGAACGCGGACAGGTAGATCTGCTCCTTCGCCGCGTCCGGTGCCTCGTCGCTGCCCTGGAAGTAGGTGAAGACGCTCGGGTGGTTGCGCAGCCACTCCGCGACGCGCGTCGCCTGGTTGGCCGCGTTCGCCTTCAGCGCGTCGGGCCACTTGGTAAGAGGGTCCTCCCAGCGATCACAGCACTGCCAGCCGGTCATCGCCAGGATGCCCGCGCGGTCCATCTGGGCGAACATGTCGTCCGGCGGCAGGTTCCCCTCGAAGCGCAGGGTGTTCAGGCCGAGGTTCTTCACGTACGCGAGCTGGTCGTGGATGTTCCGCGGCGAGTACCGCATGAACATGTCCGGCGACCAGCCGCCGCCGCGGATCACCAGCGGCACCCCGTTGACCATGAACCTCCGAGAGCCCGACGCCGCGTGCGTCTTGCCCGGCACGACCGGGCTGAGGTCGGAGGTCACCGTACGGATGCCGAAGTCCTCGGCGTACCGGTCGGACTCCTGGCCACCCGCCCGTACGCTCGCCGCGAGGTGGTACAGCGGCTGTCCGCCCAGCTGGTACGGCCACCAGATCGCCGGGTGGGTGAGGTGCAGCTGCCGGTGGTCGGCGGGGGAGAGGGTGACCGTACGCGTCGCGCCGGCCGGTACGTCCGCCGTCGCCGTGACATCGACGCGCGTGGCGCCGTGCGTGATGGTCGCGCGCAGCGAGGCCCGCTGTGCCGCAGCGGTGTCGTTGCGCAGGTCCGCCTTGACCGTGAGGTCCGACGTGCTCAGGTTCGTGGCGTTCTGCTGGTTGACGTGCACGTTCCGCAGCGAGACCGCGCCCGCCTGTGCCAGCTGCGGCGCGAACCGCAGGCCGGTGCTCTCGTCCGGCGCGTGCGGGTTCCAGTCGAGCTGACTGTCGCTGAGATAGGTCTTCGGGGCGTTCTTGGCGACGTCGAGCGCGATCGCGTTGGCGCCGTCGTGGACGTAAGGCGTGATGTCGTACTCGAACCGTGAGTACGCGCCCTGGAGCTGGGTCCGGTCGGCCACCTTCGTGCCGTTGACCCACAGGTCCGCGGTGCCGAGCACTCCGTTCATGATCAGGTACGTCCGGCCGCCGTGTTTCGGGTGGACGGTCAGCTGGTCGCGATACCACCAGTTCACGCCGAACTGGTCGGTCGGCACGCTCTTCAGCCGGTCGGAGTAGAAGACGTCGGGGTAGCGGCCGTTCTCGACCAGGCCCGCCATCAGCGTCTCGGGCTCGGAGATCGGTAGCCAGCCCGTCGCGGAGTAGTCCGGACGGGAGATCTCCGCCCCGGAAGTCCCGGCGGTGGCGGAGGACTGGATGCGCCACCCGGAGGTGAGCTGCGCCGCCCCGGGACCGGGCGCGACGACCGCTGCGGGAGGCGGCGAGGCCGTGGCGACATCGGTCGGCGTCACGGCCGCGACGGTCATCACCGCTGCCGCCGCAACCATGATCAAAGGTGACCTGACCATAGACAACCGTACCTCCCGGGCTCGGACGCCCACGCTAATCGCCGTACGGTTTGATTGGAAGCCTCCCTAACGAATGACCGGAAGAGGCCATACGAGACAGGGCCTCCCGTGAATACCGGTGAAAGCGTCTTTTCTCAAGGTCAAGGCCGAAGTTAGGGTCACAGGGGAATGTGGGAGCGCTCCCATCGAACGAGACCTGGAGCCGTCAGATGCGATCCAGACGCATGATCTCCGTCTTCCTGGCACTCGTCCTCGGCCTCTTCGGCGGCGGACCGATCACCGGGACCGCCCACGCCGCCGTGCGCTGCTCGGTGGACTACACCAAGAACGACTGGGGATCGGGCTTCACCGCCTCCATCACCCTGCACAACCTCGGCGACCGGCTCGAAGGGTGGACGCTGACGTACGCCTACACCGGGAACCAGACGCTCACCCAGGGCTGGAGCGGCACCTGGAGCCAGTCGGGCAGGACCGTCACGGTCACCGGCGCGGGCTGGAACGGCACGCTCGCCACGGGTGCCACCGCGCAGATCGGCGCGAACTTCGCCTACAGCGGGACCAACACGGACCCGGCGTCGTTCACCGTCAACGGCGTCTCCTGCGACGGTGACGGCAGCGGCGGCGGCGGGACCGGCGGCGATGGCGGGCACGGCGACGGCCCGCCCGCGCTGCACGTGTCCGGAAACCACCTGGTCGACGCCGACGGGGCCACCGTGCGGCTGCGCGGCGCGAACCGCTCCGGCGGGGAGTTCATGTGCGTGCAGGGATACGGCGTCTGGGACGGCCCGGTCGACGACGCCTCGATCGAGGCCATGGCCGCCTGGAAGATCACCGCGGTGCGGATCCCGCTCAACGAGGAGTGCTGGCTCGGCCTGAGCAACATCGACCCGCGCTACGGCGGCGCCGCGTACCAGAGCGAGGTCAAGGGGTACGTCTCCCGGCTGGAGGCCCACGGCATCACCCCGATCGTCGAGATGCACTGGAACCACGGCGCCTACACCGGCCCGTCCTCCGGCTGCGCGGACGTCCACGCGACCTGCCAGAAGCCGATGCCGGACGCGGAGTACGCGCCGTCCTTCTGGACCGGGGTCGCCACTGCCTTCAAGGGCGATGACGCGGTGGTGCTGGACCTGTTCAACGAGCCGTACCCCGAGCGCGCCACCGGCAGCGAGACCTCCGGCTGGACCTGCTGGCGCGACGGCGGGACGTGCGCCGGGATCGCGTACCAGGTGGCGGGGTTCCAGTCCCTCGTCGACGCGGTACGCGCGACCGGCGCGGACAACGTCATCCTCGTCGGCGGCCTGGCCTACTCCAACGACCTGACGCAGTGGCTCGAGTACGCGCCGGCCGACCCGGAGCACAACCTCGCGGCGTTCGCGCACCTCTACAACTTCAACACCTGCTCCAGCACGTCCTGCTTCGACGCCCAGCTCGCGCCGGTCGCCCGGCAGGTCCCGCTCACGCTGAGCGAGATCGGCGAGAACGACTGCGGGCACGGGTTCATCGACACCGTCATGAACTGGGCGGACGCGCACGGCGTCGGCTACCTCGGCTGGACCTGGAACACCTGGGACTGCTCCTCCGGCCCGTCACTGATCAGCGACTACGACGGCACGGCCACACCGTTCGGCGCCGGGCTGCGCGACCATCTGAGCGCCGGCTCCTGAGACGGGTTTCGGGCACCGCGTACGCGGCAAGGAGATCCACGACGCGGTGCCCCCCGGTCCAGGAGGTCTCGATGGCCAAGCCGTTCGCCTCGTCCGCGGACACCGAGGACAAGACGCAGACCCTGGAGATCCTCGCCGACGGGGTGTACGCCCTGACGGCCGAGGGCGACCCCAACGTCGGTGCGATCGAGGGCGAGGACTTCCTCGTCTGCTTCGAGGCGCTGGCGACCCCGGTCGCCGCACGCGCGTGGCTCCAAAGGCTGCGCGAGCACACCGGCAAGCCGATCCGCTACCTGGTGCTCTCGCACTACCACGCCGTACGCGTCCTGGGCGCGAGCGCCTTCGACGCCGACGTGATCGTCGCGCACGAGAAGACCCGCGAGCTCGTCGCGGAGCGCGGCAGGCAGGACTGGGAGTCGGAGTTCGGCCGGATGCCGCGGCTGTTCAGGGAGCCCGAGTCGATCCCCGGCCTCACGTGGCCGACCGCGACGCTCACCGACCGGTTCACCATCGACCTCGGGGGTGACCGGGGTGACCTGGTGCTCCAGCACTGCGGCCGCGGCCATACCGAGGGCGACATCGTCGCCTGGCTCCCCGCCCAGAAGATCCTCTTCGCGGGCGACCTGGTCGAGGCGCAGGCCGCGCTCTACACCGGTGACGCCTTTCACCGGGACTGGGCGGCCGGCACGCTGGACGCGATCGCCGCGCTGGGTGCCGAGGCGCTCATCGGCGGACGCGGCGCCGTCGCGCGCGGCAAGGACGCCGTCGAGGCCGCGGTGGCCCAGACCCGCGACTTCCTCACCGTCATGATCCGCGAGGTCGGCGCCGTACGCGAACGCGGGGGCACCCTCAAGGAGGCGTTCGAGGCGACGCACGCGCGGCTCGAACCACGCTTCGGTGGCTGGCCGATCTTCGAGCACTGCCTGCCCTTCGACGTCTCCCGGCTGTGGGACGAGCTGTCCGGCATCGAGCGCCCGCGCATCTGGACCGCCGAACGCGACCGCGAGGTGTGGGCCGAGCTGCAGGAGTGAGCGTGGACCCCGTCGTCGTGATCGGGGCCGGGCCGGTCGGGCTGACGGCGGCGCTGCTGCTCGCGCGCTGGGACCTTCCGGTCGTCGTGCTGGAGCGGCGCGCCGCGCGCGACCCGGCCGGGTCCCGCTCGATCTGCCAGCAGCGTGACGTGCTCGACATCTGGGCCGCCGTCGGTGCCGGCGCGGTCGCCGAGGAGGGCCTCACCTGGACCACGGCCCGTACGTTCTACCGCGACCGTGAGCTGTTCTCCTGGAGCTTCACCGGCCGGGGCACCTCGCCGCTGCCGCCGTTCGTGAACCTCTCCCAGGCCCGTACCGAGGAGATCCTCAGCGCGCGAGCCGCCGCGGACGCCCGCGTCGACGTGCGGTGGGGCCACGAGGTGACCGGCCTCGGCCAGGACCGAAGTGGCGTGACGCTGGAGTGCGCGAACGGTGCCGTCGTCCGCGCCTGCCATGTCGTGGCGTGCGCGGGCGCGCGCGGCGGCCGAGTCGTACGCGAGGCGCTGGGCGTCGGCTTCGAGGGCCGGGCGTTCGGCGACGAGTTCCTGATCTGCGACATACGGGCCGACCTGCCCGGATGGGAGAACGAGCGCCGGTTCTACTTCGACCCGGTGTGGAATCCCGGCCGCCAGGTCCTGATCCACCCGTGCCCGGACTCGACGTTCCGCATCGACTGGCAGGTGCCGCCCGGGTTCGATCTCGCCGCCGAGGAGACCGGGGGAGGGCTCGACCGCCGCATCCGGCAGATCGTCGGCCCGGTCCCGTACGAGCTGATCTGGCGTTCGGTCTACCGGTTCCAGTCGCGGATCGCGGACCGGATGCGGGTGGGCCGGGTGCTGCTCGCCGGCGACTGCGCCCATCTCGTCGCGCCGTTCGGCGCGCGTGGCCTCAACTCCGGCGTCCCCGACGCGGAGAACGCCGCGTGGAAGATCGCTTTCGTCGTACGCGGCTGGGCCCCGGAGCGGCTCCTGGCCACCTACCACGACGAACGGCACGCCGCCGCGGCCGAGAACCTCGCGGTCACCGACGCGACCATGCGCTTCCTCGTGCCGCGGTCCGCGGAGGAGTGGCGTGTACGGCGCGAGACGCTCGAGAAGGCGGCGCTCGATCCCGCGAACGCGATGACGACCGTCGACTCCGGGCGTTTCGCCGAACCGTACTGGTACGCCGACTCCGCACTGACCACGCCCGAACCGAGCCGTCCGTTCGCGGGCCGGCCGCCCAAGGGCGAGGACGCGGTGCCGGGGCCGGGTGTCATCGTGCCGGACGCTCGCCTGAACACGGGTGCGCGCTTCCGCGAGCTCGTACGAGACGGGTTCACCGTGCTGCTCGCCGGCCGGGAGGACCACGCGTCCTTC
Source organism: Actinoallomurus bryophytorum (assembly GCF_006716425.1). NCBI lineage: Bacteria > Bacillati > Actinomycetota > Actinomycetes > Streptosporangiales > Thermomonosporaceae > Actinoallomurus > Actinoallomurus bryophytorum. Next base: position 6,289,373 of record NZ_VFOZ01000001.1, read on the forward strand.
GAACGCGCCGCGCGTACGGTCACCGGGGCGCCGGTCACCGTGCTGGAACTGGAGCGGATCGACGCCCTGGCGTCCGCGCTGGGCGCCGAGCGGGGTGAGGCATGGCTGATCCGTCCCGACGCCCACATCGCGGCCGTACTGCCCGGCGCCACCCCCGACCGGCTGGCGACGGCCGTACGGCGAGCGCTCGGGTACGGCTGAACGTCAGCGGCAGGGCGGGACCGCGCACGTATCCGCGAGCAGCGCGCTGACCTCGGCGGCCGAGGTGGTGTCGGACAGCTCCTCGAACAGTGTGAGGGCCTCGGTCCACGCCTTCGCCGCCGACTCGGACTCACCGGTGCCCGCGTGCGCGTGGCCGAGGCTGCGGAGCGTCGCGGCCAGGAACGAGGACCAGCCGCGGCTCCGCCACACCAGCACCGACTCCTCCAGCCGGAGCGTCGCCGAGGCGAACCGGCCGTCGACCATGTCCAGGTCGCCGAGGACCTTCAGGGAGTCGGCCAGGTGGTGACGCATGCCGTACCGGCGGCTGACCGAAAGGACCGCCTCGGCGGTCGGCCGTGCGCGCGCGTCGCCGAGGCCGGCGTACAGCTTGGCGAGGTACAGCAGCGAGAACACCTCGGCATAGCGGTCGCCGCGGGCGTGGCACATCACGAGCGAGTCGACGAGCAGGTCGTGGCCGGTGTCGATCCGCCCGGCCTCCCAGTGGGCCGCCCCGAGAAACTGCATCGCCGTCGCCTCGAAGCGGGGGTTGCCGAGCTCCCTGGCCAGCCCCAGGGCCCGGGTCAGGTGGTCGATCGCGGCCTCGATACGTGCGCTGCCGGCGCAGGCGATGCCCATCACGTGGCGGGCACGTGCCTGACCGCCGAGATGCCCGTGCTCTCGCGCCAAGGTCAGGGCGCGTTCGGCGGCCGCCAGCGCCTCGTCCGCCTGGCCCTCGGCCACGAGCCCCCAGGCGCAGTTGACCAGGGCGTCGGCCATTCCGCGCGGCTCGCCCAGCTCCTCGAACATGTGCAGCAGCCGCAGGGACCGCTCCCGCAGCGTGGTCATGGCCGTGCCGGACGGTGCCGTGGTGTTCCACGTCGTCACTTCGAGCAGCCCGCGCAGCAGCACGGCCTCGCCCCGCCGGTTGCCGGCCGAGCGGCACAGCTGCAGCGCGCGCTCGTGCGTCTCGCGCCACTCCACCGTCATGCAGCGCACGTCGAAGTACTTTTCCAGACAGGCCGCCAGGTCCCAGGCGAACTCATCCAGGCCGAGCTCGCACGCCTGGCCCGCGGCGGCCACCAGTGCGGTCCACTCGGCGTCGAACCAGGCGGCGGGGTCCCGCAGCGTGGTGTCGGTGAGCGCGGAGGGGAGCCGCCAGCGCGGCGCGTCACCGTGGATCGCCGCGTAGCACGGGCCGGGTACGAGCTCGGCGGCGCGCTCGGACAGCGCGAGCCACCCGCCGAACGCCCGTGTCAGCGCGGCGGCCTGGACGCTCGCCGAGTCCTCCTCGCGCGCCCGTTCGCGCGCGTACAGCCGTACGAGGTCATGGCAGCGGTACCGGAGACCACCGGCCGGATCGGAGCTGCCCAGGTCGAGGAGCTGGGAGTCGACCAGCGCCTCGAGATGCGCCTGGGCCTGGTCGACCGGCAGGTCCAGCAGTGCCGCTGCGACCCAGCCGGCGAAGTCGGTCACGTCCAGCAGGCCGAGCAGGCGGAACAGGCGGCGGGTGTCCGCGGGCAGCCGCGAGTAGCTGACCGCGAAGCCGGCGCGGATCGCCAGATCGCCCGCCGACAGCTCGTCGAGCCGGCGGTGCTCGTCGCCGAGCCGGGTCGCGAGGTAGGCGAGGCTCCAGTGGCGCCGGCCGGCCAGCCGCGCGCCGGCGATCCGCACCGCCAGCGGCACGTACGCGCACAGCCGTGCGATCTCGGCCGCGGCCTCGGGCTCGGCCGCGATCCGGTCCGCCCCCGCGATCTGGGCGAGCAGGCCGGTCGCCTCATGGGCGCCGAACACCTCAAGCTCGACCGGCCTGGCCGACTCCAGCCCCGCCAGGTGCGCCCGGCTCGTCACGATCACCGCCGAACCCGGCGATCCGGGCAGCAGCGGGCGTACCTGCCCCTCGGAGGAGGCGTTGTCGAGCACGATGAGGACGCGCCGGCCGGCGAGCAGGCTGCGGAAGAGCGCCGTGCGTTCCTCCAGCGCCTCGGGCACGACCGGCCCGGCGATGCCCAGCGCGGCGAGGAACCCGCCGAGCACTCGTGAGGGATCCGCGGGCTCGCTGAGCTCGGCGCCCAGGTCGGCGTAGAGCTGTCCGCCGGGGAACCGCGCCGCCAGCCGGTGCGCGACGTGCAGGGCGAGCACGGTCTTGCCGACCCCGCCCGGTCCGGAGACCGCCGTGACCACGGGCGCGCCGGTCACGTCGAGCGTGCGCGCCAGCAGGTCGGCCTCGGCGTCGCGGCCGGTGAAGTCCGCGATGCCCGGCGGCAGCTGGGCGGGCGGCGGCACTGTGGTCTCCACGAGCGGGCCCGGCCCGTGGTCGCGGTCGCGGGCGAGCACGGTGAGATAGGCGCGTTGCACTCTGGCTCCGGGCTCGACACCGATCTCGCCGGTGATCCGCTCGCGCACCTTCTGGTGGTGCCGCAGGGCGTCGGCCGGGCGGCCGTCGACCGACATCAGCTCGATCAGGACCGCCTGCAGTTCCTCGTCGAGCGGCTGCTCCTCGGCCAGGACGGTCAGCCGCGGGATCGCCGAGCCCGGACGCCCCGCCGCGATGGCCGCCTCGGCGAACGCCACGGCCGCGCGGTGTACGGCGTCCTCGGCCTCGCGCATGAGCGAACCGGCCCGGTCGACCGAGACCAGGTCGGCGAGGACCGGCCCGCGCCGCAGCGTCAGCGCCGCGTCGAGCATCTCGCACCGCGTCGCGGGGTCGCTCGTCGTCGCCGCCCGCAGGACGAGGGCACGGAACCGGCCGGCGTCCACCGCGTCGGCGCGCAGGACGAGCCGATAGCCCCCGCTGTCGTACTCCACCGGCGGCCCGCCGCCCGGGAGCCGGCCCAGCCAGTCGCGCAGCCGCGAGACCGCCGCCTGCACCGGCCCCCGGCCCGTACGCTCCGCCCGGTCGGCCCACACGAGCTCGATGAGGTGTTCGGCCGTCAGAGACCGTCCTCCGGCGAGCAGGAGCACGCCGAGCAGCCCGCGCACCACCCCGGACCCGGGCGGCGGCATGGGCCGCCCGTCCACCTCGATCAGCAGCGGGCCAAGCACTCCGAACCGCGGCTCACCGGCGCCCATCCAGTCCTCACGCCTCCGTCATCGGATCGACTCTTCTGCCCTTTGACTCCGAGAGTTGCGATCCGGTTTCGAAATCGTATGCGTTATGGGTGCCTATTCGCGCGCGTATTCACCGGCTGGCCTTATTCGCGCCCGCCGGCGGTGTGTGTGCGGTCAGGTCAGCCGTTGCACCCGCAGGAGCAGCCCTTCGGGCAGGAGCAGCTGGAGCCGTGTCCGCATGAGCAGTTGCGCATCATGGGTCCAGCGTCAGGCGCGGTGACCGGGACGGCAAGGGACACTACGGTCACCTCGGTGGTCGGTCCGGTGTATCGGTCGCGTACCCGGGTCAGTCGTCGCAGGCGTCGTCGCCGAGTCGGTTGAAGCGGGCGAGCATGTCCGCCAGCAGCCGTACGTCGTCGACCGGCCACCTGCCGAGGACGGCATGCCAGCGCGTACGGCGGGCCAGGCGGGTGGTCTCCAAGCGCTGCCGTCCCTCTTCGGTGATGACGAGGACGTGCGCGCGCCCGTCGGCCGGGTCGGGTCCGCGTTCGATCAGGCCGAGCTCGGCCAGCACCTTGAGCTGACGGCTGACCGTGGCCTTGCCGAGGCCGAAGTGCCCGGCGAGGTCACTGGCGCGGGCCCGCGAGTGGTCGTGGATGCCGGCGAGCAGCCCGTACGCCTCGGGGTCCAGGTCCGGATGCACCTCGCGGCCCATCTCGGCGGACATCGCCCGTGCCCGGCGGAGGAGCGTGGCGAGCTCCTGCTCGAGGGAGTCGAATGCCTCGTCGCCGTCGGGTGTTCTGGTCGCTTCTGTCATTTGTGGGTGTTCTTAGTAATGGCCTTTTTCTACAGTTGAATGCAGCAACGTAGCGGCTTTGTCGACCCATGGCGACTCACTCGGCAGAGGAGTCCTCATCGCCGGGGGAGCCGCCCATCATCTTGAGCATCGGGACGCCGCCCGTACGGAAGAAACGGACGAGGAGCACCGCCGCGAGGATCAGGAAGGCCAGGTTGAGCCAGGTCGTGTAGTTCCACGTGATCCGCTCCTCCATGACCTCCGCCCGGCGCTGCGTCGGAACGAGCCCGGCGGCACCGAAGATCAGCTCGACGAGATATCCGGCGATCACCATGGCCGCGTAGAAGGTCCCGGTGATGAACAGGGCCATCCGCATGCCGTAGTACTTCCGGTAGATGTTGATGATCGGCAGGATGATCAGGTCGCCGAAGACAAAGGCGATCACGCCGCCGAAGCTGATGCCGCCGTTCCACAGCACCGCGGCGAGCGGGACGTTGCCGATGGAGCAGACGAAGCTGACGACGGCGACCAGCGGCCCGACGAGCGGCCCCCACAGCGCGGCGGCGAGCGGATGGCCGGTCAGGAAGAGATGCCGCCAGAACGTGTCGGGCACCCAGGCGGCGACGGCCCCGGCGATGAGCAGCCCGATGACGAGGTCCCGGAGAATGGCCGCCCATTCCATGACGAACACATGGGACACCGCGGTGAACGCCTCTTTGGAGAACAGCCGCCGCGAGAAGGACCCTTCACGCCGAACGGTCATGTCCATCGACGCATGGCCTTCCATCGACCCGGCGAGCCCGCGCCCGGCCTGCGTACGTGCCTCGCGCAGGAGCCGCTCGCGCAGGAAGAGCCTGAACAGCAGGGTCACGACCACGATCATGATCGGCCCGCCGACGAACTCGGCCGCGGTGAACTGCCAGCCCATGAGCAGGGCCAGCACGATGCCCAGCTCGATGACGAGGTTGGTGGAGGCGATCTCGAAGGCCATGGCGGCGGTGAGGCTCGCGCCCTTGCGGAAGAGGGAACGGGCGAGCGCGACGGCGGCGTACGAGCAGGAGGAGGAGGCGATCCCGAACCCGGTGGCGATGGCGAGAGTACGGGGCCGGTCGTCACCGAGGAGCCGGACGATCGTGGACCTGCGCACGACGGCCTGGACGACCGCCGACAGCGCGAACCCGAGAATCAGCGCCCACAGGATCTCCCAGGTCATCGACCCGGCAATGGCCAGCGCATGGCCGATGGCACCCATCTGCGAACCTTCCCGGACGGCGGAGGCGATCGGTAGGGATCGTAGTACCCCAGGGGGGTATAAGCGAGCGATCTGAACGCAAACCTTGCCCGGCCGGTACCCTGCCCGCTGCCCGCTGCCCGCTGCCCGCTGCCCGCTGCCCGCTGCCCGCTGCCCGCTGCCCGGGGCGGGGCGGGGCGGGGTCAGTCGATCTTCTGGACGAGGTCCTCTGGGGTGTCGAGCACGGCCCCGAGCAGCCCCGGGAAGCAGGCGTCCAGGTCCTCGTCGCGCAGGCTGATGATGCGCTGGGCGCCCTTGACGCGTTCCCGGAGGATTCCCGCCTCGCGCAGCACCCGCTGGTGGTGCGAGAACGTCGGCTGGCTGATCGTCAGGCGCGCGGCCTGATGCAGCTCGACGCAGGGGGACTCGCCACGGACCCCGAGGGTGCGGACCATGGTCAGGCGGACCGGATCGGCGAGCGCCGCGAGCACCTTCACCAGCCGGAGGTCGTCGGTCGCGGGATGACGGTCGTCTTTCATGGGTCGGAGCATATCGATAAGCATCTATCTCATCGGTTATGATCACTATCATCGACGTTCATCGATATACGGAGCCGCCGTGACCTGGACCACCGCCTACCTCGCCGCGCTGGGCGACCCGGACGGGACGCCGTCCTTCATGCCGCAGCCCCGGTCGTTCTCCGCTCAGACGGTGCGGCAGGCCGTCCGGCTGCGGCGCGGCGGCGGCGCCCTGCGGCTGGTCCTGAGCAACGAGTTCGGGCACACGCCGCTGGTGATCGACGAGGTCACGGCGGCGGATGGCATGCCCGTCCTCTGTCAGGGCGGCGCGCGCTGGGAGATCCCGCCCGGCAGGACCGCGACGAGTGACCCGGTCCCGCTGACCACCGCGGCGGGCGACGAGTTCGTGATCAGCTGCTTCGTGTCGGGCGACGCGGAACCGGCCGCGTACCTGCACTCAGCCCAGCGCACCGGCGAGGTCCTGCACTCCGCCGAGCGCACCGGCGAGGTCCTGCCCGGCGCCGAGCGGTTCACCTCGCTCTACTGGATCACCCGGGTTCTGACCGACGCGCCCGCGGCCGGTCCGGTCGTCGTCGCCCTGGGCGACTCGATCACCCGGGGCGACGGCACCTCGGCGGACCGAGACCAGCGCTACGCCGATCACCTGCAACGCCGGCTGCTCGCCGCCGGACTCGAGGGCGCCGCCGTCCTGAACGCGGGCATCGGCGGCAACCGGCTGCTCGGCCCCTTGTTCGGGCCGACCATGACGGAGCGGTTCGCCCGCGACGTGCTCGGCGTCCCGGAGGCTACCCACGTCCTGATCATGGGCGGGCTCAATGACCTGGCCATGGGTTCGCCCGCGGACGACATCACCGGGGCGCTGTTCGCGCTGGCCCGTCGTGCCCAGAGGCATGGCGTCCAGCCGATCCTGGGCACGGTGACCCCGATGATGGGCAGCGTCTACGAGATGTTCCGGGCCGACGGCAACGAGGAGGCGCGGCGGGCCGTCAACCAGGCCATCACCGGCCAGCGGGACTGGCATGTCGCCGACTTCGCCGCCGCCCTGGCCGACCCGGACGATCCCACCCGGCTCGCCGCCGCCTTCGACTCCGGCGACGGGGTACACCCCGGAGACGCGGGCGCTCGCGCCCTCGCCGAGACCGTGGACCTCGACCTCTTCAAGTGAGGCTCGTGACCGGTTCCAGACCGGTCTCGTCGTGCGCAACGCCGGCGCCGATCCCGGATGCGACGTCGGCGATGACGAACGCCCCGTCTTGGCGCCGGCCGGACGCACATCGGCCAGGCGCCGTATGACCAGACCAGGCGGGTACGCCACCAGGCAGGTACGCCACCTGGCAGCTCGCGGCCTGAGCGACCGTTACCGGCACAGCGCCGATCGAGGCAGCCGGTCGACCACCACCCAGGCCCGGTGACAACACTCCCCGGATCATGGCTACGACATGGGCCTGAGTCATGCCGGGCAGGGTGGCCAGGCTCTCACTCGGGAGGCGGGGACGTGAGAAAGGTAACCGCGGGCCGGCCCGTCGACGCGTCGCGGAGGGTCTGGCCGGCTGTCGGCCGCCGCTTCCGTTGGCGGAGATCGCTTCTGCGATGGCGGTAGGGGAATTGGACGTACCGGACAGAAGACGGTGTGGGATTTTCGCGGGCCGGACACTTCACCGGCTCGATGGAGGGTGTCCGCGGTGGGCGACCGGGAGCCCGTCCCGATCGCCCACGGGGATTGCCATCCCCTTCGCGAGCCGGTCGTGCGGTCCCGCGGATACGAGCCGTTCCGCGTCGCATCCCCGCGCCACCGGGATGCGGCGCCGGATCGGCTCCGGCATTCGCACGTCACGCCTACGGGCGAACACCCAAGAGACCGAGTTATCCGGCTAGTGATAAATGTGCCATCGCATTCCGAATCGACCGCAAGATTGCACAATGTGCGATCTCTTCTACTCTGCGCTGGGACGACATGCGTCGTCAAGGCGCCGGATAGTAAACAACTTCGCCCATTACGTCACAATAAATCTTCTATTTCATCGCAAATGATCGAGCTCAAACCTCCGCCGACAACGGTGTGGCGGAATGGCCCGGAGGTAGGTGAGCGCAAAGGAGTCGGCAAGCCGAGACGCCCCGACCGGAGAAGCGCCCGCCGTGAACCCGCCTGCGAGCAGGCGGGCGGTGTCACCGCGCGCTCGACTCGGCCCCTGCCCGCCGCCAGGGCGACCACGCCCTGTATTCGTGCGTGGGTGGCCGGGGGCTCGGCCACCGCGATGCGCTCGGCAGGCTCCGCGCGGGTAGATGGTGGCGCGGCCCGGCCCCGGCCTGAGCTTGTTTTCGTTTGAGAAGTGGCTGTGGTGGGGGTGGCGGGGGGTTCGGCGGTCGTGGGGTGTTCGGCTGACTCCGTCGCGGGGGATGGTGGCGCGGTTCGGCTGCCGTCTTGCGCTCCGATCTGGGCTCGGCCGTCTCCACGTGGGGGATCGGTGGTGGTGCGGCTCCGCCGCGACACGAGCGGACGGTCGACGGACAGCGAGAGTGGTGCCGGCGAGCATCGATTGCCGCCTGCCTGGGTGGCCAGTCTGGGTGGCCTTTCCGAATGGCCTGCCGTTGATGCACGGGTATAGAGGGCACCCCGTTTTGTCCCCTTTAGGGCTGCGGCGTGGCAGGCCCTTCGGCTTCGCGCGACCGTACAAACGGGTGGCAGGCATTGGGCAAAACGGCAGAAAAGCAGCTCCGTCCGGCTCGGCCATCGGCGTCGGTCGGACACTCGGCATCGGCCGTGGGATCGGTCCCGCAAGCCCGCTCACCAGCCCTAACACCCCCCTCGCCGCAAGGTGGCGAGGCTCCCCTCCAGCGCCGGGTTCGGCTAGGGGCGCACCCTCGGGCGCGGCCTCTCGTTGGATCTGGTGATCCCTTGACAAACCAGACAGGATGGACGTCATGATCATCGGTCGGGCGCCCCCGTAATGATCCTCGGCCTGTCGCAAAGGATGACCCCCCCAGCCCCCGAAAGCCTCGAGACAGGAAGAGAGCCCCTATGACTCCGCTCGCGAGCGGCGTACTGGCCAGCTCCTCGTGGACCGGTCATGACACCCGGCTGATCATGGCCGCGGTCGTCGGTGTCGCCGTCATCGTCGTTCTGATCACTCAGTTGAAGGTCCATCCGTTCCTGGCGCTGGCGCTGGGTTCAGGAGTGCTCGGCGCCGTCGCCGGCATGTCGCTCGAGAAGATGATCGCCAGCTTCAGCAACGGCCTCGGCATGGTGGTCGCCAGTGTCGGTGTGCTCATCGCCCTCGGGTCCATGCTCGGCAAACTGCTGGCCGAGTCCGGCGGTGCCGACCAGATCGTCGACACGATCATCTCCAAGTCCAGTGCCCGAACGCTGCCCTGGGCGATGACGCTCATCGCGGTCCTGATCGGGCTGCCGATGTTCTTCGAGATCGGCCTCGTACTCCTGGTCCCCGTGGTCCTGCTCGTCGCGAAGCGTTCCGGGCGGCCGCTCATGCTGCTCGGCATCCCCGCGCTGGCCGGGCTCTCGGTGCTCCACGGCCTGGTACCTCCCCACCCCGGGCCGCTGGTGGCCGTGAGCACGGTCAAGGCCGACCTGGGTGTCACGCTCGCGCTCGGGCTGCTCGTCGCGATTCCGACCGTGATCATCGCCGGTCCGCTCTTCGGCCGGGTCGCCGCGCGCTGGGTGCACGCGGAGCCGCCCGCCGGGCTGATGGACGAGGTCCCCGAAGAAGAAGGAGACGAGGAGAGCACTCCGCGGCGCCGTCCCGGGTTCGCTCTCACGGTGGGAACGGTCCTGCTCCCCGTCGTCCTGATGCTCGCCAAGGCCGTCGCCGACGTCTGGCTGGATGAGGACGGCACCCTGCGTACGGCACTCGACGCCATCGGTACGCCGCTGTTCGCGCTGCTCGTCGCGGTGGTGGTCGCGATGTTCACGCTCGGGCTGCCCGCCGGGTTCGACCGGGCGAGGATCTCCACCATCGTGGCGGAGTCGCTGCCGCCCATCGCGAGTGTCCTGCTCATCGTCGGTGCCGGTGGTGGCTTCAAGCAGACGCTGATCGACGCCGGTGTGGGCAAGGCCATCACGCAGGCCGCGAACGGCGCGAACATCTCGGCGCTGGTGCTCGGCTGGCTCGTCGCGGTCGGCATCCGGCTCGCCACGGGTTCCGCCACCGTGGCGACGATCTCCGCGGCCGGGATCGTGGCTCCGCTCGCCACCGGGATGAGCTCGACGCACACGGCGCTGCTCGTGCTCGCCATCGGCTCGGGGTCGCTGTTCTTCTCTCACGTCAACGACGCCGGCTTCTGGCTCGTCAAGGAGTTCTTCGGGATGAGCGTCGGTCAGACCATCAAGACCTGGTCGGTGATGGAGACCATCATCTCGGTCGTCTCGATCATCTTCATCCTGCTGCTCAACCTGGTGCTATGAGACCTTGCGCCCGATCCCGCCGTACATCCAGCGGGTCGGGGCCGGTCCCGGGTCCTCCTGGTCCGGCTGCCAGTCGTGCAGCATGACCAGGCCGGGCTCGACCAGCTCCAGCCCGTCGAAGAAGGGTGAGATCTCCGACCGCGAGCGGAGATAGATCGGCGTCGGCGTGGTCGCGTAGACCGCCTCGATCTGCGCGACCGCGGCCGCCGACTGCCCGTCCGTCGAGGTGTGGGTCGCGGTGATGTGGCTGCCCGGCGCCAGGGCGTCGCGCAGCCGGCCCATGACCTGAGGTCGCTCCGAAGACGTGAGGAAGTGCACCATGGCGATCAGCAGGATGCCGACCGGCTCGTCGAAGTCGATCAGTCTGGTCGTCTCCGCGTGGCCGAGCACGTCGTCCGGGTTGTGCAGGTCGGCCGTCGCGACCGTGGTGTTGTCGTCCGCGGCGAGCAGCGCCCGGCCGTGCGCCAGGACGACCGGGTCGTTGTCGACGTAGACGACGCGCGCGCCCGGAATGATCTCCTGCGCGATCTCGTGGGTGTTGCCGGCCGTCGGCAGCCCGGAACCCACGTCGATGAACTGCCGGATCCCCTGCCGCGCCATGTACCGCACGGCGCGGCGCAGGAAGGCGCGGTTCTCCCGCGCGACCTGGCGTACCTCCGGAAGCACCTCGGCGACCTTTTCCACGGCGGCGCGATCGACCGCGTAGTTGTCCTTGCCGTCGAGGTAGAAGTCATACATCCGAGCGACGCTCGGCCTGCTCGTGTCGATGCCCGCCGGGGACGACTCGGCTTGGTCCGGCACGACGATGACCTCCAGGAGGGTCCGGCGAAAGGGCCGCCGTGAGACGGGAGTTCCCGCCACACGGCTCACCCCGGACCCTAATGGACACCTCATCTTGTAAGGGCTCAACGCCCGCGAATCAGGAGCCGGAGATGGTCTGTGCCGGGACGTTCCAGCCGGAGACGCGCACCTTGACCGCGGAACCGTGCAGGTCCGAGCCGCGGTACGTACTCGTCAGCGTCTTCGACTCGCCGGGCCACAGGCTGACCGCGTTCTCCGACCAGTGGATCGGCAGTACGGGCCTGCCCGCGGAGTCGACGACGTGGGTGTCCAGATAGAACGCCGGGACCTTGCCGGTACCGGTGTTCCTCAGCGTCACCGTGGTCGTCGTGGTCCCGTCGGCCGCGGTCGTGCTCGACGCGGTCGCGCTCACCGGCGCGCTCGCCATGCCGGAAAGGCCGCTCAGGTCGGCGTAGCTCGACGTCGGGACGTAGTACCAGTCGTTCTTGGACCAGTCGATGACGTCCTTCTTGGTCGACAGCCAGTAGACGTTGCGATCGACCTCGGTGCCCTTCGCGTCGCTCAGTGTCAGGCGTACGAGGTAGGTGGTGGACAGCCCGCTGATCGACGGGATCGTCACCGCCGTCGTACGGCCTCCGTCTCCGGGTACGCCGACGGTCGCACTCCCGGTGTACTTCGAGGTGCCGTCCACGTTGTACACGTCGGCCCTGACCGTGAGGTTCGAGGCGGCGCCGTGCGCGGAGTTCACCACCACGACCGATCTGTCGTCGTAGGAGTACTGCACGTGCAGCGGGCGGTTCGCCTCCTGGGCGCCGTAGTAGGAGCCGCCCTGGTCGAGGTAGCGGTCGAACAGCTGCCAGTGCAGCGAGGTCCAGCCGCTGTTCAGCATCCAGTAGACGACGCCCGTCGACGGGTTCGAGGCATCGGTGAAGTCGCGGCCGTACGCCTCGAACTGCGCGCGTACCGCCTCGTACTGGGCGAGCTGCGCCTTGCGGACGTAGTCGTCGAGGCTGGACGGCTTGCCATACCGCCCGGTCATCGCGTCGTCGAAGATCTTGAGCGTGCCGAAGGTGTCCGAGGGGGAGCGGTGGTACTGCTTCGCCGAGGGGTTCTGCCACAGGGAGTCGAGCTCGGCCGGGCTCATCATCCGGTGCAGCGTGTCGAGCGTGGGCACGTCGGGGCCCGCGCCGGTCTCGGAGTTGAACCCGTACGCGCCGCCCTCGCGCTTGTTGTACCAGTAGCTCGGCGGCACCCAGTCGTACGGCCCGGTCATCTTCATCCCGGACGAACCGGTGATCGGCGCGGTGGCGTCCGAGGCGGCGGGCACGATCGGGTCCGGCCAGTCCGCGGCGGTCAGCGCGTCGACGTACTCCTTCTCGACCTGCTTCGTGGGCGCCTCGTCGCTGCCGATGAGGAACGAGATGACGCTGGGGTGGTCGCGCAGCCGTGCGGCCTCGGCGGCCATCGACGCCTTCGCGACCGCGTGGTCCGCGCTGGTCCAGTCGTCCAGGCTCTGCCACTTGTCGCAGCACTCCCAGCCGGGCAGGGTCAGGATGCCGTACTCATCGGCGAGGTCGAAGAAGTCGTCGGGCTCCAGGTGCCCTTCGAGCCGGATGGTGTTGAGGCCGAGGTCGCGGGTGTAGCGGAGCCGGTCCGCCAGATACGTACGGTCCGGCCGCAGGAACAGGTCCGGCGACCAGCCACCGCCGCGGATCAGCAACGGCCTGCCGTTGATCGTGTACGTGCGGGCGCCGTCGGAGTTCAGCGACGACTTCACGTCGCGGACACCGAAGCGTTCGTGCGCGGTGTCGGTGGTGGTCCCGCCGGTGCTCGCGGTCAGGTTCAGGTCGTAGAGCGGCTGGCCGCCCATCCCGTACGGCCACCAGACCTTCGGGTTCGCCAGCGACGGCGTGAAGGTCACGGTCTTGGTCTGGTGCGCGGCGAGGACGACGTTCTGGGAGAGGGACGCTCCGCCGGCGGTGCCCGCCACGGTCGCGGTCACCTGGCCGCCGGTGTCGTTGCGCGCGTCCACCTTGACCGTGAGGTCGGCCTTGTCCAGGGCCGGGACGGAGAGCCTGGTGCTCACGTGGGCGTTGGCCAGCGCCACCGAGCCGCTCCGGCGGACGAACACGTCGCGGAAGATGCCCATGTTGTTGTCGGGCGGCGTCTGCACCCAGTCGATCCAGCCGGTGGTGAGGTCCTTGCCGGGGTCGTTCGGGTTGACCTCGAACGCCACGGAGTTCGCGCCGGAGTGCACCAGTGCGGTGATGTCGGGCTGAAAGCGCGGGTACGCGCCGGCCACCTGGGCGCTGGTCGCGACCCTCGTGCCGTTGACCCATACGTCGGCACTGGAGATCACGCCGGACAGGTCCAGGAACGTGTGCAGGCCGGTCTCGGCGCCGAGCGTGAAGTCCGAGCGATACCACCAGGGGACCGTGAAGTCGCTCGCCGCGATCGACTTCAGGTTGGTGGAGTAGAACGGGTCGGCGTACTTGCCGTTCTGCAGCAGCCCGGCGACGACGGTCGAACGCGGGCCGGTCGCGTACCAGCCCGTCGCGGCGTACCCGGGCTTGGAGATCGCGGCGCCGGAGTCGGTGACCTTCGCCGAGGACTGGATGCGGTAGCCGGTCAGCGCCGCCGCCGAGCCGGGCCCGTCCGTGACGCCTGCCATGCCGGTACGCGGCGTGTGAGCGCTCGCGGCACCGCCGGCCGCGGCCACGAGCAGGGCGGCCCAGAAAGAGCAGAGCAGGATGCGAGTGCGGCGTCGGGGCATGCGCTCCTCCGGCATACGTTAAGAAGGGTCCCTAACGAATCGCCCCGACAGTAAACCGGCCCGGGGGCCGGGTCAAGAGGCTCCGCGCCCGCGGACGACAACCGGTCAGGCAGGCGGTCAGATGAGGATGTGGCGGCGTGATCGCACGGTCCCGCCGTCCATGTCCACGAGGTGCGCATCCGGAAAGCGAAGGTCCTCCCAGAAGCCGCCGGGGTCGGCCAGCGCGAGCCGCGCCGTCAGCCACACGGTCATCGCCATGCCGTGCGTCGCCACCAGCAGCGGACGCCCACCGGCGCCGGTGAGGTGTTCCGCGATTCCTTCTTCGAAGCGCCTTACAACCTCGGGGCGCGGCTCCCAGCCGGCGTGATCCACACCTTCCACGTACATACGGCGCAGTCGGCGAAAGTCGCCCCCCTGTGGCTCAACGCGGCCGACCTCGTTGAACCGGCCGTCGCGGACCACGTTCTCGCCCCCGCCCAGCGTCTGCCACGCCTTGCGTTCCTCGCTCGCGACAAGGTGAGCATCCGGGGGCAGGCGGGCGGTCAGGCGGCGGGCGGCCGCCCGGCCCTCCTCGCTCAACGGCCATTCGTGCGGTGGCACGTCCGGGCCGAAGGCCGGCATGGCGTGGCGGACGAGGATCAGCACCGCTGAACTCGATCAGGTCGAGAGCGTGGCCGGTTCGCGAACAGGTGCCAGGCCTGCGGCTCAAGCCGGCGGGACGCCGGCCGCGGCGTCAGGGCGAGACGGGGCCGCCGGTCATCCGGCCTGGTCACCGGTGGGAACGTGCGGGCTGTCCTCGTGGATCGGCTCCTGGGCTCCGACGCCCGTGCCCCGCTCCGGGGTCGACCCGCCGTGCGGCCGGCCGGACCTGCCGCGCAGGCCGTGCGGGTGGCTGCCCACCTCGTCCTCCCTGTGCGCGATCTTCTCCGCGCGCCGCGACATGCTCGTGCCGACGCCCAGCGGGGTACGGGCCTGGGTGTCGGTCGCCGGTACGCCGCTGCGCTCCGCGTCGGAGATCTCGCGGCCCGGCCACTGCGGACCCGGAGGCGGCGGCCTGAACGCCCGGTCGCCCGCCTGCCGTGTCTCGGCGCTGCCGTGGCCGACGTCGGGAGAGGAGCCGTGGTGCTCCCTCTCACCGCCGGATCCGCCGCTCGACCCACTGTCGGGTTCACGTCGATGGTTCATTTTCGACCTTCCGTTCCGCCTCCACGAATTGGACGGACTCCAGCACGAGCCCGTCGCCGCTCTGCAGGTCGATGTGGGTTCCGCCGCAGCCGGGGCAGATGGCGAGCATCCGGTCCGACGTCGTGGTGCGTCCGCACGAGCGGCAGCCGAGCCGGGCCGGCTCGATGACCACGTCGAGATGGGCGCCGTCCGCCACGGTCCCGTCCGACACCGAGACGAACGCCTGGTTCAGAGCCGGGCCGCTGATGTGCAGCAGCGCGCCGGCGCGTACGCGCGCCCGGCGTACCCGGCGACCCGCGGCCCGGCGCTCGACGGCCCGGAGGACGGCCCCCGCGATTCCCAGCTCGTGCATGGCGTTCACATGCTCCTGATCTTCTTGTACCGCCTGAGGTCGGGACCCGCCGACCTGACGGCCATCACCACGAGCGCGGTCACGGCCGCGCCGATGATCAGACGTTTCACCATCTTTTCCCCCTTCCGCGCGCCGTCGGCGCCACGGCCTCATCCCTCCGGCACCGGGCACGGCCCCGGAGGGCGTGCCCCGATCTGCAGGAGCGGGACCGGCTTCTCGTCGGTCGAGACCTCGACCCCGGTGGTCTCCGGAGCGGCGGCGGCGATCGCGCGTTCGATCGCGTCCGTGATGGTGACCTGTGACGATGGGCAGCCGTCGCAGGTGCCGGTGAGCCGGAGGCGCACGATTCCCGACGGATCGAGACCGAGCAGTTCGACGCCCCCGTCGTGCAGTCCTAGATAGGGACGTACCCCATCAAGTGCCATCCGGACCCGTTCGGCCGTACTCAACGGGTGCAGGTCGTGCACGATGAGCAGCCCGGACACCAGGTCGTCGGTGGTGAGACGGTGGAGCGTCTCCGCGGAGCCCGTCTCGGTGACGATCTCCATGACGCGGTCCAGGCCCGCGCCGTACAGCTCGACGAGCGTACGGACCAGCTCCTCCGCCGACGCGACGACCGCGGCGTCGGCCAGGTCGCCGAGCCGGGTCAGCAGCGCCTCGACGCGGTCCCCGGCCGCCTGCACGTCACAGGCCTCAGGCATCGGCGAAAGCCCCTCTCACAAGGTGGTGAAGGCGTGCGGGTTGTGCAGGGTGCGCAGCTCGTTGCCCTTGCCGAGGTACATGTGCACGCCGCAGGGCAGGCACGGGTCGAAGCTGCGGACGGCGCGCATGATGTCGATCCCCTTGAACGTCTCCGGAGGGTTCTCCTCGAAGATCGGGGTGTTCTGCACGGCGTCCTCGTACGGCCCCGGGGTCCCGTGCATGTCGCGCACGCTGGCGTTCCAGGGGGTGGGCGGGTACGGGTGGTAGTTCGCGATCTTGCCGTTCCTGATCACCATGTGGTGGGAGAGCACGCCGCGTACGGCCTCGGTGAAGCCGACGCTGACCGCCTCCTCCGGCACCGTGAAGGGGGCCCAGGTCTGGGTGTTCCCCTGCCGTACCTCGGCCAGCGCCTGCTCGACGAAGTACAGGGCGCACGCCGCCGCGTACGCCTGGAAGTAGGTGCGGGCCCGGTTGCGTTCGAGGGCGTTGGACAGCGGCTCCCCGTTCCACATGGGGATCTTCCACTCGAACGTCTTCTCGGGCAGCGTCATCGTCTTCGGCAGGTTGATCATGACGCTGTGGCCGGTCGCCCTGATGTAGCCGATGTCGACCTGCCCGGACAGTGCCGTGGACCAGAGCCGCGCGAGCGGCCCGCCGCCGGTGTCGAGGGCGAGCAGGTCCTTCCCGTCGAACCAGCGCGGCGACATCACCCAGCTGTACTTGTCGGTGAAGTCGCGCTTCTGGGGATGCGGGATCGTGTGCTGGTTCCACGGATGGCGCTCGTCGACCGGGTTGCCCAGCGGGTCGTGGGTGACGAACTTCTCCTGGCCCACCCAGTCGTCGTAGTACGAGCTGCCGAGCAGGATCCGGATGCCGAGGTTGATGTCGACGAGGTTGCCGGTGACCAGCTGCCCGTCCACGATGATGCCGGGGCTCACGAACATCTTCCGGCCCCAGTCGGCCATGTTCTGGTACCGGAAGTCGCAGTGGTCCGGGTCGTTGAACGCCCCCCAGCAGCCCAGCAGCACCCGCCGGCGCCCCACCTCCTGGTAGCCGGGCAGGGCGTCGTAGAAGAAGTCGAACAGGTCGTCGTGCATCGGCACGACCCGCTTCATGAACTCCACGTACCGCATGAGCCGCGTCAGGTAGTCGGTGAACACCTGGACGGTCGCGACCGTGCCGACGCCGCCCGGGTAGAGCGTGGAGGGGTGCACGTGGCGCCCCTCCATCAGGCAGAACATCTCCCGTGTCGAGCGGCTGACCTGGAGCGCCTCGCGGTAGAACTCGCCCTCAAGAGGGTTCAGCGACCGCATGATGTCGGCGATGGTCTTGTAGCCGTGCTCGCCGGCGTGCGGCGCCGGGGTGCGCTCGGCCTGCGAGAGGACGCCGGGGTTGGTCTCGCGGACCATCTTCTCGCAGTAGTCGACCCCCACCAGGTTCTCCTGGTAGAGGTTGTGGTCGAACATGAACTCCGCGGCCTCGCCCAGGTTGATGATCCATTCCCCAAGGTGCGGCGGGCGGACGTCATAGGCCATGTTCTGGTTGTAGACCGAGCACGTCGCGTGGTTGTCGCCGCAGATCCCGCAGATCCGGCTGGTGATGAAGTGCGCGTCGCGCGGGTCCTTGCCCTTCATGAAGATGCTGTAGCCGCGGAAGATCGACGAGGTGCTGTAGCACTCGGCCACTCGTCGCTCGGCGAAGTCGACCTTCGCGTAGATGCCCAGGCTGCCGACGATGCGGGTGATGGGATCCCACGCCATCTCCACCAGTTTGCTGTCTTCTTGCTCCGGCGAGGTCGTCATCAGGCTTAGCTCCAGGGCGCTCGGTATCCGGTCAGCAGTGCGCGGCCCTTGTGCCGCCACTTGGGTTCCTTGTCGACCGTCCGCAGCGTGATGGTGCGCAGCCGGCGGACGACCGCGCCGTACGCGCCGCTCGCGGTCGCCGACACCCGTGCTCCGGGCGGTTCGTCCATGAACGGCATGAACTTGTCCGGGAAGCCCGGCATGGTGCAGGCGATGCAGATGCCGCCCACATTCGGGCAGCCGCCGATGCCGTTCATCCAGCCGCGCTTGGGCACGTTGCACTTCACGACCGGGCCCCAGCAGCCGATCTTGACCAGGCACTTCGGCGAGCCGTACTCGGTCGCGAACTGGCCCTGCTCGTAGTACCCCGCCCGGTCACAGCCCTCGTGGACGGTCGCGCCGAACAGCCAGGTGGGCCGCAGCGCCTCGTCCAGCGGGATCATCGGCGCCTGGCCCGCCACCTGGTACAGCAGGTACAGGATCGTCTCGGACAGGTTGTCCGGCTGGACCGGGCAGCCCGGAACATTGACGATCGGCAGGCCCGCCTTGGACCGCCAGTCCCAGCCGAGGTAGTCGGCCACGCCCATCGCGCCGGTCGGGTTGCCGGCCATCGCGTGGATGCCGCCGTACGCCGAGCAGGTGCCCGCGCAAAGGATGGCGGTCGCCTTCGGCGCGAGCCGGTCGAGCCATTCGCTCGTGGTCATCGGCTGGCCGGTCTCGGGGTTGTTGCCGAAACCGCACCAGTAGCCCTCGGTCTTGATCGACTCATTGGGAATGGAGCCCTCGACCACCAGCACGAAAGGATCCAGCTCGCCGCGTTCGGCCTTGTAGAACCACTCGATGAAGGGATCGGCGCCCTGCATGGGCCCGGACTCGAAATCGATCAATGGCCAGTGCACCGCGACCTTGGGCAGGCCCGGCAGGCCGCCAAGGACGATCTCCTCGATGCTCGGCTGGGTCGCCGCCGTCAGGGCGACCGAGTCTCCGTCACAGCTCAGGCCCGCGTTGATCCAGAGGATGTGGACGACCGGCTCGGTCGTCTCCCGCGGTTCCGTGCTCGCCCGCGTGTTCGATGCCGTCATGCGGCCTCCCTGGGAATCGCGTGATGCGGCGGCGTTCCGGAGTCGTACATGACGTTATGAGCGTGCCGTTACGATTCGACACCCTCATTCGGACAACACCGAGTAAAGGCTCTTGCGAATCAGCGACCTTCCATCCGCAATGACGTCGGTCAATCATTTGCGGACAACCGGGCACACGCCGCGTAAGTGATACGGCGAGCGGGACCTCATGGGTACTCGCCGGAGTCGGCAAGATCGGCTGACTTCGCGGGCGGGGAGACCTGGCCGCGGTCCGGCCAAGACTCTGCACGGCGGCGGTAAAGCTTGCCTCGCGGAGCGCGAGTCGGACGTGACGCCCAGGTGGGTGCGGGTACGGCGGTTCTCGCAGGTCCGAGCATCATCGGCCAATTCCACCGACCCACGAACGGTTCGAACGCATGGAGCAGCAGATCCGCGGCTGGCGCTTCGCCGCCGAGAGAACACGCAGACGCCGGCCGTCGCGCGAGGTTCCGCTCGCGCCCTCGGCCCAGATGATCGGAGGCATGCTCTTAACGGCCTGCCGCATGCTCGGCCGGATGGCCACGCAGGCCAGGGCCGGGTCGCGAACGGGCATGGCACGCATCGAAGGCGTCGACATGAAACGCGTCGCCGGGGGAGTGGGCCTGATGGCGGCCGGCGTGGGCGTCGCCGGCTACATGGCCACCCGGCCCCGCATGGGAGTCCGCGCACCGAAGAACCACTGGATCACGGTCACCGTCAACTGCTCGCCACAGCGGCTGGCCTCCCGCGCCGACCTGCCCGAACCCATCACCCGGCTCGGAGACGCGGTCGACATCAGGGTCGCCCCCGCTCCCGGCGACCGTGGTACCGAGCTCGGCGCCCGGCTGCGCGAGCTTCCGCGAACCAAGATCGTCGGAATGGTGAACCGCCGGCCCGAAGAGGATCCCCGCCGCATGGTCGAGGAAGCGCTGCGCCAGGCGAAGTCGATGATCGAGACCGGCGAGGTGCTGCGCCCGGACTGGCCGCCGTCCACGCAGCCGGCCCAGGTGGGCAAGCTCCTGGAGTTCGCCGGCCGGCGAGGAGGCCGACCGTGAAGGCACTGTGCTGGGAGGGCGTGAACAAGCTCGCGATGGAGCGGGTCCCCGACCCGCAGATCCTGAACGACCAGGACGCCATCGTGAAGGTCACACTGACCACGACGTGCGGCTCGGACCTGCATCTCATCAACGGCTTCATCCCGACCATGCAGTCGGGTGACGTGATGGGACACGAGTTCATGGGCGAGATCGTCGATGTCGGCCCCGGGGTCCGCCGCCGCAAGGTCGGCGAGCGGGTCGTGGTGTGCTCGTTCATCGGCTGCGGCCGCTGCTGGTACTGCACGCACGACCTGTGGTCGCTGTGCGACAACACCAACACCAACTGGGAGCTGGCCCGCGAGGTCCTCGGCTTCGAGACCGGCGGCGTGTACGGCTACTCCCATGCCATGGGCGGGTTCAAGGGCAGCCATTCCGAGTACATCAGGGTCCCGTTCGCCGACTACGGCACCTTCCCGGTGCCCGACGGCGTCGGCGACATGGACGCCCTGTTCGCCTCCGACGCGGCACCCACCGGCTGGATGGGCGCCCATCTGGGCGGCGTGAAGCCGGGCGACGTCGTCGCGGTGTGGGGCGCGGGCGGTGTGGGGCAGATGGCCGCACGTGCCGCGCAGATCCTCGGCGCCGAACGCGTCATCGTCATCGACCGCCTGCCGGACCGGCTGGCCATGGCCGAGCGGTACATGGACACCGAGACGATCGACTACTCCACCAACGACATGCAGGCCGAGCTGTGGGAACGCACCGGCGGCCGGGGCCCCGACGTGTGCATCGAGGCGGTCGGCATGGAGGCCACCGACGGACCCGACGGGCAGTACGGCTACGACAGGGTCAAACAGCAGCTCCGCATGCAGCAGGACCGGCCGGTCGCGGTACGCGAGGCCATCAACGCCTGCCGCAAGGGGGGTTCGGTCTTCGTGCTGGGCGTCTTCGGCGGCATGGTGGACAAGTTCCCGCTCGGCGCGCTGATGAACAAGGGCCTGACGTTCGCGGGGGCCCAGCAGCACGGGCACCGCTACATCCCGATGCTGCTCAAGCGGATGGCGAGCGGTGAGCTGACCACCCGCCATCTGGCCACGCACGAGATGCCCCTGGACGAGGCGCCGCGCGGCTACGAGATGTTCAAGAACAAGAGGGACGGCTGCGTACGCGTGGCCTTCCGGCCGCACGTCTGAGGCCGCCCCTTCTGAGCACGGTGCCCCTCCCCGCCGGGAGGGCACCGGCGCTCAGAAGCGCAGGACCACGAACTCGTACTCGGCGGGACCGGTCAGCCGGAAACGGCCGTCCTCGTCCTTGTCGGCGAAGACCGTCAGGTACAGCTCGCCCCGCTGGTTCCGCAGCGGGGTCGCCCGCTGGTCGCGGAAGGTCTGCCCGAAGCTCACCTTGCTCTCGCCGGCGGACTGCGCGGCGATCCTGGTCCCGACGAGATGGTTGTGGCCCTCGTTGTTGAGGTACAGCGTCCCGCTGCCGTACTCATAGTCCGCCAAGCCGGTGCCCGGCCTGAAGTACGGGCTGTCGCTCACCGCGGCGCCGTCCTTGACGGTGAAGATGCCGTCGTCGGTCCAGGCGCACACCTCCAGGGCGACGTCCGCCGGCAGCTCGGGGAAGCGAAGCTCGAACGGCGCCGCCCGCATCGAGACGGTCACCACGTCCTTGTCGCCCTGCGTCGCGAACGACATGGGGTCCTGCGTGCCGTCCTGCCAGAACTCCAGCCCGAGGCGGGGTGTCCGTTGCAGGCCCTGGGCCGCCGCCTGAGTGGAGACACGGGTCGTCGGGCTCGCCGTGTGGTCCGAGGGGCCTCCTCGCAGGGACGGCCAGGCCAGGACCGCCGCCGCGGCCACTATCGCCGCCGTCGCGAGGGCGGCCCCGCCGATCGCCGCGGCGCGGAGCCTCGTACGCCCGTTCGCATCCGGCACGCCGGGAGGGAGCGTGGCCGTGTAGGTCATCGGCACGTCGTCGGAGACGGCGGTCCGCCTCCCGGCCGCGAGCGCCTCCCCGATCGGAGCACGCGACGCGTCGGGCCGGCCCAGCAGCCACAGCAGGACGTCGCGCATCGACGGGCGTGCGGTCTGGTGCTTGGCCAGGCACGCGAGGACGATGTCACGCAGCGGCCCGGTCAGGGCGCCGAGCCGGGGCTCGGCCCGCAGGATGCGATGGCTGACCGCGGCCACGCTGCCGCCGCCGAACGGCGACTCGCCGGTCGCCGCGAACGCGATCACGCAGCCCCAGGCGAACACATCGGCCGCCGGGCCGATGTCGCGGTCCTCGAACTGCTCGGGGGCCATGTACGAGGGGGTGCCGACGATGCCGTCGGTGAGTGTCACGATGCCGTCCCGCGTACGGGCGATGCCGAAGTCGATCACGCGGGGGCCGTCGGCGCCCAGCAGGACGTTGGCCGGTTTGAAGTCGCGGTGCACGACGCCGGCCTCGTGGATCGCGGCGAGCGCCGTCGCGGTGGCCACGGCGAGGCGGTGGAGGGCGGGACCCGACCGCGGCCCGCCGGTCCGTACGGACTCCAGCAGGGTGGGCCCGTCGACGAACTCGGTGACGATGAAAGGCGGCGTGGCGGACAGATCCGCGTCCAGCACCTGCGCGACGCAGAACGGAGCCACCCGCCGGGCCGCCTCGACCTCCCGGGCGAACCGCTCGCGTACCCGGTCGTCGGCCGCCCACTCGTCCCGCAGGACCTTCAGGGCCAGCGGAGTGCCGTCCGGGGCGTGCGCGGCGTAGACGACACCCTGGCCGCCCTCACCGAGGCGGCCCGCCAGCCGATAGGCGCCGAGCGTCCGCGGGTCGTCGGGACGCAAGGACGTGATCCGGGCCATCGGCTCCCCTGGCGGATGTCGACCGCGAAGTGCATTTGCCACCGTATGACCGTGGAGTACGGAAGACCAGAAGATCGGACGGTTCGGCCCTGGGCCCGCGGAAAACGGTTTGCCGACGGCATACGGCCCGTCCGTATCCTGGGCCGATGAACGGCGACGCGATCCGTGAGACCTTTGTGCGTTTCTTCGAGCGGCATGGCCATCGGCGGATCAGCGGCGCCTCCGTGGTTCCGGTCAACGACCCGACGCTGCTTTTCGTCAATTCGGGAATGGCGCCGCTGAAGAAGTACTTCACCGGCGAGAAGGTGCCGCCGGCGCCCGAGTTGTGCAACGTCCAGGGCTGCATCCGTACCAAGGACATCGACGACGTCGGCGACCGTCACCACATCACCTACTTCGAGATGCTCGGCAGCTGGTCGATCGACGGCTACTTCAAGGAGCGCGCGGTCGAGCTCGCGCATGAGCTGCTGACCGGCGACCTCGGCCTGGACCCGCGACGCCTGTACGTCACGGTCTTCGGCGGCGACACCGGCCTCGGCCTGCCGGCCGACGAGGAGTCCGCGCTCGCCTGGGAGCGGGCCGGCATCCCGCGCGACCGCGTCGTCGCCCTGCCCGCCGAGGACAACTTCTGGGGGCCGGCGGGCGACAGCGGCCCCTGCGGTCCGTGCACCGAGGTCTTCCTCGACACCGGCGAGGAGTTCGGCCCCGCGTACGTCCCCGGCGGCGCTTTCGACACGAAGCAGCGCTACATCGAGATCTGGAACGCCGGCGTGTTCATGGAGTTCGACAAGGGGCTCGACGGCGTGCTGCGACCGCTGCCGTTCACCAGCGTCGACACCGGCTCGGGCCTCGAGCGGATGGAGCTCGCCCTGAACGGCCTGGACAGCGTCCATGACACCAGCCTCCTCGCGCCGCTGGTCCGCTCCGTCCAGGACGTCCTGGGCGAGAAGGGCGAGGTGCTGCACCACCACCGGGTGATCGCCGACCACATGCGGGCGGCCGTCGCGATCATGTCCGACGGCGTACGGCCCGGGAACGAAGGCCGCGGCTACATCCCGCGTCGCCTGATCCGCAAGTGCGTGACGATGGCGATGGGCCGCCACCAGGAGCGCTTCGACTTCGAGCCGATCGTCGAGGCGGTCGTCGGCTCGCTCGGCGGCACGTACCCGCACTTCGCCACCGAGCAGACCGCGGTCATGGCCGCGATCGCCCAGGAGCGGGACGAGTTCGGCCACACCGTACGGCGCGGGCTCGACCAGCTCGACAAGGTCATCGCGCAGCGCGGCAGGGTGAGCGGGTCCGACGCCTTCAACCTGTTCGCGACGTACGGCCTGCCGGTGGAGATCACCCGGGACCTGGCCGCCGCGCGGGGAGTGACCCTCGACCGGGAGGAGTTCGACTCCGCGCTGCGGCGGCACAAGGTGCTCAGCCGCGGCGTGCCGGAGGGCGGCGAGCGCCGCCGGCTGAGGACCGGCGACGTCCTGCCCGCCGCGGTGCGCGGGGCGACGGAGTTCCTCGGGTACGACACGCTGGAGTCCGACGGCGTGATCCGCACCCTCTTCTCCGGCGGGACGACGGTGGAGGAGGTGGAGGCCGGTTCCGGCGCCGACGTGATCGTGGACCGGACCCCGTTCTACGGCGAGGGCGGCGGCCAGATCGGCGACCGCGGCACCGTACGCGTGCCCGCGCGTCCCGGTTCGGGCGGCGAGATCACCGAGACGGTCGTCCATGACGGCGGCGGGTTCCTGCACCGGGTGGAGGTCACCGGCGGCTCCCTGCGGGTCGGCGACACCGTCGTGCTCACCGTGGACCCGTCCGCGCGGGTGATGACCGCGGCCAACCACACCGCCACCCACCTGCTGGGCGCGGCGCTGCGGTCGGTGCTGGGGCCCCACGTGCACCAGGCCGGATCGCTGGTCGAGCCGCAGCGGCTGAGGTTCGACTTCACCCATCCGCGGGCGCTGACCACCGACGAGCTGACCGCCGTCGAGCGCCTGGTCAACGAATGGGTGCTGACCGACTCCCACCGACACGTGGAGGTCATGACACAGGAGGAGGCGAAGGCGTCCGGCGCGATCTCCCTGGAGGGCGAGGACTACGGCGAGGCCGTACGCGTCCTGTCCTTCGGAGACTTCTCCAAGGAGCTGTGCGGCGGCACCCACGTGGACCACACGTCGCAGATCGGGTCGTTCCGCATCGTGTCCGAACAAAGCATTGCCTCCGGCGTACGCCGCGTCGTGGCGGTGACCCGGCAGCGCGCGGTGGAACACTCGATCGAGCAGGCGTCATCGCTGTCGGAGGTGGCCACGACACTCCGCGCGTCACCGAAGGACGTGGTGTCCGCGGCGCGCCGCCTGGTCGAGGCGGCGAGGACACCGAAGGCCGGGACGAGCGCGCGGGTGACCGGCGCCCACGAGACCGTGGTGAACGACATCCCGGTGATGCTGGCCCAGGCCGAGGGCTCCGTCGGCGGCCTCCGCGAGGAGGCACGGCGCGAGGCGGAGGAACGCGGCCGGGTGGTCTTGTTGTGGAACGCCTCAGGGGAGAGGAAGACCCTGGTCGTCAGCGTCCCGAAGCGCCTGGGCGACCGCCTGAGGGCCGACGACCTGCTCGCGAACGCGACCCGGCGCCTCGGCGGCGGAGGCGGAGGCAACGCCGTCATCGCTCAGGGCGGTGTCGACGTGCCCCCGACCAGGGAGTCGCTGCTCGAGGTCCTCACCGAGACCAGGCCGGGCTGACCGGCACGGATCAGTCCCGCTCCCCCAGCGGCGAGGACGTCGACGCGACGCCGGTGTTGACCGCCACGATCGCGTCCTCCACCGTGTCGGTGAGCGTGAGGATCTGGGTGAGCTGGCTGACCTGGAACGTCTGGTAGACGCGGCCCTTGGCGCCGGCGATCGCGAGAGAGCCGTCCCGCGAGCGCAGCCGGTGCAGCAGGCCGACGAGGACACCGAGACCGGTGGAGTCCAGGAAGACGGCAGGGGACAGGTCGAGGACCAGGTGAAGGTGGCCTTCGTCGATGAGCCCGATGAGAGTGTCGCGTAGCTGGGGTGCGGAGCTGATCTCGATCCAGCCGCTCACCTCCACGACCGCGATCTCGCCTTCGAGGTGGTGAGCGATGGCGAAGTCCATGCTGGATCTCCAATGAGGGGGTGAGGACCGGCGGCGCTCGGACGGCCACAGGCCCCGCTCCCGCCTGTACCGCCCACGCCCTCGCAGGTCAGATTACCGGGCGCCGCCCAGTGTGAGGACACGAACACCCGCCGGGGATGACGGATCGACAACCTCCGGGGGGTCTGCCCTGCGGGTTCACAGTGCGCAAACGGAGGCCAGGGCACGAATCGATCGCCACCACCGGGGATGGACGGTCATGAAACGCCGTGCCGGCGAAGCGGGCGCTAGCTGTATTGACCCGCGGGGCTGCCGCCCTTGCGCGTGTCCGTTGTGGCCTGCCGATTGCCGTCGCCCTGCTGGCGGGACATGACTCGATGTCCGCCGCCGTTGGGGATGTTGCCGAGCTTCTTGATGTCGACGTGGACCAGTTCGCCTGGGTGCTCTCGCTCGTAGCGGCGAATGACCTGGCCGGTAGGTCGGTCCATCCAGCGCAACCGGTTCAGCTGGTGGCGGGTCAGGACGCGATGGACTGTCGAGGCTGGCATGGCCAAGATCGGTCCGATGCGTGCGGGGCCGAGCTTGCGCTCGCGCCGCAGCTCGCAAATTTGTCTCTCGACGTCGGCGGGGGTGCGGTTCGGTGTCGTCAGCGGGCGGCTTGAGCGGTCATGCAGCCCTGCGTCGCCTTCGGCTCGCCAGCGCCGGACCCATTTGTGAGCGATGGTGCTGGAGATGCCCATTTCGTCGGCGACGTGGGCGACGGGCCTGCCTGCGCGGACTCGCTCGACGAGGAGGCGTCTGCCGTGGACCGTCAACCGTGCATTGGGATGGGTCACGTGGACCTCTGCAGTGTTTTGGAGAGCTGGAGAGCGAGGCCGGGGCATGGACGCTCTGCGTCCATGCCCCGGCCTCGCGGCGGTCGCCTACTTGTCGAGGTCGGACATGTCCAGTACGAACCGGTAGTGGACGTCGCCCGCGGCGAGGCGGTCCAAGGCGGTTTCGATCTCGCTTGAGGGGAGGGTTTCAACATCGGCTGTGATGCCGTGCTCGGCACAGAACTTGAGCATTTCCACGGTCTGCCGCAGTCCTCCCGTGCCGGAGGAGGTGAGCTTCTTGCGGCCGGCGCCGAGTTCCCAGAGCTTCGGGCCGACCAGCAGGGGGTTTCCGAGGACGCACAGGGTCCCGTCGAGGCCCAGCATGCCGATGAGCGGCGTGAGCTCGTGGTCGGCCGAGATGGTGTCGAGGATGAAGTCGAAGCGGCCCCTTGCGGCGGCGACCTGGGAATCGTCAGTGGTCACGAGCAGTCCGGTCGCCCCCAGGCTCCGGGCGTCGCGCTCTTTGGCCGCGCTGCGGCTGAGGACGGTGACCTCGGCCCCCAGCACAGTGGCGAGCTTCACCGCGATGTGGCCGAGCCCTCCGAGGCCGGCGATGGCCACACGGCTGCCCGGGCCGACACCGGCGGCACGCAGAGGCTCCCAGACGCTGACGCCGGCACACATGAGCGGTGCCGCGGCGGCAGGGTCGAGTCCGTCGGGCAGGTGGAAGGCGAACTTCTGACGCAGGACGTACTCACGGCTGTAGGCGCCCTTTGTCGGGGTGCCGTCGATGCGGTCGGTGCCGCCGTAGGTGGTGGTCGGGCGGTCGTAGCAGTAGTTCTCCTGCCCGGCCTCGCACATGGCGCACTCGCCGCACGAGTCGATGATCGTGCCGATGGCGACCCGCTCGCCCACCGCGAAGCCGGTGACCGCCTCTCCGATGGCGACGACGACACCGGTCGCCTCATGTCCGGGGACGAGGTCCTTCTCGCCGAGCATTCCGTGGATGCGGTGCAGATCGCTGTGGCAGACGCCGCAGTAGTCGATCCGCACGGCGATGTCGTCCGGGCGCAGGTCGCGCCTCTCGAAGGTCACTCGGGTCAGCACGTTAGTAGTCGGGTCAAGGCTCTGCCAGCCGGTCGTGGTCCTCATGAGCAGTCCGCCCCTCCAAAGTGGAATCCATATTCACCTTAACATGAAGCTGAATGTGAGTTCCGTTTTGAGTATGCTGGTGACGATGACCCCACCGGCGAACTCCTCGAACACGCCCCGCGCACCGCGCCGGGATGCGCTGCGCAACGACGCGATCATCGTCGACGCGGCCCGGGCGGTCTTTGCCGAAGAGGGACCGCAGGCGAGCATGGAGTCCATCGCCTCCCGTGCCGGCCTCGGCGTCGGCACGATCTACCGGCGCTTCGCGGGCAAGGAAGCCCTCCTCGACGCCATCGCGCAGCTCTTCGTCGAGGAGATGGACCAAGCCGCCGCGGCCGCACTTGCAGACCCCGACCCTGCCACCGGTCTTGCGTGGTTTCTCGATTTCGTAGGGACCTTCAACGCGGAGAAGCGCCGTTACGCGGCCTCCCTGGTCGACCGGCTCTCCAGCAACGACGATGTGAGCGTGAGGACAGCGGAACGAGTCCGACAACTCACACAGGCGGCGGTCGACGCGGGATATCTCGCGCAGAACGTGACCGGAGACGACATCAAGGCGCTCATCGTCGCGATACGCGGGGTGGTCGCCGCTTCGCCGGACGGAGATGACGCCCCGTGGCGTCGTTTCGTCCGCATCCATCTCACCGGGCTCCGCGCCGACTGATTCTGTGGCAGGGCCTTACGGGCGCCGACCTCGATTCGCGACGGGAAGCTCCCGCTTTCAACGTCGCGCGGCATGTCGGTAGTGAGCGACAGGGAGCGGTTCCAAGATGCCCCGGCTTTCGAGTCCCTGCCGTTGGGGCATCAGGGTCGCTTCCCCAGTGTCAACAATCCTCGTGGTCAATACAGCTAGCGGACGTGGCTGGTTTCGCCGGTCCACGAGGCCAGCAGGCGCAGCGCCTCATGGGACGCGCTCCCCGGCTCGGCGGTGTAGACGCCGAGGATCTGGTCCGGGTCGCCGGTGACGGCCAGGGCTTCGTACTGGAGGGTCAGCTCGCCGACGACCGGGTGGTGGAACCGCTTGGCGCCGTACGTGCGGCGTTTCACGTCGTGGTCGGCCCACCAGCGGCGGAAGTCGGGATCGCGCAAGGAGAGCTCGCCGACGAGTTCGGCGAGCTGGGGGTCGCGGGGGTGCTCTCCGGCGTAGAGGTGCAGGGAGGCGACGGCGGTGCGGGCCACGCCCTCCCAGTCGTCGTACAGGGTGCGGGCGTCGTCGTCGAGGAAGATGAAGCGGGCCATGTTGCGTTCGCGGCGGGGCAGGGCGTCGAAGTCGGTGTAGAGGGCACGGGCCATGCGGTTGGTCGCCAGGACGTCGGCGCGGCGCCCGACGATCAACGCGGGCTTGTCGTCCATGGACTCCAGGATCTGGTACAGCGTGGGGCGTACCCGCTGCGGTGGCAGCGGGCGGGGCCGCCGGCGTACGGGCCTGGCCAGGGTGTGGAGGTGGGTGCGTTCGTCGTCGGTGAGGCACAGCGCGCGTGCGAGGGCGTCCAGGACCGACTCGGAGACGTTGACCTTGCGGCCGCGCTCCAGCTGCACGTAGTAGTCGACGCTCACCCCGGCCAGCTGGGCCACTTCCTCGCGGCGCAGTCCCGGCACCCGGCGGCGGGTCGGTGCGAGGGCCAGCCCGAGCTCCTCAGGCGTCACGCGTGCACGCCGGGTACGCAGGAAGTCCCCCAGCTCGGTCCCCTTGCCCGGGGCGGCGGAGTGAGCGTCCATGCCCTCCACGGTACGGCGGCGGCCGGCGTGGGATCGCCGGTAAAGGGGTGCTGCCGGTCCCCCGGTCGACCGGCGCCCTTTTAGGCCCTCTGGCCTGTGGTTCCGCCTGCTTACCTGGATGGAGATCCGGTCCGCCGCACGGCGGGAGCGCAGGGGAGGCATTCCATGACAGCACGCATCACCACGCCGTTCGGCGCGCGGAGCACCGCCGCCGAGGTCGTGGCGGGGGTCGATCTGACCGGTCGCCGCGCGGTCGTCACCGGCGGTTCGTCGGGCATCGGCGTGGAGACCGCGCGGGCACTGGCCGCCGCGAACGCCGAGGTGACCCTCGCCGTACGCGACCTCGAGGCGGGCCGGAAGGTCGCCGCAGACATCACCGCCACGACCGGCGGCGGACGGGTCCTCGTCGCGCCGCTCGACCTGGCCGACCAGGGGTCGGTCACGGCGTTCGTGGCGGGCTGGCACGGCCCGCTGCACATCCTGGTCGCCAACGCGGGCGTCATGGCGGCCCCCGAGACCCGTACGCCCGAGGGCTGGGAGCTGCAGTTCGCCGTGAACCACCTCGGTCACTTCGCGCTCACGACCGGCCTGCACGACGCCCTCAGTGCGGCCGGCGGCGCGCGCGTCGTCGTCGTGAGCTCCGTCGGCCACGTCAACGGCGAGGTCCTGTTCGACGACATCGGCTTCGACCACCACCCGTACGACGCCTGGGCGGCCTACAGCCAGTCGAAGACGGCCAACATCCTGTTCGCGGTCGAGGCCGCCAGGAGGTGGGCCGCCGACGGCATCAGCGTCAACGCCCTCAACCCGGGGCGGATCGCCGATACCAACCTCGCGCGTCACATCGGCGAGATCAGCGCCGCGCCGGCCTCCTTCGAGCCGAGCGGCGGCACCGGTGTGTCGGTGAAGAACGTCGAGCAGGGCGCGGCGACGTCGGTCCTGCTCGCGGCCTCTCCGCTGGTCGAGGGCGTCACCGGCCGGTACTTCGAGGACTGCGAGGAGGCCGGCCCGCACCGACCGGGCGTACGCCGCGGCGTCGCCGCCTACGCGCTGGACCCCGGCAAGGCGGCCCGCCTGTGGCAGGTCTCCCTCGACATGCTCGCCGCAGGCCGCCGCTGACGGCACCCGCGCGGGGCCTCGGCTCAGGAGGGGGACCGTGGGAGCGACGCCGGTGAGACGGGGAAGTCGAAGTAGGTGTCCGGGTAGGGCTCGGCGCGGTAGGTGAAGTGCCACCACTCCTCCGGGATTCCGGTGAAGCCCGCGGCCTCCATCGCGTGTTCGAGCATGAGCCGGTCCGTGTGCGCGGTGCCGCGCACCCGGGGGTCCAGGGTGTGGGCGCGCGGGTCGAAGCAGTCGAAGCCCGTGCCCATGTCGATCGAGGCGTCAGGGAACCTGCTCGCCCTCGGCGCGTAGCACGACACGAGCCGCTCGCCCGGCCGGTACGCCCGCGTCGGCGCGGCCGGCAGCTTCACGATCGTCAGGTCGACCGTGCTGCCCCGGCTGTGCCCGGACCGCGAGGCGATGTAGCCGTCCGCGAACAGGCGTGACTTGTCGACCTCCGGATAGAACTCCGCCTTCATCGCGCGGTCGCCGCGGTCGCGGGCCCAGGCCGCGAACCGGTCCACCGCTCGTTGCGGACGGTAACAGTCGTACATCTTCAGCGAGTAGCCGCGGTGCACCAGGCCCTGCTGGACCCGGTGCAGCGCCTGCGCGGCCGGAGCGGTCAGGACGCAGATCGGCGCCGCGTACCCCGGCACCACCCGGCCGGTGAAGTTGTGTGGTGTCGCATAGCGGATGTCCTGCGAAATCGTCGGGTCGACGGAGCTCAGCGCCACGAAACGCGACGGTGCACGGGGCGAGGCTCCCGCCGCGGGTGTGGACAGCACGGCGGCCATGACGAGGCCGCACAGGGCGGCGGCGCGTCCTCTCATGCGTCCACCATACGGTCACCCAACGTGACGGGCCCACGTGGCGTCACACCACGTGGGCCCGCGTCAGAGAAGGCGGTCAGCCGCCGAGCGCGTGCACCATCCTCATGATGGCCTCGATCTGTGCGCCGCCGTGGGTGTCGTAGTTGCCGGCGTTCAGGTAGCCCCACCAGTCCCAGCAGCCATTGGGGTTGCTGCCGAAGTTGGCGGTGGCCTGCGGGTAGAGCACGATCATGTTGTTCGTGTCGCCGTACTCATTCAGGTGCGCCTTGGTGACGAACGTCGTGCCGACCGATCCGGCGCTCTGCAGGCAGCCGTGCAGCGCGACCATCAGGCGGCAGGAGGCCCCGGACGCGCAGGCCGGCGGCACGTAGGCGTATCCCGTCGCGCCCATGCTGATCGCGCTCGCGCTGCCGTTCGGCGCGTAGGCGTTCTGGTCGAAGGACACGACCGAGCCGGACGGGCTGCCGGCCGGTGCGGTCACCGACCCGAACAGCTGGCCGAGCATGGTCTTCTCCGGGTCGAGGCCGCCGCAGTTGTTGATGTAGGGCGTGTAGCTCGTGCCGCAGGCGTTCGGGCCGAGCGGGCTCACCCAGGAGTGCGCGGCCGCCGTCGTGTTGTCGTACTTCACGTTGGCCCCGAAGTCCTTGTAGAACTGCACGAGGTCGTTCGAGGAGCCCACGCTGACGGTCGTGTCGGCGGTGCCGTGGAAGACGTACACCGGGTGGCCCGACAGGCCGGCGACGTTGTCGATCGCGCCCGAGGCGGACCGGGTGCGCGCCGTCTGCTCCAGCGAGGCGAGCTGGCGGCTCTGGATGTTGTACATGCAGGCCAGCTGGGCCGTGGTGAGACTGCCCAGGGCGCAGTGGTACGGCCCGCCGGCGAAGACGCCGACGCCCTTGAAGGTCCCGGAGTACGCGACGTGCAGCTGGTCGGCCATGAAGCCGCCGGAGGAGACCCCGGAGGCGTAGGTGGCGCTGATGTTGTAGCGCCCGAGAGTGGCGGCGTGGGCGGGGGTGGCGATGACGGTGCCGAGCAGGCCGGTCACCGCCAGGGTGAGTGCGGCGCGGCGGAGACGGCGCAGCAGAGTGGTTCTCATCGGATACGCGGCATGACGATCCCGGTCTTGAGACCAGGAAGCACACACCGCTCCCTCCCTTGATTGTCGGTGGTGGCGGTTGGCGTGTTGGTGTGCGATTTCGGCTTGCGCCCACGCCTACCCAAGAGCAGGCGCTCTTGGAGCACTGCGCACATGCCCGCTTTGTATGGAATCTCGCTGTAGAGCAGCACGCGCATTGGCGTCCAGGGCGAGCGAGCGCGCCTGGTTATGCGAAACAGTCGCGCCAGTTGACTGAGGCGAGAAGAGAATTCGCATGGCTGGCGGCCGGGTCCCATACGGTGCAGCAGCAGGCACTTCGGGACCTCGCCCAAGCTATGGCCAACTTGTTCGCCGGAACCCACCGTGGGCCAACGTGGCGCAAGGCGGGCCGGCACGAGGGATTCCGCATCGTCGGAAAACGCGGAAACCAGTGGGACGTACGCCGCGTATCCCGCAAAAGTGGTGCAGTGAGAATCCCCAAGGTCGGCTGGGTGCGGTTCCGCTGGACCCGCACAGTCCCCGATGAGGTCAAGTCTTTTCGTGTCAACCGAGATGGGGCTGGACGCTGGCATGTCTCCTTCGCCGTGATCCCGCCACCGATCGGCAGGCCGGACACCGGTGAGATCGTCGGTGTGGATCGTGGTGTGGCAGTCTCGGCGGCGCTGTCGACTGGCGAGTTGTTGATGGTGCCTGGCCTCCGGGAAGGTGAGGCGAAGCGTCTGTTGAGGTTGCAGCGGAGATTGGCACGCGCGAAGCGGAACTCGAACCGGCGAAAGCGGGTCAAGGCCGCGCTCGGTCGATTGAGGACGCGTGAGACCGATCGGCGCAAAGATTGGGTTGAGAAGACCTCCACCGACCTTGCCCGCCGTTTCGACCGCATCCGTGTAGAAGATCTGAAGATCCGCAATATGGTCCGTTCCGCGCGTGGCACCGTTCAGATCCCGGGCAAGAACGTCCGTGCCAAGGCGAGCCTGAACCGGTCCATTCACGCTGCTGGATGGGGCCTGCTGGTGACACGTCTGGAGAACAAGGCGCCGGGCCGGGTGGAGAGGATCGATCCCGCGTTCACTTCGCAGATTTGCAATACCTGTGGGTACTGTGCTTCGGAAAGCCGTGAGAGCCAAGCGGTCTTCTGTTGTCGCACCTGTGGGCACACCGATCATGCGGACGTGAATGCGGCCAAGAACATCGCCGTCGGGCGGACGGTGACCGCGCGGGGAGGCTGGCCGTTGGGCGGGCCCGTGAACCGTGAACCTCAACCTGTTTTCTCCTCTGTGTAAGACGGGTTGGAATCCCTCGCCTTCAGGCGGGGGAGGACGTCAAGGTGCTCCTTCCTGGGGAAAGAGCGTGCAGGTGTTGGCGAGGTCCCCGGAGGTGGGTCTGGGCAGGGTGGCGCTGGGCGGCGGCCGGTGGCCCGCCGACCAGCCCTCCAGTGCGGTGAACGCGGCTCGGAAGCAGGGCAGGATGGGCCGCAGCCGGTCCGGATAGGTGTCGTACAGGCCGTCGACGTGGTTGCCGCCCTCGATCCGGTAGTAGCGGAGGTCCCCGCCATGGGAGCGGACCATCCGCGCGTACACGTCGGCGTCCTGGGAGATCGGCAGCAGCGTGTCGAGCGTGCCCTGCAGGGTGATCAGCGGCTTGCGGATCCGCCCGGTCAGGGAGACCCGTGCGACGGCCTGGTGCACCGCGCGGGGCCGGGAGGCGTAGGAGTAGTCGGCGTCGCAGCCGGGTGTGCCGCTCGCGCAGTACGGCGTGCCCGCCTCGGTGGCGCCGTCGTAGGACGGGTCGAACTCCTCGCGGTAGACCCGCTGCGTCAGGTCCCAGTAGACCTGCTCGTGGTAGGGCCACAGGAACTCCGAGCCCGGCGCGAGCCCGGCGGCCAGGAGCGCGTCGTGCGCGGGCAGGGCCCCCGCGGCGTACGCGGGATAGTTCTTCAGCACGGCCGGCAGGTAGGTGAACAGGTTCGGCCCGTCCGCGCGCCACAGCGTGCCTTCCCAGTCCACGCCGCCGGAGTACAGCTCCGGATGGTTCTCCAGCTGCCAGCGGACCAGGTAGCCGCCGTTGGAGATGCCCGCCGCGTACGTCCGCGCCGGTGCCCGTCCGTACCGCCGGGCGACGACGGCCTTGGCCGCGCGGGTGAGCTGGGTGACGCGGGTGTTCCACTCGGCGACCGCGTCACCCGGCCGCCGGCCGTCGCGGTAGAAGGCCGAGCCGACGTTGCCCTTGTCGGTCGCGGCGTAGGCGTACCCGCGGGCGAGCACCCAGTCCGAGATCGTGAAGTCGTTGGCGTACTGCGCGCGGTTCCCGGGCGTCCCGGCGACGACGAGGCCGCCGTTCCAGTGGTCGGGCAGCC
Source organism: Actinoallomurus bryophytorum (assembly GCF_006716425.1). NCBI lineage: Bacteria > Bacillati > Actinomycetota > Actinomycetes > Streptosporangiales > Thermomonosporaceae > Actinoallomurus > Actinoallomurus bryophytorum. The sequence goes on from NZ_VFOZ01000001.1 coordinate 6,324,380, forward strand.
GGATGACGAACTGCGAGTCGTGGTTCCAGCCGTGGGTGGTGTTCAGCGTCGAGGTGTCGGGGAAGTAGCCGTCGATCTGGGCACCCGGGACGCCGCTCGGATTGTGCGCCCCGGCCGGCTGAAGACCTGCCCACTGGGCCGGGTCGCTGTGCCCGTCGGTGACGGTACCGGCGGTGGTGAGGTCGGGCAGGCACGCGCCGATCTGGTACGCGGCGCCCGGCACCGCCGTGTCGCAGCGCGGCACGGCACCCGGAGGAGGCGCGGCGGAGGCGCTGAGGGGAGGCGCGAGGAGGGCGAGCCCCGATATCAGCGCGGCAAGGTTGCGCAAACGCGGCATAAAGGGCTCCCTGCGTCATCGGCACCCCCCGAGAACGCCCAAATCGTCACCGGATCCGTCGGGACAATCCACCGTGTACCGCCACACTTTTCCGTTGCCGAACGTGTGTGCGCCCCACATCGGCCGCCTGACCGCGAACCGGGCGCGTGTCAAAACGCATGGCTGTCGCCCGCATATATGGCGGTAAAACGTCCCTAAATGGCTGATTGTGTGGTCGCGGCACATGGTTCGCGGTGAGGGCGCGACCTAGGGTTCCCGGAACAACGATCAGGTTTCCCCCTTTACCCGAGGAGAGCGGATGGCAACGGTCCTTTCCGCCCAGGGCCTGTCAAAGGAGTTCCGCGGCTTCCGCGCCGTCGATGATGTCGACCTCGAAGTGCACGAGGGCGGAGTGCACGCGCTCGTGGGCCCGAACGGCGCCGGCAAGACGACCCTGTTCAATCTGCTCACCGGATTCCTGAGGCCGACGGAGGGGCGGATCACCCTTGGCACGCAGGAACTCTCCGGCCGGCCGCCCGAGCAGATCGCCCGCCTGGGCGTCGCGCGCTCCTTCCAGATCACCAGCCTGTTCCCGCAGCTGACCGCGCGCGAGCACGTCGAGCTGGCGCTGCAGGGCGGCACCGGTCTGGGCTGGCGGTTCTGGCGGTCCGAGAAACAGCTGGCACGCTTCGGCGACCGCGCGAAGGAGCTCCTGGCCCAGGTACGCCTGGCGGACCTGGCCGAGACCCACGCGGGCGCGCTCTCGTACGGGCACAAGCGTGCCCTCGAGCTCGCGCTGGCCCTCGCGCTCGATCCCAAGGTGCTGCTCCTCGACGAGCCGACGGCGGGCATGGGCGCCGAGGACGTCGACGCCACGGTCGAGCTGATCGGCCGTGTACGCGAGGGCCGCACGGTCGTGCTGGTCGAGCACAACATGAACGTCGTCGCCTCGCTCGCCGACAAGGTGACCGTGCTGCAGTCGGGCCGGGTCCTGGCCGAGGGCCCGTACGCCGAGATCCGGCACGACCCCCGGGTCATCGCCGCCTACCTGGGAGACGCCGATGCTTCGGATTGACCGGTTGTCCGCCTGGTACGGCGAGGCGCGGGCGCTGCGCGAGGTCTCCCTGGAGGTCGGCGAGGGGGAGATCGTCACCCTGGTCGGCCGCAACGGCGCCGGCAAGACGACCCTGCTGCGTTCGGTGATGGGCCTGCACACCCAGGTCGAGGGCACCGTGGAGTTCCTCGGCGCGGACGTCTCCCGGCTGGCGCCGCACCGGCGGGCGCGGCGCGGGCTCGGCTACGTGCCCGACGACCGCGGCGTCTACGCGAACCTGTCGGTCGAGGAGAACCTCACGCTCCCGCCGGCCGCCGGACCGCACCCCTGGTCGCTGGACCAGGTCTATGAGACCTTCCCCCGGCTGCGCGAACGGCGCCGCTCGCCGGGCACCAAGCTGTCCGGCGGCGAGCAGCAGATGCTCTCGCTGGCACGGGTCCTGCGGATGGGCGCGCGGCTCCTGCTGTGCGACGAGCCGACCGAGGGACTCTCCCCGCTGATCGTCCAGCAGATCGGCGGGATCCTGCGCGACGTGAAGGCCCAGGGCGTGACCGTCCTGCTGATCGAGCAGAACGTGCATTTCGCCGCGACCGTGGCCGACCGGCACTACCTGCTCGCCGAGGGCCACGTCGCCGAGTCGATGGACAACGCCGAGGTCAAGGCGCGCGAGCACGAGCTTCTCGGCTACCTCGGAATCTAAGGAGACGAACGCGATGAGACCCTTCGGGCGCACGGCCGCGCTGGCCGCCGGGATGGCGCTGCTCGCCGCCGGATGCAACGGCGGCCCGGGCGGAGGCGGCGGGAAGATCAGCGACGGCAAGATCGAGCTGGCCGTTCTCAACGACCAGTCCGGCGTCTACGCCGACGTGTCCGGCAAGGCGAGCATCGAGGCGGTGAAGATGGCGGTCGCCGACTACAAGGCCAAGTACGGCGACAAGGCCGTGGCCAAGAAGATCGAGGTCACCTCCGCCGACCACCAGAACAAGCCCGAGGTCGCCAATTCCAAGGCGCAGGAGCTGTACGACCGGCAGGGCGCCGACGTCATCCTCGACGTGCCGACCTCCTCGGCCGCCCTCGCGGTCGCGGGCGTCGCCAAGTCCAAGAAGAAGATCTTCATGGACGTCGGGGCGGGAACGACGGCGCTCGAGGGCGCGCAGTGCAACAAGTACACGTTCCACTACGGCTACAACACCTACATGCTGGCCCACGGCACGGGTGACACCGTCACCAGGGACGGCGGCAAGAACTGGTACATCATCTATCCGGACTACGCGTTCGGGCAGGACATGACCAAGAGCTTCAGCGCCTCCATCAAGGCCGCCGGCGGCACCATCGTCAAGAACGACCCGACGCCGTTCCCGAACGACAACTTCTCCACGTTCCTGCTCAAGGCACCGGGGCTGAACCCCAAGCCGCAGGTGCTCGGCGCGATGCAGGCCGGCGGCGACCTGGTGAACCTCGTCAAGCAGTACAACGAGTACGGGCTGAAGAAGAAGGGCATCGGCCTCGCCGTGGGCCTGATGTTCCTCAGCGACATCCACTCGCTGGGCCCGGACGCGCTCGCCGGCACCAAGTTCAGCGACGCCTGGTACTGGAACGCGAGCCCGGACAACCGCGCCTGGGCCGACCGGTTCAAGGCGAAGACGGGCAAGCGGCCGACGTTCGCGCACGCGGGGAACTACTCCGCCGCGACGCAGTACCTCGAGGCGGTCCAGCGCGCCGGCACCGACAAGTCCGACGCCGTGGTCAAGCAGCTCGAGGGCTACAAGTTCGGAGACGTGTTCGCCAAGAACGCGCAGATCCGCGCCCAGGACCACCTGCTGCTCCACGACGCGTACCTGGCCCAGGTCAAGCCGTCCAGCGAGGTCAAGGAGGACTGGGACTACGAGAAGATCCTCAAGACGGTCCCGGCGGCCGAGGCCTTCCAGCGGCCCGACGCGGCCTGCAAGCTCTGAGATGTTGCAGCAGGCATTCGACGGCCTGGTCAGCGGGGCGTTCTACGCCCTGCTGGCCCTCGGCCTCGCGGTCATCTTCGGCATGCTCGGCGTGGTCAACTTCGCCCACGGCGCGTTCTACATGCTCGGTGCCTTCGGCGCGTACGTGGTGCTGGACGACTGGGGCGTGAGCTTCTGGATCGCGCTCCCCGTCGTCCCGGTGGCCCTCGGCGTGGTCGGCGTCGTGGTGGAGCGGGTGCTCATCCGGCGGCTGGCGGCGCTCGACCCGCTGTACAACTTCCTGCTCACCTTCGGCCTCGCGCTGATCCTGCAGGACCTGGTCAAGCGGGAGTACGGCGTGCAGTCGCAGCCGTACCCCCGCCCGTCCGCGCTGTCGGGCTCCGTCGACCTTGGACTGTTCACCTATCCGGCCTACCGGGTGTTCGTGCTCGGCGTCGCGCTCGTCGCCTGCCTGGCGGTCTGGTACGTCCTGTCACGTACGCGGGCGGGGATGATCGTACGGGCGGCCACCGAGCGGCCCGAGCTGACCCGCGCGCTCGGCATCGACGTCGGGCGCTGGGTCACCCCGGTGTTCGGCGCCGGGGTCGCGCTGGCCGGGCTCGCCGGGGTGCTGGCCGCGCCGATGCGGGCGGTCAACCCGCTGATGGGCTCGGACCTGATCATCGCGGTCTTCGCGGTCGTCGTCATCGGCGGCCTGGGGTCGATCTTCGGCTCGGTGGTCTCCGGCTTCGCCGTCGGGGTGCTGACCGCGCTCACCGACTTCTACGTCCCGTCACTGTCCCAGACGCTGGTGTTCATCCTCATGGTCGTGGTGCTGCTCTGGCGGCCGGCGGGGCTGTTCGGCCGCGAGGAGGGAATCGCGTGATCATCCGGATGCTCGCCACCCGGCCGCTCCTGCTCGCGGTGGGCCTGCTGGTGGCGCTCGCGCTGCCGTGGGTGATCTATCCGCCGGTCGCGATGGACATGATCTGCTGGGCGCTGTTCGCGGTGGCGGTCGACATCCTGCTCGGCTTCACCGGGCTGCTGTCCTTCGGCCACGCGGCGTTCTGGGGCACCTCGGCGTACGCGGCCGGGCTGATCGCGACGCACAGCGGGCTGCCCTTCCCGGTCGCGGTGCTGGGCGGCGCGCTGGCCGCGGCCGCGCTGGCGGTGCCGATCGGCTGGCTGTCGGTGCGCCGCACCGGCATCTACTTCGCGATGGTCACGCTGGCGTTCGCGCAGCTCGTCTACTTCGTGGCGAACCAGTGGCGCGGCGTCACCGGCGGCGAGAACGGCCTGCAGGGCATCCCGCGCGGCTTCTTCGGGGTCGACCTGTCGGACCCGTTCTTCTTCTACTACGCGGGCCTGCCGATCGTCCTGCTCGGCCTGTGGTCCGCCTGGCGGGTCGTACGGTCGCCGTTCGGGCGGGTGCTGGTCGCGGTACGCGACAACCCCGCGCGCGCCCGTGCGCTCGGCTACCCGGTCGAGCGGTACAAGCTGCTCGCCTTCGTGCTGTCGGCCGCGCTGTCCGGCCTGGCCGGGGGCCTGTTCGCCATCGGGCACGGCTTCGTGTCCCTGCAGGACGTCTACTGGACCACCTCGGGCCAGGCCGTGATGATGGTCGTCCTCGGCGGGATCGGCACACTGTGGGGCGGCGTCATCGGCGCGGGCCTGATCGTCGAGCTGAACGACTACCTGGCCACGGCGGGCTTCGAACAGATCGGGATCGTCACAGGCAGCGTCTTCGTCATCACCGTGCTGGTCTTCCGCCGCGGCATCTGGGGCACGGCCGCACTGCTGACCACCCGTCGCCGCCGGGACCGCACCGAGACCGCGAGCCCGGCCCCCGCCGGCGCCGAGGCCGACGCCGGGGCCGAGGCCGAGGCCGACGAAAAGGAGAACGGCGAGCCCGTCACGGCGTGAGCCGGATCCACGGGCGGCAACGGCGGCCAGTGGTGATCGAAGACGCCTAACATGCTGCATTGATCCATCCGGTGGTGGGCGGGGAGATATGGCGACCGTTGTTCTGTTTCATCACGCGTTGGGGCTCACGCCGGGCATCACCGAGTTCGCCGACGAGCTGCGCCAGGCCGGGCACGTCGTCCACACGCCTGACCTCTTCGAGGGCCGTACCTTCGCCGGCCTCGAGGAGGGGATGGGTTACGTCCAGGAGGCCGGCTTCGGCGCGGTGATCGAACGCGGTACCCGAGCGGTCGCGAACCTGCCCGTCGACCTGGTCTACGCCGGCTTCTCGGTCGGTGTGCTGTGTGCGCAGAAGCTGGCGCAGACCCGATCGGGCGCGCGAGGAACGCTGCTGTACCACGCCTGTGTGCCGCTGTCGGAGTTCGGCGGAGCCTGGCCGGACGGCGTACCGGTGCAGGTCCATGGCATGGACGCCGATCCCGTCTTCGTCGGCGAGGGCGACATCGGCTTCGCCCGGGAGGTGGTCGAGTCGGCCGGACACGGCGAGCTGTTCCTCTATCCCGGCGACCGGCACTACTTCGCCGACCGCACGCTGCCCTCCTACGACCCGGACGCCGCCGCACTGCTGCTCTCCCGCACGCTGGCCTTCCTGACGTCCGTGGCGTGACGACCTCGCGGAAGACGAGGCCGACGAAAAGGGGAATGGCGAGCCCGTGACTGCGTGAGCCGCTCTTATGGTATTCGTTTGTGTCGAGGCGACCACTCACCGTGTTCGCTCCTCGGAGGTGCGAAACCACGAGTGAACGCATGACGGCACGGCAGTTCGTCGGCAAGGAGATCCGCCACGCGCGCGAGGCGAAAGGGATGAGCCGGGTGACTCTCGCGCGGCTTTTCCCCGTCTCCGAGTCGACGATCAGGTGGTGGGAATCCGGCCGCACGGTACCCGCCGACCAGTACGTCGCGAGTCTGATCAAGTTCGTGGATCTTCCGGAAACGGTGCGACGCGTCATCGACGACCTCGCGAGTAACGAGGTCGCGCCCGAATGGCTCGGCAGATGGGTCTCGGTCGAGCGCAGGGCGACCTCGCTGCTGACCTTCGAACCACTCGTGATCCCCGGCCTTTTCCAGACGCCGGAATACGCGCGTGCCGTCCTGCGCCTCGGCAAGGAGTCCGGCGTCGACCTGGAGGCACAGATCGGCGAGCGGCTGGGCCGGCAGGCCATCCTGGACCGGGACGATCCCCCTCCACCCCTGTTCCACGCGATCCTGGACGAGGCGGCGATCCGGCGACCGGTCGGCGGGCCGAAGACCATGAGCGACCAATTGCTGCGCGTGGCGGAACTCGCGCAACGGGACATGATCATCGTGCAGGTGATTCCGTTTCACGTCGGCGAACACGCGGGCTTCGCCGGATCCACACTTATGTTGGCCAGCCTCGACGGCACCGAGGTCGCCTATGTGGACAACGCCCTACGCGGTGACGTGATCGAGAAATCGGAAGACGTCGCGGCCGTGCGACGGCTCTGGCAAAAGCTAAGCTCGAAGGCGCGCCCAGAAGACGAGTCGGTCGACATGATCAAGAAAGCAGCGGCAGTATGGGTGAGTTGATCTGGAGAAGGTCCGAGCGCAGCACCAACAACGGCGGCGCCTGCGTCGAGGTCGCCGTTTCGGACAACGGCGAGCGCGACTGACGCGACGCGTGAACGAGCTCTACCTGCGGTGAGCGACTCGCGGTGGTCGGCTCATCTCGGTGGCCGGGGGCGCCCGCTCAGTCGTCGGCGGCCTCCACGGCGGCGGCGATCGGCTCGAGTCCCGTGACCAGCTCGTCGAGCTCGTCCGCGCTGAGCACGTCGTACGGCGGTGCCGCCAGCTCGTCGGTGAGGGCCTCGATCCGCTCCTTGGTCTCCCGGCCGGCGTCGGTGAACCCGCCCGCGGCGTCCACGAGGCCGCGGGCGCGCAGTCCGTCGATGACAGCGGCCAGCCGTGCCTTGGGCAGGTGGTGGATCCGGCCGAACTCCTCCGCCCGCATTCCGAGGGAGAGAGCGAGGAGAACGTGGGCCTCGGTGCCGCCGATGCCGTGGGCGACGAGGGCGGCGTTGTGGCCGTCCCCGCGGTGCTCTCGCAGCAGCGTCGCCGCGTGCCAGAGCCTGGCCACCGGCTCCTCGGGCACATCGAGCGCCCGGAGCCCGGCGTACAGCGCTCGGCCCTCGGTCGGTGCGCTGACCGCTGCCCGGGTGGCGAGGTCGGCGACTCGCACCAGACCGGGGGAGTCGGCGAGCTCTCCGATCATCTGCCGCAGCGCGGCGGCGCTGCTCCGCTCGCGCACGGCGATCGCCTCCTCCGGGGTGGTCTTCCCCCAGACCCATTGGATGTGGCGCGCCACCTCGCCGTCGGCGAAGTTGTAGAAGACCGCGTGCACCACCTCGGTCGGTGCCAGCCCCAGCGGCGCGGCCCGGCCGGCGAAGTATCCGTCCCAGTAGTTGCGCATGCCGAGGGCCAGGAACGCCTCGTTCGGCGCCTCGGAGAAGGTGACGGTGGCGATCGGCTCGGTGAGCTCGAACATGTGGTGGACCTTGGCCTGTGGGTGCGGCATCGGTCGGCACCTCCTGTGGTCGCGGCCGCGCACTCGTAGGCGGCCTCTCACCCTGGCTACGAACGACGCGGCCCGGATCCGACAAGTCCGCCTCGATTCTTTCGGGCAGAGCCGGTGTCCACCCGCGCGCCGGGGTGCTGGACGAGGTCGAGATCCACCAGGTCCCGGGACGCCTGCCGCCGTTACCGCTTCCTCACAGCGTGAGCGAGCCGCGCAGGCGGTGCAGGTGCAGGGCGAGCTGGATCTGCAGTGCCCGGTCGGCCCGCTGCCAGTCGGCGCCGAGGAGCCGGCCGACGCGGTCCAGTCGTTGCGTCACGGTGTTGCTGTGGATGTGCAGCTTCCCGGCGGTACGCGCCAGGCTGCCGCCGGTGCCGAAGTAGATCGCCATCGTCCGCGTCAGGGAGGTGCCCCGGCGCTCGTCGTAGGCGATGACCGGGCCGAGCGTGCGTTCGACGAACGCGCCCGTGTCGCCGCCCTCGCCGATCAGCAGGCCGACGAAGCCCAGGCCGGCGGCGCTCGCGCCGTCACCCTCGCGGCCGAGCGCGAGCAGCGCGTCGGCGCAGCGTCGTGCCTCCTGGCGTGCGGCCTCGGCGCCGCCCGGCAGCTCGACCGGTCCGGCCGCGCCGGCGGTGGCGGGGAGGCCGAGTGCGGCGCCGAGCTCCTTGGCCACCCGCACGGCGGCCTCCTCCGGCCGGTCGCCGGGCAGCAGCAGGACCAGCTCACCCGGGTAGGCCGTGCTGAGGCCGTGCTCGACGGCGGAGAACGACGACGCCCAGAACGCCGCCCGCTCCCGCCGCCCGTCGTGCCTGGCCACGACGAGGACGTGCGCCGCGCCGAGGTCGACGCCCAGCCGCCGGGCGCGGGCGTCGAGCGCGTCCGGATCCGAGACGTGCCCGGCGACGAGGTCGTCCAGCAGCTCGCCGCGTACCCGGCCCTCGACCTCGGTCATGTTCCGGCGGAACAGCAGGAGCAGCGCCATGACCAGCGCGGCGCGCTCCAGGATCCGCTCGTCGGCGTCGCCGATGTCACCGGCGGCGTGCAGCGCCAGCGTGCCGAGGATCTCGGCGCCCGCGCCGATCGGCGTGACCCGCAGGTCGTCCCGGCGCGCCGTACGGCCGAGGGTGCGTGACCGCGTGATCAGGTCCTCGTCCACCTGCTCCACGTGGCCGACCTCGGCGAGGCGGCGGCCCTCGGCGTCGAGCACGACGAGCGAGCCGCCGAGGATGTCGGTCACCACGGAGGCCACGTCCTCCACCCCGCCGCCGCGTACGACCAGGTCGGTCATCCGGTCGTGCGCCCGCGCGGCACGCTCCACCGCGTCGTTGTGCACCCGCGCGACCTCGCTCGCCGCGCTCAGCTCCTCCAGGGTCACGCGGGTCTCCTGCAGCAGGCGTGCGTTGTCGATCGCCACCGCCGCGTGCGCGGCCAGGGAGCACAGCAGCGCCACCTCCTCCTGCGCGAACGACCGTTCGGCGCGGTCGGCGGCGAACAGCACGCCGATGACCCGTTCGCCGAGCCGCATCGGGACGCCCAGGATGCCGACCAGGCCCTCCTCGGTGACCCCGCGGTCGATCGAGCCGGTGTGCCGGAACCGCTCGTCGTCGAGGTAGCCCGAGCTGGCGTACGGCGCCCCGGTCTGCGCGACGAGACCGCCCAGCCCGGCGCCGAGCGGCAGCCGGAGCACCTGGAAGGCGGGGGAGATCGACCCGTCGGTGACGCGCATGTACGTGTCGCCGCGTCCGGGGTCGTTCATCGTCATGTAGGCGACGTCGGCGTTCAGCAACTGGCGTGCCCGGCGCACGATGGCCTTGAGCACCGCGTCGAGGTCGCGCAGGCTGGCCAGGTCACCGGCGGTCTCGAACAGCGCGGACAGCTCCACCTCGCGCCGTGCGCGGCGGGCCAGCAGCGCGCGTACCCGCAGCGCCGCCCTCTTGGCCTGTTCGAGCTCGGCGATGACGGCGGGGGAGGCCCAGGCGGCTCGCGCCTCGGCGACCGGCGTCTCGAACTCCACGGCCGGCGCCTCGCGGGCCAGCAACTCGAAGAAGATCCGGGTGTTCACGTGGGGCATCGTCCGTACGGGTGGGGGGTCATGGCATCAGCGTGCGGTCCAGCCGCCGTCGATCGGCATCGAGGCGCCGGTGATGAAGGAGGCCTGTTCGGAGCAGAGGTAGGCCACGACGTCGGCGACCTCAGCGGGTTCGAGCAGGCGTTTGATCGCCGCGGGTTCCAGCATGATCTGCTCGACGACCTCGGCCTCGCTCAGGCCGTGCGCCTCGGCCTGCGCGGTGATCTGGTTCTCCACCAGCGGGGTGCGCACGTAGGAGGGGTTGACGCAGTTGGAGGTCACGCCGTGCTCGGCGCCCTCCAGCGCGACGACCTTGGACATGCCCTCGATGGCGTGCTTGGCGGTGACGTAGGCGACCTTGAAGGGCGAGGCGACGAGGCCGTGGACCGAGGAGACGTTGACGATCCGGCCCCAGCCCCGCGCGTACATCCCGGGCAGCATCCGGCGGACCAGCCGGAACGGGGTCTCGACCATGACCCGCATGATCCGCGAGAAATCCTCCGGAGGGAACTCGTGCACGGGCGCCACGTGCTGGAGACCGGCGTTGTTGACCAGGATGTCGGCGCGGACGTCGAGGGTGTCCACCACGTCCGGCTCGGACAGGTCCGCCACCAGGTATTCTCCGCCGGCCTCGGCCGCGGCCTCCTTGGCCGCGTCGGCCCGGATGTCGACCACGATCACGTGTGCGCCGGCCTCGGCCAGCCGAAGGACGCACGCGCGCCCGATTCCGCTCGCCCCGCCGGTCACCACCGCGGTACGGCCGGCCAGATCCGGGGTCCTCGCCGTATCAGCACTCATGCCAGTGAACCTAGACCGGTTGTCCCGGCCGCTCCACGTGGCGGGTCTCCATGACTACCGGCGGATCGGTGTGGCCGGCCACACCGATCCGCCGGAATCGCGGTCAGTGCCGGCTCGGCCGGGACAGGTCGGGCGCCGACCTGCCGGGTACGAGCGAGCCGACGGTGAGCAGCAGCCTGCCGTACGCCGTCGGCAGTCCCTCCGGCGTCGCGCAGGCCGCAGGGCGGGCGGTGAACATCGTGAACGCCGCGCTCCACTTCTGCCCGCTGAACTCGCCGTCGGTCACCTCGCCCCTGATCGCGACGACGCTCTCGCCGGCGCTCACCGAGACGACGCTCCTGAACGACATCGTGCTGGTACGGCCGTTGTTCCAGGTGACCTTGCGGGTGCCGGAGTAGTCGCCGGAGGTGCAGGACAGCCGCCCGGTGGCCTTGAAGGTCGAGCGTCCCCCGGTGATCGTCGGGTCGGCGCTCGACGCGCAGCGGCTCAGGGTGCTCGTCCCGTGCAGCACCGCCTCGCGCTTCCGCAGGGTCAGGCCCGGCGAGTAGGCGACCGTCTGGGAGCCGGCACAGGTGGTGGTGCCGGCCACGGCGGAGTGCGCGCGGGCCGTCGCCGCCGCCGGGACGAGGACGGCGGCGACCAGGCCGGTGACCGCCGCTCCGGCTCGTAGCGGCCGGGACGCTCCGGACAGGTACGGCGGGATGAGTCGCTGAGACATGTTCTTCTCCTTGATCGCGGTCAGCGCGGGGTCGGCTGTGACCTGTCGAGTGCCGATCTCCCGGGGATGAGCGAGCCGACGGTGAGCAGCAGCCTGGCGTACGTCGTGGGCACGCCCTCCGGCGTGGCGCAGGCCGCGGGCCGGGAGGCGAACATGGTGGAGACCGCGCTCCACTTCTGCCCGTCGAACTCGCCGTCGGTGACCGTTCCACGGACCGCCACGACGCTCTCGCCGGCGTTGACCGACACGGACGAGGTGAAGGACATCGTGCTGGAACGCCCGTTGTTCCAGGTGATCGTCCGGACGCCGGTGGCGTCGCCGGAGACACACGAGAACTGCCCGGTGGCGTGGAAGGTCGACCGCCCGCCGGTGATGGTGGGGTCGGCGCTCGACGCGCAGTGGCTCAGGGTCGCCGTCCCGTGGATGGTGACATGGCGGGGCTTCAGGGACATCCCGGGGGAGTAGGCCACGGTCTGTGAGCCTTCACAGGTGGTCGTGCCGGCGGATGCCTGCGGCACCGTGACGTCCACGTGGGCCGACGCCTCCGGAACCAGGGCGGCGGCGACGAGCGACACCCCGGTCATCACCATTCCGGTCAGGACCAGCCGGGATGATCCGGGCGAAGGCCGCGGAACGGGTCGGTGAATCGCCATGCCTTCTCCTGACCGCGACGCCACCGCCGCGCTTGCCGGACCTCCCAGGCCCAAGACGCATCGAATGGGCGTTGCTTACTGTCACATGTTGATTACCGACAGTCAATGAACTCTGTTGAGACGGCCACGCGGTGTCGCATGATCGGGTGTCGTCGCGGGGTCTTCGCGGAGTGCCGCACGCCCGTGTCCTGCGGGATTTGCGCGGGCCGGCACCGGGTGCGGCGGAAAACGGGCGAGTTGGCGCGCCGGGTGAATGGCCGGAGTGGTGCGGGATTTCCACTCTTCGTAGCCGATGATTACCGAGAGTAGTATGCCGCCTGATGATGAGGGACTCGCGCGCGAACGCCGCCCACGGACACCGCTGGGCGCTGTGGCTGTTCCTGTTCGTCGGCGTCGTCCTGCAGTCGGGCCTGTGCCCGCCGAACACCCACGCGGGCGTGCTCGGGGCGACCGCACGCCCCTGCTTCACGCCCACCGCCGGCGCGCCGCCCGAGGTCGAGGGCGGCGGCCACACGGCGGGCTCCGGCAGGGCCACCGACGCCGGCCGTCCGTGCGCGCCGGCGCCTCGCCCGCACCACCATCCGCCGTGCGGCGTCATGACCCACCGCGGCGCTCCGCAGCAGCGGTCGATCGCCGCGTGGCAGACGGCCGCGATGCCGCGGTGCCCGGAGCCGGCGGTGTACGCCGCCGAGTCCGGTGGACCCGGCCTCACGTGCCCGCCGGGACGGTCCTCGCGGCCCCCGGCGCCCCGGTCGGGGGCGCGTCTCCTGATCGACCTGTGCGCGTCGCGTACGTGAGCGCGCCGGCGCACTCCGGGCACGCGCACGTGGTCACCGGCTGAACTCCCCGTTCTCGTGACCTCTGTTACGCGCGCCCGCCCGGAGCCGCGCCCGTAGGTGATCTGCCCGCACGTCCGGCCGGATTCCAGGAGCGCAGCACATCATGAAAAATCCACACATCATTCCTCAGACCTGGCCCTTCAGCTGCATGACCTGCCAGCACGTCTGGGAGAGCGTGTACGAGGCATGGCACGCCGACGACGGCCACGGCGGTCAGGTGGTGACCTGGCGGTACAAGGGGACGGCGAGCATGCCGCCGTGGATCGAACCGTCCTGTCCCGCCTGCTCGAGCCTGAGCGTCAAGACCCTTCCGCCGCGCGCCCGGCGGCCCGCCGACGACGATCCCGCCGGGATCCCGGGACGAGGGCACAGAGGGGCGCGTCCGGACAGGTGAGAGGCCGCGTGGAGAGGGACAGCGGGCGGTGTCCAGGGGACCGGCAGGGCGGGGGAGGGCCGTCCTGGTGTCGGCCGTCGGCGACGCGGCCGGTCGCCGCCTGGGCGCCGCGCGGTGGCGCGGGCCGTCCACACGATCGTGCGGACGGACGCCGAGCCTTCTCCGACGCTCGCCGACGTCGGAGAAGACGCCAGGTCGACGAGCAAGAGGGCGCGCGGCGATCGCCTGTTCTCCGCCACGCCGACCTTCCTCGCCTGCGGACCCGTACCGAGTGAGTACTCCGGTTCACCGTCGGCGCATCACCGCGGAAGCACGCTGAGATCGGGGCGAATGAGAGGAATGGTTCGGATCGAAGATCCGTTGGCCCCGAGGGGGCCCGTCACGTCTTCGGGTGCCGGGACCGGCCCACCGCACCCGCTCCCCATGGAAGGTCTCGGTACGTGACGACGACTTCGCCCGCGCTCTCGCGCGGCGTCGGATTCCGCTCCGAACGCGGGCCGGTGCTCGCCGCCCTGATGCTCAGCACGGGCCTCGTGGCGCTGGACAGCACGATCATCGCGACCGCGGTCCCGTCCGTGGTCAGCGACCTTGGCGGCTTCTCCCAGTTCCCGTGGCTGTTCTCGATCTACCTGCTCACCCAGGCGGTGACCGTACCCCTGTACGGCAAGTTCGCCGACGTGGTCGGGCGCCGACCGGTGATGTTCTTCGGCATCGGGGTGTTCCTCCTGGGCTCGGTGTTCTGCGGGGCCGCGTGGAACATGCCCACGCTGATCGCCGCCCGCGCCGTGCAGGGCATCGGCGCCGGTGCCGTACTGCCCATGAGCATGACGATGGTCGGCGACATGTACACCGTCGAGGAGCGGGCGCGGGTCCAGGGATACCTGGCGAGCGTCTGGGGGATCGCGGCGGTCATCGGCCCGACGCTGGGCGGCGTCTTCTCCCAGTACCTGTCGTGGCGCTGGATCTTCTTCGTCAACCTGCCGCTGGGCGCGGTCGCCGCCTGGATGCTCGCCCGCAAGTTCAAGGAGCGGGTGACCCGGCGTTCGCACCGGATCGACTACGCGGGTGCGGTCCTGCTCACCGGGGGCTGCTCGCTGGTGATCCTCGGACTGATCGAGGGCGGCGTGGCGTGGGCCTGGTCGTCGGCGCCCGGCCTGGTCGTCTTCGTCGTCGGTGTGGCGATGCTCGTCGGCTTCGTGCTGGTGGAGCGCAGGGCGGCCGAGCCGATCCTGCCGCTGTGGGTCTTCGGCCGCCGTGTCCTCACCGGCGGCAACCTCTCGGCGGTCGTCGTCGGTGCCGTCATGATCGGCTTGAGCTCGTACGTGCCGACGTACGCGCAGGGCGTGCTCGGTACCGGCGCGCTGGTGGCGGGCTTCGCGCTGGCCGCGCTGACCGTCGGCTGGCCGCTCGCCGCGACCTTGTCCGGCCGCATCTACCTGCGCATCGGCTTCCGTGACACGGGACTCATCGGCAACGCGATCCTCATCGTGGGCGTCATCCTGTGCGTCCTGCTCAGCCCGGACTCACGGGTGTGGCAGGTGGCCGCGGCGTGCTTCGTCGTCGGCCTGGGGCTGGGCCTCATGGCCAGCCCGATCACCGTCGCCGCGCAGTCCGTCGTCGGCTGGGAGCAGCGCGGCGTCGTCACGGGCATCAACATGTTCAGCCGGTCGCTGGGCAGCGCGGTCGGGGCGGCGGTGTCCGGGGCGATCGCGAACGCCACGCTGGCCTCGCGGTTCGCGCACCCGCCGGCCGCGCTGGCCGGGCGGCTGCCCAAGAGCGTCGACGCGACGAGCCTCGTGCTGACCGGCCATGGCCGGTCCGGCAGCCCGGCCGTGACGGCGTTCGTTCGCGACGCGCTGTACGACGCGGCGCACCATGTCTTCCTCGCGCTCGTCGTCATCGCCGTCCTCGGCGTGGCCGCGCTGCTCCTCATGCCGAGGAGGATCGCCAGGGCGACCGGCGACGCCTGAGGCCCGCACGAGAGGATGAGTCCGTCTCCCCCGTACCTGTTGAATGCAGTTCGTCCCGAGACGATGTCACGCACGGGGGAGACGAACACCGTCATTTAACCGTCAACTACCAGCGGTTGCCATACCGCGGCGAAGTTGGGTCATTAATGACACGTTCCGTGACGAATAACTCAGATAAAGTCACTGGAAGTCACGAACGGTAGCGAACGGGCCTGACCGGTCTTGAACGGGTCTTGACCAAACACCGAACGGACTTCCAGCCGCCGCGCGCCTCGCGGCCCACCGCGCGGCTCACCACGACGCCGGAACGAACGGCGCGTCAGGACACCGGCACGCCGTCACCGGGGACGAGGACGCCGTCGCTGAGCTCGATGACGCGGTCCGCGTGCCGGATGAGCATCGGGTCGTGCGTGGCGACCACCGCGGTCACGCCCTGGTCGCGGACCACCGCGTGGATCAGTTGCATGATCGACTGGGCCGTCTCGGAGTCGAGCTGGCCCGTCGGCTCGTCGGCGATGAGCACCCGGGGCCGGTGGGCGAGCGCCCGTGCGATGGCGACGCGCTGCTGCTGTCCGCCGGACAGCTCGTACGGGCGCTGGCGGGCGTGGTCGGTCAGCCCGACCATCGCCAGCAGCAGCCGTACGCGCTCCTCGCGCTCACGTGCCGGCGTGCGCGTGAGGCGGAGGGCGACGCCGACGTTCTCGGCCGCCGACAGCACCGGGATGAGCCCGAACGACTGGAACACGAAGCCGACGGTCTCGCGCCGCATGCGCTGCAGGCCGGCCTCGCCGAGCGTGGTCACCTCGTGCTCGGCGACGACGACCCGGCCCGCCTCGGGCGCGTCCAGGCCACCGATGAGGTTCAGCAGGGTGGTCTTGCCCGATCCCGAGCGCCCCTTCACGGCCAGCAGCTCGCCCTCCGGCACGGTGAAGCTCACGTCCTTGAGCGCGTGGACTTCGACGTGACCGGTGCGGTACGTCTTGCTCAGATCCTCAACGGTGATCATCGTGGCTCCGGTCCGGCCATACGCCGATGTGGTCGGTCTCGAGGGCGAGCCGCACCCGGTCCTTCATCTCCAGGGCCGAGGTGAACTCCCGTGGCAGCTGGAGCCGCCCGGCCCGGTCGAGCACGGCGTACTCCGCGGCCACGATCTCCTCGCGGCCGTCCGCGTCGAGCGTCGTCCGGCGCAGGATCTCACTGCTCGTACGGCCGTCGCGGATGCCCACCGTACGGTCGACGTTGCCGGCCACGTCCGGGTCGTGGGTGACGATGACCGTGGTCACGCCCAGCTCGCGGTTGGCGCGGCGCAGGGCCCCGAACACCTCCGCGCCGGTCGCCGTGTCGAGTTCACCGGTCGGCTCGTCGGCAAGGATGATCTTGGGCTGGTTGGCGACGGCCACCGCGATGGACACGCGCTGCTGTTCGCCGCCCGACATCTCGGCCGGCCGTGCGCCGGCCCGGTGTCCCACGCCCATCAGCTCGAGCAGCTCGGCCGCACGCGACCGGCGATCCTTGCGGCCCCGGCCCGCGAAGCGCATCGGCATCTCGACGTTCTCGGCGGCGGACAGGTACGGGAGCAGGTTCCGGCCGGTCTGCTGCCAGACGAACCCCACGAGCTCGCGGCGGAACCGCAGCCGCTCCCGGCCGGACATGTCGAGCAGGTCCGCGTCGGCCACCCGCGCCACTCCCGCCGTCGGCACGTCGAGCCCGGCCAGGATGTTCAGCAGCGTGGACTTGCCCGACCCCGACGCCCCGACGAGCGCGACCATCTCGCCCTTGCCCACGAGCAGATCCAGGCCCTGCAACGCGATCACCTCGACGCCCTCGGTCCGGTAGATCCGTACGAGGTTGTCGCAGACGATGTGCGCGTTCTCGCCGTACTGCGAGGCACGAGCACCGGCCCGGCGCTCCAGCTCGGCGAGGTTGGGTGCGTCGTTCATGAGGGCTCCAGACTCGACGTCACGTGTCTCCGATCCGCAGGACGCTTCCCAGGCCACGGCGTGCGGCGCTGGCGGAGTCGATCAGCACGGCCAGCCCGGCGAAGACCAGCACCCCGACGGCGAGCGCCACGGTCGCGGGCAGGTCGGGGGAGTAGTGCGTGACCGGGAAGCCTCCGGTGTAGGGGCGCAGGTCGATGGCGGGCCCGAGCAGTCGGGGCAGGAGCAGCCCGAGCAACCACCCCCCCACGCACGCGGCGAACAGCGTGGGCGCGATCTCGACGAGGGCCAGCAGCTGCGCCTGGCGGCGGCTCAGCCCGAGCGTGCGCAGATAGGACGCGGTCCGCCCGCGCGCCTGTGCCCCGGCGAACAGCAGGACCAGGACCGCGAGCGTCCCGTAGAAGGCCACCAGCCCGCCGGACGCGCCGAAGCCGCGGCCCACCAGCCGGCCGAGCTCCCCCTGGGTGAAGGCGTCGTGCGTCATCCGGTACGTCACGACCGAGCTCGCGCCGTCGACGCCCAGCTCCGGCAGCGCCGAGTTACGGTGCAGCGCGGCCACGTCGATGTGGTCGCCGCGCACGAAGACGGATACGGAGCCGGTGTTCCCGCCGCCCGTGACGCGGGAGAGGGCGTCGGCGGGCACCAGGACGAAGGCGGCGTCGGAGACCTGGGCCGGGAAGCTCGCGATCGTGCCGGCGTCGCGTATCGGCAGCCGCTGCCCGTAGTCCGTCGAGATGCCGAGGTCGCGGTTGGCCGCGTACTTGCGCGCGGCGGGGGAGAAGAACGCCGGGGCGGGTTCGCCCGGCCTGGTCTTCGGCCACGAGGGGATCGCCACCCCGGTCCCGGCCATCATCCGCCGGTAGGCGTCGAGGTCGACGCCCACGACCGTGAGCTCGTCGAGGAGGTCGCCCTGGGAGAGCAGCCGGGCGGCGTCGATCGTCTGCGCGGGCACGGCCTCGCGTACGCCGGGCGTGTGGCGTACGCGGTCGACGACGGCGGGACGCATGCTCAGCGCGTCGGCGCGCGCGTCACCGCCGACCGACTCATACGTCGCCAGCCGCTGCGCGCGGCTGAGGCTGCTCTCGACCGTCGAGCCGAAGCCGATGACCGCCACGGCGAGCAGCACGATCACCAGGGGGAGCACCGCGATGGCGTCCTGGCGTGAGGCGCGCGCGACGCCGACGAAGGGCACCGCGGAGCGGCCACGCGCGAACACCCGGCCGGCCAGGCGCAGCGGATACGGCAGGACCCGAAGGATCAGCAGGCCGGCGGCCACCGACAGCAGCGCGGGCACGGCCGACAGGAACGGGTCGATGCCCCCGGAATAGGTGCCGGTCGTGAGCCCGCGCCGCCGGAGCACGTACGTCCCCGCCACCGCGAGCACGACGACCAGTCCCTCGGCCACCAGCCGGCGGCTGGACACGGTGGTCGTGCGCCGCTCGCGCCCGGCGGCGCGGGCCGTGATGACGGCCGGCAGCGCGATCGCCGTCACGACCAGCGCCGCCGCGGCGACATAGGACACGGTCTGCGCGGGACCGGGCACGAGCAGCGCGGACAACGTCAGTCCCACTGCCGCCGCGGGCAGCGTGACCAGGGTGGAGAGAGCCGCGGTCTGCGCGGCGAGCTGGGCACGCGACGCTCCGCGAGCCGACTGGGTCGTCAGCGCCGTCCCCAGCCGGGAGAGCAGCAGCCGCGTGGCCAGCGCCAGCACGCCGAGCGCGGCGGCGAACAATCCGGCGAGGGAGAGCGACAGGAGGGTCTGCGTCGTGTGCAACCGGCGCAGGTAGTCGTCCAGCAGATCGTCGAGGCGGCTGGTCAGGACGGGAGCGGAGCTGCCGACCCGTCCGGAGGCGAGCGCCTCACCGCTCCGGTGGATGTCATCGACCAGCGTGGGTGCGGAGTGCGTGGTGACGCCGCCCACCCGGGGAGAGTAGGTCCAGGTGAAGCCGATACGGAACGGCGTACGCGAGGTCAGCGCCCGGTAGCCGTCGGGGGAGACCAGCGCCGTCCCCAGCACGATGTCGTCCCCGGACCGCTGCTTTTCCAGCTCGGCGTTCTCGAACCGGTCGTGCACCAGCCAGTAGGCGTTGCCCGGGTCGGCCGGGGTGTACAGACCGGTGATGCGGACGCTGAGCGCCGGCTGCGTCGTGGTGGTCATCACGTCGCCGGCCTTGACGCCGAGCCGCTGGGCGGCGCGTACGGAGAGCCCGGCCTCGATGCGCGGCCCGGGTTCGGCCCCGCCGGGGGGACGGCCCGAGACGTAACGGATGTGGCCGCCCGCGCTGCTGGACAGGGTGAGGCTCAGCTTCCGCGCGTCGACGCCGCTCAGCGGCATGGAGTCCGTGACGGCGGCGTACTCGGAGGCGCCGATCGTGTCCCGCAGTGGTTCGGGGAACCTCGAGCGCCACTGCCGCTCGAGGTCCGTGAGCCCGCCGGCCGTGGCGGAGAGGCTGCCTCCCCGCGCCTTCTCCTCCAGCTCCACCGGCGCGACGTCCACCAGCTCCGCCGAGACGACGAGATCGGTGCTGCCGGGCGGGGTCCCGGTGAGGGTCTCCCGTACGCCGCGGTCGTAGCCGGCTACGAGGGTACGGGGGCCGGCGTCGACCAGGAAGGAGGTGAGGAGCACGAGCAGGCCGAGCGTGAGCAGCGACGCCCACTGCGCGCGTGCGGCCCGCCGGATCAGATGGAGGCTCACTGGTCGTCCCTGAGTCGCATGGCCTGCCCGGACCCGCTCCGGCGCAGCGAGCGTACGAGCAGGAGGAGTACGGCGGCGAGGAGGACGACGATGGCCGCCAGCATGGTCAGGATCACCGGCCACCGCAGGATGACGTGCGCGGGCGGATACGGGGCGGTGGCGCTCACCGTCAGCACGACGTGCGGCACGACGAGGCGGGCGACGACGATGCCGAGCAGCAGGCCGCCGGCCAGGCCCATGCCGACCAGGAACGCCTGCTCGACGGCGACCAGGCCGAACACCTGCCGGGCACGGATGCCGAGCGCGCGCAGGATCGCGAACTCCGTCATCCGCTCCCGCGCGGACACCGCCGTGTTGACCGCGAAGCCGATCGCCGCGAACACCAGGGCGGCGGCGAAGCCGAGCAGCAGCGCGCCCTGCAGGGCTCCGCCCAGCTGGGCGTCCCGCAGCCGGTGCCGCAGGTCGATCCGGTCGGCCGTCACGGCGCCCCACTCCGGATGGGAGCCGAGGGCGTGTACGGCCGGTGCCGTGTCGTCGCCCCGGGTGACCAGCCACCACTCGGTGGGGGTCGGCGCGCTGGAGCCGGTCGACAGGATGTCGTCGCTGAGAGCGGTCCAGTCGAGGAGTACGGCCGGGGTGCCCGGCGTGGTCGACGGCAGCGCTGGAACGATCCCGGCCACGGTGAGCGGCTGTTCGACGCCGTCCTCGGTCACGTTCATCCGGCCGCCGATGCCGACATGGGCGCGGGCGGCCAGGTCACTCGTGACGACCGCGGGTATCGACGGAAGCGCCGGCCGGGCCTTGTCCGCCGGAGCGTGGCCGGCGCGCAGGACGACGCTGCCCACGACCTGCGCGTAGTAACCGACGTGAGGGAGGACCGACAGCCGCGCCGTCATCAGGCCGCCGGGCCCGAAGCCCAGTGCGGAAGCCCCCCCGAAACCCATCGTGGCCTCTCCGGTCCAGTGCGTGTCCGCCGGGAGCCGCAGTGCGGGATCGAGCTTCGTCGCGGTGCCGGGCCGCAGACCGGTCACGGCGATGCTCGCCGCGGACGCACTCGACTCGCGGATGTAGCTGAACCGGAAGGCGCGGACGCTGAGGGGATAGGAGATCACGCCGCCCCGTCCGGCGAGGCCGGCGAGGTCCGCGGTCTTCGTGTGGCGCTTCCCGTCCGAGGGCACGTTGCCCATGTCGGCCTCGTACGAGACGTGCAGGGCGTCGCTGATGACCATGACCAGGTGGACGGGGTCGCCCAGCTCGGTCCGGGAGACACGGAAGCCCGCCGAGAGCCGCGTCGGCCGCCCGGGGATGGGCAGGGCCGACAGGCCGGTGCCGCCCGGGGCGATCTTCGCGAAGGGGACGTTCGACGGAACGCCCGAGCGGGTCCGTACGAGGGCGGAGAGCTTGGTGGCGTCGGCCGCGAGCACCGTCACGTCCGTGCTGCCGGTCGAACCGGTGTCCCGCAGGACCGGGCTCACCGTGGTGACGCCGGGCAGCTGCCCGTAACGGCCGCCCTGGCCCGGGGGCGCGGGGGACAGGTGGTCGCCCGGCGCGCCGATCCGCAGGTCGGTGCCCGCGCGGAAGTCCGCCTGGTCGAGCTGAGACTGCCGCCACGTCGTCCCGGTCACCACCGAGAGGATGCCCACGGCCACGGTCATGACCAGCAGCAGGGCGGGGCCCGCGGTGCGCAGGGGCCGCCGGCTCACCTGGCGGGTGCCGACGGCGGGCGCCAGCCCGCGGCTGCGCGTCGTGGCGTGCTCGCCGGCACGCGAGGCGATCGGCACGAGCCGCAGGATGATGACGCCGCCGGCGAGAAGCGCGAGGGCCGGGCCGACGACGATCAGCGGGTCGACGCCGAGCCCCTCCGTGGCGGTGCCGGTCACCGGGCCGCCGTAATGCGCGAGCTGCCAGACGGCGAGCCCGGCGACGACGACCAGGGCGAGGTCGGCCCCGGCACGCTGGATCATTCCCCGCCGTTCGCCGCGTCCGCGCTCGGCCACGGTCGCGACATAGGTCTTCCCGATGCCGCGCAGCGGCGGAAGGGCGATCGCCGCGGCGCAGGCCAGCGCGGCGGCGATCGCGATGCCCCAGGTCAGGGCGGAGGGCCCCAGGTCCAGGTGTGGCCCGGACGTGCCGAGCAGCCGCGTCGCCATGGCCGCGCGGACCAGAAGCGGGGCCAGGAACGGCGCGGCGACCGCCGATGGCGCGCTGAGCAGCAGGCCCTCGCCGACGGCCAGTGCGGCGATCTGCCGTCCCGAGGCGCCGCGGGCCCGCATCAGCGTGATCTCGACGCGCCGGTGTTCGGCGAGCAGCCGTGAGACCAGCATCAGGGTGTACAGGGCGAGGACGACGAGTTGCAGCACCGGGATCAGCAGCGTCGACCGTGAGACGAGCAGCGCGCGGTCGACCTGCGTCAGCAGGTCGGGGGCGGATGACTTCACGGAGTAGCCCGAGGTGCCGGCGGGCCCGGAGCCGAGGGCGGCGGGCAGCGCGCGTGCCCGCGCGGCGACGTCTTTCAACTGGCCGGCGTGCAGCTCCGCGAGGGAGGGGAAGACCAGCCATCGAGCGGTGACGGACGTGGCGAAGCGGCTCGTGAAGGTGGCCGGGGGCACGACCAGCGGCCCGAAGGTCGTGTAGTCGAGCCGCTCGGACCCGGTCGTGATGAGCTTGTCCCCGCCCCAGAAGTAGTCGTCGGCGCGGCTCGCCTCGAACAGGCCGGTGACCTGGACCGTGACGGACGGGCCGTCGACCCGGCTGTGCAGGGTGACGGTGCGGCCGGGCGACAGTCCCATGGCGCGGGCGGCCGGCGCGGGCAGGGCGGCCTGGATGGCTCCGCTCGTGGTGGCGGCAGGCCAGTGGCCGGTGGTCAGCCGGGCGTGGTTCTCGATCCCGGAGTAGACGGCGAAGGCGGTGAGCTGCGGATGCTTGCTCCGCTCCTGTCCCGGCACGACGTACGAGTCGCCGCGGGCGCTCAGTGAGGTCTCCACCGGGATATCGCCGTAGACGCGCGTGACCGCCGCTCTGACCCTGCGGTCCTCGGCGGGGAGGTCGCGCGCGGTGACGCCGACGCCGACACGGGTGCCGGCCCCGTTGAAGGAGGCCCCGGCCAGTGTTTCCCGCAGTCCCGCGCCGGTCACCGACGCGGCGTACCCGCCCAGCGCGGCCAGGACCGTGACGGCGAACAGTGCGGTCGCGGAGGCGGCGACGACCAGAAGGCGGTGACCCAGCGCACGGCGGACCACCAAACCCGGCCGTTCCACCCCGTACCCCCCAAGCCCGATCCCCGAGAAAGTGTCATGATCGCCTGCGTTCGCAGGTCACGGCAAGACCGGGAGCCGAACGGAGGCCCGTTCGATATCTACTCGTGCTCTACCGCCTACAGCTCCGTGGGCAGGCCGAACGCGGGGAACAGGCCGGGCGGGAAGGTCGAGACCTCCGTCACCGTCCCCTCCTCCAGCCGCAGGACGCTGAGGGCGAACGGGTGGAATCCGCTCCACCCCGGCGCCCGTACGTACGAGGCCGCCGCCGGCTGCCGGTTGGCGTGCGTCGCCATGAACCGGAACTCCAGCGCGTGCTCGCCGTGCAGCGCGGGCGCCCACGAGGTGATGATCGCCTCACGCCCCTCGACGAGGGCCGGCTCGGAATCCACATGGCCGCCGGCGCCGGTCTGCTGCCCGGACCGCGCGTCCTCACCGAGCATTTTGGCCAGCGCGGCGTCGTCGGCCCGCTCGATCGCCGCCATGTAGCGTTCGAGCCCCGCGCGCTCGCTCTCGCCGGGCTCCCCGGCCGCTTCCCAGTCGAGACGCCGCTCCGGCAGGTGCTTGCGCAGCGTCGGGCGGGCCCGCTGCAGCGCGCTGTTCACCGAGGAGACACTCGACTCCAGCGCCGCGGCGGCCTCCTTGGCCGGCCAGCCGAGGACGTCGCGCAGGATCAGCACGGCCCGCTGCCGGGGCGGCAGGTGCTGGATCGCGGCCAGGAAGGCCAGCTCGATCGTCTCCTTCGCGACGGCGGCATCGTCCGGCCCCGTCTCGGTCTCCGAGCCCGACGCGACCTCGTCGAGGAGCCGGTCGGGGTAGGGCTGCAACCACGGGATCATCGCGGCGGGCGGTGTCGTCCCGGGAGTGCCGGCCGCCGCCACCCGGCGGTCACGTGGCCTGGCCTGGAGGAAGTCCAGGCAGGCAGTGGTCGCGATCCGGTAGAGCCAGGCGCGGAAGGTGGCCGGGGCCTCGTAGGTCTCGCGCCGGCGCCACGCGCGCAGGAACGTCTCCTGCACCAGGTCCTCGGAGTCGTCCAGGGAGCCGAGCATCCGGTAGCAGTGCACCTGGAGCTCTGGCCGGTACCTCTTGGCGAGTTCGGTGAACGCAGGCTCGTCACCCGCACGCGCGGCCGCGGCCATCGCGCTCTCCTCGGCCCGGTCCATCCCGGCGTTCACTCGCTGCACTGTGGCTCCCTGGTCTCCTGCATCCGTCCGGTCCTCGTTCTGTTGGGTGGCGCGGTCCCGTCGCCCGCCCCGGCCGCGAGACGCCCGGGGACCACGGAACCATCGCACCCGAGCTGCCCGGCCGACCAGGGCAGCGGCCGCCCCGCCCGGCAGGGGCGGAGCGGCCGCGGAGCCTCAGGGGCGCCACAGGTCTAAGCGTCCCTCGCTCTCGAGGACGGTGGCGCCGCGGTCAGCGCCGGGCGGGTACAGCATGTCTGAGCTCGTCGCGGGCCATGCGTTCGACGAGGACCGGGACGAAGTCGCGGATGGGCCTGCCGTCGAAACGGTGATGGATCGAGCTGACCGCCTCGTCGACCTGTCTTGGCGAGAAGCGGTCCGCGAAGGACTGGGAGAGGCGGTCGGTGACCTGGTCAAGGGCTTGCCGTTCACGAATCGTGTCGGCGCTCACAAAGACCTCCGTTCGTACGCCTGGGCATCCTTGCCCGCATGGGTACCCGGGGAGGAGGGGCCTGACACGGAGAAATCATGTCTTCGCGTGACTCGACCGTGTCTGTCTGGATTGCGACGCTTGCGAGCGACATCGCGAGCGTCACGTCGGACTCGGTGTCCAGCCGTACCCGCACCCAGTCGCCGCCCTCGGCCACCGTCACGCGACCGGACTCGAGCAGCGCGTCGCCTAGCCGGGCGATGACCGTACGGGTGAGGTACACCTGAGCCTCGTCTCCGCCGTGCAGGTGCACGATCTGCGCACCGGCCCGGCGGGCGGTCGTGGAGAAGCCCGTCCCGAGCCCGCACTCGGCCTGTCCGGCCCGTACGGCGGGCCAGGCGTCCAGCTGCCTCGTGAGGCGCCCGGACAGGTGGCCGGCGGTCTGCTCGCGCATGTTCACGACGTGCATATTTGTCGGGTAGGGACCATGATCGGAAGCGTATGTGCCGAAATCGTTATCGTCCTCGTCATCCGCGAGCCATCTCCGGTTTCAGCGCCGGTCGACCCGCTTCGAGCCCGGACGTCGTAATTAAGCTTTCCAAACCCCAAGATTTCGGAAATCTAGCGATGTAGCGGTTAAATCGCTCATTCCATCCCATCATGCCACTCGGCGGTGGGAAGCGATGGCCGCCGGAGAGCACCCGCGCCGGGGCCGGTAGGCTGCGCGGATGCTCGATCATGGTGAGGTGCCCCGGCCCGCCGGCGACGCCGTACGAGAGATCTACACTCCTGAGCGCGCGGCGACCCTGGAGTACTCCCCGGACCTGGACGGACTGGCCGACCCAGGCGAGATCGTCTGGGCGTGGGTGCCCTACGAGGAGGACCCGGCACGCGGCAAGGACCGCCCGCTGCTGGTCGTCGGCCGCCACCGGAAGCGGCTGCTGGCGATGATGCTGTCCAGCCGCCGGCATGACTACTCCGACGACTGGCTGGACCTGGGGACCGGAGCCTGGGACCGCGAGGGCCGGGAGTCCTACCTGCGGCTGGATCGCGTCTTCGCGCTGGACGAGGACGACATCCGCCGGGAGGGCGCGGTGCTCGACCCGGAGCGGTTCGCCGAGGTCGCGGCCGTGCTCATGCGGCTGCACGGCTGGAAGCCCACGCGCGCCAAGTCCTGACGCGCGCGGGCTCGCGGTCACTTACCGGGGCTCAGCGGTGCTGCAGCGCGTCGAGCGCGACCGCCTGGGCGATGACGAGGCGGCGGTCAAGGCGCGGGTCCTTGATCTCGACGACGTACCGGTCGCGCAGGCCGAACTTCTTGTCCACGCTGAACGTCTCCTGCCCGTTCGCCGTGAAGTCGAAGTGGTACGGCCAGGCGAACGGCAGGTTCTCGACGTAGGGCACGAAGTTCCAGACCCGGCGCAGGATCGCGATGGCCTTGCTGCGCTCGGAGCCGGTCGTGACGCCGAGTCCCGGCTGCTCGAGATGCCAGGTCGAGGCGAGCAGTGACGCCTTGAAGTCCTTGCGGAAGTTGCCGATCGGCTGCCCCTGCGGGTCGGTCACGTCGTAGGTCGCGGCGAGGTCGATCCGCTTGCGCGCCTTGAAGCCGAACAAGGTGTACTGCTTGGTCTCATCCGTGTAGATGGTGACCTGTTCCTTGAACGCCATGCGCTTCTGCTGCGCGAAGGCCACGATCTCGCCTTCGGACCCGTCCGCGCCCTCCAAGTGCACCTCGTACTGGTTGACCATCAGCCGGACACGCTGCCGGATGAGCAGCCGCTGCTGGGCCTGGAGCGTTTCGAAGTCCATCGGGTATCCGTTCGTTTTTCAGCATCGTCGAATGGCGAGCAAAGGTACACGAACGGTAAAGACTTCGTCGTTTTCGGGCGAACGCCGCCTGCGGATCGTCGGGGTGGCGGCGGTCGTCGAGCATCGCGGCCGCAGGACCTTCCGCGGCTACGCCGCGATCCGCCACCCGGAGGACCCGTTCGACCGGGCCAGCGGCGTCGGCCGCGGCAGGCGCCTGCTGTTCCAGGACGTGCCCGAGGCCAAGTCCGGCAAGAACCGCCTGCACATCGACGTCCACAGCGAGGCCGGCGGCCTCGACCGGCTGGTGGCCCGGCTGGAAGAGCTCGGGGCGACCCGCGTCCGCGAGGTCGACAGGGGACCTGCCGGACACTGGTGGATCATGCAGGACCCCGAAGGCAACGAGTTCTGCGCGGCGTAGAGCCCACGCGGACCGGGTACGCGTGGCGACGGCGCGCACCTCACCACCTGGCCGCCGGCGCTCCGCGATTCCGGGCCGTCACCGACCTTCGTGGTCTGTGCACCTAGCCCTGGGGTGCGACGGTGCCCTGGGGTGCGACGGTCCCGGTCGGGGTGGGGGTGGGCGTCGGAGTCGGCGAGTGCGTCGGCGGCGGGGTGGTGGGCGGATGGGACGCGGGCGGGCGCGGCTTGCCCGGCCCGAACGGTCCGCCCGCCTTCTTGTGGCGGGGATGCCGGCTGGACCCGGGCGTGGGCGTGCCGGAGCCGGGCGAGCTGGAGGCCGAGGCGTGACGCGGCTCGTGCGACCGCGGGCCCGACAGAGTCGGGACCTGGGGGTCGGCGGCAGGCGCATCTCCACCCGGGCTCGCCGCGCCGGCCGGATTGGCCTGCTGTTCCTGCCGGCCCGTGCCGGTGCTCGCCATCGCGATGACGGTGGCGAGCGCGGCCACGGCCACGGCGGGCCCCGCCACCATGGCGACCGTCCGCAGCCTTCGCGGCCGCCGTTCGGGTTCGGCGTGCTTCCGGGCCGCCGTGGCGGTCTCGGCGGAGTACTCGACGCGACGCGGAGGCGGATCCGTCCGTGGGGCCGGTGGCCGGCGGTGTTCGCCGGTCATGGCGCTCGCGGAGTAGACGACGGTCGCGCCGCCGGCGGCGTGCTCGCCCGGTGGCCGGTGGTCTCCGCCGGTCGTGGTGTTCAGGGGGCGGACCGCGGTCCCGTCCCCGGTATCGCGCGGGCGCCGGTCGGCCACGGGCGAGGAGCCGAGGGTGGCCTCGGCGGCGTGCTCGAGCCGGCGCGGGTGCGCGTCGGCACGTACGACGGGTTCGAACGGCGAGAGCGGCGCGACCGCGGGGCTCTCATGCGGGTGGTCGTCGTCGTCCCTGAGCACCGGCATCGGGGCCGTCGGGGCGTCCACCGATGACAGGCCGCGGCGTTCGGCCACGTCCGGGCGCGGCTTGGCGGTGTGCGCCTCCCGCCGCCCGTCGGGGCCGAGCCGGGAGACGATCTCCCCGACTGAGGGCCGGTCGGCGGGATCGACGGCGAGCGCCGCCTCGACCAGCGTGCGGAGCGGCTCCTCCAGAGCGTCGAGCGCCGCGGCGCGGGGGGCGCTGTCGGGATCGTCACCGTCCTCGAACGGGCTTCGGCCGGTCGCGGCGTACCCGATGACGCAGCCCCAGCCGAAGACGTCGGAGGAGGGGGCGGCCGGATAGCCGCTGGCGCGTTCCGGCGCGACCCAGCCCGGGCTGTAGGGCACCGTCCCCACCTCGGCCGGCCTGCCCGAGATCGGCGCCTCCTGGGCGATGGAGAAGTCGATCACCCGGGGCCCGTTGGCCGCGAGCATGATGTTGGCCGGCTTGAGGTCACAGTGGATCAGCCCCGCACCGTGAACGGCGGCGAGCGCCCGCGCGAGCGCGCCCCCCAGAGCCATCAGCTGGACCGGCTCCAGCGGCCCCAGTCCCTCGACGAACTGGGTGAGCGAGGGCCCCTCGATGTACTCGCTGACCAGGTACGGCGGCGAGTGGTCGGTGCCGTCGGCGAGCGGCTTGGCCGTGCAGAACGGAGGAAGGCGCCGGGCACACGACGCCTCGGTCCGCAGCCAGCGCCTGGCCTGAGCCTGGTCGGCCTTGCGCGCGCGGGTCGTCTTGACCACCACGTGCTCGCCGCCGGTGTCGCGGGCGAGATAGACGACACTCGTTCCGCCCGACGACAGCCTGCCCACCAGCCGGTAACCGTCGATCACGACCGGATCGTCGGAGGCCAGCGGCTGGGCGCCGGGGGGCAGAACCTCGCCGCCGCGAGCATTCGGTGCGGACGGTCTCTCCACGAGCGCGCCTCTTTCGACCGCGTCGACAACTGATCTTCCTCGGCCCTAGATATTGCAACCGCTGGGAGCTGGACGCAACCTGAACGTCACTGTTCGTGGTCTTTTCTGTTGATTCAGGCCCGCGCCGGCCCCCATCCCCGGCTCGGGCGGGCCCGCCGGCGGCTCGCCACGACGGCGAAAGAAGCGCCGGAAGCCTTACGGGCACGGGGATGCCGGCACCTCCGACGAGGCGGGCCGAAATAGGACATGGCGCTGTTTTTGGGTCGGGCTTGCGGCTAGCGTTCCCCGCGCGTGGAGGGAGGAGCGGCGCGGAGACGAGGGACAGGCCGAGGCCGATCAGCGCGCAGGGGGCTCACGATGCCGGTGCTGAGGCGCCGCGGGCGGCGTGAGGATTGGAGCCTAGATGGCAGGCATCAGAAGGCGGAGTCTCCTGAGGGGTGCGGCCGGTGCCGCGGCGATCGCGGGAATCGGCGGGATCGACGTCGGCGCGACCGCCCCGGCGGAGGCTGCCGCCCCGCCAGAGGGGCCCGCCCACGGCCGTACGGTCCGGCTGCGTGAGGGCACCGACCTGGCCGCGCAACTGTCACCGGACGGACGCCTCATCGCGATCGACGTCGTCGGGGTGCTGTGGGTGCTGCCCTCCTCGGGCGGGCCGGCACGCAGGCTGACCAGCGACCTGTACGACATCGCCCAGCCCGAGTGGTCGCCGGACAGCCGGTGGCTGACGTTTCAGTCCTACCGCGAAGGCGTGTTCGACGTCTGGGTGATCCGTCCGGACGGGTCGGGACCGCGCCGCCTGACCCACGGGCCCTACGACCACCGCGAGCCGCGCTTCTCACCCGACGGGAAGCGGATCGCCTTCTCCTCGGACCTGACCGGCAGCTACGGCATCCACACGCTGGACGTGGGTACGAGCGCCATCACTCCGGTGACCGACACCAAGGTCGAGGAGTACGAGCCGGCGTGGTCGCCGGACGGAAGGCGGATCGCCTTCGTCGTCGCGAACACCCGCATCGACGTGGTCGACGTCGCGACCGGCGCGCGCACCACGCCGGTGACCGTACCCGCCGACCAGGTCATCCACAGCCCGGCCTGGACACCGGACGGCAAGGACCTCCTCTACACCGTCGTCCTGTCCGGCCGCAGCGAGCTGTGGCGCTCGGGCAAGGCGCTGGTGACCGGCGAGGAGGTGTTCCCGTTCCGCGTCTCGTGGCGGTCGGCGAACGAGTTCGTCTACACCGCGGACGGAAGGATCCGGCGCCGGTCGCTGGGCGGCGGTGACGCGCACGAGATCGGCTTCAGCGCCGCCGTGACCCTCGCCGCCCCGGCGTACCGCAAACGGCGGCGCGACTTCGACTCGACGAAGGCCAGGCCCGTCGTCGGCATCGGCAGCCCGGTGCTTTCACCCGACGGGAAGCAGGTGGCGTTCCGCGCGCTGAACGACATCTACACGATGACGATCGGGCGGGCGCCGAGGCCGCTGACCCGCGACCACTGGTGGAAGAGCACCCCCGCCTGGTCGCCGGACGGCCGCTACCTGTCCTACTCCACCGACCGTGCCGGGAAGCTCGACATCTGGATCCGCGACCTGCGGACCGGCGCCGACCGCAGGCTGACCGACCTGCCGAACGCCGCGGCCGTGTCGGGCACCTGGTCGCGCGACGGTTCGCACCTGGCGTTCCTCGACCAGACCGGCGCGCTCTACACGGTCGAGGTCGCCTCCGGGAACGTCCAGCCCGTCTTCACGGCCACCTTCGAGCCCGGCCGCCCGACCTGGTCCGCCGACGGCGACGTCATCGCCCTGGCGGCGATCAAGCCGTACTCGGCACGCTACCGCGAGGGCCTGAGCAAGATCCTCCTGGTCGACCGCCGCACCGGCGCCGGCACGTACGTCGACCCGCTGCCCGACCGCTCGATCCAGACGCGCGGCGACGACGGGCCGGTGTGGT
Source organism: Actinoallomurus bryophytorum (assembly GCF_006716425.1). Classification (NCBI taxonomy): domain Bacteria; kingdom Bacillati; phylum Actinomycetota; class Actinomycetes; order Streptosporangiales; family Thermomonosporaceae; genus Actinoallomurus; species Actinoallomurus bryophytorum. Next base: position 6,355,171 of record NZ_VFOZ01000001.1, read on the forward strand.
CGCCCGACGGGACGAAGATGGCGTTCGTCGTGGCGAGCGTGCTGTGGGTGGTCGACGTCCACCCGGACGGCACCCCGGCGGGCACGGCCCGGCAGGTCACACACGAGGTGACCGACGCCGTGAGCTGGAGCGGCGACTCATCGCAGCTGCTCTACCTGAACAACGGGCGGCTGCGCCTCGTCGCCGCCGACGGGAGCCGTACCCGTACGCTGCCGGTGCCGCTGACCTGGTCCAACACCAGGTCGAAGGGTCGCACCGTCGTACGCGCCGCGCGCATGTGGGACGGCAGCAGCCGTCAGCTGCGCCGCGACGTGGACATCGTGGTCGAGGGGCACCACATCGTCGCGGTCTCGCCGCGCGGCGAGGGACGCGGTGACACGGTCGTCGACGCCGGTGACTCGGTGGTCATCCCCGGGCTCGTGGACATGCACAACCACCGCGAGATGCAGGGGTATGAGTACGGCGACCGGCAGGGGCGGCTGTGGCTGTCGCTGGGCATCACCACGACCCGCTCGCCGGGCAGCCCGGCGTACCACATGGTCGAGGCCCGCGAGGCGTTCCAGTCGGGCGCACGTGTCGTCCCCCGCTACTTCGCCACCGGAGAGGCCGTCGACGGGCCGCGCATCTTCTACAACTTCATGCGGCCCACCTTCGACGAGCACCAGCTCGCGCTGGAGCTCGAACGCGCGGGCGCGCTCGACTACGACCTGATGAAGTCCTACGTGCGGCTGCCGACGGAGTGGCAGCAGAAGGTCATCGCGTGGGCGCACCGGCGAGGCGTCCACGCCACCTCGCACTACCACTACCCGGCGCTCGGCTTCGGCGGCGACGGGATGGAGCACATGGGCGCGACGAACCGCTTCGGCTACTCGCGCACCGTGACCGCGCTGGGCACCGGGTACGGCGACGTCATCGACATCTTCACCGCCTCGGGCGCGGTCCGTACCCCGACGCTGTTCGTCTCGGCGACCCTGTTCGCCGAGGACACCTCCCTCGTCACCGACCGGCGGGTGACGACGCTCTACCCGTCGTGGGAGTACGCCTCACTGCAGGCCGCGGTGACGACGGCCAAGACGACCGACCAGACCGTGAACCGCGCGAACCTCGCCGCCCAGGTCGCCCAGGTCGTCGCCACGATCCGCGGCGGCGGGCGAATCATCACGGGCACGGACTCGCCCATCGACCACACCGCGGTGAGCACGCACATGAACCTGCGGGCCATGGTGAAGTACGGGCTCACTCCGTACGAGGCGCTGACCACGGCCACCCGGGTGCCGGGCGAGTTCCTGACCGAACCCCTCGGCCAGATCAAGCCGGGCATGTACGCCGACCTGACCTTCCTGGGCGGCGACCCGCTCACCGACATCGCCCAGGCGGCGAACGTACGGCAGGTCATGGTCAACGGCGAGCTGCACACGGTCGACGAACTGCTCGCCCCGTTCGCCGCCGCAGCGCACAAGGAGGCGGCGCCGGGCGGGCGGCTGCTGCCGAAGCTCCCCGGCCATCCCGCGAACGCGAAGTACTGGTGGCACGACCCGCACTACCTGGAGGAGAGCAAGCGCTCCTGCTGCGCGGAGACCTGACCACGGCGACGAGGTGGGGGTGCCGCCGGCGCCCCCACCTGGAGCGGCCAGGACCGGTACAACGGATACGGGCCGGAGTGGTCTAGCGGCCCTGACCGGCGGTTTCGTAGCCTCGAAGTATGACCACAGCCACGAGATCGATCCTGACGACCTTGCTGGACGAGGTCCCGCCGTCCGTCCCGGAGGGCGCGGAGATCATGACGGTGAAGGTCGAGCTGCCGCCCGGGGACCCGGGCACTCCGCCGCACCGGCATTCCGGCCCGGTGTTCGGCTACGTGCTGGAGGGCGAGATCGTCTTTGAGCTGGAAGGCGAGCCCGAACGCCTGATCCGCGCCGGCGAGGCGTTCTGGGAGCCGGGCGGCGACGTGATCCACTACCAGGCCGGGAACGGCCTCTCCGGCGAGTGGAGTCGCTTCGTCGTCGTGATGATCGGCGTCCCGGGCGCACCCATGCTCACGCTCGTCGACGAGGCGGAGCTCGAGGCTCGCCGCGATCGCCGCGCGCCCCGCCCCTGACCGCACCACGGAGGCCCTTCCGATGCACGTCTTCATCGCCGGCGGCACCGGCGTACTCGGCCGCCGGATCATCCCCCGGCTGATCGCCGGCGGCCACCGGGTCACGGCGCTGACACGGACCACGGACGGCGGCGCCTCCGTGCTCGCGGCGGGCGCCGTGCCCGCTCTCGTCGACGTCTACGACGTCGACGCGCTCACCCGTGCCGTACGCCTCGCCGCTCCCGACGTCGTGATGCACCAGCTCACCGCCCTGTCCGGCCGCGACTTCGCCGCGAACGCCCGGATCCGCACGGTCGGCACCCGCAACCTGGTCGACGCCGCGCTGAACGCTGGCGTCGGCCGCGTGATCGCCCAGAGCATCGCGTGGAACTACGAGCCGGGCGACAAGCCCGCCGACGAGTCGGTGCCGCTCGACCTGAACGCGTCCGAGCCGCGCCGTCGAGGCGTCGAGAGCGTCAACATCCTCGAGACGGTGACACGCGAGATCCCGGAATGGGTGGTCCTGCGCTACGGCCTGCTGTACGGCACGGGCACCTGGTACGCCCCGGGCGGCCTGATGGCGGGTGAGGCGAAAGCGGGACGGCTGGTCGCCGACCATGACGTCAGCAGCTTCGTCCACGTGGGTGACGCCGCGGAGGCGGCCGTACGCGCGCTGGACTGGCCGTCCGGCACGGTGAACGTCTGCGACGACGAGCCCGCCCCCGGCACCGAATGGCTCCCGGCGTTCTGCCACGCGGTGGGCGCACCGCCACCCGAGCGGGCGGCCGCGGAGCTGGGACGCCAGGGCTGGGCCCGCGGCGCCGACAACGGCCACGCCCGCGGCGACCTGCACTGGACCCCGGAAACGCCGTCCTGGCGGGTGGGCTTCGCCGCCTTCACCGGCTGACCGGCGCGCACGCCGGCGCGTCGCCGACGTGGTGGTGCTGATCGGCGGGGTCTGGCCTACGGGCCGGCCTGGAGCACCGCGGTGAGAAGGTCCAGGGACCGGCGCCAGGCGTGCTGGGGCGGGCTGGCGTACCCCAGGACCAGGGCCGCCGGGCGGTCGGACGGCGCGTGCCAGTACCCGAAGGTGTACAGGCCGTGCAGGCGCAGGCCGGCGTCCTCTCCGGCGGCGACCAGGCGGCGTTCCCGGTCGGCCGAGTCGACCGGCAACAGCGCGTGCAGGCCCGCGGACACGCCCTCCAGCGGTGTCGCCGTGACCGTCGCCAGCCGCTCCGCGAGCTCGGTGCGCCGGCGGCGGTAGACGAGGCGGAGCCGGCGGATGTGCCGGTCGTAGTCGCCGCGCGCGATCAGGTCCGCGAGGGCGAGCTGGTCGATCACCGGTACGGCCGCCGAGGTCTCTTCGATGACCTCCAGCAGCGGCTCGCGTAGCGCCGGGGGCGTGACCAGCCAGCCGATCCGCATGCCCGGGGCGAGCGCCTTGCCCGCCGTACCGCCCAGCACGACGCGGTCCGGGCCCAGCGCCTGAAGCGCCCCGACCGGCTGCCGGTCGTAGCGGAACTCCCCGTCGTAGTCGTCCTCGATGAGGTAGCCGTCGCCGCGCCGGGCCCACTCGACGAACGCGGCACGGCGGGCCGGTGCCAGCACCACGCCGCGCGGGTGCTGGTGCGCCGGGGTGAGAAGCACCACTCCGGTGCCGTCGCGAAGGCCCGAAGGGTCCGCGCCCTCGGCGTCGACGGTCAGCGGGTCAAGGCCCAGCCCGGCGGCGCACAGCATCTCGCGATGCCGCCGCAGACAGGGATCCTCGACCGCGGCACGCCGCACGCCGAGCCGGTGGAACGTACGGGCCAGCAGCGCCAGCCCCGACGAGAACCCTCCGGTGATCACGACCGACCCGGCCGTGACCCGCGCCCCGCGCGTTCGTGAGACGTAGTCGGCCACGGCGGCCCGCAGCGGCGGTACGCCGGCCGGCTCGCCGTAGTCGAACAGGGCCGCGTCCGCCATGGACACGGCCCGGCGGACGCTCGACGCCCAGGCGCCGCGCGGGAAGGAGCTGAGATCCGGTCGCCCCGGCCGCAGATCGGCCTCCCACCGCCGCGCCGGCCCATCCGCCGCGAGGCCCGTACGGGTCCGCTCGTCATGCTCCGGTTCCCCGCCACGCTCCTCGCCGGTGGACCCGGCCGGCAGGCCGGCCACACGAGTGCCGGACCCGGGCGTCCCGGTCAGCCAGCCCTCCGCCGCGAGCTGGGCGTACACCTGGACGACCGTGCCCCGCGACAGCCCCAGGTCGGCGGCGAGACTACGGCTTCCGGGCAGGAGGACCCCCGGGGCGAGCCGCCCCGAGCGCATCGCCTCGCGCAGTGCCGCCTCCAGCGCGCGCCCCACGCCACCGGCGTTCTTCGCCAGCTCGAGATGCAGGTCGAGCCCCGAGCCGCCGTGCCCGATGCCCATGCCGCTCCTGTCGGCCATCGCGAACCCCCGCCTTCACCAGCGCCCGCCCCCCACCAGCCTGTCCGATCGGCCGCGCCGGGGTTCCGGCGGGGTCCCACGTCATGATCGTCCCATCGAGGTGCGATGAGTTCTCCGATCCGGGCCGGTCCTACCCCCTGACGAGTCACAATCGACGAACACCGCACACGAGGAGCAGGGCATGAGCGGGGTACGCGTACTGGTCGGCACGCGCAAGGGCGCCTTCATTCTGACGTCGGACGAACGACGGGCGAAATGGGACGTCAGCCGCCCCCACTTCGGCGGCTGGGAGGTGTACCACTTCACGGGGTCGCCGGCCGAGCCGTCCCGCCTGTACGCCGCGCAGTCCACCGGCTGGTTCGGGCAGCTGATCCAGCGCTCCGACGACGGCGGCCTGACCTGGACCCCGGTCGGCAACGAGTTCAGCTACGAAGGTGTCCCCGGCACCCACCAGTGGTACGACGGCACGCCGCATCCCTGGGAGTTCGCACGGGTCTGGCATCTCGAGCCGTCGGCCACCGATCCGGACACGATCTACGCCGGCGTCGAGGACGCGGCCCTGTTCCGCTCCGCGGACGGCGGGCAGAGCTGGCAGGAGCTGCCCGGCCTGCGCGAGCACGGCTCCGGCCCGTCCTGGCAGCCCGGCGCCGGCGGGATGTGCCTGCACACGATCGTGCTGCACCCGACCGACCCCGGCCGCATGTACGCCGCCATCTCCGCCGCGGGCGTGTTCCGCACCGACGACGCGGGCACGACCTGGCAGCCCGTCAACCAGGGCCTGCGCTCGGAGGGCATCCCGGATCCCGGGGCCGAGGTCGGGCACTGCGTGCACCGCATCGCCATGCACCCCTCGCGCCCCGAGGTGCTGTTCATGCAGAAGCACTGGGACGTGATGCGCAGCGATGACGGAGGCGACTCGTGGCGCGAGGTCAGCGGTGACCTGCCGTCGGACTTCGGGTTCCCGATCGCCGTCCACGCGCACGAGCCGGAGACGATCTACGTCGTGCCGATCAAGAGCGACGCGGAGCACTATCCGCCCGAGGGACGGCTGCGCGTGTACCGCAGCCGCACCGGCGGGAACGACTGGGAGCCGCTGACCAACGGCCTGCCGCAGAGTGACTGCTACGTCAACGTGCTGCGCGACGCGATGGCCGTCGACTCGCTCGAGTCCTGCGGCGTGTACTTCGGCACGACCGGCGGGCAGGTGTACGTCTCTCCGGACGCCGGCGACACCTGGGCGCCCATCGTGCGCGACCTGCCCGCCGTCCTGTCCGTCGAAGTCCAGACCCTGTCATGATCCGCGTCGTGCTCCCGGCGCATCTGCGGACGCTCGCCGGGGTCGGCGGCGAGGTCGAACTCGAGGTCGCGGGGGAGATCACCCAGAGCTCGGTCCTCGACGCGGTCGAGGCGCGCTTCCCGATGCTGCGCGGCACGATCCGCGATCAGGGGACGGGACGGCGCCGGGCGTTCATCCGCTTCTACGCCTGCGAACGGGACCTGTCCCACGACGCGCCGGACACCCCCCTGCCACGGGCGGTCGCGGCCGGGAGCGAGCCCTTCCTCGTGGTGGGCGCCATGGCCGGCGGCTGAGCGGGGTCAGGGAGCGATCCGCAGGCCCCGTACGGCCTGCTCGACGAAGACCTCGCTCGGCTCGACGTCGTCCAGGAGCATCTTCGTGAACGCGTAGTTGACGCAGGCGCCGATGAGCAGCCGCGCGGAGGCGTCGCAGTCGACGTCGGCCGCGACCCGGCCCAGCTTGCGTTCCTGGTCCAGGTAGGCGGCGACTCTCTCGTGCGCGGCGTGCGGGCCGAGATTGTTGGATTTCAACACACGCCGCAGCTGGAGCAACTGGTCCGGCTTGGTGAAGACGCTCACCTTCGCGGCGAGGATCTCGCAGTAGAACTGGATCGTCGCCTGGGCGACCGGCAGCAGGTTCTGCTCGACGTTCGCCTCACCGACCTGGCCCTGCAAATTGATCATCGTGCGCGCGTAGACCGGGAGACGGTCGGTCAGCAGGGCGAGGTAGAGGGTCATCGCGGACTGGCCGGAGGCGTCCGCGACATAGCCCTGGCCCGGGGCGGCACCCGAAGGGGTGGTGCCGGCCGTGGCGCGCATTAACTCCCCCGCGGCGTCGACCACCTGGCGACGTACGGAGTCGAGGTTCTGGCCGGCCGTCGGGGGCAGCGGAGGCGTCGCATCGGAATTCATGATCCCCCAAGGATCTTTGGGCGGGCCGTTCCCCGTCAACGGAAACGCCGATCATGGGGAGCCGGCGCTCTGTCGGCGGTGACCGAGCGTGAGTTAGTGTGCTCGCGTGCTTCGGGACCACCGCCATCGCCCCGGGCATGGAGGCGATCCAGGCGTGAGACTGACCATTCTCGGCGGCGGGGGCTTCCGGGTGCCCCTGGTCTACCGAGCCCTGCTGGCCGACCGCGGCGAGGGCCGCATCACCGAGGTGGTCCTGCACGATCTGGATCCGGCGCGGACCGCGGTGATCGCCCAAGTGCTCGCCGAGCAGGCGGCGGCCTATCCCGACGCTCCGGCCGTCACCGTCACCCCCGACCTCGACGAGGCGCTCACCGGCGCCGACTTCGTCTTCTCCGCGATCCGGGTCGGCGGGCTGGAGGGCCGGGCGGCCGACGAGCGCGCATCCCTGGAGGAGGGCGTGCTCGGCCAGGAGACCGTCGGCGCGGGCGGCATCGCGTACGGCCTGCGCACGGTCCCCGTCGCGGTCGACATCGCCCGCAGGGTCCTCGCCGTCGCCCCCGGCGCCTGGGTCATCAACTTCACCAACCCGGCCGGCCTGGTGACCGAGGCGATGTCGCGCCACCTCGGCGACCGGGTGATCGGCATCTGCGACTCCCCGATCGGCATGGGCCGCCGCGTCGCCGCCGCCATGGGGGTCGACCCGGCGAGCGCCTGGTTCGACTACGCGGGCCTCAACCATCTCGGCTGGCTGCGCGCCGTACGCGTCGGTGGCCACGACGTGCTCCCCGGACTGCTCGAAGACGACGCGGCGCTGTCCTCGTTCGAGGAGGGGCGGTTGTTCGGGGGCGAGTGGCTGCGCGCGATCGGCGCGGTCCCGAACGAGTACCTGCACTACTACTACTTCAACCGGGACGCCGTGACGGCCCTGCGCACCGCACCGCGGAGTCGCGGCGCGCTCGTGCTGGACCAGCAGCGCGACTTCTACGCGCGTACCCCCGACAGCCCCGGCTCGGCGCTGGAGGCCTGGGAGACCACCCGGATGGCCCGCGAGCGCACCTACATGGCTGAGAACCGCGAGGCCGCGGGCGCCGGCGAGCGCGAATCCTGCGACCTGGAGTCCGGCGGGTACGAGAACGTCGCGCTCGCACTGATGCGCGCGATCGCCCAGGACGAGCGCACCACCCTCATCCTCAACGTGCGCAACCGCGGCGCGCTGCCCGGCCTGGACGCCGACGCCGTCGTCGAGGTGCCCTGCCTCGTGGACGCCAACGGCGCGCGGCCGGTGACCGCCGACCCGCTTCCGGACCACGCCCTCGGCCTGGTCATCTCCGTGAAGGCGGTGGAGCGCGGGATCCTGGAGGCGGCCACGACCGGGTCGCGGCCCGCCGCGCTGCGTGCCCTGGCGACCCATCCGCTGGTCGACTCGGTGACCGTGGCCCGGCGGCTCCTGGAGCGCTACGAGACGGACTTTCCCCAGCTCGGGTACCTACGCGGAAAGGCGGATCGCTGATGCACGACGATCGCAGGCAGGTCGAGGACCGGCTGGGCCGGGTGGTGCGCGAACGCATCGTGCCCGCGACGTACGCGGCACGGTTGCCGATGGCGCTCGAGGTCTGGCACGTTCCAGGCGAGCCGGTGCCGATCGCCGAGGCGCTCACCGCCGCGTACGCGCCGTTCGAGCCCGGGTCGCCGTGGGGCCGTCCCTGGTCGACGAGCTGGGTACGCGCCACCGCCACGGTGCCCGCCGAATGGGCGGACCGCCACGTGGAGGCGATCTTCGATCTCGGCTTCACCGGTGCGGGCCCCGGTTTCCAGGCCGAGGCACTCGTGTACGACCTCGACGGCAAGCCGGTCAAGGGCATCGAGCCGATGAACCAGTACGTCCCGGTCGGCCGGCCGGCCTCGGGCGGCGAGCAGGTCGGGCTGCTGGTCGAGATGGCCGCCAACCCCGACGTCCTGGGCGGCGGGTTCGTCCCCACCCCCCTGGGCGACAAGGCCACCGCCGGGGACGAGCCGCTCTACCGGTTCGGCGCCGCCGACCTGGCCGTGCTCGACGAGGACGTCTGGCACCTGCGGCTCGACATCGAGGTGCTGTCGGAGCTGATGCACGAACTCCACACCGGCGACCCGCGTCGCCACGAGATCCTCCGCGCCCTCGAACACATGCTGGACCGGCTCGACATCCAAGACGTCGCCGGCACCGCCGCCCAGGCGCGCAACGCGCTCGCGGACGTGCTGGCCCGGCCGGCGCACGCCAGCGCCCACACCATCTCCGGCACCGGCCACGCGCACATCGACAGCGCCTGGCTGTGGCCGCTCCGGGAGACCCAGCGCAAGACCGCGCGGACGTTCTCGAACGTCACCGCGCTGGCCAAGGACTACCCCGAGCTGGTCTTCTCCTGCTCGCAGGCACAGCAGTACGCCTGGGTGCGCGACCGTTATCCGGAGATCTTCGGCCGCATGCGGGAGGCGATCAAGGCCGGGCAGTGGGCGCCGGTCGGCGGCATGTGGGTCGAGGCCGACGGGAACCTGCCGGGCGGCGAGGCGCTGGCCCGCCAGCTCGTCCACGGCAAGCGGTTCTTCCTGGATGAGTTCGGGGTGGAGACCCGCGGCGTCTGGCTGCCCGACTCGTTCGGTTACACCGCCGCGTACCCGCAGCTCGCCGTGCTGGCCGGCAACGAGTGGTTCCTCACCCAGAAGATCTCGTGGAACCAGACGAACAAGTTCCCCCATCACACGTTCTGGTGGGAGGGCATCGACGGCACCCGGATCTTCACGCACTTCCCGCCGGCCGACACCTACAACGGCACGTTCCACGGCAGCGAGCTCGCGCACGCCGTGCGCAACTACGCCGACAAGGGCGGCGGGACCCGGTCGCTGCTGCCGTTCGGCCACGGCGACGGCGGTGGCGGCCCCACCCGGGAAATGCTGGAAAAGGCGCGGCGCCTGCGCGACCTCGAAGGATCGCCGAAGGTCGTCGTCGAGAACCCGGACGACTTCTTCGCCGCCGCCCGCGCCGAGTACCCGCACGCGGCGGTCTGGTCGGGGGAGCTCTACCTGGAGCTGCACCGCGCCACGTACACGACGCAGGCACGGACGAAGGCGGGCAACCGGCGCAGCGAGCACCTGCTGCGGGAGGCCGAGCTGTGGTCGGCGACGGCCGCGAAGGTCGCCGGGCTCGACTATCCCTATGAGGACCTGGACCGGCTCTGGAAGACCGTGCTGCTGAACCAGTTCCACGACATCCTGCCGGGCAGCTCGATCGCCTGGGTGCACCGCGAGGCGGAGGCCACCTACGCCAAGGTCCGTACGGAGCTGGAAGGCATCATCGGCACCGCCACGGCCGCGCTCGCCGGCGAGGACGGGCCGGGCCGGGTGTTCAACACGAGCCCGCAGGCGCGCGCCGAGGTCGTGACCGTCCCTTCGGGGCTCACCGCGGGCCCCGGCGCCCAGGCGCTCGCCGACGGGTCGAGCGCGGTGTTCGTCTCGGTCCCGGGATCGGGGTCGGCGGAGCCCGGCACCGCCCCGGCGCCCGCGCCGGTCACCGTGACCGGCTCGGGGACGCTCGACAACGGCCTCGTACGGGTGGAGGTCGACGGCGACGGGCTGCTGGCCTCCGTACGCGACCTGGTGGCCGGCCGCGAGGTGCTCGCGCCGGGCTCCCGCGGCAACCTGCTCCAGCTCCACACGGACCTGCCGAACCTCTGGGACGCCTGGGACATCGACCGCCACTACCGGCGGCAGCACACCGACCTGACCGAGGCCGACGAGGTGACCGTCCTCGAACGCGGGCCGCTGGTCGCCTCGATCCGGGTCACGCGCACGTTCGGCGACTCACGGATCGAGCAGGTCATCACCGTCACCGCCGGCAGCCCCGCAGTGCGGATCGACACCGCGATCGACTGGCACGAGCGGGAGCGGATCCTGAAAATGGCGTTCCCGCTCGACGTGCACGCCGACCGTACGGCCGCCGAGATCCAGTTCGGGCACGTGTTCCGGCCGACGCACACGAACACCAGCTGGGACTCGGCCCGGTTCGAGACCGCCTGCCATCGCTGGATCCACCTGGCCGAGCCGGGCTACGGAGTCGCACTGGTCAACGACGCCACGTACGGCCACGACGTCACCCGTACGACCCGGCCGGACGGCGGCACCACGACGACCGCGAGGTACAGCCTCGTACGCGCGCCGCGCAGCCCCGACCCCGAGGCCGACCAGGGGCCGCACCGCATGTCGCACACCCTGCTGCCCGGCGCGACCACGGCCGACGCCGTCGCCGGCGGGTACGCGCTGAACCTGCCGCTCCGGGTGACCGGGGGCGGTTCGGCGCCGGTCGCCGCGCCGCTGGTGAGCGTCGACGGCGACGCCGCGTCGATCGAGGCGGTCAAGCTGGCCGACGACCGCTCCGGCGACGTGGTCGTACGCGTGTACGAGTCGCTCGGCGGCCGGGCGCACACACGGCTGCGGGCTTCGTTCCCGATCGCCGGGGTGGAGGTCACCGACCTGCTCGAACGCCCGTTGCCCGAGGAGTCCGCGACGATCGCCGACGACGGGAGCGTGCCGCTGACGCTGCGCCCGTTCCAGGTCCTGACCCTGCGGCTGCGTACGGACCGATGACGCCACCGCGCGTGGCCGAACCGTATAGGCTTTGACTTATATAAGTAGTCGCCGATACGGTTCGGCCGTGCATGCGTTCGATGTGCTCGGTGATCCGGTGCGCCGCAGGATCCTGGAGCTGCTCGCCGACGGCGAGCAGACCTCCGGTGCCCTGTGCTCGGTCATCCAGGAGGAGTTCGGGATCTCCCAGCCGGCCGTGTCGCAACACCTCAAGGTGCTGCGCGAGGCCGGTTTCGCGACCGTACGCCCGGAGGGGACCCGGCGGCTGTACGCGGTGGCCTCCGGGCCACTGCGCGAGGTCGACGCCTGGCTCGACCGCTTCCGGCATTACTGGACCCCGCATCTGGACGCGCTGGCCACAGAGCTGGCCCGGGGCAGGCGCCAACGCCGCCGCGAGCCGGAGAACAGAGGTGAAAGCGATGATTGACGTCACCGAGCAGATCAATGCCGTCCGCCGTACGGTCGGCAAGCGCGTCCTGGAGGCCGGCGAGGCCCGTACCGTCACGATCTCCCAGACCTACGACGCGACCGTCGAGGACGTCTGGGACGCCTGCACCGACCCGGAGCGCATCCCCCGCTGGTTCCTGCCCGTCACGGGCGACCTGCGCCTGGGCGGGCGGTTCCAGATCGAGGGCAACGCGGGCGGCACGGTCGAGCGGTGCGACCCGCCGAAGAGTTACGCCACCACGTGGGAGTTCGGCGGGATGACGAGCTGGCTCGAGGTCCGTCTCACCCCCGAGCCGGACGGCGGTACGCGGTTCGAGCTCGAGCACACCGCGCACGTCGACGAGCACTGGGCCGAGTTCGGACCGGGCGCGGTCGGCATCGGCTGGGACATGGCGGTCGTGGGGCTGGTCCTGCACCTGTCATCCGGCAAGGCCGTCGACCCGCAGGAGGGCGCGGCGTGGGGCGCGTCGGAGGAGGGCCGGCGATTCATGACCCTCAGCAGCGAGCGCTGGTACGAGGCCGACGTCGCCGCGGGCGCGGACGAGCCCGCCGCGCGTGCGGCGGCCGACCGCACCATCGCCGCCTACACCGCGGTCCCCCCGTCCGAGGACACCGTCTAGACGAGTGGTGCCGAGCATGACGCGGGTCTCAGTGGGTCGCGACGCTACGCCTGGGGGCCGGCCGGCGGCTCCGGCAGCCGCTCCATCCGGGTCCAGCGGGCCCAGCCGCGTTCGCGCATCAGGTCCAGCAGCCGCGCCGCCCGCGGGTCGGACTCGACGACCAGTGTGTCCATGAGGTCGAACGGCAGATCGTCGTGTGCCGCCTCGCCGAAGTCCATCTCCCCGGAGGCGTATGCCTCCTCGGCGAGGCCGGCCATGATGTCGGCGGCCTCTTCCAGACGCGGGTCGTCGCTCGCGTCGCTTTCGTAGATCTCCGACAGGACCCGATAGAGCCGGACGACTCGCGGGTCCTCGAGCTGCGCGAACTTCCCGGGCATCAACGCGCCGATGCGGTCGGGCCAGCGAGCCGCAAGCAGGATCCACCCGGCCCGCTCGCCCTCCACCATCCGCTCTGACACCCCGATCTCCCGAAGCCGATCGAGATAGGGGATCACCTCCGGTGGGAGCGCCAGACTTTCCAAGGCGGCGAGCTGCGCGATGTGTTCGCGGCTGGTCTCCAGCCGTTCGATCTCGTCGCGTAGCCGGCTGTCGATCCGCTGGACCGCTTCGGCGAAGGTCGATGCGTCGGCTTCGAGCATCTGACCGATCTGAGACAGCGGTACGCCGGCGTCGGCGAGAGTGCGGATCTTGATGAGGGACAAGACCGCCGTCGGCCCGTACCGCCGGTAACCCGAAGCGTCCCGTTCCGGCTCGGGCAGGAGCCCGATCTGGTGATAGTGCCGAACCGCCCGCGCCGTGACGCCGACGTACGCCGCGAGTTGACCGATCGTCAGCATGTTCTGTCCTGCCCTCGACTCGCCCGGACCTGGCCGACGCCGGCTCAGGAGACCTTTCGACGGTAGGAGATGCCGGCGAAGGCGTAGGCGACGATGAGGATGCCGACGCACCAGGCGAGGGCGGTCCAGATGCCGGTGCCGACCGGCCGCTGGGCGAACAGGTCGCGGATCGCGTTGACGATGGAGGTCACCGGCTGGTGTTCGGCGAAGGCGCGAACCGGGCCCGGCATGGTGCCCGTGGGCACGAAGGCCGAGCTGATGAACGGCAGGAAGATGAGCGGGTAGGAGAACGCGCCCGCGCCGTCCACGGACTTCGCGGTGAGGCCGGGGATGACGGCGATCCAGGTCAACGCCAGGGTGAACAGGACGAGGATGCCGGCGACCGCGAGCCAGGCCGGCACTCCGGCGCCCGAGCGGAAGCCCATGAGCAGGGCGACGCCGGCGACGACCACGAGTGAGATCACATTGGCGACCAGGGAGGTCAGGACGTGCGCCCACAGCACGGAGGATCGTGCGATCGGCATGGACTGGAAGCGCTCGAAGATCCCGCCCTGCATGTCCGTGAAGAGCCGGAGCGCGGTGTAGGCGATGCCCGACGCGATCGTGATGAGCAGGATCCCGGGCAGCATGTAGTTGACATACGAGAGCGTCCCGGTGTCGATCGCGCCGCCGAACACGTAGACGAACAGCAGCATCATGGCGATCGGTGTGATCGTGGTCGTGATGATGGTGTCCAGGCTGCGTGTGACGTGGCGCATGGTCCGTCCTGTGAGGACCGCGGTGTCGCCCAGGAAATGCGTGGCCATTGTCGTCCCTTACTTCTCGCTCGACCGGGTCTTGTGGTCCTGGCCGTCCTTGTCGCCTTCGCCGACGACCGCGAAGAAGACGTCTTCGAGGGAGGGCTGCTTCTCGACGTATTCGACCTTGGCGGGCGGCAGCAGCCGTCTGAGCTCGGCCAGGGTGCCGTTGACGATGATCCGTCCCTGGTGGAGGATCGCGATCCGGTCGGCGAGCTGTTCGGCCTCGTCCAGGTACTGAGTCGTGAGCAGCACGGTCGTGCCGCCCTCGGCGAGCTCCTTGACGGCCTGCCACACGTCGATGCGCGCCTCCGGGTCCAGCCCGGCCGTCGGCTCGTCGAGGAAGATGAGGGGCGGACTCCCGATGAGACTCATCGCGATGTCCAGACGGCGGCGCATCCCACCGGAGTACGTCGCCGCCCTCCGGGCGCCCGCCTCGGTCAGCGAGAAGCGCCTCAGCAGCTCGTCCGCGATCGCGCCCGGGTCCGTGAGGTGCCTCAACCTGGCGACCAGGACGAGGTTCTCCCGGCCGCTGAGGATCTCGTCGACCGCCGCGAACTGCCCGGTGAGACTGATGGACTCGCGTACGCCGGCGGCCTGCGTCGCGACATCGAAGCCGTTGACCCGGGCGGTCCCGGTGTCGGCCTTGAGCAGCGTGGACAGGATCTTCACGACCGTGGTCTTGCCCGCCCCGTTCGAGCCGAGCAGGGCGAAGATGCTGCCCCGCGCCACGTCGAGGTCCACGCCGCGCAGCACACGCAGCTCCTTGTACGACTTCTCCAAGCCCTGCACGTGGATCGCAGGCCCCGGGACCTGATCGGTTGGGGGGATGCTCATGGCAGCCAGCATGAAGGGTTGACGCAGCGTCAAGGTCAAGCCCGCAGCGCGAATTCACACTCGGCCGATTCCCGGGTGACCGCGACCGGGCCCTGGCCGCGCCGACTCTGGTCAGGCGTCGCGGCGGGTGAAAAGCCGGCCGCCCGCGACCAGGGTCACGGCCGCGTACAGGAACAGCACGGCCAGGCCCGTCCACGGCGACAGTGTGCCGGCCTCCGCGCGGGAGACGGCCAGCGAGTCGCCGACGATCGCCAGCGGTACGTACCGCACGACCGACGGGGCGAGTGCGAACAGGAGCTCACCGCCGACGAACACCACGCCGGCGTAGACCGCGAGTGCGGCGGCCGAGTGGCGGATCACGGCGCCCAGGCCGAGGCCGAAGAGCCCGACCAGGGCGATTCCCGCGCCGGACAGCAGTACCGCTCGCAGCACGCCCGGCTGGCCGAGCGCAGGCGGCGGTATCCGGCCGGGCAGCGCGGCCCGGCCGGCCGTGAACGCGAGGAACGCCGTGGCCTCACCGACGGCGAGGGTCACCCCGCCGAAGACCGCCGCCTTGGCGGCCAGCAGGAGTGACCGGCCGGGTACGGCGGCGAGCGTCGCGCGGATCATTCCGGAGGAGTACTCGCCCGTCATCGTGAGCACGCCGAGAACACCGATCAGCAGCAGGCCCGGCGCGACGCCGGCCAGCACGTTGTTGGTCAGGTCGCCGGACGCGTCCTTGGTCTTGGCCCCCACCGCGACCGCGATGCCGGTCGCGCCTGCCACGGTCGCCGCGAGCGTCCACCACGTCGAGCGCAGGCTGCGCAGTTTGATCCACTCCATCCGCGACGCCTGGGCGAAACGGCGGAGCGTGCCGGGTTCGGCGATCATGAGGTCTTCCTCTCGTGAGTGACGGGAGCGGCCGAGCCGCGGTACTCGGTGCTGGCCGAGGTCAGCGTCAGGAACGCCTCTTCCAGCGAGCCGTACGACGCGGAGAGTTCGGCGACCGACGTGTCGGCGACGAGCCGCCCGGCGCCGATCACCACGAGCCGGTCGGCGGTGAGGGCCATCTCACTGATCAGATGGCTGGAGACGAACACCGTGCGGCCCTCGGCGGCCAGCGACCTCAGCAGGGTCCGCAGCCAGCGGATCCCCTCGGGGTCCAGGCCGTTGACCGGCTCGTCCATCACCAGCACGCCCGGGTCGCCGAGCAGCGCCGTCGCGACGCCGAGCCGCTGGGCCATGCCGAGCGAGAACCTCCCCGCCCGCCGGTGCGCCGCCTCGGTGAGGCCGACCAGGCCGAGCACCTCATCCACCCGCGACCGCGGGATGTCGTTGCCGGCCGCCAGCGCCCTCAGATGGGCGACGGCGGACCGGCCGGGGTGGAACGCCTTCGCCTCGAGCAGCGCCCCGACCTCGCGGAGCGGCCGGCGCAGCTCCCGGTAACGGCGCCCGCCGATCCGCGCCTGGCCGGCGTCCGGCGTGTCCAGGCCCAGGATCATCCTCATGGTGGTCGACTTGCCGGCGCCATTGGGGCCGAGAAAACCGGTGACGGCGCCGGGCCGTACCGCGAAACCGAGCCGGTCCACGGCGAGCGTGGAGCGATAGCGCTTGGTCAGCCCGCGAACCTCGATGGTCCGCTCTGCGTCACTCACCTGGCGTCCTCTCACTGGCGGGTTCGGACGCTTCAATGCTTTCGACCGGCGGTCGCCGGGGCGATGGTGTGGTCACGAGAATCCGGAGTTCGGGTTACCCCACCCCGCCCGGACCGCTCTGAACGGACCGCCACCACCTGCCGCGCCTCCTGTCGGGAGGCAGTGGCAACTGCGCCTCCGGTGGCCGCACGTTCTTCCAGCCGATCACCGAGATCCTCAGTGCGTACGGTCTGAGCGTGTACTGACCCGAATCGCTGCGGTACACGCGTGCCACGCTGCACTATGGACGTCGTGACGGGTAGTGACGGCGCGGCTATTTCCGGTGATCTTCCGTGGTCGACGGCCGAGGTGGCGGGCTCGGCGCGGCTGGAGGCGTTACGTGCCCAGCGGACCCATCCGGCGCTGCTGTGGTTCGGGCCGACGTACGGCGTGATGGAGCGCACCGGTGCCGGCTGGCTGATGAGCACGATGACCGATCAGACGCCACAGTCCGCGCGCAACGCCCTCGGCTGGTGGTTCCGGATCATGGCCCGCCGCAGGTCGACGGCCGAGGCGGCGCGTGAGGAGTTCTGGGAGGCGTCGGCCCTGCTGGAGCGCGAGCGTCTCAACGAGCTGACGGTGGCCGGCCGGAGGTTCCGCGTCGTACGGGCGGACCGGTTCTACCGGTACGGGCTGAGCGGCCCCGAGCAGCCGCGATCCACCGACTCCGACACCGACCGCACCGGCGGCCGGGCCGGCTTCGACCTGCTGACCGCGGGGCTGCTGGGGCCGGCCGAGACGCCGGGCGGCGCCGCGCTGCTGGGGGAGCGGTGGGAGGCCGTGCCCGAGGGCGCGGTGGTACCCACCGAGGTCACCGTCGACGCGCGCAAGGCCCTCACCACGCATCCGAAGATCGCGCTGCTGGCCCCGCGCTATGCCGTCACGGAGCAGAAGGACGGGCACTGGCCCGCCCAGACGGACGCCACCCCGTCCCCCTACGACGCCCGCCGCGCGCTGGCCATGTACTTCAGGGAGATCGTGCCGGTGCTGCTGGCGCCGCCGGACGAGGAGCTCGAGGCCTACCGGGAGGCGGCTCAGCGGCTGGAGCGGGAGCGACTGCACCAGATACGGGTCGCCGGCCGCCGATTCCGGATCATGCGCGTCGAGACGGCCGTACGCCTCGGACCCGACGGTCCGGAGCACCCTCGCCCGTCCGACCACGATCCGGACCCACCGCTCACCGGTGAGACCGAGGAGCTGCGGACCTGGGACCTCCTCGACGAGGACGAGTGACGTCAGGGCCGCAGCGCGATGCGGCCCGTGACGTTCCGCCAGTGGCGGCCGGCCCTGAGGTGGGCGACCCCGGCGCGCTGGAGGACCGTCCGCGTCGGCAGCCCGTCCAGGGGCGTCGTCAGTGTCCCGTACACGAAGCGGACGAACTCCTCGTCGGCGTCTTCCTCCTCGCCCGGCATCGGCTCGAAGCGCCGCTGGAACCGTACGATGTTCGAGTCCTCGGGCAGATACTCGGCGAGCGCCGGGTCCAGCAGCCACGAGCCGCAGGTGACGTAGCGGTAGTTCTCCTGCGGAAAGTACCGCGGGAAGAAGTCGCGCGCCCATCGCAACGACTCGTCGCAGGCCTGCGGGGTGAGCGGCCCCGACCTCGGGATGTGCAGGTCGAGCTCGTCAAGGGCGATCCGCGGCCGCGCGCGCTGGTACTGGAGCCGTCCGAGTTCGTAGAGGCCACCGCGTACGTGCAGCGTCAGCCATTCGAGCATGACCGGCCAGCCCTCGCCGTTCATCCGCCGGTCGATCGCGAGGTTGCGGCCGAGGTCGGCGAGCGTCGCCCAGGAGACCGCCTCCGGGATGCCGTGCCGCGCGTGGTACGCGAGCGCGTCCTCGACCAGTGCGAGGTAGACGTAGACGTAGAAGTGCCGCCAGGCGGGGCCGCGGTCGCGCGGCAGCCACGGACCGGGCACGAGCCAGTCGGCACCACCGAGGTCCGCGCGCACGGTCGCGACGGCGCGTTCGAGCAGCCAGCGGAGCTCGGCGGGCCACTCCGCGGACGGCCAGCCGTCGAGGATCTCGGCCGCGTCGTCCGGTGCGACGCTCAGCCGCCGCAGGAGTTCGGGAGCCGCCGCGCGAGATGGCAGGCGCGGCTCGGCCGGCGGCACGTCACCGAGCAGCCGGACCTTGTGTGCCTGCTCCACCGGCAGCCGGAGCCGCTCGGCGACCTCGGCGGCGTCGAGACTCTGCGCGTCCATGCCCCGATTATCGGTGCGAATCCGCGCTGGGTCCCACCGTCAGCCGCCCACCGCCCCGATGTCCTCCTGCCACAGGCGCGGCTGCTCGCGGATGAAGGCGGTCATCAGCTCGGCGCACTCGGCGTTGTCGAGGACGACGACCTCGACGCCGCGCCCGGCCAGGAACTCGTGCCTGCCCTCGAACGTACGGGCCTCGCCGATGACCACGCGGGAGATGCCGAACTGCAGGATCAGGCCGCTGCAGTACCAGCAGGGGGACAATGTCGTGGCCATGGTCGTGTCGCGGTACGAGGGACGGCGGCCGGCCGCGCGGAAGGCCGCGGTCTCACCGTGCGTCGAAGGGTCGCCGTCCTGCACCCGCCGGTTGCGTCCCCGCCCGAGCAGGGTGCCGTCGGCGGAGAACAACGCGGCACCGACGGGGATGCCGCCCTCGGCGTACCCGGCGCGTGCCTCCTCCAGGGCGACGTCCAACATCACGGCGGGATCCACGGTGTCGCTGGTCATCTCCCCACTATCGCCGATGAGGCCGGGAGCCGACGCGCCGTTCCGCCCGGCGTCCCGCGCGCGGCGAGGCCGCCACGGGGAGAACCGCCGGGCGTCACCGGCACGGGACAGTAGCGCCTCACCGCCCGGTGACGGCATGATTGCCGTCTGGTCCTCGCCGGTCCGAACAGGGAGCCGTGTCATGTCGATCCGGAGACGGTTGGCCCGGTTCAACAGGGTGTTCGCCAATCGCCTCCTCGGCCCGACCCTCCCGGCGCTGCCCGGCTTCGGCGCCGTGCACCACCGCGGCCGTCGCTCCGGGCGCCCGTACCGCACTCCGGTCATGGTCTTCCGCGACGGTGAGCTCTACGTGCTCGCGCTGCCGTACGGCTCGGACTCCGACTGGGTGAAGAACGTCCTGGCCGCCGGCGGATGTGACCTGCGGACCCGCGGGCGCGGCGTTCGCCTGGTCGAGCCGAGGGTCTATGAGAACGACTCGCGGAGCGACATTCCGGCCGTCGTCCGCTGGGCGCTGAAACGGCTGGGCGCCACCGAGTTCATGGCGCTGCGGCCCGCGGACGCCGATCGGGGACCCCATCGACACCAAGGAGAGTCAACGTGAGCGCGCCGACCTCGGACCTCACCGGCTGGCAGATCACCCCCTTCACGGACGCGGGGATCACCCACGACGTGTACGAGAAGGGTGAAGGTCCCGGCGTCGTTCTCGTCCCGGAGATTCCCGGGATCTCCCCGGAGGTGCTCGGGCTGGCGGACCATCTGGTCGAGCGGGGTTTCACGGTGGCCATGCCCTCTCTCTTCGGTACGCCGGGCCGCGCCGTCTCGGGCGGCTACATCGGGGGAGTGCTCGCCCGGCTGTGCGTCTCCGCGGAGTTCCGCGCCTTCGGCGTCGGCGCCCGCCGGCCCGTCGCGGACTACCTGCGGGCGTTCGCCCGTGACCTCGCCTCCCGTACCCCGGGGCCTGGGGTCGGCGTCATCGGCATGTGCTTCACGGGCGGGTTCGCCCTGGCCGCCGCCGTCGACGAGGTCGTCCTCGCCCCGGTGCTCAGCCAGCCGTCGGTGCCGCTGCCGCTCGGCTCGGGCCGCCGCCGCGACCCCGGCGTGTCGGAGGAGGAGTTCGCGACCGTGGCCGGCCGTACGAAGGGGTCGAACCTGTGCGTCCTCGGCCTGCGCTTCAGCGGTGACCGCGCCTGCCCGCCCGACCGGTTCGCCACCCTGCGCGAGCGTCTCGGAGACGCCTTCGAGGTCATCGAGCTGGACTCCTCGCCGGGCAACGCCGCCGGTTTCAAGAAGTCCGCCCACTCCGTACTGACCGAAGAGGTACGCGAGGAGCCCGGCCACCCCGCCCTCGCCGCGCGCGAACGCGTCGTCGGGTTCCTGACCGAGCGGCTCCTCCCGGCCGGCCGCGGCGATCACGCCGTCTGAGTCCGGGGAGGGTCGGCAGAAGCCTCGACGGCCTGCAGCAGGCCCCAGACGAAGTGGGCGACGTACGGGCGCGCGTCGGGTGCCGAGAACGTGACCTGCCACCGGCTCGGGAGGGTGTCGGCCTGGTGGCCGGCCGGCGCGAAGCGTTCGGCCACGTCACTGACCACGCACGACCATGGGGTCAGGTCCGCGACGCTCTCCAGGCGCGGCGTCGGCGACCCCTCCGGCCGGACCAGCCATTCGTGCAGGACCGTCCCGTCCGGGCCGATGAGGGCCTCGAACCTCAGGTCCGGCCAGAGCGGCAGGTCCCACTGGTCGGTACGGCAGGTCACGTCGCCCAGCCGCCGGTCCGCGCCGTCCGCGGGCGGCCCGAGCACCATGCGGAGCCTGCGCTCGCCGCCGGGGAACCGCGATGAGCGCAGGATGCGCTGCCATCGGGCGTTCACCTGCCGCATCTCGGTACGCGAGGCGTCCAGTGAGCGCATCGCCGCGACGACGAGGTCGGGCTGGTAGTCGGCCATGCGGCGCAGCAGGACCAGTTGGAACTCACGCCTGGCGAACCCCTTCATGAGGTGAATCAAACCAGGGGGACCTCACCCCGTGTGCTCCAGGACGAGGCCGGCGACCCGGCGGGGCAGGCCGGGGGAGAAGAACCCGTGTCCCATGCCGTCGACCGTGCGCAGCCGAGCGCCGGGGATCGCGGCGGCGAGGGCCTCGCCGTGCGGCGGCGGCCTCAGCGGGTCCGCGGTGCCGTGGACGAGCAGCGTCGGCGCCGTGATCGAGGAGAGCGGGACGAGCCGGTCGCCGGTCATCCGCCGGCCGGCCGGGTCGTGCTGCGCCGCGGCGGCGTAGTCGCTCGCCCGCTCGTAGGAGACCTCGACGAACCGCCGCGCGGCCGGCTCGTCGAAGGGCAGCGCGGTGCCGTTCAGCACCCGCCAGGTCTCCAGGTCCGCCGCGACCACGTCCTCTCGCGTCGCCCGCGGTGCCCGCGCCAGCCACCCGAGATGTTCGAGGAACCGCGGCGAAGGCGGCGGCAGGTCGCCGGGGTCGGGGGCCCGTCCCTTCAGGGCACGCGCCCAGGCGGGGCCGGCGTCGTGGCCCATCGGCCCGGTCATGATCGCGGTGAGGGTGAGGACGCGTCCGGGGCGATGAACCGCCAGCCACTGACCGATCGCACCGCCCAGGGAGGCCCCGGTGACATGGGCGGCGGCGATGCCGTGCCCGTCGAGCACGGCCGTCGCGTCGCCGGCCATGTCCGCGAGCGTGTAGGGGCGTGCGGCGAAGTCCACACAGTCGGACCGGCCCGTGTCCCGGTGGTCATAGCGGATCACCTGCCGCCCGCCCTCGACGAGCGCCTCGACCAGCTCTTCCGGCCAGCCGATCCCCTGCGCGGACGTGCCCATGACCAGCAGTACCGCCGGGTCGCCCGGCTCACCGAACCGCTCGGTCCACAAGCGGAGCCCGCCGGAGGTGACGAATGCCTCGACAGAATTCATGGCCGTCAACGTAGCAAATTCAAACGCCATTTTGTAATTGCAATAATAGGGAATTCAAGCCATTTTATTTGGTATAATAGAGGCATCCCCGGGCGGTCACGGTGCCCGCGGACGGCAGGCGGCCGGGCGCAGCTGACCTGGGCCTGTGCATTCTGTTCGCGCGGAAAACGATCTATCGTGATGGCATGTCGAAGTCGCGGGTGATAGAGGTCGCCGGGCGCGAGGTGACCGTCACCAACCCGGACAAGATGGTCTTCGCGTCGGCCGGGCACACCAAGCTCGACCTGGTGCGCTACTACCTGGCCGTCGCGGACGGCGCGCTGCGTGGCGTCCGGGGCCGACCGATGATCCTCAAACGCTTCGTCAAGGGGATCCACGAGGAGGCCTTCTTCCAGAAGCGCGCGCCCGCCAGCCGGCCGGACTGGGTCGAGGTGGCGCAGCTGCGCTACGCCTCGGGACGCTCGGCCGACGAGGTCGTCGTACGCGACGCCGCCCAGCTGGCCTGGGTGGTCAACCTCGGCTGCGTCGACCTCAACCCCCACCCGGTGCTGGCCGAGGACCTCGACCACCCCGACGAGCTGCGGATCGACCTCGACCCCGTGCCCGGCATTCCGTGGGGGCAGATCGTCGAGGTCGCCCTGGTGGCCAAGGAGGTCCTGGAGGATCACGGCCTGACCGCGTGGCCCAAGACCTCGGGCTCACGCGGGTTCCACATCTACACGCGCATCGACCCGCACTGGCCCTACCGCGAGGTGCGCCTCGCGGCCGAGACCGTGGCGCGTGAGGTCGAGAACCGCGCCCCCGACCTCGCCACCAGCAGGTGGTGGAAGGAGGAGCGGCAGGGCGTGTTCGTGGACTTCAACCAGAATGCCAAGGACCGTACGATCGCCTCGGCCTACTCCGTGCGCCCGAGCGAGGACGCCCGCGTCTCCACCCCGCTCACCTGGGCGGAGGTGCCGGACTGCCGCCCCGGGGATTACACGCTGACGGCGGTCCTGGAGCGCTTCGCCGAGGCCGGCGACCCGTGGGCCGACATCGAGGGCACCGCGGGTTCGCTCGAACCCCTCCTCGACCTGGCCGAACGCCTCGGCCCGGCGGAGAAGCCGCCCAAGGGGACCGGCCGTCGCCAGTCCACGATGCCGCTCATCGAGATCGCGCGCGCCAAGACCAAGGACGAGGCGGTCGAAGGCCTGGACCGCTGGAAGGCGCGGCACCCGGACGTGGTCCGCCACCTTCAGCCCGCCGACATCCTGACCGACGGGATGCGCGGCCGAAGCTCGGTCTGGTACCGGATCCGGGTCAACCTCCAGCACGTGCCGGACGACGAACGCCCTCCGCAGGAGCCCCTGGAGGTCGACTACGACCCCTGGGCGAACGCCCCGTCGACGGGCGGCTGAGCACGGTAGTACCCGTGGTGATAACAAGTCAGCGACCTGGTTGACAGACCGGTCAACTATCCGGGATGTTCGGCGGGTGGGTCATTCGGAGGATGCCCGAGGGCGGTTGGTGCGCACCGCGGCCCGGCTGTTCCTGGCTCGCAGTTACCAGGCGGTCGGCGTGGACGAGCTGTGTGCGGCCGCGGACGTTCGCAAGGGCAGTTTCTACTACTTCTTCCGCTCCAAGTCCGAGCTCGCCAAGGCCGTGATCGACCGCCACGCCCTCGCGCTGTGGGCGCGGCTCGACGAGGCGGGCGCGACCGAGGGCGAGGGCAGCCCGGTGGAGCGCCTCCACGCGATCGCGGACGCGGTCGGTGAGATCCAGCAGGGCTTCGAGCGGCGGTTCGGCAAGGTGGTCGGCTGCCCG
This sequence comes from Actinoallomurus bryophytorum, assembly GCF_006716425.1. Taxonomy (NCBI): domain Bacteria; kingdom Bacillati; phylum Actinomycetota; class Actinomycetes; order Streptosporangiales; family Thermomonosporaceae; genus Actinoallomurus; species Actinoallomurus bryophytorum. The sequence continues at coordinate 6,379,139 of NZ_VFOZ01000001.1, forward strand.
TTCGGCAACCTGGCCGCCGAGCTCGCGACCACCGATGACGCCCTCCACGAACACCTGGCCACCATGTTCGCCGAGTGGGAGGGGCGCCTCGCCGCGATCTGCCGCGACGCCGCCGCACAGCACGCCCTGCGGGCGGGCGCGGATCCCGACCTGCTGGCCCGGATCCTGATCGCCCAGTTCCAGGGCATGATCCTGCTGGCCAAGACGGGCCGGTCCAGCGCGGCCGAGATTCCCGCCGCCCTGCACCAGGTGATCGACTCCCACCTCATGGAGGGAGCCGGCGCTTGACGATCGACTTCCACGTCGACCCGATGTGCCGCTCCGCGTACGCCACCTCGTTCTGAACGTTCAGCCGACGGTCACACCTTCGAGGCGTACCGGGACGCCGTTCAGGTGCGCCATGCCGGCCAGGGTCTCCAGGTCGGCCGGGTCCGATGACGTCAGCAGGTTCACGTTCGCGCCGCCCGCACGGTCGGCGCGCCGCCACCCGCCGCCATGGTGCCCCCAGCCGTGCGGGATCGCGATCACGCCCCGCGCGACCTCGTCCGTGACCGTGGCCGGCAGCTCGATCGAGCCGTACGGGGAGGTGACCCGGCACGTCCGGCCGTCCTCGACGCCGGACTCGGCCGCGTCGGCGGGATGGATGCGGGCGCTGTGCGAGCGCCCGCCGCGCATGAGGGTCGCGGAGTTGTGCATCCAGGAGTTCTGCGACCGCAGTTCGCGCAGGCCGATCAGGCGCAGCGGGTACGCCGGGTCGTCCTCGCGCTCGCCCAGCCGCTCGAACTCGGCGAGGATCTCCGGCGGGTCCAGCCGGACGCGGCGGTCGCGGTGCCGTACGACGTCACGGAGCACGCCGGTCCGCACGTGCTCGTCCAGCACCACCCCGTGCGGGCGCCCCCGCAGCGCCGCCAGGCTCAGGCCGCGCCGGAGCCCGAACAGGTCACCGCGCGGGCCCAGGCGGAGGGCGAGGTCCAGCAGGCGTGCCGGCGTGACTAGGGGCACGCGGTTCGTCAGCCGGCCCAGCCACCGGGGTGCGAACGGCAGGAGCCCGGCACGGCGGGCGATCGCGTCGATGATCTGCCACTCCTGCCGTGCCTCGCCGTACGGTGCCACCACGGGGCCGGTGAACTGCACGAACGGCGTGGTGAACAGGCTCAGGCTCGCCACCGGCAGGTCCTCGCGTTCGAGGAAGGTCGTCGCCGGCAGCACGTAGTCGGCGAGCCGGTTGGTGTCGTTGACGTACAGGTCGATCGAGACCAGCAGGTCCAGCCGGGACAACGCGGCCGACAGCTCGTCGCCGTCGGGCACCGACACGACGGGGTTGCCGGCCGAGACGAACATCGCACGCACCCGCCCCCGGCCGGGAGTGGTGATCTCCTTGGCCATCAGCGCGGCCGGGAAACTGCCGAGCACGTCCGGGAAGCCGCCCACGCGGGAGCGCTTCCGTGCGTACGTCGCGAGGCCGAGGCGGTCGGCGAGCCGTTCGATGCCGAGCGGTGAGGAGCCGAAGACCGCGCCGCCCGGCCGGTCGAGGTTGCCGGTCACGACGTTGAGCGCGTCGAGCAGGAACGCCACCAGCGTGCCGTGCCTTCCCAGGCAGGAGCCGGTGCGCCCGTACACGGCCGCGCTTCCGGCGGCGGCCAGGTCACGTGCCAGGCCGCGTACGTCGTCGGCGGGCACGCCGGTACGTGCCTCGGTGCGCTCCGGCGGATGGGCGGCCGCCATCGCGCGCAGACCGGGCAGGCCGCGTGCCTGCCGGGCGATCGCGGCACCGTCCTCGAGCCCCTCCGCGAAGATCACGTGGAGCAGCGACAGCAGCAGCCAGGCGTCACCGTCCGGCCGTACGGGCACGTGCTCGTGGGCGCGGGCCGTCTCCGACCGGCGCGGGTCCACCACGACGACCCGTCCGCCGCGCCGCACGATCGCGGCCAGCTGGTCCCTGATCCGCGGCGCGCTGATGGCGCTGCCGTGGGAGACCAGCGGGTTGGCGCCGATGACCAGCAGGAACTCCGTACGCGTGAGGTCCGGGACGGGCACGCGCGTGAGCGAGCCGTACATCAGGCGGCTGGCCACGAAGCGGTTGTTGATGTCCTGGGAGCCGGCCGTGAACAGGTTCGGCGAGCCCACGGCCGTCATGAAGCCCCGCAGCCACAGCGCGTGAGAGTAGGAGAACGCTCCCGGGTTGCCGAAGTACCAGCCGACGGACGCGCCGCCGTGCTCGCGCGTGATCCGGCGGAGCCGCCGGCCGATGTCCTCGATCGCCTCGTCCCAGCCGACCGGCTCGAACCCGGAGCCGTCCGCCCGCCGGCGCTGCGGACGAAGGATCCGATCCGGGTCGTTCTGCACCTCGGTCATGGCGATGCCCTTGGGGCAGGCGAAGCCGCGCGACAGGGGATGCTCGCGGTCGGGCCGGAGCCGGACGAGCCGCCCGTCCTCCACCGTCGCGACCAGGCCGCACAGGGGCTCGCAGATCCGGCAGTACGTAGCCCGCTCCTCGATGGCCATGCCCGCATTGTAAGTAGCCACTTTTGGCGGCGGCCGCCGGGCGTGGCCGGTGACCAAGCTGGGGAAAAGACCTACAACCGCCCCGATCGGCCGTGCCGCCGGGAGGCTCGTAGCGAGACAGCCCGGGTGTCGCGGCTCGCGATGGTCTAGCATCGCGCCGTTTTGCCAGGTCAGCGGTGCGCTGGCCGTTGCGGACCGCGTTTGGAGGGGCGTTGACTGCCGACCGCTTGTCTCGGCGTGACTTCGGCAGGCTCACCGGGCTGGCGGGAGCCGCCGTCGCCTTACCGGGGCGGGCGAGCGCGTCCGAGCGCGGCTGGCGCATGACCGGCCGCTGGCTTCCCGGCCTGGGCGAGTTCGACGCGACCGTCATGGGCTTCATGGAGGACCGTGCGATCACCTGCGGCTCGCTGGCGATGGCGCGTAACGGGCGACTGGTGCTGGCGCGCGGCTATACCTGGAGCACCGGTCCGGTGCCGGCCACCTCGCCCACCTCGCTGTTCCGCACCGCGAGCGTCACCAAGCCGGTCACCGCCGCCGCGGTCCTGCGGCTCATGCAGGACGGCAGGCTCAAGCCGGACGACCGGGCGGCCGGTCTCCTCGGGCTCAGCACGTCGGCGGACCCGCGTCTCGCGGACGTCACCGTCCTCCGGCTGCTCCAGCACCTCGGCGGCTGGAGCCGCGAGCGGTCCGCGGACCCGATGTTCGACGACGGCGCCATCGCCGGCGCTCTCGGCAAGCGGCTCCCGATCGGCCAGGAGGACATCGTCCGGCACGTCACGTCGCGCGCCCTCGACCAGGCGCCCGGCACGGCCTACGTGTACAGCAACTACGGCTACCTGCTGCTCGGCAGGATCATCGAGAAGGTCACCGGCACGACGTACGCCAAGTACGTTCAGGACGCGGTGCTCACGCCGCTGGCGATCAGGCGGATGCGGCTCGGCCGCACCCTGGTCCCGGCCGCGGGCGAGGTGACCTACCACTCGCAGTACAAGAGCACGACCGTCATGGACCCGTCCGGCACCCTGGTGGCGGCGCCCTACGGTTCGTTCAACCACGAGAACAACGCCTTCAACTGCGGCTGGCTGGCCTCGGCGGTGGACCTCGTCCGGTTCGCGCGGATCTTCGACGGCGTGACCCCGGTGCTGTCGCCGGCCTCGGCCGCCCGCGCGTTCGCGCCACCGGAGACGGGCACGCGCGGCAACGGCCGGTACTACGGCTGCGGCTGGCACGTACGCCCGGCGGGCGGTCGGACCGTCGCCTGGCACACCGGAAGCCTGCCGGGCACCTACACGCTGCTCGTACGCCGCTTCGACGGGCTCGCCTGGGCGGCCATGTTCGACCAGCGCGACGACCCGTCCGGCGAGCGGTACCGCGACATCGACGGAGCGCTCCACGACACCGCCGACGACGTGGGGACCTGGCCGGCCGGCGACCTCGGCGGCAGTCTCTGAGCTGGGCCGATCCGGTGTCCCACCATGGCATGGTGGTGAATTGGCACTCGGTGTGGCATGACCGATGATTTCTCCGCGCCGTGCCGGTCCAGTACGCCGAGTACCGACTTACGGAAGGCTGACGCCATGCGGAGACTGACCTTTGGCATGAACCTGAGCCTGGACGGCTACGTCGCCGCGCCCGGCGGCGACCTCGGCTGGAGCGTGCCGAGCGACGAGCTGTTCCAGTGGTGGTCCGACCGGGTGGGGGCGACGGGCCTGGCGCTGTACGGGCGCAAACTGTGGGAGACGATGAGCTCCCACTGGCCGACCGCCGACCAGCAGCCTGGGGTCACGCCGGCGGAGATCGAGTTCGCCCGCCGCTGGCGGGACATGCCGAAGGTGGTGTTCTCCTCGACGGCCGGCACGGTCGACGGGAACACCCGCCTGGTCACCGGCGACGCGGTCACCGAGATCACCCGGCTCAAGGCCGAGGACGGCGGCCCCATGGACATCGGCGGCGCCACACTCGCCGCGGTGGCCATGCGGGCCGGGCTGATCGACGAGTACGTGCTGGTCACCGCACCGGTCTTGGTGGGCGGCGGCACGCCGTTCTTCACGGCCCTGGACAACTGGGTGAACCTCACCCTGGTGGAGACCCGGACGTTTCCCGACGGCGTGCTTCTGACCAGGTACGAGACCAGGCGCTGAGTACCCGGCCTCGGCTCGGCCCCCACCACGCCGACGCACCCCACGGCCTGACATGCGAACATATGTTCGTATGGACGAGGCCACGATCCTGCACGCCGACCTGGACGCGTTCTACGCGTCCGTCGAGCAGCGTGACGACCCCCGGTTGCGGTCCCGGCCCGTGATCGTCGGGTCGGGCGTGGTGCTCGCGGCCAGCTACGAGGCCAAGGCGTACGGCGTCCGCACGGCCATGAGCGGCGGCCAGGCCCGGCGGTTGTGCCCGCAGGCGATCGTCGTGGAGCCCCGGATGCCGGCCTACACCGAGGCGAGCAAGGCCGTTTTCGCGGTGTTCCGGCACACGACGCCGCTGGTCGAGGGGATCTCGATCGACGAGGCGTTCCTCGACGTCGGCGGCCTGCGCAAGATCTCGGGTTCACCTGTGGACATCGCCGCACGCCTGCGGAGCGCGATCGCCGAGGAGATCGGGCTGCCGATCACCGTAGGGGTGGCGCGCACCAAGTTCCTCGCCAAGGTCGCCAGCGGCGTCGCCAAGCCGGACGGGCTCCTAGTCGTGCCGCCGGACGGCGAGCTCGACTTCCTCCACCCGCTGCCGGTCCGGAGGCTGTGGGGCGTCGGGCCGGTCACGGCGGAAAAGCTCGGCCACCGCGGGATCACGACGGTCGGCGAGGTGGCCGCGCTGCCGGAGGGCCTGCTGGTCGCGATGCTGGGCGGCGCCTCGGGGCGGCATCTGCACGCCCTGGCCCTGGGCCGCGACCCCCGCCCGGTGCGCACCGGGGTACGACGGCGCTCGATGGGGGCACAGCGTGCGCTCGGGCACCGCGACCGGTCCGCCGGGGAGCTCGACGCGATCGTGGTCGGGCTGGCCGACCGGCTCGGCGGCCGGCTGCGTACGGCCGGGCGGGTCTGCCGGACGGTCACGCTGCGGCTGAGGTTCGACGACTTCACGCGGGCGACGCGGTCGCACACACTGGCCCAGGCCACCGCGGAGACCCCGGCGATCCTCCAGGTGGCGCGCGACCTGCTCGCCGCTTCCGGGCCGATCATCTGGAGCCGTGGCCTGACGCTCATCGGCGTCACGCTCGGCAACCTGCACGACGACGGGGCGGTCCAGCTCCCGCTGCCGTTCGGCCGGGCCGCCGCGGGCGCCCTGGACGGTGCCGTCGACGACGTACGCGACCGGTTCGGGTCGGCGGCCATCACCCGCGCCGTGCTCCTCGGCCGTGACCAGGGCGTCGCGGTGCCGCTGCTGCCCGACTGACCGCGCGGCGGCGTCAGACGGCGTAGGTGCGTACGACGCTGAGGGCGACGGCGCCGTACGGGCCGGTGGTGCGCAGCCCGGACTCGGCCGCGCCGAGGCGTTGTGCGGCGACGCGGCAGAAGGCTCCCGCCGTGCCGGAGATGGTCGACTCGGCGTCGGCGGGACCGAAACGCCACACCTCCGTGCCGTCCGGCGCGGTCAGCTCACACGACACCGGGCCCGCCTGCTCGGCGGTCACCGCCAGGGCGTAGGGCAGCGTCCGGTGCGCCAGCCAGGCGACGTGGCGCAGGCGTTCGGTGTCGGGGAAGCCGATGCCGAGCGGCTCGGTGATGTCCAGACCGTGCGCCCAGTGTTCGGCCAGCCGCGTGGTCGCGAGGGTGGCCGGTTTCAGCGGCGTCTCGACCCAGGTCAGCGGCCGTTTCGGGTCGGCTCCGCGCAGCGCCTCCACCGCGTCCTTACGTGCCTCACGCCACCGGCGGAACACCTCCTCCGGTGCGGTGCGCTGCGCGCGTACGAGCAGGTCCATGGCCTCCTCGACCGTGTCACCCTCCCTCGGGCGAACGTCGACCCCGGCGCCGGCCACGCTGGCCGCGACACCTTCCTCGCCCTGCGCCAGATGGAGCACGACGTCCGCGACGGTCCAGCCGGAGGCGCCCGACGGCGATGTCCACTGCGCCTCGTCCAGACCCGCGAGGACGTCCTCCAGCCGGTCCTGCTCGGCGGTCAGGTCATCGATGATCGTCATGTCCAGGACCACGTCTCCCTCATGCGGTGGGCCGGTGTCACTCCCCGGCCTCCTGTTCCTTCTCGCGGCGGGCGCGGGCGCGCCGCTTGCCCTCGTGCATCGCCTGCACCCGAGCGACCGGGATCGCGCGTCCCTCCTCGACCAGGCCGGCGTCCAGCGGCTGCGGCTCGGGCATCTGGCCGGCCCACGGGTCACGGTCGGCGACGAGGCGCGCGGCGGTGCGCACGGTGAAGTCGGCGGGGGTGACCGCGTCGAGCTCGTCCCAGGACAGGGGAAAGGACACCGGTGCGCCGGGCCGTATCCGCGGGCTGTAGGCGGCGACGACGGTCGTCGCCCCGCCGGACCGCGTCGAGTCGAGGAACACCTTGCCCTCACGGTCGTCCCGGATGAAGGCCGTGGTGGCGAGGTCCGGATCGAGCCGCTCGGCGCGCGCCGCGAGCGCGCGGGTCGCCGCGGCGACGTCCGCGTGCGACGGCCCGGCCGCGATCGGCACGAACACGTGCACGCCCTTGGCCCCGCTCGTCTTGACCACGCCCGCCATGCCGACGTCGGCGAGGGCCTGGCGGACCAGCCGTGCCGCGCCGGCCGCCAGCGGGAACGCGTCGCCCTCGGGCGGGTCGATGTCGAGCACGAGGTGGGTGGGATGGTCGCGGTCGGCGGCCCGGACCAGCGTGGGGTGGTACTCGATGGCCCGCTGGTTGGCGAACCACAGCAGCGTACGGCGGTCATCGCACAGCGCGTACGAGACCTTGCGCTTGGAGGTCTCCGCCCACAGCGTCACCGTCGCCACCCACGGCGGGGTGTACTTGGGGACGTTCTTCTGCATGAAGGGATCCTGGCCGCGGAGGGCACGGACCACCGAGAGCGGCCGGTCGCGCAGCACCGGGAGGATCCGGTCGCGCACGGCGTCCAGGTAGTCGACCAGGTCGCGCTTTGTCGCGTCCGCGCCGTCGAACAGCGGTTGGTCGAGGTTGGTCAGCGACACCCCGTCCCGCGTCTCGCCCTTGCCGCTCATCCGCTCACCTTCCCGGTGGCGGCTTCGGAGGTCAACCCGCCCGGCCGTGGCTATTGTGCGTCACATGCCAGACGAAGTCGCCGAAAGCGTCATTGTGAACGCCGAGCCCGCCGACGTGTACGCCGCGGTCTCCGACGTGCGCCGGATGGCGAGATGGAGCCCCGAATGCTTCGCCACGTGGGTGTGGTCGCGGCGGGAGGGAAGACCGGCCGGGTTCGTGGGCTTCAACCGCCGGGGACCGCTGGTCTGGTTCACCACGTGCAGGGTCGTGGTCGCCAGGCCGGGGGAGGAGTTCGCATTCGACGTCTCGACGTTCGGGATGCCGGTGTCGAGGTGGAGCTACCGGCTCGCGGCGGTGCCCGAGGGCACCGAGCTGACCGAACACTGGGCCGACCGGCGCACCCGTGGCGCCCACCTCATGGGCCGGATCTTCACCGGCAGTGTCGCGAACGACCGCGCCGAGGCCAACCGCGACGGCATGCGCACCACCCTGTCCCGGCTCAAGGGCGAGCTGGACCGGCACTGACCGCCGGGGCCGAGGCCGTCCACCCGGCGGGGTGACAGGACCGGTTCTGTCACCCCGCCGCGCTCACTCCGCGTGCTGGAGCTCGGCGTGCTTGTCGAAGCCGATGTACAGGCGCGCCTCGGCGTTGGTGGCCAGCCGTGCGAGCGTCTCGAGCTCACGCACGCGCAGCAGGACCGGGTGGTCGACGTACGCGCCCGCGGCGTCGGCGCCTCCTGGACATCACCGAGAATGTCCTCGCTGAGCCGGTTGCGATTGGTGAGAATCCCTTCCAGCGTCATGGACGCCAGCGAACGCCGGGTTGCCAGCTGCACATCGCTGTAAAGACGGTCGGCGTACGACTCCACCTTTTCCACCGCGGCGGCCGGGTCGAGGACGCGGTACTGCGTGATGATGCTGACCTGCACGGCGACCTTGTCCGAGGTGAGGATCTCCTGTCCCTTGAGGAGTAGTTCCCGCTCTGGTGAGTGGACCTGATATGGGCACCTTTTATTCGGACACGGGTTCCAGAGGTACCGGAACGGGAGGCGCGGCGAGCGCGGCCGGGCGGTGGTTGAGGCGGCGGCCGAGCCGCTGGAACGGCACCTCGACGTAGCGGTACGTGAGCCCGCTGACCCCGATCAGCACGAGGACGAAGATGCCGAGCCGCACCCCGTCGTCATGGTCCGGAGTGCCCAGGAGCTGGTCGTTGAGCATCAGCAGCACCGGATGCAGCAGGTAGAGCGAGAAGCTGATGGTGCCCAGGGCCGTCAGCCAGGAAGGGATCCGGCGGCCGCGCAGCGCCCACCCGCCGGCGAACGTCAGCGCCGCGAGCAGCACCGACCCGACCCAGTACACCTGGAACGCGTCCGCCTGCGCCGGTGACATGCCGATCGCGGCGTGCCAGACGCCCGCCACGATCGCGCCGGTCAGCACCAGTGCCGACGACAGCGCGGCGGCCCGGCGGCTGATCTGGCCGTGCTCGGCCCGGTAGAGCGCGGTGCCGGTGAACATCACCGCGAGGATCACCAGGCCCTCCCACGGCGCGATCCGTTCGTTGACGAGGACCAGCACGACCGCCAGGACGCCCCCCGCGACGCCGCCCGCGGTGCGTACGGCCGGGTGGCGCGAGGCGCCCGCGGTGATGGCGGACGCCATCACCAGTGCGGTCAGCACCACGATCTGCCAGACCCCGACGTTCCGGGTCAGCGCCGCCATCGGCAGCAGCCCGCCGGCGAGGACGGCCGCCGACACGAGCACGACCGAGACCGGCGCGGACCGGCGATGCACGCCCGTGACGAACAGCGCGACGACCAGCAGGTAGAAGAGCATCTCGTACGAGAGCGTCCACAGCACATTGATCGCGTTCGGCACGCCGAGCACGTCCTGGAGCATCGTCAGGTGGGCGAGGACGGCGGTCATCGGGTCGTAGGACTGCAACCCCGCGCGCAGTCCGCGAACGCCCAGCAGGAACGGAAGCAGGGTGACCGCGCACGCGAGGATCAGGAGCGGGTAGATGCGCGTCACCCTGCTGATCCAGAAGCTCTTCACGCGGCCGTGCCGCTCCAGCGACGCGGGCACGATGTAGCCGCTGACCAGGAAGAAGACCAGGACCCCGTACAGGCCGGGGTCGAACCAGTCGACCATGCCGGCGCGCAGCCGTGGAGTGAAGTAGTAGGTCGCGTGGTGCAGGGCGACCACGAGGGCCGCGACCCCCCGCAAGAGATCCAGCCAAGCCAGGCGAGCCGTGACAGACGTGTCGCCCGAGGCTGATCGGGACATTGTGGGAGGCACCGGGACAGACTACGACTGATTCCTGAGGGTCGATCGCCCCGAGGTCTGACCGCATCCGGCAACCGGTGCCCAGCCCCCCTGCGCATCTCGTCGGTGCGGTCCCACCCGATGTTTTCACAGGTGATCGGGAAGGTGGGGGACTCGCGTGCGCGCCGGGTGGGGTCAGCCGGCGGGGGTGCGCTCCGGGGACGGCGCGGCCGGCTGCTCGGGTGCCGCTTCCTTCTTGCGCGCGGCGCGGCGGCGTCCGGCGTACAGGTTCATCTTCGGGCGGCGCAGTGCCGTGAAGGCGAATGTCATGTTGGGCTCGAGTGCCCAGTGCATGACCCAGCGCACGGGCGGGGTGCACAGCAGCGTCGCGAGGACTGCACCCGCCGCGGCCACCGCGAGGACGCCGGGGATCGTGTGCAGGACGTCGGCGTCGTACCAGCCGTAGTAGTCGGCGAGCTTGGTGGCGAAGCCGTGCAGCAGGTAGGCGTACAGCGTGGCGGACCCGAGCGAGGTGAACCACCGCTGCTTGCGCGGCACCTGGGTCAGGAACGCCGCGACGAGCACGGCGGCGGCCAGGAGCAGTCCCATGCGCACACCCGTGCCGACCAGGTTGTTCACGTGCAGCGTCGGGTTGCCGCTGCGCCAGTACACCCACTCGGTGGACAGGTGCCGGTCGACGACCAGGTACGTGAAGGCGAACCCGCCGAGCAGCACGATCGCGCCGATGAACCGGGCGGAGCGCCGCTTGAGGAGCTCGAAGTGCTCGGGCTTGAGGAACAGGCCGACCACGTAGAACGGCACCAGGCCGAAGACGCGGTTCATCTCCAGCGCGCCGGGCAGCTGGTCCATGCCCGACAGAAGGCTGATGACGACCGCCACCACGATGGGAAAGCGGATCTGCTGCCACACCGGCGTGGACAGCCGCCAGGCGAACAGCGCGAGCAGGAACCACGTCAGGTAGTACGGATCCAGCAGGCTGATCTCGAACTTCGAATGGCCCACCGCCCAGTGGTACGTCGAGTAGGCGGTCTCGAACACGACATAGGGCACGGCCAGGTTGGTGAGGAGCTTGCGGGCCTTGCCGCCGGAGAAGGTGAACCTCCGGGAGAAGTAGCCGGTGATGATGATGAAGACCGGCATGTGGAACGTGTAGACGAACAGGTAGAGCGCGTGTGCGACGCGTACGTCACGCAGGTTCACGATCGCGTGGCCGGCGACCACGAGCAGGATCGCGAAGAACTTGGCGTTGTCGAAGAACGGGTCCCGCTCCCGTGGCCGGGGGGCCGGCTGGACCGGCTGGGCCGGCACCACGTCCGTGGGCGACGACGAGGCCGGCGGCGGCAGGGCGGCCTGAGGTCGCTGGAGCGGTTCGAACGCCGAAGACTGGGGGGTGCTCATCACGATCTACTTCACTCGTCCGCTTCACCGGCCCCGGCTGGTTCCAGGACCGAACTGGCGTCGCCGACCTTACCCAGTTCGGTAGCCCGAGCGAACCGGACTCGGTGAACTCTCAGGTGTCCTCCAGGAGCGGCCGGCCCCGCCGGATGCCGCCCCGCCGGCCATCCGCGCTCGTCAGAGCCGTTCACCCCCCATCAATGCCGCGTTCACCGGTGTGACCCGGTTCATGTCGCGCCGAGGGGCCCGCCGTCACCGAGTCTCCGGCACGTTGCCATGAGGAGGCCGGTGGCGACCGCGTGGGTACGGTCGCGGGCGCACACGTCCACGCCGGCGTTCCGACCCGGTCCGCATGACCTCGCCGAAACGCGCGTTCGGCCGCCTGCGCCGCGGTGGCGGACCAGGGCATGTCGGCCGGCGGCGTAGCGCGCCAAGGTGAAGACCTTTCCGTGGGGCAGTCTTTCCGCCCTGTTTGGATCACGGTCGCGGACCCTCTTCGAGGCCGTTGTTATCGTCGGATGATCAATAGACGTGCGGGCGTGGCCCCAGGCGGAATGCCGTGAATACCGGGCGATCGAATATGGCTGGGCGCGCCATTTGCCGCCACGCCCATGACCTCGGTCGTCACGGCGGCGTGGGCGGCCACTTCGGTTCCGCCGGGTGCGATTCCTGAGGTTCGGTGGGACCGAGGCTCCGTGGATTCACGCGGGGATTGTCGAATCGCGCTTTCCGGGAAAGCCGGGCTCGAACGGTCGCATCGGCTCGTTCGGAATACCGGGCCGGCTGGAACGACGCAGAGGGACGGACATGGATCAGAAGGTGGCGAGGATCGTGGTGCCGTTGGCCGCCACGTTCGCGGTCGCGGCGGGCGCGACCGGCGCCTGGGCCGCGGGCGGAGCGACCGCGCGGTGGCCCTCTGCCGCCGGGACGACGGCATGCCCGGCCGATGCCGCCCCGTCCGTCTCGGCGATGCCCGGAGCATCACCGTCCGGCGCCGTGGTGAATCCCGCGTCCCTCAGGCTCGCGCTGACCGCTCACGGCGTGCGCACACCCGACGGTGACGCGATCGAGTACCGGGTCTCCGCGCGGCCCGCGCGCGCTCCGCTGCACGACATCACGGTGACCGTGCGCCTGACCTGTGTGCCCGGCACCGTCTGGGTGGCCGGCACGCCATGGGCGTCGACGGGGCGGGCGGCCCTCGGACGACGTGCCGTCACCTGGCGGCTCGATCTCGCCAAGGCCCCGGCGACGGCCGGCTTCGCGGTCCGCCTCCGGCCGGACTCACGCGGCGGTCCGCTGGTGGGCGAGGTCGTCGCGGCGGGTCCGGTCTCCAACTGCCCCGCGCTACGGGCGACCGACACCCCGGTCGATCCCCACTGCCGCGTCACCATCCTGATCCCCGGCGAGCCGGCACGGCCTGCCGTACGACCGACGGCCGTCCAGGGCGCGTCGCCGATCGTCCAGGACGCACCACCCGCGTTCCCGCACGTGCCATCCCTGCCGCTCCTGCCACCCGTGCCACCGGCGGGCGCCGCGATGGGGAACGGCGGCACGGCGCCGGGTGCGCCGCTCGTCGCACCGGCGCCGGCACCGAGCCCGACGGTCCTCTCCCAGCTCGACCGCGCCCCGATCGTGCCCGCCGACCCGGCCGGTGACCTCGCCGCACGGGAGGCACTACGGTCCGGCGGCACGTCCGCGAGGGACCTCGGCGGGCGTGCGTTCGCCCTCCTCATCGGCGGCGTGGCACTGCTGCTGACCGTGACGGCGATCGCGGCGGGCGTGATCGGTGCGCGACCGCGGCGCCGCGACGGCGAGGGGCCGGGCCCCGGCCGCCCCGTCGCACCCCCTCGGTACGACGGGCGCCCCCGTACGACGGTGGAGGTCGTCCGCAGGGCCGCGGCGTCGCGCGACACGCATGCGATCCCCGGCGCCGATCCGGCCGGCGGGCGGGACCGCTCGCCGGGCCGGACCACGGTGGACGAATGAGCGGGGCGCCACGGCCGCGTACGGCCGCGGCCGTGATCGGGGCGCTCGCCCTCCTCGGTCTGGCCGGGTGCGGGAGCTCGACCACCCCGGCCGCCGTCGAGTCCTTCCCGATCTCCACGGCTCCGCCGGCCGCACCGGCGGACCCTCCGGCGCGGCCGGGTCTGCTCGTCAGCCAGGAACGGCCCTTCACCGAGGCCGAGGTGCGGCGATTGCGTCACCAGAGTGAGGTGACCCGGCTCGCGCTGATCGGGTACGGCCAGGTCCGGATGTACGGCGACCGGATCCCGACGGCCACCGTGGACCCGGCGACGTACCGCTCCTTCACGCCGGACGGCACGCGCGACGCGACCACGGTGTGGAAGGTCGTGGCGGACGGGAAGGCGCTGGTCAGCCATGCCGTGGGCGACCGTGACCACCTGCCGCTGGACGTGACGGTGCCGGCCGGACGGGCGACCGTGCGGATCGCCGGGCTGGCCACCACGGTGCCCGGGGTCGACATGGTCGTCAGCTCGGCGACCGGGGAGCGGATCGGGGTGCCGTTCGGCAACGGGCTGGTCGTCGCGGTCTCCGGGGACCCCGAGCGTGCCTCGGCGAAGGTTCGCGCGGTGCTCGGAGCCCGGCCCGTGATCCGTCGCATCGCCCCGCTCGGCGGTCCGGCCCTGCCTGCGGTCACCCCGGCCGTCCCGCCTGCCACGCCGTCCGTGGTGCCGCCCGGGGCACCACCGCCCGCGGCGCCGGCCGGCGGGCCGGCCGCCCTGCCGTGATCGGCCGATCCCGGCCGCGCCCGACGCGCCCGGTGCGCCGGGCGTCCGCCGAGTGCGGGGAGACCGGGGAGTCCGGGGAGAATGACCGGCATGGTCGCCTCCTCCGCCCGCCGGCTCCCCGCGCGATGTGCTCGCCCGCCGTGGTGGGAGTCCCACCGCCGTGTCGTGATCGCGGGTGCGGTAGCGGCGACGTGCAGCGGCGTGCCGTCCACCGTGTACGCGCTCGCGACCGGCGGCGATCTCCTCCGGTCGACACGCGCGGCGGCCACGCTGGTGCCCGGTCGGCGCGGCGTCGTGACCGGTGCCGCCGTACATCTCCTCGTCTCCGCCGGCTGGACGGCCGCGCTCGCCGCCGTCGACCGGCACCATCGGCTCGGCCCTCTCGGCGGCGGCGCGGCGGGCCTGCTCATCGCCGCGCTCGACCTTGAGGTCGCCGGGCGTGCCAACCCCGCCATCAGCTCGCTGCCGCGCCTGCCCCAGTGGCTGGACCACGTCGCCTTCGGCGCCATCGTCGGCGCACTGCTGTGACCGCGCGGGGACACCGCGCTGATGCGCGGCGGAACGTCCAAGGGGGCCGGCCGGGCGAAGGCGCCTGACCTCGCGCGCGCACGTCTCGCCGAACCCGGAGCGCCGGGCCCGCGCACTCCGTACCGTGGTTCCCTGCGGTATCGCGGCACGCCCCGCGTTTTCGCCGCCGGGGGTCCGGTGCGTGACCGCTAGACTTGGCTAACACAAAATTGGTGCCAATATCGGCTCCATGGGTCGTGACGGCGGGGGAGAGTCAGTGTCGGCAGACGAGGTGAGCGGCACATCCGGCCGCGACCGGCCGGTGGTGACCGGCATCCGCGAGGCGATTCTCAGCGGTGAGTTCGTGCCGAACCAGCGCCTGGTGGAGGCCGACCTGTCCGAAAGGTTCGCCGCCAGCAGGGCGAGCGTCCGTGCCGCGCTCCTCGAACTGACCAACGAGGGCCTGATCGAACGCGTACAGAACCGCGGCGCACGCGTACGCGCGGTCCCGCTCGAAGAGGCGATCGAGATCTCCGAGGTACGCATGGTGGTGGAGGGCCTGTGCGCCGCCAAGGCCGCCCACCGCGTCACCGAGGCCGAGTCAGGCGAACTCCAGGACATCGGCGAGAGCATGCGCCAGGCCGTCTCGTCCGGTGACGTGCTCGGCTACTCCCGGCTGAACGAGCGGCTGCACCGCCGGATCCGCGAGATCAGCGGACAGCGAACCGCCGCGACGGTCCTCGAACGCTTGCGCGCCCAGAACGTCCGCCACCAGTTCAGGCTCGCGATGCATCCCGGCCGGTCCGCGGTGTCGCTGCCCGAGCACCTGGCCATCATCGACGCGATCCGCGCCAACGACGCCGACGCCGCGGAACGCGCCGCCCGAGCCCACCTGCGCAGCGTCATCCAGACCCTGCCGGAGGCCGCCCAGAACCCGGCCGAACGCGGCCCGGCACGGTGACACCCCTCACGCTCCCGACGAAATGACCGGCGGGTGTGGGATCGGCCGCGCTGCCCCAGGGCGACCGCGCGGTGCTGTTCGACCGGCCAGGAGGTGCCGGGTGCCCTTGGTCGTGGAGTGAGTCAGCGGGTCTCATCTGTGCTGAGGATGATTTCGGCCAGGTAGGCGTCGAGTTGGATGATCATGATCTCCGGGGTCATGTGGCCGGCCAGCCGCTGGATGGACAGGCCGTCGACGATGGCGTGCAGGCGCCGGGCGAGGAGTTCGGTCGAGGCGGTGTGGGGGGCCAGGAGGCCGTCGGTGTCCAGGTTCTCGATGATCTGAAGGCAGAGCCCGTACATGCTGTCGAAGTGGGTGCGCTGGACCTCGGCCAGACGCGGATCGCTCAGGCCGAGCACCAGGAAGGCGAAGGCGACGGTGGCCTCGGCGTGACGCTGCGCGTCGATCGGCATGGTCTCCAGCAGCGTGTCGCGGACCGCCTGATGGATGGTGCCGGTGTGCCTCATGTTGGTGATCCGGGTCGTGACCCGCTGTATCACCTGGTCGCAGGCGAAGGCCAGCAGCTCGGCGCGGGTGGTGAAGTAGTGCCGCAGCGCGCCTGACGACCAGCCGGCCTCGGCGGCGACCGAGCGGATCGAGACCTCGTTCACCCCGTCCCTGGCGATGACGCGGCCGACAGCGTCGGCGAGCTTCATCCTGCGCGCCTCGTGGTCCACGATCTTCGGCATCTCGTCATTATCGCACAGTCGTGTTATTTTCTATTTCATGCGACCGTGCGAAATAAAGCAGGCAGTGTGATCTTCCTGGTCGCGGGATGCGAGATCGGGTTCTGGGTGTTGCTGGTGACCGGGCTCGCGACCCGCTATCTCCTTCGCGTCCGGCGGCTCAGCAACGCCCTTCTGATCAGCGTTCCGATGGTCGACGTCGTTCTGCTCGCGGCCTCGGTCGTCGACCTCCGGAGCGGCGCACCCGCCTCACCCGCGCATGGCCTGGCCGCGATCTACATCGGCGTCTCGCTCGCCTTCGGCCCTCAGATGATCCACTGGGCCGACCAGCGCTTCGCCCATCGCTTCGCGGGTGGCCCCGTCCCCGTGAAGGCGCCCAAGACCGGGCCCGCCCACGCCGCCTACGAACGCGGCCAATGGCTTCGCCATCTCCTCGCCTACATCGTGGCGGCGGCGATACTCGGCATCTTCACGCTGCTCGTCGGTGACGTCCACCGCACCCTGCAGCTGTGGTCGGTGATGGTGCCCTGGGCGCTCGTGCTCACGATCGACTTCGTGATCTCCTTCAGCTACACCATCGCCCCACGCAAGCGACAAGGCGTCTGACCCCACAACCTCCAATGCGGTCATTTTGGTAGGAACTCTCAGGCCCTAGTCGCGGGGTCCGCTCTCCTGCACGGACCAGCGGTTGCCGTCCGGGTCGCTGAAGTAGACGAAGCGTCCCCACGGCAACTGCTGGATCTCGCCGACGTCCACGCCCCGGCCGGCGAGTTCGGCGTGGGCCGCCTCGATGTCGGGGACCACCACCTGCACGCCGCGTACCGAGCCGGGCGCCATGTCCGTCACGCCGAGGCCCAGCGCGATAGAGCAGGCCGAGCCCTTTGGGGTCAGCTGGACGAAGCGGATCTCGTCGCTGACCCGGTGGTCGTGGTCGAGCACGAAGCCGGCCTTTTCCGTGTAGAACTCCTTGGCGCGGTCGACGTCCGACACGGGGATGGCCACGAGTTCGAGCTTCCAGTTCACGACACGTCTCCTCAGAGCATCCGGAGCCAGCGGGAAGTTCTCTGGCCCACACGGAGAACGCTACGGACCATTGCGGCCACTTTCCGACCGCAATGGCGGAGTTCACGGGCGGCCACAACGGCGTCCTCACCCACCCCGGCGCCTTCGCCGAGCGGCTGCGAGTCGCTCCGAAAGGCTAGACGAAGGCGCCGAGGCCGGTGATGGCGCGCCCGGTGATCAGGGTGTTCATCTCCCGCGTGCCCTCGTAGGAGTAGATGGCCTCGGCGTCCGCGACGAACCGGCCGACGTCGTAGTCCAGGACGATCCCGTTGCCGCCGAGGATCTCCCGCGACCAGCCCACCGCCTCCCGCATCCGTACGGTGCAGTACGCCTTGGCCAGGGCCGAGTGCTCGTCACGGTAGACGCCGGAGTCCTGGAGCTGCGCGAGCCGTACGACCATTCCCATCGAGGACGTCAGGTTGCCGAGGATGCGGACGAGCAGGTCCTGGACGAGCTGGAACTTGGCGATCGGCCGGCCGAACTGCTCGCGTTCCTTCGCGTACGCGAGTGCCCGCTCGTACGCACCCATCATCACCCCGACCGCCTGCCAGGCGACCCCGCCCCTGGTCCGGCGCAGGATGTCGGCGGTGTCGCGGAAACCGCCGGCCCGCTGGAGGCGGTCGGCCTCGGGGACGCGGCAGTCGGTGAGCGTGATGTCGGCGTTCTCCACCGTACGCAGCGCGATCTTGTGCTCGATCTTCGTCGCGGTGAACCCCGGGGTGCCCTTCTCGACCACGAAGCCCTTGACGTGGTCGTCCTCCTCGTCCCTGGCCCAGATGATGACCAGGTCGGCGAAGGTGGCGTTGCCGATCCAGCGCTTGGCGCCGTTCAGGACCCACGCGTCGCCGTCGCGGCGCGCCGTGGTCTCCAGCCCGGCGGCCACGTCCGAGCCGCCGTGCGGCTCGGTCAGCCCGAACGCCCCGATCTTCTGCATCCGCGACATCGCGGGCAGCCAGCGTTCCTGTTGCTCGTCGGAGCCGCAGTGGGCGATGCTGCCCATGGCAAGGCCCGTGTGCACGCCGAAGAACGTGGCCATCGACGGGTCGACGCGGTTCATCTCCATCGTCACGAACCCGGTCAGGAGACTGCGCGCGCCACGGCAGGCCAGCCCGGCGACGTCCAGCTCCGCGAAGCCGGGCACGAGCCGGTGCGGAAACTCCGCCTTCGCCCATGCCTCGTTCGCGATCGGCGCCACCTCCTTTTCCATGAAGGACCTGACCCGCAGGACGATCTCGCGTTCGTCCTCGGTCAACAGGCTCTGCTGGTCATAGAAGTCGGCGTCGAGAGAGGTCATGGTCCGTCAGGCCCTTCGGGTGAGGGGGAGCTTCGCTCGTACGGGCGTCGCGACCACTGCCGCAGGAGCCGGGCCATCGCCTCGGCTCGCCGCTGGCGGCGGAACTCCACGCGCCCGGCGATCCAGAGGCAGAAGACGGCCAGTGGCAACTCGGCTCCCAAGGCGAGTGTCAGTGCGATCGCGAACTCCCGGTGGCTGTCCGCCGTCACCACGTCGAACCAGGCGTCGACCATCAGCAGCGTTCCCGTGATCGCCGCACTGAGTTCGAGGTGCTCGCGTCCTTTCTGGGCCAGCCAGCCGGTACGCATGAGCATCCCGCACAGGGCGAGGTCGAAACCGATCCACGAGAAACCGTAGTGCGCGGCCTCGTGACGTGTGGGCAGGATGAACACCAGGCCGGCGACCCACGGCAGCATGAGCGCGCCCGCGGCGATGACCAGCCAGCCGATCCACCGGGGTACCACCCGGGTGGGCCGCAGCTCACGGGTGAGGGTCCCCTCGATCTGCTCGGTACGGGCGGTCTCCGGTGGTTCGATGGCGTGCGCCGACTCCTCGGAGTGGGCCACGGGGAGATCGGGATCCGGGGGCGGAGTAGCAGGTGGTGTGGCCTGTAGGTCGTCTTCGGAGCGGGGGGCGTTGGCCATGTCTCCATGATTCAACGCGTGACGTGAGTAGTGAGCGGTAGGGGCGGTAGTAATTGGAACGATCCTTGTTGGTCGATCGGCCGTAACGGCTATGAGCTTGGAGGTTCACGGTGCGTAGTTTCGGGGTCGAAGAGGAAATGCTGCTCGTCGATCCGGACACCGGTGCCGCCGTGGCGCTGGCCGAGGCGGTCACGGACGGCGGCGAGGACGCGCCCCAGTCCGAGCTCCAGAGTCAGCAGGTCGAGACGGACACCGTGCCGTGCACGAGCCTGGATGAGCTGGCGGGCCTGCTGCGCGCCGAGCGGCGTGCCGCGGCCGACGCCGCCGCCCGCAAGAACTGCCAGGTGGTCGCGCTGGCGACCTCGCCGCTCGCGGTCAGCCCCTCGACCACGCCCAAGGACAGATACCTGCGGATGGCCGAGGAGTACGCGCTCACCGCGCAGGAGCAGCTGACCTGCGGCTGCCACGTCCACGTCCGGATCGAATCCGAGGAGGAGGGGGTCGCGGTCCTGGACCGGATTCGCCCGTGGCTGCCCGCGCTGCTCGCGATGACCGCGAACTCGCCCTTCTGGCAGGGCGGCGACAGCGGGTACGCGAGTTACCGGCACCAGGTCTGGGGCCGCTGGCCGTCCGCCGGGCCGACCGACCTGTTCGGCACCCCCGAGGTCTACCACGACACCATCGACGCGATGATCAAGAGCGGCGGGCTGCTGGACGAGGGCATGGTCTACTTCGACGCACGCCTGGCACGGCACTACCCGACCGTGGAGATCCGCGTCGCGGACGTGTGCATGCCGGTCGACGACGCACTTCTGCTGGCCGCGCTCGTACGCGGACTGGTGGAGACGGCGGCGCGGGAGTGGGACAAGGGCGAGCCGCCGAGCCCGGTACGCACCGAACTGCTCCGCCTGGCCTCCTGGCGAGCGAGCCGGTCGGGGCTCGAGGGCGAGCTGGTGCATCCCGTCACGGCCCGCCCGGCCTCCGCCGAGACCGTCGTACGCGCGCTGCTGGACCACGTGACGCCCGCCCTGGCCGACATCGGCGACCTCGACGCGGCGACCGAGATGACCGGCCGCCTGCTGAGCCGCGGCAACGGCGCCGTTCTTCAGCGCCGGACGTACGAGCGGACCGGCGATCTGGCCGAGGTCGTACGCTCCGCGGTGACCCGCACCCTCGACGGGTGAGACGCGCGTGACAGGGGTGGCGAATATCAAGTATTCCCTGGTCACCTCCCACGTGCGGGTCGTGGGGAACGAGGGATAATGGCTGGTGGATGAATCAGGGGGACTCATCTGATCCGAAAGAAGGCGATCAGAATGGCCGACATCTCTCGCCATTCGTCAGGCATGACCGACCATCCCGACGCAGCCGAAATGCGAGAGCGCTACGCGCGGATGACCGGGGGCCGCAAGGTGGAGATCATGGAGGGACTGGTCATGCTGACCGGTCTCTACCTCGCGATCTCGCCGTGGGTCGTGCACTTCAGCTCGACGTATCCGAACATGATGGTCAACGACCTGGTGCTGGGCCTCGCCCTCGCGGCGATCGGCTGGGGGATGGTGTTGTTCCCGGAGCGGGCACTCGGCCTCGGCTGGATGCTCATCCCGGTCGGCATCTGGTTGATCATCTCGCCCTGGGTGGCCACCGCGAACCACAGCGCACCCAAGGGCATCATCTGGAGCAATGCGGTCGTCGGCGCGCTCGCCTGCGCGCTGGGCGCCGTCACCGCGGCGATGTCGCTCAAGAGCCGCGGTTCGCGTGGTGCCGCCAAGGGCACCAGAACTCTCTAGACCGTCCGGCCGTGGCCTCGTGACGGGGTGACTCCTGCCACGAGGCCATTCGGCGATGGCTCTGGGCGATGGCGGCCGAGGGTCAGGCGCGGTCGTGGGAGAGCAGGTCCGTGACCGCCGAGTCGCCGACCTCGGGAGTTCCCTCGAAGTCGGTGGAGCGGCTCACGGAGGCCCAGCGCTCGGCCTCGGCGGCCCGTGACCGGGACGCCTTCCCGGCCAGGGTGAGGGCGTCCGAGCCGAGCAGCAGCCGCAGCGGCGGCTCCTCCAGGTCGGGCAGGCCGGCGATCACCTGTGCCGCGCGTGCCGGGTCGCCCGGCTGGGCGCCGTCGGTCGCTCGCCGGAACTCATTGACCTTCCCGACGGTCTCCTCGTAGTCCGGGCCGACGGTGGCGAGCCTCATCGACGAGCCGCCCCAGTCGGTGCGGAACCCGCCGGGCTCGACGATGATCACCTTGATCCCCAAGGGCCTCACTTCGTTGTTCAGCACCTCGGAGAATCCTTCGACGGCGAACTTGGAGGTCTGGTAGGCGCCCATCCCGGGCGTACCGCCGACGCGGCCGCCTACCGAGGAGATCTGCACGATGTGGCCGGACCGCTGCGCACGCAGCACCGGGAGGGCCGCCCTGGTGACGTTCACGACGCCGAACAGGTTGGTCTCGACCTGGGCGCGGAAGTCGTCGTCGGACGTCTCCTCGATGGGCGCCGAGTCGGCGTAGCCGGCGTTGTTGACGACCACGTCCAGCGAGCCGAACCTCTCGACCGCCAGCCGCACGACGCTCTCCGCCGCCGCGGCGTCGGTGACGTCGAGGGCCACCGCGTGGATCCGGTCGCCGTACGCCTGGACGAGGTCCCCGAGCCGCTCGGGACTGCGCGCGGTGGCGACCAGGCGATCGCCGCGCTCGAGGACGGCTCGCGCCAGCTCACGGCCGATGCCGCGGGAACTCCCAGTGATCAGCCAGGTCTTCGGCATGTCTCTCCTTTCGTGCGGTGGCGGATCTCATCCACCCCGCGTCAATGTGACCTTGCGGATGGTGCCGCCGTCGACGCGTCAGCGGATCGCCACGAGCGGCTCGCCGTCCGCCGCCGGCTCGGGCTCGGCCTTCCGGCGGGCGGAGGGGACGAGCAGGGCCAGCGCGACGGTGGCCGCCGAGGTGAGGGCCAGCAGCAGGAAGCCGTGCGTGAAGCCGGACTCCTGCGGCAGGCCGTCGGGCCGTGGGTGCGCCGCGATGACGGAGCTGACGACGGCCGTGCCGATGGAGCCCCCGATGGTGCGGATGTTGGCGTTCATGCCACTGGCCACGCCGGTCTGCCCGGCCGGTACGTTCTGCACGATCAGGCTGGTCATCGAGGAGTACGCGAGGCCGAGGCCGAGCCCGAACACCGCGCCGGCGACGCCGAGCTGCCACGGCCGGTCGTGGTAAAGGGCGAACCCCGTACACGCGACGACGCTGCAGGCCGACCCCCAGACCAGTTGCGCCTTCACGCCGAAGACCGGCGCGACAGGTCCGCTGAGAGCCCCGCTCACGGCCATCGTGACCAGCATGGGCAGCATCAGCAGACCGGCGCCGGTCACGCTGGCGCCGAATCCGTACCCGGTGCCCGCCGGGGTCTGCAGGAACTCCGGCAGGAACCCGTAGACCGAGAACATGCCGGCCCCGAACAGCAGCGCCACGGCGTTGGCCGTCCACACCGCGGGCAGCCGCATCATGCGCATGTCGATCAGCGGGTTCCGCGACCGGAGCTCGACCCGGATCCACGCGGCGAGCAGGACGACGGCGAGGGCGAACAGCGTGAGCACCACCGGCGAGGTCCAGCCCCACGACGACGCCTCGCTCAGCGGGATCAGCAGCGCCACCAGCCATCCGGACAGCAGCAGCGCGGCGGACCAGTCGATGCGGCCGGGCGAGCGTACCGGAGACTCCGGGACGTACCTGCGCGCCAGGACGGCCGTGGCCGTGACGACGATCATGGGAACCCAGAACAGCCAGCGCCAGCCCAGCGACTCGACGATGGGGCCGGACAGTACGATGCCCAGCCCGCCGCCGGCCGCGATGACGGCCGACAGGAGGCCGACCGCCGAGGGCACACGCGCGGCGGGGAACTCGTCGCGGATGATCCCGAACGACACCGGGAACACCGCGCCGCCGAGCCCCTGGATCACCCGGGCGACGATCAGTACGCCGATGTTCGGGGCGAGTGCGGCGACCAGGCAGCCGAGGGCGATCGCGCCCAGGGCGACGAGCAGCGTGCGCTCTTTGCCGATCATGTCGCCGATCCGGCCCAACAGCGGGGTCGCCACCGACGCGGACAGCAGCCACGCGGTCAGGACCCAGGTCACCGTGGTCTGGCTGGTGTGCAGGTCGTGCTGGATGGTGGAGAGTACGGGGCTGACCAGTGACTGCAGCATCGAGAAGGCCGCGGCGGCGGCCGACAGCACGAGAAAGGTCAGCCGTGCGGAGGAGGTCCTGCGTGACATGAAGATCCTTCGACGGAACGACGGCGGGCTCCGGACGCTGAGGGCGTTCGCGGGCGGGCGGCCGATCGGATAAAGTTGAGGGGAGCCTCCGTAATAGCGGAGGCACACCTCCACATTAGCGGAGGCGTGCCTCCGATACAACTCGAGGACGTCAGGCGGGAGGAGCCCGGTGGCAGAGAAGGCGACCATCGCCCCAGGTGTCGCGGTACGGCGCCCGCACCGCGCCGACGCGCGGCGCAACTTCGACGCTCTGCTCGTCGCGGCGCGCGAGGCGTTCGCCCAGAACGGCACCGAGGCGTCGCTGGAGGACATCGCCCGCCGCGCGGGCGTCGGCATCGGCACGCTCTACCGCAACTTCCCGACGCGGCAGGACCTGTTCGACGCCGTCTACATCGGCGAGGTCGAGGCGCTCTGCCAGGAGGCGGAGGAGGTCGCCGGCCTCCCGGCGTGGGAGGGGTTCGTCGCCTGGCTGCGCCGCTTCGTCGCCTACGCCGCCACGAAGCGGGCGATCCACGAGGCGCTCAACCGCGATTCGGAGATGTTCCGGTCCTGCCGTGCGGCCATGTACGCGGCGGGCGAACCACTGTTCGCCCGCGCCCAGGAGGCCGGCGAGGCCCGCCGGGACGCCACCTTCGACGACGTGCTGCGCATGATCACCGGCATCACCGCCACCGGCTTCGTCGACGACGAACAGCGCGAGCGCGTACTCGGGATGGCCCTCGACGGAGTACGGGCCAAGTAGCCGAGGCCTCCCGGCGCTCCGCGCCGGCTGGGAGGATCGCGGTTGTGAAGCTGATCAAACAGGGCCATGCCTGCGTGCGCCTGCAGAAGGACGACCGGGTGATCGTGATCGATCCCGGGGTGTTCACCCCCGAGGCCGACGCGCTCGACGGGGCCGAGGCGATCCTGATCACGCACGAGCATCCCGACCATCTCGATCCCGACCGCATCCGCCGGGCGCAGGCGGCCGATCCCGGCCTGCGGGTCTTCTCCAACCGGGCGGTCGCCGAGCGGTTCCCCGATCTGAGCATCCGGCAGGTCGGGCACGAGGACCGGTTCACCGTGGCCGGGTTCGACATCCAGGTGTACGGGGACCTGCACGCCGTGGTCCACCCGGACATCCCGGTCGTCGCCAACAGCGGGTTCCTGGTCGAGGGCGAGGTGTTCCACCCGGGCGACTCGTTCACCGTCCCCGGGCAACGGGTGCCGACCCTGCTGACCCCGTGCGACGCGCCGTGGCTCAAGGCGGCGGAGATGCTCGACTACCTCAGGGAGATCGCGCCGGACCGGGCGTACTCCATTCACGACGCCTACGTCTCGGAGATCGGGATGGGCGTGGTCGACAGCTTCCTCGCGTTCGAGCGCGAGCGGGCCGGCACCGATATCCGGGTGTTCAAAGCGGGGGAGAGCGTGGAACTGCGGGCCTAGAAGAAGCCCAGGGCCGCGGGCCGCCCGGGATCGCCAGACCCGGAATGTCCCTTGTGTCACAATCTCCCCGCACTGTCCGTTGCTCGGTCACGGGAGGTCCCGATGGCGCACCCGCGCGCTGCCGTCCTGGTCGTGGCCGTGCTGCTCGCCGGCGTCGCGGGCTGCCGTACGGGCCACGGCGCCGCGTCCCGGCCGTCCGCGTCCCCGAGCAGGGTGCCCGCCGCGAGCCCGTCCGTCTCCACCGTCCCCTCGAACGCCGCGGCGAAGTCGACCGTGGGCGCGGGCGGCGGCCCGTCCATCGGCGGATGCCCGTCGTTCCCGGCCGGCAACATCTGGAACGCCGACGTCTCGCGCCTGCCGGTCAGCCCGCACTCGGGCGCGTACGTCGCGGCCATCGGCGCGGGCGCCGCGCTGCACGCGGACTTCGGGGCGGGCAGCTGGCAGGGGACGAAGATGGGGTTCTCCGTCGCGTACGTGAAGCCGGGGCAGCCGCTGGTGAAGGTGGGGTTCGACTACGCCGGCGAGAGCGACCGCGTCGGCTACCCGATCCCGCGCGACGCGCCCGTCGAGGGCGGCGCGAACGCCGATGGCGACCGCCACGTCCTCGTCGTGAACACCGGGACCTGCAAGCTGTACGAGCTTTTCGACGCCCATCCGAACCCCGGCGGTTCCTGGCACGCGGGCTCGGGCGCCGTGTTCGACCTGCGGTCGAACCACCTCCGGCCCGCCGGCTGGACGTCCGCGGACGCCGCCGGACTGCCGATCACCCCTGGTCTCGTACGCCGCGACGAGGTTCGCCGTGGCCGTATCACGCACGCACTGCGGATCACGGTTCCGCGTACCGCCGCGCGTTATGTGTGGCCGGCCCGGCATTCCGCCTCCGGCGCGGCGAGCACGTCACTGCCGCCGATGGGCCTACGGCTGCGGCTGAAGGCCGGCGTGCAGATCTCCGGGTATCCGCGCGACGCCCAGGTGATCCTGCGCGCGCTCAAAACCTACGGTGCGATCGTGGCGGACAACGGCTCGGCGTGGTACCTCAGCGGCACCAACGACTCAGGCTGGAACAACGAGGTCCTGGGCACCCTCAAGGGCATCAAGGGTGCGGACTTCGAGGCGCTCGACAGCGGCTCGCTGATGGGTGACCGCGACTCCGGCAGGGTCAGGGGCTGACGGCCGGCGTCATCAGTGGTGGTGCCACCACGGGGGCGGGCTGTTCCGGTGCCAGTGGCGGAACCGCGGGTCGCCGGAGGGCCACCAGCTCGGCAGCTGGCTCGGCTTGACGGACCCGACGGGACGGGGCGCCGCGGGCGCGCTGGGCGGCACGCCCACCATCGTGGACGCGGACGTCTTCGGTTTGCGGGGCTTTCCGCGCGGCGCGAGTGAGGGGCCGCTCGGGCTCGCGGACGCCGACGCCGTCGCGGCCGAGTCCTCCGCGGGCGGCCCGCCGGCGTGCGGCGAACGCCCTCCGCCGCCACCGAGAAGGGCCATGGTCACGCCGGCGACCACGACGACCACCAGCGCGGCGGCGGTGACCATCAGGAGGATGCCGTGGCGAAAGCGCATCTCCTCCAGTCGCGCGTGGACGGCCGCTCTCAGTGCCGATGGCCGGCCGTGACGGCCCGATCGACCGGCCGCACGGGCGGCGCGGCTCGCGGGAGGGGCACCTGCGTGATTGTGACTGGCCACCACCACAGACTAAAGGTGCGAATCACTAAAAAGATCAGCATCACCGACAACACACGTCACGCGGCATGCCACCCGGCGTCGCATCGGCGGTGCGGCGCCGGGTGGGACGGCCGGTCAGACGTGCCGGTGCCGTGCCGCGTCGGTGAACACGTGACCGTCCTCGGGGAGCAGGAATTCCTGGCCCTCGAGCCGGCGTACGTCGTCGGCCACCTGCCGCCGGTAGTCACGGTCGCCGCGGTAGAGCCCGTCGAGCTGGGCCTTGGTGAACTCGCGATGGGTGCCGTACAGGACACAGAACGAGCTCAGCGGGTTGTCCACGCTCGCGGGGGAGTTGATGCCGTCGTTCAGGCCGACGGGGACCTCGACGTCGGGCAGCCGGATGCCACCGAGAGCGATGCCGTTCGCGTCGCGTGCGAGGTTCGCGGGCGGCCCGGGATCGATGATGGCGAGCGGCTGGGCCGTACGCGGCGCGATGCCCTGGTGCACCCACTCGTCGAGCGCGTCGTACGCGGCGTGGAAGGCCGCCCACGAGGTGACCTGGCTCGGCCCCGGGTTCGTGCAGTCGACGGGCGGGACGGCCCCGTACTCCCGGGTCTGGATGCCGCCCAGGGTCGTACGGAAGTCGCTCGCGTCCGTGCCCGTGGAGTAGGCCGGGACGTGCGACGCGCCGGCGATCTCCCAGGTCCGCAGGGTCGGGCCGTCCGGGACGGTCTGGCTCGGCACGCCCGAGCCGCGGTAGATGTCGTTCTCGGTGAAGACCCTGATCGCCTTCGTGCCGACACCGTCGCGCGGCGGCAGCGAGCTGTCCGACAGCGCGAACAGGAAGCCGTCGTAGACGTGCCGCAACGGCTGCACGGTGTTGTAGTAGACGCCGAGGAAGCGGCCCGACTGGGACGCGCCGGCCGCGTAGACGCGGGAGATGCCCAGGTCGGCGAGCGGGTTCCGGCCCCCTCGGCCTTTGGCCAGTGACGCGATCTGGGAGTAGATGTCGAACGACTGGGAGTCATCGAGGACGGCGCCGTTGTCCGTCACGTCCAGTGAGCCGTAGCGCCGCGGGTTCCACTGCCACAGGCCCAGTCCGGCCGTGGCGCCGGTGGTGGCGCCGTTGACGCCGACACGCTGCACCGACGCGCCGATCCAGGTCCAGCCGTGGCGGACGAAGTAGTCGCCGCTGGTGCCCCACTCGGTGTCGATGTCATGCCCGGCGGTGACGTTCTGCCAGTCCACGACCGCGACCCCGGCCGACCTGGCGGGCCGCACCGGGCGGCGTACGACGATCCGCGTCGTGTAGGGCATCGTGCCGATCGCGGTGGCCGGCTGCTTCTGCTGGTCGGCCGTCGGGTTCGGGTCGTAGCGCGTGGCCGTGCCCGAGATGAAGAACTCCTGCTCCTCGTAGCCGGCCTTCTTCAGGTCGTACGGCGTGGAGTAGAAGACATAGTCATGGGACGGGTCGCCGGGCCTGGCGGTGGACCTGACCGGACCGGTGATCTTCGCCGGGCCGGCGGCCGGAGCGGCCGTGCCCGGCGAGGCGGATGCGGGGGACACGGCGAGTCCCGCGACGACCGCCATGGCCAGGGGAATGAGGGAAAGCCGGGGGGACATGAGGGGCTCCTGTCAGCGGCCGAGCTCGGTGAGGAGGTCCTGGGAGAGGGCGATGCGGCCGCTCAGGCCGGTGCCGCCGCACAGGGCCAGGGCGGCGTCGGCCATCACCTCGGGAGGCTCGGCGTTCGGGTCGTCCTCGGTCGTCAGATGATGGAAGAGCGTCCCGGGCGTCGGCACGACGCGGTTCGGCGCCAGCGAGTTGACCGCGACCCCGTCGCCGTACACCTCGGCGGCCAGGCCGGTCGTGAACCTCTCGAGCGCGGCCTTGCACATGCCGTACACGGTCCCGCCGGCGAGCCGGTCGTCCTCCAGCGCCGGATGACGCGAGGCGAGCGAGGAGATGTTGAGGATCCAGCCGCCCTTGCGTTCGCGCATCCCCGGCAGGACCAGCCGGGCGAGATGGAACGGCGCGGTCACCTGGACCTCGAACATCAGCGCGTAACGCCGGTCCGTGAACTCGCCGACCGGCGTGAAGTAGGTGACGGCGGCGTTGTTCACCAGGATGTCGACCGGGCCCAGGTCGCCGGTGACGTCGGCGACGAGGGACTCACGCGCCGCCGGGTCGGACAGGTCGGCGGCGTACGCCCGCGCCGTGCCGCCCTCGGCCTCGATCTGGTCGACGGTCTCGCCGATGGTGCCCGGCAGGCGCGACCGCGCGGGGTCGACGGTACGGGCCGTCACGGCGACCGTGGCCCCCTCCGCGGCGAAGCGGCGCGCGATCGCCGCGCCGATGCCCCGGCTCCCACCGGTGACGATCGCTACCTTCTCGTCGAGAATGCCCATGAAGCGGTCCTTTCGTCGAGGCCGGGGAACGTCTCCCAGGGGGTTGACAGACGTTAACCCTTCAGAGACTTTTCTAGAAGTTCATTCTAAAAAAGGGAAGTCATGAGCGAGCGGAGCGAGGGAATCGGCGAACACAGCGCTCTGGTCACTCCTCCGGCTAAGGAGACCTATGAGCGGGATCGTTGAAGGACGCGTGGTCATCGTGACCGGCGCGGCACGCGGTATCGGGCGCGGGCACGCGCTGGAGTTCGCCAAGCAGGGCGCCAAGGTGGTCGTCAACGACCTCGGCGCGGAGGTGGACGGCAGCGGCTCGTCGACCGGCCCGGCGGGGGAGGTCGTGGACCGGATCCGCGCGGACGGCGGCGAGGCGATCGCCAACGGCGACGACGTCTCCGACTTCGAGGGCGCCAAGCGGCTGATCGACTCGGCCGTCGAGACCTTCGGTGACCTGCACGTCCTCGTCAACAACGCGGGCATCCTGCGCGACCGGATGCTGGTGAACATGACCGCCGAGGAGTGGGACGACGTCATCCGCGTGCACCTGCGCGGCACGTTCGCCCCGCTGCGGCACGCCGGCGCGTACTGGCGGGCCCGCTCCAAGGCGGGCGAGCCGGTCGACGCCGCGATCATCAACACCACGTCGTCGTCGGGCATCTACGGCAACGCCGGCCAGGGCAACTACGGCGCGGCCAAGGCCGGCATCGCCGGGCTCACCGTCATCGCCGCCCGCGAGCTGGGCCGGTACGGCGTGACCGTCAACGCGGTCGCCCCGGCGGCGCTCACCCGGATGACCGAGGGGCTGGTGCGCTGGCAGCCCGGAAGCGAGCCACAGGACTTCGACCCGCACGCCGCCGACAACATCGCCCCGCTCGTCGTCTGGCTCGGCTCCGGCCAGGCCCGCGACATCACCGGCCGGGTGTTCAACGTGCGCGGCGGCGTGATCAGCGTTGCCGAGGGCTGGCGCGCCGGACCGGGCGCCGACAAGGGCGCGCGCTGGGACCCGGCGGAGCTGGGCGAGATCATCCCCGGTCTCGTCGAGAAGGCCGCGCCCAACGTCCTGCCCGACGGCCGCACTCCCGAGGACGGCAACTGACATGGCACTCGACCACGGCGCGATCGGCGTCGAGTCCGCACCCCTTGACCGCTCCTGGACCTCCAAGGACGCGCTGCTGTACGCCGTCGGCGTGGGCGCCGGGATCGACGACCCGCTCCACGAGCTGGCCTTCACCACCGAGAACACCGGCGGGGTGGCCCAGCAGGTGCTGCCGACGTACGCGGTGCTGCTCGCCCAGGTCCCCGGCGCACGGCGCATCGGCGACTTCGACCCGGCGATGCTGGTCCATGCCGAGCAGGCGTTCGAGCTGCACCGGCCGCTGCCCGCCGAGGGCACGGTACGCGCGACCTCGAAGGTCACGGGCATCTACGACAAGGGCAAGGGCGCGCTGGTCGTCACGGAGTCGACCGCGGTCGACCCGGACTCCGGCGAGCCCGTCATCACCTCGCGCGGCTCGGCGTTCATCCGCGGCGAGGGCGGGTTCGGCGGCGACCGTGGACCGCGCGACGAATGGGCGGTCCCGGACCGCAAGCCGGACCACCAGGTCACGTACGGGACGCGACCCGAGCAGGCGCTCCTCTACCGGCTCTCCGGCGACCGCAACCCGCTGCACTCCGACCCGGCCTTCGCCGCGCGCGCCGGCTTCGACCGCCCGATCCTGCACGGCCTGTGCACGTACGGCGTGACCGGCCGCGCCCTGCTGCACACGCTGGCCGGTTCCGACCCGGCGCGGTTCGCCTCGATGTCGGGCCGGTTCAGCAGCCCGGTGCTGCCGGGGGAGTCGCTGACCGTCTCGATCTGGGCCGACGGGGACACCGCGCTGTTCCGCACGACGAAGGACGACGGGACGGTCGTCATCGACCGGGGCCGGGCGACACTCCGGTGAGACGGGTGCGGGTCGACTGCCACCTGCACACCGTCCATTCCGGCGACGCCGTCACGACCGTCGAACGGCTGGCCGCACGCGTACGCGAGGAGCGCCTCGACGTCGTCTGCGTGACCGACCACCACACCCTCGCCGGCGCCCGCGAAGCGCTGGCGAGGGAGATCGGCGCCCGTGTCGTCGTCGGCGAGGAGATTCGCACCCACGCGGGCGAGATCATCGGGCTGTTCCTGACGGAGCGCGTGCCGTACGTCCTGCCGCTGGAGGAGGCGGCGGGACGGGTGCGCGCGCAGGGCGGCCTGGTGTACGCCCCGCACCCGTTCGACGCCTCGCGTACGAGCCTGGGCGCCGAGGGCCTGGAGCGCCTGCGCGCGATGGGCGCGCTTGACGTGGTCGAGGTCTTCAACGCCAAGATGGCCGAAGAGGAGGACAACCGGCGCGCGGAGCGCTTCGCGGCCGGGCACGACCTGCCGGGGGCGGCCGGCTCGGACGCCCACGACCCGTACGGCATCGGCGCCGCGTACGTGGAGATGCCCGACTTCGACGGCCCGCACGACTTCGCCGCGGCCCTGCGCGAGGGACGTGTCCACGGCGAGTTCCGCGACCACGCCGCGTATCCCGCCGGCCCGCGTACCTGAGAGACGACAGGTCCCCCACGTCCGGTTCGCGGACGCGGGGGACTCCAGAGGGGGACGCGCCGCGCGCGCCCGCCGGTGACGCCGGATCAGGGGCAGTTCCGTATGGTGTCCCCCGGGTCGGCGGTGCACGTGTCGGTGCCCGTCCCCTGGGCGCCGTCGACCACGTCGTTGCCGGAGACGCCGTCGACCGCGTTGAGGGAGTCGCTGCCGTTGCCACCGAACAGCCTGTTCGGCAGGTCGTTGCCGAAGAGGAAGTCGCCGCCCTGGCCGCCGGTGATGTTCTCGACGGTGCTGGCGACGTTGTCGCCCTCGTTGAACGCGCCGTCGTCGGCGCGGTCGTCCGGGGTCACGGCGACCGCGGTGGTTCGCAGGCTGTAGGACATCGTGTCGGTGCCCGCCTCGCCGAAGAAGACGTCGGCTCCGTCCGGGGTGGACTCGGCGATCGACTGGTCGTCGCCGTCGCTGCCGTCGATGCGGTCATCGCCCGGGCCGCCGACGATGACATCGTTGCCGGCTCCCGCGTCGATCTGGTCGTTGCCGGTGCCGCCCTGGAGGGTGTCGTTGCCGGCGTGGCCCTGGAGGATGTCGTCGCCGGCGCCTCCGTTGAGCGTGTCGGCACCCCCGACGGTGTCGTTGGGATTGTCGTCCCCGGCGAGACGGTCGTTGCCGCCGCCCCCGTTGAGGGTGTCGGTCCCCGCCTTGCCGGAGAGGGTGTCGTCGCCCGCTCCTCCGGTGATGGTGTCGTCGCCGTCACCGCCGAGGAGGCTGACGGCGTCCGTGCTCGTACCGGCGTTGATGAAGTCGTCACCCGCGCCGCCGACGAGCTGGTAGAAACCACCACCGCCGCTGTTGATCGTGTCATTGCCGTCGTTGCCGAGGATCTGCAGGCCGCCGGACGGGCTCCCGGTCAGCACGTCGCCGGCGCTGCCGCCACTGAGGGACTCCACGTCCGCGCCGATGGAATCGCCCTCGCCCGCCGCGCCGTCGTTGACCAGGCCGTCCAGGCTGACGTTCACCTGCGTCGTCCGTGCGCCGTAGTCCACCCGGTCCCGGCCGTCCCCGCCGATGATGGTGTCGGCGCCGTCGGCGGTGGCGTCGGCGACCACGAGATCGTCACCGGCGCCGCCGTTGAAGACGTCGTTGCCGGGGCCGAGGCAGACGACGTCCGCCTCACCGAGCCCGGACACGACGTCATTGCCGGCCTCGGCCGAGATCACGTCGGGAAACTGCGTGCCGGTGATGGTGTCATCGCCCGCGGTGCCGGTGATGGTGACCGCCAGGCCGCCGCAGGTGGCCGCGGCGTGGGCCGGCGAGGCCGGTGCGGCGAGCACCCCCGTCAGCAGCATCGCCGCCATCAAACAGATCTTGCGCATGGTTCTCCCCTGTGAGGGTTCGATACACCGGAGACGGTCCGTTCCCCAGGCGAGACGATCTCGCGAACCCTCTCCTTGAAGGGCGTTCCACCCCGTTCCATGCGCCCTGCGCGAGGGACGTGTCCACGGTGGGTTCCGCGACCACGCCGTGTACCCCACCCGCGTACCTGAGGAAATGACAGGTCCCCCGCATCCGGTGCTGCCGGACGCGGGGGACGGGCCACCGATGCTGTCACCGCCCGCGATGCCGGTGCCCGCTGAAGCCGCCGCGGCCGGTCAGGGCAAGGACGGGTGCGGCGAGCACACCCGCCGGCGGTATCGCCGTCATCGAACAGATCGTGCGCATGGTTCTCCCCTGTCCGGGTCCGGTACACCGGAGACGGTGCGTTCCCTAGGCGAGACGATCTCGCGGACCCTATGTCACAGGGGCGTTCCACCCCGTTCCATGCGCCCGGAGGCTCCGGCTCGTCCGGGGGTGCGAGCCGGAGCACCCGTCAGGGCTCTTCGTCCTCGACGAGGGGGTCCAGGCGGCGGATGAGGCGGATCGCCGCGGCGGCCACGGTGTCCGCCTCGGTCCTGGTCTCGCAGGCGGCGACCTCGCGGGCGGCCTCGCCGATCACGGTGGTCAGCACCGCGACGGTGACCCGGTCCACCGGATCGGTGCCGGCGCCCAGGAGCACGGCGTTCTGCCGCACCCACTCGCGGTTGCGCGTCCGGCGCATCAGCTCGAACCCCGGCGGCCCGTCACCGTCCATCAGCAGCCGTACGAGGTCGCGGCGCTGCCAGGAGCCTTCGAGGAACGCCTGCGCGCCGGCGATGAACAGCTCCAGCGGGTTGGTCTCACCCGCCTCCCTTAGCGCCGCGACCGCGGCCGAGGCGGCCTCCTCGTGCGCGTCCTGGTGGTCCTCCCAGAGCGCGAGGAAGAGCTCGGCCTTGCCACCGAAGTGGTGGTAGAGGCTCCCGACACTGGATCCGGCACGTTCGACCACGTCGGCCACGCTCGCGTCCGCGAAGCCCCGCTCGGTGAAGACCTCGCGCGCCGCCGCCAGCATCCCCCGGCGCGTCTCCGCCGTACGGCTCCACTGCCAGGCGTTCGCGCTCGGGCGCGTGTTCGTCTTGCGTGCCATCGAGATTCGCCTCCGCGCCGTCGTACCACTCAGATTACGGAACCGTATTCCAAAATCCTCCCGCAGGGGTCCGCGCCCGTCCTTGCTGCTCTTGACACGCCCAGAGGGGAGGGGCACGCTGGTTCTAGAGTCACGTTCTAGAAACTAATTCCCGTGGAGGGCCCGGCCCATGGTGGACTTTTCGCTCAGCGACGAGGAGCGGCAGATCCGCGACACCGTCCGCAGCTTCATCGGCAAAGAGGTCATCCCTCTCGAGGACGAGGTGCTGCGCAACGAGCGCGCGGGCCGGCCCGGACTCGGCGCCGACGTGATCAAAGAGCTGCAGTCGAAGGCCAGGAAGGCGGGGTTCTGGGGGATCAACACCCCCGAGGAGTACGGCGGCCTGGACGCGGGTCCTCTCATGTCGGCCATCCTCACCATCGAGACCGGGCGCACGTTCGTGCCCTTCAGCTTCGGCGGCAGCGCGGACAACATCCTCTACGCCGGCACCGACGAGCAGAAGCAGCGCTACCTCATCCCGACCATCGAGGGCGAGCGGCGGTCCTGCTTCGCCATCACCGAGCCCGGCGCGGGCTCCGACGCCCGCAACATCTCCGCCCGCGCCGTCAAGGACGCGAGCGGCGACTGGATCATCAACGGTGAGAAGACGTTCATCACCGGTGGCAACGAGGCCGACTTCGTCATGGTCTTCGCCGTCGTACCGGACGCCGGTGTCACCTGCTTCCTCGTCGACCGCGACATGGGCTGGAAGTCCGAGCCCATCCCGACCATGGGCCAGTGGGGCCCCGCGTCGCTGGTCTTCGACGACGTACGCGTGCCGAACGACAACATCCTCGGCGAGGTCGGCAAGGGCTTCGAACTCGCCATGGCCTGGATCAGGAACGGCCGCTTCATGATCCCGGCACGGGCCATCGGCGCGGCCGAGCGCCTGCTGCAGATGGCCATCGACTACGCGAACATCCGCCAGTCGATGGGCCACCTGATCGGGGAGTACCAGGCCATCCAGTGGCAGATCGCCGACTCCCAGGTGGAGATCGAGGCGACCAAGTGGCTCACCCTGTACGCGGCCTGGCGCGTACAGCAGGGCCTGGACGCCCGGCACGCCTCCTCGATCGCCAAGCTCAACGGTGCCGAGATGGCCAACAAGGTCGTGGACCGCGTCCTGCAGATCCACGGCGGCATGGGCTACACCAAGGAGCTGCCGATCGAGCGCTGGTACCGCGAGCTGCGCCTGCTGCGCATCTACGAGGGCACCGACGAGATCCAGCGCCGTACGATCGCCCGCAACCTCCTGAAGGGTCACGTGCGCCTCGGCGGGATCGGGGAGTGACCCCGGCGCCGGGGGTCCGCGCGCTGTTCAACCCGGCCTCGATCGCCATGGTCGGTGCCACGGACAAGTCGGGCTGGTCGGTGAACACGCTGGCCAACCTGGACCGGCACGGCTTCGACGGGCCGGTCTACCTGGTCAACCCGCGTACCGAGACCGTGCACGGCCGGCGGGCGTACCGGAGCCTGAGCGACCTCCCCGGGCCGGTCGACCTCGCCTATGTCATGGTGCCGACCGCCGTCGTCCTCGACGTGCTGGAGGAGGGCGCGCGGCTCGGCATCCGCAACTACGTGGTGCTGACCGCGGGCTTCGGCGAGACCGGTCCGGAGGGGCGCGAGCTGGAGGGGGAGCTGGCCGACTGCTGCCGGGCGAACGGGCTCACCGTGCTCGGCCCGAACGGCAACGGCTTCATCAACGCCGCCACCTCCGTGACCCCGTACGGCCTGCCGATCCCGCCGCCGCTGCTGTCCGGCTCGGTCGGCGTCGTGCTGCAGAGCGGCGCGCTGGCCAGCTCCGTGCTCGCCTTCAGCCAGGCACGCGGCATCGGCCTCAGCCTGCTCACCTCGATGGGCAACGAGGCCGTCGTCTCGGTCACCGACGTGATCGACCATCTCGTGGACGATCCGGCGACGAAGGTCATCGCGCTCTTCCTGGAGTCGGTCCGGCGGCCGGGAGAGTTCGCCCGTGCGGCACGCAGGGCGCTGGAGGCGGGCAAGCCGATCGTCGCGCTCAAGATCGGCCGGAGCGGGCTCGCCTCGCGTACCGCGCAGGCGCACACTGGAGCGCTCGTCGGCGACGACGCCGTCATCGACGCGGCGTTCGGCCGGCTCGGCGTCGTACGCGTGCGGTCGCTCGAAGATCTGATCATCACGGCGGGACTGCTCGCCTCGTCCGGGCCGCTGCCCGGCCCACGCCTCGGCGTGGTCACCCCGTCCGGCGGCGCCTCGGAGATCATCGCCGACCGGGCCCAGGACGAGGGGCTCGAACTGCCGCCCTTCGCCGAGGAGACCGTCGCACGGCTCACCGAGATCATGCCGGAGTTCGGCAGCGCGGCGAACCCGCTGGACGTGACCGGGTACGTCGTCGTCGACCGGACACTGCTCGGCCGCGCGCTGCGGATCGTGGCCGAGGATCCGGGCATCGACGTCGTCATGCTGCTGTCGGACCTGCCGAGGATCGAGCCGCCCGACCCCGAGCCGGTCTTCCGCCTGTACGAGACCAGCACGCGCCTCATCGGCGAGTCGCCGCGGCCGGTCGTCATCGTCGCCAACGTGCTGACGGACGTCGGCGCGTTCGCGCGCACGCTCCAGGAGCGCACCGGGTACCCGCACGTTGTCGGCGGCATCGAGCACGGGATGTCCGCCATCGGCGCCGCCGTGCGATGGTCGCGGGCGCGAGCCCAGGTGTCACCGCGGCCGGTGCCGGTGGCGCCGGTCGTGACCGGTGAAGGCACGGCCGTGACCGGTACGGGCACGTGGGCCGAGCATCTTGCGGCGGCGTTCCTCGCGGACCACGGTGTGCCGGTGGTGCCGTCCGAGCTCGTGCCGGACGAGGCGGCCGCCGTGGCCGCGGCCGACGGGTTCGGCTATCCGGTCGTGCTGAAGGCCGCCGCCGAGGGGCTGGGCCACAAGAGCGACGTCGGCGGCGTACGGCTGGGCCTCACGTCGGCCGAGGACGTACGCCGGGCGTACCGGGAGATCCGCGCGGCCGCCGGCGGGATCGGCGCGCTGGTCCAGCCGCAGCGGCACGGCGGTGTCGAACTCCTGGTCGGCATCGTGCGCGACCCGAACTGGGGCCTGGTCCTGGCGGTCGGCCTCGGCGGCGTCTGGGTGGAGGTCCTGAAGGACTCCGCCTTGCGGCTGCTGCCGGTCGGCGCCGCCGAGGTACGGGAGGCGCTCGGCGAACTGCGCGGAGCCGGACTGCTCCAGGGCGCCCGCGGCACCGAACCCGCCGACCTGGACGCGGTGGCCGAGACCGTCGCCCGCGTCTGCGCCCTGGCCGATGGCCTGGGCGACGACCTGGAGTCCCTGGAGATCAACCCGCTCCTGGTACGCGGCTCACGGATCGAGGCCCTGGACGCGCTGATCACCTGGCGCACCTGACGGTCGGCGGCCCGGCAGACCTGGACGGTCGCCCATTCCTGGGTCGCGGAGCCCGCGCGCCCCGCGCTAGGTGGTTCTCGACCCGCGCCACCGTGACGCCGCGAAGCGGTTGACCGGCCGGGGCGGCGTCATCGAGAACGCCGCGTCGACCATGCGCCTCGCCTCGTCCGGGTAGCGCCGGATCAGAACCGAGAGCTGCGACAGGTCTGCGATCCAAGAGAGTCCGGGCTCGGGTGGGGCCCCGTGACCACGTCTAGCAGGCTGCGATTCGGATGGCTGGAGTCGCCGCCCGTCGAGCTGGAGTCCGCTGGAGCCGGACATAAGGGGTCGCGTATGGAAGAGCCGCCGAACACGCCACAGGCGATCTGGGGGCGCGAGCTGAAGCACTACCGGAACCGCGCCGGGCTCACGCAGGCAGAGTTGGCGGCACGCCTCTACTGCTCGGACTCGCTCATCAGCTCAATAGAGACCGGGCAGGTCCCGGCGATGCCTGACTTCGCCGAGGCGGCCGATCGGGAACTCAGCACCGATGGCGTGTTGGTCCGTACGCTCGACTTTCGGAAGAACGAGCCCGCCTACCCGACGTGGTTCACGGCCCTAGGCGGGGTGGTCAGCACGCGCACGGACGACATCGCCACGGTCACTGCGTCTTGGGAGTCGATCAGTCGCGCGGCCCTACCTGAGGACATGTCCCGAGGCTTGATCCTCAAGACAGCAGAGGAGCTATGGGAACACCACAGCTAGACGACCTCGAATGGCGCAAGGCGAGTCCGAGCAACGACACAGGCTCGGCTTGCGTCGAGATCGCGGTCCTCGACTCGGACCGCGACTGACAGAGCCCGATCCGACGGGTGGCCCGCACCGCAGCCGGTGAGGGCCACCCCGGGGACCTACTTGTAGCTCAGCCAGGTGCCGATCGGCCTGCGCTGACCGACGGCGGGGCGGTTGTAGTCACAGACACCCGTGCGGAACGTCGACCGCAGCTGCTTCTGCTCCTCGGCCGTGAACGTGACCGGGTAGTCGCGGAAGTTCAGCGGCTTCAGCGCGCACTTCATGGCGTCCATCGACAGGCTCTCCCCGGCCGCCATGCGGGTGTTGGCGGCCACGGGGTACTTCGCCCCGCACTGCCCGCCGGCCGGGTAGGTGAGGGGTTCGCGAATGCGCTCGGTCGCCGACAGGTAGCAGCCGTCGCCCAGGTCGGACGGGCGGTCGGCGACGACCTTGTGCCGCAGGTCGCGGCCCGAGTGGTCGGCGTCGATCGCGGTCAGCCAGCGTTCCATGGCGCCGAACTCGTACACCGCCGCGGCGGTCGCCTCGGCGGTGGTCGGGTCGCTCTCGATGATGACCTGGTTGGCCGCGGTGCCGCTCGCGTGCAGCAGCCGCTGCCGCATCACGAACGACCACTCCGTCGTGTGGATGTCGTTGCCCGGCCCGGCGAAGTCCAGGTCCGTGCGCTGGTCGATGATCGGGGTCTGCCGCAGGCCCTGCGACGCCGCGTTGACGAGGTCGTCGGCGTACACCGTGTTCAGTGCCTTCGGGTCCGCGGCGAGGCGCTGTGCCACCGGCTTACCGGTGTAGTCCAGGCCGCCGATGGCGGTGTTGAGCGCGGTGAACTCGGCCGGTGTGATCGCCTTCGCCTTCAGCGCCGCCAGTCCGTACTGGACGCCGACGTTGTCCAGCGGGCTGCGGACGAACCCGGTACGCGGGTCGCGGCCGAGCTGGTTGACGAACTGCTCGTTGGAGTTGCACTTGACGCCGCCCGGGTTGGTGACCGGGTCCCAGCGCGCGGACACCGGGATCGCCGCGTTGCAGCTGTCCGTGGCCGTGGACCGGCTGGCGAAGGTCTGGTCCCAGGACACGCAGGTCGTGTAGTCGTTGAACCCGGCGATGGCCTTCTTCTGCGCGTCGGTGAACGCGGTGCCGGGACCGGCGAAGAAACGGTCCAGCAGCCGGCAGTCCGAGACCGGGCCGGCCGTGCTCAGCGGGTCGGGGAAGGACACGCCGGGGATGATGCCGTCCACGATGCCCGGGTAGTTCTCGGCGATGTCGTACTGCTGGATGGCACCGCCGGAGCCGCCCCAGCCGATCGTGTGGGCGACCGGGCCGTACGTCTCGACGAAGTGCTCCTTGACCATCATCGCCGCCTCGGCCGAGATGATCGGGCTGCAGTTGTTGTCCAGCACGTTGAGGGTGGAGGAGGCGACCGCGTAGCCCTGACCCAGGAACAGGTCGTTCAGCACGCCGCCGGTCCCGCTGCCCTGGTGGTAGCCGGCGTTGCAGCCTCCGCCGAAGGTGTAGACGAGCCGGTCGTTCCAGCTCCTGTCCGGGGCGACCGGGGAGGGCGCGGCGCCGTCGTACAGGGCCGCGATCTCATAGACCGCGCGGTCGATCGTGCCGCGCTCGACCCGCACGATGTAGGGCACCTTGGCGCCGTTCACCGTCGCGGTGGCCAGGTCCGCGGGGCGGCTGGACGGGTCGGCCAGCGGCGCGTACGCGCCCGCCGTCGTGCGGTACTGGTAGCTCACCTGGGTGGGCGCGGAGCAGAACGGCTGCGACGCCGCCGGCAGCCCGAACGCCTGGGTCTCGCAGTAGAACGGAAGCTGCTGGCGGCCGGAGAGCACCGGCCCGGTGATGGGGTGGTTCGTGACGCGCAGGGAGGCGTGGTCGCCGGACTGGCGGGCCTCCAGCGTGTTGGCGCCCTCCCGCAGGCCGCCCACCACCCCGAGGAGGCTGCCGTCGGACTGCCGGCGCAGGCCCGAGGTCACGTCGTGCCCGTTCGCGCTGACGGTCGTCGGCCGCGAGCCCGCCGGGACGACGCGGATCAGCACCTGGCCGCCGCTGACGAACTGCGGCCGGGGGTTCGAGACGGACTCGATGGTCAACCGCGAATGCGATGCCGACCCGTACGCCGCCGTCGCCGGCAGCAGGGGCACCGCCGTCGCCAGTGCGATACAGGCGATGGCCGAACGCCATCTTCGATCTGCCACTAGCCGCTCCGCTCACTCATGGCACCGCGCCCGCGGTGCCGGAACCGGTAACACCGCCCGCGGAGGCTGCGGGCGGGCGTCTACCCCCGGATCAGGACCGCCGGTTGCCGAGGACCAGAGTGGCGGCCGACATGAACATCCCGCCGTTGCCGAGCACCACGCCGACCTCGACGTCCGGCACCTGCGCGGCCGCCTCGCCGCGCAGCTGGCGGATCGACTCCTGCATCGCGAACATGCCGTACATGCCGGTGTGGGTGTATGACAGGCCGCCGCCGTTGGTGTTCATCGGCAGCCGTCCGCCCGGCGAGGTGTGGCCCTCCTCGATGAACGCGCCGGCCTCGCCGCGCCCGACGAAGCCCATGTCCTCCAGCCCGTAGATGGGGACGTGGGCGAACGCGTCGTAGATCATCAGGTGGTCGACGTCGGCATGGGTGATCTTTGCGTCGGCGAACGCGGCCTGGCTGGAGAGCCGGAACGACCGCGACGTGGTGAAGTCCTCCATCTGCGAGATGATGGGAGACTCCGCCGACTCGCCGGATCCCAGCACGTACACCGGTGGCTTGCGGGTGCCGAGTGCCTCGGCACGCTCGCGCGAGGTCACGACCAGCGCCCCGCCGCCGTCGGTGACCAGGCAGCATTCGAGCAGGTGGAACGGATAGGCGACGAGCCGCGAGGCGAGCACGTCCTCGACCGTGACCAGGTCGCGCATTGCCGCGCGTGGGTTGCGGCTGGACCATCTGCGCTGGGCGACCGCCACCGAGGCGAGCTGCTCGTGGGTGAGGCCGGTCTCCTTCATGTACCGCAGTGCCGTGACCGTGAACGTGGTCGCCGGACCCATGGTCCCGTACGGCAGCTCGAACTGGCCCGGCAGAGAGTCCCGTCCGAACGCGCGCGGCGGAGCGCCGACCCGCGACCGGCCCGACTCGCCGTGCGTGATCAGCACCGTGTGGCACAGCCCGGCCCTGATCGCCGCCAGCGCGTGCCGTACGTGGAACAGGAAGGACGTGCCGCCGACCGACGTGCCGTCCAGCCAGGCCGGGGTGATGCCGAGGGCGTGCGCGACCTGTACCGGGCCGGGCGTGCCGACCGTCGCGACCCCGTCGACGTCGTCCTTGGTCAGGCCCGCGTCGGCGAGCGCGTTGCATGCGCCCTCCAGGTGGAGCTCGAACACCGAACGGTCCGGCAGCCGCCCGATCTCGTCGGTCTCGGCCGCGCCGACGATGACGATGTCCGTGCTCATCGCTCGCCCCCAGTGGCCGGCGCGGCGGCCGGCGCGAAGAGCGGCACGTGGACGTCGCCGCGCGGCTCGAAGACCACGCGTAGCGGCATGTCCAGCTCGAGGTTCTCCGGCGTGATCTCGATGCCTACGATGTTCGTCATCATCCGTACGCCCTCTTCGAGCTCGACCACGGCGATCGCGTACGGGCCGTCCTCCGCGAAGCCCGGCGCGGGGCGGTGGCTGATGACGTAGGAGTAGAGGGTGGCCCGCCCGCTGACCGTGACCCACTCGACGTCGGAGGTGCCGCAGTGCGGGCAGACCGGACGCGGATAGAAGTAGTGCCGCAGGCAGGCGAGGCAGCGCTGGACGCGCAGCTCTCCGGCGGCGGCGCCGTCCCAGAACGGCCGCGTCTCGGGGGTCGGCTTCGGAATGGCCTTGGGGACCGCCGCGGGCTGGTCGGTGGGCATCGTCGCCCCTTCTGTGGAGCTTTGGCACCCCCTTGGATGCGACGAGCATTCTAGAATGGTTTTCTAAAAGTGTGCCAGCCCCGAGGCACGTCCGGTTCGGACACACCCCGGGGCGGCCGGGTCAGGCGGTCTGCTCCCGGGTGTTCGTCCCGGACGCCGGGGCGCCCAGGTCGCGTTCGATCTCCTCCAGCGTGCGGTTCTTCGTCTCCGGCACCTTGGTGAGGAAGAAGACGATGCCCACGACGCCCAT
The DNA here is from genome assembly GCF_006716425.1 of Actinoallomurus bryophytorum. NCBI lineage: Bacteria > Bacillati > Actinomycetota > Actinomycetes > Streptosporangiales > Thermomonosporaceae > Actinoallomurus > Actinoallomurus bryophytorum. The sequence continues at coordinate 6,421,617 of NZ_VFOZ01000001.1, forward strand.
CACGGCGTACAGGCTGAACGTCCACGCCTTGCCGATGCCGTCGACGAGCTGCAGGAAGTAGTACGACACGAAGAAGTTGGCGCCCCAGTTGAACACGCTGCACACGGCCATCGCCGAGCCACGGACGCCCAGCGGGAAGATCTCGGAGATCATCAGCCAGAACCCCGGGCCGAGCCCGATGGCGAAGGACGCGATGAACAGCACCAGCGCGACCAGCGCCACCCAGGGCGCCGAGTCCTTCCAGTCGAAGGCGAAGAACGCGGCGAGCGTCAGGAGCGCGACGGTGAGCCCGATGGTGCCGGCGATGAGCAGCGCGCGGCGGCCGACCAGGTCCAGGAGCAGCACGGCGATGATCGTGAACACGACGTTGGTGATGCCGACCGACAGCGCCTGCGCGATCGCGTCGTTGGCGTGCAGGCCGGTGTAGGTGAGGATCGTCGGTGAGAAGTACACGACGGTGTTCACCCCGACCACCTGCTGGATGACGGCCAGGCCGATCCCGATGACGAGCATCGGCCGCAGGGAGGGCCGGAGCAGCGCCCGCAGTCCCGAGCTCCGCTCCTCCGCCAGCACCGACTCGATCTCGGAGAGTTCCTCCTCGACGTCCTCGCCCCTGCGCGTACGCCGCAGCACCTCGCGCGCCTCGTCACGGCGGCCCTTCTGCATCAGCCAGCGCGGCGAGTAGGGCACGAAGAGCATGCCGATCACCAGGAACACGCCCGGCAGGGCGCCGATGCCGAGCATCCAGCGCCAGTTCGAGCCGACGTTGCGGAGCGCGAAGTCGATGAGGTACGCGACGAGGATGCCCACCGTCACCATCAGCTGGTTGTACGAGACGGTGCCGCCGCGGATCTTCGGCGGCGTGTGCTCGGCGATGTAGAGCGGCACCACCGCCGAGGCCGCGCCGACGGCCAGGCCCAGGACCATCCGTGCCGCGACCAGCTGGCCCGACGACTGGGCGAACGCCGCCGCGAGGGCCGCCGCGACGTACACGATGCCGGAGATCAGCAGCGTCCATCTCCTGCTGATCAGGTCCGCCAGGCGCCCTCCGGCGAGCGCGCCGACGACGGCGCCGACGAGCAGCCCGGCGACGATCCAGGACTGGGCGAGATCACCCGCGTGCAGGTCCTTCTTGATGTAGAGCAGAGCACCGGAGATGACACCGGTGTCGTAGCCGAACAGCAGCCCGCCGAGGGCGGCCAGGAGGGAGATCTTCAACACGAAGGGGTTGCGCGAGGCCTCGCGCAGGTAACTCGGCATGCCGTGTGCTCCTCTCGACGACGTCGGGGCTCGATGCCGTCTGTGACACGGCCGTCGCGAGCCGCGATGTCCGCGTCGAACAACGCGCCTACCCGCTTTGGGGCCCTTCATGTACGGCCCCGGCGTACCGCGCATAAGCCACGAACGACGCGCGCCCCCGTGCCGCAGGGGGCCGTTGCGCCGGGCCGGTCAAGAGGCGTGAGGGCCGGGGGAGCGGGCGTGGTGGATCTCCCGCGCGGCGGGCGAACGAGCGGCGGTCAGGCAATGAGGGTCTAGCGCCAGATCCTGATGAGCTCCGAGGCCAAGGCCGGGAGGTCCGGTGCGACGATGTTGGGCTGCGGCAGGGAGCGGACCGGCAGCGGGGCGTTGCCGGGCCGGGTGACCAGTCCCGCGGTGTAGCCGTTGCTCTGGGCCCCCACCGTGTCCCACACGTGTGCCGCGACCATGAAGCACGAGAACGCCGGTACGCCCAGGTCCTGGGCCACCATGTGGTAGACCTGCGGCGCGGGCTTGTAGGCGCGGACGGTGTCGATGGTGAACTGCCGCTCGAAGAAGGACGCGATACCCGCATGCTCCAGCGGGCTCTTGCCCTTCGGGTTGGGCGGGGAGTTCGTCAGCGTCACCAGGCGGAAGCCCGCGTCCTTCAGCTGCCGCAGGCCCGGCTCGACGTCGGGATGCGCGGGCATCGTCAGCATTCCCGTCCTGAGCTCCTCGACGTCGGACGGCTTGACCTCCACTCCGTGGATGTCGCCGACCATCTGGAGCAGCCCCTGGCCCAGGGTGAAGTACTCCTCGTAGAGGCCGGACAGAGTGATCGTCATGGAGTACATGATCAGGTGGCCCAGCCACTCGCGCAGCACGCGCCTGTCGCCGAAGACCCTCTCGAACAGGGGCCCCAGCGACTCGAAATCGATCAGCGTCTCGTTGACGTCGAATACGAGCACCGAAGGTTCTTCGCCGATCCACTGCGCCTTGTCGTCGGCCATGTCCCTGTCACTCCAGTCCCCCGGACACCAGATCTTCTGGATCTACCCTGGCGTCCGTACCGGCACCCCTCAGGACCAGTCAGGATGTGCCATGTTCCCCTGCGAGGGAGAGATCCGCTGTTCGTGCCGGTCCGAGACACGTATCGCCCAGATGCTCGGGAGCGCCGTGGCGCCGCGGGCGACCGCGATCCAGGTGCCGTCCGGTGACCAGGTGGCGTCCATGTCGCGGGTGCTGTCGGAGGTCAGCTGACGCGCCGTGCCCTTGCCGTCGGCGGTGGTGATCCAGATGTGCCGGGTGTCCTTGGTGGGCTGGTCGGTGTAGGCCATCTGCTTGCAGTCGGGGGAGAAGGACGGGTCGTTGACGTCGTGGTCCACGTGCGTCACCTGGACACGGCCCTTGCCGGGCGTGGCCGCGTCGACCGTGAAGATCGTCTGGAGGCCGCCGGTCCTCCTGCTCCAGAACGCCACCCGGCTCCCGCACCAGGCGGGGTCGTCCTTGAACGCATCGTCGGTCGTGAGCCGCAGCGTCGAATGCGGGGCGGCGACGTCGACCACGTCGATCTGGCGTCCCGTGCCGGCCTTGGCGACGAACGCGATCTTCTTCCCGTCCGGTGACCAGGCGACCCGGCTCCGGCCGGACATCTGGTTGGTCACCATGGCGGCCCCGGAACCGTCGGCGTTCATGACCCACAGCTCGTTGACGGCGAGGCCGGTGGACCGGGTGAAGGCGATCTTCTTTCTGTCCGGTGACCACCGGGGCAGGATGTCGCAGGTGTCATTCCTCGCGAGTACGTAGCTCGCCTTGGCCGTCGTGGGGACCAGCTTCCCGATGCTGCCGTAGCACTTGTCCGGCCAGCCGGGCTGCCGGTCGATGCGCACCACCAGCGGGTCGTCCGGCAGGGGAGCCGGGCCCGCCGCCGTCGTGGTCCCGCTCGGCTTCTTGTCGTCCGGGCGGAAGGCCAGCCAGCCGGTCACCGCGCCGGCCGCGAGGACGACCACCACCGCACCGGCCAGCACCGCCCGGCGTCCGCCTCGGCCCTGACCCGGCCGGCCGGAGGGCTCGGGAGGCCGTCCCGTGGGCGGACGCGTGCCGGGGCCGGACGGCCGGGTCGGTGACTCGAGCGGAGAACCCGCCGCCACGGTCGCGGGAGCCGAGCCGAACGCCCCGGCGCCACGAGGGACCGGCCCGCCGCCGTACGCGGTCGGGGGCCCGGCGTCATGAGAGGTGGGCGGCCGGTCGCCGTACGCCGTCGGAGGCCCGGACTCGAGGGGGGTGCCGTACGCCGTCGGAGGCCCGGAACCGCGCGCCGCGTCCGGCGGTGAGCCCGCCGGAGGACCGGCAGGGGGAGGACCGGCGGGCGAGGGCGCCTCCCGCGTCGACTCGCCCATCACGCGCGTGGCACCGCGCGGCGCCAGCGGGACCGGCGACTGCCACGCGGTCAGCGTGCCCAGTACCGCCGCCTCGCTGCTCTCACCGCCGACCATCGTCAGCAGCAGGTCCCTGGCGGTGGGACGGTTGCGCGGTTCCTTGTCCAGCGCGGCCCGCACCAGCCGGTCCAGCGGGCTGGGCAGCTCTCCCACCTGGGGGTCGCCGTGCAGCAGCCGGGCCGACATCACCGAGAAGTCGCCCGTGCCGAAGGGGTTGATCCCGTTCTGGGCGAACGCGACGAGGCAGCCCCAGGAGAAGATGTCGGCCGCCGTCGTCACCTGCTGCTGCAGGATCCGCTCGGGCGCCATCCAGCCGGGGCTGCCGACGAGCTGGCCGGTCATCGTGAGACCGGACGCGACGTCCAGCGCACGTGCGATGCCGAAGTCGATGACGCGGGGCCCGGAGTAGGACAGCATCACGTTCGCGGGCTTGAGATCACGGTGGATCAGCCCCGCGGCGTGGATGGCGACCAGGGCGGCGGCCACGCCGACCGCCACGCCCTGGAGCATGCCGGGCGACAGCTCGCCGTGCTCCTTGACGTAGTCCTTCAGCGAGACGCCGTCGATGTATTCGGTCACCATGTAGGCGCGATCGGCGGACTCGCCGTGGTCGAGCACCTGCGCGGTGCAGAACGACGCCACCCGCTGGGCGTTGGTCACCTCTTCACGGAAGCGCGCCACGAATCCCGGGTCGTGGGCGAGCTCCGGGCGTACGACCTTGATCGCGACCTGGCGGCCGTCGGGGCCGCGCCCGAGATAGACGGCCCCCATGCCGCCCTCGCCGATCCGCCCCAGGATCGTGTAGGACCCGACTCTCTCGGGGTCGTCGGGCCGGAGCGGCCGCCCTGTACCCGTACGTCGCTGACTCTCCACCCGAAGCCCCGCCCTCTTCACGCTGGCTTATGACCGTACCTCGCAAAGCACCCGCCCAACATGCCGGAAATCCCGGAACCGCCTTGTTGGGCCGGTACCTTTTCGACGCTCGGAGCAGGCCGAATGATCGGGTGACTTTCGCCGAGCCGAACGGCGGGCACGCCCTGACATCTCCTTCGGGGCAGGGTCAACGCGCGATGGGGGCGCGGAGCTGCGGTTCCACGCGTCAGGGGCGGGCGCCGGTCAGGCCGGGACGCGGTGTACGCCGCGTCTTCACCGTCCTCGGCCGCGGTTTCGGGTTCGGCTGGAAGGCGGCCCGTACGCGTCCGGATCCGGCCCGGCCTCCGGTGGCGCCGTGACCTGCGGGACGCTTCCGTCAACGGCGCCGTTCCGGGCGAGACGGGGCCGCCGGCACCCGCCGCGAGGCGTCAGCGGCGTTCGCTCGTGCTCCGCAGCGCGGCCAGCCTGGCGCTCACGGAGATGATGCTCCAGGCCAGCAGGATCACGACCACGATCTCCAGGATCACGCCGGGCGTCGTCGTGTAGACGCCTGTGGCCAGGGCGTACACGCCGGCGGCGAACGCCACCGCCAGGGCCACGATCGTGACCGACCCTCCGGTACGCGACCGCGGGACGCGGCGCCACCAGGTGCTGCGCGGGCGATTGGTCGACATGGCTGTCACACTCCCGGTTCTTCAGGCTTCGACGACCTTCATCGTCGCCGGCGGGACCCGTCACCTGCCTCGGCCGGGAGAGCCGACTTGCCGTTGATCGCCTCGGCCGTTCGGCCGAGGCCGCGCCGTCCGCCGCGCATGTCGCACGTGCCCTCCGCGCTGGTGAGCGCGCGGTCGGCTCCGTCGCCGCCGAGTTCGGTCACGGCTCCGAGAGTGCTTCCGGCGACGCGTTCAAGCGGATGGCGGGCCACTCGCCGGCCCGCCATCGCCGTTCCTCCTAAAGCCACGCGTTAACAGGCGCGCGTGCTCTCAGTGATGGTGGTGCCAGCCGCCGTGGTACGGCGGCAGGACGATGGGACGGTGCCATCCCGGGCGGTACGGGCCGGCCCACCCGACCGGGTACGGCGCGACGACCGGGCTGTTCCATCCCGGGTAGTAGCCGCCGTTGTGCGCCATCAGGGTCGCGGCCACCGGCCGGGGCTCGTTCGCCGTGCACTCCGCGGTGACGTCCCCGGTGGCCGGCGTGTTCGCGGTGATCGTGAGGCCGCTGACGCTGAGCACATGGGGCCCGCGTACGGATGGCGCCCAGTCGCCTGAGAGGTCGCCGGAGAGCGGCTGTCCCGCGGCGACGAAGCCGCCGGAGCCCGTCAACTGGAACGACGAGCTCTCCGTGCCGCTGACGTCGACCCACGCGGAGGCGGTCCAGGAGTCGATGGCGATCGGAGTGCTCACGCTCAGGCTCGCGATGTGCAGTTGGAAACCGGCCGGCCTGCCGACGCCCATGTGCTCCGGAGAGCTCAGCCAGCCGTTGAGGACGGCGGTCTGTGACCCGAGCATCGGGACGGTGCACGTGTAGGCCGAGGTGAAGCCGGCGGCCCTCGCGGGCGCCGGGGCGGCGACGGTGGCGAGGCCACCGGCCGAGAGGGCCGCGGCGACGGCCACGGCGTATTTGCCGAACGACGTGATCATGTGAACTCCTTCGGAGTGTGTCAACGATCGACGTCATCACGGCCGCGCCCGCGGAGAGGAGACCCGGTGATGCGTTTTTGCCAGGGCCGGTGGTGATCACTACCGGCCGGTGATCAAGTCATGGGGCGACCGGCCCGGCGGCCCGTCCCCACCACGGACCTGTGCCTCACGGCAGGATGCTGTCCACGTAGCCCCCGTCCACGCGTACGGCGCCGCCGGTCGTCGCCGAGGCGGCCTCGGAGCTGAGGTAGACGACCATGTTGGCGATCTCGTCCGGCTCGATCAGCCGCTGCAGCAGGGAGTTCGGCCGGTACTCGGCCATGAACTTCCGCTGCGCCTCCTCCCAAGGCAGTTCGGTGCCCACCAGGTCGGCCACGAAGTCCTCCACGCCCTCGGTGTGGGTCGGCCCCGCCACGACCGTGTTGACCGTCACGCCAGTGCCGGCGACCGCCTTCGCGTAACCGCGCGAAACGGCCAGTAGCGCTGTTTTCGTCATCCCGTAGTGCACCATCTCGGCGGGAGTGACAATGGCCGAGTCGCTCGCGATGAACTGCACGCGACCCCAGCCCCGCTCGGTCATTCGAGGGAGATAATGGCGCGCCAGCCGGACTCCGGAGAGCACGTTGACCTCGAAATAGCGGCGCCACTCGTCATCGTCGATCTCCAGCACGGGCTGTGGCCCGAACACGCCGAGATTGTTGACGAGGACGTCGGCCTCCGGGAGTCGTTCGAACAGCAGTGCCGCGCCCTCGGCGGTGGCCAGATCCGCGGCCACGCCACTGACCTCGGCCCCCGGGACCTCCAATCGCAGCTCGTCCACCGTCCTGGTGACCCCGCCTTCGTCGCGGCCGTTGACCACGACCGCCGCGCCCGCGCGGGCCAGGCCCTTGGCGATCGCCCGCCCGATCCCCTTGGTCGAGCCACTGACGAGCGCCCTGCGTCCACTCAAGTCGATGTCCATGGCGACCTTCCCTACCCCAGAACACGAAAACGACTCTCCATCGGGTCGAATCGCCTAAAGTTCGTTTTTATGGGTCACTTCATTCTTTATTAAGCTGTCTTTCTCTACATTTTCCGGAGTCGGTTCGTTCAACCGGCCATGACACCGATTCCGGAGGCACCGCCATGCATCAGCGCCCAGCTCATGATCGTCCGGCCGGGGGAGCCCTTCACTGGACCGTGGTGGCCATCGCGGCCGCGGCCGTCGCGTGCTGCCTGATCGGCCTCGTCGTCTCCACCGCGTACGCCGGGTGATCCCGGCGTACGCGCTCCGGCGCGGCGGGCGTCCGGCGACCGCCGTCACGCGGCGATGGTCGCGTGCATCTCCCAGACGAGGACCTCGGCCGGCTCGGTCGCGGTCAGCCGCTGCCCGCCGGTGGCGGTGAAACGTACGGCGTCGCCCTCGCGCAGGTCGCCGGCGCCCTCCAGCGAGGCGGCGCCGCGGGGCACGAACAGGTGCAGGAACGGCGCTTCGGGCAGCTCCACGCTCTGTCCCGGAGCCAGCCGGGCCACGTGCAGTGCCGCGTACTTGTTCCTGATGCGGATCGCGGACCGGTTCTCGTGCCGGGCCATGCCGGAGACGACCGGCACGAGGCCGCCGCGCAGCAGTTCGTCCTCGATCTCCAGCTGTTCGTAGCCCGGCGCGATGCCGGCCTCGTCGGGCACGACCCACATCTGCACGAAGTGCACGGGCTCGGAGGGCGCGTCCCGGCCCGCCTCGGCCGGCCGGTCGTTCTTCTCCGAGTGCAGGATCCCGGTGCCCGCGCTCATCCGTTGCGCGAGTCCGGGGTAGATGACGCCGTTGTGCCCCTCGGAGTCCTGGTGGACGAGCGCACCACGGAGCACCCAGGTGACGATCTCCATGTCCCGGTGGGGATGCGTCTCGAAGCCGGTCCCGGGCTTGACCACGTCGTCGTTGTTGACCAGCAGCAACCCGTGGTGGGTGTTGCCCGGGTCGTGATGATGGCCGAAGGAGAACGAGTGCTTGGAGTCGAGCCACGAGATCTTCGTCGCGAACCGCTCCTCCGCCCGGCGCACGTTGATTTCAGGCCGCACGTTCATGGGGCTCCTATCGCGTAAGTGGTTGAAACTTAAACTACTAAGGCGTCCTTCGATATTCCCACGCGCGGCTCCTCGTGGTGGAGTCCATCCGCGAAGGGCCGGGCGAGAGACGGACAAAGTGGGTGGACAGCCTCGTCAAGGCCCTCAATCCGCCCGCGAACGTACGATGCGAAGGTCCATGACACAGACTTCCGGCGACCGGCGGTACGCGTGGCGCGTGCTCTCGGTCACCGGCATCGGGGTGCTGCTCTCCGGTGCCAACACCTCGACTCTGGACGTGGCGCTGCCCACCGTGGCGCTGCTCGGCGGCCTGCTCGCCACGACCCTCGGCTGGCGCGCGGTCTTCTGGTTCAACGTGCCGACGGGGGCGCTCGGCCTGGTCTGGGCCGTGATCAGCCTGCGCAGGTCACCGCGGAGCGACGAACCACGCGAGCCCTTCGACTTCGTCGGCGCCGCGCTGTCCTTCGTCGTCCTCGGCACCCTCGTGCTCGTGCTCTCCGAGGGCGGCGCGCTCGGCTGGACCAGTGCGCCGGTGGTCGCCGGGGCGGCCGCCTTCGCCGTGGCGACTCCGGTGTTCCTGCTCGTGCAGGCGCGCCGTCGCTACCCGCTGGTCGACCTGCGGATGTTCGCCGACCGGGAACGCTCCATGGCCTACCTCGCGGCGTTCCTGCTGTCGATGGCGAGGTTCGCCGTGGTCCTGCTGATCTCGCTGTACCTCCAGGCGGCCGACGGGGTCGATCCGTTCCAGGCCGGACTCCGCGTGGTGCCGGTCGCGGTGGGCATGATGCTCGCCTCCCCGATCGCCGGAGGACTGGCCCACCGCTACAGCGCGCGCGTGCTGTCGACCGGCGGTCTCGCGCTGACCGGGCTCGGCCTGGTGGCGCTCGTCGCGCTGTCACTGGCGATCATCACGAGCCCGCTGACCGCATCCGCGAAGAAGGCCGCGTACGCCGGGACGCCGTCCTCGCTTCCGGGGCACACGCTGGACGCGTTCACCGCCGGCTGCCGCGTCGCGCTGCTGGTGCTCGGCGCGATGACGGTCGCCGGAATGGCCGCCTCGCTGCGGCGCGCCCCGCCGGCCGGGCGGGGCGGCACCTCCCGGCGTGCCATGTCCGCCACCGCCGAATAGGTCACCGATCGGTACGTCAATCGACGCGAATGAATTTCGCGGCGGTATGTGCGCGGCGATTCTGAGACCTAACCCGAAAGTGATGTGACGAACACGCACAGTGATGCATGATGTTTTCGGATCCAAGGAGGTGCCCGAAAGATCTTGACCCGCATAACGACGGGCCACGGCAGCTCGTCGCCAGCCCCCGAAAGGAGTCGAGTTCGATGCGCAGAACACCGATACGGATCGCCGGAATGTGTGCTGTCGCCGCAACAATGGCAGCGTCCGTGGCCGCGTGCGGCAACGACGACAAGAAGACCGCCTGCGACAAGCTCCAGGAAACGATTACGCAGGTCAGCCAGAGCGGCGTTGCACAGACCAATGATCCAAACGGGCTGGCCAACACCTATTACAGCAGCGCCACCACGATGAGGCAGGAGGGCCGGGACTCCGGCGACAACGACGTCGAGTCCGCGGCGAACGACGCCGCGACGGCGCTCGAGCAGCTCAGCCAGCAGCTGACGACGATGGACCGCGACGGCCGCGGCGCACCGCCGCAGCTCTCGGCCGGCACGAGCCTGATGAGCGCCGGCGACCGGATCAGGTCTGCCTGCGACAACTGAGGCGGCCCGTCGGCGGCCCGTACGCCGAGGGTGGCAGGCGCTCCCGCTCTCCCAGCTCGACCCGGCTGGGGAGCGGGGCGACACTCGGCCCGGCTGAAAGCCACTGACGATCGGATCGAGATACCGCGGGGAGCGGCTCCGCCGCACGCGTTGCGGTTCAACGTCAAAAGCGATCATGGACACCCTCCCTTCGTGCCACAATTTTCGGAAGGAATCATCTGAGCAACGGCACCCGAAGACGGGCCAGTGGAGCCAAGAGGCAGCAAGTGGATGAACTGAGCGTCAACATCGCCGGGCAGCGGATCGCTTACCTGGAGAGCACCGGCGGCCAAGACGACCGCGCGGTCATCTTCGTCCACGGCAACTCGTCTTCGGCCAGAACCTGGCTCCCCGTACTCACGGGTGGTTTCGGCCGGCAGTACCGCTGCCTTGCGCTGGACCTGCCCGGCCACGGGCGGTCCGAGCCGGCCAGGGACCAGTCCGACTACTCGCTGCCGGGATACGCGGCCGTGCTCGCCGACTTCGCCCGGACGCTCGATGCGGCCGACGCGGTCGTCGTCGGATGGAGCATGGGCGGTCAGATCACTCTGGAGGCCGCGCCGACGTTGCGGGACGCGGCCGGTTTTGTCATCTTCGGCGCACCGCCGGTCGCGTCGGCCGCGCAGTTTCCGGAGGCGTTCCTGCCGAATCCCGCGATGAGCGCCACCGGCAGCGCGATCCTCAGCGAGTCCGAGGCGCGGTCGTTCGCCGACAGCTTCACCGCGCCCGGCTCGGCGCTGGTGACCAGCGAGTTCGTATCCGACATCCTGGCCACCGACGGCGCCGCGCGCGTGGGGCTGGGCTCCAGCGTCGGCGAGGGCCGGTTCGCGGACGAGGTCGCGATCGTCGCAGAGCTCCGCCGGCCGCTGGCCATCTTGCACGGCGCCGGCGAGCAACTGGTCAACCTTGACTACCTGCGCAAGCTCACCATCCCCGCGCTGTGGCGCGGAGAGGTGCAGTTGATCCCCCACGCCGGCCACGCACCGCACCAGGAGACACCGCAACAGTTCGCCGCGCTGCTGACGGACTTCATCGGCGACCTTGGCGACTGAACATCTTCGTCACACCACGAGCCCGCGCGGGCAGGGCGCCGCGTAGTAGCGCGGTCCTGTGCGGGCGGGCTCTGAGGTGAAGGGTCCTTGCGCCACGGTCACCGAGATGTCGCCGGCCGGGACCTGATCGGCTCGTAGTCCAGCCAGGTGTCCTGGAGGAACTCGTCGCGGTGGGACTCATGGTCGAGGTTGCTGATCCGGAAGTACAGCGCCCGCCGTGTCTGTTCGGATCCGTAGTTGCCGCCGATGTTGTGGCCGAGGAGGTAGTGGGCCAGCAGCAGGTCACCGGCGTGTCCGGTGATCTGTTCGGGCACCGGCAGGTCGATCGGGGGATAGGCGCAGAACATCTGCGTGCCGTGCTCGCGGAAGTATTCGGCGTGGGTCCGATGGGTGCCCGGCCAGACCCACAGGTTGCCGGAGTTCTCGGTGAGCTGATCCGTCATCAGGATCCCGGCCAGCAGGGTGAACGTGCCGCGGATCGGTCCGCCGGTCGGCTCGGCGTTCGCGGTGTCGATGTGGGGTCCGCCGGGGCGGTGTGAGTACGGCGGGATGTTCAGCGCGATCTGGACCTGCCAGGGGACCTTCAGCGTGCCGCGGCCGGCCAGGTCTTCGGCGAGACCGAACGCCGGGCTGCCGGTCAAGGGCGCGATCAGAGCCGGCTCGTCCTTGGTCTCGAGGAAGTGGAAGTGGGCCCCGCGCTTGTCCCCGGCGGGCGGGTCGGCCGCGGTGACCTTGTCGATCCGCTCGGTTGCCTCGTCCAGAATGTCGCCCGGCACCACCTGGGGGACCACGATGTAGCCGCGCTCGGCGAACTCGTTGATCCGCGCATCGCTCAACACCTGGTCGACCCTAGACAGGCACTCCGGCGACGGCGAACGATTATCGCGCCTCAGGCGTCTCCGGGTGGCACGGCGGCGGCGAGCAGCAACTGGACCACCTGGCCGAGCGTGGGCGCGGCGGCGTAGCCGTCCGGATCCAGCGTCGAGTGGAGCACGAACCCGTCGCCGGCCGCGACGATGAGCGACGCCATCGGCTCCGGCTCCACCCAAGCGGCGATGAGCCCGGCATCGCGGAGCTCGCGGATGCTCGCCGCGAGCGCGCCGCGCAGCTCGGCCAGCAGCGCGACGATCGGGGCGCGGACCGTCTCGTTGCGCGAGGCCGTCGCCAGCGCCTCGATGTAGGTCGGGAAGTGTTCGTGGGCCTGTTCGAGGGCCTGCTGAAGCGCCGACACCGTACCCAGCAGGCCGCTCAGCGGGTCACCGGCGATCCCGGTCAGCGCCGTACGCGCCGGCTCGATCCACGTGCGCACGGCGTGGACCAGCGCCTGCCCGACCAGCTCGTCCTTTGAGCCGAAGTGGTAGGTGATGGCCTGCAGGTTCGCGCCCGCCGCGGTCGCGATCTCCCGTGACGTCGTCTGCGCCACACCGCGGCTGCCGAGCACCTCCAGCGTGGCGGCGAGGAGGCGTTCGCGAGTGGCCTCTTGGCGTTCACTCATACGTATGTATGATTCGGGAGGACGGCCCGGTACCGGCCGCGGCAAGGGAAGGAAGCGTCATGAGCCAGACAGACCTTGTGACCGGAGCGTTCGGATACTCCGGAACCTATCTCAGGCGCCGGCTCGAGGCGGCGGGCCACACGGTACGCACGCTGACCAACCATCCGTCGCGGGACGCGGACATCGCGGTGTTCCCCCTCGGGTTCGACGACCCCGGCGCGCTCGACGCGGCCTTCGAGGGGGTCACGACCTTCTACAACACGTACTGGACCCGGTACGAGCCGGGCGGGACGACTCACCCGCAGGCCGTCACCAACACCGCGGCGCTGATGGCGGCCGCCGCACGTGCGGGCGTCGAACGCGTGGTGCACCTCAGCATCACCAACCCGGACCCCACCTCGTTCTACGCCTATTACCGCGGCAAGGCCGAGGTGGAGGACCTCATCAGGGCCGGCGGCACGTCCTACGCCATCGTCCGGCCCAGCGTGATCTTCGGCGGGCAGGACATCCTGATCAACAACATCGCGTGGCTGCTCCGGCAGTTCCACGTGTTCGCGATCCCCGGGGACGGGCGCTACCGCCTGCGTCCGGTGTACGTGGAGGACCTCGCCGACCTGTGCGTACGGCTCGGAGCGGAGCGGGACGACGTGGTCGTCGACGCGATCGGGCCCGAGTCGTTCGCGTTCGAGGACCTGGTCGCGACCATCGCCGGAGCCATCGGGACGGCGTTCCGCCCCGTCCATCTCTCACCGGCCGTCGTCTCGCTCGTGTTGCGGGGGATGTCGCTGCTGACCAGGGACGTCGTGCTCACCCGCGACGAGATCGACGGCCTCATGGCCGAGCTCGTCATGGTCGAGGGCGAGGCGACGTGCCCCACCTCGCTGACCGGCTACCTGCGCGAGCACGCCGCCGAGATCGGCCGTGAATACCAGTCCGAGCTCGCGCGCCGAAAGCCGCTGCGGCGGCCCGCGTTCACCTGAGGCCCGCGCTCAGGGCTCCAGCGCGGGCGGGGCGGCCTCGACCGGCGGGTCACCGACCGGCGGGTCACCGACCGGCGGCGCCGCGGACCGGCGGCGGGAGCCCAGCGCGGTGAGCACGCCGGCGAGCGTCGCCCCGGACAGTCCCAGCGCCTCGTCCCCGATGGTGTCGCGGTAGATGCTGACCACCTCGGTCGTGTTCATGATGAACGTGGCGTACTCGGCGATCTCCCAGAGGATCGCCGCGATCGCGCCGACTCCGGCACAGGTGAACGCCAGCATCCATGCCGGGATCACCGGCCCGCGCCGCAGGGCCACGCCGACGGCGGCGCTCAGCAGCGCCCAGTTGGTGAAGTGGCAGAAGTCGTCGAACCAGCCGAGCGTGTCGTACAGGTTCGCGGCGTTGCCCGCGACGTCGATGACGAACGGCGCGACGATCAGCGCGTCGACGTCCCAGGGGTACCGGACCGGCCCGCGGAGGCGGTTCCAGATCAGCCAGATCAGCGGGACGAGTATCGCCGCGACGGGGTAGGTCATGGCGCGGATGCCCATCGCCTTGGCGGCGAAACGCTCCCACTCCGGATGAAGGAGCGCGAAGATCAGCAGTCCTGCCAGCGCCGCCTTCAGCGCCAGGGAGATGGAGGGCCACCAGGGTCGGCGGTCGGGAGGGCTCATTGCCATGGCGGCATTATCCGGGCAGGAGGGCCCGGCCTCAGGCCTTATGCGCAATCGATGGCGTTCTGCCAGGAGTCACGACTCGCGCGGCTGCGGAGCTGCCTCGGACTCGGGGCGGTTCTCCGCGATCCACGCGTCGATCGTCGCCCACCAGTCGTAGAGCCAGCGTTCCCGGTCGGTCTCCGGGATCTCCTCGTACGGGACCCGCCACCAGCGTGCGCGCAGGGGCTGCGTCATCGGGATCTCGCGCCACACGTCGCCCGCCGACAGCAGGTCGTCGGCGCCGGTGTGGGCAACGAAGATGACGTCGGCCATGGGGGCGGCCTCGATCGCCGCGAGCGTCCCGGCCACGTGCGGCGGCAGGACGTTCTTCATCCGCCCGGCACGCCGTGCCTCGGCGTGGTCGCCCTGCCGGCGCAACCTCCGGATCGCACGTACGCGGCGGTGGGGGGTGAAGTTCCCGCCCTCCGGGAAGATCAGCATGGCTCCGCGCGAGTCGAGTCCGGCGGCCAGCCGCCCGATCTCTCCGGCCGCCTCGCCGCGCGGGGCCGCGCTGCCGGTGATGAACGCGTTGGGCAGCCGGTTGAACATCACGTCGAGCGTCGGATCGAGCTGCAGGGTCGTCTTCATGACGATGCGCGGCCGCCGGCCGTAGACGTTGATGAGGTAGTGGACGATCAAGAAGGAGTCGCCCGGACCGGCATGCCGGCTCAGCACGATCACCGGGCGGTCCGCCGAGGCGTTCAACGGCTCCTGGATCTCCACGGTGAGACCGAGGACGCGCGCCGACACGGCGTACACATGGCGGAGGAACCACCCGCACAGCGCGTAGTGCCGTTCGTCGTAGTCGGACGTCCGGCCGCGGATCCACAGGGCGAACGAGGCGAGCAGCGCGGCGCACTCCATCACCGTCCAGGTCACGCCGATCACCGCGACCCGCAGGAACCGGTGCCGGCCGTGGGAGGCGACCAGGCCGATGAGAAGGAGCAACGGCGTGGCCACGCCCACGACGATCGTCAGCGCGAACATCAGTGGGACCAGGACCAGTCGTCTTACGAGTCGCGGCGGGACCATCGGACCGTTCTCAGCTCAATCACCCGCGAGGTAGGCACTGCTTGCGGCGTAGGCCCGGTCGATGTTGGTCTCGACGCGCGACGCGTCGCGGTAACGCAGCTGGGAGAGGCCGGACCCCTGCCCGGTCGCCCCCGTGGGCAGCACGTGGACGCTCACGTCCTCCGGTAGCTCCGCCATCTCCTCGGCGAACCGGTGCCGTCGTGCGATCTCAAAGGCGACCAGCCCGACCTGCCAGGGGCGGCGCGGCGCGGTGAGCGGAGTCTCGATCCGGCCGACCTGCAGCACGTAGATCGTCCGGGCACCCTCGCGTACCGCACGGCCGATCGGGATGCTGTGCACGAGCCCGCCGTCGTAGAAGTGCTCGTCGCCGATGCGGACCGGCGGAAGGACCCCCGGCACGGCGCAGGAGGCCAGAACCGCCGGCACGATCGGACCACGGGTGAACCACCGGGGCTCCGCGCGTTCGATGTTGGCCGCCACGCAGTGGAACGGCACCGCCAGGTCCTCGATCAGGTCGACCGGCACGAAGGTGTCCAGCGCCGTGGACAGCAGGCCCGTCGAATGCAGGTGGGTGCCCGAGCGGATCAGCGTCGACACGCGGTTGAAGAACGAGCCGGCGAACACCGAGCCGGCGCCGTCACCCTGCCACGCCTTGGTCAGCAGATCGGCGGCGTTGGCGGGGTCGGCGGCGACGAACACGCCGTTGAAGGCGCCCACCGACGTGCCGACGACAAGGTCGGGACGGATGCCCGCCTCGGCGAGCGCGCGCAGCATACCCACCTCATGGGCGCCCAGCAGACCACCGCCACCCAGCACGAACGCGGTCTTGGGATGTTCCACATCGTCTCCCGTCGAATGCTCACAGGTTAGACGGTCGTACCCCTGATCGGGACGATTGATCATGAGACGGCGATCGCCTGGGGAAGTTCGGCTTCCACTGACACAGGGTGGCAGTGGAGTGGCCCTACCGTCCGGCAGGTGGCCTTCGCGGAGCCCCGCGGGGGCTTCGGGCAGATCGGACCGGGAGACCCTTCATGAACGACTTCGACTTCCTCACCGGCACGTGGGACGTCACCAACCGGCGGCGGACCGACTTCCTCGACGAGGCGAGCGCGTGGGAGGAGTTCCCCGCCGTCAGCCGGGCCGGCCGGCATTTCGGCGGGGCGGCGAACTTCGACGAGATCGAGTTCCCGACCAAGGGGTACGCGGGACTGACCCTGCGCCTGTACGACCCGGAGCGGGAGGAGTGGTCACTCTATTGGGCCAGCAAGCGCGACGGCAGGTTGACCCCTCCGGTCGTCGGCCGCTTCACCGGCGGCAGGGGTGAGTTCTTCGGCGACGATGAGTACCAGGGCAAGCGGATCCGAGTGCGTTTCCTGTGGACGGACATCACCGCCACGTCGGCCCGCTGGGAGCAGGCGTTCTCCCTGGACGGAGACAGGACCTGGCTGACCAACTGGACAATGGACAGCACCCGCCGTTGACCCCGCCGCCCGCGCGGCCGGGCCGACCGGCGGTTCGGCGGCGCGGCGAGCCGGCGACGGCCGCTGCGATGAACGGATGAGCGGGCGAACGGTGAACCTCGGGCCTGGGCAGCCACGTTCCATGGTCAGGGCGCGTGGTTGAGAACGTCGTGAACGGGCACGTAACGAGCCTGTGGATGAGGACAGAGTGGACATAGAGCGGCGTATCAACAGCGACATGGCGGTGCGCCGTCTCGTCGACTCCTGGCTGAGCAGGTCCGTCGCGGGCCTGCCGTCCAGCTCGGACGACCCCGAGCCGAGGTGGGCCACGGGCCGGGACGAGGGTCCAGCGCCGCGGCGCGGCAACGGTCCGGACGATGAGCCGGGGCCGGCCTCCGCCGAGGACGGCGGCTCCGGGCCCGATGCCGCCTTGGACGAGGCCGCCGAGCCCGGGCCGGGTGCCGTCTCGGACGGCCGTCCTGGCCTTGATCCGGGTTACGTCCTGAACGGTGACCCGTGGTCGGTGCCGGGCGTGGCTCCAAGCGATGATCCCGGGCCGGACCGTGGCACCGGCCTGGACGTACCCCCCGCACCGGCGGAGGTCGTCATCGCGACCGCTCGCCGTGTCGCGACGAGTGGACGGCTCGTCGGCCCCCGTCCGGATCCGGCGCCCGGCCTCCGTTCGGTGGCCGAGGCCATGGTGCTGGACGAACACCCGTCCGCTCCCGAGTGGACGCTCGCCGAGCGAAGAGACGCGCTGGACTGGATCGCGCTCATCATCGCCCGCTTCGGTGAGGACGGAGTACAGCGGTTGGTCACCGAGCTGAACGAGCACCGCTGACAACACCCGCACGCTGACAGGGACCCGCCGGACGGCACGGAACCAGCACACTGACGGCGCCACGCTCTGGCCCGGTCCCGCGCGTTGGGCTTTCGTTGGGGCATCGTTGGCGGCGCGTCGCACCCTTCTTTCATGGCTAAAGAAAACCCGGCTACAAAGGGGAGAGGGGTTGCCACGATGACGAGCAACGCGCAGGGAAACGGCACCGCCCACGGCGACGCGGACCCCGACGCGGCCGTGTCCACCCCCGAGACGGCGACTCGCGAGAGGGCGGCCCACGCGATGGCCACCCCCGACAAGGCCACCCTCGACGAGGCCACGCTGGCCGAGCTGTACCGCCTGCACGGCGGCTATCTCCTGCGGGCCCTCATGCGGATCACCAACGGTGACCGCGGGCGGGCCGAGGACATCCTGCAGGAGACGCTGGTGCGCGCCTGGCGCAACCCGGGGGCGATCGCGCGGGGCCCCGCCTCGTGCCGGCCGTGGCTGTTCACGGTGGCGCGGCGGATCGCCATCGATCACTTCCGCATGGTGGCCGCCCGGCCCGCGGAGATCTCCGACGAGTCACCGGAGGACCGGACCCCCGCCTACGACCCGTACGACGACGTACTGGCGGCGTGTGACCTCGAGGTCGTGCTCGCCAAGCTTCCGGCGCACCACCGTGCGGTGGTGGTCGAGCTCCACCTGAACGGCCGGTCGGTCGTCGACGCGGCCCGTGTGCTCGGCATTCCGGTCGGTACGGTCAAGTCGCGCAATTACTATGCGGTCCGGGCCCTCCGCCCGATGCTGGAGGCGGCGGGACTGCGCGTCGCCGCGTGAGCGCCACCGGGCGCGACGGCCGGTCGGCGGGCGGCATCGCGGCCTCACCCGCTGGGATGGGCCTCGAGCGTGGAGGCCTGTCTGCCGAGCTCATCGGCCAGTTCGGACTCGCCGCGCAGGGAGTACAGCTCGACCGCGGCCCGCAGGTGCTGGATGGCGTCGTCGGTCCGGCCGGCCTCGAGGTTGAACTCCGCGTACTGGTGCTCCGTGAGCGCGTGCATCTGCAGCGAACCCGCCGTACGGCAGAGTTCGAGCGCCTCCTGCCAGACGCGTCCGGCCTCCTCCGTCCGGCCCAGGACCTGGAGTGCCTGTGCCTCGTTGACCATGGCCGAGAGCTGGAACGTGGCCGCCGGGTGCTCGCTCAGCAGGCTCCGCGCCTCGCGCGCGTGGAGCAGTGCGGCACCGGCGTCGCCGGCCATGCCCTTGAGGGCGGCGGCGTTGCTCAACGTGGAGTCGGCATACTGCCGGTACCCGCCCGTCCTGATCAGGTCGAGGGCCCTGGACGACAGCAGGTCCGCCGAGGCGAGGTCCCCGGCGAGACCGGTCGCGAGCGCCTGTACGGCCAGCGCGTAGACGTGCAGGTCACCGTCGCCCGGTCCGGTACGCGCCACGGCCTCGGCGGCCAGGTCCAGTGCCTCCTCGGCCCGCCCGCTGCCGCAGAGCGCGCTCGCGGTGGACGCCTCCATCGTCGCGAGCGCTTCCTTGGTTCCGCTGAGCCGGGCCGCCCTGAGCCCCGAACGCAGGCAGGTCAGCCGGTCGGTCAGCCGGCCCGCGCCGTAGTACAGCGAGTTGGCCGACTGGGCGAGCCGCCAGGCGCGCTCGTGTTCACCCCGTTCGGCGGCCAGGCCCACCAGGCCGCGGATCACCGGTTCCTCGGTGCGGAACCACGTGAGAGCCGAGCGTACGTCGGGCATCCGCACCACCGACCGCGGCTCGAACTCCAGCGGGTCGAACGGCGCCGAGAGCGGCTGCACCCGGCGTGCCGCCTCGCGCGTCGACGCCAGGTGATGGTCGAGCAGCCGGGCCAGGGCATGCCGGTACGCGTCGTGACCCTGCTCGGACAGGAGCTCCTCCCCGTACAACCGGACGAGGTCGTGCCGCGCGTACCGCCCCGGAGTGCTCTCGGCGAGCAGATGGTAGGCGGCCAGTGAGCCCAGTGCGTGCCGGGCGCGGGGCAGGTCCGTCTCCAGTAGCGCCGCGGCCGAGGACAGGTCGACCTCGGCTCCCGGATGCACGGTCAGCAATGCCAGCAGCCGTGCGGCCGGCTGGGAGAGGTGCCGGTACGTCATGGCGAGGGCGCCGCGGACGCTCATCGCACCCTGGGTGTCGAGGCTGAGCAGCCGGGTGCGTTCGTCGGTCAGTTCCTCGACCAGGTCGGACAGGGTCCAGGTGGGGCGTGCCACCAGCCGCGCGGCGGCGATCCGCAGCGCCAGGGGAAGCCGGTCGCACAGCCGGATCAGCTGGGTGGCCGCATCCGGTTCGGCGCCCACGCGCTCCGGCGTCAGCAGGCGTTCCAGCAGGCCGTGCGCGTCGGCGGAGGGCAGGGCGTCGAGGTGGAGCGAGGCCGCGGCGTCGGTGACGAGCAGGTCCTCCAGGCGGTTGCGGCTGGTGATGACCGTGGCGCATCCGGGACCGTCCGGCAGCAGCGTGGTGACGTCGCCGGCGGAGCGTACGTTGTCCAGGACCAGGAGCAGCCGGCGGTCGAGCGTCCGCTCACGGAACAGCACGGCACGCGCGGCCGGGTCCTCGGGGATCGCGTACTCCGTCACACCCAGCGCCCTCAGGAACGCGGCCAGCGTCTCGGCCGGGTCGGCCGGCCCCGCCGGGTCGAAGCCGCGCAGGTCAGCGAAGAGATGCCCGTCACGAAAGCCGGATGCCGCGCCGTGCGCCCAGCGGATCACCGTGGCGGACTTGCCGGCACCGGCCGGCCCGACGACCACGGCCAGACCGCTCCCGGCCCGGTCGGGGCCGCACTCGCGGTCCAGCCAGCGTGACTCCTCGTTCCGCCCGACGAAGCCGGCCGGCGACCGGGGCAGCGCGCAGGCGTTGACCGTGGCGGCGGGCGCCCGTGACGGCGCCGGCCGGGGAGGTGGCGGCGCGGCGGGCGTACGGTCATCGGCGAGCACCGACGCGAGCGCGTCCTGGAGTAACGGGCCGGGCGTGACGCCGAGATCCTCGTCCAGCCTCGCCCGCGCGTGGTGGAAGACGGCCAGCGCGTCGGCGACCCGCCCGGCCTGGTGCAGGCAGCGGACCAGCAGTGCGATCATCGGCTCCTGGAGACCGTCGGCACGTACGCACTGCTCCAGCGCCGGTATGGCCACCGTCCCGTTGCCCAGCCGCAGCTGGCGTTCCGCCCAGCCGCGCATGACGGCGCTCCTGGCGTCGTCGAGCCGGTCGGTGAGCACACCGCGGAGTTCGGTGTCCGGCAGGTCCGCGAGGGCGGCGCCGCTCCACAGCCCGAGGGCGCGTTCGAGCAGGACCGAGGCGGCGGCGTCGTCGTCCAGCGTGGCGGCCTCGGCGGCGAGCGCGTCGAAGCGCAGGGCGTCGACGTCGGCCGGCGTACCGGTCAGCTCGTATCCGGGCGTACGCGTGAGCAGGACGAACGAGGATCCGTCGAGGGCCTTGCGCAGCGCCGCCACGTGTCCCTGCAGCGCGGCTCTGGCCTGGGCGGGCGGGTCGTCACCCCAGAGCAGCTCGAAGAGGCGTTCGAGTGGCACGCACCGGCCGAGTTCGAGGGAGAGCAGGGCGAGAACCGCGCGTCGTTTCGGCCCGGAGACCTCGACACGAGCACCGTCTTCACGCCGGAGTTCCACCGGACCGAGCAGCCGTATTCGCATGTAGTCCCATCTCCGACTTCGCCCGCGAAGCCGCACATTGAGTGTATCGACGCTCACATCACGCCGTAAGGGATGAGATCGGCCCAAAGGCGGTCAGCGGTCGCGTGCCGGAGCCGCTTCGGACGAGGGCAGCACGCCCTTGCGGTACTTCGGCAGCCGGATGGTTATCTTCATGCCCGCCTCCACGGCCGTTTCCGCGACCAGTCCGTAACCGTCTCCGTAGACCTGGCGCAGCCGTTCGTCGACGTTGCGCAGGCCGATCCCGGTGGTGGGACCGGCCTCGCCGTCGAGGATCCGGCCGAGCCGCTGCGGGTCCATCCCGATGCCGTCGTCCTCGATCGCGACGATCGCGTCGGCGCCCGCGTCCTGCGCCGTGATGGTGATGTGGCTGGCGCCCTTGGAGTCTTCCAGGCCGTGCTTGATGGCGTTCTCCACCAGCGGTTGCAGGCACAGGAACGGCAGCGTGACCGGGAGCACCTCGGGCGCGATCTGCAGGGTGACGGCCAGCCGGTCGCCGAAGCGCGCGCCCGCCAGGGCGAGGTACTGCTCGATGGAGTGCAGTTCTTCGGCGAGCGTCGTGAAGTCGCCGTGGCGGCGGAACGAGTAGCGGGTGAAGTCGGCGAACTCCAGGAGCAGCTCGCGCGCCCGGTCCGGGTCGGTGCGCACGAAGGAGGCGATCGCGGCGAGGGAGTTGTAGATGAAGTGCGGGGAGATCTGCGCGCGCAGCGCCCGGATCTCGGCCTCGATCAGGCGGGTACGTGAGTGGTCCAGCTCGGCCAGTTCGAGCTGGACCGAGATCCACCGGGCCACCTCGTCGGCGGCGCGTACCAGCACCGCCGATTCGTTGGCGCCGTAGGCGACGAGTACACCGAGCACGGCGTCGTCCACGGTCAGGGGCGCGACGAAGGCCCAGCGCAGCGAGCAGTCGTGCTGGTCGCAGCCGGTGGGGAACACCTTTCCCCGGCCTCCCTGGAGTACGGGGCGTGCGTGGTCCATGGCGTTCGCGCGATGGTGGTCCTCGCCGACGCCGTCCCAGGCGAGCACGGCCTTGTGGTCGGTCAGGCACACCGCCTGTGTCCCGAGCAGGTCGCGGAGCCGCCGGGCGGACTTTCGCGCCGTGCTCTCGGTCAGCCCGGCACGCAGCGGAGGCGCGGCGAGCGAGGCGGTGTGCAGGGTGGAGAAGGTGGCGGCCTCGGTGGGCGTGCCGGCGCCGGCGTCGGCACCCTGGGCCAGGCGGGGCCGCGTGGTCCACCGGCCGGTCAGCATTCCTGCGACCAGCAGCAGGACACCGCCCACGGCGGTGAGCACGATCACGCGTCCGCCTCTCGTGCCGCGAGCGGCGTGGGGAGACTCGTCAGGTCCTCCGGCAGGTGCAGCCGTCTCATCATTGCGGCCGTGCTCGGGGGGACGCTGCGCTGCGTCGCGAGCGAGACCAGCACCATCGCGAGGAACGCCAGCGGAACGGACCACAGGGCAGGCGAGGCGAGCAGGGAGTACCACCAGCCGCTTCCCGCTCCGCCCGCGATGGTGGCCAGGACCGCGGCGAACGCCGCCCCGCCGCCGATGAGCAGGCCGGCGGTCGCGCCCTGGGGTGTGAGCCGCCGCCACCAGATGCCGAGCAGGAGCAGCGGGCAGAACGCCGAGGCCGACAGCGCGAACGCCATGCCCACCGAGTCCGCCACGGGCAGGTCGCCCAGCACCGTTTGGGCCGCCGTCGGCACGCCGGTCGCCAGAAGGGTCACCCACCGGAACCGCCGCACCCCCCATGCCGGCCGGTTGCGGGAGGGGAGCACATGCTGGGTGAGCACTCCGGTCACCGCGATCGTCAGGCCGGAGGCGGTGGCCAGGAAGGCGGCGAAGGCCCCGGCGGACAGCAGCGCGCCCAGGAGCTCGCCGGTGACGCCGCCGATGATCCGCGAGGGCAGCATGAGCACCGCGGCGTCGGCGTCGCCGCTGAGCACGAGGTCGGGAGCGTAGAGGCGGGCGAGGAGCCCGTAGACCGGCGGCAGCAGGTAGAAGACGCCGATGAGGGCCAGGACGACCACGGTCGTACGGCGGGCCGCGGAGCCGTTGGGGCTGGTGTAGAAGCGCACCACCACGTGCGGCAGGCCCATCGTGCCGAGCAGCGTCGCGACGATCAGGCTGTACGTCGTGTAGAGGGTGTGCGGCTGCGGGCCGGTCTGGCTCGCTCCGGAGGTGTCGCCGCCGGAGAGGACGTCGGTGTCGGGCACCGGGGTGCCGGCGGCGAAGTCCAGCCGTGCACCCCGCTCGATGCGGTGCCGGCCCGGTGTCAGGTCCACCGGGGCCGCGTCGTAGCGCCGGCCGTCGACCGTCCCGGTCACGGTGACGTGCAGCGGGGAGGCCGGGGAGACGCTGATGGGGGAGGAGAGCGTCACCTGGGTCCGCTCGGTGAACCGGAGCTGCCGGCCGAGGTCCGCGTGGTGCCCCTGGTGGGACTGCCAGGCGAACAACAGGAAGACCGCGGGCACGAGCAGAGCGGTGAGCTTGAGCCAGTACTGGAACGCCTGGACGAACGTGATGCTGCGCATGCCGCCGGCCGCCACGATGATCGTCACGACCGTCGCGACGAGCAGGCCGCCGGCCCACCGGGGCGCCCCGGTGATGACGGTCATCGTGAGGCCGGCGCCCTGCAGCTGAGGCACCAGGTAGAGCCAGCCGACGCCGACGACGAACACGCTGGCGATCCGGTGGACGTACCGCGACTCCAGGCGTGCCTCGGCGAAGTCGGGCAGGGTGTACGCGCCCGAGCGGCGCAGCGGCGCCGCGACCAGCAGCAGGAGCACCAGGTAGCCCGCGGTGAACCCGAACGGATACCAGAGCATGTTCGGTCCGTACACCAGCAGCAGCCCGGCGATGCCCAGGAAGGACGCGGCGGAGAGGTACTCACCGCTGATGGCCGCGGCGTTCAGTCCCGGCCCGACCGAGCGGGAGGCGACGTAGAAGTCCGAGGTCGTACGGGAGATGCGCAGGCCGAGCGCGCCGATCAGCACCGTCGCCAGGATGATCGCTGTGATCGCGGGGATCGTGTACGCGGGATTCATCGCGTCGCTCACGCGGTCACCGCTCAGCCGCCCTTGACCAGGCGCGCGAAGTCTTTTTCGTGTCGTTCCGCGCGCCGGACGTACCACCAGGCCAGCAGCACGAGGGGCGGATAGCCCGCGAACCCCAGGATGATCCAGGCCAGCGACGGCCCGGACAGCCAGCCGGTGGACGGCGTCGCCAGCGCGAGGACCAGGGGCAGCACCCCGGTGGGCACGGCGAGGACCGCGAACGAGACGAGCGACGAACGTAACTGGCTGCGCATCAGGGAGCGGAGCTGGACGGCGCCGGGAGCGGCCCCGTCGTCGGCGGCCAGGGGTACACCGGCCACCGTTCTGCGTGACCGCCGGGGGGAGCGGGTGACCACTTCTCGCCGCGGAACCGGCTCGACGCTCACGGCAACTCCCTCCTGGCGCACATATGCCAGCGCCAGGAGTGTATGCAGCGGCGAGCCCGACGGCTAGACCGGCCGCCGTGCCGTTATGGGACCGTCGCGTCGTGCCGGCGGTCTCCGGTGGGCTTACGCCCCCGGAAGAAGGGTCATCGAGCCTCCGATTTCCACGTCGTGCCCGCCACCGTAAGGGCGCCACGCCGCCCGGCCGCGAGGTCCGCGCCGCGCAATCGGCGGGCGGGCGGTTTCCAGCGCCGAGCGGTGCGTCTCGCGCGCCGAACGGCGGGCGGGCACGGCGGACGGGCGCTCAGCCGCCCTTGGCCTGTCGCATCAGCAGCTCGCGCAGCTCGCTGGCGTGCCGCCGGCTCACCGACAGGACGGCCGTGCCGACGCGGATGCTCATGCTCCCGCGGTCGAGACGGAGCTCGTCGATGCGCCGGAGGGCGACCAGGTGGCTGCGGTGGACCCGGACGAACCCGCGCGACCGCCACTGCTCCTCCAGCGCGGAGAGCGGAATACGCACGAGATGGGCTTCGTCCGCCGTGTAGAGCCGGGCGTAGTCGCCGTGGGCCTCGGCGTAGAGGACGTCCTCGATGGAGACGAACCGGGTCACGCCCCCGAGCTCGACCGCGATGTGGTCCAGGTCGTCGGTCCCGGCCACCGTCGCGCGTGGCGGCGGGCCGGCGGGGTCGGTGCCCCTGTCGCGGGCGGCCCTGGCGATCGCGACCTGCTCCGCGGCCCGGCGTACCGCCTCGGCGAGCCGCTCCCGGTGCACCGGCTTGAGCACGTAGTCGACGGCCTTGAGGTCGAACGCCTGCACGGCGAAGCCGTCGTGCGCGGTCACGAAGACGACCAGCGGGGGATCGGCGAACCCGGCGAGCAGCCGGGCGACGTCCAGCCCGGTCAGTCCCGGCATGTTGATGTCGAGGAAGATGACGTCGAGTGCCGCCTCGCCGTCCGGCCCGCCGTCGACCGCTCGTCCGATCCGGCGGAGCGCCTCGGTGGAGTCCGAGGCACCCTCCGCGTGCGTCACGCGGGGATCGGCTCGCAGGAGGTAGAGGAGCTCTTCGAGCAGGGGCGCCTCGTCTTCGACGGCAAGCACGCGCAGCATGACTGCCGAGTCTACGGGTTCACCGCCTGACCGTTCGTCGTTCATTGTGTGCGTTCGTCCCGCCATTCGTCGTACGCCGGACGGGCCGGATTTCGTCGCCCATCCGCTCGACGCGTACCCGGCACCGCTGACCGCGGCCGGGCCCCCGGGGGATTCCGCTGGTGGGGCCATGTTCGTAACGTCAGGGCAAGCGAACCACCCCGCTCGACCGGACGCGAAGAAGGGCCAGGACCGATGAACAGCGACCCAGCCGAAGAAGGCCAGGGAACGCCTGTGCCACCGCGTCGCCCCCAGTCCGCCGCGGGGCCGGCCCGCGTACGCCGCTGGGCTCTGCTCTAGCGCGTCGTTCGAACCCCCGTCCGCGCGGCCCGGACGCACATATGACTCCGCCGAGTCAGGGTTTGTCGAATACCAGTCCGGATCCGGCCATGGTGACGTCCCAGACCCATCCGAGAACGTCCTGATTCATGACGTTGGGAATGCGACTTGGGGGGTCGACGGTCTTGCGTCGCGACACTTCACCTTCAGAGCACGTATCGCTGTCCACCGACCGGGTCCCCGCCGCCGACCGGCTGGCCTACTTCCGGGAAGCCCTGCTGCACGACCTGATGCCGGTGGAGATCTACGGAGACCCGAGCGCGAGCTTCTCGGCACATCTGGAGGCCGACAGGCTCGGGCCCATCACACTCAGGCGGCTGACCGGGCGTACCCCCGGCCGCCACGGCCTGCGGCGTACTCCCGGTCTGATCCGCCGCGGTGATCCCGGCAACTACGGCCTGGTCATGTACGAGCAGGGGTCCGCCGTGCTGACGCACGGCGACCGCCAGGTCGAGCTCACCGCCGGCGAGATGACCCTGATCGACACCTCGCGCCCCTACGACGGGTCGTACGTGTCAGGGCACGGCCGGCTGCTCAGCATCGTCTTCCCCCGCGAGGCCCTCCCTTTGCCGGGGGCCTCCGTCGACCGGCTCTGCGGCGCGCGCCTGTGCGCCCGCAGCGGAGTGGGCGCCCTCCTGGGTGCCTTCACCACCCAGCTCGCCCGTGACATCGACGGCTACCGGCCGTCGGACGCCGCGCGTGTGTCCGCGACGCTGACCGACCTCATCGGCGCCGCCCTCGCGCACGAGCTCGAGGCCGCCGAGACGCTTCCGGCCGAGTCCCGGCAGCGGGTGCTCTTTCTGCAGGTCCAGACCTTCATCGAGCGGCGGCTCGGCGACCCCGGCCTGACACCGGCCTCCGTCGCCGTGGCCCACCACGTCTCCGCGCGCACCCTGCACCGTCTCTTCGAACCGCAGGGCCGCACCGTCGCCGAATGGATCCGCCTCCGCCGGCTGGAACGCTGCCGACGCGACCTCGCCGACCCTTCGATGGACGACCGGCCGATCCACGCCATCGCCACGCGATGGGGCCTGCCCTGCGCCGCCCATTTCAGCCGGGTCTTCCGCGCGGCGTACGGACTCAGCCCGCAGGAGTTCCGCACGGCCGGCCGCGCCCGTGGCTGAGGCAGGATCAGCCGGCCCGGGTGTCGTCGACGACGCCGGAGAGGTCGGCGCGGGCGAGGAGACGCCGCCGGGACGTCTCGATGAGGCGGTGCACCCGTGCGGCGGCCGGGCCGGTGAGACGGCCGTCCCGTTTGAGGATCCTTCCGTCGACGATGACCGTGTCGACGTCGGCCGCGCTCGCGTTGAGCACGAGGGTGCCGGCCGCGTCGTTCAGCGGGCACAGCTGCGGCTGTGCCGGATCGATGAGAACCAGGTCGGCGCGCTTGCCCGGAGTGATCGTGCCGATCCGGTCGCTCAGGTGCCACGCCGCCGCGCCGGCGACGGTGCAGAACCGCAGGACGTCACGCTGGCCGAGCTCGACCGGCTCGTCGGGGTCGGCGCGTCCGCGAGCGGCCGCGTTCGCCCGTGCGCGCTCGGCCGTCAGCGCGATCCGCATCTCCCCGAACAGGTCGGGGCCGGTGCCGGTCGGTGTGTCGGTCGCGAGGGCGGGCAGGAGGCCGTGCGCCACGGCCCGGCCGGTGACGGGATAGGTGCTCATCGCCATGGACATGTCGACGATCGGGCACGGGGTGACGGACCCGCCGGTGGCGGCGATCCGGTCCAGGTCGCCGCCGGAGAACCGCACCCCGTGGGTGTGGTGCACGTCCGGGCCGAGCAGGCCGCGCTCGTCGAGGGTCTCGATCGTGCGGTACCTCGCCAGGTACGCCGGGAGCCCGGAGTGGATGCTGATCGGCAGCGCCAGGTCCCGCGCCAGGTGGAAGTCGTGCTCGGTGACCTCGGGGGTGGAGAACTCCGGGCCGCGCAGCGCCAGCCCCATCGTGACCCGCGCCGTGTCGTCGGACAGCCGTTCGGCCCGCATCCGTTCCACGTCGGGGGGATGCCGCTCCGTGCTCTCCACGAACCACTTCATGACGTTCCGGCCGATCGGCGGGCCGTACAGGAACAACCCGCGGATCCCGGAGTCCTCCAGGGCGCGGACGTTCTCGTCGGCGTGGGCGGGCGTCGTGCCGATGGGGGACCAGTCGGCGACCATCGTGATCCCGGCGTCGATCGCCTGCAGCGCGCCCCAGAGCACCCCCGCGTACACGTCTTCGGGCGCGTAGCCGTCGCGCAGCCTCGCCAGGGCGAGGTCGAGGTGCCCGCCCGGTGACCGCCTGCCGCCGATCGCGCTCTGCCAGACATGCCGATGCGAGTCGACCAGGCCGGGGATGACGATCTTGCCGGCGGCGTCGATGACCGTGGTACGGCCGGGACCGCACACGTCCAGGTCGGTGCCGACGGCCACGATGGTGTCGCCGTCGATGAGCACGTCACCGCGCGGAAGGTCGTCGATGGTGTCATCGAGGCTGATGATGTGCCCGTTGCGCAGAAGTGTGGTGGACAACGCTCTCCCGTTTTCGGCCGCTCCTCCCTCGATGTTCGGCACTCCCGTCCATCGATGTCCAACATCGAACTTGGATGGCTCCATCTCGATCGCCGATAATGGTCCATGGACACGCGAAAGCTCGAGGTGTTCCTGGCGGTGGCCGAGGAGCGGAGCTTCACCAAGGCGGCCGAGCGCCTGCACACCGTGCAGTCGGGGGTCTCGACCTCGGTGCGGTCCTTGGAGCGGGAGCTGGGGACACCGCTGTTCGACCGCACGACACAGCGCGTCGACCTGACCGACGCGGGACGTGCCCTGGCACCCGAGGCCAGGCGGGTGCTGACGGCGGTGCGCGAGGCACGGCAGGCCGTCGAGGGGGCGCGCACCGGGCTGCGCGGCACCCTCGAACTCGGGATCCTGTTCGGCCTGACGCCCGGCGACGTACGGGAGTCGCTGGCCGCGTTCCACGAGCGGTACCCCCTGGTGGAGATCAAGCTCATCGCGCCGGGGGCACACGGCTCCAGCAGCCATGCCGAGCGGCTGCGCGAGGGCAGCATGGACCTCGCCGTGGTGATCTCTGTCGGCTCACTGCCGGGCATCAACCTGTATCCGCTGGTCAGCGAGCAGGTGGTCCTGGCCTGCGCTCCCGGCCACCGTCTCGCCGGCGCATCCCACGTCGGCCTCGTCGAGATCACCGACGAGTCGTTCATCGACTTCCCGCTCGGCTGGGGCGTCCGCAGCGCCGTGGACCGCGCGTTCTCGGCGGCCGGCATCCAGCAGCGTCACATCACATTCGAGATGAACGACATGTCAACCGTCCTGGACCTCGTACGGCTGAGGCTCGGCGTCGCGTTCGTCCCGGAGCCGATCACCGCGAACGCCGGCGACCTGCGTTTCCTGCCGGTACGGCCGGACCCGGTGACGTACGAGATCGCGATCGGAGCGTCGCGGGCGCGCAGGCTCAGTCCGGTCTCCGAGCGGTTCCTCCGCATCGCGCTGGCCCGCTGACGGTGCGGTAGTGCTGGCGGAGGACACCGATGAGTGCTCTGGGCTGGGCGTTGTCCCGCCGGGTGCCGCGCCGGCGGCCGGAGGTCAGTCCCCAGGAGGACACGAGAACCGTGCCGGCGGGTGATGTGCCGGCTCCCGGACGTTACCTAACGTAGGAGGTAGCCGATGCAAGGAGGACGTGACATGAACGGTCTTTACCGTCCGCGCCAGGGCCGGATGATCGCTGGCGTGTGCGCAGGTCTCGCCCGCCGCTACGGGCTCGGCGCGGGGACCGTACGGCTGCTGGCGGTCCTGTCCTGCCTGCTTCCCGGACCGCAGTTCGTGGTCTACATCGTTTTGTGGATCATGATGCCGAACGAGGAGAAGTACGCCGCCTCGCGCGTCTGAGCGCGGCGAGCACCCATAGAGCGGCCCCCGGACTCACGGCGAGTCCGGGGGCCGCCGGCCGTTCGGCCGCGGATCAGCCGGGGCTGGGGGTGTCGGTGGTCTTGACCGCCGAGTCGGGCGGCGGGGTGATGCTGACCTTTGTCCCGTAGTCGTAGAGGTCCAGCGTGCTGGTCGTCGTGGTCGGCGTCTTGCCCGTGGGGAAGGTGACGCTGTACTTCTCACGGGCGACGCGTTTCTGTGCGTCCAGCCAGATATCGACCGAGAGCGTGCTGGAGCCGGTCTCCTTGATCAGCGATCGGAAGACCTGCTGTTCGGCCGGCGACCGTTGCCCGGCGGCGACCTTGTTCAGGTCGACCGCCGCCCGGTACCCCTGGGCCTGGCCGCCTCTGATCGTGGCGGCGCCGATCGGTGTCGTCCGCGTGACGCTGTTGAGGAAGGACAGGCCGGCCGTAGGTGAGCTGTCCCGTGTGATGCCCCCCGTCATCTGGTCGCCCTCTACTTTGTGCCAGCTCCCGGCGCTCGTGCGGAGATAGGCGGAATCACCGATCGCGCGGATCTCCGTCGACTTTCCCTTACTGGAGAACGTCAGGGACGAAGCCGGCGGTTTGAAGGAGATCTTTCCCTCTCCGGTGACCTTGGTGCTCGTCGTGCCGCCGGTCACCTCCCCCGTCAGCGAGAGACCGGCGGACCCGGAATTGACCGTGTTCGTGTACGCGGCGGCGAGCGGTGAGGCGCCGGCGGGCGACGAGGCCGAGGTGGGGGAGGCCTTGTCATCGCCGGTGTGTTCGCCGCCGCAGCCGGTCAATGCCGTCATGGCGGTCCCTGTCACCACAGCGCAATACGCGAAGCGTCGCACCGAAATCTCCTCCATATTCGTTGCTTACTGATGTCCTCTCTTCTTGTTGATCATCATTTCCGACATCAGGGGACTGCGCCTCGATCCGAGGGCCGGTATTCACCGGTGCGACTCAGCCTTTTGGCCGAGACGCACCGGTGTGATAATTGCGAAAAGGCGACCGGGCGTCAGGTCGCGTAGACCTCCATTCCGGAGAGCTGGCCTGCGGGCCAGCCGGTGTTCGCCGTGACCGTGACCCGGACGTAGCGGGCGGTCGTGGGGGAGAAGGTGACCGTCACCGCGTTGCCCGACGCCGGGTCGAACGTACGGGCGGCTGGTCCGCTGAGATTGCTGAACGACGAGCCGTTGGTGCTGCCCTGCACCGCGAGGGTCTGCCCGCGCGCGCCCCACGAGGAGGGCAGCTTCAGCACCACGCGGCCGATGCTCGCCGCCGAGCCCAGGTCCACCTGCACCCACTGCGGGAAGGCGTTGTTGGCGCTCTCCCAGTAGCTGCCCGCGTCGCCGTCCACGACGTTCGCCGACGCGTAGTTCTGCGTGTGGCTGCTCTCCGCCGTCGCCCTGCCCGCCGCCAGGTCGCCGTTCCCGTTGCCACCACCGACGACGGGCTGCGTCGGCCGGTTCGGCGTCAGGGCGATCTGGCCCTTGAGCATCCGGCCGCCGTCGGCCGTCAGCCGCAGGTAGTAGTCCGAGGAGCAGGGTGTGCCGTCCTCGTCCAGTGCCAGCAGGCCGGAGCCGGCGGGCACCATGCCGGCGTTCTCGGCGGTCTTGGCGATCTGGTTGCCCTCGTTGTACTCGTCGAACATCGAGATGTAGATGCCCTGCGCGCCGACCCGGACCATGTTGTAGAACTGCCGCCACATGAAGTCGCCGTGTCTGCGCTGGCGGCCCGAGACGTCACCGGGCAGCACGCAGGGCTGGTAGTCGATGCCGTGGGCGTTGCAGTCCGCCTGGTCGGGGACGTTGATGTCCTGGTAGATCGCGTCGGACCCGGCCGCGTCGCTGATGGCGCCCACCATCCACGGCGAGATCATGTTGAGCGCGTGGTACACGTCGCCGAACCCGGGGCGCGAGCCACCGGTCCCGGTACGCCACTCGCGCGGCACCCCGCCGATGACGTAGCAGCCCTGTCCCTTGAACCAGTTGATGACGTCCAGGCACGCGGCGGCGCTGAACGGATGGTTGTCGTCGTTGTAGCCGAAGCCCCAGATGCACACCACCGGCTTGCCGTTCTGCCGGGCGTACGCCGGTGACGAGGTGTGCGCCGACATCTTCGACGTCCAGTCGGACTTGATCTCCGGCTGCATGTTCGCCCAGCCGCTGACGTCGTACATGATGTAGAACTTGCGGCCGGTCGACTCGGCGGCGCCGCGCACCTTGGCCGCCATGGCGTCACGGGTCGGGCCTTCGCCGCCGGTCGGGTTGAAGCGCTGCAGCGCGGCCGTGTCGCAGCCGTTGTCCCGCATCCAGCCGAAGTGCGTGTCGACGGTCTGCTGGTCATAGGAGGAGAACAGCGTGGCGGGCTGCCCGTTGTTCAGGTTCGGGTAAGCCGTCTGGTACCCGTGGGCGTACTCGCGCATGTCCGGCCAGGCCCTGAGGGTGCCGTTGTTGGTCGGAGAGGGCGGCCGGCTCCAGTCCTGGCTCCAGTGCCACCAGGCGTTGATCGGCGAGCCGTCACCGGCACAGGCGAACCAGCCCTGGTAGCCCACGGTGATCTTGCCGACGACGTCGCCGGCCGGGCTCGCCGCGCTCGCCGGGTTCGTCAGTGCCGATATCAGCGGCGAGGACGTCGCTGCGAGGACCGAGCCGGCCATCGCGGAGGTCATGAACCTCCGTCGTGAAATGCTCACGTCTGTCCCTCTCAGTCGTTGATGAGGTCGAACTCTTCCCACGGGCCGATCGCGCCGCGGTTCGCGACGAGTGCGGCGGCCCCGGCGTTCTCCGCCGTCACGTACTGGTTGTTCGCGTGCGCCCGCAGGCTGACGCTGCCGTCGGAGTTGTGCACGACGTCGAAGGTCTGCGCCGCGCCGGCACTGGTCGCGTCGGCGATCAGCGGTGCCGATCCGGCCGTGACGTACTGGTTGTTGGCGTGTGAGCGGAGCGCGATCGCGCCGCCCTGGTCGACCTGGTCGAACTGCTCCCAGGCCCCGATCGCCCCGCGATTGGCGATCAGCGGGGAGGCGCCGGCGTCGTCCGCCGTCACGTACTGGCCGTTGACGCGCGCCCGCAGGCTGACCACCTGGTTCGCGGGCGGCGACGAGCCGACCTGGCCGGTGAGGCGGATGTCGCGGGAGGACGCGCCGACGAAGATCTGGTTCGTGCCGCTCGCCGTCGTCCACCCGCTGCCGCCCCAGTACTGGAAGCTGCGGGCGTCCAGCGTCACCGTCGCGTGCTTGGTCTGGCCGGGGTCGAGCGTGACCCGGGAGAAGCCGCGCAGGTTCTTGGGCGGCTCGCCGGCCGAGGACGGCTGGCCGACGTAGACCTGGGCGACCTCGGTCCCGGCGCGCGACCCGGTGTTGGTGACGTCGAAGCCCACCGCGACGTTGCCGGAGGAGTCCGGCGTCCCCACGGTCAGGTTCTTGTAGCCGAAGGTCGTGTACGAAAGCCCGTAGCCGAACGGGAACATCGGCGTCTTGTTCTTCGCGTCGTACCAGCGGTAGCCGACATCGAGACCTTCGGAGTACTGCACGGTCCCGTTCTGGCCGGGCCACTGCGCCGCCGAGCTCGCGGGCACGTCGGCCAGGCTCTGCGGGAAGGTGACCGGGAGCTTCCCGGAGAACCCGACGTCGCCGTACAACAGTGCCGCGATGGCGGTCCCGTCGACCTGTCCCGGGTACCAGTTCTCGACGATGCCCTTCACCGCGTTCGCCCAGGGCATCGTGACCGCCGAGCCGCTGTTGACCACGACCACGGTGTTCGGGTTCGCTGCGGCCACGTCGCTGACGAGTTTGTTCTGGTCACCGGACAGGTCGATGTTGCCGAGGTCGCCCCCCTCGCCCTCGCCGTTCGAGACGAAGACCACCGCGACCTGCGCGGCGCGGGCCGCGGCGACGGCCTGGTCGTGCAGGTTCTGGTTCGGGATCTGCCAGCCGAGGCCGACCTGGCTGCCGCCGCCGTCCTGGAAGTAGTCGACCTCGATGCTGACCGGCTGCCCGGCGGTGAGCGAGACGCTCGCGGTCTTGGTCGTCGGCGGCTGGTTCGCCCAGTTGCCGATCACCTGCTGGCCGTTGATGAACAGCCGGCTGCCGTCGTCGCTGGTGAGGGCGAACTGGTACGTGCCGGTGGTCGGTGGCTTGAGCGTGCCCGTCCACTTCGCCGACCAGCCGTTCCCCGGCATGCCGGACATCGGGGGCTGGCCGCCCCACAGGAAGTTGACGTTCGGGTCGGTCCTCGTGACGACCGGGGTACCCGACAGGCCGGTGTTGTCGTAGTACTGGCCGGTCAGCCCGCTGCCGGAGCCCGATGCGGGGGTCAGGTAGGAGGAGTCGACGATCTGACCGTTCGGCGAGGCCACGCCCTGGGCGTACGTGACGGTGCCGCCCGCCCGTGCCTTGATGCCCTGGTAGGGCGTGACGACGGATGCCAGCGTCGAGGGGTTCACGTGGGCGCTGCCGCCGCCGGCGGTCATCGCGTTCGCCCCGGCGTCGTCGCCGATCACCGCGACCGAGGACGCCGAGGATCCGAGCGGCAGGGTCCCGGCGTTCTTCAGCAGCACGCTGCCCTCTTCGGCGACCTTGGTCGCGGTCGAGACGTGCGCCGCGGAGGTGACGGTCGCGCCCATCGTGCCGGTCGGCGGGGAGTCGAACAGGCCGCGCGTGAACATCGAGGTGAGGATCCGGCGTACGTGGTCGTCGATGGTCGCCTGGGAGACCTGCCCGCTGTTCACCGCGGCCGTGAGGGCGTCGCCGAAGTACGTGCTGCCCGTCATCTCCTGGTCCAGGCCGTTGTCAACCGAGGCCACCGTGGAGTGGGTGCCGCCCCAGTCGGAGGTGATGAACCCGGAGAAACCCCACTGCTGTTTGAGGATCGTGTTCTGCAGCAGGCCGTTCTCGCAGGCGAAGGTGCCGTTGACCGACGCGTACGAGCACATGACCGAGTCGGCCTTGCCCTGCTTGACGGCGGCCTCGAAGGCGGGCAGGTAGATCTCGCGCTCGGTGCGGTCGGTGACGACGGCGTTGTCCTGTGCGGTGTTGCGGTAGGTCTCCTGGTTGTAGACGGCGTAGTGCTTCACCTGCGCCATCGGGCCCTGACTCTGGATCCCCTGGATCTCGGAGGCGCCGAGCTGGGCGGCGAGGTACGGGTCCTCGCTCAGCGACTCGAACGACCGTCCCCAGCGCGGGTCGCGGTCGATGTTGATCGTCGGGCCGAGCACGGTGTTCGCGCCCTTGCCCCACTCCTCGGCGCCGATGACCTTGCCGTACTCGCCCATCAGGTCGGTGTCCCAGGTCGCCGCGCCGGCCACCGGCGCGGGCAGCTGCGTGACACCGGTCGCGCCGTCGGCGACGCCGGCCGGGCCGTCCTGCAGCCGCAGCTGGGGGATGCCGAGGCGGGTGTTGCCGTCGACGCAGGCGCCGTAGTCGCATGCCGCGCCCTGGTGCATCATGGTGATCTTCTCCGCCAGGGTCATCTGCGCGAGCAGCGCGTTCGCCCGGTCCACCGGAGCCAGGGCCGCGTTCTTCCACGGCCGTGGCGCGGCGGTCGCGGGTGTGGCGCCCAGCAACCCTCCGATCAGCGCCCCGATGACGGCGACGGTTGCGAACAGATGTCTTCTCACCATGACTCCGATCGGACTGTTCGGATTTTGCAAGTACTTATCCAGCTTTTGCAAGACTTTGTCAAGGTTGCCAAGTCAGGACGTTCTTGACAGGGGCTGTGACGGGCGTCACTCTGTCTGAGAGCGCTCTCAGTGCCGAGAGTGTCCCTCCGCCCTCCGCCCGCCCCCCGCCTCACACCCCGCCAGGTGTGGCAGGACCGGTACGGCGTGCCGGCTCTGGACGCTCGCCCTTCCTCCGGGCAGGCGCCCGCGAAGCCGTGCCGCGCGACGCCCGGACCCGGCCACCACCTCGATTCGCCGGTGCCCCGCACCTCCACCGGCCGAGGAGCTTTCATGCCGCGCGTTCGCCCCAGACGCACCCTCGACTCGCTGCGCTCGCTGATCGTCGTGCTGGTGACCCTCACCGGGCTCATCGCCGCGTCGGCCGCCGTCGCACCGCCCGGTCACGCCGCGCCGGTCCTGCTGTCCCAGGGCCGGCCGACCACCGCCTCGTCGACCGAGAACGCCGGCACCCCGGCGTCGGCGGCCACCGACGGCGACGCGGGCACCCGCTGGTCCAGCGCGGCCGCCGACCCGCAGTGGGTACGCGTCGACCTCGGCACGAGCTCCGCGATCAGCCAGGTGGTCCTCCAGTGGGAGGCCGCGTACGCGACGGCGTTCCAGGTCCAGACCTCCACCGACGGGAACTCCTGGACATCGATCTACTCGACGACGGCGGGCACCGGCGGCACCCAGACCCTGAACGTCACCGGCACCGGCCGCTACGTGCGCATGTACGGCACCGGCCGCGCGACCGCGTACGGCTACTCGCTGTGGGAGTTCAAGGTGTACGGCGCGGGGGCGTCCGCGACCTGCGGCACCGCCGACACCGCCCTGCACCGGCCGGCGACCGCCTCCTCCGCCGAGAACGCCGGCACGCCGGCCACCTCCGCCACCGACGGCGACGCGGGGACACGCTGGTCCTCGGGCTTCGGCGACCCGCAGTGGCTGCAGGTGGACCTCGGCTCGTCACAGCAGGTCTGCGGGGCCCGGCTGGACTGGGAGGCCGCGTACGCCACCGCGTTCCAGATCCAGGTGTCGGACAACGCGTCGACGTGGACCACGATCTACTCGACCACGACGGGTACGGGCGGGGCCCAGGCCCTGAACATCACGGGCACCGGCCGCTACGTGCGGATGTACGGCACCGCACGCGCGACCCCGTACGGCTACTCGCTGTGGGAGTTCGCGGTGTTCACCGTGGGTGGCGGCGACGGCGGGGGCGGCGGAGGCGACGGCTCCTGCCCGTGGGTGGGCTCGACCGCGCCGGTGTCACAGCGGGTCGCGCAGCTCATGGCGCAGATGACCCAGGACCAGAAGATCTCGATGCTGCACGGCAACGGCAGCTCCTCGCCCTACATCGGCAATACGAGCGCGATCCCGTCGCTGTGCGTCCCCGCGCTCGGCCTCCATGACGGTCCGGGTGGCGTCGGCGACGGGTTCGGCGGCGTCACCCAGCTGCCCGCCCCGGTGGCCGGCGCCGCGACCTTCGACACGGCGCTGGAACAGCAGTACGGCGTGGTGGCCGGCAGTGAGTTCAAGGGCAAGGGCGCGGACGTCGCGCTCGGCCCGACACTGAACATCGACCGGGACCCGCGCTGGGGCCGCGGCTTCGAGAGCTTCAGCGAGGACCCGTACCTGACGAGCCAGATGGCCGTCGCCCAGATCAAGGGCGTGCAGAGCCAGGGCGTCATGGCGCAGGCCAAGCACGCCGCGGTCTACAACCAGGAGACCTACCGCAACGGTGCTTCCGACAACGCGATCGTCGACACCCACACGCTGCAGGAGATCTACCTGCCCGGTTTCCAGGCGGCCGTCACGCAGGGCGCCACGGCCTCGGTGATGTGCGGCTACAGCGTGATCAACGGGACGTTCGCGTGCCAGCACCCGTACATCCTCAACACCGCGCTCTACCAGCAGGCGGGCTTCGGCGGGTTCGTCACCTCCGACTGGGGTGCGCTGCACTCGGCGGCCCCCGCGGCCAACGCCGGCATGACCATGGAGATGCCCGGCTCGGCGTTCTTCGGTGACCAGCTCCGGCAGGCCGTGGCGTCCGGCCAGGTCAGCCAGGCCACCCTGGACACGATGGTCAGCCGGGTGCTGACCCAGATGTTCGCCTTCGGGCTTTTCGACCACGCCAAGACGGGCACGCCCGGCGCGATCGTCACGACGGACGCGCACAAGACCACCGCCCGCCAGATCGCCGAGGAGAGCACCGTCCTGCTCAAGAACGCCGGCGTGCTGCCGCTGTCCACCTCCACCACGAAGAAGATCGCGGTCATCGGCACCGACGGCGGCGCCGGGGTGGCGAGCGTCGGCGGCGGTAGCGCCACCGTCACCTCCTCCGGCACGGTCTCGCCGCTGACCGGGATCACGTCCCGCGCCGGCTCGGGCGCGACGGTGCAGTACGAGGCGGCGGACGGGTCCGGGGGCATCGACCGCGCCGTCGCCCTGGCCAAAACCGTGGACGTGCCGATCGTGTTCGGGACGTACCCGCAGAACGAGGGCACCGACAACACCTCGATCGATCTGCCCGGCCAGCAGAACCAGCTGATCTCCTCGGTGGCCGCGGCCAACCCGAAGACGATCGTGGTGCTGCACACCGGCTCCGCGGTGACCATGCCGTGGCTGAACCAGGTCGCCGGGGTGCTCGAGGGCTGGTACTCGGGCCAGGAGGTCGGCAACGCGCTGGCCGCGATCCTGTTCGGCGACGTCAGCCCGTCCGGCAAGCTGCCGGTGACCTTCCCCGCGAGTCTGGCCGACGTGCCGGCGCACACCACCGCGCAGTGGCCCGGCGCGAACAACCAGGTGCAGTACTCCGAGGGCGTGGACGTCGGCTACCGCTGGTACGACGCGAAGAACATCACGCCGCTCTTCCCGTTCGGGTACGGCCTGTCGTACACGAACTTCGGCTTCGGCGGCCTGCAGGTCGGCGCGCTCGGGTCCGGCGGCGCGACCGTGACGGCCACGGTCACCAACACGGGAAGCCGGGCCGGCGCGGAGGTGGCCCAGCTCTATGTCGGCGATCCCGCCTCGACCGGTGAGCCGGTGCACCAGCTGAAGGGCTTCCAGCGGGTCGAGCTGCAGCCCGGCGAGAGCCAGACCGTGCGGTTCACCGTGACCGCACGCGACCTCGCGCACTGGGCGGACTCGGCCGGCGGCTGGACGACCACGCCGGGTACCTACCAGATCCTCGTCGGCGACTCCTCGCGCAATCTGCCACTGAGCGGATCGATCAACGTCGCGAGCACACTCAGGAGCGACGTGGCCGGGACGCCGAGCCGTGGCGGAACGGTGACCGTCGCCAATCCGTACGGCATGAGCAGCCCCGTCGGCGCCAAGGTCTCGCTGCCGGTGACGGCGCGGAGCACCGCGGGCGGGCGGCTGACCTTCTCCGCCACCGGCCTGCCCGCCGGCCTGTCGATCAGCAGGGCCGGGATCATCTCGGGCGCGGCCCACCACGCGGGCACCGGGACGGTCACCGTGACGGCCACCGACGCCGGCGGAGCCGCGGGTACCGCCACCTTCGTCTGGACCACGACCAAGGCCGCGGACCGGCCGAGGGCCGACCATTAGCGATCCTGCCGGAGGGCCATAACGAAGTTCTATCGCCGGGACCGTACACCTTCACGAACAGCCGTATCGGCGCGGAATTCTCGTCACAGAACAGCCTCTGAGCTGGACTTTCTCACCGTTGGTGGTCATATAGCTTGTTTGTGTGGAGCTCCGTCAACTGGAGTCGTTCCTCGCCGTTGTGGAGGAGGGGCAGTTCGCCCGCGCGGCCAGCCGGCTCTTCCTGTCACCACCCGCGGTGACAGGTCACATCCGCCAGCTCGAGCGCGAGATCGGGATGCCGATCCTCCAGCGCTCCCCGGTCATGCTGACACCGGCGGGCGAACGCCTCATCCCGCACGCCCGCGCGATCGTCGGCGCGGCCAAGGCGGCCTCCGACGCCGTTCGCGACATCCGGACCGAAGGCCCGGCCCCGCTACGGGTAGGGGTGATGGCGCCCGGCTCGGCCGAGCTGACCCCCGCGGTCCTGCGTGCCTTCCGGCAGGCCCAGCCGCAGACCCGTATCACCATCGAGAGCCTGGGCTTCACCGACTACATCACCCCGCTGCTCGAGCACCGGGTGGACGCCGCCTTCGTACGCCCGGCTCCCGACGACGAGCGCATCGCGGCGGAGGTGCTCACCGCCGAACCCCGGGTCATCATCGCCCCGGCCACGAGCGAGCTCGCCGACGCGGAGGAGCTCCGGCTCGCCGACGTGCTCGAGGTCGACTACGTCCGCCTCCCCGACGCCACTCCGCGCGGCTTCATGGAGTACGCCTACTTCGCGACGGCGCGCGACGGCATGCGCCCGCCCCTCGGACTGGACCAGGTGCGGACCGCCCAGGACCTGTTGAACAGCGTCGCCTCCGGACAGGGAATCGGCGCCACGCTCTACTCCCTGGGCCGCTTCTACCGCTGGCCCGGCATCCGCTGCGTCCCCGTGGTCGACGCACCGTGGGAGGCGAGCGTCCTGGCGACACGCAGAAACGACCCGCGACCCGAGGTACAGGCATTTCGCGCACTGGCCGTGATGATCGCCCGCGACCTCGGCCCCAAACTCGTCCCCGCCCCGAAGCCGCCGTCCTAGGACGGCGTCACCGCGGATCGGCGGGCGGCAGGGTGGTGACCGGCGCGGTCATCCCTGCCGCTCAGGTGACGAACACCCCGCGGCATGGGTAGTTCATCGGTGATCCCCATCGGGTTCCGGCGGGAGGTGATGAATGGAGCGGCGCCAGCTGGAGTACTTCCTTGCCGTCATCGACGCCGGTGGCTTCACCGCCGCGGCGGCCGCGCAGCATGTGTCCCAGCCGGGCCTCTCCCATGCGATCAAGACGCTGGAGCGCGAGCTCGGGGCGGCCCTGTTCCACCGCCTGCCGCGTGGGGCGCGGCTCACGGCCGCCGGCGAGGTACTCGCCGAGTCCGCCCGCCGCATCGTGCGGGAGACGGAGATCGCCAGGGCCCGGGTGGCCGACGTGGCGGGCGTGGTGATCGGCCGGCTCGACCTGGTCGCCCTGCCGGGCCTGCTGGTGGACCCGCTGGCGGAGACGATCGGACGGTTCCGCGCCCTCCATCCGCAGGTGCAGATCCGGATCGTGCCCGCCGAGACCCCCGCCACCATCCGGGAGGCGGTGCGCGGCGGGACGGCCGAGCTCGGTATGACCGACGAGGAACCCGGCAGCGGAGAGCTCGCCGTCGACCTGGTGACCGACCAGGAGTTCCTCGCCGTGCTTCCGCCGGGCAGCGCCGTTCCGGAGGGGGACCTGCCCCTGCGCACGCTGCTCGGCATGGACGTGGTCACCGGGCCGGTCGGCACGACCGTCCGTGACTTCCTGGCCTTCCACGCCGCCGGGCTCGGCATCGAGGTCACCCCGGTCGTCGAGGTCGCGCTGCGCGGTTCGGCGGCCTACCTCGCCATCGCGGGTGCCGGGGTCGCGGTGCTGCCACTGCCGATGGCCGAGATGTGCCGCTCGTACGGAGTGATCCTCAGGTCGCTGGACCCGCCGCTGCGCCGAAACGTCTACCTGCTGCGCCGTACGGGCTCGCTCTCACCGGCGGCGCGGGCCATGCGGGCACTTCTCCTGCCCGACGCGTAGACGGGTCGAGCTCAGTGGTTCCGGACGAGGTGGTCGGCATCGCCGACGTAGATCTGCGCGACCGCGCTGACGTAACGGCCGCCCTTGCCGTCGCCGGGCACGACCAGGCGTGGCCCCTCGGTGTCCAGCGGGGTTC
Organism: Actinoallomurus bryophytorum; assembly: GCF_006716425.1. NCBI lineage: Bacteria > Bacillati > Actinomycetota > Actinomycetes > Streptosporangiales > Thermomonosporaceae > Actinoallomurus > Actinoallomurus bryophytorum. The sequence continues at coordinate 6,463,143 of NZ_VFOZ01000001.1, forward strand.
CGCCGGGCGTATCCGGCCCGAAGGCCGCGGCCGGCGCTGGGCCGGCCGCGGCCTGTCCGGATCAGCCGACGACCGCGCAGGTGGTCGTCGCCTTCTTCGCCGGGTCGCTCTCGGAGGTGGCGGTCAGCTTCACCTGGCCCAGATGGGCCCCGCCCGTGGCGTGCTCGGCGTAGACCTGCACCGTCGTACGCTGCCCGGCCTTCGCCGTGGCGAGTGCGTTGGGCAGCCAGGCCGACCAGCCACGGCCCGAGGCGGTCGCCGACAGCCGGTAGACGTCGGAGTCGGCGTAGGGCGCGGTGCCGGCCTTACCGGTGTTGGTCAGCGGCAGCGTGCACTTCGCCCATCCTCGCTGGGGCGCCGCGATGCCGATGCCGGGGGAGAGCCGTACGCCTCGGGCCTGCGAGCCCGAGCCGTCCAGCGACCGGACCGCCACCGTGTAGGACAGCACGCCCGACTTGTCGCGCTTGATGTCCAGCACGTAGAAGTGGAGCCGGTTGGCCTGGTCGGTGTACTCGTACTGGCTGCCCGAGTCGGCGCCGGCGTGGAAGAGCGCGTCGGACAGCTGCCGGTAGTCGCCGATGGTCATCTTCTGCGGCGTGCCGTTCGGCAGCACGAAGTCCACCTTGTCGATGTCCTCCGGGTGGGCGTCCACGACCCAGATGAACGGCGCCGCGTCGCGGTCCTTGGTCTTGGACAGCAGCACGCCGCTGTCCGGCGTGAACGAGTCGAACCCCATCCGGTCGACGACCTCGACGGTGTAGTTGTTGTAGCCGCCGCCGTCGCACATGGGATCGGTGGAGACGTCGCAGGTCGGATCGCGGTCATCGCCCATCGCCAGGTTGACGCCGGTCAGCTCGCCGGGTCCGGCCTGCACTTCGCGGGCCTTCACCTTGGCCACCACCACGCCGGAGCCGGCCACGCCGTCGCGGGTCAGGTTGAGGACGGTCGACGGGTCGACGATGCCGAGCTTCACCTTCTCGCGGAGCATGTGCTCGGCACCCATCGAGCTGCCCGCGGTGCCGGGGATCAGCCATCGGCTGTGCGGGCCGCCGGGGCCGTTGAAGGTGCCACGGCTCAGCATGTCCCAGGGCCCGGAGTAGTCGCGGCGTGCCGGGATCGAGTACGGGTTGTTGTAGTTGTCGCCGATGCCCAGGATGTGGCTGAACTCATGGGCGAAGGTGCCCATGCCCGAGCTCTCCGCCTGGATGGAGCTGCCCGAGGCGGCGTTCGGCCAGATGTTGGCCGAGGCCTGCCACGAGGTCCAGGGCACGTAGCGGGTCTTGTTCCAGTTGGGCAGCGCGGGGTCCGGCGGTCCCCAGGCGTCGGTGACCTCGTCCTGGGTGTTGAACTTCATCTGCCCGAACTCCTGCCAGGTCGAGCTCTCGTCCTGACCGGCGCTGAGGAAGAACACGAAGTCGTACTGCGCGGCGACGTCCTCGCCGACGTCCGCGACCCACGCCGCGCGGGCGTCCTTGCGGAAGTCGCGGTTGCAGGTGTCGCCCGCCGGGCAGCCCATGGTCCCCTGGAAACTGCCCTCGACGCCGTACTCATGGCTCTTCGCGGGCATCTGGTACGGGCCGAAGTCGCCCAGGTCGATGCCGTAGCGCCCGCCGGAGTCCTCCATCCAGTACTCATTGATCGTGTGCCCGCGGTTGAGCGCGTTCGGGGTGTTGAGGAAGTCCTTGTAGAACCCCGGCACCTGGTCCCGCGGGACGTCGCTGACCGACGTCGGGTTGCCGTAGATGGTGGAGTTCTTGGGCTGCGACACGACGAACGACTCGTTGGGGTAGTCCACCAGGACGAGCGCGCCCTTGAAGTTCTTGATCGACCCCTTACGCGCCGGGTCGTTCCACGTCGTGTCCGGGATCGCCTTGTAGTCGTCCCAGGTCATCGTGTCCGGCAGCTCGTAGTTCTGCGGATCGATCGGCTTGGGCGCGCCTTGCCCGAAGGACCGCGAGGTCTGCTTCTGCTGCCAGGGCTGGGTCTGCGGCCAGTGCCGCATCTGCCAGGGGTTCGTGGTCGGCTTCGGATGGCTGACGGGCGCGGCCGTGGCAGGTGTCGCGGACAGCAGCAGCGCCGCTACGGCGAGCAGCGCTCCGATCACCGTCCATCCGCTGAACACGGCACGCGGGGTGCGCGTGCCGGTGAAGGGATTACCCATGACAGTTCCTTTTTCGCGGGCCAGGGGCGTGTGGCGTCGTTGCCGCTTCGGGCGGCGGAGGGTGGATGCCGGCGGTAGGAGCCGTGGAAGCGGCCCGGACATCCCCGATGATCTACTGTCGCTTTACTTTTCGCCAGGGTCTGCCCAGGTGCCGGAACCGGTCAGATGACACGGCCCGCGGGGACTCCTGGACGAGGCGGGCGCCGCGGGTCTGGGCGGGGCTACCGTTCGTGGCCCGCCCGCAGCCAGTCGACGTAGTCGCGCACGGCGGCCTCGGTGTCGTAGGCGTGCCGGTAGCCGGTGTCCTGCCGGAGGCGGGAGATGTCGAGGTGGACGTCCCGGCCCAGCCCGTTCGGGTCGCGGCCCTCGCGAAGGTCGATCTCCGCGTCCGGGATGACTCCGGTGATCGCGGTCGCGAACTCCCGGTACGTCGTGGCGCGCCCGCCGGAGACGTTGTAGGTGCGGTGGCCGAGCCGCTCCGCCGTGTGCAGCAGCGCGATCGCGCGTCCGCAGTCCTTCACGTAGATCGTGTCCATGCCGTCGTCGGCGTACGCGGCCGGACCCGCAGGGGCCGCGCCCGCGGGGCCCGGACCGGAGAGGGCCGGCACCGTCCCCCGAACCGCACGGTGCACCAGCTGGGGGACGGCGAAGAACCGTGACGCCGGCCGGCCGAGCGGTCCCCAGACCGCGCCGATGCGGTAGTGCAGGACCTCGAGACCGGCGGCGCCGCCGATGTGGTCGCCGATCAGTTCGCCGACCTTCTTGGCCGCCGGGATCGGGTGGCCCGCGGTCATCGGCAGCGGCATGTCCTCGCGCAGCGGGCCGTCGCCGGTGACGTCGTAGACGCCGATCGTGCTCGCCAGGCCGACGCGCGGCACCCCCCACTCGACGGCGGCCTCGAACAGGTTGACCAGGCCGTCGACCCCGGCGCGTACGCCGCCGACGGGGTCGGCCGGGTCCGTGCCGAACGCTCCCGCGAGGTACACGATGCTGGTGATCTCGTGCCGCTCGCCGACCGCGAGCAGCGACTTCAGGTCGGTCACGTCCGCCTGCTCGACGGAGACCGGGCCGCCGATCTCGCCGGCGAGCAGGTCCGGCACACCACCGGTACGGCGCTGGGCGAGGACGCACGGCCGGCCCAGGTCGACCAGCGCCCGCGTGACGTGCGATCCGATGAAGCCCAGACCGCCGATGAGAAGGATCATCTCCGTGCCTTCCGTCCCTCGCCGGCACCTGCCGCGCAGGTGGCGGTGCCGATATCAGTACCTCTGATCGTCAGTGACGCTGACGATTACGGTAGCGATAGCATCCCGGCATGTCCAGCGGAGCACGGGACCGGGGAGACGAGGACGGGCCGAGCCCGGAGCTGACCAGCCGGCTCGGCTATCTCTTCAAGCACGCGCGGCTGCGGCTGTCGGAGCTGACCGGCGCCGCCCTGGAGCCGTACGGAGTGGACGGCAGGGATCTGGCGGTGCTGACCGTGCTGGCCGCCAACGAACAGGCGTCGCAGCTGCAACTCGCCCGGCGGCTCGGCGTCGACCGCACGACGATGGTCGCCCTCCTCGACGGGCTGCAGCGCAGGGGACTGGTCACGCGCCGGGCCCACAGCGAGGACCGGCGGCGCAACGCCGTCGAACTGACCGCGACGGGCCGCGAGGTGTTCGAGCGCGCGACCGAGGCCGGTGACGAGGCCGAACGCCGTTTTCTCGCCCCGCTCACCCAGCGCGACGCGGAGCAGCTGAGACAGGCCCTGCGGCTCCTGATCCGGCCCGAGCACGAGTGAGCCGGCCGGGGATCTCCGGCTCCGGGGCCTCCCGGCCGCCGAGGCGGCCGGGAGGTTCACCGGCGGTTCACGCGGACGCCGGGCGGCCCTCCCGGCCTGATCCTTATGTCAGGTCGCCGCCCACACGATGGGCTTGTCGAAGTAGGGCGTGACCTCGTTGGCCTTGGACGGCCCGCTGTTCCACTGGACCTTCTGGATCGAGCCGCCGCCCGGCATCAGGTAGGCCAGGCAACTGTCATACGACTTCCCGTTCGCGAAGGGCTTCGGCGGCCTGGCGTCGTCGCACCGTGCGAAGGTCCCGAGGAAGATGATGTTGCTCTGCTGCTGGCCGCGGTCGTCGATGGCGTCGATCGTGACGTCCGGGTCGTCGTTGGTCCCCGACGGCGGAGTGCTGCCGAGCGCCTTGATCCGCACCTTCACGTAGTACGGGGTCGAGGTCCGCTCGGCCGACTTCAGCCGCACGTTCTTGAAGTCGGCGATCGTGCCCTTCTCGACGGACCTGACGGTGACCTGGAGCTTGAGCGCCTTGTGTGCGGCCGTGCCGGTGTCGAGCGACGTGGGGACCCATCCCGCGGTCGCCGGCTGCCCGAACTTGAGATGCGTCCCGGGCGGGGTCAGGTGGCCCGCGATCGCGGCCGCCGTCGGCGTAGGCGTGGCGGCGGCGCTCGTGCCGGAGCTCCCCCCGGAGCCGCTTCCCCCACACGCGGCGAGGGCGAGTACGGCGACCCCGATACCCGCCGCGGCACGGCCTGCCCTCATCCGTGACCGTTCGTCCCCTCGCGCGCCGGACGGCGCCTTGCGGCGGCCCGGTCCGGCGCCGGATGGCGGACGGGCGGCGGCGCGCCCTGAACGGTCGGTTCGGTCGGTACGGTCGTCGGCTGTCCCCATCATGTCTGCCCCCGGGTGGTAGCGAATCGGTCGGGCGTTGCACGATGAACGCCGCCGGACGGTTCACCGGATGGATGGCAGGATCCGGCCACGGGTGGCGACGGCCCCGTGGCCCTCGGCGACGGAGCCGCGAGCCACGGCGATGCCGTTCAGGCGGAGGGGCCGCGCAGGGTTCTCAGGCCGTCGACGTCGTTAATGATCTTCTGGCCGGCACGGCGCGCGCCCTCGGGCGTGTAGTGGACGGTGTCGGAGCGCAGCCGTACGCCGCCGACCACCTGCTGGCACGGCGGACCGCCGGGGCAGACCACCGGCGTCAGGTCGACCACCGTGACCCGGTCCGCATGGCGGCGAGCCCACGAGCGGAACAGCACGCGCTGCCGGTCCACGGGGAACGCGGCAGGGTGGCCCGCGGGCGCCCCGGCCCACCAGCTCGGCAGGACGAGGACCAGGTGGGCGTCGCCGAGGCGGGCCAGCAGCCGGTCCCAGCTCTCCAGGATCCTGCGCTGCCATTCGCCGGTGCCCGCGGTGATGGTCCGGCCGTCCTCGGCCTGGATGCCGGACCACTCCATGATGTCGGACCAGACGACGACCTTCGGGCGGTACCGGCTCGTCATCTCGCGCTGCTTCGCCGGCCCCTCCCAGACGCAGTTCTGGTGGCTTCGGAGATAGTCCAGGTTCTGGAACGTGAGCACGACGTCGGTCGGCTGGCAGCCGCCCACGGTCGCGATGACCACGCCCACGTCACGGTGGCGCAGCTCATCGGCCAGCGCGCCGGCGAGCTGGCTGCCGGTCGAATCGCCGATGACGCCGACGTACGGGGCCGCCGGGCTCTGGGGTTCCGCACGCAGCACCCACAGACGCGGAGCCGCGTGTGAGCTCACCGCCGACGGTCCGGCCAGGGTCGCGCCGGGCGGTGAACCCGGCGGCGGCGGGCCGGCACCCACCGGTGCGGCGAGCAGCGGTCCGCCCGGCGTCATCAGGACGAGGACCAGCGCAGCGCCCCACATCACCGTGGCTCACCGATGATCGTTACTGCCGTCACGCAGATCGACAGTAGCGATCGGCGTCGCAACCGATCGGCGGCCGGGCGCAAAGAACGTCTCAACAGATCCGGGGGCCTTCACGGAAAGACCACCGGCACGTGTTGCTCGCCCCGTCCCGCGTTGGACGCCAGGTCCGGCGTACCACCGCGGGGACGTGACGGACCATGTGCCGATTGTGGCCATCCGGCTACGCCCGGTGTTCTTTGCGTCGTGGCCGGGTTATGAACGTTCAGGAGGCCGGTCACCTACGGCTACGGAGGACTCTCATGCCCGTCACCGAATCCCAGGCACATGCGCTCGCGGTGCGTTTCCAGCACTGGGACCGCGACCACAACGGCCACATGGAGTGGTCCGACATGGAGAACGCCGTGCGACGGCTCGGCGAGGCGTTCGGACGGACCGAGGACTCGCGCGAGTGGGGCGCGCTCGCCGAGTCCTGCCGGCGCTACTGGCAGGTCCTCGTCCAGCACGCCGACACCGACCGCGACGGCCGGATCAGCCAGGACGAGTACGTCACCGCCTTCGGTGACGGGGTGATGGCCGACCCCGCCGCCTTCGACGGCGTGTTCCGGTCACTGCTGGAGAACGTCGTCAGGCTCGCCGACGTCGATGGCGACGGACGGCTCGGCAAGGAGGAGTACACCCGTCTGATGGGCAGCTGGTACAACGCCGGCGAGTCCGACGCCGAGGCGTTGTTCGGCCGGCTGGACGCCGACCGCGACGGCTTCCTCACCCTCGACGAGCTGGTGCGGTCCGCGAGCAGCACCTTCGTCGACGACGATCCGGTCCTGACGGAACCGCCTCCGAGCAGGTGATCTGACCTTTCGGACACCATGTCGGACATGCTGTCCGATGTTGGGCTATATTGACTCCCGTTCAAGGGTCATGCGCCGCCGACCTGGCACATGACCGGATCGAATCGGGGGAAACGCCATCGTGTCCAGATTCCTGTTGCCCGGCATTCCGAGCCTGACGATCGACGGTGCGGGGGTCACCGCCGGTCAGAGTTTCGAGGTGACCAATCCCGCCACGGGAGAGCGGTTCGCGAGCGCGCCGGACGCGTCTCCTGCGCAGCTCGACGCGGCCTTCGAGGCCGCCGCGCGTGCGTTCCGTACCTGGCGCACCGACGACGACGCCCGCCGGGCGGCCCTGCACGCGATGGCCGACACGATCGCCGGCGCCACGGGCGAGCTCGCCCCGATCCTCACCGCGGAGCAGGGCAAGCCCCTGCCCTGGTCGGAGTTCGAGGTCCAGGGCGCGGCCGGCTGGCTGCGGTACTACGCGGACCTCGAACGCGGCCGTCAGGTGCTCCGCGACGACGAGACCGCCCTGGTCGAGCTGGTACACGCCCCCATCGGGCCGGTCGCCACGATCGTGCCGTGGAACTTCCCGATCTTCATCGCCGTCGCGAAGGTCGCTGCCGCGCTGCGCGCCGGCAACACCGTCGTGCTCAAGCCGTCGCCGTACACACCGCTGGCGACGCTGAGGCTCGGCGAGCTCGTACGCGACCTGCTGCCCGGAGGCGTGTTCAACGTCATCAGCGGAGGCGACGCGCTCGGGCCCGCGATGTCCGCGCATCCGCTGGCCCGGAAGATCAGCTTCACCGGCTCCATCGCGACCGGGAAGAAGGTCGCGTCGGCGGCCGCCGACGACCTCAAGCGGCTCACCCTGGAGCTCGGCGGCAACGACCCGGCGATCGTGCTCGACGACGCGGACCCGGGCGTTGTCGCCGAGCAGCTCTTCGCCACCGCCTTCAACAACAACGGCCAGGCGTGTGTGGCGCCCAAACGCGTCTACGTCGCCGAGGCTCTGCGCCCCGCTCTCGTGGAGGCGCTCGCCGAGCACGCGCGCGCCGCCAAGGTCGGCGACGGCGCGGACGCCGGCACCGACCTCGGGCCGCTCAACAACGCCGCCCAGCGCGACCGTGTCCGCGAGCTCGTCGACGGCGCCGTGGCCGGCGGCGCCACCGCGGTGACCGGCGGCAGGGCGCCGGAGGGCCCGGGTTACTTCTACGAGCCGACGATCCTCACCGACGTCTCCGACGGAGCGCGGATCGTCGACGAGGAGCAGTTCGGCCCGGCTCTGCCAGTGATCGCCTACCGCGACGTCGAGGACGCGCTGGACCGCGCGAACGGGACGATGTTCGGCCTCGGGGCGTCGGTCTGGAGCGCCGACGCCGACCGGGCCGCGGCCGTCGCCGAGCAGATCGACGCGGGGATGACCTGGATCAACACCCACACCGCGATCGCGTTCGACCAGCCGTTCGCCGGGGCGAAGTGGAGCGGCATCGGCGTCGAGGCGGGCGAGCTCGGTCTCGACGCCTACACCGACGTACGCGTCCTCCACCGGGCCAAGTAGGCACTCCTAGGATCCGGTCATGCCTTCGATCACCAGACGCCCCCAGGGCCCCGACCACCGCGCCGCCGTCGAGGCCGCCGTGCTGGCCGCCACCGAGCGGCTGCTCGCCGGCGGCGCGCGCTTCACCGAGCTCGGCGTCAAGCAGATCGCCGACGAGGCGGGCATCGCGCGGTCAACGTTCTACCTGCACTTTCGCGACAAGACGGATCTGATGGTCCGCCTGGCTCGCGACACGCGGCGGGAGATCTTCGAGGTCGGGGAGAACTGGCTGCCGACCAACGGTGGTCTGGAGGCGCTCATCGACGGGTTCACGGCCATCATCGCCATCTACCGCGAGCGTGTCGCCGTGGTGGCCGCGATCCACGAGACCATCGCCTACGACCCGGTCGTCCGTGAGTTCTGGGACGGCGGGCTCACCGGCTTCATCGAGCGCATGCGCACGACGCTGGTGGAGGAGCAGTGCGCCGGGCGGGTGGCGGCGGACATGGACCCCGACACGGCGGCGCGGGTCATGTCCTGGAGCGGAGAGTCGGTCATCGCCCGCCACGTGACGGTCCGCGACGCGGCCGACGACGCGAAGCTGGCCCGTGAGCTGGCCATGCAGCGCTGGTACGGGGTGTACGCGCGTACGGCCGAGGCGCCGTAGCGCCGAGTTGTACAGAGATACCGAACCGACAGGGGGATACACCCATGTACGAAGGACGATCCTGGCAGGCGGCCGAGTTCGGCGCGCCCAAGGACGTGATGCGTGTCGTGGAGGCCGCGTGGTCCGAACCACGCGAAGGGCAGGTGCTGGTCCGCGTACGCGCGGCGGGCGTCGGGTACGCCGACGTGCTGCAGGTCCTCGGCCACTACCCGGGCGTGACCCCGCCGGTGGTGCCGGGCCTGGAGGTCTCCGGCGAGGTCGTCGCGGTCCCGGCGGGCTCGGGGTTCGCGGTCGGTGGCCGGGTCATGGGGATCACACCCGCCGCGATGGCCGAGCCGTACGGCGGCTACTCCGACTACGCGTACGTGCGCGAGGAAAGGACGCTCCCGATCCCGGCGGCGCTCTCCTTCGAGGAGGCGGCCGGGTTCGTGATCCCGTTCCGTACCGCCCACCAGGCGCTCGCGGAACGCATCCGGATGGAGCCAGGCGAGGTCCTGGCGATCCTCGGCGCGGGCGGGGCCGTGGGCAGCGCCGCGATCCAGCTCGGCAAGGCGCTCGGCGCCACGGTCATCGCGATCGCGGGCGGCGAGGAGAAGCTGAAGTTCTGCGTGGCCGCCGGTGCCGACCACGGCGTGAACCACCGCGAACAGGACGTCGCGGCGGAACTGAAGCGGCTCACCGGCGGTGCCGGCGTGGACGTGCTCCTCGACCCGGTCGGCGGCGAGCTGGCGACCCGGACCCTGCAGGGCGTCGGATTCGGGGGACGCGTGCTCGTGGCCGGCTTCGCCAGCGGTTCGTTCCTCACCGTCGACGCCGCCGACCTGCTGATGCGCAACTACTCGGTCGTCGGCGTGTACGGCGGCGGAACCGCACCCGAGCAGGACGCCGCCGCCCACCGGAGGCTCATCGGCCTGGTCGAGGAGGGCGCCATCCGTACCCCCGTCGGCACGGTCAGCGAGTTCGGCGAGGTGCCGGACGTACTCAGCAGCCTCACCTCGGGCGGCCCGGCGGGCAAGCACATCATCCGCGTCTCCTGACACCTCCCCGGTGCGGCGTGGCGGGGGCACGTCGCACCGGGGGCCGAAGCCGTCGCGCACGGCCTAACCGCCAAAGTTCATTTGACAGGTTACATCGGATCGCGCTTGAATTCTAACCATCTAGAATTGCTAAGAGGGTTAGGTGTCGGGTCGCGGGACACCGCGATCGGCTGCGAGCGAGGGAGCGGGCGATGGGGCGGATGCACATGCGGTTCGGCGGGGAGTGGCCGGTCGACGGTACGACGCACCGAGATCTCTACGCGCGCTGATGGACTACCGCATCGAGGTCATCACCCTGCCCGTCGGCGACGTCGACCGGGCTAAGCGGTTCTATACCGAGCAAGCGGGCTTCACGCTCGATGTCGACTACCACCCGAACAGCGAATTCCGCGTCGTCCAGGTCACGCCGCCGGGATCGTCCTGTTCGGTGCAGTTCGGTATCGGGCTCACCACCGCGATGCCGGCCTCGGCCCGCGCCATCTACCTCGTGGTGGACGACATCGAGGCCGCGAGCCGCGAGCTGACCGCGCGCGGGCTCGCGGTCGGCCCGCTCCGGCACAAGACCTCCGTCGGCGACTGGCAGGGGGACCACGCGCCCGGAGCCGATCCCCGGCGGCGGGACTACGCGAGCTTCGTCGACTTCGCCGACCCGGACGGCAACACCTGGATCGTCCAGGAGCGCGGCTTCGACGTCACTTGAACGAGGGGTGCCACGAGAACCACGGCTCAGGCGGCGGGGTCGCCGGCGAGGGGGTTGTCGGACAGTGTCACCGCGTCCCCTTGCAGCGGGCGGACGTCGACGCCGAGTGCGTCCGCGACGACGACGTGGCGGTCCGGTACGGGGATCCAGCCGGGGTCGTCGTCGTGCGGCTCGCTGGCCACCAGTACGCCGTCCTCCTCCGCCCGGTAGCAGAGCGTCTCGGCCCATGTCGTCGCCACGATCCGGGTGCCGTCGGTGGCGAGCAGGTTCAGGCAGGCGCCCGGGTCGAGTGCGGCCAGTTCGTGCAGGAGCCCGGTCACGGCGGACTCCAGCGACAGGCCGCGGTCGAGGCGCTGCCACAGCAGCGTGGCGAGCAGCGCCGCGTCGCACGTCGACTCCGGCACGTATCCCGGCTCCAGCAGATGTGTGGTCTTCTCCCGGCTGACGTGGCCGTTCAGGCTGAGCAGGCAGCCGCCGTTGGTGAAGGGCGCGGTGGCGGCCTCCTCGATCGGCATGCCGGGGCTCGCGCCGCGGACCGCGCCGAGCACGCAGGACGCCGAGATCTGCGCGGCGAGCGCGGCGAACCCCTCATCGGCCTCGAACGGCACCGCCCGACGGTAGGACATCGCGGGAACCGGCTCACCGGGCGGGAACCAGCCGGCCCCGAACCCGTCACGGTTGACGAGGTCGATGTTCTGCCAGCGCGGCCTGGCGGCCTGGCGCGGCAGCCCGTACGAGGGTTCGAGGATGAGTTCGGCCAGGGTCCGTGGCCTGCCCAGCCAGGCGAAGTGACGGCACATCTACGTGGGTTCCCCTTTCGCTGATTACGTTGGCCAAGAGGGTGTCTGACACCCTTATGCTCCGTGCGCCTGGAGCCAGAGCTCCAGCAGCGCCAGTTGCCACAGCGCACTGGCGCCCAGAGTCGTCCGGTGCTCGTCGGGCGCGGCCAGCAGCTCGTCGACGTGGTCCTGCCGGAACAGCCCACGTGACTTCGCCGCCGGGTCGTGCAGCGCCTCGCGCACCAATTCAAGATAGGGACCGGACAAGTGACGGATCGCGGGCACCGGGAAGTACCCCTTGGTCCGGTCGATCACTTCGTCGGGCACCATGCCCCGCGCGGCGTCCTTCAACACGCCCTTGCCGTCGGCGGCGAGCTTGAGTTCGGGCGGGCAGGACGCGGCCAGCTCGACCAGCTCGTGGTCGAGGAAGGGGGTGCGTGCCTCCAGGCCCCAGGCCATCGTCATGTTGTCGACGCGTTTGACCGGGTCGTCGACCAGCATGACGGTGGTGTCGAGCCGCAGGGCTGCGTCGAGCGCGGTATCCGCGCCCGGCGCGCCGAGATGCGTGCGCGCGAAGTCGCCGCTGACGTCGTTCTCCAGCAGGTACGCCGGGCTGAGCACGCCGGCCAGTGCGGAGTGCGGCCGGTCGAAGAACACCTTGGCGTAGGCATCGGTGACACCGGCCCGCGGGACGCCGGCGAGCGGCGGATACCAGTCATATCCGGCGAAGACCTCGTCCGCCCCCTGACCGGACTGCACGACCTTGACGTGGCGTGCGACCTCCTGGGACAGCAGGTAGAACGCGACGGCGTCGTGGCTGACCATCGGCTCGCTCATCGCCGTGACCGCGCCCGTGAGCGCGGGCAGCAGCCGTGAGTCCTCGATCCGGATCTGGTGATGGTCGGTGCCGAACCGCTCGGCGACCAGGTCGGAGTAGGCGAACTCGTCGCCCGACTCGCCGCCCGCCGAGGCGAACCCGATGCTGAACGTTTTCAGGTCCCGCTGCCCGGCCTCGGCCAGCAGCGCCACGATGAAGCTGGAGTCCAGTCCGCCGGACAGCAGCACGCCGACGGGCACGTCGGCGACCATCCGCCGGTCCACCGCGGTCCGCAACGCCGCGAGCACCGCGTCGCTCCAGTCGTCGCGGCTCAGGTCCCGGGTGAACGAGGGCCGCCAGTAGACCAGGTCCTCGGCGCTGCCGTCCGGCCGGATGGTGCGCACCGTGGCGGGAGGGAGCTTCTGCACCGAGGTGAAGATCGTGCGCGGCGGCGGCACCACCGAGTGGAAGGTCATGTAGTGGTGGAGCGCCGCCAGGTCGATGTCGGTGGAGATGCCGCCGCCGGCCAGCAGCGCGGGCAGGGTGGAGGCGAACCTCAGCCGCCGCGCGTCCCGCGTGACGTACAGGGGCTTGATGCCCAGGCGGTCACGGCCGAGGACGACCAGCCCGGAGTCGCGCTCGACGATGGCGAAGGCGAACATCCCCATGAAGCGGCCGACGCACTCGGCACCCCATCGGTGGTAGGCCTTGAGCAGGACCTCGGTGTCAGAGGTGGAGAAGAACCGGTAGCCCTCGGCTCGCAGCTCCTCGCGCAGGTCCTTGTAGTTGTAGAGACAGCCGTTGAAGACCGCGGTCAGGCCCAGGTCGCTGTCCGTCATCGGCTGGGCGGCACGGTCCGACAGGTCGATGATCTTCAGGCGCCGGTGGCCGAGCGCCACCGGGCCCTGGGACCACAGGCCGCTGCCGTCCGGGCCGCGGGGCTCCATCGCCCGGGTCATCGCCGCCACGGCGGTGACGTCGGCGACGTCACCGTCCAGCCGGATCTCTCCGCTCAGTCCGCACATCGGCGCATCCCCATTTACCGTCCTCTTCGCGAAGTGTCACTGCATCAGCCAAGTGTCCTTGGATCCGCCTCCCTGCGAGGAGTTGACGATGCGGCTGCCGGCCGGCGCCACACGGGTCAGTGCCATGGGTACCACCACCGGGTCGTCTCCGGCGCAGACGAATACTCGCAGGTCGACCGCTCTCGGTTCCAACCCGCCCTTCACGAACGTCGGATGGGTCGACAGGCGCACGGTCTCCTGTGCCACCCAGCGATCGGGGTCGGCCTCGATCAGGCCGCGGACCTCGGCGAGCTCACGGGGCGAGGCGTCCGGGCCGATGACCACGCCCTGGCCGCCGTACCCGTCCACCGGCTTGGCCACGAGCTCCTCCAGCCGGTCGAGCACCTCGGCGCGCTGGCCGGAGTCACGGCAGAGGTAGGTCGGCACGTTCGGCAGCAGCGGCCGCTCGCCGAGGTAGTACTCCACGAGCCGGGGCACGTACGCGTACAGGGACTTGTCGTCGGCGACCCCGTTGCCGGGGGCGTTGGCGAGCCGGAGCGTCCCGCGTTCGAGGGCGTCCAGCAGGCCGGGGCCCAGCGGGCGGCCGTCCGCCCCCTCGGCGCCGAACAGCTCGTCCTCGTCGATGCGCCGGTAGAGCACGCACAACCGGTCGCCGCCGGTGGTCCGCACGCCGTCGCCGTCCACGACCAGCTCGCCGGGCCGGACCAGGGGGATGTCCATCTCGTCGGCGAGCAGCCGGTGCTCGAAGAACGCCGAGTCCTCGGGACCGAGGGTGATGAGGGCCGCGTCGGACGAGGCGGCGGTCAGCGCCGCCTTCAGCATGGACACCGCCCGGGCGGGTGAGGGCGTGTGCGCGGCCAGTACCAGCTCGGGCAGCACCCGGCCGGCGAGCCAGCGGTTGGCCATCGCGTACCCGATGCCGGAGGGTACCCGCAGGTTGTCCTCGAGCACGGTCCAGCGGCCGGCTCCGTCGCTGACCAGGTCGATGCCTGCCACGGCGCAGCGTACGACGCCGTGCGGCACCCGGTATCCGGCCTGGTGCAGGCCGGGGGAGTCGTCGATCGTCCAGGCGGGGACGATGCCGTCACGTACCGCCGAACGCTCCCCGTAGGCGTCCTGCAGGAACGCCTCCAGGGCGCGCACCCGCTGCGTCAGCCCGGTCCGCAGGAACTCCCAGTCCTCCGCGGTGACCACCCGGGGCACCAGGTCGAACGGGAACAGCCGGTCCTCCTCGCCCTCGAGGTGGAACGTCATGCCCAGCCCGCGCTGGACCTCGTCGCGCCGCCGCTCGCGGTCGCGCAGCCCGTCGGCGCCGATCCGGTCCAGCGCGGTCAGCACCATGCCGTAGGGCCCGCGGGCGCTGCCGTCGAAGACGATCGCCTCGTCGCACGACGCGTCGTAACCGGCCAGCATCTCGGTCACCGCACGGCGTGCCGGACCGGCGCCCGGCACCCAGTCGGTGTTGGCACGGGTCTCGGCGACCAGCAGGTCAACGACCTCCGCCAGGCCGCCGCGCGCGAACGCCTCGCGCTGGCGGGCGGCCGAGCTGCCACGCGCCAGCGCGGCCTCGGTCAGCTCCGTGACCAGCTCCCAGTCGCCGGCGGCCTCCAGCCGGGGACGCTGCCGCTCCAGAAGCCTGCGCAGCAACTGCCGGGCCGGCACCGGGGTGCCGTCGGCGGGGTCGACGAGCTCGCCCTCCAGACCGGAACGCGCGGCCCGCCACGTCGCGGCCCGTACGACCTCGGTACGGGTCGCGGACGCGGGGCGCCCGGCGGTCACGGCGTCGATCTCCTCGACGACGATCGCGCGGAACAGGCCGGCCAGCAGGACGACGTCCTCCAGGCGCGGGCAGGCGTCGGCGATCCGCAGCTCCAGTGTGGGCAGGTGCGCGGACGGCCGGACATCGAAATAGATCATGCCGGGATCGGTGATCGCGCCGGAGCTCACGAGGTCGGCGACCATCGCGTCGTACTCGGCGGCGGACCCGAACGCGCCGAGCGGTCCGGTGGTGGGCCAGCGCGACCACAGCAGCGTGCGGTAGCTGGCGTACCCGGTGTCAGTGCCCAGCCAGAACGGTGAGCTGGCCGACAGCGCGAGGAGCGCCGGCAGCCAGGGCGACACCCGGTGTGCCACGGCCACCGCGAGGTCGCGGTCGCCGACGTCGACGTGCACCTGGGCGCCGCAGATGAGCTGTTCGCGCGCGAGCAGCTGGTACTCGTCCAGCATGTTCTCGTAGCGCGGGTCGGGTGTGACCTTGAGCGACTCGAGGTCCGCGACGGGCACGGTGCCGGCCGCCACGATGCCCATGCCGAGCCCCTCGGCCGCCGCCACGACACCGCGGCGCAGCGCCGCGAGGTCCTCGGCCAGGTCGATGAGCCGGACGTACGGGCGGCTGTTGGTCTCCACCACCGACCGCTGCAACTCCGCGCCGAAGCGCTCCTGCGGGAGCTGTGCGAGCAGGCTGTCGGCCCTCGGGATGAGCCGGCGATCCTCCAGGTCGACGGTGTGGAACTCTTCCTCGACACCGATCGCCACGAGCTCGGTCCGTTGTGCCATTGGCAGAGAGTACGTCGGACGTGTTACGGACGTATGTCACAAAATGCGTACATCCGCGTGTCAGGGTGACCCGGCGCGGATCCTCAAGTGGGTGGCACGGATCGTCAATGACCGCGGTCCGTCTCCGTACCAACACTGAGAGGCATGCGATCTTTACTCTCCAGACACAGGACGCGCGCCGGCGTCTACGCCGCCGCCACGGTGGCGATGACGCTCACCCTCGGCTCCCTGGGCACCGCCCACGCCGCCTCCACGTCCGACACCACGGTCTCGTACCGGGGACACCGGTTCACCGTGCCCAGCACGTGGAAGGTCATCGACCTGGCCAAGTCCCCCACGACGTGTGTCCGGTTCGACCGGCACGCGGTCTACCTCGGTACTCCCGGCACTCAGCAGAACTGCCCGTCCAGGGCCCGGGGCCGCACCGAGGCCCTGCTGGTCCAGCCGGCCGCGCCCACGGGCCGGGCGGCCCGCGTCGCGCGTAACGGCACCTCGCGGACGTACCAGGCCACCACGGACGGCATCGCGGTCACCGCGACGTACGGCGCCGACCGGGCACGGATCGAGAAGGTCCTGCGCAGCGACGCCCTTCCGGTCGACGCGGCCTCCGCGCAGCGGCAGCCGGCCGCACCCGCCGCGGTTCCCGCCGACGCGACCTCCTTCCAGGGCAAGGGCTTCGACGCCTGCGCCGCGCCGAGCACCGGGCAGATGAACGCCTGGAAGGGCCCCTCGCCGTACGGGGCCGTCGGCGTCTACATCGGCGGCGTGAACCGCAGCTGCGACCAGCCGAACCTGAACGCCGCCTGGGTCACGGCCCAGTACGGCAACGGCTGGCGCTTCTTCCCCCTGTACGTGGGCCTGCAGGTGCAGCGGACCGACAGCTGCGGCAGCTGCGAGCTGATCACGGACCCCGCGCCGCAGGGCGCGGATGCGGCCAGGGACGTGGCCGACCAGGCGGCCGCGCTCGGCTTCGCCAAGGGGTCGGTGCTCTACTTCGACATGGAGTCCTATGACCGCGGCGGCTCCAACACCACCCGGTCGATGACCTTCCTGGACGCCTGGAGCGACACCCTGCACCAGCTGGGCTACCGATCCGGTGTCTACGGTCAGGTGTCCGGCGTCATCCTCGACCTCGTGGACGCGGCCGGCGGCGGCCGGTACACCATGCCGGACGTCATCGACTTCGCGCACTGGGACGGCGACGGCGGGACCGGCGACTCGCAGATCCCGGCGAACCTGTGGCCCGACCACCAGCGGATCAAGCAGTACCAGGGTGGTCACAACGAGACGTACGGCGGCGCGACCATCAACGTCGACAGCGACACGCTCGACGTGGGCGCGGGCGGCACCACACCGCCGGCGAAGAAGGACACCAAGCTCGCGTACGCCGGTCCCGCCACGGTGGCGAACGGTGCGGCGGCCAAGCCGTCGGCCAAGCTCACCGACGCGGACGGCAAGGCCGTCGCCGGCCGCCCGGTCACGTTCACGCTGGGCTCGGGGGCCTCAGCGCAGACGTGCAAGGGCACCACGGACGCCCAGGGGCAGGCGGGCTGCACGATCGACCCGGTCAGGCAGCCGCTCACCGGCGACGCCACCGTGCCGGTGAAGGCGGAGTTCGCCGGCGACGACGCGTACAACGCGTCGAACGTCACCGCCACGGTCAAGCTGACCTACGTCACCGGCCGCGCCTACGGGCTGTCGGCGACCGCACCACTGGTCTCCGTCAAGCCCACGCCCGACACCGGCGAGGTGCGTACGGCCGACACCACCACGGTGGCGCCCGCGTGCACGCAGAACATCAGCACGCTCCTGCTGTCGGCCAAGGCCCTGTGCGCGAAGGTCGCCGCGGGCCCGGGCACCGTGACGTCCACCGCGAACCTGCAGGAGGCGTCCATCGGGCTGGTCGGCCTGCCGGTGATCGGCCTGTCCGGCGTCAAGGCGAGCTCGACCAGCACGTGCACGGCGCAGACGGGTGACGTCGACATGGGCCTCACGGTCGCCGGGGTCCCGGTCACCCTTGGTGACACGCCGAACCTCAACGTCGACCTGGGCGTCCTCGGCACCAAGCTCGTCGTCGACGAGCAGACCAGGAACGCCGACGGTGGCCTGACCGTCAACGCGGCGCACCTGACCGCGCCCGGCATCGACATCGTGGTCGCGTCCAGCACCAGCGCGACCCACAACTGTTCCTGAAACCCACCATCTGACGGCGGGCGGAGCCACCAGGACGGCTCCGCCCGCCGTCCACGCCCCGGGTCAGGCCGTCGCGGACAGGCCTCCGTCGACGGTGAAGACGGCGCCACTGGTGTACGCCGAGCGCTCGGAGGCGAGGAAGGCGATGAGGTCGGCGACCTCCCGCGGCGTCGCCGGCCGGCCGAGCGGGTAGCCGGCCGTCAGCTCGAGGTAGCGGTCCTCGTCTCCCAGCTCGGTACGCGCGCGGCCCTTGAGATGGCCGATGACGCGGTCGGTCGCCACCGGGCCGGGGTTGACCCCGACGACACGGATGCCGTCGGCGAGGCTGCGGCCTCCGAGGGCTCTGGTGAAGGCCATCAGTGCCGCGTTGCCGCTGCTGCCGGCGATGTACCGGCCGTCCACGCGCTCGCCCGCGCTCCCGATGTTGTTCACGATCACACCGTGTCCCCGGCTCTTCATCTCCGCGTAGAACACGCGGGTGAGGTTGACGTAGCCGAAGACCTTGAGGTCCCACGCGTGACGCCACGTGGCCTCGTCGATCGCGTCGATCGTGCCGCCCGGGATGTCGCCGGCGTTGTTGACGAGGATGTCGACCTCGGAGACGGACGCGGTGAGCGCGGTGAGCTGCTCGCCGTCTCGCAGGTCCACCGCATGAGTACGCACATGCGTGCCGTACGCGTTCCGGAGGCGCTCGCCCAGCGCGTCCAGAGCGGCCGCGCTGCGAGCGGCCAGGTGGAGTGCGCAGCCCTCCTCGGCCAGCACCTCCGCGGTCACCGCGCCGATGCCCCGTGACGCGCCGGTGACCAGCGCGGTCTTCCCTCGAAGCTTGAGATCCACTTCTTGTCACCCCAATACCGATCGGCCCCGCCCCCGCGGGGGCGGCCGGCCTATTGCCGCGTCGCCTATCGCTCGATGCCGGCGTCCTGCGGAGAGGTACGCGCGCCCGCGATCTCGCCGCCGGAGACGGCCTCGGCGAGAGCCGCCAGCGTGTCCGCGTCCAGGGGCGCCGTGGCGGCCTCGACGTTCTCCGTCAGGTGAGTACGCCGTCGCGTGCCGGGGATGGGGACGATGTCCTCGCCCTGGGCGAGCACCCAGGCGAGGGCGAGCCGGCCGCCGCCGACCCCGAGGTCGGCCGCGATCTTCTCGATCCGCCTCAGGAGCGCGAGATTGGCCTCGAGGTTCTCCTCCTCGAAGCGAGGGAAGATACGGCGCAGATCGGTCGGGCCGAGCGCGCTCGCGGACCGCACCGCGCCGGTGAGGAACCCCCGGCCGAGCGGTGCGTAACCGACGAAGCCGATGCCCAGCTCCCGTACGGTCTCCAGCACGCCGTTGGACTCGACGTCGCGGGAGAACAGCGAGTACTCGCTCTCCACCGCCGACAGCGGCGCGGCCGCGTGGGCGCGGCGAATGGTGCCGGACCGTGCCTCGCTGATCCCGAGATAGCGGACCTTTCCGGCGGCGACCAGCTCGCCCAGAGCGCCGAAGGTCTCCTCGACCGGCACCTTCGGGTCGACGCGATGCTGGTAGTACAGGTCGATCCGGTCGGTGTTCAGATTGCGGAGAGAGCGCTCGACACTCGCGCGCACGTACTCCGGACGGCCGTTCGCGCCGCCGGTCACCGTGCCGGCGTCGTCCATCTCCGCGCCACCGAACTTGGTGGCCACGATCACCTTGTCGCGGCGTCCGGCGAGCGCGCGCCCGAGCAGCCTTTCATTGGTGAAGGGACCGTACACATCGGCCGTGTCGAACATATTCACGCCGAGGTCGATGGCCCGATGAATGGTCGCGGTGGACTCCGCGTCGTCCACCGGTCCATAGGATCCCGTCATGCCCATACATCCCAGTCCCAGGGCGGAGGTAGTCAGCCCCTGGCCACCGATCGCACGCTTTTCCATTTCCGTCTTTCCCCCGTCTTCACGATCGTCGTCCGGCGTCAGTCAAACACGGGATTCGGCGGCCGGTGACCCTGTGAGGTGGCCGGGCCGTGCCTAGGAACGCCAGTGCTACGCTCCTTCGGATGAAGGCGTTTCCCCAGGGGTCCTGACCGTGAGCGCGAAGCGAAATCCCGAGCTCGGGGCGTTCCTGCACACGCGCCGTTCCCGCCTCGGCCCGGCGGACGTCGGGCTGCCGGCACAGGGCCGCCGCCGGGTCCCCGGTCTTCGCCGGGAGGAGCTCGCCCTGCTGGCGGGGGTGAGCCCGGACTACTACACGCGCCTCGAACAGGGACGCCAGCCGACCGCCTCACCCTCGGTGCTCGACGCCGTGGCCAGGGCACTCCGGCTCTCGGCCGAGGAGCGGTCGCACCTGTACACCCTCGCCGGCGAGGCGGAGCCGGGCGTGAGCTCCCCGGTGCCGCCGGGCGACACCATCGACCCCAGGGTCCGTCGTGTGCTGGACGTTCTCGGCGACACACCCGCCATCCTGTGCGGTCCGTACGTCGACATCCTCACGGCGAACGAGGCGGCCCGCTTTCTCTTCACCGACTTCGGCGAACTCCCGCCGCGCGAACGCAATGCCGTCCGCTGGATGCTGCTCTCACCGCTGGCGCGCGAGCTCTATCGCGATCAATGGGAAAACTCCGCGGGTGAGATGGTGGGCATGCTCAGGCTCGAGGTCGGCCGCCATCCGGGCGATCCGCGGGTGGCCGAAATCGTGGACGAGCTTCTCGACCAGAGTCCGCTGTTCCGCCGCCTCTGGACGGAGCATCGCGTCTCCGCATGGCAGACCGATGAAAAGACCCTTCACCATCCGGCCGCCGGCGCCCTGCGCTTCTTCAATTCGTCCATAACGGTGAGCGGCGTCCCGGACCAGGTCATTTACCTGGTGGTCCCCGAAGACGTGACGGCCTTCGAGACGGCCCTTCGCCGATCCAGGACCGTACGGTCCGCAGTTGAGTCCTGACGAGGACGAGTAAGGCTCTGGTCGGTGACGGCGCGACAGTGCCCGGCTCCGGCGAAGCCCCTGAACGACGGGCCAGAGATTCCCGGCTGAAAGTCCGTGCACGTCACGGGCATCCCCGCGCAGCGCGGGCACAGGCTCCGCGACGGCGTTCCCGGCCGGCGTCCGCCTGCAGGCGGCCCCGATCCGGCTCGCTATGGTTGACAACCGCAGTCAACGCCTCGGATGTGCCGTACGTGCCGGAGTCTCGAACCCCTGAGCCTCTCCGGCCGCTGTCGTACGGGATCGGCGCCCACCCCCGCGCCGCACTCTGGAGGCCCGATCACCGAACCCCTCGACGGAAAGATTCACTGAGCATGCGCAACAGTCTTCGTGCCGGGCTCGTCGGAACGGCCGTCGCCGGCCTCTGTGTCACGGCGGGCACGGCCGGGGCCACTCCGCCCGGGCCGGGGGTCACCGGCACGATCATCGCCCAGGAGACGGTGGGCACGCGGGACTACATCCTCCGGGAGATCACCCTTCCTCCCCACCAGAGCACGGGCTGGCACTTCCACAAGGGCACCCTGTACGGCGTGGTGAAGAAGGGGACGCTGAGCCACTACGACTCCACCTGCGAGTCCGACGGCGTCTACCGGCAGGGCAGCCCGATCGTCGAGCCGAGCGGGTCGAACCACGTGCACATCGGCCGCAACCTCGGTGACACCCCGGTCGTACTCGACGTGCTGTACGTGCTGCCGCACGGCAGCGCCCTGGCCGAGGACGCGCCCAACCCCGGCTGCGACTTCCAGTGAACCGGCCGGCCGCGGAGGGGGCTCCGGTGACGTCACCGGACGACGTCGCGTTCGCCGAACTGCTGGCCGCCAGCCACGAGCGTGTCGTCGGCACGCGGATCCTGCCCGAAGGCCTGGCCGGTGCGGAGGCGGCCCGCTGGCTGTACGGCGAGGCCCCGTTCGGCCTGCTCGCGCACGACACGTCGGCGGACCCGGCCTTCGTGTACGCGAACGCCACGGCCCAGAAATGCTTCGAGTACTCCTGGGAGGAGTTCGCGGGCATGCCGTCCCGGCTGTCGGCCGAGGCGGACAACCGGGACAAGCGCCAGGAGTTCATGGACGGCGTCCTGCGGCAGGGGTACGTCAGCGGCTACCGCGGCGTGCGCATCGCCAAGTCGGGCCGCCGCTTCTGGATCGAGGACACCACGGTGTGGAACCTCCTCGACCGCGACGGCGGCCTCCGGGGGCAGGCCGCACTGATCCGCGGATGGGCCGACGTCTGACCGGCGCCGGCCGCCCGGGAAACCGGCCCGGTGAGGCCGGGCTCATCATCGATTCATCGATTCATCGATCTGACTAGAGAAGGTCATGCGAGAACAGAACCTGGACTTCGAGACCACCATCTTCGACAAGGAGTACATCACTCTCGGCGGGCGCCGTGAGGCGATCGTCCGCGGTGGCCGCGACCTCTTCGACCGGCTGCCGCGTGCCTTCGAGGGCGTGAGCCAGATCGGTGTCATCGGCTGGGGCCCGCAGGGGTCGGCGCAGGCGCAGAACCTGCGCGACTCGCTGAACGGCGCGGTCAAGGTGGCCGTGGGCCTGCGTGCCGGGTCGCGGTCGTTCGAACCGGCACGCGCGGCCGGCTTCAGCGAGGAGGACGGCACCCTCGGAGAGATGTTCGAGGTCATCGCCGGCTCCGACATGGTCCTCCTGCTGATCTCCGACTCGGCCCAGACCGACCTGTACGAGAAGATCTTCGCGGCCCTACGGCCGGGCACCACCCTGGGGCTCTCCCACGGCTTCCTGCTCGGCTACCTCACCGACGCGGGCAAGGAGTTCCCGGCCGAGGTGGACGTCGTCGGCGTCTGCCCCAAGGGCATGGGCGCCTCGGTGCGCGCGCTCTACCTCCAGGGGGCCGAGGTCAACGGCGCGGGTATCAACGCCAGCTTCGCCGTCCACCAGGACGTCACCGGGCACGCGACCGACCGCGCCCTGGCCTGGTCGGTGGCGCTGGGCGCCCCGTACACCTTCCAGACCACCCTGCGCTCCGAATACCTGTCCGACCTGACCGGCGAGCGCGCGATGCTGCTGGCCGGGGTGCACGGCCTCGTCGAGAGCCTGTTCCGCCGCTTCCGCGAGCAGGGCATGAGCCAGGAGGAGGCGTTCCGCCACTCGGCGGAGTCGGTCACCGGCCCGATCTCCAAGACCATCTCCAAGGACGGCCTCGCCGGCCTGTACCAGCGGCTGGACACGGACGGGAAGGCCGTCTTCGCCCAGGCGTACTCGGCCGCGTACCCGGTCGGTCTCGAGCTCACCTACGAGATCTACGACGAGGTGCGGTCGGGCAACGAGATCCGGAGCGTGGTCCTGGCCGGCAAGCGGTTCGGGCGTTTCCCGATGGGGAAGATCGACCAGGCCACGATGTGGCAGGTCGGCCAGAAGGTCCGCGGCAATCGCGTCGAGAGCGAGATCCCGCTGGATCCCTTCACCGCCGGCGTCTTCTGCGGCGTCATGATGGCCCAGGTGGACACGCTGCTGGAGATGGGTCACCCGTACTCGGAGATCGCCAACGAGTCGGTCATCGAGGCCGTCGACTCCCTCAACCCCTACATGCACGCGCGCGGGGTCGCGTACATGGTCGACAACTGCTCGACCACCGCCCGTCTCGGCGCCCGCAAGTGGGCGGCGAGGTTCGACTACCTGCTGACGCAGCAGTCCTACCCCGCGGTGGACCTGGAGCAGGAGACCATCGACACCGCCCCGTTCGAGGCGTTCGAGGGGCACGTGATCCACGAGGTGCTGCGGATCTGCGCGGAGATGCGCCCCTCGGTCGACATCTTCGTCGAGTGACCGACGCCGCCGAACAGTACGAGGCCGGCCCACTCGACGAGTGAGCCGGCCTCGGCCGATTCTGAGCCTGTGGGCCTTGGCCCTGGAACCTCTCCCGAAGCCCTCGGTCTGGGGCCCGTCCGGTCTGGGGCCCGTCCGGTCTGGGGCCCGTCCGGTCTGGGGCCCGTCCGGTCTGGGGCCCGTCCGGTCTGGGGCCCACCCGCATGGGGCCCACCCACCTGGAGCCCACCCACCTGGAGCCCACCCACCTGGAGCCCACCCGCCCGGGGGTGCCATCCCACTCTCATTGTCCAGCCGGAACAGCGGCGCACGGAAGTAGAGCGGGGTTCTGTGGATAACGCCGTGTGGCGCCGCCCAGGCGGCGCCACAGGGCAACCAGCATGACTTCGAGACAGGCCTTATTCCTCGTCTTCGGGAACGACGTGAACGGCGGCTTCCTCCGCCGACGCGGCGCCTCCGTCGATGCCGACGTCGTCCGCCCAGGAGTCGGACTGGCTGTCGAAGTCGTCGAGGTCGGACGCGACGAGGCGGCCGGCGCGTACGTCGCCGACCTCGTCGTCGATCAGTTCCCCGTCGGTGTCGGAGCTGTCGCCGAGTCCGTCGCCGTCATCGGGGCTCTGGTCGCTCTCTTCCCGGGCCAGGCGGTGCGTGAGGTCCTCACGCGTACTCTGCTCGCGCTCTGTGGTGCCCCAGGCGGTGCTGCCCAGGGGACGCTCGGCGGGGGAGTATCCCGCTTCGATGTCGCCGAGCTCGTCGTCGTCGAGGCTTTCCTCGGGCGAGAGCAGGGCGGGATCGACGTCTCCGTCGGACGCTGTCATTTCAGGACTCCTCGTGTGGTCTTGAGCCGCCGGTATTCGGCGGGGTCACTTGAAGAAGTGCGTCACGGGCCGGGGAAGCGTCTCCCCGTCGACGATCACATCGACCTTCTCGTTGTAGAAGCCGACCAGACCGGCGATCGGGATCAGCTGCCTGGTCGGAAAATCGTAGGCCCAGACGAGATCCTTGTGCACGGTGTCACCGATCCGGATCGACCAGTAACCCGTGGTCATGCCCTTGTACGGGCATGAGGTCACGGTATCGCTGGGTTCGAGGCGGGTGAAATCGACCTCGGTACGATTGAAGTAGTAGCGGGTCGGCAGTCCCGTCTCGAAGACCATCACGGTCGACGTCGACTCGGCCAGCCTTACGCCCTCCAGCTCCACGCGTACGTGCCGGGTCGAGCGCAGCGCGTCCACCCTGACGTACGGGTTGCGCGGATGGACGAACACCTCCTCGTCCTCTTCGTACCAGGAGTCCAGCGCCCCCCACTCGAACCTCACGGTGCCCGCGAGCCCCTCGGCCGCGTCGTCGGTGTAGACGCGTGCGGCGCCCGGCCTGGTCACCTCACCGACGCGCAGGCCGTGCCGCCGGGCCGTTCCCCGTTTCAGGCGCTGGACGTGCTCCTCGTCGACGAGCACGCCGGGCTTGACGTCGGCCGCCGGGATGTAGAACTGGGGATACGGCGGCCACTCCCACACGTAGAGCGCGCGGGTCGTGTCCAGCACCACCTCACCGCCCAGCGTGGCGCGGATGCGCCGGGGCACGGGCTCGATCCGGTCGACCTCAGCGATCATCATCGGGTAGTCGCTCATGACCTCAGTCTCCACCGGGCCGCTGCCCAGGGTTCAGCCGCGGCATGTACAACAAGCGGGCTCGAATCCTGCGGCCGTCGGTCCGTGGACCTCAGGTGCGTCCGTCAACGACAGACCGGGCTCGACCGGCGAGAGGCCCCACGCCGCCCGCGACGCGTTCGTGACACGGCGATCGTGCGACGGGGTCCGGCTCACCACCGGCCCGCCGCGCTGTCAAAGGACTCCGGCGCGCAGGGCGAAGGCCACGGCGTGGGTGCGGTTGCGGAGCTTGAGCCGGGTCGTGAGCTCGTACAGGACATGTTTGACGGTGCTCTCGGAGTAGGCGAGCTCCTTGGCGATCTCGCTGGTGTCGGCGCCGTCGGCGACGAGACGCAGGACGTCGACCTCGCGCGGGGACAGCCCGGCCGCGTTGATGCCCATGGGGGCCAGCACGTCGGTCTGCATCTGCTGGACCAGGCTCATCAGCCTGCCCAGAGTGGCCTTGGGCATCACGCCCTCGCCGGCCGCCGCCGCGATGACCGCCTCGGTCAGGTCCTCGTTGGTAGTGGACTTGCGGTCCAGGAAGGCGACCACCCCGCATTCGATCAGCGTCAGCAGGGACGCTTCGCGGAAGCTGTTGGCCAGGAGCACGACGGGCAGCTGCAGCTTGGCCATCTCGTGGAGCTGCTGCATCGCCGATGGCAGCAGCGTCCCGGCCGTGAACAGCACGACCTGGGCCGGCATGTCGCCGGGCTCCTGGACAGGAGTGATCTGAGGATGCTTCCCCAGGATCGTGGTCAGGCCGATCGAGATGATCGGGTCCCGGGCCACGATGCGCACAGTGACCTGACTCACCGTTCCTCCGGATGTTAGATCGATCTCCGGAAGTGTGGAACAACGACCCTTCAGACCGTCTTGATGCGATCTGGATGGAGTGGTCCGGTATCAGCGCGTTGCCGCGACTCTAGGCCCCGGACTCGCCATCGCCAAGACATCGCGCGAAGAAGATGTACAGCGCTGCACGAAAGCCTGGGGATAATTGTCCGATGAGGCGAACGGCGGATCGGCGATCATCCAGACCGCCCTCCGCACAAAGAAACGGGCGTTACGAGACGGGACGGTAGGTGACGGCGCGCAGGTTCGTGAGCCTGGCCTTGAGATCCTCCGCCCACCAGTGGGCGCCGAAGCTCCGGTACAGCCGCACCGACTCGGTCACGGCGGTGCGGGCCTCGTCGGGCCGGTCGCCCGCCGCGAACAGCCCGGCCGCCTCGGCCAGCGCCTCCGCCCGCTCCAGGCGGCGCCCCACCTCGCGATAGTGCGCGGCCGCGCGTACGGCGAGGCCGGGCTCGCGGAGGGCCAGGGCCTGGCATCGGTACAACGCCATCTGCGCCCCACGGGATCCGACCGTCCGGCGGGCCTCGCGCCGCGCCGCCTCCATGACGCGGTCGACCTTGTCCTGGTCCGCCATTTCCTGTGCCAGGCGCAGGAGATACGGAAACCATTTGTAGGGCGTCTGCAGGGGAGCGAACTCCGGGTCGAGCGAGGTCTCTCCCAGCTTCGCGAACGCGGCCGCCGGGTCTCCTTCGTGCTCCAGCTCGAACGCCTCGGCGCGGAGGAAGAAACTGCAGGCCTCTCTCTCCACCGCACCCTCGATGGGGATCGGCCGAAGGGTGTCGAGGTGGCGCGCCACCGCCGGCCGGTCGCCGCGGAGCTGGCAGATGTAGGCGGCCAGACCGTGCCCGATCAGGTTGGCGGACGGGCCGACCTCCGCCATCACGCCCAGAGACGTCGCGTCACTGGGCCGGCGGACCGACTCGAGCGCGGCGAGGTCGGCATCCCACGCGCCGGTCCAGAAGTGGTGCAACGCCTCCGGTATCCACATCAACGCCGGATCGGTCCGGTCCTTGTCCGCGTGGCAACGCTCGATGACCTCGGCGGCCTCGGGGAACCGGTCGACGTAGTGCAGGGAGTGCACCAGCAACTCGTGGAGGTCGGCCTGCGGGCCGTCGGCCTCCGGGTGCGCGCGGATCAGCTCGATGGCGTCGCGCACGTTCTCGAGCGCGGCCGGATGATTTCTCGCCGCCGTGTTGGAGTACCAGGACGCGGTGAGCCGGTGCACGACCGCGACGGGATCCGCCGCGGGCGTTCCAGGTGAGCCTTCGGCCCGCGGTACGCGGAACCTGCTCGCGTCGACCGCCCTCTCCAGGTGCCTCATGAGCAGGCGCCGGCGTGTGTCCCAGACCTGCGGGACCAGGGGGCCGGAACGGGTGCGATTCAGGGTCTCGACGCCGGCCTCGGGGCGGCCGGCTCTCAGCTGTACCGCCGCCAGGAGCAGGTTGAGCTCGGCGAGGTGAACGGGATCCACCGCGGTCGCGAGGACCTGCCTGATCGAGGACTCCGGCAGTCGCGCCAGCCGGAAGAGCAGGCGGACCAGGATCATGCGGAGCGTCTCCCTGGTCGCCCGGTCCATCCGGCATTCGAGGAGCGCACGCTCGATGAGCTGCGCCGTCACCTCAGGTGCCGTGTCTCCCAGGTGCGGGGCGTTGGCCGAGAGCCACTCCACGGCCCAGTCGTCCATGTCGGTGTCCTCACCCACCAGGTGTTCGGCCACCGAGACCCCGGGAGCTCCCGTGACGGCGAGGGCCCTCGCCGCCTGCGCGTGCATGACGCCGCGGAAGGACCGGGCGATCTCCTCGTAGACGACCTCTCTCAGCAACGGGTGGCGGAAGCGCAGCCGGTCGCCGGCGTCGACCAGCAGACCGGCGGAGACGGACTCCTCGATCGAGTCCTGAAGCTCGTTCCGCCCGGCGGGCATCAGGACCTCGAACAGCCGCTGGACCGGCACGTCATCGCCGAGGACGGCGAGCCAGCGCAGCATGTCCCGGGAGTGCTCGGACACCGTACGGCTCGCCCGGTCGAGCGCCGACTGCAATGTACGCGGCGCGAGACCGGCCTGCCGGGGCTCGACCGTCGCCATGCCGTCGACGATCTCGATCGACTGCGTTCGCATGAGGCCGCGGACCAGCTCGGTGATGTAGAGGGGGTTCCCCTCGGCGCGGGTGGTCAGCCGCCGCAGGATCGGCCCCTGCCGGGCGCCGACCAGGTGTCCCGTGAGCTCGTCCGCCTCGCCCGCGGACAGCGGTCCGAGCCGCACGACCGTCCCGCCGGTGGCCGCGACACGGTCGTGCACCGCGGACATGCCGGTGCCCTTCCAGCCGGACCTCGCGGTGGTGACCAGGAGCAACGGCATCTCACCGCTCGCCGGCAGGAGACGCTCGACCAGGCGCAGGGTCACCGCGTCCGCCCAGTGCAGGTCGTCCAGGACCAGCACCAGGGGACGTTCGGCGCACAGCGCCTCGATGTGCTCGCGTAGCCGCCGGCTCGGGGCGTACGTCGGGTCCTGGGTGGCGAATCCGTAACCCGCCGGCTCCGGTTCCCACAGGTTCTGCGCCAGCAGGGCGCGCTCGGTCTCCGCGGTCTCGGGATGGATGCCCAGGCAGTCCAGCATGACCTGAAGGGGGAACCGGGAGGTGAGTTCGTCCGCCGTCGCCCAGGCGACGTGATGGTCGCGCCGGTCCGGCTCGTGCAGCGCGACGGCGACGACCTCGGACTTGCCGATGCCCGGGTCGCCCTCGAGCCAGACCGAGCCGCCACGGCCGTGCCGGAGCTCGGCGAGGTGGTGGCGCAGCAGATCCAGTACGTCCGTGCGTCCGACGAACCGGGGTGCGGCGGGCCGGCGGACCGCGGCCGGCCCGTGCTGTGACTCAGGCGCGGCCGGCTTCCGTACCGCCGTGCCGGGTCCGTCATCGGTGAGGATCCGCTGGTGCAGCCGCCGCAGGGACCCAGAGGGCTCCGCGCCGAGTTCGCGGCGCAGGATCTCTCTCGTGTCGCTG
Organism: Actinoallomurus bryophytorum; assembly: GCF_006716425.1. Taxonomy (NCBI): domain Bacteria; kingdom Bacillati; phylum Actinomycetota; class Actinomycetes; order Streptosporangiales; family Thermomonosporaceae; genus Actinoallomurus; species Actinoallomurus bryophytorum. The sequence goes on from NZ_VFOZ01000001.1 coordinate 6,492,370, forward strand.
AAGAGGGCCAGCGCCTCGACGTGGCGGCCCGCCCGGTGCAGCGCGCGCATGCGCAGTTCGCGCAGCGACTCCCGCAGGGGGAACAGGTCGATCAGGGACGCCAGCTCGGCGGCGACCTCCGCGTGCGCGCCGTGTTCCAGCCGTGCCGCCGCGTGTGCCTCCTGCGTGGCCAGCAGCGCGGCGCCGAGTTGTTCCCGCCTCGATTCGGCGAACGGTCCGGGCACACCGGACAGGGGCTCGCCGCGTGAGAGGTGGAGCGCCCTGGCGTAGGTCTCGATGCCCTTCCTGTCGTCGCCGCCCGCGACCAGGGCCGCCGCCTCGGCGCTCAGCCGGGTGAACGCGGTGAGGTCGAGCGCCTCGGGCGGGATCGCCAGTCGATAGCCGTCTCGGTCCGACACGAGAAGGTCGGGTGCGCCGGCGGCCGCGAGAGCGCGTCGCAGCCCCGCGACGTACGTGTAGACGCTGCCGTCGGCGGTGGCCGGCGGCCGTGCCCCCCAGAGGGCGTTGACGAGTTCGCGACGCGTCACGGCACGGCCCTCGCCGCTCGCGAGAACCACGAAGGCGGCCAGCCGCAGGCCGGAGCCCAGCGCGACCGGCCGGGCGTCCACGGACATGCGCACCGGGCCCAGGAGGTCGACGCGCGGTGAGGTTCGGGCCATGTCGACATTCCCCCGGTCGGTCGATCGGTCCGTTCGTCGTGGTCAAAAGGTCTGTTTCGGGCGTACAGAGACGCCTTTGCGGTCTTGATGGGGAATCTTACGGTTCCTTACCTCGCGGATCGAGGGAGGTCAATCGGCCGGAGGCTGTGGGACGATCAGCCAGTGCGGTGAACCGATCCGGGGGGACGGGCGTCATGATCGACCGCGAGGGGGGCCATTCTCATGGCCGAGCGGATCTCCGCCGTGATCCATCTTTTGGCCGAAGAGGAGTCCGGGTGGGGCGCAGCACAATGATCGCGGCGAGGGGTCCGGATCATGGTGTCCGATAGTGCAGTCCGAGCTGACCGTAAGTGCCGGACTTCGTTGATTGGTCTGGACGGTGGTGGCCGGGGCGTCGCGTACGTGCCCGGCGTCATCCGGCTTGAGGAGCGTGGGGGAGATGGAGGTCGGGCGGCTACGGGTGGAGCTTCTTGGCCCGGTACGACTGACAGGGGGGCGACGCGAGCTGCAGGCCGGCTCGGCGAAGCAGCGGCTCGTTCTCGCGGTCCTGGCGCTTCAGGCGGACCGGGTGGTCTCCCGTGAGGCGCTGATCGACGCGGTCTGGGGTGAGGAGCCGCCGGACGCCGCGGAGGACGGCCTGTACACCTACGTCTCGCGACTGCGAAGAGTGCTGGACCCGTCACGTACCGGCGAGATCCTGGTGACGGAGGGCAGCGGGTACCGGCTGCGGGCCGACGCGGTGGAGGTGGACGTCGAGGAGTTCGTCCGGCTGGGCGAGCTCGGCCGCCGCCGTGGTGAGGCCGGCGACCCGGACGGAGCGCTGGACGCCCTGGAGTCCGCGCTGGGCCTGTGGCGCGGCGAGCCGCTCTCCGACGTCCAGGGCTCCTTCGTCACCGCGCAGCGCGCGCGGATGACCGAGCTGCGGCTGCTGGCCGTCGAACGACGTGCCGGTGCCCTGATCCAGCGCGGGCGGCAGGCCGAGGTCATCACGGACCTGACACCGCTGGTCGCCGAATATCCGCTGCGGGAGGAGCTCAACGCCCTGCTGATGCTCGCGCTGCACGAGAACGGCGGGAGCGCCGAGGCGCTGGAGGTTTTCGAACGTGTCGAGATGACGCTGGCGGACCAGCTCGGGCTCGGGCCGGGAGACCGGCTCCACGGGATGCGCCAGCGGGTCCTGGACAAGCTCCTGCAGCGGCCGCTCGCCGGCCGGTCGGCCGAGAAGGCGCTCCTGCGCGAACGGCTCGCGGACCTGCGAGCCGGCCAGGGGAGCGTCATCTGGGTCGAGGGCGGGCCACGGGTGGGAAAGTCCGCGCTGCTCGCCGCCGGCATGGCCGGTGCGGAGGAGTCCGGCTGCCGGGTGTTCCGGCTGGCGGCGGAGGACGGCGGTCCCAACTCACCGGCGGACCTGATGCGGTGCTTTCGCGGCATCGAGGCCGACCCCGCCGAGCCCGTCTACGTGACCATCGACCGGCTCGTCAGGGACGTACGCGCCATGTGCGACCGCCGGCCGATCCTGCTGGTCGTCGACGACTTCCACCACGTGGACGAGGGGGGACTGCTCGCCTGGCGGCGGCTGGTCAAGGTCGCGGCGGACCGGCCGCTCTGCCTGGTCGCGGCCGGCAGGCCCGACGAGAACAGGAGAGAGCTGCGACGGCTGGCCGAGACGATCTCCAACGTCGGTCATGCCATCGAGCTGAAGCCGCTCGGCGAGGCCGGGGTGGCGGAGCTGGTGACCGACGTGACGGGTACGGCGCCGGGACCGGAACTGCTCGAGGTGCTCGGCTGCGCGGCGGGAAACCCCGGCCGGTTGATCGACATCATCGAGGCGCTGGCCTCCGCCTCCCTCCTGAGGATCGAAGAGGGGCGGCTCGTACTCGCCCGCGCCTACTACGAGGACACGCTGAGCGAGGTCGTACGGCCGTGGCTGAGGGTCCTCACGCAGCCCTGCCTGCGGCTCGTACGCGCCGCGGCCCTGCTCGGCTTCGAGTTCGACCTCGACGACCTCACCGCCCTGCTCGGGCAGGCTCTGCCCGCGCTGGCGCGCCCGCTCTCCGAGGCCGTCGAGAACGGCGTCCTCCGCCAGCTCGGCCGGCGGATGGCGTTCCAGCACCCGATGCTGTGCCGGGCGGTCGAGCTGACCTCGCCGGAGTCGGAGAGACCGATCCGGCATCGCGAGGCGGCCCGCGCACTGGAGGAGGCCGGCGCGATGCCCGATCGCGTCGCCGCGCAGCTCCTGCTCGCCGAGCTCCCGCCGGACGCCTGGACGATCCGCTGGCTGCTGACCCATGCGGAGGTTCTGGCGATCCAGGCGCCGAAGCTCGCGGTGGGGCTGGTCGAGCGCGTGCTGGCCTGGCGGGGTCTGCGCAGCGCCAGCCGGGTGGATCTCACGGCACTGCTGGTCCGGCTGGTGTGGAGGCAGGGCGGGCGGCCGGTGGAAGAGGCCGCCTTCGTCGAGCTGGCGACGACGGACGCCGAGCTGGCGGCGGAGATGCGGCTCGTCACCGCCTACCTCCAGTCCGACGGGGGGGAGCCGGCGGTCGCACAGGACACCATCCGGCGAGCACTGGCCGACCCGGCCCTGCACGTGCGCTGGCGGATACGGCTCGAGTGCCTGCGGGGGCAGATCGAGTACGCCGAACACGGGCGCGACTTCGCGACGAAGGCCGTTCGTGCCGCGGAGGAGGCCGGCGACGTGCTGGGAGTCGCGTACGCGCGACACCGGCTCTGGCAGCTTCAGTGGCAGCTCGGCGATCACGATGGCGCGCTGGCTCATGTGGAGGCGGGCATCGAGGCGGTCTCGGGGCAGCGGGACGCCATCGAGGTCGAGCTGGGGCTGTGGGGCGACAAGGTCTTCAGCCTGCAGCAGCTCGACCGGCTGGAGGAGGCCGAGCGCGCGCTGGCCACCGCGCGTGCGCTGGCGATCCGCCGGGGAGTCGCCGGTGGGATCGCGCCGCTGGCGGCGGTGCACTGGTACTGGTTGGGGCGATGGGACGACGCGATCGCCGATCTGGAGTACACGATGTACGACGGCTGGTACTGCCTGCGGCGCAGTGGGGTGTTCCGGCTGGTACAGGGGCTACGGGCGGTCATCGCCGCGCACCGGGACGACTCCGTCGGCCTCGAGGCGGCGCTCAAGACCACCTGGTCATCGGGCGAGGAGGCGACGCGGACCGCCACGTTCGACTTCCTGCTGGTCGGTGCAGCGATGGCGGCCGAGCAGGACGGCCGTCCGCTCGACGCGCTGGCCATCCTCGAGCCGCTGCTGTCCGGCCCGGCCACCGGCGGCGTGGCGGCGCACCAGTGGCTGCCGCGGATGGCGCGGCTGGCCGTCGAGGTGGGCGACCTCCCGCTCGCGCGCAGGATCGTCGCGGCCTGCGAGGCCGAGGCGGCGAAGGAGTGGAGTCCCGCGCGAGCCGGCGTGACGCTGCGGTGGTGCGCCGGGTTGGCGGAGTCCGACCCGGAACCGGTGCTCGCCGCCGCCGAGCGGTTCGCGGCGCTCGGGCGCAGGATCGAGCAGGCGATGGCCCTGGAGGACGCGGCCGGGATCTTTGCCCGTTCGTCGATGATCCAGGCCGCGGCGCTCCATGGTCATCAGGCGATGGAGCTCTACGCCGAGCTCGGGGCTCTGTGGGACCTCCGCCGTACCGAGACGCTCCTGGCCGGCCACGGGATCGTGAGGGCCGGGGGGCGCCGGGCGCCGTCACACCTCTCCCCGACGGAGTACAAGGTCGCCGAGCTGGTCGCCGCCGGATGGGCGAACGGCGAGATCGGCATGGCCCTGTCACTGCCGCGTGCCGCCGTACAGGAGCACATCCTGAACGTCGTCGCGAAGACGGGCGCCCGATCCCGGCTGTCCGTCACCCCCCAGCTGGTCGAGTCCCTGCGGGGCTCGGCGGGCACCGGCCGTCCGCGGGGCTGAGCATCGAGCGCACGGGAGGGCCTGCTAGATCGTGGTAATTTCGCTGGAATGTGCGTTCTGTTTTCGCGACCGCCGACCGAGCGGGCCTGAGGGTCCGCCGGCCCAGGGGGAGTCCGCGTGCCGGCGCCGTCGGTGAAGAAGACGGCTCTCGTCAGTGGCCGCCGGATGGCGTACGTGGAGGACGGCGAGGGCGCTCCGATCGTGTTCCAGCACGGAAACGGCACCTCCTCCTACCTGTGGCGCAACGTGCTGCCGCACGTGACCCCGCTCGGCCGGGCGATCGCGTGTGACCTCATCGGCATGGGGGATTCGGACAAACTGCTGCCGTCCGGGCCGGAGCGTTACGACTACTTCGAGCATCGCGACTATCTGTTCGGGCTGTGGGAGCAGCTCGGCCTGGAACGCGACGTCATTCTCGTGCTGCACAGCTTCGCGGCGACGCTGGGGTTCGAGTGGGCCAGGTGGCATCCGGACCGGGTGGCCGGGATCGTGTATCTCGACGCGGTGGTCAAGTCGCTGACCTGGGACGAGGTCGGACCCAACCGCGACTTCTACCGGGATCTGCGCTCCGACCTCGGTGAGGAGCTCGTGCTCGACCGCAACCTCCTCATCGAGGGGGTGCTGCCGTCGATGACCCTGCGCACGCTGACCGAACACGAGCACGCCGCGTACCGCGAGCCCTTCGTGAACCCCGGAGAGGATCGCCGGCCGATGCTGAGCTGGTCACGCCAGCTGCCGATCGAGGGTGAACCGGCCGACGTCGTCAAGGTCGTGGAGGAGTGCGCCGACTGGCTCTCCCGGTCCCCGGTCCCGAAGCTGTTCATCAACACCGAGCCGGGATCGGTCCTCGTCGGGCGCGGCCGGGAGTTCTGCCGGACCTGGCCGAACCAGACCGAGGTCACCGTACGGGGGCGGCACTTCGCCCCCGAGGACAGCCCGGACGAGATCGGTGCCGCGATCGCGGACTTCGTACGCGCCGTCCGCGCCGGACCCGGAGGCCACGGGGCGTCGCGGTGACGGCGGCGCCGGTCCGATCGGCAGCGGAACCCGCTCCGATCATTCCTCCACGTGGGAGAGGTCCGGTCCCCGGACTCTGGTCGTATCGAGGGCCCGGCCTCCCCGCCTTCTAGTGGTGGAAGCTCGGGACGTCCTCGGGGCCGAGCATGGGCGCGGTCTGCCTGCGCAGCCACGGCAGCAGGTTGTTCAGGTCCTCGATCAGCCGGTCCGCCAGGTCGAAGGAGAACCCGTTGCGGCAGACGATCCGGAGCACGGCGAGGTCCTGGCGGTTCGCCGGGAAGGTGTAGGCCGGGACGAGCCAGCCGAACTCCCGCAGCCGCCGGGAGACGTCGAAGACGTCGAACGAGGTGACGTCGTCCGTGGTGGTGAAGGCGAACACCGGCAGCTGGTCCCCGCGGGTGATCAGCCGGAAGCAGCCCATCTCCTCGATCCGCCTGGCCAGGTGCATCGCCACGTCCCGGCTGTTCTGCTGGACGAGGCGGAAGCCCTCATACCCCAGCCGCAGGAAGTTGTAGTACTGCGCGATCACCTGTGAGCCGGGACGGGAGAAGTTGAGCGCGAACGTCGGCATGTTGCCGCCCAGGTAGTTGACCCGCTCCACCAGCTCCTCGGGCAGGGCGTCCTGATCACGCCAGAGCGCCCATCCGACCCCTGGGTACACGAGCCCGTACTTGTGGCCCGACGTGTTGATCGACGCGACCCGCGGCTGCCGGAAGTCCCACACCATCTCCGGGTCGATGAAGGGCGCGATCATGCCGCCGGACGCGCCGTCCACGTGGACCGGGACGTTCAGCCCCGTACGCTCCTGCAGGGCGTCCAGCGCCTCGCAGATCCTGGCGACCGGCTCGTAGCTGCCGTCCATCGTCGAGCCGAGGACGGCGACCACGCCGATGGTGTTCTCGTCGCACAGCTCCACGGCCTGCTCGGGGGAGAGGTGGTAGCGGTCGCCCTCCATCGGGGCCAGGCGCGCCTCCACCTCCCAGAAGTTGCAGAACTTCTCCCAGCACACCTGGACGTTCGTGCCCATGACCAGGTTGGGGCGTGCCCCGGAGGCGTACCGCTCGGCGTTGCTGCGCATCCAGCGGCGCTTGAGCGCCATCCCGGCCAGCATGCACGCCTCACTGGAGCCGGTGGTGGAACACCCGACCGCGGCGGCGGGATCCGGGGCGTTCCACAGGTCGGCCAGGATCGCGACGCAGCGCTGCTCCATCTCGGCCGTCCGCGGGTACTCGTCCTTGTCGATGATGTTCTTGTCCGCGCTCTCGGCCATCAGCCGTTCCGCCTGGGGCTCCATCCAGGTGGTCACGAAGGTGGCGAGGTTCAGGCGCGAGTTGCCGTCCAGCATCAGCTCGTCGTGGATGAGCTGATAGGCCGTTCCCGGCACCATCGGGCCGTCCGGGAGCCGGTACTTCGGCAGGGACCCGCCGACACCGGAGATCGGGTTCGCCTCGCCGATCATCGGGCTCACGTGTATCGGCTGCTGCTGTCCGGCCCCGCCGCTCTGCAAGGACATCTACCACTCCTGAGTACGTGTGACAGCGAAGAACGTGCCTGCCGGGCGGGCGCCCGGTCGTGTTGGTCGTGCCCGTTGGTCGTGCCCGGTCCGGGCCTAACGGACCGCCGGCCGGGTGCCGTTGCCCCCGTGGACCGGCGCCGTGTCCGTACGCCGCAGCGTCATCTCGTAGCGCAGGACGACGAGGGCGGGGATGAGGTATCCGGCGACCTCGATGAGGCTCTGGAGGCCCTCGGAGCCCGTCGTGGCCGACTCGACCATGCCGAGGATGCCGGCGGTGACGGTGAAGGCCGCCGCCCAGATCACGCTGGCGCGAAGGTGCCAGCGGTAGAGGGGGTGGCGCGGCCAGCGCGGGCGCGGAACGGAACGCAGCTGGGCTCCCAGGGTGAACGGCCGCTGGAGCACGAGCGAGAGCCAGGCGGTCAGGGCCTGCCATCCCGCCGACAGCGCGGCGATGAACTCCCTCAGCGGCGCCTGGGGGGCCGCGAAGGAGATGACCATGGCGATGGCGCAGAAGACCGCGGCGCTCGTCTCGATGAACGCCTCGCCCAGGCTGTTCCCACGGCGCCGGTTGTCCAGCAGCAGTACGAGGCTGAGCGACAGGGCGATGACCGTGCCGATGCGCCAGTTGGTGAAGACGCTGATCACGCCGCAGGCGACGAACGGGGCACAGCCGAGCAATGTACGAAGAACCAAGAGACTTCCCCCCAAGCAAGCCGTCCAACGGGGCGAATCTACGGTCCTGCCGGGGTATCCGTCGGAGAATTAGGGAAAAGTAAACTATCGGCCATCAAGGCATGGAGTGGTATAGACAGGGCGTTTGTCCTCGGCTACGACGCTCGCCAGGTGCGCCGCTCACGCAACACCGGCACGAGTGGCCACGCTGTCACCGTTCCGGCGTACGCGACAGGGCCCGGAGCCGAACCATTCGCGAAATCTAAGCGGACCGGCCGGAAGTTTCATGCCCTGGAGGGGTGTGGCTTCGCGGCGGGTGACTAGTTTGGGGTTGATTCCGGAGTCGGCGAGGGGGGATTCGGATGGCGTCGCTTCTGTCGGTCAACGTCGGGCTGCCGAAGGATGTCGCGTGGCAGGGAAAGACGGTCCACACGGGCATCTGGAAGGAGCCGGTCGACGGCCCGCGGATGGTGCGCAGGCTCAATGTCGACGGCGACGGCCAGGGCGACCTGAACGGGCACGGCGGCGAGCAGCGGGCCGTGCTCGTGTACCAGATCGAGTCCTACGAGCACTGGCAGAAGCACTTCGAGCGTGACGACTTCACCTTCGGCCAGTTCGGGGAGAACTTCACGGTCGACGGTCTCGCCGACGACGAGGTGTGCGTCGGTGACCGCTACCGCATCGGCGAGGCGGAGTTCGAGGTCACGCAGCCGCGCGTCACCTGCTACCGCGTCGGCCTCCGCCTCGGTGAGCCGGCCATGCCCTCGCTGCTCGTGGCCCATCACCGCCCCGGCTTCTATCTGCGCGTCATCACCGAGGGCCGTGTCCAGGCCGGCGACGAGATCACCAGGACGAAGGTCGGCCCCGGAGCGCTGAGCGTCGCCGACATCGACGCGCTGCTCTATCTGCCCGACCGCGACCTCGCCAAGCTGCGTACCGCCCTGAACATCCCGGCGCTCAGCCCCGGCTGGCAGCAGTCCTTCCGCGACATCGCCGACGCCGCCGACCGCGGGGACAGCCCGGACCTGCCCTCGATGGGCGTCGAGCCGGGCTGGAGCGGTTTCCGCCGGCTCCGCGTCGCACGGATCACGCCGGAGAGCTCGTCGGTGTCCTCCATCTACCTGGAGGCCGACGACGGCGCCCCGCTGCCGCGGGCCCGGCCGGGCCAGTACCTGACGCTCCGCGTCACCGGCGCCGGCCGGCCCGCCCCGGTGCGCAGCTACTCCCTGTCATCGGCGCCGGGCGCGGACGTCTACCGGGTCAGCGTGAAACGCGAGTCGCACGGCCTGGTGAGTGGCTACCTCCACGCCTCGCTGCGTACGGGGGCGGTCCTCGACGTGGCGGCCCCGCGCGGAGACTTCGTGCTCCAGGACGGCACCGGCCCGGTGCTGCTGATCTCGGCGGGAATCGGCGTGACACCGGTGCTGGCCATGCTGCACGAGCTGGCCGCCCGGCAGAGCCGGCGGCCGGTGTGGTGGATCCACACCGTTCGCGACCGTGCCCAGCACGCCCTCGCCGGCGAGGCACACGACCTGATCGCCGCGCTCCCGGACGCACGGGAGCACGTCTTCTACACGGCGGTCGGTGGCCGACTGACCGGGGAAGGGCTCGCCGGACTCGGCGTCCCCGCAGACGCGACCGCCTACATCTGCGGACCCGCCGCGTTCATGACCGACATCCACGACGCACTGGCCGGGCTCGGCCTCGCCGAGGACCGCATCCGCACCGAGCTGTTCGGCGCGATGCCCGCCATCAACCCCGGCGTGACCGGCCACGCACGTACACCGCCGCACCAGCCGCCCGGTGAGCCGGGCACCGGACCGGCGATCACCTTCGCCCGCAGCGGCCTGACGGTGCCCTGGTCCGAACAGCAGCCGTCCGTCCTCGACCTGGCCGACGCGTGCGACGTCCCGACACGCTGGTCATGCCGCACGGGCGTCTGCCACACGTGTACGACGACGCTCCTCTCGGGCGAGGTGGCCTACTCACCGCCACCACTCGAACCGCCCGGCCCGGATGACGTCCTGATCTGCTGCGCTCGCCCCGCCACCGACATCGTCCTCGACCTCTAAGGCCCTGTCTCAAAGTCATGCTGTTGCCGTGTGGCGCCGCCTGGGCGCCGCCTGGGCGCCGCCTGGGCGCCGCCTGGGCGCCGCCTGGGCGCCGCCTGGGTGGCGCCTGGGTGGCGCCGCGCGGGGTTATCCACAGAACCCCGCTCTACTTCCGCCCGGCGCTGTTCTGGCTGGACAATGAGAGTGGGATGGCACCCCCGGGCGGGTGGGCTCCAGGTGGGTGGGCTCCAGGTGGGTGGGCTCCAGGTGGGTGGGCTCCAGGCGGCAGGGCTCCAGGCGGCAGGGCTCCAGGCGGCAGGGCTCCAGGCGGCAGGGCTCCAGGCGGCAGGGCTCCAGACGGGAGGGCTCCAGACGGGGCGGGGTCCCAGACCGAGGAATTCCAGACAGGCCCAGCGGGGAGCGACGGTCCTGACGGGGAGCCGCGGGTGTGACGGGAGTTTGCACCTGCGTCCCGTTGTTCTGGCGTGATCCGGCAGTCCGGTGGGAGCCCGGCGGGGTGCACCGTGAACACATGGCCGGACGTGTAGTGATCTTCGCAGGTGGGTCCCGTGGCGACATCCAGCCCTGCTCGGCGCTGGGGCGGGCGCTCGCGGACCGTGGGCACACGGTACGGCTGATCGCCAGTGGTGTGTACGCTCCGCTCGCCGCCGGACTGGAGTTCGCGCCGCTGTCCGTCGACCCGGCGCACGTCCTGCAGACCGAGGAGGGCCAGGCGTGGCTGGCGGGCGGGCGGAACCCGCTCCGGTTCGTCACCGGGTTCAAGAGGATCCTCGGGCCGATCGTGGAGCGCATCCTCGCCGAGACCCTGGACGCCTGCGCCGGTGCCGACCTGATCCTCTATCCGACACTGGGGTTCGTCGGGCACCACATCGCCGAGCATCTGGGCATCGCCGAGGCCCTGATCCACTTTCAGCCCAGCCGGACGACGCGTGCCTTCCCGCATCCCCTCATGCGGCACGCGTTCGGTGCCAACCGGCTGAGCTTCGGCGCCGTCGACCAGCTCGGCTGGCAGCTGCTGCGGCCGTTCGTGAACCCCTGGCGGCGCGACGTGCTCGGCCTGCCGAAACTGCCGCTGCGGGGGCCCATGCACCGCGTACGCGATGTGACCGTGCTCTGCTGTTTCAGCGAGGTGGTGGTTCCGCGGCCCGCGGACTGGCCGTCGAACGTGCATCTGACCGGCTACTGGTTCCTCGACGAGCCGGCCTGGACGCCGAGCACCGCCCTCACGGAGTTCCTGGCCGCCGGTCCGCCGCCCGTCTACGTCGGGTTCGGCAGCATGGTGCCGCGCGACCCGGAGGAGACGTTCCAGGTCGTACGCTCCGCGCTGCGCCGGGCGGGCCTGCGCGGCGTGTTGACCGGCGGCGCGTGCCGTGAGACCGGGAGGCTCACGGCCTCGGCGGCCTCGGCGGCCACGGCGGACGACGCGCTCTTCCTCGTCGAGGACGTGCCGCACTCGTGGCTGTTCCCGCGTGTGGCCGCGGTCGTCCACCACGGCGGCGCCGGCACCACGGCCGCCGGCCTGCGGGCGGGGACACCGACCGTCGTGTGCCCGTTCTTCGGCGACCAGTTGTTCTGGGGCGAGCGGGTCGCCGCCCTCGGCGCGGGACCGCCTCCGCTTCCCGTCAAGGGACTCGACGCCTCCACCCTCGCCGCACGCGTGTCGGCCGGGGTGGGAGACCCGGGCATCCGTACGCGCGCGGCCGCGGCCGGCCGCCGGATACGTGCCGAGGACGGCATCGGCCGCGCCTGCGCGATCCTGGAGCCCATGACGTGACGCGGCCGGGCGGGCGTCACTTGCTGGGCTGGGGCATCCGGCAGGAGACCTGGGGGTTGATGCCCGCGTAGTTGAGCGGGCCGGACAGGATCGTCAGGACGATCGTGGTCGTCTTGGCACAGCTCGCGTCGAAGTGGGAGTAGTCGTGGCGTTGCCCCGCGGCGACCGCGCCGATGACGAACCAGACGACGATGAACGACGGTCCGGCCCGCATTGCCACCTCCGGCGCCCCGCCCGCGTGGAACGGTGACTACGACAAAGATCGCCCATAGTTAAGCAAGTTCGGCTTGGCAGTGTCATCCGGACAAGGTCTCGAGTTCGCGTCGTTGCGGGCGACAGGGCCCGAATCGGACGCCTACCGCACGCCGTCTTCACGCGGGTGGTCGTCAAGACGCTCCAGGTGAACGACGGTGCTGGCGTACTCCCCGGGCGGCAGGTCGAGGGTGAGACCGTGGTGGGTCAACACGCCCGCGTCGTACACGGTGCCGGTCCGCGTGTCGCGGTACCGGGCCCGCCGGGGCAGGCCGGCCAGCGGCAGCGGCGGCACGCCGAAGCCCATCCGTGGCGTCTCACGGAAGCCGAAGACCACGACGTCGCGGTCGGCGAACTGCACCGCGCTGAGCCCGTCGGAGCACGGCGGGCGGAGCCGGTACTGCCGGCCGTGCTGCACGAGCGGGCGGATCCGCTTGTAGAGGGCGACCAGTTCGGCGGCCTCCTCCCGGTCCGCCACCGGCCAGGCGCTCAGGTCGCCGCCGAGCCCGAGCACGCCGGTCATCGCGACGTGGAACCGGAACGCGAGCGGCGTACGGCGCCCGGTCACCTTGTTCGGGCTGTCGGTCACCCATGCCTCCAGCGCACCCGGCGGGTAGAGCTGGGTGAACCCGTGCTGGATCCGCAGCCGGTCCGAGGCGTCGGTGTTGTCCGAGGCCCACACCTGGTCCGTACGCGCGAGGATGGCGAGGTCGAGCCGGCCTCCGCCGCCGCTGCACGACTCGATGCGCAACTCCGGATTGGCGGCGCGCAGCCGGTCCATGACCAGGTGCACGCCGCGGGTGTGCTCGATCCACAGGCGCTCCGGATCGGGGGCCTCCGGCCAGCCGGCCTCGCTGAACGTACGGTTCATGTCCCATTTCAGGAACTCGATCCCGGTGCCGTGTACGAGCCGGTTCAGCCAGGCGAAGGCCCATGAGCGCACGTCGTCGCGGCCGAAGTTCAGCACGAGCTGGTTGCGCAGCTCCGAGCGTGCCCGGTGCGGCTGGTGCAGCACCCAGTGCGGGCGGCTCCGGTACAGGCCACTGTCCGGGTTCACCATCTCCGGCTCCACCCAGATCCCGAACGCCATGCCGAGCCCGTGCACGTGCTCGATCAGCGGCTGGAGGCCGTCGGGGAAGATCTCGGCGTTGATCCGCCAGTCGCCGAGCCCCGCCCGGTCGTCCTTGTACGGGCGGAACCAGCCGTCGTCCACGACGAACAGCTCGACACCGAGCTCGGCCGCCCGCGACGCCAGGTCGGCCTGCCGGCCGGCGTCGATGTCGAAGAACGTCGCCTCCCAGGAGTTGAACAGCACGGGCCGTGGCTCCGAGGGTTCCGGCAGCACGTGCCGCCAGACGTAGGAGTGCCAGCCGCGGCTCGCGCCGCCGAACCCGCCGGTCGAGAACATCCCGGCGCTCACCGGCGTCGCCAGCCGCTCGCCGGGGGCGAGCCGCCACGACACTCCGTCGTGGCCGAAGCCGGTCGTCACGCTGGTCCGGCTCAGCGGCGTCCGCTGGACGGTCATGCGCCACGTGCCGCTCCACGCGAGGGCGACGCCCCACACCTCGCCGTGCTCCTCGGTGGCCGAGCCGTCGTCGACCATGACCCAGGGGTTCGCGTGATGGCCGGTGATGCCGCGGCGGCTGGTGAAGACGGTCTCGCCGACGGCCGCCGCCTCCCGCCGTACCTGCGTCTCCGCGCCCCACATCCCGGTGACGTGGGAGAGCCGGTAGTCCTCGCGGTGGGGGAGCACCCAGGCGGCGGAGTCGAAGCGCAGCACCTCGATGTCGTCGGAGGCACCCGCGTTGGTGAGCGTGGCGGACCGTTCGATGACGTCTCCGCGCACGCGGTAGCGCAGGCCCACCTCCAGCGGGTAGTGCCGGTCGCGCAGTGTGATCGTGAGCGAGTCACCGGTGATCTCGTGACCGCTGTGGTCGAGTTCGAGGCCGCGGACGCCGTCGGCGAAGCGCACCTGCAACGACGGCACGCCGTAACGCACGCCGCCGTCCCAGGCGTACTCCTCCGTCCCGTCGAACGGCGCCTCGAAGCTCGTGCTGCCACGCTGCCGGGCCCCGGACTCAGCGCGGACCGGCAGTGAGGTCGCCTCCGCGTCGGTGAGGGCCGCCCCCCAGTAGACGTGCGCGGGGCGGCCCTCGGCGAGCCGGAGGGCATAGGTGGTGTCCGGCGTGTGCAGGATCCAGGTCGCGGTGGCCGCGTCGAAGCCGATTCCCCCAGGCCGTGACACCACGGGATCTCTCCTTCAGCTGATCGTGTACGAGTACAGGTCGCCGGCCGTGAGATCGAACCGCAGCCGGATGGGCCCGGCCGGCAGCGTGGTCCTCGAACCCCAGCCGACGGCGGTGCCGAGCGTGTCGGACGTGATCGGGGTGGCGTCCGTGGCCGTGTAGCCGGAGATCGGGTTCCCGTCGGCGTCCAGCACCTCGACCCTGAGCGAGCCGGAACCGGGGGCGACGTTGACCGTGAGCCGTGACCCGGACGGGCTGAGCGTGCGCGTCGTGACGCTGCCGCCCCCGGCGCCGGCGTGGAAGGACGCGAACCGGTCCTTCGGCCAGGTCACGAGCCCCACACGAGAGTTGCCGAACGGGGTCGTGCACAGCCCCGCGGAGACGTCGCCGGCGGAGCAGCTGTGCTGGCCCGCGAACGCGGCGTAGTAGAGCCGGACCTGGTCACCGACGGTCAGCAGGGTCGTGCCGGTCATGTCCCAGCCCCAGTCCCACGACCCGGCCGCTCCGGGAGCGATGAGGTTGCCCAGGCTCGGGCGGCTCCAGTTCAGCAGGTCCTGGGAGGAGGCGAGCTCGACGTGCTGCCGTCCCTTGTCCGGCCCGGGGTCGGCCAGCGTCGTCGGGCTGTCGGTGATGTCGAAGACCCAGGGCAGCCCGAGGTACTGCTCGCCGTACCGGATCGCCGGCATGCCGTAGACCTCCGACCAGCGCGCGTGCCCGGACGGCGCCGGGTCCGTGATCGCCGCGTCGTCGCGCAGGTCGGCGGCGAACGACGGGCGGGGCGAGGTCCAGTGGACGAAGTCGGTGCTGGTCGACATCCACACCGTGCGCGGCCCGGCCGGGTTCGTGTTCGCCACGTAGCCGACGGGATACTGCTTGGTCATCGCGACGTACCGGCTCGTGCTCGGGTCGTAGGTCACGTTGACGACGTCCCAGCCGTTGATCACCGGGTTGCCGGAGTTCATCTCGGTCCAGGTCTTCCCGTCATTCGACTGGGCCGCGTAGTAGTGGTCGGACTGCGGGCTGTCCGGACCGTGGGAGTGCAGCATGTAGTAGCGCGGGCCGGTCGAGGCGGGGTTCGCCACGACGCCGCCGGGGCCGTACGGGTACACCGAGTGGGTCTCCATCGACCGGTCCCAGTGGATGCCGTCGGTGCTCTCGGCGTAGCCGGTGCAGTAACCGCAGGTCGAGCCGTCCGCCGCCGTGTACCACATCCGGTAGCCGCCGCCGGGCGCCGGCAGCACGGTCCCGCTCACCCGTGGGTTGCCGTCCCAGGCGCCACCGGCCAGCACGACTCCCGTGCCGACGCTCGCGAGCGCGGGGTCGCCGGTCTTCGTGCCGGGGTGCACCGAGCGGGTGACGTTCGCGTACGACTCGACGCGCTGGTCGCCGACGAACAGCACCGTGCCGGTGCCGACCGCCTCGGCGTACGCGGAGTCGAGGCTGGAACGGAGCACCACGTCGTCCCAGGTCGTCGTGCCCGTGCTCTTCTGGTCGTCGTAGAGCCGTACGGAGGTGGTCGTCGCGTCGGACGGCGCGGCCGCGGCCACGGTCACCTTCTTCCAGCCGCTCCCGGTACCCACGTCGACCTTCGACGGTGGCTCGATACGGGTGCCGTCCGACCGGCGGAACTCCAGGTACAGCGAGCCGGTCGTGCCCGACGCCCACGCCGAGGCGGTGATCGTCTCACCGGCCGTGACCGGGACCGCGCGGCTGAGCGCGGAGACCTCGCCGGTGGTCGAGTTGTCCGCGATCCTCAGCGCCCGCAGCCCGGAATGGGCGCCGGAGGTGACCACCGTCGCCGATCCGCCGGGGGCGGAGACCGTCCATTCGGTGGGACGTGTGCCCTCGCGCGGCTCCTCGAACCCGGCGTTCGGGACGCGCCGCGCCGGGGGCGGGAGGGTGGTGACGGTGGTGTCGTCCCAGACCGTCGTGCCCTGGTCGGCGACGTTGCTGTACGCGAGGACGGTCGCGGTCACGGCGTCGTCCGGGACCACGCCGCGGGCGGTCAGCTGCTGCCAGCCCGTGCCCGTGCCGGCGGCCGTCGAGACCGCGGAGACGCGGGTGGTCCCGTCGGCCTTCCAGAACTCCAGGTACAGGTAGCCGCCCTGGCCGGAGACCCGGTCCACCCAGGCGCTCGCCGTCAGCTCCTCACCGGGGGAGGCGGCGAGGTGCTCGCTGCGCAGGCTGACGCCCTCGTCGGCCGAGGTGTCGGCGATCCGCGCCGCCACGTGGCCGCCGTGGACCGGCGAGGACACGACGGAGACGGCGCCGGACTGGCCGGACACCGACCAGCGCGCCGCCGATGACGTGCTCTCCTCGAACCCGGGGTCGGGGACCAGCCGCGACCCGGTCCAGGACGCCGCCGACGCGGTGAGGGGTAACGCGGCGAGGGAGCAGCACACGAGGGCCACGCCGAGTCCGAGCCGAGCCGTCCGGGGGGCGCGATTTCGCATCATGGGTCCACCTGCACTTCGTCCGGGTCCCGGCGACGGCGCCGGATTGTCCCCGTTTCTCCATGAAAAGCCATTCCATGTCAAGCGTCGCGAGTCTTGACATGGAATGACATTCCACACGACGCTGAGCGCCCCGGATCCAGGCCCTGGAGGTCGTGATGGTTCAACGCGAGGGATGGTCGGCCGTACGGCGGCGCATCACCCCCGCCGTCCTCGTGACGGTGATGCTCGGTGCGTTCGTGGCGTACCGGCCACCCACGGCGGGCGGCCAGACGCCCCCCGGCACCGACCCCGGAAAGTCCACGACGCTCGTGCCGAACGCCGGCTTCGACGCCGGTGACCGGGCCGGCCACCCGATCGGGTGGGCGGTCGAGGGCGACGAGGCCGGCGCGAACATCGTCAACCTTTCCGCCTACCGGACGGCGGGCCTGGGTTCGCTGGAGATCAACGACAAGGGCGACGCGGTGACGGTCTCCAGCGACCGGATCGTCGCCGCCGCGGGCCGGGAGTACCGGCTGAGCGCGAAGGTCAAGGGCAAGAGCGGGACGCCGGCCGCGCTCTCGCTCGACTTCACCGGGTTCGACGGCGCCGACCTCGGCGAGCACGTCGCCACACCGGATGCGAGCACGGACTGGCAGACCGCCACGGTCGCGGGCACCGCGCCCGCCGGCACCGCCAACGTGACCGTGCGGATCCGCGCCGGCGACCCGGGCGTGTCCTACTGGGACGAGGTGAACCTCGCCGAGGCGCCGCAGGCGTACGACCCGAGCCTGGGCTCGTCGCGGGAGCTGTTCCTCGACGACTACCGGATCGCCTCGTCCAAGGACGTCGGCCGGGTCGTGCACGCGGCGCACAAGCTGCCCGAGCCGGTCGTACGGCCCGACAAGCCGTGGGAGACGTCGGCGTACACCTACGGCTCGGTCTTCAAGATCGGCGGCGTCTACCGCATGTGGTACGACTGCAACAACGACGTCGCGCCGAACTACTACCTCTGCTACGCCGAGAGCCGCGACGGCGAGAAGTGGACCAAGCCGCTGGGCCGGGGGAGCGTCGGCTACAAGGACATCCCCGCCGCCAAGACCAACCTGGTCATCGCCGGCGGCGGCACCATCGCGTACAACCCCGACGCGAGCCCGGACCGGCGCTTCGCGCTGATGCAGTTCCACTCCGGCGTGGTCAACCAGACGCTCGGCTACTACGTGTACTTCTCCAAGGACGGCTACGACTGGACGCTGGGCGAGGACAAGCCCGCGCTGCTCGACGGCGACGTCTCCCAGGTGACCTGGGACCCGCGCCAGAAGCTCTACATCGCCACCATCAAGAAGCGGATGTTCACCTCCCGCACGCCGGGCATCTACGACCGGGCCGCGTTCGTCTCGACCAGCAAGGACTTCCTCACCTGGAGCACACCCCAGCTCGCGGTGAGCGGCGACTACGCCGACGACGGCGCCGCCGAGGCGCTGAACGGGCTCGAAGGCCAGATCTACGGCATGCCGGTGCTGCCCTACGAGAGCACCTACATCGGCATCCCGTGGGTCTTCCTCACCACCGACTACACCACCGGATCCCAGTCCTCCGCCGGTGCCGGCCCGGTGCTGCCGGAGGTCGCCTCATCGCGTGACCTGACCGACTGGAGCCGCCCGGTACGCGACCCGATCCTCAGGCCCGGCGACCCCGGGGCATGGGACGACGGCGCGCTCTACACCTCGTCGAACGCGCTGGTGACCGACAAGAAGATCACCATGTACTACGGCGCCTTCAACGCCGGTCACGGCGGCCAGGACGCGACCGTCCCCGACCCGGACACCTATCTCGGCCAGACCGGCATGGCGAGCTGGCGGCGCGACGGTTTCGTGTCGCTGACCAACGCCTCGACGCCGGGCACCGGTGAGCCGGGCGAGGTCACCACCAAGCCGGTCGTCTTCCACGGCGGCGCTCTCAAGGTGAACGCCGTCGTCCACTCCCACGGGTCCCTCACCGTTGAGGTGCTCGACGCCGCCGACGGCACGCCCATTCCCGGCTACACCGCGGACGACGCCGTACCGGTCAAGGGAGACCAGTACCAGGCGACGGTCCGGTGGAAGGGCGGCAGGAGCCTGTCGGCGCTGTCCGGGCGTCAGGTCCAGTTCCGCTTCCACCTCACCGGTAGCGACCTCTACTCCTACTGGGTGCCCTCCGCCGGCTGACCCCGCGAAGTACCCGCTGTACGGCCACGATTCACCCCTTGACGTGGGGACTCCGCGCCTCCATTGTGTACATGGAATTATGTTCCATGTGGCGCGGATCCCTCTGTTCCCCCGATAAGCCAGACCGATTTGCGAGGTTCGCAATGGCAAGACGGTTCAGATATGGCGCCTTCGGCGTCGCCGTTCTCGCGGCCGTGTCGGCCGCCGCGTGCACCGGACCCGCGTCCGATTCCGGCACCGGCGGCGGAGGCGGGAAGAGCGCGATCAACGTCTACCTCTACCAGGAACCCGCCGGGATCTTCAGCCCGCTGGCCCCCTCCAGCGGTCCGGACAACCAGGTCATGTCGATGCTCGACCAGAGCCTGCTGGCCGTGGATCCGGACTACAGGCTCCAGCCGCAGCTGGCCCAGAGCTTCGAGGTCTCCCCGGACGCCAAGACCTTCACCTTCCACCTCCGCCCCGGGCTGAAGTGGAGCGACGGGCAGCCGCTGACGGCTCAGGACGTGCTGTTCACCTACCGGCTGCTGGCCGACCCCAAGAGCACGAGCGCCACGGCGGGCAGTTACGCGGCCGTCGAGGGCGTGAGCGACTTCGTCAAGGGCAAGGCCAAGACGATCTCGGGCTTCAGCGCGCCGGACGACAACACCTTCGTCATCAAGGCCGCCAAGCCCGACATCGGGCTGCTCGCCCAGGTCGGCATCGCGTACGTCGCGCCCAAGCACATCCTGGGCGACGTACCGGTCGCGCAGGTGGCCAAGAACGCCTACTTCCGCGCCCCGACGGTGACATCCGGGCCGTACAAGTTCGTGGAGTACAAGACCAACCAGTACGTCCACGTGACCGCGAGCCCCACCTACCGCTCGCCGGCCAAGATCAAGGACGTCTACCTCAAGCCCATGACCTCGGACGTGGCGACCGCCCAGCTCGGCAACGGGGGCATGGACATCGCGTCGTTCTCCCCGGCGGACCTGAGCACAGTCAAGGGCTTCGGCGACATCGCCGTCCAGGAGAAGGCGGGTGCCGGGTTCGTCCGCATCGCACTCAACCAGACCAAGTCCTACTTCAAGGACGTACGGGTCCGGCAGGCGTTCCTGTACGCGGTCGACCGCAAGACGCTCGTCGACAAGGTCCTGGCCGGCAAGGCGACCGTGCAGAACTCCGACTTCTTCGGGGCGAACACGCCGCAGGGGATCAACGAGTACGGCTACGACCCGGCGAAGGCCAAGTCGCTGCTGGCGGCGGCCGGCTGGGACCCGAACCGCACGGTCGAGCTGCAGTGGGTCCCCGGCCAGCGCGACCGTGACGCGACCACGACGATCGTGCAGAGCCAGCTCGCCGCGGTCGGGGTGAAGGTGAAGCTCAAGCAGATCCAGGGGGCGCAGATCGCCGGAACCTATGACAAGAAGTCCTATGACATGACGCTGTACGGTGGCGGCAACTACGCGGTCGACTCGTGGAACGTCAACGTGATCGCCACCTGCGACCAGCGGTACCCCACGGGCGGCAACATCGACTGGTTCTGCGACAAGAAGCTGGACGAACAGCTGACCAAGGCGAACTCCATCGCCGACACCACGCAGCGCAAGGCGGCCTACGACCAGGCCGTGCTCGAGGAGAACTCCCAGGCCGACCTGATGTGGCTCTATGACCCGACGGGTCTGTGGGCGGTGAACAAGAAGATCAAGGGATTCCAGGCGGCAGGCTCACAGGACAGCGCCTTCTGGAACCCGGCCGGCTGGTCGCTGTGACCCGAGTTCCGAACCCGCCGGACCGCACGGCCGACGCCGTGCGGTCCGGCGGCCGACCGAAGGGGGTGCCATGGGTGCCTACATCACGCGCCGCCTGCTGATCAACATCCTGGTCTTCCTTCTCATCACCATCGTGATCTTCTGGCTCGTGCACAAGGCGCCCGGTGACCCGATCGCCATGATGATCCCGGCGGACCAGCTCAACTCCGGCAGCGCGGCGTTCGTCGCGGCCAAACGCCACGAACTGGGCCTGGACCAGCCGCTGATCGTGCAGTACTGGCACTGGCTGGTGAACGCCCTCCACGGCGACTTCGGTTACTCGCTCGTCAACGGGCGATCGGTCACCTCCCTGCTGGGCGAGCGCCTCGGCCCCACGCTCGAGCTGATGACCACGGGCCTGGTGCTGTCCCTGCTGATCGCGTTCCCGCTCGGGATCGTGGCCGCACTGCGCCGCAACACCCGCGTCGACTACGCGGCGACCGTGGTCAGCCTGGGGTCGGTGTCGATCCCCGCGTTCTTCATCGCGCTGATCGCCATCTACGTGTTCACCGTGAAGTTCCCGATCCTGCCGTCGTCGGGGATCTCCGATCCGAACTCCCCGGGCCTGGGGGACTCCCTTCAGCACCTGGTCCTGCCGGCGCTCATCCTGGGGTTCGGCAACTCCGGCGCGTACATGCGCTATGTCCGCAGCAGCATGATCAGCGAGCTCGGCGCCGACTACGTGCGCACCGCCGAGGCCAAGGGCGCGCCCCGGCGCCGTGTCGTCATCCGGCACACGCTGCGCAACTCCCTGATCCCCGTGCTCACCTACGTCGCCGCGAACCTTCCCCAGCAGCTCGCCGGGGCGGTCGTCATCGAGCAGGTCTTCGCCTGGCCGGGCATGGGACAGCTCGCCCTGAGCTCGGTGGGCCGGCACGACTACTCGGTCATCATCGGGTTCGCGCTGATCATCTCGGTGCTGGTGCTGATCTCCAGCCTGCTCGCCGACATCCTGTACACACTGGTCGATCCGAGGGTGAGGCTGGGATGAGCGCGGTCGAACTGGACACCTCGGCACCCGCCACGGCCCGCCGGTCACCGGGCCGCCGCGCGCTGCGCCGGTTCCTGCGCCACCGGATGGCCGTGATCAGTGCCGTCGTGCTCGTGCTGATCGTGCTGGCCGCGGTGTTCGCCCGCCAGATCTCCGGCCACGACCCGGACACCATCGACCTGTTCTCCACCCGCGCCGCGCCGTCGGGCGACCACTGGCTCGGCACCGACGCGACCGGACGGGACGTGCTCGCCCGCCTGCTGTTCGCCGGGCGCGTGTCCCTCGGCGTCGGCGTGGCCGCCGCGCTGCTCGCGGTGATCATCGGCACGGTGGTCGGGAGTCTGGCCGGCCTGCTCGGCGGCTGGGTCGACCAGTCCGCGATGCGGCTCGTGGACGTCTTCATGTCCTTTCCCTCGCTCGTCGTGATGGTGGTGATCGCGGGGATCATCGGGCCGAGCGTCACCGCGATGGTCATCGCCATCGGGCTGTTCCAGTGGCCCCAGTGCGGGCGGATCGTCCGCGGGGTCACGCTGTCGGTACGCGAACAGGAGTACGTCCAGGCGGCGCGCGCGGCCGGCGCGCGCTCGTTCTGGCTGATGCGCCGGCACATCATCCCGGCGGCGCTGCCGCCGGTGAGCGTCGTGGCCACGATCGCCGTGGCCCAGGCGATCGGCCTGGAGGCCACGATGTCCTTCCTCGGCATCGGCGTGCAGCCACCGGCGGCCAGCTGGGGCAACATGCTCACCGATGCGCAGAGCCTCACCGTGATCCGGTCGATGCCCTGGCTGTGGCTGCCGCCCGGCCTGGCGGTCGCCATCACGGTCCTGGCGGTCAACTTCATCGGCGACGGCCTGCGCGACGCGGTCGACCCCCGGCGAGCCTGAGGAGGGCTGATGGCCATGACCGAGCGAAGCGAGGGCATCGACAACACAGCGCCGATGGCCGCTCCCTCCGACGAAGGAGGGCTCACGATGCCGCTTTTGTCGATCGAGAACCTCGTCGTGGACTTCGCCACCGACGACGGTCTCGTGCACGCCGTGGACGGCGTGAGCCTCACCGTCCGCACCGGTGAGATCGTCGCCGTGGTCGGTGAGTCGGGCTCGGGCAAGAGCGTGACCGCGATGTCGATCCTCGGCCTGATCCGTACGCCGCCCGGCGTCATCCGCGACGGCCGGATCGTGTTCCGCGGCGAGGACCTGCGCGCGGTCACCGGGGAGCGGCTGCGGGAGATCCGTGGCGGTGACGTCGCGATGATCTTCCAGGATCCGATGACCGCGCTGAACCCGGTCATGACGGTCGGGCAGCAGGTCGCCGAGGCGCTGCGGCTGCACGACCGCGACCTGGGCAAGGACGCCGCGCGTACCCGCGTTGTCGAGCTGCTGCGCAAGGTCGGGGTGCCGGACGCGGAGACCCGCTACGGGCAGTACCCGCACGAGTTCTCCGGCGGCATGCGGCAGCGGGCGATGATCGCGATGGCCATCGCGAACGACCCGGACCTGCTCATCGCCGACGAGCCCACCACCGCGCTGGACGTCACGATCCAGGCCCAGGTGCTCGACCTGCTGCGCACCGCGCAGCAGGAGACCGGGGCGGCGACGATCCTCATCACGCACGATCTCGGCGTCGTCGCCGAGCTGGCCGACCGCGTGGTCGTGATGTACGGCGGGCGGGTGGTGGAGGAGGCCGGCGTACGTCCCCTGTTCGCCCGGCCCCGGCATCCGTACACCGCCGGGCTCCTGGCGAGCGTGCCGCGCGCGGACCTGGACGGCGAGCTGATGTCGATCCCGGGCAGCCCACCCGACATGAGCGACCCGCCGAGCGGGTGCGCGTTCCATCCGCGCTGCCCGATGGCGCGCGAGCGGTGCCGTACGGACCGGCCCGAGCTGCTCGAGCTGTCCGGCCCGTCCGGCGAGGGCGAGGTCCGGCGTAGCGCGTGCCATTTCGCGGACGAGCTCGCCGACGGCCGGGCACTGTACGCGGTGGGGGAGGAGGCCAGGTGAACACGGCGACGGAGACGGCACGGACCGGCGGGCGCGAGGACGCCCCGGAGCTGCTGCGCGTGGAGGACCTGCGCAAGTACTTCCCGATCCGGCGTGGTGTGCTGCGCCGGCACGACGGCGACATCCGCGCCGTCGACGGCGTGAGCTTCGCGCTGAACGCGGGCGAGACGCTGAGCATCGTGGGGGAGTCCGGCTGCGGCAAGTCGACCACGGGCCGGATGATCGTACGGCTACTCGAACCGACCGGCGGCCGGATCCTGTACCGGGGCGAGGACCTGGTCGCGGCGCGCGGGAGCCGGCTGCGCGAGCTGCGCGCCGAGATCCAGATCATGTTCCAGGACCCGTACTCCTCGCTGTCGCCGCGGATGACCGTGCACGACATCGTCGCCGAGCCGCTGCGGGTGCACGGCCGCTACCGCGACGGTGGCCCGGCACGCGTACGCGAGCTGCTCGACCTGGTCGGCCTCTCGGCGGCCTACGAGAACCGCTACGCCCACGAGTTCTCCGGCGGGCAGCGCCAGCGCGTCGGGCTGGCACGCGCGCTCGCCCTGGACCCCAAGCTGCTCGTGCTGGACGAGCCGGTCAGCGCGCTGGACGTGTCGATCCGCGCGCAGGTGGTCAACCAGATGCGCCGTCTGCAGCGGACCCTGGGACTGGCGTACGTCTTCATCTCCCACGACCTGTCGATCGTGGCTCACATCTCGCACCGGATCGCGGTGATGTATCTCGGCACGATCGTCGAGATCGGCACCCGGGACCAGATCTTCACCGCGCCCCGCCACCCGTACACGCGTGCCCTGCTGTCCGCGGTCCCGGTGCCGGACCCCGCGCTGCGCGGCGAACGCGAGCGGATCACTCTGACCGGAGACGTGCCCGACCCGAGCGACCCGCCGTCGGGGTGCCGGTTCCGTACCCGATGCTGGAAGGCACGCGACATCTGTGCCACCGAAACGCCCGCGCTGGTCGGCTCCGCGGGCGATGGCCCCGCGAGCGCGTGCCATTTTCCGGAGAATGACGTCGTGGTGGGCCCGTGACCGGGACACTTCGACGCACCCTCCGATATCTCCCGACGACCGAGCAGGAGGCAGATTCAGGTGGCCGCACCATCGCGCCGGACTAAGCAGGCGCCGATCGACGAAACGCGCCCCGCGTCGGCGAACTACCACGCCAACGCACTGGCCCGCGGCCTCGCACTGCTCGAACAGATGGCGATGCGGCCCGAGCCGCCGACACTGGGCGACTTCGCCGAGCACACCGCGCTGCCGAAGAGCACCCTCGTACGGCTCCTGAGCGTGCTGTGCGAGCTGGAGTACGCGGTGCGGGTCGATGACCGGCCCTCCTACCGGCTCGGGCACAAGGTGCAGCGGCTCGCGACGGCGTACGTCTCGTCGCTGGACCTGTCCGTCGTCGCCGGGCAGTACCTGCGCCCGGTCGCCGGCCGCACCGGCCAGACCGCCAACCTCGGGGTGCTCGACGGCGCGCAGGTGCTGCACATCTGCGTGACCGAGCCGGACCGCCCGCTGCGGTTCATGGCGCCTCCGGGGACCCGGGACCACGCGTACTGCACCGGGCTGGGCAAGGTGCTGCTCGCGCACGTCGAGCCGGGCGTGCTGCGGTCCAGCACTCCGGCCGAGCCGTTCCCCGCGTTCACCGATCAGACGATCACGACGCTCGCCGGCCTGACCGAGGAGCTGCGGCTGACGCGAGAGCGCGGGTCCGCCCTCGATGACAACGAGCGCAGCGCCGGGCTGCGCTGCGTCGCCGTGCCGCTGCTGTTCGGCGGTGAGTGCCTGGCGGCGATCAGCGTGTCCGGGCCGTCCGGTGAGTTCACCGAGGCACAGCAGGAGGACTACGTCGCCGAGCTGAAGACCGCCGCCGAGGGGCTCACCGCCGACCCGGACTTCGACGCCGCGCTGCGGATCGTGCACCGGTCACTGCGCCCGGCCGGCTTCGAGCCGGCCGGGTAGCCTGCGAAGTCACTGCGTGAAGAACGACGGCGGGTGGGTCGGGTCGGCGGAGCAGACGAACAGGCCCGCGTGACCACCGCGGCCGACGGTCATCCCGGTCGGCGCGCGTGCCGCCTCGAACTCCTCGCTCCCCGGCTCCAGGTGGCGTTCCTCCAGTGGCCAGAACCGGTGCGGCTCACCGTCCGGTCCCCAGCCGCCCAGGCCCCACTCGTAGGTGTCGACCTGCAGGAGCAGGGTGAGCGGGGCGTCGCAGGCGGAGCAGTCCAGCGGGGATGGCATGTCGGACACTGACCAGTTCATGCTGCCGCCGACCTTGTGGCCGAGTACGGCCGCGACGTCGTCGTACAGGTCCCGCGCCGCCGACCCGTACTCCAGGCGGCTCCCGAGGTCGCCGGGAAGCTCCTCCGGCCACGGGTACTCCACCACCCGCTCGGGGTGCAGGACGCAGGCGCGCGGGACCATGTCGTACTCGGGGTCCCAATCCTCCTCCGTATCGGGATTCCCGGCCCGCGCGTCCGTGATCTCTTCGGTACGCCGCCAGACCACCCGGCAGGCCTGCCCCCAGCCGTGAGGGTGGGGCTGTTCGTGCCACTCGGGACACCACAGGACCTGGACGAGATCCGTCCCGCCGGGGAAGCCGAGCTCGGGGAAGTGTGCGGCGGTCAGCTGGGCGACGGCGACCATCGGGTACGGGTCATTCGGCCTGCCGTTCAGATCCTTGTGCCGGCCGCAGTGCGGCCAGGGTTCGGCGGCGGGCCACCACAGCGGGCCGCCGATGTGGCTGTCGCGCATCCCCGGTTCGCCGCGCCGGGGATGCAGCCGCACGGTCGTTCGCGCGTACGGGGCCAGCTCGGGGAAGGTCCGCGTGAGATCGGCGTTCGGCGCGCCGGTCGTGAGAGGCATCGGGGAAGTTTCGCAGACGCCGTGGCGATGGCCTCCGCCGGTGCCGCGGATCCGGCGGAGGCCTGCGGGCCTACTTCCCGAGGTGGGCGATCGCCTCGATCTCGACGCGGACGTCGGGATGGCCGAAGCCGACCACGACGGTCGTACGCGCGGGCGGCACGTCGCCGATCCGGCGTGCGTAGATCTCGTTGAACGGGGCGAACAGCGCCGCGTTCGACAGGTAGGCGCCCACCTTGACGACGTCGGCGAGGGTCGCGCCGCCGGCGTGGAGCACGGCCTCGACGTTGTCGATGGCGGAGTTCACCTCGGCCTCGAAGTCACCGACGAGCACGGCACCGTCCGGGCCGGTCGCGACCTGGCCGGAGACGAAGAACAGGTCACCGGCGCGCACGCCATGGCTGAGGGGGACGGCAGGAGTGGGGAAGTGCTCGGGATGAACGGTCTTCATTGATGTGCCTTTCTCCTACGGTTGCCCTCCGACCTTACCGTTGACATGGAACGGCATTCCGTGTGTTGTTTTCGGGAACGCCGAAAGAGAGGGCAGAGCCGATGTCGCGGATCACCAGAGCTCTCGTCGTACCGGTCGTCCTGGCGGCGAGCCTCGTGGCCGGGGGCCATGCGACGGCCGCTCCCACAGTGCGGACGTTCGAGAGCGACCCGGTCGGGCAGGTGCCACCGGCCTGCACGACGCCGTCGGGTGCGGCGGCCGCACTGGTCAGCTCCGCACGCGGATACCAGAGCGCGCGGTCCCTGCGCCTCGACGACCCGAGCACCACGAAGATCACCAAGGTGGCGTGCGCGCAGCCCGCGCAGCAGGGGGCGGAGCTGAGCTTCACCGCGTACCCGGCCGCGTTGCCGAACGGCTTCCTGGTCGACCTCCTCGGCCACCAGACCGGCGTCGCGGGTGTGCAGACCGTCTTCCACCTCGCCGTGGACGGCACCGGCCGCGTCCGCTGGTACGACGGGGTCAACTGGACGCAGGTGGCACCGGCCGGCACCGTTCCGAAGGCGGACTGGACCTCGTTCGACGTGCGGGTCCCGTCCGACCAGAGCGCCGCGCACGTCTACGTCGGCGGGCGCTACGTCGGCGACGGCGGGCCGGTCGGCGTGCGGGCGCTCGCTGACATCACGGGATACCAGTTCTCCAGCGACGGGACGCCGACCTCCGGCGACGACGTCTACCTCGACGACGTCGGCTTCGGCCCGGCCGTGAACACCCCGCCGCCGGGCGGCACCGCGCCGTTCGGCATCGCGCCGCCGGTGACCGTCGACCAGTCGCCGACGCCGATGCAGATGCCCAACGCCGCCGTCATCGAGCCGCACGGCACCGGCCGGCGCGTGCTGCTCGCCTATCCGGCGCACGGCGACGACAACACCACGACCGGCACGAGATACGCCCACTCCGACGACATGGGCAGGACGTGGACGGTCGACCAGGCCGCCAACCCGATGCCGGACGCGGCGTCGTACAACCTGACCCGGCTGCGCGACGGCGACGTGCTCGCCGTCGCGTACCACACCTACATGGTCGCCGGCTCAGGCGACCTCAAGGCCGAGGTCGACTCCAGCGTCTCCCACGACGGCGGCGCGACCTGGACCGCGCGCACGGGCGTGATGACGGCGCCGACCGCGATGCGCCCGATCTCCACGCAGACCGACCGGCCCGGGTACTCCCAGGGTGGGTACGCGCTCGTGCACCCCGTGGTGGAGGACGCCGGCGGCACGCTCTACCAGTCCGGCTACGGCTTCTACGCGGCCGACACCAAGTACCGGCAGATCGTGCTGAAGTCCACCGACGGCGGCGTGAACTGGACCGTCGCCGCGACCGTCGCGGTGAACCCGGACCTGACGACGGCGGCGGGCTACGAGGGATTCTGCGAGGGCGCGCTCGAACGCGTCGCGGACGGTTCGCTCCTCATCGTCATGCGGATCGGGAGCTATCTGCCGATGTACGTGTCGCGGTCCACGGACGATGGGGCCACCTGGTCGGCCGCCACGCCGCTGGTCGCCGCCGGCCAGAACGTCGTCAGCGTGTACCCGTCGCTGTCGCTGCTGCCGGGCGGCTCGCTCGTGCTGATGGTCGGCCGCCCCGGCCTGGCGCTCCTGTCCTCACCCGACGGCAGCGGCCATACGTGGACCCGCCCGGTGGAGGCGGACTACCAGAACTCCGCGAACGGCGTGCTGCTCCCGACCGGCCCGGACAGCATGCTGGTCTTCGGCGACCGGGGCGCGAACTGGTCCCACCCGACCCCGTCCCCGTACTCCATCTGGTCGCGCATGGTCACGGTGTCTGTTTCTGCCCGGGGGGACGACCCCCCGGAACCCCCCGATGTGGGGGGCTCCGCCCCCCACGCCCCCCGCGGGCTGGGGTCGGAGGGCAGCCTGAGGTCTTAGAAGCGGCGTGCGTCTTGTCTAGGGCTCCTGCGCATCGGCGTCGGTCTCGGGGTCGGCGGCCGGGCTACGCCGCCGGCGGGCACGCAGTACGAGGAGTCCACCACCGGCGGCCAGGATCAGGACGACGCCGCCGATCATCCACCACCAGACCGATGACGAGCCCGTGTGCCCGGAGACCGTCACGAGGTCCCTCTTCCCCGGGTCGACCGCGGGAAAGTCGCGCGGCAGAGTGATCGTGTCGCCCGCACCGAACAGATGGTTGTGGGCCTGGAAGTCGGCCAGATCCTTGTACGTGCCGCCGTCGGAGTCCACGATCGCCACGACGTGGCTCGGTCGGCAGACGAGGAACAGCGTCGTCGTGCCGATCGGCCCGTTCTTGCGGTCGACGATGATCGTCTGGGTGTACACCTTGCCGGGAACATCGCAACGGTTCTGCGGAGCCTGAGCCGCCAGCGCCGTGCCCGGTCGCAGGGATGCCGTCATCATCGCGACGACGGCGATGAGCAGGAATAACACGCGACCGGCCGCAGCGAATGCCGTCTCGGGCATCGACGGTCTCCTCTCATTGTGATCTTGGCGAGCGTAATGTCTCAGCGTGCACCGTGAACACTTTTCGGCGGTGCTCTCCGGCCGGCCGCAGGCTGTACGTCTGAACGAAGTAACGGGAACTTTTTCGGCGCTTCGGGCAATAAGGGGGGACCGCTCATTTCGACGTCGCCGTTCCTGGCACGACCGTGCACGGCTCTGACGACGATCGACCGACCGAGGGATGAAGCTTGCTCAAGCGAATGACCGGGCTCGCGCTGGCGCTGGCCGCGTTGTCGGTGCCGATGGCGCAGGCGCAGGCGGCGCCCGCCCCCAAGCCGACCGTGATCCACACCGTCGCCTCCGACGCGATCGGCGGACTGCCCATCAAGAGCCTCGACGGCACCAAGGTGTACATCCCGCAGGCCGCCGCGCGACCGACGGCCGCACAGGACACCACGGCACGTCCGGCACACAGCACCGGGAACATCTGGCCCTCGGGCGCCACCGGATACGACATCTCGTGGCCGAACTGCCCGGCGCACAATCCCGTGCTCCCGCCCGACTCCGACGTCGCGGTGGTCGGCGTGAACGACGGCACGCCGTTCACCGCGCTGCCCTGCATGGACGAGGCACTCGCCTGGTCGCCGAACGGCGTCCACGCCCAGTACATGATCCTGGACTCACCGATCGGGTCGACCACGGACACCGCGGCCCAGTACGCCGGCCACGGACCGGCCGGTGACTGCACGGCCACCGACTACAAGTGCCAGGCGTTCAACTGGGGGTGGAACGCCGCGGACTACTCGGTACGCATCGCCACCGAGGCGGGTGCCACGAGCAAGACGTGGTGGCTCGACACCGAACTGCCGACCGCGACCAGCATCAACCCGCCGGGCGACGACTGCTACAAGGCCAACTTCTGGACGTGCGACACCAAGGTCAACACCACCATCGTGGCGGCGGCCGCCGCGCGGCTGAAGATCCTCGGCAAGACCCCGGGCATCTACTCCACGCAGCTGCAGTGGGGGAAGATCACGGGTGGCCAGAGCATGGACGGGCTGCCCATCTGGATCGCCGGCTGGAGCCATCCGGCCGCGACCTACTGCGACCCGGCCAACGCCGCGTCGTACTGGTTCGCCGGCGGTAAGCCGTGGCTGATCCAGGACCTCCCGGACGTCTACGACCCCGACACGGCCTGCTGAACGAACCGGGCCCGGCCTGGACGACCACCGTCCAGGCCGGGCGTGGCAGGCGAGGACCCGCTCTCAGTGCCGGGCGCGGATCGGCCAGCGGTCGACGGTGCGGCCGTCATCGAGAACGTGCAGGCCACTCCACATGTTCGTGGTGCCGCAGGCGTGGTTGGGCACGACGCGGAGCAGGTCGCCGACGCGCAGCCGGGCCGTCCCGGACCCCGTCAGGTAGCCGTGCTCCTCGTTGCCGTTGACGAACGCGACGTCCTCCAGCGGCCGGCCTGACGGGTCGCAGACGGTGCCGAGCGAACCGCCCGCGAGGCCGTCCGAGCTCATCGCCTTCACGCCCGCGTCGATGATGACGGTGCCCGGCCGCTGGGCGCTGACCACCCGGGTGAGCACGGTCTGGGCGCAGCGGTCCAGCGTGGCGCTGCCCAGCCGTACCTGGCCCGAGTCGTAGTAGACGTACGTGCCCGGACGCGCCTCGGTCACGCCCTCCACGAACGGCGCCGACGTCGCGCCCGGGGTCGATCCGACCGACACGATCGGGCAGTCCAGGCCCGCGACGCGCAGGGCCGCCGCGACCTCGGCCAGCCGCCGCCCAGCCTGGGTTCCCGCCTCCTCCAGGCCCGTACGGTCGGCGCCGTAGGACCCGAGGTGTCCCTCGTGCGTCATGACGCCGCGCAGCTCCAGTCCGGGCAGCGCGGCGAGCCGGACCGCGGTCTCCACGGCGCGCTCGGGGGAGACTCCCGTACGGCCCAGCCCGGTGTCGACGTCGAGCAGGAACGGCACCGTGACGCCGGCCGCGGACAGCGGCGCGGCGCTCTCGGCCGAGTCCAGGCCGATCATCAGCCCGCCGCGGCGGAGCGCCTCGACGGCGAAGGCCACCTTGGCGGGGCCGACCGGCTGGTGCGCCCACAGCAGGTCGCCGACCCCCTCGTCCTGCAGGAGCCGGACCTCCGCCGGGGTGGAGCAGGTGAAGCCGATCGCGCCGTGGTCGAGCTGGCGCCGTGCCACCTCCAGGCACTTGCTGGTCTTGAAGTGCGGGCGCAGGGCGACCCCGGCGTCGCGCATCGCGCCCGCCATCGAGGCGACGTTGCGCTCCAGCCGCGTACGGTCAACCAGCAGCGCCGGTGTCGCCAGGTCGGCGAGTTCGGTCATGCGAGCCCCATCTCCGGCCGCGGGTCGCCGTCCAGCAGCCACTCGACGGTCGACGACTTGATCGGCGGAAAGCCCGCCGGATGTGAGGACGCGAGCTCGCGCAGGCCCGCGACGGCCTCCGCCGGAGTCCACAGCGGGAAGTCCGAGCCGAACACCAGCTTGCTCACCACGTCCCACTCCTGCGCGCGCGCCAGCGCGAGGTAGCCGTCGAGCGGGCGCGCCCAGCACGCGGAGACGTCGGAGTACACCCGCCGGTTCTTGCGCAGGGTCACGATCGTCTCCCGCTGCCACGGGTGGCCGAGGTGCGCGATGATCTGGACGAGTTCCGGGTGCCGCCGCGCCACCTCGTCGACGACCAGCGGGTTGCTGACCGAAAGGTCGCCGGCCGGGCTCGGGGTCGCCCCCATGTGCCACAGCACGACCAGTCCGTGGTCGGTCGCGGCACGGTAGAACGCGTCGTGCTTCTCGTCGCGCGGGTCGAACAGCGCCAGCACCGGGTACAGCTTGATGCCGCGCAGGCCACGTGCCACGCCGTCGGCGAGCTGGTCGAGCACGTCCGGATCGGCCGGGTCCAGCGCCATGAACCCGATGGTCTCGGTGGAGGTCTCGGCGCAGAACCGCTCGGTGAAGTCGTTGGGCGTGAGCACGCCGGCGGCGGTCGCGCGGATGCCGAAGACACACGCGGCGGTGACCGGGGCCATCGCCCGGTCGTACTCCTCCGGTCCGTAGTCGTGCGCGCCGCGGCCGTAGACCGGCCGCCAGTGCTTGTCCCACTCGCAGCCCCAGTGCTCGGGACGATGGCAGTGCGTATGAAAATCGATCACTTAACCTCCATGCCCGGCACGCAGGATCTCACCGGCGCGCGCACCACGATGCGAACCCTCTTCGACCACGACCTGCCCGCCCACCAGCACGGCGCGGATGCCGTCCGGGTACCGCTGCGGTTCGGCGTACGTGGCCCGGTCGGCGATCGCCTCGGGGGCGAAGACCACGACGTCGGCGGCCTTGCCCGCGACCAGCTCGCCGCGGGCGTGCAGCCCGAAGCGTGCGGCGGCGGCGCCGGTGCACTTGCGGACCGTCTCGGCCAGGGGCAGCCGCCCGCTCCGCACGTAGTCGCCGAACAGGCGCGGGTAGCAGCCGTAGGAGCGGGGGTGGGGCACTCCGGCGCCGGTCGGGCCGTCCGGGTCGAGTGCCTGGCCGTCGGAGCCGATGACCGTGGCCGGATGCCGCAGCACCGCGAGCAGGTCCTCCTCGCTGCGCCCGCCCGCCACCATCATCACCGCGTTCCCGAACTCGCCGACCAGGTCCAGCGCGGTGTCCGCCCCGCCCAGGTCGGCGAGCGTACGCCCGGTCACGCCGGGCCGGTCGACCGGGATCCGGCTGACGGTGATGTCCGCCCATCCGTTGGGCAGGTCGCTCCACGCGTCGCGGACCCGGTCGCGTACGCCCGGGTCCGCGAGCCGTTCCCGCATCGCGGCCTCGCCGCCGGTCTGTGCCCAGGCGGGCAGCAGCTGGGACAGCGGCGCGTTGCCCGCCAGGTAGGGGTACATGTCCGCGGCGACGTCGGCCCCGCGTTCACGCGCGGCGTCGATCAGGTCGAGGGCACGTACGGCCTTGCCCCAGTTGCGCCTTCCGACGGAGGTCAGGTGGGAGATCTGGGTGCGGCAGCCGGTGGTCTCGGCGACGCGCAGGACCTGGCGTACGGCGTCCAGGAGGTGGTCGCCGTAGTCGCGGATGTGCCAGGAGAAGGTCCGGCCGCGGGCCGCGACGGTGCGGGCGAGGGCGACAAGCTCCTCCTCGCGGGCATAGGTGAGGGGCGCGTACACCAGCCCTGTGGAGGCGCCGACCGCGCCCGCGGCGAGGGCATCGTCGAGCAGGCCGCACATGCGGTCCAGCTCGGCGGGTCCGGCGGCCCGGTCCTCGAAGCCGACCACGCCGGCCCGCAGCGGGATGTGCGCCACGAGGGCGGCGACGTTGACCGCCGGGCGCGCCCGCGCCAGGACGTCCAGGTAGCCGGGCAGGTCCGTCCAGTCCCACGCGACCGCCGGGTCCAGGTCGAGGTAGCCCGCGGCGCCGCGCAGGGCCGCGCGGTCGCCCAGGACGGGGGTGACGCCGAGCCCGCAGTTGCCGATGATCTCGGTGGTGACGCCCTGGCGCACCTTGCTGTGCGCCGCCGGGCTGGACAGCAGGGTCAGGTCGGAGTGGGTGTGCACGTCGACGAAGCCGGGGCACACGACGCACCCGGTCGCGTCGAGCACGCGCGTGGCCGTACGTCCCACCAGGTCGCCGACGACCTCGACACGCCCACCGGAGATCGCGACGTCCGCCCTGCGCTCCGGCGCGCCCGTGCCGTCGGCGACCACCCCGCCGGTGATCAGCAGGTCGGTCATCAGCGGACGCGGTTGACGAGACTGCCCACGCCCGCGAGCCGCGCCGTCATCTCGTCCCCGGGCCTGAGGAACCGGTTCGAGGCGAGACCGACGCCCGACGGCGTACCGGTGTAGATCAGGTCACCGGGCTCCAGCGTCATGAGCCGGGAGGCGAAGGCGATCTGCTCGGCCACACTGAAGATCATGTCCCCGGTGCTGCCGCGCTGCCGCACCTCGCCGTTGACCTCGAGTGAGATCTCCAGAGCCTGCGGATCGGGCACTTCGTCGGCGGTCAGCAGCCACGGGCCGAGCGCGGCGAAGCCGTCGAGCCACTTGCCGTTCAGCCAGTCGAAGAACCCGACCGCCGAATCGCCGGTGTCGCGTTCGTAGCCGTAGTCCATGGACCGCGCGGACACGTCGTTGCCGACGGTGTAGCCGGCGACATGGTCCAGCGCCTCGCCGGCCGGGATGTCCTTGCCGCCGCGGCCGAGCACGACGACGAGCTCGACCTCCCAGTCGACCTGGTCGCTCACCGAGGGCAGCGCGATGTCCTCGTCCGGGCCGCTGATGGCGGTGGGCGGCTTGAGGAACAGGCGCGGGGAGATACGTGACTTGTCGATCCGGTCGCCGCCGGTCTCGGTGACGTGGGCCTGGTAGTTCGCGGCGACGGCGAGGATCTTGCCCGGCCGCAGCAGCGGGGCGAGCAGCGTCACCTCCTCCAGGGGATACCGCGCGGTCCCGTCGAGCGGGTCCGGCGCCGGGAGCAGGGGGGTCAGGTCACCCGGGCCGAGGTCGGTGACGTGGGTGCCGTCGATGATCTGGCCGTGGCGGACCTGGCCGTCCTTCCGGTATGTGGCGAGCTTCACATTCGGCCTTCCTGGGGGAGATGTACGGGCCGGCCCGTCGCGAGGGACCGCTGTGCGGCCTCGACGACCCGGACCGCGGCGAGCGCGTCCTGCGGGCCGACCTCGGCGCGCCGTCCGCCGCTGATGGCGGCGTGGAGTTCGGTGAGCATCAGCGCCACGGTGCCCGGCCCGCTCCAGTGCGCACGCACGTCTTTCGACGTGCGCACCGTCGCGGCGGGCTTGGCGGCGTCCACGTTCATGACGCCGTTCGAGCCGCTGATCCGGTAGCGGTGCAGGACCAGGCCGCCCGGACGTACACCGGCCGTCTCCTGGATCCGGCCCACGGAGATCGTGCTGGTCAGGCCGTGGTCGTGGTCGAGGAGAAGGATCGTGATGCCGCGCCCGGACCGCGCGTGCACGCGGCGCACCGGCTGGCCGGTGAGGGCCTGGACGATGTCCAGCGGGTACACGCCGAAGTTGGTCAGCTCGCCGAGCGGGCACGGGTCGCCGCCGGCGACGAGGAAGTCCGCCTGGATGTTCCAGGGCAGCCCGACGCGCCCGCCGGCGACGGCGGCCTTCGCCGACCGGATCGCCGGGGCGAACCGCTGGTGGTGCGCCGGCATGCAGACGGTCCCGGCCTCCAGCGCGGCGGCCGCGATCGACTCCGCCTCGGCGGCGGTGAGGGCGAGGGGTTTGTCCGCGAGGACGTGGCGCCCTGCGCGCAGTGCCGCGGTGACCGACTCGGCCCGCTCCGCGTGCGGGGCGGACACGCTCACGACCTCGGCGTCACACTCGGCGAGCGCCTCGGCCAGGCCCGGATAGCAGGGAACCCCGAGCGAGGCCGCCAGGCTCGCGTCGCCGGCGACGCCCGCGACGGTGAACCCGGGATGGGCCTGGAAGGCCGGCAGGTACATGGTGCGCTGGTGGTCCTGACCGGCGCCGAGGCCGCCGAACCCGGCGAGCAGGACGCGGCTCATACCGCCGCCTCCGCCAGGACGTCGGCGACCCGTACCGGCTCGCCGGTGGCGATGGACCGTTCGGCGGCCACGCCCATGGCGACCGCGAGCACGCCGTCCTCCGGCGTCATCAGGGGGGCCGCGCCGCCGATCGCGTCGAGCCAGGCGCCGAGCTGCAGCGCGAACCCGTTGCCGCCGCCGGGCGGGAGCAGTCCCGTGCCGGACTCGTCGGTGACCGTGCCGGCCTCGGCGTCCCAGGGCAAGGTCAAGATCCCCTCCTCGCCCACGACGAGAACGTCGCGGGCCGCGTACGTGGCGGGCCGGTGGCCACGGCTCATCTCGCACACCGCGGTCGCGCCGCTCGCGAAGCCGACCGTCATCTCCAGGTAGTCATAGATGTCCAGCTCGGCGGCGGTCTGCTTGCGCCCTCGCGCGTACACAGTCTCCGGGCGCTCCCCGGTCCACCAGGTCACCAGGTCGAGCAGGTGGACGCCGTTGTGCAGGGCGTGCCCGCCGGAGCGCTTCGGGTCGAGTACCCAGGCGCGCCAGTCCGGCCAGATCCAGCCGCCCAGGATCGCGAGGCGCACGAACTCGGGCCGGCCGAGGCCGGCGACGGCGTCCTTGACCGTACGCGCGTAGTCGTAGCAGCGATGGGTGTGCGCCGGCATGAGCACGCGCCCGGTTCCGGCGAACGCGGCGGCGATGACGCGGGCGCCGGGGACGTCCGTGGCCAGCGGCTTCTCGATCAGCAGATGGTGTCCCGCCGCGGCGACGGCCACGGCGATCGCGGCATGTGTGTCGTTGGGCGTGCAGACCACGCACGCGCCGACCTCCGGACGGGCGAGGGCCTGGTCTAGGTCGGTCCACCAGGGGACGCCGCCGTTCGCGCGAGCGGCGACGGCGGCCCGGCCCGCGTCGACGTCGACGATGCCGGCGAGGTGCGAACGCGGGTCGGCGTGGATCGCCGCGATGTGCTGTTCCGCGATGAAGCCCACCCCCACGACCAGGACACCGATCGACGCGGAATGATGTTCCATGTGAAGCGATCCTGAGGTGCTCCGCCATGGCGTGTCAAGAGGCATATGTGCGAGGTCACACCCTGATTCGACCCTTGACATGGAATGGCTTTCCATGAAGGCTTCGGGCGGAACCACGGCCGCGACACGGTGCCCGCCGCGACGGTGGCCACGCATGTGCCGGGCACCTCGATTTGGGGGCCTGTACATGACATCCGCGGATCTCGCCGGCGACTCCTCGACCGGCGCCAAGCTGCTCACAGCCGCCCGCGAGGTGATCCCCGGCGGCGTCAACTCGGCGACACGCCTGGTCGGCGCGCCGCACGCTCTCACCGGGGCGTCGGGCGCCTACGTGACCGACGCGGACGGCCGTCGCTATCTCGACTACCACGCCGCGTTCGGCGCGATCCTGCTCGGCCACAGCGCACCGGAGGTCGACGATCCGGTGCGAGCGGCCATCGGCGGCATCGACCTCGTCGGCTGGGGCGTGACCGAGCCGGAGATCGATCTGGCCAGGCTGGTCGTCGAGATGATCCCGTCGGCGGAGCAGATGATCTCCGCGATGAGCGGGAGTGAGGCCGTCGCGCAGGCGGTGCGGCTGGCGCGTGCGGTCACGGACCGGCCGCTGATCCTGAAGTTCCAGGGCGGCTTCCACGGATGGCAGGACGCCGTGGCGCGCAACGTCATCTCCTCGGCCGAGAGCGCGTACGGGCTCGACCCGCTGTCGCGCGGCATCCTCGACGGCGCGCTCGACGCCACCGTCATCGCCGAGTTCAACGACCTCGACTCGGTGCGCGAGCTGTACGACCGGTACCCGGAACGCATCGCCGCGGTGATCCTGGAGCCGATCCCGCACAACGTGGGCGCGCTCCTGCCCGACGCGGCGTTCATCGAGGGCCTGCGGACGATCACCTCCGAGCAGGGGTCACTGCTCGTCTTCGACGAGGTCATCACCGGCTTCCGGCACGCGCTGGGCGGCTACCAGCAGATCTGCGGCGTACGGCCGGACCTCACCACCTTCGGCAAGGCGATGGGCAACGGCTACCCCA
Source organism: Actinoallomurus bryophytorum (assembly GCF_006716425.1). Lineage (NCBI taxonomy): Bacteria > Bacillati > Actinomycetota > Actinomycetes > Streptosporangiales > Thermomonosporaceae > Actinoallomurus > Actinoallomurus bryophytorum. The sequence continues at coordinate 6,530,295 of NZ_VFOZ01000001.1, forward strand.
TCGCCGGGCTGGCCGGGCCGCGCGGCCTCATGGAGCGCTTCAGCTCGGCCGGCGGCGACGTCCTGCTCGCCGGCACCTTCAACGGCAACCCGGTCTCCTCGGCCGCCGGCATCGCCACCATCAATTACCTGCGCGACCACCCGGAGTTCTACGAGCGCACGTACGCGCTCGGCGACCGCATCCGCTCCGGACTGGGCGCCATCGCCGGCGAGCTCGGCATCCACGCCGTCCCGGCCGGCTTCGGCGGCGTCTTCGCGCTGTACTTCGCCGAAGGTCCCATCCGCGGCTACCGCGACCTGCTCCGCGACAACGACGAGGCGTACATCGCGTTCCACCGCCGGATGACCGACCGCGGGTTCCTGATGCTGCCCCTGGCGCTCAAGCGCAACCACATCTCCGCCGCCCACACCGAGGCCGACATCGACCGCACCCTGGAGGCCGCCCGCGACGTGCTGCGAAGCATCCGCGATGACGGCCTGCTGCGCTGACGCGGCCGGGAAATCGGGATGCGTCTTCGGCCCGGCTCGACGACAATCCCTTAATGGAGCCACTCACGGTCGCGCCGGAGATCATCGAGTTCTACACCACGGGCTATGACGAGGCGAGCCGGCTGTCCACCAAGGCGCACGGCCTGCTGGAGAAGATCCGCACCCAGGAACTCCTGCGGCGCCACCTGCCGGAGCCGCCGGCCGAGGTGCTCGACGTCGGGGGAGGCCCGGGCGCGCACGCCCGGTGGCTGGCGGCGGACGGATACCGGGTGCACCTGGTCGATCCGGTCGAGCGTCACCTGGAGGAGGCGGCCGCGACCGGAGCGTGCAGTGTCGAACTTGGTGACGCGCGGCGACTCACCGCCTCCGACGCCTCGTACGACGTGGTGCTCCTGCTGGGGCCGCTGTACCACCTCACCGACCCGGCCGAACGCCTCCAGGCCCTCCGCGAGGCGCGGCGGTCGGTACGACCGGGCGGTCTGGTGGCGGTGGCCGCGATCAGCCGGAACGCGGCGCTGCTGGAGAAGGCCGCGCTCGGCCGGCTCGACGGGCCGACCCGCTCCAGAGTCGACTCCATCCTCGCCACCGGTCACCACGATCCGACGTTCGGATTCACCACCGCCTACTTCCATACGGTCGGAGGACTACGTGCCGAGATGAGCGACGCGGGCTTGGCCGATGTCTCGGTCTCAGGGGTCGAAGGCCCCGTGTGGCCGTCGCTGATGGCGCTCCAAGCCCATACCGGCGACACCCTCGCCGACTCCGCCCACCTCGCCTCGGCCCTGGCCGCCGCGCGGATGGTGGACTCCGACCCCTCGCTCGTGCCGGCCAGCGCCCACTTCCTCGCCTTCGGGCGGAGGCCGTGAGGGCACGGCCGCAGGCCGTGGCTTACGTTGTTGTCGTCAGCGTGAGTGATCTGCCGGGGAGGGCCCTATGAGTACGCAAGGTGCCGAGTACGTGCGCGACCAGCGTTATCTCACCACCCGCATCACCGCCGACGGCCGTGACGGCTTTCCGGTCGAACCCGGCCGGTACCGCCTCGTGGTCAGCCGGGCGTGCCCGTGGGCCAACCGCAGTGTCATCGTGCGGCGGCTTCTCGGCCTCGAGCCCGTGCTCTCCATGGGCATCTGCGGGCCCACCCACGACGAGCGAAGCTGGACCTTCGACCTCGACCCCGGCGGGCGGGATCCCGTCCTCGGCATCGAGCGCCTCCAGGAGGCGTTCCTGGCACGCGACCCGGACTATCCGCTCGGGATCACCGTGCCGGCGATCGTCGACGTCCCCACCGGTCAGGTCGTGACCAACGACTTCGCCCAGATCACCCTCGACCTGTCCACCGAGTGGCGTGAGCACCACCGCGCCGGCGCCCCCGACCTGTATCCGGAAGGGCTCCGCGAGGAGATCGACGAGATCAACGCGGGCGTCTTCGCGGACGTGAACAACGGCGTCTACCAGGCCGGTTTCGCCCGGAGCCAGGGCGCCTACGAGCGCGCCTACCGGCGGCTGTTCGCCCGCCTCGACGCCCTGTCGGAACGCCTCGGCACGCGTCGTTACCTGGTCGGCGACACCATCACCGAGGCCGACATCAGGCTGTTCACCACGCTGGTCCGCTTCGACGCCGTCTACCACGGGCACTTCAAGTGCAACCGCACCAAGCTCACCGAGATGCCCGTGCTCTGGGCGTACGCCCGTGACCTCTACCAGACCCCGGGCTTCGGCGACACGATCGACTTCGCCCAGATCAAGGAGCACTACTACGTCGTCCACCGCGACGTGAACCCCACGGGCATCGTCCCGCTCGGACCGGACACGTCCGGCTGGACCACCGCGCACCACCGGGAGGAGCTGGGCGGCCGGCCCTTCGGCGAGGGGACTCCGCCCGGCCCGGTCGCTCCGGGGGAGGCGGTCGCCTGACGCACGCCTCCCCCGGCGGGAGGCCGGTCAGGACTTCCCGGCGGTGGCCAGGGTCAGGAGCTCGTCGCGCTGGACGGCGTCCAGGGACAGCGTCTTGTAGCCGATCTCGTCGAAGAGAACGGTGATCCGGTCGGGTTCGGCGCGCATGACCGTGCCGGGACCCCACGAGGCGTGCATCACCTCGGCGTGCATCGGGAAGGGCCCGTCGTTCTCGGCCTGCGCGACGGGGCCCGCGGTGCAGCCGTCGCAGTTGCCGCAGTTACCGGGATAGGGCTCGCCGAAGTACTCCAGCAGGTAGCGGCGGCGGCAGCCGGTGGTCTCGGCGTAGCCGCGCATCATGTCGATGCGCGAGTCGTCCACCTTGCGGCGGCTGGTGTCGAGCTCGATCGCGTCGGCCACCGCCTCTTCGGGGTCCGGGCCGCGCTCGGCGTACCGGAGCTCTCCCTGGCCGGTCACCTCGACCGCCTCGGCGTGCTGAAGGAGGTTCACCAGGCCGGTCAGCTTGGACGGGCCGACACCCACGGTCTCCCGCAGGGACTTGGCCTTCACCGGGCCGTCGTGCTCGTGGAGGAGCGTGGCGACCTGGCGCAGCTTGGCCTCGTCCGGCTTGCCGCTCGTGAAGAACCGGCGCAGGCCGAGGTCCTCGGAGCGGAAGTACAGCACGGCCTCGGCCGGTTCGCCGTCGCGTCCGGCCCGGCCGATCTCCTGGTAGTAGGAGTCGGGGGACTCGGGCGGCGCGCTGTGCAGGACGTAGCGCACGTTGGGCTTGTCGATCCCCATGCCGAACGCCGAGGTGGCCACGACGACGTCGAGCCCGTCCTCGGCGAACAGGGTGTGCACCCGTTCGCGTTCGGAGGCCTTCATCCCGGCGTGATAGGTCTCGGCGTGCACTCCCGCCGCGACCAGCTCCTTGGTGTACGCCTCGGCGTCGCGGCGGGTCGCCACGTAGACCAGGCCGAGCCCGGAACGCCCGGCCGCGTCCGCGACGAGCGCACGCCGCTTGGTGGACTCCTCCGAATACCGGCGGACGCGCAGGGAGATGTTGGGCCGGTCGAACCCCCGGATGACCTGCCGTACGTCGCGGAGGCCGAGCGCCGCCACGATGTCCTCGCGTACGGGGGGCGCCGCCGTCGCGGTCAGCGCGATCACCGGAGGGTGCCCGAGGCGTTCGATGACCTGGCCGAGCTGGAGATAGTCGGGCCGGAAGTCGTGTCCCCACGAGGAGACGCAGTGCGCCTCGTCGATGGCGATCAGCGAGGGCCGTGCCGCGGCGAGCCGGTCCACCATCTCGGGCTTGGCGAGCTGCTCGGGGGACAGGAAGATGTACTCCGCCTTGCCGGCGTGGATCTGCTCCAGCGAGTCGCGGCTCGAGCCGGCGGACTGCGCGGAGTTGACGACGACGGCGCCGCCCGCCTTCCGCTCCGCGAGCGAGAGCATCTGGTCCCGCTGCAGGGCGATCAACGGTGAGATCACGATGGTCGGGCCGTCGAGGAGCTGGGCGGGGATCTGGTAGACGGCGGACTTGCCGCTGCCGGTCGGCATCACGACAAGGACGTCGTGCCCCCGCAGCAGGAACTCCATCGCCTCGCTCTGACCGGGCCGCAGCTCCCGCCAGTCGAAGACCTCCTTGGCGACCCGGCGGATCTTCCGCCGCCCGCCGATACGTGCCCAACCGTCGCGTATGCCCATTAACGCCTCCTCGGTGGGCGCACGTTACCCGGAACGTCCGGGCTTAGTCCCACTTCGTCAGGCTTGATCATCTCGACTCGGCCGGACGACGGTCCAATCGGTACCGGCACGAGGTGGAATCGGCGTCACCGGCCTGGCCAACGGCGCGCGAACATGCCGGGCGCTTGCCCGTCTCCGCGAACCGCCGGGGGCGTTGGCGGCGCGCGGCGATCGCCTCGCGCGTCAGCCGGCCTCGCCGAGGCGCAGTGCCAGGGCGGGGCACTTCTCGACCGCCTCCTGCGCCTCCGCGACGAGCGCTCCGGGTACGTCCGCGTCCTCGATGATCGGATAGCCGTTCTCGTCCAGCCGGACCAGGCCGGGGGCCAGCTGCCCGCACAGGCCGTGCGCCGCGCAGCGCGTCCAGTCGACCTCCAGCCGGAGGCTGTGCGTCTCGTCCTGCGGCAACGGCGGGTCGTCACGGACGACGGGCAGCAGCCCGCGCACCGGGCGGCCGCAGGTGCCGCTCGCGAGATGCGTCTCCACGTCATCGGCGAATGTGGTGAGCGCCGAGCTGACGAATCGGATCGCGCCGTCCGGATGATTGCACGCGCCACGGCCCGGCACCGTCTGGGCGCCGTGCTGTACGGCCGCCAGGGCCTCGGCACCCTGCTCGCCCGAGGCGAGCAGGCCGAGTGCCTGGGCCAGCGCGGGCAGGCCCAGCCGGCAGGGACCGCACTGCCCCGACGACTCGGCGCCCAGGTAGGCCGCGACCCGCGCGACCTCCCCGAGCGGGCAGACCTCCGGGCTCAGCGGCAGGATGAGGCCCGCACCCAGGAAGCCGCCGGCCCTCTTGAGGTCCGTACGTGACACCTGCGCGGACTCCGCGGCGGCGGGGGAGAGCCACTTGCCGTGATATCCGCCGATGAGCACGCCCTGGCCGACATCGGTACCGCAGAGGTCGAGCACCTGCACGAGCGGCACACCGGTCGGCGTCTCGACGACGCACGGTTGCCCACTCGGGCCCCAGACCGTGAGGAGGACGGTCCCCGGTTCCTCGGGCGTACCGACGGAGGCGTAACGGTCCGGGCCGAGTTCGGACAGGAGCGCGAGCTGGGCGAAGGTCTCGGCGTTGGACAGGAGCGTGGGCAGCCCGTCCACGCCGTTGTCCGAGGTCCTCACCTTGCGGCCGGGCGGCAGCGGAAGGCCGCCGTTGACACAGTTGACGAGCGCCCCGCTCTCGCCGGTCACGAAGCGTTCGGGCAGCGACACGACGCGGACGAAGGCGCCGAGCCGGCTCTCGGTGACGGCGTTCCGTATGGACTGCCGGGCCTGTCCCCGGTCGGTCACCGCGATCACGGCCTCGCGGGCGCCCAGCGCACGCGCGGCGAGCATCGCGCCGTCCAGGATCAGATGCGGAGTGTGTGCCAGCAGGAAGTGGTCCTTGGTGCTGGCGGGTTCGCCCTCGGTGGCGTTGACCAGCACCACGGTCTGGCTGCCGCGAGCGTGTGCCGCCGAGGCGACCGCGGTCATCTTCCGCGCGAACGGGAACGCCGCCCCGCCGCGCCCCCGCAGATCCACCTTGGTCGCGACGGCGAGCAGTTCTTCCAGGCTCACCGTCTGGAAGGCGCCGTGTATCGCCTGATGAGCGGCCCAGTCGACCCGGGGCAGACGGTCGAGCCCGGACAGGAGACGCACCGGGCCGAGATACGCGAAGTCCGTCATCGACGATCACCCGGCCGCCCGGCCGGGGGGACCGGCGCCTCGTACCTTTCATCGGACGTGCTCGTGTGCGGTCCGCCAAGGGGCGCGACCACCAGGTCCAACGCACCGGAGGACTGCGCCGCGATCATGCGCCGCTCATGCGCCAGGCGCGGGAGGCGGCTCGCCACCGCCAGCAGGACGAGTGCGGCGGCGATGGCGTAGCTCACGACCACCCATGGCTTCGCGGCACGGCCGGCCAGGAGTCCGTGCAGGAGCGCGAGGGGCCACATCAGGTACGCGAGTACGTGGACGGACCGCCACACCCATGGCCGCCGGCTGGCGGCGAAGCGGGCCCGCATCAGGCCGGTGACGAGCACGAGGATCAGGAGGTCACCGGCGATGGTCCCGAGCCCGACGTAGACGACCCGGCCGTGCCCCCCGTAGAAGGGCACGAAGGCGTCCAGGATCGTCGCGTGCCCCTCCGTGATCTTCAAAAGGACGTGGACCACGAGGAAACCGGCCGCCAGCAGCGTCGTCGTCCGGTGTGTGGACTGGATGAGGAGGCGGAACCGTATGGGCACGACACGCTCCGAGGCGGCGACGCCCGACAGGAACCCCTCTGTCAGCGCGAGCAGGGCGAACACCCCGGCGACGTACTCCAGGAGATCGCGCAGGCGCGAGACCGCGCCGGGATCGGGCCGCGCGACCGCCAAGGCCGCCAGTCCTCCGGCCAGGAGGAGCAGCGCGATCACCACGCGGCGTACCCGGCGCACCGGATCGCGGGGACGCTCCGCGTCATGGACGGTCATCGTGGCCCCCTGGACAGGAGAGCACGGCAGGAGCCGGGATCAGGCTTTCTTCGAGTGAGGATCGGGGTAATGATTTGCGCTCATATCGGCCGGGCATCTGGTTTCCTCCTGGTGGATCTGGCGCGATGCAAAACGAATTCACCTGAGTGTATGAGACTCCGGTGATTGGTTGAAAGGGTGCCGCCTGATCTCGTCCGAGAACGCCGGTGAAATCGCCGGTGTACCACGGGCCAAGAGACCGGCGAGGCCGGGGTTCGAGGCCGCGTGCGGCGCCCGGGTGCGGACGGCCGGACCGGCTCGCGCCCTCCGCCGACGCCCTGACCAGGGGATTCTTATCTTTCCCATATTAAATCTCGAGATTGTGAACCCTTCGTGCCCCGGGCGCCGTGTTCAGTACACGGCGATTCCAGGAGGGGCGGGATCGCTGCAATCGTACGACGGTCGATCCGGTCGTGTATGCGGAGGAGATTCATCTGAGGGAATGCGGTGCACGGGCCTACTTATGGTTTTGGCCGAAAACGAATGGCCGAGGCCTCGCCGGATAATGCGCAATTGATGGCGGAGCGAAGGTGGATCATGTGACTCCGAATTCAGCCGGTCGATCGGTGTTACGGAGATGAGTGAGCGCGCCACCGGGTCACGGGTCCGGCACGCCACGCTGCTGCCCAGGGTCGGCGCCATGGCCGGGGCCGGGGTGCTCTCCCCTGAGCCGGTTCACATGCCGCCCGTGTCAGGGGGAAGGGAGACCGGCCCCCGCGCGGCTCACCGTGACCGCGGTGACCAGGAGCGGCCGGAGCGACCACGGACAGGGGAGCGCCGGTCCGGGTCGCTGCCTGTGCTGCTGAAGGTGGCGGTGGTCGTTCTGGTGGCCGCGCCCTTCGCCGTGACGCTGATGTCGTCGCGGGGGTTCTTCGGTCGCAACATGTCGAACTCGGGCAGGTCCGATGACGGCCGGCCGAGCGCGCGGCGTCCGGCGGCGCCCGCACCGGCACCCAGCCGGGCGAGCCGTGCACCGATGCCGACACCGACACGGACGCCGACGCCCACGCCACGGGCGAGCGCCAGCCCGTCGCCGTCATCGTCGGGAGCCATGGGTGTCAAGCCGCCAGCGAAGAATCCCTCGCCGCGGCCTCCGGTCGAACCCCCGGCGCCCCGTGCGACGTCGCGCGCACTCACCCGTGAACTGGTGAGCTTCGCGTCCGGCCGGTGCATCGATGTGCCCGGTGGGAAGGCCAGGGACGGCACGCCCTTGCAGATCCGGGACTGTACCGGCGGCGCGCGGCAGCGGTGGACGTTCGAGCCCGGTGGCTCGGTGCGCGCCCTCGGCATGTGCATGGACGTCGCGTGGGGATCCGACGAGGACGGCGCGGTCGTCCAGCTGGCACGCTGCAACGGTGGCTCGGCACAGCAGTTCGTGCTGTACACGGACGGCGACCTGGTGAACGCCGGCTCGGGCAAGTGCGTGGACGTGACGGACATGGAGACGGCGAACGGCACCCGTCTCCAGCAGTGGACCTGCGGCGGCACGTCGAACCAGGAGTGGAGCGCCACCTGAGGTGACGCCCGGTCCGGCGACCGTGGTTCAGCGATATCACCGATCTTGATTCCGGACAGCGGCAGGCGTATAAGTAAACAACTTTCTTTCTTACAGATCGATGCAGGCTGAGAGGTCGCCGACGTGGCTCACCGGTATCCGGCAGGACCTCAGCGCCTGCTGCGCCTGCTCAACGGGCGCGCGGTGCTGGAGGCGATCGACCGGGCCGGTCACCCGGTCACCACCACCGACCTCGCCGGCCGGATCAAGCTGTCCCGCCCGACGGTGGCCGCCGCCGTCGGGCTGCTGCTGGAGCGCGGCGTGATCAGTGAGGCGGGGCCGGTGACCGGCCGCAAGGGGCCGGCACCGGCGCTGTACCAGGTCAACGCCGACTGCGCCTTCGCGATCGGTGTGGACGTGGGGCACAAGCGGATCCGCGCCGCCGTCGCGGACGTGACCGGTCACGTACGTGCGCGGGCCGAACAGGAGGGCCGGCCGGACCGTGACGCGCTCGTCGCGCGGATCGTCGCGATGTGCGAGGACCTGGCCGGGCAGGTGGGACTGGCCCTGGGGGACATCACCCAGGTCGTGATGGGCCTGCCGGCCGTGGTCGGCGCGGACGGCCGCACCCTGTCGTACGCGGCCGGGCTGCCTGACGCCGGAAGCGGGCTCGGCGTCGCACTCGCTCGCGGTGTGCCGGTGCCGCTGGTCCTGGAGAACGACGTGAACCTCGCGGCGCTGGCCGAGCGCACGCACGGGCGCGGCGAGGAGGTCGACGACTTCGTCCTGGTCAGCCTCGGCGTCGGTCTCGGCCTGGGCCTGGTCGTCGACGGGCGCGTACGCCGGGGGGCGACCGGCGTGGCGGGGGAGGCGGGCTACCTGCCGAGCGACCGCATGATCGCGCCTGCCGGGCAACGCCGCGACCTGGTGCAGGAGCACCTGGGCGCGCGGTACATCAGCACCGAGGCGCGCCGCCTCGGGCTGCCCGGCGACGGCAGCCCGCGTACCGTCTTCGACCTGGCACGCGGGGGAGACGCGGGCGCGGCGCGGATCGTCGACGACACCGCCCGCAGCATCGCGTACGTGGTGGCGTGCGTGGTCCCCCTGATCGACCCCGCCCTGATCGTGCTGGGCGGTGCCATCGGCGGCAACGGGGACCTGCTCCTCGCGCCGGTCGCCCGGCATCTCGCCGACTTCAGCACATTCGAACCACGGATCGTCGCGTCCGGCCTCGGGCAGGACGCGGTGCTGATGGGCGCCACGACCATGTCGTCCGAGCTGGCGCGGGAGTCCACGTTCGCCGCCGCGACCGCCCCGAGTGCTCCGGCGGAGGCGCCGCTGTCTCTTTCCTGACGTTTTGCGGCGACGCCGTCTTGCAGGACAGCGCCGCCGCGTGAGGCTCCGTTGCGTTGCAGCGCCCGGAGCGTCCGATCGACCTGTCACCCATGAATGCCATCACCGAGGAAGGACGACCAATGTCCAAAACTATCATCGGGGCCGCGGCCGGCTTGGCGCTGCTGCTGGCCGGCTGTACGTCCACCGGGCCGGACAACTCCCAGCCGGACACCGCGATCTCGGCGGGCGCCTCGCACGCGCCTGCCACGATCAACGTGTGGACCTTCAACCACCTCCCCAACGAGGTGGCCGCCTTCAAGTCGGCGCTGGCCCGGCTGCACACGAAATACCCGTGGCTGACCGTGAACTTCGTGCCCAACAAGGACGACGCGGCGTTCGCGAAGGCGGTGGCGGCCGGCGACCCGCCCGACGTCTTCGTCTCCTCCGCCCCGGACAACGTCGGCAAGTTCTGCTCGAACGGCACGGTCGCCGACCTCGGCCCGTTCCTGTCCTCGGCCAGGGTGAACATGGCCACGACCTTCCCGCCCGCGACCCTCGTCTACACCAAGTACCAGGGCAAGCAGTGCGCGCTGCCGCTGCTGACCGACGCGTACGCGCTGTACTACAACAAGAAGATGTTCGCCGCGGCGGGCATCACCACGCCGCCGAAGACGCTGAGCGAACTCGCCGCCGACGCGAAGAAGCTGACGGTGAAGAAGGCCGACGGCTCCGTCAAGACGTTCGGGTTCGTCTCCCGCTCGGACTACAACGGCAACCGGTACATGTACACCGGGGTGCAGAGCGCCAACAAGTTCTACGGCACCGACGGCAAGGCGACGTTCGGCACCGACCCCAAGTGGCAGCAGCTGCTCCAGTGGGACAAGACCCTCGATGACTCCTACGGCGCCGCGAACGTGCAGAAGTTCGTCGGCCAGTACCAGCCGCACGCGGACGACGCGAGCAACCCGTTCCTGACCGGCGCCGCGGCCATGGAGTACGACGGCGAGTGGCACGTCGGTGAGATCGACGCGGCGAAGAAGGACCTCGACTACGGCGTCGCGCCGATGCCGGTGCTGGACTCCGCCGCGAGCACGTACGGCGCGGGCCTGAGCCTGGGCACCGTCGCCTACCTGCCCGCGGGTTCGAAGCACCGGCAGGAGGGCTTCTTCGCGCTCCAGCAGCTCACCACCGACACGACCTTCCTCAACAGCCTCGCGGACACGGTCGCCAACGTGCCCAGCACGTTCGCGGCGCTGAAGAGCTGGGACAAGGCGAGCGACCCGCACTGGAAGCCGTTCATCGACATGTTCGAGAACCCCGGCTCGTACTACAAGACGCTCAGCGCCTCGGGCGAAGAGGACATGGACACCTGGAAGGCGTTCGTCCTCAGGTACGAGCAGGGCAAGGTCTCCGACCTGCCCGGTGGCCTGGCCGGGATCGCCAAGAAGATCGACGACGCCAACGCGCAGGCGGGACAGTAGGCATGGCGACCGCCGTCGCCCCCGCCGGCGACACCCTCGGCGGGGCGCGGCGACGCCCCGCCACCGGGCGCCGCCGCCGTCGTCCGAGCAGGACCCGCTGGTGGGTCGTGCTGCTCTTCCTGTCCCCGTTCGTGGTCGGGCTCTCGGTCTTCGTGCTGTATCCGGTGGCCGCGACGCTCTACTACTCGCTGACCAACTTCCAGGCCGGCTCGTACCGGCCGGTGAGGTTCGTCGGGCTGAACAACTACCGGACGCTGTTCACCAGGTCAGACGACTTCTGGCTCTCGGTGCGCAACACGCTGTGGATGGTCGTGGTCATGGTGCCGCTCCGCACCGTGTGGGCGATGCTCACCGCCTGGGTGATCACGCGGGTGAAGCGCGGCCGGAACGTCTACCGCACGCTGTACTTCCTGCCGTCGATGGTGCCGGTGGTGGCCGGCGCGCTGTCGTTCATCGTGCTGCTCAACCCGGTCGGGCCGCTGAACCGGCTGCTGGGCCTGTTCGGCGTCGACGGTCCGGGATGGTTCTCCGACCCGGCCTGGTCCAAGCCGAGCCTCGTGCTGATGGCGCTGTGGGTCAGCGGCAACACGATGGTGATCTTCTCCGCCGCCATGCTCGACGTGCCGCGTGAGCTGTACGAAGCGGCCGACCTGGACGGCGCGGGGACGTTCCGCAAGTTCCGCAGCATCACGCTGCCGGCCATCTCACCGGTGATCTACTTCTCGCTGCTCACCGGGCTGATCTACACGTTCCAGTACTTCACCGAGGCGTTCGTCGTGTCCGGCTCGTCGAACGTGGAGTCCTCCAGCAACCAGTTGCTCGGCTACCCGGCGAACTCGCTGCTGTTCTACTCCACGGAGCTGTACCGGCAGGGCTTCTCCTACTTCAAGACCGGATACGCGTCGGCCATGGCCTGGCTGCTGTTCCTTGCCATCTTCGCGGTGACCGTGGTGTTCATCCGCGCGTCGCGCCGCTTCGTGCACTACGCCGGGGGTGGCCGATGACCACGGTGGACCTCACCCGCCGTCCGCTGACCGGCCGCCGGCTGCTGAACAAGATCGCCGAGCACGCGCTGGCCGTGGCGTTCGCGCTGTGCTTCCTGCTGCCGCTGCTGATCAGCGTGCTCACCGCGTTCATGACCCAGCGCCAGGCAGGTACCGGGTCGCTGTGGCCCTCGCCCTGGGACTTCGGCAACTTCGGCCGGGTCTTCCGCGCGATGCCGTTCGGCCGTGACCTGCTCAACACGGTGATGTACGCCGCGCTGGCCACGGTCGGCACGGTCGTCTCCTCGGTGCCCGTGGCGTACGCGCTGTCCCGGCTGCGCTGGCGTGGCCGCGAGGCGTTCTTCATGGTCGTGCTCGCCGCGATGATGCTGCCGGCCCAGGTGACCAGCCTCCCGCTGTACGTCCTCTACTCCCACATCGGATGGGTGGGCACCCTCAAGCCGCTGATCGTCCCGTCGTTCTTCGGCGACGCGTTCAGCATCTTCCTGCTGCGGCAGTTCTTCCTCACCATCCCCGAGGAGCTGACCGAGGCGGCACGAGTGGACGGTGCGGGGGAGCTGCGCATCCTGCTGCGGGTGATGATCCCGATGACCCGGCCGGCGATCGCCGCCGTGGGGCTCTTCGCGTTCCTGTACGCCTGGAACGATTTCTACAACCCGCTCCTCTACACCGGGAACAGCCAGAGCGGGCAGACCCTCGCCGTGGCCCTCACCCAGCTCGCCAAGAGCGGGCACCAGAACGCCTACCAGCTGCAGATGGCCGCCTCGCTGATGTTCCTGCTGCCGGTCCTGGTGCTGTTCTTCCTGGCGCAGAAGGTCTTCGTCGAGGGCATCGCGATGACCGGGATCAAGGGCTGACGGCCGCCGCGCCCCCTAAGGAGTCACCAATGAAGATCACAGTTGTCGGCGGCGGCAGCACGTACACACCCGAGCTGGTCGAGGGCTTCGCCCGGCGCGCGGGCGTGCTGCCGGTGGACGAGCTGGTCCTGTACGACATCAGCCCCGAGCGGCTGCGCGTGGTCGGCGGCCTGGCCGGGCGGATCCTGGCCCGGCACGGGTTCCCCGGCCGGCTGACCACCACCGTCGAACTCGGCCCGGCGCTCGACGGGGCGGACGCGGTGCTGATCCAGCTGCGGGTGGGCGGCCAGGCCGCACGGCTCGTCGACGAGACGCTGCCCAACGAGTTCGGGCTGATCGGCCAGGAGACCACCGGGCCGGGCGGGTTCGCCAAGGCGCTGCGCACGGTGCCGCTGGTGCTGGACATCGCCGAGGAGGTACGCCGCAGGGCCCGGCCCGGCGCGTGGATCGTCGACTTCACCAACCCGGTCGGCATCGTCACGCGCGCGCTGCTGGACGCCGGGCACCGGGCGGTCGGGCTGTGCAACGTGGCGATCAAGTTCCAGCGGGACCTGGCCGTACGCCTGGGCGTCTCGCCGGACCGGGTCCGGCTCGGCCACGCCGGCCTCAACCACCTGTCGTGGATCCGCTCGGTCACCGCCGACGGCGTGGAGCGCCTGCCCGAGCTGCTCGCCGGCGACACGCTCACCGAGCTCGCCGAGCAGGTGCGCGTGCCTGCCGGTCTGCTCCAGGACCTCGGCGCCATCCCGTCGTACTACCTGCACTACTTCTACTGCACCGACCACGAGCTGAGCGGTCAGCTGTCCGGGCCGCACCGTGCCGAACAGGTCCTGGCCATCGAGCGGGAGCTCCTCGCCCTGTATGAGGACCCGGCCCTGGACCGCAAGCCGGAGCTGCTGGAGAGCCGGGGCGGCGCGTACTACAGCGAGGCCGCGGCCGCGCTCGTGACCAGCCTGCTCACCGGGGACGGCGCGCACCACTACGTGGACGTGCGCAACAACGGGGTCGTGGCCGGTCTGCCGGACGAGGCGGTGGTGGAGGTGCCGGCACACGTCGACACCGGCGGTCCCCACCCGGTCCCGGTGCCGCCGCTGCCGCCCGAGATGCTCGGCCTGGTCCAGGCGGTCACCGCGTACGAGACGCTCACCATCGAGGCGGCGCTGACCGGGGACCGGTCGGTGGCCCGGCGGGCGCTCGTGGCCAACCCCCTCGTACGCCAGTGGGAGTCCGCCGCGCCGCTGCTGGACGCGCTGCTGGAGGCGAACCGCGCGTACCTGCCGCGGTTCTCCGGGGACGCCAATGGCTGACCTCGTGGCGGGGGTCGACGGGGGCAACTCCAAGACCGACCTGGTGCTCGCGGACACCGAAGGGCGGCTGTTGGCCTGGGTGCGCGGTGAGGGCACGCGCCCGCACCGTGAGGGCATGGTGGTCACCGCGGAACGGCTCGCCGACCTGATGCGGCGGGCGCTGGACGAGGCCGGCCGCCCGGCCGACCCGGTCGCGGTCGGCGCCTACTTCCTGGCCAACGTGGACGTGCCGGAGGCGGAGCAGGCGGCGCTGCGGCTTCTCTCCGGGCTGGACGTGGCCGAACGCGTCATCGTGCGCAACGACACGCTCGCCATCCTGCGCGCCGGCGCTCCGGCGGGCTGGGGAGTGGCGGTGGTGTCCGGCGCCGGCATCAACGCGGTCGGCGTCCACCCCCACGGCGGGGCGGCCCGCTTCCTGTCGCTCGGCGACATCACGGGTGACTGGGGCGGCGGCATGAGCGTGGCACGTGCGGGGCTGGGCGCCGCCGTACGCGCCGGCGACGGGCGCGGCCCGGCGACCGTGCTGCGGGACGTCCTGCCGACGTGGTTCGGGCTGCCGACGGTGGAGGCCGTTGCCCTGGCCGTCAGCACCGGCGAGATCGCCGTCGCCGAACTTCACGGCCTCGCACCACTGGTGTTCGCGGCCGCGGAGGGCGGTGACACGGTGGCGCGCGAGATCGTCGAACGCCTCGGCGACGAGATCGTCACCATGGTGACCGCCCTCCTGCGCCGGCTGGACCTGCTGGACACGCCGACGCCGGTGGTGCTCGGCGGGGGAACACTGCAGAACGGCCAGGTCCTGCTGCACGACCACATCCGCGTGCGCCTGGCCGGCCAGGCGCCGCTCGCCGAGCCCCGCGTGCTCGACGTGCAGCCGGTCGCGGGCGCGGTGGCGGAGGCGCTGGCGGAGGCCGGAGCCTCCGAGGCCGCCCAGCGGCGGATCCGGTCGGCGATCGCCGTACGGCCGTCTCCGGTGCGGGACGAGCCGGGAGCTCGCCCGGCGAACGAGGCCCGGTCCTGACCGGACGCTTGGGCCAGGGAGGACGTGCCGACGGCGGCTGAGGGCCCGGCATGAGGCCGGCGCGTGGGACAGGCCGCCCGACCATCGCTTGGTGTCCCCCGTGCGAGCTACCTGAAATGTCCTCCAAGAGGTGAAGCGCGATATCCGGTCCACTTCATAGCTTTAATGCCCTGGCCAGGCCGTACGCCCGTTCACGGTCAACACCTGCTTGGAAGGCATGACTATGAGGCTGACCCGCAGTTCTCTCCCCCTCAACTGCGCTGTCCTCGTGCTCACGATCATTGCTCGGGTCCGTCCCTTGGGAGATCAATGATCACGGCCGGTGCGCCCCAGCCCTCACGCCCGTCAGAGTTCTTCTCGCGCACCGCGGAGCTGGCGGCGATCGGCCGGCGGATGCGCGCCGCCGCGGCCGGGCAGGGCGGCACGATGGTGATCTGCGGCGAGGCGGGCATCGGCAAGACGGAACTCCTCGAACGCGTACTGGACCGTGCCGAGGGTCTGCGGCTGGTGCGGGCGGTCGGCCGGGAGTTCGAGAGCGAGCTCCCGTTCACCGGACTGCACGAGCTGTGCCGGCCGCTGCTGACCTGGTTGAAGACACTGCCCGCCCCCCAGCGGACGGCGGTGGAGGTGGCCTTCGCCCTGCGCGACGGCGCGACGCCGGATCGCTTCCGGCTCGGCCTGGCCGTGCTCGGCCTGCTGTCGGCCGCCGCGCGCGAGCAGCCGATCGTCTGTGCCGTCGACGACGCGCAGTGGCTCGACCACGCCTCCGCGCAGGTCCTGGCATTCGTGGCTCGCCGCGTCGAGCACGACCCGGTCATGTTCCTGTTCGCGGTACGCGAGCCGGCCACGCCCGCACTGCTCGGCGGGCTGCCCACGCTCACCCTCACCGGGCTCGGCAACGAGGACGCGCTGGCACTGCTCGCCTCCCAGCTGCGCGCGCCACTGGACGAACGGATCCGCGACCAGATCGTCGCCGAGGCGCGCGGCAACCCGCTGGCCCTGCTCGAGCTTCCACGCAGCGTGAGAACCGCGGAGCTGGCCGGCGGCTTCGGCCTGCCCAAGGCGCTCCCGGTCCCCGCGCGCATCGAGGCCGGGTACCGCGAGCGGCTGGCCGCCCTCCCGGGGGACACCCAGCGGCTGCTCCTGCTGGCGGCCGCCGAGCCCCTCGGCGACCCGGTGCTGTTGTGGCGGGCGGCCGAAGGGCTCGGCGTCGACGCCGCCGCGGCCGCGCCGGCCGAGGCCGCCGATCTGCTCGACATCGGCGTCCGCGTACGGTTCCGGCACCCGCTGGTCCGGTCCGCCGTCTACGACGCGGCGACCCCGGACGACCGCCGCGGCGCACACCGCGCGCTGGCCGAGGTCACCGATCCGCGGGCGGACCCGGACCGCCGGGCGTGGCATCGCGCCCAGTCGGTGCTCGGACCCGACGAGGACATCGCGGCCGAACTGGAGAACGCCGCCGTACGCGCGTCCGCCCGCGGCGGCATGGCCGCGGCGGCCGGCTTCCTCGAGCGCGCCACGGCCCTGACCCCCGACCCCGCCGGCCGGGCCGAACGTGCGTTGACCGCGGCGCGCTTCAAGCACTGGGCCGGTGCGCCCGATGCCGCGACCGACCTGCTGGCCACCGCCAGGATGGGCCCGCTCGACGGACTGCGGCGGGCGCTCGCCGAAGTGTTGACCGCCCAGATCTCCGTCAGCACCGGTGCGAAGGATCCGGCCCCGCTCCTCGACGCGGCGCGGAAGGTCGAGGAACACGACCCGCTGATGGCCCGCGACGTGTACGTCGAGGCCTTTCTCGTCGCCATGCGCGCCGGTCGCCTCGGCGCCGAGGACCTGTTGAACGACACCGCCCACGAGGTGGCGAAGGCACTGGACGCGGCGCCCCTGACCCCGGCGCCCCGCGCGGACCTTCTGCTGCGGGCACTGATCACGCGGGAGACGGACGGCTACGCCGCCGCCGTGCCCGCGATGCGGGACGCGATCGAGGCCTTCCTGGCCGCGGCGAAGGCGCCGAAGCCCAGGTCCCGTTGGCTCTCGATCGTCTCCGGAATGGCGATCGACCTCTGGGACCTGGAGAACTGGCGTGTCATCGCCGAACACCACGTTCGCATCACCCGCCGGAAGGGCGCGCTCATCACCCTGCCGAGCGGGCTGCACTTCCTCGCCGCCGCGCACCTCACCGCCGGCGAGTTCCAGGACGCCGAGGCGCTGGTCGCCGAGGCCAACACGATCGATCCCACCGGAAACCCGGCCGGCCCGCCGTTCGCGGACCTGGCGCTGCGTGCCTGGCGCGGCGACGAGGAGGGCTTCGCCGCGCTGGCCGAGCGGTTCAACGAGACGGCGTACGAGTCCGGCGAGGGCCATCACCTCACGGTGCTCGACGGCACGCGGGCGGTGCTGTACAACGGCATCGGCCGGTACGACGCCGCCTTCGACTGCGCCGCACGTGCGTGCCGGCACGACGAGCTCGGGTTCTCCGCGTTGAACCCGACCGAGTTCATCGAGGCCGCCGCGCGCAGTGGCCGGCAGTTGCAGGCCGGGCAGGTGCTGGCGGAGTTCGTCGCGAGGACCGATGCGAGCGGCACCGACCTGGCCATCGGCCTGCAGCTGAACGCCTGTGCGCTGCTCACCGACGGCGCCGGCGCCGAGGACCTCTACCAGCAGTCCATCCACCGGCTGACCCATACCCGCGCCACGGCCTACCTCGGCCGTTGCCACCTGGTCTACGGGGAGTGGCTGCGCCGGGAGACCCGGCGCGCGGACGCCAAGACCCAGCTGCGCATCGCCTACGAGATGCTGTCGGCGATCGGTGCCGCCGGGTTCGCCGCTCGCGCCGCGCGTGAGCTGTCCGCGTGCGGCGAGCATCCCCACCGTCCCGCCTCCAAGCCGCTCGACCTGCTCACCCCGCAGGAGCTCCAGATCGCCCGCCTCGTCGCGGGCGGCGCCACCTCGAAAGAGGCCGCCGCGCAGCTCTTCCTCAGTCCTCGCACCGTCCACGCGCATCTGCGCAGCATCTTCAAGAAACTCGGCCTCAACTCCCGCCGGCAACTTCACGACCTGCAACTGAGCTCAGGCAATGCCGAGACCGGGAAATAGGCAACGTTGCCGATACAGCGGTGACCTTGTACGGCGAAAGACTCAATTCGTGAATGCCACGCGTCGGCTAACGGGAATGACCTCTGCGAAAGGCGACCCGCCATGGCGGAACCATCGGTGACCGTGGGAGGCGTGACGTACCACGTCACGCCCGAATATCTGGCTCAGGCGTCGACCGACGCCACCAGTGCCGCAGAGCGGATCAAAGGCGAGCTGGACCAGATCAAGACGTACGTCTACAGCCTTGAGGAAGTCTGGAAGGGCATCGCGCACGACCGGTTCGTGGCGCTGATGAGCGAGTACGACATTCTCGCGAACATGCTGCACCAGGCCCTGACTGGAATCGCGAGCGGCCTGCACGGCAACTACATCAACTACCGCGACTCCGAGCAGCAGAACATCACCAACCTGACCTCCATCGAGTCGAACATGCCGGGCGGTCACACGGTGCTGGCCAACCTGACCTGACGTACCACCCGCGGAAGGGAGCAGACCATGGCCGACATCGACGGCTCCGACATCTACGTCGGCGAAGGACTGGGCGCCGCCGGCACCTGGCTCAACGGGCGCGCCGGAGAGATCTCGGAAGACCTGGAGGCCCTGAAGAACAAGCTCGCGCCGTTGCAGGACTCGTGGAACCACAGCCAGGCGGCGACCTACTACCAGGACATGCAGCAGGAGTGGAACATCGCGGCGGAGGGGCTGTTCGGCCCGACCGGCATCCTGGGTGAGATCGCCCAGGCCATGCACGTCAACTGGGGCAACTACACCGATGCCGAGTGGTCGAACATCAAGACCTGGAGGCACTGACCGGTGACCGACGAGCGGTGCCGGATCACGATCGTGGGCGAGCTCAGGAGCGTGGATCTGGCGGTTCCGGCGCGCGCGCCGATCGCGGACTACGTTCCCGCGCTCGCCGGCATGTGCGGACAGGCGGATTCGGACGCCATACCCGCGGCCTGGACACTGGCGCCGGCCGAAGGACGGCCCTTCGAGCCGCACCAGTCGCTGGAGGCCGCCGGGGTTCTCGACGGTACGACGCTCTATCTCCGCGATGTGCTCCAGGGCGAGTCCGACGGCCCGGTCGTCGCCGACATCGCGGAACAGCTCGCCGAGATCGACGACGACGGAATCGCGTGGAACGCCCGTGCGCGGGCGTACACCACAGTCGCACTCGGCCTCCTCATCGTGCTGCTCGCGGCCGGCGCGCTCGGAGCGGGCGACCAGGAAGCGCCCGTACTCGGGCCGGTGCTGTTCGCGACCGGCGTGGCCTCGGCGGTACTCGCCTGGGCGGCCGGGGCGAAGGCGTGGCCGGTGCCGGGACTGCTGCGGCTGGTCATGGCCATGGTGACCTGCCCGCTGCTGGGACTCGCGGCGCTCTCGCTGCCGCTGCACGGGGCGGCGTCGCCGGTCGCGGTCGCGCTGACCGCCTCGATCGGCGCGTTCGTGGCCTATCTGGCGGCCCCGGCGATCGCCACGCTGGTGCTTCAGATCGTCTGCGGTTCGTCGATGGTGCTGACGGTCCTGCTCGCGGTCCTGCACGCGGGCCGGGTGGAGGTCGCGGCCGTGACCGGGGTGGCGATGTTCTTCGCGATCAGCGCGCTGCCGAGGCTCGCGGCGCAGGTCGCGGCGGTACCGCCGGGACCTGCGCAGATGGACGACATCGAGGGCGCGGTACAGCGGGTCCGGCGGCTACTCGTCTTCCTGACCGCGGTGTGCTGCCTCGTGCTGGACGCGTGCCTGGTGGTGCTGAGCGGTTCGGACGACTGGTATGCCTTCGGGCTCACGGTCTGCCTCGGCCTGGCGCTGCTGTGCCGCGCGAGCTCCTCGCGGCTGCGCGCGGTCGTTGCCGCCGTCCTGACCAGCGGCACGGCCGGGCTGACAGCGCTGGCGATCCGCGCCCCCGGCCATGTCTTCGGGCCGCAGAGCCGTCTCGGTGCCCCGGACGCCGCCGGCTGGCTGGCGCCGATGGCGGCGCTCGTGGTCGGCGCGGTCGTGGTCTGGTGTGGCCTGGTGCTGTGTTTCCGCAGCTCGTTGCGGCAGGCCGAGTTCGGCGAGCGGTGGAGCTGGTCGGTCGCCCTGGCGAACTTCCTGGGCGCGGTGAGCGTGCCGCTCGCCGTCGGCGTCTTCGGTGTCTTCGGCGACCTCATACGGGCCGGCGGAAAGATGTGACGCGGTGCTGACGAACAGGACGCACAAACCGTCGCGGGAGCGCGTGGCGCCGGGCAGCTGGGGCGCTCACGCGACGATCGGGGCCGCCATGCGAGCCGCGGCGCCAGGCGCGGTGGTCTCCGTCCTGCCGGGTGTCTACCGGGAGAGCCTCGGGCTGAACCGTGACGTCACGCTGGTGGCCGAGAAGGGCCCGGGCACCGTACGGGTCGTGGGGGTCCGCGGTCCGGCGCTGACCGTGCACGACGGCGCGGTCACCGTGTCCGGGCTGACGTTCGAGGCCGCATCACCGGGTGAGTCGGTCGTCCTGGTCTCCGGCGGCGCTCCCGCCCTGCGCGGCTGCCGGGTTACCGGCGGCCGTCTCGAGGTGACGGGCGACGCGGCCGCAGTGCTGGCGGGATGCACGCTCACCGGCGTCGGCCGCACGGCCGCGCTCCTGACCGGTACGAGCCGTACGGCCCTGGAGGACTGCACCGTACGGTCCGCGGGCGGCGACGGGATCGTCGTGGACGACGAGGCCCGGGCCGTGTGCACCGGCACCGTCGTCGACGGCGCGGGCGCCCGCGGCGTCCACCTGACCGGTTCGGCGCGCGGATCGTTCACCCGGTGCGAGGTGCGCGGCACCGCGGACGTCGCCGTCCACGCGGCGGGCGGCAGCGCACTGGCGCTGATCGACTGCCGGCTCCACGAGACCGGCGCGCAGGGTGTACGGCTCGGAGACAGGGCCGGGCGCCGGGCGGACGACGGCCAGGGCCGGCGGGACGGCGCCTCGGCCGAGGAGCCGCAGAGCTCCCGCGTCCACGCGGTGCTGCTCGTCCGCTGTGAGATCTTCAACACCGCCGCGGCCGGCGTGCTGGCCGAGGACGAGGCGGCGGCGGAGCTGGACGCGTGCCACGTCCACGACACCGGCCGGGCGAGCGTCATCGCCGGTGGGTCCGCCACGCTGCACCTGAAGGACGTACGTGCCGTCGCCGCCCAGGACACCGCGCTCGCGGTCTCCGGCGCCGCGACCGTCACCGCCGACGGCGCGACACTCGCCCGCACCGGCGCGAACGGCCTGTACGCGGACGGGGACGCGCACGTGACGCTCACCGACTGCGAGATCCGCGACACCGCCTACACGGCCGTCCACGCGGTCGGCGGGGCACGTGTCACGCTGGCCGGCTGCCGGATCCACACCACGCCCGAGTACGGCGTACGCGCGTGCGGCCAGGCAGAGCTGGTCATCGGCGATACCGAGGTGCGCGACACCGCGATGGCCGGTGTGTTCGTCGACGGCGGTGACGCGGTGCTGCGCGGCTGCCACATCAGCCGTACGCGGACCGGGGCGAGTCTGCGCACGACGCACCGCCCGCTGCTGGCCGACTGCCGGCTCACCGACATCGACGGAGTCGGCGTGGAGGTCGGCCCCGGCACCGCGGCCCTGGTCGAGAACTGCCGGATCGAGCGCACCGGATCGACCGGGCTGTTCCTCGACGCGGGCAGCGCCGCGCGGATCGACGGGTGCGCGATCGCCGGCGTGGAGGGCAGCGCGGTGTCCGTGGGCGCGGGCGCCCGGCCGCGGGTGCGCGGGCTGAGCATCGAAGGGGCCGCGCACAACGGGCTCTTCGTGACCGAGCACGCGGAGGGGCTTTTCGAGGACCTGCGGATCGCCGGCACCGGGTTCCCCGCGATCTACGTCGAGACGCACGCGGCGCCCGTCGTACGCCGGTGCCTGGTGTCCGGCAGCGACCACGACCTGGTGGTCTGCGAGGGGGCCGAGCCCGTCTTCGAGGAGTGCCGCTCGGAAGGGGTGCGCGAGAGCACCCTCCCGCAGCACGCGCCGAGCGGCCCGGCGCGGGCGGCCTCGCCCGCGCGGCCTGGCGCGGGCCCGGGAGAGGGCGACGAGCCGGAGACGGCCGAGGAGAGGCTCGCACGGCTGCGCGAGGAACTCGACGTGCTCGTGGGCTTGGACGGCGTCAAGCGCGAGGTCGTGAACCTCACCAAGCTGATGCAGATGGTGAAGGTCCGGCAGGAGGCCGGGCTGCCCCCGCCTCCGCTGAGCCGGCATCTGGTGTTCGCGGGCAATCCGGGGACCGGCAAGACGACGGTCGCGCGAGTGTACGGCGGGTTCCTGCACGCGCTGGGCCTGCTGGAGCGCGGGCACCTGGTCGAGGCGGACAGGGGCGATCTGGTCGGCGAGTACGTCGGCCACACCGCGCCCAAGACGCAGGCGGCCTTCCGCAGGGCGCTCGGCGGCGTGCTGTTCATCGACGAGGCCTACTCCCTGGTCCCGCACGGCCAGCCGAACGACTTCGGCCAGGAGGCGATCGCCACGCTGGTCAAGCTCATGGAGGACCATCGGGACGAGGTCGTGGTCATCGTCGCCGGCTACACCGGGGAGATCCGGCGCTTCCTCGACTCCAACGCCGGGCTCGCGTCGCGGTTCACCCGCACGCTGACGTTCGAGGACTACACGTCCGACGAGCTGGTACGGATCGTGCGGTACCACGCCCGCCGGCACGAGTACGAATGCCCGCCGCCGACCCTCGACGCGCTGCGCGCGTTCTTCGAGGGGTTGCCGCGCGGCGACCGATTCGGCAACGGCCGCACCGCACGGCAGGTCTTCCAGCTGATGACCGAACGGCACGCGCAGCGGATCGCCGACGACCTCGAGGTGGAGGGCCCCGGCGACCTGACCACTCTGCTGCCGGGCGACCTGCCGCCCCCCGAGGCGGTGTGAACGCCCCCCGCCCGCACTCCTCACGCTAGGTGCCGTACCGATGAGCAGGACCGCCTTTCACCGCCCCGCCAGGATGGCGCCTCCGCCTGTGCCGGAGGAGAAGATCAACCTGGCGGCCCCGCCCCAGCTTCCGGCCGAGAACCCCCAGTCCAGCCTCATCATGCTGGTCCTGCCCCTGCTGACGAGTGTCAGCATGGCCGCCTACCTCATCTCGACCGGCCGGCTATGGATGATCATGCTGGGCGTCCTGTTCGTCATCTCGTCGACCGCCTTCACGATCGGCGTGCGTACGCGAATGCGCGGGCGCAACCGCCGCCAGCGGGACCACCACCGCGAGCGTTACCTGGACCATCTCGCCGGCGTCCGCAAGCAGGCACGGCAGATCGCCCAGGTGCAGCGGCTCGCCACCGCCTGGGTGCATCCGAGCCCGCGGCGGCTCTGGGCCATGGCCACACGCCGGCGCCGGGTGTGGGAGCGGCGTCCGGGCGACGCCGACTTCCTCCGGGTCCGTCTCGGCAGCGGCACCGGGCCGCTCGCAGCCCAGCTCGCCGTGGCCAAGCGCGGCGACCCGTCGATCGAGTACGACCCGCGCTCCATGCACGAGGCCGAGGAACTGGTCCGCGTCCACGGCCGCGTGGAGGACCAGCCCGCCTGGATCGACGTCGGCCGTGCCGGGGTGGTCAGCCTGCTCGGGCCGGAGCGCGAGGCACGGCTGGCGGCCACCGCGCTGCTGTGCCAGCTCGCCGTCCTGCACGCCCCGGACGACGTGCGCGTGGCCGTCGTCACCGAGGGCCACCAGGAGTGGGAGTGGACGAAGTGGCTGCCGCACACCTACGAGCCGGACACGGACGAGCGCGGGATCGAGGTCGTCCCGCTCGTCGCGGAGCGTCTCGACGACCTGGCCGACTACCTGGAGGCCGAGCTCGAACGCGCCACGGCGGCGCGTACGGAACGCGGCACCCGGCTCGTGGGCACGATCGCACAGGACGGGCCGCGGCAACGCCTTGTCGTCGTGCTCGACCGCTACGACCCGCGGCTGGAGTGGGCGCGGTCCTCTCTCGTCCTCCGGCTCCTGGCCGAGGCGGGACCACAGCTCGGCGTCACCCTCGTCTGCCTCGTCACCGAGGAGGGCCAGGAGCCGGGACGGGTGGACGTACGCGCACGGATCGCCGCCGACGGCGCGCTCACGCTGGAAGGACGCGACATGGTGCTGCACAGTGTCGTGGAGAACGCCGCCGTGGACCGTTTCCACCCCGTGCTGACCGAACGGATCGCCCGGCTGCTCGCCCCGCTCCGCCTGTCCGGCGAACGCGACCAGGTCCTGTCCGAGGCCGTGTCGCTCCCCGGCATGCTCGGCATGAACGACGTAAGGGAATTCGACCCGGCCGCGCTCTGGCGTGGACCGGACGACGACGCCGTGCTCCGGGTCCCCGTCGGCGTGGACGGCAACGGGGAGACGCTCGTCCTCGACCTCAAGGAGTCGGCGCAGGGCGGCATCGGCCCGCACGGGCTGATCGTCGGCGCGACCGGTTCGGGCAAGAGCGAACTCCTGCGCACGCTCGTCACCGGACTGGCGATGACGCACTCGCCGGAGCTTCTCGGCTTCGTCCCGATCGACTTCAAGGGCGGCGCGACGTTCGCGAACCTGACCCGGCTCCCGCACGTCGCGGGCCTGATCACGAACCTCGCCGACGACCTGTCCCTCGTCGACCGGGTGCGGGCCGCGCTGATCGGGGAGCAGCAGCGGCGGCAGCGGCTCCTGCGCCAGGCCGGCAACGTCGACTCCATCCGCGAGTACCAGATGAAACAGGCGGCCGGCGCCACCGGCGTGGACGGCGAAGCGCTGCCCCCGCTGCCGTACCTGATGATCGTCGTGGACGAGTTCGGTGAGCTGCTGACCCAGCGGCCGGACTTCATCGAGCTGTTCGTGCAGATTGGGCGGGTCGGCCGGAGCCTGGGCATGCACCTGCTCCTGGCCACCCAGCGGCTGGAGGAGGGCCGGCTCCGCGGCCTGGAGTCCCACCTGTCGTACCGCATCTGCCTGCGGACCTTCAGCGCCGCCGAGAGCCGGGCGGTGATCGGGACGCCCGACGCGTACACGCTGCCGCCGATTCCGGGCTCGGCCTACCTCAAGGTGGACGAGTCGACCTACGAGCGATTCCGGGTCGCTCACGTGTCCCGGCTGTACCGGGGAGACGACGACGGGGTGTCTCAGACGCCGGTCGAGCCGGCGCCCTTCGGGCTGCGCACGCGACCGACCGCGGAGGAGATGACTCCTGTGGTCAGGCACACCTGGGCGCCGGGAGACGACACCACCGACCTGCACCTCGTCGTGGACCGTCTCGCCGCCGGCGGCGCGCAGACCCACCAGGTCTGGCTTCCGCCGCTGCCCCCGCACTTCTCGCTGGACGTGCTGCTCGGCCCATTGGAACCGGAGGCCGGCCGCGGGCTGCGGAGCACCGTGTGGGAGTCCGGCGGAGAGCTGAAGTCCCCCGTCGCGGTCGCGGACCTGCCGTCCCGGCAGGAGCAGCGGCCCCTCGTCCTCGACCTGGCCGGAGCGCACGGCCATCTCGCGCTCGTCGGAGCCCCGCAGAGTGGCAAGAGCATGTTCCTGCGCACCGCACTGATCAGCGCGATGCTCACGCACACCCCGGAGGAGCTCCAGTTCTACTGCATCGACCAGGGCGGTGGAGCGCTGTACGGCCTGGAGGACGCCCCGCACGTCGTCGGCGTGGCCGGGCGACGCGACTCCGAGCGGATCCGGCGTGTGCTGGCCGAGGTCGGCCGCCTCGTCACCATCCGCGAGCGCATGTTCGAGGACCTCGGCATCCAGTCCGCCGCGGACTTCCGGCGGCTCCGCGGCGCCGGGAAGCTGCCGCAAGGCGTCCGCGCCGCCGACGTCGTCCTGGTCATCGACAACTGGGGCGCGCTGCACGCCGAGATGGAGGACGCCACGGCGATCGCGATCGATCTGGCCACCCGGGGCCTGGGCGTGGGAGTGCACCTGATGCTGACCGCGAACCGCTGGGCGGAGATCAGGGTGAGCCTGCTCGACAACATCGCGGGGCGGCTCGAACTGATGCTCAACGATCCGGCCGAGTCCGAGGTGAACCGGAAGGAGGCCCGGCGCCTCGGCCGTCTTCCCGCCGGGCGCGGCCTGATGCCGCCCGGCCTGTCGTTCCACGTCGCACTTCCCCGCCTCGACGGCGCGGACGGGCTCGACGGCCTGGCAGAGGCCCAGCAGGACCTCGTGTCCGCGATGGCGGACGCCTGGACCGGGCCCACCGTGCCGGCGCTGCGGGTTCTTCCCCAGCGCGTGACCACGGACGAACTGGCGGCGATCGCGGCGGAGTCGGCCACGGGCGGTCCATGGGAGAACGACGGGCAGGGGCTGGCCGAGACCGAGGTGCCGATCGGCCTGCGCGAGACCGACCTGCGGCCGGTCGGCCTGGATCTGACGGCAGGCACCCCACACTTCCTCGTCTTCGGTGACGCGGAGTCGGGCAAGACCTCGTTCCTGCGCGCGTGGATGCGGGGTCTCGCGGCGCGCTACTCACCCTGGCAGGTACGGCTGATCCTGATCGACTATCGCCGTAGCCTCCTCGACGTTCTCCCCGAGCCGTACATCGGAGCGCACGCGGGCGACCCGAACGTGGCCGCGGCCTTTGTCGAGCAGATCGTCTACAAGCTCAAGGAGCGCGTGCCCCCACCCGGGCTCGGCTCCCAGCAGCTACGCGAGCGCGACTGGTGGGACGGACCGGAACTGTACGTCGTCGCCGACGACTACGACGTGGTGATCGGCGGGCCCGACCGAGGGCCGCTCGCGCCTCTGGTGCCGTACGTCACCCAGGCCGCGGACCTCGGTCTCCACGTCGTGGTGGCGCGCAGGGTGGGCGGCGCCGTCCGCACGCTGATGGGGGACCCCCTCCTCGGGCGGCTGCGGGAGTTCGGCGCCGACGGGCTGATCCTGTCCGGCGATCCCCGCGAAGGCGCCCTCCTCGGTGAACAGCGAGCCGCACGACGCAACCCGGGACGAGGTGTGCTGGTCCGCCGGAGACAGGACGCGACCATGGTCCAGGTCGCCCTGGACGAGGAGAAACATCCGGTGGAGTACGCCGACCGTCCGGCGGAGCCGGTCGAGACGGTGTGGTCATGAAGGCTGACGGACAGGAGGAGCAATGACCGATCCGGTCAAGTCCCCGTATGACAGGCACCCATTCGATCCGAACGACCACAGCCATGACAACGAGAATTCGAACCCGGGTAACACCACGTCGCCGCACCTGAACGTCGCGTGGGAAAGGCACATATCGTTCAACACGCCGCCCAAGGAGATCACCGAGGACGCCTCCGGCATGCCCGGAGCCCCTCCGGGCAGTGAGCCCGACGCCGAAGACTTCAGTATCAATCTGCAGCGGGTCGGCACGCAGGTGGACTCCATGCTGGGCGTCTCGCGTGAACTCGTCACCGAGTACGAGACGTTGAGGGCCAAGGTCCTGGGATCCGAGAGCACCGTCTTCGGCCAGAACACCCATGCACGCGCTCAGACCTACCAGGGATATACCACGTTCGACAGCGGCTACAGCGACCAACCCTCGGGATGGGTCGCACCGGCGAAGGATTTCGCGGCGAAAATGAATCCGGCGCAAGAGAAAACGCTGCAGAGCATCGGCGCCGCGCTCGAACTCGTCGGTGAATACATCGCTCTGGTGAACCACTCGGGCCAGATCTACGCGCAGGCCGACCGGAGCTCGTATTTCCCCGATCCTCCGCCCAAGGGCGTAACCGGCTGACTGTCTTGACGGCATCCGATTCGACGGAGGAGGTGCGGTATGCCGAGTGAAACAGAGGCCGCCGGAACAGAGTTCGGCGTGAATCTGGCGAGTCTGCACAATGCCATCGGGACGGTACAGGACGCATCCGACAACATCTCTTTCTCGGTGGAACAGATCGAGGTGAGGATGCAAAATCTGTCCGCGTACTGGCACAGTCCGGCGTTCACCAGCTTCGAGGAGGTCCACACGTGGTTTCACCGTGCGTCGACCGACCTGACGGACCTCCTCACTGAACTCATCTCCCGTATGCAGACGGCATATGAGAACTACAGCAGCGCCGAATGGACGAACACGAAGAACATGACTCCCGACGGAGGCGCTTCCTGATGGCCGGATCGAATGCGAACTACGACACCGAGACGATCTCCATCGGATCGTGGGGCATTCACGAGGGCGGCAGGAGGATCAAAGACCTGGGTGACGACATCGCGGACGCCACCGATCGCATCCTGAAAACGCTGAACTCCCTGATGCTGGACAGCTGGCTGGGGACCACCCAGCAGGAGGCCGAGGATTTCAGTAATCGCTGGCTCGCGGTCATGAAAGAGATCTTTGGCACCGAGGCCGAGCCGGGCGCGGGTGTGCTCAACGCCATCGTCGCGGGCATCGGCACCGCCGGCGACAACTACAGCAGGGCCGACAACGGGCTCCTCGACGTGTGGACGAAGTTCGCCGCCGCGATGCCCACCAGCGGCGGCGGCAACAACGCGCCGTCGACGGACGTGCCACCGGACCAGATGGACACGAACAAGACCGCGATCACGGCCGACTACTGACGCCTGGTCACGATCACCGTGCGTCGCCGCCTGAACCACTCATCCGAGAACCTCGAGGAGGACGGTCATGGCCATCGTTGACTGGCACTACTACCTCGGCGAACTCGACCTAGACGCCATTTACGACCTGGGCAACGAGTGGATCAAGTTCGGGGACTCGCTCTACAACGGGCAGTTCAAGCTGAACGACAGTGTCGCCGAGTTCCGCTGGTCCGGGGCCGCCGGCCGCGCCGCCTCCGACACGTGGGGCGACCACATGTCGGTCGTCATGAACAACGCCGCCGACGCCGCGTGGAAGATCGGCGAGGCCATCAACGCGTACGGCGACAACATCAAGAGCATCGCCCAGCAACGGGCCGAGCACGACACCCAGGCTTTCCTCGCCAACCTCATCGGCGCCATCATCGGCGCCCTGCTCCCGTTCGCCTTCAAAGGGCTCACCGCGCTCTTTCCGGCGCTGGCCGGCCTCATGGCCGGCATGGCCAAGGTGATCGATCAGATCGCCACGAGATTCGGAGCCATGGCCGCAGCCGCCGCCGAGTTCGCCGCCGGCGCGGTCGTCGGTAGCGTCACCACCTTCGGTATCGACATGACGTCCACGGGCCTGGCCAGCGCCATCACGGGCCAACCCTTCTCCGTCGACTGGGGTCAAGAGGGGATGAACGTCGGCATCGGCGCGGGACTCGGCGGCACTCTCGGCGCCGGCTTCGGTCAGATCGACAGAGAGAACCGGTTCAACGGGGTCAGTGTTCCGGCCACGGGCGGGTCCAATGTGACCCCCGAGACTCCGGGGAACGGTAAGACGGGCGACTTCAGTGGTTCGGGCTCCGGGAAGTCGGTCACCGGCGGCCCACCGCCGATCACCCCGCG
Source organism: Actinoallomurus bryophytorum (assembly GCF_006716425.1). Classification (NCBI taxonomy): domain Bacteria; kingdom Bacillati; phylum Actinomycetota; class Actinomycetes; order Streptosporangiales; family Thermomonosporaceae; genus Actinoallomurus; species Actinoallomurus bryophytorum. The sequence goes on from NZ_VFOZ01000001.1 coordinate 6,559,882, forward strand.
AACCCAGGGACTCGCGCCAGAGAAGAGCGCGCCGGGTTCGTCGGGCGGCAAAAACCTCGCGGACGGGCAGGCGTTGCCGGTGAACGGCGCCCCGAAGGGCTCGGGCTCAGGCGAGACCTTCACGGCCGGCCGCTCCGCGCCCGACAACCCCCCGCCCACGGAGACGAAGGCATCAGGGAACGGTTCGGGTGGCCGCCAGGGAACGGACATTCCGGCGCCGGTCTCTCAGCCGCCGGTGAGTGAGAAGACGTCGTCAGGCGGCTCCGGTTCCGGGTCGAGTGAGACCCTCGGATCGGGGAGCGGGCGAGCGGCCGCGGTGAACGGGGCTCCGCCTGTGGAGGTGAAGGCTTCGGGCGGTTCCGGTGGTTCCGGCGGCCGCGGCGGGGGTGATTCCGTCTCGTCCGATGCGGCGAAACAGAGTGGTTCCGGGTCGCGCACCCTGAAGACGCCAGGAGAGACGCCGGTCAAGACGGACGGCGACGTGCCGCCGGTGGCCCCACCCTCCTCCGATCACGCGACGTCGTCTCCCGCCCTGGCCGAGTCCCGCCAGGGCGTGCAGCCCGGCGTCCGTCCGGCGCGTGCGGCCGGGGACCCGCCCCCCGGGGTGCCGCCACGGTCAGCCGATCCGGGCGGTTCGAACTCGGGCGAAGGCCACGGTTCCGGGACAGGGCCCAAGGAGCCGGGCAAAGAGGTCGGCTCGACGGGCACGAAGCAAAACCGTTTCGCGGTCCCGCCGGATCGCGAGTCGACCTCGTCGGGTCCCGCGACCGCGGGCCGCTCCGGTGGGAAGAGCGCTGCCGGGTCCGGTGATGGTTCGGCGTTCAAGGGTCCTGGCAACCGGTTGGGTGGCGAGATCGGTAGTCCGTCGGGTGCGCGTCCGGGGGAGACGTGGGGGTGGGTGCGTTACAAGAGTGGGGAGGACGGCGCTGCTGTGGCTGGGCCGGCGAAGGCGTGGCCCCAGGGGAAGGTGGTGGAGCTGAAGGATCTACCGGCGGATCGGGACGGGAATGGCGGTTCTTCTTCGGCCAAGGGTTCGGGGCCGGCGTTCACGGGCCCTGGTCATCGTCTAGGCCAGGGGTCCAATGATCGGCCTGGTTTGAAGTCGGATGAGTCGTGGGCCGAGCTGAATGAAAAGCGTTTGGGGCGGTTTGAGGCCGACGGTTCTGTTCCGGGTCCGGCGAAGGCGTGGCCGCGGGGGAGGACGGCGGGGCTGAAGGATTTGCCGGCGGATTCGGAGAAGGGTGCCCCGGCGTCGGGTGGTAAGGGTTCGGGGTTTGAGGGTTCTGGTCATCGGTTGGGTGGTGGGGGTGGTAGTCCGTCGGGTGCGCGTCCGGGGGAGACGTGGGGGTGGGTGCGTTATAAGCGTGGCGAGGACGGTGCCGCCGTCGTTGGTCCGGCGAAGGCGTGGCCGCGGGGGAAGGTGGTGGAGCTGAAGGATCTACCGGCGGATGCGGACGGGGATGGCGGTTCTTCTTCGGCCAAGGGTTCGGGGTTTGAGGGTTCTGGTCATCGGTTGGGTGGTGGGGGTGGTAGTCCGTCGGGTGCGCGTCCGGGGGAGACGTGGGGGTGGGTGCGTTATAAGCGTGGCGAGGACGGTGCCGCTGTCGCTGGTCCGGCGAAGGCCTGGCCGCGGGGCAGGATGGCGGGGCTGAAGGATTTGCCGGCGGATTCGGAGAAGAGTGTTCCGGCGTCGGGTGGTAAGGGTTCGGGGTTTGAGGGTTCTGGTCATCGGTTGGGTGGTGGGGGTGGTAGTCCGTCGGGTGCGCGTCCGGGGGAGACGTGGGGGTGGGTGCGTTATAAGCGTGGCGAGGACGGTGCCGCCATCGTTGGTCCGGCGAAGGCCTGGCTGCGGGGAAAGGTGACGGAGTTCAAGGACCTGCCGGCGGGCTCGGACAACGGCGGGCGTCCCTATTCGGTCTTCAACGCCAAGAGAGCAAATGATGACCCGGGCTTCAAAGGCCCCGGTACTCGCCTTGGCCGTGACGGGACGAGTGAACGCGCCGCTCCCGGCGGGAACAAGACGTGGGCCGAACTGGACGACGCTCGGTTGAAGCGTGCCGAGGACGGCACCGCCGCGGTGCGACCGGTGAAGCCGCAGAAGCCGGCCACGACGCGCCAGTTCAAAGATCTGGCATCGGAGTCGGGCACAGGCGGCGGATCCTCCGAGTCCGGGCGTGGCACGACGGCCAACCGAAACGGCAACGGCAGCTCCACGATGCTTGAGCAGCCAAAGTCCAAGTCGCAGCCGAAGCCGCAGAGTTCCCCGTCCGAGGAGCCGAAGGCCGGTACCCAGGAGTCGAAGTCTCAGGAATCGGAGCCCCGGTCTGCGGGGCGGGAGCCGGCGAAGCAGGGGCATTCAAAGCAGCCTGCGCCGAAAACGGATTCAGCGCCGAAGAAGACATCTCCTTCGCGTGTGCAGGTGCGGGTGGGTGAGTCGTTTGAGCGGGCGGATCGGATTCTTGATTCGTTGGCTGGGCCGCGGGGTGCTTTTGAGGCGCCGAGGGATTATGCGGGTTTTCGTGTGGAGGTGGCTCGTGTCATTCGGGAGGAGGGGGCGGAGAAGGCGAATGCTTATGTGAAGGGGGAGTTGACCGAGAAGGCGGCGTCTGCTCCTGCGCGTGTGGTGGATCGTTCGGCTCAGGTGCGGGTGGGTGAGTCGTTTGAGCGGGCGGATCGGATTCTTGATTCGTTGGCTGGGCCGCGGGGTGCTTTTGAGGCGCCGAGGGATTATGCGGGTTTTCGTGTGGAGGTGGCTCGTGTCATTCGGGAGGAGGGGGCGGAGAAGGCGAATGCTTATGTGAAGGAGGAGTTGACCGAGAAGACGTCGCCCCCACGTGCACCGGAAGCGTCCGCCGAACGGAGCGGGAGCCCGCAGGTCACGTCGGGGCGGGAGACCGACGGCTTTGGCCCGCCGCGGTCCGGGCGCGTCACCACGTCGCCCGGGACGCGGCCGCAGCTCCAGTCAGGGTTCGGTACGCGACAACGGACCGCCGGCTCCGAGAGCACGCACGTATGGCCGCCGACGGACGAAAAGCCGCTGGTGGTGGCCGGGTGGGTCCTGCCGTCCGATGGCGTGATCGCTATTCCCGGGCTGCCTCGGCCGATGAACCCGGCAGAGCTCGCCGCGTGGATCCGCGGTCGCCCGGGCTACTCGCCGGGCACGCCCGTGGTCTTGCTGGCTCCGGACGCGCGTTCGTTCGCGTCCGCGCTCGCGCGGCGGCTCGGCGCGGACGTGACCGGGCCGTGGGGCCACTTCGTTCCCCGGTCCTCCGGTGAGCTCGCGGCCGGAAGGCTCGAGACCGGGCCGGACGGCGAACCGAGGTTCGTCGCCGAGTCCTACGATCGCTGGCATACCTACACCCCGCGTGGTGAGGTCTTCGACCGGGGCGAGGTCCTTCCGGGCGGTAGTGACATCACGACCGCCGGTCGGGCGGCCTCGGGGACGAGCGAACATCCGTCGGCGAGCTGGTGGTGGACCGTACGTCCCAAGGAGACCGACGAGGCGCCTGAGGGACGGGTCACCGGCGCGCCGAAGAAGGCCGCGCCTTCGGACGCAGATCCGGCATCGACGCAGAACGAGCCCCGTCCGGTGACCGGCGGCAGGGAGCGATCCGGCACCCGGACGTCGATCGATCAATCGTCCACGAGCGAACCCCGCAGGCCCGTCGCGCCGGCCGAGCCACGAGAGCCGGCGCGGCGCACCGATGCACGCCGGCCGGAAGGCGAGCGGTCGCCCAGGGACGTGGACGACCAGGTGTCCCCGAGGCCGGGCAGTGATCGGCTGGTCGTCGTGGGCAAAGTCCTGCCCGCCGACGGCACGATCGTCGTCCCCGGCCGGCTCCGGGGGATGACACCGGCCGCGTTCGTGGCGTGGGTCAAGAGCCGGCCGGAGTACGAATCCGGTGTACCGCTGCTCCTGGTGGCCAAAGACGCTCGCTCGTTCGCCCCGGCCGTCGCATCCCTGCTCGGCGTGCCGGTGACCGCACCGTGGGGCGCCGTCACCCCCCTCCCCTCCGGTCACCTGCTCGCCGCGACGCCAGAGAGCGACCCGGACGGCGCGCTGCGGCTCGCCAACGAGTGGTACGACGCCTTTCACACGTACGAGCCCGACGGTCAGGTCACCGAGCTGGGCCAGATCCTCCCGACCACCCGGCCGCTGCCGCTCGACGAAATGGCGGCCGCGGTCGAGGCGGGGGATCCGATGGTGGTCTGGCGGGCACCGGCCGTGGCCGAGCAGCCGGAGAGCGGATCACACCTGGCTCCCGCGGACCGCGAGCCAGGTCCACCGGCACGGAACACGCGGAGCCGCGGCGATGCGAGCAGTGGGGCGGCCACTCAGACGATCCCAGTCCCCGGCAGGGCGAGTGACGAACCGACCCGTACCGCCGTCGATGGCCGCTCGGTCCCGGTCCCCGGCGGACGCATGTCAGGGGCGACGGTGGCGGCACGTCTGGTGGAGATGCCACCCGCCGAGCGGGGACCGGAGCTGGAGTTCATGACACCGGCGATGCGCCGGTCCTTCGCGGTGGATCGAGAGTTCGTCGGTGTCCTGGCCGATGCGGGGCTGTCCGGCAGGGAGTTCGCGTCGATCGCGGCACCCCTGCTGATCGAGATACCGAGGGGCGTCGAGCAACCGGTGTCGGCGCGTCGCGGGCTCGAGGCGATTCTGACGCGGATGCTGGTCAATCCGGAGGTTGCCAAGAACGTCCTGCTCAGCGGCGCGCAAGTGTGGGTGATTCCAAGAAACGAATCGTTGACCTCGCTGCCGCCGTGGCACGCTCGTGCCGGTACGGACGACGGGCTCCGCGGCATCTCGATCCGGAACTCCGGGATGACCGCCGTCTCCGAGGAGAACCTTCTCGGCGAGGAGCGGTCGATCGGCGACGGCCCCGGCCACGACGAGGGCTACTCGTCGGTGACACACGAGATCGCGCATCTCATCTACAACGTCGGGCTGACCGATGCGCAGCGGCAGCAGATCACCGATTGGTACGGCCGGAAACTGCGTCTGTCGCAACAGGGCTCCGACACGATCTGGCCGGACGGCCGTTACCAGGACACGAACCGGCCCGGCGAGACGAATTACTCCGCCACGAACGAACGTGAGTTCTTCGCGCAGCTCGTCAACGTCTATCTGGGTACGAACACCGGGTTCGACCCGGCCACCTATCTGCACCGTAACAACGGCCCGGCCTACGTCGAGCAGCACGAAGGCCCGCTGGCCGGACTCCTGCAATCGATCTTCGACGGGCCGGAACCCGTGACGAACGCGAATCCGGTGGGAGAGACCCGGGCGGGCAACGAGTTCTACAGCGGCTACCGGTCTTTCTGGGCCGCGATCGAGCGGACCGGCGAAGACTACGTCACCGCGGCCACCAGTCTCTGGCAGACCATACGAGCCGGTCTGGGCAGGACGTTCTCGGGCGCGACGCCGGACGGTGCCGACACGGGGCGGTCACGGCCCTCCGGATCCACGACTGTGCCGACCCCGTCCCGTTCGGCGGCCGAGACTAGCGCCGCCGGGCATGACCGCGCCATGAGCGACCTGTCGGCGACGGAAGAGGCGGAACGCCTGGCCGCATTGCCCGCGGATGAGCGTCTGCAGGCGCTGCGCGCGTTGCCGGAGGAGCGGCGGGACGCACTCGCGCTGGACCCGGAGTTCTTCCAGCGGATTCGCGCCTTGCTTCCGACGGGGTTCGCGGATGTCGCCGCCGCCTTGATGATTCAGATTCCGGAGGGGGTGGAGCAGCCCGCGACCGCCCGGTATCGGTTGCAGTCGATTCTCGCCACGATGCTGGGTGATCCGGATGTGGCCGGGAGGTTGCTGAGCCGGCAGGTCCGGGTGGTGGTCATTCCGAAGAGCCAGGCGTTGACGTCGCTGGCACCGTGGCGTGATCTGGCCGGCAAGTCGTTCAACAACCGTCACGACATGACGTGGGACGACGTTCGGGGCGCGGGTGCGACATCGGACCGTCCGGTCACCGCGGTGGCCGAGGAGAATCTGGTCGGCGAGGCGAACGTCGTGGGTGGGACCGGTTCGGCACATCCGCCGGGTTACTCCACGGTGGTGCACGAGATCGCGCACTCGATTCACCTCCTCGGGCTGAGTGAGGAGGACCAGCGGACGATCCTCAGGTCGTGGCAGGCGAAGTGGGAGGCGGAACGGGCCGGCGGGCCGGTGGCATGGCCGGACGGGCTGTTGCGGACGTCCGGAGACGTCAATCACTCGGCCACCGACGATCGCGAGTACTTCGCACAGGCCGTCAACACCTATCTGGGGGTGAACAAGGGGTTCGACGGCAACACGAAGTCGCGGCGCAACAACGGGCTGAAGTGGATCCAGGAGCACGAGAAGTCGTTGCTGCCGATACTGCAGCGCACCTTCGGCAACAAGCCGGCCATCTCCATTCCGGTCAACCCGGTCGGTGGTCCCGAGGCAGTGATCGAGGGTGCCGTTCAGGACTTCTGGCGGAGCGTCGAGACGAGTTCCGCTCCCGCCCCGGCACGGAAGCGCGCGGCTCCGGAGGCACCGGGAACGCGGAAACGGCCATCGCTCGGCTCGGGCTCCGGGCTCGGCCAGGTCATCGACCTGGGGAACGGGGTACGGGCGAACGGCCTGTACCGCGCGCTGGCGGGCGAGCCTCGGCCGAGAACGGCCGCGGACTACCAGACGTTCCTGAGCGACAGCGTCGATGGTAGGCGGCCCCTGTCGTTCGTGGTGAACATCATTCTTCCGGCAGGTGAGGTCGGCAGGATCCCCGAGGTCATCGACGCGGTGATGACCGGGTACGACGGGCCGCCGGGCCGGGTCGCCTTCGTGTTCGGTGTGAATCAGCAGGGCGTCCCTGGGGCCGGCCTGCCGGCGCGGGTGTCCAATCAGATCAACAGGATCCTCGGCTCTCTGACGTATCCGGCGGCCGTCGTGGGCAGCGTGTTCGCCCGGGAGTTCCGCCCGGGGACGATGCGCAACGAGGTGTTGTCCTCATCGGCGACGAGGGCGTTGGTGGAAGGGTTCGTCGCGGCGGGGACCCATCCCTACATCTCGGTTCAAGATTTCGACCAAGGTGCCCGTACGGTCCCCTCCGGGAAGCACGTCTTCCAGCACTTCGATGACAAACTGCAGGTCGCTGGAGGGGTGGACCGCCCGGTGATGATGGCGGGCGGCTACCGGGTTTCGCCGGACATGGAAGCCAAGCCCGGTCTGCGCGATGCCGTTCTGGAGGACATGCGGACCCGCGACCAGCTGGCCGCGATTCATCCGTTGCTGCCGTACGCGCCCGAGCCGAACCTGTTCTTCGACGGAACTCTCCTCTCGGTGGAGGGAACAGAGATCCGGTTCGGCGACGGTGGAGCCGAGTTCGGCCGGCTGGCGGAGACATTGAACACCGCCTACGCGGCCGAACTGTCGCTCGCGCACAGTACCGACGAGGACGGTCGCGAGGCCGCGCGCGTCGACGGGGCGAACAACCGGCATCCGCTGCGTGGTCAGGCGTATGTCGTTGATTTCGTGGAAGGCGCGACGGCCACCGATCTGAGCCGGTTCAACGAGCGGTTCACCGGGTCCAGGGGCTCGTTGCCGCAGTCGCACTCGACGCTGGAGTCGGTGCGCACCCAGTTCTACCTGTCCCGGACCGCGAGTTCCGGGACGTCTCTCGGGAGGTATCGCGCCGGTCTGCGCACGCGTTATCTGAACCCGGACGCGGATCGGGCGCACGACCCGCTGCGGAGGACGAGTTCGGACCTGCAGGAGACGTCCTCCGGCCGGCAACGGTGGAGGCCTCTCCACCGGTCCGACCAGCGGGACATCGCCGCGGGGGGACGGTTGAACCGGCGGATCTCGATGGATCTGACCATCCCTCCTGGGCCCGACGACGAGACCGGCACGCCGGCCGCGGGTGTGCAGGCGGATGAGGCGGTGCTCGCCGCGCACCTGGTCGCGGGCTCGGATCCGATGACGAAGCTGATTTACCAGATGTCCTTCCTCGGGGACGAGATCCTCACCCACGGCATGCCCCCGCCCGTCGCCGGCAACACGCTGTTCGACGCGGTCGCGCGTTTCGTCGGCCGGTCCGCGGACTCGGTACGTACGGGAGCGGTTCACGCGATGCGCGACGAACTCGGGATCGAGGCCGAGGACCGGGGAATGGCGCAGCCGGCCGTCATGCAGGGGGTGCGGTCGCCGTTCGGGTACGGCGACCTGATCAACGCGTTCGTGCAGCACACGCTCGTACGGCACACGGAGGAGCACAGCGAGAACCAGCGTGCGGACAGCGCACGTGACCTGGCGGGACGGGCCATCGCCACGCACCTCGGGCAGACCCTGGTAATCCACCTGCCAGACGGCGACACCGTCCGCCTGGAACCCTTCCGTGACGCGTCCGGCGGGACGGTCGAGGTCGACCTGCACACGATCGGTGACCGGCAGACGTTCCTCCCGCACGGCGTACGGGCGTCGCGGGCCTCCGCCTCACGCCGCGCCATCGACCACGACGGCGATACGGAGATGCCCGACGCCTCCCAGCAGTCCTCCTTCTCCTTCCCGCCCGGACCTCCGGTCGCGGCCCCGTGGAAGACCATGTGGCCGGAGTCACGGCGGGGATCACGCACCCAGACGATCTTCGCCTCGCTGCCACCGGTCGCCGAGGACGTGAGCCCTCCGCAGGCGACCACGGCAGAGCAGACCTACGAATCGGACGACTCGCAGGTCGACCCCCTGGACACGACACGGCCGCTCGACCCGGATCTCCTCGAACCGCCGGCGGACTCGTTCGCGGAATCCGCAGAGCCCGCAGAGCCCGCAGAGCCCGAGGAGTCCACTGAGCCCGTGGAGCCGCAGGAGTCCACGGCGCCGCATGAGTCCACGGAGCCCGTGCAGTCCACGGAGCCCGTGGAGCCTGAGGAGTCCACGAAGCCGGCGGCCTTGGATACGAGCGCGACCGCGGCACGCCCCCGGTACGCGGCGCCGGCGGCCCTCCGCACCTTCTTCAGCACGAAGATCAAGTCGTTGCACCGCCGTTTCGCCGCCGCGGGTACCTCGTCGGCCCCGGCCGTCCCGGCGACCCGGAACGGCGCCGGGAACGGCTCGACGCCCTCACGCCCGGTGCTGAAGATGCCGCAGGGAATCGGGGACTTCGTCGCCAACACGATGGACGCGATCGACGCCACCGTTCCACCGGTGCCGCGCGGACCGCATCTGCGCGCCGGGCGGCTGCCCTCCATCCGGCCGGACCAGGGGTTCGAGCTGACGCCGGAACGCCTGGCCGACGAGTTCGGCATGCCCAGGGCCAACCAGACGCGGTTCCGTCAGTTCGCCGACCGGTTCAACCTCGTACTCGACGTGCGCCCGACGAACCCGGCCTCGCGGCGCTGGCTGGAGGACGGCGCGCTGCCCAAGCCGCACACCATCAAGTCCAAGACCATCAACGAGCTGGATGTCCACCTCGGGGCGTCGGGGGACCAGATCGGCCTCGTCGGCTTCTTCCGGCCGCGTCTTCCCTCGGCGGACGACCTCGCGAGCATGCCGGAACAGCAGCGCCGGCAGGTCGAGGCGCGTTACGAGCAGAGACGGCGCGAGTCCGTGGACCTGGCCGCCGAGATGACGAAGTACACCCAGAGCGGTGAGTTCCGGATCCGGGACGGAGTGATCGAGGGCATCGGTGCGGACGGGGAGTTCCGCCCGCTGACCGGTGACCACGATCTCTACAACATCCGGCTGCTCGACGACGGCGCTCCGCTCTCCAAGGACGCCTACGAGGAGGTCATCTGGCTGCTGACCCACCGGAACATGGGCGTTCAGCACGGCGCTCACATGTACTGGCGCCCCGACGGGGCCTTCCAGGAACAGATCTTCAACGAGATCGTCTCGAAGCACCAGATGGGCGCGGCCGGTGCCGAACCCCTGATCCGGTTCTCACCCGGTGAGGAGCCGTCGCTGGTCTTCGCCGACGAGACGGCCACGACGAGCATGTCCAGCGAACCGGCGCCGGAGCAGGTCGAACCGCCGCCCGCCCGCCGCGTCCGGTGGGCCGACCAGACCGGCGAGACCACCGGCGAGACGACTGCCGAGACCACCGGCGAGCAGGACGACTCCGGCACCGCTCCGCCGCCCGAACCGATGAAGCTGGCGGACGTGCTCGACCAGGCCCAGGTGTACGTGCTGGACGATCGCCCGGTGCTCCTCCGGCTTCCGGGCGCACCGGCGGACCTGCCGGCCCCCGACCCCCGTACGGTCGAGCAGCTCGGCTCGATGGCGCCGCCGCAGACCGTGTTCGTGATCGCCGAGATACGGGACGGCGACGTCGTGATCGGGGACCAGGTCGTCACGCCCGCCGTCCTGGGCGCCGTTCTGGGCGCCAGGGCGCCGGGATACCAGCCGTTCCTGCTGTCCCCGGGATCGTCACCGGTGGCCGAGCGGCTGACGACGGTGACCGACGGGCCGGTTCTGAGCGCGCCGTCTGGCGTGGACTACGACCCGGACCGGGCCACCATGACCCCCCGCGCCGACACCAAGGGCAAGGGCAAGGCCAAGGCGTCGGACACCGCGAGTTTCCGGCTGCATCTGCCGGACGAGCCCGCCGCCGCACCGCTGGACCTCGTGCTGGCCGGCGAGCCCGTACGGGAACCGCCGTCGGAGGAGCCGCCGCCGAAGCCGACGACGTCGCCCGCCCCCGCCGGAACGACGCCGAAGGACGTGGACGAGATGGTGCGGTCGATCGGCGTGCCCCGCGCGGGCCTGCCGTACGTGCCGGCGCTGATCAGGGCGGTCCAGGAGGAGCTCGCGGCCCAGGGTGTGACCGTCACCGACGACCAGATGGTCTTCTTCGTCAAGCAGTTGCTCGCCCGCTACCAGTACCTCCTCGGCGACAGCGCCGACGACGAGAACACCAGCGGCCTGATGGTGCCGATCGGCGGCGCCGAGGTGCTGGTCACGTTCGACCCGTCCGATCCGCACACCGTCGACAACCCGGCCGGTTCCACCACGGCGCCGTCGACGCTGCCGCCGGCCGAGGGAGAGCACGAGGGCTTCGAGACGGTCAACGCCGGGTACGCGACCGGTGCCCACGTCGAGACGCACTCGGGTTCGACCGAGCGAACCCCGGGCGGCCTCTCGGCGATGTTCGGCTACGGCGTGGCCCCCGGCGTCCTCAACGTCGTCAAGGCGGGCGCCTCGATCAAGGGCGTGGCGAACCAGTCGAGCCGCAGCACGACCCACGTCATGGACGCCGAAGGCGGGCACGTCGAGGACAACCGGATCGAGCACACTTTGGTCGCCTACCGGCCGAACATCTCGGTCAAGATCCGGACCGGCGGGTCCGGCAAGACCCCGCCCGGCTGGGAGAAGATCAAGCCGATCCGGATCGCGGACCCCGGCACGGAGCGGTTGCTGCTGTGGCTGGCGAACTCCTACCTCGCCGAACCGGCCGCCCGGCAGGTCACCGCGGCCGGCGAGGGGGTGAAACGCACCCGGCTGGCGCCGCACTTCTCCGCGTCCGGCCTGACCAGGCTGCCCAAGCTCTTCGACGAGATCGTGCACACGCTGGAGTCCCAGGGCCTGAAGCTGAAGCTCGGCGGCGCCACACGGGGCGAGCTCTGGCAGAAGCTGCTGAACCTCGGCGTCCACCTGGGCAAGGCGGTCAACGACAAGGACGGCTACGAGCTCACGCTGCACGACGAGCACGGCCGCACCGTCGCGATCGTCCAGGTGTACAGCGCACGCCTGCCGGACGGGGTGCGGCAGGTCGGGGCGACCAGCGAGAAGCGTCACATCGAGGACGTCCGCACGCTCATCGACGGTGGCAGCAGCGGCCACAACCTCACGAACACCAGCTCGGTGACTCCGCTGGCCGTGGAGTTCGGCCTGCTGCCGCTGCCGGATGCCGCTCCGGACGTGGGCCTGGCGGCGAGTGTCGGCCTGACCTACACCGAGACGAACGTCGACTCGTTGTCGGCCGGACGGGTCGGCCTGTGGGTCCAGGTGCCGCGCTTCTCGGGCCAGGCAGGCGCGTACAAGATGACCTTCGCGCACCAGGCGAAGGTGTGGGTCCGCGGCGCGAAGAAGTCGCCGGACGCGAAGACGGTGACGACGCCCGTCGTCGGCCGGGCGCTGGTGAGCGTGCCCGAGCCGCAGGCGTTCGAGCACGGCCTGCCGGTGGACGGGGAGGCGCTGAAGACCCTGCCCGAGGGTGACACCGTGCCGTACGATCCGGAGGCGATACGCGGCGGCGGGCAGCGCGGCACCGAGACCGGCAAGGACAAGGGCAAGGGGAAGGCGGTCGAGGAGCCGGCGTCCGAGCCGATCCCCCCGCACATCCTCAAGGGGAAGGGCATCGGGACCGGCCTGCTCAGGACGGACGAGGCCACCGTCGAAGAGATCCGCCGCATGCTGAAGGAGGAGCTGAGGCCGTACGGGTTCCTGCCCGAGGAGGACAGGCCGTTCGGCGAGCACCGGCACACTCACGGCAACAAGGTCGAGAGCCGCCTGGACAACAAGGAACTGCTCGACAAGATGGTGTCCCTGCAGAGCCTGGACACCAACTACGACCAGGCGCACCAGGACGGGCTCACGTTCACGCTGCGGCTGCGCAGAGGCGCCGCGGGCATGGACCTGGACACCGATTCGGCGAAGGTCACGATCAGGGCGAAGAGCCGGGAGGACACGCCGCCGGAGTACCTCGGGACCGTCGAGACGTTCCATCTGGTCAACCTCGCGATGGGCATGGACACCGCCGGGCAGGGGACGAGCCACTCCCGGAAGATCGCGCTGAGCCTGAAGTTCAAGGGCCTGTTCAAGTACCTCAAGGCGGCCCTGACGGGCATCGAGGCGCAGCGGATCAGCGGCGCCTCCGACTCGGCCGCTTTCCTGAACAACCGCCCCGAACTGGCCGACCGTGTCGGCAAGGCGCTCAAACTCAGGCTGACCGACGACTACGAGGTCACCGTCGAGTACCAGCACTCCGGTGAGATCGGCAAGATCGCGAAGGACCATCGGGACCGCGTGCTGCCGCCGATCGAGCGGCAGACGGCCGTGGCGCACGTGCCCACGCTGGGGAACCACACGCATCCGACATTGAAGCCGTCGGAGATGTCCGTCGCCGAGCTCATAAACACCGAGCGGAACACCCCGTCCGACGTCCTGGACCAGGCCATCATCTACTACGCGGACCTCGCGGGCCTGCGGGAGGCCGCGGCCGGGATGCTGAAGGACCTGGTCGGCCCGGCCGGGGCGGCGGACCGCGACGTGAGCTCGTTCGCCGGTCACACGCTGGTCCGGTCGCACCTGAAGGAGATCTTCAACCGCGAGTACACGACCGACCGGCCGTTCGAGCCCGGCCTGATTCGCAACACCTTCGGGGCACTGGACATCTCCGGATCGCTCGGTCCGGCCAGGTTCGTCGACGCGACCTCCGACCCGTTCGTGATCGGCATCATCAAGCTCCTGCTGCTCGAGAGCCGGCTCACGGCCACGAAGTCCTCCGGCATCACCTGGGACCAGCTCGACCTCGAGCTCGGCAGTGTCGCCGGGCAGGCCAACCTCAGCACCGAGTGGGACGTCAACCGGCACTGGCAGCGCAACACCAGCAAGTCCAGCGGGCGCACCGGCGCCAAGGAACTGATCCAGCTCAAGATCGACAGGGCCTACCTGTTCGAGGCGCCGGCGGACCTCAAGGTGAGCGGCCTGCTGGAGAAGCGCGCGAAGCTCCTCCCCAGCAGCACCGCCAAGCCCGGCCCGAAGACGCTCGAGAACCGGCCCGTCGGCTTCCTGCTGTCCGAGCCCGACGCGCTGCACGAGTACGCGCGGCGGACGGTGCCGCTCTCGGACACCCAGCTCACCGACGTGATGAAACGCTGGCAGAGCGGCGAGCTGATCATGAACGGCGACGTCGCGGCGGGGGTGCTGACCCGCTGGCGCACGGACGTGGCGGGGCGCCCGAAGGCCAGGCCCGAAGACCTGGCCTTCATCGACGCGCTCGGCCGTGACCTGGCGCGGGCGCACGAGCTCGGCGGGATACGGATCCTCGACCAGGACGGACGCCGGCGGTTCGGCGAGGCCTTCGGGCAGGGGCTGTCCGACCCACCGGCCCTCGACCCGTACCTCGGCACTCCGCTGGATCTCGTCCAGTACGCCCAGGGCACCGCGCGGCTGGACGACACGCGGCTCGCGGAGGCCATGACCGCCTGGCAGGCCGGCACGCTCCTCCTCCCCGGCGACGTCGTGGCCGGGATCCTGCTGCGCTGGACCCCGCAAGCGCCGGTCGATCGCGACGAGCTGGCGGCGACGCTGGCGAGCCGGCACGGCCAGGGCACCGCCCCGGTCCGCGACGAGGATCTCCGCCGGAGGCTCCAGGAGACCTTCGGGCGCAAGCTCCCGCAACCGCCGATCCCGGCCGGCGAGGTGGAGATCCCGGAGTACCTGACCCGCGAGGACCGCGGAGGACGGTTCATCGGAGCCAACGGCATCGAGAGCTTCAAGCATCGGAACGGCAAGTCGACGTACCAGATCGTCAAGGAGCGTATCGACAAGGTCGCGCCCGGCATGCTCAGCGCCGGCGCGGAGCTCTGGAACCGGGACCGCCGGGTGATCGGGCGCATGCAGGGCGGGGTCGACGCCCTGCAGTCACTGCTGGCCAAGGGCCGGGACGACGCCATGCTGGACGAGTTCCTGGCCGAGGACGGCTACACCTTCTACCTGGTGAACCCGACGGGCTGGCTGCTGTCGGACATCGTCGAGGTGACCATCTCCAGCGACCTGTTCTCGCCCGAGATAGGGCACTTCGTCCCGAACACCGGAACGGAGATCTACGGGTACGGCGGATCCGGAACCTCCATGGGCAGGTCCAGGGACGGGGGACAGGCCCTGACGTTCGCCAAGCTCAACATGGGCGGCCTGCAGAAACCGGCGAGCGGAGGCGGCAACACCTCGCTGAAGATCGCCGAAGGGCACCACCGGGGCACCACGCGCTCCGAGACCCATCTGAAGGAGCAGACCAAGTACGCCGGCTACGACGGCCAGTACATCGTCGGGTTCGACACCGAGACGTCCATGCGGGTGCGCCGGCTGGACATGTCCCATCGGCCGCTCAACAACCGGCTCCTGCACACGTTCGACCGGTGGACGAAGCACAGCGCCACGAGCAGCGTGACCGTGCCGGGCCGGCTGGAGGTCCAGGTGGGACGGGCGCTCGCCGAGTCCGGCCGGGCCCGTGGCCCGCACCCGCCGCCCGACCTGCGGCCGTTGCCGAAACTGCCGGGGAACTCCTTCAACACCGGCGTCGTCTTCGGCGACACGCAGAGGATCGCCCGCAAGATGCTGGAGCGGATGTTCGAGCCCGGCCTGGTCGACCGGCTGCTCAGCCCCACGGCCACCCACGCGAAGACCGGCGAGCCGCACACCCGGCCGGTCCTGTCCCTTCCGCTGCTGTTCTCCCGCATGCACCTCGGCAACCACCTGGCGGACGCGGCCGGCGGCGGCACCTACTGGCTGCCGGACGGCATCTTCGAACCGGGCCAGTCCAGGAAGAGAGCCGACATCGGGCTGAAGGGCGACTTCTACGGCCTGGAGGTGCTCGGGACGATGAAGAAGGGCAGTGGCGTCGGCCGCTACAACAAGTACCAGAGCGGCACGACCGTCAGCGCGAGCACCGACCATTCACGGGTGGTCGGCGACTTCGGGTTGTCCGGCAGCGGGGCGATCGGTGACCACACACCGGGCCACTCCTGGTCGACCGACAACGGCGCGGGACGGAGCACGGCCTTCGGCGACAGCACGGGCGCCAGCGTGAACAAGCGGGACGAGCAGCACGGCAAGGAGAAGGGACCGCTGCAACTGGTCCGGATGCGGTTCCGCGGCACACTGGTCGCCAAGCGGTTCAACGACCACCTGTTCCGCAAGAACAAGCCCACGGGTCACTTCGAAAGCGATCCGATCACCGGCGAGGCGTACGCCGAGCTCTACCAGGAGCAGATCGACGACCTGAACCGGCAGCTGCACGAGAACGCCAGGGCGCCGCGGAGGGACTGGCCCGCCATGGAGCGGGCGCCGCGGCTCGACCTGGCTCCGCTGCTGACCGACACGGGCGGCGCCCGCGTCGACGCGCTTCGGGCCTACCGCGGCGTCGCCCAGCGCATCCGCCGGCAGGCCGGCGCGAACACGCCGGTCGTCCTGACCGCCGACCAGGCCGCGCTCACCGTGAGCGCCCATGAGCAGGTGCTGAGGTGGGCGGTCCGCACGATGCGGGACGACCTGGAGGCGATTCGGCGGGTCACTCCGGACTTCGAGGCGCCGGAGGCGCTGGCGCGGTACGAGCTGCGGCTGCACGCCCTGGGCGTGGAAGGCGCCGAAGCCGCCCTCGGCCCCGTGGAGTCTCTGCCGGACGAGACGACGACCGTGATCAACACGGTCAACGCCCTGCATTCCCAGCGGCCGGACAACCCCACCGGGGCGCCCGCGTCCGCGCCGCGAGAGGCCGCGGCACTGAGCCTGGACCCGGCGTTCCTGGGCCGTGACGTCGCTCACGAGCTGAACGCACACGTGCAGGTGGACATCGTCGGTCTCGACGGGACCGTGCGCCGTACCTGGGCCGACCCCGACGGCCGGGCCTTCACCTTCGACCCGGCACGGATCCGCCGCGACGCGAGCGGCGCCCTGTGGATCTTCGACCCGGTGACCTCCAAGAACCGTTTCTTCACCGCGGAGATCGCGCAACGGGACGGGCTGCTGCAGCCGGACATGCGCGCCGAACTGGACGCCTACGGATTCGGTTACGCCGAGCTCGGCCGGCTGTACCTGCTCGCCCAGGAGCGACAGCAGACCTTCGAGCAGGCGGCGGGCGCCGAACTCGCCATCCGGAGGGACCGGCTGACCGCGCACCATGACGACCTGCCGGAGCTGCTCCAGCACGCCGCCGATGCTCAAGCCCACTGGCGGCAGGAGGCGATCGAGCGCCGGCGGCTCCAGGCCGAGAACGACTCGCTGACCGGCTTCCTGGAGCTGTCCGAGAAGAGACACCAGGCGGAGTGGAACGAAGAGGCCGCCACGAAGATCCTCGATCTCCTGCGGGCGGCGGCCCGCAGCGGTTTCAGGACGGACCTCACCGAACAGGAAGTACGGGAGATCGCCGACGGGCTCGACCGGATGACGTTCCAGCATGACCGCGAGCTGGCCATGTCGCGGCGCGAACAGCGCCACGCGCGCGCGGAGAGACGGGAGCTCGCCGCGTGGGCCCCGCAGGACCGCGGCGGCTCGTCGGCGGCGTCCCGTACGGGTGGGGGCCTCACCCGCGAACAGGAGTCGGCGCTGACGTCGCAGGGGCTGGCGCCGCTCTACGTGCCCGCGACCGGTGACGAGATCGTCAACGCTCTCGGCGCGGGAGCGGCCACCGAGCTCGCCGCGATCGGCCGCGGACGGCCCGCGACACCGGACGAGCTGAGAAGGCACCTGGCGGACATGCTCGCCGCCGATCTCGCGCGTACCTCGGCCGAACGGCGGCTGTGGCCGATGATCGATGCCGAGCTGGGCCGGATCGGACTGTCGCGGGACGCACCCATGACAGACGACCTCCGCCGCTCGCTCATGGCCATGCTCACCAGCCCCGGCCGCTCCGACGGCGCGGAGGTGCTGATGCTCGTCGCCACCGGTGTGGTGCTGCGCCTGCGCGTCGTCGT
Source organism: Actinoallomurus bryophytorum (assembly GCF_006716425.1). Classification (NCBI taxonomy): domain Bacteria; kingdom Bacillati; phylum Actinomycetota; class Actinomycetes; order Streptosporangiales; family Thermomonosporaceae; genus Actinoallomurus; species Actinoallomurus bryophytorum. The sequence goes on from NZ_VFOZ01000001.1 coordinate 6,577,543, forward strand.
CATATCGCCGAGCGGCGTGGCGGACGAGTACGGCTTCCCGTCCGGCCGGCGGATCGTCCTGGTCCGGCTGCCGCAGGGCGGTGCCTACATCGGCGTGTGGACGGCCACCAGGCAGGTCGGGGACGGCGCTCCGTCCGAGGATCCGCCGTCCCCGGCCCCGAGTCCGGGTCCGCAGTCGACCGGTAGCCGTCAGCCGATCGCGAACCTCGGCGTCGACCCCTTCTCAGGCGTCGGGATCTGACCCCCCCTTCCACCGTCACATTGAGGAGATGACCGTTGAACGATCCGAAGCAGAACGAACGTCGGGGCCAGGAACGCGGTGACCTCGTCGGCGCGTTCACCCGTGGTGCGTGGCAGCCGAGCGTGCAGCCGCAGGTCGGCCCGCGGATGCTCGCGGGCGGAATCGTGCTGATCGTGGTCGCGGGAGCGGCGTTCGGCGCCGGTGCGATGACGTCGTACGACCACAAGCGCGCCGCGGAAGAGCGCTCGCGAGAGCTGGCCCTGACCTCGCGGTACCCCAGCGTCGACCGGGCCGGCCGTACGGGCGCGACGACAGTGCCCGGAGTCCCGCGCCCGTCGGTCGACGCCCCGAGGGGCGGCATCCCGTCCAAGCGCGCCTCACGTCCGGACACGCCGGGCAGGCCCGGAGCGGAAGGGCCGCGCACCGAGCCGGCGCCGACCCCGGCCCCGACGGGCTCGCCGGCACTCACGGTGCCGCTGAAGGCCCCGGCCGGGGACGGTGCCGATGACGAGAAGGGTGCCGACCGCGCGGGGGGACGGCGAAAGGTCGCCGAGCGGAGCTCGCAGCAGGGCGGCGAGACCGCACCCCACACCCTGCTGACACTGCCGGAGCCGGAGAAGACCCCGACGCCGACGGAGAGGCCGGATAGGTCCGAGTGGCCGACGATTCGCACGGGGCCGCCTCCGACCACGCCCCCGCAGGGCGGCACTCGCAGCGCCGAGCACGACGCGTACAGCCCGATCCAGGCCGAAGCGCTCGATCGGCAGTCGAACCTGGGCACGGAGAACACCGGCGACACCGGCGGTGGCCAGAACCTCGCCTGGATCAGTGACGGTGACTGGGCGCTGTACAAGGGAGTCGGCTTCGGTCTCGATGGAGCGCGACGGTTTTACGGCCGGGTCGCGAGCGGCGCCGCCGCGGGAGTCAGCGGCCGGGTCGAGGTGCGGTTGGACGCCCTGTCGAACGCGCCGGTCGGCGGCTTCGCCATCGCCAACACGGGCGGCTGGCAGACCTACGGCACGGTCGAGGCCGATGTCCGCAAGGTGACCGGGGTGCACGACGTGTACCTGAGGTTCAGCAGTGGGCAGCCGGGCGACTTCGTCAACCTGCACTGGTTCGCCTTCGGCCACTGACCAGATCCTGGATGCGGCATTGCCGAGGTCCGGGAATAGGCAACAGTGCCGATACTCAGGCTTGGCCGTCCGGTGCCAGACTCGACGTCGCACCTCCCGTTTCCTGCGAATCGGGAGGTGCGCAGGCCACGCCGTACCTCCACGGAGACGCGCCGCACACATATCCGGCCGGACCGGCCTTATGGAGTCCACCGGACAGCGGCCGGATCCGCGCGCACTGATCCAGGAAGAACACGTGAGCGAGCAGAATTCCACTGAACGCCAACGACAAGAGCGCGCCGAATTCGTCGACGCCTTCAACAAGCGCGCCTGGCAGCCGGGGGAGCGGCCCCGGCAGCGCCTGCGTTTCCTGGCGGGTGGTATCGCCGTGATCGTGGCGGCGGGCGTCGCGTACGGTGCCGGCGTCCTGGACCACTATGACCATCGGAAAGCGGCCAAAAACCGAGAGCGGGAACTGGCGCTGACGGCGCGCGCCGGTCAGGCGCCCACCCCGGCTCCGACATCGCCGTACGCCATGCCCTGGGGCACGACGACACCGAGTTCCAAGCCACCGGCTTCCCCGGCTCTCCCGGCTCCGAAGCCCGCCGAGCCGGGGACGAAGGAGAAAAAGCGGACGGTATTCAAGGCGGAGTCCAAGGGGGGACGGCGGCCTGCCGGCCCGAAGTTCAGCACCGCCCGTGATCTGCTGCTCATGAACGTGGTGACCGGCAAATGCGCCGACGTCCCCGGCAACGGCGACGGGACGATGAACGGCCCGGTGGTGCAACACACGTGCCGCGCGACGGCCCAGGACAACCAGCGCTGGGACCTCGTGGTGCGCAAGAACGGCGCCGGTCCGAACGGCGCGGACCTGTTCACGATCCGCAACAGCAAGGACGGCCTCTGCTTCGACCTGCGCGGCAGCGGAGCCGTCGATAGGGTGACCGAATGGCGCTGCGCCTCCGGCGGCAACCAGCTGTGGTACCTGGACGAAAAGCATTCAGGGGAGTTCTGGATCCGCGACTCGGGCGACGGCGGCAAGTGTCTCGACGTGGAAGGCGCCCGCGCTGAGGACGCCAGCTTGACCGCCTGGCCGTGCGACCCCAAGGACGACCACCTGTGGGTGCTCAAGCCTGCGAACTGAAATCCGGCACGCCGTATGGGGACTCAGCGGATTTCCTCGAAATAGACGACAAAAACGCGTGCTCGGGTCTCGCGTACGCTTGTGTGGCGTACGCGAGACCCGAGCCTCAGTGACGCGTCCGGATGCCGCTCACCACCAGTCCAGCCGGTATCCACCGTTGACCTGGGGACAGGAGAATCCGTGAAGCAGGCCCATCTGAGCGTAGGTGTTCCCGGCGTAAACGCAGTCGTAGTAGGTCGGGTAGACGACGCCGTGACGCGGGGTGTCCGCGGACGCGGCAGAGGCGCCGACGAGGCTGAAAGCGGCCGCAGCGGCAGCGATGCCGGCAGTGACGCCTACCTTGCGAATGGTGAGAGACCGCAATTTACTCTCCTTTTGAAATGAGTGGCCATAGAGCGAGTGTCCGGGCGCTAGCATCTCCTATGTCCACGAGGAAATCCATCTCAATAGGTGCGATAAACGCGCACCTCTTTGCCTAATTATTCGGTTAGGTACTCCGCCGCAGCTCAGGCGGATCGGTGACGCTCGAACCGTCTATACCGGCAAGAGCAATTACCTAGACGAGTGCGATGAATTGCCTATTCTCGCCGCGCACACTTGACGCCCGGTCGCCTTCCGTGACGGTGGTGTGATGCCTGCTCAGCGCACCACGGGCACGCCGTCTCCGGCGAAGAACTCGACCATGGCGCGCGGGGAGTCCGGCGCGAAGCACATGTCCAGTCCCTGGGCGGACCCGGCGGCGGCGGCCGCGGCGCGGGGGAACATGGCCGTCTCGTACTCCAGGAGCGCCGTCTCGATGTCGTCCTGGTGCGCGACGAGGGCCAGCGCCAGCTCGGCCCCGTCGAGCAGGGCGAGGTTGGCGCCCTCACCGGCGTACGGCGACATCACGTGCGCCGCGTCGCCCACGAGCGTCACACCGGGGACCCGCGACCAGGAGTGGCCGGTCGGCAGGGCGTAGATCAGGCGCGGGACGATCGTGTCGTCGCAGTTGCGGATGAGGTCGGTCAGCTCCGTGCTCCAGTCGGCGAACTCCGCGAGCAGGAGCGCGCGGGCGGCGGCCGCGTCGGACCAGTCGACGCCGCGGGTGGCCGTCCAGTCCTTGGGCACCCGCAGTGAGGCGCCCACGTGAACGTCGGTGCCGCCGTGCCCTATCAGCGCCTTGTCGTCGGAGAGGGCGAACATGATCCCGGGGCCGAAGAGGGCGGCCGAGTCGGGATGACGCGTCCTGACGTCGGTCAGGCGCAGCTCCAGGTAGGAGATTCCGGCGTACTCCGGGGTGACCGCCGAGACCAGGGGCCGTACCTTCGACCAGGTGCCGTCCGCGCCGACCAGCAGGTCGACGGTGGTGCTGCCGCCGTCGGCGAAGGTCAGCTCGTGCCGGCCGTCGTCGAGCGAGCGGGCCGCGGTGACCTTGTGGCCCCAGGCGACGCGGCCGGGGTCGAGGGATTCGATGAGCAGGTCGCGCAGGGCGGTCCGGTCGATCTCGGGGCGGCCGCCGTAGCCGCCCTCCGGCTCGTGGTGGATGAAGACCGTGCTGGCCTTGTCCAGAACGCGCATGGTCTCACCCTCGGGATGGGTGAGCGTGAGGAACCGCTCGTGGAGGCCGGCCTCGCGCAGCGCGAACTGCCCGGACTCCTCGTGCAGGTCGAGGGAGCCGCCCTGGCTGCGGGCGTCGGCCGAGGCGTCGCCTTCGTACACCGTGGACTCGATGCCGTGCATCTGCAGGATGCGGGCGAGGACGAGGCCGCTGGGGCCGCCGCCGACGATCGCGATGGAGGGTGTGGACATGGTGGAGCTCCTCATGTTCGGGGGAGGGACGCCAGGACTCCGTCGACCAGGACGTTGAACGCCCAGTCGGAACGGCTCGCCCCGTCGCCTGAGACGAGTTCGTCGCCGAGCGCGGTGATGTGCGGATAGCGCGCCGGGTCGGTGGCCCGGATCTGATCCGCCAGCGCGGACAGATCCGCGGCCTCCTGGGCCGCCGATCTCGGGCCGGTGTGCTCGACGGCGGCCGCGGTCGGAACCAGCAGCAGCAGGTCCAGACCCCACGCCGCCGCGCGACCGGTCACGCCACCCTCGGCGAGCAGGGCGAGGATCGCCTCGGCCAGCGCCATGTAGTTGGGGCCGCTGGGCTGGGTGGACAGTGCCATTCGGGCGATCTCCGGGTGTTCGAACAGCACGTCGCGGTAGGCGTTCAGCAGGGCCTTGAGCCGGTCGCGCCAGGGGCCTGCTCCACGTGCGGACACGGTGACCGTGCCGAGCAGGACGTCGAGGATCTGGGCGTGCAGGTCCTCGGTGTTGCTGACGTAGACGTACAGCGACGAGGGGCCGGTGTCGAGCGTGGCGGCGATGCGGCGCATCGTCACCTTGCTCAGGCCCTCCTCACGCAGGATCGCCAGCGCGGCGTCGATGATGCCCTGCCTTGTGAGGGCGGGTTTTGCGGGCCGCTCCCGCCGGCTGCGAGGTGTCGTGCCGCTCTCGTCTGCGTTCATGGAGGAACCGTACCACGAGCATGTTCGTTACGAACATGTTCGTGATGTGGCATACGTCGCGCGCCGGTCCTGACCGTGGGGTGGCTCAGGGAATTCTGGCGACCGCTCCGTACACGGCGGTCTCCGCCGCGGAGGGACGGGGACCGGCTTCGTTCTCGGCCCGCCATTCGGCGACGGACACGATGCCCGGCGGTACGAGGTCCATTCCGTCGAGGAAGCGGCCGAACTCCTCACGGGAGCGGAACTGGAACGGGATTTGTGCGTCGGCGTCGCCGACCGCCGCGAGGATCTCCGGCGGCATGTGGTCGTTGGTCGCGTGGGTGATGGTCAGATAGCTGCCGGACGGCATGGCCGAGACGAGCCGGGACACCGCCCCGTACGGGTCGTCGGCGTCCTTGACGAAGTGCAGGATCGCGACCAGCATCAGCCCGACCGGCCGCGACAGGTCGATGGTGCGGGCGAGCTGCGGATCGCCGAGGATCCTGCCGGGGTCGCGGAGGTCGGCGTCGAGGTAGGCGGTGGCCCCTTCGGGCGTACTCGTCAGCAGAGCACGCGCGTGCATCAGGACAATGGGATCGTTGTCGACGTAGACGATCCGGGATTGTGGGGCGATCGCCTGGGCGACCTGGTGGGTGTTGTCGGCGGTCGGAATCCCGGTGCCGACGTCGAGGAACTGACGCAGCCCCGCCTCCCTCGCCAGGTAGGCGACCGCGCGGCGCAGGAACCGGCGGTTCTCGATGGCCGAGGTCCGCACGGTGGGGAACGCGGCGGCCACGGCATCACCGGACTCCCGGTCGGCCGCGAAGTTGTCCTTGCCCCCGAGCCAGTAGTCGTAACGGCGAGCCGGATGCGCTACCGACGTGTCGATCTTCGATGACCACGAATCCGTGCGTGCCGGCGACGAGACGGGATCCTGACCGCTCACGGCCACCTCCAGCACTGCTGCTCAACTCGGACCGGCCTACCGCACCGGTAGTTGTCGATTTGAACATGTCAGCACTGCCAAAGCCGCCGCCGAGGCCGACGTCGGCCACGCCGGCCCGGGGGGCGACCCCCCGGAACCCCCGCGATGTGGGGGGCTCCAGGGTTACGCGGCCTTGGTCACCTCGCCTCGCCACGACGACGTGGCGGAGGTCGTGTGGCCATCCATGCGCCGGTCGCGTAAGGCTCAGCGCCAGTCGATGGACAGGCCCGACATGCACTCGGTCTCGCCGCTCACGCGTGTCTCGACGCCGGCACGCAGCACGTACACGCGGGGGCAGTCGGAGACCTTGCGGTACGCCACGGCCTGGTCGTCGGGGGACGGCGCCGGGGCGCCGTGTGTGTGCGGGTCAGTGGTGACCTGGGTCAGCACACCGTCGCGCGTGGCGCTGTAGATCTGGTCGGCCTCTCCCCCCTTGGCGAGGTAGATCTTGCTGCCGTCCGCGGAGAAGGCCGGATCCCGCGCCGACCGAACCAGAAGGTGTCGCTCGCCGTCCGGTTCACGCAGCCAGACGTCGTAGCCGCTCGAGGCCGGCGAAGTCACGTACGCGATGGTCCCGTCAGGGGCCACCGAGAGGTTGTCCACCGTGGAGACGTCACCGTCGACCGGCAGCGGCTCGGGTGCGGCGCCGCCCGCCACGCCCACCTCGAACAGCTTGTTCACACCGGCCTGGGAATCGTAGGCGGGGAAGACGACGTGTGTCCCGTCCGGCATCCACGCCGGCTCGTCCCGCGGGTTGTACCGGCCGTCCCAGAAGGCGGTGATCCGATGGGCGCCGGTGCCGTCGATGTTCATCACCCAGAGCTCGGCCGCGTAGTCCTTGACGGCGGTGAAGACGATCTGGCTGCCGTCGGGGGAGATGTCGGGTGCCTCCGCCGAGTCATAGCCGTCGGGGGTGGGCAGCACGGTTCGCGTGAGCGTGGCCATGTCGACGACGGTGATCTGCTCGCCCTGGCCGTACTCCTCGGTGAGCGAGGTGTAGGCGATCTTTCCCGGACCGTCGGCGGCCGCGGCCCGTGGCGCCGCGCCGGCGCCGCCTGCCGTCGCCACCGCCGTCGCGGCGGCGATGACGCCGGCCACGGTCAGCCTGAGCAACCGGCCCGTCAGATCGAGCGGTCGTTCCCCCATGAAGCCTCCCCGTTCATCGGCTCCTGCGCGGCCGCTGATCGGCCTGGAGCCATCGCCTGTCAGGATGACGCCGAACTGATCATGATGGGGACGGATCGCTGGAACATTGGCAGGATTCGGCCAATAAGTTTCAAGTCCGACAAGTCGGCCGGGAGAAACCACCGGCTTTGAGCAAGTTGCCAAGGGTGACCGCCACCTGCCGGCCGCGAACCGGTGGACGTCGTCGAGCGTGGTCGCGGCGAAGCTCCTTCAGGCGTGGTCGAGGGCGGCTCGGAGGGCGGATTCCACGTCGGGGTGGTGGAAGGTGAAACCGGCCGTGGTGAGGCGGTCGGGGATGACGCGGAGGCTGCCGAGCACCTCGGGGGCGACCTGGCCCACCGTGAGGCGCAGGGGCCAGGCCGGGAGCCGGAGGAAGGCACGTCTGCCCAGCTCGCGAGCAAGAGTGTCGGTGAGGTCGCGGCTGCGGGCGGGGTGCGGCGCGGTGATGTTGTACGGCCCGTACGCCTGCGGGTCCGAGGCCAGGAAGCGGATGGCGCGGACCGTGTCGGTCAGGGAGATCTGGCTCCAGTACTCGCGGCCGGAGCCGATCGAGGCGCCGAGGCCCGCACGGAACCAGGGCAGGAGTCTCGGCAGGACGCCGCCCTGCCCGGACAGGACGAGGCCCGTACGCAGATGGCACACGCGGATTCCGGCGTCCTCGGCGGGCCGGGTGGCCGCCTCCCAGCGGTGGGAGACCATCGGCAGGAAGCCAGGGGAGGCGGCGGCGGACGCCTCGGTGAGCGCCTCGTCGCCCCGGTCGATTCCGTACCAGCGCATGCCCGAGGCGGAGATGAGCACGCCGGGACGGGCCTGCACGCACAGCTCGGCCAGGGCGGCGGTCGTCGAGACTCGGCTGTCCAGCAGGACCTTCTTGTAGGCGGGCGTCCAGCGCCGGTCTCCGATACCGGCGCCCGCGAGGTTCACGACCACGGCGTCGGCCAGGACCGAGGGGGTGGGCGGCCATTCGACCTCGCCCGGAGCCTCGGGAACGTGCCGGACCAGACGTGTGACGCTGTGCCCGTCGGCCTCCAAGGACCGCCGCAAAGCGGTCCCGATCAGGCCGCTCGACCCCGCGATGACGACGTTCGTCATGTGTCGACGCTTACGCTCAACGTCGTCACGAAGGCGGCGGCGACCAGGCCGAGAATCGTCCAGGCCAGCCGCCGTAGCCGGTGCTGGTACCCGGGAAGCTCTTCGGGGAGGGCGAACACCCGCGCGGGCCAGTGGCGCCAGGACACGTGCGCGAACACGGATCCGGCGAGCAGATGCAGCACCAGGGCGACGCCGTAGCCGAGCCGGACCTCGGGCCGTATGACCAGGATCGACAGGTCGGTGAGCAACAGCGCGGCGACCAGTGCGACCACCGGTCGGCGGTTCCCGTTCGCGAGGGTCACGAGGAACTCCTCGCGGCGTTCGGCGTCGGGGAAGAAGCGTTCGACGCGGGGCTGGACGACCACGAGGCTGTAGACCATGGAGCCCAGCCAGACGGCCGCGATCGTTAAGTGGGCGACGATGACCATGCCTCGCGTATATCCGCCGGATCACCGGCGCCGCAAGAGTAGGGCCTCTACGGATCCATACCGAAGTTAACCTATTGACAAAGTAGGGAAATCCAACAATCTTGAAGCCATGGCGCAGGCCCCCCTCCATCTCGCGGCGGCTCTCGACGGTGCCGGCTGGCATCCGGCGGCATGGCGTGATCCGGGCGCACGGCCGCGGGAGCTCCTCACCGCGGGGTACTGGACGGATCTGGTCCTGGAGGCCGAGCGAGGCCTGCTGGACTTCGTGACCATCGAGGACGCGCTCGGCCCCGGCGATCCGGTCGGTCGTACGGACCGGGTGCGCGGCCGGTTGGACGCCGTCCTGGTGGCCTCGCGGGTCGCGCCGCTCACCCGGCACATCGGCCTCGTGCCGACGGCCACCACGACCCACACCGAGCCGTTCCACGTGGCGACCGCCCTGGCCACGCTCGATCACATCAGCGCCGGTCGCGCGGGCTGGCGGGCGCGGATCTCCGGGCGGCGCGAAGAGGCGGCGCACTTCGGGCGGCGGGAGTTCCCCGAGCCCGACGGCCTCGGTCACATCGAGGAGCTGTTCGGCGAGGCAACCGACGTCGTCGAGGTCGTACGGCGGCTGTGGGACAGCTGGGAGGACGACGCCGTCATCCGGCATGTCGCGAGCGGCCGTTTCGTCGACCGCGACAAGCTGCACTACGTCGACTTCGCCGGGCGGTGGTTCAGCGTCAAGGGGCCGCTCATCACTCCGCGGCCGCCCCAGGGACAGCTGCTGGTCACGGCGCTGGCGCACGCGGCGCTGCCGTACCGGTTCGCTGCGGGCGGGGCCGACCTGGTGTACGTGACGCCGCGCGACGGGGAGCAGGCACGTTCGATCGTCGCGGAGGTACGCGAGGCCGAGGCCGCCGTGCGGCGTGAAGAGCCGCTGAAGATCTTCGCCGACCTGCTGGTCTTCCTCGACGCGAGCGACGAGGAAGCGGCGGACCGCAAGGCGCGGCTCGACGACCTGGACGGTGCGGGGCTCTCCTCCGACGCCGCGATCTTCACCGGAACCCCGGAAGGCCTGGCCGACCTGATCCTGGACTGGCGAACGACCGGGCTCGACGGATACCGGCTGCGGCCAGGGACCCTGCCGCACGACCTCGAGGCGATCAGCCGCGCGGTCGTGCCGGTCCTGCAAGAGCGGGGAGCCTTCCGCCGCGAATACGAGGCGGGCACGTTGCGCGGGCTGCTCGGGCTGGCGCGCCCGGTCAATCGGCATGCCCTGGAAAGGAGATAGGTGGCCAAGCAGATCATCCTCGCCGCGCACTTCCCGGGAGTGAACAACACGACCGTCTGGACCGACCCGGCCTCGGGCAGCCAGATCGACTTCGCCTCCTTCGCCCATCTCGCGCGGACCGCCGAACGCGGCCTGTTCGACATGTTCTTCCTCGCCGAGGGACTGCGGCTGCGCGAGCAGCGCGGCCGCATCCACGACCTGGACGTGGTGGGCCGCCCGGACGCCCTCACCGTGCTGACCGCCCTGGCCGGGGTCACCACGCACCTCGGGCTGGCCGGCACCGTCAACACGACCTTCAACGAGCCGTACGACCTGGCCCGCAAGGTCGCCACCCTCGACCATCTCTCCGACGGCCGGGCCGGCTGGAACGTCGTGACCTCATCCGACGCGTTCACCGGCGAGAACTTCCGCCGTGGCGGTTTCCTGGAGTACTCCCAGCGGTACGAGCGCGCGGCGGAGTTCGTACGGGCGGCCCGTACGCTCTGGGACTCCTGGCCCCCGGACGCCGTCGTGGCAGCCAAGGACGAGGGAGCCTTCACCCGTACGGCGGACGCGGGGGAGTTCGGCCACCACGGACCGCACTTCGACATCGCCGGCCACTTCACCGTGCCACGCAGCCCCCAGGGGTATCCGGTGATCATCCAGGCCGGAGACTCCGACGAGGGCCGGGACTTCTCCGCCGCGACCGCCGACGTCGTCTTCACCCGGCATTCGACGCCAAGGGCGGGCCAGGCGTTCTACCGCGACATCAAGTCCAGGCTCGCCAAGTTCGGCAGGTCACCCGAGGAGCTCAAGGTGCTGCCGGCGGCCACGTTCGTGCTGGGAGACACCGAGGCGGACGCCCTGGAGCGCACCGCCCACGTACGGCGCCAGCAGGTGAGCCCGCAGACGGCGATCTCCCTGCTGGAGCAGGTGTGGAACCGCGACCTGTCCGGATACGACCCGGACGGGCCGCTCCCGGCCGAGGACCCGGACCCGGCCGCCGACTCCATCATCAAGGGCCGCACCCGGCAGCACGACGACCGGCTCGCGACGGCCCGCGCCTGGCGTGCGATCGCCGAGGAGAAGCGGCTGAGCATCCGCGAGCTGATCATCGAGGTGACCGGCCGCCAGTCGTTCGTCGGCACACCGGAGCAGGTCGCGGACCAGATCGACCGGTTCGTCCAGGCGGACGCCGCCGACGGGTTCATCCTGGTGCCGCACCTCGTGCCGGCCGGGCTGGACGAGTTCGTCGCCACGGTCGTGCCGTTGCTGCAGGAGCGCGGAGTCTTCCGTACGGCCTACACCGCGAGCACGCTGCGCGGAAATCTCGGCCTCGGGCCCGCACGTACCCGCGACGGGGTGCCGGCGTGATCGGTGATCCCGTGCACCCGGTGCCGCTGCGGGCGCCGGGGGTCACGGTCATCGCCGTCGACTACGACGACCCGGCCGCCGGCGCGCTCCGCCGCGCCATGGTCCGGGAGATGGGTCACCGGTACGCCGACCGGGGGGCCGAGTTCGGCGCCCACGCGCCGGCGCTGAGTGTCGCGCCCGGCACGGTCGCCTACACGGCACTCGCGATCACCGGTGACGGCCTGCCCATCGGGCACCTCGCCCTGCGCCGGGCCGGTGACGACGTCGAGCTCAAGAGGATGTACGTCGTCCCGCCCTACCGCGGCACCGGTGCCGCCGTCGCCCTGCTCAGGGCCGCGGAGGAAGCGGCACGGACACTGCGCGTACGCCGGATCATCCTGCAGACCGGTGACCGGCAACCCGACGCGGTCCGGCTGTACGAACGGCACGGCTACACCCCGATCCCGGTCTTCCCGCCGTACGAGGACGTGCCGTTCTCACGGTGCTACCAGAAGGCGATGCGATGAAGTTCCTGGACGCCGACGGAGGACACGCATGACCCGGATACCGCTGTCGATCCTGGACCTCGCACCCATCGGCTACGGGGACACCGCGGCCGGCGCTCTGCGCAACACGCTCGACCTGGCCCGGCGCGCGGACGAACTCGGCTACCACCGGTACTGGCTCGCCGAGCACCACCTCGCCACGGGCGTGGCGAGCTCCGCGCCCGCGGTGCTGATCGGGCTGGTGGCGGCCGCGACCCGCCGCATCCGGGTCGGCTCCGGTGCCGTCCAGCTCGGCCACCAGACCGCGCTGGCCGTCGTCGAGCAGTTCGGCACGGTCGACGCGCTGCACCCCGGCCGGATCGACCTCGGCCTCGGCCGCTCCGGCCACCGCCGCGCCGAGTTCGCCGCGAAGGCGGCCGCGGCACCGGAGCCCGGCAGTACCGGTGCCCGTACGGTGAACGGGCTGCTCATCCCGCCGCCGTTCTCCCCCTCCGGCATCGCCAGGTCACCCCTGCTCGCGCTGACCGACCTCCTGTTGATGCAGCCCGAGGCGCGGTCACCGGACTTCGTTCAGCAGGTCGACGACATCCTCGCCCTGATCGAGGGCACCTACCGGTCCGCCGAGGGCACCCAGGCCCACGCCGTCCCGGGGGAGGGCGCGGACCTGCAACTGTGGATCCTGGGCAGCAGCGGCGGGCAGAGCGCACAGGTGGCCGGCGAACGCGGACTGCCGTTCGCCGCGAACTACCACGTCAGCCCGGCCACCGTGCTGGAGGCGGTGGACGCCTACCGCGCCGCGTTCAAACCCTCCGCCTCCCTGGAGGCTCCCCATGTGCTCGTGTCCGCGGACGTCGTGCTCGCGGCGGACGAGAGCACGGCACGAGAGCTGGCCTCCCCGTACGGCCTGTGGGTGCGCAGCATCCGCACCGGTGCCGGAGCGATCCCGTTCCCCACGCCGGCCGAGGCCGCCGCACACCGCTGGTCCGACCAGGACCGCCGGCTGGTCGCCGACCGGCTCGACACCCAGTTCGTCGGCACTCCGCCCGCCGTCGCCGAGAAGCTGCGCGTCCTGGCGGAGGCGACCGGGGCCGACGAGCTGCTCGTCACGACGATCACTCACGACCACCCTGACCGCGTGCGCTCCTTCGAGCTCCTCGCGGCCGAATGGGGTCTGTGAGATCCATTGCCAGGGCCCGCCGCGGCGGCTTGGCTGAGCTGAAGCCGGACCATCCGGCCCCTCGCGGAGGAGCACCCCATGTCCGTTGCCCACGACACCGAGCAGATCGAGCGCGCCAACGCCTCCGGGCGGCCACCGGTGGTCTTCGTCCACGGTCTGTGGCTGCTGCCGAGCAGCTGGGACCGATGGGCGCAGGTGTTCGAGGAGGCCGGGTACGCGCCGGTGACACCCGGCTGGCCGGATGATCCGGACACGGTCGCCGAGGCCAACGCCCATCCTGAGACGTTCGCCCGCAAGAGTGTGGGCGAGGTCGTCGACCACTTCGGTGACCTGATCGGCAAGCTGTCACGCAAGCCCGCCGTGATCGGTCACTCGTTCGGCGGCCTGATCACCCAGATCCTGGCCGGCCGCGGCCTGTCGGCCGTCTCGGTGGCGGTCGACCCCGCTCCGTTCCGCGGCGTGCTGCCCCTGCCGGTCTCCGCGCTCCGAGCCGCGAGTCCCGTCCTGGGCAACCCCGCCAACCTCCACCGCGCGGTCCCACTGACCTACGAGCAGTTCCGTTTCGCGTTCGCGAACGCCGTGAGCGAGGAGGAGGCCAAGGAGCTCTATGAGACCTTCGCGGTCCCGGCCTCCGGCGAGCCGCTGTTCCAGGCCGCGACGGCGAACCTCAATCCCTGGACCGAGGTGAAGGTGAACAGCAAGAATCCCGAACGCGGCCCCCTGCTGCTGGTCTCGGGGGAGAAGGACAACACGGTCCCGTGGGCGATCACCAACGCCTCGTACAAGAAGCAGAGGCGGAACAAGGCGGTCACCGAGATCGTCGAAGTGCCCGGCCGCGGCCATGCCCTGACGATCGACGGTGGCTGGCATGAGGTCGCCGACACCGCCCTGGCCTTCGTCCGCCGCTTCCACTGATCGCGGCGACGGGCGTCAGGACGCACCGGTCTGTGTGGCAGCCGCGCGCAGGGCTTCGACGACGCGCAGGGCGGTCTCGGGCAGGGGCCGCGGGAGGTGGGCCACGACCACGCGGCGTCGTTCCTCCGGCCCGCCGCGCACCGCGAGCACGCGTACGCCCGCGGGCGCGGCGGCGGCGATGACGGCGGGCACCGTGGTCAGGCCGCACCCTGCCGCCACCAGTCGCAGCTTGGCGAGCCAGTCACGTGCGATGTGCGCGACGTCCGGGCGGCCCTCCAGGCCGGGCCAGACGCCGAGTTGCGGCTCGTCACCGGACGTCCGGCCGGCGATCCACCGTTGCCCGCGCAGGTCATCGACGTGGATGGAGTCATTGTCGGCCAAGGGATGGGTCGATGGCACCGCGACGCAAAGGTTCCTCTCCGTCAACGTGTCCGTGACCAGGGCGGGCGTCTCGGCGTCCGGCGGACGGAACGGTGGTTCCGAACCCAGGACCGCGAGGTCGATACTGCCGGCACGTAGTGCGCGGACGAGCACGGGCGTGCCGCCGTCGCGGGTGACCACTGTGATGCTGGGATTCGTACGGCGCAGAGCGGTGAGCGCCCGCGGCAGCAGGACGGCACCCGCGCTGGGGAACGTGCCCAGCCGCACGGTTCCCGTCTCGTCGGGTAGGTCGCGCAGTTCGCGGTCGGCGGCGTCGATCTCGTCGAGCACGGCCGCCGCGTGCCGGAGTATCACACGCCCGGCGGTGGTGAGCCGTACGCCTTCCCTGCGGCGTTCGAACACCGGCACCCCGGCCGCGCGCTCCACGGCCGCGACCTGCCTGGACACGGCGGACTGGGTGTAGCCCAGTGAGGCCGCCGCCGCGGTGAAGGTGCCGCGCTCGGCGACCTCGCGTACGACCCGGAGCCCGGCGAGCGACACATCGGTAAAGTCCATGATGTTTACGCATACCACGGATGACAAAGACTCGTTGGACGCATGGAACGCGGGTGTCTAGTTTCGACGGCATGACAGCCCAACGCATCGCTCTGGTCACCGGGGCCAACCAAGGCGTCGGTTACGCGCTCGTCGAGGGGCTGGCCGCCCGGTGGAACCCGGATGACCTCGTGCTGCTCACCGGACGGAACCGGTCCCGTGTCGCCGAGGCCGCCGCACGCGCCGGCGGCGCGTCCACCACGGTCGCCCGCGTCGAGGGCAGGCCGCTCGACGTCACCGACGCCGGCGCGGTCGCACGGATGGCGGCCGGCCTCGCCGGGCAGTACGGCGGCATCGACGTCGTGGTCTCCAACGCCGCCGCCAGAATCACCCCTGACCTCCCCCAGGAGAAGCAGGCCGACGCGTTCGTCGACGTGGCGAACG
This sequence comes from Actinoallomurus bryophytorum, assembly GCF_006716425.1. NCBI lineage: Bacteria > Bacillati > Actinomycetota > Actinomycetes > Streptosporangiales > Thermomonosporaceae > Actinoallomurus > Actinoallomurus bryophytorum. The sequence continues at coordinate 6,592,763 of NZ_VFOZ01000001.1, forward strand.
GCGGCACGCACGCGATACTGCGCTCGTTCGGCCCGGTGGTCCGCCCGGGTGGGCGTCTGATCGTCGTGGCCAGCGCCCTCGGCACCCTCGGGAACCTGGACGAACGCCTGCACCCGCTGTTCGAGAACGCCTCCCTCGACGAGGTCGAGTCACTGGTGGAGTCCTGGCGTACGGCCGTTCACGCCGGCACCGCGCAGGATCTCGGGTGGCCGCAGTGGATCAACGTGCCGTCCAAGGTCGCGCAGGTGGCCGCGGTACGCGCGGTCGCCAGCGAGCGGAGGGAGACCGACCTGGAGGAAGGCACCATGGTCGCGGCCGTCTGCCCGGGCCTGGTGGACACGCCGGCCTCACGGCCCTGGTTCGAAGACTTCAGCCAGGCCCGTACGCCCGCGGAGGCCGCTGCCGTCGTTCTCGACTTCGTGCTGGCCGAGCCGGTCGATCCCGCCGCCTACGGCGAGCTGGTGCGCGACGGCAAGGTGCTGCCCTGGCTCAGCGCACGGCACGGGTGAGCACTCCACCCGCGCGTTGACGCCGGACCGGCGGGTGAGAAACTCGAAAAAGGGGATCTGCCTGCGGATTCTCAAGTTCCGCGGGCGCAGGGGCGATGGTCTGGGGAGTCGCCGGCGTTCCGCGCTGCGGCCCGGCGGCCAATAATCCGTTGATCGAGAAGATCGGGGTGTTCGCCATGAAGGCCCTGGTGTACGAGGGACCCCGGATGGTCGGGGTCGAGGACGTACCGGACGCGAGGATCGAACGCGCCACCGACGCGCTGGTGAGGGTCACCACCACCAACATCTGCGGTTCTGACCTGCACATGTACGAAGGCCGCACCGACATGGAGACCGGCCGCGTGCTCGGCCACGAGAACCTTGGCGAGGTGGTGCAGGTCGGTGCCGCCGTCGACCACGTCCGGGTCGGTGACCTGGTGTGCATGCCCTTCAACATCAGCTGCGGATTCTGCGGGAACTGTGAGAAGGGGCTCACGGCGTTCTGCCTCATCGCGAATCCGACCCCGGCCATGGCAGGGGCCGCCTACGGGTTCGCGGACATGGGGCCGTACGAGGGCGGGCAGGCCGAACTGCTCCGCGTCCCGTACGCCGACTTCAACTGCCTGGTCCTTCCGCCGGAGGCCGAGGAGCGGCAGACGGACTACGTGATGCTGTCCGACATCTTCCCGACGGGTTGGCACGCCACGGAGCTCGCGGGCCTGCGTGCGGGGGAGACGGTCGCCATCTACGGCGCCGGGCCGGTCGGCCTGATGGCGGCGCTGTCCGCCAGGCTCAAGAGCGCCAGCAAGGTCTTCGTGGTCGACCGCCATCCGGACCGGCTCCGGCTGGCCGAGGAGGTCGGCGCCATTCCCGTCAACGACGCGGATGCGTCGCCGGTCGACCAGATCCTCGACCGGACCGACGGCATCGGCGCGGACCGCGGCTGCGAGTGCGTGGGCTTCCAGGCCCATGATCCGCAGGGCCACGAGCATCCGAACATGACCCTGAACAACCTCGTCAGGTCCGTACGCTTCGCCGGCTCCATCGGCGTCGTCGGGCTCTTCGTGCCGCGTGATCCGCGAAGCCCCGACCCGCTGTACAAGGAGGGCGAGGTCGCCTTCGACTACGGTCTGTTCTGGTTCAAGGGGCAGAGCGTCGGAAACGGCCAGTGCAACGTCAAGGCCTACAACCGCGAGCTCATGCGTCTCATCCGTACGGGCCAGGCCAGGCCGTCGTGGATCGTCTCGCACGAGCTCCCGTTGAGGAAGGCGCCGGAGGGCTATGAGCACTTCGACCGCCGCGACCGTGGCTGGACCAAGGTCGTCCTGCACCCGAACGCCATGACGTGACCGCCGGCGGTGACGCGGACCGGCTCGCGCCGGTCCGCGTCATGCTCCGGCGGTCACGTCATGGCCATCACCCCGGCGGGTTCTCGCGGACGACGAGGCGGTCGTCCTCCAGCTCGACCCGGACCACCGTGCCGTCCTCGATCTCTCCGGTCAGCAGGGCGCGGCCGATGCGGGTCTCGACCTCACGGGCGATGAACCGGCGCAGCGGCCGGGCCCCGTACACCGGGTCGAAGCCCTCGCGGGCGATGAACCGGCGCGCCTCCTCGCTGACCTCCAGCGCCATGCCGCGTTCGCGCAGACGGTCCCTGAGGTCGCTGAACATGAGGTCGACGATCAGCTCGATCTCGTGCTGTGTCAGCGGCTTGAACAGCACGATGTCATCGACGCGGTTGAGGAACTCGGGCCGGAAGTGGGTCTGCATGATGCGCATGACCACCTCCCGGATGTCGGGCTTGATCTCGCCGTCGGGTGTGACGCCGTCCAGGAGCATGTCCGAGCCGATGTTGGACGTCATGATGAGGATCGTGTTGCGGAAGTCGACCGTACGCCCCTGCGCGTCGGTCAGCCGGCCGTCGTCCAGCACCCCCAGCAGCGCGTTGAAGACGTCGGTGTGGGCCTTCTCGATCTCGTCGAACAGCACGACGGAGTACGGCTTGCGGCGTACCGCCTCGGTGAGCTGGCCGCCCTCCTCGTAACCGATGTAGCCGGGAGGCGCCCCGACCAGACGGCTCACGGTGTGCCGTTCCTGGTACTCGCTCATGTCGAGCCGGATCATGTTGTCCTCGGTGTCGAACAACGCTTCGGCGAGCGCCTTGGCCAGCTCGGTCTTCCCGACTCCGGTGGGGCCGAGGAAGATGAACGAGCCGATCGGGCGCCGGGGGTCCTTGATGCCGGAGCGGGCGCGGATGATCGCGTCGGTGACGAGGCGTACGGCCTCCTCCTGCCCGATGACGCGTTCGTGCAGGATCTGCTCGAGCCGGAGCAGCTTGTCCCGATCACCCTCCTTCAGGCGGGTGATCGGGATGCCGGTCCAGCGGGAGACGATCGCGGCGATCTCGTCCTCGGTCACGACCTCGCGCAGCAGCCGGCTCTCGCCCTGTTTGGCGGTGAGCCGCTCCTCCTCGGCCCGCAGCCGGCGCTCCAGCTCCGGCAGCACGCCGTGCCGGAGCTCGGCCGCCCGGTTGAGGTCGTACTCGCGTTCGGCCTGGTCGGCGTCGCGGCGGACCTGTTCGATCTCCTGCCGCAGGTCCTGGAGGCGGCGCAGGGTCTGGCGCTCGGCCTCCCACTGCGCCCGCATGGCGTCCGCCTGGGTGCGCAGCTCGGCCAGGTCGCGGCGCAGCTCCTCGAGCCGTGTACGGCTCGCCGCGTCCTCCTCCTTCTCCAGAGCCGCGGCCTCGATCTCCATACGGGTCACGCGGCGGGTGAGCTCGTCGAGCTCGGCGGGCATCGAGTCGATCTCGGTACGCAGCTTCGCGCATGCCTCGTCGACCAGGTCGATGGCCTTGTCGGGCAGGAACCGGTCGGCGATGTAGCGGTGGCTCATGGTCACCGCGGCGATGATCGCCGAGTCCTGGATCTTCACGCCATGGAAGACCTCGAGGCGCTCGCGCAGGCCGCGCAGGATCGAGATGGCGTCCTCCACCGAGGGCTCGTCGACGAGGACCGGCTGGAAGCGCCGCTCGAGTGCCGCGTCCTTCTCGATGTGCTTGCGGTACTCCTGCACCGTCGTCGCGCCGATCATGTGCAGCTCGCCGCGGGCGAGCATGGGCTTGAGCATGTTCCCGGCGTCCATCGAGCCCTCGGTGGCACCGGCGCCGACGACGTTGTGCAGCTCGTCGACGAACAGCAGGATCTCCCCGGCGGAGGCCCTGACCTCGGCGAGCACCGCCTGCATGCGTTCTTCGAACTCCCCGCGGTACTTGGCGCCCGCGAGCAGTGAGCCCAGGTCGAGGGTGAACACGGTCTTGTTCCGCAGCCCTTCGGGCACGTCGCCGCGTTCGATGCGCTGGGCGAGCCCTCGACGATGGCGGTCTTGCCGACGCCGGGATCGCCGACGAGGACGGGGTTGTTCTTGGTCTTGCGGGACAGGATCTGGATGACGCGCCGGATCTCGGCGTCGCGTCCGATGACCGGGTCGAGTTTGCCGTCGCGTGCCAGGGCGACCAGGTCCTGGCCGTACTTCTCCAGGGCCTCGTAGGCCGCCTCGGGGTTGGAGGAGGTCACCCGATGGTCGCCGCGCACGGCGGTGAGCGCCTCGGCGAACCTCTCCCGTGGCACTCCGGTGATCACCCCCTCGTCGATCAGTGCCATGAGCAGATGCTCGACCGAGACGTAGTCGTCCCTCCGCCGCTGTGCCTCCTGGGACGCCTTCTCCAGCACCCGTTCGAGGCGCCGCGTGACGTGCACCCGCTCGGGAGCCGCTCCAGGGCCCGTGACCCGTGGACGCCGGCCGAGGTGGGTCTCCATCTCGCCGCGCAGCAGAGCCGGATCGACGTTCGCCCGCTGGAGCAGCCGTGGCGCCAGGCCGTCGGGCTGGTCGAGCAGGGCCATCGCCAGATGCTCCGCGTCGACGTCGCTGTGTCCCCGCTCGACCGCGTGGGACTGCGCGGACTTGAGCGCCTCTTGCGACTTCTCGGTCAGCTTGTTCAGGTCCATGATCGGTCTCCCGGAGGTCGGGAACGATGGCGCATCGCCGACTCCAGCGCGGCGATGCGGTCGAGCAGGTCGCAGACGAGCCCGACCGAGGCGTAGTTGAGGGCGAACGCCGAACGCAGCCGCTGGATGCGGTTCACCTCGGCGATCTGGGCGTGTGAGAACCACAGTGCGCCGTGGACGTCGCGCTCCGGCTCGATCAGCCCGAGCCCCACCAGCCGGCCGACCAGCTCCGGATGGACGCCGCTCGCCCGCGCGAACGCATCCAGGTCGAGCCGCAGCGGGCGCATCAGCGCGTACCTCATGACCGCCCCCGCGGGTCGAACGTGGAGGTGGCGGCGAGTTGCTCGAACGACCGCCGCTCTTCGGCGCTCAGGCTCGGCGGCACCGTGATCTGGACCTCGGCGAACAGGTCGCCCGGCCGGCCGCGGGGGTTCGGCAGGCCGCGGCCGCGCAGCCGCAGCCGCCGTCCGGAAGAGGTGCCCGGCGGCACCTTGACCTTCGTCTCACCGCCGGGAGTCTCCAGCGGCACCGTCGTGCCGAGCGCCGCCTCCCACGGCGCGAGCGGCAGCCGCATCGAGATGTCACGGCCCTCCACCCGATAGCGCGAGTCCGGCCTGATCGCGACGATCAGGTACAGGTCGCCCGGCTGCCCGCCGTCGGCTCCTCGCCCGCCCTGTCCGGCCAGCCGGATTCGCTGACCGTCGGTGACCCCGGCGGGAACGGAGACCTCGACGTTGCGCGTACCCTCCGGCCCGGAGATCGCCAGGCTCCTTCGCGTGCCGCGATAAGCCTCCTCGACGGACAGCTCGACCTCGGTCTCCTGGTCGGCGCCCGGCATCGGCCCCCAGCCGCCGTACCGCCCCGTGCCGGTGCCGCGCCCGGTATGCCCGGCACGTCCCGCGCGTCCGGCGAAGATGTCGTCGAACAGGTCCTCGAAGCCGACGTCGCCGAAGCCGCCGCCGGTGGGAGCGCCCGCGCCCGCCGGTGCCCGGCCAGCACGGGACGCCCGTGCCCAGGTCTGCGGGTCGACGTCTTCGGGGACCCGCCGGAAGTCCGCGCCGAAGGCGTCGTAGCGCTTGCGCTGCTCCGGGTCGGACAGGACCGAGTAGGCCTCGGAGACGTCCTTGAAGCGTTCCTCGGCATCGGGAGACCTGTTCACGTCGGGATGGAACTCGCGGGCGAGCTTCCGGTAGGCGCGCTGGATCTCCTCCTGGCTCGCCGTCCTCGCCACACCGAGATCCTCATAGAAGTCACGGGGCCGGGCCATCGCCACGCCCCTTGGCGACCACCACCTGCGCCGGCCGCAGCTGCGTCTCGCCGTCGCCGTAGCCGGGCCGTACGACCTGCACCACGGTGCCGTCCGGCGCACCGGAACCGGCCACCGTGCTCACCGCCTCGTGGCGTGCCGGGTCGAACGGCTCGCCCTCGTCGTTCCTGCGCGGGAACCCCAGTCGCGTGATCACGTCGCGGGCCTGCTCCAGCACCGACCGCACGCCCTGGATCACCGCACCGGACTCGGACCCGGCATGCTCCAGAGCGCGTTCGAGGTTGTCCAGGACCGGCAGCCACTCCGCCGAGGTCCGTGCCCGCTCCCCGGTACGTTCCCGGTCCAGGGCACGCGCCGTGCGTTTGCGGTGGTTGTCCAGATCCGCCAGCGCCCGGCGCCACCTGTCCTCCAGCTCGGCGATCCGCGCCGCGGCCGCCTCCTCCGGACTGCCCGCCTCCGGCGGCCAGTCCCCTTCGGTGCCGGTACGCGGCCGGGCCTCTCCGGCCGGTTCCGTGGAGCAGGTGAGCCCCTCCTCCGGCCCGGAACCTTTCGTCATGCCGGCCGGAGGACCGCCGTTCTCGGCGCGGCCGGCCGGCCTCTCGCCGGATGGCCGCTCCTGCCGTTCGTCGTGTTCTTCGCCCATGTCACTCACTCATCGGTCGTGAACTCCGCGTCGATCACGTCTTCGCCACCTGTGGGCCGGGGTTCCTGGGCTCCGCCGGGACCCGCGCCCGCTCCTGCGGCGGAGGCCGTAGCGGCGAGGCCGTGGTAGATCTGCTGGAGTTCGGCGGTCAGCGACCGTATCCGGTCGACCGGTGCCTCTTCCTTGATCGCCTGGCGGGCATCGTCGACCAGCATCTGGGCGCGGGCCCGCTCATGCTCGGGAACACTCCCGCCGAGCTCGTTCAGGCGTTTCTCCACCTGGTAGGTGACCGAGTCCAGCTCATTGCGCGCGTCGATGCACATCCGCACCCGCGCGTCCTCGTTGCTGTGCTGCTCGGCGTCGCGGATCATCCGCTCGATCTCACCCTGGTCCAGGTTGGTGGTCTCACTGATCGTGATGCGCTGTTCGGCGCCGGTGTCCTTGTCACGTGCCGAGACGTTCAGGATCCCGTTGGCGTCGACGTCGAAGGTGACCTCGACCTGCGGCTCGCCCCGCGGCGCCGGTCGGATGTTCTCCAGCCGGAACCGGCCCAGCGTCCGGTTGTCCGACGCCTTCTCGCGTTCGCCCTGGAGGACGACGACGTCCACCGCGGTCTGGCCGTCCTCGGCGGTGCTGAACGTCTCCGTACGACGGGCCGGAATGGTGGTGTTGCGTTCGAGCGTCTTGGTCATCACCCCGCCGAGCGTCTCCAGGCCGAGCGAGAGCGGCGTGACATCGAGCAGCACGACGTCCTCGACCTCGCCCTTGAGCACGCCGGCCTGGATCGCGGCGCCGATCGCGACGACCTCATCCGGGTTGACCGTCATGTTCGGGTCCTTGCCGCCGGTCAGCCGCCGTACCAGGCTCTGCACCGCGGGGATGCGTGTCGAACCGCCGACCAGGATGACCTCGTCGATGTCATCCGCGGTGATCTTGGCATCGGACATGGCCTGGCGCATCGGCCCTTCGCAGCGTTCGAGCTGATCGGCGATCAGCTGCTCGAACGTCGAGCGCATCAGCGTCGTGTTCAGGTGCTTCGGCCCGGAGGCGTCCGCGGTGACGAACGGCAGGTTGATCGTCGTCTGGGTCACCGAGGACAGCTCGACCTTGGCCTTCTCGGCCGCCTCGAACAGGCGTTGCAGCGCCTGCGGGTCCTGCCGCAGGTCGATCCCGTTGTCCCGCCGGAACTCATCGGCGAGGTGGTCCACGATCCGCCGGTCGAAGTCGTCGCCGCCCAGGTGCCCGTCGCCGGAGGTGGCGCGTACCTCCACGACGCCGTCGCCGACGTCCAGGATGCTCACGTCGAAGGTGCCTCCGCCCAGGTCGAAGACCAGGACGGTCTCGTTGCCCTTCTTGTCCAGGCCGTAGGCCAGCGCGGCGGCGGTCGGCTCGTTGATGATCCGCATGACCTCCAGGCCGGCGATGCGGCCCGCGTCCCTGGTGGCATGGCGCTGGGCGTCGTTGAAGTAGGCCGGGACGGTGATGACGGCCTCGGTCACGCGTTCCCCGAGGAACTTGCCCGCGTCGTCGGCGAGCTTGCGCAGCACCAGCGCCGAGATCTCCTCGGGTGCGTACTGTTTGCCGCCCACCGGGAACCGCACCACACCGTCAGGGCCGCCCACCACGTCGTACGTGACCGCGTTCAGCTCGCTGGACACCTCGTCGTGGCGCCGGCCGATGAAACGCTTGGCCGAGTAGATGGTGCCCTTCGGGTTGAGGATCGCCTGACGGCGGGCCAGCTGACCCACCAGGCGCTCGCCCTCGGGCGTGAACGCCACCACCGACGGCGTCGTACGCGCGCCCTCGGCACTGGGGACCACCGTCGGATGGCCGTCCACCATCGCCGCGATCACCGAGTTCGTCGTGCCGAGATCGATTCCGGCTGCCTTCGGCATATGCCCCCTCCTGCGCAGATCTGGCCCTCCCCGGCGGACCGGCCGTGCCGGGACCCCTCTTGATCAGTCCGTGATCTCGATGTGGCGGTCCCTCTCGGCCGCGCCGCCCCGCGCATCGCGCGCGGTGAGGATGCCGCCGGCAGGCGGACGCGGTACTCGAAGCGGTCCTCGCGGCGAAGCCGGCCGCCCTCGCGCTCGGTGAGACGCCCGAACGCCCCCTCCAACCGACGCTTCTCGCCTCGGGCGCACGGCGCATCCTCATATCTGGTAGTCCTGCGCGGCCCACGGCGGCGGTCAGACGCTCCTCTCGAGGGCCTGTTCCACCCATTGGCGCAGGGCGGAGGCGGGTGCCGCGCCGGACTTCCGCGCGATCGCCGAGCCGTCTCGCATCAGCAGCAACGTCGGCACCGCCATCACCTCGAAGCGCGCCTGTGTCTTCGGTGCCCGGTCGATGTCGACCTTGACCAGCTTCACCCGGCCGGCCAGGTCGCGGGCGACCTCCTCAAGCGCCGGGGTGACCTGACGGCAGGGCCCGCACCATTTCGCCCACAGGTCCACGAGTACCGGGACCGACGCGTTTCCGGCGACGTCGGCGAACGTGTCGTCGTCGGCGTCGGCGATCCATGGCAGTGGCTCGTGGCAGTCGCCGCAGCGCGGCACACCCGCCGCGGCGGCGGGCACGCGGTTCTGCCTGCCGCAGTTCGCGCAGCCGGCCGTGGCGGCCTGCCGCGTCTTCGCGTCCTGGTGAGTCATCACGTCCCCCAGGTGTGTACTGCTCCTCCAACGACACTCGCCGCCCGTCAGGCCCGGCGCATCCTCAGAACTGGTAGCGCTCGTGGCCCCGAGCGGCCCGCCGAACCGCTACCGGGGCCTGCCGGCGGGCCGCCGCGCCGTATCCCGAAGGGGTCGTGCGACCCCGTCCGCCCGCGGCAACGGTGGATCAGGGACCGGAATGCCCGGGGGTCCTGATGGCGAGAATGGCGGTGTCGTCGCTCCCGTCGCCGGGGTGGCCGTCGGCGAGGATCCGGCAGAGCCGGTCCGGTGGCTCGCCGGCGCTCGCCGTGGCGAGGCCGGCGAGCGTGTCCAGGCCGTCCTCGATGGACCGGGTGCAGCCCGTCCTGGACCCGCGCCAGGGCCTTCAGTGTTCGGCGATCCGGTCGAGCTCGGCACTCAGCTGGAAACCTGGCCGGAGTCGGCCGCGCGCGGCCGCCCGCGTACGTCCCCTCCTCCCATGTCCCCCCTCCCGTCAGCGAACCGCACAGGTCTCCTACCCGCGCGGCGAAGAGGCGCCCGGTTGGATGATCGACGGCCGCTGACAGAGGGTGGGAGGGAGACGGCGACGACGGAAGGATCGCGGTGATCGGCTCCCGCCGGCCCGGCCACGGCACCGAGACGGCGCGGATCGTGCCGCCGCGGCGCGCGCTGATCGCCCTGTGCGTCACGGAGATCACCAGCTGGGGTGTCCTGTACTACGCCTTCCCGGTGATGCTCTCGTCGCTGACCCGCGACACGGGCTGGTCCACCGCGACCGCCATGGCCGCCTTCTCCACCGGAGCCGTCGTCTCCGCCCTCGCCGGCATCCTGGTCGGCAGGCTCATGGACGCCCACGGGCCGCGCCCCGTCATGACCGCCGGGTCGGTCCTCGGCGTCGCCGGCGTACTGGCGATCGCCGCCGCGCCGACCCTGCCCGTCTTCTTCGCCGCCTGGGTCCTCGCCGGCCTGGCCCAGTCGGCCGTGCTCTACCAGCCCGCCTTCACCGCACTCACCGGCTGGTACGGCCCGGACCGCGTACGCGCGGTGACCACCGTGACCCTCGCCGCGGGGTTCGCCAGTACCGTCTTCGCCCCGCTGACCGCCGTCCTGCTGGACCACCTGACCTGGCGTGGCACCTACCTCGCACTCGCCGTGATCCTGGCCGTGGTGACCATCCCGCTCCACGCTGTGCCTGACCCCGCCCTGGCCCGCGAGCCGCGCCGGGGACGCTCGCGACCGGGACGAGCACGCCCGTTCGGTGGTCCGGAGCGGGACGTTCCTCACACTGACCGCGGCGATGACGTTCGCCGCGTTCGGCTGCTACGCCGCCACGGTCAACCTGGTCCCGCTGCTGACCTCGGACGGGCTGGGCACCCATCTGGCCGCCGTCGCGCTCGGCCTGTGCGGTGCCGGCCAGGTGCTCGGGCGGCTCGGCTACCCCTGGCTGGTCTCCCGCCTCGGTCCGAGGCCGCGTACGGTCGCCATCCTGGTCGGCGGCGCGGCCACGATCGTCGTCCTGGGCGTCCTGCCGGGCCCCGGCGTCGCCCTGGTCTGCGTCGCCGTCGTCGCGGGCTCCGCCCGCGGCCTGTTCACCCTGCTCCAGGCCACCACGGTCGCCGACCGGTGGGGCACCCGCTCGTTCGGGCGCGTCAACGGGGTCTTCACCGCGCCCATCACCGTCGCCATCGCTCTCGCGCCCGGCGGCGGCGCGCTCCTGGCCCGTCTCACCGGCGGCTACCCCGCCTCGTACGCCCTGCTGGCCGGCCTCACCTTCACCGCCGCCCTCGCGGCCGGTGGCGCCGGCCGGGAGCGCTGACGGATCACTCCTCGGCGGCCATCCCGCGGGACAGCGCCTCGCGCAGCGTGTCCGCCGTGATCGTGAAGTGCTCGCGGGCGATCTCACCCGCCAGTTCGACGTCGCCGGCGGCGATGGCGTGCGCTATCGCACTGTGTTCGCGCAGGGCGCGCTCGTGCACCTCGCGTACGTCCATGTTCGGCTCGATGGGAAGGCCGAGGGCGACACGGGTGAGCAGGGCACGGCTGAGCGCGATGATCTGCGGGTTGCCGGTCGCGTCGAGCACGGCCTGGTGGAAGGCGTTGTCCGCGGCGTGCATCTCGCGTCCCGTCTCCGCCGACTCGTACGCCTCGACGGCGCTGCGGAGCCGCTCGACGTGCTCGGGCCGTCGGCGTTGTGCCGCGGTACGGGCGACCATCTCCTCGACGAGTCCGCGCAGGTCGAACAGCTGCTCGAACTCCGGCCACCGGGGGAGCAGCGTCCGGCGTACGGCCGGGGCGGACACTTCGGTCCAGCTGTCGCGTACGTAGGTGCCGCCCAGCCGGCCACGGCGGATGTCGACGACGCCGGCCGCCTGGAGCCGGCTGATCGCCTCGCGTACGGTGGGCCGGCTGACGCCGAGGAGGCGGGCGAGCTCCCGCTCGACGGGCAGCCGGTCGCCCGGCAGGAACTCCCCGACGGCCACGGCGGTGATGAGCCGGTCGGACACCTCCTCGGCCGCGGTCGAGACGCGTACCGGTCCCAGCAGCGGCGCGGGAGCGCCCTCGTCGAGAACCTGTGTGATCACCCGGAAGAGCTCGTCGGCCGGACCCGGCGCTCGCGTCGCGTCCGCGCCGAGATCGTCTGCCTCAGGCTGGCCGGTCACGGACTGGCTCCTCGGGTCGGGTCGATGGTCAGAGATGTTAACGGGGTGTTATTTCACGACGACATCGCGATTAGGTCTTGTGGCCTGACCTTTTTGCCTTCAGGATACCGGCACGAGATCGCTTTCCGTCGTAACCGACCAGATCCGGGGAGAGGCCGTGGCCGTTCCGGAACGGCATTCTCGCCGAACATGTCATGGAGGAATCCGGATGTCCAAGACACGTATCGGGTCGGTGGCGGCCGCGGCCTTGCTCGTCCTCACCGCCGCCTGCAGTGGTTCCGGTGACTCCGGTGACTCCGGTGGGTCCGGCGTTTCCGGCGGAGCCGCCGCCCAGGGCTTCCAGCCCCAGCACAAGGGCGGCACCCTCCACCTGATGGCCAAGGCGGCGGGCGGTTCGTTCGACCCGCAGGTGAACTACACGCTGCAGTACTGGCAGCTCTACCAGGCGACCTACGACGGGCTGCTGGCCTTCAAGAAGGTCGGCGGACAGGCGTCGTTCACCGTCGTTCCGGACCTGGCCGAGGCGATGCCGCAGGTGACGAACGGCGGCAGGACCTATGTCTTCAAGCTGCGCCCCGGCATCAAGTTCTCCACCGGCAAACCGGTCACCGTCGATGACGTCGTGGCCTCGTTCGAGCGCATCTTCAAGGTCTCCAGCCCGACCGCGGGCACGTTCTACAACGGCATCGTGGGAAGCGCCGCGTGCCTGAAGAAGCCCGCGGACTGCTCGCTGAGCAAGGGCGTCGTGGGCGACGCGAGCGCCGGCACCGTGACGATCAACCTGACCGATCCGGACCCGGAGCTGCCGTACAAGCTCGCGGTGCCGCACGCGAGCATCGTGCCCAAGGACTCGCCGGCCAAGGACGCGGGCACCAAGCCGCTGCCCAGCACCGGGCCGTACATGGCCGCCTCCTACGACCCGAACCGTGCGCTCAAGCTGGTCCGCAACCCGTACTTCAAGGAATGGTCACACGACGCCGAGCCACAGGGCTATCCGGACGAGATCGATGAGACGTTCGGTCTCACCGTCGAGGCGGAGGTCACGGCGGTCGAGAACGGCCAGGGCGACTGGGTCTTCGACCCGCCCCCGTCCGACCGGCTGAACGAGATGGGCACCAAGTACGAGAAGCAGGTGCACGTCAACCCGCTGACGGCGTTCTTCTACCTCACGCTCAACACCAACATGGCGCCGTTCAACAACCAGATGGCCCGTCAGGCCATCAACTGGGCGATCGACCGGGCGGCGGCGGTACGGCTGTATGGCGGTACGAACCTCGCGCAGCCCGCCTGCACGGTCCTTCCGGCCGGTTTCCCCGGCCACGTGAACTTCTGCGACTACACCAAGGGCGGCGGGGCGACCTGGTCGGCGCCGGATATCGAGAAGGCCAAACAGCTCGTGCAGCAGTCCGGCACCGCCGGCCAGAAGGTCGCCGTCGTCGTGCAGGAGGACGAGGTCTACAAGTCGATCGGGGAGTACGTCCAGAGCCTGCTCAACCAGATCGGCTACAAGGCCACGCTGAAGCCGCTGTCGGCCAACATCCAGTTCACCTACATCCAGAACACCGAGAACAAGGTGCAGCTGGCACTGACGTCCTGGTACCAGGACTACCCCGCGGCCTCGGACTTCCTCAACGTGCTGCTGTCGTGCGCGTCGTTCCACCCCGGCAGCGACTCGAGCATCAACATCGCCGGCTTCTGCGACAAGGATGTCGACGCGCAGATGAAGGACGCGCTGAAGACCGAGCAGACCAGCATGCCGACGGCCGACCAGAAGTGGGGCCAGGTCGACCAGGCGGTCATGGCGAAGTCGCCACTCGTCCCGCTGTTCAACCCCAAGCTCGTCGACTTCGTCTCGACCAAGGTCGGCGACTACCAGTTCAGCAAACAGTTCTACATGCTGGTCAGCCAGCTCTGGGTGAAGTGAGCCGACCCATGGCCGTGGTGGCCGGGCTTCCCGGCGCTCCGGAGTCGGGCGGGACGGTCGCCGTCCCGCCCGCCGCGGGGACGTCGGGCCCGTGGCGCAACTCCCTGACCCAGCTGACGCGCAACCGGGCGGCGATGGCCGCGGCGGCCGTCTTCGTACTGATCGTCCTGGCCTGCGTGGCCGCGCCGCTGTACGCCCACCAGATCGCGCACACCGACGCCTTCCGGTCGAACATCTCCGGCTCGACGGTCGTCGACGGCAGGACGGTGCCGGTGCTGCGCCCGAGCAGCACCGGCCTGCAGCTCGGCGTCACGCCGATCGGCCCGACCTGGGACCCCGGCCACTACTTCCTCGGCGCCGACAACCAGGGGCGCGACGTGATGGCGCGGCTGCTGTACGCCGGCCGCAACAGCCTGTTCATCGGGCTGACGTCGGCGGTGCTGTGCTGCCTGATCGCCACGCTCGTCGGCGTCGTCGCCGGCTACGCCGGGGGACTGGTGGACGCGATCCTGTCCCGCGTCCTGGACGTCGTCTGGGCGTTCCCCGTCTACCTGCTCGCGATCTGCCTGTCCGTGGTGCTGCTCACCAGCGGCGTGCACATCGGGCCGGTCGGCGTCGACGCCGGGAGCATCTGGGTGCCCATCTTCATCATCGCGGTGATCTACGTGCCCTACGTCGCCCGCCCGGTACGCGGAAAGGTGATCGCGCTGCGGCACCGGGACTTCATCCAGGCCGCGATCGGGATCGGCGCCACCGACCGGCGGATCATGCGCCGCGAGATCCTGCCCAACGTCACACCCACGGTGATCGTCTTCCTCCCGCTCATGACCGCGCTCAACATGCTCACCGAGTCGGCGCTGTCCTTCCTCTCGGTCGGCGTGCAGCCACCGGACGCGAGCTGGGGCACGATCATCAACGACGGCCTCGGGTTGCTGTACACGCGGCCGGCGGTGGCACTCGTCCCCGGCCTGCTCATCGCGGTGACGGCCGTGGCGCTGAACATCTTCGGCGACGGCGTCCGCGACGCGCTCGATCCGGGCGCCCGGCTAAGGGGAGGCGTGTAGATGCTCGCCTTCGCCGTACGCCGCTTCGTCTCCGCGATCCTCGTCCTGTTCGCGATCAGCGTGCTGGTCTTCCTCATCTTCTTCGCCACCCCCGGCGTCGACCCCGCGGCGCGCATCGCGGGACGCAACGCCGACCCGGCGACGCTCGCGCAGGTCCGGCACGCGTTCGGCTTCGACCGGCCGCTCCCGGTGCGGTACGTGCTGATGATGAAGCACCTGTTCGTGAGCCGTGACCTCGAGTCCTTCGTCAACCGCGGTTCGAAGGTGATCCCGCAGATCACGCACGCCATGCCGATCACGCTGTCGCTCGTGCTCGGCGCGGCGGTGATCTGGGTGGTGCTCGGCATCGCCATGGGCAGCGCGGCGGCCGCACTGCGCGGCACCGCCGTGGATCCGCTGATCATGATGCTGGGCGTCGTCGGCGCGTCGCTTCCCGTCTACTGGGTCGGCGAGGCGGTCAACCTGCTCACCCAGAGCCGGCTGCACGACGGGGTCTTCTCCTGGGTGCCGCCGCTCGGCTACGTCGGGCTGACCGAGAACCCGGGCGAGTGGGCCCTGCACCTGCTGTTCCCCTGGCTCACGCTGGCGCTGCTGTACGCCGGCATCTACGCCCGGCTCCTGCGTTCGGAGGTCATCGCGAGTTTGAACGAGGACTACGTCACGACCGCACGCGCGAAGGGCATCTCCGAGCGGCGCATCCTGATCAAGCATGCGCTCCGGTGCTCGCTCATCCCGTTCGTCTCGCTGTTCGGGCTCGACTTCGGCGCACTGGTCGGCGGCTCCGCCCTGCTCACCGAGGTGGTGTTCGGCCTGCCCGGGGTCGGCAAGCTGACCTACGACGCGCTGCAGAACGTCGACCTGCCGGTGATCATGGGAACGGTCCTGTACGCGGCCTTCTTCGTGGTGCTGACGAACGCGCTGGTGGACGTCCTGTACGCCCGGCTCGACCCGAGGGTGCGTCATGCCTGAGCCGCTCCTCGACGTACGCGACCTGCGCGTGACGTTCCGTACCCGCCGTGGCACCGTCACCGCCGTCGACGGCCTGTCGTTCGCGGTCGAGCCCGGTGAGGTGCTCGGCATCGTCGGCGAGTCCGGATCCGGCAAGACCGTCTCGGTGATGAGCATCCTCAAGCTGATCCGTGACCCGAACGCCAGCGTCTCCGGCACCGTCTCCTTCAACGGCCGTGACCTGCTCGCGCTCTCCGACAAGGAGTTGCGCTCGGTACGCGGCCGCGACATCGCGATGATCTTCCAGGATCCGATGACGGCGCTCACCCCGGTCTACACGGTCGGCTGGCACATCGCCGAGCAGCTGCGCGCGCACAATCCCGTGTCCCGGTCCGAGGCACGTAAGCGGGCGATCACGCTCCTCGACGAGGTGGGCATCCCGAACCCCGCGCAGCGCGTCGACGGCTACCCGCATGAGTTCTCCGGCGGGATGCGGCAGCGTGCGGTCATCGCGATGGCCCTCGCCTGCAACCCGAAACTGCTGATCGCGGACGAGCCGACCACGGCGCTCGACGTCACCACCCAGGCCCAGATTCTCGACCTCATGCGACGGCTCCGCGAGACCCACGGCTCGTCCATCCTCGTCATCACGCACGACATGGGGGTGGTGTCCGAGATCGCGGACCAGGTCCTCGTCATGTACGGCGGCCGCGCCGTCGAACAGGGACCGAAGACCCAGGTCTTCCGCCACCCGCGGCATCCGTACACGTGGGGGCTCCTGGGCTCGGTGCCACGCGTCACGGGCGCGCGGATCCGCCGGCTCACCGCGATACCCGGGTCGCCGATCTCACCGTTCGACGTCCCCTCCGGCTGCGCGTTCGCGACGCGCTGCCGGTTCCGGCACGAGGCCTGCGACGAACGGCCCGAGCTCGCCGGCGGCGACGGGCACCGGGACGCCTGCTGGCTGCCTCGCGACGGGCGTGACGAGCTGCGGGCGGAGGCGGCGACGGCCGCCGTGGGGGAGGACACACCATGAGCACGCTCCTTCGCGCGACCGACGTGGTCAAGCACTTCCCGCTGCGGTCCAGCGTGCTGACCAAGGCGCGTGGCGGCGGAGAGGAGGTCGTGCGCGCCGTCGACGGGGTGTCGCTGGACGTGGTCGCGGGGGAGACCCTGGGGGTCGTGGGCGAGTCCGGGTGCGGCAAGTCGACGCTCGGCCGCTGCCTGGTACGCCTCATGGACCTGACGAGCGGCACGGTGGAGTTCGACGGACGCGACATCAGCACGCTGTCCCGGCGCCGCCTGCGCCCGATCCGTCGCGGACTCCAGCTCGTCTTCCAGGACCCGTACGCCTCCCTGAACCCGCGCCGCCGCGCGGGCGACATCGTCGCCGAGCCGCTCCAGGTGCACGGGTACGGCGACGCGGCCGCGGTCCGCCGCCGCGTACGCGAGCTCTTCGACGTCGTCGGCCTGTCGGAGACCTACGTCGACCGATACCCGCACGAGTTCAGCGGCGGCCAGCGCCAGCGGATCGGCATCGCACGCGCGCTCGCGATGAACCCGAAGCTGGTCGTGGCCGACGAGCCGGTCGCCGCACTCGACGTGTCCATCCAGGCGCAGGTGCTGAACCTCTTCGCCGACCTGCGCGAGGAGTACGGCCTGACCTACATCTTCATCGCGCACGACCTCGGCGTGGTGCGGCACGTCTCAGACCGGATCGCGGTCATGTACCTCGGCGAGATCGTCGAGCTCGCCGACGCCGAACCGCTGTACGAGGCGCCCGCCCACCCGTACACCCAGGCACTGCTGTCGGCCGTGCCGGAGATCGACGACGGCACGACGCCGCGGCGCGAGCGGATCGTGCTCACCGGTGACGTGCCGAGCCCGATCAACAAGCCGGTGGGCTGCCCGTTCCATCCGCGCTGCCCGTACGCGCAGGACAGGTGCAGGACCGAGCGGCCGGTTCCGGTGGAGGTCGCCCCCGGCCGGCAGGTCAGCTGCCACTTCCCGCTGGTCGAGACCGCCGCCACGGGCGGGTGAGTCAGAGGGCGTCCAGGAACGCGAGCAGGGCCTGGTCGAACGCTTCCGGGCATTCCAGGTTGGGCATGTGTCCCGCACCGTCCACCACGACCAGTGTGGAGTCCGGGATCAGTTCGTGCATCTGCCGCGCGTCGTCCACGGGGGTGTACTCGTCCTCGCTGCCGACGACGATGAGGGCGGGCACCTTGGCCCGCGACAGCGACTCGGCATAGTCGGGGCGTTCGGCGCGACCGCGCAGGGCCGCCGCGGCGCCTTCCGGAGAGGTGCCCAGCATCATGCCCAGTACGTGTTCGGCCACCGCAGGCAGGCGTTCGATCGTCGCCGGGGCCACCATCTTCGGCAGGACCTCCTCCGCGTAAGGCCGCATGCCCTCGCGCAGCAGCCGGTCGGCGACCTCGTTGCGCGTCCTCCGGCCGTCCGGCGTCTCCGGCCAGGGTGCGGTGTCGGCGAGCAGCAGGCCGCGGATCCGGTCCGCCACCTGCCGGTGGAGCTCCATGACGATCTGCCCGCCCATGGACAGGCCGCCCAGTGCGAAGCGTTCGACGCCGAGCTGGTCGAGCAGCTCGATGATGTCGTGGGCGAAGGCCGCCAGCGGGGTCTTCCCGGGGACGACCGCGCTCTCCCCGTAGCCGCGCAGGTCCGGGACGATCACCCGCCGGCCGGCCTCGACGAGCCGCTCGACCTGCGGCCGCCACATCGACCGGTCGAACGGGTGGCCGTGCACCAGGACCACGACCGGCGCGCCGGCGCTCCCCTCGTCGTCGTAGGCGATGCTCAACCCGTCAACGGAAACTGCGCTCACGTGCGTGCTCCTCGGTCCGGCGTTTGACGGATCAATGCTATTAACGCCAATATCTCGGTGCAATCGATGGATTGTTCTCGGTGCAATGTCGATAGCGACGGGCGATGATGGACGACTACCGGAGGATCGCGGACGACCTGGCGGCGCAGATCGCCGACGGGAGGCTGCGGGCCGGCGACCGGCTGCCGCCACAGCGGCGGTTCGCCCGGCAGAACGGCATCGCGGGCTCGACGGCCGCGCGGATCTACGGCGAGCTGATCCGGCGGGGGCTGGCCGTCGGGGAGGTGGGCCGCGGCACGTTCGTGCGCGCCGCCCGGCCGCAGGCCGAGCCCGCTCTGGCCGAGCCGGTCGACGCCCTGGTCGACCTCGAGCTGAACTTCTCCGTCCTGCCGGACCAGCCCGCGCTCGTCGCGGTGAGCCTGGCCGGGATGCTGCGGCACGACGTACTGGACGCGGCCCTGCGGCCGGTGGGCGCCGCGGGGACCGCACCGGCCCGCGAGGCCGCCGCGCGGCTGCTCGCCCGCGCCGGCTGGGCACCGGAGCCGCGTGACGTCCTGTTCGCCGGCAACGGGCGGCAGGCGATCGCCGCGTCGGTGGCGGCGCTGGTCCGGCCGGGCGAACGCCTCGGCGTGGAGGCGCTTACGTACCCCATCGTCAAGGGCATCGCCGGCCGTCTGGGCGTCACGCTCGTCCCGCTGGCGATGGACGCGGACGGGGTGACGCCGGAGGCGATCCGTTCCGCCGGCGCACTGAGCGCCGTCTATCTCCAGCCCACGCTGCACAACCCCCTGGGCATCACGATGTCCGCCGGGCGGCGCGCCGAGATCGCCGGTCTGCTGCACGAGCTCGGCCTGTACGCGATCGAGGACGGCATCTACGCCTTTCTCCGCGCGGACCTGTCGCCGTTGGCCGGTCTGGCACCCGAACGCGTCGTCGTCGTGGACAGCCTGTCCAAGCGGCTGGCACCCGGGCTGACCGTGGGTTTCGCGGTCACGCCGCCCGCCGTCGCCGGGCGGATCGCCTCGGCACTGCGGTCCGGCGGGTGGTCGGCGGGCCGGTTCGCCCTCGAGGCCGCGACCCGCCTGCTCACCGACGGCACCGTGGACACCGTGCAACGTGCCAAGCGCGTGGACGCGGAGACGCGGCAGGAGCTCATGCGCGAGCGCCTCGCCGGGTTCGCGGTCGACGCCGACCCGTGCGCGTACCACTGCTGGTGGCGGCTGCCCGAGCCCTGGCGCGCCGAGACGTTCGTCGCCGCCGCGGCCCGCAGGGGGATCGCGGTGACCCCCGCCGCCGCCTTCACGGTCGGCGCCGGTCACGCACCCGACGCCGTACGCCTGGCGCTCGCGTCCCCGCCTGCCGAAACGCTCTCGGCGGCGCTCGGAACGCTCGCGGCCCTCGCCCAGCTGGCGCCGGAGGACACCGCAGCGGATTGACCCCGCCGTGTCCACGAGGCGCGGTGGGCCGGTACGTGGTGCCGCTGCTGCTCTGGACCCAAGCGCCGGGCATGGCGGTGGACGCCCGGCGGCGAGCGCGTCAGACGCGGTCCAGGTCCACCACCGTCCGATCGCGTAGTCCGCGCATGAGCTGGGCGGCCTGCAGATACCTGACCTGTGGGTCGTCGTACGCGAGGGTGGCGGGTCCCAGGCAGGCGAGGCCCCACCGGCGGAGTTCGTACAGGGTGCCGGAGACGCCGACGAGTGGCGCGTCGCGGACCCGCGGCGCCAGTACGCCACGGTCGCGCAGGTGCGGGCAGACGCGGCGGGCGGTACCCGCGCAGCGCAGGCAGACCGGCGGGTGGCCGGTCACCTCCTCGTCCGACCAGCCCCGTCCGGCGTCGCCCACGAGCCACAGGACGCCTTGTTCGTTCAGGTCGGCCGGCCCGCCGCAGACCTGGCAGAGCAACCGGCGCATGGCTCGGCGTTGCCGGTACGGGTGCACCCCGCCGAACTCGGGCACGCCCTCGCCCGGCGCGCGGACGTAGCGCTTCCACAACACGCCGCGCGCGTCGCGGTCGCCCGGGCGCTCGCGCTGATAGCCGATTCCGGTACGGCCGTGGGCCACCACCGGAACACGGGCCGGCCGCTCACCGCTCCAGCGGGCGATGTAGGGCACCAGCCCGGCGCGGACCAGGCGAGTTTGAATATCGGTAAAGTCGTTCATGGGGCGTTTTGCCTTTATGTGATTGCGGATTTTCCTCTGCCGAGAATGGCACCTGTCCCATAGGCTGATAAGTGCTCCGGTGTGCACGATTGGCAAGTGCGGTGCGGGTAAAGGCGAGTGCGAGAGGGTACGAATCTCAATGCCAGCACGTATGACGGGGAGAGAGTTCTTCGGGCGGCGGCTTCGCGTCGCACGGGAGCGGCAGGTCCCCAAGATGAGTCGCCGGGCCATCGGAGAGCGGCTTCGGGTGTCGGACTCGGCCGTCGCCGCGTGGGAGTCCGGCCGTAACATCCCGGACCCCGACACACTGAAGGGCGTCGAGGACATCCTCGGCACGGACGGACTTCTCCAGGACATCGTCGAGAACATGGTCACGGGAGAGAAGCCTCAGGAATTCCTGGGCACGTGGGCGTTCGCCGAAGCCCAAGCGGCGACGCTTTTACTATTTACGTACGACGTCGTCCCCGGCCTTCTGCAAATCGAAGAGTACGCGCGAGCGGTGCTCCGCAACGACGATCAGGTCAAGGTGCGGATGTCGCGGCAGCAGGTTCTGGCGAAGGAGGATCCGCCGATCTTCGTCGCGCTCATCGACGAGAGTGTCCTGCATCGTAACGTCGGCGGGCCCCAGGTCATGTGCGACCAGCTCAATCGCCTTGTCGAAATGGCGGGGCAGGAGCATGTGATCATCCAGGTCGTCCGCCTGAGCTGCTCGATCGGCTCCCAATACACCGGCTCATTCGGTGTCGCGGCTGAAATCGGCCAGATAGACGACGCGCTCAGTGGTGACGTGGTGGAGAGCGCCGATGAAGTGTCCAGACTCCGGCGTATGTTTGAGATCACGCGGAAGCACGCGCTGAGCGAGCAGGAGTCCATCCGGCTCATCAAGGAAGTGGCGGAGTCGTGGAACAGCAGGATCTGAGCTGGCGTAAGTCCTCACGGAGCAACGCGAACAACAGTAATTGCGTCGAGGTCGCTCGGGTCGATCGCGACCGGAACGCTTAGCGACGGAAGCGAAAGGCGGACTCTCGGACCCCGCCTTTCGCTTCGCCCACGCCGCCCTGTCTACACGGCGGCGGTGAGGCGGTACGTGGTGCCGCTGCTGCCCTGGACCCAGGCGTCGGGCATGGCGCCGGCCATGGCGTGCTGGGCGCGCCAGCCGGTGCAGTGGCCGGGGACCACGAGGCTGGGCGCGAGTTCGGTCAGCGCGGCGAGTGTGGGGCCGATGACAGGTTCGAACGCCGGGCCGCTCAGGTGCAGCCCGCCGACCAGTGCGTGCAGCCGCTCGATCCCCGTCAGCCGCTGCGCCTGCCGGACGATGTTGATGACGCCGGCGTGACCGCAGCCCGTCAGGACGACCAGGCCACGGTCGCGTACGTGCACCACGAGGGCCTGGTCGTCGATCACCAGAGGGTCGTGGGCCCACTCGGACCCGGTCCACGCCTGGTGCGGAGGCGGCATGCCGCGCTCGAACTCGGTCGTCCGGTCCACTTCGCCCGTGATCAGGACGCTGCCGTCGACGAGCAACGACGGATCACGGCGTTCGATGACCGCGAAGCCCTCCCCCTCCAGCGCCCGTTTGCTCAGGGTCGGCAGCTCCTCGGTGGTGCCGCCGGGTATCGCCAGCCGGCGCCTGGTCCACACCCGCGGGTGCACCACCATCGGCAGTGCGCGCACCCCCTGTCTGCCGGCCAGCCCGGCAAGGCCACCCGCGTGGTCGTAGTGACCGTGGCTGAGCACGACGCCGTGCAGGCCGCTCAGGTCGATGCCGAGCCGGTCCGCGTTGGTGAGCATCGCGTCGGGGGACCGGCCCGTGTCGAACAGCAGCGTCGTGGAGCGGTCGGCGCGGCGGACCGTGACCAGAGCGGAGAAGCCGTGCTCGGCGATCATCCCGGGCGTGGTCCGGCCGGTCTCGAACTGCGGTGCCGCCACCACCGCACCGGAGCTCGCCCTGCGCGTGCGCTCGTCACCGGTCAGCAGCGCGTCGAACACGTTGTCCACCAACGTGGTGATCTTGATCTCGTCGACCGGCTCCAGCGCGATCGGGTCGACCGCGGGCCCGGCGGCCGGGCGTGGCATGGCAGTGAGCACGTCGTGGGGGTCGGCCCCGGTTTCGCACATCTTCGCAGCTTAGAACGGCGGTACGGCTCCGGTGGCACCCCCCACGGGGTTCAGACGAGGCGGCCGATGCCGCCCAGGAGCTGGCCCGCGAAGGTCTCGCCGCCGTCCGGGCGCCAGTCGTGGATCGGGACGATCCCCGGCTCCACGATCTGCCAGCCGTCGAACATCGCGGTGATCTGACCGGGGCTGCGGGGCGACAGCCCGGAGGTGGCCGTTTCGTAGGCCTTGGCCGCGTTACGTGTCTCGACCGTGTCGATGACGTGCGACAGCAGAAGATGACTGCCCGGCGACAGGGCGTCCCGGTAACGGGCGACCAGGCTCCAGGGGTCCTCGCCGTCGTCGACGAAGTACAGCAACCCGACGAACATGAGCGCGATCGGCTGCTCGAAATCCAGGAGCTCGCGTACCGCGGGATGACGGAGGATCGTGTCGGGCTCGCGGACGTCGGCCTGAACCGTGAACGTACGGTCGTTCGTGGTCAGCAGCGCACGGGAGTGCGCGAGCACGATCGGGTCGTTGTCCACATATGCGACCCGGGCCAGCGGGTTCACCCGCTGGGCGACCTCGTGTGTGGGCCCCACCGTCGGAATGCCCGTACCGATGTCCAGGAACTGAAAGATGCCCTGACCGGCCGCATAGGTGACCACCCGGCGCAGGAACTCGCGGTTCGCCGCCACCTCCGCCCGCGCCGACGGCACCGCCGCGACGACCTTTTCGGCCGCGTCGCGGTCGACCTGGAAATTGTCCTTCCCGCCGAGCAGGAAGTCGTAGATACGCGCCGGATGGGGTTTCGTCGTGTCGATCCTGGCCGGCTGACTTTCAAGGTCGGCCGGGCGGTCGGAAGGAAAGGGTCGGGCTGGGACATCACTCACCCGACGTAAGGTACCAGTTGGGCTTTTCCGGCATTCCCCTTTAATTGCCCAACGGCCGGTGAACTGCGGTTTCCCGGAACGGGAGGCAGGGTCCACCGCATTGTCGGCGACTCGGCGCCGGACAGGACGTCCCGCGTCATTCCAGGCCGGCGGCCATAAAGGCCTCTCGCGTCGCGGTGTCGTCAAGCGCGTCCACGTCGCGGAACGCACGTACCGTCGCCCTGGCGGCCGGGGCGACGTCGAAGACCGGCGCGCCCGGCGGGTAGGAGCGCCGCACGATGGTGTCCGCTTCGGCTGCGGTGAAGCCCGACGCGACCAGGGCGGCACGTACCGCGGCCAGATCCGGGTGGAGGAAGGCCTCCACGAGTTCGGGTACGCGGGGGCCGACCAACCGACGCTGCGCCGCGGTGAGCCGTGGCCACAGGCAGCGAAGGAACGCGCGGAAGTAGGAGTGGTGGCGCCCCTCGTCGGCGGCGTGGTCGGCGACCAGTGCGCGTACCGGCTCGGGCAGCCGGCGGTCGAACGGCAGGCCCGCCAGAAGCGAGGACACCAACGTCTCGCTGACCACGGCGAACACCAGGTCGACCAGGGGCCGGTCCGCCACGTCGAAACCGTCCCTGAGCCGGGCGAGCAGGTGCGCGAACCGCGGCTCCACCACCGCGCTCGCCGCGATGCCCGTCACCGCGGCGACCCGCTCGGTGAAGTCGTGGGAGCTCTGGGCGTGCCACGCCTCATCCGTGGTGATCTTGAACGCGTCGGCGCGCATCGCGGCGGGCAGCGCCACGACTCCCGCCCGGTCCAGGGAGATGCGCGCGGTCACCGGCAGCACGGCGACCTGTTCGAGCACGGTCGTGAAGTGCAGGTACTGGTAGAGCGAGTGCACGAGAAGCCGGTGTGCGACCGCCGGTCCCCGCTCGACGACGAGCGGATCGGACACGGCCGGGACCGCCTCCGGCGGGAAGAAGACCGTCGCCGGCGTCGCCTCCGTCAGGATCCTCGGCGGCTTGTTCCGTACGCTCGCACGGTTCTCCCAGTTACCGAACGTGCTCGTGTAGCTCCATCCCGGGTTCGCTCGCTCCTCTGGGGCCATGCTCAGCCCGGGAACTCGAGGATGTCGCTCCGCGCCAGCGCGTCGAGGAGCTCCGCGACATCCTCGACCGCCGTGTCGACCGGGATCGCGTACTTTTCGGCGAGGAGCACACCGATCTCCTGGACGCTGCGTCTTCCATTGATTCCGCGGAAGATGAACTCGGCCGACTCGGAGAGTTCGAACGTCTCCTCATCGATCGAGACGAGCAACTGACCTCGGAATTTGCGAGCCCGTACGCTGGTGCGCCTTTTCGGGATCGATTCCGGCGTCACGTGATCTCCACCTCCATGGCGATGTCCTTGCACAGGTCGACGACCTGCTCCACCCATTGCGCCGGGTCGGCCGGATCATAGCCACGCATGGTCTCGATCTCCCAGTACTCCTCGAAGGTCAGCGGCTCCGGTTTCGCCTCCTGAAAGCGCCGGGCCCGCCATTTCGGCGGATTCGGGTACTCGCCGTAACCGACGAGCAGTGCGTCCACGGCGCAGCCGAAGGCGTCCCGCGCCGAGAGCACGGCGCTGGGCAGGTCACCGGCGGCCAGCTGGCCCATCGCGGTCTCGGCCCTCGTGTCGGCCATGGCGAGCAGGTCGGTCAGGACGTAGGTCTGAAAGGCGGACTCCTCGATCTGCCGCAGGCGGCGGCGTACCCAGTCCGGCCCGGACAGCGGATGGCAGGCCGCCAGCCGCCCCAGAAGGATCTCCTCGGTGGGGATGAGCCGGGCGCCCGCGGTCCTGTCGTGGTCGAAGGAGTCGCGGGAGACCTTGTCGAGCACCTGGTCCACCTGGTCGTCCAGCCAGTACTTGACCTCCCAGCGGCGACCTTCCCGCGTGAAGCCGATGACGTCGACCTCGCCCGGACTGAGCGGGACGGTGACCCTTTCCAGCCTCTCGTCCTGGAAGCGTTCCGCGCACACCACCACCAGGTCGAGGTCGCTGGCGCCGTGGTCCCAGCCCCGGACCGTCGAGCCGACGACGAACACGGCCAGCTCGGTGCCGGGCAGCAGGCCGAGGTCCCTGAGGGTGGGCAGGCAGTGGGCGAACCTGTCCTCGTTCATCGGCCGGCTCCCTGAGTCGTGGTGAGAGCGCCGGCGGTCGCCGTGAGCACGCCGGCGTCCAGGGCGTCCCACAGCTCGGTGGCCACCGACGCGTGCGTGACGCCCGCCTCGGTGAGCACCTCACCGATGCGACGCCGCCCGTCGACCGCACGCAGGAACGCGCACCATTCCGGGGCGGCCGAGGCGGTCGCGACGTACTCGAACTGGCCACCGACGGCGAGATAGAGCGTGTCCGGGTCGGCCGGCTCCGCGACCAGCAGGACGTCCGGGGCTAGGGCGACCACGTCGTCAGCGCGCGGTTCGGGACAACGGTGCATCGCGGCGGTCAGGCCGGGGGCGTCCTGGTCCCAGTCCGTGATCGGCGCGGCGGAGAGGATCTTCACCGGGGGTGCGTCGACGGGCGGCACCGGAGGCTCCGCGGCCATCTGGTCGAGCAGCCCGAGGTTGACCAGCCGCAGCAGGAACTCGACCCCGAAGGGCTCCATCTCACCGGCCAGCCCGCGCAGCATCCCCCGCAGCGCGTCCGGCCGCAGGTGCCGCCGGGCCCCGGGGCTCGCCAGAGCCTCCTCCAGCAGCGCGTCTCCGTCCTGGCGCAGCATCCGCACCATGGCCCGGTGGGTGAACCCGGCGCCCTCCCCGTAGAAGAACGACACCTTGGGCCGGTCCGCGACGAACGCGGGCAGCAGATCGCGTACGCCGTCGCGCAGGATCCGCTTGTCCCACAGCAGGCTCGCTCGCCGGCCGGCCGGGATCGTGGCCAGCAGCTCGATGACGCGGTGGTCGAGGAAGGGGACGCGCGCCTCGACGCCGTTGCCGGCGGCGGTCCGGTCCTCGTGCCAGCAGTTGTACTGCTGGACGTCCCGGTGCTTCCAGGCCACGTACCCGGGGTACGGGTCGGCCGCTCGCCGGCCGGCGCCGTCCCGCAGCAGGTCCTCGGCGAGCAGCTCGCCATGCTCCCACCATGACGCCAGGGCCGGCAAGCCGTGCAGCGCGGACGCCCTGGCCAGGTCCCGCACGCCCACCTCGAAGCCCGCCCACCCGTCCCCCCGGGTGATCGTGGTCGAGTAGCCGCCGTTGTACTCGTCGCTGGCCTGGCCCAGCAGCATCCCCCGCAGCTCGGGACGTACGTGCTTGGCATAGCGGTAGAGCTCGTACTTGTAGTACTGCTCCGCGTTGCACAGAGGGGTCTCCAGCAGCCAGAGCAGGCGCTTCCACTCCTCGGTGCCGGGTATCCGGTCCGGCTCGAACACCAGCTGGTGGTTGGGCATGCCGAGCGCCCGCGCGACCCGATGACCGTGCTCGGCGTCGCCGTTGGCCAGTGTGGCGGCGTTCAGGACGCTGAAGGTGTGGATCGTGGTGCCCTGACGTGCCGCGAGCGCCGCCACCGAGGCGGAGTCGACACCCCCGCTGAGGAACAGCCCCACCTCGGCGTCGGCCCCGGTGCAGTCGGCCACCGACGCGGCGAGCAGCTCACGGTACGCCCGGATCAGCTCCTCGTCGGAGGCGTCGTTGTCACCGTCGAAGCCGGGCAGTTCCCAGTACGTGCGGTGCTCGGTGTGTCCGGTCGTCAGGTCGATGGTGACGATCCCGCCCGCCGGCACCGTCTCGATGCCGTGGAACCAGGTGTTGACCGGCTCGTGGCTCAGGTACGGCGCGGCGGTCATGGACTGGTCGGCCAGCGCGCCGTCCCAGTCCAGCTCACGCCGGCAGCCGGGATGCTGGAAGAGCGCCTTGATCTCCGAGGCGAACAGCACGGTGTCGCCGGCACGGGTGTAGTAGAGCGGCTTGACGCCGAACCGGTCGCGCGCGAACACCAGCCGGCCGGCGGCGCGATCCCACAGGGCGATGGCGTACATGCCGGCGACGTCGTCGAGGAAACGGTGACCGCGCTGCGCGTACAGGTGGGGGAGTACCTCACAGTCGGACTTGGTGCGCATCGGGACGCCGGCCAGTGGCCCGGCCTCCAGCTCGCGGTGGTTGTAGACCTCCCCGTTCGCGATCAGCACCTGCTGCCGGTCCTGGCTGAACAGTGGCTGGTCGCCGTCTGCCGGACCGACCAGGGCGAGGCGGCGGAAGCCCATCGCCACCGGTCCGTCGCGGAACAGCCGCTCACCATCGGGACCACGGTGTCCCACGGCCCGCGTCATTCGTTCGAGCAGCACCTCGTCACGAACGGACAGATCACCGCCGCCGACGCGTGCCATGCCCGTCAGGCCACACATGTCTCGCAACTCCTCAGGGGTCTTTCTGGATTTCCGGCGTGGTCACGCCGGTTGAGACTCACGGACCGGTGCCTCCGGCAGGTCCCGGCGCCCGCGTAGGTCGGAGAACAGGAGGGGCAGGGGCGTCAGCAGCAGCAGTCCGCACACGGCCCACAGGGCGGCCCGGTTGCCCGCCAGCTCGCCCAGAGACCCGCCGAGCAGGGCACCGATGGGCAGCACGCCCCAGGAGATGAACCTGATGCTGGCGGTCACCCGCGCCAGCAGCACGCGGGAGACGGTGGCCTGGCGGTAGCTGCGGGCCAGCAGGCTGAACACCGTGATGCACACCTCGCGGCCGACCAGTCCGGCCCCGAGCAGCACGAGGCCCGCGCCCGCCGTGGAAAGCGGTGCCAGCATCGAGATCAGCGGGCAGACGCAGGCGGTGAGCACCATGGTCCGCGCGCCGCCGAGCCTGGCGGCGACACGGGGGCCGAGTACGCCGCCGAGCACGCCGCCGACGCCGCCGACCGCGAGCAGCACACCGATCAGCGCGGGCCTCACCTCCACGGTCCGCAGCAGGAACGGCACCAGAAGGGTCTCGTACGCGGTGCCCACC
This sequence comes from Actinoallomurus bryophytorum, assembly GCF_006716425.1. NCBI lineage: Bacteria > Bacillati > Actinomycetota > Actinomycetes > Streptosporangiales > Thermomonosporaceae > Actinoallomurus > Actinoallomurus bryophytorum. The sequence goes on from NZ_VFOZ01000001.1 coordinate 6,621,365, forward strand.
ATGTTCAGGCCCGCCGCGACCAGCATCAGCGGTCTGATCACCGGGTCCGCCAGTACGTGCCGCAGTCCCTCACGGATCTGCGGCAGCATCCGCGCCCGATCCGTCACCTCGGAGGGTTCTTCCCGGGTGCGGAGCGTGGACAGGAACAGCGCGGAGAACAGGTAGCTCGCGACGTCGACGAGCAGCGTCAGCGGTGCGCCGATCAGCTGCGCCAGGGCGCCGCCGACGGCGGGACCACCGGTCTGCGCGGCCGACTGACCGGCCTGCAGCCGGCTGTTGCCCGCCAGCAGGCCGTCCGCCTCGACGACCAGGGGGAGGTACGTCTGACCGGCGATGTCGAAGAACACCGAGGCGACACCGAGGACGAGCGCCACGAGGACGAGCTGGGGGACGCTCACCATCCCGGTCGCGACCGCGACGGGTACCGAGACGAGCGCGACCGCGCGCAGGAGGTCACAGGCGACCATCAGTGGCCTACGCGCCAGGCGATCGACCCAGACTCCGGCGGACAGGCCGAGAACCAGCCAGGACAGGAGTTCCGCCGCCGAGATGAGGCCGACCGCGAAGGTGGAGGCGTGCAGAGTCACCAGTGCGACGAGGGGCAGCGCCACGGTCGTCAGAGTGGTACCGAAGGAGCTCGCGGTGGTCGCCGCCCACAGGCGCACGAAGTCGCGACCACCGAACCTTCCGGCCCACTGACTCACCACCGGCCGTAACTCCTTTCCGTACCGTGCCGATCGGTCTCGATGTCCACCGCTTGAGAACCGGCAGGAGAGCCGGATTCGCCTCGTCGCAGAGCCCGGCTCCCCGTCGACAGATCTCAGGTGCGGCTTCGGAGCACCGCGTTGCTGTCTACCTTCTTGACGATCGGCTTGCTGTATTTGGTCATTCCGTCACCTCCTTTCTCGTCGTGCAGACTGCTAGGTCAGCGGCCATTCACGCCCCGGGGTCATCCCGATTCCGTCGGTGAAGAACCGTGGATCCGGTACGTCCACCCAGGAGCCGCCCGCGGCCGCCGAGCCTTCGGACACGATCCCGGGAAGCATGGTGTCGAGGGCGGCATAGACGCCGAGCGGCGGAGGCGATCCGGACCGGATCGCGTCGACGAAGTCGAGGGTGGGGCCGTATGGCGTCTTCCAGAGGCTTTCATCGGTGGCGAGCTCCCGGTAACGCCCGGGGAGGAACGTCTCGACGTAGGGATCCAGGGGTTCCCATTCGCGCTCCGCGCTCCGGCCGCGGATGTGGACCCGAGGCCGGTCGAACGGACCACGGCCGGACTCGAAGGCCCCGTTGGATCCCTGAACCGCCACGTAGGAGGCCTCACGAGGCCGGTAGGAGATCAGGTCCTGGCGCATCGTCACCAGCGCGTGGCCGGCGGTCCGGCCCAGGAGTACCATCGTGCTGTCCACCGCGTAACCGGGCTCCCGTCCGGCCCCGGCGGCGGCGACCGCGACCAGGCGGGTGTCCATCCACCGCAGCAGCGGCCCGAGAGTGTGCGTGGGATAGGTGACCGCGTTGCGCCCGGCGTGCCATTCGCCCTGCCAGGTCGGCCGCCCGTCCGTGTCGCGCAGCTTGTGCCGGGCCTCGTAGAGGTACTCGCCCTCGGCGTAGTAGAGGTCGCCGAACAGGCCCTCGCGCACCATGGCCTCGACGGTCAGGTGGTGCGGGAAGTAGCAGTGGTTCTCCGCCATCATGTAATACGCGTCGCTCTGGCGGCAGGCGGCCACCAGATCATGGGCCTGGTCGATGCCGGCGACCGGTGGTATCTCACTCAGCACGTGAATGCCGCGCCGGAGCGCGGCGACGGCCTGCGGCACGTGGTGCTGCTGCGGTGAGGCCAGGTAGACCGCGTCGACGCCGGAGGCGAGAAGCTCGGCGAAGTCACCGGCGATCCGCACGCGCGGATGACCGTCGCGGAGCGACGCCCCGGCCTCGGCGGAGGGATCGAACGCGGCGACGAGCTCCGCGTGGGGGACGCGGGCGAGGGCGCTCACGAAGCTCGCGCCCCGGCGAAGCCCGGCGATCCCGAAACGGACGACGTCGGCCGTACGTTCGGACATGCGTCACCACCTTCCCAGCGATGGTCGAAGGGCCCCGGCTCAGTGCAGGAGTTCGCGCGCCGACCGGACGATCGCGTCGGCGGTCAGGCCGTACGCGGCGAGCAGCTCCGCGGCGGGCGCGGACTGGGTGTAGCCCTCCAGCCCCACGAACCGCATGGGCACGGGACACAGGGTGGCCAGCGTCCGCGCCACGATGGAGGCCAGGCCGCCCTGCTTCAGGTGTTCCTCGGCCACGACGATCCGGCCGGTCTCACGCGCGGCGGATTCCAGCGTCCGCGCGTCGATCGGCTGGAGCGTCGACACATTTACCACCCGGCACGCGATGCCGTCACCGGCGAGGACGTCCGCCGCCTCCAGGGCGGCCTCCACCATCGTGCCGGTGGCGACGACGGTGATGTCGTGACCCGGCCGCAGGACGTTGGCCGTGCCGGTCGCGAAGGGTTCGGACCCGGAGACGTCCGCCGCCGATTCGTACCGGCTGCAGCGCAGATAGAAGGGGCCCTCGCTCTCCAGCGCGGCGCGGAGCGCGGCGGCGGTCTGCGGCGCGTCGGCGGGGACGACGACGCCGACGCCGGGGAGTGAGCACATCAGCGCAAGGTCCTCGACCGCCTGCGCGGAGATGCCGTCCTCGCCCACCGTGATACCGCCGTGCGTGCCGACCAGCGTGACGTTCAGCCGGGGCTGGGCGACGAGGAGGCGCATCTGATCGAACGCACGGGTCGTCAGGAAGGCCGCGAACGACACGGCCACCGCCGGCACTCCCGACGCGGCAAGCCCGGCCGCGATCGAGACGAGACTCTGCTCGGCGATGCCGCAGTTGAAGTACCGATCGGGGAACCGCTGGGCGAATGACCAGGTCCGGGTGGGCTCGGACACGGCGGCGTCGAGTACGACGAAGTCCGGCCTTTCCTTGCCCAGCTCGACCAGGGCCTGGCCGAAGGCGTCACGCGTGGACGTCCGCATCTGCCGCCTATGCCCTTTCGAGATAGCGCTCACCGGCCGGGTTCAGCTCGGCTATCGCCGCGTCCAGCAACTCCGGAGGCAATGGGCGCATGTGGTATTCGGGATTGTCGGCCACGTGCCGGGTTCCCTTTCCTCGCACCGTACGTGCGATGATCACTTTCGGCCTGCCGGTCCTCGAGTCGCGTGCGTCGGTGAGCTCGGCGAGGAGAGCCGGCAGATCGTGACCGTCGACCTCGTGCGTGTCCCAGCCGAACGCCTCCCATTTGTCCGCCATCGGTTCCATCGGACCGTACGGAAGGGAGCCGGACGTCTCTCGCTCGTGGTCGTTCCGGTCGACGATCACGGTGAGGGTGTCGAGGTTCCAGGTGGCGGCGTTGATGGCAGCCTCCCAGATCTGTCCCGCGTTGCACTCGCCATCGCCCACCATGACGAACGTGTGGTAGTCCCGGCCCGTGACCCGAGCGGCCAGGGCGACGCCGATCCCGAAGGAGAGTCCCTGCCCCAGGGAGCCGGAGGACGCCTCGACGCCGGGCGTCAGGGTCATGTCGGGAAAGCCCGGCAGCCGGCTTCCGATACGCCGCAGCGTGCGCAGCTCGGCGGCGGGAAAGTAACCCGAAAGAGTGAGAGCGGCGTAGAGCGCCGGGGCGGCATGCCCCTTGCTGAGAATGAACCGGTCGCGTTCCGGCCAGCCGGGTTCTTCCGGGCGGTGCCTCATGAGGTGGAAATACAGAACCGCGATGACGTCCGCCGCCGACAGGGACGGGCCGGGATGGCCGCTGCCCGCGAGTGTCGTCATTTCCAGGACCAGAGTGCGGAGCCGCATCGCCTTTTCGGCGACGGACCGGATATCGTCCGTGCTCGCTGGTTCGGTCATCTTCCTTCGCTGTCCTCGGGTAGGCGCCAAGATACACGAATCTCTATATCTGCTTGACCGAATTCAGGTGCCGGCTACGTAGGGAGAGCGACAACCACTCTGTGTCGAAAACAATGGCGTCTCGTGTGCCGAGTGTGATCCCGGCCTTTTCCGCGGCGTCGCTCATCCGCTCCGGATCGAAGTCGGCCGCGAACAGCGCGCCTTCGGCCTCGGCGAACACCGTCAGCAACGGCTCGGAGGGATCGAGTTCCCGCCGGAGGAGCGGGTACACGGGCCGGAACCGCGACCTGAACTCGGCGAGGACCTCGACGGGCCGGTCCGGGGCGCGGCCTGCGGTCCAGGCGGCTTCGGCGGCGGTCAGACGCTCCGCCTCCGCGAGATCGGCCGTGGGCACCGAGACCCGTATCCGTTCGAGCAGGCTCCGGCGCAGCGACACCGCCACGTGGGCCAGCGAGACGCCCTCCGGCAGGCCGGTCGCCGGTGTCAGGGACAGCGCGTCCTCGCGGCCACGCGCCTGGGGACCTGAGCGGGCGTCGCGGGCGCGGTTCCACAGGGTGAGCAGTTCCTGCTCCGGCAGCATGACCGCGGCCTCCCGCAGGAGCTCCGGCGGGCCGTCCGGCATGTGCACGAAGTTGTTGAACATGTTGGCCGCGCCGAGATGATGGCGGAGATGGTGCGGAGCGGTCCGGTCCGGGTCCGCGTGGCCCTTCAGCTCGCACAGCCGGGTCGCCACCGGGATGCCGTCCCGCACCGGGCCGACGACGGCCAGCAGCAGGGAGGGCCCGTAAGTCAGCAGCCGCGACACGAGACGGATCCGGTCCGCACCGTCGTCGGCGATCTGGTACTTCCACATGCGGTGGATGCGGTCGTCGGTGAGCCGCACCGTATGCGCGTACTCCACGCTGAAGCCGTGGGCGTCGAGCCATTCCAGCGCCACCGGGGTCCGGCGGGTGGCGAGGGAGAGCGGCGGAAGAACGAGCACCGCCGTCGAGGCGAGAACCTCCCGAGCCGCCGCTCCGGTCGCGGCGCGCATGACCCGGACGCCCACGGTGAAGTCGAGGTCGTCCTCGTACCGCGTGAAGTCGTCGTCCGCGTGAGACATCCTGCCCCTCTCAGCCTCCTTCGTCGGCCGGGCCTCAGCCGCCGATGGCGGCGGCCCGCCGGCCGACGTCCGCGGGATCGAGGATCTCGCCGTCGAGCGCGACGGCGGCGAACGCGCGCAGGGGGATCCGTTCGAAGACCGGGGCGCCGAGGCGTGAGAAGACGCTTCCGGGCACGAGCTTCAGCGACGTGGTGACCACCAGCGTCGGCAGCCGTGCGGCCAGCTCGGCCGTGCCTTTGATGTTCAGCACCTCGGCCGGGCCGATCGCGTCGGCTCCGGCCAGGGCGATCGCGGCGCCGTCGTCGGGCCCGTGCCCGAGCCGGGCCAGTACCTGGCTCACGACCGAGCTGCTGGGCGCGACCGCGACCGCGCCGCCACGGTCGGCCACCCACGCGGCGGCCGCGGCCACGCTTTTGCCGACGGCCTCGTCCAGCTCCCCGCGGATACGCAGCAACGCGGCGGCCGGCTCGTCGCCGTGGACGGCATCGGCGATATGCCAGATCGGGGCGTAACCGGGAAGCCGGGCGGCCAGAATCGCCGCCGCCTGTTCGAGCGCGCCACGGTCGTCGACGATCTCGAGCAGACCGGCGATCGCGAGACGCGCGACACCGGTCGCACCGGCCGTTTTGGTCCTGAGGGCTTCCTGGAGGGCCGTGGGCAGTGCGGCTTCGTCCACCTATGTACCTTTCTGCCTGTCGAGGACCTTTATCCCCAATACGGTCGGACGCTCGGGCGTGTCGATCTTACGGAGAAGCCGGTGGCGGGATGCCGCAATCGGAGAGTGCCACAGCGCCAAGCGCGTATTTACCTCAAATCCGTTGATAGTGGACCGACTGGGGGGTCGGTACACGAACGTCGCCGAACACACAGTGACCCGGTGGTGACCTGCAGAAATCGAGGGGCCGTGCACCTGCGGCACCGCGGCCGGCGGGGGCTGCGTAAGTGATGCCTTAATCCGCTGTTGCGGGTGGGTGGGCGGCGGTGGAGCATCGCGTTCGCATGATGCGGCGACGGTGCCTCGCGGCTCCGTCCTGTGGAAGGGGCAGACGCCATGCCGGTCGAGTCGGATGGGCACAGCCGGGGCAATCCCCGCCTGTACGAGCTGTTCGAGAACGCGCCCAAGACGGGCACCAAGACGAACAGCAGCCCTACAGTCTGGGCGTTTCCCCAGTTCGTGGACTTCCTGAAGGTCGCCGGCCAGCCGGTGCAGGGCCCATGGCCACCCCACCAGCGTCCGAGGCCCGACCCGACGGACGAGGAGTCCGGGCCGGTGGCGGTGCCGGATCCGGCGGCGGAGACCCGGACCGATCCGAAGACTTCCGACCGCGCCGAATCCTGAGACCCCGGAGGTTGGTATGTATCCGTCGCGGTTCCGCTACGAGGCGCCACGGTCGATGGACGAGGCGATCGAGCTGCTGCACGCCGGCGACGGCGAGGCGAAGGTGCTCGCCGGGGGGCAGAGCCTGGTGCCGCTGCTGAAGCTGCGTTTCGCGTCGCCGGAGATGCTGGTCGACATCAACGGCCTGCCGGGCCTGGACTACCACCGGGCCGACCCGGACGGCACGATCCGGGTGGGGGCGCTGTGCCGCCACGCGGACCTGGAGCGCTCCGCGCTTCTGGCCGGCCGGCAGCCGACGATGGCCGCGGCCGCCCCGCTCGTCGCCGATCCCATCGTCCGCAACCGCGGCACGCTGGTGGGGTCGCTGTGCCACGCGGACCCGCAGGGTGACTGGGCCGCGGTCGTCACGGCGCTCGGCGGGCACGTCGTCGCGCAGGGGCCGGACGGCCGCCGTGAGATCCCGATCGGGCGGTTCGTGAACGGCCCGTTCCAGAACGCCCTCGCCTACGACGAGATCGCCGTCGAGGTGGTGATCCCCGCGCCCGAGGGGACCCCGGCGGGCGGATACCTCAAGCTGGAGCGCCGGGTGGGCGACTTCGCCACCGCCGGCACCGCGGTCGCCGTGGAGACCTCGGGCGGCCTGGTGACCCGTGCCGGGATCGCGCTGACCGGAGTGGGCGGGTCGACCATCGACGCGGCCGAGGCGGCCCGGGTCCTCGTGGGCCGGCCGCTGGGCGCCGAGGCCATCGGCGAGGCCGCCGACCTCGCCGCGCGGGCGGCGCAGCCGAAGTCGGACCACCGCGGCAGCGCGAAGTACAAGCGGCACCTGGTGCACACCTTCGTCGAGCGCATCCTCACCCGCATCGGCGACACGACGGAGAGGGCGGCCTGAGATGGCACTGTTCGAGGAGATCGCCCCCGAGCCGGCCGACACCGTTCCGGTCCGGCGGGTGACGATCAGCGTCAACGGAGAGCGGCGTACGGCCGACATCGAGCCGCGGCTGCTGCTGGCCCACCTGCTGCGGCAGGGGCTGCGCCTCACCGGCACCCATACCGGCTGCGACACCACGAACTGCGGTGCCTGCACGGTGCTGTTCGACGGCAAGCCGATCAAGAGCTGCACCATGCTCGCCGTCCAGGCCGACGGGCACGAGATCACCACCGTGGAGGGGCTGAGCGGCGCGAGCGAGCTCCATCCGGTGCAGGAGGCGTTCAAGGACTGCCACGGCCTGCAGTGCGGGTTCTGCACGCCGGGCATGATGCTGACCGCCAAGGCGCTGCTCGACGAGACGCCCGACCCCAGCGAGGACGACGTCCGCTGGGCGCTGTCCGGCAACCTGTGCCGCTGCACCGGCTACCAGAACATCGTGAAGTCGGTCCTGTCGGCCGCGCAGAAGCTGCAGGGGCAATCCGCCGCGGATGGGAGCTGAAGTGACAGCACTGGACGAGATCAAGATCGGTGGAATGGGCGCGCGCCGCAAGCGCGTCGAGGACAACCGGTTCATCCGCGGTCGCGGCAACTACATCGACGACATCGTGCTGCCCGGCATGCTGCACATGGAGATCCTGCGCAGCCCGCTGGCGCACGCGCGCATCAGGTCCATCGATACCAGTAAGGCCTGGGACATCCCCGGCGTACGCCTCGTGCTCACCGGCGAGATGATGGCGACCCGCAACCTCGCGTGGATGCCGACCCTCTCCTACGACACGCAGGCCGTGCTCGCCACCGACAAGGTGCGCTTCCAGGGCCAGGAGGTCGCCTGCGTCATCGCCGACGACCCCTACATCGCCAAGGACGCCTGCGAGGCGATCGTCGTCGACTACGAGCCGCTGCCGGTGATCGTGAACCCGACGCAGGCGCTGGCCGACGGCGCCCCGCTGATCCGCGACGACAAGGAGAACCAGCCCGACAACGTCATCTACGACTGGGAGGTCGGCGACCGGGCGGGCACCGACCAGGCCTTCGAGCAGGCCGACCACGTGTCCGAGATCGAGCTGCACTACCCGCGTTCGCATCCGTCGCCGCTGGAGTGCTGCGGGTCGATCGCCGACTTCGACCGGGCCACGTCGAAGCTGACGGTCTACATGACCTCGCAGGCGCCGCACATCGTCCGCGCCGCGGTCGCGCTGATCGCCGAGCTGCCCGAGCACATGATCCGCATCATCTCCCCGGACCTGGGCGGCGGCTTCGGCAACAAGGTGCCGGTCTATCCCGGCTACGTCATGTCGATCCTCGCCTCGATCCTGACCGAGCGCCCGGTCAAGTGGATCGAGGACCGGAGCGGGAACCTCATCTCCACCGGGTTCGGCCGTGACGTGTACCTGAAGGGTCAGATGGCGCTGCGCGCCGACGGCCGGATCCTCGGCGTCCGCATGCACACCGACGCCGACCACGGCGCGTTCTTCGGCGACGCGCAGCCGAGCAAGTTCAAGATCGGGCTGATGCACTCGGCGTTCTCCTGTTACGACATCCCGGCCGCGCACCTGACCGCGCGGGGCATGTACACCAACAAGGCGCCGGGCGGCGTCGCCTACCGCTGCTCCTTCCGTGTCACCGAGGCGATGTTCTTCCAGGAGCGCATGGTCCAGGCCGCGGCCGATGACCTGGGCATGGACCAGGCGGAGTTCCGGCGCCTCAACTTCGTACGCGACGACGACTTCCCGCACCGCACCCCGTTCGGCTTCCTCACCGACTCCGGCCAGTACGGCAAGTGCCTGGACGTCGGGCTGAAGGCCGTGGGCTATGAGAAGTTCCTCGAGCAGAAGGAAGAGGCCAGGAAGCGCGGCCGGCTGCTCGGCATCGGCATCTCGACGATGACCGAGCCGCTCGGCGCCGGCAACAGCCGCGAGTACGACATCCTCGGCATCAAGATGTTCGACTCCGCCGAGCTGCGCGTGCACATGACCGGCAAGGCGATCCTGCGTACCGGCGCGAAGACCCAGGGCCAGGGCCACGAGACCACCTGGGCGCAGATCGTCGCCCACGAGCTCGGCCTGCCCGCCGAGGACGTCGTGGTCGAGGAGGGCGACACCGACACCGCGCCGTTCGGCATGGGCACCTACGCGTCGCGCAGCACGCCCGTCGCCGGCGCGGCCGTGGCGATGGTGTCCCGCAAGATCCGGGCCAAGGCCCGCAAGCTCGCCGCGCACCTGCTCGAGGTCTCCGAAGAGGACATCGAGTGGGAGCTCGGCCGCTTCTACATCCGCAGCGCGCCGGACCAGGGTGTGACCATCCAGGAGTGCGCGATGGCCGCGTACAGCAACATGCCCGACGGCATGGAGCCCGGCCTGGAGGGCAACGCCTACTACGACCCGCCCAACCTCACCTGGCCGTTCGCCTGTTACATCGTCACCGTCGAGGTCGACCCCGAGACCGGCGTGTGGGACGTGCTGAGCACCATCGCGGTGGACGACTGCGGCGTGCGCATCAACCCGATGGTCGTCGAGGGACAGATCATGGGCGGGCTGACCGAGGCGTACGCGATGGCCAGCATGCAGTTCATCACCTTCGACGCCGAGGGCAACTGCGTCGGCTCGAACTTCATGGACTACCTGCTGCCGACCTCGTGGGAGACGCCGGGGTACGAGCTGCACGAGGTCGTGACCCCGTGCCCGCACCACCCGCTCGGCGCCAAGGGCATCGGCGAGTGCGCGACCGTCGGCGGACCCGCCGCGTTCGTCAACGCCGTCATGGACGCGATCAAGGACACCGGCGTACGCAACATCGACATGCCGTTGCTGCCCGACCGGGTGTACGAGGCGCTGACGGAACGGCACGACGTGTCCGGCGCGCCGCCGGTGAAGGTGGATGAATGAGATGAGCGGTCACTCCATCGACCGGTGGGACGTCATCGACCGGGCCCACGAGCTCGCTCGGAACGGCGAGGAGTTCGCGCTGGCCACCGTGGTGTGGCGGCAGGGCCCTTCGTCCGGGCAGCAGGGATCGCGCGCGATCATCACGGCCACCGGCGAGCTCCACGGCTGGATCGGGGGTGCCTGCGCCGAGCCCGTCGTCATCCGTGAGGCGCGCGACGTGATCCGCTCGGGCGAGGCGCGGCTGCTGCTGCTCGGCGCGCCGGAGCAGTTCGGCGCGGCGATCCCCGAGGGCATGGCCGTCATCCCGATCTCGTGTCAGAGCGAGGGAGCGCTGGAGGTCTACATCGAACCCGTGGTCCCCACACCGCACCTGGTGATCGTCGGCCGCTCGCCGATGGCGCACACGCTCGCCGACCTGGCCACGGCGATGGGGTGGCGCACCGACCTGCGCGACGGGCCGGACTTCTCCGCCGCGGACGCCGGCGCCCGCTCGATCGTCGTCATAGCCACCCAGGGGCACGGCGACGAGGAGGCCGTCGAGCAGGCGGTCTCGGCCTCACCCGCGTTCATCGGGCTGGTGGCCTCCAGACGCCGCGGCGAGGCGATCCGCGGCTACCTCGCCGACCGCGGCGTGCCACAGGACCTGCTCGACCGGGTACGCGCGCCGGTGGGTCTGGACCTCGGGCACACGTCGCACCGCGAGATCGCGGTCGCGATCCTCGCCGAGCTGGTGAAGCTGCGCGCCTCCGGATCGCTGCTGCCCGCGCGGCCCGCCGAACCGCCGCGGTCGAGCACGCCCGCCCAGGCGACCGACCCGGTGTGCGGGATGACGGTGGCCGCCGCCCCGTCCGGCCGCCCGATCGAGCATGACGGCGTCACCTACTACTTCTGCTGCGCCGGCTGCCACGACGCCTTCGAGCAGGACCCGGGCACCTACGTCACCGCCTACGCCCGCCAGGAGGTCTGAATGCTCATCAGGAGCGACTTCGAGGTCACCGAGCCGCCGGACAAGGTGTGGAGGTTCTTCGACGACATCCCGCAGGTGGCGGCCTGCCTGCCGGGCGCCGAGCTGACCGACGACCTCGGCGACGACAAGTACAGGGGCACGGTCTCCATCCGGATGGGCCCGGTCAGGCTGCGATTCGCCGGCACGGCCGAGATCAAGGAGCGCGACGACGCCGCGAAACGCATCGTGGTCGACGCGGCAGGCGCCGACGAGAAGGGCCGCGGCCAGGCCGCGATGTCGGTGACGGCGAACGTCGTCGCCACCGCGCGCGGCAGCAAGGTCGAGGTGGCACAGGACCTCCAGCTCTCCGGCGCCGCGGCACAGTACGGGCGCGGCATGATCTCCGACGTCACGTCGGTGCTGATGCGCGACTTCGCGGCCAACATGCAAAAGCGCATCACCGCGATCGAGCAGGGCGTCTCGCCGGACCAGATCGGCTCGGCCGCCGCGGGCGGCTTCACGATCGCCCTGCGCGCGATGCGGATGGCGCTCGCCCGCGTACTGCGCCGCTTCTTCCTGCCCTACGAACCCAACCGAGGCTGAGGAGGTCCGCTCGTGCTGCTCTGGTGGATCGGCAACGCGGTGCTGTTGCTGGTGGTGGTGCCCGTACTCGTCGCGCTCCTCAACCGGGTGCTCGCGGCGCTGGAACGCATCCGCGGCGCCGCCGATGACATCCTCGCCGGCGGTGTCGCGCTGGCGGGCGAGCTCGAGGGCGTGCCCGAGGCACTGGCCACGACCGAACAGACCATCCACGACGTCGCCGTCGGCGCGACCCGGTACGCCGGGTCGGTCGGGAAGCTGCTGAGCTGAGAGGAGAGCCGACATGCCCGCCGTCGCCTGGGTGACCCTGGTCATCACCGCGCTGATCGTCGCCGCTGCCGCGCTCGGACTGATTCGAGTGATCTTCCATCTCCGTGCCGTGCGGCGGACGCTCGGCAACGTCATCGGGGGCGTCGCCGTCGTCGCCCAGCGGACCAGTACGGTCCCCGAGGTCCTGCCTGCCGTGAACGCCGAGCTCAAGCCGGTCCGCGACTTCTGCGAATCCGTCTGAGGAGACGACCATGCCTTTGATCTCCGCGGCCGCGGACACCTCGACCACCGGATGGGCGATCGGCTACACAGCCGCAATTGTCGTCGTGCTCGTGGTCGTCGCCCTGGTCGTACCGATCCTGCTGCTGGCCCGCTCGATCGGCACGCAGGCGAAGGCGATCGACGACTCGCTCACCGAGTCGGTCCACAACACCGCCGCTCTGAAAGAGCTGACCACGACGATCGAGCACGCCGAGGTCATCGTCGCCGGACTCGAACGCGGACGCACGAGGCTGGGAGGCTGACCATGGGAGAACTCGCACTGACGTCCACACAGCGCGGCCTGTGGTGGGGGGCGATCATCGGCGGCTTCGTCATCGTGCTGGCGGTGGCGGCCCTGCTCACCATCCTGGTCGTGCTGGTGCGCACCATCGACCGGCGCGTCGTCCAGGTGCGCGACACCCTCAAGGCCGCGGCGGCCAACACGGCCGACACCGCGCTGATCGCCGAGACCGGCAAGGGCGTGGACGCCGTACTGGCCGAAGGCCTCAAGCACCACCTGTTCCTGGGGCGAGTGCTCGACAAGGTGAGGATGTGACGACCATGGTCGTGCTGTCGGTCATCGACATCGCCCTGCTGATCGCCGGGCTCGCGTTCTACCTCTTCGTCGTCGGCTCGCAGCTGGGCCGGATCGCGACCAACCTCGAAGAGTGTCGTGATCTCGTACGGGAGATCGGCGGCAACGCCGAGCCGATCATCCCGGGCGTCGACCACATCAACCGCACCGGGGGAGTGGTGGCGGGGGCACTGCCCCTCCTGTACGGGATGGCCGAGGGCATTGTCGCCGGCGTGACCCCCCGCCCCGAACCCGAACCCGAGCCCGTCCCGGCGCGCCCGGCCTCCGGCCGCCGCCGCTCCCGCCTCCACGACGGCGTGGGATACGCACCTCGCCCGTGACCGCCACCGCTCAGGCCGCGCGGTGAGCCGGCCTGAGCGGTGAACGCCGGCCTCAGCGGTCCAGCGCCAGCGTGTGGTGCCCGCCGCCCGAGATCTGGAACACCCCGCTCAGCCCGGGCACGGTCACCGGGCTGGTGCGGTCGGTCGTCGTGCCGTCGCCGACCTGCCCGTAGTGGTTGTAGCCCCACGCCCGTACCGTGCCGTCCGTGCGCAACGCGAGGCTGTGATAGCCGCCCGCGCTCACCCGCGCGACGTCGGAGGAGGCGCCGCCCACCACCACGGGGATCGTCCGGTTGGTGAGCGTGCCGTCGCCGATCTGCCCCTCGTAGTTGCCGCCCCAGGCCACGACGGTGCCGTCCGTGCGCACCGCCAGGTCGTGGTAAGCGCCTCCGCTGAGCTGGACGACTCCGGACAGGCTCGGGTCGACGCTCGGGTTCACGCCGTTCACGGTCACCGGGAAGTAGCGGTTGATCGTGGTGCCGTCACCGAGCTCCCCGTCGCCGTTGTAGCCCCACGCGCGTACCGTGCCGTCCGTGTGGAGCGCGAGGCTGTGGTTGTAGCCGCCCGCGACCTGGGCGACGCCGGACTGGCCGGACACGACCACGGGAAGGCTCCGGTTGGTGGTGGTGCCGTCGCCGAGCTCCCCGTAGGTGTTGTCGCCCCACGCGCGGATGGTGCCGTCGGCGAGCAGGGCCAAGGCGTGGCTCCCGGCCGCGGCGATCTGCCTCACCCCGGTCAGGCCGCTCACCTGCACGGGAGTGGTGCGGTTCGTCGTGCCGCCGTCGCCGATCTGCCCGGACACACCGGACCCCCAGGCCCACACGGTGCCGTCCGAGCGCAGTGCCAGGCTGAAGTCGGCGGCCGCGGACACCTGGGCGACGTCGGTCAGGCCGGTCACCTGCACGGGTGCCGAGCTTCCCGTCGTGGTGCCGTTGCCCAGTTCGCCGTACGTGTTGTCACCCCACCCCCATGCCGTGCCGTCGTCGCGCAGCGCCAGTGTGTGCTGGAAGCCGCCGCTGAACTGCGTGATCTTGGTCAGCGAGGTGATCAGGACCGGAGAGTGCTGGTCGGCCGTCGAACCGTTGCCCAGCTGCCCGGAGGTGCCGCGCCCCCAGACCTCCCCGAAGCCCCACGTGCTCGCCCGTGCGGGCTGCGCCGTGGCGAGCGTCGTCGTGGTGGCGGCCACTAAGGCGAGCCCCGCCGCGACCGCGAAGGCGTGCGTCCGCCCCCATCTCCGGGTACGTTCGGTGCTCGGGATTACCTCGGTCATCATGCTTCCTCTCGTCTTGGAGGTCACGATGATGACTTCGGCCGCATCCCCGTTACATCGGGGAAATCCCTACATTGGACCCTTGACGTTTTTCTCGGATATGCGCCTATGTCGCGTCCGGTGGGCCGGGCTCGCGGCGGGTGGTGAGAGGGCCGGTCGTCGGGGCGTTGTAGCCGCCGATCCACTCCTCCTTCCACGAGGGCTCGTACTTCTCCTCGTTGCAGCCCGGACGGTAGACCGAGCACAGCTCCTGGACGATCTGCTCGCGGTGTGACGGCAGCCCGCCCGGCACCTCGTACGTGCAGATGAACAGCTTCCACTTGCTGCCCGCGCGGCGGGTCCAGCAGGACGCGCGAGGGTGGCCGAACGGGAGGCGTTCGCTCGCCGCGTCCTCGTAGTGGCCCGCATAGATCACCGCGTAGCGTTCGGGCCTGGCCTCCGGCTCCGGCCTGTACATGATCGCGTAGACGGCGGGTGTGGCCGGCGGTGTCCAGCCGGCGAGCACCCGCGGGCCCTCGAAGGGGTATCCGGCGAGCGAGCCGAGCCTGATCATGCGAGGAAACCCAGGTCGTCCTCCTCGCCGGTCACGCCGACGTCGGCGATCGGCCACGACGGCAGCCCCGCCTTCGCCGCGGCGTCGGCGAACACCGCCGACGCCCGCTCCACCGCGGCCTCGCGATCGCCGGCCTCGACGGACAACTGTGCTCCGTAGCGCGTCGTGCCGATGCCGGACGCGATCCCGCCGTGCGCGGCGACCGCGTCGGCGAGCTCGACGATCTCCTCGCGGGTCATGACCCGATCACCTTCGGCCTCCAACGTCACGCTCCACCTCAACGGGACGCCCCCTAAGTCAGCTCGGGTAGCAACGCGGCGAACTCCTCGAGGCTGCGCAGATCGTGTCCGGACAGCAGCACGTCGATGTGGGGTGCGGCGACCATCATCCCGAGGGTGTTCGGCCGGAAATTCACGTTATTGCCCTTGTGGGGATTCAGCCACACCACCCGGTGACACAGCCGGGAGAGCCGGTCCATCGCGGTGGCGAGCACGTCCGGGTCGCCGCGGTCGAGACCGTCCGAGCAGATCACCACGATGCCGCCACGGCACACGCCGCGGCGTCCCCAGTCACGGACGAAGGCGTCCAGCGACTCACCGATCCGGGTGCCGCCCTCCCAGTCGACGACGGCCTGCGCGGTCCGTTCCAGCGCGTCGTCGGGCCGGCGGCGCCGCAGCTCCCGCGTGATGCGCGTGAGCCGGGTGCCGAAGCAGAACACCTCGACCCGCGCGGAGGTGCGGGTCGTGGAGTAGGCGAACTGGAGCAGGTTGCGGGAGTAGCCGGCCATCGACCCGGAAATGTCGAGGATCAGGGTCAGCGGCCGCAACCGCAGCCGGCGACGGCGCCAGAACAGTTCGGCGGGCTCGCCGTGCATGCGCAGCGTCTCGCGGACCGTACGGCGCAGATCGGGAGCCCGGCCGCTGGGCGCGGTGACGCTGCGCCGGGTACGGCGGCGGGGCGGGGTCAGCGCGATCGTCTTGATGATCCGGCGCACCGCGGCGAGCTCTTCGGGCGTACAGGCCGTGAACGACTTCGTTCTCAGCGTCGCGGCGTCGGAGGCGACCAGGCCCAGCCGCGTCTCCTCCTCGTCACCGCCCGGCTGTCCCGGCTCGGTCTGGGGGACCTGGAGTGTCGCCCGCGCCTCCGCCCTCGACTTGAGGCTGAACGGCACGGGCGGCGCGGGCTCCTCCTCGCCGTCGGCGAGGAAGTAGCGCCGGAACACCCGGTCGTAGGCCGGGATCTGGTCGCGGCCGATCACCAGTGTGGTCCGGCCGGCCCAGTACAGGTCCAGCAGGTCGGTCGGGTCCAGCGGGGACATCGCCGCGCAGTAGGTGAGCACGTCGCCCGAGCCCACGGGCAGTCCCGCGCCGCGCAGCTCACGTGCGAAGCCGACGAGCAACCGGACGTACGCCGGGTCCTCAGGCACCGAACGTGATCCGTTCGAGGTTGTCGCGGACCACGTCGAGGTCGTCGCGTTCTTTCACGACCGCGCCGAGCGTGTCCTCGACGGCTCCGGTGCTCAGATCGGACTCGCCGAGCACGTCGAGGGTACGTACCCAGTCGATGGTCTCGGCGACCCCCGGTGGTTTTGCCAGGTCCAGCTCGCGCAGCCGGTTGACCGCGGCGACGACCTTCCGCGCGAGCGTCTCGGAGATCCCCGGCGCGCGTACCAGCACGATCTCGAGCTCGCGCTCGGCACTCGGGTAGCCCACCCAGTGGTAGAGGCAGCGGCGCTTCAACGCGTCGTGCAGCTCACGCGTGCGGTTGGAGGTCAGGATGACGAGCGGCGGACGCTCGGCGGTGAGAGTACCGATCTCCGGGACGGTGATCTGGAAGTCCGACAGCAGTTCGAGCAGAAAGGCCTCGAACTCGTCATCGGCGCGGTCGACCTCGTCGACGAGCAGGACGGCACGGTCACCGGCGCGGACCGCCTCCAGCAGGGGCCGTTCGAGCAGGAACGCGGGGCCGTACAGCTGCTCGACCGCCTGGCCGTCACCCAGGCCGCGCTCGGACAGCGCCCGGATCTGCAGCATCTGGCGCGCGTAGTCCCATTCGTAGAGGGCCTGGTTGGTGTCGATGCCCTCGTAGCACTGCAGGCGGATCAACTTGCGGCCGAGTACCGCGGCGAGCACCTTCGCGATCTCGGTCTTGCCGACGCCGACCTCACCCTCGAGCAGGATCGGGCGGTCCAGGGCCAGCCCGACGAACACCGCCGTGGACAGCCCGCGATCGGCGAGATAGCCGCCGCCGCGCAGGACCTCGGTCAACTCGCCGACGGTCTTGAGGCGATCCATCCAGTGTGCTCCTCACCGTGGGCAGCCCGCCCCCTTCGCCGCACGTGCGTTCTCGCGTACGTCAGGACGGGGTGGACTCCTGCCGCCCCAGGACGAGGTCGCGTACGGTGCCGCCCGATGAGCTCAGCTTGCCCTCGCGTTCGAGCCTTTCCCGCCACGCCGACCGAAGATCGGTCCCGGGCTCGGCCAGGCCGTCGAAGCTCACGTGCTTCATGTTCTTGCACGGCTTCTGCGTGCCGCAGACCTCGTCGAGGTCTGCGCGGTCCTGGTCGTCCGCCGCCCACACCGCGCGAAGCACCTCGACCGCGTCATCTGGCTGCTGGTTCATCCTCAGACCCCTTCCGGCCGGATGGTGCGAGATACCCCACACTAGGTCGCCGTGCGGCGTCCGGGCGATGGCGGATTAAGCATTCGCTTTACCGGGTGCGTGGATCGACCCGGGCCGCGAACGCAGCGAGCCGGCGCCGGCACCTGACCTCACCGCCAGTGCCTCGGCGAGGATGGACAGGGCGATCTCGGCCGGGGTGTTGGCGCCGATGTCCAGGCCCGCCGGTCCGTGGATCCGGTCCAGCTCGGTGACCCCGTGCTCGGCGAGCCAGTCGGCCCGTGCCTGCTGGGTACGGCGTGAGCCGAGCGCTCCGACGTAGCCGGCACCACCGGACAGCACCGCCATCAGCGCCCGGCCGGCGATCTCGGCGTCGTGGCTGATCACGACCACGTTGTCCAGCGGCGCGAGCTCGGCGAGCACCGTGGCCGCCGCGTCCGCGTCCGTCATCGTCTGGGTGTTCCAGCCGAGCAGGCCGGCAGCCGCGACCAGCGCCTCCGCGATCGCGCCGGCGCCGATGACGACGAGCTTGGGAACCGGCCACAGCACGGTGGTCACCGTGTCGCCCTCGATCGTGGACACGCTCACCGCCCGGCGGAACAGCCGCTCCGTGTCCTCCCCGGCGTCACCGACGGTGGTCCGGTCGTACACGGTGGTCTCGGCCACCGCGCCACCGTCGAGCCGGGTGACCAGGCAGATCGGCTCGCGGTCGGCGAGCAGCTCCCACAGTCGCTCCGGCAGCTCGGCCGCGGGAACCAGCAGGCAGCGCGCGTCGCCGCCGCAGGACAGGCCCGCCACCAGCGCGTCCACCTCGCCGACGTGCAGGTCGACGAGACGGCCGCCGCCCTCCTCGCCGGCCAGGCCGGCGAGCCGGTCGTTGAGAGAACCGGACAGGACCGAACCCACCCGGCCCCCTCCGGGAGTGATCATCAGCGCCTCGGTGTGATCGCGGGCACTGAATCCATGGGTCTCGACCGCCCACGCCACGTCCACCCGCGTACCGGCGCGAAGACAGGCGACGGCGCTCACCGCGATGTCATACATGTTCCGAGCCTAGGCCGCCCATGGCCTCATTCCCAGACGTCGGCCGAGCCGGCGACGGCGGGGTCGCGGGACTCGACGGCGAGCGTCGACTCCACGTAGGCGGCCAGGGCGAGCAGCGCCGAGTCGGTGCCGAACGGCGACGACAGCTGGAGGCCGATCGGCAGGCCGGTCGAGCCCCATCCGCAGGGCAGGACCAGCGCCGGCGCTCCGGTGAGGTTGTGCACGGCGGTGAACAGCCCCTCCGCCTCGCCCTCTGGCGTGTCGACCGGAGGCGTGGTGACCGGAGCGACGAACGGGGCGGCGGGGCCCAGGAGCACGTCGACCTCCGCGTAGACCTCGGCCGCGGCGGGCAGTAGCCGCTCGCGTGTGTCGAGCGCGTCCTGGTAGGCCGCCGCGCTGACCTCCGCGCCCGAGCGGAGCAGCCGCAGCGTCTCCGGGCCGTAGTGGTCCGGCGTGGCCGTCACCCGCTCGCCGTGCACCTGCCAGGCCTCGAACAGCAGGATGTCGGAGAACGTCTTCTCGATCTCGTCCAGGCCCGAGCCGTCGACCTCCACGATCGCGCAGCCGGCGGCCCGCAGAGTCTCGATCGCGCCGCGTACGGCGGCCGCGACATCCGGCTCCACCTCGGCGCGTTCGAGCTGTCCGGGGATCACTCCGATCCGCGGCGGCGCGCCGACCGCCGCCGCGGGCGCGGTGCCGGTCAGCGCCGAGAAGACCTTGGCCGTGACCGCGACGTCCGCGGTGAGCAGGCCAACGTGGTCGAGGGTCGGGGCGAGCCTCTCGACGCCGTCGAGCGGCAGCGTCCCGTGGCTCGGCTTGAACCCGACGGTGGCGCAGTAGTGCGCCGGGAGCCGGATAGAGCCGCCGGTGTCCGTACCCAGGGCCACCGCGCAGACGCCGGCACCGACCAGGGCGGCCGAGCCTCCGCTGGACCCACCTGCCGTCCGGTCCGTGGCGTACGGGTTCATCGCCTCGGGCGCTTCGGGATGGACGGCGCCGGCGGCGTACTCCAGCAGGGACGTGGCGGCGAAGACGTCCGCCCCGGCGGCGCGCAGTGCCGCGACGACCGGGGCGTCCGCCGTCGCGGGCCGCGCGCGCATCGCGTGGGGGTTGCCGTTGCCGCGCGGGTGGCCGGCGATGTCGATCATGTCCTTGACCGCGACGGGGACGCCGTGCAGCGGTCCGTCCGCGGCGCGCGGGGGAGCGGGGAACAGCTCGACCACGGCGTTCAGCGGCCGGCCGAGCCGCTCGGCCCGTTCGTAGGCGGCGAGGAGCTCCAGGTTGGCCACCTCGCAGGTGCGCTCGCCCCGCTCGATCGCCTTGATGATCTGCCCGGCGTACGTGGTCAGCGGCCCGGCGAGGTCGTTCAGCAGGTCGTCGACCTCGGTCTTGCGCTTGCGGACCATGAGGTCGCGGTAGATGCCGCTGTGCGACTTGGCGCTGGTGCGGTTGAACGTGACCAGCCGGGCCAGCGAGCCCTCCAGGTCGCGGGGGTCGAAGCCGTCGAACCCCTCGGGCTCCACCGGAGCCTGCGCGAGCACCTCACGCGCGATGGCGAGCATGAGCGGCCGCCAGCGCGGGTCCTCCAGCGAGTCCGCGATGGACAGGTCGGACACGGCGCCGGCGTAGAGCATCGCGCCGTACGCCTCCTTGCCCCACAGGAAGCCCAGGATGTTGCCGGTGGCCTCGGCGTACGGGAGCGCCTCGGCCAGCTCACGGAGCCGCGGGGTGATCTCGCCGGTCGGCTCGCCGATCCGGAACGTGCCGACGTTGCCCTGCATGATCCGGCCGGGCGCGAGCACGTCGGCGCCGAAGTTCACGAAGCAGACGATGAGCCGCTCCGGGCCGACCACGGCGGACAGGATGTCGGCGGTCAGGCCGTTCTGGAAGCTGACCACGTACCCATCCGGGGCCAGCCGGCCGCGCAGGAGTTCCGCGGCCTGGGCGGTGTGGTGGCTCTTGACCGCGATCGCGACGCGTTCGAGGCGATCGGGCAGGTCCTCCGGGGTGACCGCACGCGCCGTCACCGTGAAGTTCTCGACCGGGCCCTCGATCGTGAGGCCGTTCCGGTTGATCGCGTCGACGTGTGCCGGATCCGCGTCACAGAACAGGATGTCGTGGCCGTCGCGGATGAGATGGGCTCCGATGGTGCCGCCGATCGCACCGGCACCGATGATGGTCAGCTGCATGGGGGATCCGCCTCGTGGGGGTCAGGGCCTCGGCGCCCGAGGTCGTCCTGCCGTCGGACGCTACCAAACACGTTGGAGCGGTCTAACCGGCCCTCCTCCTCACGTCTGGTACGGAATTTCGGGCAGGGGCCTTCCGTATGTCACGTAAATCGTGCGTAATATGTCCGAAACGTTTCCCTGCTCAAATGAGTCCGCTGGAACGGTCCCGCGCTCGCTGGGCCGGTGAATCAGGGCTTCCACCTGCCCTCCCTCATAACTCACACGCATCTGGCGGCCGCTCCGCCCTATGACCCCCACGAAGGAGCAGGCATGAACGACGAGATCCCCGAAGGCCTACGGGTCCCCATGATCAGCAGGCGCCGCATGCTGCGGCTCAGCGGCCTGGGTATCGGGGCGTTCTCGGCCGCGCCGCTGCTGGCCGCCTGCGGATCGTCCTCGGACACCACTTCGGCGAAGAAGAAGGGGGGCAACCTGGTCATCGTTCGCGCGCAGGACTCGGTGAACATGGACAAGACGACCGTGTTCAGCAACGCCTCCCTCTGGGTCTACCAGCAGATGTACGAGACCCTGGTCGCGATGACCGACGACGGTCAGGGCGTCAAGCCCTGGCTCGCGGAGAGCTACCAGATGTCGGCGGACAACCTGTCCTGCACCTTCAAGCTCCGGTCCGGCGTGAAGTTCCACAACGGCCAGCCGGTGACGTCGGCCGACGTGAAGTTCTCGATCGACGAGTCGAGCAAGACCAAGGGCGGCTGGGAGTTCATCAACTCCGCGATCAAAGAGGTCAAGACCCCGGACCCGCTCACCGTGGTGATCACCACCAAGTACCCGTGGGCTCCGCTGCTGGCCGACCTGAGCTGCCCGAACAACGGGATCATCCCCAAGGACTACGCCGGCAAGAGCTCCAAGGACTTCTACCAGGCCCCGGTCGGCACGGGCCCGTTCATGTGGGGCACCTGGCAGAAGGGGAGCGCCCTCACGCTGAAGAAGAACCCCTCCTACTGGCAGCCCGGCAAGCCCGCCGTCGACACGGTCACCTGGAAGGTCGTGCCCGACACCAACGCCCGCGCGCTCCAGCTGCAGGGCGGCCAGGCGCAGATCAACGAGGCGCCGCCCTTCTCCAGCATCAGCCAGGTCAAGAACACGCCCAACCTGAAGGTCGACCTGTTCCCCTCGACCAGGACCGACTACATCCTGATGAACCAGACCAAGAAGCCCTACGACGACGTGCACGTGCGGCGGGCCATCTCGTACGCGATCGACCGCCAGGCGCTGGTCAAGAACATCCTGTTCGGCAGCGGCAGCGTGGCGAACTCGTTCATGATGCCGTCGGCGCCCTACTACGACAAGAACTCCCCGGGCCTGCAGTACGACATGGCCAAGGCCAAGCAGGAGATGGCGCAGTCGAGTGTGCCGCAGGGCTTCACCACGACCTACCTCGCCCAGTCCGGGGACGCGATGGACGCCTCCATCGCGCAGATCCTGCAGGCGTCGCTGAAGCAGCTCGGCATCACGATGAAGATCCAGAACGTCGACCCCAGCGCCCAGCACGACCTGACGACCAAGCTCCAGTACGAGATCTCACACTCGTACTGGACGATGGACCTGGCCGACCCCGACGAGCTGGTGCAGTACGCGCTCGACCCCAAGTCCGGCGGTCACTCCTTCAACACCGGCATGAACGACCCGGACCTCATCGCGCTGGTGCACAAGGCGCAGCGGGAGTTCGACAAGACCAAGCGGCAGGAGCTGTACAACCAGATCCAGGAGAAGGCCGCGGCGACGGCGTTCCTCGGGTTCCTGTTCTACACGCCCTTCCCGTACACCCAGTCCGACAAGGTGAAGGGCTTCAAGGTGCTGCCCACGGGCTACTACCACCTCGAAGACGTCTCGCTCTGACCCGGTTCACCCCGGCGGAACACTCGGAGCGAGAGGGTCGATGAGGTACCTCGTCTACATACTGAAGCGGCTGGTGGCGCTGATCCCGGTGCTGATCGGGATCTCGCTCATCGTCTTCTTCCTGATCCGGCTGATACCCGGGGATCCGGCGGCGACGCTGCTCGGCTCGCACGCGACGCCCGAGACGGTGCACGAGCTGCGCACGCAGCTGGGACTCACTCAGCCGGTGTGGCGTCAGTACCTGACCTTCCTGGGTCACCTGCTGCACGGGAACCTCGGGTACTCCTACGTCTACAGCAGCTCGGTCGTGGACCTGATCACGACCAGCCTGCCGGTGACGATCTGGCTGCTGGTCTCGGGCACCGTGTTCACCCTGCTGATCGCCGTGCCGCTGGCCGTCCTGGCCGCGGCGCGGCGCAACGGGGTCGCCGACAACGTCATCCGGGCGGTGCCGGTGATCGGCCTGGGCCTGCCGTCGTTCTGGCTCGGCATCATCCTGATCCTGATATTCGGACTGAAGCTGCACTGGTTTCCGGTCGCCGGATACGGCAACAGCCTGCCCGAGCACCTGCGCGGCATCGTGCTGCCGGGCATCACGGTGGCGCTGGCCCTGTCGCCGATCCTGATCCGCAGCCTGCGCGCGAGCATGATCGAGGTGCTCAGCAGCGACTACATCGTGACCGCCCACAGCAAGGGGATCAGCACGTCACGGGTGGTCCTCGGGCACGCGCTGCGCAACGCCGCCGTCTCGTCCGTCACCGTCCTCGGCGTCAACATCGCCTACCTGACCGGTACGACGCTCGTGGTCGAACGGGTCTTCTCGCTGCCCGGCATCGGGCAGCAGATGATCAACTCCATTCTCGGAAGGGACTTTCCCACCGTGCAGGGAATCACCCTGACCTTCGCGATCATGGTCGTCATCGTGAACCTGCTGACCGACCTGACGCACGCGGCTCTGGACCCACGGGTGAAGCTGTCATGACCGCGCGAATCCGACGCAGCGAGCGGAGTGAGCCGCCGAGGTACGAGGTGGCTCGCGGAGCGAGTGAGGAGTGGTGAGCGCGGCATGAGCACAGCCATAACGACGGTCGACCCCACCGCGCCGCTGGTCGACACCGGCGGGCGGCGGCGCGGGCGGCGGAACGTCACCCTGATGGTCGGGCTGGGCCTGTTCGGGCTCATCGTCCTGTGCGCACTCTGCGCACCCCTGCTGACCGGGCAGGACCCCATCAAGCAGGACCTCAACAGCGCGTTCCAGGGGCCCGGCGCCGCCGGTCACCTCCTGGGGACCGACGAGCTCGGCCGCGACGTGCTGGCCCGCCTGCTCTACGGCGCCCGCGTCGACCTGAGGGTCGGCGTGCTGGCCGTCATCTCGCCGTTCGTCATCGGCAGCCTGGTCGGGCTGGTCGCCGGGTGGTTCGGCGGCTGGGTCGACGCGATCATCGGCCGCATCGTCGACATCGTGATCGCCTTCCCGTTCCTCGTGCTGGTCATCGCGCTGGTCTTCGCGATGGGCCCGGGGACGACCAGCATCTACACGGCGATCACCCTGGTCGGCTGGGTGGCGTACTGCCGCATCGTGCGCGGTCAGGTGCTGGTCGCCAAGGAGCAGGAGTACGCCATGGCGGCCAAGGCCAGCGGCCTGCCCACCTGGCGCATCCTGCTGCGGCACCTGCTGCCGAACGTCATCCTGCAGGCGATCATCTTCTCGATGAGCGACATCGTGCTCACCCTGCTGGCGATCGTCACCCTCGGCTATCTCGGCCTCGGGGTACCGCCCCCGACGCCTGACTGGGGTTCGATGATCCAGGAAGGCCAGCAGTTCATCCTCACCAAGTGGTACATGTCCACGATCCCGGGCCTCGCCATCGTCATCACCGGCCTCGCACTGGCGCTGATCGCCGACGGCATCGTCGAGAAGGCGAACCAGTGACCCCTCCGCTGCTCGAAGTCCGCGACCTGCACGTCGAGATCCCGATGCCGTACGGCCGGCTGCACGCGGTCCGCGGCGTGTCCCTCACCGTGGACACCGCCGAGTCGGTGGGCCTGGTCGGCGAGTCCGGCTCGGGCAAGAGCCTGACGCTGCGCGCGCTGCTCGGCCTGCTGCCGCGCCCGGCGCGGATCGTCTCAGGAGCCATCCTGATCGACGGCGAGGACGTGACCGGGATGCCGCCCAAGCGCCTCAAGCGCCGGCTGACCGACACGATGAGCATGGTCTTCCAGGACTCCCTGACCGCCCTGAACCCCGTCATGCGGGTGGGCGACCAGATCGCCGAGGCGCCGTTGCGCAGGCTCGGCGCCTCGCGGTCGGAGGCCAGGGCGATCGCCGTCGACCTCATGAACGAGGTCGGGATCGCCGACCCGGAGCGGCGCTACCGGCTGTACCCGCACGAGCTGTCCGGCGGCATGCGCCAGCGGATCTGCATCGCGATCGCGCTGTCCACCAAGCCACGGCTCATCCTTGCGGACGAGCCGACGACCGCGCTGGACGTGACGATCCAGGCCCAGGTCCTCGGCGTGCTCGACCGGCTGCGGCAGGAGGAGAACGTCGGCCTGCTGCTGGTCAGCCACGACCTCGCCGTGGTCGGCCAGACCTGCTCGCGGCTGTACGTGATGTACGCCGGGAAGGTCGTGGAGACGGGCGACCTGGTGGACCTGGTCACCGCGCCCCGTCACCCGTACACGTTCTCGCTGCTGCGCTCGGTGCCCGACCCGGACCGGCGCGTCGCCCGGCTGCTGTCGATCCAGGGCCAGCCACCGGACCTCGCCGAGACCATCACCGGCTGCTCCTTCGCCCCCCGGTGCCCGTTCGCGGAGGACGCCTGCCGCGAGTGGGACGCGGAGCTGCTCCCGGCGGGCCCGGCGAGGCAGAGCGCCTGCCGGCGCATCGACACCGCGGAGCGATGGACCGCGATGGTCAGCCAGGAGGCGACCCGGTGACGAACGAGATCCTTGCGGTCGAGGGCCTGGCCCGGCACTTCGCCCCGCACGTGTCGGTCATCGACCGGCTCTTCGGCACGAAGCCGACGGAGAACCGCGCCGTCGACGGCGTGGACCTGGTGCTGCACAAGGGGGAGACGCTCGGCCTGGTGGGGGAGTCGGGGTCGGGCAAGTCCACCCTCGCGCGCGCCATCGTCGGCCTGCACCCTCCGACCGCGGGCGTGATCCGCTACGACGGCGAGGTCCTGCCGGCGAAGCGGACCAGGGCCCAGCAGCGCGCGATCCAGATGGTCTTCCAGGACCCGTACAGCTCGCTGAACCCGCGGATGACGGTCGGGCAGATGCTGGCGGAGCTGCTGCGGTTCCACAAGCTGGTGCCGCGCGACAAGGTACGCGAGCGCAGCCGCGAGCTGATGCACCTGGTCGGCCTGCCCGAACGCGCGCTCGGCCAGCGGCCGCGGCAGTTCTCCGGTGGGCAGCGGCAACGCGTCGGCATCGCGCGTGCCCTGGCGCTGGAGCCCACCGTGCTGCTCGCGGACGAACCCGTGTCCGCGCTGGACGTCTCGGTTCAGGCCACGATCATCAACCTGTTCGCCGACCTCAAGGACACACTCGACCTGTCGGTCATCTTCGTCTCGCACAACATGGCGGTGGTGCGGCAGATCTGCGACCGGACCGCGGTGATGTACCGCGGGCGCATCGTCGAGACCGGGAGCACCGGGACCCTGTTCGACGACCCCGTCCATCCGTACACCCGGCTGCTCACCGGCTCGGTTCCCCGGCTCGTCGGCTCCGAGGGACCGGTACGGGCCGAGGTGGAGGCCGAGGACGACCGCGGCGACGTCAGGCAGGAGGTCGCCGCCTCCGCGGCACGTGACGGCACCACACCCTGCCGCTTCGCCGACCGCTGCCCGTCCGTCGTCGCCGAGTGCGCGGTCGAACCCCCGCTGCTGCCCGATCCACGCGATCCCGCCCGGCTCGCCGCGTGCGTCCACGTACCCCGGCTCGCGGAGGTCGTGGGAGCCGACGCCGAGCCGGGTCCGACCTGAGGAGTCCGCTGTGAAGATCTTCATCTCGTCCGACATGGAGGGCACCGCCGGAGTCGTCGACTGGAGTCAGTGCATCGCCGGGGGAGCGCAGTACGCGTACTACACCGAGCTGCTGACCGGCGAGATCAACGCCGCGATCGAGGGCGCGATGCGGGCCGGCGCCACGGAGTTCCTGGTGAACGACTCCCACTCCAAGATGGCCAACCTGCGACCGGACGCCCTGGCCGGACGGGCCGCCTACCTGTCCGGCCGGTACAAGCCGATGTACATGATGCAGGGCCTCGACGCGAGCTATGACGCGGTCTTCTTCGTCTCCTACCACGGGTCGATGGGCAGCAACGGCTCGGTGCTGTCGCACACTTACTTCCCGACCGCGTTCGCCGAGGTCACCGTCAACGGCGCGGTCGCCGGAGAGGCGGGCATCAACGCACTGGTGGCCCGCGCCTACGAGGTGCCGATCGTGCTCGTCACCGGCGACGCCACGACGGCCGAGGAGACCGGGCGGTTCTGCCCGGGCATCGAGGCCGCGGTGGTCAAGAAGTCCGTCACGCGCTTCGCCGCCGAGTCGCTGCATCCGGAGGCGGCGCGGGAACTGATCGGCGAACGGGCCGAGGCGAGCCTGCGCGGGCTGGCCGACGCCGCGCCGCCGTCCATCGACGTCCCCGTCACCCTCGGCATCGCGTTCCGCAGCAGCGACTACTGCGAGCTCGCCGCCCGCATCGCCGGGGTCGAGCGGACCGGTGACCTGTCCGCCGTCATCACCGGCGACGACCCCCTGTGGATCTACCAGACCTTCATCACCGTCGTGCTGCTGTGCCGGGGCCTCGTCGAGTGAGGATCGTGAAGGTCATCGCCGAGCCGGTACGCGCCGGGTTCTTCTCCGATGACCAGGCGGCGATCAGGGCGGGCGCGGAGCACGACGGCTTCGGATACACGGGCGCCCCGGTCACGCCGGGCTTCGCCGCGATCCGCGAGCCCGGCGAGGCGCTCTCGGTGCTCCTGCTGCTCGAGGACGGCTCGGTCGCCCACGGCGACTGTGCGTCCGTGCAGTACCCCGGCGCGGGCGGACGCGACCCGCTTTTCGACGCGACGGCGGCCCGCCGCGACGTCGACGAGTACGTCGCCCCGATGCTGGCGGGCGCGGAGCTCGGCTCGTTCCGCGACCTGGCCGGGCGCGTGGCCGCCTGCCGTACGCCGACCGGCCGGCTGCACGCCGCCATCAGGTACGGCGTGACGCAGGCGGTGCTCGACGCGGTCGCGCTCGCCCGCCGGCTCACCATGGCCGAGGTCGTACGGGACGAGTACGCCACCGGCGTGGACCTGGTGCCTGTACCGATGTTCGCCCAGACCGGCGACGAGCGGTACGCGGGCGCGGAGAGAATGATCCTCAAGCGGGTCGACGTCCTTCCGCACGGCCTGGTCAACAACGTCGACACCAGGCTCGGCCGCCGAGGCGAGCTGCTCGAGGCCTATTTGCGCTGGCTGGTGGGCCGCATCGGCGAGCTGCGTACGGACGACGCGTACGCGCCCCGGCTGCACTTCGACACCTACGGCACCATCGGCCTCGCCTTCGGCGGTGACGTCGAGGCGGTGGCCGCCTACCTCACCCGCCTCGGGGAGATCGCCGCGCCGTACGAGCTGGTCATCGAGCATCCGATCGACGCCGGCGGACGTGAGCCGCAGATCGAGACCTACCTTCGGCTCCGCGACGCGCTGCGGCGGACGGGCTCGCGGGTGCGGATCGCCGTGGACGAGTGGTGCAACACGCTCGAGGACATCGCGATGTTCGCCGGCCGCGGCGCCGCCGACGTGATCCACGTCAAGACGCCCGACCTCGGCGGCATCGACGACACCATCGAGGCGCTGCTGCTGGTCCGCGCCGCGGGCCTGATGGCCTACTGCGGCGGAACCTGCAACGAGACGGACCGGTCGGCGCAGGTCACCGCGCACGTGGCGATGGCCTGCGGAGCCGCGCAGGTGCTCGCCAAACCGGGTATGGGCGTGGACGAGGGACTGATGATCGTCGGCAACGAGATGGCACGGGTGACGGCGATCGCGGCCGCGCGCCGGTCAGGAGGGATGGTCCTGCCGTGATGCCACTGTCGGACGTCCGGATCATCGCGATCGAGCAGTACGGCGCGGGGCCGTTCGGCAGCGTCCACCTGGCCGACCTCGGCGCCGAGGTCATCAAGATCGAGGATCCCTCGACGGGCGGGGACATCGGGCGGTACGTCGTGCCCGAGCAGCACGGCGAGGACAGCCTGTTCTTCGAGACCTTCAACCGCAACAAGCGCAGCCTCGGCCTGGACATCTCCACTCCGGAGGGCCGCGCCGTGTTCGAGGACCTGGTGCGCGTCAGCGACGTCGTCCACTCGAACCTGCGCGGTGACGTCCCGGCGAAGCTGCGGATCCGCTACGACGACCTGAAGCACCTCAACCCCGCGATCGTGTGCAGCTCGCTCAGCGGCTTCGGCATGACCGGCCCGCGCAGCGCCGAGCCCGGCTACGACTACGTGCTCCAGGGCATGGCCGGCTGGATGGACATCACCGGCGAGCCCGACGGGCCGCCCACCAAGTCCGGCCTCTCCCTGGTGGACTACGCGGGCGGGCTCGTGGCGGCGGGCTCGATCCTCGCCGCGCTGCACGCCGCCCGTCGCGACGGCGTCGGCGCCGACTGCGACATCAGCCTGTTCGACACGGCGATCTCGATGCTGACCTATCCGGCGGCGTGGCAGCTCAACGGCGACTTCGAGCCCCGGCGTACCCACCACTCGGCCCACCCGTCACTCGTCCCCTTCCAGGCGTTCCCGACCGGCGACGGATGGCTGGTGGTCGCCTGCCCGAAGGAGAAGTTCTTCCGCCGCCTCGCCGAGGCCGTGGGGCATCCGGAGTGGCCCGGCGATCCCCGCTACCGCGACTTCGCCGCCCGCAGGGAGAACGCCGAGGCTCTGGTGGCCGAGCTGGAGGCGGTGTTCGCCACCGGGACGAGCGAGCACTGGCTCGGCCTGCTGCGGGCGGCCGGCGTGCCGTGCGGGCCGGTGAACTCCGTGGCCCAGGCGCTGAGCGACCCGCACACCGTGGCACGGGGCATGGTGGTCGAGACCGAGCACCCGTACTTCGGGACGGTACGGCAGGTGGCGAGCCCGATGCGGGTGGGCTCGGCCGAGCGGCGCCATCGGCGGGGTCCACGGCGCGGCGAGGACGCCGGCTACGTCCTGGGGGAGCTGCTCGGCTACGACGCGAGCCGCGTCGCGGAGCTCACCGGCGGCACGTCCGAGGGTGAGGACCGATGACTCACTCCTGGTCGTCCGGCGGCTCCGAGAGCAGCTCGGCCACGAGGTTCCTCGGCTCGATCTCCACGATGGCCAGCGACGTCTCGGTGCGCTGTACGCCCTCGAGCTTCCAGATCTCCTCCACCAGCACCTGCCGCAGATGCGCATGATCACGCACCCGGAGTCGGGCGAGCATGTCGATCCCGCCGGTGACGATGTCGAGCCACTCGACCTCCGGCATGCGGGCGATCTGCTTGACGATCTCGCCCTGCTGGTAACCCTGGACGGCGCTGATGCTGAGGTAGACCGTCATCGGGTAGCCCGCGGCGCTCCAGTCCAGCCGGACGCCGTAACCACGGATCACGCCGAGGCGCTCCAGGCGCCCGATCCGCTCCCTGACCGCCGGGGCGGACATCCCGAGCTCGCGGGCCAGCGCACGCTGGGAGCGCCGGGAGTCCTCACTGAGGAGCACGAGTATCCGGCGGTCCACCTCGTCGAGCGGAACCGCCGGGGACTGCTCGGGCACGTCGAAGCCGCCTGCGGCCGGAGGCGATGAGGTGTTGGGGCGGGTACGGCGATGCGGGGGCATGTCGATGAGATTACCCACGCGCGAAGCATTGAAAGGCGCCTATGGCGGAGATTTTCTAGACGATCCATTTTACGGATAGCGGCGGCAATTCAATCGGGCCGTCTCTTCCGATCTGCGCACGCGACTCGTTTACGCGTGGGCGCTTACAGGACGGAGCGTGAGGGCCGTTGCGGGTCTTCGACAGTAACTGGATGCAAATCGCCGACCGGCTCGAGCGCGATGACCGCATCGTGCTCCCGGTCGGCTCGACCGAGCAGCACGGGTACCTTTCGCTGGGTACCGACGCGCTGCTCGCCGAGCGGGTGTCGGTGGAGGCGGCCGAGCCGCTCGGCGTGCCGGTGCTGCCGGTCCTGCCGTTCGGCATGGCGCCCTATTTCGCGCGCTATCCGGGCAGCATGACCCTGCGCATCGGCACGTACGTCGCGGTGCTGCGCGACCTGCTCGACTGCCTCGCCGGCCAGGGCTTCCGCCGGATCGCGGTCATCAACGGCCACGGCGGCAACGCGCCCGTCGCCGGCCTCATCCGCGAATGGATCTCCGAGCCGCGCCCCGAGCGGGTGCAGGTGCTGTTCCACAGCTGGTACAACGCGCCGAAGACCGCCGAGGCGGCGAGCCGGTTCGACGAGGACCAGTACCACGGCTCCTGGCTGGAGAACTTCCCGTGGACCAGGGTCGCCGGGGTGGAGATCCCCGAGGGCTCCGCCCCGGTCCTGCCCCGGTCGCAGGCGAACAACCTGACCGCGGACGAGATGAGGGAACGTTCCACGGACGGCAGCCTGGGCGGGGCCTACCGGCGTTCCGACGAGGACATGCGGGTCGTGTGGGACGCGGGCGTCGCCGAGGTACGCGAACTCCTGGAGGAGGGATGGCTGTGAACGGAAGAGCCGCCGTCGTCACGGGCACGGCGCACGGGATCGGGTCGGCCATCGCGGACCTGCTGGAGGCGGACGGGGTCCGGGTGCACCGCGTCGACAAGGACACCGCGGACCTGACCGACTCCGCCGCGGTGGGCGCCTTCTTCGCCGGCGTCGGCGACGTCGACATCCTCGTGAACAACGCCGGCGGGGTGGTCGGCCAGACCCATCACCCGATCGAGGAGATCACCGACGACGCCTGGTCGGCCGTTGTCGCGGCGAACCTGACCAGCACCTTCCTGTGCACCAGGGCCGTCGCGCCGGGCATGAAGCGCCGGGGCTGGGGCCGCATCGTCAACATCTCCTCCGGCGCGGGACGCAGCGTCAGCCTCACCGGCATCCAGGCGTACGCGAGCTCGAAGGCCGGGCAGATCGGCTTCACCCGGCAGATGGCGCACGAGCTCGGCCCGTTCGGCATCACGGTGAACTGCATCGCGCCCGGGTTCGTGCTGTCCAACCCCACGACGGTGAGGCAGTGGGAGAGCTACGGCGAGCAGGGGCAGTCCGCGCTCGTCGAGGGCATCGCGGTACGACGGCTCGGCAGGCCGGACGACATCGCGAACGGTGTCCGCTTCTTCGTCTCCGAGGACTCGTCCTGGATAACCGGGCAGACAATTTCGATTGATGGTGGACATGCTCTCTTTTGATGCTACTGACTCCGACTACATCGACGAGCTGACGGATTATGTTGCGGTCCCGAGCGTGAGCCGGGACGCGACGGCGGAAACGATGCGCACCGCGGCGGAATGGCTCGCCGCGCAGCTTTCATTCGCGGGCGGCCGGGTCGTCGCCACTCAGGGGCATCCGGTGGTGCGCGCCGATTGGCTGGGCGCGCCGGACGCGCCGACGATCCTCGTCTACGGCCACTACGACGTGCAGCCGACCGGCGACCTCGCCGAGTGGGACACCCCGCCGTTCGAGCTCGTCCGGGACGGCGACGTGATCCGCGGGCGTGGTGTCACCGACGACAAGGGCCCGGTGTTCATCGTCCTCAAGGTGGCGCAGGCGTTCCTCGCCCAGGAGGGCGCTCTGCCCCTGAACGTGAAGTTCCTCTTCGAGGGCGAGGAGGAGATCGGCAGCCCGCACCTGCCCGCGTACCTGCGGGAGCACGCCGACGAGCTCGCGGCCGACCTGGTGATCTCCGCCGACGGCGCCATGTGGCGGCCGAGCGAGCCCTCGCTGTCGATCGCCTCGAAGGGCCTGGTGACCCTCGACATCGAGGTCACCGGGGCCGACGGTGACCTGCACTCCGGACGGTACGGCGGCACCGTGGCCAACCCGGTGCACGCGCTGTCGGAGATCCTGGCCGGCCTGCACACCTCCGACGGCCGGGTCGCGGTCGAGGGCTTCTACGACGGCATCCCCGCGCTGAGCGACGAACGCCGCGCCGCCATCGCCGAGGTCCCGTTCGACGACGACGCCTACCGCGCGGGCCTCGGCCTGGACGAGGTGTTCGGCGAGGCCGGCTACAGCACGCTGGAACGGCTGTGGGAACGCCCCACCCTGGAGATCAACGGCGTCCGGGCCGGCGGCAAGTACACCGTCATCCCGCACGCCGCCACCGGCCACATCTCCTGCCGGCTCGTGCCGGGACAGCGCCCCGAGCGGGTGCTCCAGGCGATCACCGACCACGTGCTCGCGCACAAGATCCCCGGCGTACGCGTCGCGGTCCGCCCCGACGACGTCGGGGTGCCCGCGTACACGATCCCCGCCGACCATGCGGCGATCCGGGCGGCGAGCGCGGCGCTCGCGGACGTCTATCCCGGACAGGACGTCCTGCTGGCCGTCATCGCCGGCACGCTGCCCGCGACCGCGCTGTTCGAGGAGGTGCTCGGCGCCAAGACGCTGTTCTTCTCCTTCTCCACGGCGGACGAGAACCTCCACGCGCCGAACGAGTACATGCGGATCTCCCGGCTGCGCGAGGGCATGCGCGCCTGGGAGCGGCTGTGGCGGCTGCTCGCCGACGGGCCGCACCGGCTGGCTCCGGTGTCACGGGACGGCTCATGACCGCGTACGAGTCCTACGGCTACCTCGAGCCCGGCGAGGTTCCGGCCTTCGACCTGGCGCCGGAGTTCGGCCGCGTCCCGCCGTACGAGGCCGGGCTGAGCGCGGAGGACCGGGCGCGGGCGGACCGGCTGCTGCGGGACACCATCGTGATCAGCCTGCACGACCATCCGGTGCGCTTCCCGGCCGACATGCGTGACACCCCGGCCTACAACCGCACCGGACGGCAGCACACGGCGTTCGCGGGACTGCGGGCGTCGGGCATGACGGTGGTGTTCGACAACATGATGGACGGCACCGCCTGCGTGACCGGTAACGCCCCGTGGCGATGGCTCGACATCATCACCGACCTCGGCATGCGCCAGGCCGACGTCGCGCACCAGAGCGACGTCATCGTGGTCCGTACGCTCGCCGACATCGAGTACGCGCACCGGCTCGGCAAGGTGGGGCTGGTGTTCGGCCTGGAGGCGGCGACGCCGATCGAGAACGAGATCGACCGGCTCGACGTCCTGTACGGCCTCGGCCTCCGGCAGATCGGCATCGCCTACTCCGACGCCAACACGCTCGGCAGCGGCCTGAACGAGACCAGCGACGGCGGGCTGACCGACTTCGGGCGGCGTGCGGTCGCCCGGATGAACCAGTTGGGCCTGGCCATCGACGTCTCGCACTCCTCCGACCGCACGAGCCTGGACACGTGCGCGACGAGTGACAAGCCCGTGTTCATGACGCACGCCGGGGCGCGCGCGGTCTGGGACACACCGCGGATGAAGCCGGACGACGTGCTGCGGGCCGTGGCCGAGACCGGGGGAGTGATCGGGATGTCCGCGGCGCCGCACACCACGCTGTCGCACGCGCACTCCCGGCACACGATCCTCTCGGTGATGGACCACTTCCGGTACTGCCTGGACCTGGTCGGCATCGAGCACGTCGCCTTCGGGCCGGACACGCTCTACGGCGACCACGTCGGGCTGCACACCGTCTTCGCGGACCTGCTCAAGGTGGGGGCTGCCGCTCCCGGCGGCCCCGCGTTCGAGCCGGTGGAGTACGTGGACGGGCTGGAGAACCCGACCGAGAACTTCGCCAACATCGCCGCGTGGCTGGTGGCCGAGGGCTTCTCCGACGACGAGATCGCCGCCGTGCTCGGCGGCAACATCCTCAGGGCACTCGAAAAGATCTGGGTCCGGTGACGCGCCGCGCCCGATCGACCAGAAAGGTGATCATCGATGGCTGACAACGAGCCCGCCCCGAACGCGGAGCTTGCCCGGCTCAGCGAAGAGTTCTTCCAGGTGAAGCACTCGGCCGATCCGTTCAGCGCCACCCTGCTGGGCGCGCCGGGCTTCGACGGCCTGGTGCCCGACCCGAGCCGGGCGGGCGCGGACGTCACCGCCGGCAAACTGCGGGACATCGAGCGGCGGCTGTCGGACATCGCCACCGACGGCCTGAACCAGGCCGACCGGGTCAACCACGCCGTGCTCGGGCGCCTCGCCTGGGCCACCCGGTCCGACCTGGAGCACGCCCTGTGGGAGTCCACGGCGTCCGCGGACGGCTACTCCTCGCCGCAGGCGATGATGTTCATGGCGGTGCCGGCCACGTCGATCACCGACGCGGCCGCCGCCGAGGCGTACATCGAGCGGCTGTCGGGGCTGCCCGCGTTCCTCGACGCGGTCACGGACCGGTACCGCGAGGCGAAGGCGGACGGCCGCCTCCCGACCCGGATCGGCGTCGGCCAGGCCATCGACCAGCTCACCGGCCACCTCGCGTTGAGCCTGGAGGATGACACGCTGCTCAGCCCGCGGTTGCCGCAGGACGTGGACGCGGCCCAGGTCAGGGCGCGGGCGGCCGAGATCGTCGCCGACCGCGTACGGCCCGCCCTGCGTCGGCTGCTCGCCGGGCTGCGGGACGACCTCCTGCCGGTGGCGCGGCCCGACGACAAGGTCGGCATCCGTTTCGTCCCCGGCGGCGAGGAGGGCTACCGCGCCGCGGTGCGGCGGCACACCACCACCGACCTCACCCCGGACGAGATCCACCAGATCGGCCTGGACTGCCTGGCCGACCTGCGCGCGGAGTGGGCCGAGGTGGGCGGCCGCGCGCTGGGCACGAGCGACCTGGCCGAGATCCAGGCCCGGCTGCGGGATGACACGTCGCTGCGGTTCGAGACGAGCGCGCAGATCGTCGCCACGGTCGGCGACGCGTTGCGCCGCGCGGAGGAGGTACGCGACGACTGGTTCCCTGCCTACGACATCGCCGACTGCGTGATCGAGGAGATCAACCCGATCGAGGCCGGCAACGCCGCGCTCGCCCACTACCGGCCGCCGGCCGGCGACGGGTCCCGTCCCGGCGCGCACTGCGTGCTCACCACCGACCCGCAGGAGCGGTTCGTGTACGAGTACGAGGCGCTCGCCTTCCACGAGAGCACCCCGGGCCACCACCTGCAGATCGCCTCCGCGCAGACGCTGACGGCCCTGCCGGCGTTCCGGCGGTTCCTGGACGCCGAGGTCTGCGGGTACGTCGAGGGCTGGGGCCTGTACTGCGAGCGGCTCGCCGACGAGATGGGGCTTTACACCTCCGATCTCGCCCGGCTCGGCATGCTCTCGTTCGACTCGCTGCGGGCCTGCCGGCTCGTGGTCGACACCGGCATGCACCACCTGGGCTGGTCCCGCCAGAAGGCCATGGACTTCATGTGGGACAACACCGCGACCACGCGCGCCAACGTCCGCAACGAGATCGACCGGTACTCGGCGTGGCCCGGCCAGGCGCTGGCGTACATGATCGGCCGCCGGGAGATCCGGCGGCTGCGCGCCGAGGCACAGGACCGCCTCGGCTCCCGGTTCGACATCCGGGCCTTCCACGGCGCCGTGCTCGGCAACGCCGCGGTCCCGCTCGACGTGCTCGGCCAGATCGTGGGCGCCTGGACCGACGAAACGGCGGCTTGACCCCCCCTTCCTGAGGAGTGCACATGTTCGTGGAAATCAACGGCGCGCGGCTCAACGTCGAGGTGCTCGGCGAGGAGGGCGCGCCTGTACTGATCGCCCATCACGGCGGGGGCGGCATCGGTTCGCTGGCGGAGCCGAAGTCGACGTTCGGCCCGCTGTCCGACCTGTTCCGTGTGGTGGTGTTCGACTCACGGGGCTGCGGCCTGAGCGAGGGCGTCCCGCCGTACTCCCACGCGCAGTGGGCCGCGGACGTGGACGGGCTGCGTGAGTGGATCGGCGCCGAGCAGATCGTGGTCGCGGGCGGCTCGTACGGCGGGTTCATCGCCATGGAGTACGCGATCGCCTACCCGGACCGGGTGCGGGCGATGATCCTGCGGGACACCTCACCGGACCGCACCAACCTCGAGCTCGCGCACGAGAACGCGCGCAAGCAGACCCGCGTGAAGCTGAACTGGGAGAACTACGACCGCTACTGGTCCGGCCACATCCGCGACGACGAGGACCTCAAGGCACGCTGGGCCGAGCTGATCCCGCTGTACGACTTCGAGTACGACGAGGAGAAGGCGAAGGCGCGTGTCGAGGCCGGCATCTACCGCCACGAGGCGCACAACTGGTGCTTCCAGCACAACGCGCCGGTCTACGACGTCAAGCCGCAGCTCCCGTCGGTCACCTGCCCCACGCTCGTCACCGTCGGCCGTACGGACTGGGTGACGCCCGTGTCGTCGTCGGAGACGATCGCCTCGCTCATCCCGAACTCCAAGCTGGTCGTCTTCGAGAAGTCCGGGCACTCGCCGCAGACCGAGGAGGCATCGTTGTTCCAGCAGACGATGCGCGACTTCCTCGCCGAGGCGCTGCCGGAGCTGGGAGCCGCGCGATGACGGAACGCCGGACGCTGAGCGTTCCCGGGCTCGACATCCCCTACTTCGAGATCCAGGGCCGCGGCGACGGGCCGCGGCTCACGGTGGTGGCCGGCGTGCACGGCACGGAGTACACCTCGATCGCCGCGCTGCGGGAGTTCGTCCGCGACGTGGACCCGGACGAGGTGTCGGGGGCGATCACCGTCGTGCCGGTGGTGAACGTGCCCGCGTTCTGGGCCCGGTCGCCCTTCGTGGTCCCGGTGGACGGCGAGAACCTGAACCGCGCCTTCCCCGGCGACGCGGGCGGCGGCTTCACCGAGGTGCTCGCCCACCACGTGTTCACCTCGTTCGTGCTCGGCGCGGACTACCTGGTCGACCTGCACGCCGGCGACCTGCCCGAGGCGCTGGAGCCGTTCACGATCTTCGAGGAGTCGCCGGTCGAGGCGGCCTCCCGCGCCCTCGCACTGGCCTACGGCGCGGGCCACATGGTCCGGCAGGCCGCGACGGCACGTACGGTCGCGGGCAGCACCTGCGCCGCCGCGGCCGACGCCGGGATCCCGGCGATCATCGCGGAGTCCGGGCAGAACGGCTTGGTCGACCGGGCCGCGGTGGACCAGCACCTGGCCGGTCTCACCAACATCGCCAGGACCATCGGCGTGCTCGCCGGTGATCCGGCGCCGATGCCGGAGCCACGCTTCCACGAGGGCTGGCACTGGCTGCGCACCGACCGCGCAGGCTGGTGGCAGCCGGCCGTGAGGACGGGGGAGGCGGTACGGGCGGGCGCGCTCCTCGGCACGATGAGCGATGTCTGGGGCGAGGTGTTCGCCGAGGTGACCGCGCCCGACGCCGGTACGCCGCTGTTCCTGACCACCAGCCCCGCGGTCCCGGCCGACGGCCTGCTCCTCGGCCTCGCCCGCGACTGAGCGGTCGCCGCCCGTGGTCGCGGCCGGTGGTCGTGGCCCGGTGGTCGTGGCCCGTGGTCGTGGCCGGTGGGATGCTGGCCGCGTCGTTGCCGGCGATCGGATTGGCCCAGCATGATCACTCTTGACCCGCAGTCGTCGACGCCGCCGTACGAGCAGATCCGCGCGCAGATCTCCGCGCGGGTGCACGATGGGGAACTGCCCACCGGCACCCGGCTGCCCACCGTACGGCGGCTGGCCGACGACCTCGGACTCGCCGCGAACACCGTGGCCCGCGCCTACCGCGAACTCGAGCAGGACGGCGTCGTGGCGACGAGAGGACGCAACGGCACCGTGGTCGCGGGCACCGCCGACGTCACCACCCGCCTGGCCGAAGAGGCGGCGATGGAGTTCGCGGCACGGGTGAAACGCCTCCGCGTCGGCTCCGAGGAGGCCCTGGGGATGGTACGGCGAGCGCTCGACGGCCCGGTGCCCTAGTAGATGTTGCTCACGGCAGGCGCAGCGCGCGCAGGACGGTGTCGTGGGTGTGGTGTGTGCCGGCGGGGGCCGGGGCGGTGCGGGGGCGGGTCTCCTTGACCAGGACGTTCCAGGTGGGATCGAGGAGTTCGGCGATGTCGTCGGGCTGGTAGTAGTCGGCGGGGTCGAAGTCCTCCTCCTGGCGCGGGGCCAGATCCGAGAGGGCGTGGGTGGCGAAGAGCAGCGTGCCGCCGGGGGCGACGGCGTCCAGCAGGCCGCGCAGCGCCGCGTGGCCTGACCGGCGACGGAGCGGGAAGTACTGGATGGACACCAGGTCGAAGGCGTCCGCCGGGGGCGGCGTGGTGATGAGGTCGGCCCGTGCCCACGACACGCGGTCCTTGACTTCGGTGGCAGCGGCGGCGGCACGTCGCAGGGCGGTCTCGGAGACGTCGACCGCGGTGACCTGCCAGCCGCGCCGAGCCAGCCAGAGTGCGTCGGCGCCTTCGCCGCATCCGGCGTCGAGCGCCCTGCCCGGTGGCAGGTCGATGGTCTCGCCGACGAGCACTCCGTTGGGGTCACCGCTGAACACCTGGTCGCGGCTGCGATACATCTCGTCCCAGCGTCGGACGTCCATGGCGGGATTCCGGGTCATCGTGACCACCTCCGACGCCAAGGTGCACCTGCGTCACCAATCGCGCAAAGTCCTTTGCGGAAAATGCAAAACGCGGGCACGGTGAACGTATGAGTGACGACCTCGACGCGGTGCTGGCCGCGGTCGGGCCCCGGCTGCGCGAGTTGCGCCGTCGCCGCGGCGTCACCCTGACCGTCCTGTCGGAGACCACCGGCATTCCGATCAGCACGCTGTCCCGGCTGGAGTCCGGGCACCGCAAACCGGGGCTCGAACTCCTCCTGCCCCTGGCCAGGGCCTATCGCGTCCCGGTCGAGGAGCTGATCGGCGCTCCGGCCGATCTCGATCCCCGGGTGTATCCGCAGCCGTTCACCCGGAACGGCATGACCGTGGTGCCGCTGACGCGCAAACCCGGCGGACTGCAGGCGTTCAAGCACATCCTGCCCGCCGGCTTGACCGACGGTCGCGGACCCGACCCCCGCTCACACGAGGGCTACCACTGGCTGTACGTCCTGAGCGGACGCCTGCGCGTCGTACTCGGCGACAAGGACTTCATCCTCACCGAGGGCGAAGTCGCCGAATTCGACACCCACCTCCCGCACTGGTTCGGCAACGCCGACGAACACCCCGTGGAATTCCTCAGCATCCTCGGCCCCCAGGGCGAACGCGTCCACATCAAAGCCCGCTACCGGCGCCGAGCGGCCGGCATCGAGGCGT
The DNA here is from genome assembly GCF_006716425.1 of Actinoallomurus bryophytorum. Taxonomy (NCBI): domain Bacteria; kingdom Bacillati; phylum Actinomycetota; class Actinomycetes; order Streptosporangiales; family Thermomonosporaceae; genus Actinoallomurus; species Actinoallomurus bryophytorum. The sequence goes on from NZ_VFOZ01000001.1 coordinate 6,661,364, forward strand.
CCGCCACATGATCACGGCTTGCTCTAGGGGGTTCCTCGTCTTTCGGGGTGAAGGCTTCGAGGGCCTCGAGGTCGCCGTACCGGTGGAGCACGTACTCGTCGGCCCACGCGGCCGCGCGGTGCCAGGGGCCGCGTGCGAGCCGGCGGGCGGCGGCCTCCGTGTCGTAGGAGGTGCGCCGTAGTTCGACACCCGGGCCGAGCAGTGCCCATGCGGCGCCGTCGTGTCCGTACGGCATGCCCACGCTGCCCGGGTTGACGATCCGCCGTCGGTCGAAGAGCCGGTCGAAGGGCATGTGGGTATGGCCGAGCACCACCGCGTCGGCGGTGACCCCCTCCAGGACCGCCGCGTAGCGGGCAGGAGGGCTGTCGACCAGCAGCATCTCGTCGTCGCGGCGGGGAGTGGCGTGGCAGAACAGGACCGATCCCAGCCCGTCGATCTCGAGGGTCACGGTCAGGGGCAGATCGGCGATCAGGGCGCGTTCGGCGGGTCCGAGCAGCCGGCCCTGCTCGAGGCTGTCCTCGTGGGCGGTGGGATCGGAGACCTCGTCGAAGCCGGCGACCATCTCCCGTTCACCGTTGCCGTGCACCCAGACGGCGCGTTCGCCCAGTTCCGCGAGGCGGGCCAGGGTCTCGCCGGGGAGAGGACCGCCGGCGATGTCGCCGTTCAGCACGATCCGGTCGACCGACAGGCGTTCGACCTCGTCCAGCACCGCTTCCAGCGCCGGCAGATTGCCGTGGACATCGGCCAGTACCGCGACTCGCATCGCTGCCTCCCACTGTTCGCCTGTTGCCACCGCTGATCATCCCGCGGGCGGCTCGGGGCGGGAGGGCCGATGGGGGTGTGGTGTGACGACGCGGAGTTGCAGCATCGCGGCGAAGCGTGCCTCCGGGTCCGTCAGGTCGATGGCGCCGACCTCGGCGAGGCGGCGCAGCCGGTAGCGGAAGGTGTTCGGGTGGACGTGCATGGCCGCGGCCGCCGCCGGGACGTCGCCGAACGCGTCCAGCCATGCCCGGAGCGTCGGGATCAGCTTGGCGTTGTGCCGCTCGTCGTAGGCGAGCAGCCGCGCGACCGGCCCGGTGGGACGGTCGCCGCGCGCCGCGACCAGATCGCGCAGCTCCAGCAGCAGCGCCTCGACGTGGACATCGGCCAGCCGAGCGACGCGGCGGCCTCCTCCGGTGCCCGCCCGGAGTACTCGCAGGGCGCGGTCGGCGCTGGCGCGGGCGCCGGACAGGCCGGCCGTGTCACGCGCCACCGGGCCGACGCCCACCACCGCGCGGGTACGGTCGCCGACGCGGTCGAGGAAGTCGGCGGCGATGTGGACCGCCCGCCGCTCACCGTCGTCGGCACGGATCACGGGCACCAGCCCGTAGACCACGTCGCCGACGAGCGCGGCGGCGCAGCGCGGGTGCACCGCGCTGAGATGCATCGCCAGGCCGTCGCACAGCCGCTGGCGTTCGGTGGCCCGGCCCGTGTCGGTGCCGATCGACCGCTCGGCCTGCGCGGACTCCGGCGTCGCGAGGGCCAGCACGACGACCGGCTGGTCGGCCAGGCCCAGGCGGTTGAGGGCCTCGCGAGCCCCGGCTCCGCCTTCCAGCGCCGTGCTCAGGAGGTCGGTTCGCAGCCGGCGTTCGACGTCCGCGCCGGCCCGGATGCGCAGCATGTGCAGCGCCACGAGCCGGCTGGCGTCGGAGAGCGCACGGGTACGGTCGGCGCTGAGCGGTTCGCGGACGGCGGCCCAGATCGAGCCGAGCACCTCGTCGCCGGCACGCACGGCCATCGCGACGCGCGGGACGCAGAAGCCGTCCAGCCCGCCTGTCGGCGGCTCGACGTACACCGGCCGGTCGCTGCGGTACAGGTCGCGGAACACCCCGCGTTCGGTGATCAGCCGGGCGTAGCGCTCGGGCACCCGGCGGCCGAGGATCGTTTCCACGCGGGAGGGGTCGGCCTCGTCCTGGCGGCCGGAGAAGGCCAGCACGCGCGAACCCCGGTCCTCGATGGTCACCGGCGCGTCGAGGAGGGCGGCGACCGCGTTGGCGAGGGCGAACAGGTCACCGGACGGGATCCCGCCCAGGGTCTCGGGCCCGGCGTCCCCGACGTCGCCCTCGGCGAGCAGCGAACGCAGGATCGCGGCGAGCTGCGCCCAGGAGGCGCCGCGCGTCAGCCCGAGGAGGGCCACGCCGGTCTCCGCGGCCGCCGCCGCCAGCTCGGCGGACGGCGGGATCGGCGCCCGGAGCACGAGCCCGGCGGCCTCGTGCCGGCCGAGCGTGCGCAGCAGCCGCGTGATCTCCTCCGGGTCGTGCAGGCCGACGCCCAGGACCAGCGCGTGCTGCGGCAGGACCGGCTCCTCGAGCGGGTCGTGGATGGCGACACCGCCGATGTCGCCGGTCTGGTCCGCGTCACCGTGGACGAGTTCCAGCAGGGTCGTGCCGAGATCGTCCAGCACTCGGCCGAGGCTGGCGTGGGGCCGTGAGGTCATCGTGATGGGCACCGCCTGGGGCCGGGGCGCCCAGCGTAGTGCGGCGACGCCCAGGTCATCCAGGGCTCACAGCGGAATCCAGCGGGTGCTGGTCGTGACCGCCTCCAGCTCGTCGGGAAGCGGTGTGACGCCGATGCCGGGCGCCGTCGGCACCGGGAGGTGACCGTCCTCCAGGACGAACGGCGCGGTGACGTCCGTACGGTAGTAACGGTCCGAGGCGGACGTGTCGCCGGGCAGGGTGAAGCCGGGCAGCGCGGCCAGCGCGACGTTCGCCGCCCGGCCCAGCCCGGTCTCGAGCATCCCGCCGCACCACACCGGCACGCCGTTCGCGGCGCAGACGTCGTGTACGCGGCGCGCCTCGAGGTAGCCGCCGACGCGTCCCGGCTTGACGTTGACGATCGCGCACGCGCCGAGCCGGATCGCGTCGGCGGCGGCGCGGGCCGAGGTGATGGACTCGTCCAGGCAGATCGGCGTGCCGATGACCTGGGCGATGTCGGCGTGGCCGAGAACGTCGTCCTCGTCGAGGGGCTGTTCGATCAGCAGCAGGCCGAACGGGTCCAGCCGGGCGAGATGACGCGCGTCGGCCCGCGTGTACGCGGCGTTCGCGTCGACCTGCAGCAGCACGTCGTCGCCGAAGCGCTCGCGTACCGCGCGCACCGGCTCGATGTCCCACCCCGGCTCGATCTTCAGCTTGATCCGGACGTAGCCCGCGTCGAGATAGCCCTCGACGGCGTCGAGGAGCTCGCCGATCGAGGCCATGATGCCCACCGAGACCCCGCACGGCACCCGGTCACGTACGGCGCCGAGCTCACGCGCCATCGGCCGGCCCTGGGCGCGCAGCTCGGCGTCCAGCACGCCCATCTCGAGCGCCGCCTTGGCCATCCGGTGTCCCTTGAACCGCTCCAGCGCGGGGGCGACCGCGCCGGCGTCCAGGCGGTCGTGCGCCGCGAGGGCGGGGATGAGAAAGCGGCTCAGCACGTCCGCCGCGGCGTCGGCGTACTCGGAGGAGTACAGCGGGTCGGACATCGCCACGCACTCCCCCCAGCCCTCCGCGTCCCCGGCGACGACGCGCAGCAGCAGGACCTCCCGCCACGTCGTGGTCCCGAAGGAGGTACGGAACGGCGCCACGAGTGGCATGCGGATATGGCGCAGCTCCACGCCGGTGAGTTTCATCCGAGATCCTCCGTCGTGTCGCGTCTGAGGACGTACCAGCCGGACCTGTCGAACCCGGCGAGGTACGCGCCGTCGGCCATCGATGTCGTGAGGACGTCACGTACCACGCGGCGCCACTCCCTGCCCAGCCCGGGATCGGCCGCGCGCAGCGACGCGATGTCCGGCGGCACGGCCACCAGCAGCGTCCGGCCCTCCAGCACGCCGGGTACCGGCGATCCGTCCGGGGAACAGGCGACCGCGACCACCGCTCCGCGCGCCCGTTCGGACTCCGCGTCGCACGTCCGTACCGTGCCGGCGCACGCCGCCGTCACCTCCGGAGCGTTCAGCGCCCAGCGGACGAGCAGCCGGTCGGTGTCGTCGTCGCCGTTGATGCCATCGTTCATGCCGCCGTAGAAGTTCGGCAGGTACTCCGCGGCCGTGGCGGCGAGCTTGCCCAGGTTGAAGTAGGCGTTGCGGCTGACGAGGGGGTCGAACGTCCACGCGATCTCCGAGACCCCGCGGAGCATCGCCCAGGCGCGCTGGTGCAGCTTGAGGGCGAAGCCGACATGGCGGCCGGCGGCGGCCGAAGACACCCCGGCGACGTGGCTGTGCATCGCCTCGTCGGCGGGCGGGCGGAAGAACCCGACACAGGCGCCGACGAGCCGTGGTCCCTCGAACGCGCCGGTGACGTAGTTGCCGGCCTTGGCCAAGGCGCGCAGCAGCTCGGTCGTCACCGGCGGGTTCGCCGGATCGGGCCGCCAGATCCCGTCGTACAGGCGGTACACCGCCTCGAGGTCGCCGAGTTCGGTGATCTCGCGGATGTGGACGCCCGCCGCACGCGCGGCGCGGCCGGCGGCCTCCACCGCGGCGCCGGTGCCCGGATCGGCGCCGATGAGAGGACCCATGAGACGCTCCCCGCTCGTGATCTCATCAGGGACGGTCATGACCGGAGCTCCCCGGAGGCGGCACGCGCCTCGTCTAGCAGCCCGGTCACGAGCGCCGCGACCAGCGCGGCGCGCCCCGGCAGTTCGGCGACCAGCACATGCTCGTCCTCGGCGTGGGCGCCGCCGCCCACCGCACCGAGCCCGTCGAGCGTCGGCGTGCCGGCGCCGGCGGTGAAGTTGCCGTCCGACCCTCCGCCCACCGCGGCGCGGCGCGGCGGCGGCAGCCCCAGATCGGCGGAGACGGCCACGGCGCGCGCGAACAGCCGCTCCGACGCCTCGGCCGCCAGCGGCGGGCGGTTCGGGCCACCGGTGATCTCCAGGCGCGCGCCGTCCAGTGCCGGCCGCAGCGCGCGCATCGCGGCGTCGACCCGGTCCTGCTCGGCGGCGTCGCGGACGCGGACGTCCACGGCCAGCCGGCCGGCGGCGGGCACGGTGTTGGTCGTGACACCTGAGGACATCAGTGTCGGCGTCACGGTCGTGCCCCGCCCCGGGGCGGCGAGGGCGCTCACGGCCAGCACCTGGTGCGCCAGCTCGACGGTGGCGTTGACGCCGCGTTCCGGCTCCAGGCCGGCGTGCGCGGCCCGGCCCGCGACGCCCACCCCGTACAGCGAGACGCCCTTGCGTTCGGTCTTGAGCGCGCCGCCGTCCGCGGACGCCTCGAGCACCAGCGCCGCGACGGGACCGGCCGCCTCGGCCTCGATGAGCGCGCGAGAGCTGGGCGAGCCGATCTCCTCATCGGCGGTGACCAGGATCGTCACGCCGGAAGGGTCGGGGAGCCGTGCCGCGGCGTGCATCGCCAGCACGAGGCCGGCCTTCATGTCGAAGCAGCCCGGGCCGCGCAGCACACCGCCCTCGACCGCGTACGGGCGGGTCACCAGCGTGCCGAGCGGCCAGACCGTGTCGTGGTGACCGAGCAGCAGTACGCGTGACGGCCCGTCCCCGAGACGCCAGCGCAGGTGCGTACGGCCCTCCAGGACGATGCGTTCGGGGGCGGCGCCGAGCCGTCGCGCGCCGACGCGTGCCACGGCCTCGGCGCTCTTGGCGACGGCGGACAGGTCGTCGGACGGCGACTCGCACGTCACCAGCGCCTCGATGTCGGCGAGCATCTCCGGCAGCGCGGCGGTCATGTGGGCGGGGAGAGTCGAGAGGTCCACCTCAGTCCACCTTCGGAGTGGCGCGCGCGCCGAAGTGCAGGTATCGCTCGCCCGTCGGCAGGCTGTAGAACGTCATCGGCACCCAGGTCCGCAGCTCCGCCTCGTGGACGACGTACAGGTTCTCCTCGATGGGCACCATCGCGTACTCCTCCGTCGTCTCGGCCACCAGCTCGGCCAGCGGCCCGGTGATCGTGGTCCGCAGCCGCGGGCCGTCCTCGCCGTCGCGTACCTCCATCCGTACACTCGCCCGCTCGTACGTCCCCACGTGGGGCCGCACGTCCACAGTCACCGGAGTGGCCGGAGGGCCGAGCGGGGGAGGAATCGCGATGTCGGCGAGCTCGGCGAAGATCTCGCGGTACAGGTCCTCGAACAGCCCGTGCGTGTTGCCGCCGTTGGTGAGCAGGGTGACCGCCAGCCCCTCGTCGGCGAACAGGCGCAGGTAGGCGGACTGCCCCAGCGTGTTCCCGTCGTGCCCGAAGAGCCGGCGGCCGTCCCAGCCGAGCCGGAACCAGCCGAGGCCCCATGAGTCGCCGAGGATGTGCTTGTCCGGCAGTTCGACCTGGTGTTCCGTCATCGCCGTGGCGCTCGACTCGGCGAGTATCCGGGTGCCGTCCGCGGCGACGCCGCCGGCCAGGTGCATCCGCGCGAAGGCGAGCACGTCGGCGGCGGTCGCGCTGATCAGCCCGGCGGGCCCGGCCGACCGTGCCAGCCCCCAGACCGGCGCGCGTACCGGCTCGGCGCCGCCGACGGTCACGTGCCCGACGGCGGCCCGGTGCAGGAGCGCCTCCTCCGGCAGCGTCACGGTGCGTTCCAGTCCGAGCGGTACGAAGAGCCGCTGCCGCATGGCCTCGTCCCACGTGCCGCCGGTCAGCTTCTCGATGACCCGCCCGACCAGGGAGAAACCGGCGTTGCAGTAGGACCAGGTGGCGTCCAGCGGATGGTTCTGTGCCACGTCGGCGAGCAGCGCCACGTACTTCTCGAGGCAGTCGTCTCCGCGCCCCGTGTCGGTGAAGACGTCGCCGTCGATGCCGCTCGTGTGCGTGAGCAGATGGCGCAGCGTCACCCGCTTGGCGACGTCCGGATCGGACAGCCGCAGCTCGGGGAGCACCTCGGCGACCGGGGCGTCGAGGTCGAGCAGCCCCTCGTCGACGAGTTGCATGGCGACCGTCGTGGTCCAGACCTTGGAGATCGAGCCGATCTGGAAGACCGAGTCGGTGGTCGTCTCGACGCCGGTGTCCTTGTTCAGGACGCCGTACGCCGCCTCGACCACCTCGTCCTCTCCGTCCGTGCCCATCCGCATGATGCCCAGCGTGGCACCGGGTACGCGATGCCGCTCGGCGATCGCGGCCAGGCGGCGCCGCCAGTGCGCGGCGTCGAGGCGGGGACGGCCGGGACGTGAGCCGCCGGCGGCGTACTGCTCCACCCAGTCGACGACGCGGCGGTTGAAGTCGAGCCGGTGCGAGGGCCGCCCGTCGAGGATGAACAGGTGCGAGGCCTCCGGGTAGAGGACGAGCCGGGTCGGTACTCCGCGCTCGCGCAGCGCCGTGTGCCACTGCTGGGCCTGGCCGACGGGGCAGCGCAGGTCGGCGGCGCCGTGCACGACCAGGGTCGGCGTCCTCACCTGGCCGACCCGGGTCAGCGGCGACATCGCCGCGTACCGGTCCGGAGCGGACCACGGCGTGCCGTGGAGCTCGTACTCGCTGATGAGGTGCCCGTCGTCGGAGGCGCCGCCCATGCTGACCAGGTCGCTGACCACACCGCCGGCCACCGCCGCCGCGAACCGGTCGTCCTGGGCGGTGAGGAAGCAGGTCATGTACCCGCCGTAGCTGTAGCCGGTGACGGCCAGCCGGGCAGGGTCGGCGATCCCCGCCGCGACGAGGTCGTCGATCGGCTCGAGGAAGTCCTTCGCGTCGGCCTCGCCCCACGCGCCGAGCGCGGCGTTCCAGAACGCCTCGCCGTACCCGTCGCTGCCGCGCGGGTTCAGCAGCAGGATCGCCCAGCCGCGCGCGGCGAGCTCCCGGTGGTAGAGGTGCGCCTCGTCGGCGGCGCCGTTCCAGGCGTTGTGCGGCCCGCCGTGGATGTCCAGGAGCAGCGGCCGCGGCCCCTCCACGGACTCGTCGCGGATGAGCCAGCCCTGGACGGCGGTGCCGTCGGAGACGGTGAACTCCCACTCCTCGCGCGGGAACAGGTCGACGCCGGCCAGGCCCCCGGCTCCGTGCTCGGTGCGTACGGTCTCGGTGCCCGTCGTGAGGTCCAGGGTGACGATCTCGCCGAAGGAGGTGGGCGTGGCCAGCACGGCGACGGCCACCTCACCCGCCACCGACAGGCCGAGGACGCTGCGGCCGGCACCGCCCAGGAGCGTGCGCGGCGTGCCGCCGTCGGCGGGCACCGCGTACAGGTGGGTGCAGCCACGCTCGCGCGCGCAGAACAGCACCGTACGGCCGCCGTCGGCGAGCTGGGGCAGGGCGCCGGGATAGCCCGGCCCGCCCGGCATCACGTTGCGGTCGAGCGTTTCGGTGAGGTCCGCGGGCGCACCGCCGTCCAGCGGGACGCGCAGGAGGCGTGCGTGCCCCACCGGTGCGCCGGCCATGCCCGCGACGAGGAGCGCCGACCCGTCCGCGGTCCACAGAGCGGTGCCCGCGAAGCCTTCGGCCAGGCCGGCCGGCTCCGGCCTCGCGTGCTCGCCGGTCACGTCGAGGACGTGGACGGGCATGCGGGCCCGCAGGTCCGCGTCCGGTGCCGTCGGCGCACCGAACGCCAGCCGCGCCGAGTCCGGTGACCAGGCCGGATCGCCGGCGTGCCAGTCGCCCTCGGTGACCTGGCGGCACCGCCTCGTGTCCAGGTCGAGCACGTGGAGGTGCTTGCGCACCGCGCCCAGCAGGCCCGCGCCGTCGGCCTGGTAGTCGAGCCGGTCGGCGACGATCGGCGCGTCCGCGCGCCCTCCCGTCTCGGCCGCGAACGGATCCACGGCGGCCGCGAAGGCGATCTTCGAACCGTCGGGGCTCCACACCGGCGCACCGGCCCCGAGCGGCAGCGTGGTCAGCTGCTCGGCCTCCCCGCCGCCGGCGGGGAGCAGCCAGATCTGCGGTGCGCCGTCACGCGCGCGCAGGAACGCGATGTCCTTCCCGTCCGGTGACCACGCCGGTGACGAGTCGGCCTCGCCGTGAGTGAGTCGTCGCGGCCGGCCGGTGCGGGCGCCGACGCGCCAGATGGAGCGCAGGTTCCGGTCGGCGTCGGTGTCGCAGGTGCGCAGCACGTAGAGGCACTCGGCGCCATCGGGGGACAGCGCCGGTTGCTCGGGTACGGCGAACGCGGTCAGGTCGTCGATGCGCTGACGGCGCGTCTCCGTCGTCGGCTCGGTCGGGTGTGTCACCGGCTACTCCTCGATCAGATGGCGGTGCCTGAGATCTCCTGGCTGGTTCCGGTGCCCGGGGGTCCGTGGTCGGATTGCCCGTGGTCCGATCGCCCGTGGTCGGGTCGCTCGTGGTCGGGCTCGGGGGAACCGGAGGCCGCGTCCGCGAAGTGGCAGGCCGCCCGGTGCCGATGCCCCTCGGCGGCCGGCTCGGTCTCCCGGCAGGCCTCGCGGTCGTCGCGGACCAGGGGACCGATGGGACAACGGGGGTGGAACCGGCAGCCGGGCGGCGGATGGTGCGGATCGGCGGGTTCGGCGTCGGCCACGGCCCGCAGGGCCGGGTCCGGGTCGGGCAGGTCCACCGGCGCGGCGCCGGGCCGGGGAGCGGCGGCCAGCAGCTCACGCGTGTAGGGATGCTGAGGCTCCGCCAGGACGTCGTCGGCCGGCCCGTACTCGACGATCCTGCCGAGGTACATCACCGCGATCACGTCGCTGACGTAGCGCACGACCGTGAGGTCGTGGGAGATGAACAGCATCGACAGCCGCATCCGCCGCTGCAGGTCCCGTACGAGGTTCAGCACCGTGCCCTGTACGGACACGTCGAGCGCCGAGGTGATCTCGTCGGCGATGATCACATCGGGCCGTCCCGCGAGCGCGCGGGCGAGCGCGACGCGCTGGCACTGGCCGCCGGACAGCGCGGCCGGATACTCACCGGCGTGCCCGGCGGCCAGGCCGACGAGTCCGAGGAGGCGGGCGACCTCGCCCCGGCGGTCGGCCGATCCTCGTACGGCGCCGCGGGGAATGGCCTCGGCGATCGAGGCCCCGATCGTCATGCGCGGGTCCAGTGACGAGTACGGGTCCTGGAAGACCAGTTGGATGGGCCGCCGTGCCGCACCGCGCGAGCCACGGCGCGGAGGCCGCCCGTCGAGCAGGACGCGCCCACCGGTGACCGGCGTCAGCCCGACCGCCGCACGGGCGAGGGTGGACTTGCCCGAACCGGACTCACCGACGAGCCCGACGACCGTGCCCGGAGGGACCGTGAGGTCGACGTGGTCGACGGCGGTGATGCCGCGCCTGCGGGTTCCGAACCGTACGGTGAGATCGTCGAACCTCAGCTCGCTCACGGCCGCTCACCTGCCGCCGCGGTGGTGAGGTCCGCATGCCAGCACGCGACCCACCGGCCCTCGCCGTCGTCGACGAGCGCGGGGTCGGCCTCGGTGCACGACTCGTCGGAGAAGGCACAGCGCGGTGCGAACGCGCAGCCCCCCGGTGGCCGCGCCGGGTCGGGTGGCCGGCCCGGGATGACGGCCAGCGGCCGGTCGCGGTCCGTGTCCATGTCCGGTACGGCGGCGAGGAGGGCGCGCGTGTAGGGGTGGCGGGCGTGGGTCCGCAGGTCCGCGGCGGGCAGATCCTCGACGATCCGCCCCGCGTACATCACCAGGACCCGATCGCACGCCTGCCCGACGACCGTGATGTCGTGGCTGATGAGCAGCAGCGCGACGTCGTCGGTGGCCCGGATGGACTCCAGCAGGCGCAGCACCTGCCGCTGCACGGTCACGTCCAGCGCCGTGGTCGGCTCGTCGGCCACGATGAGGGCCGGGGTGCCCATGAGACCCATGCTGATCATCGCGCGCTGACGCATGCCACCGGAGAACTCATGCGGGAACTGCCGGACCCGCCGTTCGGGCGCCGGGACACGGACGGCGCGCAGCCGGTCGACCGCGCGCGCCAGGGCCTGCGCGCGGTTCATGCCCTGGTGCTGCTCGGCCACCTCGGCGAGCTGGCGGCCGATCCGCCTGGCCGGGTTGAACGACGTCATCGGGTCCTGGAACACCATGGCGAGGGAGGTGCCGAGCAGGTGCCGCTTGGTACGGGCGGAGGCGCCGAGCAGGTCCTCGCCCAGGAACTCCAGCCGGTCGGCGTGGACCTGGCCCGGTTCCTCGATCAGCTGGGCGATCGCCAGGGCGGTGAGGCTCTTGCCGGCCCCGGACTCCCCGACGATCCCGGCTGCCTCGCCGCGTCGAAGCGCGAGGTCGACGCCGCGTACCGGTGTGACGGGACCGTACGGGCCCGGGAAGGCGACCCGCAGGCCCTCGACCACGAGCACCGGATCCTCACCCGCCGCCACCGGCCGGGTGGGCGCCACGGCCGGCCCCGCCGCCGTCGGACGCACGCGGCGCTCGACGGCGGTGCGCTGCCCGATGCCCTTGGCGATCGCCTCACCGAACAGGTTGAACGCCAGGCCGGCCACCACGACGGCGACCCCTGGGGCCAGCGCCCCGCCCGGATGGACGTAGATGCCGCTCAGCCCCTCCCCGAGCAGCCGCCCCCAGTCGTAGTCCGGAGCCCGCACCCCGATGCCGAGGAACGACAGTCCCGCGAAGGCGAGCAGTGCGCCGCCGGCCGCGATCGTCGCGTTGACGACCAAAGGCTCGCCGATGTTGGGAAGGACGTGCCGGACGAGCAGGCGGAACCGGCCCACGCCGGCGACGCGGGCCGCGGCGACGAAGTCACGTCCGGAGGTCGTGGCCACGAGCGTCTGGGTCAGGCGGGCGAATCCCGGCGCGATCGCCAGGCCGATCGCCAGGACCGCACCCTTGGTCCCGGTGCCGAAGATCACGGCGAAGAAGAGCGCCAGCAGCAGTCCTGGGAACGCCACCGCGATGTTCACCACCGCCGTCACCAACCGGCCGGCGCGTGCTCCGAGTGAGAGGGACGCCGTTCCCAGCAGCAGGCCGGCCACCACGCCGATCACGGTCGCCAGCAGGGCCAGCTCCACCGAGAGCCGCGTCGCGACCAGCACACGGAAGAAGATGTCCCGCCCGAGGTTGTCCGTGCCCATCCAGTGCGCCGCCGACGAGCCGCGCGTGATCAGGTCGGTGTGCACCGCGTTCGCCCGCGCGGACCACAGCAGCGGCGCCAGCAGGGCCAGCAGGAGGACCGCGGCCAGCAGCGCCGCCGCGGCTGCCCCGACCGGGGTCCGCAGCACACCGGCCCATCTCGACCTGAGACGTGACGCCATCGCTCAGCTCTCCCTGATCGTCGAGCGTGGATCCAGCAGCGCGAGCGTGACGTCGACCGCGAGGTTGACCAGGAGCACGCCGGCACCGTAGACGAGCACGATGCCCTGGACGACCGGATAGTCCTTCGCCTGGATCGACTGGATGATCGTGCTGCCCAGCCCCGGCCACGCGAACACGTTCTCGACCAGGACCGTTCCGGCGACCATCGCGCTCAGCAGCAGCCCGCCGATCGTGATCGTCGCCGTCAGTGCGTTGGGCAGGGCATGGCGCAGGTAGATCAGCCGGTCGGGCAGCCGCTTGGCCCGCGCGGTGCGGATGTAGTCGGCCTGCAGCACCGAGAGCGTCTCCACCCGGACGATCCGCGCGAGCACGGCGGCCGGGCCGACCGCGAGGGAGACGACCGGCAGGATGTAGGAGGCAGGGCCGGCCCGGCCCGCGACCGGCACCCAGCCCAGGTGCACCCCGAACACGTACACCAGGCCGACGGCCAGCAGGAACTCCGGGATCGCCGCGAGCACGACGCTGGTGGAGGTGAACGCTAGCTCGGTCGGCCTGCGCCGGCCGCCGCGGGTCAGCGCCGCCATCGTCAGCCCCAGCGGGACCGAGATGAGGGCCGCCAGCGCGAACGCGAGCACGGCGACCTCCAGCGTCGCCGGGAGCCGGTCGCCGATCACCTGCGACACGGGGAGGCCGGAGGTCATCGACGTCCCCAGCCTCCCCTGGAACAGCTCGCGCAGGTAGTGGGCGTACTGCACCGGCAGCGGATCGTTCAGGCCCAGCGCGGCACGGCGCGCCGCCACGAGACTCGCCGGCGCCGTCGTGCCCAGCGCAGCGCGTACCGGATCACCCGGAATCAGATGGATCATCAGGAAGGCCGCGGTCACCAGCACCCACACGGAGACCAGCAGGCGCCCGAGCCGGCGCAGGGCGAACCGCGCCCAGGCACCGTCCAGGCCCGGGAACGTACGGGCGTCGACGGCGGCGTTCGTCACGGATGCGGCCTCCGTCCCGGTTCGTTCCTGTCCAACCGTGATGGTGCCCGGACTCCCGATGTCGATGTTCGTCCGGGCGCACCAACAGCATGGTCCGGACCTGTCCGCTCGTACCGAACGCCGGTCATCGGTCAGCCGAGCATGCGGATCGAGCTGGGCGCGACGTTGCCCTCGACCAGGTCGAACCGGGCGCCCTGCCCGAAGATCGGAGCCACAGAGTCGACGAACGGCACCAGGTCGACGTGCTCGTACAGCGCCTTCTCCGCCGCGGTCCACTTGTCGCAGCCGGCCGCGCCCTCGACCGCCGACGCCGCCTTGACCCCGGCCAGGTAGCCGGCGTTCTTGATGCCGGCGAAGTTGGTGCCGTTCGGCGGCGTCGGGCCGGACAGGAAGGGAACCGCCTCACTGGGCAGCGTGAGGCCGAGCGGGAGGATGGTGGCGTTCCACGCGCCCTGCCCACCGGCGATGAGCCGCCCCGTCTCGGTGTCCGTCACGCCCTTGAGCGAGACGTCCACCCCGATGGCCTTCCAGGTCTTCTGCACCAGTTCGGCGCCCGCCTGCATCGCCGGGCCGAGACTGGTGGAGTAGTAGAACGCGATGGACAGTTTCCGGCCGTCCTTGGCCCGGACGCCGCCTGCGCCGGCCGTCCAGCCGGCGGCGTCGAGGGCCGATCGGGCCGCGTTCATGTCATGGGCGGGCAGACTCGAGGCGATCGGCTGCTGCTTACACGGGCCCATGCCGGGCGCGACCAGGCCGGTGGCCGGCTGCCCGGTGCCGCTCGTCACCACCTGGCCGAGCTGGCCGAGGTCCAGTGCCTGCGTCAGCGCTCGCCGTACGGTCTCGTCCGCTCCGGGGAACCCGGCCTTCTCGTTGAACCACAGCTCGCCCAGTGGTGCGACGACGTCCCGCCTGAACGTCTTGGCGGCCGTCAGGCGCTGCCGGTCCGCCCCGGCCAGCTGCACGGCGTTGACCTGACGGGAGAGCAACAGGTTCGTGGCCGTGGTCTCGCTGGTGACGATCTTGAACACCACGCGGTCCGGCAGCCCGTGCTGCCCGGTCCGCCAGGCGCCCGGCCCCCACGCGTAGTCCTTGCGCCGGGTCAGCGTGTAGTGGTCGCCGGAGACCGCCTCGGTCAGCTTGTACATCCCGGTGCCGTCGGCGCCCTGCTTGAGCAGGCCGCGGTTCTTCATTCCCTGGCGGCACACGATCTGCAGCGCGCCGAGATTGTGGGTCAGGAACGCGTCCGGCGTCGGGGAGGTGACCGTCACCGTGCCGGCCGCGTCGTCCGCGGTGGCCTTCGCTCCCGCCGGCACGTACAGGCCGATCCGGGTCGAGGCGTTCTTGGCGTCGCCGACGAAGTTGATGTTCGCCGCGACGTCGCCGGCGGTCAGCGGAGTGCCGTCGGAACAGGTGACGCCCTTACGGAGGCTGAACGTCGCCTTGGTCGTCGTGCCCTGCCATTTGTCGGCGAGTCCGGCGACCAATCCGCCGTTCGGGTCGATGTTGAGCAGGGAGTCGTAAAGGAAGCGATCCGTCGCCAGAGTGATCGACAGCGAGGTGAACTGCGGATCGAGGTTGCCGGGGTCCCCGCGCAGCGCCATGGTGAACGTCTTGCCGTCGGCCAGGGCCTGGCTGCCGGAGGTCCCCCCGGAACTCCCGCCACCGCCGCAGGCGGCCAGGGTCAGTGTGAGCACGCCCGCCGCCGTGACGGCCAGTATGGATTTCATCGTGCCTCCAGTCGGGAATCGCTGGGGCGCAGCCTTATCCGTCGAATCGGGCCTGTCTTCGTACGCCCGGACGAGGATTCACGGTCTGTCTCGTCCGCTGCGCCCAAAGGGATGGGCCGGTGACCGGAACTCACCATGCTCGAATGGCATGACCGGCCCATTGACCTGGGAGAAAAGGCGGTGCCGGACCGGTGCGGGCAGGCCGCCACGACCGCGGCCTGCCCGTGACCTCGCGGCTCATGCCGGGCGGCAGCCGCTCGGTGCCGACGGCTCCGGCCGGATCGCGGCGCGCGTAGGGAGGTGACGCTGGGCGATCATCATGTCGGCGTTCCGCGACGAAAGCCCACTGACCTGGGAATACCTGAAGCTTTGCGAAGAGTTGGCTCTGAAACGGGGAAACCGGGGGGCAGGCGATGAGTGAGTACGCGGTCGAGCGCGCACGGCAGATCTTTCAGGCCCGGCAGAGCGGGCAGATTCGACCGCAGCGGCGCACGGCCGCGGACACGCGGACCGAACCGGGCGCGGCACCGGGCGGCGACGCACGGGCCGGCGAGCTCATCGGCACGCTGCACCTCCTGCACTCGCGGCTCCGGCAGCTGGACGGGTGGCTGCGTGAGGAGCATCGGCTCAACCTCACCGAGATGCATGTCCTCTCGATGATCCCGGCCGCCCCGTCTGGCGGGCGGACGGCCGGCCGCGGCGACGCGGCGGCACGGCTGGCGAGTGAGGTGGGGCTCTCGCCCAGCGGGCTGACCCGTCTCGTGGACCGCCTGGTGACGCGCGGTCTGCTGGCCAGAGTGGACGACGTCTGGGACGGGCGCGTCACGCACCTCGTGCTGACCGAACAGGGGCAGGCGGTACGCGACGCCGTACTTCCCCGTGCCGTCGAGCACATCCGCGACAGCTGCGACGACGGCCGGATGCCGCTGGAGCGACTGGGCGAAGTGGCCGCGCTGCCCCGATCCGTGTGGCGGCCGGAGGGCATCCGCGACCGGCGATCGTGAGACCGGTCGCCGATTTATTTCCGATCATTGCGCGGGTCAAGGGTTTCGAAGGTTTGACCGCTCCCGGTGCTTGTGACCAGGTGTACGGCGAACACGCCGTACGGGAACGAGTACGGGGAGATCGACATGTTGAAGAAGACCATCGCCTCTGTGGGCCTCGCGGCCGCCGCAACGGCCGGTGCGCTCTTCGTCGGGGGTTCACCAGCGTCGGCACAGACCACGCAGGCGTCCGCGCGGAGTGACGTGGCGTACGTCCAGACGATCGCGACATCGACGGGACGTCACCACGCGGACCACTACCGCTCGTGGTATTACCGGCATCACCACCACCATGGCTGGAGGCACTACGACCACGCCGACCACCATGTCCGGATCGTGATTCACGACAGCGACCACAACGTCGCGGTGAGTCACTGAAGCCTGGAGCCAACGAGACCGGGCCCGGACATTGGGGTAGGGGCCCGGCCCGTCACACGCCGCCCGGTGATCCGTACCGGCCGCGGCGCCGCGGATCGACCGGTCCCGAGCCCGATGGGGACGGCCTCGGGGCCGGTCGGCCGGAACGACCCGCCGCATCGGCTCCCATGAGAGGGAGGACCCGGTGCGGCGTTGTACGGTCCTACGAGACGTCGACGGAGCGTGACAGTGCCTTCCTTCTCTTCCCGGCCCCTCCGAGTGCTGGCCGTCCGCAACACGGAGCGGAGCAGACTCGGACGATTTCGTCCGTGGTGGGAGGAGATGGGGCTGCGGATCGTGGAGGTCGACGGTGCTTCGGCCCCCGGCTCGCCGGACGGCTTCGACGCGGTGGTCCTGCTCGGCGGCCGTTTCCTGCCCGACGACGACCGTGCGGCCCCCTGGCTGCCGGCGGAACGTGAGCTCGCCCGGCGCGCGGTGGCCCGAGGTGTCCCGCTGCTGGGCATCTGCCTGGGCGCCCAGGTGCTCGCCGCGGCGACGGGAGGCACGGTGCGCGGATGCCACGGCTCGCCGGAGCGTGGGTCGTGTCGCGTCTCGCTGCGCGGCGAGGCCGGAACCGACCCGCTGTTCGCGGGCCTGCCGGGCGAGTTCCGCGTCATCCAGAACCACCGCGACCAGATCACCGGGCTTCCGCCCGGCGCCGTCCGGCTCGCCGAGAGCGAAGCCTGCCCGGTGCAGGCGTTCCGCGTGGGGGAGCGGGCCTGGGGCGTGCAGTTCCACCCGGAGGCCGGTGCCGACCGGCTCGGCCAATGGGACGAGTCCGCCCTGGCCGACGCCGGGCTGGACCTGCGCGTGCTCCGCGCCGAGGCCGACAAGGCCGAGCCGGAGTCGGCACGCCACGCGCGGCGCCTCGCGGCCAACTTCGCGAGCGTCGTACGCGGGGCCGCCCACGAGCCCTCCGGCTTCGCCGTGGGCGACCGTGAGGGTTCGCCCTAGAAGAGAGTGAGCGGCTCGACCGGATCCGGCTCGGGCAGGGGCTCGATCCCGGGGAGACGGGCACGTACCTCGTCGTGGAAGCGGCGCGCTAGCGCCGGTGCGTCGGCGTTGTCGGGTGTGTGAACGAACACGGTCGGTGAGCGGCCCTCGCGCAGCCATTCGGTGACCGTGCCGATCCACCGCTGCCAGCCCTCGACCGTACGCTCCGTGGAGTCGCGGCCGAGGTAGCGGACGATCGGCCGGTCGGTGAGCGCCCGCGACCTGTACGGCACCCGCGGCTTCTTCATCCACGCGTCCCGCTCGGCGTCGCTGACCGGCGGACTCTGGAAGAGCGTGGTGGTGTCGAAGGGGACCCATTCGGCGCCGGCGCCGGTGAGAACCCCTTCGAGGAGCCGCTCGGACCGCGCGTCCTCGAAGAACGCGCGATGGCGCACCTCGACGGCGTACCGGTGTGAGCGGGGGAGGTCGCGGAGGAAGGCGGCCAGGGCGCCGAGGTCGCCCGGGGCGAACGAGGCCGGAAGCTGTACCCAGAGGGCATGGGCGCGCGGCCCGAGCGGCTCGATCGCGCGCAGAAAGGCGCGCAGCTCCTCGTCGGCCCCCTGAAGCCGGCGCTCATGCGTGATCGACTTGGGCAGCTTGACCACCAGCCGGAAGTCGGGACCGGTCTGCCGCGCCCACGACTCCACCGCGTCCGTCGCCGGCGTCGCGTAGAACGTCGTGTTGCCCTCCACCGCGTTGCACCAGGTCGCGTAGGCCCTCAGGCGATCCTGGGGAGGGAGCGGATGAGGCAGGAAGCGCCCCCGCCACGGCGCGTGAGTCCACATCGCGCATCCCACATGAAGCCGCACGCACCCGACGTTATCGAAGGCCGGCGCCGAACGCTCCGGCCGGTGGCCGCGCGAACGTCCCTGGGGATCCTCCGGCGCCGAGGCTTGACGCGTTCTCCGGGTGAGGAGATGCTCCACGTGAGCTGGTGGCCGAGCGATCACGCGAGGTGAGATGGGTCAGACGGCGCCGCCGGGCCGCGGCCGGCGTGAGGTGGGCGGTCGCGGTGGCGCGTAGCGGTTCGCGGTGGCGCGGGTTCGTGGTCGTCACGGGCATCGCCGGCTCGACCGTGATCCTGCTGATGATCGGCGGGGCGTTACGCGGGGGAAGCCTGCCGACCGCGGCGAACGTGGCCCAGCTGGTCTCGGTGGTGCTCGCGGTCCCGCCCCTGGCGGTCGGGCTGAGGGTGTGGTGGAACTCCCTGTCGGCCAAGACCAGCACCCTGGAACAGGTGGAGCGGGCACACCAGGCGCTGGCGCTGCTGGTGAGCAGCCAGTGGCGCGAGGAGATCCGCATCCGCGGGCTCGACGACGTGACCCGGCTGGCGGTTCGATGGCGGCTGACGGAGCTCGACGTCATGGACGACGCCGGTCGCGTCGACGGACCCCGTCGTGTCCGCTCCTGGCTCCGGCTCGGCCGGGTCCGGTTCAACGGCCGTACCGACCGGATGGACGACATGGCGCACCGGTTCCGGCAGCTGGCGCGGCGGAGGCTGGTGATCCTCGGCGCGCCCGGTACGGGCAAGACCACACTGGCGGTGCTGCTGCTCCGCACGCTGCTGGAGGACCGCAGGCCGGGGGAGCCGGTGCCCGTCTTCCTGTCGATGGCCGGATGGGACCCCGGCACCGAGCCCGTGCACAGGTGGCTGACCCGGCGGCTCGCGGAGAACTATCCCGCGCTGCGGGCGGCCGACTTCGGGCCGGACGCGCCGCGGGCCCTGGTCTCCCAGCGGCGCCTGCTGCCCGTTCTGGACGGGCTGGACGAACTGCCCCCAAGTGTGCAGCCGCAGGTCCTGTCCGCGCTGAACGCGGCGGCCACCACCGAGTCGGTCATCCTCACCTGCCGGACCAAGGAGTACCAGGCGGCGGCGGAGATGTCGGCCGGTCACCTGCTCGCCGGTGGCGCCGTCATCGAGCCCCGCCCGATCAAGGCGGCCGACGCCGCCGCGTACATCACGAACCGCCTGGTGCCCGGCCAGTCCGGTGGCTGGCCGAAGCTGCTGGCAACGATCAAGTCCCGCCCGAACGGACCGGTGGCCCAGGCCCTGTCCACGCCGCTCACGCTGTGGCTGTTACGCAAGGTCTACATCGACACCCGCAGTGACCCGGCGGCGCTCTGCGACACGGCTCGCTTTCCCACGGCCGACGCCGTCGCCGAGCATCTGCTCGACAACCTCGTCCATTCCGCCCTGTCCACCATCTCGGCCGAACATGATCCCGACGACCCGCGGTACCACGACCATCCGTTCCGGCCGCGCCATGTGTGGGACTCGGGCGATGCCGAGCGCTGGCTGTCGTTCATCGCCCACCACATGAGCAGGAGCGGCACGCGCGACTTTCAGTGGTGGCAGCTCTATCGCGAGGTCCACCGCCGCTGGACCAGCCTCGTCGGAGCCCTGACGGTGGGGCTCACCATCGGCGTCACGGTGGGGATCACGGGCGGTCTCACGATCGCGCTGACGCACGCGGTCCCCGGCACCCTCGCGGACGCGCTGATCTTCAGCTTCGCGGGCGGTCTGACCGGGGGACTGGTCGGAGGCCTCACCGGCGGAGTGCTCCTCGAAGTGATGAAGAGCTCCGGCGTGGAGCCTGCGTACGCGGACGTGCGCCTGAAGGGCCGTCTGCGGCCCCTCGCCGGAAACCTCGCGCTCGGGCTCACGGTCGGGCTCGCCGTCGGCATGATCACCTCTCTCGGGTTCGGGCTCATCGGCGGGCTGATCGGCGGCGTACGGGAGAGCCTGGTGTTCGGGCTGGCCGTCGGTGCCGCCGGCGGGTTCACGATCGGCCTGAGCCGGTGGGTCAGCACGCCCGTGACGGACGCACGGCCGCAGACGCCCGTTTTCACGCTGCGCCGCGACCTCGAGCTCGTCTACGTCCGTTCGGTGGCCTTCGGGCTCACGCTCGGCCCCGCGTTCGGCATCGCCGGGGCGCTGGCGAAGGGCTTCGCCGGGCCCTTGGCGGGCATCGAGGCCGGCGTCGCCTTCGGCGTGGCGGGCGGCGTGGTGTTCGCGCTCACCTTCGATCTCGCCGGCGCCAGCTCGACCTACCTCGCCGCCCTGTCCGTGCTGTACGCGCGGCACCGCGTCCCGATCAGGCTGATGCGGTTCCTGGACGACGCGCACCGTGTCGGCCTGCTCCGTGAGGCCGGACCCGCCTATCAGTTCCGGCACGCGAAACTCCAGGACCGCCTGACGCAGACCTACCGGGATTCGACCGAGCGGCCGGTGCGGTAGCCGGTCGGCGCGGGCGAATGCGATCGCCGATCGTGTTCGAGTGCCTCACAGAGGGGTACCGACAGGGATCCGTACGCGAACGAGTCCAAGGACGGTGTCCGGTCGATGACCGATAACACCTCCGGCAGTGGTCGTTCCCCGGCGGCCCG
Source organism: Actinoallomurus bryophytorum (assembly GCF_006716425.1). Lineage (NCBI taxonomy): Bacteria > Bacillati > Actinomycetota > Actinomycetes > Streptosporangiales > Thermomonosporaceae > Actinoallomurus > Actinoallomurus bryophytorum. The sequence continues at coordinate 6,682,024 of NZ_VFOZ01000001.1, forward strand.
GGGCGAAGTCCCCGAGGCCGGCGGCGCGCCCCTGAATGGTTGGGAGTAGTCGCTGTGAAGCTTTCGCTGGTGTTGTGCCTGCCCAGAGACGCCGAGACCGCGCGTCTGACCCGGGAGGTGCTGGACGCGTCCCTCACCGCGCTGCGTGTGGCGGCCGATACCCGCAGCGACATCACCTTGGCCCTGGGGGAGGCGTGCGCGAACGTCATCCAGCATGCCGACTCCAGTGATGAGTACGAGGTCCGGGTACGGCTGACCAACTCCCTCTGCGTGGTCGAGGTGGTCGACACGGGGCGGGGCTTCGATTCCGCGACGTTGGGCCAGGCACGGGCCGACCAGGCGGCCACCGCCGAGCACGGCCGCGGCCTGCAGATCATCGACGCCCTCGCCGAGAACCTGCAGATCACCAGCCGCCCTCTGCACGGTGCGATGATCCGTTTCGAGAAGCCCCTTGAGCTCGATCCCCGGCTGGCCGTCTGAGCGATCTTCTTCCGCCCATCGTGGACATTCGCGGGCGGGCTCGGTCAAATGTTCTTGTGATGATCCGTCGTGGTTTGTCGGCCGCCCTGCTCGTCCTGTCCGGAGTGGTGACGGCGCCGTCCATGGCGACGGCGGAGCCGGCCACCGCGTATGTCGGCGTTTCGGTGGCCACGGCGTGGGTCGCCCCGGCAACCGACCGGGCGGTGGACCGGCCCGCGGTCGGCAATCCGGTCGACATCCGGAAGTGGACGACGGACATGACCTTGCAGCAGCGCGCCGATCTGGTCGGCAGGCTGGAGACACAGGCGCCGTACGGCAGTCCGGTGCGGATTCTGGAACGGCAGGGCGACTGGGTGCACGTGGCCGTCGCCGGCCAGCCGACCCCGCGCGACGCGCTCGGCTACCCGGGCTGGATCCCCGCGCGGCAACTGGTCACCGGAACGGCCTTCGGCACGCTGCGGCGGACCCGGCCGTTCGCGATGGTGACCGCCGACACCGCCTGGCTGTCCGCCGATCCCGCCGGACGGCGGCGTGAGATGGAGCTGCCGGCCGACACCCGCCTGCCGGTGCTGGCCCGCACCGGCTCCGCGGTGCTGGTCGCGACCCCCGACCGCGGCGGTCGCTGGCTCTCGGCCCGCGACGTGGCCGTCTACGACAAGGCGGCGGACATCCCGCGGCCCACCGGGACCGACCTGGTACGGACCGCGAAGATGTTCGCCGGTCTGCACTACCTGTGGGCCGGTACGTCGTCGTTCGGATTCGACTGCTCCGGCTTCACCCACACCGTCTACGACCTGCACGGCATCACCATCCCGCGCGACGCCGGTGCGCAGAAGGCCGGCGGAACACCGGTGGCCAAGGACGACCTGCTGCCCGGTGACCTGATCTTCTACGCGCACGACCACGGAACCGGCTCGGTCCACCACGTCGGCATGTACATCGGCGACGGCTACGAGATCGACGCGCCCGCCAACAGCGCGACCGAGGAGAGCCCGCTGGAGATCGTCAAGGTGGACCAGCACCGGTACGCGGACCAGTACGCCGGAGCGGTCCGTTATCTGTAGCACCTCACCTGGGGCGCCAACCCGCTCATGTCCGGAGAGGTAACGGGGTTGTCACGGGTCGTGTGGCCGGCCGCAACGAGAGATCCGCAGAGTGGCCGTCATGGGACTCAAGCGCAGGCGATCACCTGACCACCGGGGCGTTCACGCCTCGCCTGCCCGTGGCCGGAGCGCGTGGCGCCGCGACCTCGTGGAGTTCGCGGCGCTGTTCGTGGCCGCGGGCATCGCCCACCTGTTCTCCACGATGCTGGGCCACCGCGCCACCGGCTGGATGCTGCTGGTCGGGCTCGGCGGTGTGCTGCTCGTCGTCGTCTCCGGCCACCTGTGGTGGACGCACCGGCACGAGCGGCACCGGCATGGCCGCGGTGGCCGTGCCGGTGAGCCGCACCCGCCGGCGAGCCTGTGGCGGGTACGCGCCCGCGTACGTGACACCCCGGGCCAGCTCGCGGCGATGGCCGCCGCCACGGCGGCCGCCGGCGGCAACATCATGTCGCTGAACAGCCTTCTCGACACCGACGGGACGGTCGACGAGATCTACGTCCGAATGCCGTCGCCCGTGCCGGCGGAGACCCTGGTCACCGCGCTCAGCTCGGCCGGCGGTCGCGAGGTGACCGCCCGGCCGGCCTCCATGCACGAGCTGGTCGACCCGGTGACCCGTGCCCTCCTGCTGGCCTCGGCCGTCCGCGAGGACCCGCGGGGCCTGGCGGCCGCGCTCGCCACCCTGCTCGACGCGCGTCCCGTCCCGGCCGCCAAGGCGAACGACCGCGAGACGTTGTCGCTGTTCCCCGCAGGCGGCCGGCCGATCCGGCTCCACCGTCCGGGCGTGCCCTTCACGGCGAGCGAGATCGCCCGTGCGCTCGCGATAGCCGAACACGCACGCGCCGCGGACTGCCGGGCGTGAGACCCGGCGCCACCGGGGGAACGAGGCGCCAGACTGAATTCCGCGCGTACCGGATCCGGCGACGGTGGGCGTCCGGCCTTCGCGTGCGCCGGGTGGCCGGCGCACGCGAACCCGGTCAGAAGCCGGGGAAGACGCGGCGCAGGTCGTCCAGCGTGATCGTGGAGCCGGTGAGCGTCACGGTGTCCGGGGTGTGCTCCGGTGCGTGGCGGCCGGTGACCAGGCGCTGCCACCACTCCGCGGGTGCGGTGAGGACCGCGTCCGGATTGTCGGGAGCGTCGATGAAAGCCATCTTCTCGCTGCTCACTTCGAGGCCGAAGGACCGCTCCGGGTCCGTGGTGTTCACCGCGATGCGGACCGGCCCGCCACCCAGCTCCGCGGGCTTGCCGACGAAGGCCAGGAACATGTCCACCTGGGCGAACAGCAGCGGCGTTGCCTCCGGCGCCAGAGTCGCCTTCGGGTCGAACGCCACCTTGACGTCCCAGGTGTGGTGGGCGAACTCGTTGAGCCGCATGCGGCCGGAGGTCGCCACGTCGATGGGCGCGGGCAGGAATCCCAGGTCGATGCGGAGGCTCTCCCTGGTCTGCTCGTCGAGCCCTTCGTAGCGGCGGACGAGCGTCTCGTTCGCCGTGAGGAAGCCCTCGGCGCGCTCCTCGCGCGACATGGCGTCCCACCGCGCCCACACACCCTGGTTGAAGTCACCGGCGGGGCTGCCGGAGCCGTTCAGCGCACCTTCGACCGCGGCGAGGTTGATCTCCGCGCCGCTGCCCAGGTGGCTGAGCACCTGCGAGATGTCCCATTTCGATGCTCCGGACGGGCGCGCGAGGTCGTCGGCGGTGAAGCCGCGCACCAGCGCCGCGAGGTCGTCGTGGCCGGAGCGCAGTGCCTTGATCACATCGTCTGCTCGGTCGGTCATCTGTCTGTCTCCAGGAGGTCGCCGCGAAGGCCCGCGGCCGCTTGTCGCGCGGGCTCTGGGAGAAAGCTTAACGTTCAACTATTGACGCGGGAACTACCCGTTGCGGTACCAAGGGCGGATCGCCACGTACGCCCCGGCCTCGGGGTCGCCCTGGGCACGGCCGGCGCCTCGGGACGGAGTGAACCACTGGCGGCTCGGCCAGGGCGGATGAGCCGGTCAGGCGGGGGCGGGAACGCCTTCGAGGACCACGACCGGGAACACCCGCTCGGTGTTCTTCTCGTACGCGGAGGTGCCGTCGGAGACCATGCGGTAGAGCCGTTCGCGCTCCTCGCCCGCGGTCACGACGGCCCTGGCCTGGTAGGAGCCGTCGCCGAGTTCGACCGTCACGGCCGGGTCGGCTCGCAGGTTGTGGAACCAGGCCGGATGCCGCGGGGCGCCCGCCTTGGAGGCCACCACGAACACGCGGTTCCTGTCGTCGACCGCGAAGCCGACCGGCACGGTCGTTCGCCGTCCTGTCCGCGCCCCGGCCGTGGTCAGCAGCAGGATCGGGAACGGCGGCTGGCTCACCACGCCGCGATTGGCGCGGAACTCGCTGATGACGCCTTGGTTGTAGGCGAGGAACTCCTCGTCAGTCGGCACGGCAGGCATGGCTTCTCCTCAGTCTCTGTACGACCGGCGGCTGTGGTGGGAGGGGGGAAGGCCGAATCTCGCCACGAGGCCGGGACCGCCGGGGAAGACGGTGATGCGGGAGATCCCGGCGGGGGTGGCGGTGAGAACGGCGACCCCGAGGGCGTGATGGGTTCCGTCGTCGGTGCGGTGGTAGGTGGCCGCGGCGGGCTGGCCGTTGGCGCCGGTGGGGGTCATCAGCCAGTCGCCAGGAGATCCGATCACGTGCGCGAGGTAGCGCAGGCACGTCACCTTGCCGGAGAACCACGTCCGCGTGCCCACCAGTTCGATGGCGGCGTCGGTGCGCAGCGCTTTTTCCAGGGCCGCGATGTCGGCATTCTCGAAACCGGCGATGTACTGGCCGAGCAGGTCCCGGGCGTGCGGTTCGGTGATGATCTCGGTGGCGGGAGCGCCCTCGTCGAGCCGGGCGCGGGCTCGTTGCAGCGCGCTCTTGACCGCCGCGGTCGAGGTGCCGAGCATGGTCGCCACCTCGGGGGCGCTGAAGCCCAGCACCTCCCGGAGCAGGAGTATGGCGCGTTGCCGGGCCGGCAGGTACTGCAGGGCGGTGACGAGCGCGAGCCGCACGCTGTCACGCGTCGTGAGGATCGTGGCCGGGTCCTGGGTCCCGAAGGTCACCAGGGTGTCCGGTACCGGCCCCAGCCATGCCACCTCGGGCCCGGCCGGCGCCGGCATGTCATCGGGATCCTCGGCGGGGCCGCCCAGGCCGGAGGGCAGTGCCCGCCTGGTGCGTTGTTCGAGCGCGGACAGGCAGGCGTTGGTGGCGATGCGGTGGAGCCAGGTACGCGGCGAGGAGCGGCCCTCGAAGGTGTCGTACGAACGCCATGCCCGCAGGTACGTCTCCTGGACGAGGTCCTCGGCCTCGTCCACCGAGCCGAGCATGCGGTAGCAGTGCGCGAGCAGCTCGCGCCGGAACGGCTCGGTGCGCTCCACGAATTCCTCTGACCGTTCCGTCGTCACCGTATCCTCGCCATTCCTGGATCCCCTCCGCCCTGACGGGACCTGTATTACCGGCGCCCAGAGAAGGGCCTCGGTAATACAGACCGCCGTCGCCGCCGAAAGGAATCGCTCTCCCGCGTACGAGGTCACCAGTCCTGACGGGAACGTACGGGGCTACCGCAGGTCCACCGTGGTGTGCAGCCGCCGGTCGCGGGAGGACGAGCCGATCCACAGGGTCCGCTTACCGGGACCGAGCTGCCAGCCGTTCCTGGCGGTCGACCAGGAGGACAGCTGTTCCCGGTCGACGTGAACGGTGATGTGCCGGGTCTGGTGCGGGGCGAGGGAGATCCGTTCGAAGCCGACCAGCTTGGCGACCGCCTGCTGGACGTTCGCCGGCATGGCGGAGGAGGGACCGAGGTAGACCTGGGGGGTCTCCGAGCCGCGTACCGCGCCGGTGTTGGTCACGTTGAAGCTCGCCACGAGCCCGCCCGACCTGGTCGGGGCCGTCCGCAGCCCGCCGTAGGCGAAACCGGTGTAGGACAGGCCGTGCCCGAAGGGATAGAGCGGAGCGATGTCCTTCTTGTCGTACCAGCGGTAGCCCTCGTAGATGCCGTTGACCTTCATGCCGGTGATGGTGCGGTAACTGGTGGTCGCTCCGGGCAGGAACGGGCTCGGGCCGACGACGCCCGGATACATCGGGCAGTTTCCGGTCGCCGAGGTGTCGGTGCACGTCGGGTCGTACATGGGCGTCTGCTGGGCGCTCGCGGGGAACGTGATGGGCAGCCGCCCGCCCGGGTCGACCCGGCCGAACAGGACGTCGCCGGTCGCGGCCCCGCCCTCCTGGCCGGGGTACCACATCTCCAGGATCGCCTTCACGTCGCCGGCCCACGGCATGAGCACGGCGTCGCCGGTGTTCAGCACCACGACCGTGTCCGGGTTGGCCTGCGCGACCGCCTTGATCAGGTCGTTCTGGTAGCCGGCCAGCGACAGCCCGGCGGCCTGATCGGACCCGCCGCGGTCCGAGCCCTCGGTGCCCTCGTCATAGGCGAAGATCACGGCCGTCTTCGCCGACTTGGCGGCGCTCACGGCCTTGGCGATCGCCTGGGCCTGGTTGTCCGGCGGCACCCAGCGAAGCCGCACGTCGGTGGGCTTGGCGCCGGCGGTCACCCGCAGGTCCAGGTGGAGCTGCTGTCCCGCGGTCAGGTTCACCGAGTAGGTCGCCTGCTGGAGTCCCGGGTCGGCCGGATCGTGGGAGCGGGCGGCCTCACCGAGCGACGCGTAGGACGAGGAGGGCGCGGTGGGGTAGGCACCGATGTTGATCGGACGCGACGTGGTGGCCAGCCCGTCCACGAACAGCTGCGCGCCGGCCTGGTTCTGCACGGCGACCTTGAGCTGCCACCCCGTCCCGCCGGGGTCGGCGGGCGCGGTGAGCAGGCCCGACCAGCGCCACGCCGTACCCGGCGGCAGTGCGGTGCCGCCGCTGCGGTCGACGGTGGTGTCGAGCCGGTCGGGTGCGCCGCCGGTCGCGAGCACCGGTTGCGCGCCGGACGCGACGGGGTCGGTGGTGGTCTGCTGCCGCAGCAGACCATGCTGTCCGGCGAACTCCGCGTCGGCCGGGGTCAGGGTCCAGTCGGGGTAGTTCGCGGCGGGGTCCGGCGCGGTGAGCGCGGAGGACGGCACGGTCCGGCCGTCCAGGTCGTAGCCGGGGACATAGGAGACCGCCGATCCCGCGTGGGCCTTGATGGCCTCGTACGGGCCGGCCGACCCGTCGTAGGGCGTGACGTGGGCGCTGCCCCCGCCGCCGTAATAGGGCGCGATCGCGGTCGGGCCCATGACGACCAGGCCCTTCGACGCGCCGGCGCGCGACAGCGGCAGGATGTGCCCCTTGTCGCGCAGCAGGGTGGCGCTGCCGGCGGCGACGGATCGTGCGGTCGCGGCGTCGGACGCCCGCAGGCTCGCCAGGCTCGGGCGGGCCGGCACCCACGGCACCGGTGTGCCGTCGAAGTGGGACCCGTACTGGGTGCCCTCCAGCAGCCCGGCCTCGTTCATCGTGGAAAGGATGTGGAAGATCGCGGTGTCCAGCGCCGACTTCCACCGGTCGGCGGAGATCGCCGGGTAGGCGGGGAAGTCGGCGGTGGCGGCGACCTCCGGAGTGCCGCCCGTGACCGCGTCGGTCAGCGCGGCCTCGGTGAGGTTGCGACCGCTCGGCTGCTCGATGTCGGTCCCGTTGACCAGATCGGTGATCTTGTGCACCGCGCCCCAGTCGGACTGCACGAAGCCGGTGAAGGCGAGCTGCTGGCGCAGCACCTTGATGAGAGTGTCGTCGTCACCGCAGCCGTAGATGTCGTTGATCCGGTTGTAGGAGCACATGATCGAGCCGGCGCCGGCCTTGATACCGGCCTCGAAGGCCACCAGCTCGGTCTCGTGGAAGGTCTGGTCGTCGATGGCGACGCTGGTGGCACCGCGGCCGTTCTCGAAGTCGTTCTGGATGTAGTGCTTGAGCTCGGCGACCAGGCCCTGGCTCTGCGCGCCGGTCACCTCCTCGGCGGCGAGCCTGCCGGCCAGGTACGGGTCCTCGCCGAGGGTCTCGAAGTTGCGGCCCGCGGTCGGGTAGCTCACCTGGTTGATCATGGGGCCGAGCCAGACGTCCTGGCCCGTCGCCCGCCCGGCCGCGCCGACGGTCTTCCCGTAGGTCCGTGCCGCGCCGGTGTCGAAGGTCGCGGCCAGCCCGACCGGTGCCGGCATCGCGGTCTCGACGTGCCCGAGCCGTACGCCGGCGGGCCCGTCGGTCATCCGCAGCGGCGGTACGCCGATCCGGGCGACGCCCGGAATCCAGCCGGCCTGACCCACGCACCCCTCGGGCAGGGTCGTCGAGCAGGTGGTGTCGGCGCTGCCGTGCACCATGCCGATCTTCTCCGGCAGCGTCATCTGGGACACGAGCGCGCGCAGTTCGGGGCCGGTCAGCGTGCCCTTGCCCCAGGCGTACGACGAGGGCCGGGCCTCGGCGGCCGCCGGGCGGAGGCCGAGGCCGAGAACGGTCAGCAGGATGGCGGCGGCCATGACGAGGGCGCGCCGCGTCCGTCCGTACAGGAGAGGAGAGACGGAGGAAGCGGGCATGAGCGGGGCCCTTCCAGTGGCGAGGCGGAGGGTGCGAACGGCGGATCTTTCACTCGGCGGATGGGGCGGCGGTCGGCGGACTTGGGCAGAAGTGTCGCCGGGCGGTACGGGCGGCGGCGTGATTCGGCCGGATCCGGTCTGACCGCTGGACACGACCGCTCCCGCCGGGACCGGGCGCCCGAGCGGCATCGATCGACCGAAGTCGCGACGACTCAGACCATCGGCCACTGCCCCGCGCGGTCGGCGTCGCCTAGCGTCGCCGTATGAAGAAGCCGTTGGAGACTTTGGGCGGGTTGCTCATCCTGGGCGGGCTGGCGGGGATCGCGCACTGGTGGCTCGGCTGGGGTCTGTTCGGCATCGTGGCGCGCGCCGCGCACGCGACGCCGTACCTCCGCGACCACGAGGTCGTGACGTACGTCGTCCTCATCGTGGCCGGCCTCGCGGTGGTGCTCACCATCGACGATGCCGCCGAATCGCGCGACGGCGAATCGCATGACGGCGAATCGCGCGACGGCGGAGAGCCTTCCTGACGGGGCCTTACGGTCACCCGGCATTAGGCTCGCGAAGCCGGGCACAGCGGGCGTGCCGGCGCGGGAGACAGGGGAGACGAGGGCCATGGCCCTGCCGTGGCCGGGCCTGGCGAAGATCGCGTAGCCAAGGATTCACTGTGTCTTCTTCGGCACGTGCGATGTAATCTACGGACGACTCTAGAACCTGTTCTACCGGGCTTCCGCTGCAATGCAGGTCATTAACGATCGGCCGCTTTCGTGCCGGCTCGCAGGGAGTTCTCATGGACCACCCACGCCCATCCGCCGACCTGAAACTGCAGCGCTCCGGCCGCGATCCGAGTGCGCTCTCCTCCGACCTCACCCGGTGGCTGGCGACCGTACTGCCCGGTGAACGGCCGGACCCCGGCGTGGTGATGCGCGACGGGGTCGACGACAACGGCATGTCGGCGGAGACGCTGTTCCTCGAAGCCACCTGGAACGAGGACGGCCGGGAAAAGGCCGGCCGTTACGTCGCTCGCGTCACGCCGGCCGCCGAGGACATCCCGGTCTTTCCCGAGCAGGCACTGCAGGACCAGTACGACACCATGCGGCTGGTCGGCGAGCTGACCGACGTGCCGATACCGCGGCTGCGGTGGATGGAGCCCACGGGGTCGGTGCTCGGCACCCCGTTCTTCCTGATGGACCACGTCGACGGAAACATCCCGCGCGACGTGCTGCCCTACAACCTCGGCGACAACTGGCTCTTCGACGCCTCACCCGAAGATCACCGCCGGCTGCAGGACGGCACGGTGGACGTGATCGCCAAACTGCACGCCATCCCCGACGCACAGTCCACGTTCGGCTTCCTCACCCCGCGGCAGGGGAGGGCCGGTGACACCCTGCTCGCGCGGAACCTGGCGCGCACGAGGGCGTGGTACGACTTCGCGGTGCCCGGGACGGGCCCCTCCTCGCTCGTCGAGCGGGGGCTGGCCTGGCTCGAGGCGCACCTGCCCGAGACCGGCGAGACGGTCCTCAGCTGGGGCGACGCGCGGGTCGGCAACATCATCTACCGCGACTTCGAGCCGGTCGCCGTGCTCGACTGGGAGATGGCCGCGATCGGCCCCCGTGAGCTCGACGTCTCCTGGCTGATCTTCGCTCACCAGGTCTTCGAGTCGCTCGCCGAGATGCTGGCCCTGCCGGGTATGCCACACTTTCTCCGAGAGGAGGACGTGACGGCGGCGTACGAGAGGTTAAGCGGTGTCACCCTGGGCGATCTGCGGTGGTACCACGTGTACAACGCCGTGCGGTGGTGCATCGTCTTCCTGAGAACGGGCGCGCGGCAGATCCATTTCGGTGAGATCGAGCGTCCTGACGACACCGAGACCCTGATGCATCACCGGCCGTTGGTCGTCAGGCTCCTGGACGAGGTAGGTGCGTAGAGACGTGGTAAGCCCTCTCGACGAGTATCCGATCCACCAGGCGCCGCTCCCGGTGACCTGGGCGGCGACCAGCGACCGCAACTTCTATGACCGCTGCTACTTCAACGCCCACGACCGTACGGGCGAGATCTTCGTGATCAGCGGGCTGGGCTGGTACCCCAACCTCGGCACCAAGGACGCCTTCCTGCTGGTCCGGCGGGGCGACATGCAGACGGCCGTCCACCTGGGCGACGCGATCGACGACGACCGCCTGAACCAGCGGGTCAACGGCTATCGGATCGAGGTCGTCGAGCCGCTCAAGAAGCTGCGCATCGTCCTGGAGGAGACCGAGGGCATCGCGGCCGACCTGACCTGGGAAGGGTCGTTCGACGTCGTACAGGAGCAGCCGCACATCCTGCGCCACGGCAGCCGCGTGACCCTCGACGCGCAGCGTTTCGCCCAGGTCGGCACCTGGTCCGGCTCGATCGTCATCGACGGTGAGGAGATCGCGGTGACGCCCGACCGCTGGGTCGGCGCCCGCGACCGCTCGTGGGGCATCCGTCCCGTGGGCGAGGCCGTGCCGGCGGGCCGGCCGGCGGACCCGCCGTTCGAGGGCATGTGGTGGCTCTACATGCCGCTGCGCTTCGACGACTACGCCATGGTGCTGATCATCCAGGAGGACCCGGACGGCTTCCGCACCCTCAACGACTGCACCCGCGTGTGGCGTGACGGCCGGGTCGAGCAGCTCGGCTGGCCCCAGGTGAACATCTCCTACGCCTCCGGTACGCGGATCCCGACCGGAGCCGTGATCCGCTGCACCGGTGCGGAGGGCAGGCCCGTCACGCTGGAGGTCGAGTCACTGTTGCCGGTCGCGCTCCACCTGGGCGCCGGCTACAGCGGCGACGGCGACTGGTCCCACGGCATGTGGAAGGGCCCGGGGTTCACCGAGCGCGTCACCTACGACCTCGGGTCCCCGGAGGTCGCCGGGAAGATGATGTTCGGCGTGGTCGACCACGTCGGCCGCGCCACCTGCGAGGGTGCGACCGGCTACGGCCTGTTCGAACACGGCGCACTCGGCCGGCACGACCCGAGCGGCTTCACCGACTGGCTCACCCTCGCCCCCTGACCTGCCGGCCGGGCCGTGGCGCTCACGCGTGGGGGAGCGGTGAGTCGCCGTCCGGCACGGGGCCCAGGCTCGGCGGTGCGGGCAGGTCGGCGAGCGTGCTGAGGACGGGCGCCGCCGTGAGAAGGAGGCGTGCGTCCTCTTCCGGGATCGCCGACATCAAGGCGGACAGGACCTCGGCCTCGCCGTGCGCGAAGGACTGCAGGATGGCGCGGCCGGCGTCGGTGGCGGCCACGCGGATCGCGCGGCCGTCCGTCGGGTCCGGCTCGCGGTCGACGAACCCGGCCGCGAGCAGACCGGCCACCGCGGTGGTGGCGGTCGGCTGCGAGCACGGCACGCGCCGGGCGAGCTCACCGACGCGCAGCGGGCCGTACTGCATGAGCAGTGCGAGGACGATGAGCTGGGTCGGGTGCACCGCGCCGGTGTTACCGGCCCGGCGAAGACGGCGCATGAGACGGTGCATCGCGATCACGACGTCCAGCGCCTCTTCGGCACCCACCGTCCGCGCAGTCATGCTCAGGATAGTTTCAGCGTGGGTTTGTACATGTCCAGCCACAGAGCCAGGTCGAGGCTGCGTTCGAGACCGTGGCGCGACGCCTGGGTGATCTGCGGCGTCTCGATCTCGACCGCCCTGGCGAGCCAGTCGTGGCTGACGATGTCGAACACCGGATGCCCCGGCGTGGACAGGTACTCCCGCGCGTTGTCCTGGAGTTTCACCGCGTACTTGGGGTCCTGTGTGGACGGGTACGGGGACTTGACGCGGTCCGCCACCGACGGCGGCAGCACGTCGCGCGTCGCGCCGCGCAGCAGGGACTTCTCCCGGTCGTCATAGGTCTTGAGCGACCAGGGCGCGTTGTAGACGTACTCCACCAGCCGGTGGTCGCAGAACGGCACGCGTACCTCGAGGCCGACCGCCATCGAGGCGCGGTCCTTGCGGTCGAGCAGGATGCGAACGAAGTGCGTCAGGTGCAGGTAGCACACCTTGCGCATGCGCCATTCGAAGTCGCTCTCACCGTCGAGGCGCTCGATCGCGGCCACGGACGTGTCGTAGGCGTTCTGGATGTAGCGCGGCAGGTCCAGAGCCTCGGTCAGGTCGGGCGTGAGGATGCTGTCGTCCTTGCCGAAGTGATCGGCGAAGCGCACCAGCCAGGGGAACGTGGTGGCCCGCTGGGCCCTCGGGTCGAAGAACTGCTGGTAGCCGCCGAACACCTCGTCGGCCGACTCGCCCGACAGCGCCACGGTGGAGTGCTCGCGAATGGCCTTGAACAGCAGGTACAGCGAGGCGTCCATGTCGCCGAGACCCGCCGGGAGGTCACGGGCCCGGATGACCTTGGAGCGCACGTCCGGGTCGGCGAGCTGGTCGGAGTCGAGCACGATGTCCTGGTGCTCGGTGTGCGACATGGCCGCGACATCGTGCACGTACGGAGTGTCCGGTGTGCCGCGCAGGTCGTCGGGCACGAAGTTCTCGGTCTGGCCTACGAAGTCGACGGCGAAACTGCGGACCGTCTCACCGGTCTCGGCGAGCTGCCGGGCGGCGATGGCCGTCATCGCGGAGGAGTCGAGGCCGCCGGAGAGCAGAGTGCACCGCGGCACGTCGGAGACGAGCTGCCGGCGCACGATGTCCTCGAGCAGCTCACGGACATGCGCGACCGAGGCGTCCCGGTCGTCGGTGTGCTCGCGGGTCTCCAGCGTCCAGTAGCGCGTGGTGCGCAGGCCGTTGGCACGGACGGTGACGATGGTGCCCGGCTCGACCTCGCGCATGCCCTCCCAGACCGCGTGCCCCGGCGTCTTGACGAAGGCGAACAGCTCGCGGACGCCGTCCAGGGTCAGGGCACGCTCCGCGAGCGGGTTGGCCAGGATCGCCTTCGGCTCGGAGCCGAACAGCACGCCGTCGGCGGTCTCGTAGTAGTAGAAGGGCTTGATGCCCATCCGGTCACGGACCATGACGAGCTTGTTCTCGCGGGAGTCCCAGATCGCGAAGGCGTACATGCCGTTGAGCCGCTCGGCGAACGCGTCGCCCCATTCGAGGTACGCCACCAGGACGACCTCGGTGTCGGAGTCGGTGTGGAACCGGTGACCGCGGCCGATGAGCTCCTCGCGCAGCTCGGTGAAGTTGTAGGCCTCGCCGGAGTACACCATCACGATCGGCCCGTTCGGCGTCCGCACGCTCATCGGCTGACGACCGCCGGGCAGGTCGATGATCGCCAGCCGGCGATGGCCGAGCGCCGCGTGTTCGGTCACCCAGGTGCCATGGTCGTCCGGGCCGCGGCAGGCCATCGTCTCGGTCATCGACTCCACGGCGGCGTGTTCCGCGCGCAGATCGCGCCCGAACGACACCCATCCGCAGATTCCACACATGAGTACCTCCAACGAGCGTCGCCTGATCCGTACGTTCAGTGGCTCTGTGATCACCTACCGCCTAATTACATTACCCGCCTATGTAAATTTCATGTTACGTCATCCCTGCAAGTCACCGTCACTCAGGGTGATCGTCAAGGCTGGGCCGTGCCGCCGGCCTGGGCGGGGCTCGCGCGCTCGGGCAGCCGGATCCGTATCTCGGTCCGGCCGGGTGCGCTCGTCAGCGTCACCGTGCCTCCGTGCGCCTGGACGACGGCGGAGACGATGGCCAGCCCGAGGCCGGTGCTGCCCGCCCTGCGTGAGCGTGAGTCGTCGCCGCGGACGAAGCGCTCGAACGCCTTCTCCTGGAGGTCGGCCGGGACGCCGGGACCGTCGTCGGTCACCTCCAGCGTGACGGTGCCGGGCTCGTCGGCCGCCACCCGCACCGTGACGTTCGTACCGCCGGGCGTGTGCGTGCGGGCGTTGGTGAGCAGGTTGCCGAGGACCTGGTGCAGCCGGTACTCGTCTCCCTGGAGCACCACCGGTTCGCCGGGCAGGTCCAGCGACCAGCGGTGGTCCGGTCCGGCCGCGCGTGCGTCGGACGTCGTGTCGATCGCGAGCCGGGTCAGGTCGACCTGGTCGTGGGCCAGCGGCCGTCCGGCGTCGAGGCGCGCCAGGAGGAGCAGGTCGTCCACGAGATGCCCCATCCGCGCGGACTCGGCCTCGACCCGGCTCAGGGCGTGCCTGACCTCGGGCCCGGACCCGTCGGCGTCGCGGCCCGCGAGCTCGGCGTGGCTCCGGATGGCGGCGAGCGGGGTCCGCAGCTCGTGGCTCGCGTCGGCGACGAAGCGGCGGAGCCGGTCCTCGCTCGCGTGCCGCTGGGCGAGCGCCGATCCGACGTGTTCGAGCATGCGGTTGAAGGCGATGCCGACCTGGCCGACCTCCGTGCCGGGGTCGCGGTACGGAACCGGGCCGGGCATCGCGATCTCGCCGCTGCCGAGCGGGCGGCGGGAGACCTCCGTGGCGGTGGCGGCGATCCGGCGCAGTGGCCGCAGCGTCAGCCGTACGAAGACGGTGCCGGCGATGGCGGTGCCCAGCAGCACCGCCCCGAAGACGATCAGTTCGGTCACCTCGACGCGATCGAGCGTCTGCTCCAGGCCGTGCATCGGCAGCCCGGTGATGAGGACGTCACCGTCCTGACCGGCCGCCGCGATCACGCGGTACTCGCCGAGGGCCTCCAGGTCGATCGTCTCCGGTCCGGAGCCGGCGGCCAGCCCGGCCAGCCTCTGCCGGTCCGCCGTCTCCAGCACGAGCTGCCCGCCCCGGTCGCTGACCACGCCGCACTGCGTGATCCGGCCGTCGATGAGGCGGGCGCCGAACGTGCCCACGGCCTGTCCGTGCTCCCGGTCGGCGTCGCCGGCGCCATCGGGATGTTCGAGGTTGACGGCGTAGCGGGTGCCCGCCGCGGTGAGCTGCTGGTCGAGCCGCGCGACCAGGAACGCGTGGAGGGCCAGCGTCGTCACCAGGCCGACGACCGCGCAGGCGACGGTCAGGAGCACCAGCAGCCCGGCGATGAGCCGGCCGCGGAGGGTGCGGATGCGGAAACTCATGCGGATCTCATCTGATGGGCGGCTTGAGCACGTAGCCGACGCCGCGCACCGTGTGCAGGAGGGGCTCACGGCCGGCGTCGATCTTCTTGCGCAGATAGCTGACGTACAGCTCGACGACGTGCGCCTGGCCGCCGAAGTCGTACTTCCACACCCGGTCGAGGATCTGGGCCTTCGACAGCACCCGGCGCGGGTTCCGCATGAAGTAGCGGAGGAGCTCGAACTCGGTGGCCGTCAGCTCGACCAGGTCACCGCCGCGGCGTACCTCGCGGGCGTCCTCATCCATCGTGAGGTCGGCCACGGTGAGGGCGTCGCCACCCTGGCCGCGAGCGCGGCCCGTACGCCGGAGCAGGCCGCGCAGCCGCGCGAGGACCTCTTCGAGACTGAAGGGCTTGGTGACGTAGTCGTCTCCGCCGGCCGTGATCCCCGCGATGCGATCCTCGACCGCGTCGCGGGCGGTGAGGAACAACACGCAGACCGAGGGGTTGTCCGCCCTCAGACGCCGCAGGACGTCCAGGCCGCCCATGTCCGGAAGCATCACGTCCAGCAGGACCGCGTCCGGCCGGAGCTCACGTGCGGCCCTGATCGCGTCGGCGCCGTCGCCGGCGGTCCGCACCTCCCAGCCCTCGAAGCGCAGCACGCTGGCGAGGACCTCCGCGAGGCTCGCCTCGTCGTCGACCACGAGCGCGCGTACGGGGGACCCGTCGGGACGGGTCATGATCGGGTGCCGCGGCCGGGGCGACGCATCGGGATCGTTCATCGTGGTCCCACCCTGCCCCTGGCGGCTGCGGCGTACCTGGGGGTTTCTTCAGAATTACCTCTGAAGGATGGCAAACGCACTGGTCACGGTGGGGTGACCGGCCGTACACAGGCGCCTCAGAAGGAATCCACAGGAACCGGCAGCAGGGTGGGGACCTCCACCAACCGCTCACTCGGGGGAGCCTGTGACGACATTCGACGGCCGGGTCACCACCCGCCGCCCGGTCCGTGCCGGCCCGGCATACGTGCTGGTGCCCGTCGCCGCCGGCGCCGCGGCGATCACCGCGCTGTGGTGGCACGACACCCCGGCGATCACGAACGCCGGGGACTGGATCACCAATGCCGGCCGTGTCACCGGCCTTCTCGCCGGCTACGCGGCCGTCGTGCTGCTCGCGCTCATGGCGCGGGTCCCCGCGCTCGAACGCGGCGTCGGGACGGACCGGCTCGCGCGATGGCACGCGATGGGCGGCCGGTACATGGTCGGGCTCGTCGTGGTGCATCCCCTGCTGATCATCTGGGGGTACGCCGTCACCGCGCACACCGGTGTCGTGCACCAGACCGCGACGCTCCTCCTCAGCTACCCGGATGTGCTCATGGCGACGGTCGCGGGCCTGCTCCTCGTCGGCGTCGGCATCGTCTCCATGCGTGCCGCCCGGCGGCGTATGCGCTACGAGACCTGGTTCTACCTGCACTTCTACACCTATCTCGCGATCGCGCTGGCGTTCAGCCACCAGTTCGCGACAGGCGCCGACTTCATGGCGGACCGCGCCGCCCGCGCCGCCTGGGCCCTGCTCTACCTCGGCGTCGGATGCCTGCTCGTCTGGTACCGCTTCGTCACGCCCCTGCGCCGGGCGGTCGTCCACCGGTTGCGCGTCGCCGGAGTGCACCGCGAGGCACCCGGGGTGGTGTCGATCTACGTCCGGGGGAGACGCCTGCACGAGCTGGGTGCCGAGCCCGGTCAGTTCTTCCGCTGGCGGTTCCTGACCCGGGAGCTCGGCTGGGCGGCCAACCCGTACTCGCTGTCCGCACCCGTACGACCGGACCTGCTCCGGATCACGGTGAAGGACTTCGGCGACCACAGCGCGGCGCTCACCCGGGTACGGCCCGGCACCCGGGTCTTCGCCGAGGGGCCGTACGGGTCGTTCACCGAAGGGCGGCGACGGAGCCGGAAGGTGCTGCTCCTGGCGGGCGGGGTCGGGATCACGCCGTTGCGGACGCTGTTCGAGACGCTGCCCGGCGGCCCCGGCGAGATCACGCTCCTGTACCGGGCCACCCGCCGCTCCGACCTGGTGTTCGAGCAGGAGCTCGTGGCGATCGCGCGGGCCAGGGGAGCGGCCGTGTACGTCCTGGCCGGCTCACGCGCCGAGCTCGGCGCGGACCCGCTGGCGCCGGCGGAGCTGACCCGGCTCGTTCCGGACCTTCCCCGGCACGACGTGTACCTCTGCGGCCCGGACGGCATGACGGCCGCCGCCACCACGGCGCTGCGCGCGGCCGGGGTCCCGCGACACCGGATCCACCACGAGTCGTTCGCGTTCTGAGGAGGAACACATGAAACGGGCGATCCTCGCCATTGCCGGGACGATCTCCGGCCTGGTCCTCCTGCTCGGCTTCAAGACCCATCCGGCCGGTCAGGCGGCGGGCGGTGTCACGGACACGAGCACCGGTACGGCGGCGGGGCCGAGCCCCGGCGTCACGTCCGGCAACGGTTCGTCCGGCACCCGTACCGTCCAGGGAAGCAGCATCGACACGCAGTGGGGCCCGGTCCAGCTCCAGGTGACGCTGACGCACGGGAAGATCACCAAGGTCACGGCGCTCCGGCTCCCCGACGGCAACCAGCGCGACCGTGAGATCAACGACTTCGCCGTGCCGCGGCTGACCCAGGAGGCGCTGTCCGCGCAGAGCGCGCGGATCGACGCCGTGTCCGGCGCGACCTACACCAGCGAGGGGTACATCCGGTCGCTGCAGAGCGCGCTGGACAAGGCGCGCTCATGACGGCCCGGCGGCACGTGGAGCACTGCATGGGCACCGTCTTCTCCTTCGATCTCCGTCCCCCTCACGTCCCCGCGGCCGTCCTGGAGGACGTCGTCGCCTGGCTGCACCGGATGGACGCGACGTTCTCCCCGTACCGGCCGGGCAGCGACATCAGCCGGCTGGCCCGGGGCGACGTCACGCTCGCCGGGTGCGCACCGGAGGTGGGGGAGATCCTCGGCCTGTGCGACCGGCTGCGGGAGGCCACCGCCGGCTGCTTCAGCGCATACGCGTCCGGGACTCTGGACCCGTCGGGCGTGGTCAAGGGCTGGGCCGTCGAGTCGGCCGCGGAGATGCTGCGCCGTGCGGGCTCCCGCAACCACAGCGTCAACGGCGGAGGCGACCTGCGACTCGACGGCGGTCCGGAACCCGGCCGGCCCTGGCGGATCGGCATCGCCGACCCGCTGCGGCCCGGTGCCGTCGGCACCGTCGTCGTGGGGCGCGACCTGGCGGTCGCCACCTCGGGAACGGCCGAGCGCGGGGCCCACATCCTCGATCCCCGTACGGGCCTGCCCGCGGAGGGCCTCGCGTCGGTCACCGTCGTGGGGCCCGATCTGACCACGGCCGACGCGTACGCGACCGCGGCCTTCGTCATGGGCGACGCCGCCCGCGACTGGATCGAAGGACTGCCCGGCCACGAGGCGTACGCCGTGGCCGCCGACGGCCGGAGCTGGACGACGAGCGGCCTGCGCCCGGCCGCGGCGGACGAAGTCGGGTTACCGCACCGCCCGGCCGCGACGCCGCCGATCCCGGATGTCAGCGCCGGAGGGCGTCGAGCACCTCGGCCGCGCTCTGCCGCGTACGGCGCGAGTCGTCGGCCGTTAGCGCGGTGAGCAGCTCGATCGCCCGGTCCCCGCCTGGTGGGAGCGCGCCGTGTTCCCGTACGTACCGGCCGAGCCCGAGCGTGGCGTGGTAGCGGGCGGGTTCGTCAGGGTCGTCCAGATGCGCGAGGAAGCGGTCCACATCGGCCTCGTGGAGCAGCGACAGCGCCGCCGCCCGTACCTCGCCCGACGGGTGGTCCGCCAGGCCCCTGAGCCTGGGCAGCGCCTCGGGGTAGCCGGTCAGCGCGTTGCGGGTGTGCCAGGCCAGCCCAGGGTCGGCCACGAGGAGGTCCACCAGCTCCTCCACCACCGCGCGGCGCTTCGAGCGCGGCAGCCGTTGGTCGCCCAGCAGCCGCAGGCCGTCCAGTGCCCCGATGCGTATCCGCTCGTCCGGATCGCGGATGAGCAGGAGCAGCAGGCCGGCGGTCCGCTGGTCCCCGAGCTCGCCCAGGACACTGGCCGCGACCGCCCGCACGTAGGGATGGGGCGACCGGGTGACGGCCGACTTGATATGCCGTACGGCGGACGGCGTGCCGATGCGGGCCAGTGCCCGTACGGCGAGCGGGCCCACGGTGGGGTGGCCGAGCCATCGGACCGCCATCGTCAGGGCGCGGCGATCGCCCGAGCGGGCGAGCGCGTGGAGCAGCGTCCGGGCGACGTCCGGATCCCGTTCGTGCTCCAGCGCCGCCAGCAGGACGCCGGCCGTGCCCGGTTCGTCGGCCAGCCTGCGCGCCACGGCGGCACGTAGTTCGGGAGCCTGACCGCGGAGGCCGCTGAGCAGGGAGTCGCGCAGCCGCGGCGTGTAGCGGGCGGGCAGCATCTCCAGCGCCTTCACGCGTGCCGCGACGGAACCCTGCCGGGCCGTACGCAGCACCTCGGCCACCACGGCCTCCTCGCCCATCCGGGCGCTGACCAGTTTGAGCGCATGTCCCCAGATGGCGGGCTCAGGGTCGCCCAGCAGCCGCACCAGTACGCGGAGATCGCCCGGTGCGTCCAGCCGGATCAGCCCGGCGAGTGCGTTGAGCCGTACGTGGCGGTCCTCGTCCGACAGCAGCCGACCGAACGCCTCGGTGACGGCCGGGCCGGTCAGCGCGAGCCGGTCGGCGGCGACCGAGGCCCGGCGGCGCACTCGCGGGTCCGCGTCCGCCATCAGGCCGATCAGCACGTCACCGGTGCCGGGGACGCCGAGGCGGCCGAGACCGAGCGCCGCGGCCGCGCGTACGACGGGCTCGGGGTCGCGGGCCGCGTCCACGAGGACCTGAGCGTGCTCGGCCCGGCCGATGCGGCCGAGTCCCTTGGCGGCGGCCGCCCGCCGCTCAGGGTCCGGCTCCGCCGACTCCCGCAGGAAGAAGGTGATCTGATGTTCGGTGCCCACGCCGCTCCTCCCCTGAAGAAGACGTTCGTGCCGCCCGTCCGGTGTACAGAGCCACCAAACGGCCTGTCCGGATAAGGACATTTACAGGGAGTTGACGGTGAGGAAAGATTCAGCTGACCGGTGAAACGGGGGCCGTTTCGTGCGGGCGCATAAGGCGCAGGTTCGATTCATCGGTGTCCGGAGGTAATGGTGAGGCTCAGGCGATCACGCATAATCGCAATGATCATGGCAACGGTGGCCTGTGCGGCCCTGAATGGTTGTGGGGGGTCCGATGACAAGCCCGGCACCTCCGTGGATCACGTCACCTATCTCACCGCGTTCGGCGCGGCGGGGCGCGACGCGTTCGTCTGGATCGCGGCGGAGAAGGGCTACTTACGGTCCGCCGGCATCGACGTGCGGATCCAGCTCGGCAAGGCGGCCGGGGAGAACCTCAAGGCGCTGAGTTCGGGCCAGGCCCAGTTCGCGGCCCTCGACCTCACCGGCGCGATGATCGCCGCGTTCGGCCGCCAGAACTCGGGATTCAAGGACTTCCGCGCCGTCCTCGCCGTTCATCAGCACACCCTGGTCTCGATCATGAGTGAAGAGGGGTCGGGGATCACCTCGCCCAAGGACCTCGAGGGCAAGACCATCGCCGCCGCCGCGAACGGGGTCAACCAGTTGCTCTTCCCCGGTTACGCGAAGCTGGCCGGTATCGACGCGAGCAAGGTGAAGTGGGTCGCGGTGCAGCCGGTGCAGCTGGGCAACACCCTCGCGAGCGGAAAGGTCGATGCCCTCAGCACATTCCTGATCGGGCGTCCCACCATCGAAAAGGCCACCCTCCAGGCCCATAAGAAAAAGGTGGTGGTCCTTCCGTACAGCGAATACCTACCCGATCTGTTCGGAAACGCGGTGATCGCGCGAACCGATCTCATCAAGAGCAAACCCGGTCTCGTCGAACGTTTCCGCGGCGCGATGCTCAAGGCACTGGAATACACCGTCGCGCATCCCGACGAGGCCGGCGCCCTGCTGCACGCCAAGCAGCCCGCGACGGCCGCCGACGCCGCAAGCGAGGAGATCAAGTTGATGACCCCGTCGGTCACCGCGACGGACGGCGGATCGGTGGTCGGCGCGATCGACCGGGCGCGCATGGCGCGCACCATCACCGAACTGCAGAAGATCGGGCTGCTCCGGCCGGGAGTGACTCCGGAAGACGTGGTCGACTTCGATGTCATGTGAGCCCGGTACGCCGGTGGCCGCCGGCCCGGCGGGGGACGCGGAGGCGTACGCGTTCGACAACGACGCGCCCGGGACGCCGCAGCGGTTCCGGCAGCTGTCCGAGATCCTCGACGGCGCCACGATCCAGTGCCTGTCCGGCCTGGGCGAGCTGGCGGGAGCGCGGTGCCTGGAGGTCGGCGCCGGGGGCGGCAGCATCGCCGAATGGCTCGCCGGGCAGGCGGGGCCGGCGGGAAGAGTGCTGGCCACCGACCTCAACACGCGCCACCTCAGGACCGATCGTGGCTATGAGGTGCTGCGGCACGACCTCGTCACCGAGCCGGTTCCCGAGGGCCCCTGGGACGTGGTCCACGTTCGCATGGTGCTCCTCCATCTGCCGCAGCGCCGGGAGATCCTGCACCGCCTCGCCGCCGCCCTGGCCCCGGGCGGCGCGATCGTCGTGGAGGACTTCGAGACGACGTTGCGCAAGATGGTGTTGGCGGCGCCGACGGCCGAGGACGCCGCGCTGGTCGAGGCCTACTACGACCTGCTCGTCGAGACGCTGCTGGCGGCGCACGGCAACGACCCCACCTGGGCGGGGCGCGTCCACGCCGCCATGCTCGCCGAGGGCCTGACCGACGTGGAGACCGTCGTGTCCGCGCGGTCCTGGGCGGGCGGCACCGCCGGCGCCCTGCTCATCGACGCGAACATCACCGAGCTGCGTACGGACTTCATCGAGGCGGGGATGAGCGCCGCCCGGCTGGACCGGCTGCATGCGCTGGCGCGCGACCCCCGGCTGGTGGTGCGCGGCTACCTCACCTACTCGACGACGGGCCGCCGGTCAGATGGCTGACCGGCGGGTCACGGCCGATGACCTGATGGCGGGCGCCGGTGCCCGTACGGCCCGGTGGCGGCCGTCCGCCTTGTGGCTGCCGCTGCTCGGCGCCGTCGTCGTCGTGGCGCTCTGGTGGCTCACCACGATCGTCTTCGCCATCCAGCCGTTCATCCTGCCGGCACCGCCGGACATCACCGAGGCGTTCTTCCGGCTGCCCGGCTATCTCCTGCGGCAGACCTGGACGACGCTCGTGGAGACCCTCGCCGGGTTCGGGCTCGCGGTCGCCGGAGGACTCCTCGCCGCGGTGGCACTGAGCGCCTCCCGTGTCGTGGAGCGAGCGCTCTTCCCGCTGCTCGTCGCGGCCAACGCCGTCCCGAAGATCGCGGTCGCGCCACTGCTGATCGTCTGGCTGGGGTTCGGTTCCGTGCCGAAGGTCGTGATGGTGTTCCTGATCTCCTTCTTCCCCATCGTGGTCGCGGCGGTGTCCGGGCTGGCCTCCATGCCGGCGGAGCTGGGCGAGCTCGCCAGGTCGCTGTCCGCCTCCCGCCGCCAGATGTTCGTCAAGCTGCGCATCCCCTGGGCCCTCCCGCAGATCTTCATCGGGCTGAAGGTCGGCATCACCCTGGCGGTGGTCGGCGCCGTCGTGGGTGAGTTCTCCGGAGGGGACCGAGGGCTCGGGTACGTGATCGTCGCCTCCGGCGCGTCCGCGGACACCGCACTGGCCTTCGCCGCGATGACGCTGCTGGCGGTGATGAGCGTGACGCTCTTCTACCTCGTGTCCGCCGCCGAACGCCTGCTGCTGCCCTGGGCACGCGAGATCGCGGGTTAGCCGCCGTCCTCGACCGCCAGCAGCTCGTGGAGTTCCGCACCGCACCGCGCGACGTCCTCGAGGTGAGACGTGCGCCCGAGCGTCCGGGGCCGGGGAATGTCGATGTCCATGACCCGGAGGATGCGCCCGGGACGCGGTGTCAGGACCGCCACCCGGTCCGCGAGCAGCACCGCTTCGGTGATCGAGTGGGTCACGAAGACCGTGGTGGCGCCATGCTCCATGTGAATGCGCTGCAGCTCGATCGCCATCTCCTCGCGGGTGAGCGCGTCCAGGGCGGAGAACGGCTCGTCCATGAGCATCACCCGGGGCTGCTGGATCAGCGACCGGCACAGCGCGACACGCTGCTGCATGCCGCCCGAGAGCTCATGCGGCAGCCGCTTCTCGAAGCCGGCCAGGCCGACCGTGTCCAGCAGCCGCAGGGCCTGGTCGCGGTATTCGCCCTTGTCCCAGCCGAACATCTCCACCGGCAGGAGCACGTTGTCGGCGACCGTGCGCCACGGCAACAGCGCCGGGCTCTGGAACATCAGGGCGACGTCCTGCCGGGGCCGGGTCACCGGCGTGCCGCCGACCGATATCCGGCCGGCCGACACGGGGACCAGCCCGGCGACCAGCCGCAGGAGGGTGGACTTGCCGCAGCCTGAGCGTCCCACGAGTGCGATGAACTCTCCCTCGCGCACCTCGAGGTCGACGCCTCGTAACGCCTCCACGACTCCACGCCTGCTGTGGAAAGTGCGTGACACCCGGCTCATCTGGATCATCCGTGGCCGCCCCTGCCGAGGAGATACTCATCTTCGCGGGCGGCCACGGATCATGCAATGGGCGTCAGACGGACTCCGGAGGGCGCGGTCCCGCGACCCGTTCCATCAGGGCGTGCACGCTGGAGGCGCCGGGGAGGGCGAAGGCCAGCGCCGAGACGTCCCGGGCCTCCTCCTCCGTCAGGACCCGGGACGCGTTGAGGCGGAACTTGGTCGCCAGCTCGTCGGCCGACAGCGGGTTGCCCGGGCCGCCGCGGTTCACCTCGACCCGCTCCTCGAGCTCGCCGCCGTCGCGGAGCCGTACCCGTAGCACCGCCGGGAACTGGTGCGGGAAGATCTCGCCGCTGCGGGGGTCGGCCACGCAGCGGACCCGCGCCGCCAGCGCGAGCCGTCGCTCGTCCGCGGCGGCCTCGTCGGTGAAGTCCTCGTGAAAGACCCCGAGTCCACCGCCGCCCAGCAGCGCGGCCGCCACCGTGTACGGCCCGCTGAACGCCGCGTGGTACCCGGACGCGGGACGGGCCTTGTCCTCGGGCGGCTCCGCGATCGTCCGCAGGACGGCACTGGGCGCGCCGAGCTCGATCGCCTCGATGTCGTCCGGGTCCAGGCCCGCGGCGCGCAGGCGCAGTGCCGCGTCGATGCCGGCGTGGGTGAAGTGGTTGCACGGATAGGGCTTGATGAAGATCCCCGGCAGCTCCCAGGTCTCGCCCAGGCCGTCGGTGATGGCGTCGGCGTCGTACCGGTCACCGCAGTAGGCCTGCAGGAAGCCGAACCGGCCCTCCAGTACGGTCGGCGGGCCGGTGATCCCGTGCTCGGCCATGCTCGCCGCCGCCACGCCCGAGTGGGCGGCCCAACCGCAGTGCACCCGCTTCACCGTGCCGCCGGTGCGGTTGGCCTCGATGATCCCGGCGCCCATGCTCGCCGCGATGCCGGCCGCGTCGGCGATGCCGCCGGCGTCCAGCCCGTTCAGCATCGCGACGGCGACGGCCGCGCCGATCGTGCCGCAGATGGAGGTGGCGTGCAGACCGTGCTCGAAGAAGATCGAGTTGCCCAGCTCGCTGTCGTATCCGGCCATGCCCAGCCGGACCGTGACCTCGATCCCGACACCGGCCGCGTCCAGCATCTCCGCGCCGCTGGAGCCGCGGGCCTCGGCGACCGCGAGCGCGGCCGGGATCACCGACGAGGACGGATGCAGCACCGAGGGCAGGTGGGTGTCGTCGAAGTCCAGCGAATGCGCCAGAGTGCCGTTGACCAGGGCGGCCGAGGGCGCGGGCAGTTTCAGGCCGCCGCCGACGAGGGTCGACTGGCCCTCGCCGCCCCACGAGCGGGCCACCGCCGTCGTGGCCTGGCCCGGCCGCTCGGTGGTGGCGGCCAGGCTGTTCCCGAGCAGGTCGAGTACGCGGCGGGCGACGTCGGCGCGCAGCTCGGGCGCAAGCCCCTGCGCACGGACGTCGGCGGCGAGGGCGGCGATGCGCTGGACGAGCGTGGCGGTCATGCCGACACCGCCGCGACCGGGCGTACGGGCGAACCCGTGCCGCCGACGATCGGCAGCGGCGCGAGCATGAAGACGAACTCGGTGAGCCCCTCCGCCGCGGCCTCCTCCAGGTTCAGATGTTCGATGATGTAGATCCCGTTCTCCACCAGCAGGACGCGGTGGACCGGCAGCACCCGGTGCCCGGCACCGGCCGGGATCTGCTCGTACGCGGTCGTGTCGGCGCCGGTCGCGCGCACGCCGATGCCGGCGAGCCAGCGCGCGGCGTCCTCGGTCGCGCCCGGGACCCCGTCCTTCTGGCCGAGGTAGGTCTCGGTGTCCTCGAAGTTGCGCGCCCAGCCGGTGCGGACCAGCGCCACGTCACCGCGGCGTACCTCGACGCCGGCGCGCCGGGCCGCGGCCTTCAGGTCCTCGGCGGTCACGCCGTACCCCGGCGGCAGCACGGGTACCTCGTGCACGGCCGCGACGTCGAGGAGCACCCCGCGGGTGAGCAGCGCGGGCGTCTCCTCGGCGCCACCGGCTGTGAGCCGCCCGCCCCGCTGTACGTCCTGGACGTCCACGCCGCCGTACAGGTGGCCGTCATGGCTGACGTGCGCGAGCGCGTCGATGTGCGTGCCCACGTGGCCGCCGGTGACGATGATCTCGTTGGCGGCGGAGCCGCCGTCCGGCCGGACCATGTCGCCATGGCGCCGGATGAGCGTCATGCGGAAGCCGGGGTGGTTGGGGGAGGACGGCATGCCCGTGAAGAACGGCTGGCCGAGGTCGATGAGTCGTACGCCCGCGGTCACGGCGGCGAGGAGTGGGTCCGGCTCCCTGCCAGGGGTCGTCGGCGAGCTCATTCTGCTTCCTCCCGATTGTCGAGTTGTGCGGCGACGGCCAGGGTCCACCGCGCGCCTTCGACGACGGCCGGATCGACGAAGCGCCCGGAGTGGTCGAGGAACGCGGCCCGGCCGTCCCGCTCCGCCGCGGCCAGCGCGTCGATGAGGTCCCGTGCCGCACGTATCTGCGCCGTGGTCGGGGTGAACACCTCGTTCACCACCGGCACCTGCGCCGGATGGATCACCGAACGGCCGAAGAAACCGCCGTCCCGTGCGCGTTCACTGCTGCGGCGCAGGCCGTCGAGGTCGCCGACATCGGTCCACACGCTCTGCACCGGGGCGGGCAGTCCGGCGGCGCGCGCGGCGAGCACCACGCGGAAGCGGCAGCCGGCCAGCGCGTCCTCGCCGGCCAGCCGCAGGTCGGCGGCCAGATCGGTCTCGCCGAGCCCGATCCCGCTCACGAGCGGGTGCGCGCGAGCCAGCTCGCCCGCGCGTTCGAGGCCCACCGCGGACTCCAGGATCAGCTGCATCGGCAGCCCGAGCCGGTAGCCCACCTGCCGTACGACGGCCGGGTCCTCGCACTTGGGCAGCCGTACACCGGACAGCGGCAGGCCGGCGAGCGCGTCCAGGTCGGCCTCGCCCCACGGCCCGCGTAGGTCGTTGACGCGCACCCACACCGGTTTCGCGGCGTGCTGCCCGGCCACCGAGCGGACCGTCTCACGCGCCTCGGCCTTGCGGTCCGCGGGTACCGCGTCCTCCAGGTCGATCACGATCACGTCGGCGCCGCCCCTCAGCGCCTTGCCGACGAGCTCGGGCCGGCTGCCCGGGGCGTACAGCCAGGAGCGCGCGACGCCGGTCACACCTTCCCCTGTTCCCGCAGTCGCGCCAGCTCGGCCTCGTCGACGCCGTACCGCGCGAGCACCTCGGCGGTGTGCTGCCCGAGGCTCGGCCCGGCGCTCGTGATCCGGCCGGGGGTGCGCCCGAGCCGGAACAGCACGTTCTGCATGCGAAGAGGCCCGAGCTCGTCGTCGTCGACGGTCGTGATGCTGTCCAGCGCCGCGAACTGGGGGTCGGCCAGCACATCGCGTACGTCGTAGATCGGGGCGACCGCGGCCTGCGCCTCCTCGAACGCGGCGACGACCTCGTCGCCCTCGCGCTCGGCGATCCAGACCGCGACGGCCTCGTCGAGCTCGTCGGCATGCTTGGCGCGTTCCGATCCGGAGGCGAACCAGGGTTCGTCGATGAACTCCGGCCTGCCCACCAGGCGCATCACGCGTTCGGCGATCGACTGGCTGCTGGTCGAGATCGCCACCCAGCGTCCGTCGCGGGTGCGGTAGGTGTTGCGGGGCGCGTTGTTGGCCGACCGGTTTCCGGTCCGTTCCTGCAGCTCGCCCAGCTGGTCATAGACGGTGGGCTGCGCGCCCAGCAGCGTCAGGATCGGCTCGATGATGGCGAGATCCACGACCTGTCCGCGACCGGACCTGTCCCGCTCGCGGAGCGCGGTCATCACCGCGAACGCCGTGGTGAGCGCCGCGATCCCGTCGGCCAGTCCGAACGGCGGCAGGGTCGGCGGGCCGCCCGGCTCCCCGGTGATCGCCGCGAACCCGCTCATCGCCTCCGCGAGGGTCCCGAACCCCGGCCGGCTCGCGTACGGCCCGAACTGCCCGAACCCGGTGACCCGGGTGAGCACGACCCCGGGGTTGATCCGGGAGAGCTCGTCGTAGCCGAGCCCCCACCGTTCGAGCGTGCCAGGGCGGAAGTTCTCGATCACGACGTCGGCGTCGGCGACCATGCGCCGGAAGATCTCCTGTCCCTCGGGCGAGCCGAGGTAGAGCGTGACGCTCTTCTTGTTGCGCCCGACCACCTTGCCCCACAGCCCGACGCCGTTCTTGCTCGCGCCGTGGCCGCGTACCGGGTCACCGCGAGGGTGCTCGATCTTGATGACCTCGGCGCCGAAGTCGCCCAGCATGGTCGCGGCCAGCGGGCCGGCGAAGAGCGTCGCCACGTCGAGCACCCGCAGCCCGGACAGCGCGCCCGCGTCGTCCTCACTCATGACCGGCCCCGATCGCCTGCCACGGATCCGGTTCCGGCAGGCCGCCGCTCCATCCCAGTGCGCGGGAGACCTGGTCGGCGGCCTCGCGGACCAGCGGGGCGTACTTGTTGCTGGCCCCCTCGTCCACCCGCGCCGCCGGCCCGCAGACCGACAGCGCGCCGACGACCGCGCCGTCGAAGCCGAAGACCGGGGCGGCCACGGACGCCGCGCCGGGCTGACGTTCGCTGTGCGTGTACGCGTACCCGCTCACGTGGATCGCCTCCAGGACGTCGTGCAGCCGGCCCCGGTCGACGATGGTTCGTGGCGTCAGGGCCCCGAGCACGCCCGACACGATCTCCGTACGGTGCGGCTCGCGCAGGAAGGCGAGGATGCACTGGCTGGAGCTGCCGGCGTGCAGCGGGAACCGGCGGCCGATCTCGACGGTCATCTTGATCTCCTGCCGGCTCTCCACCTGGTCGAGGTAGACCCGGCCATCGGGGACCAGTGCCGACACGGTGGTCGTCTCGCCGGTCTGCCGCTGCAGTTCGCGGATCACGGGCATGGCCATGCCGCGCAGGTCCGAATCGCGCAGCGCACGTGCGCCGAGCATGGCCGCGGCCGATCCGAGCCGGTATCCCCGGGTCTCCGGATCGGTGTTGATCAGTCCCCGCGTCAGCAGCGCCTGCAGGATGCGGTGCACGACCGCTTTGCTCAGGTCGAGTCGCCGGGCGATCTCCGAGACCCCGAGCGACGCCGGTTCGTCGGTGAATGCCAGCAGCACATCCGCAACCCGGCCGGCGACCTCGGTACCGGACCCCTCGGCCACGTTGTTCCTCCCACCCCGTGCACGGACGGTGTTCCTGTAAGTGGAACGCCAAGAAATCACACGCCGCTTGGGCTGGTCAAGGCGAATGCACAGTTAGCAAGGGATTTCCGGGAGACCATTGACACTGGATTCCTGCCTGAGCATCATTGGCCACCATCAGTCGTTCCGTTAGCAGGAACGAGTTGCCAGGACTCCAGGAGCGGGTAGATGAGGAAGATCTGGACCACTGTCGCCCTCGCCTCCGCGGTCTCGCTCGGCGCTGCGGCATGCGGCGGGACGGCACCGGGAGGCGCGACCGGCGGCAGCGGTGGCGGCAAGACCATCAAGATCGGAACACTCCATCCGCTCAGCGGAGCCAGCGCGGCCGACGGGAAGCAGCTGGAGAACGGCGCCAAGCTCGCCGTCGAGGCCATCAACGCGGCGGGCGGCATCAAGTCGCTCGGCGGAGCGAAGCTCGAGATCTCCAGCGGCGACACCCAGGGCAAGCCCGACGTCGGCCAGAGCGAGGCGACCCGGCTGATCCAGGGTGGCGCCGTCGCATTGGTCGGCACGTACATGAGCGCGGTCAGCGCCAACGTCTCCGCGGTCGCCGAGCGGAACAAGGTGCCGTTCGTCATGGACGTCACCGGCGACGACGGCGTCCTGAAGCACGGCTACAAGTACACCTACCGGATCCAGCCGCCCAACTCCCAGATGGGAACGCAGGGTGCCCAGGATCTGTACGAGATCTCCAAGGCGGCCGGTCACCCCGTCAAGAAGGTGGCCTACCTGCACGACGACACGGCGTTCGGCACCAGCGTGCTGGCCGCCTTCAAGGCCCAGGCGGCCAAGCTCGGCTTCCAGGTCGGTCCCGAGATCAGCTACAGCCCGGCGAGCGTGTCGGACCTCACGACCCAGGTCACGCAGGTCAAGGCGTCGGGCGCCGACGTCCTGGCGGTCACCGGCTACTACGCCGACAGCGTGCTCGCGGCGAAGGCGGTCGCCTCGGTCAAGCCCAAGCTGAACGCCGTCTTCGGCATCGCCGACGGAGCCTTCGACCAGCCGCAGTTCCCCGGGGACGCCGGAGCGGCCGGAGCCGGGCTCTACGACACCAACTACCGGCAGGACGCGAACAACCCGCAGGTACAGCAGCTGACAACGCTCTACCAGCAGCGTTTCAACGACAAGATCCGTACCGAGGCGATGCTCTCCTACGACGCCGTACGCGTCATCGCGGCCGGTCTGGAGAAGGCGGGCAGCAGCGACCGTACGAAGCTGCGCGACGCGATCTCCGGGCTCTCGCTCGACTCACTGGTGATCGGCAACGGCCCGATCAAGTTCGACGCGACCGGGCAGAACACCGGCTCGCTCCCGGTCGTGACCCAGGTCCAGGGCGACGCGGCCAAGGTGGTCTACCCGGCCAAGTACGCCGAGGACAAGGTCACGCCGAGCTTCCCGGCCACCGCGGGCAGCTGAGGCCCCGATGACCATGGCGGAAGCGACGGAGAGCGCGCCGGCCGCCCGCGCGTCGCGGGTCTGGACCAGAGACGTCGCGGTGCGGGCGACGGTCGTCGTGCTCGTGCTGGCGGCGGCTCTGGTCCTCGCCTACCTGCGCGCGGACAAGCCGGTGATCGTCACCCAGGCGGTCGTCACCGGCATCCTGACGGGCGGTGTCTACGGCCTGGTGGCCATGGGACTCACGCTCATCTTCGGCGTGCTGGACGTGGTGAACTTCGCCCACGGCGCGTTCCTCGCGCTCGCGCTGTTCATCACGTACGGCGTGGTCCAGACGACCGGCGTGCATCCGTATCTCGCACTGCTGATCGCCGTGCCGGTGATGTTCGGCCTCGGCTGGATCGCGCAGTACGCCGTGCTGAACCGCGCGATGGGCCGGCCGCTGGAGAACCAGCTGCTCATCACGCTCGGCTTCTCCCTGCTCATCGAGAACGGGCTGCTGCTGTTCCTCGGCGGCAACCCGCACTCGGTCCACTTCCCCGGTAACCGCGGCCTGCCCGTCCTCGGCGCCGTCGCGGACCTGTCCCGGGTCCTGGCGTTCGTGGCGGCCCTGGTGCTCGCCGGCGTGCTGTACCTGATCCTGCGCCGTACCCGGATCGGCACGGCCATCCGTGCCGTCGCGGCGAACCGGCAGGGTGCCTCGCTCATCGGCGTGGACGTCCGCAAGATCTACGCGCTGACTTTCGCGCTGGGCACGGCCTGCGCCGGCGCGGCGGGCACGCTCGTGGCGCCGTTCACCACGATCCAGCCGACGGCCGGTCAGACGTTCAACATCCTCGCGTTCGTCGTGGTGGTGCTGGGCGGCATGGGCAACGTGCTCGGCGCGCTCGCCGGTGGCCTGCTCATCGGGCTCACCGAGCAGCTCGGCGGCATCTACCTTCCCGGTCAGAGCCCGCTCCTGCTCGTGTTCATCGTCTTCGTGCTGGTGCTCTTCCTGCGGCCGCAGGGCCTGTTCGGGAGGAGCTCATGACCATCACCTCGACGGAGAAGCCCGGCCGGACCGGCCCGCGTCTCGGCGGAGGCATCGGCGGGCGTACGTCGCTGGGCAACCTGGTCGTCCTCGCCGTGATCGTGGTCGTGCTGATCCCGCTCCCGCTGGTCCTGCCGGCCGCCCAGCAGGCCGTCGCGGTCCGCATCCTGATCTTCGCGCTGATGGGCGTCGGCTGGAACCTCATGAGCGGCTTCGGGGGGATGTTCAGCTTCGGGCACGCCGCGTACTTCGGTATCGGCGCCTACACCGGAGCATGGCTCCTCGTCGAGCACGGCGTCTCCCCGTGGATCGGCATGCTCGCCGGCGGAGCCCTGGCCGCCCTGTTCGGGGTGGTCATCGGCTACCTGTCGTTCCGGTACCGGCTGAAGGGCGCCTACTTCGCGCTGGCCACGTTCGCCTTCGCCGAGATGCTCCATCTCATCGCCACCAGCAGCGGCTTCGTCAACCGGGCCGTCGGCTACAACGTGCCGCTGATCCAGGGCTCGTCGTTCGGCAAGCTCCAGTTCGCGCTCGGCTCCCCGAACTACTTCTACGTCGGGCTGGGCCTGGTGGCCGTGGCGATCGCGGTGAACGTCCTCTACCTGCGGTCCCGCGCGGGCCGTTTCACGATCGCGGTACGCGACGACCAGACCGCGGCGGCGGCCCTCGGTGTGCACGCGATGCGCTACCAGCTGATCACCATCGCGCTGTCGGCGGCGATCACGGCCGTGGCGGGCGTCTTCTACGTCCAGTACTACCTGTTCATCAACCCGGACCTCGCGTTCGGCTCGGACGTGTCCATCCAGGCGATCCTGCCGGCCGTCATCGGCGGTGTCGGCACGATCTGGGGTCCGGCGATCGGGGCGTTGATCCTCGGCCCGCTCTCGGACGTGACCGCGAGCCTGCTGCGCAACCCGCCGGCCTTCCTGTCCACCCTGCAGGGGCGCGGCGGGCTCGACGTGATCCTCTACGCGATCCTGCTCATCGTCTTGGTGCTGGCCCTGCCGCGCGGGGTCTACGGCGCGATCCGCGGGAGGTTCAGGCGATGACGATCCTGCGCGTGGAGGGCGTGAGCAAGGCGTTCCAGGGCCTGCACGCCCTCGGCGACGTCGCCTTCGAGGTCGACGAGGGCCAGATCCTGGGCATCATCGGGCCGAACGGTGCGGGCAAGACGACCCTCTTCAACGCCATCTCCGGCGCGCTGAAGCCGGACAGCGGACGGATCGTGCTGGCCGGTGACGACATCACCGGCAGGCCGCCCCACCGCATCGCGCGCGCGGGCCTGGTCCGCACCTTCCAGCTGATGCGCCCGTTCCGGTCGATGACCGTGCTGGAGAACGTCGGCGTCGCGAGCATGAGCCACACGTCCGCGCACCGCGAGGTGGTCGCGCACGCGTCGGAGGTGGTGGAGCGCGTCGGGCTCGGCCGCTGGCGCGACACGTCCGCGGCCGAGCTGCCGACGGCCGGCCTGAAACGGCTCGAGCTCGCCCGCGCCCTGGCCATGCGGCCGAAGGTGCTGCTCCTGGACGAGGTGCTGGCCGGGCTGGTCCCGGCCGAGCGGGCACCGCTCCTCGAGCTCCTCGCCGCGCTGCGCGACGAGGACGGCCTGACGATGCTCTTCATCGAGCACATCATGGCCGCCGTGATGCGGCTGTCCGACCAGGTGCTGGTGCTCGAACAGGGGAGGGTCCTGACCCTCGGGGCGCCGGAGGAGGTGACACGGGATCCCCGTGTCGTCGAGGCGTACCTCGGAGAGGAGCCGAGCGGTGCTGAAACTTGAGGGTGTCTGCGCGGGCTACGGAGGCCTGAGCATCCTCCACGAGCTCTCCCTGGAGGTCGGCGAGGGAGAGATCGTCGCGCTGGTCGGCGCCAACGGCGCGGGCAAGACGACCACGCTGCGTACGGTCTGTGGCGTGCTCAAGCCGACCGAGGGCACGATCGAGTTCCGCGGCGAGCGGATCAACGGCAGCCGTACCAGCGCGCTGGTCGCGGCCGGCCTGGTCCAGGTCCCCGAGGACCGGTCCCTGTTCGGGCCGCTCACCGTCGCGGAGAATCTCACCATGGGCGCGTGGACCCGGCCGGGTCACACCGCGCGCAAGGTACTCGACGAGGTCTACACGCTCTTCCCCATGCTGGCCGAACGCCGTAAGCAGATCGCCGAGACGCTCAGCGGCGGCCAGCAGCAGATGCTCGCCATCGGCCGGGCGCTGATGGCCCAGCCGCGGCTGCTGATGCTCGACGAACCGTCCACCGGGCTGTCGCCGAAGCTGACCTGGGCGGTCCTCGACGCGGTGCGCGCCGTACGCGACCAGGGGATCGCCGTCCTGCTCGTCGAGCAGAACGCCGCCCAGGCGCTGGCCATCGCGGACCGCGCCTACGTCATGGAGAACGGCACGACCGTCCTGGAGGGGACCGGCCCCGAGCTGGCCGGTGACGAGCGCGTGAAGCGGGCCTACCTCGGGCTGGCGCCCGATGCCGAGTCCGGGACACCGGAGCCGGAGAGTGAGGGCCGGGGGACGGGCGAGGTGAGCGGGTGACCGGCGAAGCCCTGCGCGCGACCGGTGAGCTGGGCTCCTGGGCCGCCGCACTGCGGTGGGAGGAAGTGCCGGATCCGGTACGCGCCCGGCTGCCGCTGGTCCTGTTCGACGTCCTCGGTGCCTGCGCGGCCGGGGCGCGCCTCCCCGAACAGCGTGCCCTGGTCGAGGCATGGGACCCCGCTCCCGGGCCCGCCCCCCTCGTCGGCGGCGGACGGAGCGTGAGTGTCGAGGACGCGGCGTGGCTGAACGGCATCGCGACGGTCTGCCTCGAACTCGACGAGGGCAACAAGTACGCCCGTGGGCATCCGGCGGCGCACGGGTTCTCCGCCGTGCTCGCCCTCGCCGCTCGCCTGGACGCGGACGGGCCGACGACGGCCGCCGCACTGCTCGTCGCCTACGAGGTGGCGGCCCGTTTCGGCCGCGCCACCACGCTGAACGCCGGGGCCCACCCGCACGGCAGCTGGGGCGTGACCGGCGCGGCCGCGGGCTGCGCCCGGCTGCTCGGGCTGGACGGTGACGCCGTCGCCGCGGCGATCGACACCGGGGCCGGCCTGCCGGTCGCCGCGCACTTCGCCTCGGCCCTGGACGGGAACCCGGTGCGCGACGCCTGGATGGGCGCCGCCAACAGTTCGGGCCTCGCCGCCGCCCGGATGGCGGCGGCCGGGCTGGCCCGCAACACGGGCACGGCCGGGCACACGCTGGGCGGCCTGCTCGGCTCCTTCGAGCCCGGCGAGCTGGTCGCGGAGCTGGGCACGCGCTGGGATATCACGCTCGGGTACTTCAAGAGACACGCGTCCTGTTCGTTCACCCATCCCGCGGCCGACGCCGTACTCGAGCTGCGCCCGGCCCTCGCCGGCCGGGCCGTCGAGGAGATCCTGGTCGAGACGCACTCGCTGGGCGCGGGTCTGGACCGGGTGACCTGGGACAACAGGCTTTCCGCGATGTTCTCCACCCCGTTCGTCGTCGCCACCGCGTTCCTGCGGGGCCGTGTCGGCCCGGAGGCTTCGATCCCGCCGGCACTCCACGATCCGGAGGTCGTGGAGCTGGCGAGCCGGGTCCGCGTCGCCGTCGCGCCGGACCTGGACGCCCGGCTTCCCGGCGAGCGCCCGGCCCGCGTCACGGTGCGCACGCGCGACGGCGCCCGCCACGTCCACGAGGTGCCGAACCCCGTCGGAGACGTCGACCACCACCCCCTCACCGAGGCCGACCTGTCCGGCCTGCTGAGCGGACTGCTCGGGGACGGCACCCTGCCGGGCCGGCTCCGCGACTGCGCCGGGCGGCTGCCGGAGGCGCCTGGCGTCCGTGACCTGCTGGGTTCGCTCGCCGATCCGTAGGGCGGCGCTCGTCCAGTCGCCGAGACAAGAACCCGGGAGAGCCCAGTGCGCATTTTCGCGATCACCCCCATCCACGTCCCCGAGGAAGAGCTCCTGCGCCGGCAGCGGCGCTACGACCAGATCAGCCCGCCCGGTGTCACGGTCGAGCTGCACGACATCGGCGACCACGCGCCCAGCGCCCTGGAGACGGCGGAGGACGTACGCGAGTCCGAGCGGTGCGTCGTCGCGGCACTGCGTGCGGCCGGGCCGGGCTACGACGCGTTCCTGCCCGACTGCGTGCTCGATCCCGGCGTCGCCGAGTTGCAGGGACGGCTCGCGGCACCCGTGTTCGGCATCCTGCGGCTCTCCGTCGGCTACGCGGTCGCCACCGGGCGCACCGCCGGCGCGGTCACGCGCAACCAGGCGATCGCGGATGAGCTCACGGCCGTCGCCGCGGCGTACGGCTTCGCTGGATCACTGCGCGAGGTGTCCGTGCTGGACCTCGGCCTCGACGCGATCGCCGATGACGCCCGCTGGGTCGCGGCGCTCGGCGGAGCCGTGGACGGTCTCGCCGACGACGGCGCGGACCTCGTCGTGAACGGCTGCTCGGCCGTCGACCTGGACGCGGCCGACCCCCATCGCGTCCCCGTGGTCGACCCGACAGCCCTGGCCCTGCGCCTCCTGGGGGCGGGGGAGGCGGCATGAGCGAGACGGGTCCCGACCTGGTCGTCGCCGGTGCCGGCGGCGGGCTGGTGGCGGCGCTGCGCGCCGCCCAGCACGGTCTGGACGTCCTGGTCGTCGAGGCCAGCGAGCACTTCCGGCGCGGCAACAACACCTCGATGTCCACCGCGATGGTGCCCGGAGCGGGGTCGCGCTGGCAGCGCGAGGCCGGCATCGACGACTCGCCGGAGCTCTTCGCCGAGGACGTACGGGCCAAGACCAAGGGCCAGGGCGACGAACGGCTGGCACGGGCACTCGGGGACGTCAGCGCCGGCCTAGTGGAGTGGATGGCCGACCACCTCGGCATGCCCCTGTCGCTCGTCACCGACTTCCACTATCCCGGGCACTCGGTCGACCGGTGCCACACCATTCCCGGGCGGCACGGGACCGGGCTGATCGACCATCTGCTGAGCGCGGTCAGGGCCGAGGACCGGGTGGAGATGCTCGTCCCCGCCCGGCTGTCCGGCATCCGGTCCTCCGCGGACGGGCACGTCGAGGCCGCGGTCGTCACCTACCCGGACGGGTCGGCCGAGGACATCCCCACCCGCGCGCTGCTGCTGGCCACCAACGGCTACGGCGCCGACCGTGACCTCGTCGCGGAGCACCTGCCGGAGATCGCCACGGCGGTCTACCACGGCAGCGAGACCTCGCGGGGCGACGCCCTGCGGATCGGCACCGGGATCGGCGCCGCCACCGCCTTCCTCGACGCGTACCAGGGGCACGGGGCGCTGGCCCACCGCGCGGCGACGCTCGTCGGCTGGGCGACGATCATGCACGGCGCCGTCATGCTGGACCTCACCGGGTACCGGTTCGGCGACGAGACGACCGGCTACTCCGAGTACGCCGCCGCGCTCGCCGCACGGCCGCAGGCCACCGGCTGGATCGTGCTCGACCAGCGGATCCACGACCTGTGCCTGCCGTTCACCGATTTCCGGCAGACCGTCGAGTCGGGTGTACTGGTCTGGGCGGACGACGTCGAGTCGCTGGCCGGGGCCATCGGCCTGCCGGCGGCGGCCGGCGAGCTCGCCGAGGTCGCCCGCGCCGCACGGGGCGAGGCCACCGACCGGTTCGGGCGCACCTTCTTCGAGGCGCCGCTGGCACCGCCGTACGCCGCGGTGCGCGTGGTCCCGGCGCTGTTCCACACCCAGGGCGGGCTCGTGGTCGACGAGCACGCACGCGTCCTGCGGGACGACGGCTCGCAGATCTCCGGCCTGTACGCCTCCGGTGGCGCGGCGGCCGGGATCTCCGGACACGGCGCTGCCGGTTACTTGGCGGGGAACGGCCTGCTGCCCGCACTGGGCCTGGCGTACCTGGCCGCCGACCACCTCGCACACCACATCGGGAGGGAAACGCGATGAGTTCACTGGAAACACTGGTCAAGAACGTCCAGGTCGTACGGCCGGGCGTCGCCGAGCCGGAGCGGCTCGACATCGGGATCGCCGGAGGAAAATTCACCCGGCTGGCGGCCGACATCCCCGCCGAGGACGCGCAGGTCGTCATCGACGGGCGCGGCCTGCTCGCGTTTCCCGGCGTCGTCGACGCCCACCAGCACTGGGGGATCTACAACCCGCTGGACGAGGACACCCGTACCGAGAGCCGTGCGTCGGCGCAGGGCGGCGTGACGACGGCGCTGACGTACATGCGCACCGGTCAGTACTACCTGAACCGCGGTGGCAGCTACGACGAGTTCTTCCCGCATGTCCTGGAGCAGTCGGAGGGTCGTGCCTACGTCGACTACGCCTTCCACCTCGCGCCCATGATGCGCGAGCACATCGAGGAGATCCCGCTTCTCATCGAGAAGTACGGCGTGACGTCGTTCAAGATCTTCATGTTCTACGGCAGCCACGGCCTGCACGGCAGGTCGGCGGACCAGAGCTCGTTCCTCATGATCCCCAAGGACGAGCGGTACGACCTGGCGCACTTCGAGTTCGTCATGCGCGGAGTCCAGGAGGCACGGGAGAAGCTCACCGAGCTCGCCCCGCACGTCTCGCTCTCCCTGCACTGCGAGACCGCCGAGATCATGACCGCCTACACGCGGCTGGTCGAGGAGCAGGGCACGCTGAGCGGCCTGGCCGCCTACAGCGCGTCCCGCCCGCAGCACTCCGAGGGCCTCGCCGTCACCATCGCGTCCTACCTGGCGCACGAGACCGGGCTGCCCAACATCAACCTGCTCCACCTGTCCTCGCGCAAGGCGCTCGACGCCGCGGTGCGCATGGCGCGGACGTTCCCGCACGTCGACTTCAGGCGTGAGGTGACGGTCGGGCACCTGCTCGCCGACGTCGAGACCGCCGCCGGGATCGGCGGGAAGGTCAACCCGCCGCTGCGGCCGCGCGAGGACGTCGAGGCGCTGTGGGAGTACGTCCTCGACGGGACCGTCGACTGGGTGGTCAGCGACCACGCCTGCTGCAAGGACGAGACAAAGTTCGGCGACCCGCGCGAGGACGTCTTCGCGGCCAAGTCGGGCTTCGGCGGCACCGAGTACCTCCTGCCCGGTCTCGTCGGAGAGGGACGCCGCCGCGGCCTGTCCTACGGGCGTATCGCGGAGCTGACCTCGTGGAACCCCGCCCAGCGGTACGGCCTGCCGACCAAGGGCACCATCGCCGAGGGGTACGACGCGGACTTCTGCCTGGTCGACCCGTCGGCCACCTGGACGGTGCACGCCGCCGACTCCGAGTCGACGCAGGAGTACACCCCGTTCGAGGGCTTCGAGCTGTCGGCCAAGGTGACCGACACGTTCGTCCGCGGCCACCAGGTCCTCGAGCGCGGCAACGTCGTCGGCACGCCACAGGGCGTCTTCCTGCGCCGGCCCACGGGGACGCGATGACGCTGACCGCACCCGACGTCGGGACCAGCCGGGACCTGGCCCGGCTGGCCGTGACGGTCCACGCGAAGGAGCCGGGCCCGGACGAATGGGCGGAGTTCCGCCGGCTCGTCCATGACGGCCCCGTACGCGCGCTGGCCGCACCGGCCCCGGAGGCGCTGGCCTCCCTGGCCGAGGAGATCGGCGGACCCACCGGCGAACTGCCGCTGCTCGGCACCGGGCTGCGCGCCGACGACTACGAGGCGCTGGGGTGGAACGCCGCCCGGTGCGGTGCCGCGGACCTGCCCGATGTGGCGCTCCTGATCGCCGGTCTGGCCGCCACCGATGAGTTCGACCTCACGTCGGCCGCCGCGTCGGCGCGCCTGTGCCGCGCCGTGCTGGCCGGCCGGGCGGTCGTCCGCGCCGCCGGGGCCCTGATCGCCGGACCCGTACCGGCCCGTCCTTCGTACGGCGTGCTCGGTGCTGCCGTGACCTGCGCACTGCTCGGCGGGGCGTCGGAGGAGGACCTGGCCGTCGTGCTCGATCTCGCCGCGAGCCTGATGGTGACGGTCGTCGCCGCCGGCGGTGACGCGCGGCTCCTGGCGGCCGGGCATGTCTGCGCCTCCGGATGGCTGGCGGTGGCCGTCTGGCGGGCCGGAGTGACGCCGCTGCCCGGGGCCGGGCCCACACCGCGTCGGTCGTCGCCGGACGGCTCCTCGGATGAACCGGCCCGGCCTGCTGGTCAACCTCGCCGCGCCCATCGCGGGACACGCTGCGGGACACGCTGCGGAACGCCAGGACGCGGCCGGCGTCGCGGCGAGAGCGTGCGCGGCCGGGTTCGACGGCGTCGGTCTCACCGACAGCCCACGGTTGTACCCCGACTGCTTCATCGAGACCGACCGGGTGCTCGCCGGTACGCCGGCCGCGCTCGCCGGGCCGTGCGTCGTGGGTCTGGGCCTGCGGCACCCGGCCACGGTCGCCGCCTCCCTGACCACCCTCGGCCGGCGGCACGGCGAGCGTCTGCTGGCGGTGGTGGGCCGCGGTGAGAGCTCGGTGCGCAACGAGGGGCTGCCGGTGCCCGGCCTCGACGCGTACGGCGAGCTGCTCGCCGGGCTGGTCAGCGCCTCCGGCGAGCTGGGCGGAGACCCGGGCGCGGGGCGGCTGCTCGGCGCCGCGTCCGGCCCGCGCACGATCGCGCTGACCGCCGCCCACCTCGGCGGGGTCCTCATCGACGTGGGCGTCGAACCCTCCGTCGTGGCCGCAGCGGTCGGGATCGCACAGGACGCGAACCCGTCCGTACGCTGCTGGCTGTTCACGCGTGCCGTTCCGACCCGTTCCGCGGAGGAG
This sequence comes from Actinoallomurus bryophytorum, assembly GCF_006716425.1. Taxonomy (NCBI): domain Bacteria; kingdom Bacillati; phylum Actinomycetota; class Actinomycetes; order Streptosporangiales; family Thermomonosporaceae; genus Actinoallomurus; species Actinoallomurus bryophytorum. Next base: position 6,722,031 of record NZ_VFOZ01000001.1, read on the forward strand.
GCACGCGAGGTGGCCGAACCCATCCTCGGCTCCTGCGCGGCCCGGCTGGTCGCGGCGCCCGGCTGGTACGGGCTGAGCCCGGATCTCGCCGGCCCCGTACGCCGCGTGGCGGAGAGCCACGACTACCGCCGGCACGGCACGTCCGGCGCACGCGGCGGGGAACGCGCTCCGGAGCAGGTGGAGACCGCGGTGCGGGACCGTTTCGTGCTGACCGGAGAGTCCACGCGCCTCGCGGCGCGGGTGGCCGAGCTGACCCGCCTCGGGGTCGACGGCTTCGTCGTCGCCGGGGCGTTGCGCGGCGTGTCCGAGCGGCTGGACGCGCTCGGCGCGGCGTTCGCGGAGGGTTTCGCGGCCGCGTGAGCCGCGGCCGCCGACCGGAAGGGAGTGTCATGTCCACCACCGAGACCGTTGCCGGAGCGGAACCCGATATCGAGGCCGTGCGGCGCTTCGCCGCGACCACCCGGCTGGACGCCGTACCGGACGACGTGGTCCGGCACACGCGCCTGCTCCTCCTGGACACACTCGGCGCGCTCATCGGCGGTCTTCGCTACCCCCAGGTCCGGGCGCTCGCGGACACGGTGGGCGGACCGGCGAGCCGGTTCGGCGGCCTCGTCACTCTCGGCGCCGCCGCGACCTGGCTGGACGCCGACTCGGGCGGTTCCTTCCATCCGCAGGGCCACCGGCTTCCCCCGGTGCCCACCGCGCATCCGGCACCGCACGTGCTGCCGGTGCTGCTGCTCGCCGCCGCCGACGGCGACCTCGACGACGAACGGCTCCTGGAGATCTTCCTGGTGGCGGTGGAGGTCGGCCTGCGGCTGGGCGTCGGCAGCGCGCTGCGCCCGGGGTTTCATCCCCACGGGGTCCACGGCCCGTCGGCCGCGGCGCTGGCCGCCGCGCTGGTCCACGACCCGGCGGGGTCGACGGCGGCCCAGGCGTTCCTGCTCGGGTCCGCACTGCCGTTCGCGACGGCGCTGGAGGTGCCGATGCGCGGCGGTACCGTCCGCAACCTCTGGACCGGCCTCGGCGCCTACCACGGTGCGATGGCGCACCAGTGGGCCCACGCCGGCCTCACCGCCCCGGCACGCGACCTGGTGTCGGTGTTCGACGGGGCCGTGTGCACCGGTCTCGACCCGGCCGCGCTGACCGCGGACCTCGGGACGCGGTGGGAGATCGTCAACAGCTACTTCAAGCCGTACCCGTGCGCGCGGTGGCTCCATCCCGCGCTGGACGCGCTCACCCGCGTCCTGGAGGAGGTGCCGGGGCCGGCGGCCACGATCGCGGAGCTGTCGATCGAGACCTTCGCGTTCGCCGTCTCCCTCGACGACCCGGACCCCACCTCCGACATGCATGCGCGCTTCTCGCTGCCGTACTGCGCCGCCGCGCTGGCCCACGACGGCCACCTCGACGCCGCGTCCTTCCTGCCGGACGACCTCGGGCGGGAGGCGGTACGCGACCTCGCCCGCGAGGTCCGCCTCACCGAGGTGGAGGAGTACACTGCGGCCCTTCCGGTCCGGCGCCCGGCCAGGGTCACCGTGCGTCGCACCGACGGCGGCCAGGCCACGGCCGAGGTCGCGCACGCGCGTGGCAACCCCGACACGCCCCTGAGCGAGTCGGAGATCATCGCGAAGTTCCGCCGCAACACCGGCGACCACGTCCCGTCGGCCGTCGCCGAGGGCGCCGTCGCGTCACTGCTCTCGCCGGGACAGGACCGGCCCGGGCACGCGTTCGCCACCCTGTCCGCGCGGCTGACCACCGACTAGGAGATCTCGTGGAGTTCCTCGTACACGTCGAAATCAACTGGCCGCCCGAGGCCGATCCGGAGCTCAGGGAGGAGATCTTCCAGAAGGAGCTGCGCCGCGGCCAGGAACTGGCCCACCAGGGCCTGTGCAAGCGGCTGTGGCGGATCCCGGGCCGGTGGGCGAACTACGGCCTGTACGAGGCACCGGACGCGACCACCGTGCACGAGGCGGGTGTCGTCACTGCCCCTGTGGCCGTGGATGGACGTCGAGGTGATTCCGCTGGCGGAACACCCCAACGACCCGCGCAAATTCGGCATCGTCCCCTAGCACCCGTGACCGGCCTGGCGGCGGCACGGCGGTGCGGCTCACGGTCCGGTGAGATGGAGCGCCTAGGCGGGATCCCGCGACCCCACTACGCGCGTCGCGGCGGGCGCGCAACGGCTCGATCTCGTACGCCCGGCGGCCGCGTACCACCGCAGGGCGACGACGGCGGCGAGGGCGACCTCGATCAGGTCACCGCCGTAGTACATGACCATGGCACCGTAGTGCAGGTCCCCGGCCGGGAGGCGGGTACGGGGCGGCGCCGTCGCCCAGAGGGTCCTGGCCAGCACGGCGTGGGCGGCGCAGGCGGCGACGAGCGTGCCCGCGCGTACGGCGAGACCGTGGCGGCGGCGGACGGGATCGAGCTGGCAGACCGCGGCGGTGAACAGGATCCCCGCCACCAGGACGTGCACGTGGACGAGCGCCTGGAGCCCCGGCCGGTCGTGGCTGACGGCGAAGAGCCGCGTACGGTACAGCAGCCACAGCCCGCCGACGTCCGCCGCGGCCGCCAGCGGCGGGAAGACGAGCCAGGCGGCGGCGCTCGAGTGCGCCACGGCGAGGACGGCGTGCCGCGCCGGGCCGGGCGGCAGCGCGCGTAGCCCCAGGGTGAGCGGGCGCGACAGGACCAGCAGGAGCGGTGCGGCCATGCCGATGATCAGATGCCGCAGCATGTGGGCGGTGAACTCCCCGCCCGGCAGCGGCACGAGGGCGGCGACCACCAGCGCGGCGCCGGCGGCGGCGCAGCAGGCGTCCCGCCACCGGGACCAGCCGTCGCCGCGTCGCCGTAGCCGCACCGACGCCACCAGGTAGACGCCGACGACGACCAGTGCGATGGCCGCCGCCACCCAGCCCAGCGCCGGGACGCCACTCGAATGCCCGCCGTGGTCCATCACTCCTCCGGCACGCGCCGGGTGACCCCGCGCAGGAGCCAGGCCCCGGCCAGCAGCATGACCACGGCGATCGCGTTCCAGGTCCAGTCGTAGGGGGCGAGGTCGACGTGGTACCGGATCTGGTGCAGCCGGAGGAGCTTGTGCTGGACGGTGCCGTCGTAGAGCTGGAAGCCCCCGGCGCCCAGCAGGATCCCGCCGGCCAGCCGGCGCCGCGACAGGCTCGCACTCCGGCGAAGATCGGCGACCATGACCAGCCCGATGACGACGGCGAACCAGCCGAAGGCGTGGAACAGCCCGTCGGAGACCAGCCCGGCATCGGTGCTCGACCGATCGTAGAAGTGGTGCCAGTGGAGCAACTGGTGGAAGACGGTCTCGTCGACGAACGCCGCGATGCCGATGCCGATGAGGACCCCGGACCACAGGGAACGGCCGCCTCGGCGTTCCGGCGACATGTCGCTGACCTCCTCGTCGTCTCCCAACATCCTTTCCCAGCGGCGCGGTACACGAACTCAGCGTTCCCGAGTGGTCACCTTGTGTCATCGGCACCGAACCCCGGCGGTACTCCCGTTTATCCCTCCAGGGCGGGGAAGTGCCGTGTCCATGTCCACGCATGAACTCTCGGAGGCCGACGGCGAGCGGGTGACCGTGACGCCGTACGAGAACGGGCCCCTCATCGTCCGCGGTCCGGTCGAACTCCTCACCCAGGACGGGCGGCGGATCGATCCAGGGCGGAAGACGATCGCGCTGTGCCGTTGCGGACGGTCCGGCGCCAAGCCGTTCTGCGATGGTTCGCACAAGGCGACGAGGTTCCGGGCGGCCAGTGAGCCGGATTGAGCCCGGCCCACCGGCGCGTTTTCAGCGAAGGGCCGCCACGGCGTTCAACGACGTGGCCGACCGGCCCCAGCAGCCCATCAGGTGCTCGGTGAACAGGCGGTCCAGGGCGAGGCCGCAGCTCGCGCCGAACAGCACGTCGGCGGCCAGTTCGGGGTGCTCGGCTACCAGGCCGCCGCACAGGTCGTGGGCGGCGAGCTGCTCGTGGACGGCGTCCGCCTGGACGTGCTCGTCGTAGAACCGGCGGGTGTGCCGGTCCGCGCCCAGCCGGGCCAGGCCGGAGCTGTAGCGGCGGTTCGGCAGCGAGGAGGTCATCTCGAACGCCGCCAGGTGGCCGAGCAGGGCACCGCGGCGGCGCCGGTGCAGTCCCAGGAAGGACATGAGGTTGTTGACCGCCAGTGTGATCGCCGGCACGGCGTCGAGGTACGCCCCGTAGGTGTCGTCCAGCTCCAGCCCTCGCATCGCCCCGCGGAAGAGCTCCGCGTGCATGAGCTCCAGACGGCCACCGCCGTACTCATCGGCCTGGATCTCCACGAGAGCCGCCTTGCTCGGCCCGCTGAGCCGGGGGATGCCCCAGGTGTGGGGATCGGCCTCTTTGAGGTGGTAGATCGAACGATGGATCACGAACTCGCGAAACTGCTCCAGCGTCGCCTCACGCTGGAGGAACCTGGCCAGGGACGGGCCCTCGTCGGCGGTGGCGAGACGTGCCAGCTCACCCGGCACGTCGGTGACCGGCGCCGGGCGAGGCACCAGTGCCCGCAGGTGGCGCTCGAACCGCCTCTCGGCGCCCTGGCGCAGGCCGAGCAAGGAGGGATTCCACTCCCAGCCGTCATCGACGTCGGTGAACCCCTGGTAGTGCAGCTCGTAGCAGACGAAGAGCGCGAGTTGCAGGTCGTCGTCGTGAAGGGCGGGCCCGTCGCCGGTGAACGGCGAGGCGAGCCGCGCGGGCAGGTCGTGGGGGTGAGCGGTCAGCTCCTCGAAAAGGGCCGCGGTGACCGGGCCGCGGGGGGCCGGCAGGCGCATCAGTGGCACCTCCGTCCCGTACCGATCTCGCCTCTTTCATCCGGCGCTCTCTCCGTGCGGTCATCCGCAGGTCGTCGGCCGTCCGGCAGTGTCCGGTATCCACTCATCAATGCCCCCGTCATCGCGGTCCCGTGAGATGCCTGCGCTGCCCCGGACGGTCGCCGGTAAACCAGCGGGCCTCGCGGTTGCCCGGATGAGGCGTAGTTCCCGTACGGCGGGTATGTGAAAGGTGAGTGGCCGTTCGGCCATCGGCAACGGCTGGAGGGAACATGTTCGCGATCGAGGACATCCGCGACTGGCGGGGCCACGACGTGATCGACGCCGACGGGAAGAAGATCGGGGAGCTGGAGGCCGTCTACGTCGACACCAGCACCGATCAGCCGTTCTTCGCCACCGTCAAGATCGGTCTGCCCTCCCGGCACCGGCTGGTGTTCGTGCCACTGGCGGAGGCGACGGTGGGACCGGGCCATGTCCGTGTCGCCTTCGCGAAGAAGCAGGTCAAGGACGCTCCCTCGATCGACACGGACGGAGAGCTGCCGGCCGGCGACGAAGAGGCGGTCTTCGCCCACTACGGCCTGACCTACCAGGCGGAGCCGGACCAGCGCCGGCTCGGACGCCGCTGACCGTGGACCCCGGACCGCGCCACCCGAGAGGGAGTACCCGTTATGGCCTTGTTCTTGTTCGTCGTCATCGTCGCGATCGCGCTGGGACTCGTCGGTGCCGTGGTGAAAGGTCTTTTCTTCCTACTGATCATCGGCGTGGTGCTGTTCCTGGCCGACCTCGTCGTCGGCGGAGTCCGAATGGGCCGCCGCCGTGGCACCCGCCCCGCCCGCTGAGGGCCTCCGATCGCCGGTCATCACTTGGCGTGATAAGCGCTGCTGAGGCCGGTTGTTTCCCCGTCCGGCACATTGCTGTTAGCTGGAGCAGTGACGGCTCCGCACGACTGCGAGTGCTTCCGTCCACCTTTGAAAGCAGGAAATCGTCATGATCGTTCTCGGCATCATCCTTCTGCTCATCGGATTCCTGGCCCACATCTCGATCTTGTGGACCATCGGAATCGTCATCCTCGTCGTCGGGCTCGTCCTCATGCTCCTGGGCCGGCTGGGACACGCCGTTGGCGGCCGCAACCACTACTTCTGATCCCGGCGCCGCCCGGCCGAAGCCCGCTCAGGGCTTCGGCCGGGCGCCGATGAAGGAAGCCGAGCCCCCACCGCGGCCGGTGCCGCACCGGCGTCACCACCTGCTGGTGTGGTAACCCCGCGCCGGGGGCACGGTCCGCGCGTTGACGCGGAGAACTGAATCTTTCCCCGCCCCACCCTGACCTCCTCGGGTGTGGCGATCCGGCCGCCGAAGTTCAGGGAGGCCCCTGACGCGGTCGGGGCCCGAAACGGCGAGCCCGGCCGAGCGGCTTGCGCATCCGCCGGGACTCGCCGTTCTCGACCGGCGCGGGGACCCGCCGCGTACGGCCCATCCGCCCGCTTGTGCCCTCGGCGGCCCTAGAGGTCAGCCGTTGGATCTTCGCTCTGTTGGCTCGCCGCGATGGTGCAGACCGTCTGCTGGCGGCCACTATCGGACGGGGCGCATTTTCCGCGCATTCATCACGAATTGTCGGCGATCCTTGCTCGTATGGAGGCCGGCGGGGGTGCGGATGAGCAGACCGAACGGATGCGCGCGGGAGTGCGGGCCCGTATTGCCCGTGTGACGCAGACGACGGGAGACGGGCTGCAGCGATGGTCACCGCCGGTCCTGCTCGGAGTGTTGTGTGCAGGTGCGTTCGGCCCGCTGCTGGCGGCTTCGGCGGGGGTGGCCGGCACTGGGGCCGCGCTGGTCGCGGGAATCGGAGTGGCGGGTTCGGTCGGTGGCAATGCCCTCGCCGACGTCATCCAGGCAGGTATCGGCCGATTGCGCGACGGCGGGCAGGAACCGACTCGGGAGGAGATCGAGGAGGAGGTCGAGCAGCGGATTCAGGAGATCCTGGGTGCCGGCGGTCTGCAGGCTCGGCAGCTGCGCGGTGACATCGCCAGGGTGTTGCGGGAGATAGGAGCCGCGAGCGCCGCGCTGGAGCAGGCGGTACGAAGTGGTGACCAGGAGTTGCAAGCGCAGCTGACCAGCGCGCTGGCGGGGCTCGGGGACGAGTTCGCCGAGTTCCGATTTCTGCTGGTCGACGTGAGCGCGGCGCTGGCGGCCATCCAGGACGATCTGAACCAGCAGGGATCAGAGCAACGGCTGATCATCGATCTGCTGCGGCGACAGGCCACTCATACCCGCCTGATGCGTGAGGACGTCCTGGCCATCGAGCACCGTAGCCGTTCCGGTGATGACGGTGATCCGAACGGGCCGCAGAGATCCGCGCCGTGGCTGGAGGGGTGCCCATACCGAGGACTGTCACCGTTTGAGGAGGACCAGGCCGAGGCGTTCTATGGCCGGGAGCGGGTGACCGCCGAACTGGTGGGCACACTCGCCGAACGCCTGGTCGGACTCGGACTGGTGGTGGTCACCGGCGCATCCGGGGTCGGCAAGTCCTCGCTGCTGCGGGCCGGGTTGCTGCCGGCGCTGGCCCGTGGTTCATTGTCTCCGTCCTCGGCAGAGTGGCCTCGCAGGCTGATCACGCCGACCCGCGCTCCTCTCCAGGAGCTGGCCACCCAACTGGCCGTTCTGTCCGCTGGTGACCCGACGGTGGTCTGCGACAGCCTTGCCGAACATCCCGACCAGGCGCACCTGCTGGTACGGCAGGCGATCCTGGCAGATGCCGAGAGGAACGGGGTCTCCGCGGAAGCCGCTGAGCGGCATCGGCTCGTGCTGCTCGTCGACCAGTTCGAAGAGATCTTCACACTCGGCCAGGACCAGGATGAGGCCGGCGAGGCACAGCGGTCGGCATTCATCACCGCTCTCCATGCGGCGGCCGGCACACCATGCGGAAGCCGCCAGCAACCACCGGCGCTCGTAGTGATCGCCATCCGCGGGGACTTCCTGGATCGATGCGCCGCCTACCCCCGGCTACGGGAGGCGATGCCCGGAGCGCATTTCATCGTCGGCCCCATGGCCGAACCGGACCTCCGCCGAGCGATCACCGGGCCCGCGGCCGCGGCCGGACTGCGGATCGAGCCCGGACTGACCGACACCGTCCTTGCCGACCTTCGCTCCGGTGCCGCTTCGGAGGGATACGAGACAGGGGCACTGCCCTGGCTGTCGCATGCGATGCTCATCACCTGGGAACACCGCGAGGACGGCCGGTTGACCAGCCGTGGCTACGGTCTGTCCGGCGGAGTCCGTCATGCCATCCAGACCAGCGCGGAGGCCGTCTACGCCGACCTCGGCGGCGCACAACAGGACATCGCCGCCGCCATGTTCCAGGAGATGGTCGTCGTGGCACGCGACGGCCGGCTGGCCCGTCGCCGGAGGACCCGCACCAGCCTGTACGCCGGGCGGGCCGGTGCTGAACGCGATTCCGTCGATGCCGTGCTGGAGGCGTTCGCGGCCAAACGGCTCGTCGTCCTGAGCGGGGAGACCGCTGGAATCGCCCACGATGAGCTCCTGCGCGCGTGGCCGCGGCTGCGTGCATGGCTGGAGCCCGACCTGGCCGGTCACATCCTGTACGGGCAGATCCTTGACGACGCCGCCGAGTGGGCCCGTAACCACCAGGACCCGTCTTTCCTCTACCGGGGCACCCAGCTGGCCGCCGTCCTTGAGGCCAACGGCCGGTGGGAGACCGGAGACCACCCGCTCACCGGTACGGCCCGTGAGTTCCTCGACGCGTCAACGCACGCTGCCCGCCGCAGGCTCCGTCAACGCCGGGCAGTGCTGAGCACGCTGGCCGCATTGCTCGTCGTCGCCATCACCGCGGCGGCGACGGCCATCTACACGGCTGATGACGCCGACCATCAGCGCGTCCTCGCGGTGTCCCGGCAATTGGCGACGGAGAGCCAATCCGTGACCGCCACCGACCCCGTCACCTCGGCACTGCTGGCAGCGGCAGCCTGGCGCATCGCACCTACGGCCGAAGCCCGCTACAGCATGCTCACGGCCCTCCAGAACCCCGAACGGGGAACCTTCACGGGCCACACCGGCGCGGTCAGAGCGGTGGCGTTCAGCCCGGACGGAAAGATCCTTGCCACCTCCAGTAGCGATGGGTCGGCGCGTTTGTGGGATCGGGCAACGGGTTACTCTGTTGGCGAATCGCTATATTCCGGTGGCTCGGTCAACGCGATCGCGTTCAACCCGGACGGCGGCCACATCATCACCGGTTCGAACAACGGATCTCTTGAGTTGGGGAGTGCACGAGCGAACAGCCGTGAGGCTGCTTTCTTCGCCAGGAACGGGAGCGGCGTGTACGGAGTGGCGTTCAGTCCCGACGGTAGAACCGTTGTCACTGCCGGCGCCGATCACACGGCTCGGCTGTGGGATTTCGCCACTCACAGGCCGGTCGGTAAGCCGTTTGTCGGTCACACCAATGCGGTGTCGTCGGTGGCTTTCAGTCCCGATGGTAGGACTCTTGCCACCGGTAGTTATGATCGTACGGCTCGGTTGTGGGACACCGCCACTCACAGGCCGGTCGGTAAGCCGTTTGTCGGTCACACCAATGCGGTGTCGTCGGTGGCTTTCAGTCCCGATGGTAAAACCCTCGCCACCGCCGGTGGCGATTTCACCGCACGGCTGTGGGACACCGCCACTCACTCTCCGATCGGCGCACCTCTCACCGGCCACACCGCCTTCGTGGCCGGGGTCGCATTCAGCCCGGACGGAAAAACTCTCGCGACCGCGAGCGGAGATCAGACGGCACGGCTGTGGGACGTCGCAACCCATCGTCAGGTCGATGACTTCGTGGGTTCCACCAATGGAGTAACCGCATTCAGCCCGGACGGACAAACCCTCGCCACCGCCAGCGCCGGTACCGACCACACGGCACGATTGTGGGACGTCGCCACCCACCATCAGGTCGGTGCACCCTTCGTCGGCCACACCAAGGTCATCAATGCGATGACCTTCAGTCCGGATGGCAGAACGCTTGCCACTGCCAGTACCGATCAGACGGCACGGTTGTGGGACGTGGCCACCCAACGCCAGATCGGTACCTTCAATCATCACTCCGGTGCCACTTTAGAAGCGGTGGCGTTCAGCTCTGATGGTAAGAGGCTTGCCACTGCCGGTAGCGATAACACGGCACGGTTGTGGGATGTTGCCACCCAACGCCAGATCGGTGACTTGATCACAGGTTTCGGGGATAACATGCGCGCGGTGGCATTCAGCCCTGACGGCAAGATACTTGTCGCCGCCAGTAACGATAATACTGCACAGTTGTGGGACATCGCCACCCGAGAGATTATCACGCAACTGCGGGGTCACACGGGCGTTGTCAACTCGGTGGCATTCAGCCCTGACGGTAAAACCCTCGCCACCGTCAGTAACGACGGAACGGCACGGCTGTGGGACATCGCGACTTATAGCCAGATCGGTGCACCGTTCACCGGGCATACCAGCTACGTCGACTCGGTGGCGTTCAGTCCCGACGGCAGGACCCTCGCCACCGGCAGCGCCGATTACACGGCACGGCTGTGGGACGTTGCTATGCATCGCCAGATCGGTGCACCGCTCATCGGGCACACCGGTTACGTCTACTCCGTGGCGTTCAGCCCGGACGGAAGAACCCTCGCCACCGCCGGTTATGACCACACGGTGCGATTGTGGAATGTGGGCGAGCCCGCCGATCTTCTCTCGTCGATCTGCGCCGTCACCACCCGCTCATTCACGCACGCCGAATGGCGACGCTATGTACCTGGGGAAAAATTCCGGCAAGTATGCCCACAGTAGGCGGTCTGGAGTGTCTCGGCCGGTCAGGCCGGGCGCAGCACCGCGACTCCGTGTCCGTCCAGGCGTAGCGACGTGACCGGGCCGGTGCCGGTCAGCTCGTCGTGCATCGGTGTGGGCAGGGTGCCCCGCGCGCCGGCCAGGGCATGGCCCGCCGATGAGACCCGAGATGGGCGTAAAGAGAACCCCTTGGGTGACCTCTTCGGCCTGCCGGGAGCCGGTTCTCCTCCCTTCGGACGACCGCGGGCCGGGCTCGGTGTAAGAAGCGGGCACTCCTGATCGCTTCCCCGGTGAGGATGTACCCCAACAAAGGAGCCGGAGCATGACGGATCCGGACGCGGTGGGCAGGTTCACCGCGATCTACGACGAGTTTCATCCCCGGGTCTACGCCTACGCGGTCAGCCGTACGGGAAGGCAACTGGCGGAGGAGGTGGCCAGTGAGACCTTCTGCGTGGCCTGGCGGCGATTCGGTGACCTGCCCTCACGACCCCTGCCCTGGCTGCTCGGCATAGCCCGGAACGTCCTGCGTGAGTCCTACCGGGCTCAGGTCAAACAGAGCTCGCTGGACGCCGAGCTGAAGAGCTGGGTGTCCGAGGCGGAGCTCACCTCCGCCGACGTCGGTGAGGCGGTCGTCGAGCGGGCGCAGGTGCTCCAGGCGCTGAGCCGCCTGTCCAGCGGGGACCGGGAGGTCCTCACACTCGTCGCCTGGCATGGGCTTTCGGCGGCCGCGGCCGCGAAGGTCATCGGTACCTCCAAGGCGACGTACTTCGTCAAGCTCCACCGTGCTCGCAGGCGGCTGGAGCAGGCGCTGTCCGACGGTCCCGCCACGCGCTCATCCCTGCTCATCTCTAGGACGGAGACGTCATGAAACGTGCGCAGAGCGCCATGGAACGGCTGGCCGCGGCCCGTCCCGAAAGCCTGGATCCGCCCTCGGACGCCGAGCGGCGCCGGCGTGACATCGCCGGGGCACTGGCCGAGACGGCCGGGCGCCAGAGGCTGCTGCCCAGGCGGACCTCCCGGCGACTGGGTCTCGGTCTCGGGCTGGTCGCGGCCGGTACGGCGGCGGTGGTCGTCGCCGTCGCGGCATTGGGCGGCGGCTCGCCTCGCGACCCGGCCGGCGGTGGTTCCCGGCCGACCGAGCTCGCACCTCACAGCGTCCTGCTCGCGGCAGCAGAGAAGGCCGAGGCCGAGCCGATGGGCAAGTACTGGTACAACGACCAGGTCGAGGCGCAGACGTACCTGGTCAAGGACGGGTACGCGGTCTCGGCCGCGGCCAGCGAGTTCTTCGAATGGACGGCCGTCAAGAAGGGGGGAGGCAATCTCTTCTACGGTCGTGACCTGCCGGCGCGCCCCCTGACCAAGGCCGACGAGGCCGCGTGGCGCCGGACGGGGTCGCCGAAGAGCTTCCGGGTCTGGTCCAACGACCACTGGGGCACCTACACCGCGAAGCCGGGCCCCTGGCGGCCGGACAAGCCGCAGGCCAGGGAGGGCGGCCGGTTTCCGTTCGCCGGATTCGACAACGGCCGGATGGTGCCGATGCCCTGCCCCAAGCAGGTCGGTGGGACCGGCTGCGCCAAACCTGTCGGATACGGTGCGACCATTCAGGATCTGGAGAACCTGACCACCGATCCGAAGCAGCTCGCCACCCGTTTCATGAGCGTCAAGCCGGGTTCCAAAATCGGTCCGAACAACGCGCAACTGCTGATGAGCGTGTCGGACAACCTGAGCGGCGCCCCGGTGCCACCGAAGCTGCGGGCGGCCATGATGCGGATGCTGCCACTGCTGCCGGGCGTCCATCCGGTCGGCTCGGTCACCGACCCGCTGGGCCGGCCGGGCTTCGCCGTGGCGGCGGACTGGCCGTCGGAGGGCCCGACCTATCACGGCTACGGCTCGAGGGTGGAGCTCATCTTCAACGACAAGGGGGAGTGCCTCGGGGAACGCGAGGTCCTCACCAAGCCGGGTGGTGAGTACCGGAGGCAGAAGCCCGGCTTCGTCATCTTCTACCAGATGAACCGCAGCTCGGGTTGGACCGACAGCAAGCCCGCACCTCCCAAGAAGCTCCCTTACTGAACCGAACTCGAACGAGATGGACCGGCCCCGAGCCGAGCGTGAGATCGCGGTCCCAGGCCCGCCCCTTTCGTGGCGGGCCTGGGAGCGTGTCAGCCGGTCTTGCGGAGGACCGCCTGGATCGTGGTGGTCTTCCCGATGTTGCCGGCGGCGTCGATGGCTCGGAACTGGATCGTGTGACGGCCGTAGCCGGGAGGTACGTTCTCCCAGGCGACGGCTCTCGCGGGCTTGCCGAGCTTGCCGTAGTACAGGTCGTCGATGTTGGTGCCCAGCGGCGTGAACAGGAACGGCGCGGTGGAGTCGGTCGGCCAGCCGAAGTAGCGGTACCAGCCGTCCCCGTCGACCTGGAACTCCGCCAGCGCTGCCCCGGACGCGTTGTCGGAGGGGTTCAGCTTCATCGTGAACCGGTCGTCGAAGACCTTGGTCCTGCCGACCGTGGCGGCCGGCCGGGAGAACTCCGCGGAGACCACCGGACGTTGTGCGTCCACCGTCCAGGTGAGAGGGGATGACTCGGTGCCGGTGGCGGGGTCCACCGCTCGCGCGGTGACCGTGTGTGTCCCGGAGGTGAGGTGGAAGCGACTCAGAGCCAGGTCACGGTCGTTTCCCGTCGTCCTCACGCGCCGGCCGTCGACGGTCCACCGGACGGCCGGGACCGACGTCGCGGGGTGCGCCGTCTCCGCGTAGATCACGTCGTTCGCGCCCACATCGGTGCTCGCCGGGGTGGAGTCGGTGAAGCCCGGCGTGGTGGCCGTCGGCGCGGTCTTGATCCGGGTGTCCACCGTCCAGGTACGGGACTGGGTGAGAGCCGCCGAGGATCTGATCGCCGGGTCGCGGACGAAGTCGGTGGGGTCCTGGACCGTGGCGGTCAGCGTGTGCGTGCCCGGCTTGACGTGCAGCCTGGCCAGGTCGACGTTGTGCCGGTCCGCGCTGCCGGAGATCGTCCTGCCGTCGAGAGTCCAGCCGATGTGCAGCGTGTGGCTCACCGGGTGCAGCGTCTCCAGCCAGACGACACGGTCGGCGCCGATGGGCGTTCCGACCGGGGTGTCGTCCTGCACCAGGTTGAGCTTCCCGGAGATGGCCTGCGTCATCCGCTCGCGTTCCACCTGGTCGTAGGCGTATCCCAGGGTCTTCATCATCGAGTGCTCGCTGGGCCGCCAGACGCCCGTGGTGTCGTACATCCCGCCCTCGTAGCGGCCGATGACGCCGCCGGCGGTGCTCCGGTCACCGAGCCAGCGCCACCACTTCGCCTGTTGCTGCCGCATCTGCGTCTCGGTGAGGAGGGTGTGGTGGATCGAGTCGGGCTCGCCGCCGGTGTACGCGCCGCCGGGCACACCCCGCTGGTAGTAGTTGTACTCGTCCTGCAGGCCGCCGAGTGAGTGGCCGATCTCGTGCGGCATGATCAGCGACGACATCGCGTTGCTCCCGGACGCCGTCGCGTACGTTCCTCCCGCGCCGCCGTACGTCGGGCTGTTGGCCAGAGCGACGATCTGCCGGTTGGCGGCGCTGGTGCCGGTGACCAGGTTCGCGTACGTGTTGGCCGCGTCGTCGTCCATGACCAGGAGCCGCTGGATGCCGTCCGTCCGGCAGCCGCTCCAGAACTGCATGCTGAGCGGGGTCGTGCGCCGGGGTGCGGACAGCGACGGATCGCAGCTCACGCCCGACTCGCCCGAGACGATCTCGACCCGGTAGATGTTGATGTAGCTGCGGTAGGACTTCCACGGCTCGAAGGCGAACAGCGTGCTGATCTCGTGGTCGACGTTCTCGCGGAACGTCGGCATGTCGGCCTCGGTGAAACCGTCGCCGAGGATCACGACGTTGAACCGCTTCGCCGGATCGCCGGTGACCTGGACCGGTACGACCTTGGCGCTGCCGATGTCATCGGCGTGTGCGGCACCGGCGGGCGCCACGAGGATCGGCGACGCGGCGACCGCCAACGTCGCGGCCATCGTGGCAATCATGCGTCTCAGCATGAGGGGGGCCTCCTACGAAATACACATGGGACGACGTTGATCATCGTCTGCGGGAGGGCGGCAGGGAACCGCGGGGTCACGGTTGGCCGGAAGGTGCCTTCTCGCACCGGCCTATTCCTGCCGGAACCTCGGGTGAGCCGGGTGCCTAGGCTGGGGGTGCATCCCCGCCCGGCAGCATCTCGACAGAAAGCCGAACCATGACGGACACCCCGCCGGTCACTCTGGACGACGTCCGCGACGCCGCCGCGCAGATCAAGGGAGTGGCGCACCGCACCCCGGTGCTGCGTTCACGGACCCTGGACGCGCTCGTCGGCGCCGAGGTCTTCCTCAAGTGCGAGAACCTTCAGCGTGTCGGCGCGTTCAAGTTCCGCGGCGCCTACAACGCCGCCTCCCGGCTGGCGCCGGAGCAGCTGCGCAAGGGCATCGCCGCCTACTCGTCGGGCAACCACGCCCAGGCCGTCGCCCTCGCCGCACGGGAGCTCGGTACGACCGCGGTGATCCTCATGCCGGAGGACACCCCGCGGTCCAAGATGGACGCCACCGCCGGTTACGGCGCGGAGATCGTCACCTACGACCGTTACACCGGCGACCGGGTCGCCATCGGCGAGGCCCTGGCCGCCGACCACGGCCTGGCGCTCATCCCGCCGTACGAGCATCCGCATGTCATCGCCGGGCAGGGCACCGCCGCGCTCGAACTCCTCGATGAGGTCGGCGGGCTCGACGCGCTCGTCGTCCCGGTCGGCGGCGGCGGCCTCATCGCCGGCAGCGCCACCGCCGCGAAGGGACTCGACCCGGGCATCCGCGTGATCGGCGTAGAGCCGGAGGCCGGGGACGACACCAAACGGTCCCTGGAGGCCGGCCGGCGCGTCTCCATCCCCGTGCCGCGCACCATCGCCGACGGGCAGGCCGCCGACATCCCCGGAGAGCTGACGTTCTCCGTCAACCGGCGGCTGGTCGACGAGATCGCGCTGGTCACCGACGACCAGATCCGCGAGGCCATGCGGCTGGTCTTCGAACGCCTGAAGGTCGTCGTCGAGCCGAGCGGCGCCACCCCGCTGGCCGCCCTCCTGGCCGGCCGCATCGACCCCGTACCCGCCCGCATCGGCGTGATCGTCTCTGGCGGCAACATCGGCGCCCGTCGTTTCGCCGAGCTCTGCGGCTGACCGGAAAGGCCTCCGGTGCCGGGTCACAGGGGGATGCCGGCCCGGTGGGCGGCGAGTTCGGAGCGGACGACCTCCAGGAGCCGGCCGATCCAGTTCCGTCCGCCGTCACCCTTGGATATCCAGTAGGCCGAGTCGAGGCCGGTGTAGCGGATCCGCCCGTCACCGGTCGTGAGCAGCGTCTCGGCAAGGTCGGGGTGTTGGTCGAACTTGGCGCGCAGGAGGGAGGCCATGACGGCGACCCTCGCCTGTGGCCAGCCGTCGCGGCGTGGCGCCGCCTCCCCGAGCCGCTCTGCCTCGTAGGGGCGCTCCGCGCCGCGGATGCGCTCGGCGGCCCGGCCGTCGGTGGTGGACAGCGCCCAGTAGGCGTGGGTCACGGTCGGGTAGGTGAGGCCGGTGACGGTGACCGGAGCCGGGCACTCGTTGCGCAGCGCGAGGACGCCGAGGTCGTCCGGCCACCCTTGGGGGAACACCACCGCGTCGAGGTGCACCGTCGGTGCGTCCGCGTCTTCCGGCCCGTCCGCGGGGCGCCGCCGGGTGTCCTCGTACTCGGCGAGGTGGCGGTCGCGGTCGGCGAAGTAGGCGAAGGCGCGCTGCCGTAGCTCCTCGGTGACGACCTCCTCGTCCCCGAGGTTGCGCAGGTCGCCGACGGGCTCCCCCACGCGGGCGGCGAGCACGCTGAGCGGGGCGTCGCCGTAGTCCATGTCCCCGAGCGCGTACGTGCACAGGTGGCCGGGGATCGCGTCGTACGCCTCACGCAGCGCGATCCGGTCGTCCTCGGTGCGGCTGTCGAGGTAACGGCCGAGTGCCCGCAGGCATCGGCCGGTGGAGTCGGGCCGGCCGTTGAGCTGGTCGATCTCGTCCGCGACCTCGCCGATCAGCTCTTCCCCACTGATCCACATGTGCGGATCCTCGAACCGCCACGCCGCCAGGTGGTGGACGGAGGCGCGGTCGCCGGGCCTGAGGCTGGTCGCCACCCAGCCCTGTTCGATCTTGCGCCGCAGTCCGTCGAGGTCGACCCACTCCCAGCAGTGAATGGCCCCGTCCGCGAAGATGAAGAGCTCGGTCAGGTGGTAGCCGCCGTTGCGGATGAAGATGGGCCGCCAGGTGCCCTCGACGCGGTCGCCCTCGACCATGCGGTAGGTCCGTCGGTTCAGCACGGCACGGACTCTAGGGCGACGTCGACCACCGTGGCCACCGCGTTCGCGGGAGCCCGCCACGTGCCGCGCGCCGGCTCACAGGAACGCCTCGACCATCTCGGCGAACTCTTCGGGCGAGGCGATCGGGACGCTCAGGCCGGCGGCCTTGTCCTTCTTCGAACCGGCCTTCTCTCCGGCGACGAGCAGGGACGTCTTGGTGGAGACGCCGGAGGACGCCTTGCCGCCGGCACGCTCGATCAGGTCGTTCATCTCGTTGCGGGACAGCGCGGCGAGGGGGCCGGTCATCGAGCCGGTGACGACCACGGTCATTCCGGTCAGTGGCAGGTCCGGGTCGCCCGGAGGCGCCTGTTCGCCGGTCGCGGCGCCGGGTTCGGTCATCGACACCCCCGCGGCGATGAGCTTGTCGATGACGGGCGCCAGGTCGTGGAGCTCTCTGGTGATGAGCGCGGCACGCTCGGGTCCGATGCCCTCGACCTCCTGGAGTGCCTCGATGCCGGCGCCGCGTATCGCCTCCATGGTGGTGAAGTGGCGGGCGATCCGGCGGGACATGCGCCGGCCGGTGCCCTGGACCCCGAGGGCGCAGAACACCTTGTTCAGCGGTTTGGCCTTGGCGGCCTCGATCGCGGCCAGGAGGTTGGCCGTGCTCGTCTCGCCCATCCGCTCCAGGCCGAGTACGGCGTCGTGGTCGAGGGTGAACAGGTCGGCGAAGTCGGCGATGAGCCCGGCGTGGAGCATCGCCTCGATGCGGGTGCGGCCGAGGGTTTCGATGTCCAGGGCGTCGCGGGCGACCGCGTAGGAGATGGACGCGAGGGCGTGGCACAGCCGCCCCTGGACACACCGCCACCGCTGCTGGGACGTGTCGATGTCTCCGCCGCACCGTGGGCAGACGGCCGGCATGGCGATGGGGGTCTCGGCGCCGGTGCGCAGGTGCACGACGGGTGCCTCGACGCGGGGGATCACGTCGCCGGCCTTGTAGACGGTGACGTGGTCACCGAGGAGCAGGCCACGGCGGCCGATGTCGGCGGCGTTGTGCAGCGTCGCGTAGGTGACGGTGGTGCCGTCGATCTGGACGGGTGAGAGCACGGCCCGGGGTGCGATGACGCCGGTGCGTCCCACGTTCCACTCGACCTCGAGCAGCCGGGTGATCTTCTCGACGGCGGGGAGTTTGTACGCGATCGCCCACCGCGGCGCGCGGGAGCTGAAGCCGGCCTCGATCTGGTCGGCGGCGGCGTCGGCCTTGATGACGATCCCGTCGATGCCCAGGCCCAGCTCGGCCCGCAGCGTGGCGATCTCCTCGATGCGCCGCCGTACGTCCTCGAGATCGGCGGCGGTGGTGATCCCGGCGCCGGTCGCGGTGGTGGTCTGCACACCCAGTCCGGCGACGTAGGTCATCACCTCGCTGTGCGCGGACTCCTGGAGCCGCCGGGTGAGGTCGGTGCCGGGCGTCAGGCCGAGCGCGCCGTAGCCGAAGAAGCTCAGCTCGACCTTGTACGGGCGCTCCCTGGCCCGCAGCGTGCCGGCCGCACCGCTGCGGGCGTTGGAGAACGGCGTGCCCTCGTGCTGGACGCGGATGAGGTTCGCGGCCTCGAACTGGGCGGCCGTCATCATCACCTCACCGCGCATCTCCACACTCACCGGCGCAGGCAGCCGCTCCGGCAGGCCGACGATGGTGCCGATCGCATGGGAGACGTCCTCGCCCGCGGTGCCGTCGCCGCGGGTGACGAGCTGGACCAGCCGCCCGTCCCGGTAGCGGGCGGCGATCGCCAGGCCGTCGAGCTTCGGCTCCACGCTCCATGCCCCCACCGGCCGGTCGAGCCGTCGTTCGAGCCCGGCGGCCCAGGCGGTGAGCTGCTCGGGGGAGAAGACGTTGTCGAGACTCAACATGGGGACCGTGTGCGGCACGTCTCCGCTCACCGCCCCGCCGGCGACCTTTCCGGTCGGTGAGTCCGGCGCCACCTCGCCGGGATGGCCGTCCTCGTACGCCGCGATGCGCCGCACCAGCCGGTCATAGGTGTCGTCGTCCAGCGCGGTGGAGCCATCGCCGTAGTAGGCCGCCGCGGCGGCGACCGCTTCGGCGACCGCCTGCCGGTAGGCCGCCTCATCACCCAGTGCGGGAAGTCCCAGAGCCTCGGTCACACCCTCATCCTGCCGTGAGGCCCTGACATTCCGCGGCACTCGCCACCGGGGACGACGAGGGACCGGTGCCCCCACGACCGTCGAGGTGTGGACGATGCCGGTGGCGTGTGCGGGCCGAGTGTCCTGATCACCTTCACCATGACCAGAAGTAGCGGCCGTCCGCCGCCCAGCTGATCGGCACCGTCGTCCGAATCGCGTACGCCATGCCGAGACCGCGGGCGATGTACTGGGTGCGATCGATCTGCAGGCCATAGCCGTGGCCATGGTCATCCCACCATTGTTCATGTTGGCCGATGCACTCCTGGCCGTTCATGTAGGCGTTGGTGCACGGTGCCGGCGGTGTCCATCGCTGCTTGTGCTCGAAATGGACGACCGAGCCGTTGACCGTGGACGTGATCGTACCGACGGCATCCAGGCAGTAGCCGGTGGCGGGGATCGTCCATCGCACGTAATGTTGCCGGCCTTTGTCGGCCGGCAGGGGGGTCATATCGGTGCAGCCGGCATCGCCGACGGTTTCCGACGTCACACGCTGAACTTCGTTCACGGGTTTGCCCTGGCCGTCAGAGTAACCGTCCAGCTCGACCCAGTCGCCGCTGCGAATGAAGTGCTCGGCGGAGGCTGGGGGCCAGTTCGCGGAGTCCCCCCAGGAAATGTCACTCGACGATGCGTTTTGTGGACTCCAGGCCCACTGGCCGGCGACACTTCCACCGGAAAAATACTGGCCGGCCGACCGGGTGAACATCAGCGAGTAGTCACCGTAGTTCTCCGGCGTCGCGGCATTCGCGGTCACTGGCCCGGCAAGGGAGAGAACCGCCGCCGAGGCGGCCGCGATCAGCGCTGAAAATCTCGTCGTCATCATCCGTACTCCGTTCGGCGTCTGTGATCACGGAGCCGGCCGTCAGCCCATGTGAAGACGACTGGAATGGACGGGACGGGGATTGAGGCGCACCGTGTCGGCGCAACGTACTCCGGCTGATCTGCGGCGCCGCCACTCTTCAAGAGATGGCGAAGCATCCGGCCGCGGGCTGATCGCCGGGTCGAGGTCCAGCGGTCTCAGGGGCCGCACGCGGGAGTGGCTAGCCGGGCGCGGGTTCGTCTTTCCAGCCGTGCCGTGTCCCGCGGGGCGGCCATTGGTGGCCCGGGTCGATGCGGCCCAGGATGCGTTGGGCGATCAGTTCGAGTCGCTCGACGTCGTCGCCTTCGAGGGCGTCGAACACCACTCTCCGCACGGTCGCCACATGCCCCGGTGCCACATCCGCGAGGAAGGCGAACCCCTCGTCGGTCAGGTGCGCGAGGGTGAACCGGGCGTTGTCCGGGCTACGGCGACGGCTGATCCATCCCCGCGCCTCCATCCGCTCGACCGTGTGCGTGAGCCGTGACGGGGTCGAGTTGGCCAGAGTCGCCAGGTCCCCCATGGGGAGGGTGCGGCCCTCGGACTCGGACAGAACGCTGATGACCAGGTATTCGAAGTGACTGATGCCGGCGCGCTGCCGAAGATCCGTCTCGAGCGCGTGGGGCAGTTTCAGCAGCAGACCGGTGAGCGACACCCAGGTCTGCTCCTCGACAGGGGTCAGCCAGCGGGGCGGCTCGTCGTCGGCAGGTACCACCGCTGAACCCTACCAACTTGAACCGGCGGCGCGTCTGCTATGTGTCTGATAACGTGACGTTTGAAGCTTCAAACGTGGCCTTTGCGGGGGTCACCGATTTATCGCTGCCCTGATATCGCCGGGCGCATTCGTCGTCCAAAATCATCTAAGGCATGCCAAGAAGAGAGAGAAAACAATGACGGTAGATGAACACCCCTCACCAGAGCCGGACGCGACCCTTGAAGCCCACGGGGCCGTGATGCAGATGGTCTCCGGGTTCTGGGTGAGCCAGATCGTCCGTACGGCGGCCGACTTCTCGCTCGCGGAACACCTGCGGGACGGGCCGCGTACGGCCGAGGAGATCGCGAGCAGGGAGTCCGCGGACGTCTCCGCGACGTTCCGGCTCATGCGCGCCTGCGTCAGTGTCGGACTGCTCGCGTTCGAGGGTGAGGGGTTCGCCGGTACGCCGCTGCTCGCGGTCCTGCACCGGGACTCGCCGATGTCGGTGAAGAGTTTCGCCCTGGCCCAGACCGCGCCGGGACACTGGCTGACCTGGGGCCGCACCAGCGATGCGATACGGCAGGGCCGGAGCCAGTCAACGGAGGCACTCGGTAAGTCGATCTTCGACTACTTCGCCGAGCACCCCCAGGAGGGCGCCCTGTTCTCGGCGGCGATGACCGACCTGTCGACTCCCGTCATCCTGGAGGCCGTCAAGGAACTGGACGTGACGGGCGCCAAGACGGTGGTCGACGTCGGCGGCGCCAACGGCGCGTTCGTCCTGGAACTGCTGGCCGCGCACCCGCACCTCGAAGGTGTCGTCCTCGAGCTCCCCCACGCCGTACCGGGTGCCGAGGCGGAAGCGAAGAACCGGGGCCTGGAGGACCGACTCGAAGGTGTCGCCGGAGACTTCTTCGAGCTGGTGCCCGAAGGCGACCTTTATCTTTTGAAGTACATCCTGCACGACTGGGACGACGAATCCTGCGTCCGTATCCTTCGCCTGTGCCGGCAGGCCATGCGCCCCGGCGCCCGGGTCACCGTCGTGGACATGGTGATCGCCGAACAGGACGGCGGGTTCGCCCCGCTGATGGACATCGCCATGTTGACGATGCTCAGCAGCCGTGAGCGTACGGCCGCCGAGTTCGACTCACTCTTCGAGCAGGCCGGCCTGCGGCGCGTGCGGACCACCGAGCTCCAGGCCCCGTACTCCATGATCGAAGCCGTCGCGGTCTGACCTGGAAGCGGGGGTCGTCGTACGGGGATCGGCGGCCCTCGCCCCGCGGCATGCCGCGCTAGGAATCTCCCTCGGCCAGACGTTCCCGCAGGCCCGCTGCCATACCCGCGACGGTCAGCAGGTCGAGCAGCTCTCCGGCGGTACGAGCGAGCCGCTTGCGCCGCACCGGCGCCATCCGCAGGCGAAGGTGGACGCGGGTCCGCCGCGACGCGCCCGCGCCCACGTCCGCATCCGCGCCCACGTCCGCGTCCGCGTCCGCATCCGCGCCCGCGTCCGCGTCCGCGTCCGCATCCGCGCCCGCGCCCGCGTCCGCATCCGCGTCCGCATCCGCGCCCGCGTCCGCGTCCGCGGCCTGAAGCGTGATCGACCAGGTGACGTCGGTCCTGTTGCGGCGCGACCTGTACACCAGCGACGTCGGCGGGGCGATCTCGGCGACCTCGAAGGTCTCGTGACGTCCGCCGTAGTCGGGGATGACGTCGCCCACCCGGAGTCCCAGCCATCGCGGGTCGACGGACCTGGAGGCACGCCGGGAGCGGGGGAGGAGGCGCTCGATGTTCCGCGGGAGGTACCAGCCGGCCCGGCGCTTGCCGAGCTGCAGCAGCCAGGGCCAGACCTCCTCCGGTGTGCCGTCGACGGTGAACGCCCGGTCCATGACGATGTCGGCCGGGGCCACGATCGCGTCCCCGGCACGGACCGCCCTCCGCTCGGCCTCGGAGGCGCTGACTCCGTCGAACATCACGATGACGGGGGCGGACCGGCGCGGCGGACGACGACGCGGCGCATCGGTTCGATGGTGATCTCGGTCATGGCGCTCCGGTCGGTTCGGGACTCGCGTGGACGGGTGATGGCTCGTGAGACGGCGCGTTGAGGACGAGAACCTCCTCGCCCATCGCGTCGGCCACACCGGTGAGGAAGCGCTTGATGATCAGTAGCTCGGCGGTGTCGAAACCGTCCATGACGAGGTTGGTGCGGCGGCTGATGGGGCGGAAGAAGGCCGCGACCGTGGCCAGCCCCTGCTCGGTGTACCGCAGCCGGACCATGCGGCGGTTCCGTGGATGGTCCTGGGTGCGCCGGACGTATCCCGCCTCTTCCAGCCGGTCGATCACGTACGTCGTGCCGGCCGAGGACAGCCCGATGTGCTCGCGCAGGCGTGCCGGTGTCAGCGGCTCTCCCGCGTCGTCGGCGGTGATGATCGCCACGAGGGCCTGCAGGTCGCTGTGGTGCATCCCGCGTCCGAGGGCGAAGGCCTGCACCAGCCGGGTCGCGGCCGTGCCGTGCCGCCTCAGGGCATCGCCGATCGCCCGGCGGATGCCGCCATCTTCGGTGTCATTTGTCATATCGATTCCCGAAGCTACACTCACTCAGTGAGTAACTCAATCACAGAGTACTCAACCGTCCGGGGGGCGACATTGTGAGGCGACAGGCGTGGACGCGTGGTCCGCTGGCCGATGCGGGGCTCGCGGCGTTGGCGCTGGCGGCCGTCGCCGCGTGGGGCGGTACCGGACTCGACACGCTGGGCTGGGTGTTCGCCGTCGCCGAAAGCGCCGCTCTGTGCCTGCGCGGCCGCCGTCCGGTGCCGGTGGCGGTGTTCACCCTCGTGGCCTGCCTGGTCTACTACGCGGTCAGCGAGGTCCACGGGCCGATCTGGCCGGCGTTCCTGATCGCCCTGTACACGGTGGCGGCGCGTGCACGACCGGCCATCGCCGTCGTTCTGGTCACGGTCGCCCTGGTCGCGTTCGCCTTCGAGGAGAAGGGGACCGGGACGCCGCATCTCGCCGGTGCCGCTCCCTTCCTGCTCGCGGGCTGGCTGGTCGCCGCGATCGCGGTCGGCGGGGTGGTGCACAACCGCCGTGCGTACCTGCGCGAGGCGGAACGGCACGCGCAGGACGCGCGGCTGCGCCGCGACGAAGAGCTGCGACTGCGCGCGGCCGAGGAACGCCTGCGGATCGCACGGGAGCTGCACGACGTACTCGGCCACAACATCTCCCTGATCAACGTCCAGGCCACCGCCGCACTGCACCGGTTGCAGTCCCGGCCCGAACGCGCGGCCCCGGCGCTGACGGCGATCAAGGCGTCGAGCAAAGAGGCACTGCGCGAACTGCGCACGACGCTGGGGGTCCTGCGCCAGGTGGACGAGGCCGCCCCGACCGATCCCGCACCGGGCCTGGCCGGACTGTCCGCGCTGGTCGGACGGGCCGGCACCGCCGACCTGAGCGTCAGCCTCGAGATCGCCGGACGGCCACGGGACGTACCGGCCGAGGTGGGCCTCGCCGGCTACCGCATCGCGCAGGAGGCACTGACCAACGTGGCCCGGCACGCGGGCGCGAGCACGGCGGTGGTCCGGGTCCGTTTCGACGATCGGCAGGTCACGGTGGAGATCGAGGACGACGGGCGCGGGACACCGGTGGCGTCCGCCGGGTCGGGCTCGGGACTGCGCGGGATGGCCGAACGCGCCATCGCGCTGGGCGGAGAGTTCGCCGCCGGGCCGCTGCCCGGCCACGGCTTCCGCGTCAGCGCTCGCCTGCCCGAGCGGGTCGGCGCGGTGCCGTCCGGCAGGGAGGCGCACCGATGATCCGCGTCCTGCTGGTCGACGACCAGACGCTGGTGCGCGCCGGCTTCCGGTCGATCCTCGAGGGCGAGGACGACATCGAGGTCGTGGGGGAGGCGTCGGACGGCGCCGAGGCGCTGCGTTCGGCACGTGACCTGGATCCGCACGTCATGCTCATCGACATCCGGATGCCGGTGCTCGACGGCCTGGAGACCACCCGGCGGATCGCCGCCGACCCGCGCCTGGCCGGCGTCAAGGTGATCATCCTGACCACCTTCGACCTGGACGAATACGTCTACGCCGCCCTGCGGGCCGGCGCGAGCGGCTTCCTGGTCAAGGACACCGAACCCGCCGAGATGACGCACGCCATCCGGGTCGTGGCCCGCGGTGACGCACTGCTCGCGCCGTCGGTCACCCGCCGGCTCATCGCGGAGCTGGCGACCAGGAGCAGGCATCCGGACCCGAGCCCACGGCTCAACGTGCTGACCGCCCGTGAGCGCGAGGTCATGACCCTGGTCGCCCAGGGCCTGACCAACGACGAGATCGCGGCACGCCTCGTGCTGAGCCCGGCGACCGTCAAGACCCACGTCAGCCGCATCATGACCAAGCTCGACGTCCGCGACCGTACCCAGCTCGTCATCCTGTCCTATGAGTCCGCGATGGTCACGCCGGGCTGGCTGAGCTGAGGATGTACGCCGCGCGCCTCGCCTACCACCAGTGGGGTAACGCGGGTGCTAACCCCGGTATGACGACCCGGCCTTCACCTCTGACCCAGAGTCGTCGCCGTGGACGTCAACACCTTGAACTTCGCCCGGCTGGAGTTCGCGCTGACCGCGGGAACGCATTTCTTGTTCGTCGGGCTGACACTCGGCCTGGCGACGCTCGTCGCCGCCATCCAGACCCGGGCCACGATCAGCCGTAGCGCCGTACACGAACGCATGGTGCGTTTCTGGGGCCAGCTGTACGTCATCAACTACGCGGTGGGCATCGTCACCGGCCTGGTCATGGAGTTGCAGCTCGGGCTGAACTGGAGCGGCCTGGAGCACTTCGCGGGCAACGTCTTCGGCTCGGGGCTCGCGCTGGAGACCATCACCGCCTTCTTCGTCGAGTCCACCTTCGTCGGATTGTGGATCTTCGGCTGGGGACGGCTGAACCGCTGGGCCCACCTCGCCGTGATCTGGGTCGTCACCCTCACCGCGTACGCCTCGGCGTACTGGATCATGGTGTCCAACGGCTTCCTGCAGCACCCGGTGGGTGCACGCGCCGTCGACGGCGTGCTGCGGCTGGACGACGCGGCGGCGGTCCTGACCAACGAGAGCGTCCTCATGGCGTTCGGGCACGTCCTGGGCGGCGGGCTGGTCACCGGCGGACTGGTGATGGCCGGCGTCAGCGCCTACCACCTGCGCCGCGACACCGCCGAGCGGGAGTTCCACGTGCGATCCCTGCACCTGGGGATCCGCGTGACGGTGCCCGCGCTGCTGGTCACCATCGCGCTGGGCGGCCTCCAGTTCGGCGTCGTCGGCGACACGCAGCCGCTGAAGATGAAGGTCTTCGGCCACGACACCGCCGAGATCAACCACCTCCAGGCCGAAGCCGTGGTCCGGTTCGGACCCGGAAACTACGTTCCGTCCTCGGGCTGGGGCGCCGCCGGCTACGTGATGATCGGCTGCTGGGCCGTGATGTTCGCCGTCGCGGTACTCGCCGCGATCATGCTGCGGTCGCCGGAGCGTACGGCGCGCGCACGCCGCCTGCACGGGGCGGTGATCGCCATGGTCCCGCTGCCGTTCCTCGCCCTGGTCGCCGGCTGGGTGTTCCGCGAGACCGGCCGCCAGCCCTGGGCCGTCTACGGCCTGCTCCGCACCAGGGACGCGGTGTCCCCGATCTCGGCCGTGGCCATGCGGACGCAGGTGGCCGTGTTCGTCCTGCTCTTCGCCGTGCTGCTGGTCACCAACTCCTGGTTGCTGGCGCGGTTCGCCCGCCGGGGGCCCGATGCCGCCGCGCTGGGCCGGCCGGCCGGAGAAGCGGCGCCCGAGCCCGTCGTCGAACCCACTTTCTGAGAGGCACTGATCCCGTGAACACACTGGCCGTCGCCCTGCTGGGCCTGTTCGCGCTCGGCTACCTGGTCCTGGGCGGCGCGGACATCGGCGTCGGAATGGTCCTGCCGTTCCTGGGCCGTACCTCACGTGACCGGAGGCTGGTCATCGCCGCGATCGCGCCCTTCTTCCTCGGGAACGAGGTCTGGCTGGTCGCCACCGCGGGCGTCCTCGCCGGAGCGTTTCCGCCCATGGAGTCATCCGTGCTGCACGGGCTCTACCCGGCGGTCGCCGCCCTGCTGCTCGGCTGGGTGGTCCGCGACACGGGGCTGTGGCTACGCGGCCGCGTCGACGCACGAGGATGGCGCGCCTGCTGCGACACGGCCATCACCGCCGGAAGCTGGACGGTCGCGCTGAGCTGGGGCGCGATCCTGGCGTCGCTGATCCAGGGATCCACCACGCAGGTGCGGACCACCCCGTCGGCGATCGCGACCGCCCTGGCCGTCGCGGGGCTGTTCGCCGTACACGGCATGGCCTTCGCCGCCGTCCGGCTGACCGGCTCGCCACGTCACCGTGCCCGCCGCCTGTGCGGCTCGTCCGGCGAGGCCACGCTCCTGGCCGCGACGTCCGCCGCGCTCGTCGTCCTGGGTCTGCTCGCCGGATTCGGGCTGGAGCCGGCGGGCCGTACGGCCGATCACGCGTCACTGGTGTTCCTGCTGCCACCCGTCCTCTTCGTCACCCCGCTGCTGCTCGCCACGCAGGGCTGGGTGTGGTGGACCTTCCGCCACCGCGTCACGACGGCGACGTACCTGTGAACCCCCGGCTGGTTGGGTTGGTCCCGCGGCGCACCCTGGTGGCGCTGGCCGTCCTGGCGGCGGGCCGCGCGGTCCTGGTCATCGCGCAGGCGTGGCTGCTGGCGGAGACGATCGCCCGGCTCGACCCCTCGCCGCTGCCCTGGCTCGGGCTGGTCGTCGCGGCCAGGGCCCTGCTGACCTGGACCGGCGACCAGCTGGGCCGCCGCGGAGCCGAGACCGTCAAACACCGGATGCGTGACCGGCTGGCCGAGCACGCGGCGGCCCGGAGCGACGGCGGCGCGTTCGCCACGCTCGTCGGCTCCGGGCTGGACGCCCTGGACGCGTCGCTGTCGGGGTACGTCCCGCAGCTGGTCCTCGCGGCCGTCGTCCCGCCTCTGGTCCTGGTCCGGCTGTTCGCCGCCGACCCGCTGACCGGGGTCATCGTGTCGGTGACGCTGCCATTGGTCCCGGTGTTCGGGGTGCTCATCGGCCTGCACACCCGCGATGCCACCCGAACCCAGTGGGCGCGCCTGCACCGGCTCGGCGGGCACTTCCGCGACGTCATCGCCGGCCTGTCCACACTGCGGGCCTTCGACCGGACCGGCCACCAGGCCGGCGTCGTACGGCGGATGGCGAACGAGCACCGCGCCGCCACGATGCGAGCGCTGCGCGTCGCGTTCCTGTCGGGGTTCGTGCTCGAGCTCGTCGGATCGCTGTCCGTCGCCCTGGTGGCCGTACCGGTCGGGCTGCGGCTGCTCGACGGACGTCTCTCCCTGACGACGGCGCTGCTGGTGCTGCTGCTCACCCCCGAGGCGTTCGGGCCGCTCCGCGCCCTGGGCACGCGCTTCCACGCCGGCGCCGAAGGCATGGCCGTCCTGGAGCAGGTGCGGGACATCCTGGACACGGAACGGCGGCCGGCCGCCGGCCGTACGGCTCCCCGGCCCGGCGCGGAGATCCGGCTCGTCGACGTGACCGTGACCTTTCCAGGGCGGGACCGGCCCGCCCTGGACCATCTGTCGCTGACCGTACGGCCGGGCGAGAAACTCGCCGTCGTCGGCCCGAGCGGCGCCGGAAAGTCCACACTGCTGCACCTGCTGCTGGGCTTCGTCACCCCCGACACCGGACGGGTGCTCATTGACGGGACCGACCTGCGCGACCTGGACCTGGAGGCATGGCGCCGGCGGCTCGCCTGGGTACCCCAGCATCCCCACCTGTTCGCCGGCAGCATCCTGGACAACATCCGGCTCGGCGTCCCCGGGGCGGCGCTCGCGGACGTACGGTCCGCGGCGTCCGCCGCCTGCGCCCTCGACTTCGTCACCGCGTCACCCCGCGGCCTCGACACCGTCCTCGCGGAGAACGGGACCGGGCTGTCGGCCGGCCAGCGCCAGCGTGTCGCCCTGGCCCGCGCCCTCCTTCGCGACGCGCCGATCGCCCTGCTCGACGAGCCGACCGCCCGCCTGGACCTGGCCAGCGAGCGTGACGTCGTCACCGCGACCGGACGGCTGTTGCACGGCCGTACCGCCGTCCTGGTAGCACACCGGCCCGCGATCCTCGCGACGGCCGACCGCGTCGTACGGATCGAAGACGGCCGCCTCCACGAGTCCGGGATTCTCCGTACGGAGGCGGTCGCGTGATCGCCGTCCTGCGGGCCGTGCGGGTGCGCCCCCTGATCCTTGCCGCCGTCATGGCCGCGGTGACCGAGCTGAGCGCGGTGGGGCTGGTCGCGACCTCCGCGTACCTGATCACCCGGGCCGCGCAGCGGCCCTCGATCGCCGCCCTGACCGTCGCCATCGCCGCGGTACGGGGCTTCGCCCTCGCGCGTGGCACCTTCCGCTACGCCGAACGGCTCACCGGGCACGACACGGCCCTGCGCGCCGTCGCCGAGCTACGGGGCAAGGTCTATGACGCCCTCCTCGGCCGGTCCGCGGCACGGCGTGACGCGGACGTGCTGACCCGCCTGGTCGCCGACACCGACAGCGTCCAGGACCTGCTCCTGCGCGTCGTCCTGCCCGCGACCACGGCCCTGACCACCGCGATCGTCGCGATCGGGCTGTGCGCCGCGCTCCTCCCCGCCGCCGGCGCCGTACTCGTCGCCGGCCTGGTCGTGGCCGGGCTGGCGATCCCGGCCGCCACGGTGCTCGCCGCCCGGCGATCCAACGCGCGCGTAGCGTCGACGCGCGCACACCTGGCGGCCGTCACCCTCGACCTGGTCGACGGGGCGCGGGATCTCGCCGCGTTCGGCGCCACCGGCCGTACCGCGGGTGCCTTCCGGCGGCACACCGCGACGCTGGCCACCCTCGAACGCAGGTCCGGCGCCGTCTCCGGCGCGATGGCCGCCGCGGGCCTGATCGTCCAGGGCCTGACCACCGTCGGCGTGGCCCTGGTCGCGATCCGGTCCGGCGCGGACAGCGTCCTGGTCGCGGTCGTCACGCTCACCACCCTGGCCGCGGTCGAGACCGTGCTGCCCCTGACCGGCGCCGCGCAGCAGCTGACGGTGATCGCACCGGCCGCCCGGCGCGTCGCGGCACTGACGGCCGCACCCCGGCGCGTTTCGCGTGCGGTTCCGGCCGGCACCGGAGCGATGGACCTGCGGAACGTCGGCGTCCGCTACGACCGTCCGGCGCTGGACGGCATCGACCTGCACGTACCGGCCGGACGCTCGGTCGCCGTGGTGGGTGCCAGCGGAGCGGGCAAGAGCACCCTGCTCGGCGTACTCGCCGGCCTCATCGAGCCGGACGAGGGTACGGCCACGCTCCCAGCGTCCCGGGCCCTGACCCAGGACGCGCACCTGTTCCGCACCTCGGTGAGAGCCAACCTCCTGCTGGCACGGCCGGACGCCGGCGAGGGGCGACTCGCGGAGGCGACGCGGCAGGCGGGACTGACGGACTGGCTCGCGTCGCTGCCCGCGGGCTGGGACACGACGGTGGGGGAGCGGGGACACCGGCTGTCCGGAGGGCAGCGGCAACGACTGCTCCTGGCACGTACGCTCCTGGCCGACCCGCCCGCGCTCCTGCTCGACGAGCCCGCCGAAGGACTCGAGCCGGAACACGCCGACGCGATCCTGCACGCGATCCTCGCCGCACGCCGCGGCCGCACCACGCTCGTCGTGACGCACCGGCTCGCCCCGCTGCACGCGTTCGACGACGTCCTCGTCATGGACGAGGGCCGCATCACCGACCGCGGAACCCACCGGGAGCTCCTCGCCCGACGCGGCGTCTACCGGGACCTGTGGGACGCCCAACAGCTCAACGCACCCATCACGGGCCACTGAGAAAGGATCATCATGCGCGTACTCATCGTCGGCGCGGGCACTGGGGGACTCTGCCTGGCGCACGGGCTGACCAGGGCCGGCATCGACGTGGAGGTCTTCGAACGCTCCACCGAGAGCACCGACGGCCTGCCCGGATACGGCATCCACCTCAACGCGAACGGATGCAAGGCCCTGCACGACTGCCTGCCGCCGGAGAACTGGGACCGGTTCGACGCCGTCACCGCACCGGCCAAGGACATCGTCCGCTTCCACGACGAACACCTACGGCAGATCACCGCGCGCGACGGCGACTTCATCGCCTCCGAGTCCGACCCCATCCGCCATCGCCGCGCCGTCAGCCGGCTCGCGCTCCGCGAGGTCCTGCTGGAGGGACTGAACCCGGTCCTGCGATGGGACAAGACGTTCGTCCGCTACGAGCAGCCGCCGGGCGGCGGCGTCACGGCCCACTTCGCCGACGGCACCACCGCCGCCGGGGACGTCCTGGTCGGCGCGGACGGCAGCAACTCCCGCGTACGCGGCCAGTACCTCCCGGACCTGCGGCGCTTCGACGTCGGCGTGTTCAACGTCGCCGGTCGCTACGCGCTGACGCCCGACCGCGCCGCCCGGCTCCCGACCCCGCTCACCGAAGGATCGGTGAACAACATCGTCCCGGCCGGACCCGGCTGGATGTTCGTCTCGACCTGGTACACCCCGCGACGGTGGGCCGACGCCCAGCACGACGGCTCCCACATCAAGGACGACGCGGCCACGGACTACGTGGTGTGGGCGTACGCGGCCGCACGGGCCGGCTACCCGGCCGGCGTCGAGGACATGAACTCGGACCAGTTGCGCGATCTCGTCCTGGACCGCACGAAGGACTGGGACCCGACACTGCGGTCACTGGTCGCGGACGCGGTACCCGGCTCGATCGCACCGATCCCGCTGCGCAGCATGCCCACGCTCGAGCCGTGGCCCGCGAGCACCGTGACCCTGCTGGGCGACGCGATCCACAACATGACCCCGATGGCCGGCGTCGGCGCCAACACCGCGCTACGCGACGCCGGTCACCTGCGAGCCGCGCTGTCCCAGGCCGCGGCCGGAGACGGCGACCCGGTCCAGGCCATCGCCGAGTACGAGACCCGGATGCGGGCGTACGCCAACATCGCCCTCAGCCAGTCCCTGCGCAACGCCCGCACCGCGGGCGCGGAGGCCCGGCTGAAGCGAAGCGCCTTCCGCACCCTGCTCCGCGTCGCCGAGGCCGCGCCCCCCGTCAAACGGTTCATGTTCGCCGCGCCGAAAGACCGTGACTGACCGAACGGCGGGCTTTAAGCGTGTCCCCGAGTCGATCGGCGTAACCCTAACGAGGGCGTGTCTCGAAGTCCTCGGTCTGGGCCCCGCCGATCCGGGGCTGCGGGTCTGGGGCTGCGGGTCTGGGGCTGCGGGTCTGGGGCCCGCCGGTCTGGGGCTGCGGGTCTGGGCCCCGCCCCGCCTGGGGGCCCTCCCGCCTGGGGGCCCTCCCGCCCGGGGGCCCTCCCGCCCGGGGGTGCCATCCCACTCTTATTGTCCAGCGGGAACAGCGGCGGGTGGAAGTAGAGCGGGGTTCTGTGGATAACGTCGTGTGGCGCCGCCCCAGGCGGCGCCACACGGCAACAGCATGGCCCTAGTGGACGAGCTTCTCGACCGCCTGCCTCAGGCGCTCCGCGCCTTCGGCGAGAGGGACGACGGAGGTGAGGATGGTCGTGAGCCGGCCGACCGCGGCCGTGAGGCGGCCGCGGTCCGGCTTGGCCCTGTCGAGCTGGTCGGCCACCTCCGTCATCTTCTCCTCCGCCTCGCTCTGCGCCGCCTCGGAAAGATCCGAACCGTGCTCGGCCAGCAGGGTGCGGAGTTCCCGCAGCTCGTTCACGGTCTGCTCGGCCGCCGCGGCCTGGTTTGATGCTCGCGCCTTGGCGCCGATCGCCATCGCGCCGGTGTTGATGATCTGTCCGTTTCCGCCTTGGAAAATGCCGTCGTTACGTCCCACGTGCGTCATGAGGACCTCTCAGGTAGGAATCACGATGCCGATGCCGAGGCGTCCGTGCCGACGGCCATTTGTCCCGCGTTGCTTATGGTTCCGCCGCCGGTCTGGATCATCCCGTAGTTGAGGATCGTCGCCTGGCGGGCACGGAACTCCCCGGTGTCCATGCCCTTCTTCTCGAGAAAGTCGATGACGATCTCCAAGAAGCGGCGCTCGATGATGTCGCCGTACTTTCCGGCGTCGACGGACTGGAAGAAATGCTGATACTCCTTCGCGTGCGCCAGCTCACGAATGCTGGTGCGAGCTCCGTAGTCGAAGGCGTCGATCTTCTTGCCGGGGAGCTCGATGCCGAGCGAGACCTCGCCCTCCAGGGATGGCTGGTCTCTCTTGATCACCAACGACCACAGGCGGTAGGGCAGGAGGACGAGGAGGAGGACGGCCTCGACCGCCTCCCGGACCATCCGCAGGACCGACTCACCGGCGATCAGGCAGACCTCGCCATCGGTGATCTCCGGCGAAAGGCGGTCCGCCGCGCGGTACGCGGGGTTGAGCGGTGGGAGGACGTATCTGTGGAACTCGGTGTAGAGCGTCCGGCCCTTGACGTCGAAGTTGATGAACGCCGACGAGACGACCTCCTGGCCCCACGATCCGATACGGACGCAGAGGTACTCACGTGCGGAGTCGTAGCGTTCGCCGCCCTGTGAGGAGGACGAGACGTCGGCCGGTGACTCCGGGCGCTCGGGTCCGACCGCGGTCCGGTACCAGCGCCGCGATATGTCCAGGCCCTCGATCTGCTGGTCACCCCATCCCTCATCCTTGAGGGTGGCCTCGAGCCGCTCCTGGACGTACTCGAAGATCTCGCCGGCCGGAAACGCCTCGACCTCCGCCGCGTCATCGAGGCCTGGGCGGCCGTCGAGCGAGACCGCCAGGGAGCCGCGTGCCTTGTTGAGCAGGATCGGAAACTTCGAGGAGTTCCGCCGGATCCCAGCGCCGATGAAGGGGTCGTAACCGCTGTAGTAGACCAGCCCGGAACCGCTGTCCTGCTCGCGGTTGATCCGGTCGCAGTCGTAGGCGGTCAGCATCGGATGGACGGGGATGCGCCCGTCGAAGCCGTGCCGATCGCGAGAGGTCCGCGGGTCTGCGAGATCAGTGGTGAGGATGTGCAGGGCGACCAGGCGCTCGGCGCATATCGCGGCCCATGTCGCCCAGAGCCACAGCGCCACTCCGATGGCGAAGGCCATGGTGCCGAAGAAGAACAGGAACACGGGGATCAGCGGGCTCAGGATGACGACCACACGGCGGCGGGACCGGCGTTGCCGCGCGACGAGGGCGTGGCCCAGCACGGGAAGGACGTCGAAGCCGAATGACGGCGCCACGAACCGATCACTCTCGCTGACGAGCTCCCTGATCACCGCGTCAGAGAAGGCGGGGTCCACGTGGGCGCCGACGCACAGGAGCCGGGTCACCTCACTTGAGGCGTACGGCCGCGCCGAGAGCCGTGAGGTGGATCGACGCTCACCGGACCGCCGAGATGGTGATGCCATGCTGGTCCTCCCGTTTCCGCGGAGAGTGGCAATACATGATCAGAAATCGTCGGAGGTGATCGTTTGCAGGTCGTACTCGCCGGCGATCGGATTCCAGAGGGAGACGAATTCCTCCTTGGCCTTTCCCGCTCTCGTGCTCGCGGATTCGCCGTCTTTGTAATTTCTGCCGCCGGTCGGAGCCTGACCGTCACACTGCCCATTGCTCACGTCGCGTCCCCAGGCGGCGAACGCATTGTCGGCCGCGGCCGATTCCGTGAGGGCGGTCACCAGAGCCTGCGCGGCTTCCTGGCCGCCGCTGAGGCGGTCGACGGACGCCTGGCCGACCTGATCGGCGATCTCCGACCGGTCGGTGCCGGCCTGGGTCAGTGCCGAGATGTCCGCGTCGAACCCGTCACCGCTGCCACACGCCTGGATGTCCTGGACGGCCGAGATCACCGTCTGGTGGTCCGTGATCGCCTGTTGCAGAAGGCCCTGGAGGGCCGCTGCCTGCGACGGGCCGTCGGTGGCCGCCGGCGACGGGTCCTCCGATGGAGCGTCGCTGCTGACCGGCTCCTGCGGAACGTCGGTGTCACCGGGCACGCCCGATCCGCTGCCGGTGTAGCCGGCCGAAGAGCCGTCGCCGCCGCCGGACCAGGGGTGAGCGATCAGGATCACGATCGCGAGCACCGCGACGAGGCTCGCCCCCATGACGAACAGGGCGACGCGCCGTATCTGAAAGGGAAGAGACTGGAAGGTGGTCGTGGAATATGTTTCCGCCGACCAGTTGTCAACCGGTGAGAGATTACCCGCGTCGAAGTCATCACGCCCTGTTTCCACGGCGCCCACCCCCATCGGTATGGCCGGGAGGTGAACCTTTTTTGTCCACCACACTGTGGACGCACCGGGTCGTGAGTTAGATCGCTGATTAACTGTAACGAAGCGGTAACAGATTGCAATGTCGGAAAATGGAATCCGCCATCGGAGCTCTGATTGAAATGAGCGTGAGATTTGTGACAAGCCTTCGATGTCGGGTGGCGGCGCGGGCGGAATGCTCCACCCGGACCTCACGAGGCTCTTTGAACGATCACTTTAAGTAGTTACAGTACTACTGTCCGCGTCACGCTCCTCCCTGGAGGTTCCCCCCGATGGATGCACGTCTGGATCGAATCAAGGCCGCGTTCGATGCTCTCGACACCAACTCCAACGGTTACCTGGAGGCGGGCGACTTCGACAGGCTCGGGCACCGGATCGTCCAGGCCCTCGACGTGGCGGAGAGCTCACCCAAGGCCCAGGCGATGCACGCGGGCTGCCGTCGCTACTGGCAGGGCCTTGTCGGCACCCTCGACCGGAACGGCGACGGGAGGCTGACCTGCGAGGAGTACGCACGGTTCCACGAACCTGACGGGTACGAAGGCAACGTCCGCCCCTACGCGGAGGCGTTGACCGCGATATGCGACCGCGACGACGACGGCTTCGTCCAGCACGCCGACCTCGTGCGGGGGCTGGGGGCCGTGGGCTTCCCCGTGGCGAACATCGAGGATCTCTCCCGGGCGCTCGACCCACAGGGCACCGGCCAGGTCTCCAGGATCGAGTGGCGGACCGCCATCGAGGACTTCTTCCTCACCAAGGGCAGTCACTCCGTCGGCGACACCCTCGTCTGACACCCCGCGGCCGGCGTCGAGCCGGTGCCCCCCACGGGCATCGGCTCGTCTTCCCGTCCTGCCAGACCGCCGCCTCGCGGCCGGAGGATGCCGGCCGCGAGGCAGGGCCCGGAGAGGAGAGTCCATGGCCGGTGACACCGGCGTGGAAGAAGGCGTTGGACTGACCGCCCTCATGGTCGCCGCCGCGCGGGCGATCGAGACCCACCGCCACGACGCCCTGGCGCGGGACGTCTACGCCGAGCACTTCGTGCGCGCGGCACGTGCGTCCGCGGGCTGGCCGATCCGCCCTCATCAGGTTCCTGACGGCGACGCCGATCCGCTGTGGGGCCGGCTGGGGCGCTACTTCGGCCTGCGGACGCGGGTCCTCGACGACTTCCTCCTGTCCCAGGTACGCGACGGCGCACGGCAGGTCGTGCTGCTCGGGGCCGGCCTGGACACGCGGGCGTACCGGCTCGACTGGCCGCCCGGCTGCACGGTCTTCGAAGTCGACCAGGAGGACGTCCTCGCGTTCAAGGACCGCGTGCTCGCCGGGCTGCGTGCCACACCGAAGGCCGAGCGCGTCACGATCGGGGCGGATCTGCGCCTCGAATGGGCCAAGGCGCTGACCGGCGCGGGCTTCGACCCGGCCGCACCGGCCGCCTGGCTCGCCGAAGGGCTGCTGCTCTACCTTCCCCGTGCCGCCGAACGCGCCCTCATCGAGGCGGTCGACGGGCTGAGCGCCGCGGGGAGCGCTCTGGCCTACGAGATCAAGCTCGGCGTGGAGTCCGCGGCCGTCCGCGAGAGCTCGATCTACTCGGCGGCCAGGCGGACCGGTATCGACCTGCTCGTCCTGTTCGACGGGGATCCGCGGCCCGACTCCGCCGCGGACCTGACCGCCCGTGGCTGGGGCACGTCGGTCCACACCGCGTTCGAGTTCACCCGTCGCCACGGACGCGGCCCACACCCCGAGCCCGAGCAGCACGACGCGCTGGCCGCCAACCGATGGGTGTTCGCCGGCAGGCCCTGACGGCGGCCACCGGCACAGGTCAGCCGGCGAAGAAGTCGCCGAGGGAGGTGGCGAGCGCGTCCGGAGCCTCTTCCGCGACATGGTGTCCGGAGTCGATTCCGTACCCCGGCGGTCCGGTCGGTCTCTTCGTGATGCCTTGGGAATCGAAGGCTTCGAACATCGCCTCAGCCTCTCTCACGCATGCGTGTCGCGGTGCCCGCGTGGGCCGGGCGCGTGAGTTCGTCCCGCGTGACCTCGGCCACATTCGGGCCGTCGGCATCACAGAACGCGGTGCCGATCAGTCTTATCAGTGAGATGCCGATGGCGGCATACGCTGATGTTCGGGGAACTCATGACCCTCAGATCGCGGTACGTGCGCGGAGCCGGCCAGGGGCACTGGTCGTTCATGTTCGGTGAGATCGCCGCATACGCATTCGTCGTGCTGGTACTGACCGGCGCTTTCCTCATGGGGTTCTACGAGCCCACGATGAGGCGGACGGTCTACGACGGCACGTACCCGACGCTGCGGGGCGTCGGCATGAGCGGAGCGTACGCCTCGACGCTGAACCTCAGCTTCGATGTCCGCGGCGGGCTGCTGGTGCGGCAGATCCACCACTGGGCCGCCGTCATCTTCGTCGCCGCCGTGCTGCTGCAGCTCTTCCGCATGTTCTTCACCGCGGCCTTCCGCCGCCCGCGCGGGCTCAACTGGCTCATCTGGGTCGGACTGCTGGCGCTGGGCATGGCCGCGGGCGTCACCGGCACCGTGCTGCCCGACGACCAGCTGTCCGGCGGCAGTCTCAGTCTCATCCAGGGGATCGTCCAGTCGATTCCGGTGGTCGGCACCTACCTGACGCTCTGGCTGTTCGGCGGCGACGTGCCCGGCGACAGGATCATTCCTCGCCTGTACGAGGCGCATCTGGTCATCGGCGTTCTCGTCCTCGCGCTGCTGGTGCTGCGCCATCGGCTCCTGCGGCGGCAGGGGCACACCCGTTTCGCCGGCGGGCGGCCCCGTACCCTCGACCGCCGCTCCCGCCTGGTCGCGGCCGGGGCGCTGTTCTCCGCCGTGTGCGGGGTTCTCGCGCTGCTGGGTTCGTTGGCACAGATCAACCCGGTCTGGCTGTACGGCCCCTTCGAACCCGGCTCGATCACGGCAGGGGCCGTACCCGGCTGGTACATGGGCTTCCTCGACGGCGGACTCCGGATCATGCCGAACTGGGAACCCAACGTGTTCGGGCACCCGCTCAGTCTCGCGGTGCTCATACCGGGGCTCGTCCTTCCCGGAGCCTTCTTCACCCTCCTGGCCGCCTACCCGATGATCGAGCGCCGGGTCACCGGCGACATCCGCCCCCACGACCTGCTGGACCGTCCACGCGACAGGGCGACCCGTACGGCGATCGGCGCGGCCGGAGTCACCTTATACGGACTGCTGTGGGCGGCCGCCTCCAACGACCAGATCGCCACGCACTTCCACCTGTCCCTGAACGCCATCACGATCTTCTTCCGCTTCGCGGTGATCGCGGGACCGGCCGTGGCGTTCACCGTCACCCGGCGGCTCTGCCTCGGCCTGCGGCAGCGCGAACGGGACGAGGCAGAACACGGCGTCGAGACGGGACTGATCCGGCAACTCCCGGGCGGCGGCTTCGAAGAGCTCATCCGCCCGCCCCGGAAGGCCATCGACCGGGCCCCTTAGCGGCGGCTCGTCCCCCTGGTCAGGGGGGCATCTCACATCGGCGGGTCCTGTCTCGTCATAGGGGTATGAACACGAGAATCAGGTGCGTCGCTCTTGGCCTCCTGGCCGCGAGCGCGCTCTTCACGGGCATCTGGGCGTACGCCGCCCCAGTGAACTGGTATGCGAACTTCCCCGGCCTCGGGCGCAGCTGGCTGCCTCAACTGGGGCCCTACAACGAGCACCTCGCCAAGGACACCGGGGCGATGTTCCTGGCGATGGCCGTGCTGACGATCATCTCCCTGCGCCACGTACGTGACGTACGGCTCGTACGGACGACGGGCGCGGCATGGCTGGTCTTCAGCGTGCCGCACCTCGTCTTTCACACGCGGCATCTGGACATGTACGGGAAGGAGGACCAGGTACTCAACGTCGTCGTCCTGTCCGTTCTGGTGCTGCTCGCGACCCTCCTCCTGGTGCCGTCGAGGCGCCGGAGCGCACAGGGAGGATGAACACGCCGGACGACACTCGATGAGACCCGCGGGGACCTTACGGAGGTACGGGCCGAAGGTCCCCGACGTCATGAGGTGGTGCGACGGTCAGCCCCGGGTGAGGGCCTGGGCGGGCGGGATGCGCAGTGCCCGGCGGGTGGGGATCTCCATGGTGAGGAAGGCGATCGCGGCCACCACGAGCGCGACGCCGGGTGGCAGCCAGATCGGCCCGGCCGGCCAGGGCCGGTGCAGGAAGCCGATCGACAGCAGCACGAGTGGCACGACGGACAGCAGGAAGCCGGTGCCGAGCGCGACCGTGCAGATCAGTGCCGCCTCCCGGCGCATCATCTTGCGGATCTGGCCGGGCGTGGCGCCGATCAGCTGGAGTGCGGCGAACTCATGGCGTCGC
Organism: Actinoallomurus bryophytorum; assembly: GCF_006716425.1. Taxonomy (NCBI): domain Bacteria; kingdom Bacillati; phylum Actinomycetota; class Actinomycetes; order Streptosporangiales; family Thermomonosporaceae; genus Actinoallomurus; species Actinoallomurus bryophytorum. The sequence continues at coordinate 6,761,324 of NZ_VFOZ01000001.1, forward strand.
CCCGCGGTGGTCGCGACGAGCTTGTTGGCGATGCCGAGCAGGAGGTATCCGAGCAGCACCGTGAGCACCGCGACGTTGATCCACAACTCCGGTGGGACCGCGTCACCGTTGTCCGCGGTTCCGGAGTCGCCGAGGGCCAGCCCCGGGCGGGACGCGGCGAGCGCGGTGAGGCCACGCCGGGCCGCGGCCGTGCCGTCGGTACGGATCAGCAGGCTCTGGTCGAGTCGCGTCGCGGTGTGTCCCGCGGCGAGGTCGCGTGAGATCGCCACGGGGCCGAAGCCGAGGCCACGGCCGTAGACCGCGACGACACGGGCGCTCACGTGGGCGCCGTCGCCGAGGATCAGGTTCACCGTGCCGTCCAAAGGCGCGTGCCGCGTCTTGGCCGCGTCGGAGGCGACGGCGACCGTGGCACCGGTCAGGTCCGCCAGGTCGCCGGCCCGTACGTCGAGGTCGAGGACCCCGGGCGCGGCCGGGTTCAGGATCCGCGCGGGCTGGGAGTCGGCCTGGATGTCGCCGAACATCTTGTACGGCCAGATCACCGCCGTGCTGGTGACCGGAGCCACGGCCTTCACTCCCCGGGTGGCCCGTACGGCCGCGGGCAGGTCATCGGGCACGCCCCCCAAGCCGGGCGCGGTCATCGTGAACTGTGCGCGGGTGCCGTCGCTGACGTCGGCGGACGTCGCCTTCAGCACGGTGGTCTGCGTCAGCGCGTACGTCAGCGTGAAGACCACGGCCATGGCGAGCGTGGTGATGGCGCCGGCGACGCGCAGGGCGTACCCGCGGCTGTTGGCCACGGCCAGCCACGTCGAGGCGGCCACCCCGACGGGCAGCCGGCGGGCCAGCGTGTGGGCGATCCGGCCGACCATGACGGGGCCCGCGAGGGCGAGGCCGATCGTCGCGATGATGCCGGCGAGGGCCGTCACCGCGGCGCCGGCCTGCGACCGGGCCAGCAGCGGGCCGACCGACAGGACGGTCGCCCCGACGATCAGCAGGAGCCCGGCGAACGCCCTCCCCTTGGACGGATCGCGAGGTTCGCTGCGTGACTCGGCGACCGCCTCGGTGGCGGGCATCCGGGCCGTACGGAACGCCGCGCACCACGACGAGACGCGTACGACGAGGAGCAGCAGGATCACCGCCGCCACCGCGGGAAGGGGACTGAAGGTCAGCGGCAGCGAGGACGGGAGCATCCCGGTCGAGACGAGCAGCAGCCGGAGGCGTTCGGCCAGCAGGTAGCCGAGCGGGACGCCGGGTACCAGGGCGGCGACCGTGACGATGGTGGCCTGGAGGGCGGCCAGGCGGCGGACCTGGCGCGGGGTGGCCCCGACGGCCCGCATGAGGGCCAGGTCACGCCGCTGGGACCCGATCGAGACCGCCAGCGCGCCGCCCACGATGAACCCGACGACGAGGAGGGTGACTCCGGCGAGTGAGCTCGCGAGCAGGGGCAGGGTGCCGCGGCCCGTCGCCGTGTCGGGGGCCTCGACGTCGCCACGCGCGGCTCCGGTGGACACGTTCAGTCCCCGCGCGGCCTCGTGGACCTTCGCGGTGACCGACGTACGGGCGCCGGGCGCGGTGCGCAGCGCGACCAGGTCGACCCCGGGGCCGGCCAGCCGCGCCGCCGTGGCGTCGGCGAAGTAGATCCCGGGCGCGCCGATCACGGCCGAGACGCGGTACGTGGCGCGGTGTCCGGCGGCGACCACCGACACCTGGCCGCCGGCCGTCACGCCCGCCGCGGCGGCGGTGCGCCGGTCGAGGGCGATCTCTGCCGGGCCGGCCGGTGGCGTGCCGGTGACGGGCGCGTGTTCCAGCAGCCCGGTCGAGGCCCAGCCGTGCCCGGCGGTGCGTGGATCGCCGGCCGGTACGACCGCGCCATGCCGGTCGAGGACGGCGGCGGGGAAGCTCAGGTCGCCGATCGCGGCGGTGACGCCGGGCAGGCGCGCCAGCCGGCCGGCCAGGTCGCCCGGCACTCTCGCGCGTTCGGGCAGCGCGATGGCCGGCTCGCCGCCAGTCGCCTTGTAGGACTGCCCGGCGGAGACGACGACGTCGGCCCCGGCGAGCCGGCCGACCGGCGCGTGCGACCGGAAACCCGACTCGGCCAGCACGCCGATGCCGGTGATGAACGCGGCACCCCCCAGGGCGGCGCACGCGATCGCCACCAGCGCGGCGATCCGGTACCGCGCCATGCGCAACGCCAGATACAACATCACTTACTCCGTTTCCAGGGTGGGGCGCCGGGTCGCGGAGCCATCGGGTGGGGGAAAGGCCGTGCGCCGGGTCGCGGAGCCATCGGGTGGGGGAAAGGCCGTGCGCCGGGTCGCGGAGCCATCGGGTGGGGGAAAGGCCGTGCGCCGGGTCGCGGAGCCATCGGGTGGGGGAAAGGCCGTGCGCCGGGTCGCGGGGCCATCGGGTGGGGGAAAGGTCGTGCGCCGGGTGGCGGGGCCGTCGGGTGAGGGCACGGTGGCGGGGCCGTCGGGTGGGGACAGGCTCGTGATGTGGTGGGCGAGGTCGGCCGCACTGCGCTTCTCCAGCGTTTCCACGACCCGTCCGTCGGCCATGACCAGCACCTGGTCCGCACGCGCGGCGGCGGCCGGATCGTGGGTGACCATCACGACCGTCTGGCCGAGGCCGTCGACCAGGTCGCGGAGCAGGTCGAGCACCTCACGAGCGGTACGCAGGTCCAGTGCGCCGGTCGGCTCGTCGCCGAACACGACCGCGGGCCTGGTGACCAGCGCCCGGGCGATCGCGGCCCGTTGCTGCTGGCCGCCGGACAGCTCGGCCGGGCGGCGTTCCAGCCGGTCCGCCAGCCCGACCCGTTCGACCAGCAGCCGCACCCAGTCGCGGTCCGGCGCCGTGCCCGCGAGCCGCAACGGCAGCGTGATGTTGTCCACGACGCTGAGCGACGGAACGAGGTTGTAGGACTGGAACACGAACCCGACGCGTGCGCGGCGCAGTTCCGTACGCCGGGTCTCGTTCAGCCCCCCGATCGCGATGCCGTCGATGGCGACGTTCCCGCTGGTCGGGGTGTCCAGCCCGGCGGCGCAGTGCATCAGGGTGCTCTTGCCCGACCCCGACGGGCCCATCACCGCGAGGAACATGCCTCGCTCCACCGTGATGGACACGTCGTCGAGGGCGCGTACGCCGCCGGGGTAGGTCTTGGTGACGTTCGCCAGCGCGACGGCCGGCGCCCGCAACGCCGCCTGAGGGTGGCCGTGTTCGGCTGCGGCCCTCATCGGCGTCGGTGCTGGTAGTGGTCGACGATCAGCGCGGCGCCGCAGGCGAGGGCGACCAGCCCGAAGCCGATCCCGAGCATGATGTTGAGTCCGGTGTTCGAGGTGGCCACGTTGCCGGCCACGCTGATCACCAGCAGCAGCCACAGCACCGGCCGTAGTCTCCCGCGCCGCTCGGCGGCGGCCGGCGAGGAGTCGGCGGTCTCGTAGATCCGGTAGGGGTCCGTCATGATTTGCTCCTTGGTCGATTGGCCACAACGCTAGGAGCGGGGGTAACCGGGGACGATCCAGCCAACGCGCCGATCGTGGTACAGCAGGCTGTACTCCTCCGGCGGCCGCCTGACAGAGATCAAAACGCTGCCCTAGGGTCGGGCCCAGGAGGTGCGAATGCCGACCAATGACGCCGATCCGCCCGGTCCGGAACGGGCGGGGCGATGGGGTGTCCGAACCCGCGGCCGCGCGCTGCTGAACGCGCTCGAACATCTCGTCGGCGGCCTGGGCACGGGCATTCTGGCGCTGGCCGCCCTGCTGTGGCTGGTCCTGGTGGCGCTCACCTGCCTTGTCGGCGTGGGCCTGCTCCTGGCGCCCACCGTGCCGCGCGTGCTGCACGTCGTCGCCGAGCGGGAGCGCGCCCGGCTATCCCGATGGGGACCGGAGATCATCGGCCCGGAGCCGGTGCCGGCGGCCGGCGTACGGGCCGCCCTGGCGGATCAGGCCGTGCGGCGTGACCTGGGCTGGGTCGCCGTCCACGGCACATTCGGCCTGCTCATCAGCCTCGCCGGGCTGAGTCTGCCGGTCAACGCGGTACAGGACGTCACGTTCCCGCTGTGGTGGCGGATGCTGTCACCGGGCGGTGACAAGCCGAACCTGGTGTTCTGGTCCGTCCACGACCTGTCCAGCGCCCTGGAGGTCGCACTCCTCGGCCTGGTGCTGGGCGTGCTCTTCGTGCTCTTCGGCCCGGCCCTCGCCCGGTTGCAGGCATGGCCGGGACGGCGGCTCCTGGTTCCGCACCCGGACACCGACCTGTCCCTGCGGGTCGCGCAGCTTTCCGCCACCCGCGCCGCGGCGCTGGACGCCCACGCGACCGAGCTGCGGCGCATCGAACGGTCGTTGCACGACGGTGCCCAGAACCGGCTCGTCGCGGTGACGGTGCTGCTGGGCGCGACCCGCCGCGCGCTGGCCCGTGACCCGGCGGACGCCGACGCCATGCTCGAACGCGCCCACGACGCCGCCGAACTGGCCCTGGCCGAGCTGCGTACGGTCGTACGCGGCATCCTGCCGCCGGTCCTGGCCGACCGGGGACTCGCCGGTGCCCTCGCCGGGCTCGCGTCCAACTGCGGGGTGCCCTGCGAGGTCGACGTCGACGTGCCCGGCCGGTGCGCCGCCTCCGTCGAGGCCACGACCTACTTCGTGGTGGCCGAGACGCTCACCAACGTCGCCAAGCACAGCGGGGCACGGCACGCCACCGTGACCGTACGCCGCCAGGGCGACCGGCTGTTCTTGCAGGTCGTCGACGACGGCCACGGCGGCGCGGACGAGCACCACGGCTCCGGCATCACCGGCATCCGCCGCCGGATCGAGGCGCACGACGGCCATCTCACCCTCACCAGCCCACCCGGTGGGCCGACGACTCTTCAAGCGGAGCTTCCATGCGGATCGTGATCGCCGAGGACGACCCCCTGCTGCGTGAGGGGGTCGCGTTGCTACTGCGTGCCGAGTCGCTGGACGTGGTGGCCACGACCGACGGCCCGGACGCCTTCCTCGCGGCGGTCGACACCTACCACCCGGACGTCGCCATCGTCGACGTACGGATGCCGCCGACGCATACCGACGAGGGGATCGTGGCGGCGGTCGAGGCCCGGCGCCGTCAGCCCGGTCTGGCCGTGCTCGTGCTGTCCGCGTACGTGGAGCAGGCGTTCGCCAACGAACTGCTCATCGGTGGCGCCATGCGGCTCGGGTACCTGCTCAAGGAGAGGGTCGGCCGCGTCGAGCAGTTCCTCGACGCACTGCACCGGGTGGCCGAAGGAGGTACGGCCATCGACCCCGAGGTCGTCGCGCAACTGCTCACGCGTACCCGCCCCGACAGTGCCCTCGAACGCCTGACCGCACGGGAACGCGACGTCCTCGCCGTGATGGCCGAGGGACTGGGCAACACCGCCATCGCCGAACGCCTCTTCGTCACCGAGGGCGCCGTCCACAAGCACATCCGCAACATCTTCGCCAAGCTCGACCTGGCCCCCACCGACCGTGCGGACCGCAGGGTCACCGCCGTACTGCGCTATCTCGAGGAGACCGGGCGCCGGGGCTGAGGACCGCGTCCGCGGGGCCACGTTCGCCCGACGCCCGGCCGTCGCCGGGGACGTGAGGAATCCCGCCCGCGCATTCCTCCGCGCGGCCGGGATTCCTTCCGGCCGTGCTACTCGCACACCGCGGCGTCCACGAAGTTCTCCAGGTCCTTGAGGACGTTCAGTGAGGTGGGCAGCGCCGTGGTCGCGAGGGTCACGGCTCGTCCGTCGGTGCTGACCGCGTTGGTGGTGGAGTAGCCGGGGTAGTCACCGCCGTGGCTCCAGGCGGTACCACCGCAGCTGAGGGTGAAGGTCTGGAGCCCGAGTCCGTACCGTTCGTCGCCGCGTCCCGCGGACCCGGGCGCCGCGACGGTGGTCTCCATCTGCTTGAGCTGGGCCGGTGGGAGCAGCTTGCCGTCGACCAGGGCGCCGAAGAACCGGTTCAGGTCGCGCGGGGTGGAGATCATCTGTCCGGCCGCCCAGCCCGCGGACGGGTCGCTGGTGGTGACGTCGGTCATCGGGGTCCCGGGCGCGGGGGAGAAGTAGCCGTGCGGGTGAGGTCCGTGGATGCTCTGGTCGCCCAGGGCCGGCCAGTACGTGTGGCGCAGGCCGATCCGGTCGATGACGCGATGGGTGATCTCCTCGCCGACCGGCCGGCCGGTGATCTTCTGTACCAGGAGGCCGAGCACCACATAGTTGGTGTTGCTGTACGACCAGCCGGTACCGGGCGCGAACACGGCCTTGTGGCTCAGGCCCAGGTCGAGCAGGTCGCGCGGTTCGTAGTGGGTGTGCTGCTTGGTGGCCACGTAGTCGTCGGTGACGTCGACGTCGTAGTCGGGCAGGCCGCTGGTGTGCTGCAGCAACTGCCGGACGGTGATCTTGTGTCCGTCGATGCCGTCGCCACGGACGAGGTTCGGCAGGTACTTCTCGATCGGCGCGTCGAGGTCGATCTTGCCCTCACCGACGAGCTGGAGGACGACCGTGGCGGTGAAGGTCTTGGTGTTGCTGCCGATGCGTACCTCTCCGTCCACCGGCACCGGCGCTCCGGTCTTCACGTCACCGACGCCGGCGGTGTAGTCGCGGACCCGCCCGTCCTTGTCGCGGACCGACGCCAGGGTGGCGGGGAACTTGTCGTCGTTCACCAGAGAGTCCAGACCCTGCTGGACGGCGTCGTGGTGCTTGGCGGGCACGGTACGGGCGCCGGCCGCCAGGGGAGCGAGAGCGCCGGCCGCGACGAGACCGGTCACCACCACCGCCGCCGTGGTCAGGCGACCCATCTTGCGACGCGCGAAGGCGGACGAGGGCCGAGCCGGGTGGGGGGCGTCACGGAAGTCAGCCACGAGAATCTCTTCCTCAGGTCGGTCGAAGTGGATGACTTCATCCTTTGCGAGCAGGGAGGTCGCGGCGATCCCCCACACTGGAGATCAGGAGATCCCCTGGCTCCATTGCCCTACCCGTCTGCGTGTGTTAGGGGCGGCCGGTCACGGACGTGTCCGATCGAGCCGGTCTGACAGACGTGCGCTGGGTCGCCTGTGGCACGGGCGAGAAGTGCGGGGACTTCCGCGGCGTCGTTACCGTATTACGGTCGGTCGATCCATTAGATGCAGACAGGCGTTATATGGCACATCTCCAACTATTAACGGGGTATCATTTACGCATCTCCACCGAACGGTCGTAATTGCGACATTAATCGGTAAAAAAAGACGGAAACGTCGGGTACTTTCCCGACCATGGCAGAGACTTCGCGCCGGCGGCGGAAGCCCAGATCCCGGTTGTATGTTTGGCTGGCCTTGATAGGTCTACTGGGCCTCATGGCGGCCCGCCTGTGGCTGGTCGAGGACGGGATGCTGTTCGGTGCGACCCGGATCGTACTGATCGACATCGTCATCAGTGCGGTCGTGCTGATCGTCGCGGCCGTCCTGTACCAGTGGCACTTCCGGTTGACCGGTGACGCGGCCGAGGACGAGCGGAAGCCGTCGACGCTACTGGCCACGGCGGTCGGGATACTGGGCGTTCCCGCGCTGATCGGCGGCCTGCTCAACCTGATCACGCCCGCGACGCCCGGCGATCTGGCCGTACCGTCCTGCGCGACGGCACAGACGTACCGGACCCCGTATCGGGCGGCCACGACCGGGCCGACGGGTAACTTCGCCCGCTCGGGCCCCGGACTCGGTTTCGCCCAGACCGACCGTTTCAGCAAGGACTGCGTTGTCGGGTTCACCGGTTACTGCGTCGGTGACCCGGTGAACGACCCCGTGGTGAAGGGCTGGAACGACACCCGGTGGCTGCTGGCATCCCGTCATGAGCACGGACTCGGCCGTTTTGTGGCCCGCTGGCTGTCCAAAGAACCGGCCCGCGACCGATACCTGTCCAGCGCCTACCTCGCCCCGCAGAATCCCGACTCCAACCTGAAATACCTGGGCGCGAAGAAATGCGTCCAAGGGCAGCCCCTGCCGGAGAAGGCCACCCTGACCCCCGCGGACGCCACCACCAAGTCGGGCAAGCCCCTACGGGGGATCATTCAGTTGACCGCCCAGGCACCGCACGCGTTCAACATCGGCATCGCGCTTGCCGTCGATCCCGACGAGGCCTTGGACTCCGGCACCGCGATACGGCAGATCCCCGGAAGCGGCGCCGTCACGTCCGGCAACGCGGTGCACGCCCAGTGGGACACCACGATCGTGCGCAGCCAGCTACACGCGCCACGGAGCACGCCGGTCGCCGTGACCGTACTGGCAGTGCCGTGCCTGGACCCGCTCACGCCCGCCAGGTCCGACACGGCGACCACACGGCGCTTCACGATCCCGGTGAAACCTGGGCAGAAGCTCGTACCGACCACCCCCCGCCCCTTGGCCGAGCCCATCCGCGAACGGTTGCTGGCCCTGGCCTGTGACACCCAGATCAACGAGGCGGGGCAACGAGCGGCCAATACCGAGTTCAACGGCTGATCCCGTTCGCCGGCCAGCGGACAGGCCCGGAGGCGAGGAACGCGACCACGTCGCCGGGCAGGCCCAGGCGACCAGGCCGGCGAAGCATGGCAACTCAGGACACTCGTCTCAAGCGACCGACGCGCGAAGCGCGGAGAACTGCCGATCCGCTGCGGTACCCGGCACGGGACTGAACCACGAAAGTCGTTGCCGGCCATCCTCGGTGGGGAGGTTGTGGCACATCACCTCGATGATTCCGTGCTCCGGGTGGACGATTCGCTTCTGTTCCGACCGTCTTCGGGCCACGTCATGCGAGTGCCAAAGAGTGGCGAACTCGGCGCTCACCGTACATAGGTCGATCATGAGTTTCGCGATCGCCGGATCGTTACCGCGACGGGCCAGTGAAGCACGAAGATCGTTCGCGAGGATCTGGGAGTGCCATGCGTGGTCCTCTTCCGGAAAGATCACTCTGATGGCGGGTTCGGCGAACCACCGGTGGGCGAAGCTGCCATCGGGCCAGGTCCCCGTCGGGCGCACGCCCAGGAGGGCTACGGCGAGTGCGTTCTGGGCCAGGAGTTCGTGCAGGTCCGTGATGACGAGCGTCGGTATCGCCGTGAGTCGGCCGAACAGGTCGCGCAGGCTTGGATGGATGGCGGGTACGCGAGGGAACCCCGGCACGACGGAAGCGGTCGGTGGTGCATAGCCGGCGAGCCGGAAGAGATAGGTGCACTCGTCGGGGTTGAAGTCCAGCGCGGACGCAAGGGAGGTGAGTATCTGCTCGGACGGACGTGGCCCGCGCCCCTGTTCGAGCTCGATGTAGTAGTCCGTGGACATGCCCGCGAGCAAAGCCACCTCATCGCGCCTCAGCCCGGGTACTCGCCGGCGATCGTCGCAGATCAGTCCGACCTCGGACGGTTGGATCCTCGCCCGACGGGTCTTGAGGAAGGAGCCCAGCTCCCTGCAGTCCATCACTTCGAGCCTAGCAGCGGAGGATTCTGTCGCGGTGCTACCTGGGGACGGCGTCACCAGGGACGATGGCACTCTGGCCATCCGGCGGGGAACCATGCAACGTGATGAGCAAGAAGGGGATCAGCACCGAAGACATGCCCGACCTCGAACGCGAGCCCGCTCGTGGTCGATGACCGTTGGGCGACCGTCTCCCCCTGCCCCCACCGGGTCACTCAGGAATCTGCCGCCCCATCAGTCAGAGCCCCCGGCAGCAGTGCTGAGTCGCCCGTACGTGGTGGGGCCCGCGCGGCCCACGCGGGTCCCACCACCTCCTGCGGTCCAGGCCGTGGTCGCGAATCGCCACTGTCATTCGAGCAGCAGATCCTCCACGTCAGCCGGATCGCCGCGGTGAACGCTCGGTTGTACCTGTGGTGGACGGAGGCAGGGCCGTGGCGGAGAAGACTCCGTCGGGGTCGAAACGGGCCTTGGCCGCGAGAAGCCGCGCGGTGTTGGGGCCGTATGCCTCGGCGTTCTGCGCGTGGTCATCAGGCCCGAGCATGTTGGGGTAGCCGCCGGGCAGAGAGTGCGGTGCCAGAGCGTCGGCGACCGAGTCCGCCCACGCCTTGTGCGGGAGGCCGTCGCCGGGCTCCCAGATCGCGACGATCTCGGCCATGTGATGGTCTTCCCGTACGCCGAAGGCGGTGTTCTCGACCGGTATCCGGGTCGCGGCACCGTGGAAGTGGTGGATCGGGATGAGAGAGAGGGGCGTGGTGAAGGCGTCGCCCGCCTCGGTGAGTACGGCGATGACGTCTGAGGTAAGGCGCGCCATCGTCCGCGTACGGGCCGCGTAGTGGTTCCCGGTGATCTCGCCGAGGAAGTCGTTGAGGCGCAGTAGCTCGCCGTAGGCCATGGGCCCCATCACTGCCATCACGGGGTCTCCGAGCCGCTGCAGTTCATCGACGTACGCCTCGCCGGCCGCCGGCTCACCGCTCCAGGTCGGTGTGACGAACACCGCACGCCTGCCGTCGCGGTTGGTGAGGACACCGACCTGCACGGTGAGCTCATCCGGTGCGACGGCGAGGATCTGGTCCGCCTGCTCGAGCACCTTGGTGGCCTGCTCCCACGGGTAGACGATCAGTCCTCCCAGTAGGCGGTCCAGGGCGTGGAGCCGAAGGCGCATCGAGGTCACGACGCCGAAGTTGCCCCCGCCACCGCGAAGGGCCCAGAAGAGTTCCGGCTCGTGGTCTTCGTCCACGGTGACCAGCCGCCCGTCGGCGAGGACCAGCTCGGCGCCGAGAAGGTTGTCGGCCGCCAGCCCGAATCGACCGCTCAGGGGGCCATAGCCACCGCCGAGGGTCAGGCCGGCCATCCCGACGCTGCCGACATTGCCGGTGACGGCCGCCAGCCCGTGAACGGCCCCCGCGGCGACCACATCGGTCGCGGTGGCACCGCCGCCGACAGTGGCCACTCGCGCCTCCGCGTCCACGGTGACCTGCCGCATGCCGGTCAGATCGATCACAAGCCCGTTGTCGCGGAGACTGCGTCCGGCCCAGTCGTGCCCACCCGCACGTACCGACAGCGGAAGATCGTGGTTGCGGCTCGCGCGCACGGCGGCCTGCACATCGGCCTGCGTCCGGCACCGTACGACCACGGCCGGTCGGCTCGCCACGGCACCGTTCCAGATCCGGCAGGTGGCCTCGTAGGCCGGACCCGACGTCACCACCCGGTTCGGGTCGAGCCGGCCGGAAAGCTCGCGGATCGCCTCTGCGGCAGCGTCCGTGCTGGTCATGATGTCCCCCGGTTCGAATGCTGAGTATCAGACGCTGTCGTCCCCGAAACGCCCGGTAAAAGGCTCTCGATTAGCCCCTCGCGTGTCACGCTGAAGGTTTACACCATGGCTTTGTGTTTGATATCGACATTCCATCGACAGAACATCGACAGAACATCGACAGAACATCGACGGAATGTCGACATGCGGAATCGGCTCGGGGCGGGATCGTGACACTACGCACCCACTTAGAGAATGCCCGATAATGGCGCCTGTCCCAGATGTATTCGTCGCCATGGCCGATGGGCGTGCGACACCGATGGGGAGACTGAGCCGATGACGTGGACCACGATGGATGATCTTGATGCTTTTCTCGCCGTCGCCGACGACTACCTGAGTGCACGTCCCGACCGGCACACCATGCTGCTGTCCGCCATCGCGTCCCACCGAAGCGCTGATCATCGGTACGCCGCGGAGTGTGCTCCGCTCTACGGCTGGTGGCGGGAGGCATCGGGGGAGAGGCGGCTCGCCGGCGCGTTCGTCTGGACGCCCCCGCACCTCATCGCGATCTCGCCGATGCCGGGCGAGGCGACTTCGCGACTCGCGCCCGTCATCGCCGCCCAGCGGAGAGCCACCACGGGGCTGGTCGGACCCGGCCCGGCGGTGCACGAGATCGTCGGCGCCTGGTTCCGTCACACCGGATCGCGTGCGTACGTGCGCAGGAACACGCGGCTCTACCGGCTCGGCCGGTTGACGTGGCCGAAGCCGCCAGTGCCGGGACGTTCACGGCCGGCGACGGCGGGCGACCGAGGGCTCCTGCTGGAATGGTGCGAGGCCTTCGCCCGTGAAACCGGCGAGAGGCTCGCGGACGGCGCCGCCCTCGTGGACGAACGACTCGCCTACGGCGGCTGGACGCTGTGGGAGTCCGCGGACGGGCCCGTCTCGCTGGCGGGGATCACCCGTGCCACGTCACGCATGGCACGGATCACGCCCGTCTAGGCCCCGGCCGAAGCCGAAGCGACGGGGCGAAAGCGGCCGCGGTAGCCGTTCGCCCGTTCATTTTCCAGGGGGGAAGACCTTGATGGATGCCACATGGAGAGGAACGTCCACGGACCTCGGCGGTCTGCTCTCGGCCGTCAACGGCAAAGGCGAGCGACCGGGTTCGTCGATCGGACCGTGGCGGGAGAAAGCAGGGCTGCGATTCGGCCTGCTCGGAGCCGTGACCGCGTGGCAGGACGGAGCCGAGCTGGATCTGGGATCACCACAGCAGCGGGCCGTACTCGCACATCTGCTGCTGCGGGACGGCGGTCACGTGCCGCTCGGTGAACTCATCGACTCCTTGTGGGGCGACGACGTCCCACGGGGCGCTCGCAGCACTGTTCGGACCTACATCTACCGGCTGCGCCGGCTCCTGGATCCGGCGGTGACCGACGGCCACATGGCGCTTCTGTCCCAGGGCCCGGGGTACTCGATCCTGGTCGATCCCGCCAGGGTGGATCTCACCGTGTTCCAGCAGTGCGTCGCCGACGGGAAGGCCGCCTGGGACCTCGGCGATATCGGCGAGGCCGACCGGTGGTTCGAGCAGGCGAAGACGCTCTGGCGCGGTGATCCGTTGATGGGCGTGTCCGGACGGTATTTCGACGGGCAGCGCGACCGGCTGGACCGGCTTCGCTCGACGGTGCTCGAAGAGGGGCTCAGGCTGAAGATCGAGCTGGGGCAGCACTCGCTCGTCGTGCCAGAGCTGACCGAGGCCGTCACCCGGCACCCGTTGCGGGAACACCTGTGGGAACTCCTGATGCTCGCCCTGTACCGGTCCGGTTCGCAGGCGGAGGCGCTCGCCGCGTACCGGCACGTACGAACCCTGCTGCGGGATGAGATGGGCCTCGAGCCGGGCCCCGGCCTGCGCGATCTGCATCAGCGGATCCTCGAGTCGGACCCCTCGCTCACGGGGATGGCGACCGGCCGGCAGAGAGCCTACGAGCTGGTCGCGCCCGCCCAGTTGCCCCCACCCGTCGACGGCTTCGTCGGGCGCGAGACCGAGATCCGGGAGATACGGGATTCGCTCATCCCTCCAGGCCAACGGGAAATCATCAACGTGACCGGTGTCGTCGGCGTCGGGAAGAGCGCCCTTGCGATCAGCGTCTGCCAGACGCTGCGAGCCTGGTTCCCCGACGGTCAGCTCTACGCGGAGTTGAGCGAGGACGGGCGCCGCGTTGACCCCCGCGAGGTGCTGACCGGGTTTCTCCTCGCCTTCGGTGTTCACGCCCCGGCCCATGACAGGCCGCTGGCCGAGCTCAGTGCCATGTGGCGCAGCGTGGTGGCCGATCGCAAGATACTGGTCCTGCTGGACGACGCGCACGACAGTGCGCAGGTCATGCCGCTGCTGCCCGGCTCGCATGGCTGCGGTGTTCTGATCACGAGCTGGCGACGACTGGTCGACGTACCCGGACTACGGCCCGTCCCGGTCGGCGGACTGCGGCCCCAAGAGGCACTGCGGCTCCTGAGCGGGCTGGCCGGGGACCGGCGCGTGGCGGAAGAACCAGAGGCGTGCGCACGGCTGGTCGCGAGATGCTCGCATCACCCGCTTCCGATCCGCGTCGTGGCGGCGCGCTTGCTGGGCCGCCCCTACCTCTCCGTCGACCAGGTCGACGCGCGCGTCCAGGACGACCTTCGGCAGCTGTACGCCGTCGACGAGGACTGCGAGGTGGTCGACAGGCGCTATGGACTCGCGCTCGATCGACTCAATCCCGAGCTGGCCAGAGCCGCCATGCTTTTCGGGATGACGGGAGGGCGCTCGTTGGACCTGCCCGCAGCGGCCGCGCTACTCGGCCTGCCCAAAACGCAGGCATGCCGAGTATCCGAGGCACTGGGAAATGCGCATTTCCTTGAGATCGATTCGAAGGGAAATTATTGGCAGGCCGCCATTGTCTGCGCCTTGATGCGACGGTACGCACTTCGCAGGCGGGGTGTGAACGAATGCAAGGCGGCCCTCGACCGGCTCTCGGCACACCTGGACACCGTTTCCTAGCCACTGGGCCGGCGGTCGTGCGGTCGTCGAAAGTACCGGTCGGGCGTGGCGTGAACACCGCCTGGCGCCGGACCACCCGGGGATCCGGGTGCGCTGTTGTGGACACCATAACAAGATAGTATCGTCTCGTACCGAGACAAGCCTGTCTTGTTTGCCGAGCCCCCGCCGGCATCGATGCGACCTGATGGGCGCCGCTCCTACCGAAGATCTCTGAGGACTGTGATGGTCATGAGAAAACCACGCCGGCCGATGCGCCTGCTCGCGTGCGTCGTGGCGGCACCCGTCATCGCATTCGCGGCTCTGGCGGCGTTCGCGTGGCCATCGGCCAGGTTGGAGCCGCGGAGCCTGCCCATCGCGGTGGTCGGAAGCACGCAGACCATCGCCCCCCTCCTCGTACGGCTGGAAGAGCGGGCCGGCGCCTTCGACGTCCACGTCTATCCCGACGGCGCGGCGGCGAAGCGGGCGATCGAAGACCGGCAGGTCTACGGCGCCTTCGTCGCCACTCCCACGGGGATGACCGTACTCACGTCGTCCGCGGCGAGCCCGCTGGTCGCTCAGCAGATCGTGGCCGTCGCCCCGCAGTTGGTGGCGCATCCGTCCGCGGACCCGCCCGTACGCCCGGCCGCCGCCAGGCCTGTGAACATCGTCGACGTCGTGCCCGCCGACGCCCATGACCCGCGCGGTGCGGCCCTGAGCTCGACGGTGCTCCCGTTGGTGCTCACGGGTGTTCTCACCGGGCTCATCATCGCGACGTTGACCGTCCGAGGACTGATGCAGATGGGGGCTCTGATCGCGGCGTCGGCCGCCGCCGGCCTCGCGGCGGCCACCGTCGTCCAGTCCTGGCTCGACGTGCTCAGTGGTCACTGGATCGCGAACGCCGCTGTCCTGGGGCTGACCGTAATGGCCATCTCCACCACGGTCGTGGGGTTGGGATGGCTGCTGGGCCGGGCCGGTCAGGTGCTGGGGGCCCTGCTCATGGTCTTCGTCGGCAATCCGTTCTCCGGCGTATCCGCCGCCCCGGAGCTGTTGCCCCAGCCCGTCGGGTGGATCGGCCGGTTCCTTCCCCCGGGCGCGGCGGCCGAGTTGCTGCGCAGCAGTGCGTTCTTCGGCGGCAACGGTGCGGCCGAACCCGCGATCGTGCTGTCGGTATGGGCGGGGTGCGGCCTCCTGCTGATCGCCGAGAAGACGCTGCGCCCGCGCTGGAGGTCGCAGCCCGTGCACGTGGCCAAGCATGTGCCGTCGATCCAGAGCGTCAGGCCGTGAGGGTTCTCACCGGCATTCCACTCAACCGACATTCAAGGAGTTCGTGACCATGGCAGAGATCGTCAATGTTGAGCAGGCCGCCGCGTGGAACGGCGTGGCCGGAGTCCACTGGGCCACCTATTCGGACTACTACGAAGGTGGCGTCCGCCTTCTGCGGGATCGGCTGCTCAGGGCCGCGAGCGTGAGCGCCGGCGAGCGGATCCTGGACGTCGGCTGTGGCACCGGGGCCACGACGCGGGCCGTCGCGCGAACCGCGGGCTCCGAGGGGTACGCCCTCGGGGCGGACCTTTCGTCGCCGATGCTGGAAAAGGCCCGGCGGCTGGCCTCGGCCGAAGGGCTGGACGATATCGAGTTCGAGCGTGCCGACGCGCAGGTCCATCCCTTCCCGGTGGGCGGGTTCGACAAGGTGATCAGTTCGTTCGGCGTGATGTTCTTCTCCGACCGGCAGGCCGCGTTCGAGAACCTCGGTCAAGCCCTTCGCCCTGGTGGTGAGCTGGCGATCATCGTGTGGCGTGCGCTGGCCGACAATCCCTGGGTGACGCTGCAGATGGACGCGATGGCGATGGGGCGTACGCTGCCCGGTCCCCCCGCGGGTGTGCCGAGCCCCTTCGCGATGGCCGACGAGGCCGACGTCCTCCAGATGCTGAAGGCTTCGGGCTTCGTCGACGTCGCGGGGGAGGACGTGGACGAACTCATATTCCTGGGCAAGAGTCCCGAGGATGCGGAGGCGTGTCTCACTCTTCCCGGCGGGCCGGTCCACGGGCTCATGACGGACCTGGACGAGGCCGACACGGCCGAAGCGCGCCGTCGTCTGCGCGCCATGCTGGCCGAGCACCAGACCTCCGAAGGCGTCGGCCTCCAGACCGGAGCTCGTATCTGGACGGCGCGCCGAGGGTGAGCCGCAACTGCCAGAGCCAAACTAGTATCAAACGATACGATATTATTCGAACCGATTTTGCGGTATAGTCCGGAGGATGAGTCGCGGACCGGGTGAGGGCGCTGAGGCCGAGCGCGTGACCGCCGGTCCGCATGGCGGTTCGCCGTTCGCGCTCGGGCTCCTGCTTCGCCGGGCGCATGCCCGTGCGGCCTCGACGATGGCGGCCGCGGTGAGGCCCCTCGGGCTGGAGCTGCGTCACCTCGCCGTCCTGATCGTGCTTGTCGAGGAGGGTCCGACCACCCAGCGTGACCTGGGGTTCGAGACGGGTTTCGACAAGGCGGCCATCATGCGCGTCGTCGACGATCTCGAATCCGCCGGCTACGCGGTGCGCCGGGCCGTGGCCGGGGACCGCCGGGTCCGCGCGGTCGAGATCACGGCCCGCGGGCTCGAGGTCTTCGACACGGCTCAGGCCAGTGCCGCCGGTCTGGCCGACGGGCTGGTCGCCCACCTTCGTCCGGGCGAGACCGATCAGCTCGTTGACCTGCTGACGCGCTTCACCTATCCACCCTCCAGCGCAACATGACGACGGGCGAGTGACAGGCCGGACCGCCGGCGGGAGTCTTCACCGGCGGCGGTGAGAGCGAGGCGCTGGGCGGCCCGCCCGGTCTTGAACGTCGCGGCCAGGCCCGCGATCCGTTCCCCCTGGAATCGCGCGGCGTTCAGGGCGGTCTCGTCGACGGGTATCGAGCCGTCCTCGCCTGTCACATGGCCGGCGCCGTAGGGATTTCCCGCGGAGTCGTTGATGTGGTTCTTGTATCCAGGCGAAGCGATGATGCCACCGAAGTGATAAATGGAGTTGTACAACGCGAGTAGCGTCGATTCCTGCCCGCCGTGAGCCGAGGCGGTCGAGGTGAATCCGCTGTAGACCTTGTCCGAGAGAAGATCTTGTCGCCACAGGCCGGACAACGTGTCGATGAACTGCTTCAGCTGACTGGCGACATTCCCGAAGCGGGCGGGAGTGCCGAAGATGACGGCATCGGCCCAGAGCAGATCCTCGTGAGTGGCCAGTGGAACGCGGCTCGTGGCGGCGAGGTTGTGCACCCAGGCGTCGTTGCTGAGGATCGCCTTCAGTGGCGCGAGCTCCTCGACCCTTCGTAGCCTTACGGCCGCCCCGGCATCGGTGGCACCGGCGCGCACGGCGTCGGCCAGTGTGTGGATCGTGCCCGTTGCGGAGTAATAGACGATGGCGACGTTGCTCGATTCGGACATGTCTTAACTCCCTTGTCGTATTCGATCGGCCGGCACCATTTTCTGTTTCACTTGCGACGGTATCATGTGATACTGTCGCGGCAGCGACTAATGACGCGTTGGTGCTGGATGTGACGGAGGTGAACAGATGAGCAGGGATATCTCCGAGATCGATGCGATCGGAAGAACGGCTTTCGAGGTGGCCGCTCTTCGCGCGGCCGAGACTCGGCGGGCTGACCGCCTGTTCGAGGACCCGTATGCCGAGATGTTCCTCGATGCGGCGGGCGTCGACGCCGAGCCGACCGCGGCCAAGGCCGCCTTCGCGGCGATCATGGGGGTCCAGGCCGCGGTGCGGACCAGATTCCTCGACGAGGCGCTGGTCTCGGCGGCGTCGAGCGGATGCCGTCAGGTGGTGCTCCTGGCGGCCGGGATGGACAGCCGGGCCCACCGGATCGCGTGGCCGGCCGGTACCGAGCTCTTCGAGGTAGACCGGCCGGCGGTCCTGCGTTTCAAGCAACGCGTCCTGCAAGTGCATTCGGCCACCGCGCACACCGGCGTACGCGCCGTCGAGGCCGACCTGCGTGAGGACTGGTCCGCCGCACTGATGGAGGCCGGGTTCTCGCACGGCCGCAGAACCGCCTGGCTCGTCGAGGGACTCCTCTACGCGATGGACGAGAGCGACGCCGGCCGTCTGCTCACCGAGATCGGCGACATCAGCGTCCACGGCAGCGTCATCGGCTTCGACCACATCGAGGACAGTGACGCGCTGCGGCAGGCCCTCACGTCGATCAGCCCCGGGCTCGCCCGGCTCTGGCGGTCCGGGCCGAGCGATCCGGACACGTGGCTGCGCCGTCACGGCTGGAGGCCGGACATCAGAGAGCTCGCCACCGTCGCGCATACCTATGGCCGGCAGGTGCATCCGGCCTACGACCCCGACCAGCCCGGCGCGGCGCACAGCTGGCTGGTCACCGCCACACGGCTTTGATCTCTGCGCCTGCTAGAAGAACGGGACCTTCCCCTGTGACGACAGAAGAAGCACTGAAGCCATTTCCGGGTCGACGGGCGGCGCCTCAGGGACTGCGCAGGTGCGTTTCGAGGTCTTCTGAGGCGTCACCGGCCAGGTGTCGCGCGAGGTGATCGACCACCTCGCGCGCGTCGTCCTCGATGCCGTGGATGAACGTGGACCTGCGCCGCCGGAGCACGGGCAGTCCCAGCGCGTACAGTCCCGGGCTGTCGACCACACCGCCCTCGTGGGTCAGCCGGCCCTTCGCGTCGACCACGGGGACGTCGAGCCATCCGTAGTCCGGGCGGAATCCCGTCGCCCACACGATCGCGTGGATCTCACCGCTTCGCAGGTCGAGTTGCCATCGCGCCGACTCGGGCGCGAGTGTCGGCGCGAAGCGTTCGGGAGCGTCGACCTCGGCGTCGTACCCCTTGAGCCGGGCCCAGTCGTCGAACGTGTCCAGCAGGCGCCGCATCTTCAGGTCCGCGAGCGAGAACACGTTGCGCAGGCCACCGGAGAACAGCGCGCGGCCATCGCGTACGGTCGCCCAGCGGCCCACCAGCTCGACACCCATCGCGGCCAGCGTGTTGAGGTCGAGCGTCCTGCGCTCGGGCGTCCCGACCAGCTGCGGTGAGGGCAGCCGCCGGGCCCTTGTCAGGTCATCGACCTCGTCGTGGCGCTGGTCCCATACGCCGGACGCGTCCATCCACCACAGCACATCGCGCCCGCGGTACAGGCGCGGCAACCGTACGTGCTCTCCCACCGAGAGGGTCACCGGCCGCCCCGACCGCCTCAGCTCGGCCGCCAGCTGTACGCCGGTCGCCGACGCGCCCACGACGAGTACGCCGCCGTCGGGGAGCGAGCCGGGGTCGCGGTAGTCGAACGGCGTCAGTTGCGCGATGGACGACGGCACCGCATCGGTGAACTCCGGCACCGTCGGCCGGTTGCAGGCGCCGCTCGCGATGACCACCGCACGGCAGCGAATCTCGCCGCGGCTCGTCGTCACGTGGTACCCGCCGTCGGTGCGTCGTACCGATGTGACGTTCGTGCCGGTACGGACGGGAGCGCGTGTGACGGTGGCGAAGCGCTCGATGAAATCGACCACTTCGCCCATCGTCATGTAGCCGTCGGGGTCCGGGCCGTCGTACCGATGGCCCGGCAGGCGGCTCTGCCAGTTGGGAGTGAGCAGCCGCAGGGAGTCCCAGCGTTCGCGTCGCCAGGAGTTCGCCACCTCGCCGCGCTCGAGCACGACGTGGTCGATCGACCGGTCGCGGAGAAAGTGGCTGGCGGCGAGGCCCGCGTGCCCCGCGCCGATGACGACGGTGCTGAAGTGTTCGATGGCCCGGTCTCCCTCAGGCGACCTCGACGGTGACGTTCGTCGGGTTCGTGAGGGCGTCGAACACGGCCGAGCGCTTCTCGGACTGGGCGACCAGCGCCTCGATGTCCTGCTGCGACGCGTCCGCGTCGATGGCGAACGTCACCTTGATGTCGTTGAAGCCGTTGCGTACGTCGCTGTCCGCACCGAGGATGCCGCGGATGTCGTGGTTGCCCTCGACCGTCGCCTCGACCGAGCGCAGCTGGATGCCGCGATTCTGCGCGACGGACGCCACGCCCGCCGTCAGGCAGCTCGCCAGGCCGACGAGGAGGTACTCGATCGGCGTGATGCCGTGGTCCTCCGCCGCGAAGACCTCGGGGTGGTCGGCGGTGAACTCCGTCTCGCGCTTGTGGCTCTGTTCCTGCCCGAGGCCGAAGAAGTTCTGGATCGTCGTCGTGCTGTGGACGCCGTTCTGCCACTTGGAGGATGCCCGCCAGGTGAACTGTGCCGCCTCGGGCGCGCCCTTCAGCGCCTCGCGTGCCTCGAGCAGTGCCTGAACGTTGACTCCGTTGTCGATCGTCGTCATGTCGCGGTGTCCCCTTCGCCCTATTCCCTGGTTCCCCATCGGGATGCTTGACAATATAGTGGCCAGGCAGATTATGACTAGAGCTATGATTCCGCCCATGGTCACAGCCTCGACGCTCCCAACCGGCTCGGTCGGCAGTGTCGAGACGCAGTACCTCGATCTGCCCGAACCCGTGCGGCTGGACTGCGGGCGGACCCTGCACCCGATCCGCGTGGCGTACGAGACCTACGGCACCCTCTCGCCCGAGCGTGACAACGTCATCCTGGTGTGCCATGCGCTCAGCGGCGACGCCCACGCGGCCGGCACCTCGAAGACGCCGTCAGGGGACAGCACGCGCGACGGGTTCGGCGCCGAGGACCGCGACGGCTCGGCCCGCAAGGGACTCGGCTGGTGGGACGGCATGATCGGCCCCGGCAAGGCGTTCGACACCGACCGCTTCTTCGTCATCTCCACGAACCTGCTCGGCGGCTGTAGCGGGACGACGGGGCCGTCGTCGATCGACCCGGCGACGGGCGAGCCGTACGGGTCCGGCTTCCCCGTTATCACCGTCGCGGACATGGTGCGCACCGAGCGCGCGTTCCTCGACGTCCTCGGTATCGAGCGGCTCGCGGCGGTGGCCGGCGGCTCGCTCGGCGGGATGCAGGCGTTGCAGTGGGCCGTGCAGTTCCCTGACCAGGTCGATGCCATCGTGGCGATCGCCAGCACGCACGCCCTGCACCCGCAGGGCGTGGCCTGGAACGCGATCGCGCGTGACGCGATCATGCGCGACCCCGCCTGGCAGGGCGGCCACTACTACGGCACGGGCCGTACGCCCCACGCCGGCATGGGCGTGGCGCGGATGGTCGGGCACGTCACGTACCTGTCCGCACCGGCGCTGAGCGAGAGGTTCGGCCGGCGGCTGCAGTTCGCCGACGACATCCGCTACACGATCACCGACCCGGAGTTCGAGGTCGAGAACTACCTGCGCCACCAGGCCGACTCGTTCGTCAAGCGCTTCGACGCCAACACCTATCTCTTCACGTCGCGTGCGCTGACCTATTTCGATCTCGCGCGGCAGCACGGCGGCGGATCGCTCGCGCGGGCACTCGAACACGTCTCGGCGCGCACGCTGCTGATCGCGTTCAGCTCCGACTGGCTGTACCCGCCGTCGGCGTCGAGGGAGATCGAGGAGGCGCTTCGCGTTCTCGGCAAGCCGGTAGAGTTTCAGCTGATAGAGGCGCCGTACGGCCACGACTGCTTCCTGCTCGAGGAGGCGCGCCAGACGCCCATCATCCGCCGGTTCCTGAGCGAACACGGCCTGGCCGAAGGCAGGGCCGGCGGGTGACGCCCGTACAGTGCCCACTGATCCGCTCCGCAAGCCACGCGAAAGGGCTTTGGTGACCGACGACCTTCCCCGCGCCGAGGAAGCCCGCGCGTTCGGATTCGAGACGCGGCAGCTGCATGCCGGACAACGGCCCGACCCGAACACGGGCGCACGCGCGGTACCGATCTTCCAGACGACCAGCTACGTGTTCGAGGACCCGGAATCCGCGGCGGCGTACTTCAACCTCCAGGAGTACGGGAACACCTACTCGCGCATCATGAACCCCACCGTCGCGGTGTTCGAGGAGCGCGTGGCGAACCTCGAGGGCGGCGTCGGCGCGGTGGCGTTCGCCAGCGGGATCGCCGCGCAGGCGGCCGCGCTCTTCACGCTGCTGGAGCCGGGCGACCACATCGTCTCGTCCTCGGCGCTCTACGGCGGCACGGTGAACCAGCTCAAGCACCTGCTGCGCAAGATGAACGTCGAGCTGACGTGGGTCGATCCCGATGATCCGGACGCGTGGCGGCAGGCGGTACGCGCGAACACCAAGGCCTTCTTCGGTGAGACGATCGGCAACCCCGCCGGCAACGTGCTGGACATCGAGACCGTGGCCTCCATCGCGCACGAGCACGGGCTGCCACTGGTCGTGGACAACACGTTCGCGACGCCGTACCTGTGCCGCCCGATCGAGTGGGGCGCCGACATCGTGGTTCACTCGGCGACGAAGTTCATCGGCGGCCACGGCACGAGCATCGGCGGTGTCGTCGTCGAGGCGGGCACGTTCAACTGGTCCAACGGGCGGTTCCCCGTGATCGCGGATCCGTCGCCCGCCTACCACGGCCTGCAGTTCCACGAGACGTTCGGGACCTACGGCTATCTGATGAAGCTGCGCGCCGAGACCCTGCGCGATCTCGGCGCGACGCTCGCGCCGCTCAACGCGTTCCTGTTCCTGCAGGGGCTCGAGACGCTGTCGCTGCGGATGGAACGCCACGTGGAGAACGCACGGGCGATCGCGGCGTTCCTCGAGTCGCACGAGCTGGCGTCGAATGTCACCTACCCCGGCCTGCCGACGAGCAAATACCGGCCGCTCGTGGAGAAGTATCTGCCGCGTGGTGTCGGCGCGGTGTTCTCCTTCGACTGCGCGGGTGGCCGCGACGGCGGGCAGGACCTCATCCGCGGCGTGACGCTCTGGTCCCACCTGGCGAACGTCGGCGACGCGAAGAGCCTGATCATCCACCCCGCCAGCACGACGCACCGTCAGCTGAGCGACGACGAGCTCCGTGCGGCCGGCGTCGCGCCGGGGACGGTGCGGCTGTCGGTCGGCACCGAGTCCGTCGAGGACCTGATCTGGGACCTCGAACAGAGTTTCGCGCTCGTCGCCGCGGCAGCGGGGGAAGGGACAGCGAGAGCATGACCGACCTCAGCCACTACCAGGACCCGTCGACGATCCAACGCGTGCTCCACACCGCGAAGACGATCGCGGTCGTGGGCCTGTCGAACAACGAGCTGCGAGCCAGCTACTTCGTCGGCTACTACCTCAAGCGCCACGGCTACCGCGTGATCCCGGTGAATCCCCGCGAGGCGCAAATCCTCGGCGAGACGTGCTACCCGAGCCTGCTGGACGTGCCCGTGCCCGTGGACGTCGTGAACGTCTTCCGCGCGCCGGACGCGCTGCCGGGGATCGCGCGGGACACCGTGGCGATCGACGCCGGTGCCCTGTGGTGCCAGTTCGGCGTGATCAACGAGGAGGGCGCGCGGATCGCGGAGGACGGCGGCGCGACGGTGGTCATGGACCGCTGCCTAAAGATCGAGCACGCGCGCTACGTGGGCCGGATGCACTGGCTCGGCTTCAACACCCAGCGCATCACCTCCGTCCGCGCGGGACTCCAGTAGCCGAGGCGGAAGGCGCGGGGTGAAGACGGCGACATTCGCCTGGAGGGGCCTGGACGACCCGCACCGTTTCGACATCGCCCGCGCCGAGTTCGACGGCGACTCGTGCGAGGCCGGGGGAGTGAGTGTCACCCTGGACTACGAGCTCACCTGGCGTCTCGAAGCAGGCGACGGATGGCGGACGAGGAGCCTGCTGGTGGAGCGGCGCTGGTGAAGGTGCCGTCGCTGGAGGTCGTCCCGATCACGCAGCAGTACATGGTCACGAATGTGGGACGAGAAGGGACGACGGCCCTCTACCGTGGCTCGACGGACAAGGTCCATGAGCTGACGACGGACCCCGACCATGTCGTCCTCGACTATCCGTTCCTGGCCGAGCGCGTCAGAGCTCGACCACGGACCGGGTGAGGTGCACCGGGATGTCGGCGTCGCGTCCTGCCGAGGCCGCCCAGGCGATCGCGTGGCGTTGCAGGAGCACGAGTTCGGCTTGGGGTTCCGTACCCCCTCGGTGGATGCGGGCCCCGGTCGCCTCGATGGCGGCGATCTCCACGTCCGACAGTGGCGTCATCGCCCACACGAGGGTGCCCGGCCGGGCGGCGCTGATCGGTCCGTGGCGGTACTCGCCGGTCGCGTACGCCTCCGCCCACATGCCCGCGGACTCGCGGCATTTCAACGCCGCCTCCTGGGCGAGCGCGGCGGCCCATCCCGAAGCGAGGATGACCAGTTGCCGGGGCGCGGCCTCCGAGACCTCGGCGCTCGTCGCCCGCTCTCCGCTGCCGACCAGGTCGGCCTGGGCCTGCGCGTCGTCGCCGAGCTGGGCGCGCAGCAGGGTCAGCACCGTCGTCGGGAACCGTGTCTGCACGATGCTGCGCTCGTCGGCGTACGAGAGGTCGATGACGTCCGTGGCCAGGGAGGCGATCGGCGTGTCGAGCGCGCCGAGTATCGCGGTGGTCCGCGCGTACTCGCGCAGTCGCAGCAGTGCCTGGTGGACCTCGGTCGTGGTGCCCGATCGGCTGATCGCCACCACGCGGTCGTAGTCGCGGATCACCGGAGGCAGCTCCGACGCGATGACCGCATCGGTCTGTCCGTGCCCGCGCTGTTCGCGTAGCCAGGCATACCCGGCCGCGACGTAGTAGGACGTGCCACAGCCCAGCGCGAGAACCCGCTCGCCCGGTTCGGGCAGCCCGCTCAGCCCAGAACGCGCCTGTTCCTGTGCGCGGATCCAGCAGTCGGGCTGGCTTGCGATTTCGTCGGAGGTGACCTGGCCAAGAGGTCGCGCGGAGGACACGGCGGAGTTCCCCTTCTCTGGGACGGAGCGGTGGCTGTCGATGGTCAGGACTTGAATCCGTCCAGGTAGGGGGCGTGGGCGAGCACCGCGTCGTCGAGAATCGCCCTCGCGGTGCCGGCGTCGCCGACGAGTGGGTCGAGGGTCAGGGCCTGGAGGGCCGTGTCGCGCTCACCGGTCACCGCGGCCCGTACGGTCAGCTCCTGCTGGCCGGCGCGCGCGCTGAGGACCGCGGCGATTGCCGGCGGCAGCGGGCCGATGCCCAGGCCGGTGATCCGGCCGGCGCCGACGACCGCCGGCACCTCCACCACGGCGGTCGCGGGCAGGTTGGGGATCTTGCCGTCGTTGGGCAGGTTCACGGACGGCTCGACGGTGTCCCGGTCGCCCATCAGCGCCGCGGCGATGCTCACCACGCGTTCGGCCTCCTGGTCGGCCGAGACCCGGAGCGGAGCGGTGCCCCCGGCCTGCGCCCGCAGGTCGTCCCACAGCCGGCTCTTCTCGCCGATGTATTCGAATGTCATGTCCTGACCGCCCTGCAGGCCCCACGGCAGCGCATCGGAGCCGGGGGACAGGTACCCCGGGAAGAACTCCGCGACATGACGGTCACCGGGCGCCGGGTAGCGGCCGAAGGTGCGCATCAGATCGGCCGACACGGCCGCGTGCACCCCCTCGACGCGCGAGGAGGGCGCGTCCCGGCCACCGGCCCGCGCTTCCACCAGCTCGCGCAGCCGGGGGTACAGATCGGTGTCACCACTTCGGATGTCGAGCAGCCAGGACAGATGGTTGAGGCCGGCGAACACGGCATGCACGTCATCGGGATCGAGGCCCAGCGCCTTCGACAGCGCCGATTTCGTGTGCATGGTCCCGTGACACAGGCCGATCGCCCGGACGCCGGTCTGCTGGGTGATCGCACGGACGTTGGCGGTCAGCGGGTTGCTGTAGTTGATCAGCCATGCGGCGGGCGCGAGATCGGCGACGTCGCGGGCGATCGCCACCAGCTCGGGAACATGCCGCAGCGCGCGCAGCACACCGCCGGGGCCGACGCTGTCGCCCACCGTCTGGCGGATGCCGTACCGCGCCGGGATCTCCAGGTCCGCCCGCCATCCCCCGGCGGCTCCGACCGCGATGGTCGTGACGACGAACCTCGCGCCGGGCAACGCCGCGCGCCGGTCCGTGTGCGCCTCGATCCGTACGCCGGAGCCTTGCCGCGCGGCGAGCCGGCGGCCGACGACGGCCATGGTCTCGGCGGCCTCGCCGTTGGTGTCCACGAGGTGCACCGTGTGGTCGTCGAACGCCGGCGATGACGTGATGTCACGCAGCAGCCCGGGGGTGAACACCGTGCTGCCGGCACCGATGAGCACGAATCCCTTGTCAGCCATGCCGTCCTCCCCGGCGACGGGACGGCCGTACGGGACTCACTTCACACTCCCGGTCAGCAGCCCGCTCACGATGTACCGGTTGAGCGTCAGCCCGATGACCGCCGGGACTGCGATGGCGATCACCCCGGCCGCACTGAGCAGTGTGGTCGGAACGACGTGCTGTCCCTGCAGCGCCTGGACGACCACGGTGAGGGGCTGGGTCGACAGGTCGGTCGACAGGACCAGCGGGAAGAGGAACTGCGTCCACGAGAAGAGGAACGTGATGATCGCCGTTGACACGATGCCCGGCAGGGCCAGGGGCAGGAGTACGTACCAGAGGACCTGCATGCGGCTCGCGCCGTCGACCTGGCCGGCCTCCTCGATGGCGGCCGGCAGGCTGGTGAGGTAGTTGTACATGATCCAGGTCGCCAGGGGCAGGAAGCCGGACACGTACACCAGCACGATGCCGGTGTAGGTGTTGACGAGGCCGAAGTCGCCGAGGATCCGGTACAGCGGGATCAGTGTCGTGTAAGCCGGGAAGGCCATCGTGGCCAGCACCGTGTAGAACAGCACGTTGCGGCCGCGGAACGTCATCCGCGCGAACGCGTAGGCCGCGAGCGTGGACAGCAGCACCGTGATGATGGTCGCGGCGGAACACTCGATCAGAATGTTGATCGTCGACCGGCGGATCTGGTCCGGAAGCTCGCCGGAGTCGCCGAGCAGGCTGACGTAGTGCGCCAGCGTCGGTGTCGGTGGCACATAGTGCGCGGGCTTGCTGCCGGCCTGCGCCTCCGTCTGCAGGCTGGTGTTGATCGTCCAGTAGATCGGTACCAGCGACCACAGGACGATGAACGCCACCCCGAACCAGCGCGCGCGTATCCGGCGGCGGGTGCGAACAGCCATCAGTACTCCACCGTCCGGTACACGAGTTTGACGACGCAGAAGGACATGGCCAGGGTGGCCAGGGTGATCAGCAGCGACAGGGCGTACCCCTCGCCGAAGTCCAGGTTCTGGAAGCTGATGAAGTAGGTCTGCACCATCACCGACGAGCCGGTCGACGCCGCGCCGTTGAGCACATACGGCTGGTCGAAGACGTTCAAGGTCGCGATCACCGCCTGCACCATGGCCACCGCGACACCGGGGCGGGCGAGCGGCAGTGTGATCCGCCGGAACGCCGCCCATGGCGAGCACCCGTCCAGGCGCGCCGCCTCGTACAGGTCACCGGGGATGTTCTGCAGCGAGGCCAGCACCAGCAGCGCCGACAACGGTGTGATCTGCCAGACCTGCACCAGCTCGATCAGCGCGATCGTCCGCCAGCGGTGCTGGCCGAGAAAGACGTGATAGTGGTCGACCATGTGCAGCGACGTGAGCACACTGTTGAGCAGCCCGGTGTTCGCGTTCCAGATGCCGCTCCACACGATTCCCTCGACGACCCCGGGCAGGGCCCAGGGCAGGATCAGGATCGCGATGAGCGCCGAGCGGCCGGCGAACTTGTGCTGCAGGGTGATCGCCATCGCGATGCCGAGAACCGTCGAGAGCCCGACACCGATCAGCACATAGATCAGCGTGTTCTCCGCGCTGGTCAGCACCACGTGGTCGCCGAACAGCCGCCGGAAGTTGCCCAGTCCGATGAAACGCGTCGGCGGGTCGAGAGCGTCGACCCGGAAGAACGACTCGATGATCGTGAAGGCGGCCGGAACCAGCGCCAGGGCGATGATGAACAGCGCCAGGGGCGATACGAGGAGATAGGGCAGCGGATCGAACCGGCGGCGACGCTTACCCGCCGGCCCGTCCGCTGATGCCGTCACCGGCGGCGCGTCGAGTTGCCCCTCGCTCATCGGCGCGACCCCGTGGCCGTCCTGTGCCCGCTCACCCGCCGCTCGCCAGGCGGTTCGCGGTGGCGGCGATCGCCTTGATCGCCGCGTCGACACTCAGCGAGCCGGTCGCGGCCGAATGCAGGTTCGTGTAGACGGAGTTGGAGAACTGCGGGTACCACGACGGTGCTCCCGCCGGGAACACCGGCCGGGCGCTGGACTTGAGCATCGCGCTGAGCGCGGAGCCCTTGACGAGCTTTCCCTTGGTGGCGAGCTGGTCGACCGCGGTCAGCCGGGACGGGAAGTTGTAGCTCTTCAGCGCCTTGTCCGGTCCGTTGAGGCCGGCGAAGTCGGCCTGGTTGGCCGCCGAGGTGAACCACTGGATGAACTTCGCCGCCGCGGCCGGGTACTTCGCCGTACGCGGGATGCCGATGCCGTCCGGGTTGCTCATGTTCGGGCCCGGTCCGGTCACCCCGGGGGTGGCGAGATAGTCCACCTGGTGGACCACCTTCGAGGCGGCCGGTACGTCGTAGAGGCTGCCGATGTTGCCGGAGTAGTCGCCGAAGGTGCTGGCGACCTGTCCCTGCGCCATCAGCGTCTGCTGGCCCTGACTGTCACTGACGTTGATGTTGCCCGGCGGGACGAGACCCTGCTTGAGCGCGTCGACCATCCACTGCGCCGCCTTGTACCCGGGCGAGCCGGGAGTCGCGAACTGGGGTTTGCCCTGTCCGTCGAGGATCGTGCCGCCGAACGCCGCCGTCGTCTGGTACCAGTACGTCGACAGCCCTTCCGCGGCGGCGAACGGGATGTTCAGTGGATACTGGACTCCGCCCTTCGCCTTGATCTGCTTGAGGTCCTGTGTGTACTGGTCGATCGTGGTCGGCATCTTGGTCACGCCGGCCTTGGTGAACATCTTCGTGTTCACGGTGGTCACCAGGAAGGACGCGTCGAACGGGATCCCGACGACGTGCCCGCCGATGGTGAACGACGCGAGCTGGGGCATGTCGGCGGTGAGCGACTTCGTGTCGACGTAGGTTTCCATCGGATAGAACCAGTTGAGCTTGCCGAGCTGGCCGACCCGTGACCAGTCGACGTCGGTGGCGTCCGCGAAGTAGGTCTTGGCGGTGGCGCCCGCCGCGATCTTCGTCTGCAGACTGTCCCAGTCGATGTTCGTCCAGTTGACCGTGATGCCGGTGGCCTTGGTGAACGCGTCGAGTGAGGCCTTGGGCGGAGCCGGGATCGCAAGGGCGACGTTGATCTTGACGCCTTTGGTCGCCGACGAGCCCGAGGTGCCGCCGCCAGAGCACGCGGTACCCAGCAGGGCCAGACAGGACAGCGCACCGACCACCGCAGAGGCCCTGGACTGTCGTACGGAAGGCATGGGCGACGCCTCTCTCTCGGAAGACGACCCGCCGCTGCGGGCGTGTAGAGCCGTGCTGAACCGCCGTCCGATACGGGCGAGCGGGCCGAGACCCAGCCGATGGCGGATGGACGGTCCGTTCACCGGCTGCGAGCACTATGCGCAGGATCCGAACGTAGATCTGCGCGTTTACCGATCGTTATGCGTGATGTGGCAGAGACTGTCGCAGGTGTTCTGCCAGGCGTCAACCACTCTGTTCGCGAAATTTGCCGTGAACGCGGGGGTTGATAGCGCGTGTGCAGTTTGCGCGCAGATTGAACACCCAATGCGCAATATGATCGTTTGTGCGCTAACCTCGCGCCATGCGACGCAGCCAACGCATCCATCAGATCCTGTCCGCGATCGTCGCGCACGGGTCCCTTGAGGTCCCCGAACTGGCCGAGCAGTTCGGTGTGTCGCACGCGACGATCCGGCGGGACCTCGAGGTGCTCGAGCAGCAACGCCTGGTCAGCCGCACTCGTGGTGGTGCCACGACCCATGCCGCGTTCAACGACATGCCGTTGAGCTACAAGACGACCCAGGACCTGGCCGAGAAGCGCAGGATCGCGTACGAGGCCCGCCGGCATCTCGCCGACGCACGGGTGATCGGCATGACCGGCGGGACCACGGTGACCGAGTTCGCGCACCTGCTGCTCGAACGGGAGGGTCTCACCGTCGTGACCAACGCCCTCAACGTGGCGCTGCACCTGCTGGACAATCCGCGGCTTCGCGTGTTCGCCGCCGGCGGTGAGGTGCGCAGCAGCAGCCAGGAGGCGGTCGGGCACAGCACTGAGGCGTTCCTCGCCGGGTACAACCTCGACGTCGCCTTCGTCGGGGTGGACGGCGTCGACGCGTCGGCGGGCTGCACGAACTACGACCCGGAGGGCGCGCGGACGAACGCGGCCCTGCTCCAGCGCGCCCGCAAGACGGTCGTGCTGGCCGACGCGACCAAGATCGGCCGGGTGGCGCTCGCCCAGGTCTGCGCCATGCCGGAGGTCGACCTGCTGATCACCGACGACCGGGCGGACGGCGCGCAGATCGACCGGATACGGGCGCACGGCTGCGAAGTGACGCTCGTCTGAGGTTTCGCGCACCAATGCGCACCAATATTGCGTGTTTCCTGCTCATCGTTGTGCGATTGTCGGCGCGAGTGCCATAGTCCGAGCATGACGAAGGTTGCGTTCATCGGAGCAGGCAGCGTCGAGTTCACCCGCAATGTCGTCGCGGACCTGTGCGGTTTCGCCGAGTTGCACGGCCGGTTCGAGCTGGCGCTGCACGACATCGACGCCGACCGGCTCGGCTACGCGGAGGCGCTGGTACGCCGCGTCAACGAGCAGACCGGCGCCGGCGCCCGGGTGAGCGCGAGCATCGACCGGCTGGCGGCCCTCGAGGGCGCCGACTATGTGATCAACGAGATCCAGGTCGGGGGCTACCGCGCCACGCGCGCCGACTTCGACATCCCCGCGCGCTACGGCGTGCGCCAGACGATCTCGGACACGATCGGGATCGGCGGCATCTTCCGCGGCCTGCGCACGATCCCCGTCCTGATCCAGATCGGCGAGGATCTCGCGAAGGTGGCACCGGACGCGTACCTGCTCAACTACAGCAACCCGATGGCGATGCTGCCGTGGGCGGTCTACGCCGGTTCGCCGTTCCAGCGGGTCGTCGGCATGTGCCATTCGGTACGCGACACGCACCGGCTCCTCGCCGAGCTGGTCGGCGTGCCACTGGCGGAGATCGACTTTCGTACGGCCGGCTTCAACCACCAGGCCTTCGTCCTCCGCTTCGAGCACGAGGGGCGGGACCTGTATCCGGCACTGCGGGCCGCCATCGACGCCGATCCGCAGCTCCAGCGCCGCGTCCGGGTCGAGATCTTCCGCCGCTTCGGCTATTTCCCCACCGAGTCCAGCGAACACAGCGCCGAGTACGTGCCGTGGTTCATGCACCACGACGAGGAGATCGAGCGGTTCCGCGTACCGGTCGGGGAGTACCTCCGGCGGTCGGAACGCAACATCGATGAGTACGAGTCGACCCGCCGCGAACTGGCCGCCGAGGAGCCGCTCGCCCTTGAGGCGACGTCCGAGCTGGCCTCGGAGTTCATCCACGCACACCAGACCGGCCGGGAACGCGAGATCTACCTCAACGTGCGCAACAACGGCCTGATCACCAACCTGCCCGACGAATGCTGTGTCGAAGTCCCCGCCCTCGTGGACGCCACCGGCGCACATCCGCAGCCCATCGGTGCCCTGCCCGCGCAGCTGGCCGCCCTGAACCGCACGTTCCTCAACGTCGTCGAACTGACCGTACGTGCCGTCCTGGACGGCGATCGCCGGCACGTCTACCAGGCCGCGCTGCTCGACCCGAACGCGGGCAGCGTGCTGACCACCCGCCAGGCGGAGGCACTGTGCGACGAACTACTCGACGCACACCGCGACCTGATCCCCGAAGCGCTCCGCCGATAGGTTGGTGACGTCGGTACCGATCACCGAGCGAGGGACGGCGGGTACAAGAGCGTGAATGACTGCGACCTGCCACTGACCGGGGGCGGCGACCCGCGTGAGATGGCGCTGCCCGCGGCGGTGGCCGGATGACGGAGCCACGGGTCGTCGAGCAGCGCGGACTCTGGTACGAGGAGCTGGAGGAGGGGGTGCTGTACCGGCACCGCCCCGGACGTACGATCGGCGAGGCCGACAACACGCTGTTCAGCACCCTGACGATGAACCCGCAGGCGCTCCACCTCGACGCCGCGTTCAGCGAGACGCAGGAGTTCGGTGAGCGCCTCGTCAACAGCCTGCTGACGCTCTCGGTGCTGGTCGGACTGTCGGTCGGCCACCTGACGCAGGGCACACTGGTGGCCAACCTGGGGTTTCGTGAGGTCGCCTTCCCGGCGCCCGTCTTCGTCGGGGACACGCTCTACGGGGAGACGACGGTGTCGTCCAAACGGCTCTCGGCGAGCCGTCCCGGCCAGGGCGTCGTCGGCTTCCAGCACACCGCGCGCAAGCAGGACGGCACGGTCGTCGCCACGGTCGTACGCGACTCGCTCATGAGGTGCCGGCCGTGACCGCGCTGCGGGGGCCGGCGCTGCTGTTCTGCCCGGCCGACCGCCCGGATCGCTACCCCAAGGCGATGGCCGCCGCCGACACGGTCATCGTCGACCTCGAGGACGCCGTCGCCTCGCGGGACCGGCCGGCCGCGCGGCAGGCACTGCTCGGCACACCGCTCGACCCCGAACGGACGATCGTACGGGTCAACCCGGCCGGCACCGAGGACCACTCACTGGACCTGGAGGCCGTACGCCGGACCGCGTACCGGCGGCTCATGGTCGCCAAGAGCGAGAGCGCGGCGGACCTGGGCGAGCTGGGGGAGTGGGAGATCGTCGCCCTTTGTGAGACCGCGCGGGGTGTGGTGAACGCCGCCGAGATCGCGGCGGTCCCGTCGGTGGTCGCCCTCATGTGGGGCGCGGAGGACCTGGTGGCGTCGCTGGGCGGATACTCCAGCAGAGGGCCCGGTGGCGGTTACCGCGACGTCGCCCGCACGGCACGTGCGCAGGTGCTGCTCGCGGCCGGTGCGCACGGGCGCGCCGCGATCGACGCCGTGTACCTCGACATCAAGGATCTGGACGGGCTCGCGGCCGAGACCGAGGACGCGGTGGCGAGCGGATTCGCCCACAAGGCATGCATCCATCCGGGGCAGGTCGAGACGGTACGCCGCGGCTTCGCCCCCGGCCCCGACCGCGTCGAGTGGGCACAGCGCGTCCTCGCGGCCGGCGCCGAACGCGGTGTCGTGCGCGTCGAGGGCCAGATGGTGGACGCCCCACTGCTCGCCCAGGCCAAACGGATCCTCGACCGGTCGGACCTCTAGAGCCTGCCTCGAAGTCCTCGGTCTGGGGCCCCGCCTGGTCTGGGCCGCGCCCCGTCTTGGAGCCCGCCTGTCGTGGAGCCCGCCTGTCGCGGGTCGCCGCCGTCCAGGCTGCGGCCGTCCGCGCCATTCCGGACTCCGCCGCAGGTCGGCACGGGAAGTTGTGCCTCTCGTACAATTTTCCGCCACATTTTTCCACTCAGTGAGATGCCGCTGACCGCGCATTTCTTCGCTCTGTCATCGCATGACTCCGTGCGGTTCTGTAATGGTCAAAAAGTGGCACGATGCGGCCAGGTATCGCGGTAAACCGGTGCTCCTGACCTAGTCCTATGCGCATTTGTTCTTGTCAGGGTCCGTCAACTTCCTGTGTAACAAATCACTCGTCGGGTAGGCAGTCGACTTCTCGCGAATTGCGTGATGATCCCGATGAAAGGAACGTTCGTGAAAAGAGTAATTCTGACCCTGCTCTCAGCGGCGATCGGGCTGGTGACGATGGTCGGCCTGACCGCCGTCCCGGCTGACGCCGCGGCGGTACCCGCACCCCTCAGCCGGATCCCGGTCACCGGCACGACGGCGGACGGAGGGACCTTCGTCGGCAGCGTCCGGCCGACGCGGTTCGTCGCCGAGGGCCGCGACGTGCTCCTCAAGGGGCTGGTCTCCGGCACCATGACGAACAGCGGCGGCGGCACCGCCGGCACCGTGTCCGACGCCCCGGTGACCATGCCGGTGGCGCTGCCGACGGGACTCTGCCCGATCCTGCACCTGACCCTGGGGCCGCTGGACCTCGACCTCCTCGGCCTCAAGGTCCACCTGGACCGGGTCGTCCTCGACCTCACCGCGATCTCCGGACCGGGCAATCTGCTGGGCAATCTGCTGTGCGCCATCGCCGGACTGCTGGACGGAACCGGAACCCTCGCGCAGCTCGACCAGCTGCTCGCGCAGCTGAACCAGCTGCTGGGCCTGCTCGGATAGCGCGGCCACGCGACGGCCGGTTCCGCCGACCAACGGCGGGACCGGCCGCGCGGCCGGTCAGGAGGCGGGAGTACGAGACCGTCGCGGTCACGCCCGAGCCGGTCCGAGCATCCGTGAGAGCAGCAGGGTGAGCGCGTGCCGTTCCTTCGTGTCGAGGCGACTCGTGGTCGGGGCGAGCGCGCGACGAATCTCGGTGTGCACACGTTCCGCCAGCTCGAGACCGGCGGCGGTCATGAACACGTCGACGGCACGGCCGTCCTCGGCGTTCTTGCCCCGCTCGAGCAGCCCCCGCCGTACGGCGCGGTCCACCAGGCCGGACATCGTCGACTTCTCGAGTCCGAGGAAGTCCGCGAGCTCCGTCACCCGGGCTCTTCGGTCGCGCAGGATCCCGAGCACCCGAAGCTGGGTGAGGGACAGATCGTGTGCCGCGCCGATCCGGGTGAGCGTGCCCATCACCACGAACGCGCTCTGTGCGAGGGCGTCGACGAGCTCCGGACCGGTGCCGGACGCGTCCGGCGGTCCGTTCGTACGGGCGGGTTCCCTGGTCACGCCGTCACCCTACTTGACATGGTTCGTATTACCAACCACCATGAAATAGTTCGTACTTCCAACTATTTCCCTGGAGGTCGTCATGCACGCGGCCGTCGTAACGTCGTTCGATGCCCTGCCCAAGTACGTGGAGTACCCGGAGCCCGTCGCCCATGGCGGCGACGAGGTCGTCGTGGAGGTCCTCGCGGCCGGTCTGCACCCCCGCGTCCGTTCGCAGGCGGACGGCTCGCACTACACCAGCACCGACGAGCTCCCGCTCGTCCCTGGCATCGACGGCGTCGTGCGCGACCCGAAGGGCCGTATCCGATACACCGTCCTGGACGACACGGTCCTCGGCACCATGGCCGAGCGCACCGTCATCGACCTCGATCGCAGCGTCGTCCTTCCCGACGGGATCGACCCGGTCCAGATCGCGGCGGCGATGAACCCCGCGATGTCGTCATGGGTGGCACTACGCCGGCGCGTCGACTTCCGGCGCAGGCAACGCGTCCTCATCCTCGGGGCCACCGGGAACGCCGGCCGGATGGCGATCCAGGTCGCCAAGCGTTTCGGCGCCGCCCACGTGATCGCGGCCGGACGCGACACGGCTCGCCTCCTCGGGCTGCGCGCTCTCGGGGCCGATGAGACCTGCACGTTCGACGAGCTCACCAAGGCGGCCGATGTCGACGTCGTCATCGACTACGTGTGGGGTGAGCCAACGGCGCGCGCCATGGCCGACATGCTCACCGCCCGCGCCGACCGCGGTGCGTCGCTCACCTGGATCCAGATCGGCTCGGTCGCCGGTCCGACGGCGCCGATCCCGTCGGCCGCGCTGCGCTCGGCGCGCCTGCAGATCATCGGCAGCGGAATCGGCTCGGTCCCCGGCCGCGACTTCGTCAAGGAACTTCCCAAGCTGGCGTCCGCCGTCGCCGACGGCGCGTTCGACGTCAGAGCGCGTGCCGTGCCCCTCGCGGAGGTCGAACAGGCCTGGACGGCGACCGCTGGAACACCCGACCGGATCGTGTTCGTGCCCTGACGCGTCCGCCGGCCGGGAATTTCGTTTCCGTGCTGTCAGTGGTCACTGCCACAATGCTCGGCGGAGGTAAGTAACCACAATGACAGTAGAGCCTTACCGGCGAGTGCTGGCGAACCCCGGTGTCCGCGCGCTCCTGCTCGTCGGGCTGGTCGCACGGATCCCGGTGATCGCCACTGGCCTGACGCTGACCCTGCACGTCGTCAACGGCATGAACCTCGGCTTTCTGCAGGCGGGGCTGGTCGGTGCGGCCTCGACCGCCGGCGTGGCCGTCGGCGCCCCTGCCGCCGGGCGCTTCGTGGACCGGCACGGGCTCCGCCCGGTCCTGGTGGTGACCACGGCCGCCCAGTTGGTGTTCTGGCCGTCGGCCGCGTTCCTGCCGTACTGGCCACTGGCCGTCGGAGCGTTCGTCGCCGGTGTACTGTCGCTGCCGGTGTTCAGCGTGCTTCGCCAGTGCGTGGCGGCGGCCGTCCCGGCCGAGCAGCGCCGCACCGGGTTCACCCTCGACTCGATGCTCGTCGAGGTCTCCTACATGATCGGCCCGGCGGTCGCGGTCTCCGCCACCGCCGCGCTCAGCAGCGGCTGGACCATGGTCCTGGTGGGACTGGGCCTGGTCGGCTCCGGCGTCGCGCTGCTGGTGCTGGACCCTCCGACACGTACGGACGAGGAGCGCGAGCGGGACGAGGCCGCGGTGCCCCGGCGGCAGTGGCTGACGCCGGCGCTCCTCGCCCTGCTCGGCGTCACGCTCGCCGCGACGTTCGTGCTGGCCGCGGCCGAGCTCAGCGTCGTCGCGGTCCTCAAGGCCGACTCCGCCACCCGATGGACCGGCCTGGTCATCGGCCTCATGGCCCTGTCCTCGCTGGTCGGCGGCTTCCTGTACGGCGCGCTGCCCCGCGGGTTCTCGCCGCTGGTCATGATCGGCGGCATCGCCGCCCTCACCGTTCCGCTCGGTCTGGTCGGCGACTGGCAGTGGCTCTGCCTGGCCCTGGTCCCGTCCGGACTGCTCTGCGCCCCTGCCCTGTCGGCCACGGTCGACGCCGTCAGCCGGTGGGTGCCGACCGCCGCGCGCGGTGAGGCCATGGGCCTGCACGGCACCGCCCTCACGCTGGGCATCGCCGTCTCCGGCCCGGTCACCGGCGTCATCATCG
Source organism: Actinoallomurus bryophytorum (assembly GCF_006716425.1). Taxonomy (NCBI): domain Bacteria; kingdom Bacillati; phylum Actinomycetota; class Actinomycetes; order Streptosporangiales; family Thermomonosporaceae; genus Actinoallomurus; species Actinoallomurus bryophytorum. The sequence goes on from NZ_VFOZ01000001.1 coordinate 6,798,378, forward strand.
ACGACTGGGGGACGGACTGGTCCTTCGCGGTGGCGGGCCTCGGCGGTCTCCTCATCGTCGCCCTGGCCGTCCCGGTCTCGCGCCTCCCGCGTACGGCCGTCGCGGCCGCCGGCACGGCTTGACCGTGCACCGGCACGGCCACCTGGCCGTGCCGCCGGCACGGCTGCCGGCCGACGCCCGGTTCGGTGTAGCCGCACACTCCCGTCGGGAAGATCTGCCTCAGGCAGCGCGGCGCGCCGCGTCACCGGGTCCGAGGCGTACCCGCAGAAGCGCGTCAGGTGCCCGGTTTCAGGTGGGCGCCGAGCCAGCGCAGCGCCGGCGGGAGCTCGCGTTTCCAGGTCGTGAAGTTGTGGCCGCCGAACGGCAGTGTGATGGAAGCGACACGCGCGGGCGGGCGCGCGAGGGCCAGGAACTCCCGGGTCTGACGGTAGTCCTTCTCGCCGGTACGGCTGGTGGTCAGCAGCAGGTTCGTCGGCGGCGGTGGCAGGTGCCGGAGCCGCCAGATCAGGTCGCACTCGTCCCGGTACGCCTTGCTGTGACCGTAGAGATCACCGGTGGTGAAGTCCTGGAGGGCGCGGTAGTAGCCGGCGAGTGACACCGCGGCCGAGTAGCGGTCGGAGTGCCGCATGGCGAGCTTGACCGCGCAGTAGCCTCCGGTCGAGTCGCCCAGCGCGCTCCAGCCGGACGCGTGGTCGGCGGTCCGGTAGACCGCGGCGAGTGCGGCCGGCACGTCCTCGGCGAAGAACGTCTCGGCCTGGGGCCCGTGCGGGATGTCGGTGCACTCGGTGTCGCGAGGCGGGGCGACGGAGGGGCGCACCATGACGACGATCGTCGGGGGCATCCGCCCTGCGGCGATCTCCTGGGCGACCGTCTGCGGCAGCCGCAGGTGGGTGATGAGGTTCTCGGCGTTGCCCGGGTACCCCGTGAAGGCCACGGTCACCGGGAAGCGCCGGGTCTCGTACGCCGGCGCGAAGTACTGCGGCGGCAGGTAGACGAACGCGGGCTCGCTGATCGCCGTGCGCACTCCGTGGATGACGACGGAGTCGATGCGGCCCTGCCCCGCCGGAAGCCGGTACCTCGGCGCGGAAGGGTTCGTGGTGACGGGCGCGGTGCGGGACGCCGAGGTGCCGAAGCCGCCCGCCCCGGCCGCCATGGGTTCGCCGGGACCGCTCTTTCCGGCGTGCAGGCCGACGAGGTCGCCCCAAGAGCCGTAGAAGTCGAAGGTGGCGTTGACCAGGGCCAGTACGGCCACGACCAGGAAGAGCTGGCAGCCGGCGACGATGCCGAGGCGCGCCAGCACGTGCGTGGGCCGCCGGCCCGCCACCCGCGGAGCGAACCAGATCGCCGCGGCGAGCACGGTCACCGTCACGATGACGAGCATCACGAGCAGGGGAGTACCGGTAAGTCTGATCATGGCCGGTTCCCCGGAGTGAGGTGGGTGCCCAGCCAGCGCAGGATCGCGGGAAGGTCCTGCGTGGCGGTCGCGGGCAGCGGTTCGGCGCGCATCGGCGGTCGGACGCCGGCGGAGAATCCGTCGTCGGCGATGACACCGACACTGATCGGCGGGGGCGGCCGGTACCGGAGCCGCCAGCGCGGGTCGTACTCATCGCGGATGGACCGGCTGCCGCCGTACAGCCTCCCGGGAGGCGGCGTGAGGGAGGGCGCGGCGAAGACCGCCGAGCCGAACCGGTCGGAGTGACGCATCGCGAGCAGTGCCGCGCAGTACCCCGCCGGCCCGCGGAGGCCCGGCCCCGCCACCGACCAGCTTCCCGGGGCGGTGCCGACGCGGTACGCGGCGTCGACCGCGGTGGGCAGGTCCTCGCTGAGGAACGTCTCACCCTGCTCACCGCCGGGCGCGTCCACGCACCCGTGGCCGGTCGGCGCGATCACGATCACTACCGGACGCAGCCGTCCGGCGGCGATCTCACGCGCCGCCAGCTCCGGCAGGCGCCGCCGGCGGATCACGTCGCGGGGGGAGCCGAGGAACAGCACGACCGGGAACCGCTGCGACCGATCCTGGGTGTACTGCGGCGGCAGGTACACATACGTCCGTGTGACGATTCCCGATCTCGAGCCGCGCAGCCTGAGGACGCGCAGCCGCCCCTCGCCGGCCGGCAGCCGCCGGGTGAGGGCGTCATGCGACGACCTCACCCGTGGAGCGGCCGGGGGCGGCTGTGCCACAGGGGCCTGATCGGAGATTCGTACGGTGCCTGAGTCCGCACCGAACAGGTCGTCCCACGACGAGTAGAACTGCAGGTCGGAGTTGATCAGGGCCAGCAGTGCCAGCAGGAGCAGCACCTGACCGCCCAGCAGCAGCCCCGCCCGTACGGCCACCTGCCCGAGACCTGTGCCGGAGTATCTCGGTAGCAGGCGGAGGCAGACCACCACTGCGGCGAACGCGATGACGAGCAACAATGCGATGAAACCGGCCTTGGTCAAACCCATCAGCTCGGCCACAGATCCCCTAGTGCGGTGAGGCGATGCCGGCCGCCGTTGCGGTGAACGACATCGCGACACTAGAAGAGCACGGGTCAACGAGGTCTTAACGCCAGGTAATCTCCGCCTTTGCCTAAGCCGGGAGCCCGCCGCCATGGGTGGTCTCACCTCGCGGTCGGCGGGAGCAGCTCCTCCGGCAGGCCCTGGAAGGTGACCGGGACCTGGAAGCGGCGGATCGCGGCCGTGCCGACGGACGTGTGCAGCGGCGCGGTCGTCGCGGGCCAGGGGCCGCCGTGGTGCATCGTCCGGTTGACCGCGACGCCGGTGGGCCAGCCGTTGTAGACGACGCGGCCGACGTGCCGGGCCAGCTCGGCGACGAGCCCGCGCGCCAGGCCGGCGTCGGACGACTCGGCGTGCACGGTCGCGGTGAGCGAGCCGGGTACGGCGCGTGCGGCGGCGCGCAGCTCCTCCTCCGAGGCGTACTCGACGATGACGGAGGCCGGGCCGAAGCACTCCTCCGCCAGCTCGGGCCGGGCCGCGAACTCCCCGGCGGTCACCGCGACCAGATGCGCCCCGGCGCTCTCCGCCACCGTGCGCGTCCCGGCGGTGAGCCGTTCGACCCCGGTACGGAACGCGTCCGCGATCTGCGGTGTCAGGAGTGAGGGCGCCTCCACCGACGCGACCGCCTCGGCCAGCACGGCGTCGAGCCCGTGGCCTGCGGGCAGGAAGAGCAGCCCCGGCTTGGTGCAGAACTGTCCCGACCCGAGCGTGAACGAGCCGACGTAGCCGCGCGCGATCTCCTCGCCCCGTGCGGCCACTGCCGACGGCGTCACGAACACGGGGTTGACGCTGCCCAGCTCGCCGTAGAACGGGATCGGGTCGGGGCGGCTCACGGCGGCGTCGAACAGCGCCCGCCCGCCGCGCACCGAGCCGGTGAACCCGGCGGCCCTCACGTTCGGGTCCTTGACGAGCGCCAGGCCCGCCTCCAGCCCGTACACGACCGCGAACGTCCCCTCGGGCGCGCCCGCCTTGGCGAGCGCGTCGGCGATGACCTCCGCCGTGCGCACCGACGTACGCGGATGCCCGGGGTGGGCCTTCACGATGACCGGGCAGCCGGCCGCCCACGCGGACGCCGTGTCGCCGCCCGCCACGGAGAACGCGAACGGGAAGTTGCTCGCGGCGTACACCGCGACGGGCCCGATCGGCAGCAGCGCGCGTACGAACCCGTCCTCGACGGCGTCCCGCTGAAAGCCGTCCTGGCGTGCCGCACCGGCCAGGAGGCGCAACTGGCCAGTGGTACGTTCCATCTCCCCGGTCAGGCGGGTGCGGCCGAGCGCGGTCTCGGCGTCGGCCAGCGCCACCAGCTCCCCGGCGGCACCTTCAAGAGCGTCGGCGACGGCGTCCAGCAGTGCGGCCCGGTCCGGCAGTGGCAGTTCCGCGAGCGGGCGGGCGGCGCTCGCCGCGGTCACGCCGAGCGCGGCGACCGTCTCGTGACCGGTCTCCGGCACGCCCGGCTCCAGGCGTTCGCCGGTTCGCGGGTCGACTCCGTACAGCAACGTCATCGCAGGTCTCCATCCGCGGGGAAGCGGTTCAGGGTGCCGGGCAGCCGCGAGCCGAGCGGGGACATGCCCTCGTCCGCGCCGAGCCGCTCCAGGATGTCCAGGGTCAGGCGGCCGCGGTGCACACGCTCCCGCATGGCGTTGACGGCCAGGTCGCGCAGGTGGCGGCCGACCGGATAGACGCCGGGGGTGTTGCGCAGGCCGAACTTCAGATAGATCGGCGCACCGCAGCGGATCAGCTCGGCCGCGTCGTAGAGGCGGACGAAGCCACCGAGGTCGTCTGGGGCCTCGACGTAGAAGTCCATGGGCGCGCCGCTCTGCGCCCGCAGCTCGGCGATCTGCCCGATGGTCAGGTCGCTCGGCACGTTGATGGAGTCGCCGCCGAGCTTCTCCCAGACCGCGTACGCGGCCGGGTTGACCGGCCCGACCAGCGCCGACACCTTGAACGTCACGTCGGCGGGGAGCACGCCCGCGGCACGCAGCCGGTGCAGCGTCCACAGCACGCCCTCGTCGGCGACGAGAAGGCAGCGCACGCCGAGCGCCACGGCGCGCTCGGCCTCCTCGGCGCACTGGGCGAGCTGGTCGCGTCCCCGCGCACGCGGACCGGAACCACCGGACGAGGCCTTGACCCCGGCGCCGATGTCCCACGTGCCGCGCGGGCCGACGAACAGGCACAGCTCGATGTCGCGCTCCTCGCACGCCTTCACCATCTCGGTGATCTCGGCGTCGGTGAGCATCCAGATGCCACTGCCCTGGCTGATGCGGTGGATCGGCACCTCGAGGCGGTCGATCTCCTCCAGGGCGGCGGCCAGGACCTCCGGCCCCTCGCAGGAGGGCAGCTCGGTCCGCCAGCTCCCGCCGTCGGGGAACCGGGCCTCCGATCCGGTGGGGGCGGCGCCGCGGGCGGGCATGCCGAGCCGGTCGAGCAGGTGCTCGCCGGGGTGGCGGGTAAGGCTCATCACGTACTCCTAGGGTCTAAGAATGATCTTGCCGACGCCCTCGCCGCCCTGGCCTAGCAGCGCGACCGCGTCGGAGTAGGCCTCGAGCGGCAGCTCGTGGGTGACCAGCGGGCCGAGGTCGAGCAGGCCGGAGGTGAACATACGTACGGCGTGCGTCCAGGCCGCCGACGGGGCGCCGAACACGCTGGTCACCATGAGCTGGCGCTCGACGATCATCGAAGGGGAGAGCATCTCCGAGACCACGCCGGGGATGCCGGTCAGCACCAGCCGGCCGCCCCGGCGCACCTGCCGGGCCGCCGCCGCCGCCGAGTCGCGTGCGCCCGCGGTCTCCACGACGACGTCGAGGTCCGTCGCGCCGAGCCGGTCCGGGTGGAAGTAGGCGGTCGCGCCGCCCGCCCTCGCGACCGCCTCCCGGCCGGCGCGCGGGTCGCTGACGACGAGCTCGGCGGGGGAGGAGGCGGCCAGCAGCTGGATCGTCAGCAGGCCGAGCGTGCCCGCCCCGACCACGCCGACCCGTTCTCCGGGCACCGGAGCGGCCCGGAGAACGGCGGCTGCGGCGACCGCCGCCGGTTCGAGCAGTACGGCGGCCCGCAGGTCGGTGCCCGCCGGCAGCGGATGCAGCAGCCGGGCGGGCACGATCAGGTGGTCGGCGAACGCGCCGGGCCGGGTGAACCCGATCTCGTCATAGCCGGCACCGCACAGGTTGGTGTCCCCGGCGCGGCAGCGGTCGCAGACCTGGCAGTTCACGAAGCCCTCGCCGACCGTCGGCCGGCCGGTCAGGGACGGGTCGACGCCCGGCCCGGTCTCCTCGATCGTTCCCGACCACTCGTGACCGGGGACGATGGGAAACGTCCGGTACGGCTCGGGGCGGCCGCCCTCGTACATCTCGCGGTCGCTGCCGCAGATGCCCGCCGCGGCGACGCGGACGAGGACCTCACCGGGCCCCGGCTCGGGTACCTCGCCCTTGACCACTCGCCGGCGGCCCGGCCCCTCCAGAAGTACCGACCGGCTCACTTGGTCCCGGCCGGGTCGCGAAGGTGCCAGTTGTCGGCGAACAGGTTGAAGTTGGCGCGCTGGCGGGGGAACTCGGCGAGCGCGTCCAGGTCCAGTTCGACACCGAGACCGGGAGCCTCCGGCAGGGCGAAGTAGCCGTCGACGACCTCCGGCAGACCGGGCGCAACGCCCTTGATCGCCGAGTCGGCGAAGTCGTTGAAGTGCTCTTGGATCTTGAAGTTGGGGGTGCAGGCGGCGAGGTGGAGGTTGGCGGCGGTCAGCACGGGGCCGCCGACGTTGTGCGGGGCGACCATGACGTAGTGGGTCTCGGCGGTCGCGGCCAGCTTGCGGGTCTCGGCGATGCCGCCGATGTGGGAGATGTCGGGCTGGATGATGTCGACGGCCTGGAGTTCGAACAGTTCGCGGAACTCGATGCGGTCGTGGATGCGTTCGCCGGTGGCGATCGGCAAGTCGGTGTGGGCGGAGACCTTGGCCAGGGCCTTGAGGTTCTCCGGCGGGCACGGCTCCTCCAGCCAGCTCGGCTCGAACGGCGCGAGCAGCCCGGCCAGCCGGATCGCGGTGGCGGGGGAGAAGCGCCCGTGCATCTCCACGAGCAGGTCGGCCTCGGGCCCGATGGCGTCGCGTACCGCCTCGACGAGGCTGACCGAGCGCATCGTCTCGGCGTGGTCCAGCTCCATCGTGCCGGTGCCGAACGGGTCGAACTTCAGGGCCTGGTAGCCGCGTTCGACGACCTTGAGGGCGGCGGTGTGGAAGGCCTCGGGGGTGCGTTCGACGGTGTACCAGCCGTTGGCGTAGGCCTTGATCCGTTCCCGTACCTTGCCGCCGAGTAGCCGCCAGAGGGGCTGGCCGAGGGCTTTGCCGACGATGTCCCAGCAGGCCATCTCGACGCAGGCGATGCCGGACATGGCGATCTCTCCGGCGCGGCCGTAGTCGCCGTACTTCATCCGGTGGACCAGGTCCTCGGTGTCGAAGGGGTCCGAGCCGATGACGTGGTTGCGCTCGGCCTCCGCCAGATAACCGATGAGCGCGTCGGTGTGGTTCAGCATCCGCGCCTCACCGACGCCTACGAGTCCCTCGTCGGTGTGGACCTGGACGAACGTGAGGTTGCGCCAGGGCGTGCCGGCGACGTGTGTCGAGATACCGGTGATGCGCATGTGTAGCGAGTACTCCTCATGTTACGGGGCCGGAGGCGGGGCCACGACGACCTCACGACACGCGGATGTTACCGGTCACATCGACAAAGTCAATGACGAGACCGTGGTCGGCCACGTTGCCGAACTGTGTCTTGACATCAGATTTGTGACCGGTAACACTCCCGGACACAGCAGTGGAAATCCAGCTGTAATGCCGGCGTAACCGCCTAGCCCGACCCAAGGTGGGACATGAGATTCACTAAAATGGCCATGACGGCCACGGGGCTGTTCATGGCCCTGAGCGTGACCGCAGCGTGCGGTTCGAGCACCAAGACCGTCGACGAGAAGGGTGCGGCGGGCGCCGGCTCGGTCAAGGGCGCGTTGATCGGCGTGACCATGCCGACCAAGTCCTCCGAGCGGTGGATCCACGATGGCGAGAACGTCAAAGCCTCGCTGGAGAAGCTCGGCTACAAGGTCGACCTGCAGTATGCCGAGAACGACATCCCCACGCAGGTCAACCAGATCGAGAACCAGATCACCCGGGGCGCCAAGCTCCTGATCATCGCCTCGATCGACGGCACCACCCTGACGACGCAGTTGCAGGAGGCGGCCGACAAGCACATCCCGGTCATCGCCTACGACCGGCTGCTCACCAAGTCGCCGAACGTCGACTACTACGCCACCTTCGACAACTACAAGGTCGGCGTCATGCAGGCCACGTCCCTCCTCGTCGGCCTCGGCCTGAAGAAGGAGGACGGCTCCGACGGCACCGCCAAGGGCCCGTTCAACATCGAGGTCTTCGCCGGGTCGCCGGACGACAACAACGCGACGTTCTTCTACAACGGCGCGATGGCCACCCTGAAGCCCTACATCGACAAGGGCACCTTGGTCGTCAAGAGCAAGGAGACGGCCTTCAAGACCATCGCGATCCTGCGCTGGGACCCCGCCACCGCGCAGAAGCGCATGGAGGACCTGATCACCAAGGCCTATGGCGGCGGCGCGAAGGTCCAGGGTGTGCTCTCGCCGTACGACGGTCTGTCGATCGGCATCCTGTCCGCCCTCAAGAGCGCCGGCTACGGCACCTCCGACCGGCCGTACCCGGTGGTGACCGGCCAGGACGCCGAGCTCGCCTCGGTGAAGTCGATCATGAAGGGTGAGCAGTACGCCACCATCTACAAGGACACCCGCGAGCTGGCGTCGGTCACGGTGAAGATGGCCGACACCGTCCTCAAGGGTGGCAAGCCCGAGGTGAACAACACCAAGGACTACAACAACGGCGTCAAGGTCGTCCCGTCGATGCTTCTCCAACCGGTCACGGTCTACAAGACCAACGTCCAGAAGACCCTGATCGACGGCGGCTACTACACGGCTGCACAGCTGAAGTAGCGGGCCCGGGGCGGGCGGCGCCGCGTGCGCCGCCCGCCCTTCCGGCGTGACTCGAAGGGCATGACATGACCGACGACGCGATTTTGCGGATGAGCGGGATCACCAAGGTGTTCCCCGGCGTCAAGGCGCTGCAGGACGTGAACCTGGTGGTACGCCGCGGCGAGATCCACGCGATCTGCGGTGAGAACGGTGCGGGCAAGTCCACCTTGATGAAGGTGCTGTCCGGGGTCCATCCGCACGGCTCGTACGAAGGCGAGATCGACTTCGGCGGTGAGCCGTGCGGCTTTTCCGGCATCCGCGACAGCGAGAGGCGCGGCATCGTCATCATCCATCAGGAGCTGGCGCTCAGCCCGTACCTGTCGATCGCCGAGAACATCTTTCTCGGCAACGAACGGGTCCACCGCGGCCTGATCGACTGGAACCGCACCAACGCCGACGCCGCCGAGCTCCTCGCCCGCGTCGGCCTCGACGAGAACCCGGTCACCCCGGCGATGGACCTCGGGGTCGGCAAGCAGCAGCTCGTGGAGATCGCCAAGGCGCTCTCCAAGGACGTGAAGCTGCTGATCCTGGACGAGCCGACGGCGGCGCTGAACGACGCCGACTCCGCGCACCTGCTCGACCTGCTGCGCGGCCTGCGCGAACAGGGCATCACCTGCGTGATCATTTCCCACAAGCTCAACGAGATCAAGGCGATCGCGGACTCGACGACCATCCTGCGCGACGGCCGCACGATCGAGACCCTCGACATGAACAAGGACCTCGTCACCGAGGACCGCATCATCTCCGGCATGGTCGGCCGCGACCTGGAGCATCGCTTCCCCGAGCACGAGCCGACCATCGGCGAGGAGGTGCTGAGGATCGAGGACTGGACCGTGCGCAGTCCCACGCAGCACGAGCGCCTCGTCGTGTCCGGCGCCAACCTCACGCTGCGGCGCGGCGAGATCGTCGGCCTGGCCGGCCTGATGGGCGCCGGACGTACGGAGCTGGCGATGAGCGTGTTCGGCCGCAGCTACGGCGTCGGCATCACCGGCCGGATCTACAAGGACGGCAAGGAGATCCGCGTCAGGTCGGTCGGCGAGGCCATCAAGCACGGCATCGCGTACGCCACCGAGGACCGTAAGCGGTACGGCCTGAACCTCATCGAGGACATCAAGCGCAACGTCGGGGCGGCGGGGCTGCGCAAGCTCGCCAGGCGGGGATGGGTCCCCGACAACGAGGAGTTCCGCGTCGCCGAGGGCTACCGCAAGAGCATGAACATCAAGGCGCCGAGCGTCCTCGCGGTCACCGGCAAGCTCTCCGGCGGGAACCAGCAGAAGGTCGTGCTGTCCAAGTGGCTGTTCACCGACCCGGACGTGCTGATCCTCGACGAGCCGACCCGCGGCATCGACGTCGGCGCGAAGTACGAGATCTACACGATCATCAACGCGATGGCCGACCAGGGCAAGGCCGTGCTGGTCATCTCCTCGGAGCTGCCCGAACTGCTCGGCATCTGTGACCGCGTCTACGCGATGTCGGCCGGGCGTATCACCGGTGAGGTCCCACGCGCGGAGGCCACGCCCGAGCGATTGATGCAGTACATGACCAGATACGACGAGGAGATCATCGCCCAATGAGCAGCGTCGCACCGGCCCGCCCGGACAAGGGCGAGGCCCCGCCCCCGTCCCGCGGCGGCGTGGCCGACCGGATTTTCTCCGTCAACCTGCGGCAGAGCGGGATCTATGTCGCGTTCGCGCTGATCGTCGCGCTGTTCGCGATCCTCACGCACGGGAGCCTGCTCTCCCCGGAGAACATGTCCAACGTTCTCGTGCAGAACTCCTACATCCTGATCCTGTCGATCGGGATGATCCTCGTCATCATCGCGGGCCACATCGACCTGTCGGCCGGCTCGGTGGTCGCCGTCTGCGGTGCGATCTCCGCCGTGCTGATGGTCAACCACCATGTGCCCTGGCCGCTCGCGGTGGTGCTGACCCTCGTCGCGGGCGCGCTGATCGGGGCGTGGCAGGGCTACTGGATCGCCTACTTCGAGATCCCGGCGTTCATCGTGACGCTGGCCGGCATGCTCATCTTCCGCGCCCTGACCCTGACCGTGCTGGGCAACCAGGGCATCGGCCCGTTCCCCGACCAGGTCCGCACGCTCGCCAACGGCTTCCTGCCCGGCTACTTCGGCAACGTCGCCCTGGGCCCGCTGGGCGGCGCGGACGCGTTCACCCTGCTCGTCGGCGTGATCGGCGTCGCGGGCATCGTCTTCACCCAGTGGCGGGCCCGCCAGGCCCGCGCGGGGTACGGCCAGAACGTCGGCCCGCTGCCGGTGTTCATCGCGCGGATGGTGCTGGCCGGGTTCGTCGTGATGTTCATCGTCGTGCAGCTCGCGCGGTTCAAGAACCTGCCCGTGGTGCTCATCCTGCTGACCGTCCTGATCCTCGCGTACACCCTGATCACCACCCGCGCGGTCTTCGGCCGGCACATGTACGCCCTCGGCGGCAACCTCCAGGCCGCCCGGCTCTCCGGCGTCAAGACCAAGTCCGTGGTCTTCCTGCTGTTCGTCAACATGGGCGTACTGGCCGCCATCGCCGGCGTCATCTTCGCCGGGCGGCTCAACCAGGCCGGCCCGACCGCCGGCACCAACTTCGAGCTCGACTCGATCGCGGCGGCGTTCATCGGCGGCGCGGCGGTGCAGGGCGGCGTGGGCAAGGTCGTCGGCGCCATCACCGGCGGTCTCATCATGGCTGTGATCAACAACGGCATGTCGCTGCTGGGCGCGCCCAGCGAACGGGTCATGTTGATCAAGGGTCTGGTGCTGCTCGCCGCCGTCGCGTTCGACGTCTGGGCGAAGCGCCGCGCCGGAACCTCCCGGTAAATAGGATCCCTTCCATGACCGCAGATCCCGGGGATCGGGGCGACGCGCGGGTGCCGGCGCGCCCCGGCCTCCGGGATGTGGCCAAGCTCGCCGGGGTGTCGCACCAGACGGTGTCTCGGGTCTTCAAGGACCACCCGAGGGTGAGCACGGAGACCCGGGCCAAGGTCCTGGCGGCGGCCGCCCAGCTGGACTTCCGGCCCAACGCCTTCGCGCGTGCCCTCGCCACCGGCCGGTCGCGCACGCTCGGCGTGGTCAGCTTCGACGCGAGGCAGTTCGGGCCCGCGTCGATGATCAGTGAGATCGAGCACTGCGCGCGCGAGGCCGACTACTTCACCAGCGTCATCGCGCTGCAGTCGACCAGCGAGCGTTCGATCGCCGAGGCGGCGGAGCGGCTGCGCGGCCAGGGAGTGGACGGGCTGATCGTGATCCCCGGCCATGCCCCGCTGACCCAGACCATCAAGCACCTGCCGCGGGACCTGCCCGTCGTGGTCATGGAGAGCGAGACGATCGTCCCGGCGGTCGGGGTGGACCAGTACACCGGGCCGAAGGCGGCCACCCGCTACCTCCTCGACCTCGGCCACCGGACCGTTCACCACCTGCCCGGCCCGATGTCGTGGCTGGAGGCGCGCGAGCGTCACCGCGGCTGGCGCGACGCGCTGACCGACGCCGGAGCGCCGGTGCCGCCGACCATCCCCGGCGACTGGAGTGCCGGGTCGGGGTACGAGCGAGGTCTGGCTCTGGCGGCCGACCCGCAGGTCACGGGGGTGTTCGCGGCCAACGACCAGAACGCTCTGGGCCTGCTGCGCGCCCTGCACGAGGCGGGCCGCAGGGTGCCGGACGACGTCAGCGTGATCGGCTTCGACGACATCCCCGAGGCGGCGTACTTCATTCCGCCGCTCACCACGATCCGTCAGGACTTCACCGCCGTCGGCCGGTCCAGCGTGAACCTCCTGCTCGAGCAGATCGAGAGCGGCCACCGCAGTGACAACAAGATCATCATTTCCACCGAGCTGGTCAGCCGGAGCAGCGCCGGGCGGGCACCCGCGTAACCCGTCCCATCCCGCGACCGGTGCCCGTGAAAGGAAGACCATGTCGGCCCATGCCGTCACCGCGTCCACCGCTCGTACGTCCGTGCGGCTCGCGGACGGACGAGAGCTCATCTACTTCGACGACGCGCCCGGGCTGGACCGTTCGACGCTCGACCTGCGCGACCTGCCCCCGTACGCGCCCGCCGCCGAGCTGGCCTACGACGTGCTGCACGACGAGGAGGTCCTCGTCGCCGCCCACCGGCAGAACCGCACCTACCAGCCGGCGCCCGGAGAGTGTCCGCTGTGCGCCTCTCGCGGCGACCACCTCAGCGAGATCCCGGCCACCGGCTACCACGTGGTCTCGTTCGAGAACCGCTTCCCCTCCCTCGGCGGCCCGGCGGGCGGGCGCTGTGAGGTGCTGTGCTTCACCAGCCTCCACGACGGGTCCTTCGCGGCCCTGCCGCCCGAACGGCTGGCCACCGTCGGCCGTGCCTGGGCCGACCGCACGGCCGAGCTCGGGAAGCGCCCTGACGTGGAGTACGTCTTCCTGTTCGAGAACCGCGGCGCGGCGATCGGTGCGACGCTGCCGCACCCGCACGGCCAGATCTACGCCTTCCCGTACGTTCCGCCGACCCCGCGCCGGATGCTCGCCGCCGCCGGGCGGTTCCGGGAGGCGCACGGCCGGTGCCTGATGTGCGAAGTGGTCGCCCGCGAGGCCGCCGGGCCGCGCGTCGTGGCCGAGACCGACGGCTTCCTCGCGTACGTGCCCGAGGCCGCCCGCTGGCCGTACGAGGTCTACGTCGCCCCGCGCTCCTGCGTCCCCGACCTGCCCGCGCTGGACGCCGCACGGCGTGACGAGCTCATGCGTCTTTACGCCGACGTGCTCCGCCGCTTCGACGCCCTCTTCGAGCACCCGACGCCGTACATGGCCTGCTGGTACCAGGCCCCGGCGCATGCGTCGCGCGACGCGGCGCACCTGTGTGCCCGCGTCTACACGCCGCAGCGCACCGCCGACAAGCTGAAGTTCCTCGCCACGAGCGAGACCGGCGGCGGCGCGTACATCAACGACGTCCTCCCCGACGCCGCCGCCGCCCGCCTCCGCGAGCTCTGACCCGGCCGGTCACCGTCAGGCCGGCTCCGCGGCGGGGGCATAGGCGTCTCGTGCGAGGCCGAGCTCGGCGATCGCGACGGCGCGGCGCTCGTCCATCGAACGGTTCGCGGCGGCGCCGACCAGCACGCTCCTGATCCCGTCCTGGAAGCCCGCGCGGCGGTGCAGAGGGTCCGGCGCGGCCTCGCGGAACACGTCGTCGAGGAGCTTCAGCTCCAGGCGCCCTTCGGTGCCGTTGAACGCGACACGGTATCCCTCCCATGGGGCGTGCGCGTTCGCGTGTCGCACAGGGCGACGGGGACACCGACGTCGCGGTGCGTTCCGAGGAGCGCCGCGAAGTACATCTCGCCGCGATGGCCCGTGCCGACGAGCGCATACCGGCGGCGGCCACGATCGGCACGGTCCGGGCGCGTCATCCCGCCTCCGTCCATGGGCGGGTGGCGGCCCGCGGATCGCGGGCCGCCACCCGGGGCATCGTCAGCTCGTCGCGGACTTCACCTGGTCCAGGTACTCCTGAACCGCCTTCGGGACCGAGACGCGGTTGAAGAGCACCTCCTCGTTGATCCGGCTGAGGATCTTCTCCACGTCGCCCGCGCCCTTCGGCGGCAGCGCCGGGGGCGGCGCGAGCCCGGGGGCGATCTCCTTGACGAAGCTCGCGGACTTCTGGTCCGCGGGGCTCAGTTCCCCGGTGATCTGCGCGCGGAGCCGGGTGTTGATCGGCAGACCGCGGTCGCTGAGCTGGAGCTTGGCGGCCTCGGGGTCGTTGATCAGGAAGTTGATGAACTGCGCCGCGTCTTTGGGGTGCTTGCTCCGGCCCGAGAGCGACCAGAACATCGCGGGCTTGAGGAAGGTGCCGGGCTTGGTGGCCTGCGACTCGCCGGGCATGCGCAGGAGTTCGAGCGGGGCCTTCGAGTCGGTGGACAGGGCGCCCAGTTGGTTGGTCCACCAGAAGCTCGACGCGCCCTTGTTCGTGGCGAGCAGCGACTGGTCGATGCCGGCCGACCACGTCTCGTGCGTAACCGACGCCGACGGCTCGGCCTTGGTGTCGCGCATCTTCACGATCATGTTGAACCAGGCCGTCAGCGTCGAGGTCGACATGCCCGGCTTGCCGTCGGGGGTGAACAGGTCCTCGCCCTGCTGGCGGGCGAACACCTGGAGCCCGCCGTCGTAGTAGCCCATGTCCTCGGTGCCGTGGAAGGCACCCTTGCTACCCATGGTGATCTTGGCCGCGGTGTTCACGAAGTCGTCCCACGACCACTTCTTGTCGTCGGGGAGGGTGACCCCGGCCTGCTTGACGAGCGTGGGGTTGACCACGAGCGCGAAGGCGTTGACCCCGGTGGGGATCGCGTACGTCTTGCCGTCGAGCCGGCCGGTCGACAGAGCCGGCTTGTCGAGCTGAGAGTCGTCGATCACGCTGGGCATGTACCGCGTGAGGTCGGCGAGAGCGCCGCGGTCGGCGTACTCGTGCACGTAGCGGAAGTCCTGCTGGATGATGTCGGGGGTGTTGCCGCCCGCGACCGTCGTGGCCAGCCGGTCCCAGTAGTCGTCCCACCCGGTGTACGTCGGGCTGATGACGACGTTCGGATGCGACTTCTCGTACAGCGCGATGAGCTTCTTGGTCGTCGTGTGCCGGGTGTCACTACCCCACCACGTCATCGTCAGGTGGACCTTGCCGTCCGAACCCGATCCTCCGCCGCAGGCGCCCAGGGCCAGGGCCAGGACGAGCGGCACCGCGAACGCTCTGAAGCGCCGGCCGCCCCCTCGGCGGACGCCTCGAGGTTTGTGGAACACGGGGGTTCTCCTTTCTCCGTTCATTTGAGCCCGGTTGTGGCGATGCCGCGCACGAGGTATCGCTGACCGGCGAGGAAGAATCCGAAGACCGGCGCCAGGGAGACGATCGACATGGCGAAGACCGGTCCCCACGGCGTCTGGCTGGTGGAGTCGACGAAGGTCCGCAGCGCGACCGGAACGGTGTACATCTTCGGATCGGTGAGGAACACCAGCTGGTGGAAGAAGTCGTTCCACGTCCAGATGAAAGTGAAGATCGCGGTCGTCGCCAGTGCCGGCAGCGAGAGCGGCAGGATGATGCGGAAGAAGATTCTGAAATGCCCGCAGCCGTCGATTCTGGCGGCCTCGTCGAGGTCGCGGGGGAGTGACCGGATGAACTGCACCATCAAGAAGACGAAGAAAGCGTCGGTGGCGAGCAGTTTCGGCACGATCAACGGCAGGTAGGTGTTCAGCCAGCCGAGCTTGGAGAAGAGGATGTACTGCGGCACGATCACCACGTGGATCGGCAGCATGATCGTGCCGAGCATCAGCGCGAACCACATCTTCTTCAGCCGGAACTCCAGCCGGGCGAAGGCGTAGGCGGCCGCCGAGCAGGCCAGCAGGTTCCCCGCGATCGCCCCGGTCACCACGATCAGTGAGTTGACGATGTACCGGCCGAAGGAGATGCCGTTGGCGTTCCAGCCGGCGGGGTAGTTCTTCGCGGTGTAGCTCTTCGCGAACAGGTCGGGATGGCTGAAGATGTCGGACGTGTGCTTGAAGGAGCCGACCAGCATCCAGATCAGTGGATACAGCATCACGATGCCGAAGAGGATCAGCGCCGCGTGCACTAAGAGCCGGGGGCGGCGAGGCCGGGACCGGGGCCGCCGTGCCGTCGCACTCCTCATCACGTTACTCGTCGCCATAGAACACCCAGAATTTCGAAGCGATGAAATTGATCGCGGTGAGCACCGCGACGATGAGCACGAGAACCCATGCCAGCGCCGCCGCGTATCCCATGTCGAAGCTGCCGAAGCCCTTCTGGTAGATGTAAAGCGTGTAGAAGAGCGTCGAGTCGGCAGGCCCTCCCTCGCCCCCGCTGACGATGAACGCCTGGGTGAAGCTCTGGAACGCGTGGATGAGCTGGAGGACCAGGTTGAAGAAGACGACCGGCGACAGCAGCGGCAGCGTGATCCGGGTGAACCGCCGGATCCGGCCGGCTCCGTCCAGCGCCGCCGCCTCGTAGTAGGTGCCCGGAATCTGCCGCAGTCCCGCGAGGAAGATCACCATCGGGGCGCCGAACGTCCACACGTTCAACGCGATCAGGGACCCGAGTGCGAACCTCGGATCGGAGATCCAGCCGGGCAGGTTGTGCAGGCCGAGATGCCCGAGAAGCCCGTTCACCAGGCCGTCCGCCCCGAACATCTGCCGCCACAGCACGGCGACGGCGACACTCGTGCCGAGCAGCGACGGCAGGTAGTAGACCGACCGGTAGACCGCCAGCCCCCCGATACCCCGGTCGAGCACCACGGCGAGCGCCAGCGCCAGCGCGAGTTGCAGCGGCACCGAGACACCGACGTAGATGAAGGTCACCTTCAGCGCGTGGTAGAAGCGCGGGTCGCCGAACATGCGGCGGTAGTTCTCGAGCCCCGTCCACTCCGGCGCGTTGAGCAGGTTGTACTTGGTGAACGACAGGTACAGGGAGGCCAGCAGCGGCCCCAGCGTGATGAGGAACAGGCCCGCGAACCACGGCGCCAGGAAAACGTAGTGCGCGTAACGGTCCGAGAAGGAGCGCCGCGGACGGTCGCGCCGGGCACGTCCGCGCTGCTCGCCCGCCGGGGCGGCGGGTGTGTCCCCGCGGCCTTCGCCTCCGGCGGTCAGCAGGGCCGTCGGGGGATCGTCTATCTCGGGCACGACCGGCTTCCTTCGATCGACCTGTGGGTAAACGCTTGCCAGAGAAGCGCGGTAGACAGGGGGTGTCAACCCCTTGAAATGTCACCGTCCGGCGTCTTTTCGCCGTCTTGCCACCTGATATCCCGCCCCATCAGTGAAAACGTCATCGCGGGCTGAAAGCCGCCCTGTGCAGTTCGACGCGTTCGACATGGGCAAGCGCTTTCCCATTTTCGCTTCACGACTTATGGTGAGCCCGTGCCCGGACTCCTCCCGCCCCCCGGCGGTCCGCCTTCGCCCGAGTCCGTTCCCGGCACGCCCGCACGCGTCGTACTGGCCGGGGCGCACGGACACGGACGGTCACACCTGCGCAACCTCGGCCGGCTCGTCCGCTCCGGCGCGGTGACCGTGGCCGGCGTGTGCGACCCCAGGCCCGCGAGCGCCGACGCCCTGGCCGGCCTCGACGACCCCCCGCAGAGCCGCGACCTGGCGGACCTGCTGGCCCGCACGCGGCCGGACGTCACGATCATCTGCACGCCGATCCACACCCACGCCGAGCTCGCGGTGGCCGCGATGGAGGCCGGCTCACACGTGCTGCTCGAAAAGCCCCCCGCCGCCGGCCGCGCCGAGTACGACCGGATCGCGCGCACCGCCGAGCGCACCGGGCGCGCCTGCCAGATCGGCTTCCAGGATCTGGCCTCGTCGGCGCTTCCGGCGATCGCGCGGCTCGTCGGCGACGGCGCGATCGGCGACCGGCTCGGGATCTCAGGCGCGTGCGCGTGGGTGCGGCCGATGCGCTACTTCACCCGGTCGCCGTGGGCGGGCCGGCGCGCGATCGGCGGCCGGCCCGTGGTCGACGGCGCGCTGACCAACCCGTTCGCCCACGCCGTCGCGTCCGCGTTACACCTGGCCCGCGCCACCGCCCGCGCCGACCTGGCGCGGATCGAGGTCGAGCTCTACCGCGCGAACGCCATCGAGTCCGATGACACCTCCTGCGTCCGCGTGCGTGACCGGCACGGCACGCCCGTCACCGTCGCGGCCACCCTGTGCGCGGCGGCCGACCACGACCCGCACCTCGTCGTCCACGGCAGCCGCGGCCGCGTCACACTCTTCTACAAGCGCGGCGAGGTCAGACTGGAGTCGGGCGGCACGCGGGAGACCGCCCTCTACCCCCGCACCGACCTGCTGGAGAACCTGATCGCGCACGTGGCGCGGCCGGACGCCGTGGAGCTCCTCGTCCCGCTGCACGCGACCGGCGCGTTCACCGCGGTCGTGGACGCCGTGCGCACCGCCCCGGACCCCGCCGAGATCGGCGAGCCGCACTCCGTACGGGTCGCCGACGAGCACGGGGAGCGGTTCGTCATCCACGGCATCGACGACCTGGTGGCGGCCTCCTCGGCGGACTTGGCGCTGTACTCCGAGCTCGGTGCCCCCTGGGCGGCGGCGCCCACCGCGTACGACATCGGCGGCACTCCGTCCGCCGCCACGACCGTCCCGGCGGAGGCCCCATGAGTGAGCCGGCGACCCTCCGCCTCGGCGGCACGACCGTCGCCTGGTACGACGACGGCGCCGCGCTCGAGCCGCCGCTGGCCCCCCGTCCTCACCTCCATCCCGTACGCACCCTCGCCGGCACCACGGTGACCGACGCGTGCCCGGCGGACCACAGGTGGCACCTCGGCGTGTCCGTCGCGATCCAGGACGTCGACAGGACCAACTTCTGGGGCGGCCGCACGTACGTACGGGACCACGGCTACCAGTGGCTCGGCGACCACGGCCGCGTCATCCGCGGCGAATGGCTGGAGCGCGCCGCGGACCACCTGGAGGAGCGCCTCGACTGGCTCGGCCGGGACGGCTCGGTGCTGCTCACCGAGCACCGCACCCTGCGCGCCTCCGCCATGCCGGTGCCCGGCGCCTGGCGGCTCGACCTGACCTTCACCCTGCGAAACGCCACCGGCCACGCGATCGAACTCGGCAGCCCGGCCACCAACGGCCGTGACCGGGCCGGGTACGGCGGCTTCTTCTGGCGGCTGCCCGCCCACGACGGCTCGCTCGGCGTCTTCACCGCCGGCGCCTCGGGAGAGGACGCCGTGCACGGCACGGTCTCGGGCTGGATCGCGGTGACCGCGGCCGACCAGGCCGGCCGGGAGTGGTCGGTCGTCGTCGAGCACGGCGGCGAGCCGTCCGCGTGGGATCCCTGGTTCGTCCGCGTGGCCGGCTATCCGGGGATCGGCGCCGCCCTCGCGTGGGCCGCACCCGTCTCTCTCGACGCGGGCGACGAAATGCGGCGCTCGTTCCGAGCGGTTATCGTGGACGCGAAGGCCGTGGACACCGCTCGGGTGGAGCTGTGGTTGCGGCGGGCCCGGCTCTGATGCCCGCCTCGGGCCGAAACGAAGGACGGGGAATGACCTGGCAGGGGCCTGCCACGCTCGCCATGGTCGCGGCGGAGGCCAAGGTCTCGGTGGCCACGGCGTCTCGCGTGCTCAACGGCGAGCGCAAGGTCGGCGAACCCCACCGGTCCCGCGTGCTGCGGGCCGCGGAGCGACTCGGCTACCGGCCGAACGCCCTGGCCCAGGCCACCGCGCGAGGAGCCAGCAACCTCGTGGGCCTGATCGTCCATGACGTCGCCGACCCGTACTTCTCCACCATCGCCGACGGCGTCGTGCGGATCGCGGAGGAACACGGCTTCGTGGTCGTACTCGGCAGCACCCGCCGGATCCCCGAGCAGGAGCTGAAGTACGTCACGGCGCTCCACTCCCAGCGCGCCCAGGCGATCATCATCGCGGGCAGCCGCACCACCGATCAGACCTACCTCGCGAAGCTGAACAAGGAGCTCGACAGCTTCCGTGGCGGTGGCGGCCGGGTCGCCGTCATCAGCCAGAACCGTCTCGGCTCGCACACCGTGCAGCCGCTCAACCGGGCCGGCGCCCGTGACCTGGCCGAGGCGCTGTACGACCTCGGGCACCGCCGCTTCAACGTCCTGGCCGGGCCGAAGAACCTCACCACCTCGACGGACCGGCTGGCCGGGTTCCTCAAGGGACTGGCGCGGCGCGGTGTCGCACGGAAGTCCGTCCAGGTGCTGCACGGGGCGTTCACCCGGGACGGCGGCTTCGAGCTCGGCAGCCGCATCGCCGAGCAGGACATCGGGGGGACGTGCGTGTTCGCCACCAACGACGTGATGGCGGTCGGCGCGATGGCGGCCTTCCGAGCCCGTGGCATCGCCGTGCCGGACGACGTCGCGGTGGCCGGTTTCGACGACATCGCGACGCTGCGGGATCTCGTCCCCTCCCTGACCACGGTCCGGCTGCCCCTCGAGGAGATGGGTGTCCAGGCCGCCGAGCTGGCGCTGACCACCGCCGGGCGCTCCCCGCGGGTGATCTCCGTACGCGGTGAGGTCGTCCTGCGGGAGAGCACCCGCCCGCGCTGAGACGGCCGGCCCTCGTCCACCGGTCTATCGCGCGGTGCTCCGGCGGAATCGTGCGGGTGTCGATCCGGTCGCCTGGCGGAAGGCCCGGCCGAACGCGGACTCGGAGCCGTACCCGACTTTGGCGGCGACCACGGCGACCGTTAGATCCGTGTCGGTGAGCAGATCGGCCGCGTACATCAGCCGGATGTTCGTGAGGAACGCGCCGACGGTCATCCCGGTGCCGCGGGAGAAGCGCCGGACGAACGTGGCCCGTGACATGCCGGCGACTCGGGCGAGGTGCGCGATCGACCAGTCGTCGCCCGGATCGCCGAACACCGCGTCGATGGCGGCCCGGATCCGCTCGTCGTCGACCGCGGTCCACAGTGCCGCCTCGGTGAGCCGCCGGTTCGACCGTCGCAGCACCATCGCGAGCAGTGCGTTGCAGAGCGAGGAGAGTACGGCGGTGGTGCCGGGTCCGTCGTTCTGTGCCTCCCGTCGCATGATCGCGGCGAGCATCCGGGCGTCGTCGGTCTCCTCCGACCCGGCGAAGGACGCGAAAAGGGGGTCGGGGAGGCTGCGGAGCAGCATCGGACCCGCGCCGGAGCCGACCGTGTAGTGCCCGCACAGGAGATCGATCACCGGCTCGCCCGTGCGGCTGTGGATGGTGTCGAACGTGGTGCCGGGCGTCTCCACGACCGCCTGGGCTCGCCCGGTGCCGAGAGTACGGATTCGATGTGCGGCGCCACGGGGGAGCAGTACGACATCGCCCGCCTGCATCTGGATGCGCCGATCGGCGAGTTCGAGCACGCACGCGCCGTCGAGCAGCACGTGGAACGGGGCCTCGCCCTCGCCGCGCTCGGCCACGTCCATCAGGGTGGTGCCGGCGAGGAGGCACCGCTTGTCCAGAGCCGCCTGCAGTCGCGCGAGGCGGATGAGATGGGTGATGAGGTCCACGAGTGAGCCGATCGAGCCGAAAAATGAGACGAACAGGCCTTGTACGCTCAATTCTAGGTGTTCGAAGCTGGAGCCATGGACAACCCAAAGGAGACTCTTCACGCCGACGTCCTCGTCCTGGGCTTCGGTAAGGGCGGCAAGACCGTCGCGGCGGCGATGGGCCGTCTCGGCAAGCGCGTCGTCCTCGTCGAGCAGTCGGACCAGATGTACGGCGGCACCTGCCCCAACATCGGCTGCGTGCCGACGAAGGCCCTCGTCCACCACTCCGGCAAGCGCCGTACGGGCGACCCGGCGCAGGAGTGGTACGAGCACGCCGTGGAAGAGGTCCAGGCGCTCACGAGCCGATTTCGCGGGGGGAACTTCGACGCGCTGAACGGCGCCGACACCGTGACGGTCGTCACCGGCCGGGCCGCGTTCGTCGACCAGCACTCCGTCGAGGTGGGATCCGGGAGTGAACGTCTGGTCGTCACGGCCGAGACGATTCTGATCAACACGGGGTCCGAGCCGATCATCCCCGACACTCTCGGGCTGCGCGAGAGTGAGTACGCCCTGACCAGTACCGATCTGATCCAGCGGACGGTCCTGCCCGAGCGGCTCGTGATCATCGGTGGCGGCTATCTCGGCCTGGAGTTCGCGTCGATCTACCGCCGGTTCGGTTCGCAGGTGACCGTGCTCGAGTCCGCCCCGCGGATCCTCGGTCGTGACGATGAGGACGTCGCCGCCGCAGCCCAGGGCATCCTCGAGGACGAGGGCATCAAGATCATTACTAGCGTGTGCGTCGTCGAGGTCCGCGACCGTCCGGCCGACGTGACCGTCGTCTACGACAGGGACGGCCGGCAGGAGACCGTCGACGCCGACGTCATCCTGGTCGCCACCGGCCGTGCGCCGGCGACCGCCGGTCTCCGGCTCGAGGCCGCGGGGGTCCGCACGACCGAAGGCGGAGGGATCGAGGTCGACGAGTACCTGCGGACGAGCCGGCCGGGCATCTATGCCCTCGGCGACGTCAACGGCGGGCCGCAGTTCACCTACATCTCCCTGGACGACAGCCGCATCGTCCTCGACCAGCTCATCGGGGAGGGCAAGCGCTCGACGGCGGACCGGGTCGCGATTCCCCACACGCTGTTCATGACCCCGCCGCTGGCGACCGTCGGGCTCACCGAGAGGGAGGCGCGCGAAGCGGGTCACGTGGTGAAGGTCACGCGTGAACCCGTCGCCGAGATCGTCGCGATGCCTCGCGCGTACGTAGTCGAGGAGACCCGCGGCCTCATGAAGTTCGTGATCGACGCCGAGACCGACGAGATCCTCGGCGCCGCGCTGCTGAGCGTCGACGCGCAGGAGCTCATCAACACGGTCGCGCTCGCCATGCGGTACGGCATCAAGGCGGCCGAACTCCGCGACGGCGTCTACACCCATCCCAGCTCGACCGAGGCGTTCAACGAGGTACTCGCGGCCGTCGTGTGATGTCGGGTCCTAGGCGAGCAGCTTCGCGGGCAGGCCGAAGGCGGTGAGGTCGGCGGACAGGAAGGCGGTCACCTCGGCCACCTGTCCGTCGCGGATCGTGAGGACGTCCAGCCCGCCGGGCACGTACGCCGCCGCGGCGTCGTCCCACAGGTAGGTGCCGAACGCGAGCTGGCCGTTGGCCGAGGTGGGCAGGAACCGCCACCGTGATCGCAGCGGGCCGCGCAGCAGGAACTCCCTGATGCCGGCGCGGCCGCGGTACCACTCGGGCAGCGGTGGCATGGAGTACCGTGCGTCCTCGGCGAGCATCGCCACGATCGCGTCGATGTCGCCGGCGTGCCACGCCTCGGCCCACCGGGTGACGATCTCGTCGACACGGGCCGTGCCGAGCGCGCGCAGCGTCGCCTGCTGGCTGGTGCCGGACGGGCCGATCGCCTTACGCGCGCGCTGCAGTGCGCTGTTCACCGAGGCGGTGGAGGTGCCGAGCAGGTCCGCGACCTCCGCGGCGGAGAATCGCAGCACCTCGCGCAGGATCAGCGCGGCCCGCTGTGACGCGGACAGCCGCTGCAGGGCGGCGACGAACGCGAGTTCCACGCTCTCGCGTTCGACATAGCGTGCCTCGGGGGAGACGTCGGCGTACGGCTCGAGCCAGCTGATCTCGGTCTCGGGGGTTCCGGGCAGGACGTCGACGGGTAGCTCACGCCGGCCGAGGCGTTCCAGCGCGGTGAGGCAGCGGTTCGTCGCGATCTTGTACAGCCAGGCTCGGACGAAGCCGCGTTCGTCGAGCCCGCCGACGCCCCGCCAGGCGCGGATGAGCGACTCCTGCACCGCGTCCTCGGCGTCGTGCACGGAGCCCAGCATCCGGTAACAGTGCGCCAGGAGCTCAGCGCGGTACGGGCCGACGAGCCGCTCGAAGGCGTCGGCGTTCCCGGACCGCGCGGCGGCCAGGAGATCGGCGGGTGTGCTCATGGGGCCATCTCCGCGTTCGCGATGAGTTCGGGGATCGGCGCGGGTTCTATCGGTGACACCATCACCAGGAGGACGACATGACCGACGACCAGCAGATCCGCGCCTTGATCGAACGCTGGGCGACCGCGGTGCACGACGGGGACATGGGCACGGTACTGGCCGGCCACGATCCCGGCATCGTGATGTTCGACGTCCCGCCGCCGGACGCGGGCGTACGCGGGATCGATGCCTACCGCGAGACCTGGCCGGGCTTCTTCGCGTGGCAGGCGAGTGGAGCGGTGTTCCAGATCGAGTCCCTGGACGTGACGGCCGGCACCGACGTCGCCTTCGCCTACGCGCTGCTGCGGTGCGGCACGGCCGCGGACTTCGCGCGCCGCCCTGAGCAGCGCCTGCGGCTCACCATCGGCCTGCGCAGGCTGAACGGCCACTGGACCGTGACGCACGAGCACCATTCGTTCCCCGACACGACCGGCTCACCCGAGGCGCCGGCGGAACGTGATGACCGGACCGCGACGACCTAGACGTTCTTGCCGAACGGCGATCACGGCACCGGCCGAGATCACGAGCACCCCGCGCCCGGGTGAGGAGGGAGCCGGCGGGAGCCGGCTCCCTCCCGATGCCGTGCTCGGCCAGCGTTGTACGTCTGGGCAGAGTCGACTGGTAGAAGGTCCCGACGAATCCGCCTTCGACGGAGAAGCTACCGCTGACGGTGTTGGTGTCGGGCACAGCCGGAGTCTCGACGCTACGTAACCTGCCGCTCGGCTTCCGCTGCGCACCGCACGCCAGAGGCGGGGCTGAACAGCGTCACCTGACTACATCCGGGCCCGGCGGCCGCCCGCCCTGGAAGCGCAGTGAGGCAAATTGACTCACAGAGACCTCCATGGGACTCTGCTCACTATGAGGCATTATGTCTCATAGTGAGCCGTCTCAGTTTAAGGAGAGCCGTGCGTATCGTCGTTCTGGGATCCACCGGGGCCACCGGCCGTCAGGTGCTGACCGTCGCGCTCGAGCGGGGCCACGAGGTCGTCGCGCTGGCCCGGCGGCCCGATGCGCTGTCCGGCGTGACCCACGGCAATCTGCAGGTCAGGCAGGCGGACGTGCATGATCCCGAGACGGTCACCTCGGCCTGCCGCGAGGCCGACGCGGTCATCAGCGCATTGGGCATGACCAGGGGAGCACCGGCCGGCACCTTGTCGGCGGGTGCCAGGGCCATCGCCGATGCCAAGCCGTCCCGCGTCGCCTGGATGGGCTCGCTCGGTGCGGGCGACTCCCTTCATCGCGCGGGATCGCTGTACGACTTCATCCTGCGCCGCGTGCTCGGCCACGGCTTCGCCGACAAGGCGGTCGCGGACGAGGCGGTCGCCGGTCCGCGGAGCACGGTGTTCCATCCCGTCATGCTCACGGACGGACCGGCGACGGGTAAGCCCAGGGTCGTCCCGCTGGACTTCCTCGACCGGTCCTGGCGGCTCATGCCGCCGAAGGTCGCCCGTGCCGACGTCGCCACGGCGATGGTCACCGAGATCGAGAATCCGGCGCACGCGGGGCGGACCGTCGTGGTGTTCTGATCAAGGCCGTCGCCGAGGCGAACGGCCCGGGCTAACGGTGCCAGATCCCCACACCGTCGATGAGCCGGTCGATGAGGTCGTCGGAGACCACGCCGTTCTGCATGGTCGTGCGGTAGACGATCGGGCCCACCAGCACCGCCGACAGATCCGTCGGACCGGCGTCGGTCTCCACCTCTCCGCTCGCCACGGCCGACCGGACGGCGGCGTGGATCCGTTCGGTGATCGTCTTGAGGGACTCGTCACGCCGGTGTGCGATCTCCGGATCCCAGATCGCGGATTGCATCAGCGTGAGCGAGACCGCGGCGACGGCCGGCACGGCGAGCTCGTCGGCCATCTGCCGGAGCTGCCGACGCAGCCACGGGCGCACCGGCGTCTCGGGATTCTTGAAAAGCGGCAGGTCGGCGCCGCTCATGACCTCGAGCAGTAGGTGTTCGGGCCGCGGCCAGTGCCGGTAGACGGTGGCACGCCCCACGCCCGCCTGCTGAGCGACCCGCTGATGCGTGATCGCGCCGGGACCCTCGCTCACCAGCAGATCCCGGGCGGCGGCGAGCATCGCCTCCCGGCTGCGCGCCGCCCGCGGGTCAGTCGAGTAACTCACCGTCACACCCTATGAGGCGCCTTGGCTCACCGCCGCCGTACAGCCGCCGAGCGCGTCAGAGGACAGTTCACCCTCCGTCGCGCCAAGATCTTAGCCAAGATTGTTGACAACTTATCCGCCGGGTTGCACTATGGCGCGCGGGGCTGCGTCACTCTCCCACCCCCTGTGCCGAGGAAGTGTTCCGATGAGTACTGAGAGCCGGCCCGCGTCGCGCCGGCCCGCGACGGCGGGACGATCTGCACCCGCACGTTCATCCCGCTGGAGGTGCACACCTCGATCGGCGTGCTCGGCGCCGTCACCGTGGCCACGGCGCTGCTGATGGACGGCGCGGCCGGCCACGAGCTGGCCGCGTTTCCGGCCCCGGGCGTCCCGATGAGCATCGAGCACCCCACCGGCCGCCTCGACGTCCAGGTCGAACTCGACACGACGACCGCCCAGCCCACGATCCGCCGATCGAGCACCGTCCGTACCGCCCGGCGACTGTTCGACGGAACCGTCTTCGCCCGCCCACCTCTTTCCAGTCCGGGAGCCGGTCATGACCATCAAGCATGAGATCGCGCACGTCGCGCACGTCGAGCTGCTGACGCCCGAGCCCGACAAGAGCCTGTGGTTCTTCACTCGCGTGATGGGCCTGACCGAGGTCGGGGCGGAGGGCGACTCGGTGTACCTGCGGACCTGGGACGACTACGAGCATCACACCCTCAAGCTGACCGCGCACGGCACGTCCGGCACCCGCCGTACCGGGCTGCGCGCCTCGTCGCAGGAGGCGCTCGACCGGCGGGTGCGGGCGATCGAGGACGCGGGCCTCGGCCTCGGCTGGCGGGACGGCGACCCGGGCATCGGCCCGACCTATGTCTTCCAGGACCCCGACGGCCACGAGCTGGAGATCTACTGGGAGAGCGAGTGGTACGAGGCACCACCGGAGCTGAAGCCGTCGCTGAAGAACCAGGCCCAGGCCTACCCGGCGATGGGCGTCTGCGTCCGACGCCTCGACCACGTCAACTTCCTGGCCGCCGAGGTCGAGCCGAGCACCGACTTCCTGCGGGAGGTGCTGGGCGGGCACCCGACCGAGCAGATTCAGCTCGACGACGGCACGATCGGCGGGCGCTGGGTCACCTTCACCAACAAGTCCTACGACCTCGTCTACACGCGTGACTGGACGCGCAGCAACGGACGCCTGCACCACATCGCGTTCGCCACCGACACCCGCGAGGACATCCTCCGCGCCGCCGACATCTTCCTCGACAATGACGTGTTCATCGAGACCGGCCCGCACAAGCACGCCATCCAGCAGACCTTCTTCCTTTACGTCTACGAGCCCGGCGGCAACCGGATCGAGCTGTGCAACCCGTGCGCGCGGCTCGTCCTGGCACCCGACTGGAAGACCATCACCTGGACCGAGGCCGAACGTGCCAAGGGCCAGGCGTGGGGACTGCGGACCATCGAGTCCTTCCACACCCACGGCACGCCGCCCGTGCCCGTGGACGGCTGACGCGGACCCGTGTTCAGCGCCAGCCGAGCGCCGGCGCCACGTGAACGAGGATGTTCTCCAGCAGGTGGGCGTTGTATTCGACGCCGAGCTGGCTCGGGATGGTCAGCAGCAGCGTGTCGGCGGCCTGGATGGCCTCGTCCTGGGCGAGTTGCTCGACCAGCACGTCCGGCTCGGCGGCGTACGACCGGCCGAAGACCGCTCTCGTCGTGTCGTCGATCATGCCGATCTGGTCCTGCGAGTTGCGGTCGTGCCCGAAGTAGGCGCGGTCCAGGTCGGTCGTGAGGGCGAAGATGCTGCGGCTCACCGACACCCGTGGCTCTCGCCGGTGGCCGGACTCCTTCCACGTCTCGCGGAACGCCTCGATCTGCTTGCGCTGCTGGACGTGCAGCGGCTCGCCGGTCTCGTCGTTCTTGAGTGTGGAGCTCTGCAGGTTCATGCCGAGCTTCGCGGCCCACGCACCGGTCGCGTTGGAGCTGGAGCCCCACCAGATGCGGTCGCGCAGGCCTTCGGAGTGGGGTTCGAGCCGCAGCAGTCCCGGCGGGTTGGGGAACATCGGCCGTGGGTTCGGCTGCGCGAAGCCCTCGCCCTCGATCACCGTGAGGAACGTCTCGGCGTCGCGGCGGGCCATGTCGGCATCCGTCTCGCCCTCGGCGGGGGCGTAGCCGAAGTAGCGCCATCCGTCGATCACCTGCTCGGGGGAGCCACGGCTGATGCCGAGCTGGAGCCGCCCGTCGGCGATGAGGTCGGCCGCGCCGGCCTCCTCGGCCATGTACATCGGGTTCTCGTAGCGCATGTCGATCACGCCGGTGCCGATCTCGATCTTCGAGGTACGCGCGCCGATCGCGGCGAGCAGCGGGAACGGGCTGGCCGCCTGGCGGGCGAAGTGATGCACCCGGAAGTAGGCCCCGTCCACGCCGAGCCCCTCGGCCGCGACCGCCAGGTCGATGGACTGGTGCAGGAAGTCACGTGCGGACCGGGTCTGCGACTGCGGGCTCGACGTCCAGTGCCCGAAGGACAAAAAGCCAATCTTCTTCACTCGGTCTCCCAGCGCGCGGCGGCCGCGTTTGATTCCCGCCCGCCGCGCGGGCCGTGACGTCGAGCCGGAGTGGCGCGGCTCGTCCACTCCCGTCGGCGCGACGCGTGGAACGGCATGGAACGCCTACGGGTCGGGGGCTGTCCGATTCCACGAGGAGAAAAATGAGTGGCAAGAAGAAGACGGCGGCGCTTCTCTCGGTGGCCGGCATATTGGCGACCGGTCTTGTGACCATCGCGGCGGGGACCGCACGGGCCGCTGTGACGGTCGACCCTGACACCTACTACGAGATCTTTCCTCGCTACTTCAACGTCACACAGCCGAAGTGCCTGGACGTGCCGAACGGCAGCAGCTCTCTCGGGCTGCGGCTTCAGGTCTTCCACTGCCACGGCTCCGCACCCAACGGCGCTCCCCAGCTCTGGAGGTTCGTGTCCGTGGGAGCCCCCCTCTACTGGATCGTCAACAAGGCCAGTGGCCGTTGCCTGGAGCCTCCGTCAGGCATCGGCGGCATCGTCGTCCAGGACACCTGCAGCGACCTGACCAGGTGGAGGCTGATACCCGCGAGCTTCGACACCAGAGATATGTTCATCGGTCTCGGATTGATAGGTGCGTGCGTCGGCACGGCCAACAATTCCGGCGATGACCACACGGCCGTGACCTATCAGAGCTGCTCGAACACGAGCTTCTTCTCGAACCAGGTTCAGCAGCAGGACTGGGCACTGGGATAGGCCGTGTTCGCCGGTCGGTCAGCCCTCCGTGGGTTCCGTACGGTAGATGTCGGCCGCGTCGGGCACCGTGGACACACCCAGCTCCTCCGCCACGCTCGCCACCGCCTGGGCCGCGACGGACGGATCGTGGCGGCCGTCGGCGGTGAAGTACGGCGCGACGTAGCGTTCGTAGTGCCGGCGGGCCTCGGTCTCGCTGAGGCTCGGGATGAGGGCGTTGACGTACCGAACGGCGAGGTCGGGCTCGTCGCGTACCGTGCGCAGGGCCCGGCGGTTGGCCCGGACGAGGGCGACCACCGCCGGATCGTCCGGCGCCGTGTGGGTGGTGTCCACGGCGATGCCCGTCGTCGGAATCCTGAAGTGGTCTCCGACGAAGGCCAGCAGCCGCAGGCCGTTCTCCTGGGCCGTGACCTCCGGCGCCAGGGTGCTGCCGACGAACGCCGCGTCCAGGGAGCCTTCGGCGAGCCGGCGGATGTGCCGGCCGTAGTCGCCCGGTTTCATGACGACCGGCTGGACGTCATGGTCCGGGTCGAGGCCGTGCCTCCTGAGCACGATGCGGGCGAAGCACCCGGGTGCGGTCCTCGGCGGGTGGATGCCGATCCTGCCGCCCCTCAGCCCCTCGACCGACGCGTAGGCGTCGCGGGCGAGCAGCCAGAACAGCGGCCGCTCGGTGTTGACGCACAGAGCGGTCCACGGGATGCCGTCCGTCACGCGCGACAGCACCGCCCGGCCCAGCCCGATCGTGGCGGTCCGCCGGACCCGTTCGCCGTCCCAGTCGCATCCGTCGCGCAGGGCGACGTGGACCCCCTCCTGCTCGTAGTAGTTCTCCTGGTCGGCGACATAGGCGACCAGTTCCTCGTGGATTCCCAGCCCGACGTAGGTCAGGTCGATGGTGTGCACGGCGAGGACTCCTTTCCGGTTTGCGTCAGTCCATGACCAGTCCGCCGTTGACCGGCGCGGTGGTGCCCGTGATGAATCCGCTGTCGTCACCCGCGTAGAAGGCGACGGCGCGTGCCACGTCGTCGGGGGAGGCGATGCGGCCCATTGCCGTCTGTGCCGCCTGGCGCTCCTTGTGCTCCTGGTCCAAGGCGGCGTCGGTGGTGACGGTCTCGTCCACCGGCCCCGGGGCCACCACGTTGACGGTGATCCCGTGCGGCCCGACCTCCTGCGCGACGAAGTGGGCGAACTGGCCCAGGGCCGCCTTCGACGTTCCGAGCGCGATCATGCCCTCACGTGGTTGCCGGCTGAGTACGGTGCCGAGATAGACGATCCGTCCGTAGCCGCGCGTGGTCATGCCGGGGACGACGGCCTTCGTCAGCAGGAAGGCCGCTCGCATCTCCTGTTCGAGCTTGCCGCCCAGTTCGTCCCACGAGATCTCGTCGAACGACTTGATGGCGTACGGGATCAGGGCGTTGTGGACCAGGACCTCCACCTCGCCCATCGCGCTCCGGACCTGGCCGACCATGCCGAGCACGGCGGACCCGTCGCGTACGTCGCCCTGTACGGCCATCGCCTGGCCGCCGGCGGACCTGATCGAGGCGACCACGTCGTCGGCCTCGCCGCGGCTGCTGCGGTAGTTGACGACGACCCGCATGCCACGGGATGCCAGCAACCGGGCCACGGCCGCACCGATCCCTCGGCTCGCGCCCGTGATGAGGGCGACCCTGCCGCCCTGGTGAACGTTCGTCATGTCGGCCTCCGGGAGTTTTCGGACGTGCCCGGCGAAGATGACCGGTCACCCGGTACGGACACCCCGCCTTCGCGGACCAGGGCTCCGCGCAGCACCACGTCGACGGTCTCGCGCAGCAGGTCGGCCGCGCTTCGGTCGAGCGCGAGCGGGAGTTCGGAGCTGAGCAGCCGCTCCAGGGCGCCGCGCGTGATCACACTGAGCAGCTCGGGCGGCGTGCTCAGCGCACCGGCGCGGTGGCCGGTCTGGAAGAGGTCGTCGATCCGCCGGTACACCACCGTCTCGACGCGCTGCTCCACATACGTTTTGAGCAGCGGATCGCCGCGTCCCCACAGCAGCTGGGGTGCGCCGATCCGCGACAACTCGCCCCCGGCCGCGACCAGGAAGTCCTCCACCTGGTGCTCGAACGGCGTGCCGGCCGAGGCGTCGACCGCCTCCGCGAGCGCCTTCTCGACCCGGGCGAACTGCCGGTCGAGCACCGCCGCGAGCACGCTGCGCTTTCCGGGGAAGTACCGGTAGATGGTCTTCTTGCTGATGCGGAGTTCGCGTGCGAGGTCGTCCATGCTGGTGCGGCTGAACCCGGCGGTGAAGAAGAGCCGCTCGGCGGTGTCCACCACCAGCTCGGCGACGTCGGGGTCGACCAGCCTGGAAACTGCGGAACCTCTTTGAGTTTCCATAGTGCAGAGCCTACGCGCCCGAATGCGGTGACGCCACCGCCCTCGGACGCGGCGTCACACGGGGTGACCGGCGGGCCGCGGGTCCTGGGCCGCGCCGCCCGCGTGTCCCGGAACGACCTGCCGGCGGGGCGTCATGATGAAGTCCTGGTTCACGGGTGTGGCCGTGGTGAGCAGGAGCCGCGTGGCGACCGGCTGCCGTCCGGGGGCGCCGGCGAGAACGATGGCGAGACCGTCGTGGAAGCCGGTGGCCGCGTACTCACCGTTCTGGTCCGTGCGCGTGTGAAGGAG
Source organism: Actinoallomurus bryophytorum (assembly GCF_006716425.1). NCBI lineage: Bacteria > Bacillati > Actinomycetota > Actinomycetes > Streptosporangiales > Thermomonosporaceae > Actinoallomurus > Actinoallomurus bryophytorum. The sequence goes on from NZ_VFOZ01000001.1 coordinate 6,830,361, forward strand.
CTGGCGGCCGTGCGGGTCGGTGACCGTGACCGTGGCGCCCGGTAGTGGCTCTCCGGCGGGACCACTGACTCTTCCGGTCAGCATCGGCGGTTGCCCGCCGAAAGGCTGCCGATGCGGGGGAAGGGCGACCGGTACGGGGAGCTCCACGGTGGGGTCCTCCGGTGGGGGAGCGGGGACGTATCGCGTGATGCCCGCCCGCGCTTCGCGCAGGAGCTGCCGTAGCTGCTTGAGGTATCCGAGCACGATGAGAGCGATGCCGAGCGCGGTCCAGGCGCAGAGGACCGCGGTGGGCCGGCCCAGTTGCCGGCCGCCGAAGTAGTCGACGTCGCGCAGGGCGTCGCCGGCGTTGCCCATCGGCAGGATCGGGTGGAGGAAGCGGAAGAAGCCCGGGAGCAGGTCGACCGGGACGGTCAGGCCGCTGGAGGGCACGCTGAGCATGATGAACACCGTGACGGCGGCCCCGGGGAAGAGCGGGCCGAGAAAGGCCACGAGTCCGTAGGAGGTCAGTGACACGGTCTGCGTCAGCAGGAACAGGTACAGCAGGGCGAGCGGATGCTGCGGCATCGCATCCATCCCGTAGGCGCCGGTGAGGTAGCAGGCGGCGGCGGAGACGGCGCCGCCTCCGACCATCGTGGCCACATGTGCGCGGCGGCTGAAGCCCACCGCGCGCTGCATGGTGACCACCAGGAAGTAGGCGGGAAGAGTGCAGGCCATCAGGAGGTAGAGCGGACTGGTGCCGAGAGTGTCTCCCGGCCTGGTCGGGACCAGTTCGTGGAAGCCGACCGTGGCGCCGGCCGTCTGGGCCCCGGTGGTGAAGACCTCGCGAATGCTCGACTCCATGACGGCGCCGTCCGCCTTGGCGCCGTACAGCTGAGGATGGTGCACGGCCGGTACGAACGCCGCCACCGCGTCTTTGTCCAGGACGGCCGAGCGTGCCTCGGCCGCGGAGTCGACCTGCCGCAGGGCGAAGCCGTTCGGAATCGCGGCGTCGAGCCGGCGCTGCAGCTGCGCCGTCGCGGCCGGCGTGGCGGCGACCGCGACCTTGATGTGGTGCGGCGTCGGGTGGTGGAAGGCCGGCAGGAAGGAGAAGAGAAGCCCGGCCAGAAAGATCGCGGGGAGCCAGAGCCCCATCACGAGTGTTCGCACGATCTCGCCGGCATGTGTGGTCTTTGCGTGCGCGGATGCCATGCGGCGCAGCCTACGCTAATCTTGCACCCGTGCAATCATGCACCCATGCACTGACCTGCCCGTGAGTACGCTGGCCCTCGCCGGTCGTGAGAGGACTTGATCACCATGCAGGGCGCGGTTCCAGGGCTACGTGAACGCAAGAAGGCCGAGACCCGCGAGGCCCTGCGCGCCGCCGCGATCCGGCTCTTCATGGAGCACGACCCCTCGGTGGTCACCGTGAACGACATCTGCGAGGCCGCCCGCGTCTCTCGCCGGACCTTCTTCAACTACTTCGAGAGCAAGGAGGCGGCGCTCTTCGCCTGGGACCAGCACCTCACCGAGGAGTTCGCCGCCAAGCTCGCCGCGCGACCACCGCACGAACCCCCGCTCACGGCGCTGCGCCGGGCGATGGACGACACCATGCCCGGCTTCGCCTCACAGACCGGCTGGAACGCACGCAAGGAGCTGTTCGGCGCGTATCCCGAACTCCGGACGAAGATCTTGCACGCGGTGTTCCGCCTCGAGACCCGGCTCGTCGAGACCCTCGCCGACCGCATCGGATGCCCGGAAGACGGCCTCTATCCGCGGCTGCTCGCGGCGGCGACCGGGTCGGTCTTCCGCGTGGCCTTCACCACCTGGACCCCGGAGACGGGGATCGAGGGCCTGCGAGTGCTCATCGACCAGGCGTTCGACCATCTGGCGGCGGGCCTTTCCGCCCCCGCTTCCTGACCGCCGCCGTCGCCCCATGAGAACATCCCCGCATGGGCGGCCTGACCGGACCGGTGGAGCTGAGGGCGGCGCGGCCGGACGAAGCCGAGGCTCTGAGCGGGCTGACAATGCGCTCCAAGGCGCACTGGGGCTACGACGAGGCGTTCCTGGCCGCCTGCCGGGAGGATCTTCGGCTTCGGCGTGGCGAGGTCGCCGAACGGCGCACGGTCGTCGCCGAACGCGACGGACGGGTCCTGGGCGTCGCCACGCTGGAAGGCGATCCACCGGACGGTGAGCTCGGCCTGCTGTTCGTGGAGCCGGACGCGATAGGCGAGGGCGTGGGGCGCCTGCTGTACCGGCACGTGCTGGAGACGGCGGGGCGGCTGGGGTTCACTCAGGTGACGATCGAGTCCGACCCCAACGCGGAGGCGTTCTACCTGGCGATGGGGGCGGAACGGCAGGAAACCGGCGGTGTGCTGCCCGTGCTCGTCGCATGGCCGGTCCGGCCGGAGCCGGCCTGGTCGGTGGCTTGGAGCGCGGGCGGGCCCACGGTCCACGTGGGCAATGTCGCCGAGTTCAACGGCCAGTTCGCCGGCGGTGTACGGGGTCCCGACCACTACTCCTGCCTGGCCGCCTTCTGCGGTCCACGCCCTGCCGTGATCGTTGTCCCGCAGCGGGTCGACGACTGGTGGGTCCGGGACCTTGCCTCCGTACTCGGCTGGGGCGAGGTGGAGGTCCACAGCGGGATCGCCGCCGACGGCCGGGTCTCCGAGGCGATCCGGGCCCGTCCGGACCTGCTGGAACACCTCACCTCCCGTGGATCACCGGTCCTGCCCTGGGGCCGGACGGCGGCCTTCGAACCGATCGCCCCGTCGCCTCGCGGCGTGGTGGAGGCCATCGGCCGCTATGAGTCCAAGAGGCGCTCGCACGCGTTGTTCCGCGCGCTGGCCTCCGGCCACTCCGGCATCCTCATCCCCGCACAGCGGCCGGCCGGTTCGCCCCGCGCGCTCGCACGGGAACTGGCCCGCGGGGATCGGGTGGTGTTGAAGACCGAGTACGGCGCCGGCGGGTCCGGCACGCTGATCGTGTCACCGGGGACCGCGGGGCTGCGGGCCCTCGCACGGCGGTGGGCGCGCGCCGGCGCACTGCTGGAGGAGTACGTCGAGGGGTCGGGCCCGTACCGCGACCCCACCTTCGACGGCGTCGTCGACACCGAGGGCGAGGTCCACCCGGTCGGCGTCGGGCTGATGGACGTCGAGGGGACCGGCTACCGCGGAGTCACCGTCGGCCCGGGCGTCCTACCCGGCCCGCTCACCGAGACGGCCGTCGGATTCGGGACGGCGGTGGGCCGGGCACTGGCCGCGGACGGCTACCGGGGCTGGTACGACGTCGACTTCGTCACCGACCGGTCGTCCCGCCTCGCCCCCACCGAGATCAACCTGCGGCTCACCGGGCCGGCCGTCGCTTTCCACCTCCAGGCCACCCTGGACCGCCTGCGAGGAGGACACCACGTCGTCCGCACCCTCGACCGGCTGCCACTGGGTGCACGGCTGCCCGCCGGGGCGTTGCGCGAACACCTCACCCGCACCGCACAGAGGTGTCGGGCGCTCGGCGCGACCCTGCTGGCCACCATCCCGACGGCCGCGTTCGATCCCGTCCCGTACCTGGGCGTGGCGATCGCCGCCCGTACCCAGCGGGCCGTCGAGGAGGCGGAGGCCACGGTCCGCGACGCGAACACGGCGCTGGGCGAGATGTTCGGCGACCTGGAGGTCAGCCTTCGCGGTCCCCGCGGACCGCGAACGCGACGAGCACGGCTGCGGCGATCATCAACGTGACGTTGAACCCGTACACGAGCGCGGCCTGACGGCCCCAGTCGGTCTTGGCGGCGAGCCGGTAGAAGTTGTCCTGCGGCCACCAGGCGGCCAGTAGCCACACGATCGACAGATGGGCGAGCGTGGTCAGCCATGGCGGGCGTCCCAGCCGGGTCAGCCGCCCGCGGCCGAAGAACAGGAAGCCGATCCCCAGGCCGAAGGACAGGCATTCGACCACGTAGAGCCCCCGGAAGAGCCCGGCCCACGGGTGCGGCACCGCCGACACATTCGTGGAACCCGGCCAAAGAGAGTCGGTCGTCAGGAACGCCACCAGGGCGATGAGCAGCGCCGGCACCAGCATGACGACCGTGAGCGTCCCGCCGCCCAGGTCGGACAGCGACCCCTTGCCGCCCGCCGCCCGCCCCGGCAGCACCGGAAGGGGAAGGCCTTCGCGGTCCACCTCACCGGAGCCGGTACGCGGCAGGGACTCCACCGCTATCACGGCCTGCGGGATCCGGCCGGACCGCAGCCGTGGGGCCGAGAGGAACGCCCGGATCTCCGCCGGATCGGCCTCACCGGTGGTGACGACGTACGCGACGAGCGAGGCCTTCCGCGCGGGGGTCGGGATCTTGGCGACCACGCATTCCCGCACGGCCGGATGCCTGAGAAGCTCCGCCTCGACATCCTCATAGGCCATGCCGTATCTCCCAGAAGGACGAGGTAACACCGACGCGCGCATGAGGTCACGAAGGATGACGCTTGGCGAGACTCTACGCCGTGTGACAGGAACCTGAAAGCGAAATGGCAGCAGAGCTGTGGATACTCGGGAAAGCAAGAACAACGGCTCTCGTAATACGAGCTCTGGAGGATTCATGGCTAAATGGCTTGCGCGAGGTCTCAAAGTCACCTGCGCCACCGCGTTCATTGCCACGGCGGCCGCACTTCCGGCCCAGGCGGCCACGTCTCCGGGGGAGACCTCGGCAGTGCGTCCGGAGGTGACATTCTCCGAAACCTTCGGCCCGTACACCACCTGGAGGGAGTGCGACAACCAGGAGGTCAAGTACATCGGCGCGCGTGGAGTTCAGTCCGTGGGCAGCTGCGTTCCGCACAGCGACGGCTTTACCTTCACCGTGGTCTTCTCCATCATTTAAGCCTATGGGGCGGCCTGCCAGCCGAGTGCCGGGCCGAGCTTCGTGGCGATGTCGGTGAGGATCTGGACATAATCGTCGTGGTCGAAGGTGAAAGGTAGCGCGAATGCGACCTCGTTGATCTCCCGGAACGCAGCGTGGGAATAGAGGCGTTCGGCGATCTCCGCGGACGTGCCGACGAGATCGCGGGCGAACATCATGCGCGCCGGTCCCTGCGCGGTGGCGGTTCGCGGCGTCCGCTTCGCCGCGTATTCCTCGTACTTCGCTCGCTGCTCCGGCGAGGCGGTGTCGGTGGGGATGACGACGAGCCCCTGGGAGACACGGGCGTGGTCGCCGTCGGGGTGGTGGGCGCGGAATGTTCGTATGTGGGAAAGCTGGATCTCGGCGAAGTCCTCGGATTCCTCCGCCTTCACCACGCTGCTGGTCAAGAAGTTCATTCCGTGCTCGCCGGCCCACCGAGCCGACCGCAGGCTCGCGCCGCCGTACCACATCCGGTCGCCGATACCCTGGGCATGGGGCTGGACACGGTCGGAGAACACCTCGAAGCCCTCTTGACCGGTGAAACCGGTCGCCGGTTCGCCGCGTACGAAGTCGAGCAGTCTTCGCACGCGGTCATAGCTGAAGTCCTCGATGTCGGCGGTGTCGGGGTACAGCGCCTGTTTGACCTGGTCGTAGCGCATCGGCGGACCGACGCTGACACCGGGATTGAGGCGCCCTCCGGACAGGATGTCGACCGTTGCCAGGTCTTCGGCCAGCCTCAGGGGATTCTCCCAGCCCAGGGGGATGACGGCTGTGCCCAGCTCGATGCGGCTCGTACGTTGAGAGGCCGCCGCCAGGACGGCGACCGGAGAGGAGACGCCGTACTGCAGATGACGGTGCCGTACCCAGGCGCTGTCGAAACCCAGTCGCTCACCCAGTTCGATGATGTCGAGCGTCGACTCGTGGCCGAGGCGGGGGACGGCCTCGTCGAACAGCCCAATGGTCAGAAAGCCCAGCTTCCGCAACGGTTCGGAGTTCGGCGGCACAGGGGTCCTCCATCGTTCTTCAGCCGTCGGGCGGCCTCGCGATGACGCGGAGCCTAGTTCAACAGCAGGACGGCATCCCAGTTGGTCACCGGGGGTTCGCCGCCGGCATAGGCGTGCAGGGCGAGTGCGATGCCCGCGGCGCCCTCGAGGAAGCCCGGCCGGTCGTGTTTCCGCTTCGTCCGTGGGTGGATGTAGGCGAACCCGAATGGTTCCTTCTCGTCGAAGCCGTCGATGATCGTCGAGGCGAGGGCGTCGCAGGCGTCTCGGTACGACGGATCGCCCGTGTCCATGGCCATTCGCCACGTGATCTGCAACAGTCCGGACCACCCGTGGCACAGCGTCATGCTGTTGACGCGGCCGGGATCCGCCGTGCCGAGGGCGGCGAGTAGCGTGTCGCGGGCGTCGGCCTGCCAGTCCGCGTTCCCGAACGCGGCGCCGGCGAGGTGGAGGGCGCGCGCCAGGCCGGCGGAGCCGCGGCACCAGACGTCGCGTTCCCGAGGCCGCTCGGTGGACGGCCGGACGATGTCGACGGCCATGAGCGCGGTGGGCCAGTACGGTCCGGCGGCGTCGGTCAGCCGGAACTCGTTCAGTTTCGCGACGATCCGGCTGATCGCCTCATCCTGACGGTCGACCCGGACGCCGGCCCGCCACGCCAGTGCGAGCAGGGCGAGGACGCCCGACATGCCGTGTGCCATGCCGAGGTCGAGATGGCCGCCGCTGTCCGTCTCGTTGTAGAGCTGATCGTGACGGACCCACCAGGCGGGCACCTTCACGCCGTTCAGCGTGACGTCGTCGGCCAGGGCCACCGACGTGAAAAGGGAGAGCACGGTCGTCAGGGCGTCGGTGACCATGCCGTCGTCGGCGAGCTCGTGCCGGGCGAGCAGGTAGCAGCCGAGGCCGCCCGTTCCGCAGATGAGGTCGTAGGAGGCCCAGTGGCCGATGGGCTCACCGGCGTCGATCCGGGCGCGGGAGGCCTCGGCCTGGGCCGTCGCCTCCTCCGCGATGTTCCGGTCCATCATGGCCAGCAGCGTCGCGTAGCCGCCGTGGATCCGGGCCGCGGCCTGGGCGGCATAGGTGAGCGCCCCAGCTCCGGAGTAGAGCTCCGCCGGCGGTGGCGAGGGTGAGGCGGCGAGACCCGCGACGAGGTGGTCGTGAGTGCTTCGACGCCGCGCGGGGTCGTGCGCGGCCAGCTCGGCGAAGAGCAGCGCGACACCCGGGTATCCGTCGGAGAGGTTCAGCGGACTCCACAGGGGCACCGTGCCGTCGATCGTGGTGATCACGTTGTGCGGCGCTCCGGCGATCTCGGCGACCCGCGGCGCGTCCGCCAGCCGGTCGGCCACCACGTCGACGATCTGGGCCGCTCGCTGTCTCAGCTGGGTGTTCATCGACTTTCGTGCCGCTTCCTGTCGAGATGTGCTTGTACGGCCCCGCGGACGATCGCGTAGACGTCGGCCTCACCTTCCGGATCGACTCCGGCCAGCCGGTTGTGATGCAGGTGAAGGACACTGCGGATGGCGGTGTCCCGTGTCCCGGGCCGTTCGGAGAGGATCCGCGCGTACGGCGCGGCGAGCATTCCGCGCCGCAGCCACAGGCCGGCCAGCTCGTCTCCGCCTGCCACCGCGGCAGCGTCGGGCCGGCCGCTGCCGGCCGTGAGGAGGCGGACGGCCGCCCGTCTGCCGGCCTGGAAGGCCGGGTGATGCGATCCCTTGGGGAAGGTGGCGAGAATCCACTCCTGCCATCCCTCGCCGTGCAGGCGCTCGACCAGGTCCAGGACGTTCGCGGCGGCGAGGAGCTCCATCGGCGGGTCGAGAAGCCCCTTGGCGCGAAGACCGAGCTGGGCGATGACGGCGTCGGAATCGGCTCCGAAGAGGCCTTCCGCGGCCTCGATCGCCAGCGTTCCTCCGTAGCGTGTGACCTCGGGGCGGTAGGCGTCGATGACGATGTGCTGGATCGTCCCGGCGGCGGCCAGCCCGGCCGCCCAGTCATGGACCGCCGGAAGCAGCGTGGAGTTGAGCGCGGCCGGCTCACCGTGGAACCGGAGCCTCAGGTGCGGGCGGTCGTCGTGATAGCGCATGAAGAACCAGCGATCGGCGACCGAACCCGCCCGTTCCAGCAGCAGGGGCAGGTGGTGGGCGATGATCTCGTCGTGGCGGCGGGCTGCGGCATAGACCTTCAGGTAGAGCCACTCACCGCCTGGCTGGTGGACCGGCCTGGAGTTTCGGCCGATGACCGGCGGTGGCGGCCCGGTGCCGGCCTGGACGCGCCGCGGGGACGCGGGTCGCAGCGCGATGACGACCTCCGTCGCGTGCCCGCCGGTGCATCCGGTGCCGATCTCACCGCCGAACGGCTTTTCGTACAACTTCAGGTCCGGGTGTCTGCGCAGCTCGTCGCGGAGCACGCGAAGGTGGAGTTCGGAGCCGAGGTCCAGGCGGAGCCTCTGGTCGAGGACGGCCGCCTCCACGGTGCCGGGAACCGACCAGTCGCGACGCCAGGCCTCGAACGACCGGCGCCAGTCCTCAAAAGGTGCTTCGGAGCCGGCCAGCCGCCGATCGGGCCGCCAGCGCGCCGGGATCAGGACGGTGCGCCCGTGTCTGACGCGGGGCAGACGTGGCAGGCGGGCGGCCGCGCCCCAGCTCCACAGCGGCCACGACGGCATCCGGGCCGCGCCGATCTCCCAGACGAGCCGCGCCGCGAACGGCACCCGTGCGGCCACGTTGAGGGCGCTGAACAGCTCGGGCACCACCTCCGTACCGTCGCGCAGGGACAGGACGGACAGCCGGTCGGGGTGCGCTGCGATCGCGAGGTCCTCGACCGTCAGCACGCCCGGCCGCGATCGGTCGGCGAACACCCCTATCCGTACGGTCTGGTCGGTCAGCCGGGGGACCTGGACCACGTTCAGGTCGCGGGAGGAACCGAGCAGGGTGGTCAGCTGGGCGGGGACCACGCCGGTTCCGTCGCCGGCGAGCTCGGTGGCGAGCCCGGCGACGGCCGGGCCGAGCTCGGGCAGGATCCGCATGAAGCGGCCGGACAGCGAGCCGGGCCGGTACCGCTGGGAGTACGGCGACGCCACCAGCCCGAAGCGTCCCGTACGCAGATCCTCTTCGGAGTCGGCCAGCAGCTGGACGCACATCTCGACGAAGCCGGGCGGGCGACCGTCGCCGTGGCGGGCGAGCCGCTCGATGACGGCGTCGTCGAGCACGACCTCGCGGGCGTCCTGAGCCGCCGCCCGCTGGGCTATTTCGCCGATGATGAGGTCACGCTCTTCGGAGCCGGTATCGCGGCGGGCAGGTTCGGGCCCCGAGAGGTAATGGGCGGGCGGTCCGATCCCGGCGCTCTGGTCGAGTACCTCGCCGAGCGGTATGCCGACGCCGACGCCGTACCGTTCGATGAACGCGGTCCGGTACTCCGCGAGCGGATCCTCCAGTGCCGAGGCCGGAACGAGCCGCCAGGCCGCCGCCGCGGCCCGCTCCAGCTCTTCGGCGACCGCCCACGGCAGCACGATGTCGGCGTCCATGGCCAGGTCGACATGGACGGGCCGGTCCGTGACGTGCAGTGCGCGCATGGCGCCGGCGGCGATCCGCAGGACCTCGCGCCCTTTCCCGGGCGGCGTCGCCTCGTACACGTCGAGCAGGACGCGGACCTGTCCGAGCGCGGCGTGTCCAGGATGATCGTTCACCGACGCGAGCCGTTGGAGCACATGGTCGAGGGGGTCGGCAGCGGTGGCCGGCGGACGCAGGTCCGTGAGGAGCACGTCGTGTTCGACCAGTCCTGCCAGCATGCGGCGGACGACGGCCTCGCCGATACCGGGGAACGCCTCGCGGACGTGGGTGACCAGGTCGGCGTGGCGGATCGGGGTCCCGGCCGCGGCGAGGGCCAGCCTGACCGCTCCGGTGTGGCGAACGGTCCGCTCGCGGTCGTCGAGTCCCCAGTTCGCGTCGCCGGGCGGCGCGTAGGGAATGATGAGCCGGTCGCCACGGACGAAGCACAGGTCGTTGGCGACCACGCGCAGGTGCTCGAGTACGGCGGGGGCGGTCTCCCACGGACGGATGACGGCACTCAGCCAGGCCATGTCGACGCGCGCGTGCTTGCGGTGCCGGGCACCGATCCGGATCTTCGGCTCGTCGTCGAGACGCGCCGCCGCGACCCCGGCCATCAGCCCGAACGGGGTCGGCCGGTGCGTCATGCGCACGATGTAGCGCGTCATCGACAACGCCGCGCTCCGGAGTCGTTTCGGCTCGACGGGCACTCCGGAGACCAGCTTGTCCAGCAGCGCGTCGAGGGAGGCGCTGGACACGGCCACCGCCTCACGGATGAACGGATCGGCGGCCGCGTCGAGCAGGAAGGCCGAAAGTTCCGCCGACCCGGACTCATGAGCAGGACGAACGACTTCGCGGATCGTGGAAAGTGCCGACAGCCGGGCCATGGCGAAACCCGCCGCCCGGAATTCTGCTTCTTCCGACACTTGCGACCCATCCTTGTGAACGATTGTCGGTTCCGGAGGATACGTTATTCCGTGGTCCGTTGCGAGGTTGCCGTCACCGAGTTCGAGGGGCATTGAATCAAGGGATCGAGTGTCCTATGGTGGAAAAGATTCAGAGTCGTCTTCCGAGGGAGATTTTGCCATGGGTGAGTTCGATCTGGACCCGACAATCGACGCGACGGCCGGGGCGGGCTGGGACGCCTACGCTGCGGGAATGAGCCGTCCCGGGCAGGTCATGCCCGCGATTCCACTCCGTACCGCAGGTTGTACGGTCTGCACGACCCACGATGTGGAGTGCTGACCTAACAGCCTTCTACGAGACCGGGAGCGCGGCGAATGCGGCGGCGCTGCCGGTCTCTTTAATTTATTGTTCAGCGCGGCGAGCGCGGCGTTCAGCAAGAAATGCGGCCGGTCGCCGAGATCCCATCTTGTCTGACTTTTCCAATGCGAACAACAGTCGATTTCTCATCGATCGATTAGCCCTGTTAATTGCTCTTGGCGTGTCCACCGGTTGTACATCCCGGAGCCGGCGCAGACGAGTCGGTCTGGCCTTCACCCGGCCACGGCGTTGCGCGCGCCGATGGCGGGGTCAGGAGGCGGCTTGCCAGCCGAGCGCCGGGCCGAGCCTGGTGGCGATGTCGGTGAGGATCTTGACATAGTCGCCGTGGTCGAAGGTGAAGGGCAGCGCGAATGCGACCTCGTCGATCTCCCGGAACGCGTAGCGCATCGGCGGACCGACGCTGACACCGGGATTGAGGCGCCCTCCGGACAGGATGTCGACCGTTGCCAGGTCTTCGGCCAGCCTCAGGGGATTCTCCCAGCCCAGGGGGATGACGGCTGTGCCCAGCTCGATGCGGCTCGTACGTTGAGAGGCCGCCGCCAGGACGGCGACCGGGGAGGAGACGCCGTACTGCAGGTGACGGTGCCGTACCCAGGCGCTGTCGAAACCCAGTCGCTCACCCAGTTCGATGATGTCGAGCGTCGACTCGTGGCCGAGGCGAGGGACGGCCTCATCGAACAGCCCAATGGTCAAAAAGCCCAGCTTCCGCAACGGCTCCGAGCTCAGCGGCACAGCGCTCCTCCATCATTCGCCACATGCTCTGCGGAGTACTCGCGCGCCGGCCGACTCGGCCAGACGCAGCGCCGGTCACCACTACGCGGGTGAGCCCTTGCTCTCAAGGATCAACCGGGGATTGCGGTCGAACTCGTCTACGCACAGGGCTAGTTCCCGGTCGGTGTAGGCAAGGACGTAGACGTCACGTATGCCGGATTGATCGGAAGAAATCGGAGCGTCCGGCTCGACAAGCCGGCCCACCGCCGCGTTGACCATGATCCTTATGGTGTCAGCCTTGTTGCCGCCACCGACGCCGGTCCCGAGTAGTGGAAACAGGATGCTGCGCACCGACGAGCCGTTGTGCAGCAGGCGGTCGGCCTCGACCATGGCATTCGTCACGCAGCGGCTGATGTTGCTGACCGCGCGATAACCTTCGCCGGGTTCTCCCTGTACGGCCGCGACATGGACGATGTTGTGAACACCGTTGCTGTTCCGCAGTTCCCCTGAGCCCGTGCTGATCGCGGTTCCGGGCGCCACCGGAGTGTGACCGTTCACCTTTTCGGCGAGTTCTTCAGCGATCACGTCGATAACGACGTGCCCCGCACGGTCGCGCACCGCTCCCTCGAATCTGATGATCGCCGATGTCGAGAACTCCTCAAAGCGCGGCATGATCATATTGGTGTTTTCGGAGTTAACCCATATTTCGACGAACCGGACCCTCCTGATGTCACCGGTAACGATGCTCACCGTGGCGCCCGGACGCGTCGGTTCGCTGACCCGATACTTGAACACGCTGGTGTAATCCAGCGGTCTGGGTGGGCGCTGTTCACGCTTAGGCGCCTCGGCGCTGCCCTCGGCGATCCGTTCCCATGCCTCCAGCCAGGGCCGAAGGCGCTCGTTGGTGACGCCGAGGGCTCGCAGGATGCTCTCGTAGATGTCGGGCGGGCAGAGTCGCTGCCCGCGAAGGTAGGGCTGAATAGTGCTCGGCGCCCGATCGATCGCGGCGGCGATCTCGCGAACCGGGACCTGTCGCTGCCCCGCTCCGGCCGCCGCGCGCCGGAGCTGGTCCAGTGCGAGGGAAAGTTCGTCGATCACGTATATCCGCGTTGGGTCCGCCGCGTTAGCGATCTTCTTCATCGATCCCTCCATCATGTGACGAGTGTTCGCGGATGTCCGCGCACATCCGGATTCTCCGCCGTCGGATGCCGCGATCGGGCAGGATTTCACCCATCCGCCCCGTCGCGCCCCGTGATTGACGCCAGCATCCCGCTTGATGAGCTTTTTCCGATCTGCCACGAGAACGGTCGGAACAGCCCTGTTGGAGATATCTCATGATATTTGTGATCTTCAATCCCGGCGTCGTCGCTCTGACGACAACGGACTCGGATCCCGTCACGATCCCGCAGGCCACTGGTGGCGAAGGATGATGCTGAAAGCCCAGTGGCGTCGCCGCGCAGAGACCCCGTACTCGCCCACGGACCAGTTCACCACGAGGGTGGTGTGCGCATACCTGTACCTCGATCCCTTGGTATGCGACGCGGTATGGAATGCGTACCTGGCCGATCCGCAAAGGGCGTGGGGCATTTCACCCACCCTTGACCTCACCGCCCTGCTCCGGCATGCGCGGATCGCCCGCCGCACGCTCGTCCTCCGGGACACCGCGCTCCTGGCCGTCTTACTCTCGGCACCGTCGACCCTCGTGGTCGAGGCGGCGTTGCGATACGGCCGGCCCGGCGTGCTCCTGGCATGCGCTGGGCTCGTCGCAGCCTGGCTGGCGCTGCGGAAGGCCGGCTGGGTCGCCGTGAAGCTGGGCCAGCGAGTTCGCGCCGGGTTCACGCGAAATCGGCGATGGATGTTCAGGATCGCATTTCTCGCGGCACTGACGGCGTTCTTGATCGGCTACCAGGTCGCGGAGAGCGACGTGGTTGTGTTCCCGCTCGCGGTTCTGCTCGGAAGCGTTGTGCCGGCCTGGGCGATCAGCCTCGCAGATCAGTACCAGAGCATCCGATGCGCTAACCGCTGTTGGCGGGGTGTCGAGCCTCCCACCGCCACGGCGCCGGTCCTCGCCGCGGCCATCGAGGAGCGACTGTGCCAAGTCCCCACGAAGAACGTCGTTTTTTACCACGAGGAACGCGCACCGCTCCCGTTCGTCGGCAGCGGACACAGGATCGCCCATTGGAATATCACTGTCGACATGGGCAAGGGCGCGTCCGACGACGACAATGACGAGGGCCCACTGACGCCGGCGCCGTTCACGGTCGGTGACCTGTACACGTTTCTGGACGAGGACTGGAGCCTCGACAACGCGGTCGGTATCCGTCATGGATTCCGGCTCTACCTCAACGGTGGCAAGGTCGACTCTGATCCGGCTCTGCGGCCGAACCTGTCCGGTTCTCCGCGAGACCGTCTGGCGCCGGAGACGATCGCACACCGTGTCGATACGAAGGACAACGAAGACTCCCAGCGGGTGTTCTTCCTCGAGTCCGTCACACGCCAGGACGACCTCGTGGTCACCGCGTCAACGCGCGCGGCGCACCGTGGGCGGCTGCTGTTCTTCGAAGTCTCGCTCAATGCGCTGCTTCCCCCGCACCCGGCCATCGTCCAGAGTGTCCGGCTGCTGCCGGTCCATCGCCGGGACGTGGTTAGGGAGGCGTTGGGTGGTGGAACACGACGGCTGCCCCAACTCGTGCTCGACAGCCCGATAAGGCTGACTCGACGGCTGCTGGCCGCGACAGTGCTCTGGCGTATCCGGAGGGGAGCGGTGCGGGCCACGCGACGGTTTCGCTATTACGATTACGGCGCCTTCATCACGGCGCGTGAGGGCCTGTCCTCAGCGGACTTCGCCCACCTTGACGACAACGTACGGCGAGCTCTGAAACGCGACACCGTCTACATGGCCTCCAGGCTGGCGACCGGCCTGCGCGCCTTTCTCGACGCGCACAGCATCGACACCACTGACTTCGACCTGCCGCAGTCAGTCGTCAAGAACGTCCAGAACTGGAATGTCGACAAAGTGCAGGCCGACGTCGTTGGCTTCGGCAATTCCAATACCTTTGTAGTAAAGACGTCCGATGATCCTCCCCAGTCAAAGAAGGCCTAGCCAAATGAATCAAGTCTTCCGGACACGTGAGATCAACGCACACACTGTCGTCCAGGGGAACGAAAATCTGGTGAACGTCGCCTACCGAGATCCGGCATCGAGCCTCCCCCCGGCCACCGTCGGCATCGTTACCGCCCTGACCGAGGAGTACGACGCGGTGAAGGTGATGTTCGGCGGCATGACTCCGTACCCTGTGCCCGGCGACCCGACCGCGTACGCGACCGGATATGTGCCCAGCCGGGACCCGGATCGGTCGCATCTGGTCGTCGCGACCGTGCTGCCCGAGGGCGGGAACGATATCGCGGCGACCGTTTGCACCAACCTCAGCCGAAGCTTTCCCTCAATGAAATGCGTGTTGTTCGCCGGAATAGCGGCCGGTATCCCTAATCTCGAGCGGCCCGGACAGCACGTCCGGCTCGGGGACGTCGTCGTCCCATGGGCGATCATCGACTACGACCACGTCGATGTCCGTCCGGAAGGCACCCAGGTTCGGCCGGGTTTCCCCGAGCCCTCGCCGCGCATGACGGCAGCGGTCAACCGGCTCCTCGCACATGACCGGGCCGGCCAACACCCATGGGAACCCTGGCTGGACACCACCCGACGGCCCGAACTGGCTCGCTTCCGGCGACCCGACGACCGAACTGACGTGCTGTACGCCTCGGACGAGTCGGGTCGAGTGCTGAAGCACCCCCGACGCAAGGACAGCGGCCATCGTCGGGGAGTGCCCAAGGTGCATCGCGGCAACATTGGCAGCGCCGACCGGTCCTTGCGGGACGCGTCGGTCCGCGACGAACTCGCGCGGCGCCACGACCTTCGAGCCGTGGAGATGGAGATCAAAGGCCTCGGCCGCGCCGGCTTTCTCAACGGCCTCGAGTGGTATGTCGTGCGCGGGATCAGTGACTACGGCGACAGCCGGACCACGCCGCTCTGGCGGAACTACGCATCCCTCGCCGCCGCGGCGTTCACGCTGGCTTTGCTCGGCGAGTGTGACCCGTTCGACTCTGGCCACGGCCGTGACGCCCGCTGGGCGACGACCGGCGGGTGCCCATGAACGTGAGCCTGCCGGCACTCGGCGCTGCCGCCGTCTGTCTGGCACTGGCCCTGGCGACGTTCCGGTGGAGTACCCGCGCGGCGGCGATCGGATACCGGCACACCATCCTCGTCTTCGCCTGGCTCTTCACCGCGTTGAGCACCACGTTGATCACATTCTCGGTCTTCCCGTCGTCGACCGCCGACGGGCAGATTCTGGGCGTCACGCTCAGCGGGGCCGGCGCGTTCGTCTTCCTCATCTGGACCGGCGCTCTGCGCGCGGCTGAGCACGCCGCCGACCGCGACGCCCGGGAGACGCGTCAGGCGCGAAGCGACCCTGCTCCCCAGAAGCCACTGGACGGCCAGCGAACCTACCTCTACCGCCTGACGCGAGAGGCGCGCAGTGACACCGCGCGCCACATCGGCGTGATCACCGGCGACATCCGGCGCGTTCAGCACGTGGATGCTTGGGTCAACCCCGAGAACACCGACATGAAGATGGCCCGCATCCACGAACGCTCGATCTCGGGCACGATCCGTTATGAGGGCGCGGTGCACGACCGGACCGGGCGGGTGATCGACGACGTGATCGCCGACGGTCTGGCCCGAGCCGTACGGGGTCGCCTCCCCGTCGCACCCGGCACCGCCATCGTCTCCACCGCCGGCCAACTGAGCCGACGCAACGGCGTGCGCTGCCTCATTCACACGGCCGCGGTACAGGGCGAGCCCGGAGCCGGCTTCCGTGCCGTCCGCGAGCTTGATCGCACCGTCGTCAACGCACTCCGGGCCGCCCAGCAGTGCAGCGCCCAGTGGACAGCGATCCGCAGCGTCCTCTTTCCACTGCTGGGCACTGGCCATGGCGGCGCCGAGATCAGAGTGACCACACGCACTCTGCTGCTGGCCGCCGTCGACCACCTCGCCACCACCCGGGCGCCGAACCCGGCGACCGTCCTGTTTCTCGCTTACACCCAGGAGGAACTCGACGCCTGCCTGAGCACACTCAACGCATGCAGCCGGGTTCGCAAGGTGCGGCGCTGCGATTCCTGGAGCACTCCAAAACAACCCAATAACCTGCAGAACCAGATTTGACGGGCGGTCAGACACCGTCCCCGTCGGCATCACCAGAGGGTCCCGTGCGCCGCATCCCCGTCAGGAGGTCGGTCAGAATGCCGGCCAGGCGTGGCTTGACCTCGACCTTGGCGTAGGCGAGTTCGGGGTACTTCTCGTACAGCGTGCTCAGCTGGGTCCCCTGCGCGGCCGTCTGCCAGAGTGCCCCCGCCATACCGGTCGCGGTGGCGACCACATCGATGGCCTGGAATTTCGTGAGCCCGAGGAGTGAGGCAAGATCTGCGGCGATGAGGCGGGACTCGGCCATCGCGACCAGCTTGAATCGATACGCGGTGTCGAGTGAGACATTGCGCTCCAGGTTGAGGGGCGCGTGTGTGAGCAGGTCGCAGAACAAGGGCCGGGCGGCGAGGGTGCCGGCCAGCTCTGCGGCGACGGCTTGGTCCCGATGACAACGGGTACGCGGAGGCGACACGCCTCTGGAACGGCGCCGTCAGTGCCGAACCGGCGCTGGTGGTGCCCTGCGAGTCGGTTTCGGATGTTCAGCCCGCCGTGCGTGCCGCCCGTGAGGCGGGCGGGCCTGTCGATCTCGGTCAAGGGCAGCGGCCACGACTGGGCCGGACGGGCGTTGCGCGCCGGCGGGCTGACCATCGACCTGTCCGGATTGCGCCAGGTCACCGTCGATCCGGCGACACGGACCGCGACGATCGGCGGGGGCGCCACGGCGGCCGACCTGATCGCCGAGACGTCCAGGCACAAGCTCGTCACCGCCACCGGAACTTCGTCGGCGGTCGGTATGGTCGGCCTGGGCATGGGTGGCGGATACGGTCCGGGCATCGGCAAGTACGGGCTGACGCTGGACAACATGATCTCGGTGGAGGTCGTACTGGCGGACGGCCGGGTCGTCACCGCGGACGCGGCGAACGAGCCGGACCTGTTCTGGGCCCACCGCGGAGGCGGCGGCAACTTCGGTGTCGTCACCTCGATGCGGATGAGGCTGCATCCGCTCGAGACGGCACTCGCCGGTTTCATGATGTTCGGCTGGAGCGACGCCGCACAGGTCTGGGCGGGAGTCGAGGGCGTCCTCGCGGACGCACCCGACGAGCTGTCGGTCGGCACCGGGTTCGTGAGTGCCCCCGACGGCTCGCCCGCCGTGCTGGTCTCGCCCACCTGGGTGGGTGACCAGGCGACCGGCGAGGAGTACATCGCGCGGCTCGAAGGCCTCGGTACGGTCCTCGCCTCCCAGGTCGGCCCGCTTGCCTGGAATGTACTGATCGGCTTCGTCGACCCGGTCGCACCGGCAGGGCGGCACTACGCACTGCGTACGCGATCGATCGCCGGGTTCTCCGGCGACGTGGTGGAAGCCCTGATCGAGGCCGGCGACAACCGGACCTCGCCGCTGTCGAACATCCCGACCTCGACCATGTCGATCGGCCCGTCGCCGCGATCGGCGAACACCCGGTGAGCCACTCCTCCAGGTGCGACGAGCAGGAAAGGCCCGCGGTTCAGTGCTCGGCGGCGGCGGCGGAGGCACGGCGCGGGCGAGGGTGGATGCGGCCGCGCCGCGCCGCCAGCCGCAGGAACACGACCGTCGGGATCCCGCAGATCAGGATCGCCACGAGGCTCGCCTCCGGGCCGAAGTTTCCGCCGGTCAGCACGGCCGAGCCGGACAACGTGCCCTTGAGCAGGCCCACCGTGCCGTGCGAGCCGGACACCGTGACGCCGAAGATGCCGCCCTCGGCGAAGTTCCAACCCAGGTGCAGCCCGATCGGCAGCCAGAGCGTACGGGTGGCGGCGTAGGCGGCACCGGCCATCAGCCCGCCCTCGATGGCGATCCCGAGTGCCCCCCAGACCGTCGCGTCCGGGTTGACCAGGTGCAACGCGCCGAAGATCAGCGCGGAGACGACGAGCGCGCCCCACGTGCCGGCCATCTCCTCGACGATGCGGAACAGCACGCCCCGGAAGATCAGCTCTTCGGCGGCCGCCACGGCGCACATCAGGCCGAAGGTGGTGAGCATGGCGCCGATGGAGCCCCAGCCGGCGTGGTACCCGCCGAACATCGCGATGATGCCGATGCAGGCCAGGAACAGGACGATGCCGATCAGTGTTCCCCGGCGTACGTCCGCCGCCGCGCCGTCACGTGCCAGCTCGGCCACCTCGCGGTGCTCGACGAACCGTATGGCCTTGACGTAGGCGAACAGTACGAGCGCGGCGAGGACGACCCCGACCGGCAGCCCCACCACGGGGACGTCGTCCAGCCCCTGGTCGATCCCGCCGACGACGGTGTCGGCCAGCACGAAGGCCACCAGCAGGACGATCAGGCGTACCCATGGCGGGCGCAGCCACCGCCGGGTCTCGCCGGACGTGGTGGCCCGTACCGGACCGTCCGGTGCGTCGGGTGCCGGCGGGGCCTCCCGGCCCTCAGCCCACGAGCCATCGAACGTCATCATCATCTCCCGGTTCCCCGGCCCGGTGCCGGGCCGTCGGGGGGAAAGGCTAGGGACGACAGGGCCGGAGATCATCGCGCCGTGGGGGACATCTCGGGTAGCTCGCCCGGGGGATGGGCGCGCCGGTCAGTCGCAGGCGGTGACCAGGCCGATCCGATGGGCGAAGACCACCGCCTGCACCCGGTCGCGCAGGTCGAGCTTGGTCAGGATGCGCGAGACGTACGTCTTGACGGTCTCATGGCTGATCACCATGGCGGTGGCGATCTCCGCGTTGGACAGCCCGGCGGCGACCAGGTTGAGCACCTCGCGTTCCCGGTCGGTCAGTGCGGCCAGGGGCCCATCCGGGTCCGGCGCCGCCGCGCGCAACCGGGAGCCGAACCGGCCGATCAGCCGCCGTGTCACGGCCGGTGCCAACAGCGCCTCTCCCGCGGCGATGGTGCGCACCCCGGCCACCAGCTCGGCCGGCGGAGTGTCCTTGAGCAGGAACCCGCTGGCCCCGGCGCGCAGCGCTTCGTAGACGTACTCGTCGAGGTTGAACGTGGTCACGACGAGCACCTTCACCGGGTCGGCGACATCCGGGCCCGCCAGCAGCCGGGTCGCCTCGATGCCGTTCCGCACCGGCATCCGTACGTCCATCACGACCACGTCGGGGCGCAGCCGGCGGGCCAGCTCCACCGCGGCACGGCCGTCTCCGGCCTCGCCGACCACCGCCAGATCGGGCTGGGCCGCGAAGATGGTGACGTACCCGGCCCGTATGAGGCCCTGGTCGTCACAGACCAGCACGCTGATCGGGTCGTCGGTCAATGCCCGCTCGCCACCGGGATGCGGGCGCGCACGGTGAAGCCACCGTCCGGACGGCTGCCGGCGCGTAGCTCGCCGCCGACCACGCTGACCCGCTCGCGCAGCCCGGCCAGTCCGCGTCCCGCGCCGGCCCGTGCCGTGGCGCCCCCCGGGCCGTCGGTGCTCACCTCGATCTCGACCTCGGCGGTGCCGTAGCGGACCCGTACCATCGTCGCGCGCCCGGATGCGTGCTTGAGCGCGTTGGTCAGCCCTTCCTGCACCACCCGGTACGCGGCCAGTTCGGCGCCGCTGGTCATCGGCTGCCGTTCACCCTCTTCGATCAGTTCGACCGGCTGGCCGGCCGAGCGTGTGTTCTCGACGAGGTCCCCCAGCCGGCCCACCGCCGGTGCCCGATCCGCCTCGGGGACCGGGTCCAGCACGCCGAGGAAGTACCGCAGCTCGGCCAGCGTGCGGCGGCCGGTGTCGCTGATCGTGGCCAGTCCGCTCACCGCGCGGCCGGGTGCCTCGGCGGCGACCATCTGGGCGGCGTCCGCGTGGACGACCATGGCGGTGACGTGGTGGGTCACCACGTCGTGCAGCTCCCGCGCGATGCGGGCCCGCTCCCGCGCGGCCGCCGAGTCGGCGGCCTGCCGTCGTCGTTCGGACTCCTTGCGGGTACGCGCACGCATCCAGGTGCCCGCCGCGCAGCAGCCGCCGAGGACGACCAGGTAGAACGTGGTGAACTCCACCGGCTGCTCGGGTGAGCCCTGCGCGCGCAGCGCGACCGCGAGGGCGGCGTACCCGGCGGACCCGGCGAGGGCCAGCGTCCGGCGGGCACGTTCCTGGTAGGCCCCGGCGCTGTACAGCGCGGCGATGAGGCCCTCGCTGGCGAAGGTGGCCGGATAGCCGAGCAGCTCGTGCAGTGCGAACGCGGCGGCGATGAGCGCGAGGCACCACGCCGGCCGGCGCCGGCGCGCCACCAGCGGCAGGCACTGGGCCAGGAGCAACCCCAGGCCGAGCGGGTCGAGGTCACGCCGGAAGTTGTAGCCGAGGATCACGCCCTCGTGCGCGACGCCCGGCACGAACGCGAGGACCGCCACCGCCACCGCCAGCGTGCCGTCGCGCACGGCCAGCCCGCGCCCCCGCCACCACGTCACGGCCGGTCGTGCCCGGTCGAGCATCGGCGTCACGATCACGCGGAGAGCCTAACGGGAGCAAGCGCCATTAATCCGGTAATCGCGGTACGCCAGGAGAACCACGATCGCGGAGGCGTGTTTCGCCGGTTGTATTCGTGTGCTAATGCAGCGCCTTTCGTCGCTTGCCATCCCTCGCGCGAGCTATCGGAAACGTCCTCCCCAAGGTGAAGCGTGGTACCCGCCGTACTCCATAGCTTTCGGTGTCACAGCCGGTGCGCCGGCCAGGCCGCAGATCCGTTCGCGGCCGTTACTTGCGTGGAAGGCGTAACTATGAGGATGACCCACAGTTTTCTGCCCATTAACTCCCATACAAGACGAAACGTCGCGACGGCGGTGACCGCCGGAATCGCGGCGTTGGTGGGCATGACGACGTCGTGTTCGGCCGACTCGACTGCCGGCAAGCCGGTCGCTCAGGTATCACGTCCGGCCTCGCCCGTCGCGAACACGAACGGGATCGCGTGGGGCGCCTGTCCTGCGCTCGCGAAGGGAGCGACGCGGGACCCGCGCGAACAATGCGGGACGGTGAAGGTGCCGCTGGACCATCGACATCCGGACGGCAGGAGCATCTCGGTCGCAGTGTCCCGGATCGCCACGGCAAAGCCCGGCAAGCGGCGGGGGGTGCTGCTGTTGAACCCGGGCGGACCGGCGCTGGAGGGCCTGGACATGCCCGGGCAGATGGCACCCACGTTGCCGGCATCGGTCCTCGACCAGTACGACCTGATCGGGTTCGACCCCCGCGGTGTCGGGCACAGCGCGCCGATCAGCTGCCACCTGTCCGACCCCAGCCTGTCGGACCTGTTCCCCTACCCCGCCGCCGATGGCTCGATCACGGCCAACGTCACCCTGGCACGCACGACCGCGCAGCAGTGCGCCTCGGCGGTCGGTGCCGACCTGGAGTTCTTCACCACCGCGAACACCGCACGTGACCTGGACCTGATCCGCCAGGCCCTGGGGGAGAAGAAGGTCTCCTACTGGGGCCAGTCCTACGGCACCTATCTCGGCGCGGTCTATCGCGGGTTGTTCCCCGAACACACCGACCGGATGGTCCTGGAAGGCAACGTCGACCCGAACAAGGTCTGGGCGCGGCAGTCCGCCACCTGGAACACGGGCATGGCCGCCCGGTTCCCCGACGCCGCTCGCCTCGCTGCGAGCCACCACGACACCATCGGACTCGGTACCGACGTCGCGAAGGTCACCAAGGCTTACGTGGCTCTGGCCGACCGTCTCGATCGCACGCCCGCCCCGGCGCCGGGCACGAAGCTGTCCCTGAACGGGGTGATGTTCCGTCAGGTCACCTATGGGCTGTTGCTGCACAACGAGACGCTTCCCACTCTGATCCAGTTCTGGAAGGCCGCGGCCGACCTGGCCGCGGGCAAGCCGTCGAGCGAGGACTCGGCCGTGCTGGGGCAGGTGTTCGCGGACGGCCCGCCCGAGCCCGGCGTGCCCGCGGACAACCAGGCCAGCATGTTCCTGGCCCTCACCTGCGGAGACGTCGCATGGTCGCATGACGTGGCCAAGTACGCCGCCGCCACCGCCGCCGACCGTAAGGCGTGGCCACTGACCGCCGGCATGCCGGGGAACATCTGGCCGTGCGCGTTCTGGCACGCCCCGCTCGAGGCGCCGGTGAAGGTCACGTCCCAAGGCGCCCGCGACGTCCTGCTCCTGCAGAACCGCCGCGACAACGCCACCCCGTGGGAGACCGGCCGCGGCCTGCGCCGGACGCTGGGCTCCCGCGCCGGCTTCGTCGGCGTCGACAACGGCGGCCACTACGTCTACCACGCGGGCTCGACGTGCGCCGACACCACCACCGTCGCGTTTCTCACGGACGGGAAGCTCCCGGCCAAAGACCTCCACTGCACCGCCGAACCGCAGCACTGAGGGCCGCGGATGGGGACCCCGAGGTTCCGGGGTCCCCATCGCCCGTCGCCTCATGACCGCTCATCGGGCGGAGCAGGTGGTTCGCCCCGCGCGGTGACCGTGTGGGCATCCGCACGGAAGCGGGCCGGGTTGGTCGAGGTCACGGCGCGGAACGCGCGGCCGAAGGAGGAGACGGAACGGTAGCCGACCGCGTCGGCGACCGCGCTGACGGAACGATGGCCGGAGGCGAGCAGGTCCGCCGCGATCATCATCCGCAGCCGGGTCACGAACTGGCCGGCGGTCATTCCCGTCGCCTGGGTGAAGTGACGGATGAACGTGGTCCGCGACATGGCGGCGCGGGCGGCGAACGAGGTGATGCCCCAGTCCCGTCCCGGCTCGCGCAGCACGGCGTCGATCACGCAGAGGACGGCGGCGTCGTCGGCGCCGGTCCACGGCACGTCTCCGGACGCTCGCTGCTCCGGCGAACCGCGGAGCACCATGGCCAGCAGCGCGTCGCACAGCGAGGAGACGACGGCCGCGGCGCCAGGACCGCCGGCGTTCGCCTCGCGGCGGATCAGCGCGCTCAGCGCCCGGATGGGTTCGTGTCCGCCCGCGCCCAGTGAGACGTGGAGGGCCTCGGGCAGCATCCGGAACAGCAGGTCGCCGGCGCCCGGAGTGATGCGGTAGTACCCGCACAGCAGGTCGACCTCGGGTTCCGCGCCACGGGAGCGCCGGATCGGAAACGCCGCCCCCGGTTCCTCGACGATCTCGATCGGCCCGTCGCCGCGATCGGCGGATATCCGGTGCGCCACCCCTCGGGGGAAGACCAGCACGTCCCCGGCCCGCAGGTGGATCGTCCGGCCGGCGAACTCGGCCGCGCACCGGCCCGCGAGCAGGATGTGGAACGGCACCTCGCCGGACCGGCTGACGGGATTGTCCAGGACGAACCGTTGGTGAAGACCGTGGCTTCGACCGCCCACCGATGGGGCTTCACCCACCTGGGCCGGTTCGCGGCGGAGTACCAGACCGCCTACGACGAACTCCCGAGCACAACCCTCCGCGCCGTGCGCTAGATCCCATCGGCTCAGTCGGTCCGCTTCGGGATCAGCACGTACGTGGCCAGCGCGGACGCCATCGATGCGATGGCTGCCACCGCGAACGCGGCGGGCAGTGACTGGGTGACGATCAGTCCGCCGATGGCCGACCCGATGGGCAGTCCGGCCATGTTCAGGCTGAACGACACCGCGAGGATGCGCCCCAGCCAACCGGGGTCGGCACGGCGCTGCCGCAGGGTGAGCACTCCGACGTCGATCGGGCCTTCGAGGAGGCCGACCAGCGCGAGACCCACCCCCAGGCCGGCGAGACCGTACACCGTGCTCACCGGGAAGATCACCACACCGGTGGCCAGCGCGCTCACGGCGATCACGGTGCGCTCGCGGCCCAGGGTTCGTATGTGGCCCGCGGCCATGGCGCCGGCCACGCCGGCCAGCCCGGCGACCGCCCACAGCAGGCCGGTCAGCGAGCCGGCGGACGCGCCGCCGGCCGGATGCCTGACGACGCTGACGGGAACGGCGACGACGAGCACTCCCCAGCTCATCTGGTAGAGCGAGTAGGCGACGGCCAGGCCCCGCAGCGTACGGTGGCGGACCAGGTACCCGAGCCCGACCGCCGCCTCGCGCAACAGCGCTCGGGGCGGGCCGGGCCGGGCCGGCGCCGCGGTCGAGCTGAGGCTCCCCATCGCGATGAGGCTCAGCGCACCGACCCCGTACAGCGCGGCGATGACCACCATGGTCGAGTCCGCTCCGGTGAAGGCGAACAGCGGTCCGACGAGGAACGGCCCGAGCACGTTGACCAGTGCGTAGCTACCGGTGTCGAGCGCGTTGGCCTGGTCGAGGGCGTTCTCAGGAACCAGCCGCGGGATGAGGGCGCGGATGCCGGCCGCGCTCAACGGGCTGGTGAGGGAGTACGCGGCCGCCAGGATCAGCAACAGCGGTGCACTGCTCACTCCGGTCCGGCTCGTGATGACCAACGCGACGAGCAGCACCGCGCTCGCCGCCAGGTCGATCGTGATCGCCACCGCCTCACCGGTACGGTCGAGCAGCGCTCCCGCGATGGGGCTGATGACGAAGCCAGGGGCGATCGAGGCGAAGGCCACCCAACCGGCCAGTGCCACGGAGCCGAAGTGTGTAAGGACGTACAGGACGATCGCGAGCCCGAACATCCGCCCGGCCAGCCGCGAGAGGCAGGCCGACAGCAGCAGGCCCGGTACACGCGGGACGCCGATGACCTCCCGGTACGTGAGACGGGCCTCCGTCAATGACGCGGCGTCTTTCAACCCGCCTCATCCGTCAGTGCGGCGAGAGCGTCGCGCAGGAGCGCGAGTTGCCCGGCCACGTGGGGCAGACGCGTCGGATCCGCGGCCCGCAGAGAGTCCCACTGCTCGTCCGCGGTGCGTCCATAGAGTTGGCTGGTCGCGGCGCGAAAGCGCAGGCTGCCCGGCTCGTCTCCGAAGTGGTGCCCCCCCAGAACGGCGATTCCCCAGCGATCGAGAAGGCAGGACTGGAGCGACGACGCGTTGACGATGCCCTTGGCCGCGAGGATCGCGCGAGCCGGTTCGAGGTCCGGATAGACATAGAAACCGCCCTGGGGCGGGTTGCACCGAGCCCCCGCCGCGATGACCACACGGTGTACGGCGACGGCCACCGCTCCGTGCAGGCGGGCGCTGGATTCCAGGTGGTCGACGATTTCCGGTGGCTCGTCCAGCGCATAGGCCGCGACCTCCTGCATGGGCGCGGCGACCGTCGACCACACCTCACTGCCGATCGCGAGCACCTTCGCGCGAAGACGGTGTCCCCACTCGCCCGCCGGAAACCGTGCGAGCCCGATGCGCCAGCCGCCGAGCGCGAGGTTCTTACTCAACCCGGTCACGACGATCGTCCGATCGGGAAGCACCTCGGCCGCGCTGAGATACGGGAGCGCCGGGTCGTGCCTGATGTCCCGGTAGATCTCGTCGGAGAGGACGACCAGGCCCTCGGCCTCCGCCACCTGGCAGACGCGGCGCACCGTCTCGGGTGCGGCCATCGTGCCGGTCGGGTTGTCCGGCACGGTCAGGATGACGATCCTGGGGTCATGGCCCCTCCGGCGAGCCTCGAGGATGTTCTCACGGAGGACCAGGGGGTCGGGAACGCCGCCGCATTCGGCCGGCACGGGCACGCGTGTCACCCGGCGTCCGGCCAACAGCGTCTGCGCCGCATAGCTGACCCAGCACGGCCGCGGCAGGACCACGTCACCGGGCAGCGCGGCGATCAGCGCGAACAGTGCGGCCTTGCTTCCGGGCGCGAGCGCGATCTGGTCCGGTGCGGTGGGCAACCGGCGGCGGGTGAAGTATCCGGCGGCCGCTCGCAGGACGGTCTCCCCGCCGGCGACGGGCCCGTAGGAATGGGCCGGTGCCGCGTCGGCCAGCCGTTCGATCAGGGCCGGGTGCACCGGAAGCCGTGACTCCCCGAGCCCGAGGTGCACCACGCGTTCCCCGGCGGCGATCCGGTGGGACAGGTGCTGGTCGAGCGCGAGGTTGGGCGACACCCCCTGAGGCAGGACCATCCCGGGGGCCCGCCGGTACGCAGGGCCGTCTCGCCATGGTGGCATGCAGGTATCGGTGATCGACATGAGTTTCTTGTCCTAGGTGTCAGCGGCCGAGGTGCCGAGCGAGAACACTTCCGATTTCCCGTAGTGGGCCGGGGTCCGTCATCGACGCATGACGAGCGTTGACGTCGTGCCGGATGACCTCTCCGGTGATGTACGGTCGCGTCGCCGCGACCCGCCGCTCCTGTTCCCCGTCGAGCTTTGCGACGAAGAGCAGAGCGTCGCCCTGGAAGGGGCGGGGAACATGGTCGAACGCCCTACGCGACAGGTTGATGTACGTGTCGAGAATCGCCTGAGCGGTGGGTCTGTCGAAATGCGTCAGCGAGCCGCCGGTGGCCGCCAGAATCGCGTCGCGGTCGAGCTCCGTACCGGCGATGCCGAACTGGTCGGCGAACTGGGCGAGGATCTCCTCCTCGCTCCTCGCTCTTTCCGGCCGGTACCCGGGATAGGCGTCGAGGAGCCCGAGCAGAGAGACGTGCTCGCCGAGATCCTGAAGTTCGGCCGCGATCTCGTGGACGAGCAGGCCACCGATCGACCAGCCGAGCAGGGCGTACGGACCGGTCGGCTGGATCGCGCGGATCTGCTCCAGGTGCTCTGCCGCCAGTCGCCTCACCGAGAGGGCCGGTCGTCCGGGGCATGTCACGCTGGGAGCCTGGAGCCCGATGATGGGCTGGTCGGCGCCGAGGTGCTGGATGAGCCCCGCGTAGCTCCAGCTGAGGCCGCCGGCCGGATGCACGCAGAAGAGCGGCGGCCGGATGCCGCGTGACCGCAGCGGGAGGACGACGCTAAGTGCGTCCTTCGGTCCGGTGCCTTCGAGGTTGCGGGCGAGGCCGGCGATGGTGGGGGTTTCGAAGAGCGCGCGGATCGGGAGTTCGACGCCGAGTGTGGTGCGGATCCGGCTGATGAGGCGCGTGGCCAGGAGTGAGTGGCCGCCGAGGTCGAAGAAGTCG
This sequence comes from Actinoallomurus bryophytorum, assembly GCF_006716425.1. NCBI lineage: Bacteria > Bacillati > Actinomycetota > Actinomycetes > Streptosporangiales > Thermomonosporaceae > Actinoallomurus > Actinoallomurus bryophytorum. The sequence goes on from NZ_VFOZ01000001.1 coordinate 6,857,820, forward strand.
TCGTCGATGCCGATGCGGTCGAGGTGGAGTGTCTCGGCGAAGAGATGGGCGAGGGTTTCCTCGTGCGGGGTGCGTGAGTGCCGGTCGGTGGTGACGAATTCGGGTGCGGGGAGGGCCTCGCGGTCGATTTTTCCGTTGGGGGTCAGCGGAAAGGCGTCGAGGACGACGATGGCGGCGGGCGTCATGTAGTCGGGGAGTATCTGGGCGAGGTTCTGCCGTAGCCGGGCCGGGTCGGTGGTCTCGTCGGTGACGACGTAGGCGGTGAGTCGCTGGTCGCCGGGGTGGTCCTCGCGGACGGCGATCGCGGCCTGGGCGACACCGGGTTGAGCGGTGAGCGCGGTCTGGATCTCGCCGAGTTCGATGCGGTAGCCGCGGACCTTGACCTGGTGGTCGGTGCGTCCGATGAACTCCAGGTTCCCGCCGGCGTTCCAGCGGGCGAGGTCGCCGGTGCGGTACATGCGTTCGCCGCTCCCGCCGTAGGGGCAGGCGAGGAATCGTTCGGCGGTCAGCGCGGGGCGGTCGAGGTAGCCGCGGGCGAGTCCGGCGCCGGCGATGTAGAGCTCACCGGACACACCGGGCGGCACGGGCCGCAGGCGATCGTCCAGCACGTACACACGCGTGTTGTCCAGCGGCCGCCCGATGGGGAGCGCACTTCGCAGGTCGTCGCGATGACGTACGTAGAAGCGCGTGGCGAACGCCGTGATCTCCGTGGGCCCGTACACGTCGACGACCACTGTCCCCGGACACGCGTCCATCACCCGGCGGACGGTGGGCGGTGGCACGACGTCGCCGCCGATCCACGCCTCCCGTACGCCGGCGAGACATTCGGGACGCTCCGCCATGAGCATGAACAGCCCGGCGGTCAGCCACAGGGCGGTCACCTGGTGCCGCCGGACCACGCGCGCCAGCGTCGCCGGCTCCAGGTCACCCGGAGGTGCCACGACGACCTGACCGCCCGACAGCAGGGGAACCCACAGCTCATAGGTCGAGGCGTCGAAGTTGGGCGGGGAATGCAGCAGGATCCGCTCGTGGGCTCCGTTGCGCCAGCACCGGTCGGCGGCCAGCGCGACCACGTCGGCATGCGTCGCCGCGACCCCCTTCGGCGCACCCGTCGACCCCGAGGTGAACACCACGTAGGCGAGCTGGTCGCCATGGACCGGGACGCGAGGGTCGGCGCCGGACTCCGCGCGTTCGTCGTCGACCACGACCACGTCGGCGCGATCGGACGGTACGCGCGCGATCGTGGCCCGGTCGGTCACCAGCAACCGCGCGTCGGTCTGCTCGATGACCAGCCGCATTCGGGCTTCCGGATACCGCAGATCGACCGGGAGGTAGGCGGCGCCGGTCTTCGTGACGGCGAGTACGGCGATGACGAGCCGGACCGAACGCGGGAGTGCGAGGGCGACGATTTTTTCGGGCCCCGCGCCGCGTTCGATGAGGTGGTGGGCGAGCCGGTTGGCGTGGGCGTTGAGCTCGGCATACGTCAGAGTGGTGTCGTCGGAGACGACGGCGGGGGCGTCCGGCGTACGGGCGACCTGGGCTTCGAACAGTTCCGGGAGAGCGGTGTCCGCGACGGGCCGGGTGGTGTCGTTCCACTCGTGAAGGAGCCGGTGGCGTTCGGACGGGGTCAGGATGTCGAGGTCGCCGATCGGTACGTCGGAGTCGGAGGCGATCTGTTCCAGTATTCGCTCCAGCCGCTGGGCCATGGCCTCGACGGTGTGGCGGTCGAACAGGTCGGTGGCGTATTCGAAGGCGCCGCTGATCCCGGACGGAGTGCCGTCAGGACCGGGTCCTTCGGCGAGATTGAGGAACAGGTCGAACTTCGCGATGCCCATGTCGACCCGCTGCTCGGTGATGCTGAGACCGGGCAGCTCGAAGTGCGCGGTCGCGTTGTTGTCGAGGGCGAACATCACCTGGAACAGCGGGTTGTAGGCGGTCGACCGGGCCGGGCTGATCGCTTCGATGAGCTGTTCGAGGGGGAGGTCCTGGTTCTGGTACGCGCGGAGGGTGGTCTCACGGGTCTGCCGGATGAGCTGAGCGAAGGTGGGGTTCCCGGCGGTGCCGGTGCGCAGGACCAGCGTGTTGACGAAGAACCCGATGAGGGGATCAAGAGCGTCGTCGGTGCGTCCGGCGATGGGAACGCCGACGGGGATGTCGGTTCCCGCGCCCAGGCGGGTGAGCAGTGTGGCGTAGGCGGCGTGCAGGACCATGAACAGAGTGGCGTTGTTGCGCTGCGCCAGCCTGAGGAGCCGGTCGTGCAGGTGGGCTGAGATGTCGAAGGGGACGGTGGCGCCGCGGTGGGTCGCGACGGAAGGGCGCGGGTGGTCGGTGGGCAGCTGGAGCTGGTCGGGGATTTCGTGGAAGGCGGTCGTCCAGTAACCGAGTTGTTCGCTGAGGACGCTGTCCGGGTCGGTTCGGCTGCCGAGGAGCTCGCGCTGCCAGAGGGCGTAGTCGGCATACTGGACCGGGAGCGGGGTCCACTGGGGCGGCCGGCCCGTACGGCGTGCCTGGTAGGCGGTGGCGAGGTCATGGGTGAGCGGGGTCATCGACCAGCCGTCGGCGGCGATGTGGTGGAGCACGAGCAGCAGGACGTGCCGTGGCTCGTGGCCGGCGGCGAGCGTCAGCAGGTGAGCACGCAGCGGCGGCTCGCGGGTCAGGTCGAAGCCCGGTGCGGCGGCCTCGGTCAGCGCCTCGGGCAGCCCGGCCTCGGTGACGTGAACGCCGTGCAGCCGAGGGCGGGCCGCCTGCGGGGGGAGGACGACCTGGCGCGGGGCGCCGCCCGTTTCGGGGAACACGGTGCGCAGGGTCTCGTGCCGTCCGGTCACGTCGGCCAGTGCCGCGGCGAGCGCGCCGGTATCGAGTTCGCCGCTGAGTCGTAGCGCGACCGGCATGTTGTACGTGGCGCTCGGCCCCTCGAGCCGATTGAGGAACCAAAGCCGCTGTTGCGAAGAGGACAGCGGAATGACGTCCGGCCGGCTGCCGGCGGTCAGGACGGGACGGGCATTGCCGGCGTACGCGAGGTCGCGGGCGAGGCCGGCGACGGTGGGGGTCTCGAACAGCGCGCGTATCGGGACTTCGATACCGAGTGTGGTGCGGATCCGGCTGATGAGGCGCGTGGCCAGGAGTGAATGACCACCCAGGTCGAAGAAGCCGTCGTCGATGCCGACGCGGTCCAGGTGGAGTGTCTCGGCGAACAGGCGGGCGAGGATCTCTTCGTGCGGAGTACGTGAGGAGCGGTCCGTGGTGGCGTAACCGGGTGCGGGAAGCGCCGCGCGGTCGAGCTTTCCGTTCGGAGTGAGCGGAAGGGCGTCCAGGACAACGATGGCGGCGGGGGTCATGTGGTCCGGGAGCGTCCGGGCGAGGGTTCGGCGCAGCCGGGCCGGATCGGTGGTCTCGTCGGTGACGACGTAACCGATGAGTTGCCGGTCGCCGGGGTGGTCTTCGCGGACGGTGACCGCGGCTTGGGTGATGCCGCGCTGGGCGGTGAGCGCGGCTTGGATCTCGCGGAGCTCGACGCGGTAGCCCCGGATCTTGACCTGGTCGTCCGTGCGTCCGATGAATTCCAGGTTCCCGCCGGCGTTCCAGCGGGCGACGTCGCCGGTACGGTACATGCGCTCACCGGGGCCCTCGTACGGGCAGGCGAGGAACCGCTCGGCGGTGACCGCGGGGCGGCCGAGGTATCCGCGCGCGAGTCCGGCGCCGGCGACGTAGAGCTCACCGGCCACGCCGGGCGGCACGAGCCGCAGACGATCGTCCAGCACGTACACATGCGTGTCCCGGATGGGTCGGCCGATCGGCACGCGGGGACCGTCGCTGGGAGTGCACTTCCACGAAGTGACGTCCACCACCGTCTCGGTCAGGCCGTACAGGTGGTGGAGGTCGGCATCCGAGACGGCGCGGAACCGTTCCGCGAGCCCGCCCGGCAGGGTCTCGCCGCCGCACAGGACGCGACGGAGGCTGGTGCATCCGGCGATCTCGGGCGTCCGGACGAAGGCGTCCAGCATGGACGGGACGAAGTGGGCCGTCGTCACGTGCTCCCGCCGGATGAGGGACGTCAGGTAGGCGGGGTCCCGGTGTCCTCCGGGTTCGGCGACCACCAGAACCGCGCCGGCCACCAGCGGCCAGAACACCTCCCAGACCGCCACGTCCACACTGACGGAGGCCTTGTGCAGGACGCGATCGCTGGACCGAAGCGCGTACTCGCCCTGCATCCACGACAGCCGGCTCACGATCGCGTCGTGCGGCACCATGACGCCCTTGGGCCGCCCGGTCGAGCCGGAGGTGTACACGACGTACGCCGGGTGCTGAGGTGACAACGGCCGGCCACGCTGGGCGACATTCGTCGGCGGGCAGGCGTCCAGCGCCCGGACGACGTCGGGGTCGTCGAGGAGCAGGCACGGCGTCTCCGCGGGCCCGCCGGCGGCGTCCTTCATGCTGAGGAGCAGCGTGCAGGTGCCGCGGAGCATCTGTTCGATGCGGTGGGGCGGGTACTGGAGGTCGACGGGGAGGTACGCGGCGCCGGTCTTCGCGACGGCGAGTACGGCGGTGACGAGCTCGACCGAACGCGGGAGCGCGAGGGCGACGATCTTTTCGGGCCCCGCGCCGAGTCCGATGAGATGGTGCGCGAGCCGGTTGGCGCGGGCGTTGAGCTCGGCGTAGGTCAGGGTGGTGTCACCGAAGACGACGGCGGGGGCGTCCGGCGCGGCGCCGACCTGCCGCTCGAACAACCCGGGCAGCGTGCCGTCGGCCCGGAGACGGACGGCATCGCCGCTGTCATCGCGTTCCCCCGGGACGGCGCGCCGGTTTCCTCCGGCGGTCACGCCCCGCGCTCCATGGCCTCACGCAGGCTCTGCGGGCGCATGTCGATCCAGTGCTGATCAATGTAGTCCAGGCATACCTTGCGGGTGGCGCCATCGACCACCACCGACCAGCCGGCCGGAACTTTTATCGAAGCCGGCCAGAGCGAGTATTGGCGTTCGTCGTTGACAAGTACGCGATAGGTACTGCTCTCGTCCTCGAACGGATTCACCCTTTACCTGCCTTCGCTGGAGTGCCAGGCCCGTCCTTGATGACCGGCGCCTCACCCAGTAGGCGTTCCACGGCGTTCCATCAGATCGGCGCTCGTGACAGGGCGGGGGTTTCCCGGCGGAACCTTTCTCCGCGTCGACGACGTCTTACCTGGCATGTTCGCGATATTGACCGGGCTCGGCCTGTCCGCATCGGCCGGTCTGAACGCCTATATCCCCATCATGGTGGTCGGCCTGCTCGCCCGCTTCACCGACGTGATCGCGCTGCCGCACCAGTTCGCGTGGATGACCAACGGATGGGCGCTCGCGGTCGTGGCGGTCCTGCTCGCCGCGGAGGTCGTTCTCGACAAGGTGGCCGTCGTCGACCATGTCAACGACGCGATACAGACATTCGTACGACCTACGGCCGGTGGTGCCGTCTTCGCCGCGTCGGACGCCGCCGCGCGGATCGACCACTCCGGATGGATGACCGGTCATCCCTGGGTGGGCTGGGTCCTGGGCGTCGTCGTCGCGCTGTGCGTGCACGTCACCAAGGCGGGGGTGCGTCCCATCGTCAACGTCGGCACGGTCGGCATCGGGACACCCTTCGTGAGCGCGGCGGAGGACACGATGTCACTGACGATGAGCCTTGTCGCGCTCCTGGTCCCCGCGCTCGTCATCCTGTTCCTGATCGTCTTCGTCCTGATCGGATGGCGGTTGATACGAATGATCCGCAGGCGGCGTAGACGGCAGAACGCCGGCTGATCGGAACCGGCATGGGTCATGGCGACTTTCAGGGCTGGACCTCGCGGCGCCTTCCGGGGGGCATCCGCGAGGTCCAGGCTCAGGGGCGTGCGGTGGTCAGTTCGTCCGCCACTGGGAGTACACGGCGTACCTGGGCTGGTTGAGCGTTCCGTCGCTGTTCAGCGCACCGAGTCCCTGGGTGTCCCAGACGTAGTACGTGGTGCCGATGCCCTGCGAGGTGCCGGTGAACGTCGGGCCGCCGTTCGCCCCTTCCTTGCCGTTGACGTAGGAGGTGAGCGTGTTCGCCCAGGCCGTGTCGTCGCTGCTGCTCATCGGCGCGCCCGCCTCGCCGATCCACACCGGCGCGATGTTCTGGGTCACCAGGTATCCCCACACCGCGTTGTACCGCTGGACCGCCTCGGGGCCGCTGTCCGGATCGATGTGGGCGACCGAGTACGGATACTCGTGTACCGAGTAGATGACACGTGCGCGCCCGGCGTTGGCGCCGGACAGGACGACCGGATGGGCGGCGACCGCGGTGAGGTCGCCTTCGGGTGCCTTCACGCCGGCGGCACCGGCGAACGAGCCGCCGTAGTTCTGCGGGCCCTCGCAGATGACCAGTACGCCCGGGTCGATGGACTCGACGGCGTTGCCGACGGTGGTGTACATCGCGTGGATGTCGGTGACGCCGCCGTCGCCCCAGGTGCTCTCACCGGGGTACGCGAGCGGCTCGTTGTCGAGGTCGAAGCCGATGACCGTGGAGTTGCCCTTGTACCGGGTGGCGATCTGCTGCCAGTCGGCGAGGAACGACGCCTGGGTGACGGTGCCCGGCGTGCCGCAGCCGTCCGTCCCGTTGGTGCCCGGCCCGCTGTCGTACCACAGCCCGTTTCCCTGCTGGGCCAGGCAGTTGCCGTTGCCGGCGGCCCCCTCGTCGTTGTGGTGGTTCAGGATGACCTTGAGGAGATTCTGTTTGGCCGCGGCGACCACCGCGTCGAGGCCGGCCAGGTAGTTGGCGGCGTTGCCGTCGTGCAGGCTGGCATCGCTCCAGGCGAGCGTCACCGTGTTGAACCCGGCGTTACGGATGGCCCTGAGGTTGGCGTTCAGTCCGGCGAGCGGGCTGTCCTGGTTGACGATCGTGTTCTGGTCGAGGCGGGAGTTGCCGTGCAGGGCCACGGCCGCGATCCGTACCCGCTTGCCCGTCGAGTCGACGATCTGGCTTCCGCTGGTGCTCAGGTAGCCGGACGGCAGTAGCCCGGCGGTGGCATCCGGCTGCGCCGGAGCCGATCGGGCCTGGGCGGACGCGTCGACCCCGGTCGCCGCGAGCAGTACCGCGAACGCGATCACCGCCCCCCTTGCTCTGCTTCTCCTCATGTTCCGTTCCTCCTTCTCGGCGATGGCCGGCTTTCCTGGTCCATCCGGTTTCATGCCTGAGCCGAGGGTGGCGACCAGGGCCGTCCGGACCGCCGGGCGACATCACGGATGGTCGGGTCGGCCTGTGCCAATGCCTCTCTTGGACTGGTCCAACAGTCCGGCCATAAGAATTCGGTGGACCAGTCCAACGTTGTTTCCGGGAAGTTAACGCCGGACGGGTCGATCGTCAATGGATCCGGAAGAGAAAAGTTGGTCCGGCCTGCTCCAGTCGTGGTGCGGCGGCCCCTTGACCAGGTCCGTTCCCCTTCCCCGCCTCGCAGTCGATTCGTCGGCGGCTGAGGCACGCGCGGCCGGGTGTCCGTGCTGGGCGGGCGGCGCCGCGACCACCACGACGGCACGCGGCGGGCCGGGCAGCCGAGAAGAGGGCGAGGTCCCCAGGGGCCGTCACGAGGCGGCCGCGCCGCCCCGCCTCGTGCGGGCGCCCCGCAGCGCAGGCGGGCCGAATCGACTTTTATCTGCCGGATCCATTGACGATCGACCCGTCCGGCGTTAACTTCCCGGAAACAGCGTTGGACTGGTCCACTGGATTTTTATGACCCAGTTGTTGGACCAGTCCAAGAGAGGGGCTGGTATGGCCAACCTGACCATCCGTGACATCGCCCGGTTGTCCGGGTTGTCGAAGTCGACGGTTTCGCTGGTCCTCAACAACAGCCCCAAGGTGGACCCGAAGACGCGCCGCCGGGTGCTCGCCGTGATGCGCGAGCACAATTACGTGCCGAGTTTCGCCGCCACGGCGCTCGCCAAAGGCAACACCGGCCTGATCGGCATGATCGTGCCCGGCCTGACCTGGCGCTTCATGGCGAACATCAACTACGGCGTGGCCAAGGTCATCGAGGACACCAAGTACGAGATCGTCCTGTTCACCAGCACCAACGAGCGCGACTACAGCGGTGCCATCGACCGGGTCATCAGCTCCGGCGTGTGCGCCGGGTTGATCGTGGTGGCCCACGACCAGCAGGTGCTGGACCGCCTGGTCGAGCTGAACCGCGGCGGCATGCCCACGGTCCTGGTCGACACCCTCGGCGCGATAAGCGACCTGCCCGCCGTCGGCGCCGACAACTACACCGGCGGTCTGCTGGTCGGCCGCCATCTGCTCGGCCTCGGCCACCGCCGGATCGCCAGCATCCTCGGGCCCACCGACCATCCATACGTCCAGGAGCGGCGGCGCGGCCTGCGAGACGCCATGCACGAGGCCGGTCTGGAGCCCGGCCCAGGGCTCGAGGCCGAGACGGACTTCGAGGAGGCGCTGATCCGCAGCCGCACCCGAGAGCTGATGCGGCTATCCCCGGATCGCCGCCCGACCGCGCTGTTCGCCTACCACGACTCGGCGGCCTTCACCGTGCTGAACGAGCTCGCGGAGGCCGGCGTGCGAGTGCCGGAGGACGTCTCGGTGGTCGGGTTCAACGACATCGACGCCGCCGCCCATGTGCGCCCGGCGCTCACCACGGTCCAGCAGCCGTTCGCCGACATGGGCCGGCGAGCCGCGGACATCCTCCTCACCGCCCTCGACAGCACCGAGTCCGACGAGATATCCCAGCGCATCGTCCTCCCCACCAAGTTGATCGTCCGGGACAGCACCGGCCCCGCCACGGCAGACCGTTAACGCACCCCCCGCACCGCCTCACCCTCGGTGGAGCCGCAGCACGGCACAGCGGAGCACCATGCCCGCCTATACCCCGAAAGGGGAGTTCATGAGGCATTCCCGAAGTTCCAGAAAAGGCCCCCGCAGAACCCGGGCGACAAGGCCGCTCGCTCTTCTCACCGCGCTGTTCACCGCCGCCGCCTGCCTGCAGGCGGTACCCGCCGGCGCCACCGCCGGCCCGGCCGAGGTCATGGGCCCGGACCCGCTGGCCGGCTTCACCGAGACCAAGGGCGCCCCGGCCCCGCAGTACCAGGTCGTTCCCGTCTCCGGCTCGTCCGACTTCACCAGCGCGCTGCAGGTCACCACCGCGTCGGCCCCGAAGAGCGCGGGTCTCGACGGCGAGTACGAGATCACGCTGGGCGCGAAGACCGCCGCCGCCGTCAAGGTCAACGACGCCGCGGTGGCGACCTTCTGGGCCCGATCGATCACCCCGCCCGCCGGCTCCGACGCGGGCTACGCCACCTTCGCGTTCGAGCGTGACGGGGGTTCGTTCAAGAAGTCCGCGACCGCGGCGCTGCGTTTCACCTCCACCTGGCAGAAGTTCACGTTCCCCTTCCGGATCGCGGAGGACTACGCGGCCGGCGAGGCGCACCTCAACCTGTGGCTGGGCTACGGCGCGCAGACCCTGCAGATCGCCGGCGTGTCCGTCGCCGACTGGGGCCAGGGCGACCCGGCGGGCTTCCCCACGGTCACGTACGAGGGCCGCGAGGCGAACGCCGCCTGGCGTACGGCCGCGGACCAGCGCATCGACGAGTACCGCAAGGGCGACCTCACGGTCCACGTGGTCGATTCGAGCGGCGATCCGGTGCCCGGCGCCTCGGTCAAGGCGGACCTGCAGAAGCACGCCTTCGGGTTCGGCACCGCCGTGGACGCCGCGACGATGATGAAGAACACGGCCGACGGCCAGAAGTACCGCCAGGCCGTCACCAACGGAGACTTCAACCAGGTCACCTTCGGCAACAACCTCAAGTGGACGCACTGGGAGAACACCACCGAGCGCGACACCGTCACCCTGCCCACCCTGAAGTGGGTACGCGAGCAGGGCCTGGCCATGCGCGGCCACAACCTCATCTGGCCGTCCTGGGGCAGTCTGCCGGCCGACCTGCAGGGTCTGCAGAACGACAAGCCCGCGTTGCGGGCCCGTATCGATGCTCACATCACGGACGAGGCCGGCGCGCTGACCGGCGCCGTCGACAACTGGGACGTCGTCAACGAGCCGTACTCCGAGCACAACCTCCAGGACATCCTCGGCCCTGACGAGATCAACCGCTGGTACGTGCTGGCCGGGCAGGCCGACCCCAAGGCCCGCATGGTCCTCAACGACTACGGCCTGGTCGAGAACAACGGCTGGTCCAAGCGCCACCAGGACTACATCTACAACCTGGCCAAGCGGATCAAGGACGGCGGCTACCCGATCGAGGGGCTCGGCCTGGAGAGCCACTTCTCCGCCCTGCAGCCGACGCCGCCCGAGGAGGTCTACACGCTGCTGAACCGGTACGCCTCCCTCGGGCTGCCGCTGGAGGCCACCGAGTTCGACATCACCACCGCCGACCGGCAACTGCAGGCGGACTACACCCGCGACTTCCTGACCATTCTCTTCAGCCACCCGGACGTCACCGCGATCAGCACCTTCGGGATCTGGGAGAACAACATCTGGAACCCGCTCGCCGCCCTCTACAACGCCGACTGGTCCCTCAAGCCCAACGGCCAGGTCTGGCACGACCTGGTGACCAAGACGTGGTGGACCAACGCCTCCGGTGCCACCGACACCTCGGGCGACTACCGCACCCGCGGCTTCCTCGGCGACTACCTGGTCACAGTGACGGCAGGCGGCGCGACGGAGAGGGCGCACGTCCGCATGCCGTCGAACGGTGGCAAGACGATCACCGTGGTCGCCGACGGCAAGGACTCCGACGACAAGGAGCTGCTGGCCAACGCCGACGCCGAGCTGGGCGCGGTCAACTGGTACGGCTTCAGCCCCAGCACCGTGAAGCCCGACACCAGGACGGTCCACTCCGGCTCCGTCGCGGTCCGCTCCACCGGCCGTACCGCGGAGTGGCAGGGACCGGCCGAGGGCGTGCAGGTCGCCTCAGGCCAGAGCTACACCTCCAGCGCCTGGGTGCGCCTCGCCTCGGGCGCCGGCACCACCGCACAGATCAAACTCAAGCTGGCGTACACCGACGGCACCGCCGAATCGGTCCCGCTCGCCTCCGCCGCCGTGTCGACGAGCGGCTGGACCCGGCTGTCGACCTCCTCCGCCGTGCCGCTGGACTTCCACGGCAAGACCCTCGCCAAGGCCGAGTGGTGGGCCAGCACCGCCGCCGGCACCGGCGATCTCCTCCTCGACGACGCATCGCTCACGAACGGAGCCTAAGGTCCCATGTCCCCACTAAACAGACGCCACTTTCTCGCCGCCGCTTCCGCCGCCGTAGGCGGCACCGCCATCACCACACTGGCCGGTTGCTCGTCCTCCGACCCGGTGCCCGCGGGCACCAAGACGATCAACCACTGGGACTGGTACGTCGCCCAGGAGCCGTGGCTGAAGCACGAGATCGAGCTCTTCCAGAAGAAGAACCCGACGATAAAGATCAAGCGTACGGTCCAGGTCAGCGACAAGTACCCGGACCTGATCAACCTGGCCTTCCGCGGCGGCAACGCGCCGGACATGCTGATGATCCCGCCGGACCCGAAGTTCGACGAACAGGTCAACATGGGCTGGCTGCGCGCCCTGGACAGCCACGCCACCCCGCAGTGGCGCGGCCACTTCCCCGCGGGGAACTTCTTCAACGGCGTGAACATGGCCCAGAACAAGGTCTACAGCGCCCCCTTCGCCGGCCAGGCCCCCTGGCTGCAGCTGTACATCCACAACAAGCTGTTCAAGCAGGCGGGGATCACCAACCCGGACGGCTCCGTGAAGATCCCCCGGACCTGGGACGACGTCACCGCCGCGGCGGAGGCCATCACCCAGAAGAGCCGCGGCAAGGCGTACGGCCTCGGCTTCGGCAACGCGCAGAGCGCCTCGCTGCCGTGGTGGGTGGAGCTGTTCGTACGCGGCGCCGGCTCGCCCGCCGGCTACGGCTCGGACGGCCCCGACTACCGGGTCGGCAAGTGGACGTTCGGCTCCGACCGCAACTACGCCGACTTCATCGGGCTGCTCCTGGACTGGAAGAAGAGGGGCTACATCTACCCGCACTCGATGTCCATCGGCGACGAGCAGGCCCGCGCGTTCTTCGAACGCGGCAGGTTCGGCATGATCGTCGGCGGCGTGTGGAACCAGCCGACGTGGGCGGAGCACCACTTCACCGACTACAGCGTGACCACACTGCCGTCGCCGACCGGAGTGCCGCAGGCGTTCTTCTACTACCCGCCGGGCGGCCGGGTGTGGGCGATCTCCCAGCCTTCGACGGTCTCCGACGAGGCATGGGCGTGGTTCGACTGGCTGCACAGCCCGGCGGCCGGACAGCGTTGGGTGGAAGCCGGACAGGGCCTGTCGATCTTCCCGGAGGCGAACAAGAACGCCAGGATCAGTTCCGCGCCCTTCCAGGCGTACGTCAGCTTCCAGAAGTACGCGCTGCCGTGGCCCGTCCCCGCGATCCGCAATCCCGAGGCGTCCAAGGTGGTCATCCCGGCCGTCAAGCCGGACCTGCCCGACGTGCTCGCCGGCCTGTACACGGGGCAGCTCTCGGACCTGGGCGCCGCCCTCACGGCTCTGGAGGACCGCCGTAACAAGGCCCTCGCCGACGGTGTGAAGAAGGCCCAGGCCAAGGGCGCCAAGGTCAGCCTGGCCGACTGGGTGTTCCAGGACTGGGATCCCACCAAGCCGTACCAGAACAAGCCGGCGTAGGAGCGTCCGTGCAACTCCTCGACACCACCACCCCGCGCCCGCCGGCCGACGGGCGCGGGGCGGCCCCCCCGGCATCACCGCGGAAGGCCGGCCTGTGGCGCCGGCTCAGGGCCGCGAGGTGGAGCTACCTCTACCTCGTACCGCTGATGGCGCTCCTGCTGACCTTCGTCGTCTATCCGATCTTCGGCTCGCTCGCGTACACCTTCTACCGCTGGAACGGCATCGGCTCGCCCGAGGACTTCGTCGGTCTCGGCAACTTCCGCCAGATCGCGCACGACTCGATCTTCTGGCGAGCCGTCGGCCACACCTTCGTGTACGCGATCGTCGTGGTGCCCGTACAACTCGTGCTCGCGCTCGTACTCGCGCTGGTGCTCAACAACAAGAAGCTGCGTTTCTCCGCCTTCTACCGCACGCTGTTCTTCCTGCCGGTGGTCACCTCGCCCGCCGTCGTCGGCGTCGTCATCCAGCTCCTGGTCTCCAACTTCGGCGACACCTTCAACAACTGGCTGCTGGACGCCCACCTCATCGGCCAGCCCGTCGACTGGCTCGGCAGCCCGAAGACCGCGCTGGGGATCATCATCCTCGTCGGCGTCTGGCAGACCCTCGGCTACAACCTCGTCTACTTCCTCGCCGGTCTGCAGACCATCCCCGAGGAGGTCTACGAGGCGGCGAAGATCGACGGCGCGGGTCGTTTCCGCACGTTCACCCACATCACCGTACCGCTGCTGCGCTCCGTCGGCCTGATGATCGTCATCCTGGCCTTCATCGGCTCGTTCCAGATCTTCGACCTGGTGCAGGTGCTCACCGGCGGCGGCCCGTACTTCGGCACCGAGGTGGTCAACACCTACATCTACCACCTGGCCTTCGGCGGCAACCAGGCTCAGGCCACCGAGCCGGACGTCGGCCTGGCCTCCGCGGCCTCCTTCTTCTACGGCCTGCTGCTCATTAGCTTCTCGGTGCTGCAGGTGCTCATCTTCCGGTCCATCGCCAAGCGCCGCGCCGCCGGGCGCGCCTGAAAGGGGCAGCCACATGGCAGTCCTGGTCTCCCGAGCCCCGCGCGGCCGTACGCCCGCGCGCCGCCGCGCGGCGGTCCGCCGTACCGCGGGCCGGTCCCTGACCCATCTGCTGCTCCTCGGCGGCGGCCTCGTGTGGCTGTTCCCGTTCCTGTGGACGCTGGGCAGCTCCTTCAAGAGCTCCGACGGCTTCTTCGCCAAGGGCCTCAACCCGCTCCCGGACGGTGCGCACGCCTCCAACTACACCAGCGCCTGGAAGGAGGCCTCCTTCGGCAGCTACTTCGTCAACACGGCGGTGGTCGCGGCCGGCGCGGTCATCCTGACCCTGCTCGCCACCTCCATGGCGGGCTACGTCCTGGCCCGTACGGACTTCCCCGGGCGCAAGGCGTGCATCGGGCTGATCTCGGTGACGCTCTTCCTGCCGCACGGCTACACGATCATCCCGATCTTCGACATCGTGCAGAAACTGCACCTGCTCAACACCCTGTGGTCAGTGATCATCGTGCAGTCCGCCAGCGGCCTGGTCTTCGCCACCTTCCTGTTCATGGGCTACTTCTCCACCATGGAGCGGGACATCGAGGACGCGGCCAGGGTCGACGGCGCCGGCTTCCACCAGATCTTCTGGCGCGTGATGCTGCCGCTGTCCGGCCCGATGATCGCCACCGTCGGCCTGTTCACCTTCATCAGCGCCTGGAACAGCTTCTTCATCCCGCTGGTCTTCACCCTCTCCAAGCCCGAACTGCGCACTCTGCCGGTGGGGATGTACGCGTTCCTGGGCCAGAACTCCACCGACTGGACGTTCCTGTGCGCCGGCTCGGTGATCTCGCTCGTACCGATCGTGGTGATCTTCCTGCTGCTGCAGCGCTACTTCGTCAACGGCCTGGCCGGCGCCGTCAAAGGTTAGAAGGGATCATCCGTGCCCCTCCGCCTCGCCATCCTCAGCTTCTGGCACGTGCACGCCCGTGACTACGCCCGCCAGGCGTCCGAACACCCCGGCACCGAGATCACCGCCGTCTGGGACGAGGACGCCGTACGCGGGCGCGCCTGGGCCGGCGACCTCGGCGCGCGCTTCCACCCCGACCTCGGCGGCCTGCTCGCCCGCGACGACGTCGACGCCGTGGTCGTCACCTGCCCGACGACCGCGCACCGCCAGGTCATCACGGCCGCGGCGGCGGCCGGCAAGCACATCTTCACCGAGAAGGTCCTCGCCCCGACCCCGGCCGAGTGCGCGGAGATCATCGCCGCCGCGGACAGGTCCGGCGTCGCGCTGATGCTCGCGCTTCCCCGGCTGTACGAGGGCTACACGACGGCCATCCGCAAGGTGCTGGCCGACGGCGAGCTCGGCCGCCTCACCCTCGTCCGGGTCCGGCTGTCCCACGGCGGATCGGTCGGCGAGGGCACGCTCCCCGAGCACTTCTACGACCCGGCGGCCACCGCGGGCGGTGCCCTCGTCGACCTCGGCTGCCACCCCATGTACCTGGCCCGGCTGTTCCTCGGCCGCATGCCCGAGACCGTGACCGCGTCCTTCGGCCATGTGACGGAGCGCGCCGTCGAGGACAACGCCGTCGTGGTGCTCCGCTGCGCGGACGGCGCCCTCGGCGTGGTGGAGGCGTCCTTCACCGCGCCGGCCTCCCCGTTCTCCATCGAGCTGCACGGTTCCGGGGGATCCCTGGTGTACGGCACGCCCGAGCCGAAGCTGCTGCTGGGCACCGCCGGCGCCTGGCGCGAACTCCCCGTACCGCCGCGCACCGGCACACCCTTCGACCTGTTCGTACGCCATGTCGCCGATGGCACCCGTGATGAGGAGAACCTCGCCCTCGGCCTGGACCTGACCCGCCTGACGGCCGCGGCCACACGCGGCAGCCGCGAGGAAGGAACCCGCCTTTGACCATCTCCATCGGCCTCATCGGCACCGATCACCACCCCCGTACCTACGCCGGCTTCGTGCGGGGGATACGGGACCGCTCGCGGCCGGTGCACACCCACGAAGAGGGCACGGACGTGCTCAAGATCATTCTCGCGGCCTACCGGTCCGCGCGGGAGAAACAGGAGATCAAGCTGTGACGGGGTACCAGATCGGCGACTTCGACTTCGACCTGCGGCGGGGCGTCGCCGAGACGCTGTGGACCACCAGTGGCTGGTCCACGGCGGCGCTCGCCCCGGGCACGGTGTGCGGCGTGGGCGCCTGCTATGCCCCGCCGTACGCCGCCCCACTGGCCCGGCTGGCCGTCGTACTCGAAGCGGACGGCACCCGCATCACCGACACGGGCGCGCCGGGCATGCACGGCACCGGGCTGCTGCCCGCCGGC
This sequence comes from Actinoallomurus bryophytorum, assembly GCF_006716425.1. NCBI lineage: Bacteria > Bacillati > Actinomycetota > Actinomycetes > Streptosporangiales > Thermomonosporaceae > Actinoallomurus > Actinoallomurus bryophytorum. The sequence continues at coordinate 6,873,809 of NZ_VFOZ01000001.1, forward strand.
GGAACCTGGCGGCTGGACGGCATCGAGAGGCGCGGCACGTACCATCGCCGGCACGAGGGGCGGCTGGTGTCGCTGCTGGTGCGCTCGGAGCTGACGCCACTGCACGGACGCGCCGGCTACGCGCTGCGCGTCGTCGTGCGCAACCGCTCCGGACGGGCGCTGACGCTGCGCCTGCTGCCCGAGCTGACGGCCGGGCCGGTCGGGGAGGTGCCGCTGGGGCAGTGGGGCTGGATGCCGCCGGAGCCCGCGGCGGCACCGGACCAGGCGTCGCTGGTGCACGAGCCGTCGTCGGCGGCGATCGAGCCCGGGGACGAGGCCACCTTCGACCTGGCGGTACTCCTCGACGGCGGCGGTCCGGGCGGCTCCCCGGGCGAATGGGCGGGGGAGTCCCGCGCCCTGATCGGGCGGCGCACCGCCGGTGCCCTGGAGCGGATACCGAGGCTGACCACGGACGTGCCGGGCCTCGACGCATACTACCGCCGCTCGCTCGCCAGCGGCCTGGTGTGCCTGTGGGACAACCCCGCCTTCGCCACCGTCCCGTTCCCCGCCACGTCCGGCATCGACGGCGGAGCGCTGTGCGCGTACGCCTGGGACACCGGCGGCTACGCACCCCACACTCTCGCGCTGCTGCTCGGCTGCGGCGTCGCGGACGTCCTGGAGGCGATGATCAAGGGCGACCTGACGGACCACTACGCCATCGCGCCCGACGGCAGCGGCACCGGTGTCGCGTACGCGTACAGCGGCTGGTCGCTGGTGACGCTCGCACACGCCGCCGCCTGCCACGACGGGATCGCTCCCGACCTGGTGGCGCGGCTGCACGAGACGGAGGAACAGCTCGCGCTGCGCTTCCCGGCCGTGGGGGAGCTACGCGACTACGGCGCACAGGAGAACCTTCTGGAGATGCGCTCCACCGGCTGGGAGCACGTCGTCGCCAGTCCGAACGCCGAGCGGGCCTGGAGCCTCGAACTGCTGGCGGAGCTGACCGAGGAGTGTGACGCCCCGGTGCCGGCGGCCCCGCTGCGGGCCCAGGCGGAGCGCATACGGGGGGCCGTCGCGCACGACCTGTGGGACGCGGAGGCGGGCTGGTTCCGCAGCCGCTACCCCGACGGGCACACCGAGCTCGCCTACTCCGTGCAGGCCTACGACGCGTTGCGGGCGGGTGCCTGCACGCCGTCGATGGCGACGGCGCTCCTGGCGCACCTGCGCGACGGCGCCTTCCTCGGCCCGTACGGCGTGAGCAGCGTCTCCGCCGAGGACCCGCTGCACTACGAGCTGGGCGACGTGGACTGGTCCGGCGGTGGCGCCTACACCGGCGAGACGCCGCAGCTGGCACTGACCCTGTGGGAACGGGACGAGCCGCGGCTCGCCTGGGACGTGCTGCGCCGGGTGCTGTGGATGGGCGGGCACTTCCCGTACTTCCCGCAGGACCACTACTGCGACCGCCCCGCCGCCCCGCCCCGCGGCCGGCGGGCCAACGTGATCGCCGGGCTGACCGGCGCGGAGGCGGTACTGCTCGGCCTGGCGGGGATACGGCCGCGGGTCGACGGCGCGCTCGACGTGATGCCTCCCGCCTGGCTCCCCGGCGTACTGGAGCTGCACGGGCTGCACTACCGCGGCCACGAGATCGACCTCAAGCTGTCGGCCGGCCACTGCGAGGCGTCGGTGGACGGCCGCGTCATCCACTCCGGGGCACCCGCCCCGCTGCGCATTCTGGGAGAGCCCGATGAGTGACGTCCTCGACCGATTCGACCGCGACGGCTACGCCGTCTTCCGCGAGGTCATCGACCGGGAGCTGGTGGAGGAGGCGGCCGGCCACGTCGACTGGCTGCAGCGCCACCACCCGGACCTGCGGCCCGAACAACTGGGCCACACGCTGCTGCGCGACGACCCGTTCTGGCTGCGGCTGATCTCGGACGACCGGCTGCTGGACATCGCGGAGACCTTCATCGGCCCGGACATCGCGCTGTTCGCCTCGCACTACATCAGCAAGCCGGCGTACTCCGGGCAGCCGGTGCTCTGGCATCAGGACGCGGCGTTCTGGCCGCTGGAGCCGATGCGGGTGGTCACGCTCTGGCTGGCCGTCGACCACTCCGAGCCGGAGAACGGCTGTGTACGCCTGGTCCCCGGCAGCCACCGCGGCGACATCCAGGCGATGCGCGCCAACACGGCGGTGGACAACGTGCTCGGCGAGGAGATCGCGGCCGACGTGGACGAGTCGGCGGCCGTCGACATGGTGCTGGCACCGGGCGACGTCGAGGTGCACCACCCGAACATCGTGCACGGCAGCAACGCGAACACCTCGCCCCGGCGGCGGTGCGGGCTGACCATCCGCTACATCCCGACCTCGACCCGCATCACGGCGGAGGAGCAGCCCTTCCCGAGCGCGTTCCACCTTCGCGGCGCACCCGGCGTGAACGCCTACCAGCCATGGCCCATCTTCGACCCGGCCCGGCACTACCGCTTCACGGACGCGGAGGCCGCGGGGGAGTAGGAGCAGGCTGGGGGCGTGCGACTCAGGCCGGGCTGTCGCGGGCCAGGGTCAGGTAGTCGGCCAGTTCTCGCCATTGGCCGGTCACAGCGGCAGGCTCCCCGGACATCGCGGATGGGTCGTCGTGCCAGGCGTCCCGCACACCGGCGGCGATAGCGCTGTCGTTCGCAGTGTCTGGATCTGGCCGGCATTCAGGTGGCGGCGCAGGGTGTGCTCGCTGTCCGGTCCGGTCCCGCCGATCGCCTGCAGCGCTTCGAGCAGCGCGGCCGTCGATGCCTGGTCGATCGACAGCTCGCCGCCGAGGTGCAGCGCCGTACGGTCGGCCCGCCGGCCTCGGCGAGCGGGCCTACCTTCCAGGTCGCAGGAACAGTCATGAGGCAACGACGCATCCTCACGCCGCGTGAGGATCAAGGGGCCATGTCGGCGAGTGCCGATACTTCCCGAACAGGTCCTACGGCCACAGTTGAGGACAGACCTGTGGGTCGGTGTAGTCGGGGACGCCGTCCCGTAGGCGTACGAGGCGGTCGTTGCCGTGGCCGGCCGTGCCGGGGCGGTGGCGGTTGTCGCCGGGCTGCAGGTGGATGGCCAGGGAACGCCGCGGTCCGGTCCCGTGGTTGGGGCCCGAGCCGTGCACGGTGCGGCAGTGGTGGAAGCTGACCTGGCCGCGCCGCATGCGGGTGTGGCGGATGTCCAGGGTGTGTCCCTGGCGGGTGATCTCTTCCTCCAGGGCGGCCAGGTCCTGGGAGAAGAAATCCAGGCCGGAGACGTCCCAGCGGTGGCTGCCGTCCACGAAGGAGACCGAGCCGCCGGTCTCGTCCACGTCGTGGAAGCCGACCCAGGCGGTCAGCATCTCCTCGCTGGTGCACGGCTGCCAGTACTGGCGGTCGGTGTGCCAGCCCACGTTCGCGGCCGTGTCCGGGGTGTCGACGGGCTTGTACAGCAACTGGTCGTGCCAGAGGCGGATGCCGTCCGCGCCCGCGAGCCTGGCGGCGGTCGCGGCGAGGAGCGGCTGGGCAACGAGCCGCGCGAGCTCACGCACATGCAGGGAGGCGTAGTCGTGCTTGCGCAGGCCCTCGGCGGGAGGCGGGGTCCAGCCGTCGTCGGGGGTGTCGAGGTCGCCCGCGTAATAACGGGCCATGCCGCGCTCCGCGGCGTCCAGGACCTCGGGGGGCAGCAACACCGGGGAGATCCACCAGCCGTGCCGGCGGTAGAAGGCGATGTCCTCGGGCCCCGGAAGCAGGGTCTCGTCGATCGCGGGCTTGGTCATGTCAAGGTCTCCTCAGGGTGAGAGCCGTGCCGTCGAGCCGCGTACGACCAGGCTCGTCGGCAGTGCGGCGTGCCGGGTCTCGCCGTCCGGGTCGGCGATCCGCCGCAGCAGCAGGTCGACCCCACGGGCGCCCATCACGTCGAGGGGGATGTGCAGCGCCGTGAGCGCCGGGTGGATCGTGCGCGCCATGAACGTGTCGTCGACCGTCACCAGGCTGAAGTCCCGTGGCACCGAGCGCCCCTGCCGGGCCAGGCCGCAGGCGACGCCGTGCGCCACCATCTCGTTGTGCGCGATGACCGCGGTCGCGCCGCTGGTGGGGACCAGATCCGCGGCCGCCACACCGTTGTCGAAGGTGAGGTCGAACGGGCCCAGCTGCTCGACGAGCTCCACCCCGTGCTCGTCGCAGGCCTCCTGCACCGGCCGCCGGTGCCCGGCCGTACGTGCGGTGCGGGTGCCGTTGACGTACACGATCCGGGTGTGGCCGAGCGCCGCCAGGTGGCGGACCGCGTGCCGCATGCCGGTCGTGAGCTCCGCGTAGGCGCTGTCGGCCTCCGGCAGCCGGGCGCCGATCAGCGCCGCCGGGCCGGCCTGCGCCAGCTCACGAAGCATGTCGTCGGTCATCCGCGGGCCGGCGAGCAGCAGGCCGTCGGTCTGGTCGGCCATGGCCTGCGCGAGCTCGAAGCCGTCGGCCGGGTCGTCGCCGGTGTCGGCCAGGAAGAGCGCGTGGTCCTTGGCGCGCGCCCGGTGCTGTACGGCCTTGATGATCTCCGCGTAATACGGGTTGACCACGTCCGGCACCAGCAGGCCCAGCGTCCGCGTGCGGCCGCGGGCGAGCGAGCTCGCCGCCCGGTTGGGTGTGAAGTCCAGCCGCCGGGCGACCGCGAGCACCCGCTGCCGGGTGTCGGCTCGTACGGTCTCCGGCAGGTTGAAGACACGCGAGACGGTGGATGCGGACACCCCCGCCTCGCGTGCCACGTCGGCCATGGTGGCATTCACTTCATGCGTACCACGTCGTCGATGTCCACCGGTTCACCGTGGGCGAAGGCGGTGTTGGCGGCGAGCCCCGTCGCCAGCGCGAGCGCGCCGTCGACCGCCGTGGCGGTCGGCGCACTGCCGTCCTCGCCCATCTCGCCGTCGAAGAGCGCCCGCAGCATCCGGGCGTCCCCGCCGCCGTGCCCGGCGTGGTCGAACTCCGGGATCTCCACCTCGCGCGGCGGCTGCCACAGCGGCCGTACGAGGACGCGCGCCCCGCCGGCGTTCTCCAGCGCGGTGTCGCCGTGGACGGCACCCTTGGCAGAGGTGAGCTTCGCACGCGGCCGTTGCCACAGGCTCTCCTCGACCTCCAGCTCCAGGCGGCCGCCGGTGCCGTTGAACATCACCCGGTAGCCCTCCCAGGGGGAGTAGGCCGTCAGGTGGTACGACATGGAAGCGCCCGTGTTGTAGCGCACCAGGACCGCCATGTCGTCCTCGATCGTGATGCCGTCGCCGAAGACGTTGCGGTCGCGGTGGTAGCCGTCCTCCTTCTCGGCGTCCAGATACAGGGCGCGCAGTCCCTCGTTGTCCTCCAGGTGCAGGGCGAAGGGGTCGTCCGCCGCGGCGGACGAGCCGTGGGCGCGGTCGTAGCCGCGGCGGTAGCCGGTGCGCTCGCCGTTCTCACGGCCGTAGAAGCCGAGCCGGCCCAGGCCGAAGACCCGCTCCGGGCGTGCGCCCAGCCACCAGTGGACAAGGTCGAAGTGGTGGCCCGCCTTGTGCACCATCAGGCCGCCGCTGTTGTCCCTCTCCCGGTGCCAGCGGCGGAAGTAGTCCGCGCCGTGGCGTACGTCCAGCAGCCACTCGAAGTGCACGGACAGGACGTCGCCGATCGCGCCGCGACGCAGCTCCCTGCGGACCAGTTCGTGCACGGGGTTGAAGCGGTAGTTGAAGGCCACCGACAGGTCGCCGTCGGCCTCGGCGACGGCGTCCAGAATGCGGTTGCAGCGCTGCGCGTCGGTGGTCATCGGCTTCTCGGTCACGACCCGGCAGCCCGCCCGCAGCGCCGGGACGATGTACGCGTCGTGCAGCGCGTCGACGGTGGCGACGACGACGGTGTCGACGCGTTCGGCACGGAGGAGCTCCGCGAAGCCGTCCGGGGTGTAGGTGGCGGCCTGCGGCCGGCCCGCCGCGGCCAGCAGCCGGTTGTGGTGCGCCATGCGCACCGGGTTGGGGTCGCAGAGAGCGGCGATCTCGACATGCTCGCGGCGGGCGAGCCCTTCGGTGAACAGCTCTGCGCGACTTCCGGTACCGACGATGGCGGCACGTGCGTTGACGGTCATCGCTCACCTCCCATTTCTGCAAGCATTGCACGCGCTTGCAGAGTTGCAAACAACTGACCTGTCCTGGACATTACGGTGGACGATCATTGCCGTCAGTGCATAGATTTGGTAGCGCTTGCTCACACCACCCTGGGAGCCCCGCATGGCCCTGTTCGACATGCCCCTCGCCGAGATGCGTGCATACCGCCCCGAGCGCGCCGAGCCCGCGGACTTCGACGCCTTCTGGAGGAGCACCCTGGACCAGGCCGCGGGCCACGACCTGGCGGCGGAGTTCCGTCCGTACGACGCGGCGCTGACCGAGGTCGAGGTGTACGACGCCTCTTTCGCCGGTTGGGGCGGGCACCGCATATCCGGCTGGTTCATCGTGCCGAAGCACGCGGCGGGTCCGGTGCCCTGCGTCATGCACTACATCGGCTACGGCGGTGGCCGCGGCACTCCGCACGACCATCTGGTCTGGCCCGCCTCGGGCCGCGCGGTCTTCGTCGTGGACACCCGGGGCCAGGGCGCGACCAGCGGCAACAACGCCGGCGCCACCGCGGACCCCGACGGCGGCGTGCACCCGCAGAGCCCGGGCTTCATGACCCGCGGCATCCTCGCCCCGGAGCACTACTACTACCGCCGGGTCTTCACCGACGCCGTCCGGGCGGTGGACGCCGCGAAGAGTCACCCCGCCGTGGACCCCGGCCGGGTCTACGTCAGCGGCGGCAGCCAGGGCGGCGGCATCACCACGGCGGTGGCCGGGCTGCGCGGCGACGTGGCGGCGGCGCTGGTGGACGTGCCGTTCCTGACGCATTTCCGTCGCGCGCTGGAGATCACGAACGACGACCCGTACCAGGAGATCGTCCGTTTCCTGAAGACGCAGCGGAACGCGGACGAACAGGTCTTCCGCACCCTGTCCTACTTCGACGGCCAGCACTTCGCGGCCCGCGCCGCGTGCCCGGCGCTCTACTCGGTGGCCCTGATGGACCAGACCTGCCCGCCCTCGACGGTCTTCGCCTCCTACAACCACTGGGCGCACCCGGAGAAGTCCATCGAGATCTACCCGTGGAACGGCCACGAGGGCGGCTCGGCGGAACACCGCTCCGTGCAGCTGAGGTGGCTGAAGGGCGTGGGCGGCGTATAGGCGGCAGTACCCCACAAGGGGCGGCGTGGCCCAACGGCGGGGCAATGCCGAATGATGGATCTGGACCATCTCGTTGTACGGCAGGGTCGGGACCGGATACGTGTACGCCGGCGACTACACGACCCCGGAGGAGGCCGAGCGCACCCTGCGCGAGTTCGCCGGGCCGCGGGCGGCGGACCTGGAGGCCAACCACATTCGCATGCGCATCGGGCGCAGCCGCAACTCCTGGGTCGGCGACTGTGTGGCGATCGGGCTGGCCGGCGGGTTCGTCGAACCGCTCGAATCCACCGGCATCTTCTTCAGCCTGATGGACGGCACACGTGCCGCCAAGGAGTCCAGGCGATCAAGGACGAGGCTCAGGAACTGGTCAAGCGGTTGCCCGGTCACTACGAGTACCTGGCCCGGATGCACTGAGCCGGCGCCCGGCCTCGTGATCATTCGCCCGCGGCCGCATCCCCGGAGCGACAGGGGCCGGTGCCGAAGATCGGCATTTTGATCACCGGCCGGTAGTGATCGTCACCAGGCCCGGCAAAGGGGCCCGGTCATGCCGCCTCCCGGCCGCGCACTAGTGGTGACGTCGAGATGTGATGCGGCACTCCTAAGGAGCTCAGATGATCTCGTCGTTCGGCAAACGTGCCGTGGCCGCCGCCACGGTCGCCGCACTCGGCGGCCTCGGCGTCGCCGTGGCCCACACACCCGCGCGCGCCTCCGGCTTCTCCACGGCCTACACGTGCGCCCTTCCGCTGCTGGGACCGAGAGCCGCCATCCTCGACGGCTGGCTGACCTCGCCGGGCCAGGCGGCAGTCAACGGGACGGCCGCCTTCCGGTTGCACATCGCACGACTGACCCTGAACTCCCCGGTCCCCATCGACTCCTGGAACGCCTCCGCGTCGATCGGTGTACGCGGCGCCGAGAGCTCGTCGTTCCGGGTGTCGGGCTCGGGGGGAGTCGTACCGGCACGGCAGCCCCTCTCCGGTGACCTCATCGGCGACTGGGCACCGACCCGGCGCGGAACGGACCTGCTGAGCGTCAACAGCATCACGATCAGCGCGAACACCGCCACCACCGGGACCATCACGGCGCAGTGCGTACCGAGCGAGGCCCGCCAGGCGAGCGAGATCCTCACGGTCTTCCCGCCGTACGCCACCGGCGGGAACCGTCCTCACGGGGTGCGGTACCACCAGGGCTGGAACCGCCCGCACCGCGCGGTCTGGTACCGGGTAGCCGGACGGCCGCGCCACGACGGCCCGGCGCGCCACTCGCGCGACGATCGCTGACCTGATTTCGAGCTGGGCGTTCTCGGGCCGGCCCGGGAACGCCCAGCGGCGTTCAGGCGGGCATTCGCAGATGTCTTTCGTGGAACAGACTCCTGAGCGTGGTCTCCCCGTATTCAGTCGCAGCAGGCCGGGAACTCGGCGAGGAGCTCTGTTCCGCCTCCCGCCGGGCTGACGATCTCCAGGGTTCCGTCGAGTGCCTCGACACGGTGGACGAGACCGATGAGCCCCGATCCGCGGGATGGATCGGCGCCTCCGACCCCGTCATCGCCTATGACGAGGCGGATGGTGGAGCCGCTGGTGAGCTCGACATGCACTTTGGAGGCGTGGGCATGCCTGGCGGCGTTGGCCAGGGCCTCACAGGCGATGTAGTAGACGGCCAGCTCGATCTGCGCCGGCAGCCGGCGGTAGGACAGGTCGAGGTCGACGGTGATCGGGCAACGGCATGCGAGCGCGGCGAGCGCGGGCCGGATGCCGTGCTTGGTGAGGGCGGGGGGACGGAGTCCGCGAGAGATGTCACGTAGCTCCGTCATGGCGTCGGCCAAGGCGGTGGCCGTTCGGGCGAGGCGTGGCTTCAGGGTGAGGGGTGCGATGGCCTCGATGTCCACCAGCTCGAGCCCGATCGAGATGAGGCGCTGCTGGGCCCCGTCATGCAGGTTACGGTCGATCTGGTGGCGGGTCCGGTCGGCGATCTCGATGATGCGGGCGCGGGCGGTCTTGAGGGCCTGCGCGGAGCGTTCTCTCTCCTGCGCGGTCCGCACGAGTACCTCCAGCCAGGGCAGCACCCGCGCGCGCAGGCGCCGCGATGTCGCTCTGGGCAGCCCGGTGGGGACCAGGAGCGTGGCCGGCGTCCTCTCGTCGTGCAGCGAGAACGCCTCATGCCGTTCGTCGGCGGCGACCTCGCCCAGCTGGAGCGACGCCCAGGGCAGGCCCAGCGCCTGTCGCAGGTGCAGTGCGGTGGCCGCGAGGGACGCTTCCAGATCGGGTCCGCTCAGCATCAGACGGGCCAGCTCGGCGGAGAGATCTGCTTCCCTGCGTGCCGAGAACGCTTCCAGCCACGCCGTGTCGAGGATGCCGTTGATTCGATGAAGGAGATCGGAGCCGGCACGTTGGATGGCGGTGGCAAAACCCACCTCTTCGTCGGAGAGCCTCGTGCTGGGGTTGTCGGCCAGTAGCCGGGCGTAGATGAGCATCGAGGTCAGCGGGGTGAGGAGCTCGTGCGACATCTCGGCCAGGGTCTCCGAGATGCACTGCGACGCCGAACCCGTCGCGTTCTCGGATGGTTCCTCGCACACCGTTCGCGGCTCCGCGTTCGGCCTCCGCGACTCATCGCGACGCTTGTGAGGCCGGTTCACCGGCCACGAGGAAGAGACGCCGGGACGCCCAGGGTCCACGCGCTGGTATCCGTCGAGAGTCCTGCTCATGTCAGATCCTCTTCCTCATCTGTCGGTACATCGCTCTCAACCTGGCGCGACCGAACCATCCAGAGCGTCGGGTTCGCTCCCGGCCTGGGCCGCAGGCGGCGACACCGAACACGGTCGTCGAAGGGGCGATCTTGGCGTATCGCCCATCCGGGCAGTTCGATGTTCTCGTGCCGGGACGGGGTGATCGCCTGTGCCGACACCGCCGATGCGTTTACCCACGTCACAGCGGTTTCATTGATGGGCTGAACCATTGCGGGATGGCGCTCGCGGGTGTTTCCTGACCCCATGGGGGGCGTAGCCTCACCCCGCGTGGGCGGCGCAGGTCTCAAGGAGCTCTCGTGGCCCGGGTATCGCGGCCGCGCGGGTGAGTGGCGCCTTGTCACAAGGCTGCTGAGGGCGGCCGAGGCGGGCCGGGGCGGCGTACTCCTGATCGAGGGCCCATCGGGGATGGGCAAGAGCCGGCTGCTGGCCGAGGCGATCGACGCCGCCGCCGAACACGGATTCATGATCGCCCGTGGCAGAGCCGACGAACTACGCCGCCTGGATCCGCTGGCGCCGCTGATGTCGGCGCTCGGCGAGTCCGCCCGCATGTGGGGACTGCCCGCAGGAGTGACGCCGTCGAACGTCAGTGACCTGCGGATGTGGTTGGTGGACCAGTTGCGGACTCGGCTGGAGGAACGCCTGGTACGCGGCGCGATGCTGGTCACGCTGGACGACCTGCAGTGGGCGGACCCCTTGACCCTGCTGGCGCTGCGATCGCTGGTACCCGATCTGGCCTCGTATCCGGTCGTGTGGATGCTGGCACGCACGAGCGACGACAACGCGGACCTGAACCGGCTCTATGACGTGTTGCAACAGGAAGGCGGCAGCCGGGTGGTCCTGGAGCCGCTGGGCAACGATGCGATCAGCGAGCTCGCCGAAGACGTGCTCGGCGGGGTACCCGAGACCGGCCTGCTCGCACAGGCCGCCGTGGCGGGGGGCAACCCGTTCCTGCTCGTCGAGTTGCTGGGCGGGCTCCGCGACGAGGCGGCCGTCGAGTTGGCCGACGGGCATGCGCGGCTTGTCTCGGAGCGGCTGCCCCGGCTGCCGCGACGAGTTCAGGTGTTCGCGCGAAGCAGCCTGGACCGGCTGTCGCCGCAGGCCCGGCGGCTGCTCCAGGCGGCCGCGGTGCTCGGCCACTCCTTCTCGGTGGACGACCTGGCCGAGTTGCTGGAAGAACCGGCCGGCCAGCTGCTGACGGCGCTCGAGGAGGCCCTGGCGACGCAGATCGTGGTGTCCTCCGACGACAAACTGGCCTTCCGGCACCACATGTTGTGGCAGGCGGTGACGGACAGCCTCTCCCCACCTGTACGCCGATGGTTGCATCTCCAGGCCGGGGAGGTGCTGTTGAAACATGGCGGCTCGGCGGTCCACGCGGCCGCGCACTTCATGGTGCACGCCCGGCCGGGCGACGAGCGGGTGCTCGCCGGGCTCGACCGGGCGGCGCGCGAGGTGTTGCCGTCCTCACCGCGGACCGCGGCGGACCTCGCGATGCGTGCCCTCGACCTCACCGATGTCTCCGACCCGGCCCGATTCGACCGTACGGTGACCGCGGTCGATGCTCTGACGGCCACCGGACAGCTGTCGGAGTCCGCCGAGCTCGCGCGTGCCGGGCTTGGTCATGCGCCGCCCGGTCAGGCCCCCCACCTGCGGCACCAGCTGGCACTCAACCTGCTGTTCAACGGCCGGCCGGAGGAGGCGCTGGTCGAGGTCGAAAGCATGCTCGACCAGCCGGATCTGTCCGATGACCTTCGCGACGCGGCCCAGCTGACCTGGTTCGTGGTGCTCATCGTGCGGCAGGACATCTGGCGTGGCAGGGAGCGGGCGGAGGCCATCCTGGCCGCCCGCGATCATCGCGGCGCCAGTGCCCTGGCCGGGGCGCACGTGCTGCTCAGGAACGTCGCCTGGGCCGAGGGGCGTGTCGCCGACGGGCTCGCTCACATCCGTGAGGCGGCGCGGATCGCGGCCGGAGGGTCGCTCGGCGCGCACAGCGTCGCACCGCGGCTGAGCCTGGCGATCTGCCTGGTGAACGTACGGCAGTTCAAGGAGTCCGAAGACGTCCTGCAAGCCGTCGACGAGGAGATCGGCGCGATGGGCCACACGGTGCAGGCGGCCGGCGCCGCATTCGTACGCGCCTACCTGCGACTGGTCACCGGCCGGCTCAACGACGCCGCGGCCGAGGCGAAGGCGGGGTTGGAGATCGCCGACGAGCTGGGCACACATTCGTTCATCCTCATCGGAGTCATCGTCCTCGCCGTCGTGTCGCTACTCCGCGGAGACCTGCCCGCGGCGGTCCATTACATCGAGCGCTACCACGTCCATGCGACCCAGGGCATGGCGTTCCCCCCTGCCTGGGTGGCCTGGGGGACGGCAGTGGTCGCCGAGGCCCAGGGCGGCCCGAAGGAGGCAATGCGTGTACTCCGTGCCAACTGCCCCGACATCCGGATGTGGCGCTGGCACCTTGTCGTGGAGTCGAATCTCGCCGCATGGGCCACCCGGACCGCGCTGGCCGCAGGAGATCGTCCGCAGGCGAGAACGATCGTCAGCACGATCGAGCGACTGGCCCACGACAACCCCGACTTCCCCATGCTCACCCGCGCGGCGGCACACGCCCGCGGAATCCTCCACAAGGACGCGGCGGCACTCGGCCAGGCCATGGCCGGATTCCGCGACCCGTGGGCACGCGCGTCAGCCGCCGAGGACCTGGGCGTCCTTCTCGCCGGCACCTCCGGCGAACCCGACCACGAGGCCGCCATCCACGGCCTGGACCAGGCGCTCGAGGGCTACGAACAGATGGGCGCGCTCCGCGACGCGGCCCGGGTCCGTGCCAGACTGCGGCGGTTCGGCGTCCGACGCCGCCACTGGGCCCAATCCAGCCGGCCCGAGGCCGGCTGGGACAGCCTCACCGACACCGAACGCAGCGTCGCCACACTCGTCGCCCAGGGACTGACGAACAAACAGGCCGGTGCCCAGATGTTCCTCTCCCCGCACACCGTGAAGTACCACCTCCGCCAGGTCTTCCGGAAACTCGACATCGGCTCACGCGTCGAACTCGCCAGCATCGTCGCCGAGCGCGCGTCGGCGGACGGCGACGCCCGCGGCTGACCTGGGGGAGGAGATCCCGCACGCTGCCGGACCCGGCGGCGGTGCTCAGGTCTCGTCATGAGCGTGCGAGGGCGATCCCGTCAGGCGGCGCTGTCGTTCGGTGGTGGCCAGGTAGAAGGCCCAGGCGAACGCGAAACTGGTGAACAGGCTGGAGACGAAGTACAGCCACGGGCGGCGGATGCCGCGCCTGCGGCCGTCGATGATCGTCATCAGCGGCAGCAGGATCACGTTGCCGATCGTGTAGTCCTGGCCGGCGGAGCTCGCGGCCGGGTTGACGTACATCAGCTTGATGTACTGCGCCCAGCTGCCGTCGCCCCAGATCGGGTTGGCGTTTCCGTCGGCGTACTCCCTCACGAAGCGGATGTTGAAGTACCAGCCCAGCGCGACAGACGCGATGCCGACGGCGTAGTAGACGCATTCCAGCGGCGAGAACAACGAGCCTGTCGCCGGGCGGCGGAAGATCGGCCGGTTGGAGGCGACGAGGAACCAGACGACCGCCACGCCCAAAGCGGCGTGGGCGATGAGCGACAGCATCTCGTCAGCGTCACCTCGGCGCCGAGTTTTGTCAATATTGTCGAAACAGATAAGTTCTGGTGCATGGACAGGTCGCCGCGGACGGTACGCAGCGAACGTACGCGGGAGGCGCTACGGCGCGCCGCCCTGGTCAGGTTCCTGGCCCAGGGCGTCGAGGGCACCTCGGCCGAGCAGGTCGCCGCGGATGCCGGGGTGTCATTGCGGACCTTCTACCGTCACTTCACTTCCAAGCACGACCTGCTGTTCGCCGACTACGACGCCGGCCTGCACTGGTTCCGTGCCGCCCTGGCCGCGCGTCCGGACGGCGAGCCCATCATCGAGTCGGTACGGGCGGCCATCTTCGCCTTCCCGTACGACGTGGAGACGGTCACGCAGATCGCCGCCCTGCGTGCCGAGGCGCTCGACCCCGGACGAATCGTCCACCACATCCGTCAGGTGGAGTCGGATTTCGCCGAGGCCGTCGCCGAGCGGCTCGGTCGCCGGACGGCTGCGGCCGGCGGCACGCCGCTCGCCGAACGACTCGCCGTCACGGTGACGGCGCGGTGCATCGCCGCCGCCGTCTTCGGCGCGATGGAGGTCTGGATGCTGCGCGACGAACGCTCCCTGTCCGAGCTGGCCCAGCTCTGCCACGCCGCGCTCGCCTCGATCGAGCACGGGATGATCGACGGCATGTTTCGTCACTATTGACGAAACATGCCGCCCATGTCAGCCTGCCGACAAGCCAGCGGAACGGGAGGCGGCGCCATGCGGGGCTGCGACGCGATCGTGATCGGCGCGGGACACAACGGGCTGGCCGCGGCCGCCCTGCTGCAGCGGGCGGGCCTGAGCACCATCTGTCTGGAGTCGAAGCGGTACGCCGGCGGAATGGCGTCCACCGTGGAGCTGTTCGAGGGTTACAAGTTCGAGATCGCCGGCTCGCTGCAGTTCCCGACCTCGGCGGTGGTGAGCCGCGAGCTCGGCCTGGACTCGGTGCCCACCATCGACCTGGACGTCATGTCGGTGTCGATGCGAGGCGTCGGCGACGACCCGGTCGTCTACTACACCGACCTGATGCGGCTGATGACCCACCTCACCGAGGTGCATGGCGCTGAGGCGGTCAACGGCATGGCGAGCCTGATGGCCTGGAGCCAGGCGCCGGCCAGGGCGCTGGGCCGCTTCGACGCCGGGCGGCCGCCGAAGACGCTGGATGAGATGTACGCCTGCGCGACGAATGAGTTCGAGCGGTCCAGCATCACCGACCTGCTGTTCGGATCCGTCACCGACGTACTCGACCGCCACCTCCCCGACAAGGACAAGCACGGCGCGCTACGCGGGATGCTCGCGTTCCTCGCGGTCAACACCACCTACCGCGGACCGGCGACACCGGGCAGTGCCATGGCGCTGGCCTTCGGCCTGGCCGTCCCCGACGAGGACGCCGCGCTGATGAAGAAACCGCGAGGCGGCATCGGCGCGCTCACCACGCATCTGCGGGACCGGTTCACCTCGGCCGGGGGAGAGCTGCGGCTGCGCACCGAGGTGAAGGGGATCCGCGTGGCCGGCGGACGCGTGGCGGGCGTACGGACCGAGGACGGATCCACCCTCGACGCCCCGATCGTCGTCTCCTGCGTCGCCCCCGACCTGACGCTCACCCGCCTGGTCCCCACCGGCGCCGTCCCCGCCGACGTACGCGAGCGGTTCTCCCATGTCGACCACCGCGGCAGTTACCTGCAGATGCACTTCGCGCTGGACGGCGTGCCGGAGTTCGCGGCACCGTACGAACTGCTGAACGACCCGGCGATGCAGGCGGCCATCGGCCTGTTCAGTACCCCGGAGGAACTCCAGCGACAGTGGGAGGAGTGCCGTCGCGGGATCGTGCCGGCCGACCCGGCGATCGCGTTCCAGATCCCGTCGGCGCACGACCCCGACCTCGCGCCACCGGGCAAGCACGCCGCGTCGGCGTTCTCCCTGTGGCTGCCGGTCGAGACCGGTCAGGCCGACCACGCGCGGCTGAAAGCCGAGATGGGGCAGCGCGTCATCGACAAGATCACCCGGCTCGCACCCGGCTTCGCGGGCCTCATCACCAAACACACGACGTTCACCCCGCGCCACATGGGCACCATGTTCGCGGCGCCGGGGGGCGACTACTGCCATGGCCTGGTCCATCCCGAGCAGATGGGACCGGGCCGTCCCGGGCCGAACGGCTACGCGGGCCAGCCGCTCGGCATCGAGGGACTCTTCCTGGGCAGCGCCGGTTGCCACGGCGGCCCCGGCATCACGTTCATCCCCGGTTACAACGCCGCACACGCGGCACTCGCCGACGGCTGACGCGTTGATGAGATCCCCCGGCGCCCGAGGTGGCTCATGACCGCTTCGCGTCGGCGGGTCCGTCCACCGGCTCGGCATCGAGGTGGACCAGGCCGACGTCGACGACCCGTTGCGGGTGGCGCAGGTAGAGGTACCCGAGGTAGAGGACGCCGAGGATCATCCAGATCGCCGCGGCAGGTCCCATGTAGGAAAGTGGTGAGGTCAGCGGCGTGATGAAGCTGAGGCCCGGGGTCTTGATGCCCGCCCCGGCGAGCCAGGCGGGGAGGAAGGCCGCGATGCCGATGAGTGGCACCAGCAGATGCGAGATCGGGTTGAATCCGCGGCCCCTGCGGGCGAAGTAGCCGATGCAGGCCACGTTCACGACCAGATAGATGGCCACGAGCAGGATGACGAGCGCAGTGCCGATCATGCCGAACGCCGTCGTGGGGTCGTAGCCGAAGCCGAGCCCGAGCATCACCGCGAGGCTGATGACGCTACCCGTGGCGATCGCGATCACCGGTGATCGGTGCCGCTCGCCGACCCGGGCGAACTGCGGCGGGAACGCGTGGATCCGGCCCATGGCGAACGAGGTGCGGCTGGCGACGTTCACGCCGGCGTTGGAGTTGGCCAGGGTCGAATTGATGATCGCGAAGAAGACCAGCACCCAGAACAGGCCGTACAGGTCGCGGGCCACGCCCTGCCAGGACGCGCTTCCGGTACCGGTGGTGAACCTCGAGAAGCCGGCCGGCCCGAACGCCACGTCGATCGCGTAGGTGGTGAACACGTACAGGGCGCCGATGATCAATGTGGACAGCAGCACCGCGAGCTGCACGGTCCGCCGCGGGTTGCGCGCCTCCTCGGCGAGTGGCGCCGCGCTTTCGAACCCGAGGAACGCCAGTGTGGTGAAGACGGAACCGGCGATGACGCCGGACAGGCCGTGGTACTGGCCGTCCGGGGTGTACTTCGTCGTGAACACCGACAGGGTGTTGTGCTCGCCCGCGTGGATCACCAGGAGCACCGCCATGATGGCGAACACGGCGATCTCGAAGATGCCGAGGATCGTGCCCATCCGGGCGGAGGCGCGGACACCGAAAAAACCCACCGCGGACACGATCAGTATCCCGAGGACCGACCATGGCCACCAGAGGTCGGCCGGCCAGCCGAACTCGGTGTTGAGCGTGGCGGCCGTCGTGAACCCGAGCTGCAGCAGCACCAACGGCGCGACCAGCCACCCGACCATGACGTAGGCCCACGCGACCAGGAACCCGGCGGCGGGATGGATGCCGCGGGCGACGTACGTCGCAAGGGATCCCGCGGCCGGTATCTCGCCGGCGAGCTGGCTGACCGACCAAGCCGTGAACAATGACGCGACAAGGGCGAACAGAACCGCCAGCGGAAGGGCGCCACCGGCGAACGCGACGCCTGCCGGGATCGACGCGGCAATGGCCGCACCCGGCGCCATGTCCGTCATGCTCTGGAACAAGACCTCGCGCAGCCCGACCGCGTCCCGCCTGAGCCCGTGCCCTGCCGCTGCTGTTCCGTTAACGGCCACCGCCGCCTCCGAGACTGAAGGGTGGAGAACTGCGCCGATCATGTCACCGGACCTGCCACCCGACAACAGAGGGATCACGCGTTTCGCACGCGGGTGCGCCGGGCGCGCCGGGCGGGTCGCCATGCCTCCGCGACCGAAGACCGGTGCGGCTGGGACATGAGATCGCATTGGCCTGGGACCGAAGATGCGATACTGATGTCATCGGGAATGCGACACGATGTGACGACCGGCGAAGCGGCTGACATGATTTCTTCCTACGGTTCCGTGGCCGAATCGTCAGTAGCGTCCGACGTCGTCTATGTGAACGGCCCGCTCCTGGCGATATTAGTAATTGTTTTCATATTCCTGTTCGTCGCCATGACGGACAACAGCATGTTCGTTGGCTGTGCTCTGTTCGTCGCCCTCGTGTCGGTCCTCTTCGCCTTCTTGTCGTGGCGGTCGCTCGCGGACTACCCGCTGACGTATCGGGAGGGTGACCCTCCGCGCATCGAAACGCAGGGTGGCGGTCTGTACGACAAGTGGAAGCTGGGCCCCGGGGCGACCGTTGGTGCGACTTTGGATGTCGACAAATCATCCAAGGTCGAATCTCTGGCCGGCGAGTTGACCGTAAGGTACGGCTGCCCGGCCGCGAGAGTCGACTGGCGTATCTATGTCGATGGCGACCTCCTGGCATCAGGGACCCTGCGCGAAGGCCAAGAGCGCAAGCTCGCGAACGCGGCCGTAAGGTCAGGACATCCGTCCATCATCGTGAGGTTGACCGCTGCTCGCCTGGACTCTTCCGGCTGCGCGACGGACTTGGTCTGGCACAACCCGGGCCTCGAGGGCCACGGAAATGGCAGATTCCGCTTTGTCCTCCCGCTCCCGGACGCCGTCTAGTGTGCTGACCGAAAACGTTCATCCGGACGAGCGGTAGGTGCCTAACGGGGGTCCGGGAGTAATGCGCCGGCGGCACGCCGGCAGGCACCGATTCCTCGTGGCACGCAGTGCCATGTTCGCACCCCTCAGGGCCACCAGGTGCCGCTCACTGTGGCACGCATCACTTGTGCGGGCAAGAGTCGGACACTCCCGGCCGGGGCGGCCGGGGTCGCCGACCCGCGTCGAGCGCGCTGGAGATCCCCGGCCGTCGCCGAGGGGAAATCAGGGTCTTCCAGCAGATGAGCGGCTGATGGCGAACGCGTCGCACGCGCTCGCAATGTGCCGGCCGGGCCGCCCATCGTGGACGATGAAAGCACGGACCCTTGCGGGCGTTTGTGACGCGTGGCACAGTGGCACTCGGTGCCGCCGCGGAGCGATCTTGCGGCACAGCGTGCCCTGAGGAGATCCGCCATGAGCCCATCGCCGCGAAGTTGTGGAACATTCCGCTCGATCCGTACCGGGCTGGCGCTCGTCATCGCGTCGGCGGGCGCGGCAGTGGCCCTCGGGTCCGCCCCCGCCACCGCCGCGGCGGGCGCAGTGCCGACATGTGCGGAGCTGACGGGACAGGAGATCCCGGCGTCGGTGATCAGCCTGCCGACCCGAGGTGGCCGGGTCCAGTCGGCCTCTCTTATGACCAAGGTCGTCAGTGGCGTGACCGTCGAGTACTGCGAGGCCGACGCGGCACTCTCCCCCGTCGACCCGTCCGCGCCGGACATCAAGCTGAGCGTCGGCATGCCGGTCGACTGGAATCACAAGGCGATGATGTTCGGCGGCGGCGGGTACAACGGCACGATCCCCGACCTCACGCAGAACGTGCCGTTCGGCCCGTCCGGCCAACCGGCGCCCCTGGCCCGCGGATATGCCACGTTCGCCAGTGACTCCGGGCACCAGGCGGGTCCCGCCGGGTCCCTGGACGGGTCCTTCGGCGTGAACGACGAGGCACTGCGGAACTTCTCTGCAGGCGACGCGCTCAAAAAGACCCACGATGCCGCCGTCTTCCTCATCCGCCATGGCTACGGCGCAGGCCCCGGCCGTACGTACTTCGCGGGAGGCTCGACCGGCGGTCGCGAGGCCCTCGTCGTCGCGCAACGGTGGCCCGACGCCTTCGACGGCGTCATCGCCGCCTACCCTGCCTGGAACAACACGGCCGAAGGCCTCGATCTCGGATACCTCGCGCAGGTGATGTCCCGTCCCGGCGCGTTCCCCGGGCCCGACAAGCAGACGCTTCTCTACAACAGCGTCATCAAGGCGTGTGACGGCCGGGACGGTCTGAAGGACGGCGTCGTCTCGAACGCCGATGGCTGCACCTTCGATCCGCACAGGCTGCGCTGCCCCCGTGGCGCCGACACCGGGCCGACGTGCCTGTCGGACGCGCAGATCACCTCGGTGATCGCCGCGTCCACGCCGTTCCGCTGGCCGTACCGGATCGCCAGTGGCGAGCGGGAGTACCCCGGCTTTCCCTTCCTCTCGGGTGCCGACATGAGAACCCCCTATCTCGGCTTCGGCACGACCGCGCCCGCCAACCCGATGCCGACGACGAGTGGATACGGGTTCCAGTACTGGGACCAGTGGGTGAAGTACTTCCTGACGCGGGATCCCGCTTACAAGTCGCTCAGTGTCGACCCTCGGCGACCCGGCAAATGGCTTCCCCGCATCAGCTACCTGTCGACGATCCAGGATCGCAACGACGCCGACCTTCGTCCCTTCGCGCGCTCCGGCGGGAAGCTGCTCCTGCTCCACGGGGCCGCGGACGAGCTGGTCTCCCACCGCTCGACGAACGACTACTACCGGCGGGTGCGAGCCACGGTGGGTGCCGGGCGGACCCGTGACTTCATGCGCTACTACCTCGTGCCCGGCGCGAACCACGCCAACTTCGGCACCCCCGCGTTCGCCGCCAACTGGGACTCGCTGTCCGCGCTCGAACACTGGGTCGAGGGCGGACGTGCGCCGGTCGATCCGGTGGTCACCGACGGCAGCCACGGCAGAACACGGCCGCTCTGTGAGTACCCGCGCTGGCCGAAGTACCACTCCGGTGACCCCGACAGCGCCCAGAGCTTCGTGTGCTCGCGTTGACGGCACCGGCAAGCGGCCTGCGGGCTGGAGAGGAAGCCGTGTGACGACGAGCGGGCGAGTGGCGCTGCGCACACAGGCCCTGACGAAGGTGTTCCGCGGGTTCCGCGCGGTCGACGCGGTGGACCTGGAGGTCCGCGAGGGCGGAGTGCACGCGCTGGTGGGTCCCAACGGCGCGGGCAAGACGACGCTGTTCAACCTGCTGACCGGCTTCGTGTCCCCGACCTCCGGGACGATCACGGTGTTCGGCGAGGACGTCACCGGCAAGCGGCCCGAGCAGGTCGCGCGCCGCGGTGTGGCCAGGTCGTTCCAGATCACCAGCCTCTTCGAGAACCTGACGAGCCGCGAGCAGGTGGAGCTCGCCCTCCAGGGACGTACCGGCCAGGGGTTCCGGTTCTGGCGGACGGAGAAGCTGCTCGGCAGGCATCGAGCCCGCGTGGACGAGCTGCTCGCGGAGGTGGGGCTGATGCCGCTGGCGGACAAGCCGGCCGGGCTGCTCGCCTACGGGCAGAAGCGCGCGCTGGAGCTGGCACTGGTGCTGGCGCTCGATCCACGGGTGATGCTCCTCGACGAGCCGACGGCCGGAATGGGGATCGAGGACGTCGACCGCACCATCGAGCTGGTCCGCCGCATCGCGGCCGGGCGCACCGTGGTGTTCGTCGACCACAACATGCACGTGGTCGGCAGCCTGGCCGACCGGGTGACGGTGCTTCAGCAGGGCAAGGTCCTGGTGGAGGGGCCGTACGCCGAGGTCCGGGGCGACGAACGAGTGATCACCGCCTACCTGGGTGAGGCCGACCATGCTTGAGGTCACCGATCTGAAGGCGTGGTACGGCGAGGCCCAGGCGCTGCACGGGGTGACCGTGAGCGTCGAGAAGGGCGAGGTCGTCACGCTGGTCGGGCGCAACGGCGCCGGCAAGACCACCCTCGTGCGCTGCCTGATCGGCCTCCACCGGCAGGTCAGCGGCGCCGTGTCCTTCCTCGGCCGCGACGTGACCGGCGTGCCGGCCCACCGGCGGGCCCGCGCCGGCATGGGCTGGGTCCAGGACGACCGCGGCATCTACGCGAGCCTGTCCGTGGAGGAGAACCTGCTGCTCCCGCCGAGGGTCTCCGACCGGGCGTGGACGCTGGAACAGGTCTACGAGGCGTTCCCGGAGCTCGCCGTCCGCCGCAAGGCGCCGGGCACCACGCTGTCGGGTGGAGAGCAGCAGATGCTGGCCATCGCCCGGGTGCTGCGGACCGGCGCCCGGCTGCTGCTGATGGACGAGCCCTCCGAGGGCCTGGCCCCGGTGGTGGTGGCCCGGATCGGGGCGATCATCGCTGAGATCAAGGCGACCGGCGTCGGCGTGCTGCTGATCGAGCAGAACGTCAAGTTCGCCGCCACCGTGGCCGACCGGCACTACCTGCTCAGCCAGGGCCGCATCGCCACGGCCCTGGACAACTCCGAGTTCCGGCGGCGCGAAGGCGAGCTCCTCGAACACCTCGGCATCTGAGCGGCCCACCGGACGAGGACACATCCCGACATGACACGAGGAGAGACACCATGAAGAGCACGCAGATTCGCGTCGGGGTCGCGGCCGTGACGGGGGCACTGCTCCTCTGTGCCTGCGGTGGCGGCCCGGGCTCGTCGGGTGGTGATTTCACGGGCGGCAAGCTGGTCCTCGCCGTACTCAACGACCAGACCGGCGTCTACAAGGACGCGTCGGGGCCGAACAGCGTCAAGGCCGTGAAGATGGCGGTGGCCGACTACAAGAAGAAGTACGGCGGCGCCGCGGTCGTCGACGACATCGAGGTCACCTCGGCCGACCACCAGAACAAGCCGGACGTCGCGAACACCAAGGCCCAGGAGCTGTACGAGCGCAAGGGCGCGGACGTCATCCTCGACGTGCCGACCTCGTCGGCGGCCCTCGCCGTCGCCACCCAGGCGAAGAACCATCACAAGGTGTTCATCGACGTCAGCGCGGCGACCACCGAACTGACCGGAGCCCACTGCAACAAGTACACCTTCCAGTGGGCGTACGACACCTACATGCTCGCCAACGGCACGGGCACCACCGTGACCAAGGACGGTGACAAGAACTGGCAGCTCATCTACCCCGACTACGCGTTCGGCCAGGACATGACCGCGTCTTTCACCAAGGCGATCAAGGCGGCCGGCGGCACGGTGCAGGGCAGCATCGCGACGCCGTTCCCGAACGACAACTTCACCACCTTCCTCACCAAGGCCGGCAGCACCGATCCCGACGTGATCGGCACCATGCAGGCAGGCGGTGACCTGGACAACCTGGTGAAGCAGTACAACCAGTCGGGTCTGAAGGAGAAGGGCGTCCACCTGGCCGTCGGGCTGATGGTCATCAACGACATCCACGCCCTGGGTGTGGACCAGGTCGCCGGCACGACGTTCACCGACCCCTGGTACTGGAACTTCGACCAGCAGTCGCGTGCCTGGGCGGACCGGTTCCGGCAGGAGACCGGGATCCGCCCGAGCTTCGAGCAGGCCGGCAACTACTCCGCGGCACTCCAGTACCTGGAGGCGGTCCAGAGCGCCAAGACCGACAAGGCGGACGCGGTCGTCCACCAACTCGAGGGCAAGAAGATCAACGACGTGTTCCTGCGCAACGGCGAGGTCCGCGCCCAGGACCACCTCGTCGTCCACGACGCGTACCTGGCTCGCGTCAAGAAGCCCTCGCAGGTCAAGGAGCCCTGGGACTACGAGGACATCGTGACCACGATCCCGGCGGCCAAGGCGTTCCCTCCCGCCGGCCAGTTCGCCTGCTCGATGTGAGCGAGGTGGTCCGGTTTCGTACGGTCCGGGCGCCCGTCGGTGCCCCGGGCCGGTACCGGGAAGGGAACTCATGAACGCAGTGCTGCAGTACGCCGTACAGGGCCTGGCGGCCGGCAGCTTCTACGCGCTGGCGGCCCTGGGACTGGCGGTCATCTTCGGTGTCCTGGGCGTGGTGAACTTCGCCCACGGCGCGTTCTACATGCTCGGCGCGGTCGCCACGGCCGTGCTGCTCGACACCCTCGGCCTCACGCTGTGGTGGTCGCTGCTGGTCGTACCGGCGTTGATGTTCGTCTTCGGCGTCGTGGTGGAACGGCTGCTCGTGCGGTGGCTGCTCCGGCTCGACCCGCTCTACAACTTCCTGCTCACCTTCGGTCTCACGCTCGTCCTCGTCGAGCTGGTCAAGCAGAAGTACGGCGTCTCCGGGCTGCCGTACCAGCCTCCGGCCATCCTCCAGGGACGCGTCGACCTGGCCGGCGTCGTGCTGCCGCGCTACCAGCTGTTCGTCTTCCTGTTCTCCGTGACGATCTGCGTGCTCGTCTGGCTTCTGATGACGCGGACCCGGATCGGCATGATCGTCCGGGCTTCGACCGAGAAGCCCGAGCTCGCCCGTGCGCTGGGGATCAACGTCGGTCGCTGGGTGACCCCGGTCTTCGGCTTCGGCGTCGCGCTCGCCGGCCTGGCCGGCGTGCTCGCCGCACCGTTCCGCGCGATCACGGCCGACATGGGCAACAACTTCGTGATCATTCTGTTCGCGGTGGTGGTCATCGGGGGGCTCGGCTCGATCGTCGGCGCCGTGGCCGCCGGTTTCCTGGTGGGGCTGGTGGAGGCGTTCGGCCAGGCCTACGCCCCGACGTTCGCGCAGATCCTGATCTTCGTTCTGATGGCCCTGATCATCCTGGTCCGCCCCGCCGGGCTGTTCGGACGCGAGGAGGCGGCCACATGACCCAGTCGGTGATGCCCGAGACGTCGGTCACCGAGGCGCACGCCGCCATCGCCGGAGGCGGCTCCCGGCCGCGATGGATCCTGCTGACCGCCGGCCTGGTGGCGGCGCTGGCGCTGCCGTGGCTCGTCTACCCGCCCGTGGCGATGGACATCGTGGCGATGGCGCTGTTCGCGATCGCCCTGGACATCCTGCTCGGCTACACGGGCCTGCTGTCCTTCGGGCACGCGGCGTTCTGGGGCGGCTCGGCGTACGTGACGGGGCTGATCGCGACGCACTACGGTGTGCCGTTCCCCGTGGCCGTCGTGGGCGGCGCGATTTTCGCGATGGTCCTCGCCCTTCCCGTCGCGTACCTGTCGGTGCGCCGATCGGGGATCTACTTCGCGATGGTCACCCTCGCCTTCGGGCAGATGGTCTACTTCGTCGGCTACCAGTGGAGCGACCTGACCGGTGGCGAGAACGGGCTGCAAGGCGTGCCACGGCATTTCTTCGGCATCGAGCTGGTGGAGACCGAGTCGTTCTACTTCTACTACGCGGCCCTGCCGATCCTCCTGCTCGGCATGTGGGCCGCCTGGCGGATCGTGCACTCGCCGTTCGGACGAGTCCTGGTGGCGATCCGCGACAACACCCCGCGAGCGCGAGCGCTGGGCTACGACGTGGAGAAGTACAAGGTGATCGCCTTCGTGCTCTCCGCCGGCCTGACCGGCCTGGCCGGCGGAGTCTTCGCCATCAGCCACGGCTTCGTCGCGCTGACCGAACTCGAGTGGACCACGTCCGGCGAGGTCGTGCTGATCACGCTGCTGGGCGGCATCGGCACGCTGTGGGGAGGGATCCTGGGCGCGTTCCTGGTCGTGCTGCTCGCCGACTATCTCGCCTCGTCCAGCTTGGGCGGCATCGACCTGATCACCGGTACGGTCTTCATCCTGGTGGTGCTGCTCTTCCGCCGCGGAATCTGGGGCACCGTCCGTCACCAGTGGCTGACCTGGTCACAGCGTCGAACGTCGTCGCGCCGCACGCCGGTCGACGCCGATCCGGCGGGGCATGGGTAGTGAGCCGCCGCAAGGGCGGCGCGGGGATTCGGAGATCGGCGAAGTTCGAACATGCGGACTAGACTCTGCGCCACGCCACGTCAGGATGGGGGGCCTGTCGGTGACTTCGCGGCGAATACTTGAGACCAAGTACCGGATCTCGGAAACGGCCATGGCCTTGTTTCTCGATGAGGGGTACGAAAACGTTACCGTCGAAGCTGTCGCGGAGGCATCGCGCGTTTCTCGCCGCACCGTTTTCCGGCACTTCGAGAGCAAGGACGAACTCGCGTTCCCCGACCACACCGAACGCATCGGTCTCGTCCAGCGCTGTCTCGTCGAGTCCGATGCCGACACGGACCCGGTGGAGGCCGTCATCGCGGCCACGGGGGAGTCACTCCGTGACTTTCTCAACCGGCCAGAACTCGTCCTCCGGCGCTACAAACTGACGCGTGTCGTTCCTGAGCTACGGAAGCGAGAGGTCATCGAACACGAACGGTACGTGACACTCACGCGTTCGTTCCTGCGCGATCACCTCCCACCGGACACCCCGCCCTTCCAGCCGATGGCCCTCGCGGCCCTCGTCGACGCCATCCACCGATCCGCACTCGGAGGCTGGGCACGCAGCGGCGGCGCGACCGACGCCGTCGCCGAGCTGGAGGCGGGCATGGAATGGGTCCGCCGCCTCATGGTCCACCAGTCGACCTTCTCCACCACTCCGCTACTCCTCGCGGTGGTCCCCGACGCGCCCCAGACCCGCCGCGTCCTCGGCTCACTGCGAGACGCGGCGGAGGAGCTGCTCTAGGCCTCGGTGGCGCGGCCCTGCGGATCGGTGTCTACCTGGTGAGGATCTTGCGTACGCCGGTGGCTATTTCGAGGTCTTCGCGTGCGGTGATGACGAACGTGCGTACGGCGGCTCCCTTCTGGGTGATCTCCGCGTCGGTGGTGTCGTCGCGGGCCGGGTCGAGGGCGATGCCGAGGAAGCCCAGCCCGTCGGCGGCCCGGCGGCGTACCGCCGGTGCGTGTTCGCCGACGCCGCCGGTGAAGACGAGGGTGTCCAGGCCGCCGAGGGAGGCGGCCATCGCGCCGATGGCCGCGCGCAGCCGGTGGAGGTAGACGTCGAGGGCGAGGCCGTCGTGGATGTCGCGCATGTCGGCGGTGCCGGCGAGGGCGAGCAGCCCGGACCGGTGTTCGAGGGTGTCGGCGAGCTCGGCGGGGGAGAGGTCCTCGCGTTCCTGCAGCCAGAGCAGGAGGCCGGGGTCGACGCTGCCGGACCGGGTGGCCATGACGAGGCCTTCGAGTGGGGTGAAGCCCATCGTCGTGTCGACCGACCGGCCGTCCGCGACCGCGCACAGGGACGCGCCGGCGCCCAGGTGGCAGACGATGAGCCGGCGGGGCGTACGCCCGAGCGTTTCGGTGACCCGCCGGGTGGCGTAGGCGTGGGACAGGCCGTGAAATCCGTATCTCCGCAGTCCGTACTTGTTGCGCCAGTCCGCCGGTAGCGCGTAGGTGGCGGCGGCCGCGGGGAGGTGGGTGTGGAAGGCGGTGTCGAAGCAGGCCACCTCGGGCAGGCCCGGCAGCGCCGCGCGTACGAGGTCGATGCCGTGCAGGGACTTGGGCTGGTGGAGCGGCGCCAGCTCGGTGAGCGCGCGGATCCGCGCCTCGACCTGGTCGTCGATGCGTACGGGGCCGGTGAAGTCCGCGCCGCCGTGGACGACGCGGTGGCCGATGGCGTCGGGAGTGGGCAGTTCACGCAGTGCGTCCAGGGACGCGGGCTGGGCGATGAGGGTGTCGTCGTGGTCGAGCAGGCTCAGCTTGAGGCTGCTCGACCCGGCGTTGACCACGAGGATCCGCATGCCCTCACCTTTCACCGTGCGGCCACGTCCACCCGGAGATCTCCGGGTCGTCCTCACCGTGCTCGCGTGTGTGGGCGCGGGCGCGCAGCCGGGCGTCGGCCATCCGCTGGCGCACGCCGGCGGCGCGCGATCCGAGGCCGGGGACCCGGTCGATGACGTCCATCACGAGGTGGAACCGGTCGAGGTCGTTGAGCATGACCATGTCGAACGGTGTGGTGGTGGTGCCTTCTTCTTTGTAGCCGCGGACGTGGATGTTGTGGTGGCCGTTCCGGCGGTAGGTGAGCCGATGGATGAGGTACGGGTAGCCGTGGAAGGCGAAGATGACCGGGCGGTCGGTGGTGAACAGGGCGTCGAACTCGGCGTCGGGCAGCCCGTGGGGGTGTTCGGTGTCGGGTTGGAGCCGCATCAGGTCGACGACGTTGATGACACGGACGCGAAGGTCGGGGAAGTGGCGGCGGAGCAGGTCGGCGGCGGCGAGGGTCTCCAGGGTGGTGATGTCACCGGCGCAGGCGAGGACGACGTCGGGTTCGGTGCCGTCGTCGGTGCTCGCCCAGTCCCAGATGCCGATGCCGCGCGTGCAGTGCGGTACGGCTTCGTCCATCGAAAGCCAGTCGAGCGCGGGCTGCTTGCCGGCGACGATGACGTTGACGTAGTCGCGGGAGCGCAGGCAGTGGTCGGCGACGGACAGGAGGGTGTTGGCGTCCGGGGGAAGGTAGACCCGTACGATCTCGGGCTTCTTGTTCATCACGACGTCGAGGAAGCCGGGGTCCTGGTGGGTGAAGCCGTTGTGGTCCTGCCGCCACACGTGCGAGGACAGCAGGTAGTTCAGCGACGCGACCGGCCGCCGCCACGGGATCTTGCGGGTGGTCTCCAGCCACTTGGCGTGCTGGTTGAACATCGCGTCGACGATGTGGATGAACGCCTCGTAGCTGTTGAACAGGCCGTGCCGCCCGGTCAGCAGGTAGCCCTCCAGCCAGCCCTGGCACAGGTGCTCGCTCAGCACCTCCATGACGTGGCCGTGCGGGCCGAGGTGGTCGTCGGTGGCCAGGGTCTCGGCCTGCCAGGCCCGGTCGGTGGCCTCGAACACGGCCGACAGGCGGTTCGAGGCGGTCTCGTCCGGGCCGGTGATGCGGAAGGAGTCCGGGTTGGCGGCGATGACGTCGCGCAGGTACGCGCCGAGCACCCGGGTCGGCTCGGTGGAGGTGGTGCCGGGCGCGTCGACCTCGACGGCGTACGTGCGGAAGCCGGGCAGTTCCAGGTCGCGTAGGAGCAGGCCGCCGTTGGCGTGCGGGTTGGCGCTCATCCGCCGGTCCCCGGCCGGCGGGGTGGCGAGTACGCCGGTGCGCGGCCGCCCGTCGGTGTCGAAGAGTTCCTCCGGCCGGTAGGACGCCAGCCATGCCTCCAGCTGCGCGAGGTGCGCCGGGTTCTCCCGTACGCCCGCGAGGGGGACCTGGTGGGCGCGCCAGGTGCCTTCGACCGGGAGGCCGTCGACCTCTTTCGGGCCGGTCCAGCCCTTGGGCGTGCGCAGGACGATCATCGGCCAGCGCGGCCGCCCGGTGGCTCCGGCGTGCCGGGCCTGCCGGCGGATCTCGGAGATCTCCTCGATCGCCTCGTCCAGTGCGGCGGCCATCAACCCGTGCATCTTCGCAGGGTCGTCGCCGCTGACGAGGATCGGCCGGTGCCCGTACCCCTCCAGCAGCGCGACCAGCTCCTCCTCCGGGATCCGTGCGAGCACGGCGGGATTGGCGATCTTGTAGCCGTTCAGATGCAGGATCGGGAGCACCGCGCCGTCGCCAACGGGGTCGATGAACTTGGTGGAGTGCCAGCTCGTGGCCAGCGGCCCGGTCTCGGCCTCGCCGTCGCCGACGACGCAGGCCACGATCAGGTCCGGGTTGTCGAAGGCGGCGCCGTAGGCGTGCGCGAGGGAGTAACCCAGCTCGCCGCCCTCGTGGATCGAACCGGGAGTCTCGGGCGCGACGTGGCTCGGGATCCCGCCGGGATAGGAGAACTGCCGGAACAACCGCTCCATCCCGGCCGCGTCCTGGGACACGTGCGGATAGACCTCGCTGTAGGTGCCCTCCAGCCAGGCGTTGGCGACCGCCGCCGGGCCGCCGTGCCCCGGTCCCAGTACGTAGATCATGTCCAGGTCGTGCGCCGCGATGACCCGGTTGAGGTGCGCGTAGCAGAAGTTCAGCCCCGGGGAGGTCCCCCAGTGCCCGAGCAGCCGCGGCTTGATGTCCTCGCGGTCCAGCGGCCGTCGCAGAAGCGGGTTGGCGCGCAGGTAGATCTGGCCCGCGGACAGATAGTTGGCCGCACGCCACCAGGCGTCGATCGCACCGAGTTCGTCATCGGTCAGCATGACACGTCCCTCACTGGCTTCAGCCGGCTGCATACCCCACAGGACACGATGAACCGCGTCCGCGCCCAAGCACACCATCCGGCGAGGAAAGTGTGGAGGGACCAAGGTCCTTTCACCGAGGTGCCCTACGCCACGCGAACCACGCGATCTCGCCCAGAGGTCTGAACGGGGCCGAAGGTCCCGTGCTCCCGGGCCGCTCGGCACTCTCTCCCTGAGTCCGGAGAGAGTCATGGTGGACAGGGAAGGCCGTGACGCGGTTCCCAGGACCTGGATAGGTGATCGCGTCTCGGCGAGGAAGGGCGGGTCATGAACGTCGCAGGCAGTACGGAGGAAGAGAAGGCGGCGCGCCTTCTCCTCGACGCGGTGGTCTGGGCGCCGTCCGTACACAACACGCAGCCGTGGTGGTTCGGTACGCATGGCTCGACGGTCACCGTGCACGCTGACACGGACCGCCGCCTGGAGATCGCCGACCCAGACGGCCGGGAGATGTTGATCAGTTGCGGGGCGGCGCTGTACACCCTTCGCCTCGCCGTCCGTCATCTCGGCCGCCATCCGCACGTTCAGTTGTCGTCCGACCCTGACCGGCCGGGGCTGATCGCCGATGTGGCCATCGGGCGGCCCGGCCAGCCCACCGGTGAGGAAGAGCGGATGTACGACCAGATCCGGCGGCGGCGCACTCACCGGGGTGGCTTCCGTCCCGAAGGCCTGCCGGCCGGACTGCTTGAGTCGTTGAAGGCTCAGGCCCATGACGAGGCCGTGATGCTCCGTGTGGTCGCCGATCCACGCGCGCGGATCGCGCTCGCCGCCCTGACGGAGGTCGGCGAGCAGACGCACCGGCAGAACCCGGCCTATCTCGCGGAGATGGCACGCTGGGCGCCGCGTCCCGGAAGTGACCGGGCCGATGGCGTACATGCGGATACCTATCCCCGGGACCCGGAGCACACCGACCCGTACTTCGCGGAGCGTGACTTCGCACGGGGACAGGGCTGGGGGCTGCTCGGCGATGATCAACAAGATGCCACCGGAGTCGTCGCCCTGCTCACGACCGCTGCCGACGGGCGTGGCGACTGGCTGCGAGCCGGCCAGGCGTTGCAGCGGATCCTGCTGCGCGCCGCCGACAATGACGTGTCGGCCGCGTTCCATACCCAGGCGCTTGAGGTTCCGGAACTGCGGGAGTTCATCCGCAGACGGCACTGCGACGACGCGTACCCCCAGATGATCGTGCGGCTGGGCTTCGCCGACAGCGAGATCCCGGGCGTACGCCGGTCGCCGGCCGACCTGAGCAGGCCAGAACCGTGACACGGGAGAGCCGGATGAAGCCGCACGACGAGCGTTCCGAGTGCGGTTCGGGCGGCATCTCGTCCACGCCCCGCCCGATCATCGTGGAGGTCGACGGTACGGCCTCAGGCCAGGGTGCCATCGCCTGGGCGTACAGGGAGGCAGGTCGCCGCGGCGCACGAGTGCGCGTGCTGGCGGGCCGGGACCCCGAGGTCCCCACGACCCTGGACGCCTCAATGATCGTCGTCGGTTCGGCGAGCTTCCTGGAGATGTCCGATATGGCCGACGGATCGACGGCCATGGCGATGGCCGCTCACGCGGACGTGCCGGTCGTGGTCGTCCGTCCCGGACTGCCCGACGTCGGGACAGGCTCTTCGGACGGCCGCGTCGTCGTGGGTGTGGACGGAACCGAACTGTCCGAGGCGGCCGTCGACTTCGCCTTCATCGAGGCGAGAGATCACGGTTGTGGCGTCACCCTGGTCCACGCGGTCGAGCACGAGGACGAACGGGCCGCTGCCGAGGAGATGCTCACCTCGCTGAGCGCCGGGCAGACGGACGTCCGGACCGTCGTCACAGTCGCCGACCTGGCGAGTCGCGTGCTGATCGAGGAGTCCGCGGGAGCGCGGCTCGTCGTGGTCGGCTCACGCGGACACGGTGGTCTGGGCGGCATGCTGCTGGGCTCGGTGAGCCAGGCGGTGGTCCACCGTGCTCACTGCCCGGTGGCCGTCGTGGCTATTCGCCGGGAAGGGTACGCGACTCGTTCGCTTTCAGCTGGGTGATGAGGGTGGCGGCCTGCGTGCGCCGGTGGAGGTCGAGCTTGGTGAAGATGCTGGAGACGTAGTTCTTGACGGTTTTCTCGGCGAGGAAGAGGCGTTCGCCGATCTGGCGGTTGGTCAGGCCCCCGCCGATGAGGTCGAGGATCTTGCGTTCTTGTTCGGTGAGGGCGGCGAGCGGGTCCTTCCGGGGACGCTCGCGGAGCCGCTGCAAGATCTGCGCGGTGCTGCTCGGGTCGAGCAGTGACCCCCCGGCCGCGACGGTTCGGACCGCGCCGACGAGGTCCGAACCGTGGATCTGCTTGAGCACATAGCCGGATGCGCCGGCCATGACGGCGTCGACCAGTGCCTCCTCGTCGGTGAAGGAAGTGAGCATCAGGCAGGCGAGCTCGGGCATGCGGGAGCGGAGCTCGCGGCACACGGTGATCCCGTCACCGTCGGGGAGGCGTACGTCCAGCACGGCGACGTCGGGTCGGAGCGCGGGTACGCGGGCGACGGCCTGGGCTGCCGTGCCGGCCTCGCCGATGACCTCGATGTCGGGTTCGGCCTCGAGCAGGGCGGCGACCCCACGGCGTACGACCTCGTGGTCATCGAGGAGGAAGACCTTGATGGGGGTGGTCATGGCCACGACGGTACCCAGACCGCCATCACCTCCGATAGGGCTCCTCGTAGCCGGCTCCGGACCGACCTCTCGGTCCGCGGGCGTGCCATTACGGGTGAGTTGGACAATGATTGAGGTCTCCGAACGCCCGAGAGGACCAGCTCCGTGCCCCCTGAGAATCCACCGGGCGATGACCGCGCTCGCCCGGTGCTGCCGCAGCTGCAACTCGATGACCTGCTCGCCGAATTGCAGAGCCGGCTCGCGACGGTGCTGACCACGCGCGACCGGGTGCGCGCGCTGCTCGAGGCGATCGTGTCGATCGGCGGCGACCTGGACCTGGAGACCATGCTGCGGTCGATCATCGAGGCCGCGACCAAGCTCGTCGATGCCAGGTACGGGGCGCTCGGCGTGATCGGGGAGGACGACCGGCTGACGCAGTTCATCACGGCCGGGGTGACCCAGGAGCAGATCGACGCGCTGGAGCACTGGCCGCACGGCCTGGGCATCCTCGGCCTGCTGATCAAGGACCCGCGGCCGATCCGGCTGGCCGACCTGTCCGAGCACCCGGAGTCGTACGGGTTCCCGGCGAACCATCCGCCGATGCGGAGGTTCCTTGGTGTGCCGATCCGGGTGCGGGAGGAGGTGTTCGGCAACCTCTACCTGACCGAGAAGGCGGGCGGTGAGGAGTTCGACGACGACGATCAGAACGTCGTGAGCGCGCTCGCCACCGCCGCGGGTGTCGCGATCGAGAACGCGCGCCTCTACCAGGACGCGAGACGCCGCGAACGCTGGCTGGAGGCCAACGCGGAGATCTCGACGGCGCTCCTGTCCGGCACCGCGCCGGGGGAGGTGCTCGATCTCGTGGTACGGCGGGCACGGGAGATGTGTGACGCCGACCTCGCGACTGTCGCGCTGGCGGACGACGCTTCGGAGGAACTGGACGTCCGGGTCGCCGACGGCCGATACTCCGAGGTGCTCCAGCGCGTTCGAGTGCCGTTCGATGAGGCGCTCGCCGGGGAGGTCTACCGCACGGGGGCGTCACGGGCGCTGGTGGACGCCGAGGAAGAGGCACGTAAGTCCGGGATACCCTCGCGTGTTCCGCTGGGACCGGCTCTGCTGGTGCCGCTCGGTGTGGGTACGTCCGCCCGTGGGGTTCTGACCGTCGCGAACATATCGGGCCATCCGGCGTTCGGCGACCACGTACAGCGGCTGCTGGAGACGTTCGCCGCGCAGGCGGCGGTCGCACTGGAGCTGGCCGAACGCCGTCGGGACGCGGAGCGGCTGGTCGTCCTGGAGGACCGGGACCGGATCGCCAAGGACCTGCACGACACCGTCATCCAGCGGCTTTTCGCGATCGCCATGACGCTGATGAGCGCCATGAAGATCACCCAGAAGCGTGACGTCGCGGTCCGGGTCCAGCGCGCTGTCGACGACCTCGACGACACGATCCGGCAGGTCCGCTCGACCGTCTTCGCGCTGCAGGCGACAGGGGAGGATGAGCCGACGCTGCGGTCACGGCTGTTCGGCGTCATCGACGGTGTCACGGAGAGTCTGGGTTTCGCGCCCGCGATGCGGCTGGACGGGCTGCTGGACACGGTCGTCGACGAGGCCACGGGCGAGCATCTGCTCGCCGTCCTGCGGGAGGCGCTGTCGAACGCCGCACGCCATGCCCGCGCCACACGCGTCGACGTGAGTGTCGTCGCAGGCGCGGATCTGCTGCTGCGCGTCGCCGATGACGGCGTCGGCGTTCCCGAGACGGGACGACGCAGCGGCCTGGCCAACATGGCCTCCCGGGCCAAGAGCCTGGGCGGCGTATTCGACATGCGGCCTGGTGAGAACGGCGGGACGGTCCTCGAATGGCGAGTGCCCCTCAACTCGGATGGGAAGTAACGGCTCGAAAACGCCTCATCCGCTCCTCTGCCGCAGACAGGACGAAGGTCCCGCGCGCGGCGATGCTTTCGCCTCTGCGATGCCCGCACCGTGTGGCGTTGAGTAAAGGCAGCCGGAAACGCTCCGGTTGCCCGAACAAGAGGTGAGATGAAATGGCAGTCGCCGAACACATGCCCCGAATCCGTCGCCGTTCTCACGACACGGAGCAGGCGGAGTCGCGGACCGCGCCGCCCGCCGCCCGCTATGTGTGGGCGCTCGCCAGGCTCTCCCTGGGCTCCGTGTTCGCGTGGGCGTTCGTGGACAAGCTGTTCGGGCTCGGCCACGAGACCACGACCAAGCAGGCCTGGGTCCACGGCGGGCACCCGACGATGGGGTTCCTGAAGTTCTCCGCGGCCGGTCCGTTCAAAGGCTTCTACCACTCCATCGCGGGCGCCGCCTGGGCCGACTGGCTGTTCATGCTCGGCCTGGCCGCCGTCGGCACGGCGTTGCTGCTCGGCATCGGCATGCGTTTCGCGGCCATCGCGGGCACGGCCATGCTGGTCATGATGTGGAGCGTCGTCCTGCCTCCGGAGAACCACATCTTCATGGACGACCACCTCGTCTACGCGCTGCTGATCATCGGCCTCGCGCTGATCGGTGCCGGAAACACCCTCGGCCTCGGCCGCCGGTGGGACAGGACCCGCCTGGTCCAGCGCTTTCCCATCCTGAAGTGACACCGAGCAAAGAGAGCGCGGGCGAAAGCCCGCGCTTTCGTCTTCGCCGGGGGAGCGCCAGGCGCCCAGCGCGTTCCGGACCGGCCTGGCCGTCTCCGCTCATCAGCCAGGAAGGACCGGCGGGCAGATCTGAAGTCTCAACAGCGGGACCTTCGCCCATTAACAACGTGGAAAGAAAAGCGACAGGCTGGACACATGAAGGCCGAAAAGGATGACCCCCGATCCATCAGCCGTGAGCAGAGCCTGGCCCTTGCGGCATCCGTACCGATCGGCCGGGTCGTGTACACGGACCAGGCCCTGCCGGCCGTCATTCCGATGAATTTCGTCCTCGACGGCGATGAGGTCGTGATCCACATCGAATCGGGCTCGACCCTGGCCGCGGCCATCCCCAACGCCGTGGTGGCCTTCCAGGTGGATGACTTCGACTCCGACACCACGACCGGATGGACCGTCACGATCACCGGGCAGGCCCGGCTCGTCGACGGCGGCGAGGAGCGCACCCGGCTCGCGCGGCTTCCGCTCCGTCCGTGGGTGCCCACCAAGAACGGCCGGTTCATTCGCATCCCGGCCCGGCATGTCGCGGGGCACAGACTGGGCCCGGCGCGTACTGACACGCTGGATGAGGTGGTGGCACAGGGCCAGATGCCGTGATGACGCGCGACGCCGTGCCCCCAGGGACGTCATCCGTCAGCCGGAGTGGCCAGGCCGGACTGGAAGGCGAAGACCACGAGCTGGGCACGGTCACGGGCCTGGAGCTTGATCATGGCGTGGCTCACGTGTGTACGCGCCGTGGCGGGGCTGATGACGAGACGTTGGGCGATCTCTTCGTTGGACAGCCCCTCGGCCACGAGAGCGACGATCTCCCGCTCGCGCTCGGTGAGCTGCGCCATGTTGGGGAAGTCCGCCTTGCGGCGGGCCGGACGTGCGGCGTAGGCGCTGATCAGACGCCGCGTGACCGTCGGCGACAACAGGGCGTCGCCCTGGGCGACCACGCGTACGGCGCGGACCAGTTCCGACGGCTCGGTGTCCTTGACCAGGAACCCGCTGGCCCCGGAGCGCAGTGCCTCGTACACATACTCGTCGATGTCGAAGGTGGTCAAGATGACGACTTTGGTGCCGGCCAGGGCCGGGTCGCCGGTGATCTCCCGAAGCGCCGTGAGCCCGTCGGTCTCGGGCATACGGACGTCGAGCAGCGCTACGTCGGGACGGGTGCGGCGGACGAGCTTCACCGCGGACCTTCCGTCGCCGGCCTCGCCGACCAGTTCGATGTCGTCCTCGGATTCCACCAGCACCCGTAGTCCGATGCGCACCAGGCTCTGATCGTCGGCTACCACTACACGTATCATGAGCTCAGTCTTACCGAGGTAGCCGAACCTCTGACCCGGAATCGGTCAGTCGCCGCCGCCTGACCGGATCGGTCGCGCCGGCCGTGGCCACATACCCCGATGTGAGCTCGCGCGGGGCAGGAGGCGGCAGGGTCTGTCCGGATACGGTCGCCCGCCACAGCATGGCCCGCGATGCTCCCGCCGATGATGACTGCCGTTGCCATGATCTCCTCGTCTCGGACCGGGAGTGATCAGGTGGGGGACGTCGCGGGAGTCCTGCGCCGTGTCTCCTTGTGGATGAGGAACCGTAGGGACCGGCGCTCGGTGATGCACTGAGCCAGGGGCCGCACGAGCTCGCGGTGATCCGGGCTGCTCTCCCAGGCCTCGAAGGCCGCGAGCGTCTCCCATTCGCTCGTGATGAGCCACTGCTCGGGGTCGTCGTCGGATCGGCAGACCTGGTCGAGGAGGTGGCCGGGAACACCTTCGGCCACCGAATAGCGGATCTTCTCGTACCCTTCGAGAAAGGCGCCGGTGCGGTCGAGCGGCACCCGGACCATGAAGACGACCCGGGCGCGGGTGGGTTCGTTGCTCATTGTGCCTCCGTTTCACGCGGATACCTGCGGATGACCACGGAGCTGTTGAAGCCGTCGTAGCCGCGCGCGTTGACCATCGCCGCGTCGGGAGCCGCGCGATGCGAGGTGTACGCGAAGTTCAGCTCACACCCGGGGGCGGGCTGGTCGATCCCGGCCGTTCCGGGCACGTATCGGTGCCGCATCGCGAGCAGGGCGGTGGCGACATCGAGCGCCGCCCCTCCCTGGTACATGCGTCCGACCAGCGCCTTCTGCGTAGTGACGACGGGGAGTGCGTCGACGCCGAACACCGAGCGCATCGCCTCGGCCTCGCTCACGTCGAACGCGGGCACCCCGAGCGCGTCTGGAAGGACCAGATCGATGTCGGCCGGGTCCAGTCCGGAGGTCTCCAGCGCTCGTGACATGGCGCGCGCGTAGTGCCGCACCGAACCGCCGTTGGATCGGTGCGCCGGCACCGCGTCGTGCGTCGCCCCCCACCCGGCGACCTCTCCATAGATGTACGGAGCGCCGCGGGCGAGCGCGTCGTCGAGGTTCTCGACGACGAAGATGGCGCCGCCCTCGGCCGGCACGTAACCGTCGGCGTCGACGTCGAACGGCCGGTATGCACGCTCGGGATCGGTCCTGGTGGTGAGCTGGCCCTTGCTGAGCTGGCACACCAGCGCGTACGGGCTGAGCGGGCACTCGGTGCCACCCGCAAGGACCACGGACGCGCCACGGCGGATCGTACGGGCCGCGTGAGCGAGACTGTCCAGCCCACCCGCGCTCTCGGCGCACAGCACGCTGGAGGCGCCCTTCAGCCCGTGCTTGATCGTGACCTGGCCGACGCTGGCGGCGTAGAACCAGGCGATGGACTGGTACGCGCCCACCTGGCGGGCGGTGCCGTTGCTCCACAGGCGCTGGAGCTCCTTCTGCCCGAACAGGTTGCCGCCGGAGGAACTGGCGAGCGTCGCGGCGATCTCGTACGGCGGAACGCCGGCCGGATCGAGCGCGGCGTCGCCGAACGCCTCGTCCGCCGCGGCGAGTCCCAACCAGGTCCACCGGTCCGTCTGCACCCGCAGCTTGCTGGCGACATGGTCGGTGGGAACGAAGCCGCGTACCTCCCCGGCGAGAGTCACCGGGTAGCGTGCCGGGTCGAACAGGGAGATCCTGCCGATGCGGTTCTCCCCCTTCAGGACGGTGTCCCAGTGGGCCGCGGCGCCGACGCCGCTCGGCGCGGTGACGCCGATGCCCGTAATGACGGCGCGTCGCGTCATCTGCCGGTCTCCCGTAGCTTGCCGAACACCATCGCGGACTGGAATCCACCGAAGCCGCTGCCGACCGACAGGGCCACGTCGACCGGCAGCTCGCGTGCGACGTTGGGCGTGTAGTCCAGGTCGCACTCGGGATCCCGGTTGGCCCAGTTCGCCGTCGGCGGGACGACGCCCGTGTCGATGGCGAGTGCGCAGGTGGCCATCTCGATGGCGCCGATCGCGCCGAGAGAGTGACCGACCATCGACTTGATCGAGCTGATCGGTACGTTGTACGCGTGCGGTCCGAGCGCCCGCTTGAAGGCGGCCGTCTCATGGCGGTCGTTCTGCTTGGTGCCGGAGCCGTGCGCGCTGATGTAGCCGACCGCCTCAGGAGCGAGCCGGCCCTGGTTGAGCGCGTGCTTGATCGACTCGGCCATCTCGAGGCCGTCGGGCCGCAGGCCGGTCATGTGGTACGCGTTGCCCCTGGTGGCGTAGCCCAGCACCTCGCAGTACACCGAGGCACGGCGGCGTAGCGCGTGGTTCATCTCCTCCAGGATGAGTACGGCGCCGCCCTCGCCGAGCACGAACCCGTGCCGGTCGCGGTCGAACGGCCGCGAGGCGTGCTCGGGATCGTCGTTGTCCGGGCTGGTCGCCCTGATCGCGTCGAAAGAGGCCACGGTCACCGGCGAGATCGGGGCGTCCGAGGCGCCCGCGATCACCACGTCCGCCTCCCCATCCTGTACGAGCTGCAGCCCGTATCCGATGGCGTCTATGCCCGACGTGCACCCGGTCGAGATCACCTGTGCCGGGCCGTGCGCGCCGTGCCGGCAGGCGATGTCGGCCGCGAGGGTACTGGGTACCAGCGCCTGGTAGAGGAACGGCGGCGCGTAGTCGTGGTCGACGTGCCACTCCCGGCCCGAGTCGCTGGCGACGACGTACTCGTTCTCCAGGCTGATCGTGGCGCCGACCGCGCTGCCCATGACCACGCCGGTCGAGTCCAGCGTCTCTTCGTCCAGTGGCAGCGCGCTGTCCTCCAGGGCCTCGGCCGCCGCCGCCATCCCGAACTGGATGAAACGGTCGCCGCGCCGGATCTCGCGCGGCGTGAGGCCCGCGGCCTCCGGGTCGAAGTCGGCCTCGGCGGCGATCTGCGACCGAAAGGGCGACGGATCGAACGCCGAGATGCGCCGTGTGGCGGTGCGCCCCTCGGTCACGCTCGACCAGAACTCCTTGCGGGTCACTCCGCCGGGTGCGACGACGCCGATGCCTGTCACCACCACCCGGCGACCCCCGCCCCCGGTATGCGACCTCATCGTCACTCACCCACCTCGGTGTCGACGTGCCCGAGGTCGGGGCGCGGGGCGAGCGGGCCGAGGTTGAAGACGGCGAACGCCTCTTTGCCGCCGGTGTTCCGCAGGCGGTGCCGAACGTTGATCGGGATGTAGAGCCCCTCGCCGCCGGCGAGAGGCACCTCCTCGCCGTCGAGGTCCACGGTCAACGAGCCGTGCACCAGGTAGAGGAACTCCTCGCTGTACGGGTGGTAGTGCTCGTTGACCTGTTCGCCGGGATGGAGACTCAAGAGCCCCATGAAGCCCGAGGTGCTGTTCACGGTTCCCGGGCTGAGCAGTGTGCGGATCTCGCCGCCGCGGCGCCGGTTGACCGGCACGTCGCCGAAGGACACGAGCTTGTACGGGGCCTTGGCCGCGCTCTTCTCTCGCGCGGTGGCCTCGACGCGATGGGCGATGATGTCCATTTGGACCTTGCTGTTGTTGTTGATGTGCTCGGTCATGCCGGCGTCGTCCACCGGGGCGGTGGGCTTCATCGCGAAGTCCTGGATCCAGGTCATCCGCGTGGCGTCGCCGTCTTCCTCGTAGTTCCAGCGGATGTTCATGTACTCGAACGGCCCGGTCTCGATGCGCCGGGCGGTCACGTTGTGGTTCACCGGGTCCATGACCCGCTCGCTGACCCAGCTCCAGACGCGGTTCTCCTCGTCCGGGTACAGGGTGAGCCGGAACCGCACGGTGTTGTCGTTCTGTTCCAGCACCTCGGCCTTGGCGTACTCGGTGAAGAGATTCGTCCAGTTGGCCACGTCGTTGGTCATCTCCCACACGAGGGGAAGCGGCGCGTCGATCCGGATGGTGTTCTCCGTGT
The DNA here is from genome assembly GCF_006716425.1 of Actinoallomurus bryophytorum. Classification (NCBI taxonomy): domain Bacteria; kingdom Bacillati; phylum Actinomycetota; class Actinomycetes; order Streptosporangiales; family Thermomonosporaceae; genus Actinoallomurus; species Actinoallomurus bryophytorum. Next base: position 6,913,707 of record NZ_VFOZ01000001.1, read on the forward strand.
GTCCCGGCATGTCACTCGTCTCCCTTGTTTTCATTGGCCGATGCGAGATCTGCGAGACGGTCGGTCAGTGCGCTGCTTTTTCCTGCCGAGCCAATTCTCTGCGGTCGACCAGTGCGCCGACCTGGTGAAGAATGTTCGGCACATTGTCGCCGATCCAGGATTCGACGACCTTGCCGTTCTCCAGTCGGTGACATGTCGTCTCGTAAATCGTTACCGGAAGCCCAGTCGGCGGAATTCCCATCAGCGACCCGGTGTGTGTCCCCCGGGTGATGAACCGGGTGTAGACCCGGTCTGCCTCGCCGATGACGTCCTCGATGTTCACTCGAATGTCGGGAAACGCGTTCCGGAACAGCAGCACGGCCTGGTGGAAGGCCTGCGGCCCCGGCGGAAGCGGTGGAATCCCGGGTGCGTTCACCTTGTAGTCGGCGCTGAAGTATTTGCTGATTCCGGAAAGGTCGCCCTCGTTGAACCCCTTCTCCGTGACCAGCCGTACGACGAACTTGTTGCGGTCGATGACGTTTTGATCCATCGTTGTCCTCCCTCGCTCAGGCGCCGGCGGTGATCATCGCTGCGGCGTAGCAGGCGACGGCGAGAATGGCGCCGTACGTGCGCACCTGGTGGGCGAAGTGCCAGCGATAGCGCTTCTCGTTCCACTCCTCGGCGACGTTGACCGGACTCCACTTCTCGATCTGGCGCCAGATCGGCCGGTTGAAGCCTTCGGAGGTGATGCCGACGACCAGCATCCCGAGGGAGCCGACGACGTAGAGGGGACTGGCGACCGCGTCACCGACCATGTAGGCCTGCAGAATGCCCGCCCCGGCGGCCAGAAGACCGTTCCAGACCGCGATCGGGTGGAAGGTGTGCATGTCGATGAGCTGGCAGGTGTTGACGTAACGGTTGTAGGGAAGTGCGTTCAACATGGGCAGAATGGACAACTTCATAATCCACAGGGTGCCCAGCTGAATACCGGAAGCGGCGAGTAGCCAAACGTCAAAGATATGGGTGGTCATCGTGCCTCCATCGGTCGACGGCGCTTGGACAGGGATGACCCGAGCGGACGCGTTCTTTTCCTCTCACGTCGAGTCTGACTTTCCGTGTGTCCCATGGGCATGAGCCACCGGTCCACATGAGAGCGGGAATTTCCATGGCCCGCATGGGACCCTGTCCGGTGCGCGATGGTCTGGAAGATTCCCGGGCGGCGGTGGGGCGGTGGTGCCGGGGCATTGTCGTCCTTACGCACAGAATCGCCGCCCTTCCCGTCGACACCGGCATGGCGGCGGTGGCGGGAGGGTGCGGCGATTCCGTATTCAGCGGAGCGGGGGATTTTTGCGGCGGATTTCCAACAGTTCTTCGATCGGGTTCCACGTCAACGGGTACGCCCAGACGGAGAAGCCGAGGATGATCAACGCTGCCCACAGCGACCTCGTGATCTTCCTCATGGCCCTGCGGAGGCGAGATTCCGGCATCGGTGTCCGGAACATCTCCTCGAGCGTCTCTACGTCCGTGTCCATGATCAGGCTGCTACCGCCGTGATCAGGTCGGTCGGACCGGCCGGCCACATCTTCCGGATCTCGTCGATGCGCAGGCCCGCGGACTCGAACAGGGCGGCGAACTCGGCCTCACTGCGTACCCCGCCCTTGTGCAGGGCGAGCTGTACGACGTCGAGCAGCTTTCCCGGGTGCGAGATGTCTCCCTCGGGCCGGATCGGTTCCAGCACGAGGATCTTGCCGCCCGGGTCCATCGCCTGGCGGATGTTCGACAGGATCGTCCGGGCCTCGACGTCCTCGTAGCTGAAGAGGATGGACGACAGCACGTACGCGTCACCGCCGGGGGGCGCCGAGGTGAAGACGTTGCCGGCCACCGCCTCCGCGCGGTCCGCGACGCCCGCCTGCGCGAACACCCGATCGGCACCCTTGACCACGTACGGCTCGTCGAACACGACGGCGCGCATCTGCGGATAGCGGGGGAGGATCGTCGCGATGAGGTACCCCTCGCCGCCGCCCATGTCGACCAGCCGCCGGGTGCCCGACAGGTCGTAGTCGCTGAACGCGATCGCGTGCGCCTGGGCGGCCAGATTGCCCATGGCGCTGCCGAACAGCGCGGCCTCGTCCGGGTGCGTCTTCAGGTACTCCCACATGCCCATGCCGAGGGCCTTGTCGAAGGCGGGCTTGCCGGTGCGGACGCTGTGGGCGAGCTCGGTGTACGCGCGGTGCCGGGTCTGGCCGCCGACGTCACGCGCCAGGTTCCGCATCGAGTCCGGCACATCACTGCGCAAGGTGGAGGCCAGGGGCGTAAGGCCGAAGACGCGCGTCGAGCTCTCGGTGAACACCCCCAGGCCGGTCAGCCCGCGCAGGAGCCTGAGCAGGGCCGTCGCGTCGGTGCCGGCCTTGGCGGCCAGCTCCTCGACGGGCCGTGGGCCGTCGGCCAGGAGGTCCGCGATGCCGAACTCGGCTGCCACGGAGATCATCTGCGTCGCCAGCGACCCGTACAGCATCTCCATCATCTGCATGGCCGGTGGCGCTTCGGCACTGTGCGGAAGGACCGCGCCGGTTGTTGTGGTCATGTAAGTGCCCTTCTCTACTGCGTGGCCGTCAAGCCGCCGTCGACATAAAGAACCTGTCCGGTGATGAACGAGGATTGTTCGGTGGCCAGATAAAGGGCCGCGTTGGCGATCTCCTGGACGTCGGCCACGCGGCCGAGTGGGGTGCGGGCGGCGACCATCTGGTTGAGGCCTTCGTCCTGGATGGCATTGGCGGAGAGCTTTGTGCGTACGAACCCGGCGGCCACGGAGTTCACCGAGATCTGGTGCCGTCCCCATTCCGCGGCGAGTTGCTTGGTGAGCAGGTGGACGCCGGCCTTGCTGGCGCCGTACGCGGTGAAGCCGCCCATGGCCAGGCCGACCGAGCCGCGTACCGAGGACAGGTGGACGATCCTGCCGCCTTCGCCGCTTTTGATCATGAGGCGGCCGACGGACTGGGAGAGCCAGAAGGCGCCCATGAGGTTGGTCTCGATCACGGCGCGCCAGTCGGCCTCGGTGAAGTCCTCGGCGGGGGCGACCTTGAGCACTCCGGTGCAGTTGATGAGGATGTCGATCCCGCCGATGGCGCCCGTGACGTCCTCGACGAGCTGGTCGACCGCCTCTCGGTCGGTGACGTTGACCTGGTAGCCGACCGTCCGGTTCGACTCCGTCGCCAGTTGTTCCGCCAGCTTGACCGCTGGTTCCCTTTCGAGCCCGGCGATCGCCACGTCTACGCCGCGCTCCGCCAGGTGGGTACTGATCACACTGCCGATCTCGCCATATCCACCGGCGACCAAGGCTCGTCGGCCGCGCAGGGAATCGGTCGCGACCGGCTCGCTTGTCTGGCTCATCTTCTGCTCTCCCCTTGGGTTCGGCTTCCTCATCGTCGGCGGTGCGGTTTCAAACGACCGGTAGACGTCTTGGTAGCGACAGTTTCGGTACGCGGGCATCCCGCCGTCGTGAGTTCGCGGTCCCGTTTATCCGGGGAATCGAGCCCAAATCGCTGGGTACGTGCTATTCGGGAACGTCGCCGCCCGCAGTGGAACGGCGGCCAAATCAGATCCACTCTGCCTGCTACCAGGCAGAATCCCCACGACGCAGGGACTCCTGGCTCATGACAGGGGGACGGAGCGCGTATGAACCTAGACGTGCCGACTGATATTGGCCTGTATTCACTATCGACAATAAGTCGCGCGGGAAAGGGACGCCATGAGTGAAATCGTCAGCGCATGGGGCGACAACTCGAATGGCCAGATCGGGGGCGAGGACGGCGCCTATGCGCGGAGCCCGGTCCCGGTGAAGGGCCTGGAGGGAGTCAAGAAGATCGACGCCGGCAGCGGGCACGTGGTCGCCCTGCTGACGGACGGCACGGCGTACGCGTGGGGGCGGAACGCCTTCGGCCAGATCGGCGATGGCACGACAGAGAACCAGGCGCGCCCCTCCCGCGTGAAGCTGGACGGCATCAGGGACGTCGCCGCGGGGGGTGGGCAGACGCTGTTCCTGATGGAGGACGGCACGGTATGGGGGAGCGGCGCCGGCTTCTTCGGCGTCCTCGGCGCGACCAACCCCGGCCTCCGGCCCGTGCCGGCCAAGATCGACGGTCTGAGCGAGGTGCGGGTGCTGGCCACAGGTGGCGGTCAGGGTCTGGCCGTACTCGAGGACGGCTCGGCGTGGAGCTGGGGACGGGACGACTTCGGGCAGCTGGGCGACGGCGACCTGACCGGGAAGCGGCCCGGCGCGGAGACCCAGCACCATGCGGGCCGGGCGTACCCGGCACGGCTCGCCCCGGCGGTCATTCCGGGCCTGGAGAGCGGTGTGCGCTCCGTCGTCGGCGGTGGCGGCCACAGTGTGGCGGTCCTCGATGACGGGACCGTGTACGCCTGGGGCTGCAATGACCGGGGCCAGCTCGGTGACGGCACCTGGACACACCGGTCGTCGCCGGTGAAGGTGGCCGGCCTGTCCGGGGTGCTGGAAGTCGCGGCCGCGTACCACCACATGGTCGCGCTGCTGGAGGACGGAACCGTGCGGTCCTGGGGGATCAACGACCGTGGTCAGCTCGGTGACGGGACCAACACGCATCGAAGCCTCCCCGTGGAGGTCAAGGGCCTCGATCGGATCATCGCGGTCGTCGCGGCCGGTGGCGGCGGCGAGGCCAACCCCGGCGACTACGGGCACAGTCTGGCGCTGCGGGAGGACGGCACCGTGTGGACCTGGGGCTGTAACGACCATGGTGAGCTGGGCGACGGCACGACCAATGACCATCTGGTCCCGGAGCAGGTCGAGGGCCTGAGCGGCGTACGCCAGGTCACCGGTGGTGGCGAGGTGCCCGCCTTCCGTGAGAACCCCGGAGGCGGGTTCACGCTGGCCGTTCACCAGGCCTGAGCCGCTGCGGCTCCGGCCGGACCGGCGCGATGACGTCATCCCCCGCATGGTTCGCTCATGCGGGGGATGACGTCATTTGCGTGACGCCTGAGCGGCCGGAGATCCCCGCATGCCGGCGGCCGGGATCCCCGCGGCACCGGCGACCGCGCCGCGCCGGCACATCGACGCCGTTCCTCGTCGATGGCCCTCGTCCCCGCTCCAGGGACCTGCCGGGGCACTCGACGGCGAAACCGGAGGGCCGGGCAAAGCGTCGGGCCCGGCTCGGCAGCTGCTCCCGTAGGCGCCGCCCCCCTTGCCGTCGACCTCCGCCACGAGCCCCTCGCGCCGCGCCCGTACGGCTGCCTCGGTGCGGTGCGTGACCTGCAGCTTCGCGAAGATCCTCGACAGGTAGTTGCGCACCGTCTTGACGGAGAGGCTCAGCTCGCGAGCGATGACCGTGTTGCCCTGGCCGTCCGCCACGAGGCGAAGCACGTCTCGTTCCCGGTCGGTGAGTTCCGGGAACGGGACGATCTGCGGCGGTGGCTTGGTGATGTAGTCGACGACGGCCCGCGCGACCTGGGACCCGAAGATCGCACCGCCCGTGCTGATGACGCCGATCGCCTGGGCGATCTCCTCCATGCCCGCTCCCTTGAGCAGGTATCCGCGGGCACCGGCACGGACGGCGGCCAGCACGGTGTCGAGGTCCTCGATGATGCTCAGGATGAGAACGGCGCTGTCCGGACTCGCCGTCTGGATGGCCTGCGTGGCCGCGATGCCGTTCATCTGCGGCATGTCGACGTCCATCATCACGACGTCGGGAATCAGCTCGCGGGCGAGCTCCAGCGCATCCTTTCCCGTCGACGCCTCCCCGACGACCTCGGTCGAGGGGAGGGATTCGAGCAGCATGCGCAGACCCGCAGTGAATACCGGGTGGTCGTCCGCGATGAGAACTCGCACTTTCGGCTCAACGGACATCTCTGCCTGGCTTTCCTCGGAAAAAATCTCGATGTCGAGCAATCTTCGCCTCGACTATCGCTCAATGTCCGGGCCCAGTCGTGAGTACTCCGTCCTACGTTCCAGAGGAAAAACGCCCTGCTGTAAATGGCCGGTGTCCCGGGATTCATGGGACCTTCCCGAACCGGCGAAAGCGGGCTCATGACGAAGCTCCGGCAGCAGGCGAATCTGTGACCAGATTCGTGCTGGCCGGAGCTTTGTCGTGAGCCCGACCGGGCGCGCAGATAACGGTCTATTGCGCCGGATCGCAGACGAGCACGATCTTGCCGACGATGGACGCCCGTTCGAGAATCTCATGGGCCTTGGCGGTGTCCGTCAACGGCATGGTCTCGGCGATGATGGGGGCTATTTCCCCGCCCTTGAGCAGGCGGAGTACTTCGCCCATGTCCTCGCGATACGCGTGAGGCTGGCTCTTCTCCAGGCTCCACGCGTTGTAGAAGGTCGTCCTCCGGCCGTCTGGAAGAAGCTTCGGACCGAGGATTCCGGTGAGCAGGCCGACGGCGCCCAGCGACTTCTTGATCTCGCCGTCCTTCATGACCTGGCTCTGACCGTAACCGATGAGAATTCCGCCGCGGCGGAGCAGCTTGTAGGAACGCCGGAAGCTGGTCCCTCCGATGGGGTCGAGCGCGGCGTCCAGCCCGTCCTTGGCCTCGGCCCGGATGACGTCGGCGAAGTTCTCCTTCTGGTAGTCGATGTGGCGGGCGCCGAGCTCGGTGACGGAGTCCCGCTTCCCGCCGGAGCAGGTCGCGTAGCATTCGATACCCGCCAGCCGCGCGAGCTGCAGCACGGCGATTCCAACGCCGCCGGCCGCGGCGTGGACGACGATCCGCTGACCGGAGCGGAGTGCGGCGACCCGGTGCAGCATCTGATGGGCGATGAAGTAGTTCAGCGTGGTGGCCGCGACCTCCACGGGATCGAGCCCATCGGGAACCGGGACGAGCCGGTCCGCCGGGAGAGCGATGTACTCGGTGTTGCCGCCGCTTTTCACCAGCGCGGTGACGGACTGGCCGGGCTCCAGTCCCGTCACGTCGTCGCCCACCGAGACAACGGTCCCCGTGATGTCGAATCCCGGGGTGAACGGTGGTCTCGGGCCGACGGGTACCGCGCCGGCGCGGAAGAGCGGGTCTCCTCCGGACACGCCCGTCGCCTGGACCCGGACGACGGCTTCGTGTGGCTTGGGCGGCTCGACCGGCCGCGTTCGAACTTCGAGCACCTCGGGGCCGCCGGTACGGGGGGCGAAGATGTATCGACCCTCCATCTTTATCACCTTTCTTGTGGCGTTACGCGGCAAAAGGGTCGATGCTGGTATCGCTCATTCCGGCCAGTCAACCCGATGTCATTATTTATGTCTTGAGCTTACGCTTGATATGCCTGAACATGTATACGCCCGATGGCGTACTCGACCGTCCTCGCGATACGCCTTGCGGCGTAGCGGATGAATTCTTACTCGCTACTCCAGGCGAATTGCCAATTGCGGTCAGAGAAAGCGAGAGCGGCACCAGCGGAAGTGATTCCCCGCCGCCGGCGCCGTCTCGACGCGTCGATGTCTCAGCTCGGCGCGTTCTCCGGGGTATCCGGCCTCCCGCCCGCCTGCGCGGGGGCTTTCCCGGCGCCATGGGCGTGGTCTCCGGTTCGCAGCGTCGTGTCGGGTAGGAACCAGGTCAGCGCGAAGGCGACGAGCATGATGGGGAAGGCCACGAGGAAAACGGTCTGCAGAGACCTTCCGAACACCTCGATCACCTGGGCGTGTACCTGCGGTGCGGTCGAGCCGATGCGGCGGATCGACGCGGGATCGGTGTAGACGGCGTTGGCGCCGTGCGGAAGCCTGCCGACCGCCTGCTCCGTCAGCAGGCGCCCCTGCCAGAACCTCATCCGAGCCGTCAGGACGGCACCGAACGCCGCGGTTCCTATGGACGACCCGATCAGCCGGAAGAACGCCGTCTGAGCGGTGACCGTGCCGATGTCGCGACGGTCCGCGCTGTTCTGCACGATGATGATCAGCTTCGAGATCACCATGCCCATCCCGATGCCCATGACGCCTTCGTAGGCCCACAGGCGCCACACCGGCGTCGACGCGTCGAGTTGTGAGAACAGCAGCAGGCTGACGGACATGATCGCGGCGCCGAGCACGATCACCGCCTTCGCCCGCCCGACGATCGACATGAGCCACCCGCTGCCGCCGGAGCCGATCATTACGGCGATCATCAGAGGCAGCAGCTGCAGACCGGCTCTGGTCGGGCCGTCACCTCGCACGACCTGGAGGTAGAGCGGCAGGAAGAAATACGCGCCGATCGTCGCCACACCGATGAGGAAGGTGATGGCGATGGCGATGGCGATGCTGGGCTGGCGGAAGATCCGAAGGGGCACGAGCGGCTCGCGCGCGGTGCTCTCACGGAACACGAAGACCACGGTCAGCACGACGCTGAGGGCGATCAGCCCCAGAATCTGCGGGGACCCCCATGCGTACTCGGTGCCGCCCCAGATCATCACCAGCAGCAGCGCCGCGATCCCGGCGACGAGGAGAAACGCGCCCGAGTAGTCGACCGTGTGCTCGCGGCGGGGCGCGGGCAGCTTCAGTCTCAGGCTCAGCGCCACGAGGGCCAGAATGCCGATGGGCACGTTGATGAAGAAGCACCAGCGCCACGACACGTACTGGGTGAAGGTACCGCCGATCAGCGGCCCGATCAGCGAGGCGAGCGCGTACATCCCGCCGACCATGCCCTGGACGCGCCCGATCTGCCGAGGCGGTACCACCGTCGCGGAGATCGTGAACGCCAGAGTCACCAGGCCGCCCGCGCCAAGGCCTTGCACCGCGCGGAAGGTGACCATCTCCGGCACATTGTTACTGAACCCGACGAGCAACGAGCCCAGCACGAAGATGGCGATCGCCGAGATGTACATGGGTTTGGCGCCGTAGAGGTCGGCCAGTTTCCCATAGATGGCGGTGGCGATCGTCGATGTCACAAGATAAGACGTGACAACAAGCGAGAAGTCGTCAAGCTTTCCTAGTTCGCCGACCATTGTCGGAAGTGCCGTACCGACAATGGTCTGGTCCAGAGCGGAAAGGAGCTGGCCGGTCAGCAATACGGTGAGTACGGTACGTACCTGCCAGCGAGCCAGTCCGATTGAAGGTGCCTTAGCGGTGGCTGATTCGACCATGGAATCGACTCCATTTGGGCATCGGCGGTTGGAGCCTCGAGCGGGTCACGACTGCCTCAAGGGTGTCTCTGTCGTTCTTGACGACCAGCATGACCAGCAAAGAACACCGCGAAGTCTTGCAGCAGTCCCGGCTCAGGGGGGAATCTGCCCAGGGCGACGGTGATCCATTATCCGCACGAGAATCCGATGCGGGTATCGACCGTTTCGGATCCCGAGGATTTCAGGGCAAAGGCCGGTGTCGGCCATATCGACATCCCGTTGCGGGCAACGTGCCGCTCATTCATGCCGGTGATCCGATGGGTATGCCCCTGGCCGGCGGAAGGCCGCTTTCAAGCTGGACCAATGACATGGACGGCCCGGTCGTGGGAGCCTCGTCGGTCATGTCCCGGTAGCGTCGTATGGCCGCCGGGCATTTCCGTCTCACCTGCGGCTCGGGACGGCGGGTGTGCGACGGCTTGTTTCTGCGGAAGGCTCCCCTGAGAGGAGCAGTCTACTCAGTGATCTTCCCAGCTGTTCACGATCTTTGCAAGTAATTCACAACCGCGCGAAGTGTGGGTACCTTTCTTTCATCAGCCCCGGATACACGTCGTGCCGCCGAGCTTGATCATCGGCGGTGAGCCGCTTCAAGGACGGGTGGGCCCATGACTGCTGAGCCGATCATGCGCGTGCTCATTACGGACGACCATCCGATTTTCTGTGCCGGCCTGAGGATGATGCTCGACGCCGTCCCGGGGATCGAGATCGTCGGCGAGGCGCATACCGGCAGGGCGGCGGTCGAGAAAGCCCGCAGGCTGCAGCCGGACATCGTACTGATGGACCTCGACATGCCGGATATGGACGGGATCGCCGCCACGCGCGCGATCGTCGAGAAGTGTCCGAAGAGCGCGGTGCTCATCCTGACGATCGTGGAAGACCTCGACTCCGTAATGGCCGCGATACGGGCGGGCGCGCGCGGCTACCTGCTCAAAGGCGCCGGAGTCGACGACATCGTCCGCGCGGTGAAGGCGGTCGGCCGGGGCGAGGCGATCTTCGGCCGGCAGATCGCGAGCCAGGTGGTCAACCATCTCACCGAATGGGGGGTGCCCCAGGTGCCGTTCCCGGAGCTCACCACTCGCGAGCGTGAGGTTCTTCGGCTGGTCGCCGGCGGCGCGGGGAACGCCGCCATCGCGCGCGAGCTGGATCTGTCGATCAAGACCGTGCGTAACTACCTTTCCCGGATCTTCGTCAAGCTCCAGGTGACGCATCGCATCGAGGCGGCCGTCCGGGCCCGCAGGGCAGGGCTCGGGGCGTAGCGGGCCCGAGATCGGCCGGTGGCGACCGCCTCGGCGTGTCGCGTCAGAGGAGCTTGGTCGGGGACAGTTTCTGCTGGTGGATGACCACGTCGAACCACTCCGCGAGTGAGCCGCCGGTCATGAAGTAGTCGGCGGGCGGCTGGTTGTCCGGATCGTAGATCGAGCCGATGATGCGCGTCTTGGCCGGGGAACGCAGCCACTCCTCGACGGCGGGCGGTCCGGCGGTGTGGAGGTCCAGCAGGTACTCCGGAAGGTCGACGTCGCCCAGGGGACGCTCGGCGAAGTCGGCCGGCGCGGCCGGCGCCGAGAGCGGCCGCGGGGTGAACGGCGGCATGCTCCAGCCGGAGTTCACGATGCCATCGTCGAACGTGATGCCCACCGACACGTACTGCTGCCCGTAGCGTTCGCGCAGGTGCGCGCCGGTCGTGCGGAACGCCAGCTCCGGCCGTGGCGGCACGTACACCTTCAGCTCGGAGGCGACGGCGCTATGCGCGCTGGTCGACCAGTACACGATCCTGCTGCCGGTGTGGTCATGCCACCAGGACAGGTTCTCGGCCATCTTCGCGTCGCGGTAACCGTCGTCGATCAGATGGAACGCGTAGTGCTCGTAGAACGCGACGATCTGGCGGGCGTGCTGGACGATGAGGGGGTTGTCCGGGATGCTCTCGACCAGCCGGAGGACCTGCCGCGCATGCTCGACGTACGGCTCCTTGTCCTTCACCTGGCTGATGAACCAGCCGGTCCAGTGCGGGCGGCCGGGCCGGATCTCGTCCAGATGCCCCGCGAGCTCGGCCGCGCGGTCCGGTGCGACACGACCGACGTACTCGGCCACCGCGTCGTAGATCGGGGTGCGGGTGTCGAACGCGCCGACCCCGACGTAACGCACCGGGTCCGGGTGCGCCATGTTGAACTCGCGCATCCATTGCAGGGTGTCGGCCATCTCCTGGCAACGCCAGGGGAAGTTCGACCCCTTCATCAGCTCGTCGAGGTCGCCCTCGCCGCTGACCACATAACGGTCGATCTCGAGGCCGACTCCCCAGTCCTCCTCGGTGGCGACCGAACGGAAGCCCAGCTCCTCCACGAGGTAGCGCAGCGCCCGGTCGGTCACGGTGAACTGCTCATGCGCTCCGTACGTGTTGCCGCCCAGCCCGACGACGATGGCATCGGCGGTATGCGCCCGGAGCGTGCGCAGATCGGTAAGGGGTTCGGCGTGATCGGCGATCCAGTCGACGACCGGTTTCATGGTCTGATGCGATTCGATACTCATTCAGGTGACCTCTCTCGGGGCCGGAAGGAGCTGGGGACACCCCCACTTCTACTTCGCCGGGATCGCCTCGACGATGGAGAAGGCGGTGTTGGTGGGCACGATGCGGGTGACCTTGTAGCCGGCCTTGTCGAAGAGACGGGTGAAGTCCTCAGCCGTGCGGATCGCTCCGGCCATCGTCACGAGCATGATCAGGTTGAAGTTCTTCACGAAGCGGGACACTCCGTCGCGATGGACCAGCTCGGCCGCCGCGATGCGGGCGTTCGGCGACGCCTCGCGGGTCTTGCGCAGCAGCGTCAGTACCTTCTCGTCGTCCCAGGAGTGCATGATCTGCTTGGTGACGTATGTGTCGATCCCCGCCGGCACGCCCTCGAAGAAGTCGCCGGCCGCGAACTCCAGCCGGCCGCTCTCGATGAGGGGGGCCAGCTCCGGGCGCTCCTTCGCCTGCTCGATCACCGGTGGAAGGTCGGCCAGCACCCCACGGTCGATCGAGGGATAGGCGGACAGGATGGAGTGCAGGAAAGTGCCCTGGCCTCCGCCGAGGTCGGCGATCGCACCCGCCTGACCGAACTCCGAGTACGCGTGCGCGATCTGCGGTCCCAGCGCCTCGGAGAAATCGGTCATCGCGCCGTTGAAGATCCGCGCCTGGTCGGGGTTGCGGCCCAGGTACGCCCAGGTGTTCATCTTGAAGACCTCGTCGAACGCCGCCTTGCCGGTGCGGACACTGTGGTCCAGTCCGCCCCAGCACGACCACAGCCACTCGGCCCCGACGAGCCGGGCCATCGAGTACTGCGTCTTCTCGGCGCTCGGGCTGAGCAGTTCGGAGAGCGGCGTGTTCGCGAACACGCCCGGCCGTATCTCGGCGAAGACCCTGTCTTCGGTCAGCGTCTGCAGGATCTTGTGCAGGGACGGTGTGTGGGTTCCCGACTTCTCCGCGAGCTCCTCGACGGACAGCGGTCCATCGGCGAGCAGGTCGGCGATCCGGTGTTCGGCGGCGATCGCGAGACACTGCGGCGTCGACGGGAACATCAGCTCCAGCAGATCCATGGGGTCGACGCCGGACGCGTTGGGTTGTGCGTTCAGGTTCACGTTCTCCTCCGTGGGCAGGTGTTCGGTGGGTTCGGCGGATCCGGGGGCCTACTGCCGCGGCGGTCTTGACGACGACCGCCGCGTCCCCGGGCTCCTCATTCGGCGCCCCCGTCGTATGCCGAGAGCATCTCGGCGAGGGAGTCGCCGACGGATTGGGCGCTCTGGGCGTTCCAGAGCAGCGCGGACGGCAGGCGAAGGCGGAAGTGTCTTTCCAGTCGTTGCCGGACGACGAGGCTCAGCACCGAGTCGAGTCCCAGCCCGGCCAGTGGCCGGCGGGGGTCGAGCTCCTCGGCCGGCAGCCGCAGCTCGGCGGCGACCTGCCGTGTCACCTCGCCGACGACGTGGTTTCGCAGTTCCTCGCCGGCCAGGCCGGCCCAGGAGCGGTCCGCCGCGTCGGCGCCGCCGGGTGCCGCCGCTTCTTCCGCGAGCAGCTCACTCAGGATGACGGGCCGCCGCATTCCCGGTTCGAGCGGGATGGTGCGCAGCACCGCGACGTGGGCCACGTCGTGCCGTTCGACGTATTCCCAGGAGCGGAAGGCGTCCGCGGCGGTGATGTCGGCCGTTCCACGCGCCGCCAGCTCGGCGTCGATGACCTCGGACGAGGTGGACATGCCCAGCCCTCGCCAGGAGGTCCAGCCGATGGCGGTGGTGCGGTCGTCGCGGTCGGCCGCCCGCCGGTGCGCGGCGAGCGCGTCAAGGAAGGTGTTGGCCGCGGCGTAGGCGGTCTGCCCGGGCAGACCGAGCAGCGGTCCGGCCGAGGAGAACAACACCAGGAAGTCCAGGCTCGCGGGCGGAAAGAGCTCGTGCAACACGAGTGCCCCGCCGACCTTCGGCCGCATGACCGTGTGCAGCGACCGCCGATCGACGTTCCTGGCCAGCCGGTTGTCCAGGACACCCGCCGCGTGCACGATCCCGCGGATCGGCGGCAGGCCGAGCGCGTGGGCGTCCAGCAGCCTCGCGGCCTGTTCCCGGTCGGCGATGTCGAGTGCGAGCGTCCTTACGGTGACGCCGCGGTTCTCCAGGGCCCGTACCGACTCGATGCGGTCGCGTGTCGCGGGGTCGGTGACCGTGGCCCATTCCTCGTGGGGCGGCAGACCGGTCCGTCCCAGGAGGACCAGGCGCCGTGCGCCGCGGCCGGCCAGCCAGTGCGCGACCTCCAGGCCGAGCGTGCCGAGCCCTCCGGTGATGAGGTACGTGCCGTCCGCGCGGCAGCCCACGAGCCGTCCTGTCCGTGCTTCGGCCTGCTCGAGGGGTACCAGCCGGGCCGCCAGCGCGCCGCCGTCTCGCAGGGCGACGATCTCATCGCCGGGCGGCGTGCGTAGCAGGCGGGCCAGTAAGGGCCCTGCCGCGGGGTCGCGGAGGTCCAGGTCGACGAGGCCGCCCCACAGCTCCGGATGCTCGCCCGCCAGCACGCGGCCGACACCCCAGAGGGGGGACTGCTCGACCGATTCGCCCTCTCGTACGCCCTGTGTGAGGCACCACAGGCGGGCGCGCTCGGCGTCGCCGCGGTCGGCCAGCCGCTGCGCCGTGTCGACCAGCCGCCAGGCGGCGTCGACGGCCGCCTCGAGCGTCTCCCGGCCGCCGGTGGGCACGACGATCACCGCGGCCGGCTCGGTGAACCGCGGTAGGTCCGCGGCCTGGGGGACCGTGAGCGTACGGACGCCCGCCTCCGCGAGCGCCGGGCCCAGGGCCCCGGCCGCCGCCCCGTCGTCCCCGACGAACACCGCGACCGAAGGTGCGGCGGCCGCGATGCCGTTGCCGCCGGGGGCAGGTGACCCCGAGGCGTCCGCGTCCAGGTCCAGGGGGCGCCAGACCATCTCGTGCACCAGGCGGCGCGGGCTGGTGGGCGCACCGATGTCACCGTTGGGGACCCCGTAGCGAAGCCCGAGGAACCGGGCGACCAGTTCCCCCGACATGGTCGTGATATCGACGTCGACCGTGTCCCGTCCCGCCGGACCCCCGAGGGTCCTCACGCCGATGAGGGCCTCGGTCGGCGGTTGCCCGGTGGTCGCGAACCGGCGGATGTGCGCGGGCATCCGCAGGACCGCCGGTCCGGAGAAGGAGAAAATGATCGAGGCCATGGACATCGCGGCGTCGAGCAGAGGGGCCCAGGTTGCCGGCTCCTCACCGTCCGGGCCGCGCGTGGAGACCCGGGCGACCATCACGCCCTCGCCCCGTGACAGCTCGAGGATCTGCCAGGGGAATCCCATCGCGGCCACGCTGACGTCGGCCAGCCGGGCGATGACCTGGTCGCCGGGCAGCGGCTCGGCGCACCGCGCACGCGCCGCGGCGACGAACGGCTCGTCCGCCCAGATCTGCTCGGCCGGGGTGGAGACGACCGCCGTCGTGTGGGTCAGCCACCCGCTGTCGGAGTCGTCGTCGAGGGGACGGGAACTGAGCCGGAGGGCGCCGTCGGTGAAGATGATCTGGAGCGTCCTCGTGCCGCCGACCGCGACGGGCATGCGCAGAGCCACCTCGGCCAGTGCGGGCGGTGGCCCGCCGTCGCGCGCCGCGGCGACGAACGTGTTCAGCAGGACGGCGGCCGGGACGATCTCGGTGCCCTGCACCGGATGGTCGCCCGGATAGGGGCGGTTGGACAGGTCGAGGTCGGTCTGCCACAGCATCGTCGGCGGGCTGGTGTTGACCATGAGCGACGAGCCGAGCAGCGTGTGCTCATCCGGGTCGTGCGCCCGGCCGTGCGCACCGCTCCGGCGCGGGCTCTCCGCCACGTACCGCCGATGCTGCCAGGCCGAGCGCGGCAGATCGACGATGTGCCCGCGCGGCTGGGCCGCACCCCAGCCGACCGGCACGCCGTTGCCGTGCAGGGTGCCGAGGTTGACGAGCATCGTGGCCTGCTCCGGCCGGTTCCGCCGCAGGGTGTACGCGGCCATCGTCTCCTCGACCCGGGCCGCGGCGAACGTCTCGAGCATTGAGGGGAGCACCACCGGGTGCGCGGAGATCTCCAGGAACGCGCGGTAACCGTCCTCCAGCGCGGCCTCGACCGCCTGGGTGAATCTGACGGGGTTGCGGAGGTTCGCCGCCCAGTAGTCACCGTCGCGGGTCTCCGTGCTGCGCGGGTCCGCCAGCGCGGTGGTGTACGTCGGGAGCCGGGCGGGCCACGGCGTCAGGTCGTGCGCCGCCGCGACGAGCCCGGGCAGCAGCGGATCCATGTGGGCGCTGTGGAAGGCCACATCGGAGTCCACCCGGCGGACGAACCGGCCGTCCTCGCGGCGCCATTCCTCCGCGAGCGCCTCGATCGCGGAGGAGTCACCGGCCAGTACCGTCGACGACGGGGAGGCGGAGATCGCCGCGACCACGTCCTGCCGGCCGCCGAGCCGCCCGGCGACCTCCTCGAACGGCAGGTTGACCATCGCCATCGCGCCGTGGCCCATCGCGCGCCTGAGCAGCAGCGAGCGGCGGCAGACGAGTCGCGCGCCGTCATGGAGGTCGAGGATGCCGGCGGCGACGGCGGCGGAGATCTCCCCGACGGAGTGCCCGATGATGGCCGAGGGGCGGACGCCGTAGTGACCCCAGAGCTCGGCCAGCCCGGCCTGCAGCGCGAAGATCATCGGCTGGATCCGGTCGGTGGCGCGCAGTTCGCCGCCGAGGATCTCCTCGATGGGCGAGAAGCCGATCTCCGCCCGGAAGATCGGCTCGATGCTCTCCAGCACGTCGCGGAACACGGGCTCGCCGTCGAGTAGTTCGCGGCCCATCCCGGTCCACTGCGATCCGTGCCCGGAGAAGACCCAGACCAGCCCGGGTCCGGCGGCGGGCTCCAGAGGCGTGCCCACGCTGACCTGGTCGATGGGCCGGTCCTCCGCCACCGCGCGGAGCCGCGTGGTCAGCTCGTCGCGGTCGGCGGCGACGATGCCGTGCCGATGGGTCAGATGGGCGCGCCGGTGGGCGAGGGTGTGCCCGACGTCCTCCAGCGGTGTGCCGGCGCCGTCGTGGTGCAGCCAGTCGGCCAGGCGGCCCGCGTACTCCCGTACGGACTCGGGCGACTCGCCGGACAGCGGATAGAGCCGGGGCGCGCCGTCCGGGATCACATCCGGAATCGCCTCGGCGGCCTCCGGCGCGGCCTCCTCGAGGACAAGGTGCGCGATGGTGCCGCCATAGCCGTACCCGGACACGCCGGCCCGGCGGGGACGGCCTTCCGGGGTGGTCCAGCGGATGGCCTCCGTGACGACCCGCAGCCCCGACTCGGCCCAGTCGATCTCCGGGCTCGGCTTGGTGAGGTTCAGGCTCGGCGGGATCATCCGGTGGTGGAGGGCGAGGGCGGCCTTCATGACGCCGGCCACGCCGGACGCGGCCTCGAGGTGGCCGATGTTCGACTTGACCGAGCCGATCAGGCACGGCCGCTGCGGGGTGTGCCCGGGGCCGAACACCGCGGCGAGTGCGGCCGCCTCGATCGGATCGCCGACCTTCGTGCCGGTGCCGTGGGCCTCCACGTAGTCCACCGAGTCGGGCGAGACGCCCGCCTGCCGGCAGGCCAGCCGGAAGAGGTGCTCCTGGGCTTCGCTGCTGGGCGCCATGATGCCGTTGGTCCGGCCGTCCTGGTTGACCGAGCCGCCGCGGATCACGGCGAAGACCCGGTCGCCGTCGCGCCGCGCGTCCGACAGTCGCTTCAGAATGAGGATGCCGCAGCCCTCGCCACGCCCGTACCCGTCGGCCGCGGCGTCGAACGGCTTGCACCGGCCGTCGGGTGACAGCGCGCCCGCGGCGCCCATCACCAGCGTGAGGCTCGGGCCGGCCATCAGCATCACGCCGCCGGCGATCGCCAGCGGCACGGTGTTCTGCCGCAGGGCCTCGCACGCCATCTCCAGCGCGGCCAGCGACGCGGAGCAGGCGGTGTCCACGACCAGGCTGGGGCCGCGCAGGTCCAGCGTGTACGACACGCGGTTGGCGATGCCGCATAGTGACGAGCCGATTCCGGTCCACGCCTCGATGCGCGGCAGGTCCTCCAGCAGCCGGCGTCCGTAGTCGTCGGTGTTCACCCCGATGAACACACCGGCGTCGCTGCCGGTGAGCCGGTCGGGGGAGACCCCGGCGTGCTCGAGCGCCTCCCAGGTGACCTCCAGCGTGATCCGCTGCTGCGGGTCGATCAGCGCGGCCTCGCGAGGAGAGATCCCGAAGAAGGCCGCGTCAAAGCCGTCGATGTCATCCAGGAACCCGCCGTATCTGACCGCTTTCCGCGTCGCCGCCGCGGTCTCGCCCCCTGCGGCGACGTGATGGTCCCATCGGCCATCCGGAATCTTTCCTATGCCCTCCCTGCCGGAGACGAGCATTTCCCAGTATTCGGCCGAAGAGTTGACGCCGCCGGGGAATCGGCAGCCCATTCCCACGATGGCAATGGGTTCCCGGCCGACGTCGTTCAGTGTCGTCATGCATGCCTCTATTCAGCGAGCCGAATGGATAAAGGGTCGCCTCAGGAGGGTCCCTGCGACGTCATTCAGCGGTCCCGCGAAGGCAGGAATTTGCCCAGCCGACTGGTGATTCCTGCCCGATGCAGCCCTGCTGGTGTGCGGCTTACGCTCCGGTCGAGACCGGACCCACGACGATCGCCCGATCGCCGGGAGGACGGGATCTGAGGAGAGACGGCATGAGATACACGAACGTGGTGGTGAGCCGCCGCGGTGACTCGGGCGGCATCGAGGTGACCACGCGGGAGAGCGCACCGCCCGGGCCCGGTCAGGTGCTGATCCGGCTGGTCGCGGCCGGGGTCTCCTACGGTGACGTACTCCTGCGTGAAGGCGTCATTCCCGGCGCGCCGAAGCCGCCCTTCGTCCCCGGGTACGACGCGGCCGGCGTGGTCGAGGCGGTGGGCGACGGCGTGTCGGGGCTGGCGGCGGGGCAGTGGGTCTGCGCCATCGTGCGGGGCGGCGGGTACTCGGAGTTCCTGACCGCGCCCGCCGACCGGGTGGTGCCGTTGCCGGACGGGGTCGACCCGGTGGAGGTCGCCGCGATGGCGCTGAACTACTTCGTCGCCTACCAGATGCTGCACCGGGTCGCCCATGCGCGACCGGGCCAGACCGCCATGGTGCACGGCGCGGCGGGCGGCGTCGGCACCGCCCTGCTGGAGCTGGCCGCGCTGGCGGGGGTCAAGTGCTTCGGCTCGGCCTCGCCGGGAAAGCGGGAGGTCGTCACGTCCCTGGGCGCCGAGTACATCGACTACCGCGCGGAGGACTTCGTCAACGTGGTGCGCGGACGCCCCGGATGGGCGCTCGATGACACCTTCGACTGCAAGCACGGGCACCCCCGCGGCGGCGTGGACATGGTGTTCGACGCGGTGGGAGGCACGCACTTCATGCGCTCGTACCGCGCGTTGAACCGGCCCGGCACGCTCGTCGCGTACGGGCAGAGCCAGGCGCTGCACGAGGGCAACGCGCGTACGGGCCTGGCCATCTTCGGGTTCCTGGGCGGGATATTCGCCCCGAAGCTGATCCCCGACGGCCGGCGCACGGTCTTCTACAACGCATGGAGCCTCGAGAAGAAAGAGCCACGTGCCTACCGGGACGACATGACCAAGCTGCTGGACCTGCTCGCGGCCGGCGAGATCAAACCGGTCATCGCACGGACCCTTCCGCTGTCGGAGGCGCGCGCCGCCCAGGGGCTTCTGGAGAAGTCGGCGGTCGCCGGAAAGATCGTCCTGATCTGTGACGATGACGCGCCCGGCGAGCGGACCCGAACGGAGGACCCGCGCGAGCGTTCAGGCCGCGTGGAGCAGAGAGGGAGTGCCACATCGTGACAACGCCGGATATCCCGATCTATCCAGATCTGAAGGGAAAGGCCGCTCTGATCATCGGCGGCACGCAGGGAATCGGTGCCGAGACCGCGCGGATGCTCGTCGCCCAGGGAACGCGCGTCGCCATCTCCTCGCGTAACAAGAACAACGTCGAGGCGATGGTGGACGAGCTGCGCGCCGCCGGCGGCGAGGCGGTCGGGGTGGTCGCGGACGGCTCGGTGCCAGAAGACGTCGAACGCATCCGAGACGAGGTCACGAGCGAGATCGGCCCTGTCGACGTGCTGGCCGCGTTCGTGGGCGGCGGTGGTGATCCGGTCCCGTTCGAGACCATCGGCCTGGACACCTGGCGCGCGACGATCGACCTCAACCTGACCTCGACCTACCTCGCCCTGCACACGTTCGTCCCCGGCATGATCGAGCATGGCGGCGGCTCCATCATCACCATGGCCTCCACCGCGGGCCGGCTGGCCGGCCAGGCCGCCTCGTCGTACGCGGCGGCGAAGGCCGGCGTCGGGATGCTGACCAAGCACCTCGCACGGGAACTCGGCGACCGTGGCATCCGGCTGAACTGCATCGCCCCCTCGCTGGTCATGACCGAGAGTAAGGAGGCGCAGATCCCGGCGGACCGGCTTCCGCAGATCGTGAAGCTGTTCCCGCTGGGCAGGATCGGCAGGCCCGCCGACTGCGCCCTCGCCACTCTGTTCCTCGCGTCCGAATCCTCTTCTTGGTTGACCGGGCTCACGATCGACGTATCCGGCGGCCGGATCATCATCTAGGGGTATCCATGACTGTTGATTCCGAACTCCCCGCACCGCCCGTCCGCCGGGAAGGGCCGATGGACCCGCCGTCGGCGTTCCGCCGGTTGCGCGCCGAGGCGCCGATCAGCCGGTTCCGCTGGCCCAACGGCATCGAGGCGTGGTTGGTGACGCGGTTCGACGACGTGCGTGCG
The DNA here is from genome assembly GCF_006716425.1 of Actinoallomurus bryophytorum. Taxonomy (NCBI): domain Bacteria; kingdom Bacillati; phylum Actinomycetota; class Actinomycetes; order Streptosporangiales; family Thermomonosporaceae; genus Actinoallomurus; species Actinoallomurus bryophytorum. Next base: position 6,934,095 of record NZ_VFOZ01000001.1, read on the forward strand.
ATTCTCAACGACCCCAGGGTCAGCGTGAACCGGTTCGCCAGCCGGCCGCCGTCACTGTCGATAGGGCGCAAGGGCGGCGTGATGCTGCCGAAGTCGCTGAGTGGCATGGATCCGCCCGAACACACCCCGCGCCGCGCGCTCTACGTACGCGAGCTCACGGTACGGCGGGTGCAACGGCTCCAGCCGAGAATCACCGAGATCGTCGACGGCCTGCTGGACGGCATGGAGCGCTCGGGGTCGCCGGTCGATCTCGTGGAGGCGTTCGCGGCGCCCATCCCCTCGATGGTGATCTGCGAGTTGCTGGGCGTGCCGCAGGAGGACCAGAGCGAGTTCCAGCACCACACGAACACGATCATGGGCGTCGACACCCCGGCGGACCAGGTGCAGACGGCCACGCTCACGCTGATGGACTACCTGCGCGGGCTGATCAGGATGAGGCGGAGCGATCCCGGCGACGACATCCTCAGCCGCCTGACGCATGGCGAGATCGACGGCGCCACGATGGACGAGGACGAGCTGGTCGGTCACGCGATGCTGCTGCTCATCGCGGGCCATGAGACCACCGCGAACATGATCGCGCTGGGCGCGCTGACGTTGCTGGAGCACTCGGACCAGATCGCGGCGCTGACGGCCGACCCCAAGCGCGCGGACAACATGGTCGAGGAACTGCTTCGTTACCACACGGTCGTCCAGTACGGGCTGGTGCGCAAGGTCACCGCCGACCTCCCGATCGGCGACGTGGTCATCCGCGAGGGCGACTGGGTGGTCTGCTCCCTCGCGTCCGCCAACCGGGACGAGTCCGTCTGCCCGCACAGCGACACCTTCGACACCGGTCGCGAGAACCCGCGGCAGGTGAGCTTCGGGTACGGCAGCCACCAGTGTGCGGGGCAGAATCTCGCCCGGCTCGAGCTCAAGACCGCGCTGGTGCGATTGTTCCAGCGGTTCCCCGGGCTGAGGGTCGAGCGGCCGTTGGAGGAGCTGCCGTTCCGCACTGACGCGTGGGTCTACGGCATGCAGGAACTCCTGGTGAGATGGTGACGAGAGTACGTGTGGTGGCCGACCGCCGGCGCTGCGCCGGCTCCGGCCAGTGCGCTCTGCGCCTACCGGCGGTCTTCGATCAGCGCGACACGGACGGCCGTGTCGCGCTGGTCGAGGAGTACCCGGACGAGGCGCTGCTTCCGGCCCTGCGCCAGGCCGCGGACCGCTGCCCGTCCCGTGCGATCAAGATCGTCACGGCGTAGTATCCCGGCCACATCCACGCCGCCGGTAGCGGCGTTTCTTTCCGCCGCTCGAACCGCTCCGCGGCCGGCGGCGGTGTCGATGATGCGTCCGGTGAGCCACCGGGATCAGGTGACGTCGCGACGGCGGAAGACGATCAGCGCCACCGCGCAGAACAGTGCCACGTAGGCGGCGAGGACGGCCCCCGCGTGTGTCCCGCTGACCGCGTCCGACACCCCCGGGTTCCCGCGCGTGGACGCCCCGAGCGCCGCCACGGCGGACCCACCGTTGGTCCCGGGCAGCCATTTCTGGATGAAGTCCATGAATCCGAGCAGTGACGCGAAGCCCCGGATGAGGTTTTCCACCACCAGCGCCCAGACCAGCCCCAAACCGATGGGCAGCGCCGTACCACGCAGGAGCGTGCCCAGCATCAACCCGCCCAGGCACCAGGTCACGACGATGAGCCAGCCGACGCCGACCCCTCGCGCCAGCTCCGCGACGGGCGGCCAGTGCGCCGGAGCGGACTTGATCGTCGCGATCAGCAGGGCGGCGATCGAGTCCGTCACGAACTCCGTGAGCACGAGCGCGAGCGAGATGCCGGCGGCCACGACGATTTTGCCGGTCAGCACCGTCGTACGGGAGGGACCCTGGGCGAGGATCGTCTTGACCGTGCCCCAGCCGTACTCGCTGCCGGAGATCAGAACGCCCAGGATGAGCGCGAAGGCGCCGCCGAACATCGGCAGTCCAGAGGTCAGGGTGGGCACGAGATCGGCCGGCAGCGTGCCGGCGAGGAGATCGGCGGGGGATTGGCCGCCGTCGGGCCCGAACCCGCCGCCGCTGCCCTGTGAGCCCAGATAGGGGAAGACATAGCCGAACATCAGGCCGAGCAGGATCCACAGGCCGGCGACGACCCACACCGCCGGGCGCTTGCGGAGCTTGAACAGCTCGGCCGACAAGACCGCGTACGTCATCGCACGTCCCGTTCGTTTGGATCCGGCCGTCCGACCGTCACCGGTTCCGTGGGCCTCTCAGTGGTCATCTCCAGGAACACGTCCTCCAGCGTGCGTTCCGCCCAGGTCAGCTCCAGCACGTCGATGCCGGCGACCACGAGCTCCCGGTTGATCCGCGCCGCGTCCTCACGTGTCGTGCGGAGCCGCAGCCGGCCGTCCTGCACGGTGACGTGGTCCGCGTCCACGAGTCGCTTGACGACGAGCTCCGCGGCGTCGAGCGGATCGGCCGTCACCTGCAGCGCGCCGCCACCGCGCAACTGGTCGACCGTTCCCTCCCTGATCAGCCGGGACTGGAAGATGACCCCGACCCGGTCGCAGATCTCCTCGACCTCGCTCAGCATGTGGCTGGAGAGCAGGATGGTGCGGCCCGCGTCGCCCAGCCCGCGCATCAGCCTCCGCATGTCGGCCATGCCCGCCGGGTCCAGCCCGTTGGTGGGCTCGTCCATGATCAGCAGATCCGGATCCTTCAACAGGGCGGCGGCCACGCCCAGGCGCTGTTTCATCCCCAGGGAGTACGTCGCGAACCGGTCGCGATCTCGCGACGACAGGTCGACGGTCTCCAGCGCCGCGTCGATCCGGCTCTCCGGGACCGCGGCGTAGCGGGCGAGCACCCGCAGGTTGTCGCGGCCGGAGAGGTACGGATAGAAGGCAGGGGTTTCGACCAGCATGCCGATCTTGGCGAGCGCGGCCGGATCGCCGGGCGGTGCGCCGAGGACCTCGGCGGTGCCCGAGGTCGGGCGGATCAGGCCGAGGAGCATCTTCATCGTGGTCGTCTTGCCCGCGCCGTTCGGCCCGAGGAAGCCGTACACCTCGCCGGCTCGGACGCGCAGGTCGAGGTCGTCGACGGCCCGGCGGCGGCCGTAGATCTTGGTCAGCTTCGCCGTTTCGACCAGGTACTCGGTCACGATGCCGCCTTCATGAGTCTCGTGATCAGGGCGCTGTGCCTGATGGCTCCTGCGCCTTGCCTGATCACGCGGCCATTGTCAGCCCGGGACCGGCTCGGGAGCATCGTCCGTCGTTCGGCTTTCCGGCTACGCCCCAGGGCGTACGCGGGCCCCGGGGGCCTGGGCCGGGTGCGGCAGGGCCGATCGCCGGTGCCTGCCGATCGTGCGGGCGGGGGCCGGATTCACTCTCCGGCCCCCGCCCGATCACCGTGGCCGCCTCACGCGACGATGGCGTCGAGCACGTTGAGCCGCGTCGCGCGCCGCGTCGGCCGGATGGCCGCGAGTACTCCGGCTATCGCGCCGACGACCGCGATGATGATCAATTGCGGGGCGGGTACGGAGAAGGTGCCGGTGCCGGTGCCGCCCTGGGCCACCGCGTGCACCAGCGCCCAGCCGAGGAACAGTCCGAGCACCAGCCCGCCGATCGTGCCGAACACCGACACGATCACCGACTCCCAGCGGATCATCGAACGGATCTGCGACCGGGTCGTGCCGACGGCGCGGAGCAGCCCGAGCTCACGGGTCCGTTCGTACACCGACAGCGACAACGTGTTCGCGATGCCCAGCAGCGCGATCACGATGGCCAGCGCCAGCATCACGTACACGACGCCGAGGAGCGCGTCCATGCTGGAGGACTGGGCCTTGATGAACTGGTCGCGGTCCTGGATGTCGGACGCGCCGTATCTCGCGGCGACCGGTTTGATCGCCGCCTTGGCGGACGCGAGGTCGGTGCCGTCCTTCAGCTTGACGAGCACCTTCGTGTCCAGCGCCTGCGGGTCGTGCGGGACGACCGCCGCCTGGGAGATCACGACGCTGCCCGCGACCTGCGACGGCTTGTAGATCGCGCCGATGCCGAACCGCTGCGTCACACCGTCGGGGAACCGGAGCGTGACCTGCGAACCGGCTCGCCAGTTCTTGTCGTCCGCGGTCTTCTTGTCGACCGCGATCTGGTCGTTGCCGAGGTTGGCGAGCGTGCCGGCCGTCGTGTCGAGGTGGAGGACGCCGTCGAGCCGCGCCGGATCCGTCGTGGTCACCGTCTGCTTGGCTCCGTCGAGCAGCACGGTGCCGTTGCCCAGCCCCGCGGCGTCCGCCACCTGTGGCAGCTTCGCGACGTCGGCGCTGAGCTGTCCGCTGAACCCCGAGTGCGTGCTCGTCTGTCCCGTACCGATCGACAGGTCGCCGGCGAAGGCCTTGCCCGCCTGGTCGGCGTAGGAGGACTTCAGCGAGGCGGAGATGACGGTCAAGAGCGTCACCACGCCGACGCCGATCATCAACGCGGTCGCCGCACCGGACGTGCGCCGCGGGCTGCGCGCCGCGTTCTGCCGGGCCAGCACCCCGGCGACGCCGCGCAGGCGGGCGGCCGGTGAGCCGAGCGCCATCGCGGCGGGCCGGGCCACCGCGGGCCCGAGCACGATCATGGCCGCGATGGTCACGACGGCGCCCACCGCGGCCGGTGTCATCGCGGCGTTTCCATCGATGAACGTGGAGACCAGGGCGGATCCGACGCCGAGGACGGCGAGTACCGCGCCGATGATGACGCGTCTTCTCGACGCGGTCCGCGGCTCGACCTCCACGTCACGCAGCGCGGCGAGGGGCGGCACTCGCGACGCCCGGACGGCCGGGACCAGGCAGGACAGCACCGTGACGACGATGCCCACGATCAGGGAGACGATGGCTGCCGTGGCGGTGAACACGATTCCGCCCGCGGGCAGACCCAGGCCGAAGCCGGCGAACACGCCCTTGAGCGCGGCGGCGACGCCCACGCCGCCCAAGAGTCCGACCACCGAGCCGACCACGCCGATCGCGGTGGCCTCCATCGCCACCGACGTGAGGATCTGCCGCCGGGAGGCGCCGATGGCCCGCAGCATGGCCCACTCACGCGTCCGCTGGGCGATGATGATCGAGAAGGTGTTGTTGATGCTGAAGGCGCCGACCAGCAGCGCGACCGCGGCGAACACCAGGAGGAAGGTGCGGAAGAGCGCGAGGAAGCCGTCGCTCAGGACGGACACGTTCTCCTCCGCCACGCTCTTACCCGTGATCGCCTCGACGCTTTGCGGCAGGCCGGCCGCGCGAACGCGCTTGACCAGTTCGTCCTGTGACACGCCGCTCTGGGCCCTGATGGCGACGCTCGTCACGCGGTCCGGCGACTTGGCGATGTAGCGCTGGGCGGCCTCGGTGCTGAAGGCCGTGAAAGAGGTACCGCCGAAGGCGTCCTGAGACCCGAAGGTGCTGATGCCGACGATCGTCACGTCCACGCGCTCGGGCGTGAACACGGCCGTCCTGTCGCCGATCTTGAGCGAGCCCGACTTGGCCAGACCGCGGTTGATGACGACCTCGTTCGCGCCCTGCGGCGCGCGTCCCTCGGCGATGCGGTACGGGTTCAGGGCCGGGTCGCCGACCCAGTTGCCCGAGATGCGGGGGCCCTGGATGTCGACCTGCTTGCCGTCCTTGCCCAGGACCGAACCGGCCCCCTGGATCACCGGCTCGGCGTTGGCGACACCGCTGACCTGACGCACCTGGCCGAGCACCGAGCTGGGGATCATCCCGCGGGGGGTGCCCGAGTCCGCGGTGGCCGACGTGGCGTTCCGCACCACGACGTCCGTGCTGGCGTACGCCTGGGTGAAGAACCGGTCGATGCTGGCGCTGAGCGTGTCGCTCAGGACGAGCGTCCCGCACAGGAACGCCACACCGAGAAAGACGGCGAGGAAGGAGCCGACGAGGCGGCGTTTGTGGGCCCACAGGCCCCGGAGTGTGATCTTGGTCATCATGGCGACGTCATTCCCCGAAGGCCTTCAGGCGGTCCAGGACCTTCTGCGCGGTCGGATCGTCCATCGTGTCGACGATGCGGCCGTCGGCCAGGAACACGATGGTGTCGGCGTGGCCCGCGGCCACCGGGTCGTGAGTGACCATCACGATGGTCTGCTCGAGCTCGGTGACGGCACGGCGCAGGAAGCCCAGCACCTCGCCGCTGGAGCGGGAGTCCAGGTTCCCGGTGGGCTCGTCGGCGAAGATGATCTGGGGTTTGGAGGCGAGCGCACGAGCGACGGCGACGCGCTGTTGCTGGCCGCCGGACAGCTCGGAGGGGCGGTGCGAGAGCCGGTCGCCGAGGCGGACCGTCTCGACCACGGTGTCCAGCCATCCCTGGTCCGGCTTGCGGCCCGACAGCGCCGCCGGCAGGACGATGTTCTCCAGCGCGCTCAGGGTGGGCAGCAGGTTGAACGCCTGGAAGATGAAGCCGATCCGCTCGCGGCGCAGCAGGGTCAGCTGCGAGTCCGACAGCGAGCCGAGCTCGACGTCCCCGATGAAGACCTTGCCCGACGTGAGCGTGTCCAGGCCCGCGAGGCAGTGCATCAGTGTCGACTTGCCGGCGCCGGACGGTCCCATGATGGCGGTCAGCCGACCCGCGGGGATGTCGATGGTCACGTCGTCGAGCGCCTTGACCGCGGCCTCGCCGGACCGGTAGATCTTGGATGCTCGCTCGGCCCGAGCGGTTGCGGTAATTTTTGGTGAAACGGATTCTTCTCTGGGTGCCGTGTGATTCATTTCGCCTCCCCGGACCGGCGGCTTCGGCCTCCGGTCCGTGATGTCGGCCTCATTGATCGTTTTGCCGATTATCGTCTTTTCTGTGGTCGCGGGCGTCCCCCGGGAAGCGGCATCGCCGGTACGCGAATGGACGTACGGGCCGTCCGCAAGCGGGTACGGCCGGGGGCGGGACATACTGTGCGCCGCGTGGTGACGCCGCGCGAAACGCGGATCCCCGTTTGCGGAAGGGTGGAAAAAGTCGCGTCCGCCGATCGTTCTTCCAGCGAACAGGGGAAATGGCGATAATATGTGCAAATCGGGCGTCGGGTATCGATGCCATGAGGTGCGACCGCGGGCGTGTTCGCTTTGTGCGCTTTGATATGTGCACGGGCATCTTCTAAGGTCCAGACGTGACCACTGAGCAGCGGTCCCGCATCACTGGCCCGGGCCTACCGGACCTCGCCGTCGACGGACTGCTGGCGCTGCTGGTCGGGGCGGTCGTCATGGTCAGCTCGGGGCGGTTAGAGACGTTCGCCCCGTTCCCTGACGTTCTCCTGCTGTGCTCGGTGGCGGCACTGCTGGTGCGGCGGATGTGGCCGCGGATGGTCCTCGCGCTGGTCACCGCCGCGGCGGCCGCCTACGCGGGGATCGGCTACCCGACGTTGGCGATCATCGCCGCTCCCAGCCTCGCGATGTACGCGGTGGCGCAGCGTGTCTCGTGGCTGCGGGCGCTGGCCGCCGGCGGCCTGTCCTTCCTCGTCGTTCTCCCGCCGTTCCTGCTGCGGTCCGTGCACCAGCGTGGCCTGCAGGTGTGGGGTGCGGTCCCGATCGTGGGCACGGCGTTGCTGCTGCCGACGGTGCTGGCGGTCGCCATACGGATGCGCCGCGCGTCGGTGGCCCGGGCCGGGGCGGAGGCGGTGCGCGGCCGGGTCGAGGATGAGCGGCTGCAGATCGCCCGTGAGGTGCACGACGCCATCGGCCACGCCCTGGCGGTGATCTACATGCAGGCGGGTGTGGCCCTTCACGTGAGTGAACGCCGGCCCGAGCAGGCCAAACAGGCTCTGGAGGCCGTCAACCAGGTGAGCGCGGAGGCCCTGGTCGAGTTGGACACGACGTTCGGGGTGTTCCGGGAGGAGTTCGGCGCGGACCGCGTGGACCTCAGCTTCGACCGGCTGGACGGGCTGCTGGCCGCGGTGCGCCGCGTCGGGCTCGACGTGGAGTTCGCCGTGGCCGGCGCGCGCCGATCGCTGCCGGCCGAAGTGGAGCTGGCCGCGTACCGGATCATCCAGGAGTCGCTGACCAACGTGCTGCACCACGCCGGTCCGGTGCGCGCGACCGTGGAGGTGCGGTACGAGCCGGCCGAGCTCGTGCTGAGCATCGCCAACGACGAGCCCGACGGCAGCGCGGACGCCGGTGAGGTCGCCGGTCCTGACGGCAAGGGCGCCACCGGCGGGAGCGTGTCCGGCAACGGCGGGCATGGGATCGCCGGAATGCGGGAACGCGCGGCCGCGCTCGGCGGGACGCTTGCGGCGGGACCGCGTGCGGCAGGTGGTTTCCAGGTTATGGCCCGGCTCCCCCTGGTAAAGATATGCGCATGATCCGCATATTGGTGGCCGAAGATCAGAGCTTGGTCCGAATGGGATTGCGGGTGCTGCTGGATTCCGAGGATGACATCGAACTCGTCGGTGAAGCCGCCGACGGCAAGGCCGCGGTGGAGATGGTCCGCCGAACCCGACCGGACGTGGCGCTACTCGATGTTCGCATGCCGGGCACCGATGGGCTCATGGCGTTGCGGGAGATCGCCGGGGATCCCGATCTCGCCCGCACCAAGGTGGTCATGTTGACGACGTTCGACCTGGACGACTACGTGTACGAGGCGTTGCGCTCCGGGGCATGCGGGTTCCTGGTCAAGGACACCGAGCCGGCCGAGCTCGTGCGGGCCATTCGTGTGGTCGCCGAAGGCGAGGCGCTGCTGTCGCCGACCGTCACCCGGCGTTTCATCAGCGCGTACGCGGCGCGGCCCGCCCGTCGGCGCGCGTCGCTTCCCAACATCTCCGAGCTCACCGAGAGAGAGCGCGAGATCGTCACACTGGTGGCCGAGGGGCTGTCCAACGGGGAGATCGCCGAGCGCCTGGTCATCAGTCCCGCGACGGCCCGCACCCATGTCAGCCGCGCGATGGTCAAGCTCCGGGCACGCGACCGTGCCCAGCTTGTCGTATTCGCGTTCCAATCCGGCCTCGCCATCGCGGTCGACGAATGATGACTGAGTTTATGGACCTGTCAACCCTAGGATTCGGATACGCCGAATGACGTAGGCGCAAGCCGCTCTGTGGCGGATGTTCCCGTGAGGACCACTTCGCGAGTCTTGTGGTGGTGGCGCAGGCAGGAAGAAAGGCACGTTTCAGATCCTGTCGCGCTGCCCGGCCCACCACAACGAATCGAGGGAAGGTCCAGATATGCCTGCAGATAACCTCGCCGCCGAGCCTAGGGCTGTGAGCGCGGGGCGGCCGACCGAACGTTCTGGACTCCACCTCGCCCTACGGATCTTCGTCACGCTGCAGACCGCGGCGATCCTGTTCCAGGGGGTGACCGCCGGTCAGCTGCTCAACGGCACCGACAGCATGAAGGATGTGCACGCCACCGGCTCGGCCGCCGTGCACCTGACCGCGCTCGTGCAACTCGTCCTCGCCATCCTGTGGTGGCGACCCGGCCGGGGTGCCGGCTGGCCCGCCCTGGTCAGCCTGCTGATAGCGCTGCTCGGCTTCGTGCAGTCGGCCGTCGGCGGAAGCCACAACCTGGCCGTGCACGTGCCCCTCGGGATGACTTTGCTGGGTGTGTCCGCCGCCTTCCTCGTGTGGGCCTGGTCGCCCAGGTCCGCCGCCCGGCCTGGACACACGTGAGCCGAACGCGCCGCGAAGCGATCGGCCTGATGGGCGCCGCCCTCCTGACCCCTCTGGGGGCGGCGGCCTGTTCGGGGAGCGGCGGCGGCAGGAAGCCCCGGTTGCTCAAGAGCAGGCTGCCGCTCCCGCGGCCGTTCGCCGTGCCGTTGCCCGTCCCGCCGGTGCTGAAGCCGGCGAGCAGCGACGCAGGCGCCGACTACTACGACATGACGCTGCGGGAAGCGCCCGCCGAGATCCTCCCCGGCCGCAAGACGCTCGTCTGGGGTTACGAGGGCCGGTTCCCCGGTCCGACGATCGAGGCGCGCGCCGGCCGTCGTGCGGTGGTGCGCCAGCGGAACGAGCTTCCGGTCCCCGTGGTGACCCACCTGCACGGTGGAGTGACCCCACCGGCGAGCGACGGATACCCGACCGACCTGCTCCTGCCGGCCGTCGGCTCGTGGCATGACATGCACGACGCTCGTGCCTCGGTGGCACGTGTCACGCGCCAGTACGACTACCCACATGCCCAGCGCGCGGCCACGCTGTGGTACCACGACCACCGGATGGACTTCACGGGTGCGCAGGTGTGGCGTGGCCTGTTCGGCGTTCACATCGTGCGGGACGAGGTGGAAGACGCCCTTCCGCTGCCGAAGGGCGAGCGGGACATCCCGCTGATGATCTGCGATCGCTCGTTCAACGCGGACGGTTCCCTGCTCTACCCCTCGGCCGACCGGAACCTGCGGTCGGTGGCGGGCGTCACGGACGACTACCGCGGTGGCGTCCTCGGTGACGTCATCCTGGTGAACGGCGCGCCCTGGCCGGTGCTGGAGGTCACGGCGACCGCCTACCGGTTCCGCATCCTCAACGCCTCGAACGCGCGTGAGTACAAGCTCGCGCTCGACCCACCGCCACCCGGTGGCAGGGGCATCCAGCAGATCGGTAGCGACGGAGGGCTGCTGGCCGCGCCGGTCGCCCACGACGCCCTGGAGATCGTGCCGGGGGAGCGGTTCGACGTGGTCGTCGACTTCTCCCGTTACCGGGTCGGATCGGTGATCACCCTGCGGAACCCGAACGGCAGTGGAGCGGCCGCCGCCGTCATGCGGTTCCAGGTCACCCGCGCGGCGCGTGGCGATGGCCCCCTGCCGGCGAAGCTGGCCGAGGTGGAGCGTCTCGACCCGTCGGCGGCGGCCGTCACGCGGAAGTTCAGCTTCCGCTCCGGCATGATCGACGGGCACTCGGGTTGGAAGATCAACGGCCATGCCTTCGACCCGGCACGCACGGAGGCGCGGCCGCGGCTCGGCTCCGTGGAGAAGTGGCAGCTGACCAGCGACCTCGACCATCCGGTCCATCTTCACCTGGCCGGCTTCCAGGTGGTGTCGCGGGGAGGCGGCAAGCCGGGCGCGTACGACGTCGGCTGGAAGGACACCGTCGCGCTGCACTCGAACGAGACCGTGACGATCGTGGCCAGGTTCACCGGCTACCAGGGCAGGTACGTCATGCACTGCCACAATCTGGAGCACGAGGACATGGCCATGATGGCCAATTTCGAGGTGATCTGAGCTGGTGGTGGGGGGTCGGCGCGTGCCGCCTTACCGGAGGTGGTCCATTCGCCGCTGGAACTCCTCCGTGTCGATCTCGCCCCTGGCATAGCGTTCGGCGAGGATCTGCCGGGCCCGGTCCAGCGGCGAAGTCTCCTTGCGCGGGGCGCGGCTGGTGATCAGCCAGATGATTCCGGCGACCACGCTCAGCCAGAAGACGATGGTGGCCGGTCCCCACAGCCACCACCAGCCGTAACCATTGAAGGAGCTCTCCGACCAGTGTTCGGCTGCGTCCCCATAGGCTGAGTTGCCCACGCATCCTCCTCCCCGACTTAGCCGATAGGCCATAAGCCGCGATAGTGCTCCATTCTGCGGTCATTCCATCCCGGAGAACGTCCCCCGGAGAGCTGATCTGGCCTGCGCGACGAACGCAGAGCGACTACGTCCTAGCGCGTAGTGGCAGGAGCGTCCGCACCTGGAACCCGCCCTCCGGACGCGGCTCGACGGTCAGTTCACCGCCGACCGCGTTCGCGCGTTGCCGCATGCCGGCGACGGTCGCGAAGTCCGATTCGCCGGCGGGGCCCTGCCGATCGTCGGTGATCTCCAGGCACACGCTCTCGCCGGCGTAGTCGATGAGGACGGTGGCGGTCGTCGACGAGGCGTCCCGTAGCACGTTGGCGAGCGACTGCTGGACGATACGGTAGGCGGCCAGATCCACCGCGGCGGTCAGGCCGCCACCGGTGCCCTTGACCACGACCTCCACCTGTAAGCCACTGTCGTTCATGGTGGAGATCAGGGCGGCGACCTCACGGAGCCCGGGCATCGGGCGCCGGGGTGCCGAGTGCTCACTCTCCTGGCTGAGCATCCCGAGCGTGGCCCGCAGTTGCTCCAGGGCCTCCTTGCTGTCCTGTTTGATGGCGTTGAGCGTCTCGTGTGTCTGGGAGGGGCGTTTGTCGGCGACGTAGAGGGCGACGGCCGACTGCATGTTGATCGCGGCCAGCCGTTCACCGGCGACCTCGTGAATCTTGCGCGCGATGCGCAGCCGCTCCTCGTACGCTTTCCGCCGCGCCTCCTCCTCACGCGACTGGGCCACGTCGTCCCGGCCGATCCGCAGTACGATGCCGACCGCGCAGGGCAGCACCAGCCATCCGATGCCGCCGGCGAGCATCACCGGCACGCTGGGCAGGAGCCGGCCGCGGGCGGCGATGAGGACCGCGGTGATCACGGCGGTACACGCGAGCAGGCAGACCGCCACCGAACGCCGCCATGGCAAGTGGGCGGCCACGAAGTACATCGCCAGCCCCATGGCCAGGAACGGCGGCCCGAAGGGGTAGCTGAGCGCGAGATAGCAGGCCGCCGCCGTCGTCGAGACCGCCAGGACCTGGAGTGGCCACGAACGCCGTGCGATCAGCGCGGCGGAGGCGAGCACCGCCAGCGCGTAACCGGCCGTGTCGATCGGGCGGACCGGTGGCAACTGCCAAGACGAGGTCCCCCAGGCCCCAAGGCCCGCGAACACGCCCACGGTGACGGTGAGGACCACATCTGCCGGACGGGGCCGCTCCGGGGACCATCGGCTCATGAGGGGATCATAATTCCCGCAACCACGATCGGCCGTGCGGAACGTGGGCGGCACCGGACGAGCGGTGTACCCGGCGCGCGGTGGGAAGTAGCCGGCCGGCCCGGGCCTACGTCACGTGGCTTACTCGTCCCGGGCCGGCTGTGACGCGGTGTCCTGTCGGCGTCATGCCGGTCAGCGCAGCCACTTCATTCGCCGCCGGTACTCCTCCTCGGTGAGCTCACCGCTTTCGATCTGCGATTTCAGCAACTCCCTGGCCTCACGAAGACCGTGCTCGGATCTCGGCTTGGCGGTGCGGGCGACCAGCCAGACCACGACGGCAACCGAAATGACCCACAAGATGAGCACGACCGGACCCCACACCCACGTCCACTCGTCCACCTTGCTCGCCACCAGGACCGACATCAAGATCTCTCCTCAGGTGCGCTGCCGACGGCCCCGCCCGGTCGGCCGGCCAGTCGCCCTCGCTCCATGAACTTCACCTCATGACCCCGCGTTTGTCGTCCGTCTACCGGGGACTGTTGAATGTGTGTGTGGCGTACAGGGCGCGGTGCGCGCCCGCCGGCGCGCGAGTCGGCGACTCGCGCACGCGAGATTGGTTCGCCGCGGTCTGAAATTCGAATTAGTACGCTGCGTAAAGCGGCCGTCGCCGTGATGACCAGTACATACGAGGGAAAGCGTCGGAGTTTCGGTCTCGCGGTCACTCATTCGGTAACGCTTCGCACAGGACATGGCCTCCGCTCTTCTACGCATTCACCGCAGCGCGAGTACGCCCTGTGACGTACACGTAAGCCGTAATCCATCGGATGATCCGCTGAACCGCTGCGCGCATGCTCGGGGATGTACTACGCGAGCCGGGCGGCAAGCGCGCCCACAGTCCCGCTGCGAATTGGAGCTCTTGCCGGTGAAGCTGCGAGTGGTGCCCTCGCGGATGCCGGGGCGGGCGTCCCAGTGGTGTGCGGGCCGCCGTCCGCCCGCTCTTCGGCCGCCTGAGCCGGTCGCTGATCCGACGGGGCCACGCTGTGTGGTGGCCGGTCGAGATCACTTGACTGACGATGGCGGATGCCGTCTATTGGATGGGACCTGAATTCAACGGTGAATTCGCACTCTGTAAACCCGGCGTGACTATTCGGAAGTAGGTACTCAAGGCGTGGCCGACACTGGCCGTATTGCTCGATTACGGAAGGTCCATAAATATGTTAGCGTGGTGACTGATAGTGAGTAAGTCTCAGATGCGCATATGTCTCGGATATTTCTTGTAGAGGGGTGCAGGATGGCGGGATGGGCGGATGGCCGAGTCGAGTGCGCACGGTCGGATAGCTCTTTCGTGGACGCGGACGAGGAGATGTCCGAGGACCATTATGCGCCGGGGACGGCCCAGCCGTGGGCAGATGAGGCGGAGGGCGGGGCGCTGTTCGAGGTGGGTGGCTTAGCAGGTGACATGGCCCCTGTCGACGCGGTGCGGCCGGCGGAGGAGGACTTCGACGCTCCCCCCGCGCCCGCGCTGGAGACCAGGGTACGTTCTCTGTTGTTGCGGGGTGTTAACAAAGGAAGCGCAAAGGATCTCCCGCTGATCGTGGTGGCTTTCCTGGTGTCCTGCGCTCTTTCCTTTCCGGTCGCTTTTCTTGATCAAACGGTAAATCTTCCCGGCGGAATAACTCCGTCTCGTATCGGCGTCATACTGACCTTACTCGCCGCGATCGTGTGTTTACGGTGGGAAATGCGTAACCGCAGTGACGCCCATTACCTCTCACTTCGCTGCAGCCGGCTCGTGCAGATCGCGAGAAAGATAATCGAGCAGGGCGACTCTCCTGACGTTCTCGCGTCCGTCATGCGGTCGGCCGTCGACGTGCTGGCACTCAAGAACGCCGAGTTGGAGATACGTATCGGCGGCGGCCGCGTGTCAAGAGCGGTCGCCTTGCCGAACCGGCGCGGTAGCCGGATCTACCCGATCGACGTGGCGTACCGCGACAAGAGTTACGGCCGCTTCATCGCCTACGTGGACGAGGACACGGTCCCCACCTCCACCGACCAGATGCTCTTCGAGTGGTTCGCCCGGGAGCTCGCGGCCAGCGTGTACTACCTCCGACACGGAACGTTCCAGCGCGGCGTGGCCGCCAGGGCACGCAACGACGTCCAGCACCGGATCCAACGGGATCTCCACGACGGGCTCGGTCCGATCCTCGCCGCGGTCAAGATGCAGGTGGACTCGGCGCGTGCGCTCCTGCCCACCGACCTGAACGCCGCGGACACGCTGCTTCAGCAGGTGGGCACCGAGACCCAGAACGCCGTGGCGGACGTCCGGCGGCTGGTCGGCGAACTGCGCACGCCGGCGATGCACAGCACCGGTCTGACCGCCGCGCTGTCCGAACAGGTGAAGCGCTTCGAACGGGCCGCCGCCGGGAGACTGCGGGTGCGGATGGAGACGCCGCCCCGGCTGCCGGATCTGCCCGACCCGGTGGCCGTGGCCGTGTTCCGGATCGCGAGCGAGGCGCTGACCAACGTGGCCAAGCACGCGCAGGCCCGCAACTGCGTCATCCGCCTGGAGGTGGACGACGACCTGCGGCTCGAGATCGTCGACGACGGAGTCGGGATCTGCGCGAAGTCGCGCACCGGCATCGGGCTGGTGTCGATGCGCGCACGGGCACAAGAGCTCGGCGGTGAGTGCGGCATCACCCGGCGCGGGGTGGGCGGTACCCGGGTGGCGGTCCGGCTTCCGCTCGACCACCTCTGACGGCGACGGGCATCTGATGTCCCTCTCGAACCCTGCCACCAAAACACCGCGGGGTTCGAGAAGGTCTCGAACCCCGCGGTGGTGGCGGTCAGGCGACGTTCGCCCCGGCTGTGATCTCGGCCAGCCGGGTCACCTGGTCGAGTTCGGCCGAGCACGGCACAAAGATCAACTCATCGCACTCCGCGGACTCGAATCTGCTGATCAGCCCTCGGACACCGGCCTCGGAGACCGCGGCCTGCCGGAACGCCATCTCGGCGAAGGGCCCGGCGGATGCGTAGTAATCACGGATATAACGCTCGGCGATCCGCTCGGCGTCCGCGCCGAGCGCGTAGTAGGCGAGCGATAGCCGCCGGGGCTCACCCGGCCGGCCGTGCTGCCGCCAGCGCTCGGTGAACGCCCGGGCTCCGTGGCCGAACGCCTCCGGGCCGGCACCGCCGGCGATCCATCCCTGGGCGATCCGCGCGGCCCGGTCCAGGGCGGCCGGCGTGTGGCCGCCGAGGATGACGGGTGGGCCGTCCGGCGCGCCCGGGGCGGGGCCGGTGCCCAGGCCCGGATGCTCCCCGTCACCGCGCCACAGCCGGTCCATCTCGACGAGCTGGGCCTCCAGCCGGGCGCCGCGCCCGGCCAGCGGCACCCCGCTGACCTCGAAGTCGTCAGGCCGGGCGCCGACCGCCAGGCCGAGCGTCAGCCGATGCCCGGACAGCCGGTCGACGGTGGCCACCTGCTTTGTCAGCAACGCCGTGTTGGCGTGCAGCGGGCTGATCAGGATGGCGGTCATGAGACCGATACGCTCGGTCACCGCCGCGGCGGCCGCCAGCGTGGTGAGCGGCTCGTAGCTGTCGTAGACGATGCGGTCGATCGTGGTGAGCGTGGCGAAGCCGGCCTGCTCCGCGGCGCGTGCCCAGGCGGGGATCGTCGTCCCCGGTGTGCCGGGCACCGACGCGGGCAGTCCGATGCTGATGTCCATGGCCGTCACCCGGCCACGTCGGTGGGCTCGTCGTGGCGGCGGGACAGTACGCACTCCAGCGAGGCGCGCTGGAAGAACTCCCGTGCGCCTTCCGGACTGCGCATGTCGCGCGGCTCGCTGAGGTGCTCCTCAAGCTGCCGCTCGAACTCCCGTACCTCTGGCTGGCGGCTCATGTGGGCGGCCACCTGGGGCAGCGATCCGTCGACCTCGATGACGCGGACGGCCATCTCCTTGCCGACGAACGCCATCGTGCCGAGCAGCCGGCCGACCACACGGCCGTCGGCCTCGGTCACGTCGAACACCGGGCGTCCGCTGCTGCGGAACAGCTCCTTGACCTTGTCCTCGCTTCCGGCCTTGAGCGGGTAGAACAGTGCGTGCCAAGTACCCATCGACTTTCTCCTTCACTGAGTTGAGCTGACGCCACCGTCGACGTACAGCACCTGTCCGGTGACGAAACTGGCCTTCGGGGATGCCAGATAGACGACCGCGTCCGCGACCTCCTTCACCTCGGCGGTGCGGCCGAGCGGCGTGCGCGAGATGACCATCTGCAGGAACTTCTGGTCCTGTCCCGCCTCGGAGACGAAATCGGTCCGTACGAAGCCGGGGGCCACCGCGTTGATCGTGATCCCATGCTGGCCCCACTCCGCGGCGAGTTGCCGGACGAGGAGGTTGAGCCCCGCCTTGCTGGCCCCGTACGCGGTGAAGCCGCGGCGGGCGCCCAGCGCGCCGCGTACCGACGAGAGGTGCACGATCCGCCCCCCGCCGGCATCGATCATCACCCGGCCCACCGCCTGGGAGAGCCAGAAGGCGCCGGACAGGTTGGTGTCGAGGATCGTGGCCCAGTCGGTGTCCTCGAACGCCTCGGCGGGCCGGGTGATCAGAGCGCTCGCGCAGTTGACGAGGATGTCCACCCCGCCCCACGCCGCGACCACCTCTTTGACCAGGCTGTTCACGCTCGCACGGTCGGCGATGTCGACCTGTAGCCCGGCCGTGCGCGGTCCGTTCCCGGCGAGTTCCCGGGCGAGTTCGGCGGCCTTGTCCGCGGAGCGACCGGCGACGGCGACGTCGATGCCCTCGGCCACCAGCGACTCGCTGACCGCACGTCCGATGGCGCCGTAGCCACCGACGACGAGGGCGCGTTGGGGGGTCATGAACTCTCCTTCGTCGGAGGAGTGACCATGGGGGCTGTGCTTCCGGCTCCCTCGCTCCGGTCGGTCATGAGCCGGCTCCCGTCTGGACCGGAGCCTGGATGCCGAACAGGTCCGCGGCGTTCCCCGACAGGATGCGCTCGCGGTCTTCGGGGGACAGGCCGAGCTGGTCCAGGATCCGCAGCGCGTTCTGCGCCGGCGCGTTCATCGGCGGTGTGTCGGTGCCGAAGAGCACGTTGCCGGCGCCGAAGACGCGGACGGCCGCGCCGAGCGCCGCCGGGCTGGGTGTGGCCGTGTCGACGTACACCTGGCCCAGCGAGGCGCTGGGCGGTCGTTCGGCGGTGAGCGGGGGCTCGGCGCCCGCTGGGCCCATGCGCTGGGGCATCCGATGGGCGATCTCCAGTTTCTGGACGAGCAGCGCCAGGCCACCGCCGGCGGTCGGGGCGATGATCCGCAACTCCGGGTACTTCTCCAGCCAGCCGGCGAAGATGATCGCCGCGACCCCGGTGGCCACGTCACCGGGCCGGGCGACGTGCTCGACGAGCCGTGGATCCCGCAGACCGGCGCTGCCGGCCGGCTCGGCGGGCGGGTGCAGCATGACGGGGACCCGGTGTTCGGCGGCCATGGCGAAGAAGTCGCCGGCGCGCTCGGTGTCGAGGAACTCGCCGTTGATGCTGGAGTTGACGATCAGGCCGACGAACTCCTCCTGCTCGAGCAGCCGGGCCGCCGCGTCGAGGATCCCGTCGCCGCCGTGCGGATCCGTGTACGCGTAGGCGCGCAGGCGCCCCGGGCGGGCGCGGACCTGCTCGGCCACCCATTCGTGGAAGGCGGCCAGCTGGTCGAGCGGCTGCCGGTAGTTGTCCAGGTCGGGGACCCGGACCATGGTCCCGGCGCCCACCGGGCTGCCGACGATCGTCGTATCGATGCCGGCCTCGGCCTTCTTCTCCACCATCCCGTCGATGTCGGCGAGGCTGGGCGGCATCGGGAAACGCTCGAAGAGCGTGGGTGAGGTGACGTGTCCGTGGACGTCTATCGCCATCGATGGTTCTCCTCCGCACTTGGCCTCCGCGTCCGGCCCGGAAGAAATGGGTGAACGCTCACTCAAATGTGTGAGTGCTCACTTATACTGAACACCAGGAAGATGACCGTCAAGGGCAAGGAGTGGTCAGATGGAGGCCCCAGACATCCCGGCGATCGGCATCGTCGGGCTCGGCACCATGGGCGGCGGAATGGCCGCACGTCTTCTGGAGCAGGGCGTGACCGTCACCGTGCACAACCGGACCCTCGCCAGAACCGGCCCGTACGAGCGGGACGGTGCGACGGTCATGAAGACACCGGCAGAGCTCGCCGAGAGCGTCGACACGGTCCTGCTCAGCCTGGCCGACCAGGCCGCGGTCGAATCCGTGTTGTCTGGACCCGACGGGATCATGGCCACCCTGCGACCGGGTGGCGTCATCATCGACACCAGCACCGTCGCACCGGGGTTCGCCCGCGCCACGGCCGAGCGGGTTGCCGCGGGCGGCCACGAGGTCCTCGACGCGTGCATCATCGGCAACGGCGACCACGCTCGCGCCGGCGAGTTGCGGTTCCTCGTGGGGGGTGCGGAGCCGGTGCTGGCGCGCGTCAAGCCGCTCCTGTCACTCCTGGGCAAGGAGGTGACCCACCTCGGCGAGCACGGCCGCGGCGCGACCATGAAGATCCTGCTGAACATGCTCATGGGCATCGAGATGCAGGCGCTGGCCGAGGCGGTGGTCTTCGGCGAGCGGGCCGGGCTGTCGCGCGACGTCGTGCTGCGCACCATCGCCGCCAGCGGTTTCAGCTCGCCGGTCATGAAGTTCAAGTGCGGCGTGATGGGCCGGCGGGCCTTCGAGAAGGCCGACTTCCGGCTGTCCCTCATGCGCAAGGACCTGGCGCTGGTACGTGCCGAGGCGCAGGAGCTCGGCGTTCCGATGGCGGCCGCCGAGGGCGCGTACGCGACGCTCACCGCCGCGACGCAGCGCGGGTACGGCGAGCTGGACGTCGCGGCGGTCCTCGCGTACATGGAGGAGATCTCCGGGGTGGCGAAATGAGCGAGCCGACGAAGGTCGTGGTGTTCGGGGCGACCGGCGGCACCGGACGCCGCATCATCGAGCAGGGCCTCGAAGCCGGGCACCGCGTCACCGCCGTCGCCCGCCGGCCGTCCGCCATCGAGGTACGCCACGAGCGCCTGGAGGTCGTGGAGGGCGACGTGCTGCGGCCGGAGACGCTGGAAAAGCCGGTGGCCGACGCCGACGCGGTGCTGTCCGCGCTCGGCATCGGGTACAGCCGGGCGCACACCACGGTCTACTCCGAGGGCACGGCCAACATCATGGCCGCGATGCGGGCGGCCGGCGTGCGCCGGCTCGGCGTCATCTCCACCACCAGCCTCGACCCGCCGCCGGTCCTGAGCGACCCGCTGCAGTGGCTGTTCTTCCGCGGCGTGCTGCACCAGGTTTTGCGCAGGCCGTACGCGGACGTCCGGGTCATGGAGGGGGAGGTTCGGGCCAGCGAATTGGACTGGACCGTACTGCGCGCCGCGCGGCTCACCAACGGGCCACGTACCGGGAAATACCGGACCGCTTTCGACGGCCGGATCCGCGGCGGCTGGTCCATCTCCCGCGCTGACGTGGCCGACTTTCTGCTCACCCGGATCGAGGACGCCCGCACCTACCGCGTGGCCGTGGACATCGCCTACTGACCCCGCCGAAGGAGACGAGTGCCTCCCGTGCGGGAGGCACTCGCGCGCCGGGAGCGGCGGCTCGGTAACCGGTGCGCCGACACCGTTCTGATCGCGGGGTCAGCGGGCCTGCTCAGCGGGACCGGACGAAGCGGAGACACCTGGGGGGACCGGCTCTTCGTCCTCGCCCTTCTCTGCCGTGTCGGTGGCCGCGGGCAGGCCCGTGTGCGGGTCGGCCGGCGGCGCGGACTCGGGCAGGAACACCCACCTCTTGTACGCCCAGTAGCGGAACACCGTCGCGGCGCCCGTGCCGACGACCTGCGCGCCGTTGTAGGCGATGCCGTCGTGGAGGCCGAGGACGTAGTGCGTGAGGCCGATGAACACCCAGGTGATCACCAGGGCGACGGTGTTGAGGACGAAGAACACGACGTACTCGCGGCCGAGGCCGCTGGTGTCGCGGTGCCGGAAGGTCCAGTAACGGTTGGCGAAGTAGGAGAACGTCGTCGCGACGACGGTGCCGACGGCGACGGACGTCAGCGGCCCCACGCCGAGGACCAGGTGCAGGGTGTCGGAGATCCCGGTCGTGATGACGAAGTTGAGGACGCCGATCGTGCCGAACCTCGCCAGCTCGCGTGCGAGACGGGCGAAGCGCCGGTAGAGATCTACGGCGACAACGGCCACGGGGGGCCGGCGATGACGCATGGTTCCTCCTGCCGACGTCCGGAGCCGGCGGCGCACCGGCCCCGTCTCAACAGAACGCGCCTCGTGCGGAGTCGCACGAGGCACGCTCGGATGAGGCCCTAGTCGGCCCAGAACTCGTCGACCGCGTACTGGTCGTCGGGGTAGGTCCAGAACTCCGCGATCTTCCCGTTCTCGATCCGGGAGATGTTCACGAACGGCATGTCCTTCAGCGACTTGCCGTCGCGCGCGTACGAGGTACGGACCAGGGCGAACGCGTAGCCGTCGCTGGCACCGATGTCCAGGATCTCCATCTGGATGTTGCCCTGGCACAGCTCGAACATCTTGCCTGCGAACGCCAGGGCGCTCTCCACACCGCGGTGCGAGCCGGCGAGCCGGCTGCGGCCCGGGTAGTGGTGCACGCAGTCCTCGGTCCAGTAGCCCGCGGCCGTCTGCACATCACCGACGGTGAAGGCGTCGTAGACGTTCTTCATCAGTTGGACGTTGGGGTGTTCCATCGCGAGAATCTCCTCTTCTCTCAGGCGGCCGCGGTCTCGTTCACGGCCCGGACCAGTTGCTCCCGGCTCGCGCCGGGGAGACCGTGGCCGTTACTCGCGGCCAGCGCCTTCCTGACACGTACGCGGATCTCCTCGTCGCCGTAGACCGTGTCAGGGGTGGAGAGCGACATCATGACCCTGACCAGGCGGCGCCAGACCACGGGATCGCTGCCCGCGGCCTCGGCCACCGCACCGAAGGTGATGACGTGCTCGGGCGGCGGCGGCAGGGTCACGCCGGTGACGGTCGCCCGCCACAGCCCGCCCCGGCCGCGGTCGTTCTGCACCGCCTCGTTGAACCACGGGGTGAACAGCCGCTCGGCGACCCGCGCCGCCTCACGTGCCTGGGCCTCGCCGACGTTCGGCTCGTTACGGAGCACCTCGGCCAGGGCGTACGCGTGGGCCAGCGCGAGGGACACGCCTCGCCCGTACGCCGGGTTGGTGGTGCAGGCCGAGTCGCCGAGGAGGAACAGCCCGGGCACCGGCTCCTGCCGGGTGGTCGCCGCGCCGCGCAGCATGTTGTCCAGCCCGCCCATCGCGTGCACTCCCGAGATGGGCTCGGCGTTGCCGGGCGCGATCCAGGGGGCCAGCAGAGGCGTGGCGCGTACGGCGGCGGTGAAGGCCGGCTCCTTCCGCAGCCCCTTCATCAGCGTGTCCTGGGGCAGGACACCCACCGACACCGAGAACGTGCCGTTGTCGCCGAGGAAGAGCACGGCCGTGTAGTGGTCCCACAGCCCGCCCGCGCCGAATCCGCGGTTGAGCGGCCCGGCCGGGCCCTTGGTCAGCGACCGGTAGAACCGGGTGTAGTAGGTGATCTCGCAGCTCTCCGACTGGTCGGCGGCGACCGGCACGCCGGCCTCGGCCAGCCACTGCGTGACGGGCGACCGGCGCCCCGCGGCGTCGATCACGATGTCGGCGTGGACGACTCGGCCGTCCTCGGTGCGCACCCCGGTGACGCGTCGTCCGCCGCCGGGGGCGAACTCCAGGCCGCGGACGGTGGTGCCCGGGTGAACGGTGATCCGCGGCCGGCGCAGGACCTCGCGGCGGAAGACGAGCTCGAACGTGGAGCGGCGCGAGGCGAGCATGTTCAGCTCGGCGTCCTCCGGCTCCTCGCCGGCATCCACGAGCGTCGGGGGCTTGCGCTCGGCGAGCTGGATCTCGCCCGCACCCGCTGCCACGAGCGCGGCGTAGATGTCCGGGGTGCGCTCGCGGAGCAGATTGACACCCAGCGACGCGAAGGCGTGCGAGTGCGTCGCCTGTGGCACGGTGGGTCGCGGCCAGCCGTCGTGCGCCTCTTCCGTGGACTCCGGTGGTGGGGACGGATCCCGCTCGAGGATCTCGACGTCGTAGCCGATCTCGGACAGCGCGAGCGCGCCGGCGAGCCCGGCGATGCTGCCGCCGATGATGATTGCCCTGGACATGATCTCCTCGCTTCGGATCTGATGGTTGAGGATGCGGCGCCTGCCTGCCTGGCGAGCGCGGGGCATCGGATTCGTCGGCCAGGTCGGCCTGGGCCGGTCAGCCGCGCCGGCCGCTGCCGACGCGGGTGGCGCGAGCGGCGGTTTCGAGACGGCGGCGGATGACGTCCAGCTGGGTCCTGCTGTTGTTGTTGATGTGCTCGGTCATGACGGCGTCGTCCACCGGTGCGGTGGGCTTCATCGCGAAGTCCTGGATCCAGGTCATCCGCGTGGCGGCCCCGTCCTCGCCGTACGCCCACCGGATGTTCATGTACTCGAACGGCCCGGTCTCGATCCGCCGGGCGGTCACGTTGTGGTTCACCGGATCCATGACCCGCTCGCTGACCCAGCTCCAGACGCGGTCCTCCTCGTCCGGGTACAGGGTGAGCCGGAACCGCACGGTGTTGCCGTTCTGTTCCAGCACCTCGGCCTTGGCGTACTCGGTGAAGAGATTCGTCCAGTTGGCCACGTCGTTGGTCATCTCCCAGACCAGGGGGAGTGGCGCATAAATGCGGACGGTGTTCTCCGTGTGGCCGGGCATGTCACCGTGTCCTGTTACCGTTGGCGAGCGTAACGATCTCCGAGACGGTCATATGCAGCGCCTCCTCTGGAATCTCGATGTCAAACCGGTATTTGGCGACCGCTTGCAATTCGAGGACGGCGAGCGAATCAAGCCCCAGCTCTTCGAGAGACTCTTCCTGCCCTTCTTTGAAAGCGTCCGGTGGTGCGCCGGCATTGCTGACGAGAATGTCCTTGATCTCTACTTCGGTTATCTCGCCCCGATCTTCGGTCCACGTCGACATCGTGCTCCTCCTGTTCCTTACTTTCCCGGGCCGTCCAGAAGTCTTTCGACGAGGCCGGTCGACTGTCTCTCCGCCCGGAATTCGTCGTCGCTGATCACTCGTCTGAGGAAGGGGATGGTGGTCGTGACGCCGGGTCCGGCGATATCGAATTCCGCGAGCGCGCGGTCCATCCGGTTCAGCGCCAGGTCGCGGTCCGGCGCCCAGACGACGGTTTTCGCGAGCAGAGAGTCGTAATGCGGCGCGATGCGGTATCCGGCGTAGCCGTGCGTGTCGACCCGGGTGAAGGGGCCGCCGGGGGGCGTGAAGCGTTCGAGGGTGCCGGGCGCCGGGGCGAAGCCGCGGTCCGGGTCTTCGGCGTTGACCCGGCATTCGATCGAGACGCCGCGCAGCTGGATGTCGGCCTGCCGGTGGCGCAGGGGGGTTCCCGAGGCGATGTGGAGTTGCTCGTGGATCAGGTCGATGCCGGTGACCATCTCGGTGACCGGGTGTTCGACCTGGATCCTGCTGTTGACCTCCATGAAGTAGAAGTTCTCGTCCTCGTCGACGAGGAACTCCGCGGTGCCGGCGCCGCTGAAGCCGACGCTGAGCGCGCCGCGCACCGCCGATTCGCTCATCGTCTGCAGCGTCTTTTCCGACAGGTTGGGCGCCGGCGCCTCCTCGATCAGCTTCTGGTGGCGGCGCTGGATGGAGCAGTCGCGTGTGCCAAGGTGGATTCCGTTGCCGTGCTCGTCGCACAGGAACTGCACCTCGACGTGGCGAGCGTGACGCAGGTACCGCTCGACGTAGACGTGGTCGTCGCCGAAGAACGCCTGCGCCGTTCGCCGTGTCTCCTCGTACGCCGGTACGAACTCATCGGCGGAGTGGACGATCTTCATGCCGCGGCCGCCGCCGCCGGCGGCGGCCTTGACGATGACCGGATAGCCGATCTGATCGGCGATGTCCTTTCCTTCCGCGGCGGAGGAGACGGTGTCGAGGCTGCCCGGCAGCAGTGGCAGCAGTGCGTCGTTCATCAACCGGCGTGCCTGTGCCTTGTCGCTGAGCGCCGCCATGACATCGGGGCGGGGGCCGATGAAGGTCAGGCCGTTGTCGGCACAGATCTCGGCGAAGTCGGGGTCCTCGGACAAGAAGCCGTATCCGGGATGGACGGCCTCCGCGCCGGTGCGCAGTGCCGTCTCGATGATGGCCGCGGCGTTCTGGTAACTGTTCTTGCTGGGCGGCGGACCGATCCGCACCGACTCATCGGCCTGCCGGACCACGGCCGAGTCACAGTCGGCCGTGGAGTACACCGCCACGGTGCGCACACCGAGTTCGCGGCAGGCACGGGCGACGCGCAAGGCGATCTCGCCGCGGTTCGCGATGAGAACCTTCTTGAACATTGTCCACCGTCCAGTATGTCGATCAGGGATGAGCCGAACCGCGGGTGCGACTCAGTACGGCGCGCGCCGGGCCGTGACCGAGTGGAACGAGAAGCGATATCGCCGCATCGGCGGGATCGACAGTTTTATGATCCGCGGGGTGCCCAGCTGAATACCGGCCGCAGCGAGTACCCGTACGTCGAGAATGCGGCTCGTCATCATGACTCCACCAGTAGATGGCCTGGGGTGTGTAACCCGAATACGGCGTTCTGACCTAGAGCGGAGTCTGACTTTTTCGTCGTCCCGTGGTCATGAGCCAGTGGTCCACACTCGGCGGGAATCTGCACAACCCGGATGGGATCGCTCCGGCTCTCCAGGCAGCGGTTTCGCGAAAAATGGCGACACTGGGCAGATTCCCGGGGATGGTGTGACTCTCGCTCCACGACGGCGCGCGTGCCCGTGTGCGAATCTCCCCGATACCTAATCTCCGACCTTGCCGGGGTGTCGCCGTGGTGACCAGATGGAAGATCGTAATAGCGGCCATGACGGCCGGGCTGACAGTAGCGTCATGCGGTACGGCCGTGACGCGCAACGTGGCGATGACGTCCCATGACGACGCGGACCGCGGCTCCGCCGCGAGCTGGCGAATGTGGCAGGGCGACCTGCAGGGCAGCCGTTACAACCCTTCCGAACGCAAGATCACCCCGGCCACCGTCGGGAAGCTCAAGTTGAAGTGGGCGTTCACCTACGCCAAGTTGCCGTTCTCCAGGACGGGCAGCCAGCCGGCCGTCGTCGACGGTGTCCTGTACGTCGGAGCGCCCGATGCCAAGTTCTACGCGTTGGACGCGAAGACCGGCGCCCGGAAGTGGGTCTTCGACCTGACGCCGGTGGCCGGCCCGGTCAGCGACTCCAACCTCAACATGGTGCGCGACGGCGCCGCCGTCGAGGGTGACAAAGTGTACTTCGGCGACGGCCGCGGATACGTGTACGCGCTGAACAAGAAGACGGGGCGGCTGATCTGGGCGCGACGGCCCGAACCGAACACGTCGGCGTGGCTGACCAGCTCACCGCTCGTCTACCACGGCCGTGTCTACATCGGGATCTCCAGCACCGAGGCGGGGACGGCCGGCGACCCGAATTACGCCTGTTGCCGTTTCCGCGGGAGCATGGTCGCGCTCGACGGCAGGACCGGGGCGCTCGACTGGCGCCACTACGTCATGCCGCCCGCCACCAAGGTGGGGACCTGGCCCAGCGGAGCCGACATGTACGCCCCGTCCGGCGGGGCCGTCTGGTCGAGCCCGGCCGTCGACCCCCGCACGGGGACGCTGTACGTCGGCACGGGCCAGAACTACACCGGTGAGACCGGCGAGATCGACAGCGTGCTGGCGCTCAACTCACGGACCGGTGCGCTGCGCTGGAAACAGCAGATGGCCTTCCCCGACACCTACACGATGGCGTGCATCACGCCCAACCCCAGTGACTACTGCCCATCGCACGGCAGGGGCACGGCGCTCGACAATGACTTCGGCGCGTCTCCGAACATCATTCGCGTCGGTCACCGCACGATCGTGGCGATCGGCCAGAAGGGCGGCATCTTCCACGCCTTCGACGCCGCCAGCGGGAAGATCCTCTGGCAGACGCAGCTGTCCGTCATGGATCCGGACAAGCCCGACCCGGGCGACGTGGGCGTGCAGTGGGGCAGCAGCTTCGACGGCAAGCGGCTGTACGCCGCGACCTGGCGCGCCAACCCCGGAATGCTGTACGCGCTGGACCCGGCGACGGGCCACATACTGTGGAAGACACCGGCCCCGGAGGACGGGTGTACGACCGGTGGCGCGGCGGCCAGTCCGGATATGTGCCTGCGAGCCTTCACTCCCGCCGTCAGCAGCACTCCTGGGCTGATCTACGAAGGCAGTTACTCCGGCAAGATGTACATTTTCTCCTCGGCCAACGGAAAACTGCTGTGGCAGTTCGACGCGGTACAGGACTTCCAGGGCGTCAACGGGATTCCCGGCCGCGGAATCGGAATCTCCGGGAACGGCGGCGCGGTCATCGTCGACGGAATGATGTACGTCCAAGCCGGCTACTACCCCTATTACCCGAGTGACAAGGGCTACACGCTTCTGGCATTCGGCCTCTGAACAGTCGCCGTTTCCGGATGGTGATGCCGAAGCGCCCACGCTGGGCAGGGGACCAGCGTGGGCGCACGTCCGCGCAGCGCGCGGAAGTGATGTCTACGCCTTTCGGCGTAGCGTCCCTACGCAGTGACGCGTAAATCCGGGCCGCTCGTGGGGTCAGGCCCTCCCCGATGCGGCCTGTTAGGATCGACGTTAAAAACGCGTGCAGGAAGACATCCATTATCTGCGGGTCTTGTTTGAGCACTCCTGGTCGGCCTTGCGCATTAGATGACGGTGTGCACCATTCTTGTCATCAAGATCCGACGACCCCCCGTGGAGTGACAATGAGCACCGAGGATGCCTCGCCACAACACCTCGACCGCCGTCTGCTGACGATCGCGGGAGTCGTCGTACTCGGGGCCATCATGACGATCCTCGACACGACGATCATGGGTGTGGCCATCAACACCCTGGCACGCGACTTCGACACGTCACTGTCCACGATCCAGTGGGTCTCGACCGGCTACATGCTCGCGCTCGCGACCGTCATACCGCTGACCGGCTGGGCGGCCGGCCGGTACGGCGGCAAACGGCTGTGGATCGTCTCGCTGGTGCTGTTCGTGCTCGGTTCGGTCTTGTCCGGCGCCGCGAGCTCGGTGGGCATGCTCATCGTCTTCCGTGTCCTGCAGGGGCTCGGCGGCGGGATGATCGTCCCGGTGGGCATGTCGATGCTCGTCCAGGCCGCGGGTCACCAGCGCATGGGGCGCGTGATGGCCATTGTCAGCGTCCCGCTCCTGCTCGGCCCGATCTTCGGGCCGATGCTCGGCGGCGTGCTGGTCACCGAGGTGTCCTGGCGCTGGATCTTCTACATCAACCTGCCCATCGGCCTGCTCGCGATATTGCTGTCCGGCCGGGTCCTCGATCGTGACGAGCCCCGTCCGAGTGAGCGGCTGGACCTCCTCGGGCTGGTGCTGCTCTCGCCCGGGCTCGCCCTCTTCACGTACGGGATGTCCGAGATCACGTCCTCGGCGGGGATCGGATCGGCCGGCGTCCTGGTCCCCGGCCTGGGCGGTCTCGTGCTGCTGGCGCTCTTCGTCGTGCGTTCGCTGGCCGCCCCCCAACCGCTGCTCGACCTGCGCCTCTTCCGTTCTTCGCCGTTCACCGGCGCGAACCTGGTGAACGTTCTCGGTGGAGCGTCGATGATCGGATCGGTGCTCGTACTCCCGCTCTACTACCAGGTCGTACGCGGCGAGAGCGCCTTGGCCGCCGGCCTGCTGCTCGTGCCGCAGGGCGTCGGCGCGGCCGTCGTGCAGCCGATCGCCGGCCGGCTGGTCGACCGCGGCAAGGGCGGCTGGGTGGTCCTGGCCGGGCTGCCGCTGATGGCGCTCGGCTTCGTCCCTTTCACCCAGGTGACGGCCGACACCAGCTATCTCGTGCTCAGCGCCGCGTTGTTCGTCAACGGCATCGGGGCGGGCTGCTCGATGGGAGCGGTGATCTCTACGGCGATGCGCACGATCGACCGGCGGTCCATCCCGCGCGCCTCGGCCACGCTGAACATCATCCTGCGCGTGGGCGGGGCCGTGGGCACCGCCCTGTTCGCCGTCGTCCTGCAGCACGAGTTCGTCCGGGCCCTCCCGTCCGCGCGCGGTGGTCTGGGCGTGCTCGCCTCGGTCACGCCGGAACAGCGGGCGAAGGCGGCCCCGTCTCTCGCGGCGGCCTTCGGGCACATGTTCTGGTGGCCGCTGGCGACCGCAGCGATCGGGACTCTCGCCGCGCTGCTCATGATCCGTGACCGGGCCACCGCTCCTGCCGGCGAGGGTCGCGCCGCCGGCCGTGAAGACGCCGAGACCCGAGGAGACGGACAGGGGTCCGCGGTCGACATCGAATAGGCCGGAAACCGCGAGCTCCCGAGGAAAGGACGTCATGACATCACCGACCCGAACAACCCAAGAGCCGGCCGAATCATCTCGCCGGGTCGTGCCGCTGATGCCGCCGCGCATCCGCAAGACCATTGTCACTCTGCACGTCATTTTCGCGGTGGGCTGGCTCGGGACCGATTTCTCCATGCTCGGCCTGGGGATCACCGGTTTCTCGTCATCGAGCCTCGAGACGATGCGCGAAAGCTATCTCTCGATGGAGCGCATCGGCGCCTACGTCGTCATCCCGGTGGCCCTGTGCGCGGTGCTCACCGGCCTCCTGCTCGGTCTGGGCACCCGGTGGGGCCTGCTCCGGTACCACTGGGTCACGGTCAAGCTGGTCGTGGGTCTGCTGGCGTTGACGCTCGCGGTGCTCCCCCTGCAGATCCAGCTGCACACGGCGGCCACCGCGGTGCAGGAGCCCGGCGCCACCAGCGACATTGGCTTCGTCCAGTACACACTGATCATCGCGCCGGCGGTGGCGCTCGCCCTCTACTCGAGCAACGTCGTGCTGTCGATCTTCAAACCGTGGGGCATGAGCGCGTACGGCAAGCGCAGGGCGGCCGGGGAGCGTCGCAACCGCGACTGACCAGGCCGGGCGGGCGGCCCGTCAGGCAGATTCCCGGCGCGATGGGGACTGACGGCTCATGACGTCGGGACCGGCCGCGGACGAATCTTAGCTGCCGATAAGTACCGGCATCCGTATTCACTGTCGACGATTTGAACCGTGCGGGAAAGGGTGGCCATGCAGGAAATCTTCAGTGCATGGGGCGGCAGCGCCGGTGGCCAGTTGAGAGCCGGTGACACCATTGATCAAAGCGTTCTCAGCTCTGGTGGGGGTTTCTTCCTTACGATTCATGCCGGGACGGAGAAGCCATGACATCGGCTGTGTCTTCGATCGAACGCGGTGACGACGACGCCGTCGAGCCCTCGCGGCGGCTCCCGCGCAGCCCGACCCGCTACACCCTCGCCTTCGTCGGGGTGCTCGTCGGCGGCGCCGTGTTGAACCTGTGGGGGCTCGCCAACAACGGATACGACGGATACCTGGGCGCGGCGGCGCTCAGCGCCTCGCACAGCTGGAAGGCATGGTTCTTCGGCTCGCTGGACGCGCATTCGTTCGTCACCATCGACAAGCCGCCGCTGGCGCTCTGGCTGCAGGGCCTCAGCGTACGCATCTTCGGGTTCGGGGCGTTCGCCGTCCTGCTTCCCCAGGTGCTCTGCGGGATCGCCACGACGGCGGTCGTGCACCGGGCGGTCCGCCTCGCGTGGGGGGACGTCGCCGCGCTCGTGGCCGCCGCGGCGTTCGCCCTCACCCCGATCGCGGTGGCCATGGCCCGTTCCGACCACCCGGACATGGTTCTCACCTTGATGATGGCCCTCGCGGCCTGGGGCGTGATCTCGGCGGTACGTACCGGACGGACGGCACCTCTCCTCTGGGCCGCCGCCGCGATCGGGCTCGGCTACCTGGCGAAGATGTCGGCGGCCATGCTCGTGCTGCCGGCGCTGGCCGCGACGTACCTGATCACGGCGCCGGTCGAGTTGCGCCGGCGGCTGACACGGCTGGCCGGTGCCGCGGGCGTGCTCGTCGCGGTCGCCGGCGCGTGGTTCGCCGTGGTGGCCCTCACTCCGGCGAGCAGCCGTCCCTATCTGGGCGGGTCCAAGGACAACGGCGTCTTCGACCTGATCTGGAACTACAACGGGCCGGGGCGGCTCTTCGGCCACATCGACAAGCCGGAGAGCGTTCTTCCTCCGGGCACACCGGTCAAGGTGCTCGGCGCGCCTCCCGGTCTCGGCCGGCTGTTCGCGCCGGACGTCGCGGGGCAGTTCGGCTGGTTGATACCGCTCGCCACCGTGGGTCTCGTGGCAGGCCTGTGGCTGACCCGGCGGGCGGCGCGCACCGATCTGTCCCGAGCGTCGTTCATCGTGTGGGGCGGCTGGGCGGTCGTGCACTTCGTGGCGTTCAGCTTCGACAAGAGCCAGTGGCACTCCTACTACGCCGTGTCCATGGCGCCGGCGATCGCCGCCCTGGTCGGTGGGGGGATCGTGACGCTGGTGCGGGCGCGGGACAAGTGGTCGATGCCGCTGCTGACCCTCGGCATCGCCGGCAACCTCGTCTGGGACGTGGTGCTGCTGCGTCGCACTCCGCACTATCTGTCCTGGCTGGCGGTCACCATCGGGATCGCCGGCGCGGTCGCGGTCGTGATCCTCGTCGCTGCGTGGCGTTCGCACCTGGCCGCCCTTCTCGCGACCGGAGCGATCGGCGTCGCGGTGGCCGGCATGCTCGCCGGGCCGCTCGCGTACGACGTCACGACCGTCCGTGGCGGCGAGCCGAAGGGGCTCACGCAGGCTGGCCCCCTGCAAAAGCCGGTCATGCCGCTGATCCAGTACCAGTCACTGCCGGAGATCCTGGCCAAGAACCAGGGCTTCGACCCGCGCATGCTGGCGTTCCTGAAACAGCAGCGTGGCTCGGCCAAATGGCTCCTCGCCGTCCCGGACGGCGTGACGGCCGGTTCCTTGATCATCTCGACGGGCCAGCCCATCATGGCGATGGGCGGGTTCCGCGGTACCGACCCGGCGTTGTCGCCCGAACGCATGGCGCGGCTCGTCGACCGGGGTGAGCTGCGGTTCGTGCTCGATATGCCGCTGCTGGGCAACGTCGCCCCGCCGCCGGAGGTCGCCAGGCTCTACACCTGGATCAAGGCCAACTGCAGTCCCGTCGGTGGCGGGCAGCAGGCGGATCCGCAGGCGCCCGCGCTGCGCGACTGCCGTTCCCACTGAAGACGCCCGCGCTCCGTGGTCTCCTCCGCCGCCAGGTGGGGGAGACCACGGAGCGCTACGAAGGCCGGGCGGCGCCGGGGTTCGCTCCCGCAGGCCGTCGGTGAAGCCGGGCGCCGTCAGTCCCGGTCGGTGTCGGCCGGCAGTTGCTCCACGGCCCTCGAAGACCCGAACTCGAACCTGCCGTCGGCCTCGGCGACCAGACCCTCACGGCGGGCACGTACCGCGGCCTCGGCGCGGTGCGTCACCTGGAGCTTGGCGAAGATCCTGGACAGGTAGTTGCGTACGGTCTTGACCGACAGGCTCAGCTCGTGGGCGATCGTCGCGTTCCCCAGGCCTTCCCCGACAAGGCGCAGTATGTCCCGCTCCCGGTCGGTGAGCTCCGGGAACGGGACGGTCTGCGGGGGTGGTTTGGTGATGTAGTCCACCACGTCGCTCGCCACCTGGCGGCCGAAGACGGCCCCGCCGCGGCTGACCACGTCGATCGCCTGGGCGATCTCCTCAAGCCCCGAGCCCTTGAGCAGGTAGCCCCGCGCGCCGGCCCGAACCGCGGCGAGGACGGTGTCGATGTCCTCGATGATGGTCAGCATGAGCACGGCGCTGCCCGGGCAGGCCGCGACGATGGCCTGCGTGGCGGCGATCCCGTTCATCTGCGGCATGTTGACGTCCATCAGCACGATGTCCGGGCAGAGGCGGCGGGTCAGGTCCAGCGCCGCCTTCCCGGTCGCCGCCTCCGCGATCACCTCGACGCCGGCGATGGAGCGGAGCAGCATGCGCAGACCCGCACTGAACACCGGGTGGTCGTCCGCGATGAGAACACGGACGATCGACGCGGAAGGCATCGGGTGCAGTCTCCTCGCTTCTGCCTGACCCATACGCCCGCGGGGTCCCCGCCGGGTTAGGGCACGTCGAGCTCGGAAGCGCCGCTCACTGCGGCGGGGGACCGCCCAGTGGCTCGACGCCGTAGGCGGCGAGCGCCCCGATGATCCGTCCGAAGTCCGGCGGCTCGGTCGGCTCCGGAGGGAGCGTCAGCGACTGTGCCGGCTCGCCCGTTTCGAAGAACCACTGCTCGAATCCGGCCGGCGTGGTGAGGATCAGGAAACGCGACGTCGGCGACTCCACGCGGAACGTGTGCGACAGTCCGCGGGGCGCGTAGGTCACCGCGCCGGTGGGCGCCTCATAGTGCTTGCCGTCGATCTCGATGCTGAGTTCGCCCTCCAGCGTGATGAACAGCTCGTCCTCTCTGCTGTGCCGATGCAGCGGTGAGGCGTACCCCTTTGCGGACGTCTGCTCGGCCAGCCAGAATTGCCCGCCGGTGTCCTCACCGGTCGCCTTGAACTGCATCAGCGCGCCGAGATGCCACAGGGCGCGCCCCTCGTTCACCGCGGTTTGGAAAGGTACGGTCACAGGGGTCCTCCTCCTTCGGTCAGGGTCGGAAGCGGTCCCTCACGATGCTGGTCCTCCCGGACCGATACGAGTCATGAGGTCGCAGTATTCGACTATCGCTCAGCGCCTCTATCCGAGTCGTGAGCACGTAGTCCCTCGGTCGGCAGGAAAACGCCTGGGGAAAAAGGAAATCGTCCCAGTGCGCGTGGGACCGGCGCTGCCGACCGGCGTATACGCCCGTCCATTCCTCGACCTGACAGGCTCGGGCCGGCGCGCCCGCACGGCCGGCCGGCACCGAGCACCGGCCGGCGGCCGGCGGGGTGGCGCCGCAGGTGGTCCCGGCGAGGGAGATTCCTGTTCGGGAGATGATTGCAGCCCCATGGCAGTGGGACGCGAACGAGAGACTCTGGCGGGGTAAACGCGAGCAGTCGTGCCGAACGATTTGTCAGCAATGCCGTGGCACCCACAGAGAGGACATCTCGATGACCACTGCCTCCGTTGTCCTCGACGATTTTACGAAAGTGCAGCTAGAAAATGCTTACCGTGTGCTGCGTACGATTCGGGCCTTCGAGGAACGAGTACACGTGGAGTACGCCGAAGGCAACATCCCCGGCGCGACTCACCTTTATGCCGGACAGGAGGCGATCGCGGCGGGGTGCTGCGCGGAACTGCGTCCGGACGACTACATCTCCAGTACGCACCGCGGGCACGGCCACGCGATCGCCAAGGGTGCCGACCTCACCCGGATGATGATGGAGCTCTTCGGCAGGGAGGGCGGTGTCTGCCGTGGAAAAGGCGGCTCCATGCACATCGCCGACTTCTCCGTGGGGATGCTGGGCGCCAACGGGATCGCCGGTGGCGGCGTCCCGATCGGCTGTGGTGTGGGCCTTTCCGCGAAGGTGCGCGGAACCGATCAGGTCGGCGTCGCGTTCGTCGGCGACGGCGGTGCGAACCAGGGCGCGTTCCTGGAGAGCCTGAGCCTTGCCTCCGTGTGGCAGCTTCCGGTGGTCTTCGTCGTCGAGGACAACGGGTACGCCCAGGCGACCGCCTCCAAGTACCACCTGCGCGGGCTCGACGTCGCGCGCCGCGGCGAGGCGTTCGGCATCCCGGGTGCCGTCGTCGACGGATGTGACTTCTTCGCCGTCCGCGACGCCGCCGTGGAAGCCGTTCGGCGAGCCAGGTCCGGCGGTGGCCCGTCCATCATCGACTGCAAGACCGCCCGCTTCTTCGGGCACATGGAGGGGTTCGACCAGCAGGCGTACCGCGGATCCGGCGAGGCCGAGAAGCTCCGCGCGGAGCGCGACTGCATCCAGCGGTTCACGGCAAGTGTCACCGGAGCCGGTCTGGTCTCTCCCGAGGAGTTCGACGCGATCGACCGTGAGGTGGCCGACGAGATCGCGCGTGCGGCGGAGGCGGCGAAGGCGGCGGCGGATCCGGACCCGGCCGAGCTGCTGACCGACGTCTACGTGTCGTACTGATCCCTTTTAGCCGGCGGACAAAGGAACGGGCAATGGAGCGGATGCTGACGTACGTGCAGGCGATCGGCGAGGCGATGTCGCAGGAGATGTCTCGTGATCCCTCGGTCGTCTCCTTCGGCGAGGACAACATCGGCGGCATGGGCTGTGACGGCAAGCTCGGCAACGCCTGGGGGCCGACACAAGGGCTGCATGAGAAGTTCCCCGACCGGATATTCGACACGCCGATCACCGAAGCGGCCTTCGTCGGCGCCGCCGTCGGCGCCGCCGCCTCGGGCCTGCGACCGGTCGTCGACCTGCTGTTCGCGGACTTCATGGGCGTGGCATTCGACCAGCTGATCAACCAGGCGGCGAAGCTGCGGTACATGTTCGGGGGGCAGGGTACGGCGCCGCTCGTCGTCCGGACGTTCTACGGCGCGGGGATGCGCGGCGGTGCCCAGCACTCCCAGTCGCTGTACTCCCTAGTCACGCACGTGCCCGGGTTGAAGGTCGTGGTCCCGTCCAATCCCTATGACGCCAAGGGACTGATGACCCAGGCGATACGTGACGAGGACCCGGTCATCTACTTCGAGCACAAGATGCTGTACTGGACGCCCGGAGAGGTGCCCGAGGAGCCCTACACCGTGCCGTTCGGGCAGAGCCGCCTGGTCAGGTCCGGCACGGACTGCACGGTCGTGGCGCTCGGGCGGATGGTGGGCTTCGCGGAGACGGCCGCGGAGGAGCTGGCCGCGGGAGGCGTCAGCATCGAGATCATCGATCCGCGGACGATCTCTCCGCTGGACGAGGACTCGATCTACCGCAGCGTGGAGAAGACCGGCCGGCTGGTCGTCGTGGACGAGTCGCCTCCGCGTTGCAGCGTCGCCCGCGAC
Organism: Actinoallomurus bryophytorum; assembly: GCF_006716425.1. Lineage (NCBI taxonomy): Bacteria > Bacillati > Actinomycetota > Actinomycetes > Streptosporangiales > Thermomonosporaceae > Actinoallomurus > Actinoallomurus bryophytorum. Next base: position 6,969,711 of record NZ_VFOZ01000001.1, read on the forward strand.
ATCGTGGCGCTCGTCGCGGAGAACCGTTTCGAGGCGCTGCGCGGGCCCGCACGGACCGTGAACACCCCGCACACCCCGGTTCCGTACAGCCCGGCACTCGAGGACCGCTACATTCCCGGCCCCGACTCGATCGTCCGCGCGGTGCTCGAGGCGGTCGAGGCCGGCGGATGGAACGGACGCCGCCAGGACCGGCTCGCCGGCACTCAGTCGCCCGTCGCATGATCGAGGTACGGCGACGGGACGCCGCGCCGTGGTGCCCTCGGCGCGGCGTGGCGCCGAGGAGCGGGTGAGACGGTGCGGCGCCGCCGGAGTCAGGACGGCGCTCGGGGCGAGTGCCCTGAGCGCCGTGTTCTCGCGCGATCCCTCCGTTCAGGACCGGGCGTCGCAAAGGAGCACGATTTTTCCGACCACGGATGCCCGTTCGAGCATCTCATGGGCTTTTGCCGCATCCGCGAGCGGCAGGGTCGCGGCGATGATCGGCTCGATCTCCCCGTTCTTGAGCAGGCGGAGCACCTCCTGCATGTCCTCCCGGTACGCCTGCGGCCGGCTCTTTTCCAGGCTCCACGCGTTGTAGAAGGTCGTCGAGCGCCCGTCCGGAACGAGCTTCGGCCCGACGATGCCGGTGAGAAGCCCCACGGCCCCGCGTACCTTGCTGACCTTGCCGTCCTTCATCACCTGGCTCTGGCCGTATCCGATGAGGATGCCGCCCCGGCGAAGCAGCCGGTAGGACCGCTGGAACTGCGTTCCTCCGATCGGATCGAGCGCGGCATCGAGACCCTCGCTCGCCTGCGCCCGGATCACCTTGGCGAAATCCTCCTTCCGGTAGTCGATGTGGTGCGCGCCGAGCCGTGTGACCGTTTCCTGCTTTCCGCCGGAGCTGGTCGCGAAGCACTCGATGCCGGCGAGGCGGGCCAGTTGCAGCACCGCGATTCCGACCCCGCCGGCCGCCGCGTGCACGACGATCCGCTGTCCGGGCTTCAGTCCGGCGACCCGGTGCAGCATCTGATGCGCGATGAAGTAGTTGAGCATGGTGGCCGCGACCACCGTCGGCCGCAGGCCGTCGGGGACCATGACCAGCCGGTCGGCGGGGAGGCTGATGTACTCGGTGTTGCCGCCGCCCTTCACCAGCGCGGTGACCGGCTGGCCGGGCCGCAGGCCGGTGACCTCGGGGCCCACCGACTCGACGACACCGGTGACGTCGAACCCGGGAGTGAACGGCGGTTTCGGTCCTACGGGGACGGCGCCGGCCCGGAAGAGGGGGTCGCCACCCGATACACCCGATGCCTGGACGCGGACGAGGACCTCGTTCGGCCGAGGTGGCGCGATCTGTCGTTTGCGGAACTCCAGGACGCCGGGCCCGCCGGCTCGTTCGGCGAAGATGTATCGACCGTCCATTGATACCCGCCTTCTTGCGAAGATATGGAGTTAAAATGCCGATTACTTCATTTGATCTCGTGCGTCCTCGCGTCCAGACATTACTGGTCGACTGATTGAGTTTATCGCGAGAAAGCGCCATCGGGCATGGGGCCGGAGGCGTACTTCCGCTACGCCTGTATACGCGCCGCGACGTACGAAAGAAGGTCCGTCGGCCGGTAGGCGGCCGGAGATAGGCGAACTATAATGGCAAGGAGACCGATTTAAGGAGGGTGAAATTATGACCGTCGAAGAGACGGATGTCACGGAGTTCAGCCACAAGTGGGCAGAGGCGGAGCTGAACGGTGACGAGACAGCGCTGAAATCACTCCTCGACGACGGATTCTCCTCCGTCGGCCCGGCGGGATTCATACTGGACAAGGAACAATGGATCGATCGTTACCGTTCGGGCGACCTGAAGAACCAGGAGTTCGCCTGGCACGATACCGACGTCCGCCGCTACGGCGATACGGCGATCATCATCGGCGTGCAGACCCAGAAGACCACGTACAAGGGAAACCCGGTGCCGGCGAACGACCTGCGGTTCACCCAGATCGCGGTGCGCAAGGACGGCCAGTGGTACGGCGTGGGCATGCACCTCAGCGCGATCATGCAGCCGCCTACTCGGTAAGTCAGGTTTGGAGGGATCGGGACCATGTCCACCATCAGTGAGGGCGGTCATCCGCTCACCGTCATCAACGTCTTCACCGTCACCCCCGAGCGGCAGGCGGATGTCGTGCGCATGCTCAGTGAGCTGACCGAGCAGACCGTACGTCATCAGGCCGGCTTCATCTCGACGAACATCCACGCCAGCCTCGACGGCATGCGGGTCGTGAACTACGCGCAGTGGGAGGGCAGGGAGCACCTCGAGGCGATGATGGCGGTGCCGGAGGCCCGCGAGCGGATGCGTGAACTCACTCAGGTCGCCGCCTCCGAGCCACACCTCTACGAGGTCTCGCGCGTCTACCAGAAGTAGTGCCCGGACCGCGGCGCCCCGCGCGTCGCGTCCCACGCGTCGCGCGCCGCCGGCCCCCGGCGGCGCGCGTTCGCACGGCATCGATCAGCCGCGTGGCACTCGTGTGATCGACGGCCATTACCGGCAGTTTCGTGCGCACAATCGGCTGGTGCGGCGCGAACAATGGCCGGGCCACTTCGCCCATCGAACGGGCATGTATAAATCCATAATGACCAGGGCGAGTTCCCGCGGTGTCTCATCACGGTCCCAGCCCTGCCGGGAATGTTCCCGGCCCGATCGTGATTTACGCCTGTCGGCCGCCCGGATTTAGTCCCTGGATGGGCGGGAAGTTCCCGCGATAGCCTTGAATTCGATCGCCAATTGAACTTCGCTTATATGCGGAAGGACCCGTCTCGTTTCGGCAGGAGAATCCGATGCAAGTATCGACCGTTTCGGATCCCGAAGAGTTCATGGCGAATGCCGGCGACTTGCTATATCGCCATCCGGTTCATAACAATGTTCTGCTCTTTCACGCCGTCGACCCGGCAGGCCTGCCGCCAGGGACGGGGCAGCCGGTGTTCGCCTGGGTCACCGACCCGGGCGGCACGGTCGTGGGCGCCGCGTTCGCGATGGTCCCGTACCGCATGACCCTCTCGGAGATGCCGGTGCAGGCCGCGCGGGCACTCGCGGACCACTTCGCCGAGCACGAGTCGTGGTTGCCGGGGGCCAGCGGTCCCGACGACACCGCGTCGGCGTTCGCGGCCCGCTGGTCCGAGATCACCGGGCAACCCGCACGGCGTGAACGTGAGCAGTGGCTGATGCGGTGTGACGAGACGACCAGGCAGGCGCCGCCGCCCGGACGGCCGCGCCTCGCCACCGCGGCCGACCTCGATGCGGTCGCGGAGTGGTTCTCGGCGACCATGCGGCACAGCGGCTTGGACAAGGAGAAGGCGCTGCGGCACACGCGGCACATGGCCGAGGGGCAGCTCGCCGGCAAGCGCCTGATCGTGTGGGAAGGGGAGGACGGTAAGCCCCTGGGCGCCGCCGGGTGGGCCCCGCCCATCGGCGGTGTCGTGCGCCCCTCAGGCGTCTTCGTCGCCCCCGAGGCGCGCGACGGCGGGTACGCGACGGCGCTGCTGGGCGAGGTCACGGCACGGGCGCTCGAAGAGGGCGCCGACACGTGTGTGTGCACTCATTACCTGGCGTACGCATCCATGCTGGCGGTCGTCGAGAAGGTCGGCTACCAGCGGGTCATGGATCTCACCGAATACCGGTTCGGATGAAGTCTGCCCGGTGGGCGCCGGACCAGGCGCCCGCCGGGCACGGGCACGGCCCGCAGAAATGAGGAGCGACACGTATGATCACGAATATCCCCACGTTTCCCGACCTGAACGGCAACGTCGCCGTGGTGACCGGCGGCTCACGCGGGATCGGTGCCGAGACCTGCCGGTTCTTCGCTGCCAACGGCATGAAGGTGGCGGTCGTCGGCCGCGACAAGGACGCCATCGAGCTCGTGCTCGAGGAAATCCGCGCGGATGGCGGGCAGGCGACCGGAGTCGTCGCGGACTGCACCGACCGGGAGGCCCTCGAGCACATGCGGGCCACCGTCGAGCAGGAGTTCGGCCCGGTGGACGTACTGGCCGCCTTCGCCGGCGGCGACCAGGGCGTGGAGGCGGCCGAGCAGATGACCGAGGAGACGTGGCGGTCCATCCTCGACCACAACCTCACGGCGACCTTCCTGACCGTGCAGGCCTTTCTCCCCGGCATGATCGAGCGTCGCCGGGGCTCGATCATCACCATGTCCTCCGCGGCGGGCCGGCTGCCGGGGCACTCATCGGTCGCCTACGCGACGGCGAAGGCCGGCATCTTGATGTTCACCCGCCGCACCGCCATGGACGTGGGCAAGCACAATGTGCGGGTGAACTGCATCGCGCCCTCCGCGATTCTCACCGAGCGCAACAAGGCGCGTATTCCGGAGGAGATCCGCGAGCGTGTGGCCGCGGAACAGTTCCTGATCGCTCGCTGGGGTACGCCCGCCGACTGCGCCAACGCCGCGCTGTTCCTGGCCTCGGAGGCGTCCTCCTGGGTCACCGGCGAGACGATCGACATCGCCGGCGGAAAGATCATGATGTAGCGGTATGACGTGCTGTCCGACGAAGGTGCGCACCCGGGAAGCAGGGGTGGGCGCCTTCGTCATCGGCGTCCGGTGCGGGTCACGACGGCGCATGGCCGGGGCCGGACCCCTACGCCCGAACTCGCGAAGTACGAGTGGCGCGAATCCGGCATCCCGCGGGTCGGCCCTTCTCCTTGGCCAGGAAGTGCCCGGTGTGAGGAGTGAGTGCCCACTCGCAGAAGTGCTATCCTGTAAATCATGGTGATGGCAGGGGAGACCGCGGTACCCCAGACGATGCGCGCGCGCATCCTCCGGGCGGCCGGACAGGTGATCCGGGACAAGGGCCTGGCTCGCGCGACGACCAAGGAGATCGCCGAGGCCGCGCAGTGCTCGGAGGGTTCGCTGTACCGCCACTTCGACAGCAAGGAGGATCTCTTCCTCGCCGTGCTGTCCGAGCAGCTGCCCGCCTTCCTGCCCGCCCTGCACGAGCTGACCTCCCGTACGGGCAAGGGCACGGTGGCGGCGAACCTCGAACGCGTGGGTATGGCGGCGCTCGCCTTCTTCGACGAGTCGATCCCGATGTTCGCCTCCGTGTTCGCCGAGCCGACGCTGCTCGCCCAGCACAGCGAGTGGATGCGGACCACGGACACCGGGCCCCATCGCGCCGTCGTCCTCGTCGCCGACTACCTGCGCGGCGAGCAGGCGCTGCGCCGCGTGCACGCCGACGTCAGCGCGGAGGAGGCGGCGGCCATGCTGCTGGGCGCCTGCTACCTGCGTTCCTTCACCCGACAGTCCAATCCGGCCAAACCCATCAGCGATCAGCGCTTCATCCGCCGGTTGCTGGCGACGCTGTTCGCCGGGCTCACCCCGCCTGCCGCCTGACGCGTACCCACACCGGCGCGCTGGGCAGATTCCCGCCCGTCGCTGGGACCCGTGGATCACGTCCCTGGGACGCCCACGAGGTCACCCTTGTCACCCGAGCCGACGTTCACCGCCGGCACGTTGTGAACAGGGGACGCCAGATGGACACACCGACAGATCCGGGGATGGTGCCGTGGCCGGCCGACCAGGCGGCCCGATACACGGCCGCCGGCCACTGGCGGGGGCGGCCGCTCGGTCACTGGATGTGGACGTGGGCGCGACGTCGCGGCCCGCACACCGCCGTGGTCGACGGCGACCGGCGGATCAGCTATCTCGAGCTGGCCCGGCGTGCCGACGCGCTCGCCGACCACCTGCTCGACCACGGCCTGGGCAACGGCGACAAGATCGTCGTCCAGCTGCCGGGCGGCTGGAAGTACCTCACCCTGTTCTTCGCCTGCCAGCGCATCGGCGTCGTGCCGGTGCTGGCCCTGATGGCGCACCGGGAACGCGAGCTGGCCTACTTCGCGGACCTGGCGGGGGCGAAGGCCCTCGTCGTGCCGGACGAGTTCAACGACTTCGACCACCAGGAGCTCGCCGCCGACGTCGCCCGTGACGGAGACCGATCGCTCCAGGTGTTCGTCACCGGTCCGGGCTGCCGGGACGGTCACGTGGCCCTGGACCCCCTCATGGAGATGCCGGACGACGGGGAGGGCCTGCGCGGCAAGCTGAACGCGCTCGCGCCGGGCTCGCGGCAGCTGGCCCTCCTGCTGCTGTCCGGCGGCACGACCGGCATGTCCAAGCTCGTACCCCGCACCCATGACGACTACGAGTACAACGCCCGGCGGAGCGCCGAGGTCAGCGGATTCGGACCCGGCACCGTGTACCTCGTCGTGCTCCCGGCGGCGCACAACTTCCCGCTCGGCTCACCGGGAATCCTCGGCACTCTCCTATCGGGCGGCCGCGTCGTCTTCGCCCCCTCGCCCCGCCCCGAGGTCGCGTTCCCGCTGATCGAGCGCGAACGGGTCACCGTCACGTCCCTCGTGCCCAGCATCGCCCAGCGCTGGGTCGAGGCGGCCGCCGTGGAGTCGTATGACCTGTCCTGTCTCCACGTGGTCCAGGTCGGCGGCTCGGTGCTGGCCCCCGAGTTCGCCGCGCGCGTCGGCGCCGCGCTCGGCTGCACACTGCAGCAGGTCTACGGGATGGCGGAGGGGCTGCTCAACTACACGCGGCTCGACGACCCGGAGTCCGTCGTGCTGCGGACCCAGGGCCGGCCGATCTCCCCCGATGACGAGGTCCGCATCGTCGACGAGTTCAGGCGCCCGGTTCCGCCGGGCACGCCGGGCGAACTGCAGGCGCGCGGCCCGTACACGATCCGCGGTTACTATGCCGCGCCGGAGTCCAACGCCGTGACGTTCACCTCGGACGGCTGGTACCGCAGCGGCGACATCGTCCGCATGCATCCGACCGGCAACCTCGTCGTCGAGGGCCGGATCAAGGACGTCATCAACCGCGGCGGCGAGAAGATCTCCGCCACCGAGGTGGAGGCGGTGGTGAAGGCGCTGCCGCAGGTGGCGCAGGCGGCCGCGATCCCGGTGCCGGACCCGGTGCTCGGCGAGCGTATCTGCGTCTGTGTCGTCCTACGCCCCGGTGGCGACCTCACGCTCGACGAGCTCCGCCGCGAGGACGGTGTCGCGAAATACAAGATTCCCGAACAGCTCGAGATATTCACCGACCTGCCACTGACGCCGGTGGGAAAGGTGGACAAAAAAGAATTGTGCATTCTGGTGGAGCGAAGGCGCGGCTCGCGTCAGGAGATCCCCCCGCTAGGAGATGTCGGCGTGCCGACACCGTGACCTTCGCGTTCGCCTTTCGGGCGGGCCCGCCGTCGTGACGCCGGCCGGGCCCGCCCGCCGTGTGGTAAGCGGATACGGTGTGCCGGACGCCCCGGTGCCGCATGCTCGGCACGGGGCCGCGAACACCGGTTCCGGCCTCGGCCCCGGCCGTAAGCGCACCGGATGGCACCCGCAACGTAGCGGGCGTAGTACCGCCACCGTATACGGCCTGATTCCATCGACGTAAAATGCCGCCGGCCCGCAGCCATCGCCCCGTTCCGCCCTTAGTGTCGAGTTATGAAACTGCGGCGGGGACGATTGCGAATGCTGATCGCAATCACCGTGGCGGCCGTCCTGGCCGCCGGAATGGCCGGCTGGCTGGCGACGCGCGGCGGCGCCGACGGGGTGCGGACGCTGTCGACGCGCATCGCGGTGACCGACGGCCCGCACGACGACCAGCACGTCAGCCTGGACGCCACCTTCTACACGCCGTCCGGCCGGCACGGCCGGGTGCCCGCGATCCTCGTGGCCCACGGCTTCGGCGGCAGCAAGGACGACGTACGCGAGGAGGCCGAGACCCTCACCCGGCACGGTTACGCCGTCCTCGCCTGGTCCGCCCGTGGTTTCGGCCGGACGACGGGAGAGATCAGCCTCGACTCTCCCGACTACGACGTCAAGGACGTCCGGCAGCTCGTCGACTGGCTGGCCCGCCGTCCGGAGGTCCGGCTCGACGGGCCGGGCGATCCTCGTGTCGGCATCACCGGGGCGTCCTACGGCGGCGCCATCTCCCTGCTCGCGCCGGCCTACGACCCGCGCATCGACGCGACCGTCCCGCAGATCACCTGGTACGATCTCGCCGACGCGCTGTTCCCCAACGCCGGCGGCAACGGTGCGCGGACCGGTGTGTTCAAGAAGCTCTGGGCCGGGATCTTCTTCGCCGGCGGGAGCGCGTCCGGGTCCGGTGGTTCCTGCGGCCGGTTCCTGCCGTCGATCTGCGCGATGTACCAGAAGGTGGCCGAGACCGGGCGGCCCACCGCCGAGGCCGTCGCCATGCTGCGGCGGTCCAGCCCCTCCTCGGTCGCCGGCCGGATTCACGCGCCGACACTGCTCATCCAGGGCCAGACCGACTCGCTCTTTCCCTTCGACCAGGCCGACGCCAACGCGCGCGCCATCACCGGCGCACCGGTCTCGGTGCTGTGGTACCAGGGCGGCCACGACGGCGGCGACCCCGAGACCGCACGGGTCAACGGCGCGATGAGGGACTGGTTCGGCCGCTACCTCGACGGGAAGGGGCCGGCGCAGCCCGCCTTCACCGTGACCCGCGCCGGTGGCATCGACTCCTCCACCCAGCAGCAGCGGATCAGCGCGGCCACCTCCGCCCGCTATCCGGGCCTGTTCGGCTCCGGCTCGCGTACGCTGCCGCTGTCCGGCGCCCCGCAGACGGTGCAGAACCCGGCCGGGGGCGCGCCCGCCTCGTTGTCCGCGCTTCCCGGTTTCGGTGCGCTGTCCACGTTCGACACGCTGCCCGGCGAGGCCGGCACGGGCGGCGCCGGAGGCGGTCTCGGCGTCGACACCCCCGGCCAGCAGGCGGTCTTCGACTCGGCTCCGCTCCCGCAGGCGCTCCGCCTCACCGGATCGGCCCGCGTACGCGTGCACGCCTCCGTGCAGGCGACATTGTTCGCCAAGATCTTCGACGTGGGCTCGGACGGCCGGATCGCCCTGACACGACGGCTCGTGTCACCGGTCACCATCGCCCCGGGGCAGGCCGACCCGGTGATCTCGCTGCCTCCGATGGACTACCGGTTCGACCGTGGGCACCGCATCCGGGTGGTGCTGTCCACGACCGACATGGGATACGCGATGCCCGCGAAGCCCGCCTCGTACCAGGTGTCGATCACCTCACCGCTGTCGGTACCGGTCGACGCGGACCTGGCGACACCGCCCAGCCCGCTGCCCTGGTGGACCTGGGGCCTGCCGCTCATCGGGCTGGCCGTCATGGCCGGCCTCATGCTCACCGGCCGCGGCCGCGGCCGCGCCAGGGGCACCGTCGTCGGGGACGAGAACGTACCGCTGAAGATCACCCAGCTGACCAAGCGGTACAAGAACGGGTTGCTCGCCGTCGACGACCTGTCCTTCGAGGTCGAACGCGGGCAGGTGCTCGGCCTGCTCGGTCCCAACGGGGCGGGTAAGACGACCACCCTGCGCATGCTCATGGGACTGATCACACCGGACTCCGGGGCGATCGAGCTGTTCGGGCGGCGAGTCAGCCCCGGAGCGCCCGTTCTGTCGAGGATCGGATCATTCGTCGAAGGGCCGGGCTTCCTGCCCCACCTGTCCGGCCACGACAACCTCACGCTGTACTGGCGTGCCACCGGGCGACCTGCCGAGGACTCGCACCTGACCGAGGCCCTGGACATCGCCGGCCTGGGCGACGCCCTCAGCCGGTCGGTGCGCACCTACTCCCACGGCATGCGGCAGCGGCTGGCCATCGCGCAGGCCATGCTCGGCCTCCCCGACCTGCTCGTCCTGGACGAGCCGACGAACGGGCTCGACCCACCGCAGATCGCCGAGATGCGCGAGGTCCTCACCCGGTACGCCGCCGCCGGGCGCACCGTGATCGTCTCGAGCCACCTCCTCGCCGAGGTCGAGAAGACCTGCACGCACGTCGTCGTCATGCACCGAGGCACCCAGGTCGCGACCGGACCGGTGGCCCAGATCGCGGGCCAGGAGGGCACGTACATCATCGGCACCTCCGACGCCGACCGCGCGGTGGCGGTCCTGGAGTCACTCGAGGGTGTCGGAAAGGTCGAGCCGTATCCGCCCGGCGTGCTGGCGCATCTGAACGGCACGCCGCCATCCGACGCGGTGGCCACGCTCGTCGCGGCCGGCCTGAAGGTCGACCGGGTCATGCCGCACCGCCGCCTTGAGGACGCCTTCCTCACGCTCATCGGGCAAGGAGCCGACAATGGCTGAGACCCTGTCCCCGCACGACGGGGCGGCCCACGGCTACCGGCCGAGAGGCACCCTCCCGCTTCGCGTCGAGGCCGTGCGCCAACTGCGGCGGCGCCGTACCCTCGTGGCCTTCGTGCTGCTGATGGCACTGCCCTTGCTCCTGGTCCTGGCGTTCAAGGTCCGCGGGGCCTCGACGCCGAGCAGCGGGCCGACCGTGATCTCGCTGGGCAACGCCGGCGGGCTGAACTTCACGGCGTTCGTGCTGTTCGTCTCCGTGAGCTTCCTGCTGGAGGTCGCGGTCGCGCTCTTCTGCGGCGACAGCGTGGCGAGCGAGGCCAACTGGGCCTCGCTGCGCTACCTGCTGGCGGCGCCGGTGCCCCGCGCGCGGCTGCTCCGGCAGAAGCTCATCGTCTCCCTCGGCCTGGCCGCGCTGTCGGTGATCGTGCTGCCCCTCATGGCGTTCGTCGCCGGCACCATCGCGTTCGGCTGGCACAACCTGCGGCTGCCCGGCAACGGCGCGGAGATCCCGATCGGCACCGGGCTGGGGCGGATGGCGATCATCATCGGGTACGCCCTGGTCGCGCAGCTCGTCGTCGCCGCCCTGGCGTTCCTGCTGTCCGTCGTGACCGACAGCCCGCTGGGCGCCGTCGGCGGCGCCGTCGGGCTGGTGATCGTCAGTACGATCCTGGACTCGGTCACCGCCCTCGGCGGATGGCGCGACTTCCTGCCCACCCACTGGATGTTCGCCTGGACGGACGTACTCCAGGCTCAGCCGCTGTGGTCCGGAATGATAAAGGGGGCGTCGCTGTCGGTGACCTATGCCCTGGTGCTGTTCGGGCTGACCGTGCGCGTCTTCCGCGCCAAGGACGTCATTTCGTGAGCCGCCGCCGGTCGGTCGTCTCAAGGGCGTCCGGCCGGCGCCGGCTCACGAGTATCTCCTGCGGTCTCCTCGTGTCCCGGTCTCTCCCCACGGCCGATGGTGGCGGCCGTATCTGACCGGAGGGTGGCCGCGCCCGTCGCCCCCCGACCGCCAGGGATCCCAGTCGGCTTGGGCAAATTCCCATGCCCGCTGGGACCCGTGAATGACGTCGTCGGGACTGTGCCGCGTAACTCTCTTTATATCCAATCGCTGTCGGCCTCGGCATCGGGGAGCCGCAGGCCACCATGACTTCGAGGTCGCCCGCTACCTCGCGAGTCCACCCTCCGCAGTAGTAGTTAGGGCATTGCAAATGACGACGACCCCCATCGAACCGCCGCCGACACTCAAGCCCACCAGCCAGCCTCCGCGCGGTCCCGGCTCTCAGCTGTACGCCCTGACCGGGCTACGCGCCGTGGCGGCGTTCACCATCTTCCTGGCCCATCTCAACGTCTTCTTCCCGGTCACGCACATGCATGCGGTGTTCGAGCTCGGGGGCGCGAGCGTCGGCTACTTCTTCTTGCTTTCCGGCTTCGTGCTCACCTGGACGTTCAAGAGTACGGACACGGCGGCCTGGTTCTACGGGCGTCGCATCGCGCGCGTCTGGCCGCTGGCGCTCCTGTCGGCCGTGATCGGGGTCGCCATCGCGCTCGGCATCTCCGAGCATTCCAAGGTCTCCGAGACGCTCTGGCTGGGAGCCGCCAGCGCCCTGCTCATCCACGCCTGGTTCCAGAACGGGATCTTGAACTCGCCGAACACGGTGTCGTGGCCGGTGTCGGTCGAGGCGTTCTACTATGCGATCTTCCCCTTGGTCGTCCGTCTGTTCGTGAACCGCACCATCCGCCAGCTCGGCTACCTGGCCGCCGCGCTCGTCCTCCTCGGCTGGGGGATCAAGGTGGCGCTGTGGGTGGCCTATCCGCCGTCCGCGGGGCTGACCCCCTCCGCCGCCACGGCGTTCGTCTACGGCACGATGTCGCCCCCGGCACGCCTGCACGAGTTCCTCCTCGGCGTGGTGGCGGCCGCGGCTCTGCGCAAGGGCTGGCGCAGCCCCGTTCCGGTGTGGGCCGTCTTCGGCCTGCTGGTCGCCGCGCTCGGGGTCATGTACTACTTCCACGACGCCGCCTGGCGGAGCAACACCATCGTCGACGCCCTCGACCCGGTGTGCATGCCGCTGATCACCCTGCTCATCGCGTCCGTCGCCACCCGTGAGCTCTCCGGCCGCCGCACCTGGCTGTCCTCCCGGCCGATGGTCACCTTCGGCAACTGGTCCTACGCGTTCTTCCTCTTCCACTACCTGACGCTGTACCTGGTCGCGTTGGCGGTGTTCCACAAGCACTCGATGACCGAGTTCTTCTTCCAGCCGCCCAAGCCCACGTACGGCAACATCACCTGGGCGATCGTCTCCTTCGCCATCGCGCTGGCGTTCTCCGGGCTGGTCCATCACTTCTTCGAACGCCCGATCGAGGTTCGGCTGCGGAGCTTCTTCCGCCGGCACTTCGCCCGTAGCGAGGCGCCCGCCTGAACGACCGGAAAGCGAGAAGACCGCACCTGGGCGGCGCCATCGACGAACAGCGGGCGCCGTCCAGGTCGCGTCGAGGAGGCGCACCGGGACGGGGCATGACTCTTGCCCCTCCGGTGCTAGGGCGTGTCCTCAAAGCTGGCTGGGTTGGTCTGGTTTGATCTTGGTTTGTGGTGCGTAGGCATGAGTTGAGTGATGAGCAGTGGCAGGTGATTGAGCCGTTGCTGCCTGTTTCGGGTGCTGCTGGGCGGCCGCGGGTGGATGACCGGCGGGTGATCAATGGGATGTTGTTCAAGGCCAAGACCGGGGTGGCCTGGCGGGATCTGCCGGAGCGGTACGGGCCGTGGAAGACGGTCTACAACCGGTTTTGGCGCTGGTCTCGTAACGGCACGCTCACGATGCTGGTCTCTAAGGCGCAGGTGATCGCCGAGGCGATCGATGAACTGGACCGGGAGGTGTCGGTGGATTCCTCCATCGTGCGGGCCCATCAGCACGCCGCCGGAGCCCGTCGTCTGGCGGCCGGCCGCACAGGGGGCACAATCGCCGGTCGGGCAGGCCGAACCAGTTGATCATGCTATCGGCCGGTCCCGGGGCGGTGTCACGACAAAGATCCATCTTGCCTGTGATGGTCACGGTCGGCCCCTGTCGGTCGTGCTGACGGGCGGGAACGTCAATGACTGCACCATGTTCGAGCAGGTGATGGCCGGGATCTGCATCCGCCGTCACCCCGCGCAGCGGCCCGGGCGGCCTTGGCGGCGTCCGGTGCGGGTGATCGCCGATAAGGGTTACAGCTCCCGCGCGATCCGCGCCTACCTGCGCCGCCGTGGTATCGCTGCGACCATCCCCGAACGAGTCGACCAGCAAGCCGGCCGTCGGCGCCGCGGCTCACAAGGGGGCCGGCCACCCGCCTTCGACCCCCGCGTCTACCGCCGGCGCAACGTCGTCGAACGCTGCTTCGGCCGCCTCAAGCAGTACCGCGCCATCGCCACCCGCTATGACAAGACCGCCCAGTCCTACCAAGGGATGATCGACCTGGCCACCCTGCTCATATGGCTTTGAGGACAGGCTCTAGGGCGTGTCTGACAAACCCTCGTCCTACTGCGCGGCGTCCAGGCGGCGCCTCGCCGCGTTGTCGTCGGTCGCCAGCCAACACCAGGCTGACTCCCTCCTCCGCCTTGCGACGCACCACCTGGACGCCGCTCGCTACGAACAGGATTTGTCAGACACGCCCTGCCGTCACTCCCCGAGCCCCGCGCGGCGGGCGCGGATCGCGGCCTCGGTGCGGTGGGTCACCTGGAGTTTGCAGAAGATACGGGACAGATAGTTGCGTACCGTCTTGATGGAGAGGTCCAGCTCGCGCGCGATCACGGAGTTGGGCTGCCCCTCGGCGACCAGACGGAGCACGTCGCGCTCCCGGTCGGTGAGCTCGGGGAACGGGACGGCCAGCTGAACCGGCTTGGCGATGTGGTCGACGATGCGGTTCGCGATCTGCGAACCGAAGATCGCTTCACCCTGGCCGACGGCCTTGACCGCCCGGACGATGTCCTCCAGGCCGGCGCCTTTGAGCAGGTAGCCCCGCGCGCCGGCACGCATGGCGGCCATGACCGAGTCGAGGTCGTCGACGATGGTCAGGATGAGGACGGCACTGCGCGGGCGTTCCGCCATGATCGCCCTGGTGGCGGCGATCCCGTTCATCTGCGGCATGTCCACGTCCATCAGCACGATATCGGGCAGTAATCTGCGTGCCTGTTCGACCGCGGACTTGCCGTTTCTTGCCTCAGCCACGACCTCGACCTCGGGGATGGCGTCGAGCGCTATCTTCAAACCCATCAGGAAAACCGGATGATCATCTGCAATCAGGACGCGTATGGGACATTCGGTCGGCATAGTCACCATTCCCTGAGGTCGCCTCACAGATGGAGCTGTATACAGCATTACTGCGGACGCGACAAAAGTACACATCGAAATACGGGAGCGGTTTTCCAGTGGCGGACCGTAGCCAAGTCCGTGCTTCGGGTAATGGTTCAGTGCCCGGGCGGTTCGCCAATGCCCGGCGGCATACCGAGCACTTCCACGCCGTACGCCGCCAGTGACGCGACGAGGCGACCGATGTCGGGAACCTCGGTGACGGGCGGCGGGATCGTCAGGGATTCGGCGGGACGGCCGGTGTCGAGGAACCAGCGTTCGAAACCGGCAGGCGTGGCGAAGATCAGGAAGCGGACCGTCTCGGACTCCACCCGGAACGTGTGCGGCAGGCCGCGGGGCGCGTACGCCACCGAGCCGGCCGGGGTCGGGTAGGACTTGCCGTCGACCTCCACCGTGATCTCGCCCTCGAGAACGATGTAGAGCTCGTCCTCTCGCGTGTGCCGGCGTACCGGCGCGGTATAACCGCGAGCGGACCTGTGCTCGGCCAGCCAGAACAGGCCGTCGGTATCCTCGCCGGTCGCCTTGAACTGCATCAGGGCGCCCATGTGCCAGATGGCACGGCCCTCCTCCGATGCGGCACGGAACGGTGGGCTCATGGGTCCTCCTCGACGTCGCACCGAGGCCGACTATCTCCCGGCCGTACGGCCCGCGTCGTGAGCACGGAGTCCCGCCGGCCGCAGGAAAAGACCCGGACGGCCGTCTCCCGTATCCCGGCCGGCCCGGGACCGGGGCCGGAACAGCGGGTGACCACCCCCGCGTCCCATCCCGGCCGGTGCAGATTCCGGCGCCGAAAGGACAGTTGGCTCATGCCATCGGGACGATCCCGGCGCGAGACTGACGGCACGTCAAGTCACGCCGAGGAGTCACCATGACGGGTCATTCGCATCGCAGGGAGACTCGCGTGATCGGCCTTCGGACGACGTTTTCCGCCCGGCGAACCGGGCTGGGCCACCGCCGGGCCGGCCGACCGATGACGGCCGCGGATGTTCTGATACCGGGCGCGATAAGGGAACGTGACCGCGTGCGGTGCCGCGTAGCGAAAAACCCCCGCCAAGCCAGAGAGGTGGCACATGTACCGGAGTTTGATAGTGGCCAAAATCGTGCCGGGAACGGAACACGAGGTCGCGGAGATCTGGACCGAGTCAGATAGGACAGAACTCCCAAGAGTGGCCAAAATTAGACACCGTTCGCTGTATAGCCTCGGAAATTTGTACGTGCACCTGCTCGAGTCCGCCGAGCCGCCACCGGCCACCTTGAACACCGCCCGCAAGGAACCGGAGTTCGCCCGGATCAGCAAGCGGCTCGAGCCCTTCATCTCGCCGTACCTTCCCACCTGGCGCTCCCCTCAGGACGCCGTCGCGTCCTGCTTCTACAGCTGGGAGCCGGAGGAGTGAACGAAGTGACCATTTCCGCGCTCCCGGCCGCCGGGACGACGTGGGTGCGCTGCACGTCCTGTGGCCACCTGCTCTACAGCAAGCGGCTGACGAGGAACCTCCAGGTCTGCCCGGAGTGCGGCCATCACAGCCGCCTCACCGCGAGGCAGCGCATCGAACAGCTGGTCGACCCCGGCTCCTTCACCCCGCTGCCCGTCACCGTCGTCACCTCCGACGTCCTCGGGTTCAGCGACACCCGGCCCTATCCCGAACGGCTGGCGGACGCGCGGGCGAGCACCGGCCTCGACGAGGCGGTGCTCTGCGGCACCGCCCGCATCGGTGATCGCCCGGTCGCGATGGCGGTCATGGACTTCGGGTTCATGGGGGGCAGTCTCGGCACGGCCGTCGGCGAGCTCATCACGTGTACCGCCGAGACGGCGTTGCGCGAGCGGTTCCCGCTCGTCATCGTCACGACCTCGGGCGGGGCCCGGATGCAGGAGGGCGTCCTGTCCCTCATGCAGATGGCCAAGACCAGCCAGGCGATCGCCGAGCTGCGCGAGGCCGGGCTGCTGAGCGTCAGCGTCATCACCGACCCGACGTACGGTGGCGTGGCCGCGTCCTTCGCGGGCAACACCGACGTACTGATCGCCGAGAGCGGTGCCCGTATGGGCTTCGCCGGCCCCCGCGTGATCCGGCAGACCATCAAGCAGGAGCTACCGGAAGGCTTCCAGACCGCGCGGTTCCTGATGCGGCACGGACAGCTCGACATCGTCGCCGACCGGCGGACACTCCGCAGCTGGCTGCTGCGGCTCCTCGACGTGGCAGGGCCGGGCGGAGCGAACGTGCCCGCCGCGGACCCCGTCGTGGTCGACGACCCGCAGCTGATCGCCGCCCGTGACCCCTGGGAGATCGTGAAGCTGGCCCGGCACCCGGACCGGCCGACGACGCTCGACTACATCAGCGACATCTTCACCTCTTTCATCGAGCTGCACGGCGACCGGATGCAGGGCGACTGCCCGGCGATCGTCGCCGGCCTCGCGCGGATCGGCGACCTGCGGCTCGCCGTCATCGGCCACCAGAAGGGTCACAACACCAAGGACCTGGTCGCCCGGAACTTCGGCATGGCCCAGCCCGAGGGGTACCGGAAGGCGCTGCGCGTGATGCGTCTCGCCGCCGGCCTGGAGCTGCCGATCCTCACGCTCGTCGACACACCGGGCGCCTACCCGGGTGTGGCCGCCGAGGAACACGGCCAGTCCATCGCCATCGCGCAGAACATCCAGGAGATGTCCGGTCTGCGCACGCCGATCGTCACGATCGTGACCGGCGAGGGCGGCAGCGGCGGAGCGCTCGCCCTGTCCGTCGCCGACCGGGTGCTGATGCTCGAGAACGCCACCTACTCGGTCATCAGCCCCGAGGGGTGCTCCTCGATCCTGTGGAACACTCCGTCGGCCGGTCCGACCGCGGCCCGCGCCCTGCGGATCACCGCACGGGAGCTGCTGAGCATGGGCATCGTCGACGGCGTCGTGCCGGAGCCGCCGGGTGGAGCCCATCTCGACCGGACGGCGACGGCCGAGCGGCTGCGCCGCGCCCTGCTGGAGACCCTCGCGGCGCTGCCGGCCACGAAGACGGACCGGCTCGTGGAGGAGCGGCGCGCACGCTTCCGCCGATACGGACAGGACGCGGTCCGCGTCAACGACGCCGAGGGGATGACGACCTGATGCAGGAAGATCCGCATACCCACGAACGGCACGTGCTCGCCGAGCTTCGGGAGCACACGCGGATGCTTGCCGAGGAGCTCCCGACTCCGCTACGCCGTATCCGCGTGTGCTCCGGCGACACCCTGATCGAGGTCGAGTGGCAGGAGTCGGCGGCGGCCCCGGCGGTGGACCCGCCCGCCTCCGGCGGCATCGCCGTGGTGGCGACATCCGTCAACGGCCACGGCTCGGCATCGCCGCCCGAGGCCGCCACGCCGCCGGCGGGCTTCCACACCGTCACCTCGCCCATGGTGGGCACCTTCTACACGGGCCCGGAGCCGGGCGCCGACGCGTTCGTCACCGTCGGCGACACCATCACGTCCGGCCAGGTGGTCGGCATCGTCGAGGCGATGAAGCTGATGAACCCGATCGTCGCGGAGATCGCCGGTGTCGTCACCGAACTGCACGCCGACAACGCGGAGGCGGTCGAGTTCGGCCAGCCCCTGATCACCCTTGCCACGGTCAACGCCGCCGCGTACAACGGCAGCGCCTGACCGGGCAGGCCGGCCACTGACGAGCGGAGGGAGCGGCCGCCGTCGTACCCGGACATCGGCGAGGAGGAGTCGACCCGGTTCTTCCACGCCGAGGCGGAAGGGGCCCGCCCCCGGTTGAACTCCAGCGTCGCCGCCGGCCGTGTCTCGTTAGGGACGTCCCGGTGATGGCGGCGCGGGAGGAGATGTGGGAAGCGCCCGGCCGGAGACGGTGGACAACGTCACGGACATCCCGACGGTGACCCGCACGACGCCGACACCGACGCCGGCCAAGCGTCCGGACGACGGGCTGAGCGCGCTGAGCCGGTCCGCCGCCGAGGTTCCGGCATCCTCCGCCGGGCAGAGCATCCCCCGTGATGCCCTCGCGGACGGCGCCACGGCCGGCGGGGCGTCGACGGCTTCAGGCGAGGGGTGGGGCTGACGTCCACGCGGGTCGGCGGATTTCGACGACTCGCCGGGTGGAGGGTGAGGGAAATGGACGCTCGCGGTGGAGAACGGTCGGTGATCCGGCCGTCCGCGCCGCCGGTGACGGGATGGCCCCGGTCAGTGGCGCGATGCTTCGGCCATGGACGTTGAGAAGGAACTCGCAGGACCGCCGAGGTCCTCATCCAAGGACGCCGGAGCCGTCGTGGCGGCACGTCGCCTCTCCCACGGACCTTCGGCCGCGCCGGGAAGCACGGAGCCCTACGGCGGGCGGCTTGGGCTCGTGCTGCTGCTCGGCTCGCTGGTGGCGCTCGGCCCGTTGACGACGGACATGTACCTGCCCGCACTCCCGGCCATCACGAGCGAGCTGCACGCCTCCCCGGCCGCGGTACAGCTCACGCTGACCGGTGCGCTGGCCGGGCTCGCGCTCGGCCAGGTGCTCGTCGGGCCGCTCTCGGACGCGATCGGGCGACGGACTCCGCTGCTGGCCGGTGTGACGGTGCACATCGTCGCGTCGGCGCTCTGCCTGCTCGCGCCGGACCTGGCGGTGCTCGACGTCCTGCGTGTGTCGCAGGGCCTCGGCGCCGCCACCTCCACGGTGATCACCATGGCGATCGTCCGCGACCTGTTCGACGGTGCCGCCGTGGCCGGACTGCTGTCCCGGCTCATGCTCGTCCTGGGGGTGTCGCCGATCCTGGCTCCCACGCTCGGCGGCATCGTGCTCGCCCGGTCCTCATGGCGCGGTGTCTTCGCCGTCCTCGCCGTTCTGAGCCTGGTCATCATCGTCGCCGCGGCGTACGCCCTGCCCGAGACACTGCCGGATGAACGGCGGCGCACGGGCGGCCTGCCGAGTACGCTCCGGGACTTCACGCGACTGCTCGGCGACCGGGCCTTCGTCGGCCTGATCCTGCTGGCGGGCCTGGCGATGAGCACGATCTTCGCCTTCGTGTCCGGCTCGCCGTTCGTGTTCCAAGGCCACTTCGGCATGAGCGAACAGGAGTTCGGCTATGCCTTCGGCCTCGGTGCGCTCGGCCTGGTGCTCGCCGGCCGGCTCAACGTGCGCCTGCTCCGCCGTCGATCGCCGACGCAGGTTATGACCCGCTCGTTCGCCGCCGCCGCGGTCGCCGGCGGTCTCCTGCTGACGTGCGCCACCACCGGCTTCGGCGGCATGGCCGGTACGTTCGTGCCACTGTGGCTCGTACTCTTCACGGTCGGCTTCACGCTGCCCAACGCGTCCGCGCTCGCCCTTTCTCGCCACGGCGAGGTCGCCGGTACGGCCGCGGCCCTGCTGGGCGCCCTGCAGTTCGGCATCGGAGCGGTCACCGCTCCACTGGTCGGAGTGATCGGTACCGGACCGGCCGCCATGGCGTCCGTCATCGCCCTCACGTTGGCCATCGCGGTCGTGGTCCTCGTCGCGGTCGTACGCCCGTGGCGCCTGACCACGAACGGATGAGACGGCCATCGGAGGATCCCTGAGATGACGGCTTCGACGGCGGGATCAGGCCGGCTGGACCTGGACGACCACCGCCTCATCCGCGCCCTGCAGTTGTCCCCGCGCGAAGGATTCGCGCGGCTGAGTACCGTGCTCGGCGTCTCGGAGGCCACCGTCGCACGCCGGTACCGCCGGCTGCGGCGGTCCGGGGTGCTACGCGTGGTGGGCATCGTGGACCCGAGTGTGCTGGGACAGAGCGAGTGGATCGTACGTGTGCAGTGCCGGCCCGACGGCACGCCGGCCGTCGCCGAGGCCCTCGCGTTGCGCGACGATGTCAGCTGGGTGTCGCTCAACGCCGCGGGCTCCGAGGTGACGTGCGTGGTGCGTTCACGCTCACGAGAGGACCGGGAACACCTCCTGGTCGAGCTGCTGCCCCGTGTCGCCACCGTACTCAGCCTCAAAGCGTCGGTGATCATGCATGTCTTCACCACCGTCGGCCGGCAGGACTGGACCGTGCTCGACCAGGCACTGACGGAGGCCGAGGCCCGCGCGCTCCGCCCCGCCGATCCGGTCCGCCCGCCATCGTCCGCCGACCTGAGCCTCCAGCCGCACGACCAGGCGATCCTGCTCGGGCTCGCGGCCGACGGCCGAGCCAGTCACGCCGACCTGGCCACGGCCGCCGGCATCAGCCCGGCGCGGACCGCCCGGCGCGTACGTGCCCTGATCGAGACGGGCGTCGTCCAGCTCGACGTCGAGCTGTCGCGGGCCGCCCTCGGCTTCACCACGCTCGCGGACCTCTGGCTTCAGGTGGCCCCGGACGCGGTCCGCGCGGTCGGCAGGGAGCTCAGCCTGATGCCGGAGGTCGCGTTCGCCGCCGCGATCTCCGGCGTGCACAACGTGCACGCCGCCGTGAACTGCCGTGACCTGCAGGACCTCTTCGGCTTCGTCACCGACCGCATCGGCGCGCTGCGGGGTGTTCAGAGCCTGGAGGTCTCCCCGGTCCTGCGGCAGCTGAAGCAGTTCAACACCCTCATCAAGGGCGATCGGCTGTCGGGCTTCCCTTAGTCCGTGCTCGGTCCATCCAGCGTGCCGGGCTGCCGGCCGCGGCCCCGCCGGATCGCGGCAATGAGGAGACAGCCCAGGCCGGCGCAGCCCGCCAGCGACGGGTCCGGAAGCCGCCCGGTCGGGTGGTCCGCGGTGGTCTCCAGGCGCTGCCGTACCTGCGCGGCCGTCAGCGTGGGCCGGTGGTCACGCACCAGCGCCGCCGTGCCGGCCACGAACGCCGCGGGTAACAGCATCGCGGAGATCGTGCTGGTCAGGTCTCCCAGGCGACGGCGGGCCTAGGCGCGGGTGGGACGGGCGAGGTCTCCGCTTTCGGAGCGCGGGCGGCGGCCACGGGGGCGTGGGCGAGCATCGCGAGGGTGACGCGGCGGTGCCAGGCGTCGTAGCCGGGGATCTGGTCCAAGCCGACTTCGTTCCTGACCGCGGCGAAGCACTCCTCGATGGCCGAGCGCGTCCCTGCGATGCGCACCAGCTCGGCCAAGGGCGTGCCGGCCGGTCCGTAGCACAGGTGGTAGGCCAGTTCGGGAGTGGCCTCGCCGAGTGCGGGCGGGGAACGACGGACCAGTAGCCATCGGGCGAAGAACTCACCCGCTCCGACGTCGTCCGAGTGAGGCGGCAAGGTGGCCATGGCCCAGTCATGGGACTGCGCTCCCTTGCCCGCGGACAGGCGCTTCCAGGCATGCCCCGGGGCGCCGGCGGTGATCTGGTCGGCCCGCAGACCGGTGCCGCCATCGTCGATGTCGGTTCCCAGCGGCTGAGTCCGCGGTATCGCGACCACATAGCCCAGGTGGCGCCGTTCCAGATAGCGGCGGAACTTGTGGCCCTGGCCGTAGGCCTCATCGGCGGTCACCCATCGCGCCGCGACCCCGCCGTCCACGGCCCGGCGGATCATCGCCTGGGCCAGTTCCAGTTTGGTCGCGAAACCCACGTCCGCCGGGACGCCGGCCTTCTCGCACTGCCTCCGGTCGCCGGTCAATGACTTGGGCAGGTACAACTCCGCGTCGATCAATGCGCGGCCACGCGCGGTCGCGTACGCCAGGAACACTCCCCGGCCGGCTGGCCCGCCGCGCGGTCGCTGGGACACGGTCGGGAGGGTGCCCATTCTGGAGGATCCGGCCTCATCCACCACGAGCACGCCGCCGGTGTCGCCGAACCGTTCGACCACGGACCCGCGCAGGTTCTCCCGCCGCAGCCGCGGATCCTCCTGGGCGCCGTTCGACAACCGCCGCATCAGATCGGACCGTGCGTCTCCGGCCACCTCCGCGCCGTTCTCCTCGGCCGTTTCCAGCGACTCCGTCAGTTGCTCTTCGAGGTGGAGCCGCAGGTTGCGAAGGGCGTGGTGGACACGGGACTTCACGGTTCCGACCGGTATGCCGAGTGCCTTGGCGGCCTGTGCCGCTGTGCGGTCGGCGAAGTAGACCTCGACTAATGCGGCGCGATGCGCCGGCGCGAGGCGTTCGAGGGCGCGTCTGACGAACATGGACTCCACCACGTCGTCGGAGTGGTCGGGCAGCATTCGCGTGGGTGTGTCGGCCACGAGAGTTTCCGGCGGCCGTGCCCGGCGAGCCCGGAGCTTGTCCACGGCGACGTTGTGTGCGACCCGTTTCAGCCAGGCGGCTATGGAGCCGCGCTCGGGCGTGAGCCGGTCGGCGTTCCGCCAGGCCCGCACCATCGTCTCCTGGACGACGTCTTCGGCCTGGTACGGATCGGACAGCATTTTGGTGACATAGGCGAGGAGCGCCGAGCGATGCTGGATGTAGAGCGAGGTGACGAGCCGGCTGGGGTCGGACCCGGCCGAGCATGCGGCGTCCGCCGGGGATACATCATGTTCGAGAACTTGAGTGTCCATTGGCGGGGCTCTCCAGTCCGGTCTTTTGTGGCGTCATGAGGGCGTGCCGGCGGTACCCCGCGGCCCGGGATGCCGCCGCGGAGGGACTCAGCGGGGCGCCGTGGCGGCCTGCTTGATCAGGTCGGCGACCGCCTGTGGCTGGGACAGGTAGACGGAGTGGCTGGCGGATACCTCGGCCACCGTGGCGCCGGCGCGTTCGGCCATGGCGTGCTGCGCGGGCGGGGGGATCATCCGGTCGTCGGTGGCGACCAGGTACCAGCTGGGCTTCTGGCGCCATGCGGGCTCGCTGACCGCGCCGGCGAGGGCGTCCATGCCCCAGGGGACCTGCGAGTCGGCCATGAACTCCGCCTCCTGCAGCGGCACGTCACCGGCGAAGGAGGCGGGGAACTCCGCACGGTCGAGGAAGAGGAAGCCGTCCTGGGGCGGCAGGATCGGGGGTACCGGCGCACCGGGAGGTGGGTCGGCGATGAGCGTGTTCACCGATTCGCTCTTGTCCGGGGCGAAGGCGGCGATGTAGACCAGCGCCACAACGGAGGGATGGAGCCCGGCCTCGGTGATGACCGCTCCGCCGTAGGAGTGACCGACCAGCACCGTGGGGCCGTCCTGGCGCTGCAGGACGCGGCAAGTGGCCTCGGCATCGCCTTCGAGCGACAGTGTCGGGTTCTGCACGATGCTGACGTTGAAGCCGTCCTGGCGTAGCAGCCGGTAGACCTGCTGCCAGCCGGAGCCGTCGACGAAGCCGCCGTGTACGAGGACGATATTGCGTGCCGTGTTCATCGGTCTCCAGTCCCTCGTTGAGTGGATCTGGAAACGACGTTAAGAGTTAGGGGCGGTGGCTAGCGTCTGTCGAATGACTGGTCAGCCCGGCGAGGTCGTGTCGGTGTCGGTCTCGGGCAGGTCGGCGAGCGCGTCGCGCAACGCGGCGCGGGAGGTGACGCCCAGCTTGGGGAAGATCTGGTACAGGTGGTAGCCGACGGTGCGCGAGGACAGGAACAGGCGCTCGCCGATCTGCTTGTTCGACAGGCCCGCCGCCGCCAGCTGGGCGATCTGGCGCTGCTGCGCGGTGAGACCCGCGTCGCTGGTGGAGGTGGGCCGCTCGCGCTGGATGCCGGTGGCGCGCAGTTCGCGTGCCGCCCGTGCCGCCCACGGCCGGGCGCCGAGGTGCTCGAAGGCGTCCGCGGCGTCGCTGAGATGGACGCGAGCGTCGGACGGGGACTTGGTGCGCCGGAGTCGTTCGCCGTACGCCAGGCGGATGCGCGCCAGGTCGAAGGGCCACCGGTCGGCGTCCGGCGTGCGCAGCGCCTGTTCGAACAGGTCCCGGTGATCATCGTCGGCCGCCGCCATGGCGGCGGCACCGGCGACGGTGAGTGCGAGGCGGGACGACAGCTCGGCGAGGTGCGCCTCCTGCGCGGCCGCGACGTGGGCGGCGGCCTCGGCGGGACGGCCGGATCGGGCCGCCGCCTCCACCAGCTCCATGACCAGCCACAGGGCGTTGGGAACATGCGAGGCCAGCTGCCCGGCCGGGCTGACGGCACCGGCGCACCGGTACGCCTCGTCGAAGTCGCCCTGGGACAGAGCGGCGAAGGTCTTGACGTGCCACGCGTAGGCGGACACGAGGCCGGCCCGGCGGGGTGCCGCCCAGCGGCTCATCTCTTCGGTCAGGGACCGGCTCGTGGCCTGGTCGCCGCGGCCGGTGGCGACCAGGGCCTGCAGGAACCGGCCGGTCCACCGCAGCAGCGAGTAGTTGTGGGCCTCGCACAGGGCGACGCCCTCGTCGGTCAGCACCTGAACCTCGTCCCATCGTCCGGCGAAGTAGGCGTCGTTGCCGAGCAGGAACAGCGCTTCGATGGCGGACGTCACCGCGCCGCCTTCACGGCCGTGACGCACGGCTCGCCACAGCGGCTCGCGGCAGTCGCCGACGCGGTCGAGGTAGCTGCCGGCGATGGCGGTGCGAACGATGCGCGCCGGGCTCGTCTCCGTGGGCAGCCGGCCGATCAAGGCGTCCAGCTGACCGAGCACGGGCTGGGCGCGCCGGGCGGGGTCACTGAAGGCGTTGGCCAGGATCGACAGCAAGTGCGGCGTTTGCGGCCGTAGCCGGTCGACGGCGGTGTGGAACGCCGGCCACAGCTCCGGCCGCCCGCCGAAGAACGCCACCATGAGCAGGGTGTAGAGGCCCTCGATCAGCGGCTTGTTGTGGGCGTCGCCCGGCTCCGGGAGCGCCTCGATGGCGCCGACGAGCAGGCGATGGGCGTTGTCGATGTCGCCGGTCTCGTTCAGCAGGTGGTACGCGCCGGCGACGGCTCCGGCGAGCGAGCCGCCGTGTTGTGGATCGGCTCGGCGGGCGGCGTCCATCAGGGCCGGCACCTCACGCAGATCGCCGGTGACGATGGCGCCCAGATAGGCGGCCTCCGCCAGGCGGCTGGAGCGGTCGGTGCCGGCGGGGCTGATATCGGCCGCCCTGAGCAACTGGGTGATGGCGCTCAGCGAGTCGCCGCGGAACAGGTTCGTGTGGGCGACCTCCTGCAGCAGCGCGGCCACCTCCTCGTCCGGCCCGGTGCACGCCTCCGCCAGGTGCCAGGCACGCCGAGCCGGCTCGTCCGCCCGTCGCTCGGCAAGGATCTGGTGGGCACGCCGGCGTTCGTCGTCGGTGGCGAGCTCCACGACGGCCGACCGGATCAGCGGGTGACGAAACGACAGGCGGGCGGTCGCGCCGTGAATGGAGATCACGTGTGATCGATCGGCCGTCACCAGGTCGGCTGCCTCCGATCCTGGTTCGCCGTACCGCAGGACGTTCAGGTCCCCGGTCCCGTCCAGGACGGCCAGCAGGAGCGCGTGACGGGTCCGCGTCGGCAGGCCGCGGATACGCGCGGCGAACACTTCCTGGAGGCGGTGCGTCAGTGGCAGCGTGCCGGTGCCCGTACGGTCGGCGTGCTGTGAGGTCAGCGCGATCGGCAGCTCCAGCAGTGCCAGGGGGTTGCCCTGAGCCTCCTCCAGCAGCCGGCGCCGCGAACGGAGGCCGAGAGCCGGGTACCGATTGCCGAGGAGGACTTCCGCCGAGGCGTCGGACAGCGGCCGGAGGTCATGTGCGCGGATGCCGGAGCGGTCTAAGAAACCGTCCTCGCCGGTACGCGCGGTGGCGAGGAAGCCCACCTTCGTCCCGGCGGCTCTGCGGGCGATGAATCCCAGCACCAGGGTGCTGACCTGGTCCAGCCAGGGCAGGTCGTCGACGACGATCAGGATCGGAGTGGTGCCGGCGGCTCGCGTGAGCAGTTCCAGCGCCGCGTGGGAGATCGTCATCCGATCCGGCGCCACGCCCTTGTGCAGTCCGAGGGCGCTGCGCAGCGCCATACGCTGCACATCGTCCAGTTGGTCGAGGTGGCCGCCCAGCAGCGGAAACAACACCTGGTGCAGGCCGGCGAAGCTGACGTTCGCTTCGAACTGTGCGCCGGCGGCGCGCAGCAGCCGCAACCCGGCCGAGACGGCGTAGGAGCCGGCCGCTTCGGCCAGCGCGGACTTGCCGACGCCGGCATCACCGGAGATCACCAGGGCGCCGCCGTAAGCCGCGACCTGGTCGACGAACGCGCGTACCGTTGCGACGTCCTCGTCTCGCCCCACCAGCGGCATCACATCGCCGGGCTGCGCCGAACCTGACGGTACGCCCGGCGTGGGGGCGCGGTTCGCGGGCCGGGCATCTTCAGGCCGGCTCACCGGACGCCCCGTTCGTCTGCCCGGTCAGTACACATGTCCGTCATGTTCGCCCTTGACGGGCGAACCGTCTACGTTCTCGGGCAGTTCATTCGCTCGCCACTTTCCGCGAGGCCCCCGCGGTGGCGTCGAACCGCGGGCGGACTGGTCGGTGGAGGCCTCCCTCTCACAGGTTAGGTAGCCGGGCCGTCGGCCAGGTTCAGTCAAATGACTGGTTCTCTGGCACGGCACCCGATCGCGGTGGTGCCATTCATGGCAGGGTTATACCTTCTCAATGGCAGGAGCAATTCCGGCCCATTGGGCCTCGGGGATTTCCGTGACGGCCTGCCGACCGAGAGGGCGGATAAATGCCAATCGATTCCGGAGCTTCCCGATCTCGCATGAGGGCGCTAGTAGCGCTCGCGGCCCTGATGGCCGCCTCGGTCGCCATTCCGGCGCGTGCGAGCGCTGCGGCAGGCGCCACCTGTCGGGATGTTCACATTCCGGTGTCGTTCACACCGGGAGGAGCGAAGAACCAGCGCATCTACGGCGAGCTCTGCACGCCGGCGGGATCCCGCCCGCGCGTGATCCAGGTACTTGTCCACGGGACCACCTACGACCACAACTACTGGGACCTGCCCGGGTTCGGCGGCCGGTACTCCTACGTGAAGCACACCGTCGCCCGGGGATACGCCGCACTGGCGATCGACCGTATCGGCGTCGGCCGGAGCTCGCATCCGCTCAGCGCACTGACCACCGTCGACACCGACGCGGACACCCTGCACCAGGTCGTACAGGCCGTCCGCTCGTCCGCTTTCCCGGGTGGCGCCTACCCCCACGTCGTGCTGGTCGGCCACTCCTTCGGCACCCTGCTCTCCGAGCTGGAGCTGAGCGAACACCACGACGCCGACGGGATCATCGCCACCGGCTGGTTGGCCGGCCTGACGAAACCGGTGCCGACGGCCGGTCTGGTCGCGCGAAGTTACAGTGCCCTGCTCGATCCGGCGTTCGCCGGCCGGCGATTCGACCCCGGTTACCTGACCACCCGGCCGGGCACCCGCGCCTTCTTCTACCAGGCGGGTACCTACGACCCGGCCGTGCTCGCCGAGGACGAGCGGCTCAAGCAGACCTACACGGCCGGCGAACTGGCGACATTCGTCCGGCCACTGGTGCTCGACCGCCCCATCGAGCGGATCACCGGGCCCGTGCTTCTCGTGTTGGGTGAACACGACGTCTTCTTCTGCGGACTGACCGGGGTGGACTGCTCCACGAGCGAACGGGTCATGCGCAGCCAGGCTCCCCACTGGAAAGTGGCGTCCTCGCTGCAGGTGTACGTGCAAAAGGGCGCGGGCCATGACATCGGCCTGTCCTACAACAACACGGCCGGTTTCGCCGCCGAGGACACCTGGCTGACCGCCGAGTTCCCCCTCGGCTGAGCATATGAGCCCTAGTGAAAGGTGACCGGCAGCGTGGTGAGGCCGCGGGTCACCGGACCGCTCCTCCAGTCGGGTTCGTAGCCGTCGGCGATGCGGTATCCGGGCGCCATGGCGAGAAGTTCTTCGGCGACGATGCGCATTTCCAGCAGGGCGAGGTGCTCGCCGATGCAGCGGTGGATGCCGGAGCCGAATGCCACGTGCGGGTTGCGGTCTCGAGGGCAGACGAACTCCTCCGGCCGGTCGAAGACGGCCGGGTCGTGGTTGGCGGAGCCGAACACGAGCAGGGTGCGTTCCCCGTCCTCCAGTGTCTGCCCGGCCAGCTCGGTGCCTCCGCGTACGGTGCGGGACAGGGTGGCCACCGGAGCCTCCATGCGCAGGCTTTCGTCGATCATGCTCGGGATGAGCGCCGGGTCGGCGATCAGCCGGTCCTTGAGGCCGTCGACGGTGGCCACGTGGTAGATCATCGTGCCGATACCGTGGACGGTGGTCTCATGCCCCGCCGCGACCAGCAGTAAGATCATGCCGAGCTTCTCCTCGGGGGTGAGCGGCCTTCCGTCGAACCGGCCCGTGTTGATCACACTGATGACGGTCTCGTCGTCGTCGCGGTCGAGGTGGCCGGAGATGTATGTCGCGAACTCCTGCGTCACCCGCTCGTTCTCCGCGTGATCGCCCGTGGCCGCCGTCGTCAGGAGCCGGGTCGTCCACTCCACGAACTGCTCGCCGTCTTCGGGCGGTAGCCCGAGAATCACGGCGATCGCCATCGGCGGCAGGTAGCGGGCCAGCGTGGGAACGAGATCGGCGCTGCCCTGCTCGATCAGTTCGGTGAGCCGGTCCCGCACCAGCCGGCGCAGAAGCGGTTCGTAGCGAGCCGCACCCTGCCGGGTGAACTGCCGCTGAATGATCCTGCGGTACGCGGTGTGCTCGGGCGGGTCGAAGGCGATCGGCGGCGACAGGATGCCATGGACTCTGGGGATCGAGGCGCCATCGGCACTGCTGTAGGTGTGCGGATCGCCGGTCACCTCCTTGACGGCCCCGTGAGTCAGCACCGCCCAGAACCCCCCGTACCTGGTGCTGTGCACGACCGGGCAGCCCTCCCGGACCTCCGCGAACACCTCGTGCATACGCGGCGCCAGCCATGGGTCGATGTGGTCGAACTCCCACCCGCGAGATTGTGCGGTCATGTTGTCGGGCCCTCTCTCGATACGAGCGGTGGTTCAGGACAAGGCATCCCGGCCACCTCTCCGCGCTGTCATGACCGGCTCAGAGCGCGAGTGCGTCGTCGCACTGGTACGCGTGCCGGCGGATCACATCCGCGGCATGATGCAGCGCGTACCCGTCGTGCTGCGCGAGCTGCCATTCGTGAACAGGCGACACGTGGTTCGAGCCGATGGTGATCGGTACACCGATGGCGACGCCGTCGATGTCGTATTCGCCGTGAAGCGGCACGGCGGCGCACCAGTCCGACAACGCACGCGAGGCGAGGTCGTGAATCATGCGGGCCACGCCGGCCGCCGTGGTCCAGGCGGTCGTGCGGGCGACGCCGAGCGCCGCCCAGCGCGCGTACCAGCCCCTGATCTCAGCGCTGACGGACCGCTGTTGCTCCGGAGACAGCCGCACGGGCACCCCGCCCACGCGGATGCGGTCGAACAGCGGCACGCACCCATCGCCATGCTCGCCGACCACCCAGCCGACGACGTCGGAGGCGTGGGCGCCGAGGGCCTGCCCGACGGCGATTCGCAGACGGAGGCTGTCGTTCCAGGAGTAGCCCAGGAGCTGGTGGCGGTCGATCCGCGCGGCATGGCCGAGCCAGGTGGTCAGGGGATCGACGGGGTTGGTCACGACGATGACGTGGCCGGACCAGTCCGCGGGCAGCTCGGCGAGCGCGCGGAAGTACGGGCGCAGGACCTCGATGTTGCGGGACAGGAAGTCCAGACGCGAGGCCAGGGGTTCGAAGGGAACGGAGGCGGTGATCACGACCACGTCGCTGTCCGCGAAGTCGTCGATGTCGCCGCTCCGTACCGCCGTGTCCCCGAACGGGGTCACGCCGCCCAGGTCCATCAGCTGGCAGGCGACGTACGGGCTGCGACGCCCGAGCAGCGTCACCTCGCATGGGTCGGCCGAGGTCAGCAGGGTGTAGGCGAGGGCCGACCCGACGCCGCCGTAGCCGCCGACGATGGTGACCTTGGTGGGGCTCATCGAGCGCCTCCTCGGGATGCGCCGGGCGTGCGCCGCCCGGACGCGGCGATCCAGCCGAACGAGCACATGAACGCGCCGGGGTCGGCCGATGCCTCGTGGAACGCGGTGACGAGGCCGGGGTCGATAGCCCGGCCCAGTCGCGGCCCGGCCGCGTCGACGGTCTGCGAGTAGAACCCCGCCCACGCGGATCCACCGTGGTAGAAGGGCACTTCCATCACGGTGTCGGCGACCTCGAGGCCGGCGTCGTGCATCGCGCCCGCCAGCTTGTGGCCGAGCCGGAAGTCGATGCCTTCGCGGCGGCCCCACCGGCACCACGCCGACCAGAAACGGTGGTGCGGTGGTACGGCGTTGAGCATGCTGCTGGTCGCATCGGGCTCGACGATCAGCAGCGATCCGCCGGGCTTCAGCGCGACGCCGCACTTCTTGATCACCTGCCGCCATTCAGGCAGGTGGTGAAGAAGCGCGCGAACGGTGATGAGGTCGAACGCCGACTCCGGCAGCGGGTCGTCCACCGCGTCGAGCCTGTCGATGACGACGTTGTCCGGGTGGCGCGCCTGGGACAGAAACCTGGTGTCCAGATCGGTGGCCAGCACGCGACCTGCCGGCCCCACCCGGGTCGCGATCCAGTCGGAGACGGTGCCCAGCCCCGCGCCGAGTTCGAGGGCGTGCCATCCAGAACCGATCCCCGCGGCCTCCAGGGCTCTACGGTGCAGGGGGTCGAGCAGACCAGCCAGACCCTGGAGACGGCGGCACTCACGGTCGCCGTCATTGGCAAACACATAAGAATGCATGAGCCTTACCGCCCAAACGATCGCATGGCTCGTCAGACCAGGGAGTCGAGCCAGTGCAGGATGAGTTCGTAGCTGGTGCGGGCGTTGCGGTGCAGGTTGATGTTGTGACCGGTGGCCGGGACGACCTGGAAGCTGAAATGCTCGGGGGCCTTTCCCTTCACCCGGTTGACGGCCTGGTAGGTGTCGATCTCGATGTCGTGGTCGAACATCAGCACGTCGTTCTCTCCGACCATGGCGAGCACGGGAGCGTCGATGAGGTTCCACGCGTCGGCGGCGGTGCCCATGTCGGATATCTCGCCCAGGGTCATGACGCCCTTGATCTTCTCGTCCAGGTCCAGGACCCGCGGATCGGTGTTCTCGGCCACGTAGAACGTGGGGACCCGGGCCTCCGGCCTGAGGGTGAGGTACCCGTCGTCGACAAGGCCGTACAGGTGTGCCACCACCGGATCGTCGGTGACGTTGTGGAATATGAGCGCGGACCGGGGGTCATCGTCCCGCGCCCCGGAATCGATGCCCACGTGCCCGGTGAAGACCACGGCGTCGACATCCTTGTGGCTGCCGGCCTCCGCGCCGGCCACGGTCGAGCCGAACGAATGACCCACCAGGACGACGCGGTCGAAGGCCCTCCCCGCGAGGCTGCCGTCGCGTGCGGCGGTGACGATCTGGTGCAGGGCGCCGGCCTGTGCGTGGACGCTGTTGAGCCGGCCCGGTGGCCGGGAGCTGGCACCTGATCCGACGCGGTCGATGGCCAGCGTGGCGTGCCCGGCACGGCGGCAGTGTTCGACGTAGGAGTAGGTCTCGCGGTCCAGCGGCCAGTCCCAGTACCGGTGGTCGTAGCCGCCGCCGTGCAGAAGGATCTGGAGCTCGTTGCGGGCAGGGGACTCCGGGACGGTGAGCCAGCCGGCCACCGACCATTCGGTGCCGAGTGGGGAGGTGCAGCCGATGCGCACCTCGGTCCGATCGATCATTGCAGTGCTCCTTTCGGGGGAGGGACGGAGCGTGCGGCGCGCCGGCGGGTGACGGATCGACCGCCCGGAGGTCACACCGGATGGGGGACGACGTTCAGATCGGCGAGGCCGTTGGCGACGAACGACGGCAGGCGGGCGGGCTGGTCCCCGGGACGGGCGAGGGCGAGGTCGGGCAGGCGGGTGAACAGCGTGGCCAGGGCGATCTCGGTCTCAAGCCGCCCGAGGTGCGCCCCGAGGCAGAAGTGGGGTCCGTCACCGAACGCGAGGTGCTCCTTGCTGGCGCGTGTCGGGTCGAAGCTTTCCGGGCAGTGCGGATGAACCTCCGGGTCGCGTCCGGCGGCGGCGAAGCCGATGATGATCGGATCGCCCTTGCGGATGACGACGCCTTCGCCGAGATCGATGTCCTCGATGGCGAAGCGCATCGGCATGTGCATGGCGGGGCCCTCGTACCGCAGGGATTCCTCGACGATGTCCTGCCAGCCGATCGTTCCCTCGCGGACCCGGGCGAGACTGCCGGGGTCGGCGAGCAGAATTCCGACGGCGCTGGTGATGAGGTTGACGGCGGTCTCGTAGCCCGCGCCGATCACCAGGAACAGGGTGTCGAGCAGCACGGGTTCCGGCATGGGCTCCTCGCCGGCCTCCGCGGACCGGAGCAGGTCGCTGGCCAGATCGGCGGCCGGATGCTCCCTCTTGTACCGCAGCAACTCGGTGAACCGGCTGTGGACTTCGGCTTGAATGGCCACCGCCTGCTCCGGGTCGACGGACGGATCCAGGACGGCGTGGATCGCCGCACCGAGTTTTCCGCGCATGTGGTCGGGGACACCGAACAGGTCGCAGATGACGGTCATGGCCAGCGGCAGCGCCAGGCCCTGCCGTACGTCGACCGTCGTCCCAGGCGGCAGGGCGGCGAGCGCCTCGACCAGGTGGTCAGCGGTCGCCTGGATCTGCGGACGCATCTGCGCGACCCGCCGCGGCGAGAACGATGGGGCGATGCGGTGCCGGAACCTGCGGTGTTCCTCACCGTAGGCGTTGAAGAAGCTCTGCATGAAGACGATGGGGGCCAGGGGCCAGCCTTCGGGTACGTCGGCCAGACCGGGCCAGTGCCGGCGGGCGTCGCGCGAGACGCGCGGGTCGCGGGTCAGCGCCTGGATGACGTTGTACCGGGTGACCGACCACGCGTGAACGGGCCCCGGAAGCTCGACGAGCACGGCCGGTCCCTGGGCACGCAACGCGGCGGCCTCCGCGTGCGTCGCACGGGCGGTGGGATCGAGAACGGGACATGTGGGCTGGGACGAGGACGGCATGCGGTGCTCCCCTCACTGGGGCGGCGGGGTGTCAGGGCTTCGGGCGCGGAGCGGCGTCGCGTCGACGTGCCGAAGGAGGCCGGGTCACCGGCGCTCGGTCAGGAGAACGCGGCCCTGCGTCGTCAGCTCTCATGTCCTCAATACGCATCGGCGGACCCGAATGGTTCTCGGCGTCGCTCCTTGCCGTCCTTTCCAACGAGGTTCCTGGATTGATCCCGGCGGGGGACGCCGGCCGTAAGTACCCATGGAGGGGTTCGTCAGGAGCAGGGACTCCGGCGGAACAGCCCCTACCAAAGGGAAGAGGGACCGCTGTGGCCGGCGGCACGAAGCCGGCTACAGCGGTGGAAGGACAGAGGAGCAAGCGATGACAGTGGCGGACCATCTGATCGCCGCGCTCGCCGAGGTGGATTCCGGCACGCCGAGGGTCGAGGTCTTCGACGACGGGGCGGTGCCGGCTCCGTACCAGGACGCGGCCCTCGCGGCCGGGGCCGTGGTACGGAATGCGGTCCGGACTTCTCTACGGCTGGCGCGCACGTTCGACGGGGCGGACCGCGACCGGGGACCGTTCTTCCGTCCGGATCATCCCCGGCTGGACGGCCCGGTGGGGGAGCGGGTGCTGGCCTATCTGCGTTCGGGAGAGGTCGTCTTCGACGCGCCGGGCGCAATGGACGACCTGCTCGACGCCGACCGGGTGGCCGCGGTGCCGGTCGGCTTCCGTTCGGACGGCCGGTGGGTCTGGCCGGAGGCGGTGGCGTACTACCTGAAACGCCATCGCCTCGCGCCCGAACCGGAACTGGTGGCGCACATCCTCGACGCCACGGCTCCGCCGGGCGCGCTGAGCCGGTTGACCCGGCATCAGGCCCTCGCGACGTTGTTCGCCCCCGGCGACGCCGAACCGGTGTGGCAGGCAGGCTGATCCCGCTCGACCTGCGGGGTCACGGATGAGATGGAGTTCGTAGATGATCGAACGGGAGCCAGGAGTGCACGGGACCCGGCTTGACTTCCAGGAGCAGGGCTTCATCGACGATCCTTACCCGGCACTGCGCGCGCTGCGGGAATTAGGCCCGGTCAGCTATCACGAGGATCTCCAGCAGTACGTCATCGCACGCTACGAAGAATGCCTGACGGTGTTCTCGGATTCTCATGCGTTCTTCTCACCGCCGGAATTCTTCCGGTCGATGTTCGGCGGCGAGACGATCATGAGCATGGACGTGGACCGACACGATCAGACGCGCGGCATCTGGGCTGAGACCTTCACACGTCGCGGCATCGCACCCCAGCGGGACATGATCACTGAGG
Source organism: Actinoallomurus bryophytorum (assembly GCF_006716425.1). Classification (NCBI taxonomy): domain Bacteria; kingdom Bacillati; phylum Actinomycetota; class Actinomycetes; order Streptosporangiales; family Thermomonosporaceae; genus Actinoallomurus; species Actinoallomurus bryophytorum. Next base: position 7,004,260 of record NZ_VFOZ01000001.1, read on the forward strand.
TGGTCGACACCTGCCTGGCCTCGGTGACCGAGCGGCTGCGTTCGGGCGAGCGGGTCGACGTGGTGGCGGAGATGACCAGGCCGGTCCCCACCCTGGTGATCGCCCGCATGCTCGGCATTCCGGCGGCCGACCATCCCCAGTTCAGCGACTGGAGCGATGGCATGGTCAAGGCCGCCGAAGGGGCGACGGACTCCAGTCCGCAAGGCGCGGAGAACCTCCGCCTGGGCATGGAGGCCACCGCCGCCCTCAACGAGTACCTGACCACCATGATGTTCGCGGGACGCCGGTCGGGCTGTCCCGCCGACCTCATCGGCCAGATGGTCGACTCGCCCCTGTCCAACGAGATGACCGCCCAGGAGATGACGGCCTCGGCGGCGCAGCTGGTGTTCGCCGGTAACGAGACCACCGCCAAACTCATGGCGACGACGTTGTACGCGCTGGCGCGATTCCCGGACCAGCGGCGCGTTCTGCTGGAGAACCGCGATCTCATTCCGCGTGCGCTGGAGGAGATCCACCGGTGGATGTCGGTGATCCACGTGGGCTGGCGGGTGGCACGCGATGGGAAGGGGCTGATCTCGGGGGTACGGATCCCGGACGGCGAGACGATTCTCGTACTGCAGGGCGCGGCGAACAGGGATCCGGCGCGATGGGAGGATCCCGACGTCCTGGATGTCCGCCGTGCGCCGCGCTCACATCTCGGCTTCGGATTCGGCATGCACCACTGCCTGGGCATCAGCCTCGCCCGGCTGGAGATGGCGATCTGGCTCAACCGGATACTGGACGAGATCCCCGACTGGGACGTGCTCGACGTCGACTGGGGCCGTGGCTGGGTCGCGAGAGGCCCGGTCCGGCTGACGATAGGAATCTAGGAGCTTGTCCTTGCCGAGAAACCGGTCAAGGCATCCCCGGACGCGTGAAACCGAGGTACCCACCCGGGAAGTTCTTGTAGCTCTGGATCTGAACGTACGAGCCGGTGTGCGGGGCGACGATCATCGTGCCCTTCACGGGATCCTGGACGATACCCACGTGCTGCACGGTGCTTGTCCCTTCGGTGAAGAAGACGAGGTCGCCCGGCTGCTCCTGACCGTCGGGGATCCGTGGGCCCTGCGCCCACTGCAGTGCCGCGGAGTGCGGCAGGTGCACGCCGATCGCCTCGTAGGCCTTCAGCGTCAGTCCTGAACAATCGAAAGTGTTCGGCCCGGCGGCGCCGAAGACATAGGGGTCACCCCTCTGGGCGAAGGCATAGGCGAGGACCGCCCTGGCCCGTGGATTAGGAGCGTTGTTCAGCGCATCCGGCGGCATCGGCAGGCCACCGCCCGATCCGCCGCCACCCGGCGAGCCGCCACCCGGCGAAAAGTCCGCCAGCTCGGTGTCCCCGCCCCCGTTGGCGGAGCGGGGGCCACCGCCCGGCATCACACTGCGGAGGGCGGCTGCCACCTGGCCGTCGGCCGCAGTGGCGGTCCGCACGGCCTTGTCGATGCTGTTCTGGATGTTCGTCTTCGTCTGCGACAGCTGCGCCCGCTGGTCGCCCGGCGCCCGGCCTATCACATTGTCCGGGTCCGTTATCTGGCCTTCCCCGGTCACGGAGAAGCCGACGTTGACGGCCTGGTCGCTCGCCGTGATCAGGTCATTGTGCGCCTGGCTGAACGTCGTGAACGCCGAGTTCAGCACGGTTTTCACCTGGCTCAGCGACTTTGATGACGCGGATGCCTGCAGGTGCGCGTCGGCGACGAGGGTGCGAGCCTGTTCCGACGCGGCGCCGTCCCACTTCGTCGACACCTTGTCATGGGCGGCGACCAGCCGATTCGCATGGTCGTTCACGGCCGCTGACCATTTGTCCCATGCGTCGGCGCTGTCCTTGAGCTTGCCCGGCTGGGCGTTCAGCAACTGACTGAAGGTGACCATGAGGCGTAACTCTCGCTAGACGGGGTGTACGGCCGAGACGGCACGTTGCGACGCGTCTTCGGCGCCCGCATAGTTGGCACCCGACACGTGATAGTGCTGTCCGATCCTATGGGCGTGCTCGACATGCTGCGTACGGACGTGGCCCGCCCATGCATCGGTCAATTCGTAGATGGCGTCTCTGGTCTCGAAACCCTGACAGTGATCACCTGCCGCGCCGCAGGCGAGCAGATGTTGATTTACCTGACTCGCCAAGTGGATGGCCGCTTCTCGCACTTCACGGCCGGCGAGTACCAGGTCCTCAGAGTGGGCTACAAGCTGCTCATCGTTCATTTCCAGTCGACCACCTAACCGGATGAAAAGCGCGGGTTTTGGATCTTACCAGGAAGATCGATCCAGGAAGGCATTACCTGTCCGTTTGAACTTCAGTGTCCCAATTCGGCCCTGACCTGCTGCCTCTGTTCTCCGGATAGGCCCCTTATCGCGGCCGGATGCCTCACAGGGCAATGCGGCCCATCAGAGTGTTCAGCATGACGCTCGACCGGGTCTGCGTGATCAGTGGATGGCGACGCAGGTCGAGCAGGAGCGATTCCAGATGGTCCGTGTCGTCGGTCTGTACCAGCATGACGACATCGCAGTCGCCCGAGGCCGTGAACGCGACCAGCACCTCCAGCCGTTCCTCGACGAGCCGGACGATGTCCTCCCGTTGCGCGTGCCCGGCGCAGAACAGCTCGATCAGGGCATGCAGCTTGTGCGCGCCGGGTTCGTCGATGAGCGCGGTGTAGCCACGGATGACGCCATCGCGTTCCAGGCGATCGACACGTCGCTTGACCGCCGGCACCGACAACGAGACCGCACGTGCGATGTCGGTCAGGCTGGTCCGCGCGTTCCGAACGAGATGGTTAATGATCTGACGATCGACCGCATCCACGTTAAAAAAGTATCACCGAACGCAAGGAGTGCAGCTGTTCTATGCGTGCCGGCCCTTATAGCGTTTTTCATATCCGCTCAGATATGGAGACCACCATGAGATTGCCCTTGTGTTCGCGCCGTGTGACGGCCCTCGCTCTGGCCGGTCTGCTGGCCGCGACCGGTTGTGTCAGCGCGGAAGCCGGCACGGTGAACGCCTCGACGAGCACCGCGGCCGACACGCTGAAGGCCCGGCTGACGACCCTGGCGGAGGACGATGTGCGGGCCGGTGCGCCTGGGGTGATCGTCCGTATTCAGGACGGGAACAACCGGCCGGTGACCGTCGCCCGACAGGCCGTCTGGACGCGGGCGGCCCACAGCCTGTCCGCGGACGACGAGTTCCGGATGGGATCCAACACGAAGACCATGGTGGCCACCGTGGCGCTGCAGCTGGTGGCCGAGCGGCGGCTCGGCCTCGACGACCCGGTGCACAAGTGGCTGCCGGGCCTCGTCGCCAACGACCGGGCCATCACGGTACGGATGCTCCTCGGCCACACCAGCGGCCTGCCCGACTACTCCATCGAGCTGCACAAGGGGAGGTTCGACCCGGACGTACTGCGCTCACTCACCGGCCAGGACCACCATGTGTGGACACCCCGGCAGCTGCTCGCGGTCGCGGCCAAATACCCGGTCAACTTCGCTCCGGGCACCCAGTACTCCTACAGCAACACCAACTACGTCGCGCTCGGCCTGATCCTGGAGCGCGTCACCGGCGACAGCGTCGCCGACCTGCTGCGTGACCGGATCACGCGCCCTCTCCGCCTGCACCACACTTACCTCGCGACAAGCGGCAGGTCCCGTGACGGCGACCTGCTCGCACACGGGTACGAACCCGACGCCGCGCACCTCGCGCCGCTGCTGGAAGAGTTCGGTGCGCCGGCCGGCACCGCCTTCGCCGGCCCGGTCGGCCATGAGCACGTCGACGTGACCGGGATCAGCCCAAGCTGGGCATGGACGGCCGGCGCGATGGTGTCCACTCCGCACGACTGGGCGATCTTCCTCAAGGCCCTGCTCTCCGGAAGACTGGTGCCGGCCCGCGAGCTCGCGGAGATGCGAACCACGGTGGAAGACCCGGACAGCCAGGGCACCATGCGGTACGGCTTGGGCCTCATGCAGTACACCAGCCCATGTGGGCCTGTGTGGGGACACACCGGTGGCATACCGGGGTTCGGAAGCCAGAACTACACCGACGCGGCAGGGCGCCGGACGGTCACCGTGGTCACCATCTCCCAGTTCGGTACGAAGTTCTCCGAGGTCCAGGCGGCTGACCAGAAGGTCGTCGACGGTGCCGTCTGCGCCATGCTCGGCCAACCTGCCCCCCAGAACTGAGGGGCCTGAAGACGATGCGGCACGAACAGGCCACGATTCGCACCGGACGCCGCAGTGGCCTGCCGATCATCATCGCGGTGCACTCGACCGCGCTCGGTGACGCGGTCGGTGGCTGCAGGATGCACTCTTACCCTCATCTGTTCGATGGTCTGGCCGACGCGCTGGCCCTGTCCGAGGCCATGACGCTCAAGTGCGCGGCGGCCGGCCTCGACTTCGGCGGAGGCAAGAGCGTCATCGTCCTGCCCCCGGGCGGCACCATCACGGGTGAGGAGCGGCGGCGGATCTTTCTGGACTTCGGCGACGCCGTCGAGGCTTTCGGAGGCCGCTACCGCGCCGCCGAGGATGCCGGAACCACCGCCGCCGACATGGCGGTCGCCCGGGAGCGGACAGCCCACGTGCACTGCCTGCCCGAGCGCCTCGGCGGCAGTGGCGAACCCTCGGAACTGACCGCCCTCGGGGCGTTGGCCGCGATCGAGGCGGTCTGGCAGCACATCGCCGGAACACCGTCCCTGGCCGGCCGCCGCGTCACCGTCATCGGCCTCGGCCAGGTGGGCTCACGGCTGGCCCGGTGCCTGGCTGAGGCGGGCGCCGAGCTGACGGTCACCGACATCGACCTGGATCGCAAGGACCTGGCCACCGAGGTGGGCGCGCGGTGGGTCGATCCGGCCACCGCGGCCACCACCGAGACCGACCTCCTGGTGCCGGCGGCGCTCGGCGGCCTACTGAGCCACGATCTCGTCACCCGGCTACGGTGCGCGGCCGTCGTCGGCCCCGCCAACAACCAGCTGACCGATGACGCCGTCGCGGACGAACTCGCCGCCCGGGGCATCATCTGGGCACCGGACTTCATCGTGAACGCCGGCGGCGTCATCCACGGCGTGCTCATGGACATCGCCGGTGGCACGAGGACGGAGGCGCGGACGGCCGCGCGGGCGATCGGCCCGCGGCTGGCCGGGATCCTCCGCCAGGCCGACCTCTCCGTCACCACACCGCACGCGGTCGCCCTCGAAGCCGCCCGGGGGCGAGTCGCCGCAGCGGCGCGCCGTACAGACTGAGCCGGACCGAGGTAACCGGCCGTCTCGGCAGCGTCATTCACGAGTACTCCCGGGTCGCTGCCTGCTACGGTCGGTGGCCGTGCCGGACCAGTTAGAGGCGTGGCTGCCGCCCCGGCGGCGGGCCCTTCTGGTGGTGTGCGCGGTGGCGGTGTTGTGCCCGCTGTTCTTCCTCACGCCGCGTGGCCTGTCCCCGGGGGCCGGGCGTACGGCGCTCGCGGCGCTGGCCGTCGTACAGGCGGGCGGGACGTGGTGGATGGGCTCCCGCCCCGCGGTCGTGACCGCGGTGGTGCTGTGCGCGGGGGCCGGGATCCAGCTGTTGTATCCCGCGATCGGCCCGGGTGTCGCGCTGGTGGTGGTGTCCACGTTCGCATGGCTGCGCCCGGCGCGCGCCTCGATGGGGGTGCTGGCGGTCGTCGTCGCGTTGTCCGGTGTCATCGCCCTGGTCACCGATCGCTGGGGCGGCGCGCTGCTCTGGCTGGTCGCGGCGCTGCTGGCATGGACCTGGGGCGCGCTGGGCCGGGCGCGTTCGGGCCGCCGCCAGGCCGAGGCGGCGCGCGCGATATTCGAGGAGCGGGCCCGCATCGCCCGCGAGCTGCACGACGTCCTGGCCCATACGGTGTCGGTGATGGTGGTCCAGGCCGCAGCGGCGGACGACGTGTTCGACGCCAGTCCCGACCGCGCGCGGCAGGCGATCCGGGACCTGGAGGGTGTGGGCCGGCAGGCCCTCGCCGAGCTGCGCCGTTTCCTGCGCACCGTCCGTACCCTGGAGGGCCCGGGGCCGTTCGAGGCGGAGGCGGCGGGCGAACCACAGCCCGGCCTGTCGGACCTGCCCGCGCTGGCGGAGCCCTTGGCCGCCGCCGGTCTGGAAGTGGTGATCCGGCAAGAGGGACTGGACGCGGCGACCCTTTCGCCGGGTGTCGAGCTGTCGGCGTACCGGATCGTGCAGGAATCCCTCACCAACGTCGTACGGCACGCCCGCGCCGGTACCGCACGGGTGAACATCGGGGTCGCGGACGGAGAGCTGACGGTGGAGATCCACGACGACGGGAGAGGCGGCGGCAGGTTCGCCGACCTCGGTGGCGGGCACGGCATCACCGGCATGCGTGAGCGCGCGGCCCTGCTCGGCGGGTCGGTCGAGGCGGGACCTGCCCCGGCCGGCGGGTTCAGGGTCCGCGCCCGCCTTCCGCTGGAGGAGCCCGTATGACGATCCGCGTGCTGGTCGCCGACGACCAGGACCTGGTACGCGCCGGGTTCTGCATGATCATTGACACTCGCGACGACCTGGAGGTGGTGGGGGAGGCCGGCGACGGCGAGGAGGCCGTACGGCTCGCCGTGCGACTGCGGCCGGATGTGGTGCTGATGGACGTGCGGATGCCGGGCACCAACGGGATCGAGGCGACGCGGCGGCTGACCGCGGCCGAGCACCCGCCGAAGGTCATCATCTTGACCACGTTCGACCTGGACGAGCCGATGTACGCGGCGCTGCGCGCGGGCGCCAGCGGGTTCCTGCTCAAGGACGTGCGCCCGAACGAGCTGGCCGAGGCGATCCGCGTGGTCGCGGGCGGCGAGGCGCTGCTCGCCCCGACCGTGACCCGCCGGCTGCTGGACCGCTTCGTGCCGACCCTCGACGACGACCCGGTACGCCCCGCCGAGCTGGCCGAGCTCACCGACCGCGAGTTCGAGGTCCTCACCCTGGTGGCGCGGGCGGCGTCGAACGCGGAGATCGCCCGGCGGCTGGTGGTGACCGAGGCGACCGTGAAGACGCACGTGTCGTCGATCCTGCGCAAGCTGAACGTCCCGGACCGCGTGCACGCGGTGGTGGCCGCCTACGACCTCGGACTGGTACGCCCCCGCCCCTCCACCTGAAGTCGCACCCGCAGGACCAGACGGCGGACGGAGGCGGCGGGACGGGCCCGCTCCCTACCGTCGGACGCATGACGTCATCGGCGAGTCCGGCGAGTCCGGCGAGTCCGGCGACCGGGCGGCCCGCGCGGGGGGCGGTACGGCTCGTGCTGATCCTGCTGTTCGCCAACCTCGCGCTCAGCCTCATCTTCGCGGGGCTCACCCTGCTGTTCCGCCACGGCATCCGCTGCGCGTGGTGCAGGGCGCGCAGTTTCTGCTCCTGGTGGCGCTGGCCGTCGCCGTGAACCGCAGACCGATGCGTACCGGGTTCGCGCGCGGCCCGGCACGGCCACGCCGGCCCGGCGCGCGCCGGGCCGCGTTCGCCCTCATGCTCATCGCCCCGGCCGCCGCCGAACTCACGCTCGGCACGGTCAAGCTGAAGATGGCCTGGCTGGTCCTGCTGTACGTGCCGATCTACGGCGCCGGCGTGCTGCTGATCCGCGAACTGGTCCGTCGGACCGGCGGCGGCCGGGCGAGCCTCCTGCTGATGGGCCTGGTGTACGGCCTCATCGAGGAGGGGCTGGCGCTGCAGAGCCTGACCAGCCCCCACCTGTACGGGGCGGCCGGCTGGGCGCCGCGGTTGCTCGGGGTCAACACGGCCTACACCGAACTCAATCTGCCCTACCACGTGGTCTTCAGCGTCGTCATCCCGATCGCGCTGGTCGAATCGCTGTTCCCCGCTGTCGGCCCCGCGCCGTACCTGCGCCGGGGTGGCCTCATCAGCACGGCGATCGTCGCGGTGCTCGGCGTCGCGCTCCTGCGCGTGTCGGTAACCGCCGTCCGAGGACCCCGGTTACGTGATGCCGGGTACCGCGCTGATCACGATCGTCGTGCTGGTGGTCGTGCTGAGCGTGGTCGCCCTGCGGGTCCTGCCGCGGCGCGGCCCCGTCCGCGTACGGCCTGCCGTCGCACTGCCGCGGCCCGCCGTCGCCGGGGTGATGAGCGCGGTCGCCGCGTTCGGGTTCCTCGGCCTGCTGTACCCGTTCGCGGGGGCGCGGCATCCGGCGTTCACGCACGGCGACCGGGTTATTTTCCCGATGCTCGCCGCGGCCGCGCTGGCGGTGGGAGCAGGTGTCGCGGTGTGGCGCTGGACGGCCGCCGCGGGCTGGACGGACACGCACCGGCTGGCCGTCGTCTCCGGTGCGCTCATCGCCCACACCGTGTTCGGCGTCGTCGCGAACACCCACAGCACGCCCGACACCGTCGGCCTGACGGTGATCGGTGTCGTCATGACCATCCTGCTCGGCCTGCTCGCCCGTCGCCTCGGCGGCGCGCTCGCTCGTTGAGATGCACCGGTGTGGTGTCGTCCCAGGGCTGACGGGTCACCATGTCCGCCACGCGCACGTGTCCGCGCTCGAACTCGCCGGTCGCGGCGTCGACGAGCCGGTACTCCTGGTGCCGGCGGTGAATCGGCTGGGCGTCGATGAGCACGACGCGCACCTCTCCCGGCTCGAAGTCGCACCGTCGCTGAAGGGCCGCGATCAGCTGTTCGTTGTGCAGGTGGCCGTCGCCGAAGTTCCATCCGATCGCGGTGCTGCAGATGCGTTCGCCGTCGATCAGCACGTACTCGTCCTCGTCGTGCCCGGCCATGGCGCGGTGGGCAAGTGAGAACATCGCGCGGCCGTGGCTGTTGAACGAGCGGAACGCGTAGCCCATGTAGAGGTACATCTCCGCGGTCTCCGGGCTGCCGTAGAACCTCTCCATCTGGGCCTGCGGCATGCTGGCGATCGAGACGATGCCGTTCTCGATCTTCGCCGCCGCGGACGGCTTGACGCACCACAGTGTGGTGTCCCAGTTGCCGGCGTAGTAGCGCATGCCGGGCAGGAACGAGATCTTGCGCGGGAACAGGTTGCCCAGGACCACGGTGCCCGCGATCACCGCGAACAGCAGCAGCGGCAACGGCGTGGTCATGTCGCCCAGGCCGACCTTGTCGTGTCCGACGAACAGAGCCAGGACGCTGAACATCATGAAGATGTTCCACTCCAGCGGCACGCCCATCGGGATGGACGACAGGATTCCGAAGTGGAAGCACAGCATGAGGGTCGCCGCCACCGCCGTAGGCCAGCCGCCGTGACTGAAGAACAGCACCAGAGGCACGAGCCCTTCGACGGCGGTGGAGAAGTGCGCGAGGAACCGCGACGGCCGGCCGGGCCGGAGGTCGTCCGGGAAGCTCTCGAAGAACCTGCGCTTGATCCAGCGCGGGCGCAGAACCGGGTTGTTGCTCATCATCGTCGAGATGACGAACGGGAAATGCTTGTTGAGCTTGGACGTCGCGGCGCCGAGCCAGATCCCCGCGCATACGAGCTTGGCCGCGAGGATCATGTCGAGCCCCGACCGGCCGGCGAACAGGAACGCCACGGTGAAGGCCCCGTAGACCTCCCCGCGGGCGGCCAGGAAGATCACCTTGTCGCGCAGGCCCAGCACCGCGAGCAGGCCCAGAATCGTCCAGATCTGCCACATGGGCAGTACGCCGATGGACGAACCCAGCTCGGGCATCGGCCCGGTGCCGCCCGAGAAGAGCGCGACGACCAGGGCCGCCACGAGGGCGCCGTACAGCAGCGCGTCCAGCCGCGTACGGGTGTCGCCCTTGGTCAGCGGGACGCGGCCGGGCCACGGTGGCAGGCGGATCGTCCCCGGACGGAGCCAGTAGAGGATCGAGCCCATCGGGGGGACGAATCGGTTGTTCAGCGGTCCGAACCCGCAGCCGAGACCGACCACCTCGAACAGCATGGTGAAGAGCACGACCTTCTGGAGGACGATCGGCTCGGCGTACCAGTCCTTTACGCGGGTCAAGCCGTCGATGCCATCGGTGCCGATCACGATCAGCCAGGCCACGAGGACGTACGCCAGGATCTTCACCAGGTAGAACAGGTGGAGCACCATCGGCGTGCCGAATCCGACCTCGGCCCAGTGCCGGGCCATGGGCCGGATCTTCTCCGCACGGGTGCCCTTGCTCCATTCCTCGTAGTCGAGGACAGGCGCATCTTGCTTGAGGAACCCCATGCGAATCTCCGACATGTCGAGTTGCGGCCAGACATATCAGAAAAATGTCTAGTCGTCTCCACGCCGACGCTCCACTCGTAGGCGCCCAGGCTCGATCAGCGGAGGTGCGCGAGCGCCGACCTCGCCGCAAGATGACCGCACATGCCGTGCGTTCCTGCTCCGGGTGGTGTCGACGAAGAACACAAGTAGACGCCCGGGATCGACGTGGCGTAGTTGTCGCGTGCGATGACCGGGCGGCCGACGAGGCCCCGCAACGTGTTCGAGCCGCCGACGATGTCACCGCCTACGTAGTTCGGGTTGCCGCGCTCGAAGTCGCCAGGTGAACTGGCGTGCACCCGCAGGATCCGGCCGGTGAAACCGGGCGCGAATCGTTCGATCTGCCCCACGATCGCCGCGGTCGCGTCCTCGCGATGGCCGTGTGGCACGTGGGCGTAGGCGTAGACGGGACAGATGTCGCCGACCGCGCGACCCGGATCGGCGACGTGCTGCTGGGCCACCAGGACGAACGGCCGCTCGGGCATGATGCCACGGCCCACGAGCCGCTCGGCCGCGGCGATCTCGGCCGCCGAACCGCCCAAGTGGACAGTCCCGGCCTGACCTACGTGTTCGGCACTCCACGGGATGCCGCCACGAACGGCCAGGTCGAGCTTGAAGGCCGCCGCTCCGTAGCGGAACCGCCGGTACGCACGAGACCGTCGCGGCGCCAGTTTGCCACCCGCGATGTCGGCGAACGCCGCCGGACCGACGTCGAAGATCGCGATGTCGTGGCTGGGCAGATCGCTCAGCCGGCTTACGCGCGTTCCGGTGACCACCACGCCGCCGAGTGACTCGAGCAGGCCGGCCAGCGCGTTGGTAATGGCCGACGATCCGCCTTCGGCGACCGGCCAGCCGTAGCGGTGGCCCGCCGTGATCATCATGGTCCCGACCGACGAGGTGGCGACTCGGTTGAGCGGGCGGAAGATGTGCGCCGCACAACCGGCGAAGAGCGCGCGCGCCGGCTCGTGACGGAAGTAGCGACCGAGCGTCGTCGCCGGCCACGCGGCCCTCAGGCCGAACCGGAGCATCATCAGCGGATGTGACGGCATTCGCAGGATCGGACCGAGGACGTCGCCGACGAGGTCGTCGGCGCGGACGGCCAACGGTTCGAACAACGACCGCCAACGCGGGCCGTCGGGCCCAAGCGCCGCTGCCGTTGCCGCAATCGAGCGGTACAGCAGCGCGGCCGAGCCGTCATCGAGCGGATGTGCCGCGTCCAGTTTCGCGAAGCGCCACTTGAGCCCGAACTCCTCAAGGGGCAGCGATGACAGGAAGGGCGACGCGGCCGCGAACGGATGAACGGCAGAGCAGAGGTCGTGCACGAGGCCAGGAAGCGTGACCTCTCCAGACCGTGCACCGCCGCCTGGCGAGTCGGCCGCCTCGAACACCGTCACGCGCAGCCCCGCCTGCGCCAGCGTCACCGCGGCGGAAAGGCCATTGGGACCCGAACCGACGACGATCGCATTTCGCGTGCGCACGCTGAAAGACCATACATGGACAAGGGGCGCATGCTCGCGGCGCACGCACTTTGATCGGACAGGTACGAGGCAGATCCAACCGCCAATCCCGCCGATTACTCGTTTGACTGATTGCGGGAGATCGGTTCGACGTCGACCCGCAGGATCTGACAGAGCGCAACGGGCTCCGAGGGGTCCGCCGACGCTGATGGTGTGGCCGTTCCGGCGGAATCCTGCGCCGGGCACAGCATGGTAGGCACCACGAGGCCGGCTGTGCCCGGCGCGACGGCGCGGAATCGCACACTCCGCCCGTCCGGCGAGCGTGAGGGAGAGCCGACGACACTGGGATCGGTGCTGTACGGCAAGGTCGCCTCGCTCGTCTTGAGGGTATGGTAAATGCTGACCTTGATCACTGCGCCGACCTTGATTTTTGCCGCACCCAAAGAAGAATAACGACCGGCGCATCCGCCGACCTTTCCTGAGACGGCCCCAGCGTCCACCTCAAGCAAAGGCGGCGCACAACTCGACACCTGTTGATCGCAAGCTGATCCCGGAAAGAGCAGCGCCAGCCCGGTCCCCAGAGTGAGCCCAGCCGCTTTTACCTTTATCATCCATCCATATTCGCCCATTTACCTTTCACCGTAAAGGAGAGGTCCGTTCTACTCATCGGTGCGCGAGCGCGGCCGGAGGTCACCGCAGGCCGGTGTGCTGCTCGCCGCACGAGGTGCGGGCGAGCAGCGTCGCTTCGAAGACGAGCTGGACCGGTGTGGTGGGGCGTTCGACGACGAGTTCGGCGGCCCGCCGGCCCATGAGATACGACGGCTGGGCGATGACGGTGATCCCGAGCGTGGCGGCCCAGGCGAACTCGTCCATGGTGAGGAACGCGATGTCGTCGGGGATGGTGATGCCGCGAGCGGCCAGTGCCGAGTGGGCCGCGACCGTCAGGCGTCCGGTCATACAGACGATCGCATCCAGCGGCTTGCCGCTGTCGCGGACGTGGGCAAGGAGTGAGTCGATGGCGTCGCCGACGTCGCTCTCCGTCGTCGCGGTGGCCACCGCGCCCTCGGGCAACGGCAGGCCGCGTTCGGCGAGCCCGTGCCGTAGCCCGGCCGTGCGCTCGGTCTGGGAGGGCCGGCTTTGGGAGGATCGGTTCTGGGAGATGAGGACACCGACGGAGGACCGCCCGCATTCGACCAGGTGTGCGGCTGCCAGCCGACCGGCCTGGAGGTTGTCGAGGCTGATCGAGTGCATGCCAGACGGTGGGTCCTCCACGGTGCGAGCGATGATCACGCACGGTGTGCCGCCTTCGGCCATCCGGCGGGTGCGGCCGTCGGTCGCCTCGCCCGTCGTCACGATCAGCCCGCGTACGCGCTGCTCGTCCATCGCCCGCACCTGGGCGACCTCGCGGTCCGCCTGGCGGAAGGTGCTGGCGAACATGACGAGACTGTCGTTGGCGGCCGCCACCTCGTCGATGCCGCGTATCAGGTCAAGGTAGAAGGGGCTGCTGAGGTCGTCGATGACCACTCCGATCGTGCTGGAGTGTCCGGCGAAGATGCTCTTGGTGAGCGCGTTCGGCGTGTACTCGAGACGTGCGACGGCGTCCCATACCCGGGCGGCGGTGGCCGCGGCGACGGTGCCCCCGTTGAGCACTCGTGACACCGTGGCCGTCGACACACCGGCGGTCGCGGCGACGTCGCCGATGGTTGCTCTCTTCGCCATTCTTCCCCGAGCCCTCAGAGTGTGTCGGTCAGGCGGTGACGCGCCGGCCGTCTCGGACAACGATCTTCCCGCTGATCATGACGGCTCCGACCTGATGGAGCGCCGCCGGGTCGGTCATCACCAGGTCGGCGAGCGCACCCGGTACGACGCGGCCCCGCCGGGGTGCGATGCCGGGGATGGCGTCCGCGACGTTGGCGGTCGCCATCGCGACCGCGGCCGGAAGGCCGACGACGCCTGCCTTGGTGGCGCGGTCGATCGCCAGCAGGATCGGGTCGTGGTGGCCGCCCGCGTAGTCGGTCGAGATCGTGTCGACGACTCCTGCGGAGAACATCGCGTAGAGAAGTTCCGGCCCCCTGGTGAGCCGCTGGGCGCCGAAGGTGTCCAGTGTGGAGACGTCCACGATGGCGCCCAGCTCTTTGAGGCGTTCGGCGTGTTCGAGGGCCTCGCGCGGCTCGAAGCTCGAGTGGTTGGAGTGCCCGGCGATCAGTGCCACGTCGGTCTTGGCGATGGCGGCGACCTGGGTCATCGATGCCGCCGCGTTGTGCACCAGCACCGGGATGCCCGCCTGGCGTGCCTGCCCGGCCGCCTCGGCGAGCCCGCGCAGGGCGATGTCGAAGGCGGGCAACACGATGTGCGAGACGAGCTCACGGGTGTCCGGGACCGACAACTTGCCCGCCAGCCCCGCTGCGGCCAGTGCCTCCTCGACGGCGTCCGGATCGAATGACGACGCCGAGATGCGCCGGCCCAGCACCGCGACCTTCAGCGCGTCCGCCTGCCGGGGCGTGACCCCGATCCCGGTACGTCTCTCGATCTCGGCCGGGATGTACATGTAGCTTGCCCCGCCCCCGCCGAGGGTGTGCCCGGCCCCGATCTCGCCGAGCGCGACCGCTCCGGCGTCCACCGCGCGTCGGGCGGTGAACGCGCGGCTGGCCTCGGTGAGACCACTGCCGTCGGCGACGGTCGCCGCCTCCAGGCACGCCGGGGTGTTGCACGAGGCGAGGATGACGTTGACCGGGTGCGCCTCATCGGTACGGGCGAGTGCCTCGGCGGTGACGAAGCCGTCCACACACAGAACCGTCGTCGTTCCCTCCAGCAGGTGCCGGTCGAGGTTGGCCAGTACCTGCTCGCGCCGGAGGGCTTCGTGGCCGCTGGGGAACAGCGGCCCGTACGCGGTGCCGTGGGTGTGGTTGTTGATCAGACCGGGGAGCACGAGCATGCCGCTCGCATCGACGATCTCGTTCGCCGGCCCGTACGTGGCGACGGCCCGCGAGGGGACGATCTCGCGGACGGCGTCCCCGTCGACGACGATGTCGACCCCGTGTCGCAGGGCTTTGCCCTGGCCGTCGGCCAGGTCGCAGCCATGCAGGACGATCGCGTTCATCGTTCCTCCTTCGCCGCGGCGAGCCGTTCGAACCGGAACGGCGCGAGCGCGTCTTCGTGGTCCTCGCCGAGCGCCTCGGCGGCGACGAGGTCGCCCGCGTGCACGCTGAGGGTCGCGCCGCTGTGCGAGACGGCGAAGTGGAAGTTGGGCAGTTCCACCACCCGGCCCAGGACGGGCAGTCCGTCGCCGGGGATGGGCCGTTCACCCACCCGTACGCTCTCCACCGTCGCGGCGCGGATCCCCGGGTAGAGGGCCCGCCCCGCTTCGAGGACCTTCTCGACCGCCGCCTCCGGGACGGCGATCTCCCCGTCCTCGGACTCGTACGCCGCGTCGTCGATCTCATGCGTGTGCAGCAGCAGCCGGCCGGCGCCGTCCGGGCGCAGGTGGACGTGCGGGGCATGGATGACGTGCGCCACCGAGACCGCGACCGGCGAGGTGTAGACGAGCACGCCACGGGTGTTGCGCATCGGCAGCGCGAGCCCGGCGAGCCCGGCGATCGCAGCGGCCTGAGGCCCGGCGCAGTTGACCACCGCGTCCACGGGGAGAGTCCGGCCAGAGGCGAGCCGGACGGCGCGTACGGTGCCTGCGGTGACCGTCAGGCCGATGACGGCGTCGTCACGCACCACTTCGGTGCCACCGGAGACCGCGGTGGAGAGCAGCCGGCCGATCAGGCGGGTCGGCTCGATCCAGCCCTCGCGTGGGAAGTAGGCGAACTCCTCCGCGGTCAGCTCGGCAGGCTCGATGTCGGGCTCCATGCGCAGGACATCGGCCCGGCCGAGCCAGCGTGCGTCGTAGCCGTAGTCGAGGACACCGGCGACCTTCCGCCGCAGCTGCTCCTGCCCGGCATGGCCGTCGGCCCATTCCAGGTTGCCGCCCTCGTGGTACCAGTCGCTGCCGGATATCGCCTCTGCCAGCCTGCGGTGGGCCTCCATGGCCGCGACACTCAGATCGTGGTACGCCTGCGGCTGCTTGCCGCAGGAGTTGGTCCACGAGAACGTCGCACCGGAGGTGCCGCCTCCCGGTGCGCCGGCGTCCACGACGGTGACGCGGGCACCTCGCCGCGTCAGCGAGGCGGCCACCGCCGCGCCGTAGACGCCGGCGCCGATGACAACTACGTGCTCGGCCATGGTGATCTGTGCTCCGTTCTCGTTGGTGAGGGACCGGGGTGCCTCGGCAGCGCGCGAGTGCCGCATAGTGCGATCTCTTGATATCGGTCGTCCTCAGGGGGTGTGTAACTAGTTGCAGTAACTAGTTACACGTAAGCACCCCCCGTCGGCACCGTCAACAGCGCCGCCGGCATCGACCTCGCGCCCCGAAGGGCCGCGCCGACGTGGCGGCGGTTCCTCACCGCCAAGGCCTACACCGTGGCCGGGGTGAGCTCGCCGCCGACCGGTTCCTGGGCGGTACAGCAGGCCCGCAACCTCCCGAATACCTGATCCACCACAACGGCCACCGCCCGCGCGGGGGCGGTTCCGCGGTCCCTGGCGTGGGCGAGCCGTTCGTGACGTGCACGCCAGGACGGTCCCCGGCTGACGGTCGCGGCGTTGCGACCCCAGCCCAACGCACCGGTGGCGTCAAGGTCTTCCCGCTGACCTCGTTCGGCCGCGTCGGCGGGGCGGGCGGAGTTCCGGCTCCGGCCTACATTGGGGACGTTTCTGATCCGGTGGATGGGAGTCC
Source organism: Actinoallomurus bryophytorum (assembly GCF_006716425.1). Taxonomy (NCBI): domain Bacteria; kingdom Bacillati; phylum Actinomycetota; class Actinomycetes; order Streptosporangiales; family Thermomonosporaceae; genus Actinoallomurus; species Actinoallomurus bryophytorum. The sequence continues at coordinate 7,020,690 of NZ_VFOZ01000001.1, forward strand.
CGATGGTGGCAGCGTGGTCGAGAGTCACGGCATTACGCGGTGGTGCGCGGCAGCGCATGGTGGCGTTGGCATCCGTCGTGGCGCTGGTCCTGGGGAGCGTCGTAGCGGCGCCGGTGGCGCACGTACGGGCGGCGGCGGACCCGTCGCCCGCCGACTTCCTCTACGTCACCAACCCTCTCTCGAACACCCTGTTGGCCGTCGACCAGGGCGATGCCTCGACCAGCAACATCGCGGTCGGCCGGCATCCGAACCATGTCGTGGTCTCTCCGGACGGGGCCCGCGCGTACACGAACAACGTCCTCGGCAACACCGTCTCGGTGGTCGACCTCGTCAACGAGACGGCGCCGGTCACCATCGCGGTCGGAACCGACCCGGAGGCCCTGGCCGTCACTCCGGACGGTGCGCACGTGTACGTCGCGAACGCCGGGTCGAACACCGTGTCAGTGATCGATACCGCGAGCCACACCGTCACCGCCACCATCGGCCTCGGTGACGGCACCCAGCCGTACTCGGTCGCGTTCGACCCCGACGGCTCTCGTGCCTATGTCGGGAACCGCACCGCGAACAGCATCTCGGTGATCGACACGGCCACCGGCCAAGTGACCGGCACCATCGCGCTCGGCGCGGGGAACTCGCCGAGCTGGGGACTGGCGGTCAGCCCCGGCGGCAACCGCCTCTACGCCGTCAGTGACGTCGCGGGCAAACTGTTCGTGATCAGTACCGTCACCGACAAGGTCACCGCCTCCATCCGCGTCGGCGATAACCCGCGCTCAGTGGCGCTCAGCGCGGACGGCACTCGCGCCTACGTCTCCAACGTTGACTCCCACGACATCTCGGTGATCGACACCAGCACCAACACGGTCACGGCCACCATCGCGCTCACCGGCAATCTCGGCGAGGTGGCGGTCAGCCCGACGCTCGACCGCCTGTACGTCACCAACACCATCCTGGACACGGTGGAGACGATCGACCTCACGACGAACACCGTGCTCACCGAGACGGCCGCCGGCCGCCAGCCCTGGGGCATCGCCGTGGTCAACCCACCCGCGAACCAGACCGCCATCGTGTCCCTCGGGGACAGCTACATCTCCGGGGAGGCCGGCCGGTGGCAGGGCAACGCCGCGCCGATCAACATCGTCGGCGACCGCTGGGGCACCGACCGCGCCGCGATCAACTGCAACGCCAACGGCTCGAACTGCGACCACGACGGAACACGCGTCTACGGGGAGAGCTTCGACAACGGCTGTAACCGCTCGGACTCCGCCGAGATCCGCAGCGCCGTGATCGACGTGGGACTGCGGCTCAACGTGGCGTGCTCCGGCGCGCGGACCATCAACCTGCTCCCGACGGCGGCGGGAGGCCAGTACTACCTCGGCGAACCCCCGCAGATCGACCAGCTCCGCCGGATCGCCCAGCGGGACCGCGTCAAGCTCGTCGTCGTGTCCATCGGCGGCAACGACCTGGGCTTCGCCTCGGTGCTCCAGGCGTGCGTGGCGGACTTCATCCTCGGAAGGGACGAGGACAAGCACTGCAACAAAGACCAGGGCCCCACCTTCCAAGCGGGTCTGGCCGAGGCCCGGCCCAACATCGAGAAGGTCGTCCAGCAGGTACGCCAGACGATGACCGCCAGCGGATACGCGGACGGTTCGTACCGGTTCGTGCTCCAGTCCTACCCCACACCGATCCCGGCGGGCCTGGACAACCGGTACAGCCCGGAGCGCCAAATCCGCTGGAGCAAGGGTGGCTGCCCGATGTGGAACGACGACTCCAACTGGGCGCGCGACACCGTCCTGCCGCAGATCTCCGCGATGCTCAAGGACATCGCCCAGACCGCCGGCATCGACTACCTCGAGCTGCGCAACCTCCTCGCCGGGCACGAGGTCTGCGCCAAGTCCGCCAAGCAGGCGGAATTTGAGAACTCACAGAGCAACCCGCTGCTCGGCAAGGACGCCGAGTGGGTGCGCTTCCTCACCCTGGCGGGGAACCAGGGGCAGGCCCAGGAGTCGATCCATCCCAACTACTTCGGCCAGCTCGCCCTCGGCGCCTGCCTGACGAAGGTGTACGCCTCGCCCACAGGCTCCAAGAACCACGCGTGCACGAACGTCCCCGGCAAGGGCCCCTCGATGGTGAACCTCAGCAGTACACCCTGGCCCGCCGGCTGACCGTAGGTCCGTACCAGCCCCTCCGGGACGGCGCCCAGTGCCTGGAGGGGCTGTACGTTGGCGACGCAGCGGCCCATCACGCCACTGATCCCGGGCCGATCATCCTCCCCTTCGCGAACCCCGCCACAGGTGGCCGAGGCGGAATACCGGTCGACAACAATGACGACGATGGCTGTTCGAACGAATTTCAGGGCTGCGTTTCCCGCTGACTACAAAGCTCTTTGCGGTCGATATGGGTTGCTCGAGATCGATGCCTTCATGGGGGTCGACCATGCTGGTATTCCGGCAAACATAGCGGTCAAGCTAGACGACTCCAGATGTGGTATCGATCTGCTACGTGTGCTCACCGACAAATATGGGTTCATCTTTCCGGCGGATGACTCCGGTGATGAGGTCCAGGCGGAGCCGTATCCCTACCACCCTGAGCCCGGTGGACTGTATCCCTGGGGAGCGACGCAGAACGGTGACACGCTGTTCTGGCTCACCGCCGCTGATCCAGACAGATGGACGATCGTTGTCACCGATGGTGGTAGCTGGTGTGCCGGTGCACTTCGGAACTACTCGTCCAGTGCCGCGAAGACGCTTCGGACCGATTGCCCGGAACGGCGTCGACGCCGCTGACGGTAACTCCTGCCCGGGCACCGACGCTCCGCTTACAATTCGGCGATGACGACTCCGAATGCTCCCGGGCAGCCCGCGTGGCGCACCGATGTGGCACAGCCGCCCGGCGATGGTCACGGCCGGCCGGCCCTGCCGGACCGGTCGGGCCACAGCGTGCCCGTCGACCCTGATGAGGCGTCGATCATCGTGCGAATCCGGCAACCGTCGCGCTTGCCGAGTCTTTGGGAGAGGGCGAGCATCCAGATCAATGCCAGGGACGTTCTCGCGGAGTGGCAGAACGGCGTGATCGCGGTCGGCGTCCCGCCGGGCCATCACCGTCTGCGCGTCTGGGAGCCTCGGCCGCGCAGCGGCCGCGGCGGCGTTCTGAGGCCGCGGGCTGCGGCCGAACTCGCGATCGCGATCGCGCCACGCCAGACGGTCGAGCTGGAGTACGGGCCGTCGCTGTGGTTCGGGATCGGTGGCGCTCTCGGACCTCCGCCTCAGCGGATCCGCGGCGTGGCCCCCGCAGCCATCGTGGCCATTCTGTGGTTGGTCATCTGCGCGACGTCGCTCATACTGATAGCGCTGCAGCCCTGACCGCGTAGCCCCGAGCGCGGGCCATGCGGGGAGCCTGAGATTTTGGTCCTGCGGCATCAGTGGCGGTGCTGTGTCGTCAGGTCGCACGTCCTCGGCCGTCGTTGGCCGATCGGGCGGTGATCGCGGCGCTGACACGGTTGTTACCCCGATCCCGGCTGGTTCGGCTTGTTCGTCACACCTGGCACCGTGCTTCGCTGGCACGCCGACCTTGTGAAGCGGCGCTTGACCTACAAACGGACCCAGCCTGGTCGCCCGCGGATCCGCGAGCTGGTGGAGCGGATGGTCATGAGCCTCTTCAGCCGGACGGTGACATCGACGTCAGAACGCGACAGCCGGAGCCAAGGAGGGGGAGTGCGGGTCGCTGAGGCCGAGGCGGTGCTGTCCGATGTGGGGGAGGCTGAGTTCTTCGGTGCCGGGGATGGTCCTGCCGGCCTGGGCGTCGCGGTGGAGACGGGCTGCGGTCGTGCGTCGGGCGTAGGCGTTGGCGCCATGGAGCTGGAACATGAGATCTGTGGCCTGCCACGCCGTGTCGGCGGCGCTGAGGTTGGCGATGCCGGCCTCTGAACCGCAAGGGCGGTGGTGGTCCCACATCCATGCCGCCTTGTAGGTCATGAGGCGGACGAGCTCGGTTTGCGCCTTGATGCGGGCGAGGGGGCGCGCGATGCCTTGCCGGGCGCCGATGACGTGGCCGAGCGGGGCGCGTTGGAGGGAGTGGTCGCAGGCCGTCTCCAAGGCGAGGTCGGCACTTCCGGCGGCGCCTGCCGCGCTGATGATCCGTTGGGAATTGAGGATGTCCGACAGGACGGCGGAGCCATTGCCGACGGCGCCGATGACATTGGTGGCGGGTACGCGTAGCTCCTCGAAGAAGACGGTGCTGGAGGCGGCGGTGTTGTTACCCAGTTTCGCGATGGGCTCATAGCTGAGCGTGCCTGCGGCGACCGCTTCTTCGACGTCGATGAGGAGGACGGTCAGATCCGAACCGCGCGGTATGACTTTGGTGACCGGTGCCGTCCGCGTGGCGAGGATCATGTAGCGGGTGCGTTCGACACCGGTGATCCACGTTTTCCCGCCGGTGACGATGAAGTCACCGCCGCTGCGGCGGGCCAGCGTATGGCCATCGAAGACATCACTGCCGGACTCCTCGCCGTTCAGGGCGAGACAGGTCTCCAACTCCCCGGCGGCCGGCCCGGAAAGCAGCGCGTCCTTTTGCTCAGGTGTGCCGTGGCGCGCGATGGTGAGAGCACCGAAGGCGGGCGTGAGCAGGTAGAGGAGGGCGCCGGCGGACCCGGCACCGGAGGCGGCCAGTGCCTCGGCGGCAACGGCGAGTTCGAGCAGGCCCTGTCCTGCTCCGCTATATCGTTCGGGGGTGGCCCAGCCACCGTCGATGAGTTCTTGCCAGATCTCCTGGGGCCAGCATTCGTCGGCGTCGCAGCGGTCCCAATACTGTGGCCCGTATCGCATGCCGATCTTGAGTATGCCGTCGCGGACATCGGTGGCGGTCTCCGGCAGATCGAAGTCCACGTTGGTCTCCTCTTCGTCTCATCCCCCCGGAAATCACCAGGGGGGAGTCCGCTCGACGCCGGGCAGGACGCGTGGCCGACGACGGGTCCGTCGGTCAGTTCTGTGGCCGGCGCGTGAAACGGCGCCGAGGGTTCTCCGTCATGGCGAAACGTGCTCGTGCTGCAGGACCGTCTTTCAACTCGTCGACCGGTACGGAACCGGGCACCGTCTCAACGTTCACCATGAACCCCTCCGTGCTGCTCACCGAACCCGGATGACTGTCAACACTCACCTGACGGTAGGCCCGCATGCCGTCAGCCGGTTCAGTCATTTGACTGGCCTGGTTTCCGGGGCCTCGTCGTCGGCCTCTCGGAGGGCGGCAAGTGGGCGCGGCAAGGCCCTGGCCTGTCTCGTTTAGTAACGTGATCCTGCGATGAGAGACTACGGCGGTAAGAGCGGTGAGCAGCGTCGTGCCGAGAGACGGGCGCGACTGATCGACACCGCACTTGAGCTTTTCGGCACCCAGGGCTATCAGGCGACGTCCATGCGGGCCCTGCTGCGTAGCGCCGGCCTTCAGGATCGATACTTCACCGAGAGCTTCGCGAGCATGGAAGAGTTGCTCGTCGCCGTGCACGACAAGGTCCACGACGCGGAGTTCGCCGCGGCCGTCGGCGCGATGGACCCGGCGGCACCGCCCGTGGAGCGACTCCGTCAGCTGATCGACGCGATCGTGCGCGGGCTGGAGGACGATCCTCGGGTCGGTCGCGTGAAAATACTCGAGGTATTCGGTGCCGGGCCGCTGGTGGAAGAACACCGTCAACGTGGCGTGCGAGCCTATGCGAGCGTGGTGGCCGAGGTGCTCCCTCCGCTCCGTGCCGACAGTGACCTTGACCGGAAAGTTCTTGCCATGGCGCTCGTCGTCGGCTTGAACGGCCTGTTCATGGAGTGGTTGACCAAGTCGCTCAAACTCTCCCGGGAACAGATCGTCGAGCACGCGATGCTGCTGGTCAGAGGGGTCATGCACGAGGCATGCGTACCGTCGGTCAACATGGCGTGATCACCCCGCCTTCTGGAGAGAAAGGTGGCGGCGGCCACCTGATGTAGGCGGGTTCCGCCAGAGAGCCCGCGTTCCCGACCGCGCCCGGCTGGTCGATGAGGCCTTTGCAAGGCGGTCGACGGTCGTGCCGAGGTCCGGCCGAACGCGATGCCAGAGCGACGCGGGACGCCCGGCCGGGCCGCCTGCGACGCATCGCGGCCGAGCCATCCCAACCTTGATTCCGAACGGCCCTGCTCGCCTTATCGAATCATCTGAGGACGGGAACCATCTGATAGTGTCCGACGTCAGATAGATTGTGGCGCCGGCAAGCGCGCCCCTCTCTGCTCTCGCCGAGGAGGACCGGAACAGTGAACGAACCGGCATCGGACCGGCCGGAACGACCGGACGGGTCGGCGCGGCCGAAGCTCGCGCGGGCGCTGACCGCGAGTGTCCGCAGGGCCGGTGACAAGGGGACCATGGCCGGCCGAATCGTCACCGCGGGCTTCATCGTCGTCGTGACCTGTGCCCTGGCCCTGGGCGTCGGAGCGTTGCTCGCGCACAAGAGTGCGCCCAAGGCGGCGAACGTGGCCGCGAAGCGGTCGCAGGGCACGCCCGCACCCCGGTCGCCGAGCCCGGTCGTGTCGCCTTCCCTGAGGGCCGTTTCTCCATCCAAAGCACCGAAGAAGTCCGTGAAGACAGGGGGCGGCTCCGGTGGCGGGCAGAGCAAGCGCAACGCCCCGAAAAAGTCCACCGGCCGGCATCCGGCGGCGGCGAACCGGGCGGTATTGGCGGTCCCGGAGACGAGGATCATCAGTTACGCCTCAGGGAAATGCATCGACGTCACCAATGAAGGCCAGACCGGCATTCCCGTACAGATCTGGGACTGCGATCCGCTCGTCCGCTGGAAGCAGTGGGCGTTCTATCCGGACCACACCGTCCGCTCGATGGGCAAGTGCATGACGGCGGCAGGGAAGGGCAACGGCGCTCCGGTCGAGTTGAAGTCCTGCAAGGGCGGCGCGTCGCAGCATTTTGTCCTCAAGGCGTCCCATGACCTGGTCAACACGGCGGCGGACAAATGCGTTGATGTGAAGGAACAGCAGACCGGGAACGGCAGCCCGCTTCAGATATGGGGGTGCGGTGGAACCTCCAACCAGAAATGGCATACAGGGTGACATGAGCGCCGGAAATCGTCCCAAAGAAAGGTGGACGCAATGGCCACGAACGATCCCAGCGTGAACGTGGGCGGCGTGAACTACCGAGTCACGCCGGAGTACCTCTCCAACGCCGCGACCAGTACCGACAACACCGCTGCGGAGATCGACGCCATTCTCGGACAGGTTCGGGCCTACGTGGTGAACCTCGAAGCGTCCTGGCAGGGCATCGCGTTCAACACGTTCCAGACGCTGATGGCCGAGTACGACATCTACGCCAAGATGCTGCACGACAGCCTGACCGATATCGGCTCCGGCCTGCGCGGCAACTACGTGAATTACACCGAGTCCGAGCAGACCAACATCAACAACCTCAGTTCGCTCGACGCCGCGCTCCCAGCGGGCGGCCGCACGATTCCGCCCGCGGCCCTGTCGTGAGCCGGCCACCGGTGCGATGCGGGCGAGTCCGCCTCCACGCCGCGGCGCAGCGCCTCGGCCATCCCTCGCACATAAGGAGTCTTCGTGGCTGACATCGACGGCACCCCCATCTACGTCGGCTCCGGCCTGGAAGGCGCCGGAGCCTGGCTGAACACCCAGGCCACCACCTGCGCCGACGACCTGACCCGGTTGAAGGCGCAACTCGCCCCGCTCGCCGAGGCGTGGACGCAGAGCCAGGCCGCCGACTACTACCAGGGCCTGCAGCAGGAGTGGAACATCGCCGCCGAGGGCCTGTTCGGCCCGGACGGTGTGCTCGGTCAGATCGCCCAGGCGATGAACGTCAACTGGGGCAACTACTCCGACGCCGAGTGGTCGAACATCCGGACATGGCAGCACTGACCAGCGGCGGCGGTGCCGAGTGAGCATGATGCGAGGAGTCCGAAGTGGACGATGAACGGTGCCGGATCACGGTGGTCGGCCTGCGGCGGCGTGTCGACCTCGCCGTGCCGGCGCGTGCCCCGATCGCCGAGTACGTCTCGACCCTCGGCCGGCTCTGCGGCCAGGAGACCGACGAGACGTTCCCGGCCTCATGGTCGCTCGCCTCCGCCGGGGCCCGGCCGCTCCCGGTCACCATGTCGCTGCTCGAGGCGCAGGTGGTGGACGGCGCGACGCTCTACCTGAGAGATGTGCTCGAAGGCGAGGCCGACGGGCCGCTCGTCACGGACATCGAGGAGCTCGTCGAGGAGACGGCTGGGCGGTGGGACCGCTGGAACACGCGTCACCGCGCGATGACCGTCATCGGCGTCGGCCTCGGCGGATTCCTGGCGACGCTGGCGGTATTGGTCCTCCAGCAGCCGGACGCTCCGCTGACCGGCCTGGTCGCCATCCTGGCCGGCTTCGGCCTCGCGCTGCTGGCGGGGCTCGCCACGCGCCGTGGCTGGGCCGTGCCCTTGTCGCTTCGGATCGTCGTGGCGCTGTCCGCGTGCCCGATCCTGGCGCTGGCCGGCTACGCTCTGCCGGCGGCCAGGGACGGCGCCGGTGCGGCGATGTTCACGGTCACCATCGGGACCGCTGTCGGTGCCCTCGCCGCCGCGCTGGCCATGCCGCACGAGGCAACGCTGACCGTGGGCCTGCTCGCCGGGGTGGCGCTCCCGGTGACCGCCCTGCTCGCCGCCCTGCACGCCGATCTCGTCGAGAGCATGGCCGTCGCCGGCGTGGTCGCGCTCATGACGCTGAGTGCCGCACCCACCGCCTCCGGGCGCCTGGTCACCCTGGTTCCCGCGCGTCCGAACGCCGGTGCGTCGCCCGATCCGTCCACGGAGATCGCGGACGCCATGAGCCGTGGCCGCCGCGTGCTGATCGCCCTCGCGGTGGCTTCCTCGCTGGTCTCGGTCGGCTCCTTGCTGGTGCTGGCGGCGTCAGACGACCCGTTCGCCGTCGGGCTGGCGTTGTGCCTGAGCCTCGCCCTGCTGGCGCAGGCAGGCCAGAGCATCGTCCCGGTGGCGGTCATACCCGGCATCGCGGCCGGGGCGGCCGGCCTGGTCGCCCTGGCGATCCAGGACCCCGTCTCCCTGCTGTACGTGACGGCGCCGGCGCCCGTCCTGATCACGTGGGGCGCTGCCGTCGTCGTCCTCGCCATCGGGTTCGTCCTGGCGGCACAGCCGGCCGAGACGTTCGACGAACGCCCGTCCTGGCTGGTCACGGCGGGCGCTGTGCTTTCGGTGGTCTCGGTGCCGCTGGCGGTGGGCGTCTTCGGCGTCTTCTCGCAGCTCGCGGAGATCGGCGGGCGGCTCTGAGCAGATGCCGGCACGGATCAAGCCCCGCCATGGCGGTGTACCGCCGGGCGCCGCCGGTTCGGCGGTGGCGACGTACGAGGAGGGTCGACGGATGAGTGCACGCCCGTGGACGGCGCGATGAAGCCGGGCTCGCAGCGGGTCGCACCCGCGGGGTGGGGCGCGCACCGGACGATCGGCGCGGCCGTGCAGGCGGCGGCCGAGGGGGCCGTCGTCTCTGTGCAGCCCGGTGTCTATCAGGAGGCGGTCGTCGTCGACCGGGACGTGACCCTCGTGGCGGCGAAGGGGCCGGGCACGGTACGGATCAGGCCCCCGCGCAGGCCCGCCATCACGCTGCACTCCTGCGCGACGACCGTACGGGACATCGCGGTCGAGGCACCTGCGGGCGAGGAGGTGGCCGTGCTGCTGCGCGGCGGCTCTCCCGTACTGGAGGGGTGCGAGATCGCCGGCCGTGTCGAGGTCACCGGCGACGCGCGGGCCACGCTGCGCGGATGCGACGTACGCGACGCGGCGTACGCGGGCGTCTACCTGACGGGGAGCAGCCGGGGGCTCATCGAGGACTGCACCGTGTCGTCCGTGGCGGGCGACGGCCTCCGGCTCGACGACTCCGCCCGGGTCGAGTGCGCGCGTACGACGGTGAAGCGGGTGCGGGGCAACGCGCTGCGCCTGGGCGGTGCCGACGGCGGGGTCTTCACCGACTGCGAGTTGAGCCGATCCGGCGACGCCGCAGTGCTGGTCGAGGCACCGGCCCGGCCTGTGCTGCGCGGATGCCGCCTGCACGACACGGGCGCACAGGGCGTACGGATCGAGGGGCTGGCGCGGTGGGCGGACAGCGCGGCCCGGTCGCTTCCGCCCGAGGCGCCGGAGAGCGGCCACGCCGGGGGCGCCGCGGCCGGTCAGGACGAAGCCCGCATTCGACTGGACGGATGCGAGATCGCGCGTACCGCCGCCGAGGGGGTGCTCGTCCGCGGCGACTCCGGCGTCCTGCTGAAGGACTGTCAACTCCGCGAGACGAAGGCGGCCGGGGTGCTGGTCGCCGGCGCCTGCCGGGTGGATCTGGACGGCGTCCGCGTGGCCGACGCGGAGGGTACGGCGCTGGTCGTCATGGAGTCCGCCCGGGTTCAGGCCCGCCAGACCGTGCTGACCCGCGCGGCGGCGAACGGTGTGCACTGCAGTGGCGATGGTGTCGTGACGCTGACCGACTGCGAGGTGTCCCGTACGACGTTCACGGCCGTCCATCTCGGTGGCGCCGCGCGCGCCACCCTTCAGGACTGCCGCGTCCGCGAGACGCCCGAGCACGGCATCCGGGTTCATCAGCAGGCCGACGTGCTGGCCGAGCGGGTCGAGATCGAGCAGACCCGGATGGCGGGGGTGAGTGTGGAGGACGCGGACGCGGTGCTGCGCGACTGCCGCGTCAGCGACGTCACCGACGGCATCAAGATCATCACCCGGCATCGCCCGCTCATCGACCGTTGCGTGTTCTCCGCCGCGTCCCGTACCGGCATCGAGGTCGGGCCGGACACCGGCGTCCTCATCCGCGGTGGGAGCGTCGGGCGTACCGGCTCGGCCGGCGTGTTCCTGGATGAGCGCAGCGAGGCCTGGATCGAGGACGTCGAGATCACCGACACCGAGGGAAGCGCGCTCGTCGTCTGGAGCGGCGCGCGCCCACGCGTCCGGAACGTCACCGTCACCCGATCGAAGAAGAACGGGCTGTACGCCGACGGCGGGTCCGGGGTCTTCGAGGACTGCGACATCTCCGACACCGGGTTCCCTGCGATCTACGTGAGTGCCGATGCGGCACCCACTCTGCGGCGGTGCTTCGTGCACGACACCAAGGACGACCTGTCGCTCGCCGACGGCGCCGTGCCGGTGTTCGAAGAGTGCTGGAGCAGCGAGGTGGTCAACACCACCATGCCGCAGGCGAGCGGTGGCAGGAAGGCGACGCTCGCCCGTGCGGCCGGAGGTGGCGCCGCCGGCGGCCCCTCGGAGAAGGCGGACGAGGAGTCGAAGGAGAGCCTGGCGGACCTGCTGGCAGAGCTGGACCGGCTCGTCGGCCTCGACCGCGTCAAGCAGGAGGTCGGCGCACTCGCCAAGCTCATGCAGATGGTCAAGCGGCGCCAGGAGGTCGGGCTGTCGCCGCCGCCGCTGTCCCGGCACCTGGTCTTCGCCGGCAACCCCGGCACCGGCAAGACGACGGTCGCCCGGCTGTACGGGCGCATCCTCGCCGCGCTCGGGTTGCTGGAGCGCGGGCATCTGGTCGAGACCGACCGCGGGGACCTGGTCGGCGAGTACGTCGGCCACACGGCGCCCAAGACGCAGGCGGTGTTCCGCCGTGCGCTCGGCGGTGTGCTGTTCATCGACGAGGCGTACTCACTCGTGCCGTACGGTCACGGCGGCGACTTCGGCCAGGAGGCCATCTCGACGCTGGTCAAACTCATGGAGGACCACCGCGAGGAGGTCGTCGTGATCGCGGCCGGCTATCCCGGCGAGATGGAGCGGTTCATCGACTCCAACCCCGGCCTGGCATCACGGTTCACCCGGACCCTGACCTTCGAGGACTACGCCTCCGAGGAGCTGGTCCGGATCGTGGAGCAGCAGGCGGGGCAGCACGACTACGGGCTGAGCGACGGGACCCGTGAGGGGCTGCTGGAGTATTTCGACGCCTTCCCACGGGGCGAGCGGTTCGGCAACGGGCGCACCGCCCGGCAGGTCTTCCAGCGGATGACCGAACGCCAGGCGGCCCGGGTCTCGGAAATGGCGGCCCCCGGCCCGGACGACCTGACCGAGGTCCGCCCGGACGACCTGCCGCAGGGGCCGGCATGATCGCCCGGGGGTGCCCGGCGCGCGCAGGGCGCGGTCCGCGGTCAGGTGGGGTCGCTCGGCGGGCCGGGGAAGGTGGACAGCCGGTCGGCGCGGCCGTAGGTCTGGCCGGCGCGGTTCACCGCGGCGATGTACTGCCCGAGCAGCTCCACCGTGTTGGCGATCTGCCAGAGCACCTTCTCCTGCGCGGGATTGATCTCGGAGGCGAACTTGTTCGCGCCCTCGCGGATGGGGCTGGGGACGATCTCCTCGTCCCGCGTCCCGGCACCGGAGCCGTTGTAGCTGTTGCCGCTGACTCCGCTCTGGCCTCCGGTGACCTGCGTGACGGTCGCGTTCTGCCCGAAGACGGTGTCTTTCAGGGCCATCACCCGGCCGCGCAGGAACTCGTAGTCGAAGACCATGTTCTGGCCGCATCCCAGCATCCGCTGTTCGGCGCCGCGCACGGTCGCCAGGTTGACCTGGATCGGGCCGCAGGGAGGGACGTCCTTGTCGCCGTCCCCGCCGTCCCCGCCGTCCCCGACGTTCGGCGGGTCCGCGTTGAACGTCGGGGGCCCGGACCAGACGATCTGAAGGTGGGGGACCAGGTAGCTGAGGTCCTTCCCGGCATCCGGATCCTCCTGCCCTCCTCCGCCCGCGTTCGGGTCGAAGCCCGGTCCGTACTTCGGGTCATCCGCGCCCATCGTGACTCCCGTCTCTCGTGGAACGGTGCCGGCATCCCATCTGCCGACAGGTGTCCTCAGATCCCAGAATGCCATGACTCGGCGGCTTTTGACACTTCTTGCGCACAACATGACGACGGAAGGCAGGCGTAATGGCCGATATGACCTGGTCGGAGTTCAAAGTCGACCTACAGCAGCTGCATCAGGCCATCGGCACCGTCACCAATGAATCCGGGCTGATCGATGGCTACATGAACCAGATCGCCGGGCAGTTCTCCCAGATCAAGGCGTATTGGAATACCCCCTCGGAACTTTCTTTCGAGGAGATCCAGCAATGGTTCACCCGGGTGCAACGTGACCTGCTCGAGCTGCTCCAGGAGACGGTCCGGCGGATGCAGCAGGCCTACGACAACTACCACGCGGCCGAACTGGCGAACACGAACAACCTCCGGTCGGACATTCCAGGTGGCAACAATGACAAGAACGACGACACCGGCGGGTCAGGTGGGACCGAAAAGATGTCGCTCAGGCTCGGCGCCGAACCCCTTCGGCCCGCCACCGAAGCCCTTCGGCCCGTCGGTTCGGAAGCGGCGATCCCCACAATCCCCTCCCGCCCGCTCGATCCGCAGATCCCCGCACAGCCGCAGATCCCCGCACAGCCATAGGCGGGAACAGCACGCCCTGCCGTCCATGGCCGTAGGCCGACACCGCAGCGCCGCCCGAAAGGACTCACGACCTCATGCCGATCGACTACGACGCGGCCATCCTCTACGTCGACCCGGACGGGATCAAGGCACGAGCCGACGACCTGGAGACGCTCGCCAAGGACGTCGTGGATTCACTGGAGCACATCGAGACGACGCTCTCGGCCCTGCAACTGGGCTGGGCCGGCAAGACGGCCGACGAGGCGAAGGACTTCGGCGACCGCTGGGAACTGGTGATGAAGGAGCTGTTCGGCAGCAACGACCATCCGGAGACGGGTGTGCTCAACGCCATCGTGAACGGCCTGCTCACGACCCGCGGCGATTTCGCGAAAGCCGAGGACGCGCTGGTGCAGTTCTTCCAGCAGTTCGGCGACCACCTGGCCGCCGGTGGCGACAGCAGCACACCGACGTCCGCGCCGCCGAGCATCACCGACCTCAACCTGACCGCCATCACCGAGACGTGGTGACGGTCAGATGAGCAGGATCGCCTTCCACCGGCCCGCCCGCACCATGCCGCCGGCGGTTCCGGAACAACGCGTCACCCTGGCGGCCGCGCCGCAGGCTCCGCAGAACAACAACGCCTCCACTTGGCTGTTCATCCTGCTGCCGCTGCTGAGCAGCGTCAGCATGGCGGCCTACATGGTGACGTACGGCAAGCCGTGGCTGGTCGTCCTCGGGATCTCGTTCGTGGTGGTCTCCGTCGGCGTCACGGTCGCCGTCCGCTGGCAGCTCCGCAGCACGAACCGCCGCACCCGCGAACGGCTGCGCGACCGCTTCAACGAGCACCTCGCGGACATCCGCCGGCAGGCCCGTGGCGTCGCGAACATGCAGCGGGTGGCGAGCGCGTTCGCCCATCCGAGCCCGGAGCGGCTGCTGGCGATCGCCGCGGGCCGCCGGCGCGTGTGGGAGCGGCGGCCGACCGATGATGACTTCCTGAAACTGCGGCTCGGCGTCGGCTACGGCCCGCACGCCCTGCAGATCAAGGAAAGCGGACGCAGCGACCCGATGGCCGAGTACGACAAGCAGTCACAGCGCGCGGCCCAGGAGGTGGTCGCGGCCAACGAAACGGTGGGCGGCCAGCCGGCCTGGCTGGATCTCGGGCGGTCCGGCGTGGTGAGCCTGCTCGGCCCGGCCGAACAGACACGGGCCGCGGCCCGCGCGCTGCTCAGCCAGCTCGCGGCGCTGCACGCGCCGGACGACGTCGCGGTGGCCGTGTGCGCCAACGGCGCACCGGACTGGGAATGGGCCAAATGGCTTCCGCACACGCACGATCGGGAGGCGCGGGGGGCCGAGGCCGGCGTGGTGCCGCTGGTTGCCGCGGAACTCGACGGGCTGGCCGACTATCTGGAGGACCAGCTGACACAGGCGCAGCAGGAGCGGGCGGAGCGTGCGACCCGGATGGGTGTTCTGCGCGACACCGGTCCGCGCTGCCGGCTGGTCGTCGTGCTGGACGGATACCGGCCGGACGCGGACTGGGCGCGTACACCGTTGGTGGCGCGCCTGCTGTCGGAGGCCGGGCCGGACACCGGTGTGGTGGTCGTCTGCCTGGTCGGCAGGGAGAAGGAAGAGCCTGGGCGGGTGGACGTGCGGGCGCGCGTCGACGAATCGGGCGGCCTCGTGCTGACCAGCCGCAACCCGTCGCTGCACAGCATCATCGAGGACGCTACGGCGGATCGGGCGGATCAGGTGCTGTGCGCGCAGATCGCCCGGTTCCTGGCTCCGCTCCGTCTCTCCGGCGAGCGGGATCAGGTGCTGTCCCGTACCGTGTCGCTGCCGGAAATGCTCGGTGTCGCGGACCTGGCGACGTACGATCCGCGGACGCGGTGGCAGGCCCCGGACGATGACGCGTTGTTGCGGATGCCGATCGGCGTGACCGGTGACGGCGAGTACCTGAACCTGGACCTGAAGGAGTCCGCGCAGGGCGGCATCGGCCCGCACGGGCTGGTCGTCGGCGCGACCGGATCCGGCAAGAGCGAGTTACTGCGCACCCTGGTGACCGGCCTGACGATGCGGCACTCGCCGGAGCTGCTGAGCTTCGTGCTGGTGGACTTCAAGGGCGGCGCGACGTTCGCGGGCGTCACCGACCTGCCGCACGTGGCCGGCCTGATCACCAACCTCGCCGACGACCTCGCGCTCGTGGACCGCATGCGGGCCGCGCTGCACGGTGAGCAGCAGCGCCGCCAGCGCATCCTGCGCGACGCCGGGAACGTGGACTCGCTGCGCGACTACCAGATACGGCAGGCCGCCGGGGGGACCGACGTCCATGGCCGCCCGCTCGAGCCGCTGCCGTACCTGCTGATCGTGGTGGACGAGTTCGGCGAGCTGCTGTCACAGCGCCCGGACTTCATCGACCTTTTCGTGCAGATCGGCCGGGTCGGCCGGAGCCTGGGCATGCACCTGCTGCTGGCCACACAACGGCTGGAAGAGGGGCGGCTGCGGGGCCTGGAGTCGCACCTGTCGTACCGGATCTGCCTGCGCACCTTCAGCGCCGCCGAGAGCCGCGCGGTGATCGGCACCCCGGATGCCTACCGGCTGCCGTCCATCCCCGGGTCGGCGTACCTGAAGGTCGACGAGTCGTTGTACGAGCGGTTCCGCGTGGCACACGTCTCCGCCCCGTACCGCGAGCCGGACGAGGAGGAGGTGAGCGCCACGCCCTGGCTTCCGCCGGTCCCCTTCACGTTCCGCACCCCGTACCAGGGACGAGACGAGTCCACGGCGGACCAATCCGAGCCGCTCGCACCCCGCGCGGCGGCGGGGGAGCGCACCGAGATGCACGTCGCGGTCGACCAGGTGCGCAGGTACGGCTCGTCGGTGCACCAGGTATGGCTGCCACCTCTGCCGGAGCACATCACGCTCGACGCGATCTTCGGCACCGCCGACGCCGAGGGGTCCACGCGAGGGCTCCAGGCGACGAACTGGCCACAGGGACAGCTCAGCTTCCCGATCGGCGTCGTCGACCTCCCGGCACGGCAGACCCAGTATCCGCTGATCCTCGAGCTGGCCGGTGCCCACGGTCACCTGGCGCTGGTCGGCGCGCCGCAGACCGGCAAGAGCACCGCGCTGCGCACCGCGCTGATCGCCGCGATGCTCACCCACACCCCAGACGAACTGCAGTTCTACTGTGTGGACCACGGCGGAGGCGGGCTGCAGAGTCTGCAGGACGCACCGCACGTCAGGGGTGTGACCGGACGTCATGACGAGGAGCGCACCCGTCGTGCGCTCTCGGAGGTGCACCAGCTCGTCGGCGCACGGGAACGACTGTTCGAGCAACTCGGCATCTCCTCGGCCAACGACCTCCGCCGGCTGCGGGACGAGGGCGGTCTGCCCACCGGGATAAGCACCGCCGACGTCGTCCTGGCGATCGACAACTGGGCCGCCGTACGTGCGGCGGACGAGAGCTTCGACGCGTTGGTGGTGGACATCTCCTCGCGAGGCCTGGGCGTCGGCGTGCACCTGATCCTGACCGCCAACCGGTGGCCGGAGATCCGGACCAACCTGCGCGACAACATCCGCGGCCGGATCGAGCTGCGGCTGAACGAGCCCGCCGAATCCGAGGTGAACCGGCAGGCCGCCAAGCTGCTGCGCACGGTCACACCGGGCCGGGGCATCACGGCGCCGGGGCTGATCTACCACGCGGCACTGCCGCGGATGGACGGCGTCCCGGCCACCGACAACCTCGGCAAGGCACAGGAAGCGTTGGTCGTCGAGATCGCCGCTTCCTGGCCGGGCGAACACGCACCGCGCCTGCGGATCCTGCCGAAGGAGGTGACGCTCGCCGACCTGCAGGCCGCCGCCCGCGCCGCGGCGAGTGGCGGCGCCGGCCACGAGCCCACGCCCGGCGGGGTGCCGATCGGACTGCGAGAAGTGGACCTCGCGCCGGTCGAGCTGGACCTGTCCGCCGGCGAGCCGCACTTCCTCGTGTTCGGCGACTCCGGAGCCGGCAAGACATCGTTCCTGCGCGCGTGGATGCGCGGCCTGATCGAGCGTAAGTCGGCGTACGACGTGCGGTTCATCGTCGTGGACTACCGGCGCGGCCTCCTCGACGCGGTACCCGACCCGTACGTCGGCGGGCGGGCCGGAGACGTCGAGTACGCCTCCGTGTACGTGGAGCAGCTCGTCGGCAAGCTCAAGGAACGCCTCCCTCCGCCGGACGTCTCTCTGCAGGACCTGCGAGAACGCAGCTGGTGGACCGGCCCGGAGATTTACCTCGTCGTGGATGACTACGACCTCGTCTGCGGAACCGCGTCGCGGGGGCCACTGGCGCCGCTGGCCGACTATCTGACCCAGGCCCGCGACGTCGGCTTCCACCTGGTGCTGGCGCGGCGTGTCGGCGGTAGCTCCCGCTCCCTGATGTCCGATCCGCTGATCAGCAGATTGCGCGAGCTCGGTGCGCCGGGCCTGGTGATGTCCGGCGACCACCGGGAGGGCGTGCTGCTCGGCGATCAGCGTGCCGTCCAGCGGCCGCCGGGACGGGCCGCTCTCGTACGACGCGACAGGCCGGCGCAGGTGATCCAGACCGTGCTGGACGAGGATCGATAGGAGCTGATCGTGATGCGGGTTCCCGTGACGATGATATGGCGTGAGCTCGGCGCGTCATTCGCCGTGCGGTCGTGCCCGCCCGGCATGGTGCGTCGGCCGTTCCTCTCGGTGTCGAGGGGGTCGGTCTGATGCCGGATTTTCTTGATTTTCTTGGTGTGGATGCGGATCAGATCATCGCGTTGGGCAATCAGTGGATCGCGATGGGGGATGCGCTGGAGGAGAAGTTTCTGCTTCCGGTGACTGATGCGGTGTATCTGGATATGGAGTGGAACAGTGTCGCGGGGACGGCGGCCAAGTATGTCTTCACTGGTCATATCGCGGAGATGATTCGGGCTTCTCGTGATAGTGCGTATCAGATCGGTGGGGCGATCAATTATTACGCCGAGCAGCTCATTGAGGCGAATCACAAGGCGCATCAGGAGGCTGTGAAGAACATCATCGTGTCGATGTTCGGGTTTCTGGCCGGGGTGATCGGCCTGATCCTGCCTGGGATCTTGGTCGGGTTGATGGAGGTCCTTGGCCAGGTTCTGGCCCGTCTTGTCAGTGTGATCGATCAGATCATGAGCAAGCTCGGCCCTCTTGGTGTGATCGTCGATTACACGGGTTCCGCGGTGAGTGGTGCGGCGTCGACTCTTGGGGTGGATGCGCTGGGTCAGGCGATCGGTAGTGCGGCGACGGGGTTGCCTTTCCATATCGATTGGGATCAAGAAGGCATCAATATGGGGATGGGTGCCTTTGGTGGTTTGGCTTTCCGTGGGTTCGATGGGTTGGAGAACACGCCCAAGGGCGCTCCGAAGGTCACGGGCAAGGTTCCCGATCCCGGGGCGAACGGGGTCAAGACGCCGAACAACACTCCGCAGACCACCCCCGGGAGCGTCAACGGCGGCAAGGACGGTGTGACCGGTCCGCCGAAGGTGGATGTCAACGCGTCGAAGAACGACACGGTGACCGATGTCGGTGCCAAGCCGAACAGCGATGTCGCGAATCCGAACGTGACGAAGTCCGCGAGTGATCCGTTCTCGGGTAACGGCAACAACGCCAAGGAAGGCGTGCCCAATCCGACAACGTTGTCCTCCCACAACGATCCGTACACCAGCGGCGGCAACGGCGGCCGAAGCGACACACCGAGGCCCGGCCCGAACCAGCCCACCGAGAACCGCACCTTCACCGGGAACGGCGACCGCCAGGGCGATCCGTCCAACCCGGCCACCCAGAAGTCGAACAACGATGTGTCCACCGGGAACGGCAACCGCCAGAGCGACCCGTCCAACCCGGCCACCCAGAAGTCGAACAACGACGTCTTCACCGGGAACGGCGATCACCAAGGCGATCCGTCGAACCCGGCCACCCAGAAGTCCAACAACGATGCCTTCACGGGAAACGGCGATCACCAGAGTGATCCGTCCAACCCGGCCACCCAGAGGCCGAACACCGATGTGTCCACCGGGAACGGTGGGCGGAGCGATACGTCGAGGCCCGGTCCGGGTCAGTCCGGTCAGGATCGTACTTTCACCGGGAATGGCGGGCGAAACGACACGTCGAAGTCCGGTCCGAACCAGCAGACCGAGAATCGCACTTCCACCGGGAACGGCGACCGTCAGGGTGATCCGTCCAACCCGGCCACCCAGAAGTCCAACACCGAGGTGGTCACGGGCAACGAGGGTGCGTCGAACCGCCGGAGCTCCGTACCGTCGGACGACGAATCGGTCCACGACCCGGCGAATGCGGACTCCTCGCGGCGCCCGGGCCAGACGTCGGCCGGCGACTCCGGCGGCGTCCGTTCGAGTGAGAAGCCTGCCGGCGGCGCGAACGGCGCGAAGAGCCCGTCGAACGGGAAGGTCTCCGAGCACGGCGGCTCGTCCGAGGACGAGCGCGCGACCTCAGGGGAGTCGCCCGATCGGCCGAACCTTCTGCGTGAGGACGTAGGCGCCGGCCCCCAGGGCACGTCCGAGCATCCCGGCGTGCGCATACCCGGTGGTGCCGAACCGAACCGGTATTCGCGTACTCCGGAACAGGTCGGGGAGACGGCTCGGGATATCGCGCACGATGGTGGGCTGAGCGATCACGAGGCGAATGAGTGGGCGGGGAAGTTCGCGAATGCTCATCGTGATGAGGGGCCCGCGGGTGTCGCGAAGGTGCACGAGGAGTTGGCGGACCGGATTACGCAGGCCGCGGTCGAGCGGGCCATGAAGACGCCGCATGGTCTTCGTCCGGATCCGACGGATCAGCCGAGGGGTGTGGGTCGTGATAGTGCGTTGAGTCACGATGATCCGTTGCCTACTCGTACTCCTGAGCAGGTGGGAGAGACGGCTCGGGATATCGCGCACGATGGTGGGCTGAGCGATCACGAGGCGAATGAGTGGGCAGGGAAGTTCGCGAATGCTCACCGTGATGAGGGGCCGGCCGGTGTCGCGAAGGTGCACGAGGAGCTGACGGACCGGATTACGCAGGCCGCGTTCGAGCGGGCCATGAAGACGCCGCATGGTCTTCGTCCGGATCCGACGGATCAGCCGAGGGGTGTGGGTCGTGACAGTGCGTTGAGTCACGATGATCCGTTGCCTACTCGTACTCCTGAGCAGGTGGGAGAGACGGCTCGGGATATCGCGCGTAATGGTGGTTTGGGTCAGGATGAGGCGAATGAGTGGGCGGGGAAGTTCGCGGATGCTCATCGTGATGAGGGGCCCGCGGGTGTCGCGAAGGCGCATGGGGAGCTGACGGACCGGATTACCCAGGCCGCGTTCGAACGGGCCATGAAGACGCCGCATGGTCCTCGTCCGGATCCGACGGACGAGCCGGGGCCCGGCATTGGACGGGACAGCGCTCGGTCCGGTCATGATGATCCGTTGCCGACCCGTACTCCTGAGCAGGTGGGAGAGACGGCTCGGGATACCGCGCATGATGGTGGGCTGGGCGATCACGAGGCGAATGAGTGGGCGGGGAAGTTCGCGGATGCTCATCGTGATGAGGGTCCGGCGGGTGTCGCGAAGGTGCACGAGGAGTTGGCGGACCGGATTACGCAGGCTGCGGTCGAGCGGGCCATGAAGACGCCGCATGGTCTTCGTCCGGATCCGACGGATCAGCCGAGGGGTGTGGGCCGTGACAGTGCGTTGAGTCACGATGATCCGTTGCCTACTCGTACTCCTGAGCAGGTGGGAGAGACGGCTCGGGATATCGCGCACGATGGTGGGCTGAGCGATCACGAGGCGAATGAGTGGGCGGGGAAGTTCGCGAATGCTCACCGTGATGAGGGGCCCGCGGGTGTCGCGAAGGCGCATGGGGAGCTGACGGACCGGATTACCCAGGCCGCGTTCGAACGGGCCATGAAGACGCCGCACAACCGGCCTGACCCGACGAACCAGCCGAAGACCGAGGCCGGGCACAGCGGAGCCGGATCGGAACGCGACGACGCGGGGTCCGGTAACCAGGGCCGGTCGTCCGGCGACGAGGACTCCGCGCCCGGCTCCGGCGAGAGCACGCCGAAGCCTTCGGGCGGTGGCGCCGGCGCCGAACCGGCGTCCGGTCGGGGTACCACCGTCCTGACGCTCGAGAAGCCCAGGCCGGAGCCGACGAGGAAGCCGTCGGGTGGAGACAGCGATGAAACGCCCACCGTCACCGCTCGCGGGGACGAT
The DNA here is from genome assembly GCF_006716425.1 of Actinoallomurus bryophytorum. Taxonomy (NCBI): domain Bacteria; kingdom Bacillati; phylum Actinomycetota; class Actinomycetes; order Streptosporangiales; family Thermomonosporaceae; genus Actinoallomurus; species Actinoallomurus bryophytorum. The sequence goes on from NZ_VFOZ01000001.1 coordinate 7,042,318, forward strand.
CCCGCGGGTGTCGAAGGCGATCCCCAGGGACAAGGGGAGCACAGCGGTATCGACTCTCCCAACATCAGCGAATCCGCCAAGACGGACGTCCGGCGGCCCGAGGACGTCGACGGCCGGCCGGGTGTGCACACGCCGGATGGCGTCACTCCGCATGAGAGCGGCACGGCCGCACCGAAGGACGACACCTCGCAACCGGACGGCCGAACGCCCCACGACACCTCCGTCACCGAGGGCGGCACGACCGGTGGTCGCGACGGCGCCGAGGGCGCCACTCCGGCCGAGCAGGCTCCTCACCTGCCGGGTACGGGACCGCTGGGTTCCGGCGGTTCCGTGATCGGCAGTTCCGTGATCGGCACGGTTTCGGGCACGCTCGGCGCCGTACCGTTCTCCGGAGCGAACGCCGGCGGCACCACGTCAGGGGTCGGCGACGGGAACGCGCCGGCGCCACGGATCGGTACGGCTACGAATCCGGAAACCCCGCTTCCCGAGCCGTTCCGTGCGGACACCAACACGGGAACCGCCGCGATGAGCGTCCCGCCGCTGAACATCGGTGATCCGGTGGGCACCGTCCCGCCCGTGCCTTCCTCCGGCACCACGGCCGGTAGCCGGCCGCCGGCGGGACACGTCCCGGAGCCGTCCGCCTCGTCCACCGAACCCCCCGCGCCAGAGCCGGACCGAGACTCGCCCGCCGCCGTGTCGCAGCAGGAACAGCAGGCCCTCCCCGACACCCCCGGCTCGTCGCGAGACGATCCGTCCACGGGGTCCGCCTCGGCGGCCGACACTCCGGTGTCCCCCACGACCGATTCGCGGGCGAACGCGGGACAGGCGGGAGGCGGCCCGGGCACCACCACCCCGGCCAACGGCACTACGGGCAACGGCACCCCGGGCAACGGCACCCCGGCCGACGGCACCCCGGCCGACGGCACCCCGGGCAACGGCACCCCGGGCAACGGCACCCCGGGCAACGGCACCCCGGGCAACGGCACCCCGGGCAACGGCACCCCGGCCAACGACACTCCCGACACCAGCGCCGACCCGCGACGGCCCACGCTTGACCTGCACGCGCAGCCGGGATCGGCTGACCCGTTGGTGGTCCCCGGACCGGCCGACGTGCGTCCGTCGATCACGGCTCCGCGTCCGCAGGATGGCGCCCCGGCACGCGCCGACGGGCATCCGTCGCCGGACGGTGCCGGCGACGCGTCCACCAGGGCCGGTGTCGAGGGCGCGCGCGTCACGCTCGGCAAGCTGCCGCTGGCCCGCTACACGCGCGTGATGTACACCGCCTCGGCGATCGTCGCGGACGTCGCCGGCCTGGTCACGTCGGTCACGGACACCGAAGGCGCGGTGTCCGCGGCGGACCGGCTGCGCCTGCTCGTGGCCGCCGAGATCGCCCGGAACGGAGAGGCGGCCGGCTCGGACCTGGCACGCGAGTTGACCATCCGCCGAGCGCTCGCGATCACCGAGGACCTGGATCCGGAGAATGCGACCCGGGTGTGGGCGGACGCTGAGACGATCCTGCGCGAGACGGCCGGGTTCGAGGGGCTCGACGGCGTCATCGGGCTCGCAGCCTACCTGGATCGCATCTTCCGGCTGCGGCTGCTCGTCGCCGCGGCGCTCGCCGACGAAGGGCACGAGGCAGCACATGCGCTCGCCGCCACGCTCGCGGTGAGTCCGCCGTTCATCGAAACCGAAGACGATGCCGCGCCCGTGGACGCGGACGGCGGCGCGCTTCCGGCCGGCACGCGGGTGTTCCCAGTGGTCACCGCGCTTCTGTTCGACGGAGCCCTGCGGTGGGCGGAAGCGGTGCTGCAGCAGGCACTCGGCGCCATGTCATCGCCGCCGGCGCAGGCCGACGAGATCGTCGCGAACCTGGATCTGCCGGCCGGAGACCTGCCGGACGAGGTCAGGCTCCTCGTCGCCGCCGAGACGCAGGCCGCCCACGGCTCCCGTGAGGCCGGCGAGGACCTCGCGCTCCTCCTCCCCGGCACGTGGCCCGGCCCGCCCGGCCCGACGCCCGCGTCCTCTGGGGCCGCAAGGCCCGGATCGTCCTCGCCCGATGACTTCTGGGCCTCGGTCCAGGCGGCAGACGCCACGCTGGCCGATCTGCCGGAGCAGGACAGGAGAGTCCTGCTCGCGGAGGCGGGGATCATCGTCGCGCTCGATCACGAGCCGCCCGAAGTGGACACAGGGCCCGTACGGGACGAGCGACGGGCGGTCCAAGACGGCGTTTTCCTGCTGGTCGCCGGCGCGTTGCGCGAGGGCGGGCCGGGGCACGCCCGTGCGGTGTCGTCGTCGCTGGCGGACACGCTGGGCACGCGGCGCCGTACGGGCGAGTCGCCACCGGGCGGCCCACGGCCGTTCGGGAGAGCCCCGGAGGTCGGACACCCGGACCGCGATCCGAGTCTGGTGGCGCTCCTGCGTACGGCCGGGCTGGAGCCGGTCGCGGCTCATCTGGAGGCCGGGGGTGTGCCGCAGGTCCAGCTCACCGAGGGGTTGGAGCGCCGGCTGGATTCGGTGGGTGAGGCGGATGGCGTGCTGGGCCGGGCGGTCGAGAGGCTGATCGGTTCGCCTGGGGCCGAGGTGGTCGACGCGGGCGGCCATTTGGTCGCGGTACCCGCTGGGGTCGTGGGGGAGTCGGGGCCGGGACCGGCATCGCGTCCGGCCGACGCACGGTTCCTCATCGACGCTCAGGGCACGGCCAAGGGTCCGTACGAGCCGGTGCGGGCGACCCCGTCGGGGGCGGGTCGTAGCTGGCAGAAGTCCTCGTTCAGCAAGGGCGTGTACTGCGTCGAGGTCGCCCCCATCGACATGGGCATCCGATAGGAGATCGCAATGGTCAATCGTGTATGGCGCACGTCGAGCCGGAGCGGTACGGCAGTGCATCCCTCCTGCGTGCAGGTCGCCCTCGTCGACGATCCCCGCGAGGCCGAAGGGTTCACCTCGAACGCGGCCGTGACAAAGTTCGACCTGCGCAGGGCGGACTTGTCCGATGTCCAGCTTTACTTGAACGACACCGGCCAGATCTCGGCGCTGCTCGCCCAGATGGTGGCCGGGCCCAACGGCATCGCGCCCAGGTGGGAGAGTCGCGACCCGTTCCAGCAGGTGATCAGGGAGATCGCCCCGGCCGGTCCGCCCAGCGAGATCGCGGCGCAGGTCGTCCGCTTCGGCACCGCGGTCGCCCTCGAGTCGCACGCCGACCTGATGCTCGGCGAGGACGGCCTGACGATTCCGTTGCCACCCGCCGCCGACGGTACGCCGCAGGAGGTCACCGTCTTCCTGCACGCCGTTGCCGAGAAGAAAGGTACCGGCTTCGTACGGGAGCGCGTCGACGCATCGTACGAGTTCCGCTACACGACGGGAGACGGCGCCGAGGCAGGAGAACGGCCACGTCGGCTGACGATTCCGAGGGGTGTCGGGCTTCTGGTGTCGGCCCCGGCGGACGCGGTCTCAGAGAGCCCGACCCACTGGTTCGGTAAGCCCGCCGTGGAGGCCGAAACCACCGCGTCGGTCGCCCACCCGGCGACCGGCGAGACGGGGCTCATAGGTGACCGCGATTCTGCGGGCGGGGGCAGCCGCGACGGCCGGACCGCCCCGGATCGGCTCTCGGCCGCCGGGCTGAACCGGCTGGTCGGCAAGGTGGCGACGTTCGGCGAGAGCCTGCCGGCGGACGAGGTCCAGATCTGCCTGAACCTCGTCACCGAACTCGTCCGGCAGTGGCGGCCGGAGGGCATCAGGCCCGTCCAGACCGTCGATGACATGGCGATCGGATCCGCCGCCGCCCCGAGATACCTGAACCTCCCCCCGTCCCGGTGGAGTGCGGCCACCTCGTGGAACGCGCTTGCCGGTCAGGTGCCCTCCGGCGGTGTGACCGTCGTGGTCATCGGCCGGCCCAGCGACCGCAACCACGCGGTCGCCCTCATCGACACCGCCGCGGGCGTGCAGGTGTTCGATCCCCGCGCCAGGAACGACCTACGGGTCACCCCGATCCCGGACGACGCGGACAGGCCTGGGACCGGGATGCCCGCCCTCGTCGACGCCCGCGCCCTGACCATCAACCCCGACGGCACGACACGGGTTGAGCCGGAAGGGACTCCAAGGCCGTTCGCGTCGACCGCCCAAGCCCTTACCGACCCCGGCGATCCCCGCGTCGGCGCGCTCACCCTCCAGGTGGAGCTTCCGGAGGTCGTCACGCTTCGCGAGGACGTGTCCGACGCGGCCGAGTCGGAAGGCGGTTTCGAGATCACCGCGCGCGACGGCACGTTCAAGGTGGTCCTTGACCGGCACAACGCCTATGTGGCGACGGACGACACCCACTACGTGTCAAGGGAACATCTTCGGCAGGCCGGCAAGGAACTGAAGCATGACAACCAGACCTCGTGGTCGATCCTGGAGATCGTCACCAACCCGATAGCGGTACTGCCCGGAGAAGAACACCGGCAGAACGCGGACGCGATCTTCCAGAACATGAATGATGTCCGGTCCCGGATGAACATACCCGCGGAAGGCACCCCCATCGAGGAGGTGTTCCCCAAGGACCAGTTCAACTACTCCGGGGATGCCGAGGGTGCTTTTCTCTTCCCGGATTCCCGGCAAGACGCTCCAAGCACCCCGCTCCACGTGCACTACACCGTGGGAGTCGCACTCGAAAGCGGAACATCTTTCCTCAAACATGTCCGAGACAACACGCCTTCTCGGCGACCGAAGCGGCGGATTACCGACGGTATCCAGTTCGCCGACGAAATGGTCCTTTCTTATCTCGGTCAACCGCAATCGCATTCGCGGACGACCGTCGACCTGCTGGACGACAAGGATGTCTCCATGCTCAGGTTCTTCCTGGCAGTGGTGTACACCCAGGTCACAGCGCTCTTCCCGCCAAGTCCCGACGACAGGGGCCTGATCAAGGACCGCACTGCCGTCACTCTCCGTACCGATCTGGCGACATGGCGGAACAAGCTGCCTGTCTCGATCCAGGAATTTCTGCACAGCAAAGCGGCGGATATTCGGGCGGCGCTTCTTCGCGTGGCGCGAGGCGAAAAGCCGGATCTGCCCGACACGGTGATGACGCAGGGCGGTCTTGCCACGAGTAACGCCACAATCGGCGAGTACCTCGACAATGCCCTATTGCCCGTCCCGCCGAATAAGGTCATCGACCAGGACCAGGCCCTCGGCGTCACCACTCACTTCTCTGAGCTCGACACCGCGGATGGCAACTTGAAGGCCCCGCTGGTGCTGCTGGAATTGCGGCACTACCACCCGGACGCCGACGACTTCGAGAGTGTATTCGACACCTACACCACTCTGCAGGAGCAGGCCGAGCAGAACTACGAGTCCGCTCTCGCGATCCTGGAGCCTGAACACGACGATCCGGCAAGAATCTCCGACCGGAGGGAGATGGCGACGAGGCTGAACACGGTCGAGGATCCGGTGGTGCGGCGCACGCTCAACGCGCTGGATGAGATTCAGGCCAGGGATCCGGTGCTGCGCTCCGCCGTGGTGGGTGAGGTCATCGTCAGGGAGGACATCTCCGTCGAACTCCTGGAACGCCTTCATGACTATCTCGACGACAAGGCGGTGCACGCCGGACTGGTCGCCGAGACGCTGGGGGAGCTCGTTCACCGTACCGAACAGGCCCAGCTGCGCCGTACCGAACAGGCCCCCCATGACCCCCTGCACGTGGAGGAGCCACTGCAGAGGCTGCGCGGCGCGATCCGCGAGCTGGGCGACGTCGACATGGTCTTCAGGGTCAACGACACCCTGCAACATGAGCCGGCCCTGGACTGGACCGGCGACCCGGTCGACGCCGCCCGTGTCGCCGCCGCGGTCACGGCGCTGGAGTCGAACGACGCCTACCCGGCGAGCATGACCGCTCGGCCCTACGCCATCGCCCACCAGATCGTCCACGACACCGCACCTCCGGAGGAGGCGCCGGGCGGGAACATACTGGACCGTGTTCAGCTCGGCTTCGACGCCGCCGAGCGACTCGTGGGGATCTGGCTGCCCGGCGCCCCGGACGACGTGCAGCCGGTCAATGATGACCTGCTGGCCCGGCTGAACCCCCCGGACGACACGGTCGTCGTGTTCGGCGCCGTGCGGAACGGCAGGGTCATGGCCGGCGCACAGGGGATCGATCTGGCCGACGTCATCGCCGCCAAGGCACCCGGCCGGCCGCTGATCCTGGCGATGTCGGGGGGAAGTGCCCTGGCGGGACCGCTGTCGCGGCGGCTCAACGTCGCGGTGATGGCCGCCCCGGATGACGTGCGGTTCGACGGGGACGCCGGGATGTTGCGGTCCGTCAGGTCCGCCGGCCCGAACCCGCGGTCGGCCGACATGCGGTTCCGGATGTACGTCGCGGGGCTTCCGGGCAGCGAGGCCTTCGAGGAAGAACTGGCGATCTTCACGCAGGAGGCGGCCGGTTCGCGACCGACCGCACCGCCATCATCGACCACATCGGAGGAGGATGGGCCGGACGACGCCACGCCCCATCCGACCGGAGGGCCCGGGGCCGGCCAGCCGACCGTTCCCCCGCAACCGGCACCGGCGGGCGGCGCGCCCGGGCCGACCGGGCCGACCGGGTGGGTCTTCGACCGTTCGGTCCTTTCCATCGGTACGCCCAGGGCCGGCCTGCCGGACGTTCCGCGGCTGATCGACAGACTCAAGCAAGTTGTCCGAGACGCACGCATGCTGGTGGAGGACGACGTCTGGGCGGACCTGCCGGCCCGCCTGCTCAGCAACTACCAGTACGTGCTGGACGGGCCCGACTGGCAAGGTAACAGCGGGCTGCTCGTACAGCTCGGTCCGGCCGAGGTGCTGATCTCGCTCTACCCGAGCGACGAGAAGAAGGTGCCGAACCCGGAGAGTTCGGCCGATGGGGACAAGACCCATCTCGCCGTCGAGAACATGAGCTCGGTCTACGCCATCGGCACGCACGCCCAGACGTACTCCGGGACGACGAGCGGCGTGCAGGGCTCGGCGGCGCTGTCGTTCGGCATCGGCCTGACCCCGACCGTCTTCCAGGTCCTCAAGGTGGGAGCGGGCCTGTCCGGTACCGTCAACCGGTCCACCCGGAGCACCACGCACGCCGCCGACGCCGAGATCGGCCACGTCGAGAGCAACCGGGTCGAGTCGACCCTGGTCGCGCTCAAGGCGAACTGGTCGTTCAAGCTCCGAACCCGCCAGGAGAACTGGGCAGGGGTCGGGCGGCAGACGCTTGCAACAGCTCAGAACACGGCTGCGGGGAGGCTGGAGCTGTGGATTCCCGAGCACTATCTGGAGAAGGCACCCGAGCAGGTCACCGCCGTCGATCCCCCGACGCCGACCGCCGGCCCCGCCACGGCCGGCCCCGCCGCCCCGGCCGACAAAGTGAAGTACGACCGGCTTCCGTCGACCTACTACGCGTCGGGGCTGACCAATCTGCCCAAGTTGTACGACCGGATCGTGGACAACCTCGAGCAACAGGGCGTGAGGCTGCCGGTCGGGTCCCTCATCCGCGCCGAGCTCATGCACCAGGTGTGGAACCTGAACGCCAATCTGGACCAAGCCGTCAACGATCAGCATGGCTACTGGTTCGATCTGCACGAGTGGAAGGGCAAGCGACGGGGCTGGTCGTTGGGCATGCGACGTGGCCGTACGGTGGCGTCGGTGGAGGTGCACGCGGATCGCCTGCCGAAGCCGCAGCGAGCCGGGGCGACCAGTGACAAGGCGCACCTGGAGGACGTGCGGACCGCGATCGACGGTGCGAGCGGCGGCCACACGATATCGCACAGCACCACCCTGTCCGGCTCTGCCGAGCTCGACGTGTCGCCCCCGCTGGTCGAAGGCCTGGGCCTCGGCGTCAGCCTCTCCGCGGGGGTGACCTGGTCGAACTCGGACGCGAACACGGCCGGACGGACCGGTCTGTGGGTGGTCGTGCCGCGCTTCACCGGCCAGACCGCGGGCTACCAGGCGGAGTTCGCCTACCGGGCCGTCACCATGGTCCGGCGCGATGCGAACGACGACAGGTGGGCACCGCGCGTGACCGGTGTCGTCAAGGGGCGGGCACTCCTGCGGCTGCCGGAGCCGGCGGCGTTCGAGTACGGCTTCCCGGTGGACAAGAACGCGCTGAAGCAGGACCCAGGCAACAAGAGCGAGGTGCCGTACGAACGGGAGGCGGTGCGTGGCACCGGACAGCGACCCGGCGACCCGCCCACAAAGAACGCCCCGCCGCAGTTGCGGTTCGGGAAGGGCGTCGGTATGGGGCTGGTCTCGGTGCCGGAGACGACGGTCAACGACATCCTGCGCCAGATCAAACCGCACCTGATCGAGAAAAACTTTCTGCCCGAGGACGAGCTCGACAAGTTCGCCGGCCGACCTTGGTGGGAGCACGGCAACCTGCAGGACAGCAACCTCGACAACCTGGTGCAGTTGGAGAAGCTGGTCTCCCAACGCGGCTTGGACTCGTACTACGACCAGATCCACCAGGACGGCTTTTCCCTCACGCTGCGCGCGCGAAAGGGCGCCGTCAAGATGGACTTCGACGTCGACTCCGCGAAGATCACGATCAAGGCGCTGAACGCCGCGCCACCGAGATTCCTCCGCAGCACCGACCAGTACCACACGGTCAACCTGGCGATGGGCATGGACACCGCCGGGCAGTCGACGAGCGGCAGCCGCAAGCTGGCGGTCGGGGGCAAGTTCAAGGCGCTTCGCAGTTTCTTCAAGAACGGTCTGGTGGGGGTGGAGTGGCAGAAGACCGTCGGCGCGACCGACGCGGTCAACTTCCTCACCAACCGTCCCGAGTTGCTGGAATATCCGGGCATCGTCGACGAGTGGGAGCTGACCAGCGACTATGTGGTAACGGTCGAGTTCCAGCACGCCGGGCTCCAGGGGGAGATCAAGCCCCGCACGCGCAACCCCGATCCGATCACGATTCCCGGGCAGACCGCCCTGGCGCGCCTGATGCAACTCGGCACGGAGACCACGCCCGGCCCGACGTCCAGGGGGCGGCGGACACCGCCCGAGGTGCTCAAGCAGGCCGTCCCCTACTTCGCGGACTTCAGCGGCATGCGTGCGGCGGCGACCGCCGCGTTCAAGGAGCTGAGCGGCCCGGCCGGTGCCGCCGACCAGATACTCGACTCGCTCGCCGGCACGACCCAGCTGCGCGCGCACCTGAAGGAGATTCTCAACAACCAGTACACCACCGACCTGCCGTTCAAGCCCGGGATCTTCCGCGACACCCTGGGGGCGTTGGACATCGGCGGCACGATGGGCGCATCGACGTTCGTCGATGCCACAAAGGACAAGTTCGTCATCGGCTTGATCAAGCTCTGGCTGGCCCAGGCGTTCACGACCGACTCCCGCTCGTTCGGCCTCACCCTCGACCTGCCTGACCTCGCGTTCGGCGGGGATTCCGGGCACGCGAGCGTGGCCGGCGAGGTCGACCTCAACCGGCACCTGGGGTGGAACCGGTCGCACACCAACGGGCGTACCGGCGGTACGGAACTGCTCCAGCTCAACTTCAACCGCGCGTATCTGTACGAGACCACGATCGACTTCACCGTCACCGGCAAGTTGATCAAGGTCGGCAAGGTGGTGCCGCGCTCGACTCGGTACGAGTCACGGCAGGTCAATGAACGCACGATGATGTACCTCCTCGCCGAGCCGGAGGCGCTGACCCTGTACGCCGACGACCATCTGCCGGTCTCGGACGCGCAACTCGCCGACGCGCTGGAGCGCTGGGCGAAGGGCTATGAGCCGGGCGCCGTGGTCGAGGCGCCCCTGCGGCTGGGCGGCGACGTCGTCGCCAGGATCCTCATGCGCTGGAAGAGGGAGACGCCGGGGCTCGCGGCGCCTTTGACCGGGCTGGGCGCCGACCGCGACGGGCTGGCGCGGAGACTGGCCTGGCTGCACGCGGGAGGTGCACTGCCGATCGTGGACCCCACCACGAAGCAGGCCTTCAACAACACGTTCGGCCACGCGCTGGCGGATCGGCCGAGCGAGTTCCGGAACATCCAGCTGCCGGAGTACCTGACCCGCGCCGACATGAGGAACAGGCTCCTGGGGCAACACGGCGTATACGACCTGACCTACGACAACGCCCCATCGACGCTTCAGATCGTCAAACAGGAGATCGACCGGGCGGCGCCGGGGTTGCTGGCGGCCGATCTGGAGCTCTGGAACGGCGACGGCCGGGTGGTCGGTAGGTTGCAGGACGGCATCGACTCGATGCAGGCCGTGGTGGCCCAAGGACGTGACCATGGCCTGCTCGAGGACGCGCTGTCTCCGAACGGCCAGGAGTTCTACCTGGTCAATCAGAGCAAAGGGGTCTTGCACGACGTCGTCAAGATCACGCTGAGATATGTGCTCACCTCCGACCCGGTGGTGCACAGGCTCGTGTCGAACACCGGCAACGAGAACTACGGGCACGCCTACGAACACACGTCCGCGACGCGGTCGCGGGACGCCTCGTACTCGCTCACTCTCCCCAAGCTGGGCATCGGGCTCGCTGCCGATGCCAACGACAGTCCGACCGACCCGCCGCCGACCGGCTCGGCCGGCCCAGCCCTACGCGTGGCCGGGGGCCACCACGGGTCCGCGACCCACGCGGAGCAGGCGACAGCCGAACAGACCATGTACGACTGGACCGGGCACTATCAGGTGCGGCTCCGGCACGAGCTGTCCGTGGAGGTACGGCGGCTGGAAACGTCCGGTCGGTGGCTGAACAACCGGCTCATGCGCTGGTTGGACCGCTGGACGCACCACAACGCCGCCCCTCCGCCCCGCCGCGAGCCCGGCACGCTCGAGCTGGAAGTGCCGCGCGCCCTCGCCGAGGCGGGCGTGTTGCGCAGGGCGACCGGGGTGCGCAACCTCATCCCGCTGCCGAAGCTGCCCGGCAACGCCTATGTCGCCGGCACGCTCCTGGATGACGCGCTGCCCGAGGCCATCAGGCTGCTCGCCCGGGTCTTCGGCCGCGATGCCGCCGACGTCACCACTCGCTCGACCCTGTCGCTGCCGACCCGGCTTTCGCGTACCCACCTGAGAAACCACCTGGTCAAGGCGACCGGTGGCCGCTACAAGGTCGGCGAGCACCTGTTCATCCCCGGCCACTCCTCCGACCGGGTCACGCTGTGGCTGGCCGGCGACCTTTTCGATCTTCAGGAGATCGGGGCGGTCCCCACCGGCACCGGCGCCGGCCGCTACTCCAAGCACCAGAGCGGTACCACCGTCAGTACCACCTCCGACCACTGGCGGCCGACCGTTGAGCTCTCCGGAGCACCCTCCGGCACGATGCAGCCGCACGACCCGCCGCACTCCGGCGGAGGCTCGGCCACGGTGACCCGGACCACCGCCGCCGCCCAGGCCTCCGGCGACTCCCAGAATTACCGCAGGGAACAGCACGTCAAGGAACTGTTCCCGGTCGTCATGGTCCGGATGCGTGGTCAGTTCCACCTGCAGGCCGAGAAGTACCGGCACCACCTGTGGCGGCTGCGTAAGCGGTCGTACCGGGGGACTTACCACAGCGCCCCCATCAACGGTGACGTGTACGCCGTGCTGGGCCGGGCGCAGATCGAGGAGATACGCGCTCAGCTCGCCAGGACGGCGGAGCAGGCCGGCGTGGGCCCGAGACCGACGGCGTGGCCGGATCCGGAGGGGGCGCCGATCGACCTCAATCCGCTCATAGCGCAGGCGGGACGGACGGAGTTGGGCGCCACGCCCCTGTACCAGTTCGTGGCACAGCAGATCCGTGACCGGCTCGGCCCGCAGCTCATGGGCCGGCCGTCTCTGAGGCGGCCCTCCCTCGCTGTGACCTACCAGCCGGACGAGCACGGCGCGTCGCAGTCGTACGCGGAGTTCCTGGCCCGGGACCTCGCGCACGAACTCAACGTATATGTGCAACTGGACATCATGGGCACCGGCAACACGGGGCAACGTCGCAGGTGGGTCGGTCCGGACAGGCGGGTGCACGTGTTCCACCCCGTCACCGGGCACGCGCATCCCGCCGCCCCCGGGAACGTCCCGCTGGTCTTCGAAAATGAGCTACTGCCCGCCGATGTGGCGCAGGAGGTCGGGCTGCTGCCGGAAGGGCTTCGCCACCACGTCGATGCCTTCGGCGTCGAACCGGCCTTGGGACGGATCTACCAGACGTCCTGGCTCCGCCAGCAGACGTTCGAACAGGCGTTGCGGTGGGAGATCGACCGCCATCGCACGCTGTTGGCGGACCTGAATCCGGACCTACCGGAGCTGCTGCTCCGCGCCCGCACCGCCCAAGAGTTCTCGCGACGACTCACGGCGCAGCGGGACCGGGTTCGCGGCCACATCGCCGATGTGCTTGAAGAGCGGGCTGCGCTTGAACAGCAGGCTGCGCCTCAAGAGCAAGACGAACACGACCGCCTTCTCGAAGAGCTGTCGGGCCTCGAGCACCGTCTCGAAGGTCTGAGGAGAGAGGACGACGAGCTCGCCCAGCCCGTGACGGAGGCACACGGGGGCGAGAACCGCCTCGATCAGCTGGGCGAGGAACTGGTGGAGGCGGCGGGCGGCACCGACCATGCGGCGCGCGCCATCCGGATCAGGCAGCTCGTGCAGTCCCTCAGGGATGAGCTGAACGTCGCCGAATCGCTTCGGGCTCAGCGGTCCTCCCGTAGCTGGCCGTCACAAGTCGGTAGGTGGCCGTCACGAGTGACGGAAGACTCGATCGCAGAGCTGGAGAGACGGCTGCGCGGCGCCGGCCCCGGTTCGCTGGCGATAGTGACGACGACAGGGCCGGACCAGCGATTCATCGCGTTCCACCAAAACGGGCAGGTCCAGTGGGAGGAGGTCCCGTCCGGTGAGGTGATGAGGCCGCAGACGAGCGCGCGGAGCGGCACCTTCCTGGCGTTGGCCTCGAGCGGCGAGCAGTTGGACGTGGACACGGAGATCAAGTCAGCGTTCCCGGAGCTGTACGCGTTCAAGGATCTGTACGAGGCCACCGTCCGCTCGATGAGACAGCAGCCGAGCGGCACGCGGCCTGCGGACACGCCGGCACCCGTCGGCCTGGACGTCATGAACGCGTATCTGTACGAGGACGGCAACGGCGCCCATCGGATCGAGCGGCATGGGTCCCAGACGCTGACGGCGGTCGGCCCGATGTCGGCGTACGCGCCGCTGCACTGGCTGACCCACGACGTGCCGGAACGCGCGGTCACGGTCCGCGACCTCTCGCAGGACCTGGCCGACGCGGCAGACTTCTTCGGCTTCGGCCAGGGCACCGATGAGGCCACGCGAGCCGACGGTTTCCTGACCGACCGCCTCCGCAGGCTCGTCCGGCGAGCGACAACACTGCCGATGAACCTTCCTGCGGACACACGGATCTGGTTCTCCGGGCCGGTGTTGACCGGCGCGGCGGTGGTGACAGGTTCAGGGGATTTCCTGATCTACTCGCCGCACCTCCCGGAGGTGACCATCGAGCCGCCGCGATCGGTGTACTCGCTGGTGAGCGAGCCTGGGTACACGTTCGTGATCGCCGAGTCGGCCCTGACCCAGCCGCCGCCGACCGTTTCGGTGGCGCCGAAGCCGGATTCCTCGGCCGCTCCCGCCGATGGTGACCAGTCCCAACGGCCGGAGAGGAGGACAGGTCCTTCGCGGCCCGGTGATCAGCGCCCGGGTCAAGATGAGGCGGAGTCTTCGAGGATGGCCGGCACGCCCCAGGGGCCGTCGACGTTCGCGTCGCTGGAAGAAGCGCTGACCCGCTTGCGGTTGCGGCGGGTAGGGGTGGCTTTGGATGGGGACAGTTTCTTCAACTCGCTGCTGACCGCGGACGGGTCGCCGTTGCCATCGCTCCTGAAGGACCCGGCGGACGTACGCCGGCATCTGGCCGATCAACTGCGGAACCCTCGCAGACAGGACCTGCGCGAGGCTGTGGATTACCACGCCATAAGGTTCTTCGCCGAACAACGCGCCGGGATCTCGCCGGCCGCGCACGATGTCGACGAGGAGCAGATCTCTCAGTACCGCGCCGCGGTCAAAGAGGACGAGTGGCGGGCGCTCGCCGACCAGCTCGAAACCCCAGGGGCGTGGAACGACCTCCTCGGTGAGATCGCCCCGGTCCTGGCCGACCTGGAGTTCCACCTGCGCGTCAACCTCATCGACCTCGAGAACGGCCGTTTCCAGCCGGCTGCCAAGGAAGACGGAAACGAAATCACGCTGATCTACACCGGCACCCATTGGGACGCCACCATGCCGGCCTCGCGGATCGAGCCTCCGAAGAAGGTGTTCAGGTCGCTGGGGGAGGCCCTGACCGGCTTGGGGCTGCGGCAGGTGCGGGTGGCCGGGGATGGGGATTGTTTCTTCGGCTCGCTGCTGACCGCGGACGGATCGCCCGTGCCACAGCACATGACCCCGACAGAGCTACGCCGGTATCTGGCCGGTCTACTCCGGTACCAAGACAGAGCAGCGGGAGACAGAGCCAGGGACGCCCGGGTAACGGAACTACGCACCAGGCTGAGTCAGCAGGCCGAGCGATCCCTCGCTGAAGAACGCGCCAGGATCTTGGTGGCCACTTGGGACTACGAGCAGAACGGTTACTCCAGCGAGCAGGCCGTGCAGATGGCTCAACAGGAGCCGAACGACGGTAGGCGTTTCGTCCCTGAGGACCTGATCACGCAGTCCATCCGCCCGGTCACCGCGGAAGACTGGGAGACAGTCATCAGGCAGATCGAACAACCGATGTCGTGGAACAACGTCGGTGGTGACATCACCCCGGTCCTGGCCGCCCTGGCGTTCGGCCTGCGCATCCACGTCATCAACCCGAATGGTGGTGACTACCCGGTCGGAGACGGGCGACGCGAAATCACGCTGACCTACAACGGCACCCACTATGACGCCACCACACAGGCCATCACACACGCCGCCGCGGCGACGGTCACCCGTGACGGGCAGCCTGCACGCTCCAAGTTCTTCGGGGCCGCGGACTTCGACGCGACAGTCGCGACAGTCGCGACGGAGGAAGCGCCGCTGCCGCCGTGGTACGTGGGCCGAGGCGGGTTCGGTGACGGCGGTGTGTCGTCGATGACCGAGGTGTCGCGCAAGTCCGGGCCGGCCGGCGGGCTCGACCAGGACGTGGACCAATGGATCACCGGCGTCACTGCCGGAATGAAGGAGGCGACGGCCGCGACGGTGCGCGGGCAGGTCGTCGAGGTGCTGGGGAACGACGATCCCAGGACGTGGGAGCGCCTGCTGCTTCACGGCAAGCTGATCGTCGCGGACGGCAAGCGGGTCAAGCTGGCCTTCTCCGCCGAGAAGCTGGACTACGCGCCGCCGGAGCCGGCCGAGCCGTACGATCTCCGGACCGCGGGGGGCGGCGGGTCGGAGCCGCTGCGTTTCGTCGCGGCGGCCATGCACGGTGGCTTGTCGTACGCCTCGCCGTCGGTGCGGATCGACGTGGAGCACGGGTACTCGTCCGGGCGCAGCATCGCGATGGAGGTGCAGGCGGGCAACCGGGTCATCGCCGACGCCACCCACGCCTACACCGCGCGGATCCGGGTCGCGGCGACGGTGAATCGCGAGGCGAAGGGCGACCTCGTGCTGCCCGGCAGGGCACGGCTGGAGTTTCCGACGGTGTACACCTCGCCCGCCGAGTTGTCGGCTGCGGACGATGGTCCCCGCCAGGACGCGCGTTCGACCGCCGAGTCGCCGGTTGCGGAGGACGGTCCCGGCCAGGAGGAGCATCCGGCCGCCGAGTCGCCGGCCGTGGAGGATGGTCCCCGCCAGGGCGAGCGCCCGACCGTAACGGTGGTCGAGCCGTCGGTGCTGCAGGGGCTGGACTACGCGGTCAGCGCAGTGGCCCCGGCGGAGCTGCTGGACGCGCTGGCCGAGGAGTTGGACAAGGAGCTCGGTCTGCCGGCCGAGGCCGTGGATGAGATCCGCCAGGAGATCGCCGAGGAGCACCTCAACGAGAAGATGCTGAAGGACCGCGGCCAGTGGTGGCTTACCGACAGCTGGGTGTCGGACCTGCTCAGTGAGAAACTGTCCCGCTGGTCGTCGTTCCGTGGGCATCTGGAGGTCAGCGGCACGCCGCACAAGGTGCGCTATGTGACGACGACCGAGCAGGAGGTGCTGATCCGCAACGACGTCGCGGACACGGGCATGACGAACGCGATCATGCGTAAGGACCATCTGGTCCGCTACCGGACCGAGTTCTCCATGACGGTCGTCCTCCGGTCCGACCTGGGCGAGCTGTCCGTCACCGGACCGGTCCTCGGCGAGCTGGCCATCGGCCGTGAGCACGCCGTGGAGTTCGAACGCCGGGCGCTCGGCGGGGAGCCCACCGGCTCCGGGCAGGTGGCCGACGGTGGGTTCGAGGAACCGGCCGGCCGGCCGGAGCCGATGCCCGAACTGCCGGCATGGAACCCGCACGACCCGCAGGATCCGCAGCACCCGCAGGACCCGCGGAGCCCGCGTAGGTTCACCAAGCGGCTCAGGGACGGATTCGGCTGGAACACTCTGTCGGCGCCGTTCCAGGAGCACGGCGTGCTCGACGTCGACGACATGTTGCGGTTGGCCGACCTCGGGCCGATCCAGATCGCCCTGCCTCCGGCGATCCATCGGCGCCCGCATCCCATGCTGCCGAAGCCTTGGCAGGCATTGATGGGATACGGCAACGTCAGTTGGGTTCTGATGGGCGAGGAGCGCTCAAAAATCATCTCGCCGCCCGGGGGATCCGGCCACGCTCCCTGGCGGTACGTCATGGACGATCAGGCCCAGATCATCGGCGCCCTGTTCATGGGGCAGGGGGAAGCCGACCGCGAGCCGCGCGCGTACATCTCCAACCCCGCCGCCGCGTCGCCGCCTGTGGTGGCGGAGGACCGCGGTGAGCACGCGGCCGCGGACGGGGCGCCGGGTGCCGCAGGGGAGCAGCGGCCCGCGATGGGGGCGGAGAACCAGGGGCTGGATGAGGCGCTGCGGGCCGCCCGCCTGGACGTCCTCGCCGACTTCGTCGCGGACGGCGGCGTGCCGCAGGTCCAGCTCGCCGACGCGCTTGGCCGGCAGTGGAGCGAGTCTGCCGGCGACGACGCGGATCCGCTGTTCCGTGCCCTCACCATGCTGAGGGAAAATCCGGAGATCCAGGTGGTGACCGCCGACGGACGGCGGGTCGCGGCCGGAGACGCGGAGAGTGACGGTGCGCGGGTCATACCGCCGGAGCAACGGTTCGTCATCGACGGGCGGGGCTCGGTCCACGGTCCGCTCCGGCCGTGGCATCACGTGGTGGACCCTCGCGAGCCGAAGGTGCTGGCCGCCCGGATGGGGCTGGGGCGCGGGACCGTGCGTGAGACGGCCGGTTTGGAAGAGGTGTACCCGGGGGTGCGTAACGCGCTGGCGCACCAGATGCGCTCGGCGGGTGTCACGGATGCGCTCTCGGCGGCCGAGCGCCAGCACCACACCCAGGTGCTGGCCGAGAAGTTCGGAGTGCCGGGGCTGCGCGGCGCGTACCCGGAGCTCCTAGACGGCGGTGTCGCCCACGAGTTCGAGGTCGGCGGCCACGTCTTCACCGTCGTGCTGGACGCCGAGCTGCGCGCTCTGGACCCGGAGCCGGTGGCCGAGGGCGGCGAGGAGCACCGACGCGGCGTCACCCGGTTCGAGTACGAGACCGCCTACAGGCTGAGCGTCACGACCCGGCGGCCCTCGGAAGGGGTGGTCGCCGCCCAGGTACAGGAGCTGTCCGGGGACGGATACTGGACCGCCGTCACGGTCCCCGACGCGTACCTGCCGGACGAGCCGGTGCCCGCGGACGAACTCCTCGAGGTCGGCCGGCTCACGGTGCGCGACGGTCCGCTGGACGATGATGGCATCGGGCGGCTGGCCGCCCGGCCAGGGGAGGAGACGGGTGAGACGTTCGACCTGACCACGAAGGGGCTGTCCGGCATCCAGGTCGGCCTCATCGGTGCCGCTGAGATATCGACGTTGCTCGCCGAGATGGTGGCGCAGGACAACCAGGTGTCGTGGGCGGGCGCGAACGCGGACGCGTTCCAGCAGGTGCTCGCCAAGATCGTGCCGTCCAATGGCAGGTACCGCGTGGCGGAGCGGATCCTGAGCACCGGCACGCGGGCGTTCCTGGAGGCGAACGCGCCGACGATGATGCGCACGAGAGGCCTGGTGGTTCCGCTGCCACCGGTCGGCAACGGGTGGCAGCAGGAGGTCCGCATCCGGATGCGGACCTTCAACGCCCGCCACGAGAAGACGGTCGAACGCGGCACCCCGGAGCAGTACACCGAGGCCGACCCGCGCTTCGGCGAGGCGAACGACGTCTCCGGCGGTGGCCTGGATCCCCACCTGGGCACCTACAGCGGGGACGGCGAGCTGGTCGGTTTCGACCCGGTGTACACGATCGACTACCGCCGCTGGCGTCGCCCGCGCAGGCTCCCGGAGCGGCCTGCGGCCAAGGTGCTGCGCAAGAAGCGCCGGGGCGCGCCCACGCCGCTGACGTACACGGTCACCCAGCACGTGAAGATCGACCGTGGCATGGAGATCCTCGTGCCGTACGTCCGCGCGGCCGACCACGGCCTGCCGGTCCCCGCCCGCGATGACCTGCCCTCCGCTCAGGGCGAGCGCGCCTATCTCAATGAGGACCTCGCGCTGGCGGCCGCGTACGTGGAGAACCTCAACGCCGGCGAGGTGCTCGGCGCCATCATCGGGAACCTCGGCCGAAGCGCCGATCCCGAACTCTCGCGCGCGGTGGACGCGGCGTTCTCCGAAGAGGCGATCCGTGCCCAGTACGGCACCGCACGCCGCGGCGGCATCCGTCAGATCTTCGCCGTCCCGGCCAGGTACTGGAGGACGTACGGCGTCTGGGACCACATGAACACGTCCCCGCGGACGACCGGCACGGTGCACACCGGGATCCGGGTCACCGCACGGGAGACGTCGGTCGAATATCGCCGGCCCCGGCCCGACGTCAAGCTGACGACCGGCGGGCAGGACACCGCGCAGGAGTTCACGCACAAGGTCGACTACCAGGTCGAGATCTTCCACCGGTACACGCCGGAGGAGCTCACCCGCCGGGCCGGGCAGGCGCTGAAGGCCGTTCCAACGCTGGTGGAGGTGCTGCCCGGAGGCGAGAGCCGGCGGAGATGGCAGCGTCTGTTCCCAGCAGACCGGCCCTCGGCGGGGACGCTGAACACGGTCGGCGAGGCGGCGGTTCTCGTGCCCGCGCACCTCACCACGGCGACGGCTCCGCCGTTCCCGGCCGCCGGCGCCACGCCGTCCATGGCACCTCCACCGGTCGTCGCACGCACGCCGGCACCCGCTCCTTCGACGCTGGCGACGGCGCTGGCCGAGTACGTGCGGGCGCTGTCGATGCCGGGAGCCGAGACGCTGCCACTGTGGGCCCCGCTCGCGGCGATCCCGTGGCGCCGTGTCGATCAGCAGGCGGTGGCGCGCGGTGTCGAGCCGGTCGTGAAGGCGTTCGCGGCGGGCACCCAGAACGGACATACCCTCGACATCGCCCTGAGCGAGCGCAACCTGCGCGCCAACATCGCCGCACTGCTGGCCGGTACGTACAGCATCCCGCTTGCGGACGACGAGCACCTGACCGCGCAGCTCGTAACGGACCGGGCCCGGTGGCTGACGCGCGCCGGCGACCTCGACTACTACGTCTTCGACGCGGGCTACCACATCACCGGTCCGCACGGTCACGGCGTCACCGTCACGACCCTCGGCGGCTTCGTGGGCACGCTGCCGGCCACTGTCGTGGCACGGCTTCTCGACGAGAACCCGGACCTGCCCCTGGACCGGCCCCCGCTCGGTGACGATCAGCTTCCCGCCGAATGGGCGCAGGACGGCACCCTCCCGGCCGAGGCCATCCCGCAGGTCGTCGAGCGTGCCGGTGGCCCGGCGGCACTGGACGCCGCCGGGGCTCTGCGCCTGTGGTCACGCGCCGACCATCTGCCGGCCGCCACCACGACGGCACGGCGGCTCACGGCCGACATCGGCGTCCCGGTCGAGTTGCTGGTGCGTGACCCCGACGGCTCGGTGAACCGCCACCTGGTGACGGGCGCGGACGTCGACGCGGTCACGCAGGCCTCCGCGACGGAGACGGCCGACCCACCGCCGGCCGTCCGGCGTACGCCGCCGGAACTCGACGAGCGCGCGGCACGCCGGCCTCGCCGGTCGGCCTCGGTGCTGGAGATCGGGGACCCGGCGCCCGGTGCGCCGCGGAAACCGGTCACGCGATCGAGCGGCGGGCCGGGCGGCGGCTCGAGAGGGGTGCCGATTCTCAATCTCGATTTCGCGCCCCCGTCCGCCCGAGACGATGAAGGTCCACCTGCCGAGCCGGTACCGGGTGCGACATCACACGTTTCCCAGCTCCGCACGAGACTGGAGAGCCGGCTCGCCGCGGCGCTCGCGCCGTACGACGGCGACGCCGCCGACTGCGTCGTCCGGATGGAGTCCGTGCGCGCCGATCTCTTCGGCCGCCCCTCCGTCGTACGCGACGATTTCGCCCTCCACCTGTCGCGGCCGCAGGACGCCCTCGCCAACGCCCTCGGCGGCGCCTGGCAGCCGGTCGGGCACTCGCTCGACACCGTGATCCGGCGTCTCGAGGAACTCGGTTCCGGTGCGGCGGCGTTCGTGCTGATGTCGCCGCCAGAGTCGCCGTCGTCAAGGTCGCCGTCGTCAAGGTCGCCGTCAGAGCGGACGAATCGGCATGGGTTCGTCCTGCGCAACGAGGGCGGGACGGTGTTCCACATCGAGACCCAGAACCCCGCGGGGGACCGGGTACGGCCCGTCGAACCGGCGCGCGACCGGCCGCGGACCGTGGACGAGCTGTACCGGATGCTGGACCGGGCCCTCCCCGTGTCCACCGGGGCGCGGGCGATCGTCGTCGACCCGTCCGGTCGTGCGATGCTGCCGGCCGAAGAGGTGGAGACGGCGGCGACCACGGTGGAGGCGCTGGTCGACCCGTCACCGCACCTGAAGTACGGCGCGCGTCACCAGGAGCTGTTCGCTCAGCGCGAGGACCTGTCCACGCCGTCCGACGCCGTCCCGGTCACGCCCGCGTCGCGTGACCCGCATCCCGCCGGCGGCCCGACGGCGGACCGGCCCGGGTTCGGCCTGGGCGGTACGCCCGCCGGCGTGGGCTGGGCCCCGGTGCGGTGGGCGCGGTCGTGGGGACTGCGGTTCGACACGGCCGAACCAGGCTCCCTGTACGAGGCGGTGCTGTCGGCGAACCGTGGCTGGGTCACCGTGGGCGGTGAGCCGCAGGCCCTTGGCGACGCCGCTGCGTTGCGTCGCCTCCTCGGGGAGCGGATGGCGGGCAATCCCCCGGAGGGGGGTATTCGCCAGTGGCCACAGGTGGTGACGGGATACGTCTCCGCCGTCCGCGCGAGGGTATTCGGGCGGTTCGGCGGTGGTGAGTTGTCGCCGGAGCAGGCACGGCAGATCGAGGCGCAGATCGACGGCGGCCAGGCCTGGCAGCAGGTGGTGGCGGCCGTGTCGCGCCCCGGGTACTGGGACGAGCTGGCCGATCTCGTCGCCCCGCCTCTGATCAGCGAGTACCTCGGCCTGAGCCTGCTCGCCGTGGCGGCCGACGGGCGGATGACCGCGTACGGACCGGGCTCCCCGTCAGCCGTGCTCATCGAGGCCATGGGCCCCGGGGAGACGCCGGGCTGGGCCGGGCCGCCGGCCGCCTCGGATTCGGTGTTCGGCGGTCTGTCCGGCGGCCAGGTGGCCTGGGCCGCGGACACCGGGATGAGATTCGCCGGCCCGCGTCGCGGCGGTGGCGAGTTCTTCGACGCGCTGGTCGCCGCCGGACGCGCTTCAGCCGTGCCCTTGCTGTTCGGGGACGCAGGCGAGCTGCGACGCGAACTGGTGCGGCGGATGCGCTCCGACGTCACCCTGACAGATTCCGGAGACTGGACGTCGATCGTCGCGGAGTACGCGCGCGCCGAGGCGGCGGCCGGTGACGGAGCCCGGACCGGGCAAGCCCCCGAACGGCCGGACGACGGCGACGTCTGGCAGAGGCTCATCGCCGACGTCCAGGACCCCCGCCGTGGGAGCGCGCTGGCCGGCGGCCTGTGGCCGCTGCTCGCACACCGCTACCTCGGCGTCGACGTTCGCGTCGTCACGGCGGATGGTGGCGCGACCTCCTACGGCGACGGCGATCCGATCACTCTCGCGCTCGTGGCCAGGGAAGACCTGCCCGGGGACGCCTGGGTGGCGCTCGCGCCGGTGACGGCGCCGCGAGGACAGGGCGCCGGCACCCGTCCGGCCGTGGTGGCCGGCGGGTGGAGTGAGGAGGATCCGGCCCACCACTTCGCCGGGACGGCCGCGGACGGGCCGGGGGAACCCACGCCGGGTCCGGTCCCGGTGGGGGTGAGCGCCCGGCTGGCGGACTGGGTGCGGCGTCACAGGAGGCGGTTCGCCGACGTGCCCGCCGACCGCGACCGGTTCTACAACGCGGTGCTTCAGGCCACGGGCGGTGGGTTCGTCGCCGGCGACGGGACGTTCGTCGGCGATGCGACGCAGCTGCGAGCCCTGTTGGTCGAGGAGATCGACAAGGCCAGGGGCACCGATGTCGACCTGTGGTCGGTCGTGCACACGATCTACGCGGAGAAGTACCGGGAGCGCGCACGCCTGGACTCCTCCACCGGACAGGACGAAGGGGAGCTCGCCGAGCTGACCGATCAGCGGATCGACGGCGGCGAGGCGTTGCGCGACATCATCCAGAGCATCGCCGACCCGGACTTTTGGCCGGGACTCGCCGACGAGCTCGCGCCGTTCTTCCTGAACCTGGTCGGCCTCGGCGTCCGGGTGGTCGACCCGAGCGGCGTGGTCGGCAGGTACGGGCGCGGCCGTCCGGTCTACGTCGCGCCGGTGGCGGCCGAGCCCGGACACGGGACACGGCACTGGGTGGGGCTGCCCCCGGCGGCCACGCGGTTCGCGGTGGGCTCGGCTCTCGACGCGCCGAGCCTGGCCGACCCCTTGCTGGTGCGGTTGGCCCAGGCGATCGATGTCCGTAAGAGGGCGATCGACGACACGGCCGCGACCATGTCCGTACCCGGCACGCTCGCTGAGGCGTACGAGACCGACCCGATCCTGGTCCGGCTGAGGAAGGTCCGGGCCCTGTGGCCTGCGCAAGGGCGCCCGGGTGTGGATGACGTACCCGGTGCCGCCGGTCTCGCGGGGCAGTGGGAACCGGGCCGGCTCACCACCCTGGTCGCCGAGCTGGGCGGGTCGCTGTCGCAGGCATGGCCCGGCGGGGACGGTGCTCGTACGGGCGCGGAGCTGAGTTTCGCCGTCGAACTGCTCGGCGCCCTGTACCCAGGTGCCGCCGGCGGCATCCGCCCCGCCGGCGAGGGCGGGTCCGGGCCGGGAGTGCCCGCCACCGAATGGGTCGTGGTGCCGTCCCTGTCCGAGCTGGCCGGCGTGGTCCCCGCCGGAGGCGCGGCCTTCGTCATCGGCGGGCGGCTTGTGCGGGTGCTGGTCGACACGACGAGCGGTCTGCGGATCGTCGAGTTCGATCCGGGTGAGCCGGAGGCGGCGAGGGTGGTGGCGCCCACGCCCGCACTGATCGCCTCGATGGCCGTTCCGGCGGACGGCCTCGCCCTGGTCCTCGGCCCCGACGGGCGCCCGCTGCCCGCCGAAGTGCTCGGCAGCCCGTTCCTGCCCGCCGACGGCACCGCGGTGGCGGTGCCACTCCCGGCGGAGACGGAAGAGGCGCCCGCGGGGACCGGCATGGAGACGGTGCCGCCGGCGGTGAGCCGGCGCCAGTACGAATGGGCGCACGAGCATCGGGCCCGGTTCGTCGCCGTCCCACCGGGCCTGAACTCCTTCTTCGCCGCGGTGATCGCCGCCGCCGGCGGCCGGCTCACCGTGAACGCCGCCGACGTGGCCGACGCCGTGGTGCTGCGCGAGGCGCTGGCCCGGCACGTACGGGACAGCGCGGCCTCAACCGGGCTACGGGACCGGCCGTTCATTCACACCGCCTACGTCTTCGAGGCCGGAGAGCGCATCGTCGAGGACTTCTTCGGCCAGGACCCGGAAGCCGTCGACCGGCGGACGCTGTACCGGCAGATCGATGAGCACGTCGAATCCGGAGCGGCCTGGGACTACATCGCCACCGCCGTCGCCCGGCCCGGTCACTGGGAACAGATCACCGCCCGGGTGGCACCGGAGCTGCTGGCCGAACTCGCCGATCTGAGCCTGGTCGTCGTCGCCGAGGACGGGCGGATCGATCACTATGGCGCCCCGGACGGCAGGCGGCTTGTCCTTGCGCGCACCGGTGCGCAGACCGGAGCGTCCGCAGACTGGGCCGCGCTGGTGCCCGAGACCGAGCATGCCGAGGGCACGCGGCCGTTCGACGACGTCGTCCTGCCAGCCGGTCACGAGGCGACGGCCGGGAACGCCACCACCGGCACGCTCGCCTCGCTGGGCGCGGAACAGCTGCGGACCGCCGAGGCCGAGGACCTGCTGATCCAGCCCACCGAACCCGGTCCGGGCTCGTTCTACAGCGCCGTTCTGGCCGCCGCCGGGGGCGGGCTCCTGGCGGACCGCGACACCTACGTCAACACTCCGGCCGGGCTCCAGGACACCCTGGCCACGCTGTTCCGCGATCGCCCCGACGTCCTGGACGCCGCCACCTGGGCGCGGATGCACCAGATCCAGCTCGGCCCGGACCGGAACGAGGCCGAAGAGCCTCCGCCCGCGGGCGAGCCGTCCCCGGCGCCCGCGGTGAGCAGCGAGGCGGTCGTCGACGCGATGCGGGATCCCGCCGATCCCCGCGGCGATCGGTTCGCCCGGCTCCTGACCGGTCCCTATCTAGGGCTCGAACTCGGCATCATCGAACCGGACGGCACCGTGACCACCGAGGGGGCCGGCCGGCCGATCACGATCGCCCCGGCCACCGGCGACGACGGCACTCCGCACTGGGCCGCCTTCGCTCCCCGGCCGGCGCACCTCTCGCCGTCCGGCATCGGCCTGCCGGGGCTGCCAGGGCTGCCGGGGCTGCCGGATCTGCCCGACGTCGACCAGCCGCCTGTGGGCCGGTGGAGCCCGGACGAGTACAAGCTGCTCGAACCCGGCTCAAGTCAGGCCGAGTCCACCTGGCGCGACAGCAGCTACAGCACGACCGAGCACGGAGACAAGATCTACTGCGTCTCGGTCGCGGTGGTCCTCGCGACGGCCGGCGTCAGCGTGGAGGGATGAAAGCACGCTGGGCCGCGAGATTCTCGACCGGATCCTCATTATGAACGAACGCCACCTGCGCAAAGTCCTCGCCGAAATACGAAAGCTACTTTAATGAACGCCGTCCGCATCGGGCCCTGAATCAGGCCAGCCCGTTCCGGGCATTACCCGATCCCGTCCACGGCGTGGCGACTCGCGCGCAGTAAATTGGTTAGCCAGGGAAAGTTACCTGGGCGGACTATTCCCTCACTTCCTGGATCGGGTGTGCACGCCACGCGCGTTTACCGGCGACGCCGCTGTTCTCGTTGGGTCGCGCGTTAATGGAAAGTACGTCCTGGTGGAAAGAGTAAATAATCCGTCGCTATGTTGACATGGGCTGTATGGATGAGAAACTCGAAAAAGGGGGATATGTCTGCGGGGATTGTTTTCCGGCGGGGTGCTCGATGACGTGCGGCTTCTGGCCGCTTTTCACTAATCGAGGGGATCGAGGTTTCGCTATGAGAGGCGTGGTGTACGAAGGGCCGCGAACGGTGAGGGTCGAGGATGTGCCGGACGCGAGGATCGAACGGCCGACGGACGCGCTGGTGAAGATAACCACCACCAATATCTGCGGCTCTGACCTGCACATGTACGAAGGCCGTACGGACCTGGAGACCGGTCGCGTGCTCGGCCACGAGAACCTGGGTGAGGTGGTGGAGGTCGGTGAGGCGGTGGATCGGGTCAAGGTCGGCGATCTGGTCTGCATGCCCTTCAACATCAGCTGTGGCTTCTGTGAGAACTGTGAGAACGGGCTCACCGCTTTCTGCCTCATCGCGAACCCGGATCCGAATGTGGCGGGGGCCGCGTACGGCTTCGCGGACATGGGGCCCTACAACGGCGGGCAGGCCGAGCTGCTCCGCGTTCCCTACGCCGACTTCAACTGCCTCGTCCTGCCGCCGGAGGCGGAGGAGCGGCAGACCGACTACGTCATGCTGTCCGACATCTTCCCGACGGGTTGGCACGCTACGCAGCTCGCGGGCCTGCGTGCGGGGGAGACGGTCGCCATCTACGGCGCCGGGCCGGTCGGCCTGATGGCGGCGCTGTCCGCCAAGCTCAAGAGCGCCAGCAAGGTCTTCGTCGTCGACCGGCACCCGGACCGCCTCCGGCTCGCGGAGGAGATCGGTGCCATTCCCATCGACGACTCGAAGGGCTCGCCCGTCGACCAGATCCTCGACCGGACCGACGGCGCCGGAGTCGATCGGGGTTGCGAGTGCGTCGGTTACCAGGCTCACGACCCGCAGGGGCACGAGCATCCGAACATGACCTTGAACAACCTGGTCAGATCGGTACGCTTCGCCGGCTCCATCGGTGTTGTCGGGGTGTTCGTACCGCAGGACCCGCAGAGCCCCGACCCGTTGTACAAGGAGGGCGAGGTCGCCTTCGACTACGGTCTGTTCTGGTTCAAGGGGCAGAGCATCGGAAACGGCCAGTGCAACGTCAAGGCCTACAACCGCGAGCTGATGCGCCTCATCCGTACGGGCCAGGCCAAGCCGTCGTGGATCGTGTCGCACGAGCTGCCGTTGGACCAGGCGCCGGAGGGCTATGAGCACTTCGATCGCCGCGACAACGGCTGGACGAAGGTCGTCCTTCACCCGAACTCCAGCTGACCTGCAACAACGCGCTGAATGACCAGCCCCCGCAGAGCCGATCCGGCTCCGCGGGGTCGTCACATGGCGACCGGTCCGGCTCATGCCGCGGTGGTCTCCGTCGCCTCCGGCGGGTTCTCGTGCCGGACGACGAGCCGGTCGTTCTCCAGCTCGACCCGGATGACCGCGCCGTCCTGGATTTCGCCGGTGAGCAAGGCACGCCCGATGCGGGTCTCCACCTCACGGGCGATGAAGCGGCGCAGCGGCCGGGCCCCGTAGACAGGGTCGAAGCCCTCGCGAGCGATGAACGCCCGGGCCTCCGGGCCGACCTCCAGCGTCATACGGCGCTCGGCCAGGCGTTCACGCACGTCGTTGAAAATCAGGTCGACGACCTGCTCGAGCTCGGCTTGGGTCAGCGACCTGAACAGCACGATGTCGTCCACCCGGTTGAGGAACTCGGGCCGGAAATGCATCTGCAGCGCGCGCATGACCCCGTCCCGGACGTCAGGCTTGATCTCTCCATCGGGCGTCACGCCCTCCAGCAGCAGGTCCGAGCCGATGTTCGAGGTCATGATCAGAATCGCGTTGCGGAAGTCGACCGTACGCCCCTGCGCGTCGGTGAGGCGGCCGTCGTCGAGCACCTGCAGCAGCGTGTTGAAGACGTCGGTGTGGGCCTTCTCGATCTCGTCGAACAGCACGACGGAGTACGGCTTGCGGCGGACCGCCTCCGTAAGCTGGCCGCCTTCCTCGTAGCCGATGTAGCCCGGCGGCGCGCCGACGAGGCGGCTGACCGTGTGCCGCTCCTGGTACTCGCTCATGTCGAGGCGCACCATGTTGTCCTCGGTGTCGAACAGTGCTTCGGCGAGTGCCTTGGCCAGCTCCGTCTTGCCCACGCCGGTGGGACCGAGGAAGATGAACGAGCCGATCGGCCGGCGCGGGTCCTTGATCCCCGAACGGGCGCGGATGATCGCGTCGGTGACGAGCCGTACGGCCTCGTCCTGGCCGATGACCCGCTCATGCAGGATCTGCTCGAGTCGCAGCAGCTTCTCCCGCTCGCCTTCCTTGAGGCGGCTGACAGGGATGCCCGTCCAGCGCGCGACGATCGCGGCGATCTCATCCTCGGTGACCACCTCGCGCAGCAGCCGGTTCTCGCCCTGTTTGCTGAGCAGCCGTTCCTCTTCGGCATTCAGGCGGCGTTCGAGTTCGGGCAGCAGGCCGTGGCGTAGCTCGGCGGCCCGGTTGAGGTCGTACTCGCGTTCGGCCTGGTCGGCGTCGCGGCGGACCTGCTCGATCTCCTGCCGTAGCTCCTGGAGTCGCCGCAGAGTGTGCCGTTCGGCCTCCCACTGCGTCCGCATGGCGTCCGCCTGAGAGCGCAGCTCGGACAGCTCCCGGCGCAGTTCCTCCAGCCGTGCCCGGCTCGCCGGATCCTCTTCCTTCTCCAGCGCCGCCGCCTCGATCTCCAGACGGGTGACCCGGCGGGTGAGCTCGTCGAGCTCGGCGGGCATCGAGTCGATCTCGGTGCGGAGTTTGGCGCATGCCTCGTCGACCAGGTCGATGGCCTTGTCGGGCAGGAACCGGTCGGCGATGTAGCGGTGGCTGAGGACGGCGGCGGCCACGATGGCGGAGTCCTGGATCTTGACGCCGTGGAAGACCTCGAGGCGTTCACGCAGGCCACGCAGGATCGAGATGGCGTCTTCGACCGATGGCTCGTCCACCATGACGGGCTGGAAGCGGCGTTCGAGCGCGGCGTCCTTCTCGATGTGCTTGCGGTACTCCTGCAGGGTCGTGGCGCCGATCATGTGGAGCTCGCCGCGCGCGAGCATGGGCTTGAGCATGTTGCCCGCGTCCATCGAGCCTTCGGTGGCGCCGGCGCCGACGACATTGTGCAGCTCGTCGACGAACAGCAGGATCCCCCCGGCGGAGGCCTTGACCTCGGCCAGCACCGCCTGCATGCGTTCTTCGAACTCGCCGCGGTATTTCGCGCCCGCGACCAGCGCGCCCAGGTCGAGGTTGAAGACGGTCTTTCCGCGGAGCCCTTCGGGTACGTCGCCGCGTTCGATGCGCTGGGCGAGCCCCTCGACGATGGCGGTCTTGCCGACGCCAGGATCGCCGACCAGCACCGGGTTGTTCTTGGTCTTGCGGGACAGGATCTGGATGACGCGCCGGATCTCGGTGTCGCGTCCGATGACCGGGTCGAGTTTGCCCTCGCGCGCCTCGGCGACCAGGTCTCGTCCGTACTTCTCCAGTGCCTCGTAGGCCGCCTCCGGGTTGGAGGAGGTCACCCGCTGGTTCCCTCGTACGGCCGTGACGGCCTCGAGGAACTTCTCCCTTGGCACCCCGGTGATGACGCTTTCGTCGATCAACGCCATCAGCAGATGCTCGACGGAGACGTAGTCATCCTTGAGCCGCTGTGCCTCCTCGAACGCCTTCTCCAGCACCCGTCCGAGCCTCGGCGTGACGTGCACCTGCTCGGGGGCAGCTCCCGGTCCCGCGACCCGGGGCCGTCTGCCGAGCTGGTTCTCCATCTCGGTCCGCAGCAGACTGGGATCGACATTGGCCTGCTCGAGCAGGCGATGTGCCAGACCGTCCGGCTGGTCGAGCAGCGCCATGGTCAGGTGCTCGGCGTCGACGTCACTGTGCCCCCTCTCCACCGCATGGGTCTGCGCGGACTTGAGGGCCTGCTGCGACTTCTCGGTCAGCTTGTTGATGTCCATGATCGGTCTCCCAGACGTCTCGAACGATGCTGCATGGCGGACTCCAGTGCGGCGATGCGGTCGAGCAGGTCGCATACAAGCCCGAGTGAGGCGTAGTTGAGAGGGAGGGTGGAGCGGAGTCGGCGGATGCGGCCGACTTCGGCGATTTGTGCGGGCATGAACCACAGGGCGCCGTGGGTGTCGTGTTCGGCGTGGATGAGGTCGAGTGCGACAAGGCGGCGGATGAGTTCCGGGTGGGTGCCGCACAGGCAGGCGAAGGTGTCCAGGTCGAGGCGTAGTGGGCGCATGAGTGCGTGTGTCATGGCCGTTCCCTGGGGTTGTAGGTGGAGGTGGCGGCGAGTTGCTCGAACAGCCGTCGTTCCTGGTCGCTCAGCTTGGGCGGGACCATGATCTGGACTTCGGCGTACAGGTCGCCGGGTTGTCCGCGGGGGTTGGGCAGGCCGCGTCCGCGCAGCCGTAGCCGGCGGCCCGAGGAGGTCCCGGGCGGGACCTTGACCTTGGTCTCCCCGCCGGGGGTCTCCAGCGCGACGGTGGTGCCGAGCGCGGCTTCCCAGGGGGTGACGGGGAGGCGGGTGAAGATGTTCCGGCCTTCGACGCGGTAGCGGTCGTCGGGGCGGATGGAGACCACCAGGTACAGGTCTCCGGATCGCCCGCCGTCGGTGCCGCGGGCGCCTTGGCCGGCCAGGCGGATGCGCTGGCCGTCGGTGACGCCGGCCGGGATGTCGACCTCGACGGTGCGGGTGCCTTCGGGGCCGGAGAGAGTGAGTTTGCGGCGGGTGCCGTGGTAGGCCTCCTCCACCGACAATTCGACCTGGGCTTCTTGGTCCGCGCCGGGCATGGAGCCCCAACCGCCGCTGCGCCGGCCCGCCCCGGGACCGTGCCGGCGTCGGGCGAACACATCGCCGAACAGGTCCTCGAAATCGATGCCCCCGACGCCTCCTTCAAAGCCCCCGAAGCCCCCACCCCCGGCGCCACCCGCACCCGCACGGGACCAGGTGTCGGGGTCGACGTCTTCGGGGACGCGGCGGAAGTCCGCGCCGAACGCGTCGTAGCGTTTACGCTGCTCGGGGTCGGACAGCACCGCGTAGGCCTCGGAAACATCCTTGAAGCGTTCTTCGGCTTCAGGGGCTTTGTTCACGTCGGGGTGGAGTTTGCGGGCGAGTTTGCGGTAGGCGCGCTGGATCTCCTCCTGGCTCGCCGTCCGCGAGACCCCCAGGTCGGCGTAGAAGTCACGGGGCGGCGCCATCGCCTGACCCCTTGGCCACCACCACCTGCGCCGGCCGCAACTGCCGTTCACCCACGCCGTAGGCAGGCGACAGCACCCGTACGACCGTGCCCTCTGCCGCGTCCGCGCCGGCCACAGTACTGACGGCCTCGTGCCGGAACGGGTCGAACGCGGCGCCCTCATCGTCTTGACGCGGGAACCCCAACCGGCCGATCACCTCACGAGCCTGCTCCAGTACCGAGGCCACCCCCTGGACCACCGACCCGGGCTCGGCCTCAGCGTGTTCCAGAGCACGTTCGAGGTTGTCCAGGACCGGCAGCCACTGCGCCGAAGCCCGCGCACGTTCAGCACCGCGCTCCTCCTCCAGCGCACGCACCGCACGTTTACGGCAGTTGTCCAGATCTGCCAACGCCCGCCGCCACCGATCCTCCAACTCAGAAATCCTCGATGCCGCGTCCTCCGCACCGGGTTCTGCCCGGCCGGACCGGTCGCCTTCCGCCTGAGCGGGCCGGGGGCCTTCGCGCGGCTCGCCGGCCTGCGGCTGGGCAGGCCGGCCGCCCAGTTCGTCTGGCCACGCGCGCGGTTCCTGCGGCGAGGGTGCTCCCTTGCCGGGGCCGCCGTTGCGCATGTCACTCATCAGTGGTGAACTCCGCGTCGATCACGTCCTCGCCACCGGGCGGAGGCTGCTGCGGTCCACCACCGGGCCCACCGGGCCCACCGGGCCTACCGGGCCCACCAGACGCGCCAGTGCCTTCGGGCCCGCCTGCGCCGGCGGCGGCGGTGAGCCCGTGGTAGACCTGCTGAAGCTCGGCGGTCAGGGACCGGATCCGGTCGATCGGCGCTTCTTCCTTGACCGCCTGGCGGGCGTCGTTGACCAGCATCTGCGCCCGCGCCCCCTCATGCTCGGCAACACGGTCACCGAGCTCGTTCAGGCGCTTTTCAACCTGGTAGGCCACCGAGTCCAGCGCGTTACGCGCATCGATCGCCTCCCGCACCCGCGCGTCCTCGCTGCTGTGCTGCTCGGCGTCCCGGATCATCCGCTCGATCTCGCTCTGATCGAGATTCGTGCTCTCGCTGATCGTGATCGCCTGCTCGGCCCCGGTGTCCTTGTCCTTCGCCGAAACGTTCAAGATCCCGTTCGCGTCCACGTCGAAGGTCACCTCGACCTGCGGCTCCCCCCGAGGGGCGGGCCGGATGTTCTCCAACCGGAACCGCCCCAGTGTCCGGTTGTCCGCCGCGCGTTCGCGCTCTCCCTGCAGCACCACCACGTCCACCGCGGTCTGGTTGTCATCGGCGGTGGAGAAGGTCTCGCTGCGGCGGGCCGGGATCGTGGTGTTGCGCTCGATGGTCTTGGTCATCACCCCGCCCAACGTCTCCAGTCCCAGTGACAGCGGTGTGACGTCGAGCAGGACGACATCTTCGACCTCGCCCTTGAGCACCCCGGCCTGGATCGCCGCGCCGATCGCGACGACCTCATCGGGGTTGACGGTCATGTTCGGTTCCTTGCCACCGGTCAACCGCCGCACCAGGGCCTGGACCGCCGGGATCCGGGTGGAGCCCCCGACCAGGATCACCTCGTCGATGTCATCGGCGGTGATCTTCGCATCCCCCATCGCCTGGCGGAGCGGCCCCTCACACCGCTCCAGCAGATCCGAGATCAACTGCTCGAACGTCGAGCGCATCAACGTGGTGTTCAGATGCTGGGGTCCGGAGGCGTCGGCGGTGATGAAGGGAAGGTTGATCGTGGTCTGGGTCACCGAGGACAGCTCCACCTTCGCCTTCTCGGCCGCCTCGAACAACCGCTGCAACGCCTGGGGGTCCTGGCGCAGGTCGATGCCGGTGTCGCGCTGGAACTCCTCGGCCAGATGGTCCACGATTCGCCGGTCGAAGTCGTCCCCGCCCAGATGCCCGTCACCAGAGGTCGCCCGGACCTCCACCACACCGTCCCCGACATCCAGGATCGACACGTCGAAGGTGCCGCCGCCCAGATCGAACACCAGAACCGTCTCGTTGCCCTTCTTGTCCATCCCGTACGCCAGCGCGGCCGCGGTGGGCTCGTTGATGATCCGCAGCACCTCCAGCCCCGCGATCCGCCCCGCGTCCCGCGTCGCATGCCGCTGCGCGTCGTTGAAGTACGCCGGAACCGTGATGACCGCCTCGGTCACCCGCTCACCCAGGAACTTGCCCGCGTCGTCGGCCAGCTTCCGCAAGATCAACGCCGAGATCTCCTCCGGCGCGTACAGCTTTCCCTTCACCGAGAACCGCACGGCGCCGTCCGAGTCAGGTACCACATCGAACGTCACCGCGGTCAACTCACTGGACACCTCGTCGAACCGCCGCCCGATGAACCGCTTCGCCGAATAGATCGTCCCCTTCGGGTTCAAGATCGCCTGACGCCGTGCCAACTGCCCAACGAGACGCTCACCTTCAGGAGTGAACGCCACCACCGACGGCGTCGTCCGTGACCCCTCACTGTTCGGCACCACGGCCGGATGGCCATCCACCATCGCCGCGATCACCGAATTCGTCGTTCCTAGATCAATCCCCGCAGCCTTCGGCATGACCTACCTCCGTAACGATCGGCCGGATCACGGCGCCCGCCGCGGACGCCGGGATGACCCCGATCAGTCCGCGATCTGGATGTTGGTTCGTCTCGGGCAGCTCCGCCCGTACGGCGTCAGTGTCGATGTCACCGAGGCAGGTAGACGTGGTACTCGAAGCGCCCCTACGGCGTAGCCGCGCCGTATTTCTCATTTCCTAGGTCCATAGCTCCTAGGTCACGAATTTCCAGGGAATGAAACCCTCTACCGATACGACGTTTGTCGCCGTGGGCGTCCGGCGCATCCTCACATCTGCCAGTTCTGGCGAATTTTTGCCATCGCCGACGCTTCCGGGATCACAACAGAAGATCGAAGAGGGCGGTCACCCTCACCCACTGGTCCGTCTGGGGGTTTCTCCGCTCCGGCTCGATGATCGTGAAGGCGCGCGCGAGCGCGAGCGTCAGCCCACCGGCGATCTCCGGCAGCGCCTGCCCGGTCTCCTCTGCGAGTGCCAGGTCGAGCGGCGGCCGCTTGGCCAGCTCCTCCAGAATGGGCCTCAGCTCGATCTCCTCGTCGAGCTTTCGGAAAGCGTGGATGGACTCCTGAAGTCCCTTGGTGACCGGCAGGTCGGAGGACTGGATGACGTCCCGAGCGTTCGCCTTGGCGTGAGCCTGGCCGATCAGGAGCAGGTCGTAGATCTTCCGGTCGATGAAGTCGTCGTAGCGCTTGAGGTCGTTCTTGTCGACGTCGACGCCGGCCGCGGCCCGGAAGAGCCGCTGGAACCGGGCCACCGCACTCGGTCGCATGGGACCGCCTCCTCTTGTCGAGCCTTACCGGCCGCGTACTCGTCCCGCATTCCGCAATCCGACGGGGCGTCAGCGCGCCAGGTGCTCGTGCACAAGCCGTACCGCCATCGAGCCCTCGCCCACCGCGGAGGCGACGCGTTTGACCGAGCCGCTGCGCACATCGCCGACGGCGAACACGCCGGCCAGGTTGGTCTCCAGAGGGAGCGCGTCACCGTGGCCCGTGCGGACGTAGCCCTTCTCGTCGAGGTCGACATTGCCGGCCAGCCAGGCGACGCACGGATCCGCGCCGATGAACACGAACAGGTCGTTGGTCTCGAAGGCGCGCCGCCCGCCGGTACGGCCGTCCAGGACGACGATCTTCTCCAGCGCGCGGTCACCAAGCAGCTCACACACTTGCGTGTGCAGGTAGACCTCCACCGCCTTGTTCCGCTCGATCCGGTCGATGAGGTACCGGGACATGCTCTCGGCGAGATCACCGCCGCGGATGAAGAGACGGACCACCGCCGCGTGCCCGGACAGGAACAGCGCCGCCTGACCGGCGGAGTTGCCGCCGCCGACGATCGCCACCGGCCGCTTCCGGCAGGCCCGCGCCTCCACCTCGGTCGCCGCGTAGTAGACACCCTGGCCCTCGAACCGATCCAGGCCCGGTACGGCCAGCCGTCGGTACCGGGCACCGGTCGCGATCACGACGGACCGGGCTCGGACACAACCACCGTCGGCGCGCCGGACGGCGTACGACCCGTCGTTGCTCTCCAGCGCGGTCGTCTCGACCGGGACACCGAGCCGGGCACCGAACTTGCGGCACTGGATGACCGCCCGTTCGGCCAGCTCACCACCGGAGATGCCGCCCGGAAAGCCGAGATAGTTCTCGATGCGGGACGATGTGCCGGCCTGGCCGCCGGTCGCGATCGCGTCGAACAGGATCGTGTCCAGGCCCTCGGACGCACCGTAGACCGCGGCCGCGAGCCCGGCCGGCCCGGCGCCGACCACGATCAGGTCACAGACCTCCTCCTCGGTGGTCTGGTCGGGGACGGGCAGTCCGGTGACCAGGGCCAGCTCGGCGTTGCTAGGATTGCGCAGCACCTGGTCGCCGAAGAGGATCACCACCGGCGTGTCGTGGGGCGGGATGCCCAGCTGGCACAGCAGCGACTCGGCCTCCCGGTCCTCTTCCAGGTCGATCCATCGGTACGGCAGGCGGTTGCGGGCGGCGAAGTCACGCAGACGCCGGGTGTCCGTGGAGAACCGGGAACCGATGATCCGGAGTCCGGCGCCGAGTTCGATCAGCAACGACCGGCGTACGAGATAGGCGCGCAGGACCATGTCGCCGAACCACGGTTCGGCGGCGATCAGCTCGCGCAGGAGGGCGATCGGCACCTGCACCACCTCGCCGGGTTCCTGCGCGACGGCGGTGAAGAACGCGGGCTGGCCGGTGAGCTGGCCGAGCTCGCCGATGAACCGGCCCCTGCCGTGCACCCGGATGACCTCGCCGCTCTCCAGCACCGCCACCGTGCCGGCGGTGACGACATAGAAGTCGTAGTCATGGTCGCCCTCGCGTACGAGGGTCTCGTCGGAACGGGTCGGGCGGCGGGTGCCGTACTCCGCGAGCCGGTCGATCTCGCCGGCGTCGAGGCGTGGGTACGCGCCGTGCAGGTCAGGTGTCTCTTGCAAGGGCCTTCTCCACCCACGCGCGCAGCGCCGCGGCCGGCGCCGCTCCAGCCTGCCGGTCGAGCACCTTCCCGCCGCGCATCAGCAGCAGCGTCGGCACCGCCTGTACGTCGAAGCGCGCCTGCGTCTTCGGGGAGAGGTCGATGTTGACCTCGACCAGCTTCAACCGGCCGGCAAGGTCCCGCGCGACCTGCTCCAGCGCGGGGGTCACCTGACGACACGGACCACACCACTGCGCCCACAGATCCACCAGTACGGGGATCGACGCGCGCTCGGCGACGTCGGCGAACGTGTCGTCGTCGGCCTCGACGATCCAGGGCAGCGGTTCGTGGCAGTTGCCGCACCGCGGCACGCCCTCGGCGGCCGTGGGCACGCGGTTCTGCTTCCCGCAGTTCGCGCACCGGACCGCCGCCTCCGGGTGAACCCTCGTGTCCTGCGCCATCACACCCCCCGTGTTCCGGTCCGTGGTCAACGCCGCGGACGGAGTCGGACGCGATAGCGGGACGGCCGCCCGTGGCCGTGGTGTACCAAGCTCGATACGTGCTCCTACAACGACACTCTCTGTCCGCCCGGCCCGGCGCATCCTCAACCTTGGTAGCGCTCGTGACCGGTCATTCTCACGGCGTGGCGTCGAGCGGAACGACGTCGATCAGCTTCTTGTTGACGAACTCCTGGATGCCGAGCCAGGACAGCTCCCGCCCGTAACCGGACCGCTTGATGCCACCGAACGGCAGCTCGGGCGCGGTCCAGGTGGGATGGTTGATGAAGACCATGCCGCTCTCGATGCGGTGGGCGATCTCCTTGCCATGCTCGATGTCGGAGGTGAAGACCGCGCCACCGAGCCCGAAGCCGGTGTCGTTGGCGATGGCGATCGCCTGATCCTCGTCGCGGACACTGAAGAACATCGCGACCGGGCCGAAGAGCTCCTGGCCGTAGACCGGGTTGTCACGGCTCACGTCGGTGAGGATCGTCGGCCGGACGAACGCTCCGGTCTCCGGCACGGGCGGGCCGACCTCGGTCGCCTGGGCACCGTACTCGACCGCCTGGGCCACCTGCGCCTTAAGGTGGTCGGCGGCCGACTGGGACGACATCGGCGGCAGCGTGGTCCGCTCGTCCATGGGGTCGCCGGCGACCAGCCCGCTCAGGGCCGCGCCGAACTCCTCGAGGAACTTGTCGGCGATCTGCTCGTGGATGAGGAGCCGTTTGGTGGCCACGCAGCACTGCCCGCAGTTGTTGAGGCGGCCCCACACGGCCCAGTGGACCGTCGGACCCAGATCGGCGTCGGGCATGACGATCAGCGGGTCGCTGCCGCCCAGTTCGAGGGTGGTCTTCTTGATCGCTTGGCCGGCGCGCGTGGCGACGACACTGCCCGCCTGTTCGCTGCCGGTCAGCGCCACTCCCATCACGCGCGGATCGTCGATCACCTTCCCGACCTGCTCCTTGGTGACGAAAAGGTTGGTGTAGACGCCGTCGGGCGCACCGGCCTGGCGGTAGAGGTCCTCGAAGGCCAGTGCGGACCGGGGAACGCTCGACGCGTGTTTGACCATGACGACGTTGCCCGCCATCACGTTGGGAACCGCGAACCGCGCCAGCTGGTAGTACGGGAAGTTCCACGGCTGCACCCCGAACAGGACACCCAGTGGGCTGCTGACGACGACCGCCTCGCCCTCACGCGTGTCGATCGGGACCGGCTTGAGGAAGTCCTCGGCGTTGTCGGCGTAGTAGTCGAAGATGTCCGCACTCAGGAGCACCTCTTCGACGCTCTCGCCGATCAGCTTTCCCATCTCCAGGGTCATCAGACGGGCGAACTCGTCCCGCCGCTCACGCAGGATCCGGGCCGCACGCCTGGTGACGGCCGCTCGTTCGTCGAAGCTCCGCCGACGCCACTCCTCGTACGTCGACCGGGCACGTGACAGGGCGTTCTCGAGTTCCGCGTCGGTGATCTCCGCGAATGTGGCGACGACCTCACCACTGTAAGGATTGACCGATTGATAAGGCATGATTCCCCCCTGACTATGCCTATTTAGGGCTGATCCCCGCCTTGCTGACGGCCGAAACGGTGCGAGGGGAGCCCCAGGAGGGTACGGATCTCCTCCTGGACCGTCTCCGGATCGCGGCTCGCGTCGACGACGAAGACCGGAGCCTTGCGCCGGAGCCGGTCGAGCAGCGCGGCGATGCTCTCCCGGTGGTCCTCGATCCGGGCAGTGAGCACCTCGGGGGTGTCGTCCTCCCGCGTCTCGAGGTGGCTACCGCAGGAGTCGCAGACGCCCTCGCAGCGGGGCCGGCCCCCGATGAGGTTGTAGTCGAGGCCGCAGTCACCGCACATCCGTCGCGACAGCGCCCGGTCGCGAGCCTGCGCGTCGGGCACGTCGAGGCAGATGACGGCGTCGAGGTCGTACCGCTCCAGGAAGAACTCCGCCTGCCGCTGGTTCCGCGGGAACCCGTCGAGGACGAACCCGTGGTTCCAGTCGTGCTGCTCCAGGCGCTCACGCATGACTCCTTCCACGAGGGACTCGTCGACGAGCCGACCGGCCGCCATGGCCTGCCGCACGCGTGCGCCGATCTTGGTGTGGTGGCCGACATGCCACCGGAGGATGTCCCCGGCGCTGATCCGCACGAGGTCGAGGTCGCGGGTCAGCATGGCGGTGTGGGTGCTCTTACCGCTTCCCGGCACTCCTACCAGCAGATACTTACGCACCGTAAGACCATCACACACTCCGTGTACGCGCGCCAGGAGGGCGGCGTCTGGATCGCCTGACCGTTGACGAGGAGGGCCGGGCACTCGTGACCGGAGCGGTAACCGGCGGATGGATCGGCCTCCTGGTCGGACTGGTGTTCCTGATCGTCAGCCCGTGGACCCCGGCATCGGTGCTCTACGCGGTCGGGCTCGGCATCGTGCTGGGCCTGATCTGGGCGGCGGTCGCACGAGTGTGGCAGCGGCAGTCGTTCGCCGCGGTTCCCGCGATCGTGGCCGACCGCTACGACGTACTGGTCGATGCCCAGTTCGCCGACGAGGCGCGGATCCAGCCGTCGCCGTACTCCAGCGTGCGGTCAAGCGCCTTCGGCCCGTTGCCACCCACGACGATCGGCGGATGCG
Source organism: Actinoallomurus bryophytorum (assembly GCF_006716425.1). Classification (NCBI taxonomy): domain Bacteria; kingdom Bacillati; phylum Actinomycetota; class Actinomycetes; order Streptosporangiales; family Thermomonosporaceae; genus Actinoallomurus; species Actinoallomurus bryophytorum. The sequence continues at coordinate 7,081,118 of NZ_VFOZ01000001.1, forward strand.
GGCGCTGTACGGGCTTGGGCCAGCAGAAGATCGGGTCGAAGTTCACGAACGTCCCGTGGTACTCGGCCTGGTCCTTGGTCCAGATCTCCTTCATCGCCTGCACACGCTCACGCAGCAGCGCCATCCGGGTCTTCGGGTCGGTGCCGTGGTTCCGCATCTCCTCAAGGTTCCTACCGGCCCCGATCCCGACTACGGCCCGGCCGGCGGAGACCTGGTCGAGGCTCGCGATCCTCCATCACATCACAGGGCCGTCGTCACGCTCGCCCGCCGCCGACAGGTGCGGAACCGACGCACGGCGCTGTTCCGGGCTGGTCGTGACCCGCCGGCGCGGCTGGTCGCTGTCCAAGCGCGCGGGCGGGCTGTCGCGGCGCCCTTCGGGGATTGCCGTGACGCCCATGGCGCCGCAGTTGGGACAGATGATCTCACCGCCGGTGGGGGGCAGAACCGGACTACCGTCGAGCCGGTAGAAGGCGAACGTCGCGCCGACGTCGTCGCTCACGTACTGCACGTCATAGTCCGCCGTCCAGGAGTGCCCGCAGCGCCCGCAGACGAACCTGTAGCGTTCCACGGCGGTCTCGATCAGCATCGTCATCGCAGTCACCTCCGGCTCGGGACTTTCCCTTCATCGTTCCCGCCACCGGCCCTCGCGCCGCACTGGACCGTTTCTTGACCCTGCCGGCTCCGGGTTCACTACCCGAATTAGGGATGTCGCGCCGGCCCGCGGCGAATAGCGTCCCAGGCATGGAAACAGTTGCGGATCATGTGAGCGCCGCCCGCCTGTTCGTCTCCGAGGCGCTCACCCTGGACCCGAGGGTGAGCAGCGAGAAGCTCCTGGCCGCGCAGGCCGAGGCGACGCTCGCCGTCGCGACGGCTCTGGACGGCATCGCCGCGGCGATCCGTGAGGGCAAGGGCCACTGACCTCCACCCGCTGAGGAGAGCCGGCCGATGCGAGTCCGCTGGGCATCGGTTACGCGCGGTCCCTGATCGGTTGCCCGAAAACACGCTCGTGGGAGTGTGGTCCTTCGTCGCACGCCGCCGAGGCCGGCTCCTGAGCGGGGAGGAGTGACCGTGGACTACCGTGAGTTCATCCAGGCCACGCAGCGCGAAGGCGGCATCGAAGGCGACCTGGCCGAACGCGCCGCGCGGGCGACCCTGATGACGCTGGCCGAGCGCCTGTCACCCGGGCAGGCTCGCGACCTCCTCGAACAGCTTCCCGCGGAGATGAAGCCCTGGCTCTACACCCAACGCGCCGCCGAAGGCTTCGACATCGATGAGTTCCTGCGCCGCGTCGCCGAGCGCGAGGGTGTTGACATCGAGACTGCCGAGCGGCACGCGCACGCCGTCTTCTCCGCGCTCGGGAGGGCGGTCAGCCGCGACGAGATCGCCGATATGGCCGCCGAACTGCCCCGGGGCTTCGCGCCGCTGGTCGCCGAGGCCCAGAGCAGGTTCTTCCGCGTCATGGCGGCCGAAGACTTCCTGGCCAAGGTCGCCGAACGCGCCGGCCTCGACGCCGACGAGGCCCGCCGCGCCACTGAGGCCGTACTGGAGGCGCTCGCCGAACGCATCGCCGGCGGCGAGGTGGACGACCTGATCTCGCGGCTTCCGGTCGCGCTGCACGATTTACTCAGACGCGGCCGTGTCACGAGCGGCGGGACCGCGCGACGGATGCCGCTGGACCGGTTCGTGGACCGCATCGCCGAGCTGGCGGGCGTGGACCCGTTCGAGGCACGTGAGTACGCCCGCGCGGTCTTCGCCACGTTGCGCGAGGCGGTAGGGGACGACGAGTACTTCGACGTCACCGTCCAGCTGCCACCGGACTACCATGCACTGCTGCCGGAGTCATGATGGCGAACGAGGCCAGGATCGCCGTGGCCCGGCGGCTCGGAATGCGAACGGACGGCGTGCTCCGGGAGCTACCTGCACCGGGACGGCGGGCCGGCGCGGAGGTCTGGTCGGTGCTCGCACCGGAGTGGCGGGCGGCCGCGAGCCTCAGTCGGGCAGCGGGATCTTGAGCAGCAGCGACGTGCCCTCGCCCGGGGGGCTCTCGAGCTGGAACGTTCCGCCCAGGGCCTCGGTCCGGTCTTTCAGGCCGATGAGCCCTGATCCGCCGCCGAGCTCGGTGCCGCCGATTCCGTCGTCGTAGACCGAGACACGTACCGCTCCCCGGTCTATGGACAGGTCGACACGGACGCTGTTCGCGTGCGCGTGTCTGAGCACGTTGGTCAGTGCTTCGGACACGATGTAGTAGACCGCCACCTCGATGGGCTCGGGCAGGCGCCCGTCGATGCTCACGTTGAGCTCGACCGGTATCGCGAAACGGCGCGCCAGTGACTTGAGGGCGGGCCGCAGCCCACCACGCGAGAGCGACGCCGGGTGGAGCCCGCGCGAGATCTCGCGCAGGTCCTCCAGGACGTCCGTCAGACCCTGAGTGGTCCGGGCCAGCTGATTCCTGAGCACGTCCTGCCCGGGTTCGAGGCACGCCTCCGCCGTGCGTAGCTGAAGCCCGAGGGAGATGAGCCGCTGCTGCACCCCGTCGTGAAGATTGCGTTCGATGCGGCGGCGGGTCGCGTCGGAGGCCGCGATGACGCGGGCACGGGAGGCGTGCAGCTCGGCACCGATCTCGGCGTTGTCGATGGCGGCGCTGGCGAACACACCGAGCTGGAGCATGCGCGCCTCAGTGTCCTCGGGCTGCGCTTCGGTGCTGAGAGAGGCGATCATCCCCCAAACCCGCCCCTTGACCATGACGGGGCAGGCGACGACGGACCTGAGGCCGCGCTCGCGCGCCCATTCACCCATCTCGGTCTCGGCGTGGGTGTAGTCGGCGATCCGCGCCGGCTCGCCGGTCCGAGCCACGATCTCGGTCGCGGATCCGTTCTCGATCGGCCAGTGTCCGGCCAGCGGCGGCATGACGTCGGGGCTGCTCGGACGGCTCCAGTGGCCGACCGACGCGGTGGTGTCATCCGGCTCGTAGCGGTTGATGACCACGTAGTCGGTCCCGAGAAGCTCGCCGATCTCGCGGGACACCGCGCGGAAGATCTTCTCCGGCGGTGCCTCCTGGGCGGCCAGCATCGCCATCCGGCGGACCGCCACCTGCTCGTCCGCGAGATTCCTGACCTGGATCTGGCAGAACTCCAGAGCCGCCAGCAAGGACTCAAAGGCGTCTTCGCCGCCAACCTCGCCCTGCGGGCCCTCGGGCTCGTCGGACTCAGGCTCCCACTCCGCGCTCGTCACGCGTCGGCGGAGGGGCTCGACGATGGCGCGGACGGCCCGGGCGAACCTATCGTGAGTGATCCGTGCACGGGGGCGCCGGACTTTCATCGGGGCCTTGCCTCGACCAGTGGATACCGGTCATCGATCCGCATAGTGCCAGCGTACGACGGTCGGGTGAAGCCGATACGCCCAGCGGGCGCGCAGGGCCGAATCCGCACCGATCACACGATTCTCGTCGCATCGGTGTTGGACATGGGTGGCCGTCGCCCTCATGGTCTCCGTGGCCGGCGAGGTCGCCGAATCCGTCGTGCCGCCTTACATTTGCTTGCCGCTGACCGTCGGGTTCGCGGTGCGATGAGCGGGCTCGTGGTCGATCAGGTCCCGTCTCGGATCAACCGCGGCTGTCACGCGGTGCTCGGCATGGTGATCGGCGCCTCCCTGAGTCGTGGCGCTGCACCACGCGGCGCGGAACGGCCGTCCTGCTGGCCGCCGTCACGGCGCTGACTGTCGCGTTCAGCCTGGCCGCCGGGGTGGTGCTAACGATGGTGGGCCGGGTTGACCGCGCCACCGCGACCCTAGGCATGATCTCGGGCGGCTTCGACGGCAGATCCGGGATCCTGCGACCATGGCGGCTGGTATCGATCGAAGGGTCCGAGCCCGGGACCTGCGACACGCTCATGCATCCTGGATGCCGGCAGGGGGAGCGGACCGGCAGACCGTCCGGGAACGTCTCGGCCATGCTGGTCTGCGTGCTACCGAACGTTACCTGCACATTTTGCCGGATGCTGATGAGACGGCACTCGAGGCGTTCGCCCGGACTCGCGCCGACATCAGTCGGGCGACGGCGTCGTAACATGGGCCACGGTCAATTAATGGTCAGACGATCAAATCCCGGCCACCACATCTGGTGTCCGGGTTGCTGACCAGGTGAAACCTGGTGGGCGATACTGGGATTGAACCAGTGACCTCTACCGTGTCAAGGTCGTGCCGATCAATTGCTGACCTGCAGTTTTTCGAGGCGTCGCAGGTCAGCGCCGTACGTCGATGTTAGTTGGCGCTTGTTCGGGACGGTTCGGGAACCATGTCTGCTCCCGTGGCCCCCGCTCCGGGCGGGAGCAGCGGGAGCAGCGAACCCGGGGGAGCGCGGTTTGTTATAGGCGTTCTTCGGGGCCTGAGACGACGTTCTGCATGATTCGCATTCCCCCGTGTGGAGGTTTGGCTCTATCGATCCGATCGCCCGAACTCGTTCGCTTTGGCGGCGGAGTTCATCCGGAGCCGGACACAGTTTTGTCCTAGGGCCGGCTCTCGGGCGGGGACAGAACGTGGGCACGCGACCGGTAGGGGTGTGCCGATCGAGTGCCCACGAAATGCCCAGACTGCCTCCCGTCTGAACCTGCCGGTCAGCATTCGAATCCAATATTCGAGCGGCACAGGTGGGTTTTCGAGCCGGACGGCGGCCAGGGGAGGCGCTTCGTCGGTTTGCGGTCCGTTGTCAGCGAGGCAGTGCCCGCCCTGGTGTGATGACGAGCTGTGCTGCGGCGTCAGATGAACCCCGCCGACCTTAGACGTGTTGGTTCATCCAGGTGAGGATGGAGTCGATTATGCCGGGTTCGTCGAGGAGGGCTCCGCCGTGGGCGGATGAGCCGGGGACGGTTTGTACGGTGATGCCGTTGCTCGGCATGTCGTGGGCGGTCTCTTCGGCTGTTTCGAGGTCGGTGGAGTGGGTGACGGGGACGAAGTCGTTTTCGGAGTGGATGAGGTACATGGGGGCGTCGTCGGCGCCGGAGGCTCGGTTTTTGGCGACCATGTCTTTCCAGGTGTCCCAGCAGGATGGGTGCATGGTGGTGTCGAGGTCGTCGGGGTCGGGGTAGCAGCGGGCGAGGATCGCGGCGTTGTCGCGGAGTTTGCGTTCGGCCGCGGTGCTGTCTTCGTGGTTGCCGTCGTTCCATGCGCGATAGGGGGAGGCGACGGGGGAGAGGGCGACGATGCCTTTGACGCGGGCGCCGGCGGCGCCATAGGTGCCGACGACGGTGGCCAGGTGCCCGCCCGCTGAGGATCCCAGGACGATGATGCGGTTGGGGTCGATATCGAAGGTCGTGGCGTGGGCTTTGACGTAGTCGATGGCGGCCAGTGCGTCGGTGCGCTGGGCGGGCCATCCTGCGTCGAAGTCGAGGCGGTAGTCGGCGGAGAAGGCGGCGTAGCCGTGGTCGGTGAAGTAGCGGGACCAGGTGACCCAGCTGGTGTCTTCGTACCAGTAGCCGCCGTGCAGGATCACGACGGCGGGCTGGGTGGTGCTGGAGCTGTACCAGTAGGCATCGAGTTTTTGCCGTACGTGGGAGCCGTAGGCGTAGCTCTGCTCGTTGCGTGTGGCCGCCTGGGTCTGTGGCGCCTGCTTGTGCGCGGTCGCTGGTGTCGGGGCTTGTGCTGCGCCCGGCCAGGCGATGGCCAGCAGGATCGCAGTGGTGGCCAGGGCGCTGGTGATGGTGCGTAGGAGTCGGCGCAACGGGTTTCCCTTCGCCTGATACACGGCACGAGGTCGCCCGGATCGTCACCCGGAGTACAACATCCGGCAAGGTGACATAGATCACTCCCGGCTCGCGGTGACAACGATTCGATCGCTCCGCGGTAGCTGGCTTGGGGCTTTGACGGCCGTGAGCCTCGGCGTGAGGGAGAGCATGGATCGGCATGCTCAGGTCGCTGGGCGTGCCATTTTCGCTTTCCGTAGTCGCCCGGAGGTGCGCCCGGAGCAGTCGGCCGGCATGCGGGCTCGAGAACGAAGCAAGTAGGAAACGTAAAGCGGAGGCCAAACCTGGACATTGTGCCGGTAAAGGTCGCGGTGTTACCTCTTGTGTTGATCACGAATACGCCTGCGGGGGCCGGCGTCTCGGCGCGCGGAGGTGGCTCGTGTCGTTTGGCCGGTCTCGTTGCCTGGTGGCGATCGTTGCGGCGGTCGCGGTGTTGGTGGCGTTGGTGGCGGTGCAGGTGCCCTCACCGGCGCGAGCTGATACGGCGGCGCGCGAGAAAGAGCCTGTGGTTCACGGTAAGGCGGTGACGGAGCGTTCGCCGTCACCGGATCCGATCGACGCGTACACCTTGAATCCGGGGCAGGTGGCCAAGCGCAAGCCCACATTTCCGGGCGCGGGTACCGCTGAGGTGGATGTGAGCGGAGGGCAGCCGGCCCGGGTGGGGAGTCTGCCGGTGACCATTGCGGCCGCGCAGGGTGCGATGCGGGTGCAGGGTCAGACGTCGCAGAGTAAGGCCGCCTCGGCTAGGGCCGATGGGGAGGCCGTTCAGGATCCACCGCGCCGGGTTCGGATGGAGATGCTCGGCCAGGACTGGGTCAAAGCGGTGGGCGGAGTCGGATACGCGTTCCGGATCTCCCGCAGCGATGGGCTGGCCGCTGACGGGCCGGTGCGGGTGAGTCTGGATTATTCGGGGTTCCGGCACGCGTTCGCGGGTAACTTCGCCGACCGGCTGCAGCTGGTGCGGCTGCCCGGGTGCGCGGTCACCACTCCGGCCGAACCGCGTTGCAGCGCGGCGCCGCTGCAGGTCGAAAGTGTGGTCAATGATCTGAATCGTGGCGTGATCAGCGCGGATGTGGACACCGGAGCACCGGTCTCTGGCCTGACCACCGAAGCCGCCCAGCAGCGGGCCGCCGACGGCGAGGGTACGGGTGCGGTATACGCGCTGACGACCTCGGCCTCAGGATCGGCGGGTGACTACCGCGCCACCGATCTGAGCCCCTCCGGCAAATGGGCATCCGGGGGCGGGACAGGGAGTTTCACCTACTCCTATCCCGTGCCGACCCCGCCCTCAGTAGGCGGTTCCGCACCGTCATTGGCGTTCTCCTACGACTCGGGATCGGTGGATGGCCGTACGGCCGGCACCAACACTCAGGCGTCCTGGGTGGGAATGGGCTGGGAGCTGGGTGTCGGGTACATCGAGCGTAAGTACCGCTCGTGCGCCGATGACGGGCACGACACGTGGGGTGATCTGTGCTGGGAGTCCCCGGATAAGCATGACGGCGAGTCGGGCACCAACGCCGCGGACGGCGCCTCGTATGTGATCTCGGTGGCCGGTCAGGGCGGGGAGATGGTCAAGACCGCAGGCGGGGATTACAAGGTCGTCGACCACCCCGAATGGCGGATCGAGCATCGCTTCGATGGCCATAACGCCGATGAGACCCACGAGTGGTGGCGAATCACCCTTGGGGATGGCACCCAATACTGGATGGGCTACGGGGAGGGCCCGGGCGCGGACGGGGCCACGCGTTCGACGCATTCGAACTGGGTGGTGCCGGTCGTTGGGGACGATGCGGGGGAGCCGCACAACGACGTGGCTCCGGAGTCGAGGAATCAGACGTGGCGGTGGAATCTCGACCGGGTCATCGACCGTAACGAGAACAGCCAGTACTACTACTGGGTGAATGAGGTCAATAACTATAAGCGGTTCGCCTCGGGCAACATTCACTCCTACGACCGCGGCGGCTATCTGGAGGACATGTACTACGGTTCGAACACGAACGCCGCGGATGACCAGCTCACCGGGTGGGTGCATTTCACGGTCGTGAACCGGTGTGTCGAGCGCACTGTAAAAGACGACCCCTACAACGACCCGTACTCGTCAGAGGTGTGTCCGGGGTTCAGTTCGAGCCCTGATTCTTATCCGGATGTCCCGGTCGATCAGATGTGCTCGTCCTCATCCTGCTCCAAGTACTCACCGACGTTTTTCTCGACGTACCGGCTGGATAAGATCACGACCTATACGCGAGCGCTGAACGACACCGGGGCGGCGGACTGGGACAACGTTTCGAAGATCTTCCTGCGGTTCAAATACGCCAACCCGACCGGGACCACCGACGCCGTGCTGTGGCTTGATCACATCCGTCTCGTCGGCGCGTTCGGCGATGACGTCGATGAGGTCGCCCTGCCGGTGGTCAACTTCAACGTCGAAGAACAGTGGAAGTGGAACCGCGTCGACTACAACGAATCCGCCGGCCAGGCCCGCATGTGGATGCCGCGGATCGGCACGGTGCTGAACGGTATGGGCGGGCAGATCAACGTCACGCTCGGCCGACAGAACCCCTGCCCAAACCCCGGCGACGCCGGCTTCACCACCTGGAAGAACAACAAAGAGAACAACTGGGACAACAACAAGGAAGACTGCTTCCCCTCCCGGTACAAACCCGAAGGCGGCGCCGAACAGCACGCCGCCTGGCACAAGTTCCTCCTCAAACGCGTCGATGAGGTCGACAACGTGACGGGTGCCGCTACCAAGGTCACCCGGTATGAATACGACCTGTCCAAACCCGGATGGGGTCACAACCGCGACTACGAACAGCCGCAGACGGCCTGGGACTGGAACGACTGGCGCGGCTACGGAGCGGTCCGCACGATCGAGGGCAACGACACCGCCAACCCTGACGAACTGTCGGTGGCCACGACCACGTACTTTCAGGGGTTGGACAACGACCCCAACGACGACGGAACCCACAAGACGGCGGTCCGCACCGACTACGAGAGCATCGATCACACCGATCATCTGGCGTTGCGCGGCAACAAGGTCCAAGAGCGTCACTGGCGGATGACGAGCGCATGGGATGCTGATCCGGCCAACCGCACTTATGCCGAGATCGCCTCTCAGCGGTTCGACTGGGCGACCTACTACCGCGACACCTGGGATGGGCCCGGCGCGCACAACGCCTACCTGGCCCGCCAGACCGGCGCCTACGGCCGCACCAAACTCACTGACGGCACCTTCCGGCAGGTCGAATCCCACACCCGCTACAGCGACTACTACGGCGCGCCCCTGCAGATTGATGACTACGGCGAACTAGGAGTCTCCGACAACACCTGCACCAAGTTCGGCTACGCCGTCCGCGACGACGCCGACTTCTACCTGTGGGACTTCACCGACAGCGCCGAAACCCGGGCCGGCGACGACTGCGATGCCACCGACACCCTGCTCTCCAAAACGGTCACCTACTATGACGGCGCTACGAGCGCGGCGGCGAATGACGCCGGGATCCATGATGGGAACGCCACGCAGACACAAACGTGGGCGGACGCCTCCCATTACTCTGTCAGCGATGCGACGTATGACGACTACGGCCGGGTGCTGACGGATTCGGCTCCGCACGACCCGGCCGCCACATCGGCGCAGATCGCTGCCCGGACCAGCACCACGACCTATTCCCCGGCGGTGAACTGGCCGCTGACGGTCGCCGAGACCCATCCGCTCGGCGGCACGACGACCACCTATCCCTCACGCGCCGATGGGCAACCGAACCAGACGATCGATGTCAACGGCAAGACCGCCACGCTCGCCTACGACGACATCCGGCGCATCACCTCCGTGACCCTGCCGGGCGATGCGGCCCACACCCCGTCGTACCAGTTCGCTTACCTGATACCGGGGCAGGCCGGCGGGTCCCAGCCGACTGGGCCGATGCGCGTGAGCACCTCACAGCTCCAGGACGGCACCACCTACCTGACCAGCTACGCCTACAACGACGGGCTCGGCCGGGTGCGCCAGACCCAGGAAAAGGGCACGAGTTCCAGCCGGTCGCTGGTGTCGACCGTCTACGACTCCCGGGGCCTGGTGTTCGGAACCTCACTGCCGTACCAGGACGACACCGGTGCCGCCGGGGCGGGCATGGTCGCGGTGGACTACGCGCAGATCCCGTCGTTCACCGCCACCGACTACGACCCGATGCAACGCCCCGTGGATGTGAAGGCCTATCGCAACGGGACGATGTGGCGGCACACCACCACCGCATACGCAGGGGACTCCTACACCGTCACTCCGCCTCAGGGCTCACAGCGCACGTACTGGACGGATGTGGCCGGGAATACGACGAAGGTCCGGGAGTTCGGGTCCGATGGCGCCACCTACGACACCTCCTACACCTACGACAAGGTCGGGAACCTGACCGGAATCACCGACGCGTCGGGGAACGTCACCGGCTACTCCTATGATCTGCTGGATCGCCGGATCAGCGAGAACGACCCTGATTCCGGGTCCGCGACGACGACCTATGACCTGGCCGGGCGGATGAAGTCCGCCACGGACCCGCGCGGGCAGAAGATCACTTACTCCTACGACAGCTTGGACCGCCAAACCGACGTCTGGGCCGGGGAGGAGAACACCGGCACCCGGCTCGCCGCGTTCACCTACGACACCCTCGCCAAAGGCCAGCTCACCTCCGCCACCCGCTACTCGGACGGGAACGCCTACACCAGCCAGATCCTCGGCTACGACGACGGATACCGGCCCACCGGCAAACGCATCACCATCCCCGGCAGCGAAGGCGCCCTGGCCAACACCTACGACTACGCCTACACCTACACCACCGGCGGCGCACCCGCCTCGATCACCTACCCGGGTGCCGGAGGACTGCCCGCCGAGAAGGTGACCACCACTTACAACGACCTCGGCCTACCAAACACGCTGACCAGCGACTGGTCCGACGGCTACACCTACGTCAAATCCACGGCCTACAACATCGGCGCTCGCAACATCGCTGGCCGCTCCTATGGCCCGGCCGGGGGCATCACCCGCGCCTACGACTACACCTGGGACCGGTACCTGCCCAAAACTCTCACCACCACTTCCGGCGCGGACACGCCCACCCCGACCACGGTCCAAGACGACGGCTACAGCTACGACCTGAACGACAATCTCACCGATCTGGTCGATCGCACCACCGTGGTGGGCGGGGTGGCCAAACCGCAGCACCAGTGCTTTGGCTATGACGGCTGGGACCGGCTGAAGGATGCCTGGACCACCACCAACACCTGCTCAACCGGCTCGAGTGCCGCCAACAACGAAGGCCCCGATCCGTACAAGCAGGCGTGGACCTACGACCGGCTCGGCAACATCAAGACCTTCGCCGACGACGGGGTCACCAAGACCTACTTCTACGCCACACCAGGCGCCGGCGTCGCCCACCCCAACGCCCAGACCTCCATCACCACCAGCACGGGCGGAGCCGACACCTACACCTACGATGCCGCCGGTAACCAGAAAACCCGCACCATCGGCGGTGTCAGCACTGGCCTGGAGTGGAACGAACTCGCTCAACTGTCCAAGACCACCACCGGCGGTCAGGCCACCAGCTACATCTACGACACCGACGGCAACCGGCTGCTCCGCAAAGACCCCACCAGCACCACCTTGTACCTGGACGGGATGGAACTGCAGGCCACCGGAAGCACGGTGACCGCCACCCGCTACTACACCTCCGGTGATGCCACCGTCGCCCTCCGCAAGACCGGCGATGCCGCCCCGACCTGGCTGTTGGCCGACACCCAAGGCTCCGCGCAAATCGCCATCGAGGGCTGGACCGGCGCCGCCCACCGGCAGCGCTACACCCCCTACGGAGCCCACCGCGGCGACCGCGACGACATCACCGCCACCGAACACGGATTCCTGAATCACGTCGAAGACTCAGGAACCGGGCTCGACCAGATCGGCGCCCGCTACTACGACCCCACCGCCGCGCGCTTCATCAGCCCCGACCCACTCCAAAAACTCGACGACCCACAACAACGCAACCCCTACAGCTACGCCCGTAACAACCCCGCCACATTCAGCGACCCCACCGGGCTGATACCCCAGATAATCAACCCCTGTTCATACCTCGACTGTTCCGGCCTTCCGTCCGGCAAACCCCCCACACCCAAAGGCAGCGGCGGTAGCAGTAGTAACGACGACGCGGCGGCGGCTGCAGCCGCCGCGGCAAAGGCAAAACTCGCCGCAGCGAAAGCCCAGATCCGCAACGCCGCCATGGGCCTGCTCCGAATCCTTTCGGAAGAACTCGGCATCACCGACGGCTTCAACTGCTTCGTACACGGAGACACGGGAGCCTGCGTCAATACCGCCATCAACGTTCTCAGCTCCTCGGTCGGCGGCCTCATCGGTAAAGTTCTGGCAAAATACGGTGCGCCATGGAGGTTGGCGAAAGGATTTAAGCTTGGCAAACGTCTCTGGGGGCTGGCCAGCGAACTATTCACCAGCGTCAAAGAATTCATCAAAGCCAGTAAAGCATTCAAACTACTCAGACGCGCATGTAACAGTTTCGTCGCCGGAACCCAGGTACGCCTCGCCAACGGCAAACACAAACCAATCGAAAAAATCAAACCAGGCGACAAGGTTCTGGCGACCGACCCCAAAACAGGGAAAACTCGTCCCGAGCCCGTCCTGGCGGCATTCGGTGGAACCAACTACACCGGCCTCATCAAGATCACTATCGACACGGACGGTAAACGAGGCCATCACACCGGCATCATCATCGCCACCGAACACCACAAGTTCTGGGACCCGGCTCGCCACGCCTGGACCCGCGCGGACCAACTCGCCCCCCGGACAGCGCTTCGAACCCCCTCCGGTGGGCCAGTTCAAGTTGTAGCGGCAACCCGCTACCCTAGCCATCCAGTAGTACGCGACCTTACCATCGCCAAGCTTCACACCTTCTACGTGGAAGTAGGGGCGACACCGGTCCTCGTCCACAATGAACTTTGTGGGACCGATGCCGATGCGCTGCAGCATTGGGATAGAGGTAGATCGCGGACCGTTGAAGACTCCGCCAACTATCACCTTGATAAGCATGGAAAGGGAAGAAGTTTTGCGGAGTATACCCAAGAAGCCAAATCTCTCTGGGATCGTACACCGCAGGATTCCCCGAACCGTGTTCCGTGGAAGCTATGGGATGGTCGGGAGGGAATCAAGATCAGAGGTGGATTGCGTGGAGGTGAAGGGATCTATACTCCAGATGGGAAAATTGTGACCTGGCATGACTAATACTTCCGCCTTTGGGCGTGCCTGGCTAGCGTTTCGTGCTATGCCATATCCAGACTATCCACTACTGGAGGAGCTGAAAGACTGGAATTCTGAGCTTCTTACCATAGATGGCGATATTGCCGGATGGGCCTCGCGTGTTTACAGTCGCGATATATCCCCGCGAGAAATATCAGATCTAGATGAAATTATAGTCAAAGTAGATGAGTTGCGACGATCGCTCAATTTTGTGCACCCTAAAACAACTCAGGATGTTCAACTCGTTGGCGAGTATCGTACTTATGTTGAGGCGCTTTTTTTGGTGGTTGAAGAACTCAAGAGGCTTGCTAGGTAAGCCTCGAAGCGGTTTACGCAAGCCAGCGCTGCGCTTGCCGAAAACCTCATCCGTGCTGCTCAGGCGGCATGCTTGTACTCGTGGAGGATTCCACCCAGACATTGGTGCCGCCGTATTTCCAGATCCGAGATCTGGTCTGGGTCGGTGATTGGCGGTGGCGGCGGACGGTGTGGGGCTCGAAAACTCTGATTCCGCTACGCGACCTGCGAGTATTCGTTGATCAGGCCGCCGAGGATCTTCTGGCGGGTGACGCGTGCGGGTTGGATGTCGACCACGCAGGGGCGAGGTTCTGGTGCGATTTGTCGGAGCGATCGGTGGGGGCGGTGCTGGTTGTAATGCCGGCTGTATTCGGTGAGCACGGCCCGCAGGTGGCGTTCGCCGAAGATCAGCATTCGGTCGGTGCATTCGCGGCGGGCGGTGCCCACCCAGCGTTCGGCGATCGCGTTCGCCCGCGGTGCTTGCGGCGGCGTCTTGATGATTTTGATGCCGGCCGAGGTGAACACGTCATCGAAGCTGGCGGTGAACTTGGCGTCCCGGTCGCGGATGAGGAACCGCAGCCGGATAGCACGCTCGTCCAGGTCCATGAGTAGATTCCGGGCTTGTTGAATCACCCACGCGCCGTTCGGGTTGGTCGTGAGGCCGGCGAGGTGGACTCGGCGGCTGGCGATTTCGATGAAGAACAACACGTAGATCCTTTTGAGGAACACCGTGTCGACCGTGAAGAAATCACAGGCCAGCATGCTCTTGGCCTGTGCGGAGAGAAACTGAGTCCAGGTCGGGCCGGTCCGGCGAGGTGCTGGATCGATCCCGGCTCGCTTCAAGATCAGCCACACGGTACTGGGGGCGACCTTGTAACCCAGTCCGAGGAGTTCTCCGTGGATGCGGCGATGCCCCCAGCAGGGATTCTCGGTCGCCAGCTGCAGAACCAGCGCCCGGATCTCGGCGGCTACCGGCGGTCGCCCACCATGACGAGGCGGGTAGGTCCACTTTCGCCGGACCGCATCTCTGTGCCAGCGCAGGAGCGTTGCCGGTGTCACAAAGAACGTCGGCCAGCGTGCGCGGGACAGTAACCGGGACAGCAACGCGAGCACGGCCCGATCGGCTGGCTCGGTCCTGACCTTGCCGACCTGCCGGCGCAGCACTGCAAGCTGATGGCGAAGAACCAGGATCTCCACCTCTTTGTCGACGTCGGCGCGAAACCCCAGAATCACGAATTGAGCGAACCGGATGATCGACTTGTATAGGAATGAGGCCAGCACAAGCGCTGATCCTCCCGTACGGGCTGTAATGATCGTGCGGTAACGCCGCAGGTCGCCAGCCTTGATCGAAGTTTTCGAGCCCCACAGGACCAAACTCACCCAGTGAACGCGTCCGGGCATGACCGCAACCCATGCACGCAGCCGAGAGATCCTGGGCCGGGAGCAGCTGCTCCCGGTGACCACAAACCCACGAATGGGTTGTGTCCCGGGCCCCGTGGAGCAGTCTGCTCCCGATTTGCTCCCGACCGTGCGCCGAACTGCACCGAAACGACGAATCCCCAGACCAGACACACGGTCTGACCTGGGGAGATGTGGTGGGCGATACTGGGATTGAACCAGTGACCTCTACCGTGTCAAGGTAGCGCTCTCCCACTGAGCTAATCGCCCTCATGAAGCTGAGTGCTTCAGAGGTGGAGACGGGATTTGAACCCGTGTACACGGCTTTGCAGGCCGTTGCCTCGCCTCTCGGCCACTCCACCGAGTGAGGTCTTCGACAAGACCTCTCCGAGCGGACGACGGGATTCGAACCCGCGACCCTCACCTTGGCAAGGTGATGCTCTACCAGCTGAGCCACGTCCGCGTGCTACCAGGGGGCTCATGCCCTCCGGCGACCTCCCAAACACTAGCGGATACTCAGCCCAACCCCCAACTCGGTAACGCCTGTCGTGGCGCCGCGGTGACGGTCGTTCGGCGCCCGTCTGAACATCGTGGGCGTAACGTCGTGGCTTGTCCGAAGCCTGTGGCTCCGAGGTCGTTCCGGTGACCGTACTCGCGGCCGACCGTGTCAGCGCGGCGACTTGCGGCTCCGTTCGACGGGGACCGGGGGAGTGCGGCTACCGCACGTTCACGCCTGGGAAGCTCGTCGGCGGGGCATGGTGAGTGTCCATATGCGGGGGCTGGTGCCGGCTGTCGAGGCGTCGAGATGGCCGCGTGATCAAAGCGCTCAGGCCGGGCAGTCGGGCGAACCCGGTTCGGAGTCGCGGTGGTGCGACCACCTCGGGGCGATGCCGGGGCCGTGGACTCATCTAGCCGACGAGCGCCTCCGCAGACGCGCGTACCGAGTGACTCCGCACACGGTAGGTGCTAGGTGAGGGGAGGTGTGCCATGTCGCGGCCGTACGCACCTCGCAGCGGAGGTTCGCCGGGCGGACTGGACCGACTGCCGCCCGCGCCCGACTGCCGCCCGCGCCCGACTGCCGCCCGCGCCCGAACGACGACCGTGTCCGAACGGTGCCCTCCACACGACCGTGAGTGCGTTCCCTCCCTGCTCACAGGTAAGGGGACGCGGCAGGCCTCGTCGGCGTCTTCGGCTTCCCGTGGAAGTAGTCAGGAAATATGACATCCGACGTGGAACCGGACGCTCGATGTCGTACGTCGAAAGCGGTGTCGAAGCAGGGGCGAACGCCGTACGGGCACCGCTCCCCGCGAAAGCAGAGAGAAGTGTTGGAGGCCCTTTTCGGTCACGCTGCGTCGCTGGTCAGAGAAGTGTGTCACCAATTGGGCGCTCGCGACATTTGAGTCGCTAGGACATATTAAGGTGACCCTTGCGTCATCGACGGGCCGATGCGCGACGCGGAGGTGTATATAACGGTGAACGGGGAGCGCAGGTTCTTCCGTCGTGACCGGCTGACCGGCCATATCGCGATAGCCGTCGTCGGTGTGCTCTGTGCCGCCGCCGTGGTGTTCGGGGTTGGAATGGCCAGCGCGAAGTACCACCTCGCGGATGTCGGGGGCTGGCTCAGCTCGACCAAGAAGGGTGAGCTGGTCCACGTCAACGGGCTGTCCGGGAAGGTGGACGGCAAGGTCACGCTGTCCGGCTCGACCGGCCACCCGATGAAGGTGATCCAGCAGGGCGGCGTCGTTCTCATCGTCGACGAGGTCACCGGCGTGGTCAGCCGGGTCGACCCGGCCCACCTCAACGTCGTCCAGGGCGCCACCTACCGCTCCGCCGCGGGCATGCAGGTCGTCTCCGGCTCCGGCTCGGCGTACGCGCTGGACCAGCAGAAGGGCAGCGTTCAGCGGCTCGACCCGATGACGCTCGCGACGATCGGCGGTCCGCTCAGCCTCACCGGTCCGCTGGGCGCCTCCGCCATCGACGCCGCCTCCGTCCTCTGGGTCCCGGTGCCCGCCGACGGACAGGCCGCGCCCGTACGCGCCGGGCAGGCCGCGCGGCCGATCGGCATCGGCCAGGCCGGCGACGACCTCGCACTCACCATCGCGGCCGGTTCTGCCGTGATCACCGACTTCACCGCGGCACAGGCCGTGATCCTTGGAGCGGGAGGCACCCAGGCGAAGGTGCGCCTGCCCTCATCCGTCGCACGGGCGGCCAAGGGCACGGTGCTCGCGCCCGCCAGCACCGACGGCCAGCTCGTCCCCCTGCTCGCCGGCGGGCAGCTGATCGTGCTCAACTCCGGCAACGGTTCCCTGAGCAGCGTCGCGCTGAAGCTGCCGCCGCACCACAAGCTGGCCGCTCCGCAGGCACTCGGGCAGCGCGTCTACATCCCCGACCAGAGTGCGGGCAGCCTGCTGGTCTACGACTCCGCGAACAACCGCATGGAGCAGCAGGTCCCGGTGACCGGGCACCCCGGCCAGCTCGATGCGTTCGTCAAGGACGGGTTGCTGTGGGTCAACGGTCCCGACAGCGCCAAGGCCGTCGTGGTCGACGGGTCCGGCGGCCACAAGCCGATCCAGAAGTACTCCCCGGACGTACCCGGCAGCCAGAACAACCCCATCCCGAAGGTGGGCACCCCAGGCGGCGACCGCGGCAAGCCACGGCCCGGCGGTGGCGGCAGCCACCCGCGCCTGCCCGCGCCGCCCAAGCTGCCCCCCGTCACGCACAAGCCCGACCCGCCCAAGGTCACGCCGCCGAACCCGCCGACCGACCTGCGGGCGACGCCGCAGCCCGACGGCACCATCAAGGTCGACTTCCAGCCGGGCGGCGGGGGCAAGACGACGGGCTACAAGCTCCTCATGCCGGTGGGCCTGACCGCGGATCCGCAACAGATCGACGCGAACGGGCCCAACTACACCTTCACCGTCAGCGGTGGAACCTGTGGCGATTCGTACCGCTTCGCGGTCGCCGCCATGTACCAGAACCAGGACCACGCATCCGAGATCGATTCCGGTTACACCCCGGAGACCATGTCCTGTACGGGTCCGGACGCGCCGGGTGGCGTCACGGGTACCGCCACGCAGCAAGGTGCGAGGGTCAACTGGCAGGCGCCACCCGACAGCGGGGCCACGCAGGTCACGTACGAGGTGCAGGTGACCGGGCCGAAGCAGGCGTCGAACAATGGCACCGCGACGTCGGTGACGTTCTCCCAGATCTCCAAGAACGGCACGTACACGATCCAGGTGACGGCCCGCAATCCCGCCGGGTCCAAGACGGCAAGCAGGACCGTAAGTCTTGTCGGGCCGACGGCGACCTACGGCATCCACAACGGCGGTAACACCGTGGATGAGAGCTACATCTACTCGCAGGCTGATGCGGACAGCGCCAAGGTCGAGACGATCGTGAACGCCAACTCACAGTCAGTCCAGGTCAAATGCCAGAAAATGGGCGCGCAGTACGACCACCCCAACGGCAAGGCGGCGTTCAGCGGCAAGCTCTATGACTACCTGACCCACGGCGGTCACACTGGCTACATGATCGGCTACCTGCCCGACACGCCGCACAGCCCGTGGCAGGAGCTGGCCGGTCCGACCATCTGGGAGTGTTGATGACGGCGGAGGTGTACGGGGCACCTGACGCGGAGGCTTTGGCGGGCCGGTTCGCCCGGTTGTTCGGCGCGTTGGTCGGCAACATCGAGCGGGTCATCCGCGGCAAGCGGGAGAACGTCGAGCTGGCCATGTTGTGCCTGCTCAGCGAGGGTCACCTTCTCCTGGAGGACGTGCCGGGAACGGGCAAGACCACGCTCGCGCGTACGGTCGCGGCGAGTGTGGACGCGCAGTGGACGCGTATCCAGTTCACGCCCGATCTGCTGCCCTCCGACGTCACCGGTGTCTCGATCTTCAACCAGGCGACCAGCAAGTTCGAGTTCCACCCGGGCCCGATCTTCGCGAACATCGTCGTCGCCGACGAGATCAACCGTGGCTCGCCCAAGACGCAGTCGGCGCTGCTGGAGGTCATGGAGGAGCGGCGGGTGACCGTGGACGGGCGGCCGCAGCCGGTGCCACGGCCGTTCATGGTGATCGCGACGCAGAACCCCGTCGACATGGACGGCACGTACCCGCTGCCCGAGGCGCAGCTCGACCGGTTCCTGATGAAGATCTCGATGGGCTATCCGGACCACGGCTCCGAGGTCGCGGTGCTGGCCGGCATGCCGACCGGGCCGATGGTCGACCAGCTGTCCAAGGTCGCGGGCCGCGAGGACATCAAGAACATGATCGACTTTGCCGGGCGCATCCACGTCGCGCCGCCGTTGTACGACTACATCGTGCACATCGTCGCGAGCACGCGTCAGCACCCCGACATCCGCCTGGGTGCCAGCCCGCGGGCCAGCCTCGCGCTGCTGCGGGCGGTGCGCGTACGCGCCGCGGCGGCCGGCCGTTCCTTCGTCGTGCCGGAAGACGTCAAGGCCCTCGCGACACACGTCATCGCGCACCGGCTCATACTCACGCCCGAGGCGGAGCTGCGCGGGCGTGGCCCCGCCGAGCTCGTCGCCGAGGCGCTCGGCCGGGTCCCCGTCCCTCAGGCGGCCGGGGTCTGAACGTGCTGACGCGGCTCGGCTGGGGAATCGCGGCCGTATCGGTGGTGCTGTACGCCGCCGGCGCCTGGCTCGGATATCCCGAGCCGGTCGTCCTGGCGGCCGGTGGCGTGGTGTCCGTGGTGATCGCGCTGCTGTGGACGCTGCCACGGCCCCGCCTCACCGTACGGCGGGAGATCACGCCGCTCAAGGTCGCGCGCGGTGAGTCGGCGAGAGGCGTCCTGTACGTCACCAACACCGGACGGCTCCGGCGCTCCGGGATGCGCGCCCACGACGCGTGCGGGGCGGGGGAGATCGACGTCGAGCTGCCCGGCCTGCGCCCGGACCGTACCGAGTCGGTGACCTACTCCCTGCCCACCGAACGGCGCGGGGAGATCGCGGTCGGCCCGCTGCGCCTCGTACGCGCGGACCCGTTCGGCCTGGCGCGACGGGTACGCGAGTACGGCGACCGGCAGACGCTGCTCGTACGCCCGCGCACCGTCGTGCTCCCGCTGCTGCCGTCCGGCCGCAACCACCACCTGGAGGGCCCGACCACCGACACCGCCCCGGCCGGCACCGTGACCTTCCACGCGCTGCGGGAGTACGTCGTCGGCGATGACCTGCGCTACATCCACTGGCGGTCGAGCGCGCGTACGGGCACGCTCATGGTCCGCCAGCTCGTCGACGCGAGCCTGCCGCAGACGACCATCGTGATCGACACGAATGAGAACGCCTACCCGGACGCGGACGACTTCGAGCTCGCGGTCGACGCCGCCGCCTCGGTCGCGGCCGGTGCCGCCGCGAGGAGCTTCCCCGTACGCGTCGTGACCGGCGACGGCCCGCTCGTGGAGACCCGCGGCGGCGCGCACGACATCGAGCTGATCCTGGACCGCCTGGCACGCCTGACCGCGCACGACGTACCCCACGAGGCGCTCGACGTCGCCCGGCGGGTACGCGCGGGCGGGTCGCTGGTGGTCCTCACCGGAGCGCGGGGGCAGATCTCGCGCGCGGGTACGCTGCGGCGCCGCTTCGACCGGGTCGTGTGCATCCGGATCCGCCCGGAGGCCCCCGGGCCGGGACTCCCCGGGATCGCGCTGATCGAGATGGCGAACCTGGACGAGCTGCGCGCCGCATGGGCGGGGGCGATCCGATGACCACGCCGCCGGAACGGCCGGACCCCGAACCCCTCCAGCCGGAACACCCCGACCCCGCTCAGGGGAACGGAACCGCCGCCCCGCCGACAGTCCCCCCGGACCCCGCGGACGCACCCCTCACCGACCAGAACGGCAGCGACCCCGCTCAGGAGAACGGAACCGCCGCCGCACCGACGGTCCCCCCGGACCCCGCAGCCACCGACCAGAACGGCAAAAACCCGCAGCCGGCGGCCGCCCCTCCCGCGGAGAAGCGGCGTCCCGCCCCGCGCCGCGAGAGGGTCTCCACCGTACGGCTGGCCTTCGCGCTCAGCGGCGTGGCGGCACTCGCGGCCGTCGCCGGGCTCGGCTTCCACCGGGTCTTCGTGCTGGGCGACATCGGCCCGGTCGCCGTTGTCGCGGCCGTGGCCCCGGTGGTCCTGTCGGCACTGGTGTCCTGGCCGCGGCGCCGTACCCTGCCGCTGTGGCTCTCGATCGTCTCGACGGTCGCCGGCTGGGCGCTCGTCGTCGGCCTGACCCTCTTCCACGGCGACTTCGGGGTCATCGGCGGATCCCTCCGGAACTCCTGGAAGGCCACCCTCACCACGCTCACGCCCGCCCCGGGCCGGCCCGAGCTGCTCGTCCTTCCGCACGTTCTGATCTGGTTCGCGGGCGTCGCCGGAGCCGAGGCCGTACTGCGGTCCAGGACGAAGGCGCTACCGGCCCTTCCCGCCGTGGCCGTCTTCGGCGTCGCGCTGCTGCTCGGCGTGGGCGGTCCCGGGTCGAACCTGCCGGTCGCCGCGGGCCTGGTCGGCCTCACCGCCATGCTCGTGGTCGTACGGGGCGCCGGGCGAGTGGGCCGGGTGCCGGCCGGGATGGCCATGGCGTCCGCCGTGGCGCTGGTCGCCGTGTACGCGGGTCCGGTCCTGCCGGTCGCGGGCACGCCGTACGACCCGAGGACGTCCGTCGAGGCGCCGCCGCCGCAGCAGCGGGACAGCATCAGCCCCCTCGACCGCGTCTCGGCATGGCTGCAGACACCGGACCAGCAGATGTTCACCGTGCACACGACCGCGCCGGAGAACTGGCGGCTTGCCGTGCTCGACCGGTTCGACGGCACCAACTGGACCTCCGGCGCGAAGTACGTCCCGGCCGGCAACCGGATACCGGAGGCCGAGTACGCGAAGGGGCGCGCGGCCGGTTCCCGCGTCGACCAGCGCTTCACGATCCAGAACCTGCCGGGCGTCTGGGTGCCGGCCGCGGACCGGCCCCGGACGATCACTGGTCTGGGTGTCACGGTCGACCCCGTCAACGGCGTGCTCACCTCGGCGCGGCAGTTGCGCCCCGGCCAGGCGTACTCCGTCGTCTCGACGGCGCGCGACTACGACGCCGACGAGCTCGCCGCGGCCGAGCCCGCACGCGACGCCGAGGCGCAGGCCGCCACCGCCCTGCCGGAGTCGCCGGGAACGACCGCGAGCAACGCCCAGGTCCCGGCCTTCCAGAAGCTCGCCGAGCAGGTGACACGGGGCCAGAGCACCGGCTTCCAGCAGGCGGCGGCACTCGCCGACTACCTGCGTACGGCGGCCAAGTACGACGTGGCCGGCCTGTCCGGCCACAACTATGCGGATCTGAGCTACTTCCTCAACCGGACGAAACGGGGCACGTCGGAGCAGTTCGCCACCGCGTACGCCGTCCTGGCGCGTTCGGTGGGGCTGCCCACCCGGGTGGTCGTCGGCTTCCGTCCCGGTGTCGGCGGGAACGGCATGTTCCAGGTGCGCTCCGGTGACGTGCTGGTCTGGCCCGAGGTGGACTTCGCCGGTCTCGGCTGGGTGCCGTTCTACCCGACGCCGGAGCAGGAGGGGCGCTCACAGCAGTCCGGTTCCGTACCGGCGGGGGACACGCAGCAGAAGCTGGAGGCGGCACAGAAGAACGCCGCGTCCAAGAACAAGGGCAACGGCGCCGGCAGCGGTGCCAAACCGCCGCCTCCGCAGCCGCCCGCCGTCAAGACGCCGCCGCACCACCCGACGCCGTGGTGGGTGTACGCCTTGGCGGCGGCCGGGCTCATCCCGGTGGTCTACCTGGTGGCCGTGCTGATCCTGCCCGTGCTGAGGCGGCGCCGCAGGCGGACCGGGGCCACGCCCGCGGACCGGATCGCGGGAGCCTGGGAACAGACCGTCGAGACGCTGCACGCGGTGGGCCTGCCGACCGCGACCGCACTGACCGCACACGAGGTCGCGGGCTTCGGCGCGCGTACGGTGGGTGGCACCGAGCCCTACCTGCGGCCCCTGGCCGACCTGGTCAACCGTGCGGAGTACGCCGGGGCACCGCCGGACCTGTTCGCCGCCGAGGTCGCCTGGCGGCACACCGACCAGATCGGCAGTCTCGTCGCGGGCGCCGCCGGCCCGATGCGGCGGATCGGCCGCCGGCTGCATCCGCGCGGCCTGCGCGCCCAGCGCTGAGGCCCTCCTACTGGACCGTGGCACCCCGGATGCAGACCGGCTTGGCCCAGGAGATCGTCGCGGGCTGGCCCATGGCGACGAACGAGCCGACCGTGAAGCAGTAGCCCTTCGCCGGGTCCAGGCCGCTGACCGTCGTGTGCATGGTGCGCGGCGGGAGCCCCTGCGGGTTCTGCGGGCCCGTCTCGTCGTTCTGCTGCACCCAGACCGGGTTGTTGTTGTCCGGTGCCAGCGTCCACCGCAGGCTGACCAGGGGGCCTCGAGCGACCGCGCGCACGTTTCTCGGCCTCGCGGCGCGCATGACCGAGGCGGGGACGGAGGCGGTGGGCGCCGCACTGGGGGACGTCGGCGCCGCCGAGGTGGGCCCCGGGGTGGGCTTGCCGCCGCCCTCGCCGCCGAGAAGGAGGATGCCGCCGACGCCGGCGGTCGTGCCGAGGAAGACGACGGCGACCATCCCGACGATGAGGCCGGTGCGGCGGCCCCCTCCGTCCGTCGGCGGCGCGGCGGGCCGCGGGTCGGGCTCGACGGTCTCGGGCGGCCTGCCCGGCGTTCGCTCACGCGGCCCGGTGCCGGGCCGCCGTGCCGCCGGAGGAGCCGTCGTCTGCGACACCGGGCGCGGCGCCGTGGGACGTGTGTCCGGTGGTAGCGGCGGAAAGCCCTGCGGGGGCGCCGGCATCGCCGCGGCGTCAGGATGCCCGGCCGGCAGACGAGGGTCGAACGACTCGACCAGCCGGTCGAAGCCGGGACCGGTGAAGCCTGAGTGGTCGACCTCCGGGGACGGCGGCACCGGAGGGCCGGGCATGGAGTCACTGCCGGCGAGCTCGGTCACCGGCAGCCGGAGCTCCATCTGGAGGTGCTGCAGGCGGGTGGCGAACGCGATCGCGCTCGGATAACGGTCGCCCGGGGCCTTGGCCATCGCCTTCGTGATGACGTCGAAGACCTGGGGCGGCAGGTCAGGCCGCTGGATCGGCGGCGGTGGCTCCTTGAGGATGCGCATCATCAGCGGGCCGATCCCGCTGCCCGAACGCGCACGGAACGCCGGAGTGCCCGCCAGGAGCTGGTACATCGACGAGGCCAGCGCGTAGATGTCGGATGCCACGCCCGGCGCCTCACCGTTGACGATCTCGGGTGCGGCGTGATGTGGCGTGAACGCGTTGGTGTGGGTGGCCTCGGAGGAGTCGACGAGCCGCGCGACGCCGAAGTCGGCCAGCGCCGGCTCGCCGTACCGGGAGACCAGGATGTTCTGCGGTTTGACGTCGCGGTGCAGCACCTCGGCCTCGTGCGTGGCCGCGAGCGCGCCCGCGATCTTCACCCCGATCCGCAGCACGTCCGGCACCGGCAGCGGGCCCTCGCGGGACAGCCGGTCGCGCAGCGATCCGCGCTCGAAGTAGTCCATCGAGATGTAGGGCCGGCCCGCGCTGGTAATCCCGGTGTCGAGGACCGTGACGACGTTGGGGTGGGCGGTGAGCCGGCCGGTGATCTGACACTCGCGCTCGAACCTGCGCATCGTGTCGCCGTCCACCGCGTCGACGGACAGCACCTTCAACGCGACGACGCGGTCGAGACGTTGCTGGTGGGCGCGGTAGACGACGCTGAATCCGCCTTCGCCCGCCCGCTCCAGGATGCGGTAGCCGGGGACCTGGTCGATCATGCGGTCCCTTCTTGGTCGTTCGGGGCACGGGGCGGCGGGGTTGTGCCCCGTTGATGGTAGTACGTGTGCCTGACATCAGAGAGAGGTTGCAGCGCATGGACACCACCCCTGTGACGGCACCCGTACAAGGCATCGTCGTCAGTATCGACGTGGCGACGGGCCAGTCCGTTCCGGCCGGAACGCCACTGCTCGTACTGGAATCGATGAAGATGGAGTACGTGGTCGTGGCGCCGGTCGCCGGGGTCGTGGGTGAGGTCGCGACCGCCGCGGGCGAGGTCGTCGGCGAGGACGAGGTCCTGCTGTCCCTCGAGGAGGGCGACGTCGCCCCCGCCGCCGCCCCGGCGGACGCCGCGCCGGGGGAGCGTGCCGACCTGGCCGAGGTGCTGCGCCGCCACGAGATCGGCCTGGACGCCGCGCGCCCGGACGCCGTACGACGCCGGCGCGACACCGGGCACCGTACGGCGCGGGAGAACATCGCCGACCTGTGCGAGACGTTCACCGAGTACGGCGCGCTGACCATCGCTGCCCAGCGCGCACGGCGGTCGATGGAGGACCTGATCGAGCGGACCCCCGCCGACGGCATGGTCGCCGGGGTCGGGGACGTGAACGGCCGCCCCGCCGTCGTCATGGCCTACGACTACACCGTCCTGGCCGGCACCCAGGGCGCCATGAACCACTACAAGAAGGACCGGATGCTCGAGCTCGCCGAACGCCGGCGGCTGCCCGTCGTCCTGTTCGCCGAGGGCGGCGGCGGACGTCCCGGCGACACCGACACGACCTCGGTCTCCGGCCTGGACACGATGGCGTTCCACCTGTTCGCGCGGCTCAGCGGACAGGTGCCCCTCGTCGGCATCGCCTCGGGACGCTGCTTCGCCGGCAACGCCGCTCTTCTCGGCTGCTGCGACGTCGTCATCGCCACCGAGGACTCCAACATCGGCATGGGCGGCCCGGCGATGATCGAGGGTGGTGGCCTCGGGGTCTTCGCGCCGGAGGAGGTCGGGCCGATGTCGGTCCAGGTGCCGAACGGCGTCGTGGACGTCCCCGTCGCCGGGGAGGCCGAGGCCGTACGCGTGGCCAAGCGGTACCTCGCCTATTTCCAGGGCTCGATTGAGGACTGGGAGAGCGCCGACCAGGATCTTCTGCGCGACCTCGTCCCCGAGGACCGCAAACGGGTCTACGACGTACGCACGGTGATCGAGACGATCGCCGACACGGGCTCGGTGCTCGAACTTCGGCGGGCGTTCGGCGCGGGGATCGTCACGGCGCTGGTCCGGATCGAGGGCGTGCCGATGGGCCTGATCGCCAACAGCCCCGCCCACCTCGGCGGGGCGATCGACGCCGACGACGCGGACAAGGCCGCCCGTTTCATGCGGCTCTGCGACGCCTTCGGGCTGCCCCTGGTGTCGCTGTGCGACACACCGGGCTTCATGGTCGGCCCCGACGCCGAGGAGACCGCGACCGTACGCCATTTCTCCCGCATGTTCGTGATCGGGGCGAACCTGAGCGTCCCTCTCGTCATGGTCATCCTTCGCAAGGCGTACGGCCTGGGCGCGCAGGCCATGGGCGGCGGCAGCCTCAAGGTGCCGGTGGCGACCGTGGCCTGGCCGACCGGAGAGCTGGGCGGCATGGGCCTGGAGGGCGCCGTACGGCTGGGGTACCGCAAGGAGCTGGCGGCGGCCGAGGACCCGGACGCGCTGTTCGACGAGCTCGTCGCGCGCTCCTACGAGCGCGGCAAGGCGCTGTCCGCGGCGACCGTCTACGAGATCGACGACGTGATCGACCCGGCCGCCACCCGTCACTGGATCACCACGGCGCTCCGCGACGCACCGCGAGGGGAACGCCGGATTCCGCTCGACACCTGGTGACCGGCAGACTGGTGTCATGTTCGCCCATGCCGGGGGAGTGCTGGCGACCGACCTGACCGACGTGACCAGCGACCTCACCGCGCTGGACTCCACGGGGTTCTGGGCCGTCGTGATCACCTACGAAGGCAAGATCACCTGCGCCCGGTTCGGCGACGTACGCAGGGCGCCACTCCCGTACGCGCCCTGGCGGGGGCCCTCGCGCAGCGCCTGGACCAGCTCGCTCGACCGTTCGGCGTACGTCTCGGGCGTCGAGACGATCCGCGCCGCGATCGCCGAGGGAACGGTGTACCAGGCCAACCTGTGCCGCGTCATGTCCGCGCCGCTGCCCGGAGCCGACCTGCTCGGCCTCGGGAACGCCCTGGCCGCCGGCAACCCGGCACCGTACGGCGCGGTCATGCGGCTACCGGGCATGCAGATCGCCTCGGCTTCGCCAGAGCTTTACCTCTCGCGGGACGGTGACATCGTGGAGTCCCGGCCGATCAAGGGCACCGGCCGTACCCCGTCGGACCTGCTGCCGAAGGACCGCGCCGAGAACGTCATGATCGTCGACCTGGTCCGCAACGACCTGGGCAGGGTCGCCGAGGTCGGCTCGGTCGCGGTACCGGCGCTGTGCGAGCTGGAGGAGCATCCGGGCCTGGTGCATCTCGTGTCGACCGTACGGGCCCGCCTGCCGCACGGTGCCGGCTGGCCGGAGCTCATCGCCGCGACGTTTCCGCCCGGGTCGATCACCGGGGCGCCCAAGTCGAGTGCCCTGACCCTTCTCAATGAACTCGAACCGGTGCCGCGCGGGCCGTACTGTGGTGCCATCGGCTGGGTGGACGCGGAGTCCCGGCGTGGCGCTCTCGCCGTCGGTATCCGGACTTTCTGGGCTGAGGACGATCTGCTCAGGTTCGGCACCGGGGCGGGCATCACGTGGCATTCTGACCCCCTGCGCGAATGGCGGGAGACCGAGCTGAAGGCGGCTCGGCTATTGGAGGTAGCTTCGCGATGAGTTCGGGTCCGGTATGGATCAACGGGGCGCTGCACGCGCCCGAGGACGCACGGGTGTCCGTGTTCGACCACGGAATCCTCGTGGGCGACGGCGTGTTCGAGACGATCAAGGCCGTACGCGGCGAGGCGTTCGCGCTGACCCGCCATCTCGACCGCCTGGCCGTCTCGGCGGCCGGGCTGGGCCTGCCCTCGCCGGACCTGGAGGCCATCCGGCAGGGCACGCTCGACGTGCTCGCCGCCGCCCCTGCCTGGGATCTCGCCCGGATCCGCATCACCTACACCAGCGGCGTCGGCCCGCTGGGCTCGGACCGCGGCACCTCCGGTTCGACCGCGATCGTCGCCGCCGCGTCACAGCAGCCCTTCCCGGCCACCGGTGACGTCTCCGTGGTGCCATGGCCGCGCAACGAGCGCGGGGCCCTGTCGGGCCTGAAGACGACGTCGTACGGCGACAACGCCAAGGCCCTCGAGTACGCCCATTCGCGCGGCGGCGCCGAGGCCATCTTCGGCAACCTGGCCGGCAACCTGTGCGAGGGCACCGGCTCGAACGTCTTCCTCGTCCGCGGCGGCCGGCTGATCACTCCGCCGCTGTCCTCGGGCTGCCTGGCCGGCATCACGCGTGCGCTGGTGCTGGAGTGGGTGGGCGGGGAGGAGGTGGACGTGCCGCTTCCGGCGTTCGCCGAGGCGGATGAGGCGTTCCTGACCTCGACGACCCGAGACGTACAGCCGATCCGGGCGGTGGACGGCGCCGTCTTCCCGGCCGCCCCGGGCCCTGTCACGCGCAAGGCCATCGAGGTCTTCGCCTCACGGGGAGCGGCCGACCTCGACCCGTGATCGGGGCGTACGGCCCCGCGCCTGGGTGTGGGCCAGCGCTGGGAGGCGCTTGGCACGGGGCCGTACGGTCTTTGACGTCTTTTACGTCAGGAGTGGCAGAGCTTTACGTCAGGAGTGCCAGAGCAGGTCGTCGAGTTCCGCCTCGATGTCTATGAAGTCCGATTCCCGGCCTGCGGCCACGATCTCGTACGTACGGTTGAGGAAGTCGGTCAGGGGCGTGAGCGGAGCCTCGAAGTGCGCGGTACCAAAGGGTGACGAAAGAGACAGGTTGAGCGCGCGCTCCGCGACATCGTCCGCGGGCCACACCTGAACGTCCCCGTCCCCGACCCGGCGCACGACACCGACGGTCAGCAGCTCGCGAGCAAAGATCCACTCCACCGGATCGTCGTCGCCGACGTGGAAGGCGACACGGATGGCATAGGGATCGTCGGCGGCGTACTCCAGCGTTGCGAGCAGCGGGACCGTCGTACGGTCGGGAACGACGAGCCGAAGGCCGACCTCGGCCGAGACGGTGCTGCTGCTGTTCATCGGGCCATTCCTTCAGGCGTCGGACCCGCATCGCGGGCACTCGGTGAGGACGTCGCTCCCTCCAACGGGTGTCCCCTTCGGTCTATGACCCGTAACTGCGAAAACTCCTAAGAACATTCCGCCCCCCGAACCCGATCTGACCGGCCTCACCGTCCTGATACCCGCTCTGACCTGCGTGGAAGCGGAGCGGGCTAAGGTCGATGCGGAGCGGGCTAGGGTCGAGGCGTGTCTGAGCACTTGACGAGGTGGCGCGAGCGCGTCCGACGGAACACATTGTTGAACAATGCATGGCGTATCGCGGTGTTCACGGTGGGTATGGCCGTACTGCTCGCAGGCGTCGCGATGCTTGTACTGCCAGGCCCCGGCTGGGCCGCGATCTTCGTCGGCTTCGCCATCTTGGCCACGGAGTTCGCCTGGGCGAAGGCGGCGCTGGTCTGGGCGAAGGACAAGGCGAACAAGGCCAAGGACAAGGCCCTGAACCCTGAGACCCGCCGCCGCAACACGATCCTGGCCGTGGCCGCGGGCCTGGTGATCGCGGCAGGGGTGATCGTGTACCTCGCGGTGTTCGGCCTGAACCTGCCGTTCTGACGCCGCCTCCTCGCCTCTGCCGGCGCGCGAAGAGGGGTTGGGATGCGCTAATCTGTGCTGGCGACGGGGCAACCCGTCCGGGGCGATTAGCTCAGTGGGAGAGCGCTTCGTTCACACCGAAGAGGTCACTGGTTCGAACCCAGTATCGCCCACCCGTGTGAGAGCAGTTCAGAGGGTTTCGGATCTTGGATCCGGAGCCCTTTTTGATCTTTGAGGGGTCGGCGGGAGCCAAACCGGGAGCTACCGTCACGCGGACTGTGCTTGCTTGTTGAAGATGGTGTTCATGGTCTCGGCGCCCTTAGAGGTCGTAACAAAATGATCTTGGAATAGGGCTGGGCGCCGGTGAGTTGATCACCGGCGTGAGGAAGGTGAGGATCCACCGTGGATCGTGCCCGACAGCTTGTGGGAGCGGGTCGAGCCGCTGTTGCCCAAGGTCGAGCGGCGGAGCCGGTATCCGGGGCGTAAGCGGCTGGATGATCGTAAGGTGCTGTGCGGGATCTTGTTCGTGCTGCATACCGGGATCCGGTGGAAGTTCTTGCCCCAGGAGGTGGGGTTCGGCTCTGGTATGACGTGCTGGCGCAGGTTGCGGGACTGGCACGAGGCCGGGGTGTGGGATCGGCTGCACCAGGAGTTGCTGGCCGAGTTGCACGCGGCCGGCCATCTGGACTGGTCGCGGGCGGTGATCGACGGTTCGCACGTACGGGCGCTCAAGGGCGGCCCAAAACCGGGCCGAGCCCGGACGACAGGGCGCGAACGGGCTCGAAGCATCATGTCCTGACCGATGGGCACGGCACCCCACTGGCGGTGTCGGTGACCGGCGGCAACCGCACCGACGTCACCCAGCTCATGCCCCTGATCGAGAAGATCCCACCCGTACGCGGACGAGTGGGACGGCCCCGGCAGCGTCCCGGTGAGCTGCTGGCCGACCGCGGGTATGACCACGACAAGTACCGGCGTCTGGTGCGGGCCAAGGGCATCAAACCCGTGATCGCCCGCCGCGGCACACCACACGGGTCCGGCCTGTGCACCCACCGCTACGTCGTCGAACGCACCATCGCCCTGCTGCACTGGTTCCGGCGCCTGCGCATCCGCTGGAATCCGCGACGACATCCACGAAGCCTTCCTCACCCTCGGCGCCGCCATCATCTGCTGGCGCAGACTCATCCGCTGATCTTTCTGTTACGACCTGTTAGGGAGCTCTGGTTACAGGATGTTCCACTGTCGCTGGAGTTCCCTGGCGTTGAATCCGCGCACGCGGCGCATGATCTCAGCGGCCTTGCCGGGCTCGTAGGTGGCCTTCCTTGCGTTCGTGGCGATCATGCGGAGTTCTCGAAGGTCGCGGATGATGGGATATCCGCTCCACCGGGTGACGTCCCACCCGTACGCCTCGGCGAATTCCTCGTAGTGCCGTCTTCCGTACCCGAACCGTCGGCAGTGCACCTCGATGGTCACCAGATCCCACTCCGTTGGCCGATCGTGATGTTGTCCCAGTCACAAAGAACTGTCCGGTCGCCGTCGAACAACGCATTTCCGTGCTGCGGGTCTCCTTGGATGACGCCGGGCGACAGCTCATAGGTGAGGGAGGCGAGGGCGTGCTCGAGTTCGTCGAGGCGTTCCCACAGGGAGCGCAGGGTCTCCTCGGACAACGATGTCGATGTCGTCCTCGTCGCTGGCCCAGTCCGACACCGAGATGCGCATGAGACGATCTCCGCCCGGCCACTCGCCGCGAGCGCGTCGGCGAGACGACGGGCGAGCCGTACGGTCCGCTCGACCAGCTCGGCGACACCGTCACGTCCCAGCGACCGCAGCGTCGCGTAGACCCCCACTCCGCGGGTGCGGCGGGAGAACTCCGGGCCCCAGTCCATCGGGTCACGGGCGCCCGTCCCCTGTTCGAGGTAGGCGGCGTGCGTGCTCATCGCGGTGCGATGAGCGGCCGCGTTGCGGCAGATCGCGATGCCGCAGTCGTAGGCGTTGAGGAGCTTGTGCCCGTCGGTCGACCAGGAGTCGACCAGGAGTCGAGCCGGTCGAGCCCGGCCACCTGACCGGCCATGGCCGGAGAGGCGGCGGCCAGGAGCATCACCGCCCCGTCGACGTGGACCCAGGCCGGACTGCCGGCCGCCCGATGCGCGTCGATCAGGTCGGCCCCCGCGGCAAAGTCGTCGAAGGCGCCGGTGTTGACGTTGCCGCACTCCACCACCACAATCGTCGGGCCGTTGATCGCGCCGAGCGCCTGCTCGAGCACGTCGAGCCGCACGTTGTCCTGGTCGTCGCACGCGACAGTGACGACCGCCCGCTCGCCGAAGCCGAGGAACCGCAGCGCGCGCAGCACCGTGCGTGCGCACCGGCCTTGACCACCACCGTGACGGGGGACGCACCCATGAGACCGTCGGCCTCGACGTCCCATCCAGCCGCGCATAGCACCTCGTGGCGGGCCGCGGCCAGGCAGATTAACGTCGCCATCTGCCCCCGGTGACGAACCCGAGCGAGCTGGTGGCCGGCTCTACTCAGAATCGGACCTCGGCCTTCTCCTCGTCGGCCGCGAGCGGCGGCCGGAACCCGTGCAGCCGCCTCGCCGCCAGTGCGATCAGAGCGACGGACCCGAGGGCCAGCACGACGTTCACGACGTAGTCCCCGGTCGTCTTCGCGGCGGTCTCCGGGGTCATGCCGAAACCGACCCAGGCGTAGGTCAGGATGGCACCCGCGGCCAGCCCGAGCCGATGACCGCGGCCCCATCCGCGCCGCCGGCACCAGCGGCTCGTCACGGTGACCGTGACGACCAGCAGTGCGGTGGCCGCCGCGACGCTCCACCAGCCGGGGAGGTCGGCCGTGTTCAGGAACAGGCTCGCCGCCGCGAAGGCGACCACGCCGACGACCCACGGTCTCGGGGCAGCGCCGTCGAGGAGGGCTCGCGGCCTGACACGGAAGGCCACGGCGACGAGTGCCACGATCGCGACGACCGTGGCGATGAGTTGCCCGGGCCGGGCGAAGAAGTGCTCGTCGTTGTAGCTGCCCCACATGACCACGGCCGTGCCCAGGGTGAAGATCGCGGCTGTGACGCCGAGACCGGTACGGCCCAGCCACGGCGTCTCGGCTCGCTCGGGGAACAGCGCCTCGACCAGGGCGATACCGGCGTTGGTGCTCCAGACTGCGTGCATCGTCAAGACGCCGATGGTCAGCCAGCCGCCCATGCCCAGGGCGGGGATGTAGGTGGCGCCCATCTCGTCGTGTCCGGCGTAGAAGTGGTTGAACAGCATCTGGTCCGCCAGCCCCTCCTCTACCAGCCCGTACGCGACGCCGAGGATGAGCATGGTCACCGGCCCGCGCCCGGCACGGCGGGTCACCTCACGGATGAGCAGGGCGCCCCCGCCGTACATCGGAGCGAGCACCGGCAGGAACAGCGGCAGCTGGGAGAAGGCGAGATTGCCGAGCAGCAGTTCCCCCACGGCCGGGGCGAGGAGAAACAGCGCGATGGCGGGCAGGCAACGCTTGAGCATGGGATCGAGCCTGCCCGCCCGGCGACGACGCCGGCAGCGGCCGAAGGTCTATGGGCAACGTCCATCGGTCGGTATCCGAGGGCCGTTCGCGTGGTCGGCCGGTGGTGCCGTCATCTGCTGCCGGCGTTACCCAGACCGCTCCCGCCGAGAGTCACGCTCGCGACAATGGCCTTGTGGTCCGAGCAGGGATGGGGATAGAGGACCCACCAGGGGGGTTCGAAGGCGTTCTCGACCCGGCAGATGCCCGGATCCACGATCGCCGTTCCGAGCGCGTTCCGTGCGAAGTGGCCACTGCTCACGAAGGCATAATCGAGCTTTCCTCCGGCCTCGGTGGGAATGCCATGGTTCGGCGAATCCATGTCGGCCTCGTAGAACGGCCCGGAACCGCCGGCGCTCGGGTCGTACATGGTCCCGAGCAGCTCGTTCGGAGTGGCGTTGAAATCGCCGAGAAGCAGGTACGGATGGGCGGCGATGTCACTGCCGTAGGTCGCGACGAACTGCTGCGCCTCGATGACCGCGGCGGGATGGCTCTGCGCCAGGTGGAAAGAACAGGTCCGGACGTTCTGAGTGAGGTGGAGCGTCATGCACGCACCGCCGCGGCTGGTACGGCCGCTGACGATGTGGCCGGTGTCCTCATCGAAGTAGATGTCGGCCGGGTCACTTGCCGGCACCATGCTGAGCAGGGCGTTCCCCGCGTACGATCCACCGCTGAGCACACATGCCGGTGAGAGCTGGGTCTGGTTGAACTTCCAGGCCTGCACCTGGATGCCGGCGTCCGCGAGCCTTTCCCGCAGATAGTCGATCTGGCTGTCGCACGCCTCATTCACCGAGATGACCGATGGCCGCCAGGCCGACGCGAAGCTCGCGAGCCGGTCGACGACGGCGAGCGAGCCATAATTGTTCGGCTGGTTCGGATTGCCGTCGTGCGTCGTCGCACCCGCGATGTTCCAGTCCAGGGCGTAGAACTGTTGCCCCACGGCCTGGGCCGCGAGCGACGAGCGCCCGTCCGCGACCGCGTGCGCACCGGCACTGGACAGCAGTAATGCCACGACCGAGCCGATGACCGTCGCGAGACGCGTCGACCGCCGCTTCCGCCTGAACGAACAGAATCTCCCCTGGTCATGACGGCTCAATGCCATCACTGCCCTCCTCGCCGATCCATTCGCGGCAGAACACTTATTCGCGCTCTCGCGCACCGAAATTAGAACAGGGAGAAAAGCGAGAATGCGTTTCCTGACCCGACCTGGCCATTTTTCCGGCGACGGTCGTCACCGCTACCGACGGCGGCCGGTCGCCGGGCTCCTGAGATGCTCGGCATGGAGAGCCGACTCCACGACGTGGCGCCAGGTGTCTGTACCGGATCGCTCGACGGTGAGGAGGAGAGCTACGCCTCGTACGGCGTTCGCAGTGTCGAGGACCCCGTCCCGGTCGACGAGGACACGCTGTTCCGCGTCGCCTCCATCGGCAAGCTGGGCACCGGCACTCTGCTCGTCCGTCTGGGGGTCGGTATCGACACCGCCGTACGCGACCATCTGCCGGACTTCCGGCTGGCCGATCCGGCGGTCGCCGAGCGGGTCACCGTACGCGATCTCCTCACGCACCGAGCCGGTTTCGCGCCCGACCACGCCATGGCCCGGCCGGCCGGCGAACTGGACGACGGCGCGCTCGCACGGGCGGTGACGGACCTGGCCGACGCTCCGCAGCTCTTCCCGCTGCGCCGCTTCTACGGGTACAACGCGGGCTTCGTCATCCTGGCCCGCATCGCCTAGCTCGTGGCGGGCGAGCCGTACGAGCACACCGCGCGTCGTCTCGTGTTCGAGCCGGCGGGCATGCGGCGCTCGACGTTCTTCACCGACGAGGCGATCACCCATCCGGTCGCGCTCGGCCACGACGGCACGCCGTCGCGGGTCGTACGGCCCTGGGGGCGGTCGCGGGCTCGCAACGGTGCGGGCGGGCTGATGACCACGGCGCGGGATCTGCTCGCGTTCGTCCGGCACATCACGGCCGAGCCGCGGCCGAGCTGAGAGCCGCTCGCCGACGGCGTGGGCGCCGGTGAGCACGTGGGTGTCGCCTGGAACATCCGCGACCTGCCCGGCGGAGGCCGGGCGGTCGGGCATGCGGGTCTCACCCGCGGTTACGCCGCGAACCTGACCGTCCTTCCGGACAGCGGGCGGGCGTTCGTGGTCCTCGCCAACTCCGAGCTCGCCGGGCCGGCTCTCGCGGCGGCGACCGATGCCGCGCTCGGCCTGCCCGCCGACCCGCGACCCGCCTACGTCCGGGCACCGGACGCGCGCGCCCACCTCGGCGTCTACACCGACGAGGTGGACGAGATCCGGGTCGACGCCGTCGGTGACGGTGTGGTGCTGGCCGGCGCCGACACGGGACGCGTGCGGTTCGTCGGTCCCGACGAGGGGCGCGGCGAGCACGGCCTCCTCGTCCGCTTCATCCGCGATGGCGGAGAGGTCGCCTGGCTCCGTCTCGGCGGAAGAATCCTCAGGAAGATCTAGCCCGGGGGAGCGCCCCCCCGGACCCCCCGATGTGAGGGGCTCCGCCCCCACGCCCCCCAACGGGCTGGGGTCGGATGAAGAGTTCGCGGCGCTGTTCGTACACCGGCTACCACCTCACGGCCGCTGTGACGAGGCTTTCCAGGGAAGCGCGGACTGCTGGCCAGCCGCAGGTTTTCAGTAGGTGGGCGGGGTGGCGAACAGCCGGTTCGGCGGGGATGGCCTCTAGCTTCCTGCTAGTAGGTCCGCGGCCCCGTGGCGTTCGCGGTACGTGTCGTGATCATGTAGCGTGCTCCTGCGCGGTGGAGCAGTTCGGTAGCTCGCTGGGCTCATAACCCAGAGGTCGCCGGTTCAAGTCCGGCTCGCGCCACTCATGGCAGGGCAAGGCCCTCGTCCTTTCAAAGGACGGGGGCCGATGCATTTGGCGGCTGGGCCGGTGGCGATTCAAAGGCCACCTACGCCGTGTCGAGCGAACGGCGGGCGGACATCGCCACCGGATGCGCCGAGTGGCGCCGGTCTCCGTCAGAAGAGCGAGCCGTTTACGGCTGTGCGGTAGGGGTTCGGCGCTCGATGCGTAGGGCTTCAGGTCTCCGGAGATGTGAAACGACCGAGTCGCGTAGCTGCATGAGCGCTTGGGCGGCTCCACGAGGTCATGGCCGCGTGTAGTGGCGACGCTCTCCTCGGCCTTGATGGCGTGGTCGACATCGGCGATGAGGGGGTGCAACGCCGCCAATTGCGCGTCCAAACGATGTCGTTCAGGTTCCGGAGCAGGTCAGTGAAGACGTCCAGGGCGCGTACCGCCAGGTCGACGCGGCGAGAGCGCCGCCACTTCTGTTGTTCCAGAAGCGTCGTGCCGCCGAAGGTCATCGCTACTCCGGACAGCGCGGTGATCGCGGGCAGTATCTGGCTCCGCAGGTCGGACATGACATCGGACTCTTCCACGCTCGTCGAGTAGCCCGCATGGACTCCCCAGCTCGTACCGCGGGGTGTCCGCGGTTCGCCCTAACGTCATTTCATGCAGTGAGGAGTGCGGTGATCTGGAGCAGCCGGCCTGCAAGAGCCCGGCTAAAGGCCGACTTATCCTCGTCGCATTCGGCCGGTATCATCCGGCGATCAGTACCGCAGCCAGTGCCAGCGCGCCGGGGACGGCCTGGACGTAGAGGATTTTGCGGGAGGCGGTCGCGGTCCCGTACACCCCTGCCACGATGACGCAGCACAGGAAGAAGACCTTGGCCTGGAATCCTGTCGAGCCGGTGGCGATGAGGCCCCAGACCAGACCGGCGGCGAGGAAGCCGTTGTAGAGCCCCTGGTTGGCGGCCAGCGGGGCGGTGATCCGTGCCGACTCCTCGTCCAGGCCGAACGCGGAGCGACCGCGCGGGCGCTGCCAAAGGAACATCTCCAAGACCAGGAAGCAGACGTGCAGCGCCGCCACCACGCCGACCAGAACACCCGCGATGACCGCCACTTGCGCCCGCTCCTGCCGTTCGAGAGACGCGTGCACCCGATGGCGTCGCGTACATCGGCAACGTACAGAAGATCATGGACACGTTCAAAGGTGTCGTTATCGCCTCAAGGGAGCGGACGTGTGACCAGTCGTGATCTCCGCATCAACCAGGTGATACCTCCCGTAGGCGACCCGTCGCAGCGTGGCTACCGGTAGTCGTCGGTGAGCGTGGCGAACGTGTCCAGCAGGCGTAGAGTCTCGGCCTCCGGTTCGGTCGGCAGCGAAAGTGCCAGGCGGTCGGCTCCCGCGTCCGCGTAGGCGGTGATGAGTTCGGAGCGGGGTGGCACGGACGCCACGATGACCGGCACCTTCCCGGCTACCTCGGTCAGCCGGTTCAGCTGGGGCCGCGCCTGGGCCGGGTCGTCGACCGAGTGCGGCATCCAACCATCACCGTGTGCGGCCACCCTGGTCAGCGCCGCCTTGCCGTCACCGCCGATGTAGAGGGGCGGATGTGGCTGCTGTACCGGCTTGGGCCAGGAGAAGATCGGGTCGAAGTCGACGTACTCGCCGTGGAACTCGGCCTCGTCCCTGGCCCAGATTTCCTTGATCGCGGCCAGCCGTTCGTTCAGCAGCGTCCCCCGTGTGCGGGGATCCGTGCCGTGATTGCGCATCTCCTCATGGTTCCAGCCCGTGCCCACGCCGAAGATCACTCGGCCGCTGGACAGCAGGTCCAGGCTGGCGACCTCCTTGGCGGTGTGGATCACGTCGCGCTGGGCCAGCAGGGCTATCCCGGTTCCCAGCAGCAGGTCGTCGGTCTCCGTCGCGGCCGCCGTCAGCGCGACGAACGGGTCGAGCGTGCGGTAGTACACCCTGGGCAGTTCGCCGCCCATGAGGAACGGCGTCTCTCGCTTCACCGGGACGTGGCTGTGCTCGTGCAGGAAGAGCGAGTCGAAACCGCGCTCCTCCAACGCCCTGGCGAGCGGCACAGGCCGGATGCCCTCGTCCGTGATGAACGTCGTGACACCAACCTTCATGACTTCAGTGAAACACGCTCCGCGTGCCGTCGCTCGCCAGGGGTGAGCCGAAGCCGTGAACAGTGCCGCGCGTACTGTGAGTACGTGAGGATAGGGCTATTGGACGCGCTATCTCATGAGGTATCCGCGGCTGTGTACATCGGCGCATTATAAGAGCTCGCAAGTGTCGTCCCCCAGAAGGGACCTACTCCATGTCGAGCGTGATTTATGAACCGGAAACCACGGGCCTGG
This sequence comes from Actinoallomurus bryophytorum, assembly GCF_006716425.1. NCBI lineage: Bacteria > Bacillati > Actinomycetota > Actinomycetes > Streptosporangiales > Thermomonosporaceae > Actinoallomurus > Actinoallomurus bryophytorum. The sequence goes on from NZ_VFOZ01000001.1 coordinate 7,119,146, forward strand.
TCCTGATCGACACCGTGAACGATATCTTCTCCGAGGGCGGAAAAGGATACCCACTCTTCAAGGACGAGTTCGCGCGGATCGGCGTTCTGGAGAATCTCGGACGCCTGCTCGCGGGGGCACGCGAACGACGGATGCCGGTCTTTTTCTGCCCGATGTCCTACACCGAAGAGGACTTCACGACCTGGAGGCATCTATCCGGCATCCATCAGGAGATGTACGAGAAGCGCATGTTCGAGGCCGGCAGCTGGGGCGCTGATTTCCACCCCCGGCTGGGCCCGCGCCCCGGCGAGATCACGATCGTCCCGCACAAGAACATCGACGTGATGGCGAACACCGACCTCGACGTCCAGCTACGTCAGCACGGCGTCGAGTACGTCGCGGTCGGCGGGATGATCGGCACCCTGTGCGTGGAGTCGACGGTGCGCAGTGCGATGGAGCGCGGCTACCACGTGACGACGTTCACGGACGCCACGGCCGCGATCGGTGGCGAGGACGCCTACGAGGCGATGGTGCGGCGCTACCGGCTGATCTCCCATGCCACACTCGACGTCGAGGAGTTCCTCGCCGCGAGCGGCAGGAGCGTCCGGCCGGGCTGACCTCGCCATCGACAGGTCGACGACACGCCACCGATCCCGGGCGACGCGCCCTAGCAGCCCCCATGCGTGCTGAGCCAGTCGTCGAGGAAGGTCTGGACGTGGTAGCTGTAGATGCCTCCGTCGGTCAGGTACTGATAGGCGTAGTCGTAGCCGGCTCCACAGGTCGTGCGGCCGGCGTCGATCGCCCAGTCGTCCGGTGCTGAGATGCCGTCCCGGGCGATGGCGGACAGGAACTCCTCATCGGCGCCCCCGTAGTAGTAGTGCGGGCGGACGACGGTCCTGGGGACGATCTCGTGCTTGGTGACGGTGACACGGGGCCGCGGCTTGGTCGTCTTCGTGGGCGATGGTGTGGCCGCCTGGCTGGTCTGGGCGACGGGAGCGATCGGAGCGACCCTGCGGTCGGCCCCGGCGCTGATGGCCATGAACACCGCCACGAAGCCGAGCACTACGACCGCCATGGTGGTGGCACCGATCACGATCACGGTCTTGTTCTGCATGTAGTCCTCCGTTGGACTCCTGCGAGGGGACCAGAACCCGAGCGCCCATCCCTCGTGCTGGGCGGGTCGGAGGCGCGCCGTAAAGGCGCGGTTCAGCGGTGGATCACTTTCAGCCGAGGCGGCGAACATCGTCTGGCTCGGTTATCAGAGGGCGACCGATTCCGTACGGATGACGGTGCTGCGGTCACCGAGAATTGCGAAAAAAGCGAGCAGAGGCGGGAGATGGCCCAGCATGACGTTGTCCGATATTCGCGATCATGCTTACGCTCCAAAGTTGATTGAGTGCCGAGCGTAAAACTTCGCGAGTCGGCATCACCAGCCCCGAACTCAGGGATGACCGAAATGTAGTGATTTTGGCCGACATCAAAAATGGATCTTCACTGGCCGCCGCCAGAGGGCTGACGGACTGCGACGACTGTACGAATTGCCCTTATCGCTGCGCCTTTCGCGCCATTTATTGCCAGCGGAAAATTGTCCCGGCAAAGGCACGGATAGAGGCGCCGGCGAGGGCCAGCCCCAAACGAATGCGTCTGCGCGGATGCGGGGGCGCGGTCGAACGCGGAAGGGGCCCGTGGGCAGAGGCGCGGGTTTCACGACCGCACGGCGGGTTCTTGACAGGCACTACGGCGGACTTTACCTTCAGGGCGCAGATCTCGAACATTGTTCGAAATATCGAACACCTCGGCGGCACCAAGACCACGCCGCGACCACGGCAGGACGGATACCGCCCGATCGGGGGCGGGCGGCGGATGCGCATCCCTGTGATGCATAGCCCGAGAAAGGACCGAGCATGCTCATCCGCTCAATGAAGGCCCGGCTCATCGGCTTAGCCGCCATGGCCGGGTTGATGACCTCGCTCTCGACGCCCGCCGTCGAGGCGGCGCCCAGACCGGACATCACCAAGGACCTGTTCGGCACACTCGCCGACGGCACCCAGGTCTGGCGCTACACCCTGACCAGCGGTGTGCTCCGCGCCCGGATCATCACGTACGGCGGGATCGTGCAGCAGCTCGACGCGCCGGACCGGCATGGTCACCAGGCCGACGTCGTCCTCGGGTTCCCCGATCTGGCCGGCTACGTCGACAAGAACAACCCCGGCCCGTACTTCGGCGCGCTGATCGGCCGGTACGGCAACCGGATCGCCAAGGGCACGTTCACGCTCGACGGCAAGACGTACCACCTTCCGATCAACAACGACCCGAACAGCCTGCACGGCGGCACGAAGGGCTTCGACACCAAGGTCTGGACCGCCACGCCCGCCAAGACCGGCGACGGAGTCTCGCTGCGGCTCGACTACACGAGCCCGGACGGCGAGATGGGCTACCCCGGCACTCTCAAGACGTCCGTGACGTACTCGCTGAGCGCGCGTACGCTGCGCGTCGACTACCGGGCCACCACCGACAAGCCCACGGTCGTCAACCTCACCAACCACTCCTACTGGAACCTGGCCGGCGAGGGCACGGGCGGCATCTACGGAGACCGGCTGCAGCTCAACGCGAGCCACTACACACCGGTGGACTCCACCCTCATCCCGACCGGGCAGATCGCACCGGTCGCCGGCACGCCGATGGACTTCCGGCGACCGACGCCGGTCGGCGCGCGGATCCGCGACAACTTCCAGCAGCTCGCGTTCGGCCAGGGCTATGACCACAACTGGGTGCTGGACGGCTCGGGCTTCCGCCTGGCCGCACGCGTCACCGATCCGGACAGCGGCCGGGTGCTGAGCATCTCCACCGACCAGCCGGGCATCCAGTTCTACTCGGGGAACTTCCTCGACGGCACGCTGTACGGCACCAGCGGCCACCAGTACCGGCAGGGCGACGGACTCGCGCTGGAGACCCAGCACTTCCCCGACTCACCCAACCAGCCCAACTTCCCGTCCACCGTGCTCCGGCCCGGTCAGACCTACCAGACGGCCACGACCTTCACCTTCTCGGCCCACTGAGAAGGACGCTGATGTGAGACGGCCGAGGGCCTTCTGGCGCGATGCGCGTCAGAAGGCCCTCGGGTGTGCGCTCACGCGATCGGCATGGTCACGGCGATGGGCCAGGCCAGCAGCACGCCGCCGACGACGGCGGTCAGCCATGCCGGTGCCCGGAGCGCACGCAGGGCCGACGCCTGTACGCCCTGCCAGACCAGCAGGGCGGCGAGCAACGGCGCCACCAGCAGGACGAACGACGAAGCGGTGCCGAGGAGGACGGCCGCGCAGAGGCCCGCCAGGGCCCCCGCCGCGATCCAGGCGTGGATCGCCGTCGCGGCGAGCGGGCCGTACCCGTCGCACAGTGCCTCGACTCCGCCGAAGAACACCGCGGCGCACGCGACGATCGGGATGAGGGCCCAGGCGCGCGGGCCGACGGGAACGGCGTGTGCCCAGCCCAGCTGGGCCGGTACGGCGAAGGACACCACCGTCAACGCCACCAGGACCACGGCGGCCACGATCCGCGATCGCCCGTCGCGGTACGAGGAGCCCGGCCGCCGCCCGGTGAGCCGTACGGCGGCCAGGCCGATGACGCCGATGACGCCGAAGAACCCGGCGACCGGGCCCGCCACCGCGAGTGGCAGCCAGCCCCGCGGGATCAGCCCCATCACGACCACGGCCACCACGACGGCGACCGCGGGGACGCCGAGCGCGAGTGGAAGAGGGACCCGGCGGCCCTCGCGCTCCGGCCCTGACGGCCGTCCCAGAACCGCGGAGGCGATCGCGCCGAAGCTCAGCAGCGCCGCCGCGTGCAGCAGCATCGCCGACGCGGCGCGCTGTACGGGATGGATGCCCGGAGAGCCCGAGGCCGGATGGTCGAGGGACGCGTCGAGCCAGGCCCCGACCTCACGGTGGGTACGCGGGCTGAAGAGGACGCCGACGTGTTCGACGCCGCCGACCAGGACCGCGCGGCGGGCGGTGCCGGCTCGCGGGTCTCCGTACGTCACTCCCATGCGGCCCTGCGGATAGGCGGCCCGCAGCGCGCCGGCGGCGCCGTCGCGGTAGCCGGCGAACTCCAGGCCACCGGCGAGCAGGAGCAGGTCGCGAGGGCGGGAGGCGGAGGCGGTCAGTTCCATCGGGCCCTGGGAGATCGCCACGGTGGCGAGGATGGCGGGGTGTGCGGTGGCATACCGTACGACCGCGGCGGCGCCCATCGAGTGACCGATGAGGCCGATCCGCTCGCCGTCCACCCAGGGCATGGCCCGCAGATGACCGACGGCGACATCCAGGTCGCGGTCGAGCCGTGCCTCGGCGGCCTGCCCGTCTCCCGCACCGGGCAGCCGCCGCGTACTGGCGCCGTGGCCGGTGAGGTCCACCAGCTCGACCGCATACCCCCGGCGCGTCAGCGTGTCCGCGAAACCCCGCATGAGCTGCCTGCTGGCGGCGAGGCCGTGCGCGACCACCACGGCGGGGAGGCGGCCGGTCGCGTTGGCGGGCCGGCTCACCTCCAGCGGCACCCCGTCCACCACGGCGGATCGCCGCTCGATGCCGCGGTCGGCCGTGGCCAGACCCACCGTTCCCGCCACGGCGAACACGACGGCGAGCAGCACCGCGACGACACGGCGCCGCAGGTACGGCCACACGTCATCCAAGGTAAGTCCTTCGCCGACCTAAGCGACCTTTGCCGGACGCCTCGTGCATTGTCCTGACTCTTGGCCGCCATCGACGGTGACTTACCGATCTTGAGGGCGGGTTCTTCGCGTGCCGGGCCGCCCCTACTCGAGGACCTGTCCGGGGTCGACCGGGATCTCCCGTGCCGTTCCCTCGGCACGCTGCTCCGCCTTGAGCCTCAGCGTCGTGGTGCCACAGCAGCGGTCGTACTGGCGCTGCCAGTCCGCCAGGAATCCGTCGTAGGCGGCGGAGCCGGTCAGTTCGACGTCGGTCTCGTCGTTGTGCCACGAGGCGTTGATCGTCCAGTTCGCGGACCCCACGACCACGACCTTCGCGTTCTGGACGCCGGCGTAGGTGCCACTGATGGTCATGTACTTGTCGTGGGTGTAGTGCAGGGCGTTGCCGTTGGCGTCCTGCCCCTTGCTGGTGTCGTGCACGTCGATGTTCTTCGGGTGCGCCGTCACGTACGCCTGGACGCTGTCGTCGACCTGGCTCGCGGTCATCAGGATGTGGACCTTGACGCCTGTGCCGGCCAGGCTGACCAGCTTCTTGGGCAGCTGGAGGTAGTTCGCGCCACCCGGCGACCCGTGCGCCGTCCACTGGAACATCGCGATGTTGACCTCGGCCGGCGCTTTGACCTTGTTGAGGAGGTCGATCCAGGCGTCGCTCCTGCTCCGCGTCCTGGGCCACTGGTAGGCGGGCGGCGACAGCTTGCGGGCGCCCACCCCGTTCGCCGTGTCGTAGTAGCCCGGCGACAGCGGGCCGGGCCCGTTGACCGCGCCCTTGGCCATCGCGGTGAAGTACTTCACGTACGAGTCGTAGAACGCGACGTTGCCCTTGACCGTCTGGCTGCTGTTCCAGGCGGTGGAGGCCTGGGCGTCGCTCGGGTTGGCGCTGCTGACCGTGACGGTCTTGTTCGCGTCACCTCCGCCGCTGAACATGTAGTACTTGGCGTGCAGGTAGGACCCGGTGTAGTGCGACAGGCAGCCGCCCGGGCACAGCGCGGCGAAGCTCGCGGCCCTGGGGTCGTTGCCCAGTTCCGCCACCAGTGACTGCCACGTCGCGTTGTCGGAGTGCCGGTCCATGAGGACCTTGACGATGACGCCGCGCTGGTGCGCGGCGACCAGGGCGGCGGCGAAGGCGGGCCCCGGCTCGCCGTCGCTGATGCTGAACATGGCGACCCGTACCGTCTGCCCGCAGCCCGCGCCGTCGATCGAGGCGATGATCGGTCCCATGATCGCCATCTGGGCGCCGGGATCCTCGGGGTCGTTGAACTTCGCCCCTGAGGTGGATGTGAACGTCCGCGTCTCGCAGCTGAGTGGAGGCTTGGCCTTCTTGACCGCGGCGTGCGCCGCCACCGGAGGTACGGTGACGACCAGCGCCGCGGTGGCGAGTACGACCGTTCGTTTCATTGTTGTCCCCGTCCCGTTCATCTGCTGTTGGGACGCGGACACAAACGTCGCGGATGACAATCGATTCGCACATTCCGCAAGAAATGTGTCCCGTTGTGGCCGGTTTACGCCCGCTCCGGGCACGCGCGGGCCCGACCCGGAGCCGGCCGGTGCGCTGGACGTCCCCGGCTGACGCGGGTGAGCCTCAGCGGTCGACGGGGATGTCGCTCATCGACAGGGCGCGTTCGATGAGCGTGATGAGCGTCGCCTTGGCGGAGTCGCGTCTCCGCGCGTCGCAGGTCACGATCGGTACGTCCGGGCCGATCGTGAGCGCGTCCCGCACATCTTCGGGAGTGTGGGTGAACACGCCGTCGAAGCCGTTGACCGCGACGATGAAGGGCATTCCGGAATCCTCGAAGTAGTCGACCGCGGCGAAGGCGTCGACGACCCGGCGGGTGTCGACGAGGACGACCGCGCCGATCGCGCCCCTGACCAGCTCGTCCCACATGAACCAGAACCGGTGCTGCCCGGGCGTGCCGAACAGGTAGAGGATGAGCTCCTGGTCGAGACTGATCCGGCCGAAGTCCATCGCGACGGTCGTGGTCGTCTTGCCCGGGATCGCGTTGATGTCGTCGACCTCGCTGCTGGCCTGGGTCATCACGGCCTCGGTGGTCAGCGGCATGATCTCTGACACCGACCCGACGAAGGTCGTCTTCCCCACCCCGAAGCCACCTCCGATGATGATCTTGACGGAGGTCATCGTCAGGAGAGCGCCCGGGTTAGAGCGTGCGAAGTCCACTGAGAACCCTTTCCAGTGGCGGGAGATCAGGCGGCTCGACTGCGAAGAAAGGCTGATGCGGCGCGGCGTGGACCGGGCGAGTGACCGCCTGCCGCCGGTGGACGCGACCGTCGACAGGCCGAGACCACCGATTTCGGAATCGTCGTGGAGCCATTCTCATCTGTCGTCAGAGCGGGGAGCCGTTTGGGGGGAGCTAAAAGGTGAACCAGAGTCAGCTTCAGTATTTGTACACTTGTTCGCATGACAGCGGCAAGCGCGAATGCGGGGGCGCGACGGGCCCCGGTGCAACGCCGCAGCAGAGAGCGCGTCCAGCAGATCCTCGACGCGGCGTCGGAGCTGATCGTCGAATCCGGCCTGACCGGCCTGAGCACCCGGCTGGTCGCCGAACGGGCGGGCATCCCGGTCGCCTCGCTGTACCAGTACTTCGGCGACAGGGACGAGATCATCCTGGCGCTCGTGGAGCGGGACACCGCCGAGACGGACACCGCGGTGACGGCGGCGGTGCGCGCGCTGGACAGCGTCTCCGTACGGACGATCGTCACCGCGACAATGCGCGCTTTCGTCACGACTTACCACCAGCGACCCGCATTCGTGGTGATCTGGTGGCGAGGCCGGACGAACCGCGCGGTATACGACTTCTGCCGCGCGCACAACAAGCGGATCGCGGCCGACCTGTTCGCCTTCGCGCGGGAAGCCGGGCTGGTGAAGGCCGACACCGTCCCCCGAGTCGTCGAGCTCGCGGTGGAGGTCGGCGACCGGATCTTTCAGCTGGCGTTCGAAGATGACATCCGCGGTGACGAGATGGTCATCGACGAAGGCATCGAAATGGTCATCGGCTATCTGGAGCGCCACGCGGCCCATGCCGCGCCCCCGGCGACGGCGCGCCTCTAGGCGTCCTGGCATCGCTCCGTGCCGGGCTTACGAGGAGGCCCGCCACGGAGCGATGGCCGCGTACTACCAGCCTTGGAGGCCGGCGCCGTAGGGGTAGAGCGGGTTTCCGTAGGTGGTGGGCGGCGACTGACCGGCGTCGATCTTCGCGCGGATGTCGGAGCGTTCGGCTGCGGTCGCGCCCAGGTCGTACGGCAGGCTCCAGTCCTCGACGGCGTCGGCGGGGGTGTCGGTGCCGCCCGGCTTCAGGATCTGGTCGACGCTCCGCGGCAGCTGCCAGGGCAGTTTCCCGCGAGGGGTGTAGTCGCCGAAGAGCAGGGAGGCCGTGGCCGGGCCGACCTCCTCGCCGCCGCGATAGGTCATCACGATGGCGTCGGCGATGCCGTTCCAGTCGGAGATCACCGTCGGCCGGGGGAGGTCCATGACCACGACCACCGGGATCCCCTGGTTGTGGAAGTTCTGGATGATGGCCAGTTGGTCCGCCGGCAGGTAGGGCTGCTCCTTCACCCACGCGGTGGCGTGCGTGTAGCTGGGTTCACCGACCGCCACGATGGCCAGCTTCGGTGACGGCCCGCTGTCGGCGTAGACGTTCACTCCGTCCTTGGCGGCACGGGCCTTGATCGCGTCCAGGATGTCGAGCGAGCCGTAGTCCGGGTGGAAGTAGCTCGTCCAGACGCAGCAGGAGGCGCCGTCGGTGGCACGCGGACCGGCCACCACGATGTTGTCGCCCGACTTGAGCTTGAGCGGAAGCACGCCGCCCGCGTTCTTGAGCAGGGTGAGCGACTCGCGTGCGGCCTGGTTGGCGAGCGCGGTGTAGGACGGCTGGTGGAAGCGGTACGGGCCGTTGACCGGGTCGCCGTACGGGCGGTCGAAGACGCCGAGCTCGAACTTCAGCCGCAGGATACGGGTCACCGCGTCGTTGACCCTGGCGATCGGCACGCTGGACAGGAAGCTCGCGATCGAGAATCCGGCCGCGCCCGGGTCGGCGCCGCCCATCACGTCGGAGCCGGCGTTCGCCGCGCTGACCCACGCGTCGGAGGGCAGCCAGTCGGTCGTGATGAGGCCCGTGTAGCCCAGGTTGTTGCGAAGGTAGTCGAGGATGGGCTTGCTGTTGCCCGCGCCGGGGCCGCCCGGGTCGAGGTACGAACTGCCCGCGTAGCCGGGCATGATGTTGACGGCTCCGGCATCGAGCGCGGCCCGCCACGGGATCATGTGGTACTTGATCGTCACCCCGTCGTACACGATGCCCGCCTCGCCGCCGGCGCCCTCTCCCGGCCAGTGCTTGACGGTCGCGAGGACCGAGCCCGGGTTGAGCTCCGGCCCGCCCTGCAGGCCGGAGACCAGGGCGCGCACCTGAGCCGCCGCGACGTCGGCGTTCTCGCCGTTGCCCTCCTGGATGCGGGGGTACAGCACCTTGGTGCCGACCTCGGCGAGCGGTCCGAGCACGCCGCGCGCGCCGACCTCGAGTTCCTCGCGGCGCTGCATGTCACCGAGCTTGTAGTCGAGCGGGTAGTCCTTTCCGGCGGCCAGCGCGCTCTGCAGCGGGTACGTGGTCTGGTACCCGGCCGTGGTGTCGCCCGCCGAGACCGGGGGGATGCCGAGGCGTGTTCCCGCCGCGGCGACGAGCACGTTGTTGAGGTCGTTCGGCTGCGCCGGGCCGAAGTGCCAGCCCGACAGCGGGTACGCCTGGGAGTTGTAGAACATCTGGTACGCCTTCTCCTCAGGGGTCATCCTGCTGAGAAGGTCCGACACTCGCGTCTCGACCGGCAGCCGCCAGTTCTCGTACGGCTCGATCGACCCGTTCTTGTCGAGGTCCCGCGCGCCGTCAACGATGTTGACGCCGTCACCGGCCGCCTTGATGGCGGGGAGATAGAGGCTGAAGGTGCGGATACCGGAGGTGGTCTTGGCCCCCGAGCCGCTCACCGAGACGACGAACCACTTGTACGTCCAGCGGTCGCCGATGTCCCAGGTCGGCGTGTAGCTGGTGCCCGTGGGCTCGGCGACCTTGGTGTAGAGGTCGAGCAGGCTGCCCGAGGCGGTGAAGTCGTAGTCGGTGCGGCTGATGTTGAGCCACACCTCGTAGTGCGCGGCGGAGGGCACGGAGTTCCAGGCGAGCATCGGACGGCGGGTGTCGGTGACCATGGCGTGGTCGGCCGGCGTCGTCAGGGCGAACTGGCCGGTGGTGCCCGGGGCCTTGGTCGGCGGCGAGAGCAGCGGCGGGGTGCTGACCGACGCGTCGACCGAACCGAAGACCTGGAACTCCCAGAGCGAGTAGCCGTAACCGGTCGCCCTCGCCGTGCCGTGGAACCTTATATAGCGGCCCTTGCCGGAGATGTCGAGGTTCTCGGTGCCGCCCTTGCCGGTCGTCGTCGTGTAGATCGTGGTCCAGGCCGTGCCGTTGTCGGAGACCTCGATGCGATAGCCCGTCGCGTAGGCGTTCTCCCAGATGAGCGAGGCGCCGGTGATCGTGGCGGGGCCGCCCAGGTCGACCTGGAGCCACTGGTCGTCGGAGGCGAGACTGGACCAGCGGGTGTTCGTACGGCCGTCCAGCGCCGCCGCAGGCGCGTTGCCGCCCTCCGCGGAGGAGGCCGAGACCTGTTTGAACGCGGAGATCGGTGTCGTGCTCGGCGGCGGTGCCGAGCCGGTCGAGCCGTACACCTGGAACTCCCACAGGGAGTAGCCGTACTGCGTCGCGCGTGCCGTCCCGTACATCCGGACGTAGCGCCCGGTGCCCGAGACGTTCAGGGTCTGCGTGCCACCGGTGCCGGTGGTGGTGTTGTAGACGGTCGTCCAGGTGGCGCCGTCGGCGGAGACCTGGATCTGGAAGGCCGTCGCGTACGCCGTCTCCCAGTTGAGGACGACCTGGCTGACCGTGGCGGAGCCGCCGAGATCGACCCGGAGCCACTGCGGATCGCCCGCGGCGCTCGACCACCGGGTCCCGGAGTCCCCGTCCACGGCGGCCGAGGCGGGCGTGCCCGCGTTCTCGGTCGAAGAGGCGGTGACCGGCTTCCCCTGCGAGAGCAGAGAGGCGGCCGCGTTCGCCGGAGGAGGCAGGATGACTCCGACGTATGCCATGAGCAAGGTCAGCGCTGCGATCACGACCGTGGTCGCAGCGGGACGTAGTGGTACCCGGACACCGGCCTTCATGGGGCATCTCCTCTTCGCGAGCACGGCGGAGCAGCGGAGGGAACACCGCCGTGCTGTGGGGTGGCCGTAAGGACTCCCGGCGGGAAGGGCGGGTCTGGCGTGCGCCGGGAGTGGACGAAGGAGAGCGCTCTCCCGAGAGACTGATCGCGGTCAGGCGCGGTGTCAAGGTTCCGTGGGGAGCTTTTTCAAGGCTTATATTAAGTACCTGCTTAGCGGGCCTGTGCCCTTGCCGCCGCCGCCGGCCGCCCGGACGGAAGGGCCGGGCCGGCCGCTTTCAGGTTCGGTGCCATTCGCTGACGAGCAGCCCGAAGACGACCTCGTCGACGAACTCACCGTCGACCCAGGACGAATCACGCAGGATGCCTTCTCGTACGAACCCGGCGTTGGCGGCTATGCGGATCATCGCGGCGTTGTCGGTGAGCGTCTCGATCTGCAGGCGGTGGAGACCGCGGACGGCGAAGCCGTGATGGCACAGCACGCGAACGACGTCGGTGCCCAGCCCTCTGCCGTGGAAGGCCGGTCGCAGGGAGATCCCGAGGTGAGCCGTCCGGTTGTGCGGATCGATGCCCCACAGCAGCGCCTCGCCCGCGAGCTCGCCGCCGGCGAGCTCCACGACGGAGAAGGGGGCATCGTCGTCGGTCGGGTCGGCGACGGCGTACGGCGAGGCGGCGGAACCGGGTGAGATCGGCCGCCATGGCCGGGAGTCGGCCCTCGACCGGGCCGCGACGTCGTCGTAGAGCTCGGACTGCAGGATGGGAACATCTGTCTCGTGCCGGGCTCGCAGCCCCACCTTCTCACCGCGCAACATGGTCGTATTTCTCCCTGAGAGGGCCCGCGGGTGTGCGGGCTCACTGGCTGATGGGCATGCCTTGGTCGCGCATGGCCACCGCGTGGTCGATGAGGGCGATGAGGGTCGCCTTGGCCGACGCGCGGTCGCGCGCGTCGCAGGTCACGACCGGTACGTGCGGGTCGATCGTGAGCGCGTCCCGTACGTCCTCGACGGCGTGGGTCCGCACGTCGTCGAAGCGGTTGATGGCCACGATGAAGGGCACCCCGGAGTCCTCGAAGTAGTCGACCGCGGCGAAGGAGTCGGCGACCCGGCGGACGTCCACCAGCACCACGGCGCCGATCGCGCCCTTGACCAGGTCGTCCCACATGAACCAGAACCGGTGCTGACCGGGTGTGCCGAACAGATAGAGGATGAGCTCCCGGTCGAGGCTGATCCGGCCGAAGTCCATGGCGACGGTCGTGGTCGCCTTGCCGGGAATGACGCTGAGGTCGTCGATCTCGGTACTGGTCGAGGTCATCACGGCCTCGGTGGTCAACGGCGTGATCTCCGAGACCGACCCGACGAAGGTCGTCTTCCCGACGCCGAAGCCACCTCCGATGATGATCTTGACGGAGGTCATGCTGGGGGAGGCACCCCGGTTGGAACTTGCGAAGTCCACTGAGAACCCTTTCCAGCAGCTGGACGTCAGACTGACCCTCAGTGGTCAGCCATCGGGGTTCCTCGTCAGGGTCAAGCGAACGGTGAATCGGTCTCCGCGATCATAAGTGAACTCGAATCGGTTTCGGCATTTGTACACTTACTACCGTGACAGCGGCAAGGGCGAACACGGGCATTCGCAGGGCGCCGGTGCAACGCCGCAGCCGTGAGCGCGTTCAGCGGATTCTCGACGCGGCATCGGAACTCATCGTCGAGGACGGCCTGACCGCGTTGAGCACCCGGACGATCGCGGAGCGGGCACGTGTCCCGGTCGCGTCGCTGTACCAGTACTTCGCGGACAAGGACGAGATCCTCTTAGCGCTCGTGAAGCGGGACACCGCCGAGATGGACGCCGCGGTGGACGCCGCGGTGGGCGCGCTGAGCACCGTCTCCGTACGGACGATGGTGGCGGCGACCATGCGGGCGTTCCTGACGATTTACCATCAGCGGCCCGCCTTCGTGGTGATCTGGTGGCGAGGCCGGTCGAACCAGGTGGTGTACGACTTCTGCCGGGCGCACAACAAACGGATCGCGGCCGACCTGTTCGCCTTCGCACAGGCCATGGGAATGGCGCAGGACGGCACCGTCCAGGGGGTCGTCGAACTCGCTGTGGAGGTCGGCGACCGGGTCTTCCAGCTGGCGTTCGAACATGACCTCCGCGGCGACGAGCTGGTCATCGCCGAAGGCATCGAACTGGTCATCGGTTACCTGGAACGCCACGCGACTCCGGCCGGGATCGCGGGGGTCTCCGTGCAGGGACAGGACGGTCCCGCGTAAACCGCCCGGGTACCCGAGTGCCCGAGTGCGTCTACGGAATTCGCTGGAGACGTTCTCGGCCGGCGTAGGGCACACTGTGCCTATGGTGACCTCGCGTCCATGGGCGGCGGCCTCGCGGTTCGGGGTGCTCATCGCCGTGGTCGTCGGTCTCGCCCTGCTTCGCGTTCCTCGTCCGCCGACGCTGTGCCTGCTGCGGGAGACGACGGGGATCCCCTGTCCGATGTGCGGATTCACCACGGCGGCGGTCCATCTCGGGCACGCCGACCTCGCCGGCGCCGTCGGCGCCTCACCGCTGGCCGTCGCCGCCTGCGTGGGGTTCGTCCTCATTCCGTTCACCCGTCGTTCCAGATTTGCAACGCTTTGGCGTGAACTACCGAATAGATGGCGACAATTGATCCCCGCCTTCGCTATTCTCGCGGTTCTTGCCTTCGCGGAGATCTGGCAGATCTACCGCTTCGGCATTCTTTAACGGGAGGAAACATGGGATACCCGCCTCAGCAGCCGCCCCCTGGTTATGGTGCGGGCTACCCGCAGCAGCAGCCGGAGTCCAGCACGCCGCAGGTCCTGTCGATCGTCGGCATCGTGTGCTGGTTCTGCTGCTCACCGGCGGCGATCGTGCTCGGGCTCGTTGCCCAAAATCAGTTTCGCAGCCAGGGCCGGCCTGACACGCTCGCGAGGGTGGCGTGGATCGGCGGCATCGTCGCCCTGATTCTCGGCATCATCAGCGTCGCGGTCCGGCTCAACTCCGGGGGCTCCACCTACTGACGGGGAATGACTGACCGGCGAAGCCGGGCCGGGGCACTCCCGGCCCGGCTTCGCCGTCGCGGGGGCCGGTACGCGCCTCAGGCCGAGGCTTCGGGTACCCAGGCCGGGACGGTGCCGGGCGGCAGGAGCGTGTAGCCGGGCGCCTGTTCGAGCGCGGCCTCCTCGCCGCCGGGCGTGTAGGTGACGACCAGCCGGAGCGTACGCCAGCCCGTGTTCGTCGTGGAGTGGGGGACTCCGGCCGGGATGTGAATGGCGTCGCCGGCCTTGACGGGAAAGGCCTCCTCGTCGTTCACCATCTGGACGCCCTCGCCGTCGATGACGTAGAGCACCTCGTCGGCGGCCGGATGGCTGTGCCGTTCGTGTCCGCGGCCGGGGTTGATCACGACCTCGCCGAGGGTGCTCTTCGCGCCGTCGATGTGACGTGGAGAGACGAGCCACTTGATGCTGCCCCAGTCGAAGACCATCGTGGCGTGGGCCTCGGGTCGAAGGTGCATGGTGCTCCTTTGCGGCGGAGGATGAGGGTGACGCGGGTTCAGACCCGTAGCGCGGCGAACTCCGCGGCCTGGGCGGCGATCGCCTTCTCCGTGGGCAGTCGCTCCATCGAGGACGCGCCGAAGAATCCGGCGATGCCGGTGGTGTGGTCCAGGACGTACTGCGCGTCGGCGGGTTCGGCGATCGGGCCGCCGTGGCACAGGACGAGGACGTCGGGGTCGACCGCGACGGCGGCGTCGCGCATCCGCTGCACGGCGGCCACGGCGTCGTCCAGCGTGAGCGCGGTGGTCGCGCCGATCGAACCGCTGGTGGTGAGCCCGACGTGGGGGACCAGGACGTCGGCTCCGGCGTCGGTCATCGCCGCGGCCTGCTCGGCGTCGAAGACGTACGGGGCCGTGAGCAGGCCCTTCTCATGGGCGGTCCGGATCATCTCGATCTCCAGGTCGAAGCCCATGCCGGTCTCTTCCAGGTTCTGCCGGAAGACGCCGTCGTACAGGCCGACCGTGGGGAAGTTCTGCACGCCGGTGAAGCCCATCGCGCCTAGCTGGTCGAGGAAGGGCCCCATGAGCCGGAAGGGATCGGTGCCGCAGACACCCGCGAGCACGGGGGTGTCGCGGACGACCGGCAGCACCTCGGCGGCCATGTCCACCACGATCGCGTTTGCGTCGCCGTAGGGCAGCAGCCCGGCGAGCGAGCCGCGACCGGCCATCCGGTAACGGCCCGAGTTGTAGATGATCAGCAGGTCCACCCCGCCGGCCTCGGCGGCCTTGGCGGACAGGCCCGTACCCGCGCCGGCGCCGATGATCGGTCTGCCGGCCGCGGCGTTGGCCCTGAGGCGGGACAGCGCGGTGCTGCGGTCCAAGGTCAGCTCCTTGAGGTCGCCGGGACGGAGCCCGCATCACTGATGAGTTCGTGGAGCGCCTGCGCGGCGCGGCGGCCGAAGCCCGGATCGTTGATCGCCGCATCGATCTCGTGCACGGCGACGCGGCCGCCGGCCAGGCCTTCGGTGATCGCCTGGAAGCAGGCGGCATCGGCCTCGGCGTCCTCGAAGGGGCCGCCGGCGACATCGATGGCGGAGACACCGCGTACGGGCAGGAAGACTTCGACCGGGCCGGCGGCCCCGGCCACCTTCTCCGCGACGCGCGCTCCGAGCGTGGCCATCTCTTCGCGCGTGGTGCGCATCAGGGTCACCGTCGGATTGTGGACGTAGAGGAGCCGGTCGGCGAACCGGCCGGGTACGGAGTCACGGGGGCCGAAGTTGACCATGTCGAGTGCGCCGACGCTGACGACCTGCGGGATTCCCCGCCTGCCGGCGGCCTCCAGCCGGTGCGGGCCCGCCGAGAGCACGCCGCCCACCAGGTCGTCGGCCAGCTCGGTGGTGGTCAGGTCCAGCACGCCCGCCAGCATGCCGGACTCGGCGAGCGCCTCCATGGCCCGTCCGCCCGATCCGGTGGCGTGGAAGACGATCACCTCGTATCCCAGGCCGGTCAGGTGCTCGCGCGCCTCGTCCACCGCGGGGGTGGTCACCCCGAACATGCTGGCGCCGATCAGCGGTCGCTCGTCCTGCTCCGCCGTCCCGGCGCCGCGTTCGTACCGCAGCGCCATCCCGGCCGCGGCGGCCGCCGCGTTGCCCAGGACGGCGCGGGAGATGGAGTTCAGCCCGGAGATGTCGACCACGGAGTACATGAGAGTGACGTCCGCCTCGCCCACATAGGGCCCGACATCGCCGGAGGCCATCGTGGAGACCAGCAGCTTGGGCACACCGATGGGCAGCCCTCGCAGCGCCCGCGAGGCGACCGCCGATCCGCCGGAGCCACCTACGGCCAGCACGGCGTGCAACGCGCCGCGTTCGTACAGCTCGCGTACGGTCCGCGCGGCGCCGGTGGCCATCGCCTCCATCGCCGCGCCACGGTCGCCTGCCTCGCGCAACGCGTCGAGGTCGGCGCCCGCCGCCTCGGCCACGGCCCGTGCGCCGACGTCGGCGAGTCCGGTGTCGTCCGAGAACGTACCGGCGTCGACGACGGTGACCTCGCAGCCGGCGTCGACGAGCTGATCCCGCAGCCAGCGGTACTCCTGTTCCTTGGTGTCGAGCGTGCCCACCAGAACGACCGTCGCCATCGACCCAGCTCCTTCAGACATCCCGCGAGGTGACCGTCATCGTCCCGAGACGCGTGTGGTCCGCGCCAGGCCACTGTGGCCCGATTGGCCCACGACGCGGCCAGGACTCAGAATGGGGGAGTGGCGAGCGATGGCCGGGTCGAGGCGGCGACGCTCGCCAGGCTGCTCGGTGAATGGGCCAGGTCCGGCACCGCACTGCCGCACGCCCTCGCGGGCTCCATCGGCGAGCTCCTCACCGTCGGTGTCCTGGCCGACCGCGCCGTCCTGCCGTCCCAGCGGGCGCTGGCCGCGGCGCTGGGGGTCTCACGCGGCACCGTCACCGAGGCCTATGAGATCCTCCGCGCGAACGAACAGCTGCTCACCCGGCGGGGCGCCGGCTCGGAGCTGCGCCGCCCGCGCCCGCTGACCGGCACCTCCTCGCCGTCGGATGGCCGTCTCGCCTCGTTCACCGGGCACGACTCGTCGGCGGTGGACCTGTCCAGCGGTGCGCTACCGGGGCTTCCGCTGGTGCACGACGCGATCGCCCGGCTCGACCTCGGGGCCGAACTCGGGACCGACGGCTACCACCCGGCCGGGCTGCCCCGGCTGCGTGCGGCCATCGCCGCACAGCACACCGCCGACGGGCTGCCCAGCGAACCCGCCCAGATCCTGGTCACCAACGGCTCCCAGCAGGCCGTCTGGCTGCTCGCCCACACGATCGTCGACCCCGGCGACGAGGTCGTGGTCGAGGAACCCACCTACCGCGGCGCGCTCGAGGCGTTCCGCAGCGGTGGCGCGACCCTGCTGGCCGTACCGGTACGCGACGACGGCCTCGACCTCGACCTGCTCGACCGGCACCTCACCCGTCACCGGCCCCGGCTGGTCTACTGCCAGCCCGCGGCGCACAACCCCACGGGAACCACCCTCTCCCCGCTCGCCCGCCGCGAGCTGGCGGACGTGCTGGGCGGGCACGGTGTCCTCACCGTCGAGGACACGTCCTCGGCCGACCTGGTGCTCGACGGCCTGGGCACGCGTACGGCGCTGGCGCACCTGCTCCCCGCCGACCGGACCCTGAGCGTCGGCACGACCTCCAAGCTCCTGTGGGGCGGGCTCCGCATCGGCTGGCTACGCGGCGACCCGGCCCTGATCGCGCGTCTCACCGAGGCCAAGAAGGCCATCGACCTCGGCGCCGCCGTGATCGACCAGCTGCTCGCCGCCGACCTTCTCTCCCACACCGCCCGGGCTCGCGAGCAGCGCCGGGTCATGCTGCTGGACCACCTTCACCGGACCGAGGAGATCCTGCGTCGCCGGCGGCCGGGGTGGACGTGGCCGTCGCCCGCCGGCGGCACCGGCCTGTGGATCGACACCGGCGAGGACACCCTCGCCATGGCCGAACGCGCACGCCGGCACGGTGTGCTGCTCGCCGCCGGCCCGGCCTTCTCCGCCTTCAACGGGTTCGGCCACCACCTGAGGCTGCCGTTCTGGCCTCCGGCGGCCCGCCTCATCGAGGCCCTCGACCGGCTCGACCGGCTCGGATGACCACCGCGGGGAGAAACGTTCACTGTCCGAGGGCCTTCGCGGTGGTGATCCAGCCCTCGCGGGCGCTGGGGAACCGCGGCGTCCAGCCGGTCGCGGTACGGAAGCGGGCGTTGCCGACGCGCAGGGAGCGTGTCAGCGAGGTGAGGCGGTCACCGAAGACGAACGCGGCCCGACCGGGCCCGCGCAGCCACGTGGCCTTCCCCGCGGCGCCGGCGAGTGCGTCGGAGTACCCGCGCTTGGTCAGTGGCTCGTCATCGACGATGTTGAACGTTCCCGCCGGAGCGTCCAGTGCCGCGGCGACGGCCGTGGCCGCGTCGCCGAGGTGGATGGAGGAGACGTAGTCGCCGGGCCGGCCCAGGATCAGGCCGATTCCTGGAGGACCCGGCCGACGCCGGCGGCGAGCGCGGCGTCGACGACGGCGGCCGAACCCGCCGTGCGTATCCGCTCGTTGTTCCGCGACGCCCTGGCGCTCATGAACCTCGTCATCGGCGGGATCGCGGTGGCGAGGTTCACCACCGCGTCGTGACCGGCGAAGGCCGCCGTCAGCCCGGCCCGGTCGAACAGCGACACCGGCACCGCCGTCGCGCCCTGAGCGGTGAGCGCGGCCGCCTTCTCCGGCGTACGGGCGAGCGCGGTGACCGAGTGACCTTCCTGGACCAGGACCGGGATCACCTGGCCGCCGATCGCGCCGGTGCCGCCGGTGACGAACACTCTGAGGCTCATGGTGAGACGCTTCCCGTCGGTCGGCGGAGGGTGGTCAGCGGCCGGCACGGGCGGCCAGCGCCTCGATGGCGGTGGCCACGGTCGTCGGGTCGGAGATCATCGTCAGGTGGCGGCCACCGGGGATCAAGGTGGCGGGCGGCGCGCCGATCCGTACGGCGGTCTGGGCGGGAGCGTCCTTGCCGAAGATGCCGTCGTCGGCGCCGAACACCACCGACGTCGGCACACCCGACTCGCGCAGCCGCGCCACCCGGGCCGCGGGCAGGCCGGGATTTCCCGCGGCCAGCGAGCCCCACAGACCCGATTCGCCGCCGGCGACCTGGTAGGGACGCCGCCACACCTGTGTCCCGGCGTGATCCAGAGGAGGGCAGGAGGGGCCGCACTGCGCGTTGTAGAAGGTGCGGATGAGCCAGTCGGAGCGCAGCCCGAGGCGCAGCAGGCTGGTCCGGTAGGGGTTGATGAGCACGTCGCCGATCGGCGTACGGGAGCCGGCACCGGTGTTGAGGGCGTCGCCGTCCAGCATCAGCAGACCGCCGATCCGGCCGGGCGCTCGCAGCGTCGCCTCGGCGGCGACGGCCGCGCCGCTGGAGTGCGCGACCAGCAACGGCCGCTGCCCGTGCGCGCCCAGGCCCATGGCGTCCAGGAAGCCGAGCAGCTGCGTGGCGAGGTGCCCGGCGGTGTACGGGCCGCGGCGGGCGCTGTAGCCGGCGCCGGTCAGGTCGAGCGCGTACACCCGGTGGTCGCGGGCGATCACCGGCGCGAGCCGCGACCAGGTGTCGGCGGACTCGAACGCGCCGTGCACGAGCACGACCGGGCCGCCGGTGGTTCCCCAGACGCGATAGCGGGTCCTCACGTCGGCGGCCCGCACGTAGGACTGTCCGGGAGGAGGCGTCGCGCGGTGCGCGGTCAGGGCGTTGTAGCCGAAGGACGCGCAGGTCACCAGGGCCAGCATCGCCGCGAGGGCGATGGCCGTCCGCCGGGCCCACCGCCGCAGCCGCGGGAGGCGGCCCGGCGGGGGCACGGTGACACGGGCGTCGGCGGGTTCGGAGCTCATCGTCTGGACCCGGTCAGCTCGACTTGACTTCGGTGCGGAGCACGCGGAACACACCCAGGGCCGCGGGAAGGACGACCCAGATGAGGGTCGCGGTGAGGACCTGGGCCCACTGCTGCCCGGTCAGGCCGCGGTCGTACAGGGGGCCCTGGGCCAGGTTGAGGTCGACCCACTGGCCGGCGTCCTTGAGCGCCGGTACGGAGGAGAACACCGCGCTCGACAGGTTGGGCAGGACGTAGAAGGCCACGATCGCGGCGGCACTGATCAGCAGCAGCATCCCGTACGCCAGGCCCTCGGCCAGGCCGGTGAGCAGGACCAGCGCGGTGTCGAGGAAGCCGCTCGCGCCGAAGGACCAGCTGCCGTCGCCGTGGCGCAGCGCGATGCCCAGGAGGTTGCCGGCCGCCGCCGTACCGAAGGTGATCGCGATCACCATGAGGCCCAGGAGCAGCGTCGCGCCGGCCTTGGCCAGCAGCACCCGTCCGCGGCCGGGTTCCAGGGTGAACGTCACCAGCCCGGTGCGCTGGCTCCATTCGCTGGTGATGGTGAGGATGCCCAGCACGGGGAGCAGGATCTTCTGGGGCGTCTGGGTGAAGTCGACGAACCTGTCGTAGGTGAGGTCCTTGGGAGCGGCGGTCACGAGCATCACGGCCACCACCAGCGGCGTGGTCGCGATGATGGCGACCAGCAGCCATCTGCCGGACCGGGTGTCGGTGAGTTTGCGGAGCTCGGCCTTGAAAAGGCGGGCGAACGGTACGCCGGGGCGCCCGGTCGCGATCGCCGGCCGGTCTGCGTGGTCTGTCAGATTCGCGGTCATCGTCGCGCTCGTTCCTGTGAGTTCTCTCGTGAGTGGTCGGCCGTCAGCCGCAGGAACATGTCCTCCAGGCCGGCCCCCTCCGCCGGGCGCAACTCGACCAGCACGACCCCGGCGGCGCTCGCCGCGCCGGCGACCTGGTCGGCCGGCGCCTGGGTGAGGTAGCCGCCGTCGGCGGCGGAGGTGAAGGCGATGCCGGCGTCCGTCAGCGCCGTGGCCAGCCGCTGGTCGTCGACGCCTCGCACCAAGGTGCCGCCGGAGGCCAGCAGCTCCTGCTTGGCGCCCTGCGCGACGATCCGTCCGCGGCCGATCACGACCAGCTCGTCGGCGATGACCTCGACCTCGCGCAACAGGTGCGAGGACAGCAGGACGCTGCCCCCGTCGTCGGCGAATCCTCGCAGCAGACCCCGCATCCAGTGGATGCCCGCCGGGTCGAGCCCGTTGGCCGGTTCGTCGAGGATCAGCACCCGCGGATCCCCGAGCAGGGCCTGTCCCACGCCGAGGCGCTGCCGCATCCCCAGCGAGTACGTGCCGGTACGGCGCCGCGCCTCGGCCGGGGTGAGAGCGACGAGGTCGAGGATCTCGTCGACCCGGTCGAGGTCCACACCCATCACGGTCGCCGCGAGGGTGAGGGCCTCGCGGCCGGTACGGCCCGGGTGCTGCGCCGACGCGTCCAGCAGGACACCGACGTGCCGGCCCGGGTTGGGCAGCCGCCGGTAGCCGAGACCGAGGACGGTGCACCATCCGGCCGACGGCGGGGTGAGGCCGACCATCATCCGCATGGTCGTCGACTTGCCCGCTCCGTTGGGGCCGAGGAACCCGGTGATCACCCCCGGCCGGACGGCGAAGCTCACGTCCTCCACGGCCGTGTGGGCGCCGTAGGTCTTCGTCAGCCCGCTGACCTCGATCGCGTAGCCATGCTCGGTGTCATGCGTTCGGCTCATCACCCGCTCATCGTCGGCCCCGGCGTTCTGCCGGGCGTCCGTCACCGGGCGACGCGTGACCTACGCAGATCCACGTAGGCGGGTCTCAGTCCGCGAGTCCGGACTGGTAGGCGAAGACGACCAGCTGGGCCCGGTCACGCGCGCCGAGTTTGATCATCGCGCGGCTGACATGGGTGCGTGCCGTCGCGGGGCTGATCACGAGCCGGTCGGCTATCTCGTCGTTGCTCAGGCCCTCCGCGGCGAGGACGACGATCTCACGTTCCCGTTCGGTGAGGGCGGGCAGGTTCGGGTGCGGTCGCGTCGGGCGGGGTGACTTCGAGACGAACTCCCGGATCACCTTGCGGGTCACCGACGGCGACATGAGGGCGCCCCCCTCGACGACGGCCCGGATCGCGCGCAGGAGTTCGGCGGGTTTGGTGTCCTTGAGCAGGAAGCCGCTGGCGCCGTGGCGCAGAGCGTCGAAGACGTACTCGTCGCGCTCGAACGTGGTGAGGACGATGACCTTGGTCTCGGCCAGGTCCGGGTCGCCGGTGATCCGCCGGGTCGCGGCGAGCCCGTCGATGCCGGGCATGCGGATGTCCATGAGGATGACGTCCGGCCGTTCACGCCGCGCCGCGGCCAGTGCGGCCAGACCGTCGGCGGCCTCTCCGGCGCAGGACATCCCGTCCTCGTTCTCGATCAGGGTGCGCAGGCCGAGCCGTACGAGCTCCTGGTCGTCGACGATGAGTACCGTGATCATGAGGGGCCTCCGGTCGGGAGCCGGGCGCGGACTTCGAAACCGTCGTCGGGCGATGGTCCGGCGGTGAACTCTCCGCCGAGCGCCAGTACGCGCTCGCGCATGCCGGAGATTCCGGACCCGCCCTCGCCGGGGGAGTAGTCGGTCACGGTGTTGGAGACGGTGATGAGCACGCCGCCGGGCTCGTACCGGATGCCGACCGTGGCCTGCTCGGCTCCGCTGTGCCGCAGCACGTTGGTCAACGACTCCTGGATGATCCGGTAACCGGTCAGGTCGACCGCGACGGGAAGGGCGGCGACGGGCTCGCCGGAGTTCTCCAGACGTACGTACACGCCGGCCTCGGCCATCCGCCGCCGCAGCTCGTCCAGCCGGGCCAGGCTCGGCACGGGCGATCGTTCGGCCTCGGTGCCGGCCCGGCGGACCATCGCGAGCGTCGCCCGCAGCTCGTCGAGAGCCTCGCTGCTGGTACGGCTGATGGCCTCCAGCGCCACCTCCGCCTGATCGGGTTTCTTGGCGAGTACGTGCAGGGCCACGTCCGCCTGCATCTTGATCGCCGCCAGGCCGTGTCCCACGATGTCGTGGACCTCTTGGGCGACCCGTAGCCGCTCGTCGTCGACGCTCTGCCGGATCGCCTCCGCCCTCGCACGGACGGCCATCTCCCGCCGCGTCCGGAGGGCGAACCCCAGGGAGAACGGCACGAACACCCACGCCGAGACGTCGACCACTCCGAAGAGGCCGAGCCGGTGGCTGTGGACGAGCAGGTGCGTCAGCGTCATCGCGAGCGCGGCCAGCGAGTACGGCACGGCCCTGTTCAGCGGCGCGTGCCGTGCCGCAGAGTAGACCGCGAGCATGAACGAGATCAGGATCGGCCCGTAGGCGTACCCGAGGACCAGATACGACCAAGTGCAGAGGGCCACCACCGCGAGCACGGCCTGTGGCCACCGGCGGCGTACGGCCAGGACCACGGCGGCCGTCACCACGAGTACATAGCCGCGAACGTCGATGGGCACCTCGGCCCGCGACGGGCTACCGGCGAACGTGGTGCCGACGACACCGCCCAAGGTGAGCAGGGCCGCCAGCACGCCGTCGCCGAACAGGGGCCTGGCGTGCTTCACGCGTTCCACACTTTCATCGTCGGCATCCTCTCAGCTCCGGCCGGCTCGCGGCCCCGAGCGCGCCTACGCGAATTCGCGTAGCTCGGGGGCCGCTCGGTGACGGACGTCAGCTGGATCATCGAGACCGACGATGAGTGCCCTGCCAGAGGCCACAGGACGTTTCAGCATCCTTTTAAGGGACGGCCGTTCAAGAGGTTCGAGTAGGACCATATGTTCGATGGGCGGTGTCGCCCGTCTGGCTGTTCCGGGCCTGCGGCCTTCCGTTGACGGTACGTACAGGTGGTCGTTGTGGAGTTGCGCGATATCAGAACGTTCTTGGCGGTGTCGGAGGAGTTGCACTTCGGCCGGGCCGCCAAGCGACTGCACGTCTCACAGGGGAGAGTGAGTCAGACGATCCGCGCACTCGAGCGAGAGGTCGGGGCGGCTCTCTTCGAGCGCACCAGCCGGCAGGTTCGGCTGACCGTTCTCGGGGAGCGGTTCCGCGTCGGCGTTCAGCACGGGTACGACGAGCTCACTCAGGTACTGCGGGACTGCCGGGCCGCCGCAATGAGCGCCAGTGAGCGGTTGCGCATCGGCTACGCACCGTCCATCGGCGGCGGTTTCACCACCCGGGTCACCGCGGCCTTCGAGGCGAGTTACCAGCGGTGTACGGCCACGCTGCACGCCGTCCCGCTGGGCCGGGGCATGAGGCCGGAGGAGACGCTCAAGAACGGCGCCGCCGACGTGGTCCTGGCCTGGTCGCCGGGCGGTGACGGCGGGGCCATGGAGGCTCCGGACCTGACCGTCGGGCCGGTGGCCGCCGAGGTCCCGCGCGGCCTGCTCGTGCCGGACCGTCATCCGCTGACCGAACACCCGACGGTGAGCGTGGAGGACCTCACCGAGCACGAGCTGCTGAAACCCCCGTCCGCCGAGGACTCGCGCCTGCGTGATCTCTGGACCCCACGGTTCACGCCGTCGGGGCGACCGATCAGGCACACCGCCGAGGACTTGGTCGCCCTGACCGGCAGGAGCGGAGTGCTGGTCGAGGACGTACTCACCCTCGTCGCGCGCGGACGCGGCCTGCACTGCACCGTGACCTCGCTGCTCGACCGATTCCCCTTCCCCGGCCTGAGAGTCCTCCCCATACGTGACATGGCTCCGATGGTCGTCGTCCCGGTATGGCTGAAAGCCGCGGACAACGCGGCCATCCGCGCCTTCGCCGAGACCACCGCCACATTCACCCGCCGCCGAGGCGCCGGCTGACGCGATTAATTCAGCTAATCGATGGGAGTCGGACTGGGCATTGTTCGCCTGTCCGATATCAGACAAGATCAGCTTCCGTGGGAACGCTTTCTGCGTGAATGTCCGGTGCCCGAGCGAAAACGCGGAAAGGAGGAAATGGAAATGACGAGAGAGGGCTGAGTGGGTCGTCCAATCGACGCGATCGCGCCCCTCGGCTCCGAGCGGGGTGTTCCGAGGGGCGTGCTCGCCTCGCCGTTCGCCAAAAGTCTCACCGCCGTCGGCCGGATGAAGCCGGCCGATGGTCAAGGTGGGAGAGGAAATGTCATCAACGGACGTTCTGGCGCTCGGCCGGCCGGGATTCCAGCAGGCGGGGACCGCCCGGCGTGGGCGGACGGATCCGGTGACCTGTGGCCGTGACGTCGCCGGGGCGGCCGACCTTCCGGGAGGTCTTCGCCGTCCGCGAGTTCCGTGCGCTGTGGGCCGCCGAGCTGCTCTCTCAGCTGGGCGACCAGCTCGCGAGAGTATCGCTGGCCGTCCTCGTCTACCAGCGGACGTCGTCCGCGCTGCTCACCGGGCTGACCTATGCCCTCACCTATCTCCCCTCGCTGCTCGGCGGCGTGCTGCTGGGCGGCCTGGCCGACCGGTACGCGCGGCGCGAGGTCATCGTCACCGTCGACCTCCTGCGCGCGGTGCTGGTCGGGCTGATGGCGGTGCCCGGCGCGCCGTTTCCGGCCCTCTGCCTGCTGCTCGTGGGCATGACCACGCTGAGCGGGCCGTTCAAGGCTGCTCAGCTGGCATTGCTCGCCGACGTCCTGAGCGGCGACCGCTACGTGCTCGGGTTGTCAGTGCGGCACATGACGATCCAGTCCGCGCAGGTGGCCGGCTTCCTCGCCGGTGGGGTGCTGACGCAGGCGGTGGGCCCGTCCAGCGGGCTCGGCCTGGACGCCCTCAGCTTCGCCGCCTCCGCCGCCCTGGTGGGTTTCGGCGTGCGCCGGCGGCATGCCCCCGCCCCGTCGACCGCCTCCGGCGCCACCCGGAGCACCGCCGGTGGGCCGGCGCTGGTGTGGCGCCATCCCGGGTTGCGCTCGTTGACCGGGCTGGCCTGGCTGGCCGGCTGCTACATCGCCCCGGAGGGGCTCGCCGCGCCGTACGCGGACGCGGTCGGCGCGGGCACCGCCGTGGCGGTGGGCGTGATCATGGCGAGCGATCCGGTCGGTAGCGTGATCGGTGCGCTGGTGTTCGGGAGGTTCGTGTCCGACGAGACGCGCGAACGGGCCCTCGCACCACTGGCACTGCTCGCGGGACTCCCGCTGGTGCTGTGCGTCTTCCGCCCGGGGCTCGTCGTCTCGGCCCTGCTCTTCGCCGTGTCCGGCGCGCTGGCGACCGGCTATCACATGCAGCTCGGCGCGTCGTTCGTACGGTTGCTCCCGGCCTCCGCGAAGGCCCAGGGCCTCGGTGTGATGTCGTCGGGCCTCATCACCGTGCAGGGGCTCGGCACGCTGACCGGCGGTGCGGTGGCCGAGCTGACCGGGACCGCGAACGCGGTCGCCCTCGCGGGCGCGGGCGGGATTCTGCTGGGTGCCCGTCCGGCGTGGGTCTGGACGCGGGAGTCCAGAGCGGCACGCCTGCCCCGGCCGCCGCGTACGCGCGCCGACCGGGGATTCGAGACCGAGCCGCGTGAGGAGGTGAGGCAGATGCGTGGCAGAGACCAGTGAACACGGGACGGGTCCGGTAACCGCCGTGACGGCCGGCGGGCGAAGAACCGCCGGAAGTCACGCTCTTCACGGACCGCGGCCCCCTTCAGGCGGCCACGATCGATCAGCCGATGCGAATCGGGAGCTTGCGGGGGCCGCGGACCTGGCCCGCGGCCCAGGTGACCGCGGAGGGGTCTTCGAGGCCGAAGGCCGGAATGCGCTCGAGCCAGACCTCGAGCGCGACCCGCAACTCCATCCGCGCCAGATGCGAACCCACGCAACGGTGGATGCCCAGGCCGAACGCCGCGTGCCGGTTGACCTCCCGGTCGATGACGACCTCGTCGGCGCGGTCGAACTGTGCCGGGTCACGGTTGGCGGCGGGGAACGACAGCAGGACCCAGTCCTCGGCCTTCATCTCGACACCGTGCCAGTCCATGTCCTCCTTCACCAGCCGCGCCATCGTGACCGGGCCGTACGCCCGCAGGAGCTCCTCCATCGCGGTCGGCAGCAACTCCGGCTCGGCGACGAGGCGCTCGCGGTCGCCGGGGGTCTTGGCCAGATGCCACAGCGACGCGCCGATCGCGCTCCACGTCGTGTCGATGCCGGCGATGAGCAGCAGGGCCATCGTGCCGGCGACGTGGGACGGCTCGAGCTTCCGGCCGTAGAGCTCGGCGTTGATGAGGTAGGTCGTGAGGTCGTCGCGGGGGTCGTCGACGTGGTCGCGGATCTGCGCGAGGAGGTAGTCGAACAGGTTCCCCATGCGTGCGATGCGCTCCTCCGGCGGCAGGTTGACGCCTTCGAGCGCGTTCTCGACGAACGTACGGAACCGCGGCCCGTCCTCCGGGGGGAGGCCGAGCATGTCGGCGATGACGCGCATGGGGATGTACTGGGCGTATTCGTGGGCGGCGTCGACGACGTCCCGTCCCTCGAAGGCGTCGATGAGCGCGTGGCAGTACGCCCTGGTCGCCGGCTCCAGCCTGGTGACCGCGGTCTTGGTGAACGCCGGGAGCAGCAGCCTGCGCGCGTCGTGGTGGAACGGCGGGTCGGAGGAGATCGGCGGCGTTCCGCCCACCGGCGCCAGCTCGGGCGGCGGCCGGAAGTTGCTCATGATGATCGACCGCGAGGAGAAGCGGTCGGTGTCGTAGGCGATCGCCGCGACGTCCTCGTAGCGCGTGGGCAGCCATCCGCCACCGAACCGCCCGGTGTGCGCGATCGGGCAACGCCCGCGCAGGTCGTCCTGGATCGGGTACGGGTCGGCGGCCCATTCCGGCTCGAGGTGGGAGAAGTCGGTGGCCCAGTCCGCGACCGGGCCGGTGATGACCTCGTTGCGGGTGCCCATGGGCTGGTCGTCGCGCATCTCCTGGAAATCCTGGGTGAAGCGGTCATCTCCGCCCATGTCAGGTCTCCTTCAGAAGGTCGATCGCGCGCTCAGGACAGTTGGCGACCGCGAGGCGCGCGTGCTGCTCTTCGTCCGGTGACACGGTGCCGTCACCGAGGACCTTGCCGTAGCCCTCTTCGTCGTCGCCGAACAGCTCGGGAGCGAGGTCGTAGCAGCGGCCGTGCCCCTGGCAGTGTCCGGAGTCGATCGTCACTTTCACTGTGTCTCTCCCGTCTGGGCCGTGCGGCCGGTCATGCTGAGCGGCGAACGGCGTCGTGACTCGAGTGTGCGCCGGAGAACCGCAGGCTGCCGTCGTCGATGGCGCCGTACCGCAGCTTGAGCACGTCGTGCGCGTAGCTCATGCCGAGCCGCCATGGCGGTCGTGAGCCGGCCCGGGGGAACTCATCGATCGAGCGCAGCACGTAGCCGGCCTGGAAGTCGATGAGGGGGTGCTCGGTGACGCCGGGATCATCATTGGCCGGAACGCACTGGGCATGGCCGTGGGCGTCCATGTACCGCAGCAGCCGGACGACGTATCCGCTGACGAGGTCGGCCTTGAGAGTCCAGGACGCGTTCGTGTAGCCGATCGTGAAGGCGAGGTTCGGCACGCCGCTGAGCATCATGCCCTTGTACGCCAACGTCTCCGGCAGCTTGACGTCGCGGCCGTCGACGGTGATCCGGATGCCGCCCAGGGCCAGCAGCCGCAGGCCGGTGGCCGTGACGACGACGTCCGCGTCGAGCTCGGTACCGGAGTCCAGGCGCAGTCCCGTCTCGGTGAACTCCTTCACGTGGTCGGTGACGACCGACGCGCGGCCCTTCGCGATCGCCTTGAACAGGTCACCGTCGGGGGCGGCGCACAGCCGCTGGTCCCACGGCTGGTAGCTCGGCGTGAAGTGGGCGTCGACGTCGAAACCCGGCGGGAGGGCCCGTACCGCGGCCTTGCGGATCGCCGACTTCACGATGTGCGGCCGGCGGCGGCTGAGCTGGTAGGTCAGCGTGCCGAGCGCGATGTTCTTCCACCGGACGATCGGGTACGCGCGGCGCGCCCCGAGCAGCCGCCGCAGGGTGTTCGCGATCGTGTCCTCGGACGACACGGGCGCGATGTAGGTCGGCGAGCGCTGCAGCATCGTCACGTGCGCGGCCTGCTCGGCCAGGGCCGGGACCAGCGTCACGGCGGTCGCGCCGCTGCCGATCACGACGACCTTCCTGCCGGTGTAGTCGAGGTTCTCCGGCCAGTGCTGAGGATGGACGACGGTGCCGCCGAACCGCTCGATGCCGGGAAGGTCCGGTGTGTAGCCGGCGTCGTAGCGGTAGTAGCCGCCGCAGGCGTAGAGGAATCCGCAGGTGAGCCGGACCGGTTCGCCGTCACGGGCGACCTCCACCGTCCAGCGGGCGTCCTCGCTGGACCATTCCGCGTGTACGGCCCGGTGCCCGAAGCGGATGTGCCGGTCGATGCCGGCCTCGGTGGCCGTGTCGCGGACGTAGCGGAGGATCGAGGGTCCGTCCGCGATGGCCTTGGCCTGGGCCCAGGGCCGGAACCGGTAACCGAGGGTGTACATGTCCGAGTCCGACCGTACGCCGGGATAGCGGAACAGGTCCCACGTCCCGCCGATGGTGTCGCGTGCCTCGAGGATCGTGTACGTCCGGTGGGGGAAGGCCGACTGGAGGTGATGCGCCGCGCCGATGCCGGACAGGCCCGCACCGATGATGAGTACGTCGACGTGCTCGGCCGTGGCCTCAGGAGGTCGTCGAGGCATCGGTGCTCCTTGCCGTCCCGGCGCGGCGAGCGTGGCCGTCGATGAGGTCGAGGAGGACCGGCCAGGCGCCCATCGGTAGATCATGGCCCATGCCGGGGACGGTCTCCAACCGGGCGCCGGCGATGGCTCGCGCCGTGGCGGCCCCGCCGGTCGGGTGCACCATGCGGTCGTGGTCGCCGTGGATGACCAGCGTCGGAGCGGTGACCGCCCGCAGCTGCGCCGTACGGTCACCGGACCGGATGATCGCGGCCAGCTGGCGGCCCGTTCCCTCACGCGAGGGGTCGCGGTCCCATCCCAGGCCGGCCAGCTCGCGTATCCACTCCTCGTCGAAGGGGTAGCCGCGGGAGCCGATGTGGCGGAACATCCGCACCGCGCCCTCGATCGCCGCCTGCCGGGTCGCGGGCCGGCGTCCGGCCATCCGCAGCCACGTGGACGGTGCGGGCCGTCCGACCCCGCGCGCTCCGGTCATCGACATGATCGAGGTCAGCGTCCGCACCCGTCGCGGAGACCGCGCCGCGACGGTCTGCGCGATCATGCCGCCCATCGAGATGCCGACGAGATGCGCGTCCTGGTATCCCAGCGCGTCGAGGAGCCCGACGGTGTCGGTGGCGAGGTCGGTGAGGTCGTACTGCTGTGGATGCCACCGCCGCGTGATCATCGCGGCCGGACCGGGCGGCCGGAAGCGCATGTGGGTCGACCTTCCCACGTCCCGGTTGTCGAAGCGGACGACCCGGTAGCCGCGTTCCGCGAGTCGCTCGCAGAATTCGGTCGGCCAGCTGTGCAGCTGCTGCCCCAACCCTGCGACGAGAACGAGCGGGTCGGCGCCGGCGTCGCCGATTTCCTCGTAGGCGAGCGATATCTCGCGCCCGGCGTCGGCGACGCGCTCGGTCATGACCGTGTTCCGGCGACGGCGACGGCGACGGCGACGGCGTCCGCGGCCGGCGTCCGCCGGCGGCCAGTGATCGGCGGAAGCGTCGCAGTGGTCATCGAGGCACTCCTTCGCCGTGGTACGCGACTGTACCGACCGAACGGTACGCCGACGTACCATGCGATTCAAGGCCCGGCCGAGACGGGAGGTATACCGTGACCACGGTGACGACTGTGCGGCGTCGGCGCCCTGAGGACGGGACGGCGACCGCCCGCGACTCCGCCGGAGGATTCCGCCGGCGACTGCTCGACGGTCTCGCCGCCTCGATCGCGGACAAGGGCTACCAGAACACCACGATCGCCGACGTCGTACGCCGGGCGCGCACGTCACGGCGCACCTTCTACGAACACTTCTCGGGCAAGGACGAGTGTTTCGTCGCGCTTCTCACCGACGTCAACACCGAGACGATCCGCCAGATCTCCGCCGCCGTCGACCAGACCGCGCCCTGGACGAGCCAGGTCCGCCAGGCGATCGAGACCTGGATCGCCTGTGCGGAGTCCCAGCCCACCATCATGGTGAGCTGGATCCGCGATGTGCCATCACTCGGCGACGCGGCCCGCCGGTTGCATCGCGACGTGGTGGAGGCCTTCGTCGTCATGATCCAGACCATCTGCGACACCGAGGAGTGGCGTGCCGCCGGCGCCGGCCCCGTGCCACGCCAGCTCGCCATCATGCTCCTCGGCGGACTGCGACTGCTGACGGGCACCACCCTTGAGGACGGCGGACGGATCAGCGACTTCACCGAGACCGCGGTGGAAGCCTCGATAGCCCTTCTCGGCCCACGCGCCTAGCACTCCCGATCCGCGCGAGGTCCATTCCGGAAAATCCCTATGGGTGCGGAAATGCCATTCGATCGCGGCGACATATTTCGCGATGCCGATCCCATTGCGAATCGTCGGCACAGAAAGACTTTAGGTGAACGTTTCGGTAATTGTTGGAGCTTTGTCCCGCCGCCTAATAGGGTCGGCTTCGTTCGGCGCAGACAAAGTGCACATCAAAGGATCTTCATGGCTTTCGACGTACAGCGCTCATACCCTGCCGATGCAGGCGATCGACGACTCCGGGACGCGCTCGTCCGTGCCGGGTGGGCCGAGGCTCTCGTTCTGGAGCGTCTCGGGCCGGACCGGTCGCGAGAGGTGCTGGGCGACCATCTCGCCGCCCACGTCGAGCAGGCCCGTACGTCCCTGAAGCCGCTCACGCCGTGGCCGGCCCAGCCCGAGCGCGTGACGAAGGTCCTGAGCGACGACGGCAACCAGGTCCGTATCCGCCGCACCCTCGACTACATCGTGCCGGGCGATCGCGTCCTGGAGGTGGGCGTCGGGTTCGGGCAGGTCAGCGGGCTCATGATGCGCGACACCGGGATCGCCGGGTACACCGGCATCGACATCGGGCAGCACCGGCTCGACGCGGTGCACCAGATGGCCGAGCGGAACGGCCTGGACCACCTGGACATCGAGACGGCACTGGTCGACCTCCTCGACCTCACCCCCGAGTGGGTGGGCCGGCGCGGGCCGGACCTGATCATGACCCAGGAGGTCCTCGAGCACGTACCCGACGCCGAAGGCGCGCTCGCCGCACTCGCGCGGAGCATGGGGCCCGGCTGCTGCGTGCTGTTCACCGTCCCCGTCCTCGGCCGGATCGAGGCGTGCTGGGGCCACCTGTCCCTGTTCGACGTGGCGCGGGTGCAGCGGATGCTCGCGGACGCCGGCCTGGTGGCACAGCACGTCGAGGTCGTCTACGACGCGTGGCTGTTCGTGCTGGCCTCCACCTCCGAGGACGTTCCCGCGCGGGTGGTGCGGCTGGCCTCGCTGGCCCGGCCCACGCCGCCTCCGCCGCCCGCGGCGGTGCCGACGTTCGTGCCGGTCACGCTCGGCGAGGCCAAGGCGGTGAACGATGCCGAGGTGACCGAGGACAAGGACGGCGTCCACGTACGGGTCGAGGGGCGCCGCAGAGGCAACCAGCAGGGCGGGCTCGCCTTCGACATCGCCGGCGACATCGCCCTGCGCTTCGAGCTTCGCGTCGACACCCCCCAGCAGCTGAGGATGCTGTCCGTGGAGTTTTACGACGACGGGGGCAAGCGGACCGCGCGCTGGACCTGGGACCCGGCCGCCACCAGGATGGCCGCGGGCAAGGCCAGGACGTACGTGCTCAAGCCCGGAGAGCCGTTCGGCCCGTTCCGGCCCGACGCCGAGGTCACCGGGGGACCGGCCACCGGCGCCCGCGTCCTGGTGGAGACATCCGGAAAGAACGCCGCGAAGTTCTCCGTGGCCCGCGCCGCCGCCGTGGAGGCGAAGCGGCCGAAGTGAGAGGTCGCGCGCACAGGCGGGCGCGTGGGTGGTCCGGGCGTTGGGTCGGTGGGTCCAGGCCCGGCGATCACTTCCTGTGACCGCAGTCCCTGGCGGAGGCGCGCGTACCCACCCGAGCGTGCCCGTCTCATCGTGCGAACGCCCACGCCACCATCAGCGGGAACTCTTCCCGCCAGAACGCGTCGCCGTGCGATCCGACCCGCTCGGTCATCACGACGTCCGCGTCCGCGTCGCGCAGCGCCTCCGCCCACCGGGTCGCGTTCTCGTGGAAGAACGGCTCCAGCGTGCCGGCGACGAGGTACGCGCGCGGAAGCGGGCTCGGCATCACGCCGGGCGGCCGGTAGCCGGCGCCGGGCGAGGCGCAGAGGACCGCGCCGTAGACCTCCGGGTGCCGGAGCCCCAGGGCGAGCGCCAGCTCACCACTCGCCGAGACACCGAACACCGCGGTGCGCTCCGCCGGCAGCGCGACTCCGAAACGCGACCGCGCCCATCGGCGGACCTCCCCGACGAAGAACGTCTCGTGTGCCGCGAAGCGTTCCGGGTCGAATCCCGGTGAGTACTCATGGAGGCGCAGAGTCTCGTCGGCCGGCCGGTGTGCACCGACGATCATCGTGGACGGTACGGCGGACGCCTCGAGGACTCCTCCCCATCGCGCTATGAGCCGGCCGTCACCGGCGAACACGACCGCCTCGGGCGGATCGGGCGGGACGTACACGGTGACCTGCCGGCCGCCGTCGTAGTCGAACCGCTCGGTGACGAGCTCTCCCGCGATGGACATCGTCGCTGTCTCCTCGTCAGTGCCGCCATCGTCCGCAGCCTACTGTTCAAGCAAGAATCCGATATTTCGTTGCAAAACCCTGAGTGAATTCAGTAACTTCGTGCTGCACGGGCGGGTACGAGGTCTCAGGGGGCATATATGACTGCCGATGCGTCGACGGTGCTGATCGAGGCCAGGAGCCTGACGAAGGTCTACCGCAAGCCCGGCGGCCGCGAGGACTTCACCGCCGTCGACGGCATCGACCTCGACGTACGCCGCGGCGAGGCGTTCGGCGTCCTCGGCGCGAACGGCGCCGGCAAGTCCTCCACCATGCGCATGATCGCCTGCGTCTCCCCGGTGAGCCGCGGCAGCCTGCGCATCCTCGGCCGCGACAGCGCCACGGACGGTGCCGGGATCCGGGCGAGGCTCGGCGTCGTTCCGCAGGACGACACGATCGACGGCGAGCTGACCGTACGCGAGAACCTGCTGATCTACGGCCGCTACTTCGGGCTGTCCTGGAAGACCCTGCGCGAGCGCACCAGGCGGCTCCTGGAGTTCACGCGTCTCTCGGAGAAGGCCGATGACGCCGTCGCGACGCTGTCGGGCGGCATGCGGCGGCGGCTCACCATCGCGCGGGCGCTCATCAACGAACCCGAGATCGTCCTGCTCGACGAGCCCACGACCGGGCTCGACCCCCAGGCCCGCCACCTGCTCTGGGAGCGACTCTTCCAGCTCAAGCAGGACGGCGTGACGCTGCTGCTGACGACGCACTACATGGACGAGGCCGAACAGCTGTGCGACCGGCTGGTGGTGATGGACGCGGGAAGGATCGTCGCCTCCGGTACCCCCGCCGAGCTCATCACCCGCTACACGACCCGTGAGGTCGTCGAGCTGCGCTTCGCCCCGGACGGACGGCAGATCATGGCCGACAAGTGCCGTGGCCTCGTCGACCGCGTCGAGGAGCTGCCACACCGGTTGATGCTCTACACCGACGACGGCGAGGAGACGCTGGCCGCGGTGAACGCGCGGGGCGTACGGCCCCAGACCGCGCTGATCCGCCGGGCGAGTCTGGAGGACGTCTTCCTCACCCTCACCGGCCGCTCGCTCGTCGACTGACCCGCCCGACACGACGAGGAGACATGCACACACTGGCCAGGGCGCGTTCGGCGCCCGCGTTCCGCGAGCTCGGTTACTGGCTGTTCCGCTACCGCCGTACGTGGCGAGGGTCGATCGTCATCAGCGTGGCGAACCCGCTGCTCTTCCTGACCGCCCTCGGGCTGGGGCTGGGCAAGCTGGTCAACCGGAACGGCAGTGAGTACCTGCACGGCCATCCGTACGTGGAGTTCATCCTGCCCGGCATGCTGATCGCCGCGGTCATGCAGACCGCGTTCCTGGAGGCGGCCGGGCCGGTCATGGACGCCGTACGGCCGCGCGGGAACTACCGCGCCGCCGCGGCCACACCGCTCGCGCCGGCGGACATCCTCTACGGCCACCTCATGTACTGGGCCCTGCGCGCGGTCCAGAACTCCATCATGTTCACCGGCGTGAGCATCCTGTTCGGCGCCGTCAGCGTGTACCGCGCGCCGCTGCTCGTGCCGATCGCGCTGCTGGTCGCCGTCGCGTTCGCCACCCCGGCGGCGGCCTGGTCGGTGACCGTGACCCGGCGGTCCCAGCTCAACGCCATGTTCCGGTTCGTGGTCCTGCCGCTGTACATGTTCTCCGGCACGTTCTTCCCGATCGAGCAGCTGCCGGCCTGGCTGCGGCCGGTGGCGTGGGTCACGCCGCTGTGGCACGGCGTCGACCTGTGCCGCACCGTCGCGCTCGGCACGGCGACGCTGCCCCGGACGCTGATCCACACGGGCTACCTCGCCGCGATGGCGATCATCGGCCTGCTCGTGGCCCGCCGTAACTACCGCCGCAAACTGCACGTCTGAACAGGAGCCCACCGTGACGGCGACGTCCGCGAACGTGCCCATCACCCTGCGCCCCGGCCGGGCGTGGACGATGGTCGAACGCAACCTGATGATCTACCGCCACACCTGGCCGGTCATCCTCGCCGAGATCTTCGAGCCGCTGCTCTACCTGCTGGCGTTCGGCGTCGGCATCGGCGCGCTCGTCGGCCACGTGCCGGGTCTGGGCGGCGCCTCGGTCACGTACCCGGAGTTCGTGGCCCCGGCACTACTCGCGACCGCCGCGATGAACGGGGCCATGAACGAGACCACGTTCAACATGTACGGCAAGCTCACCGCCGACAAGACGTACGAGTCCATCCTCACCACGCCCATGTCGGTACGCTCCGTCGCCCTCGGCGAGGTGTGCTGGGCGCTGCTGCGCGGGGCCCTGGTCTCCACCGCGTTCCTGGCCGTGGTGAGCGTTCTCGGGCTGGTCCACTCACCGGCGGCGCTGCTGATCGTCCCGAGCGCGCTGCTCATCGGCTTCACGTTCGCCTCGATCGGGCTGGTCGTGGTCACGCTGCTGCGTGGCCACGAGGACTTCCAGCTCATCCAGCTCGTGATGCTGCCGATGTTCCTGTTCGCCACCACGTTCTTCCCCCTGAACGTGTACCCGCGCCCCGTCCAGGTGTTCGTCGAGATCCTCCCGCTCTACCACAGCATCGAACTCACGCGCGCGACCTTCCTCGGCACGGGCGGCCTGCACCTCGTCATCGCCGTGGTCTATCTCGCCGCACTCGGCACCGTGGCGCTCGCGGTCGGCGTCCACCGGCTCGAACGCACCCTGCGCACCTGAGAGCCGGCGGAAGAGTTCGCCGCAGGCCCGGCCGGCCTGTGGAGACCGTCGAGTACGACCCGCTGCGGGACCCGGGCTGACCGGGCGCCGGCACAGCCGGCCGGCCGCGCCAAGGGGACGGCCCCGTGACCATCGAACGGTCGCGGGGCCGTCTTCATCAGGGAGGGCAAACCCTCACTGACCAGGCGGGATACCATATAAGCAGCGCCGCCACGTCTCACGCGAGCAGCCCGGCGAGCCGCCGGAACGCACCGGGGGCGGCGCCCTTGAGCCGTGCCGGCAGCTCCAGCCATCCCGGCACGTACACCTCGGCCCGCTCACGCTCGACCGCCCGGACGATCGCCCGTGCCACACGCGCGGCCGGGATGGGGACGGGTCTGCGCCTCGCGTACGGCGCGCCGCGCCGCTCGAAGAAGGGGGTGTCCACCACGCCGGGAAACACCACCGAGACGCCGACTGGTGTCTCGGCGCGCAGGGCCTCGGCGAAGGCGGTCAGGCCGGCCTTGGTCGCGGAGTACACCGCCTCGCCCGGCACGCCGACGACGCCCGCGATCGAGGAGACGAACACGATGTGGCCATGGCCTCGCTCGATCATGCCCGGCAGCAGCAGCCGGGTCAGGTGCACCGGCGCGGCGAGGTTCACCGCCAGGAGCTCGTCGATCGCCGCCTCGGTCATGGCGGTGACCGGCCCGGCCCATCCCACACCGGCGCACGCGACCAGGACGTCGACGGCACCGGCCTCGGCCGCCAGTGCGGCGGTGCCGCACGCGACGTCGGCGGCCACGACCCGCCCGCCGGTGCCGGCGGCCACGGCGTCGAGCCTCGCGCGGTCCCGTCCCGCCAGCACCAGGCGCGCGTGCGCGCCCGCCATCGCGTGTGCGGTCGCCGCCCCGATGCCGGAGGAGGCACCGGTGATCAGTACCCGGCTGTCGTCGAGCCTCATGGTCGGATCGTCCCCCGATACGGCACGCCGCTCACGGACCGGCTGACCGGCGGATGAAGATCTTCTTCGCGCTGGCGGCTGCGTGCCTGATCGGTGTCGGGTTCGTCGCCCAGCAGCACGCCGCGTACCGGGAGCCTCTCGGGGAGATCCTGCGCCTGCGGCTGCTCACCCACCTGGCGCACAAGCGTCTGTGGCTGATGGGGATCGCGGCGATGGTCTGCGGCCAGGTGCTGGGTGCGGCCGCGCTCGACGAGGCCGACGTCGCCTCGGTCGAACCCGTGCTGGCGACGAGCCTGATCTTCGCGCTGGTCTTCGCTCATCTGCTCTACCGTGAGCCGCTGAATCGCACCGTCTGGCAGGGCGGGCTCCTGGTGACGGTGGGCTCCGGGCTCTTCCTCGCCTTCGGCCGGCCGCACGCCGGCCGCCCGGCCGGCCCCGAGTCCGCGCGCTGGCTCGTCGCGGTCGTCGTCGTGGCGCTCGCGCTGATGCTCGTGCTGTCGGCGCGGCCGCGGCCGCTGCGGACGAAGGCCACGATGCTCGCGGCCGCCGCCGGGATGCTGTACGGCCTGCAGGACGTGCTGACGCGCAGCTCTTTGCTCGTGCTGGGCCACGGATGGGGCGACCTGCTGCGTAGCTGGGAGCCGTACGTCGTCGTCGCCATCGCGATCGCCGGGCTGCTGCTCGCGCAGAGCGCCTTCGACGCCGCCCCGTTGCGGATCTCCCTGCCCGCCGCCACCGCGGTCGAGCCGCTGACTGGCATCGTCCTGGGCGTGCTGATCTTCTACGAACGGCTCCGGCTGAGCCCGGGTGCGCTGGCCGCGGAGGTCGTCGGCCTGCTGATGATGGTCGGCGGGATCATCGTTCTCGGCCGGTCCCCGTTCCTGGGCAAACCGAAGGCGGCCGCGCCGACGGTGCTCCCGTGATCGCCGCCGGGCTGGCGGTGCTGGCGGCGGCGAGCAACGCGCTCGCATCGGTGCTGCAACGGCGCGCGGCGCGTACGGCCCCGCCCGACCGGGCGTTCCGGCTCGGCCTCATCACCTATCTGATCCGCAGGCCCGCCTGGCTCGGCGGTATCGGCGCGCTCATCGGGGGCTTTCTCTTCCAGGCGGCCGCGCTCAGCTTCGGGGGGCTCTCCCTGGTCCAGCCGATACTCGTCGTGGAGCTTCCCTTCACGATGATGTTCATCGGCTCGCTGCTGGGGGTCAAGGTGGACCGGCGGGCCTGGCTGGCCGTCGGCGTGCTCACCGCAGGCCTGGCGACGCTGCTCCTGGCCGCCGGGCCGTCGGAGGGCCACCGGGTCCCGAGCCGGATGGACTGGGCGATCGCCACCCTCGTCACCGTGGGGATCCTCGCCGGGCTGCTGACGGCGGCACTCGTGGTGACCGGCGCCGCCCGTGCCGTGATCCTCGGCCTGTCGGCCGGCCTGGGGTTCTCCTTCACCGCCGCGCTGATGAAGCAGAGCGTGACCGAGCTCGCCGGACGTCCGTCCACCGTCCTGACCACCTGGCCCGTGTACGGGATGGTCCTCGCCGGCCTGGTCAGTCTCTTCCTGCTGCAGAACGCCTTCCAGAGCGGCACGCTCGTCGCCGTCCAGCCGGCGCTGACCGTCTCCGACCCGGTCGCGAGCATCGGCTACGGCGTCGGCCTGTTCGGCGAGACGATCCGGCTCGGATTCTGGTCGGTGCTGGAGCTCATGGCCATCGGCCTGATCGTCTACGGCAGCGCACGGCTGGCCCAGTCGGCGCCGCTGCGGCCGGACAAGGACGTCATGGCAGCAGAGCACTGAGCACCGTCTCGGCCGATGGGCGGTCGAACATCGCACGCCCCCGTGCCACCTGCCGGTCGCGTTCGGACGCGAGCCCGAGCCCGTCCAGCGAGGCGAGCAGCTCCGCGGCGTCCCGCGCGTACCGGGCGAGCCCCGCCCGCGCCATCGCGCGTGCCCCGTCCGCGCCATGGCCGGGAATCGGCCGGTGACCGATGACGGGAACCCCGGCCGCGAGAGCCTCCTTGCAGGTGAGCCCCGAAGCGTTGTCGACCAGCGCGTACGCGGAGGTCATGAGTTCGGCCGGATCCTCGCGCCAGCCCACCGCGACGCACGCGCCGATGCGGCCCACGCGACGGCGCAGCCGCTCGTTGCTCCCGCACATGACGACGGGCAGATAACGCCCCGAGGCCGCCAGCACCCTCGCCGTACGGTCCACCCTGCCCACCCCCCACGAACCGGCGGCCACGAGCACCGGGCGCGGGCCCGGTCCGGAGACCGGCACGGTGTCGCGCCGGCCGAACTCCGGACCTACGACGGGGGCATGACACCAGGCCGGGCGGCCCGTGGCCGCCCTGACGTCGCGTACGGCGGCGGGGGTAAGACACAGGTAGCCGTCGTTGCCCGGATGCAGCCAGAGCCGGTGCACCGCGAAGTCGGTCACCATCACGAGGCTGGGTACCGGGAGGCGGCCCCGTCGCCGCAGGTACCCCGCGACCTGCGCGCCCAGGTGGAACGTCGACAGCAGTGCGGCCGGCTCCCGCCGGCGAACGGCCCTTTCGAGCCGGGAGGCGGCCAGGACCGTCAGCGGGGAGATCGCCGGCCCCCGCGAGGAGGTGAAGAAGATCCGGTAGATCCCGGCGTACACCCACGGCGCGTGCCGCACCGTCCAGGCGTAACAGCGGCGCAGCCCGGGGCCGAGACGGAGCGGCAGCAGATCCAGGACGTCGATCACCTCGGATTCGATGCCGATCGCGGCCAACCGGCGGGTGAGCTCGCACGCGACCCGGTCGTGGCCGGCGCCCATGCTCGCGCTCAAGATCAAAAGCGGCCCGCTTGGCACCGGCGGATTCCTTCCGCAGACTGGGAACGGTGAAGCGCACGTCGATCGCGCTCGCGGCGACCGCCGTCGCCGCGGTCCACGCGGGACCGGCCGCCTCGTGGCTGCCGATCGTGCGTCGCGCCTTTCCCGTACTCGCCGGGGTGGGCGCGCCGGACCACGTCGCGCTGACCTTCGACGACGGCCCCGATCCGCGGTCGACGCCGTATTTCCTCCAGGAGCTGCGGCGGCTCGGCTGCACGGCGACGTTCTTCGTCCTCGGCGAGATGCTCCAGCGCCATCCGGCCCTCGGCCGCCGCATCGCGGCGGAGGGGCACGAGGTCGCCGTACACGGCTGGCGGCACGGCAACGCCCTCGTCGTCCCGCCGGGCCGGGCCGCCGCCGAGATCCGCGCGACGGCCGGCCTGGTCACCGCGGTCACCGGCGTCCGGCCCTCCTGGTACCGCCCGCCCTACGGGGTGCTCAGCGCCGAGACGCTGGTACAGGCCCGATGGTGCGGCCTGCGGCCGGTCCTGTGGAGCGCGTGGGGGAGGGACTGGACCGCCTCGGCCGACCCGCGATCGGTGCTGGCGGTCCTCGAACCGGACCTGCGCGGCGGTGCCACCGTCCTGCTGCACGACTCCGATCACACCGCCGCTCCGGGCGCGTGGCGCGCGGCGCTCGGGGCCCTGCCGGAGCTGGTGGACCGCTGCCACGCGGCGGGACTTCGCGTCGGGGCGCTGCGCGACCACGGCATGTCCTGAACACCGTCCCCGCGCCCGGCCGTCATGGCGCTCCGCCATTACTTGGCCCGACCTTGGCGGCGCATTTGCCATGAGGTGCCATTCGGATCGGATAATACGTTGATTAAATTGAGTAATGACAAGGGCGCTGAACTGCATCTGAGTTTATTCGACCGGGTGCCGGAGATCATTCCTCCATGCTTTCCAGCGTGGCCACCAGGCAAGACGTCGTGCGTAAATCGCGGCACGAAAACTTTCCTGTCGCCTCACGCCTGCTACCGCGCCGTTACCGGCATCATCTTCTGAACGTTTATCGATTCGCGCGGTCCGTCGATGACGCCGGGGACGAAGGGGAGCCCGGCGGCCGGCTGCCGCTCCTCGACGCGGTCGAGGACGACCTGGACCGCCTGTACGCCGGCTCGCTGCCGCGCCTGCCCTTCGTCCGCGCGCTCACCGGCACCGTCCGCACCTGCTCGATCCCGGCCGAGCCGCTCCGCAAGCTCGTGGCGGCGGGCCGCCGTGACCAGTCGGTGGTGCGTTACGCGACGTTCGCGGAACTGCTCGGCTACTGCGAACTGTCCGCGAACCCGGTGGGCCACCTCGTGCTGCACATCTTCGACAGCGCGACCCCCGAACGCTTCGCCCTGTCGGACCGTGTCTGCTCGGCGCTACAGATCATCGAGCACTGTCAGGACATCGCCGAGGACCTCGTCCGCGGCCGTGTCTACCTGCCGGCCGACGACCTGCGCCGGTTCGGGGCCATCGAGGAGGACCTCACGCGGTCCCCGACCGCCGCGCCGGTGCGCGGGGTCCTGGCACTCCAGGCCGGCCGCGCGCGGACGCTCCTGGAGTCCGGAGTTCCCCTCGCCGCCTCACTGACCGGGTTCGCACGCCTCGCGGTGGCCGGCTACGTCGCCGGTGGCCGCGCCGCCGTGACGGCGCTCGAACGGGCGGGCTACGACGTCGTGGGCCACGCCGTGCGCCCGGCCGCTCGCAGGCTGCTGGCCGAGTGGCCGGCGGTCTTCAGGGGCCGGAAGGCGGCGCGGTGAACGCGAACGACGCCTATCGGTACTGCGAGCAGGTCGTCCGGATACGGGCACGCAACTTCGCGTACGGCATCCGTCTGCTCCCGCCCGCGAAGCGCCGCGCGCTCAGCGCGGTGTACGCGTTCGCCCGCCGGATCGACGACATCGGCGACGGGAACGGACCCGCCGCGCAGCGGCTGGCGGATCTGTCCGGGGCCCGCACCGCGCTGTGCCGGCCCGAGCCGGACCCCGGCGACCCGGTGCTGGTGGCTCTGCACGACGCCGCCGGGCGCTTCCCGATCCCGATGCGGGCGTTCGAGGAGCTCATCGACGGCTGTGTCGCGGACGTCGAGGGCGCGGCGTACAAGCGGTTCGCCGACCTGGAGGCCTACTGCCGCTGCGTCGCCGGGTCGGTCGGACGGCTGTCGCTCGGCGTCTTCGGCACCCGCGACCCGGCCACGGCCGCACCGCTCGCGGACGCGCTCGGGATCGCCCTGCAACTCACCAACATCCTGCGGGACGTACGGGAGGACCGGCTGGCGGACCGGATCTACCTGCCCGCCGAGGACCTCGAACGCTTCGGCTGCACGCTGGAGGTGGATCCGTTCGGCGAGTTCACCGATGCCCCCGAACGGCTCAGCGCGCTGATCCGCTACGAGGCCGACCGGGCACGCACGTGGTACGAGCGGGGTGACCGGCTGGTGCCCATGCTCGACCGCCGCAGCGCGGCCTGCGCGGCGGCGATGGCGGGGATCTACCGGTGCCTGCTCGACCGCATCGCGGCGGATCCGGTCGAGGCCCTGACCACACGCCTTTCACTGTCGCGCTGGGACAAGACGATGGTCGCCGCGCGGTCGCTCGCCGGGGCGCAGCGGTGACCGGGCGGGTCGCCGTCGTCGGAGGCGGCCTGGCCGGCATCACCGCCGCGCTCGCCGTCGCGGAGACGGGACGGCCGGTGACGTTGTATGAGGCGCGCCCCCGCCTCGGCGGCGCCACGCACTCCTTCCAGCGTGACGGGCTCACCGTCGACAACGGGCAGCACGTCTTCCTGCGCTGCTGCACCGCCTATCGGTCACTGCTCGCCCGGCTCGGCTCGGCCGGCCACGTGTCGGTCCAGCCCCGGTTCGACATCCCCGTGCTCACCCCGGACGGCCGCTACGGACGGCTGCGCCGGGGCAGGCTGCCCGGCCCCTTCCACCTCCTGCCGGCCCTGGCGGGCTACTCCCTGCTCACCCCGGCCGACCGGCTGCGAGCGGTGCGCGCGGCCGTGGCGCTGGGCAGAGCCGACCCCGCCGACCCCGCCCTGGACGCGGTCGACCTCGACGGCTGGCTCGCCGGCCACGGGCAGCGCGGCCCCGCACGGCGTCTGCTGTGGGAGCTCTTCGCGGTGGCCGCCCTGAACATCGGCATGGACCAGGCGGCGGTCGGCCCCGCGGCGATGGTGTTCAGGACCGCCCTGTTCGGACGGGCGGACGCCGCCGACATCGGGATTCCCACCGCGCCCCTGAGCGACCTGCACGCCGCGGCGGCCCAGGCCGCCATCGAGGCCCGCGGGGGACAGGTACGCCTGTCCGCGAAGGTCAAGGCCATCGAGCCGGGCCCGACGGTCCTGCTGGACGGCGTACGGGAAGAGGCGGCCGCCGTCGTGGTCGCCACCCCGCACCAGCAGACCGCCGCCCTGGTCCCGGAGGAGGCGGCACCCGATCGCGACGAGTGGAGCGGCCTGGGCGCGAGCCCGATCGTGAACGTCCACGTCGTCTACGACCGCGAGGTCACCGACCTGCCGTTCGCCGCCGTCGTGGACTCGCCGGTCCAGTGGGTCTTCGACAAGACCGCCACCGGCGGGCTGGACCACGGTCAGTACCTGGCCGTCTCGGTCTCCGCTGCGGGCGACTGGATCGACGTGCCGACGTCCGGGGTCCGCGAGGCGTTCATTCCCGCACTCGAACGGATCTTCCCGGCGGCACGGGACGCACATGTCGTGGATCTCTTCGTCACCCGTGAGCGGTGCGCGACCTTCCGCCAGGGACCCGGAAGCGGCGCGCTCCGCCCGCCGGCGGCCACGCGATGGCCGGGGCTCTACCTCGCGGGCGCCTGGACCGACACCGGCTGGCCGGACACCATGGAGGGCGCCGTGCGCAGCGGCCTGACCGCGGCGACTCTCGTACGCCGCCACCTCGACCGGGACCGGTCGTCATGACGGCGCCCCCGCCCGACTCGGTGGAGGCCGCCCGGCGGCTGGTCGAGCCCTTCCTCCGCGAGGCCGTCGGCCGGCTCGACCCGATGACCGCACGCGTCGCCGGCTACCACCTCGGCTGGAACGACGCGGACGGCCGGCCCGCCCGTGCGGGCGGCAAGAGCCTGCGGCCCGCCCTGGCGACGCTGTCCGCCAGGGCCGCCGGCGCGAGCCCGTCGCGTGGCGCCTCGGCCGCCGCGGCGGTGGAGCTCGTGCACGCCTTCTCACTGCTGCACGACGACATCATGGACGGCGACCGCACCCGCCGGCATCGGCCGACCGCATGGGTCGTCTTCGGCAGGCCCGCCGCGATCCTCGCCGGGGACGCCCTGCTCATCCTGGCCATGGACACCCTGCTCAGCGACGGGACCCAGGGCGCCGTCTGGGCGGCCCGCTGCCTGAGCGTCGCCACCCAGCGCCTGATCACCGGCCAGGCCGCGGACATGGAGTTCGAGACCCGCCAGGACGTCGGCCTGGACGAGTGCCGCCGGATGGCGGAGGACAAGACCGGATCGCTGCTGG
Organism: Actinoallomurus bryophytorum; assembly: GCF_006716425.1. NCBI lineage: Bacteria > Bacillati > Actinomycetota > Actinomycetes > Streptosporangiales > Thermomonosporaceae > Actinoallomurus > Actinoallomurus bryophytorum. The sequence goes on from NZ_VFOZ01000001.1 coordinate 7,163,645, forward strand.
CGTGCGCCTGCTCGATCGGCGCCATGACCGTACAGGCCCCACAGCCCCTGGTGACGGCGCTGGCGGCGTACGGGTCCGAGATCGGCCTGGCCTTCCAGCTGGCCGATGACCTGCTCGGCATCTGGGGTGACCCGGAGCTGACCGGGAAGCCGGCGCTGTCGGACCTGCGGGCCCGCAAGAAGACCCTCCCGATCGTCGCGGCGCTGGCCGGCGACACCGGCGCGGGCCGCCGGCTGGCCGGCCTGCTGGCCGACCCCGCTCCGCTGTCCGAGGCCGACCTACTGGAGGCGGCCCAGCTCGTCGACCAGGCGGGCGGCCGGGCATGGGCCGAGAAACAGGCCCAGCACCACCTCGACGTCTCCGAGCGCATTCTCAGTGCCGCGCCGATAACTCCCGACATCCGCGCCGAGTTCCTCGACATCGCACGCTTCATCACATCCCGGGACCACTAAGTGACCACACTTCAGACCGCACAGCCCGCCGCACGTACGCGCGCCGCCCTCGACGCGGCCTGCGGCCACCTGCTGGACCTGCAGTCTCCCCACGGCTGGTGGAAGGGCGAACTGCAGACGAACGTCACGATGGACGCCGAGGACCTGCTCCTGCGGGAGTTCCTCGGCATCCGCACACCGGAGGAGACCGGCGAGGCCGCCCGCTGGATCCGCTCCCAGCAGCGCGACGACGGTACGTGGGCGAACTTCTACGACGGGCCGGGTGACCTGTCCACCACGATCGAGGCGTACGTCGCGTTGCGGCTGGCCGGCGACCCGTCCGAAGCGCCGCACATGCGGACCGCGCTCGCCTTCGTCCAGCGTGCGGGCGGGATCGAGGCGAGCCGGGTGTTCACCCGGATCTGGCTGGCGATGTTCGGCCAGTGGTCCTGGGACGACCTTCCCGTACTCCCGCCCGAACTCATCTTCCTGCCCTCCTGGGTGCCCCTCAACGTCTACGACTGGGCGTGCTGGGCCCGCCAGACCATCGTGCCGCTCACGATCGTCAGCGCCCACCGGCCGGTACGCCCTCTCCCGTTCGACGTGACGGAACTCCGCACCGGCCGCACCGCCGGCCGGCCTCCGGCACCGGGGTGGGAGACGGTGTTCACCGCGCTGGACCGACGGCTGCACCGCTACGAACGACGGCCCGTCCGTGGCCTGCGCCGCGTGGCGCTCAGGCGCGCCGCCGGCTGGATCGTGGCGCGTCAGGAGGCGGACGGCTCCTGGGGAGGGATCCAGCCGCCCTGGGTGTACTCACTGATCGCCCTGCACCTGGAGGGGTACCACCCGGAGCACCCGGTGATGGAGAAGGGCCTGCGCGGTCTCGCCCGGTTCACCATCGAGGACGAGAGGGGGCGCCGTCTGGAGGCCTGCCAGTCGCCGGTCTGGGACACCGCCCTGGCGATCAACGCCCTGCGGGACGCCGGAACACCCGGCGACCATCCGGCCGTCGTACGGGCCGGCGAATGGCTGCTGGGCCAGGAGGTCAGGGGACCGGGGGACTGGGCCGTGCGACGGCCGTCGCTGGCACCGGGCGGCTGGGCCTTCGAGTTCGACAATGACGGCTATCCCGACACCGACGACACGGCCGAGGTGATCCTCGCGCTGCGACGGGTGACCGGCCTGGACGCCGGCCCGGCGATCGAACGCGCCGTCCGGTGGACGGCAGGCATGGTCTCGCGTGACGGGGGCTTCGCCGCCTTCGACGCGGACAACACCCGCACCCTGTGCACGAAACTGCCGTTCTGCGACTTCGGCGCCGTCATCGACCCGCCGTCGGCCGACGTCACCGCCCACGTCGTCGAGGCCCTCGCCAAGGAGGAGGGCTCCGACCCGGCCGTCATCCGCCGGGCCGTCCGGTGGCTGCTGAAGGCCCAGGAACCGGACGGTTCCTGGTTCGGCCGCTGGGGCGCCAACCATCTCTACGGCACCGGAGCGGTGCTGCCGGCGCTGGTCGCGGCCGGGGTCGCGCCGGAGACACCCTGCGTACGGCGTGCCGTCGCCTGGCTGGAACACCACCAGAACACCGACGGAGGCTGGGGCGAGGATCTGCGCTCCTACGACGAGCCCGCCTGGGTCGGACGGGGCCCGTCGACCGCCTCACAGACCGCCTGGGCGCTGATCGCCCTGCTCGCCGCCGGCGAGCGTACGCCCGCCGTGGACCGGGGCGCGGCATGGCTCGTCGGCGAGCAGAACGCCGACGGCACCTGGGACGAGCCGTACTTCACCGGTACCGGCTTCCCCGGCGACTTCTACATCAACTACCACCTGTACCGGCTGGTGTTCCCGATCACCGCGCTCGGCCGCTACGTCCACGAGCGCGAAGGAGTCCGATGACGCGCCTGCTGATCTGCGCCCCGCTCGCCGTCGAGGCACGGGCGATACGCCGCGGTCTGCCCGCCGGCCCGCCGGGTGCCACCGTGATCCGTACCGGCCTGCGGTCGCGCTCTGCGCCGGCCCTCGACGGCTACGCCACGCTGGCCGTCGCCGGCTTCGGGGGCGCGCTCGACGGCGCGCTGCGACCGGGGGACGTGCTCGTCGCGACCGAGGTCTGGTTCGGCGGCCGCCGGTTGCGGTGTACGGGGGCCGGGCTCCTCGCGCGGGAGCTCACCCGCATCGGTGTCCGCGCCCAGACCGGGCCGCTGATCACCACCGGTCACGTGGTGCGCGAGGCGGAGCGCGGGTGGCTCTCCCGTACCGGGGCACGGGCCGTCGACATGGAGGCCGGGCCGCTGCTCGACGCCGCGGCCGGACGGCCCGCCGCGGTCGTACGCGCCATCGTCGACACCCCCGGCCGGCCCGTGCTGAGCCGCGCCAGCCTCACCGGCGGCCTGGCCGCCCGCCGTACGCTGCGGCGGATCGGCCCCGCCCTCGTGCGCTGGTCGGAGGCGACCGGCCCTCCTGACCTGCCGTCGGCCGCGCCCCAGGAGAGCAGAACCTGATGTCGATGCCCCTGCGCCAGGCCATCCGTGTCGCCGGCTACATCCTCGGTCAACGGCTTCGCCGGCGCGCCAAGTATCCCCTCCTGGTCGAGCTGGAGCCGCTGTTCGCCTGCAACCTCAAGTGCGCGGGATGCGGGAAGATCCAGCAACCCGCCGAGGTCCTGAAGCAACGGATGCCGGTCGACCAGGCGATCGCCGCGATCGAGGAGTGCGGAGCGCCCATGGTCTCGATCGCGGGCGGTGAGCCCCTCATGCATCCGCAGATCGGCGAGCTGGTCCGCGAGCTCGTCGCCCGCAAGAAGTACGTCTTCCTCTGCACGAACGCGCTGTTGATCCCCAAGAAGCTCGATGAGTTCGAGCCGTCACGGTACTTCGCGTGGACGGTGCACATCGACGGGCTGCGTGAGCGTCACGACGCCTCGGTGTGCAAGGAGGGGGTCTTCGACGACGCGGTCGCCGCCGTACGCGAATGTCAGCGCCGCGGTTTCCGTGTCACGACGAACACCACCTTCTTCAACTCCGACAGCCCGCAGTCGGTGATCGAGGTCCTCGACTACCTCAACGACGATCTCCAGGTCGACGAGATCATGATTTCGCCGGGCTACGCCTACGCCAAGGCACCGGACCAGGACGGTTTCCTCGGCGTCGAGCAGACCCGGCGGCTGTTCCACGAGGTCTTCGCACGGGGGAACCGCCGGCGGTGGCGGTTCAACCACACGCCGCTGTTCCTGGACTTCCTCGAGGGCAAGGTCGACTTCCCGTGCACGGCGTGGGCGATCCCGTCCTATTCGACCTTCGGCTGGCAACGCCCGTGCTACCTGATGGCGGACGGCTATGCCGGCACCTACCGGGAGCTCATCGACGACACCGACTGGAGCCGCTACGGACGCGGCCATGATCCCCGGTGCGACAACTGCATGGCCCACTGCGGCTACGAGCCGACGGCGGTCTTCGCCACACTGGGCTCCCTCCACCAGTCCCTCCGCGCCCTGCGCCACAGCTGACGAGCCGTCACCTCGGAGGAATACTGGAGGGTATGACACCGGAAGAGCGACGTCAGTTCGTCCGCGACCACCGGACGGCCATCTTCGGTTACTCACGTAAGCACGACGGTCCCGCCATGACGGCGCTGTACTACATCATCGACGGCGACGAGATCCTCGTCTCCACCATGCGGGCCCGCGGGAAGACCGCCGCGGTTCTGCGCGACCCGAAGGTCTCGCTCTGTGTGCTGGACGAGAACTGGCCACCGACCTATGTGAACCTCTACTGCGACGCGGTCGTGGACGATGATCCGAAGGCCGGCGCCGACCTGCTCTTCGACATCCTGGGCGTCATGGCCGGCCGCCCGCTGAAGGAGGACGCCCGGCCCGAGGTCGAGGAGATGGCCCGGCGCGAGGAGCGGGTGGTGCTGCGACTGCGGCCGTACGCGACCTTCGCGACACCGCCGCGGCACATCGACACCGAAGAGGACCTCGCCGGCCTTACGCACTGGACGAGCGCCTCGGTCCCCTGGGACGCGTGACGCTCGCACCCGCCTGTGGTCATGGGGACCGGAGGGGCCCGTTACTGTCAGGGAATCACCCCTCCGACCTGCCGGGAGACCGCGTGAAGCTCTCAGAGGACCTGCTCGCCCTGTTGCGGCGTCCGAGCACCTGCTACCTCGCGACACTGATGCCCGACGGTTCGCCGCAGGTGACCCAGACCTGGGTCGACACCGACGGTGATCACGTGATCATCAACAGCGTGCAGAGCCACGTGAAGACGAGGAACATCGAGCGCGACCCGCGCGTGGCCCTCACCGTCTCCGATCCCGAAAGCCCCTCGCGGTACTTTTAGGTACGCGGCCGGGTGCTCGAGGTCACCACCGACGGCGCGGCCGACCACATCGAGACGCTCGCCAAGAAGTACCTCGGCAAGCCCTATCCGTGGTTCGGCGGCCGGGACCAGGTGCGAGTGATCTTCGTGATCGAGCCGGAGAAGATCAGCGGCATGGGGTGAAGGGGCGGAGGCCGGAGGGGTTATGGTCGACCGTGCGTGGCCGACAAGTCGAGTAGGGAGTGGCGATGCACCCGTTCCGTCAGGCCGTCGAGGCCTGGGACATGGCGGCCGTCGAGGCACTGCTGGCCGAGGACGTCGTCTTCACCAGCCCGGTCGCGTACCAGCCCTATCCGGGCAAGGCCCTCACGGCGGCGATTCTGCGCGGTGTCGCGCGGGTGTTCGAGGACTTCCACTACGTACGGGAGATCGCCGGCGCGGACGGCCGTGACCACGCGCTCGTGTTCCAGGCGACCGTGAACGGCAAGCAGGTCCAGGGCTGTGACTTCCTGCACCTCGACGAAGACGGGCTCATCGACGACCTGACGGTCATGGTGCGGCCGCTTTCGGGGGCGAACGCGCTGGCCGAGGCGATGAGCGCCCAGTTCGAGCAGATCAGCCGCGAGGCGGCGGGCGCCTGAACGGCGGCGGGCCGCTCCTTTACGCCCTCGACGATTAGTGCATTAGCCATTAATCGGGGTAAAGCACGCGAATGACCGACAAGGCAACGAGTGACCTGTGGTGGAAAGACGCGGTCGTGTACTGCGTGGACGTGGCCACCTGGCTGGATTCGGACGGTAACGGGATCGGGGATCTGGCCGGGCTGACCCGCCGGCTCGACTATCTCAGCGGGCTCGGCGTGAACTGCCTGTGGCTGATGCCGTTCTACCCCTCTCCGCTCGGCGACGACGGATATGACATCACCGACTACTACGCGGTCGACGAGCGGTTCGGCACGCTCGGCGACTTCGTGGAGATGATCCGTACGGCGGACAACCTGGGCATCCGGGTGCTCGTCGACCTGGTCCTCAACCACACCAGCGACCAGCATCCGTGGTTCCCGAAGCGGCGTGACTTCTACGTCTGGAGCGACCACAAGGAGAAGGAACCGGCCGACGTGGCCTTCCCGGGTGAGCAGGACAGCACCTGGACCTACAACGAGGAGGCCGGCCAGTGGTACATGCACCGTTACTACGACTTCATGCCGGACCTCAACATCACCCACCCGGACGTACGCGACGAGATGAACAAGATTCTCGGCTTCTGGCTGGAGCTGGGCGTCTCCGGGTTCCGGGTGGACTCCCTTCCCCTCATGATCGAGACGGTCGGCACGGACTCCCGCGACAACCCCGTCACGTACCTGCGGTCGCTGGTGGAGTTCATGGGACGGCGGCGCGGCGACGCGATCTTCCTCGGTGAGGCGAACGTCTCGCCCGAGGAACAGCAGCGCTACCTCGGCATGGACGGCGGCGAGGGCGTGCAGATGCTTTTCGACTTCCGCAGCTGCGCGGCGCAGTGGCTCTCGCACGCGCGCGGTGACGCGCGGCCGCTGGAGGAGGCGCTGCGCAGCAGGCCCCGCTACCCCCAGCACGGCCAGTACGCCAACTTCTGCCGCCACCACGACGAGCTCAACCTCGGCGACCTCGCCGAGGACGAACGTGACGAGATCTTCGCCGCCTTCGCGCCGGAGGAGACCCACCGGGTGTACGGGCGCGGCATCCGCCGGCGGCTCGCCCCGATGCTCGGCAACGACCCGCGTCGCATCCGGCTCGTGCTGGCCCTCACGCTCGCGCTGCCGGGCACACCCGTGCTGCTCTACGGCGACGAGCTCGGCATGGGGGAGGACCTGTCGCTGCACGGCCGGCTGGCCGTACGGTCACCGATGCAGTGGTCCGCACGCCCGAACGGCGGCTTCTCCCGCGCGGACGAGCTCTACCGCCCGGTCCACGCGGACGGTGAGTACGGCTACCGCACCGTCAACGTCGTCGACCAGCGGCACGAGCCGGACTCGCTGGTCGCCTGGATGACGCGCGCGATCCAGGTACGCCGGGAGTGCCCCGAGATGGGATGGGGGGAGTGGCGGATTCTGGACCTCGGCGACTCCCGCGTTCTGGGGCTGGACTACCGCTGGCGAGACGGCGGGGTCGTCACGCTGCACAACCTGTCGGCCGACGACGTACGGGTGAGCCTGCCGGACGACCTGGATCTGACCGGTGTCGAGGGGATCCGCCGGATGTTCGGAGAGGGGCCGGCCGATTCCGGCAAGGAGATCGACCTCCCCGGCTACGGGTACAGCTGGCTCCGTCTCGTCGACGAGCAGATCACCACCGCCATCATCTGACGACTTCGGGCCGCATCCGGCCTGATGCCCGGCCCGGCCCGGCGGGCCGGGCTACCGTCGGGGTGGCGCCCGACGGCCGGGCGTCCCCGTCGGCGCGAGGGCAGAGAAATGGCACATCGGTCCGTCACCACGCTGGTGGTGTGCGTCCTCTTATCCCCCCTGTTGGCGACGGGAACGGCCGCGGCGGAGGCACCGCGGCACCCCGGCCCCGTACGGGCGCAGATCTTCGCCACGAACAACACGGCGATCATCAGCGATCCCGGTGACCCGCGGCTGAGGACCCGGCTGGTCCGCTTCGAACGCGGGGTGCGCGAGATCATCCGCGCCAACGGAGCCGATCCGGGCAGTTCAACGCTGCTCGACGGGGTGTTCTGGTCGGAGAGCCTGGGGCAGACGACCTATGAGCGGTCGCGGGAGTTCGACCTCAGGCGGGTGAGCCCGGCCGGGCTCCATCACATCGCCGGCGTCGTCCGCAAGACCTACCACCAGGAGTCGGTGCTGACCTTCGAGTACCTGCCGAAGGCGTCGCCCCGGGCCGGCGCCGTGGAGATCGAGGTACCCGGCGTCGACGTCCGCCGTCTCCACGACGCCCTCGTCGCGGATCCGGACGCGCGGGCGCGGCTGGGCGGTGGCTCGGTGACGACCGCCGGCCGGCTCATCCTGGTCGCCGCCCGTAGTGATCTCGGCCTGGCGCGCCGGCTCGTAAGCGAGCTCGGGGGTACGTGGTCGTCCGCGGCCGTGCGGTATGGCGCCGAGGAGTTCGTCGGCTCGTCCTGAGCCGGACGTCGTTCGGCCGGGCGTCCCGTGGGATGCCCGGCCGAAAACGAAGTCAGTGCGATCGGCGTCCGCCGTCCGCTGCGGCGTGTCTCAGCCGCGGCGGAGCATGAGTATGACGAGCACGATGACGACGATAAGTACGACCGTTCCGATTCCGATATACACGAGCGAGCCCTCCGTGTGCAGATTCCCTGCCGAGCTTGGTAGTCCGGCAGTTTCTTACGTCGGGTCTGTACCCACACAAATAGTTACAAACTCCCCGGCGGCGATAAGTGCGGACTGGTTTGTCGCCCTTCAGGGCGGTGTCTCCCTGTATCGGCGGCCAGCGGCCGGTTAGAGGCGGGTATCGAGGGCAGGGGGACGGCTCAGGCAGTCCACGACGGAGGGATTTTCTATGAGTACCGCAGACAAGGCCGAGAACAAGGCTGAAGAGACCAAGGGCCAGATCAAGGAGACCGCCGGCAAGGCCACGGGGAACGAAGAACTCCAGGCCGAAGGCGAGGCCGACCAGGCCAAGGGGAACATCAAGCAGGCCGGCGAGAAAATCAAGGACGTCTTCAAGAAGTGACAGCGGCAGGTCCGCCGCGGGTGGTGACCGGCCGAACCCGGCCGGTCACCACCCGGCGCGGGCGGGCGGAGAGCGCGGCCGCGGAACGCCGGGCTCAGAGCACCGCGACGCAGTCCACCTCGATGTCGAAGTGGCCCGGCCAGGCCGGCACGTTGACGAAGATCCGTGCCGGCGGATCCTTGGGGAAGTACCGCGCGTAGACCGCGTTGACGGCGGCGAACATCTCGACCGACGTGCAGTACACATTGCACTTGAGGACCTTGTCCAGCGAGGACCCCGCCGTCTCCAGGCACAGCTTCATCTGCTCCAGGACGAGCTCGGTCTGCCGCTCGATCGGAGCGTCGGCCACCTCCCCGGTCTCGGGGTCGAACGGCGGGAACCCCGACACGTATACGGTGTCGCCGGCCCTGGTGACCGCCGAGGTGGGCGCCTTCCAGTTCTCCAGGTACGTGGACAGGGGCTCAACGCGGATGATCTCTCTGATCACTGAGTGTCCTCTCGTCGCGGCGGGTGTCCAGGTCGTGCAGGATCACCGACAGGGCGTAGGGCGAGATGGTGTGCCCGTCGTGGGTGGCGTCCTCCTGCAGATCCCAGCCACCACCCCCGATGAGACCGGCGCGGTGGGCGACGGCCGCGACATAGCTGCGATGGCCGATACCGCTGAAGCAGCACGAGTCGAAGCGGTTGAGGATCTGGAGTTGACGGCGGCCCGGCCCGGTCGCCGCCATGACGTACAGGTCGAGATAGCCGGCGACACCATAGAACCCCGGCAGCGTGTCCCCGCGCTGCTCCCAGTCGCCGATGGAGGAGGCCGCGTTCGGCGAGGCCCCGCGCAGGTATGGGGGCAGGGACCCGGCCACCGGATAGCTGCGGGTGACGCGCGGGTCGATCGCGGCGTACACGGTCGTGGTCCACCCGCCACCGGACAGGCCGACCATCTGGACCGAGGTCGGCCGATGGACCCTGACGGCGTGGTTCAGCGCGACCGCGACCGGCTCGAGGAAGAACGTGAGGGCCGAGAAGCTCGCCGACTCCCGTCGGGCGAACTCATCGTGGGACGTTTCGCCCAGCTCCGCGGGCGATGGTGCGTTCCAGTGCATGTACGGCATGGCGTGGATCTGCACCGAGTAGCCGCGCTGGAGCAGAGGCGCCACGGTGGTGAGCATGGTCCCAAGGGGCTCGCCGTGCCCGTTGTGGTACACGGCGAGCCGCCCGTTCCCCGGAGGCCGCGGCAGCACGTGGTAGACCTTGGACGACATCCCGTACGCGAGAGGCACGCTCAGCTCGTCGACGCGCCGGAGATGGGGGAGTGCCGTCAGCAGCGGCACGGACACGTCGGTCTGGACACGAGGCAGCCGTGTCGGCAGGCCGGCACGCTTCCACACGTACGCGATCAGGCGTGCGCGCCTCGCCGCGACCTCGGCCGCGCTGTACATGGTGATCATTGATTCGACGTCGACGCCGACGGCCGCCTGCGGCATGGCCCTGTACTCGACGCCGTGACGCGCGGCGGCCTCCCGGTTCACCGGCGCCAACGGCCGAGGAGTGGCGGCCTCGGTGCATGGACCGGCACTCGCGCGGACGTGCGGGGTGCCGAGCACGCCGGCGGCGGTCGCCCCGCCCAGACCGCCCAGCAGGCCGCGTCGAGTGAGCCGATCCGTCATGGGTGCCGCTCCGGTGCCGTCGTGGACCACACCGAGGGTCTGGCCGCGTTCCGTTCAAGAGTCGGCCCGGGCGGCCATCCGCCGCGCCCATCGAACATCTACAAATTGGTCAACATGGAGCAAGCGCCGCGCGTGGCCATGCCGAGGCCGGTAGGTGCTGCCCGGCGGGGCCTCCGCCCGTTCCCCCGAAGGGCGGAGACCCCGGCCGGTCCATATGAGGCTCGACGTGACCGCTTCCGCGGGCTTCGGCTCTGAGCCGCTCGGGCTCCGGCGCGGCCGGTACGGCGTGCTCAAAGGAGAAGCACGGACATAGTCCGTCAGGGCGACACCCCCACGTATCACCCATCCGGGTAGGTCCCCGGTACCTACGGCACCCGGCACGCGGACCGGGTCCTCAGCCGCCCCGGTGATCCGGGTCGGCCGCCGTGCGCTCGGCGACCCAGCGGGCGATCTGCACCCGCGAGGTGAACCCGAGCTTCTGCAGGATGCGCTCGACGTGACCCTCGGCCGTACGCTGGGCGATCACCAGGGTGGACGCGATGTCCTTGTTCCGCAGGCCCTTGGCGACCAGCTCGGCGATCTCCATCTCGCGCCGGGTGAGCGGCTGCTTCATGCCCTGGCCCGCCGCTGCCGGGTCCGGCGTCGTGGCCTCGTCGAGCGCGAAGGCCGCGGCCTCCTCCAGCCCGGACTCCCCGCCGGCGCGGAGCGCCTCGGCGAACCGGCCCGCGCCCAGCCGTTCACGCAACACGGCCTCGTACCGGTCGTGCGAGGCGACGAGGAACCGCATGCCCGGAATCGACGCGCCGATGGACCGCCAGGCGGCCTGGGCGGCGCCCAGCAACCGGGCGCCGCGCTCGTAGCGCCCGTCGGCCACGGCGATCCAGGCGAGCACTTCGAGGCACTCCGCGACACCCCACGCGTCCCCCGTCGTCCGCATGGCCCGCAGGCCGTCGACGAGGAACGCGGCGGCGCGCTGCTGGTCGCCGCGCAGCCACCGGCCGTAACCCATCGCCCACAATGCGTTCGACCTGCTCAGATAGGCGCTGTGCGTCTCGCACATCTCCATGCACTGCGCGCCGTACGCGTCGGCCTCTTCGTAGTCGCCCATGGTGGAGGTGGCCATGACCAGATGGCACAGTGCCATCCACCGGCCGGCCGTGCTGTCCTCGGCGCGGTAGCGGTCGCGCGCCTCCTCCAGGAGCGTGACCGCGTCCGGGACCTCCCCGCGGAAGAACGCGATGAGGCCGCGGAAGTGGGTGGTGACGGCGAGCGCATCGGTGTCCTGGAGCCGTTCGGCGATGAGACGGGATTCGGCCAGCAGGTCGGCCGCGGCGTCGATCTCTCCCCGGCGCAGTGCGAACCAGGCGTCGACCCACAGCGCCTTGGCCCGCTCGGTGCTCGGCTCCGTGTCGAGCGCGAGCGCGCGGTCGAGGTAGTCGCGGCCCTCGGTGTAGGAGCCGAAGATGAAGATCCAGTAGTTCCACAGCGAGGAGACGAAGCCGAGTGCCGTACCCGGACGGCCGGACTCCTCCAGGCAGAAGGTCAGCGCCGCGCGGATGTTGCCCTTGTCGCGCTGCAGGCGGGCGAGCCACTCGATCTGATCGGGCCCCAGCCATCCGTCGTCCGCCCGTGCCGCCAGCCGCCGGTACCAGTCCTGGTGCCGTGTACGCAGCTCGGTCTCGTGACCTGACCGTTTCAGGAGCTCGGCCCCGTACGCGTGGATGGGCTCCAGCTGCAGGTAGCGATGCCCTTCCCGCAGCAGGATCGACTTGTCGACCAGCCCCGCGACGAGGTCGAACACCTCGTCCGAGCCGATCCCGTCGCCGGCGCACACCTGCTCGGCGTCCTCCAGCTCGAAGCCGCCGGCGAACACCGACATCCGCGCCCACATCGTCTGCTCGGCGGGGGCACACAGGTCGAAGCTCCAGTCGATGGCCGCCCGCAGTGTCCGTTGCCGGGGAGGCGTCGCGCGGCTGGTCCCGGCGGCGAAGCGGTCGTTCAGCCGGCTCACGATCTGTTCGAGGGGCAGCGAGCGGACGCGGACCGCGGCCAGCTCGATGGCCAGCGGTATCCCGGCGAGCCGCCGGCAGAGGAGCGCCACCTGAGGGCCGTTCTCCGCCGTGATCGCGAAGGCGGCGGAGGCGGCCTTGGCACGCTCGGCGAAGAGGGCCACCGCCTCGTAGTGGGCGAGTGAGGCGGGGGAGCAGTCCGCGTCGGGGGCGGGAGTCGTCAGCGGCGGCACCTGCAGGACGTGCTCACCCTCCACGCACAGCGGCTGGCGGCTGGTGGCGATGATCCGCAGCTGCGGCGCACCGCTCAGCAGCTTCCTGGCCAGAATGGCGGCGCCGTCCAGCAGGTGCTCGCAGTTGTCCAGCACCAGCAGGGTCTGCTTGTCCGCCAGGTAGTCCAGGAGGACGTCGATCGGTGGTTCGTCCGACTGGTCGCGCAGGCCCAGGGTCGTGGCGACCGTACGGCCCACCAGCTCCTCGTCCGTGAGATCGGCCAGTTCGACGATCCAGACCCCATCGGAGAACGCTCGCCGTACCTCGGTGGCCACGCGAAGGGACAGCCGGGACTTGCCGATCCCGCCCGGCCCGGTGAAGGTCAGCAGCCGTGCCGCGGATATCAGCCGCCTGGCCTCGGAGACCAGCCGACGCTGACCGATGTAGCTCGTGACATCGGCTGGAAGGTTTCCTGCTTTTCGGTGGGCCGAAATTGGCGCGACCATGACGCCCATATGGTAGCGGTTCCAGGAGGGTGCGCCTGCAAAGTGTGAGCCACGCCTCTCTCGCCTGGCGCTGCGAGGCGTTCCCGCGACCAGTGGACGCCGGGGGCCGGCAGGAGGGGGACTCTGCCGGCCCCGGCGTCCCGTGGGGGGGATCCACAGTGGTCCGGTGGGGCGCGATACCAGCATCGCCAGGGACCGGTGGCAGGAAACCGGGGCAAATACCCGTGTGGCTACCTGTACGGCGCGACTACGTGTGGCCGGCGCGCGTACGGGTGCGGCGGGCTCGGCCCTCCCGGCTACGACAGAGATAGTACTATTGCGATAGTAGATGAGGTGAACTCGAGGAGGCGCGGTCCTGTGCACGCGGCGTTCGACAGTGGCGCCTACCGCGACATGGTCGCGCTGGCACGCCACACCACCTGGCTCAACGGAGCCGCGAACCGGTGGAGCGACTACGGACTGCTGCTCTTCGTCGTGCCGGTCGTGGCCGGCCTCCGGCGGAACGGGTGGCGGGCGCTGTGGGTGGCCGGCGCGATGGTGGCGGCGTTCGCCCTCAGTGCCCTGACCAAGCTCGCGTTCGCCGAGCAGCGTCCGTGCCGGACGCTGCCGTCGGTCGGGCACATCGTGGCCCTCTGCCCGCCGCTGGGTGACTACGCGTTCCCGAGCAACCACGCGGTACTGGCGGGCGCGGGCGCGATGGCGGTCTGGGCGCTCGACCGGAGGCTGGGCGCCGTGGCGGCGGTGAACGCGGTGGTGATCGCGGCGGCGCGTGTCTACGTCGGCGTCCACTATCCGCACGACGTCGTGGCCGGGCTGCTGTTCGGCGCGCTCGTCGCCGGGGGCGGGACCTGGGCGGGAAGCCGCCTCGGCCCGCCGGTGCTGCGCCGTGTCCGAGGGCGCCGCGGGAGCGACGGTGAGCGGCCGGATGCCGAACTTCCTACTATCGCTGTAGTACTACTGGGTAAGTACAATCGGCGGAATGAGCGATGAGCCCCCTGCGAAGCAGCGCCCCGATGGCGGTTCCGCCCGGCGTCAGCCCGGGATGCTCGAGGACGAGGTGCTGGCCGTGCTGTGGACGAACGGACGGCCCATGACGCCCGCGCAGGTGCAGCTCGAGCTTGGCGACAGGCTCGCCTACACCACGGTGATGTCGACCCTGACCCGGATGCATCGCAAGGGGCTGGTCTCCCGCGAGCCGGTGGGCAAGGGCTACGTCTACACCCCGACCGTCGACGAGGCCTCGCACACCGCTCAGGCGATGACCGACCTCCTGAGCCGCCGCCGTGACCGCGCCGGGGTGCTGGCCCGGTTCGTGTCGTCGCTGCGGCCCGAGGACGAGGAACTCCTCCAGCGGCTGCTGCGCGGCGACCCGGGCATCTGACATGCGCGCCATCGTCCATCCGCCATCGGCCGTCTCCGCGCCGAGGTGAGCACGGCGCGGTTGGGGCTCATCGCGGGTGCGAGCGCGGGTCTGCTGCTCGCGCTGCTCGTGCTGGTCGAGCTCCGCCACGGCCGCCCGCTCCCGGCCGATCTCGCGGTGCACCGCTGGGCCGTACGCCACCGTCCGGCCGGGCCGCGCGAGACGGCGGCGATCATCACCGCCACCGGCGTCGGCGCGGTCCCGTACACCCTGGTCATGGTGGCCGGGATCATCGCCGGATCCGGTCCGTACGGGCGGGTGTTGATGGTGGTGCGTACGCTGGCGGTCCTGCTGGCCGTCCAGGCGCTGCGGCTCGCCCTGGCGACGGCCGTCGGTCGTCAGCGCCCGCCGGCCGTGGACTGGGCGGTCCACGTCACGGGCTACGCGTTCCCCTCCGGCCACACCGCGACCTCGGCGGCCGCGGCCGGGGTCCTGGTCTGGGCCGCTTATCCGCGCCTTCGCGGCGTCCCGCGCGCGGTGTTCGTCGCGTGTGCCGCGGCCTGGGCCCTCGCCGTCGGTCTGTCCCGCGTCTACCTCGGCGTTCACTGGCCGAGCGACGTGGTCGGCGGCTGGTCGTTCACCGTCGTGGTGCTGAGCTCGGCGGTCCTGCTCCTTCGTCACCGGGCCGTTCGCCACCGGGACGTCCGCCACTGACGTAAGCGGATCGCGGCCCGCGAGCGTGTACGGGATGTGAAGCAGCTGGAGTTCCAGGAGTTCTACGAGGCCCGCCGGGACGCGTGCCTGCGGGCGGTCCTGGCGAGTGTGGGTGATCGGCAGCTCGCCGAGGACCTGGTCGCCGAGGCGTTCACCCGGGCCTGGGTGTCGTGGCAGAAGGTCGGCCGGCATCCGGCGCCGTCCGCGTGGATCGTGCGTACGGCGCTTAACACCCGGGTCTCGTGGTGGCGACGGCGGCGACGCGAGGTCGCGCTGGACGGGGGCCACGACGTCGTGGACACCACGGCCGTGGACACCGACCTGGATCCCGCGCTGCTCACCGCGCTGCGCCGGCTGCCGCAGCGGCAACGGGAAGTGATCGTGTTCCGGGTCTTCCTCGACCTCGACACCCAGGCCACCGCCAAGGTCCTCGGTATCGCGCCGGGGACGGTCACCGCCCACCTGTCGCGAGCGGTCACGGCGCTGCGCGGCCATCTCGTCACCGCCGACAATCCGGAGGCCGGATCATGAGCGACCACGACACCGACGCGACACTGAGCGCCCTGAGGGACTCACTGGACGGCGTCACCATGCACACTCCCGTCGAGCGGATCGTCACGGAGGGGCGTGCGCGCCGTCGCCGGCATCGCGCGGTGGTCTCGGCGACCGGCGTCGTCGCGGTCACCGGCCTCGCGCTGGGCGTGCCTGCCCTCAGTCACCCCTCGACCGCACCGCCCGGGGCGCGTCTCAGCACCGGTGCGGGTTCGGTGCACATCCACACGGCCGCGTTCGCCCTGGACAGCCAGACCGACGGCACCCTCCGTGTGACCTGGGACAAGGGCCGGTTCTTCCAGGACCACGCGGGCCTGCAGCGTGCCCTGCGCGCGGCCGGCTTCCCCGTGCTCGTCAAGGAAGGCGTCTTCTGCAAGGGGCCCCAGGACGACGGATACCTGAGCCCGAGCGGTGCCGGTCACGGCGTCGGGCGCGTCATGCGCGGCGAGCGTCAGGACGACGGCAGGGTCGACCTGATCTTCGACCCTTCGGCGATGCCCGCCGGGAAGGAGCTGTTCATCGGCTACCTGTCGCCGGCCCAGCTGGCCGCCGTGCATGGCAATCCCGGCGCCGTGGGGCGCCTCGTGCCCACCGGAGTGCCGCTGACCTGCGACACGCAGGCGCCTCCTCCGCACTACAGGGACGACGGGCCCGTCAAGCACGACTGAGCCGCGCGTCTCCCCGGGTGGATCACTGCGAACCCCCCGGGGAGATGAGCCCGGTCTCGTAGGCGAGCACGACGGCCTGGACGCGGTCGCGCAGCCCGAGCTTGGACAGGATGCGTGCGACGTGCGTCTTCACCGTCGCCGCGCTGAGGGTCAGCCGGGTGGCGAGCTCGGCGTTGGACAGGCCGGTGGCGAGCAGGCGCAGCACCTCGAGCTCGCGCGGCGTCAGCTCGGACAGGTCACGGTGCAGCAGGGCCTTCGTCTCGTCGCGGACGGCGAAGCGCTCGACCAGGCGGCGGGTGATCGCCGGCGCGAGCAGGGCGTCGCCGGAGCGTACGAGGCGTACCGCGGCCACGAGGTACTCCGGGGTGACGTCCTTCAGCAGGAAGCCGCTGGCACCGGCGGTGAGCGCGCCGTACACGTAGTGGTCGAGGTCGTAGGTGGTCAGGATGATGACCCGCGTATCGTCTCCGGCGGCCGTGATCTGCCTGGTGGCCTCCAGCCCGTCCATCCGCGGCATGCGGATGTCCATCAGCACGACGTCGGGCCGGGTCCGGCGGACGGCGGAGACCGCCTCGGTCCCGTCGACCGCCTCGGCCACCACCTCGATGCCGTCGGCGGCGAGGATCATGCGGAACCCGGTGCGCACCAGCGACTGGTCGTCGGCGATGACCGCGCGCAGGCTCACGGGGCCGTCCAGGGGACCAGGGCCCTGATCCGGTATCCGCCGCCGATCCTCGGACCGGCCTCCAGGGTCCCGCCATAGACGGCGAGACGTTCGCGCAGGCCGATCAGGCCGCGGCCGTCACCCGTACGCGTCCCGGCCCCCGGCTCCCCGCCGGTGTCGGTGACCTCGATCTCCAGCCGGTCACCGTCATGGCCGATCGTCACCGAGGCCGCCGCGCCGGAGGCATGCTTGATCGTGTTGGTCAGTGCCTCCTGGACGACCCGGTAGGCGGTCAGTTCGACCCCCGGAGGCAGCGGGCCCGGCGGCGGTGACACCGCGACGCTCACCGTCATCCCCGCGGCGCGCACCCGTTCGACCAGGGCGCCGAGCTGGCCGAGCCCGGGCTGTGGCTCGAGCCCGTCGGGCCTCTCGTCGTCCGACGCGGAGAGCAGCCCCATGA
Organism: Actinoallomurus bryophytorum; assembly: GCF_006716425.1. Classification (NCBI taxonomy): domain Bacteria; kingdom Bacillati; phylum Actinomycetota; class Actinomycetes; order Streptosporangiales; family Thermomonosporaceae; genus Actinoallomurus; species Actinoallomurus bryophytorum. The sequence continues at coordinate 7,180,894 of NZ_VFOZ01000001.1, forward strand.
CATGGCGCAGCTCGGACATGGCGGCCCGGCCGCTGGCCTCGACCTCCAGCATGGCCTGCTTGGACAGTTCCGGTTCCGCGTCCATCACCTTGCGCGCCGCACCGGTCTGGATCACCATCACGCTCACATTGTGGGTGACGACGTCGTGCAGCTCGGCGGCGATCCGGGCACGTTCTTCCTCGACGGCACGCCGTGTGGCCTCTTCCTGGGCCTCCTGGAGCTCGGTGAACCGGCGCTGGCTGGCCTTGAGCCGCCGCTGCCAGAATCGGACGAAACTCGCGAGCACACTCGCGACCAGCAGGACGAAGAAGGGCCCTGACCAGCCTGGAAGCGCGGGGTCGGCATGCCGAAAGGCGACGCCGGCCAGCACGGCCGCGAGTACGAGGCCGGCCATCGCCTGCACGCGGTAGCGGCTGTAGGCGATGGCGCTGTAGGCGGCGACCACATAGGCCAGCAGGGTGATCCAGGTCGCGTTCTCCCCCACGAACAGGGCCGCGCACACCACCACCACGAAGGTGAGGAGCGGATACCGGCGCCGTGCGGCGAGCGGCAACGTCGTCAGCACGGTGATCGGCCAGGGAACGGGATGGGATCGCGGGCCCGGGTACGAGTGCACCGAGCCGGGCAGGGGGACTCCCGGGGGAACAGGCGGCGCCGGCGGTCTGGGCGGGGCCGGGACCCGCGTGCCCAGGTGGATGATCTGTGTGTCGCCGTGGAGCCTCGCGGCCATGGCCAACGCGAGGACCGTCAGGACGACCGCGAACACGGCGTCGGCGATGACGGCCCGCCGGGACAGCGACGTGCCTTTCGGCTCGGGACGCAGCAGGTCGCGTAGCTGCCGCCGCCACGCACGCCGTTCGTCCGTCTGCACCGGTTCATTGTCACGCCTGCGCGTCCGGCCGCGCATCCGCCGCGTTGATGGACGTCCCGTCCCTGAGGCGTACATCGCGGTGATGACGCCGCGGCGGATCCTCCCGTAGAGGTATCCGATCTCGGTGCGACGGCCGACGCGCCCGGCCGGGGGCCGCGCCTAACTTCGGTGCGCCAGGCCCCCGCGGCCGTGACCGGAAGGACGAAGCCCCCATGGGAAACCTGATCGAGTTGGCCGGAGCGACGAAACGGTATGACGGTGCCGGCGCACCGGCGCTCGGACCACTGACGCTCACCGTCGAGCACGGGGAGGCCCTCGCCGTCACCGGGCCCTCCGGCAGCGGGAAGTCCACGCTGCTGAACCTCGTCGCCGGCCTCGACAAGCCGACCTCCGGCACCGTGACCGTGGACGGGCTGGGGATCGGCCGGCTCGGCGAGCGCGCGCTGGCCCGGTTCCGCCGCGAACGGATCGGCATGGTGTTCCAGTTCTTCAACCTGCTCGACGACCTCACCGTCGCCGACAACGTCCTGCTCCCGGCCCAGCTCGCGGGGATGCCGCGCGCGAAGGCGGCCGCCCGTACGTCCGAGCTCCTGCGGACGCTCGGCATCGATCGGCACGCCCGCGCCTATCCGGGCCGGCTGTCCGGGGGCGAACGCCAGCGGGTCGCGCTCGCGCGAGCGCTGGTGAACCGCCCCGCGCTGCTGCTCGCCGACGAACCCACGGGCGCGCTGGACACCGCGTCGGGCCAGGACGTACGTGAGCTGCTGGTGGACCTGCACCGTGGCGGGCAGACCATCGTCCTCGTCACCCACGACCTCGCCCTCGCCGAAGCGTGCGCGAGCCGTACGGTCCACCTCGTCGACGGCCACGTCGCGTCCGACCAGACCGCGGAGGTCTCCCGATGAGCGCGCGACTCGGCAACACCGTGGCTCCGGCGAAGGAGACCGCATGAGTGCGCTCGGCCGCGTCGTACGGTCCGGGGTGGGCCGGAGACGTGTCCAGACCCTGGTGGTCGCCCTGACGACCCTGATGGCGGTGGCCTCGGCGGTCGTCGCCGGATCGCTGATGGTCGCCTCGTCCGCGCCCTTCGACCACGCCTTCGCCCGGCAGCATGGCCCGCACCTGATCGCGCAGGTCGACGGGGCCAGGGCGAGTACGGCGCGGCTGGCCGCCACCGGGCACCTGCCCGGCGTCACCGCGAGCGCGGGCCCGTACGAGACCACGGTGATCAGCGCGCAGGATCCGAACGGCATGCGAACCCCGGAACTGACCGTCGCGGGCCGTGCCGCTCCCGGCGGCACCGTCGACGACCTCACCCTCGACTCCGGGCGGTGGCCGGCGAAACCGGGCGAGATCGTGCTCCCGACGGGCTTCCCGCCCGACCTCTTCCCGCTCGGGTCCTCCCTGCACGTCGAGGGCGGCCCGGTGCTGACCGTCGTCGGCCGGGTTACGTCGGTCAGCGGGACCGCCGACGCGTGGGTGACGCCCGGGCAGATCGCCGCGCTCAGGGCGGCCGGAGCCCCCGTGACCGTGGAGATGCTCTACCGCTTCGCCTCCGCGGGTTCGAAGAGCCAGGTCGCCGCCGGCCGGGCGAGGCTCGCGGCGGCACTGCCGGGAGGGGCGCTGCTCGGCACGCAGTCCTACCTGGACACCAAGCTGAGCGCCGACACGGGCGCGGCGCCGTTCATCCCCTTCCTCATGGCCTTCGGCGTGCTCGGCCTGGTCATGTCGGTCATCATCATCTCCAGCGTGGTCAGCGGCGCGGTCGGGGCGAGCGTGCGCAGGATCGGCATCCTCAAGGCCATCGGACTGACCCCCGGCCAGGTCGTCTGGGCCTATGTCGCCCAGGCGCTCATGCCGGCCGCGGCGGGCACCGTGCTGGGCGTGGTCCTCGGCAACCTGCTGGCGCTCCCGCTGCTGGGCGACGCGCAGCAGGTGTACGGGAGTACGGGGCTGTCGGTGGCCTGGTGGGTCGACCTCGCCGTGCCGGCCGTCGCGCTGGCCGTGGTCGTGACCGCCGCCCTGGTCCCCGCGCTGCGGGCCGGCCGGCTGAGGACGGTCGAGGCGATCACCGTCGGCCGCGCACCGGGCACCGGCCGCGGCCAGTGGGCGCACCGCGCCGTCGGGCGGCTGCCCTTGCCACGGGCGGTGACCCTCGGGCTGGCGAGCCCGTTCGCACACCCGGTGCGTACGGCCGCGATGCTGGCCGCCGTGGTGTTCGGGACGACCGCGGCGACCTTCGCGGTCGGCCTGACCTCGTCCCTGAACGCGGTCGCGGCCGCCCAGCACCCCGGCGCGGCCTCCGGCGCCTCCGTGCTCACTTTCGGGCCTCCGGTCCCCGGCGGGCCGCCGCGACAGGTCTCCGCGGCCGACCGCGTACGGATCCCCGCCGCCATCCAGGCACAGCCGGGCACCAGGTCCTTCTACGGCACGGCCTTCGCACAGGTCGCCGTCCAGGGCGTCACGGGACCGGTCCAGGCCCAGCTCTACAAGGGTGACTCGCGTTCCGGCGCCTACGACATGGTCTCGGGGCACTGGTTCACCGGGCCGGGACAGGTGGTCGTACCCAGCCACTTCCTCGATGCGACCGGCACCAGGGTCGGCGACACCGTCACCGCCGCCGACGGAGGGACGCGGGTGCCTCTCCGGATCGTCGGCGAGGCGTTCGACCCGAGCAGGAACGGGCTGCGGCTCTACGCGGACATCGCCTCGTTCGCGTCCGTCAAGGGCGGCATCCCGATCGACGCCTACACCGTCATGGTCGATCCCGGGGTCGACGTCGCCGGCTACGTCGCCAGGCTCGATGCCACGCTGCGGCCGCTGGGGGCGCAGGCGGTGCCGGGCGACGACTCGAGGGACGACCTGCTGATCATCGTGGACTCGATGGCGGCGATCCTCACCCTCATGCTGGTCGCCGTCGCCGCGCTCGGCGTGCTCAACTCGGTGGTCCTCGACACCCGGGAACGCGTCCACGACCTCGGTGTCTGCAAGGCGATCGGCATGTCACCCCGCCAGACCGTGACCATGGTGCTCGCCTCGGTCGCGGGGCTCGGCGTGGTCGGCGGGATCATCGGCGTGCCGGCCGGGATCGCGCTGCACGACTACATCCTGCCGGTGATGGGCCACGCCGCCGGTACCCGGCTCACCCCGCGGATCGAGTCGGTCTACCACGGGCTGGAGCTGGTCCTGCTCGGGCTGGGCGGAGTGGCGATCGCGGTACTGGGCGCGACGCTTCCCGCCGGCTGGGCCGCCAAGGCGCGCACCGCCACCGCACTGCGCACCGAATAGAACGCCCCCGAGGCTCCCGGCACCGAGCGTGCCGGGAGCCTCCCCGGCCGTCCGGCGCAGGTGGGAGGGGCGGCGTGGCACACTGAAGTCCGATCGTCGTGGATGTGGAGGTCGGCATGGCTGAGGGCGAGCGGCGGGCCGCGGGCGCGCTGGAGGCCGAGGTCATGGCGGTCCTGCAGCGCGCCGGGCGGCCGCTGAACGCCGCCGAGGTGCAGGCCCTGCTGGCCAGCGAGCTCGCGTACACGACCGTGGTGACCATCCTGTCCCGTATGCACGGCAAGGGGCTGCTGACGCGCGCCAAGGAGGGCCGCGCGTTCCGCTACGCGCCGGTGAGCGACGAGCCGGGCCTGGTGGCCCGGAGCATGCACCGGACGATGGCGGCGGAGGCGGACCGCGAGGCGGTGCTTGCACGCTTCGTCGACACGCTGTCCGACCAGGACGAGCGCCTGCTGCGCGAGCTGCTGGACGGCCGCTGAGCCATGGACGTGGACGGCTACCTGCCCCTCGTCGCCCCGGTGGTCGCGGCGATCGCCGCCCGTCCGCTGGCCGAACGCCTTCCGCCCCGTACGGCCACCTGGGTACTCACCGTGCTGGCGACGGGGCTGGCCCTGTCCTCGATGAGCACACTCCTGGCGCTGGCCGATCACATGCTGCCCGCCGCCGTGGTGCTGGCGGCCGGCGCCGCGGGCGCCGTGTACACCGGGTTCGGGCAGGTACGCGCCCTGCGCGCGGCCGGGCGAGAGGCGCGCGAACTGCCCGGTGACGGCCCGCTCGCGGTGGTCGACGACGACCGGGCCGACGCCTATGCCGTACCGGGCCGGGTGGTCGTGTCGACGGGCATGCTGGCCGTCCTCAACCCGGGCGAACGCCGCGTGCTGTTCGCCCACGAGATCGCCCATCTGACCGGCAGGCACCACGTCTTCCGCGCCGTCGTCCGTGTCGCGTCGGCGGCCAATCCGCTGCTGTGGCCGTTGCGGGGTGCGCTCTGGTACGCCACCGAGCGCTGGGCCGACGAACGCGCTGCGGCGGCGGCCGGTGACCGCGTCGCGGCGGCCCGGGTGATCGGCAAGGCTGCCCTGGCGCACGGGCCGCGCCCGGCCGCGCGCATGGGCATCGGCGCCGTGCGGCCGGGACCGGTACCCCGCAGGGTCGCCGCGCTGCTGCGCCCGCCGCCCCGCCGCGGCATCGGCCTGACCGCCGCGGCCCTCGGTCTGCTGCTGTGCTCGCTGTTCACGGCCGATGACCTCCTCGGCGACGTCGCCCAGCACACCCGGAGCGCGGGGGCGGCCGTCGTCGCCTCAGATGCCGACGAACCCCAGGAGGGCGTGCAGGTCCTGTACGGCGTCGGCGGTGGACCAGGTGGCCGCGACGAGGACGGCCATGGTCACCAGCGCGGGGACCGCACGTGGCGTGAGGGGCGGGGCCAGCAGGGCGGCGACGCGGCGGGGGACCGGGCCGGCCGCGCCGAGCCCGCCGTCGCGGCCCAGCACGCCCAGCACGCCCAGCGCGGCGGTCGCGATGCGTGAGCGGGCGTGGCTCTGGTGGGCGGCCAGCGCGGCCTTGCCGACGGTACGCGCGGCGCGCCGCCGGTCGCCGGTGACCGCTGCGGCGCGCTCGTCGGCCCAGCGCTCGACGGTGTAGGCGACGGCCGTGGCGAGCGGCCGCAGCAGGGGGTTGGCGGCGGCGCCGAGCTGGGCCAGGGCGACGAAGACGTAGTGATGGTCGGACAGATGGGCGCGCTCGTGCGCGAGCAGGACGTCGTGCTCGCCGGTGTCGAGGGCCTCCAGCATGCCGGTGGAGACGATGACGCGGCCGGGCAGGCCGGGCAGCGCGAAGGCCTCCGGCACAGGGTCGTCGACGATGACGAGGCCGTCCTCGGCGGCGAGGCACGCGGCGTCCATGGCGGCACGGGCCAGGGAACGGCAGCGCTCCCAGAGCATGCGTGCGGCCCCCACGGCGGCGAGAGCGAGCAGGAGCCCGGCGGCCGCGGCGACGGAGAGCTCGACCGGGTCCTTGCGGTCGGCGAGACCGAGTGACCACTGGCCCGCCGCGGCGAGCTCAGGGACGCGGAGCAGGCCGGTGAGGGTGAGCAGTCCGAGTGAGATGCCGCCGGCCGCCGCCAGCACGACCGCCGAGAGGGTGAGCAGCCAGGTGGCCAGGCGCGGCTCGCAGCGTCCGGCCAGCAGCCGGGCGCCGGGCGCGGCGAGCAGGGTGAGGAGAAGCGGGAGATATACGGCGAGGCGCATCCGGGCGGCTCCTGTTCACCGGTCGGGGGTCGCGTCGGATTTGAGCAGTTGCCGCAGCAGGTCCTCGTCGGCGCTGGTCAGCCCGTCGACGAACCGCGTGAGTACGGCCGCACGGTCCGGGAGCTCCTCCAGGAGACCACGCATCCGCCGGGCGGCCAGGCCGGCCTCGTCGGTGACGAGGGCATAGGCGTAGGCACGGCCGCGCGGGGCGCGAGTGAGCTGCTGCTTGGCGTACAGGCGCGTGAGGATCGTGACCACGGTGCTGTAGGCGAGCTGTCCGCCGAGGCGCTCGGCGGTCTCGCCGGGGGTCAGCGGGCCGTCGGCCCCGCCCAGCACCGCGCGGATCTCGGCCTCCAGCCGGCCACTGGCCCGCCGGCCACCTGATCCAGGGGGCGGGGGATCTGCGGTGGTGTTCATGATTTGTTCTTTCCTCTACCGATCTTCTACAGTGCTGTAGAAATTCTATTGCTGTGTAGAAGTTACCGCTACCCCGCCGCAGCGAACGGAGGCGAGGGCCGAGGTAGGAGTCCGTCGGTGGAGCGAGAGGGCGAGCGACCAGTGAACACGTCCGGAATCCGTCCGGTGAAGATCGTCTTTCTGATCCACAACGTCTACGGCATCGGCGGGACCATCCGTACGACGCTGAACCTGGCCGCCGCCCTCGCCGACCGGCACCAGGTGGAGATCGTCTCCATGCTCCGGCACCGCGAACGGCCCCGCTTCGAGATCGACCCGCGAGTGACGGTGGTGCCCCTGGTGGACATCCGCGCGGGCTCCGACGACACGGCCGACCCGATGTTCACCGAACCGGCCACCGTCTTCCCCGCCGCGGAGAAGCGCTACCGGCAGTACAGCCGCCTCACCGACCGCAGGGCAGAGGACTACCTGCGTCGTTGTCGCGCGGAGGTGATCATCGGCACCCGGCCCGGGTTGAACGTCTATCTCGCCCGGTTCGGCCCCTCCCGCGCGGTGCGCATCGCCCAGGAACACCTGACACACGACAGCCACGTCAAGAAGCTGCGCGCCGAACTCGCCCGTCACTATGCCGGCCTGGACGCCGTGGTCACCACGACGGAGGCGGACGCCGCCGTGTACCGCGCCCGGATGCCCCTGCCCGGGGTACGGGTGCTGGCGGTGCCCAACAGCGTCCCCGAACCCGCCGTCCCGCCCTCGGACGGCACCGCCAGGATCATCGCCGGCGCGGGCCGCCTGGTGCGGGGCAAACGCTTCGACCTGCTGATCGAGGCCTTCGCCGACGTCGCGGCCAAGTACCCGGACTGGGTCCTGCGCGTCTACGGTGGCGGCCCCGACAGAGAGCGCCTGCAGCGGTTGATCGACGACCGCGGCCTGGGCGGGCAGGCGACCCTGATGGGTGCCCGCTCACCGATCGAGACGGAGTTCGCCCAGGCGTCCATCGTCGTGTCGGCCTCCGACGCCGAGTCCTTCGGTATGACGCTGGTCGAGGCGATGCGCTGCGGCGTCCCGGTCGTGAGCACCGACTGCCCGCTCGGCCCCGCCGAGATCATCCGGCACGGCGTCGACGGCCTGCTCGTCCCGGTCGACGACGGCGAGGCCCTGACCGCCGCGATGCTCGGCCTCATCACGGACGACTCCGCCCGCCGCCGCATGGGCGAGGAGGCCCGGGTCTCCGCGCGCCGTTTCGACCCCGCCCCCATCGCCCGTACGTACGAGGAGCTCTTCACCGCTCTCGTCGCCGGCCGCCGCGCCCGGCGGCGCGGTGCCCTGTGGCACACCAGGCTGCGTCCCGCGCTACGGGGCGCACTGCGCAGGTGACGGGCCGGGGGCGTGCCTTTGGCGCCGCTCAGAGCCCGGCCGGCTCCGCGACGACTCGGCGGAGGTCGCGGAGCGTCCCCGCGAACGCCGACGGCAACACGAGCAGGCCGATCCCCGGGGCGGCGGACCACAGGTCAAGGTGCCCGCCGGTCACCGAGACGCTGAGAAGCATCGACCCGGCCGCGGTGCCGGCGAGAGCCAGTGTCCACATGCCGAGCCGGAGCCGCGCGGGGCGCGGTGCCACGGCCACACCCGCCCCCAGGCTCGCGACGATCCGGCAGCCGTGGAACGCGCCCAGCGCCAGTGCGGTCCACCAGCAGCCGAGCAGCACGGGCCGCAGCAGTGCCGGCGCGACGGTGTACGTGCCGGTCCGCACGCAGGCCACGACGGCCGCGCCGAGGATCACCGGGGTGGCGAACCGGCGTGCCGCGCCGCGAAGCACCGTGCTCGCGGCGTCGAGGGTCAGGCGGGGACGGGGCAGGACCAGGAGGAACCCGAGGAACATCAGCCCGGTGCAGGCGGTCATGGGCCAGGCGCGGGCGACCCGGCCGGAGAGGGGAGTGTCCATCTCCATGGCCACGTGCGCGAGGTACCAGCAGGCGGCCGCGACGGTGACCGCCATGACCGCCGCCCGCCGCTGTCGCTGGGCGGTGGAGTCGGCCGGCCAGATCACCGGGTGCAGCCACATGCCGGCGATGCCCACCGCCAGGTCCGGCCACGACCTCCATCCCGTGCTCTGGACCTCGATCTCCATGGCCGGACCCCAGCGCTCACGGAACGGGCCGGGGTACAGCCTGATCAGTCTCTGGGCGGCGTTCATGCCGGGGTGACACCCAGGTTCTTCAGTCCTGCGGCCGCGACTCGCGCCATCGACCGCAGCTCACGCTCCAGCACCTCGCGTCCCTGGGCGGTCAGCCGGACCGGACGCTGGCGCCCCTTCTCCTCCAGGGACTCGATCAGCTGCTTGGCCTCCAGGCGGGTCAGCGCCCCGTACAGGCTGCCGGGTCCCAGCCGCTCTCCGGCCAGCTCCTCGATCGCCGCGTTGATCGCGTATCCGTGCAAGGGCCCGTCGGCCAGCACACAGAGCACGAGCGTTTGAGCGTCGTTGGCCTGCACGTGTCTCCTCCCGGTCAGAAGGTCAGCGTACTACGCGCCGAGTGGTACGCACCGAGTAGTACGCAGCGTGTACTATGCGACGCATGGACGAGATCGCCGCGGGAGCGGAAGAACCTGAGATCGCGGTGCTCCCGGCCGAGCACCCCGCCCGTCCCGCCGTGAGGCCGGCGCTGTGGTCCGCGCTCGCGGGAGCGGTGGCCTTCACGGTGTCCGCGTACGTCACGACGCAGGTCCGCGCGGTGCGTGCGGGCAGCCCCTGGCAGGACGATCCGTACGTCGGCGTCGTGTCGTTCACGGAGTTCCTGGTGCCGGCGCTGGCCGTGCTGATCGCGGTACGGGCGCTTCTGTACCGCCGGGCGGAGCCGAAGCCGGTATTCCGTACCGCCCAGCTCCTGCGGGCCGCGTTCGTGTGCACTCTGCTGGTGGCCGCGACGATCGCCGTGGACGGTCTGGCGGTGGTCCTGCGGGCCGACCACGCGCTCTGGAACGACGGCACGCCGTGGCTGGTCGCGGCCCTGGCACCGCTCGCCGCGCTGGTGGCGGCGGCGCTGGCCTGCGAGGCGCGTGCCTTCCGCCGGCTGCCGCCCAGGGACGGTCACGTTCCTGGCGGCGACTGGCTCGATGACCTGGCGGTCCTGGCCGAGACCCTTGCGGTGCGCCTGCCTCCGAGCGGAGCCCGCCTGGCCGTCCGGATCGCCAGGGGCGGCGCGATCGAGTTCGCCCGCGAGCACATCATGGCGGTGGCCGCGCTGGCGAGCCTCGGTGCCGGCCTGGCGATCGGCGTCGCGCAGGCGGTCGGCGAACACTGGACGAGCCCGGTCCTGTTCCTCACCTTCGCCGCCATCGGCACGGGCGGGTTCTTCGCCTTCTCGATGATCTGCAACACCGCCCTGCGGATCGCCGCCCCCCGCGAACCGGCGAGTGCCGGGAGAGTACGGCGCTCGGCGCGGATGGCCGTCATCGCCGGCTCGCTGGCGCTGCCCGCGTCGGCGGTCCTGCGCGACGGCATCAGGACCACACTGGGACTCCATGGCGAGATCGATAACGCCGGGCAGCTCGCGGTGATCACCTTCGCGGGTGGCCTGTCGGCCGCCGTGCTCGTCTTCGCCGCGATGCTGGTCATCGCCAGGCGTGACGGGGTCCCGGTGCACCGGCGAGCGTGAGGTAGCGTCCCGGCCGGCCGGGGCGCCAAGCCCCGACGGGCTTTCCGGCGCTGACCCCCTCAGCCGAATGCGGCCCGATGGTCGCCGGCCCAGGTCGCGTAGGAACGAGCCGTACGGCCGAGTACGGTCGCCACGTCGGCGGTCAGCCGGGCGTTTCCCCCTTCGGCGATGAACCGCTGGCCGCGCATCGCGCCCTCGGCGAAATCCGGGTCCTGGCCGGCGGCGATCATCTGCTTCTTCGCCACGTCCAGCGGCACGTCGACGACCTCGATCGGGCGGCCGAGCACCTTCCGCAGGATCTCCACCTGATCGGGAGTGCTCAGCGACTCGGGACCGGTCAGCGTGTAGGTCCTGCCCGCGTGATCCGGCGTGGTCAGTGCCGCGACCGCGACCTCGGCGACGTCGCGTGGATCGACCACGCCCTGCGCGCCGTCCCCCGTCAGGTTGGCGACCGGCCGTCCCGCGCGGATCATGGCGGCCCAGTGCAGGGTGTTGGTGGCGAAGCCGCTGGGCCGCAGGACCGTCCAGACCGCCTCGCCCGCGCGCAGCGCCCGCTCGCCGGGGAGATGCCATCCGCCGGCCCTGAGCTCGGTGTTCTCGCCGGTGCCGATGGCCGACAACTTCACCACCTTCCCCACGCCGTGGGACTGTACGGCGTCGAGCATCGCCAGGTCGTGTCGCTTGATCCAGGGACCCGGCGCGTCCAGCAGGAAGACCGCGTCGGCCCCGGCAACCGCGCCGTCGAGGGAGTCGCGGTCATCGAAGTCTCCCCGTACGATCTCCGCCGGCAGACTCACGCCGTCGGGGTTCCGCGTCATCGCCCGGACCCGCTCGCCGCGCTCGGCCAGCATCCGGACCACTTCAGTGCCGATGGTGCCCGTCGCACCCGTGACAAGGATCATGTCGAGCACTCTGCCGCCCCGCTGCCTTGGGGATATAGGAAAAATCGGCAGCCCGTAGAGTGATCGGCGTGGACGCGATGATCCCAATGCCCGCCCTTCGGCCGTGGATCGCGGACGTCACGCTGATGCGGCCCGACAGCGCTCTGCCGCTGGTGCACCTACCCGACGCCGCCACCGCACTGGTCTATCGCAGGACCGGCGCACGGGACGGCGACCTGCGCGTGATCGGCCCACGCAGCCGCGCCTCCTACTACCCGGGCAAGGAACTGCCGATGTGCATCCGGGCCCGGCTGCGTCCGGGTGCGGCCAAGCCGGTGTTCGGTGTCCCGGTCAGCGAGCTGCGGGACCAGGCCGTACCGCTCACCGACCTGTGGGGCGCCCGCGCCGCCCGCCTCGAGGACCGGCTGGGCGAGCTGACCGACCCCGGCCCGATCCTGCGGGGCATCGAGGAGGCATTGCTCGAAGGCCTGTACGAGAGCGCGGACGCGCGCGACCTGCTGCTCGGCGAGGCCATCGAGTCGCTGTCCGGCCACGGCGAACGGGTCGCCGCGCTCGCCCGGCGGCTGTCGGTCAGCGAGCGCCACCTGCGCGACCTGTTCACCGACCGGGTCGGCCTGTCGCCCAAGCGCTTCGCCGGCATCCAGCGCGTCCGCACGGTGCTGGCCCGCGCGGGCTCCGCGAAATGGGCGGGACTCGCCTCGGATACCGGTTACTACGACCAGTCCCATATGACGGCCGACTTCCACAGGCTCATGGGAGTGTCCCCGGCGGCCTTTCGCGCGGGTCACCTTCCCGCCAGGACACCCTGCGCCGCATGAGGCGATCCGTGCCGGCCGACATCACGACCGCCTCCGTCCGGCGCGTGTGCCGCCGAGCAGGGACCGGCCCAGCAGGGCGATGACGGCGATCGGCGGTAGCCACCACGCCGCGACTCCGGCCGCGGCCAGCAGTGCCGTGGCGGCGACGGCCACCACGACGCCGAGCGCGATGGTCCAGTCGTCGCCGATCAGGAAGTCGGACCAGAACCGCAGGAATCGCATGAGGCCTGTCACGGGGCCACCTCGGTGGGGTTCGGCGCCGGATCGGGCGCCGCGGCGCGGGGCGACCGTCTACGCAGCAGGATGACGAACAGCAGCGACACCAGGAGAAAGGCCGGGATCAGCACGAGCAGGGCACGGTCCGCGCCGGGCCAGTCCGCGCCGGCTCCCTCGCCCGCCCAGAACGTGCCGAAGGAGGTCAGCAGGATCCCGACCGCGAACTTCATCGCGTTCTCCGGGACCCGCGCCAGGGGCTCCTTCAGCAGAACGCCCACCACGGTGACCGCGATGATCGCCAGTGCCGCGCCGAGGCAGGCAAGCGCGATGTGCCCCTGGTTCGCGCCGAAGGTCACGACGATGAACGCCACCTCCAGGCCTTCGAGGAGAACGGCCTTGAACGCGAGGGCGAAGGCGTACCAGTCGGTGACGAACGCCCGCCCGCTCCGCCCCGCGGCCCGCGCGGCCGACACCTGCCGCTCGTAGATGGCGGTCTCGTCGTGCATTGCCTTGTGCCCCGAGGCCCGCAGGATCGCCTTCCTCAGCCACTGCAGGCCGAAGACCAGCAGAAGAGTCCCGATGACCAGGCGCAGCGCGTTCAGCGGGATGTGGCCGATCGCCGGACCGAAGACCGCCACGATCGCGGCCAGTACGGCCAGCGCGACGCCGACGCCCTTCAAGGGCGACGGCCAACCACGGATCAGGCCGGTGGCGAGCACGACCGTGAGCGCCTCGACCGCCTCCACGGCACACGCCAGGAAGACCGCGAGGACCAGCAGCGTCGCGCTCATGACCGCCTCCCGGCATCCGTCACCGTACTAGCCCGGTCGTACTACCGTGATAGTAGTACGCGCGGGCCTCACGCCAGAATCCGCACCGGGTCCTCGAGCAGGGAGATGAAGACCTTCATCCACTCGGCGGCGATCGCGCCGTCGATCGGGCGATGGTCCACCGAGAGGGTCACGCGCATGACGGAGCCCACCTTCAGGGTGCCCTCCTTGACGACCGGCTCCTCGCGTACGGCTCCCACGGCGAGAATCGCCGACTGCGGGGGGTTGATGATCGCCGCGAACTCCTCCGTGCCGAGCATGCCGAGGTTGGTCACGCTGAAGCTGCCGCCCTCCAGCTCCTCCTGCCGGAGACGGCCCGCCCTGGCCCGCTCGACGAAGTCCCGCACCGTCGTGGCCACCGAGGAGATCGTCAACTGCTCGGCGGACCTGAGCACCGGGGTCACGAGGCCCCGTTCGGTCGCGATCGCCACCGAGATGTCGACGGAGGAGAAGGATCGGACCGCGTCCGGTGTCCAGATCACGTTCATCGCCGGAACCAGCACGTGGGCCTGCGCGGCGGCCTTGAGAACCAGGTCGTTGAGCGAGATCCGCACCGGGCCCTCGTTCAGCCGGCGCCGCAGCTTCAGCAGTCTGCCGACGCGTGCCGTGCCCCGCAGGTAGAAGTGCGGCGTCGTCCGCTTGCTCTCGGTGAGCCGTGACGCGACGGCCGAGCGGATCCGCGAGTGCGGCACGTCGGTGAAGGCCGGTGCAGCCGTCCTGGCCGCGGTCTTCGGGGCGTCCGCAGACTCGGCGGCCGGATCGGGACGACGGGGCGCGGCGGCCTGGGGTGAGGTGACTCGGCTGCTGATCGCCGCTTCGACGTCCCTTCGGATGATCCGGCCGTTCGGGCCGGTCCCCGAGATCGTCTCGAAGGGCAGCCCTGCCTCCTTGGCGAGCCGGCGCGCCAGAGGGCTGGAGAAGACGCGCTCACCCGAACCGTTGCCAGACGCGGCCGAGGCGACGGAAGCGGCCGCGGCGTCGGCCTCCGGCAGGTCCGGCGCCGCCGCGGGCCCGGCCGCCGGGACACCGAGCCCGGCGAGCAGCGCGTCGAGGTCGCCGGCCTTCTCCCCGGGCTCGCCGATGACCGCGATCGGGTCGCCGACCTGGACCTCGGCGCCTTCGGCCACCAGGGTCTTCAGGATGACGCCGGCCTTGTCGGCCTCGACGTCCACCACGGCCTTCTCGGTCTCGACCGTGGCGATCACATCGTCTGCGGCGTAGGCGGCGTTCTCCGCGACCGGCCAGCTCTGGAGCACGGCCTCGACCGCGTTCGCGGCCACCTCGGGCATGCGCAGGATGCTCGCCATCGTCAGTACCTGCCCATCTCGTCCAGCTTGGCGGAGGCCTCCTCGGCACGGGCGATGGCCGCCCGTTCGAGGACCTTGCTGATGCTGGGTGACGCCTCGCCGCCGGTCAGGCGCTGCACCGGCTGGTCCAGCCAGTCGAAGAAACGGCGCTGGATCTCATCGCTCAGCCAGCCGCCGTACGACGTGCCGAGTGCGCCCTGTTCGGCGATGAGCACGTTGTTCGTCTTCTTGATGCTCGTCCCGATGGTGTCCCAGTCGATGCTCGCCCGGTCCAGCCAGCGCAGGTCGATGACCTCCGCGTCGACCGAGCCGAGCGACTCGACCGCCTCCAGGACGTAGCCGGTCATGGCCAGGTAGGACAGGACGGTCAGCTGGGATCCGGTACGGCGGACGGCGGCCTTGCCCACGGGGATGCAGTAGTCGAGATCCTCCACCGGCCCCTCACCCGTCGAGGTGTAGAGGTCGACGTGCTCCAGGACGACGACCGGGTCCTCGCACCGCAGCGCGCTGTTCATCAGCCCCACGTAGTCGAACGGCGTGGACGGCGCGACGATGCGCCAGCCCGCCGAGGTGGCGAAGATCCCGGCGGGGTCCATCGAGTGCTGCGAGCCGTACCCGGTGCCCATGGCGACCTTGCTCCGGAGCACGAACGGCACGGCGCCGTCACCGCCGTACATGTGCCGGGCCTTGGCGATCTGGTTGAACAGCTGGTCGGCCGCGACCCACATGAAGTCGGCGTACATCAGCTCGACCACGGGCTTGTAGCGCCCGTCGAGCGCGATGCCGCCGCCCAGCCCCGTGAAGGCGTTCTCGCTGATCGGAGTGCCGAGGACACGGTCGGGGTGGGCGTCCTTGAGCCCCTTCGTCGCGCCGTTGGTGCCGCCGGCCAGCCGGTGCACGTCCTCGCCCATCACCACGACGGTGTCGTCGGTCTCCATCCGGCGGGCCATCACACCGGAGACGGCGTCGATGAACTTCTGCTCAGCGAGCGCGCCGGTGAACGTGTCACGGTCGGCGAGGCGTGCGCCGGAGAACTCGCCGAGGTCCCCGCGGACTCCCACGTCCACCCAGGAGGGATCGGGCCACTCGTCCGGCTTGATCCGGCGCTGGCCGGGCCTGCCGCCGGGCAGGGGCTCCAGCAGGACCTCGCCGATCGAGGCCAGGAGTCTCGTGGCGCGCTCGGTCGTCGCGTCGATCTCGTCCCGGCTCAGGATGCCGCGCCGTACGAGGTGGCCGGAGAGCTGCCTGATCGGGTCACGGTCGCGCCACTCCTTCTCCTCTTCCT
This sequence comes from Actinoallomurus bryophytorum, assembly GCF_006716425.1. Taxonomy (NCBI): domain Bacteria; kingdom Bacillati; phylum Actinomycetota; class Actinomycetes; order Streptosporangiales; family Thermomonosporaceae; genus Actinoallomurus; species Actinoallomurus bryophytorum. The sequence continues at coordinate 7,196,730 of NZ_VFOZ01000001.1, forward strand.
TGGTGCGGTAGCCGAAGGCGCTCCCCGGAAAGGGGCCGTTCTGGTGGAAGTAGCGGTAGACGTCCGCCTCGATCACGGTGGGGCCCTTGCCGGCCCGCATGTGCGCGAGGGCCTCGTGCATGGCGAGGTGGACGGCCAGCGGGTTCATCCCGTCGACCTTCCAGCTCGCGATCCCGAAACCGGGTCCGCGCCCCGAGAGCCGTGGCTCGCCGGTGGCCTCGGTGACGACGGTCGAGACGGCGTACCGGTTGTTCTCGATGAAGAAGCACAGCGGCAGGTGCCACGCGGACGCCAGGTTCATCGTCTCGAGCGTCGAGCCGATGTTGGTCGCGCCGTCGCCGAAGTAGGTCACCGCGACCGCGTCGCCGCCGGAGTGCCGGTGCGCCCACGCGGAGCCGGCCGCGAGCGGCACGCCGCCGCCGACGATGGCGTTCGTGCCGATGGCGCCGGCCTCCTTCCACTGCAGGTGCATCGATCCGCCGCGGCCGTGGCTGAAGCCGCGGTCCAGGCCGCAGATCTCGGCCAGGCTCTTGAGCAGCACCGCGCGTACGTCGGAGGAGAACTCCCGCCGCGGGTCGATCCCCTTGGGCTCGACATGAGCGAGCACCTTGGCCAGGAACTGATGGTGGCCGCGGTGTGACCCGTTCACCGTGTCCCTGCTCGTCAGGGGGAGGACCGAGCCGACGGCACCGCCCTCCTGCCCGATGCTCGAGTGGGCCGGTCCGTGCACCAGCCCCGCCCGCGCGAGGTCGAGGACGTACTCCTCGAAGGTCCGGATGAGGACGAGCTGGCCGAGCATGCTCGTGAGCAGGGCCGGATCGGCCGCGTCCCAGTCGGTGTCGGTGGCGACGACCTCGACCCAGGGGGCCGCGGGGTCGAGCCGATTGTGCTCAGGCAATGGGACACGCTCCTCGGGCGATCGGTCGCAGCATCCACACCGTATTGGATCCAAAGATCGATGAATAGACCGATATCCGCCATAGATGGGTCCGATGTACGATGTATTGGATCCAATGATGCTAGTGAGCTGAAGAGGACGCGAATGAGCGGGCTTCCCGGACTGACTCGTGTGGACCACATCGGCATCACGGTGCCCGACCTGGAGGAGGCCAGGGATTTCCTGGTCGACGTGCTCGGCTGTGAGTACATGTACACGCTGGGCCCGTACCGGCACGACGACAGCGACTGGATGTCCGAGCACCTCGGCGTCGACCCGCGCGCGGTAATGCGCGAGCTGCACTTCTTCCGCTGTGGCGGGCAGGCCGTCTTCGAGGTCTTCCACTACTCCGCACCGGACCAGAGGACCGAGATGCCGAGGAACAGCGACGTCGGCGGCCACCACGTCGCGCTGTACGTCGAGGACATGGACGCCGCGGTCGCCTACCTGAAGAGCCGGGACGTCACGGTCATGGGGGACCCGACGGCGAGCAGCGGGCCGAGCGAGGGACAGCGCTGGGTGTACTTCCTCGCCCCGTGGGGCATGCAGTTCGAACTCGTGTCCTACCCGAACGGCAAGGCCTTCGACCGGCAGACCTCGATCCGGTAGAGATTCACTCATGCCAGGACAGACGAAGCAGACGGCCAGTGCCGACCAACACGGCGCCGACCAGAACGGCGCGGTGAGCCAGCGCGTGGCCGGCTACCTGCGCGAGGCGATCCTCAGCGGCGAGATCGTGCCGGGGGAGCGGATCCGCCAGGAGGACGTCGCCGCGCGCTTCGGCACCAGCCGGCTCCCGGTACGCGAGGCCCTGCGCATCCTCGAGGCCGAGGGACTCACCGAGCACCACATGCACAAGGGCGCCCGCGTGCCACGGCTGGACCGGCACGAGGTCGACGTGATCTACCAGATGCGCGAGCGGCTCGAACCTCTCGCGCTGGCCGAGAGCCTGCCGCACCTGCGCGAGGACGACCTCCGCCGGCTGGAGGAGATCCAGGCGCGGATCGAGGACGACGCGGACATCGCCGAGTTCCTCGCGCTCGACCGCGAGTTCCACCTGCTGACCTACGCCGGATGCCCCATCGACCAGCTGTCCTCGATGGTCGTCCGGATGTGGAACACCACCCAGCACTACCGCCGCACGTTCATGAACCTCACCGGTCCGTCCCGGCGGTGGGTGGTCAACGCCGAGCACCGGCTGATCCTCGACGCCGTCGAACGACGCGACGCCGTCGACGCCGAGCGCTACCTCAGCGGGCACATCCGGCGGACCCGCATCGAGCTCTCCCGGCATCCCGAGGCGTTCGAAGGGCCATCCGCATGACACAGGTGTTCGAGCTCACCGTCAACGGCGGCCCGGTCCGGGTCGAGACCCATCCGGACACCTCGCTTCTCCACGTTCTGCGTGAGGAGCTCGGCCTCAAGGGCGCACGGTTCGGCTGCGGGGTCGGCCTGTGCGGGGCCTGCTTCGTCCGGCTGGACGGCCAGGTCGTCCCGTCCTGCGACACGCCCATCTGGTCCGCCGCGGGAAAGACCGTGGTGACCGTCGAAGGGCTGGCGCCCGGGGACGCGCTGCACCGGGTGCAGCAGGCCTTCCTCGACGAACAGGCCGCGCAGTGCGGCTACTGCATCTCCGGCATCATGGTGAGCGCGGCCGACCTGCTGGACAAGAACCCGGCGCCCGACGAGCGTGCCGTCATCGAGGCACTCGACCGCAACCTGTGCCGCTGCGGCGTCCAGCGTCGCGCCGTACGCGCCGTCCTGGCGGCGACGGAGGTGACCGGATGACCGTCGGACAGCAGACCTACCGCCTTCCTGACGACCTGGCCGCGAACCCGGTCCTGTCCCGCTGGGTGACCGTCCACGCCGACGGCTCCGTCGACGTACGGGTCGGCAAGGTGGAGCTCGGGCAGGGGATCCTCACCGCGCTGTCGCAGCTCGCGGCGGACGAGCTCGGCATCGACCTGGACCGGCTCCGCATGGTGGCGGCCAACACCAGGTACGGCCCGGACGAGGGCCTGACGGCCGGGAGCCTGTCGCTGACGCGCGCCGGTCCGTCCGTACGCGCCGCGTGCGCCCAGGTACGGGCCAGGTTCGTCGCCGAGGCGGCGCGGCGCTGGGGCGTCGGCGCCGAGGAGGTCACGGTACGGCGGGGGAGCATCCGCGCCGGCGACCGCGTCACCTCCTACGGTGAGCTGGCCGGCGCCGTCGACCTCGACGTGCCCGCCGATCCCGGGATACCGCCGACCTCCGGCGACGGGCCGGTGTTCGTCGGCACGAACTCCCCCCGTCTGGACCTGCCCGACAAGATCGCCGGTCGGCCGCGGTTCATCCACGACCTGCGCCTGCCCGGACAGCTCTTCGGCAGAGTGCTCCGGCCGCCCTCTCCGGGCGCGAGCCTGCGCGAGCTCGACGCGGCCCGGCTGGAGGGCATGGACGTCGACGTGGTGCGGGACGGCTCGTTCGCCGGTGTGGTCGGTCCGGACGAGGCGGAGGTGATGCGCGCCGTCGCCGCGCTGCGGGACGCCACGGTGTGGGACGAACGCGACGGGCTGCCCGACGAGGACGACCTGCCCGCCTTCCTGCGTACCGGCCCGCACGAGGACATCGAGGTGGTCGCGGACGAGCCGCCGGCCACCGGGCCGAGCCTGCGGGCGAGCTACAACCGGCCGTTCATCGCGCACGCGTCGATGGCGCCGAGCTGCGGCGTGGCGCGCTGGAACGAGGACGGGACCCTGTCCGTCTGGAGCCACAGCCAGGGCATACACAACCTGAGAGCGGCCATCGCGCTCCTCCTGGAGCTGGACGAGGACCGGATCGAGGTCGAGCACGCCGAGAGCGCCGGCTGCTACGGGCACAACGCCGCCGACGACGCGGCGTTCGACGCCGTACTGCTCGCGCGGAGCGTGCCCGGCCGTCCCGTGCACGTGCAGTGGAGCCGGCAGGACGAGCTCACCTGGTCACCATTCGGGTCGGCCATGTCCGTCGACGTGGAGGCGGCGGTCGACGAGTCCGGCGCCGTACGGTCGTGGACGTACGACGTGTGGAGCCAGGGGCACACGAGCCGCCCCGGTTACCGGGGCGTGCCCGGCCTGCTCGCGGGCGCCCACCTCGCGCGGCCCTGGCGGTACCCGGCGCCCGCGGACCCGCCCCTGGCCACAGGGGCGGGGACGGCACGCAACGCGGTGCCGATCTACGACCTTCCGCACCGCCGGATCACCGCACACCGCGTCCTGGAGACGCCGATCCGCTCCTCGGCGGTCCGCTCGCTCGGCGCCTTCATGAACGTCTTCGCGATCGAGTCCTTCATGGACGAGCTCGCCCTGTCCGCCGGGATCGACCCGCTGGCCTACCGGCTGACGCATCTCGGCGACGCTCGCGGGCGGAAGGTCCTGGAGACGGCCGCGAAGGCGGCCGCCTGGGGCACGCCGGTGGCCGAGGGTACGGGGCGGGGGATCGGGTTCGCCCGCTACAAGGACAAGGGCGCGTACTGCGCGGTGATCGCGGACGTCGAGGCGGAACACGACGTACGTGTGCGCCGCCTGACCATCGCCGTGGACGTCGGGCTGGTCGTCAACCCCGACGGGGTGCGCAACCAGATCGAGGGCGGAGCCACCCAGGCGACGAGCTGGACACTGAAGGAGCGGGTCCGCTTCGACCGGCGCAGGATCACCAGCGACACCTGGGAGACCTACCCGATCCTGCGCTTCAGCGAGGCGCCGGAGATCGCGGTGGAGCTCGTCGAGAACCCGGACCTGCCCTCCCTCGGAGCGGGTGAGGCGGCCCAGGGACCGACCGCCGCGGCCATCGCGAACGCCGTCACCATTGCGGTCGGCGTGCGCGTACGGGATCTTCCGCTCACCACGGACGCGATCGTCGCCGCCATCGAGTCGGCCGGGGACTGAGCCGGGGCGGCTCTCCGCGGAGAACCGCCCCGTCGGGTCAGGTCACCACTGGACCGCGACGTACTGCGTCTCCAGGTAGTCGAGCATGCCCTCGTGGCCGCCCTCGCGGCCGATCCCGCTCTGCTTCACGCCGCCGAAGGGCGCCGCGGGGTCACTGACCAGGCCACGGTTGAGCCCGACCATGCCGGACTCGAACCTCTCACTCACCCGCAGGCCACGGGCCAGATCGCCGGTGTAGACGTAGGCGACCAGGCCGAACTCCGTCGCGTTGGCAAGCCGGATCGCCTCGTCCTCGTCCTCGAAGGTGACGATCGGAGCCACCGGCCCGAAGATCTCCTCTCGCAGGATCGGCGCGTCGGCGGGGACGTCCACGAGCACCGTCGGGTCGTAGTAGTAACCGGGCCGGTCCGGGCGGCCTCCGCCGACGACCGCCTCGGCGCCCTGCTCGACCGCGCCGCGCACGAGAGCATCGACCTTGTCGACCGCGTCCTGGTTGACCAGCGGGCCGACCTGGGTGCTCTCCTCGGTGCCGGGACCGACGGTCAGTGCCGCCATCCGCTCGGCGAGCCGCCGGCCGAACTCCCCGGCGATCGAGGACTCGACGTAGAACCGGTTGGCGGCCGTGCACGCCTCTCCGGCGTTGCGCATCTTGGCCACCATCGCGCCCTCGATCGCCGCGTCGAGGTCGGCGTCGGCGAACACCAGGAACGGCGCGTTGCCGCCGAGCTCCATCGAGGTGTTGATCACCTGGTCCGCCGCCTCGCGGAGCAGCACGCGGCCTACCTCGGTCGACCCGGTGAAGGAGAGCTTGCGGACCCGCGGGTCGTGCAGCATCGCCGAGACGACCGCGCCCGAGCGCCGGGCCGGCAGCACGTTGACCACGCCCGGAGGCACCCCGGCGTCCGCCAGGACCCCGGCCATCGCCAGCGCGGTCAGCGGTGTGTCGCTCGCGGGCTTCAGGATCACCGTGCAGCCCGCCGCCAGGGCCGGGCCGATCTTCCGCGTCGCCATCGCGGCGGGGAAGTTCCACGGGGTCACGAGCACGCAGATGCCGACCGGCCGGTGGAGGACCACGATCCGGTTGGCGCCCGACGGTGCCGTGGTGACCGCGCCGGCGCCGCGTACGGCCTCCTCCGAATACCAGCGGAAGAACTCCGCCGCGTAGGCCACCTCGCCCCGCGCGTCGGCGAGCGCCTTGCCGTTCTCCAGCGATATCAGCCGGGCGATCTCCTCACTGCGTTCGGTCATCAGCTCGAACGCCTCCCGGAGGATCTCGGCGCGCTCACGTGGAGCCGTGGCCGCCCACGGCCCGGCCGCACGCTCCGCCGCGTCGACGGCCGCCATCGCGTCCTCGACGGTGCCGTCCGCGACGGACGCGATGACCTGTCCGGTCGCGGGGTCCTGTACGTCGAACCGGCCGCCGTCGCCCGCCGGTACGGCCTTGCCGCCGATGTAGAGGTCGGTGAGCAGCTCGCTGCCGTCTGCCATGGAGAATTCCTTTCGAGGCTCAGTACGGGTTGGCGACGACGAGGTCCTGGGCGGGGTAGAGCGTGAGGATCCGTGGGCCGTCAGGGGTGACGACGACCTCCTCCTCGATCCGGGCCGCCGAGAAGCCGTCGCTCGCCGGGCAGTACGTCTCCAGCGCGAACACCATCCCCGTTTTCAGTTCGATGGGTTCCCGCATGCTGTTGAGGCGGGAGATGATCGGCCGTTCGTGCAGGCCCAGCCCCAGTCCGTGGCCGAACTGCAGGCCGAAGGCCGCCATCTCGTTCTCGAACCCGAACTCGGTCGCCGCGGGCCACACGGCGGCCACCTGGTCGGTGCCGACCCCGGGTTTGATCATGGCGATCGACGCGTCCATCCACTCACGCGCCTTCGTGTAGGCGTCGCGCTGGCTCGGTGTCGCGCTGCCCACGCTGAACGTGCGGTAGTAGCAGGTCCGGTAGCCGTTGAAGGAGTGGATGATGTCGAAGAACGCCTGGTCGCCCGGGCGGATCAGCCGGTCGGAGAAGTTGTGCGGGTGCGGGTTGCACCGCTCGCCGCTCACCGCGTTGATCGCCTCGACCTGGTCCGAGCCCATCTCGTAGAGCCGCTTGTTCGCCAGCGCCACGATCTCGTTCTCGCGGATGCCCGGCTTCAGCGCCTCGACGATGTCCTGGTAGACGCCGTCGACCATCGCGGCGGCCTGGGTGAGCAGCATGAGCTCGTCGGGCGACTTGATCTGCCGCGCGTCGAGCATCAGCTGCTGGGAGTCGACCACCGTCAGGCCCTGGCGCTGCATCTCGAACAGGAACGGCGGCTCGACGATGTCCACCCCCACGGGGGCGTCCGCCACGCCGGCCTCCTCCAGGAGCGCCTTGATCTGGCGGACCGCGTCCACCATCAGCCCGGCCGAGGGCGCGATCGCGCCGCGCATGCCGAGCATGCCGGCGTGACAGTTCGCCGGGTCGAGCCACGGGCTGTAGAGGCGGTGGTGCCGCGCCGCGGACCCGAAGTCCCAGAGCATCGGCTCGCCACCACGGGGGAGCAGGGCGTACCTCGTCATCTTGTCGCCGAGGGCCCCGCCGATCCAGGTCTGGGTGACATAGCGGATGTTGTAGAAGTCGAAGAGCAGGAAGGCGCCGCACTCGCTGGCCTCCAGCGACGCGCGCGCCCGGCCCAGGCGATACTCCCGCAGCCGGCCGAAGTCGACCCGCTGTTCGTAGTCGACGCCCATGTGCCCCGGCGCGGGCATGGGGGCCGCGGACGTCATGACGGGTCCTCCACGGACGCGGGGCCCAGGCCGTCGTCGACCGCGACGTTCTCGGGCTTGAGCTCGAGCCCGGACGCGGCGGCCTGCAGGTCCAGCAGGATCGAGAAGTCCTCCTCGACCCGGCCGGTCCCGACGCTGGCCTGTACGAGCTGCGCGGTGAGCGCCGCGACCGGCAGGGGCACGTCGAGCCCGCGCGCGGCGGCGAGACCGAGGTCGAAGTCCTTGCGCAGCAGCAGCGGCGTGAACGTCGGGGAGTAGTCGAGGTTCACGAAGGCGGGTGACTTGTACCGGGTGAAGGCCGACCCCATGACGCTGTTGTTGAGGAACTCCAGGAAGGCGTGCCGTGAGACGCCGCCCTTCTCTACCAGCACGGTGATCTCGGCCATCGTCTGCGTCACGACGCCGAGCATGAGGTTGTGCGCGATCTTCACGAGCCGGGCCGTGTCGCCCTCGCCCACGTAGGTGGCCGACTTGCCGATGTGCTCCAGCAGGTGCGCCACCGTCTCGTACGCCGGCCGCGGGCCGGAGACCACGAGGCTCAGCTGGCCCGCCCGCACGACCTTGCCGTTCCCGCTGACGGGGGCGGCGAGGAAACTGACGCCCCTCTCCTCGCACGCCTCGCGCATCGCGACCGAGGTCTCCGTGGAGACGGTCGAGCAGTCCACGACGATGCCGGGGACGTGCCCGGGGTCGGCGAGCAGCCCGCCGTCGCCCAGCAGCACGTGCTCCAGGTCGGCCGACGCCGAGACCATGGTGAACACGACGTGCCGGTCCCGCAGGTCGGCGATCGCGCCGCACACGTCGGCGCCGTGGTCCTTGAGGGGCTCTGCCTTGGCGATGGTGCGGTTCCAGGCGGTGAGACGCACGCCCGCTCTGGCGAGTCGTTCCGCCATCGCGACGCCCATCCGGCCGGTGCCGATCCAGCCGACCCGCAGGTCGGAAGGGTCTGCGGTGGTCATATCCATCTGGGTCTGCCCCTCTGCAATCGATTGTTATCCAACGTAGGGAACGCCCTGACCACTGTCAAGACGCGTCTCACGCACCGCCGCCGCGGGCTGTCAGCGCAGCCTCTCGGCGACCCAGTCGGCGGTGTAGGGGCGGTGCCGGGGCGCGAGGTTCGCGCAACCGTGGTTGCCGTCCTCGAGCATCAGCAGCTCGACCTCGCCGCCGGCCTCGGCCGCGAGTCTTTCGGCGTGCTGCCAGGGGATGAGCCGGTCCTTGCGCCCGAACACGATGAGCAGCGGGGCCTGGATCGCGCCCGCGGACCCGTCCATGCTCAGCGTCGAGGCGATGCGGTGCGCCTCCTCGTCGGACCCGGCGCCCGACCTGATCTGGAACGTCTGCCGGGTGAGCAGGGGGAGGCCGTCCCAGCAGTCGCCGAAGTCATAGGGCCCGGCCAGCGCGACGCATGCCCTGACCCGGTCCCCGACCGCGGCCGCGACCCGCGGTGCGTAGTAGCCGCCGAGGCTGACCCCCCACACCGCGAGCCGGGACTCGTCGATGTCCGGCTCGGCGCCCAGTGCGTCGAGAAGGGCCTTGCCGGGCTGGGACCAGTCCCCGCGGATGGGCAGGTCGTACTCCGCCTCGCCCTGCCCCGGGCCGTCCACGGTGAAGGTGGCGATGCCGCGTTCGAGGAAGGTCTCCTCGACGGACTTCTGCTCCTCCTTGGCCGAGTCGAGCCCGGACAGGAGCAGGACCGCCGGATGCGGGCCGTGCCCGGCCGGCAGCCGCAGGACGCCGATGAGCTTGGCGCCCTCGAAGCCGATCTCGATCCGCCGGCCCGGCGGGGACAGGTGCGGCAGGGCGTCGGTGAGGCACCGCACGGCATGGCCGTGCGCCTCCCGCATCTGGTCCAGGTCCTCCACGAAGACGAACTTGGCGAAGTGGTAGTAGACCGCGGCGCGGGACAGGTGCTGACCGGCCGAGATGAGGTGCTCGGCGGCGAGGGCCTCGCGTCCGAGCGCCTCGTGCTCGGAGGCGACCGCCGACCAGGCGCCGCACCAGTCGGCCCAGTCGTCGAGCCCGCCGGTGATCCGCTCGAAGTCGGCGACGGTCACTCCGTTCGTGGTGAAACGGGGCGCCCAGTGCGCGATGGCCGAGGCGACTCGCTCGTCCATGGTGAATCAGCTGCCTTTCCTGCGTTCTGTGCAAACGAGTGCAATGAATCCGGCGGTTGACGGGACCGCTTCATACGGGCGCCGCCGGCTCAGACGCTGGTGGTCTCCGGGCCCGTCGACGGCGTGTTCTGGGGGATCGGGGACGCCCTGGTGCCACCGAGGTACAGCGCCGCGATCTCCGGGTCGTCCTTGATGGCGGCGGCCGTGCCGGTGAGCCGTACCTTGCCGCCCTCCATCACCACACCGTGCGTGGCCAGCCCGAGGCCGAGCCGGACGTTCTGCTCGACGAGCAGGACCGTCGTGCCCTCCTGGTTGAGGGAGTGGATGAGGTCGGCGACGCCCGCGAGGCTGCGCGGGTCCAGGCCCAGCGACGGCTCGTCCAGCAGGATCACCTTGGGGTCGAGCATGAGACACCGTGCGATCTCGACCATCCGCCGCTGACCGCCGCTGAGGTTCCCCGCGTGGTCGTGCGCACGCTCGGCGACGAGGGGAACGCGCTCCCTGACCAGCTCCAGGCGGTCGCGCAGCAGCCTGCGGTTCTTGCGGATCAGGTAGCCGCCCATCAGGACGTTCTCGTGCACCGACATGGCAGGGAAGAGGGCGTGGGACTGCGGGACCTGGGTGATGCCCCGGCGCAGGATCTCGTCGGGCGCCTGGTCGCCGATCGCCTGCCCGTCCATGGTGATCTCACCGGCGCTGGGCCTGAGCAGCCCGCTGATGACGCGCAGGACGGTCGACTTGCCGGCGCCGTTCGGGCCGACGATGCAGGTGATGGTCTGTTCCGCGCACTCCAGGTCGACGCTCTGGAGGACGTTTCCCCCGCCGTAGCCGGCGAAGACCGCCTTCAGCGACAGCACGTCACTGCACCACCTCTCCTGTTGCCGCCCCCCGGGAGCCCGGTGAGCTCTGGGCGGCGGGTTCGGCCGCCGGCCGCCAGTCGTCGCCGAGGTAGGCGTCGAGCACGATCGGGTCCTGCTGGATCAGGGCGGGCGGTCCCTCGGCGATCGGCGCTCCGCGGGAGAAGACCACCACGGGATCGCACAGCTCGAGGACCAGCGGGATGTTGTGCTCCACGATGAGGAACGTCACACCGCCGCGGTTCAGCTCGCGGATGACCTCGGTGAGCCGTCCGAGCAGGCTGGGGTTCACGCCGCCGGCCGGCTCGTCCAGCAGGATCAGGCGGGGCTGGAGCATCATCACCTGCGCGAGCTCGACCAGCTTCTGCTGTCCGTAGGACAGCGCTCCCGCGGGCTGGTCCGCCATGCGGCCGAGGCCGACGATGTCCAGCAGGTCCCGTGCCCGATCCGCCTCGTGGCCGTGCACGGCATCGGAGAACATCGTCCGCCACCGTGAGTCGGGCAGCGGCGCGACGACGTTCTGCTGGACCGTCATCTCCTTGAACAGCCGGGTGACCTGGTAGGTGCGCCCGAGCCCGAGATGCCCTCTGCTCCAGGGCCTCATCGCGTCGATACGCCTGCCGTCGAACCAGATCTCACCCGAGTCCGCGCTCATCCCACCCGTGATCAGGTTGAAGAGCGTCGTCTTACCCGACCCGTTCGGGCCGATCAGCGCCGTGATCGTGCCGGGGCGTACGACCAGGTCGGCGCCGTCGACGGCCGTCAGGCCGCCGAACCTCTTGGAGACTCCGCGCACCTCCAGCAGCGGCGTGTCCCCGTCACCTGTTCCGGGGGTCGCGGCGAGGGCACGCTCGTACGTCTTCATCGGCCCGCCGCTCAGCGCGCCGGCCTGGTCGGTGTACTCCACCTCCACGGGATGCCGCTTGCGCCACCACGCCTCGGCGGTCGGCAGGAGGCCACGTGGCAGGAACAGCACGACGAGCATCAGCGCGACCCCGAAGATGAGCACGCGTGACTGGGTGCCGCCGCCGTAGACCGTGGACTCCTCGCTGACCAGGTTGACGATGAACGCGCCGATGACCGGGCCGTACAGCGTGCCGCGTCCGCCGGTCAGGGTGGCGAGCACGATGGTGACGCTGCCGAGGATGGCGAACGACCCGACCGGGTTGATGAACGTCAGGTAGTAGGCGTAGACGCCGCCGGCCGTACCGATCATGAACGCGCTCGCGGCGTACGCCACGATCTTGAAGCGGGTCGTGTTGACGCCGATCGAGGCCGCCTTGCCCTCGTCCTCGCGGATCGCGACCAACCCCGCACCGAATTTGGTACGCCTCAGCCACGCGCTGAACAGGACCGTCAGCACCAGCAGGCCCAGGAACACGTAGTAGAAGGGGATGTTCTGGAAGTCGCGGCCCCAGAAGGGCAGCGCCAGGGTGATGCCGTCCGACCCCTGGGTGAGGCTCTTGAAGTTGGACGCGAGGATCTGCGCGGCCAGCAGCATCGCGATGGTGATGATCACGAACGCGTGGCCACGGGTCCGCAGCACGACAGAGCCGATCAGGACCGCGATGACCAGGGCGGTCACCCCGCCGAGCGGGGCGACCCACAGCGGGTTGACGCCCCACCGCAGCGCCAGGATGCCGGCAGTGTAGGACCCGAGGCCCAGGAACATGCCGTGGCCGAGTGAGGTGTAGCCGCCGTACCCGGAGATGATGTTCCAGCTCGACGCCTGGATGGCGAGGAGGAAGCCCAGCAGCAGGACACCCTGGGGGTAGGGCTTCCACGGGTTGACGACCGGATAGAGCACCAGCGCGAGCAGGCAGACGCCGGCGACCAGATGCGAACGAGGAAGTGCGCGCAGGCGCCTCATGCGGCGTCCTCACGGAGCTTGGCGCCGAACAGGCCCTGGGGGCGGATCAGCAGCACGACCATGATGACGACGTAGAAGACCAGAGTCGACCAGCTCAGCGACCCGTACGTCGCGGTCAGCGTCTCGGCCAGGCCGAGGATGCCCGCGCCCACCAGGGCGCCGGGCAGGCTGCCCATCCCGCCCAGCACCACGATGCCGAGCAGCCGCGAGATCCAGTCGTAGTGGGAGGCGGGGAAGAACGGATAGAGCACCGACAGGATGGATCCGCCGACGCCCGTCGTGGCGCTGCCGAGCGCGAACGCCAGGGCGGCCGTGCCGGCGGCGCCGACCCCCACCAGGGCGGCGCCGGACGGGTTCTGCGTCGCGGCGCGGATCGCCCGCCCGGTCCACGTGCGGGTCAGCACGTAGTACAGGGCGCCGAGGACGACCACCGCGGCGAGGAAGCCGAACACCTGCGCCTTCGGCAGCGAGATCGACCCGATCCGGAAGGACTCGTCGAAGTAGGAGGGGGTGGCCGACCTGAACCTGTTGCCGGCGGTGATGTCCAGGACGCCCTCGATGACCATCGCGAAGCCGAAGGTCAGCAGGATCGACATCGAGGAGGACTCACCGCTGACGCGCGAGATCAGGAGGCGGTGGACCACCCAGCCGAAGCCGAACATGAGCGGTGCGGTGATCACCGAGGCGAGGATCGGGTCGATCCCGGTCTCGTGCCACAGCCACCAGGTCAGCATGGCCACCAGGATCAGGAACGCGCCCTGCGCGATGTTGATGATCCTCATGACCCCGAAGATCAGGGTCAGGCCGGAGGCCATCAGCGCGTAGACCCCGCCTATCAGCAAGCCCAGCGCGATGGCCTGTACCAGTTGTGTCATCTCGGGAACTCCTCGTGGGCTCCACGCCGTGTCCGGGCGGGCCGTCCGGCGGATGACACATCCGCCGGACGGGCCCTGAGACGCTTCACGCGTCGGCGGTCTACTTCCACCCCGGCTTGGGGTTGACGATGTTCTTCGTGGTCGCCAGGTCCGGCGGGCCGACGACCTCGACCTTGCCGGACTGCCACTGCGCGAGCAGGAACTTGCCGTTCGGCTCACCGGTCGGCTTCCAGCTCAGCGGCCCCAGGATCGTCTGCACCGTGTGGGCGTGCAGCCAGTCCCGGATCTTGTCCTGGTCGACGGAGCCGACCTTCTCCGCGGCGGCCTGGAGCACCTGCGCCGCGGCGAAGCCGTCGGCGGCGTCCTCGGCGGGGTCGGCGTTGTAGGCCTTCTTGTAGGCGGCGACGAAGTCCGCGTTGACCGGGGTCGTCGCGTCCTCGTCCCAGCTGACCGTGTAGAAGACGCCCTCGGTGTTGGCCTCGCCGATGCCCTTGCTGTACTGGCCGGCGTTGCTGGGCGCGGAGGTCTGGAAGAGGGCCTTCGGCGAGTAGTTCAGCTGCTTGAGCGCGCGGACCAGCCCGACGCCGTCCTCGAACACCGCACCCTGGGCGATCAGGTCGGGCTTCTTGCCGGCGAGCGTGCTGGCGATGGTCTGGAAGTTCGTCGTGTCGGCGGGGTAGACCGAGCTGTAGACCGTCTTGACGCCGAGGGCCTCCAGCTCCTTCTGCATGGTCTGGATCACGGGCTTGGCGAACGGGTCGTCCTGGGTCGGGTAGGCCGCCGTCTTCGGGCGCGAGGCCGGAGGCAGCGACTTGACCCAGTCGACGAAGACGTCGGCCTGGTGCGGCGCGCTCGCCTGCTGGGCGAAGAAGAGGTACTTGAAGTTGCGCGTGAACATGTTGGTCGCGCCGCCGGCCGGCTCGACGAAGACCATGCCGTTCTTCTCGGCGACCGCCGAGGCGGCGTAGTTCAGCAGCGAGGAGAAGGTGCCGAGCAGCAGGTCGACCTTGTTCTGCGTGATCAGCTTCGTGTAGTCCGAGACCACGGTGTCCTGGCTGCTGGCGTCGTCAGTGATCTTGAGCTGGACCTGACGGCCCAGGATGCCGCCCTTGGCGTTGACCATGTCGCGCCAGATCTCGTAGCCGCGCTTGGCCTCGTTGCCCGGCTGGGCGAAGTCACCGGTCAGGGGGAGGGAGGCGCCGACGACGATCGGCTTCTTGGTATCACCACCGGACGACTGAGAGGGCCGCTGGCCGCACGCCGTCAGCGCCATGGCCGCCACGACGACCCCGGCCACGGTCCTCCGGCTTCGACCCCGTCGACGCATACCCGCGAGCGCGGATCCGCCACGGATCTTGGGTTGCCAGGGAGATGAGGCGGTCATGAGCCCTCCTCTGTGAGCTTTGTGACGCCTGGAATTAACACCGCAAACGATTGCGATGGCCAGCAGCATGCGGTTCAATCCTCTTGACTGTCAAGAGCTCTCCGACCTGGGTTCGGCTTCGTTGTGCAAACGAGTGCGGCCGGCACCGCGGTGAGATCGACGCTGGGCATCAGGAGGGAGAGCCGCGGATCGTGACCCGGGAACTCGTGGTCGGCGCCTTCAGCCCGTCCGTGCTGCTTCGCGTGGCCCGGCGCCTCGGCCTGCTCGACGAGCGAGGCCTGAACGTGCTCGAGGAGCCCGTTCCCTCCTCTCCCGCGCAGTGCAGAGCGCTGCTCGACGGCGACCTCGACGCGACGCTCACCAGCCCCGACAACGTGATCGCCTACCGCTTCGTGCCGGACAACCCGCTGGGCGAGACCGCCGACGTCACGATCGTGGCGGCCGTGGACCGTGGCCTCGGGCTGGGCGTCTACGCGCGGCCGGGGCTCACCGCGGCCGACCTGACAGACGCGAACATCGGGGTCGACGTGCCCGGCTCCGGGTTCGCCTTCGGACTCTACGCACTGCTGGAGTCCCTCGGCCTGGACCGCGGCGACTACCAGGTCGCCGCGCTGGGCTCCACGCCCCGGCGGCTCGAGGCGCTGCTGGCCGGCGACTGCGACGCGACGATGCTGAACGCCGGCAACGAGCTGCGGGCCGAAGACGCCGGCGCGGTGCGGCTCGCCGGGCTCACCGACGTGTGTCATCCCTACCTCGGCACGGTCCTGAGCACGGTCGGCGACCACCGGCGGGCGGACGTCGGCGCACTCGCCGGCGCCCTGCGCGAGGCCGCCGGTGAGGTGGTGGCCGGCAACGCCGATGACCTGGTCGTGGAGGAGGCGTCCGCGGCGCTGAGGCTTCCGCCCGCCCTCGCGTCGAGGTATCTCCAACGCCTGAAGGATCCGGCGGAGGGCCTCGTCGCCGACGGGATCGTCGACCCGCGGGCGATGGAGACCGTCCTCGGCCTGCGGCGAAGGTACCTGCCGGCGCTGGTCGACGGGGCCGACGTGCTCGCGACCGCGCTCGACCCTTCACGTGGCCTGGTCGACCCGCACCCGTACCCGGCCGCCGGGCGATGACCCCGGACTCCTCGCGGGTGCCGCGACAGCTGCAGGTGGTCGCCTTCGTCAGCACGCTGGATCGCTTCGCGATGCCGCCCATGCTGATCGCGATGGCCCACGACTTCGACGTGCCGCTGTCGTCGATCATCAACGCGGCGGGTGTCTACTTCCTGGCGTACGGGCTGATGCAGCCGGTGTGGGGAATGGTCTCGGACCGCGTCGGCCTGGTGAAGACGATGCGGGTGGCACTGGCGCTCGCCGCGGTGAGCACGATCGCGGCGGCGTTCAGCGGGACCGCGCTCACGCTCGGCATCGCGCGGGGACTCGCCGGGGCGTGCTTCAGCGCGGCGATTCCCGCGAGCCTCATCTACATCGGCGACACGGTGCCGTCCGACCGGCGGCAGCCGGAGGTGACCCGGCTCATGGCCGGGGTCGCGCTGGGCACCGGGCTGGCCTCGGTGGGCGCGGGCACGCTGGCGGAGTTCACCAGCTGGCGCCTGGTGTTCGTCCTGACCGGGCTCTTCGCCCTCGTCCTCATCGTCACCCTCGGGCGCCTCACGCGGCCGCCGATGACGCGTGAGAACGCCGGGGTGCTCATGCCGCTGATGGCCGTCGTCCGTTCCGGGCCGACCCGCGTGGTGCTGGCACTGGCCTTCCTCGAAGGGATGGTGCTGCTCGGCGTGCTGACCCTGCTGCCCGCCGCCGTCGAGGCGACCGGGGCCAGCGCGTCGGTCGCCGGGACCGTCACCGCGGTGTACGGCCTCGCCGTGCTCGGGTTCGCCCGCCTGGTGGGGGCGATGGCGCGCCGTACGCGCGCCGCACGGCTCATCGCGCTCGGCGCCTGCGCGGCCGCGGCCGGCTGCGCCCTGCTCACGGTGGCGCGCGCCCCCGTCGTGGCACTGGTTGCCGCTGGGCTCCTCGGCCTGGCCTGGGTCTCGATGCACTCATCGCTGCAGACGTGGGCCACGGAGGTCCTGCCCGGCGTACGCGCCACGGTGGTGTCGGCGTTCGCCGGCGCGCTGTTCCTCGGCAGCGCCGTGTCCGCCAAGATCGCCGGAGGATTCGCGGAGGCGCACCGATACGCTCTAATCTTCGGCTGGGCCACGATGCTGGCGGTCATACTCGGGCTGTTCGCGACCCTCGGGCGGGCGCGATGGATCGGACCGGAAGGAGGCCCCGGCCCATGAAACCCAAGCGGCCTGCCGGAATCCAGCAGGCGGGGGCACAACCGGTCACGCTACGCGACGTCGCCCAGGCCGCCGGGGTGCACACCGCGACCGCGTCACGTGCGCTCAACCCCAAGGCACGGCAGCTGGTCAACGCCGAGACGGTACGCCGCGTGGTGCGGGCCGCCGAGACGCTGGGCTACCAGCCGAATCCCATCGCGCGGAGCCTCAAGACCTCCAAGTCGGCCACCGTGGGCCTCGTCCTCCCCGACCTGACGAACCCGCTGTTCCCGCCGATCGTCCGCGGGATCGAGAACGTCCTCGAGGCGGCCGGCTACAGCGCCCTCATCGTCAACACCGACAACGACCCGGACCGCGAGCGAGCACTGATCGAATCGCTCCGGTCGCGGCAGGTCGAGGGCCTCATCGTCGCCACCGCACGGCTCGAACACCCTCTCCTGCGGCAGCTACAGGAGCAGGACGTCAAGATCGTCCTCATCAATCGCCGGATCGAGAACCTGCAGATGCCCTTCGTCGTCGGCGACGACGCCACCGGCATCGCGCTGGCGGTGAAACACCTGGTCGACCTCGGCCACACGCGGATCGCCCACATCGCGGGCCCGCAGATCACCTCGACGGGCCTCGACCGGTCGCGGGCGTTCCGGCATGCCGTACGCGACTACGGGGCCGCGGAGGACCCGGCCCTCATCGTCGAGTGCGCGCACTGGAGCGAGGGCGACGGCGCAGGCGCGATGCGCGAGCTGCTCGACCGGGGGAGCGGCTGCACGGCCGTCGTCGCCGGCAACGACCTGATCGCGCTGGGCTGCTACGACGTGTTCGCCGAACGCGGCATCTCGTGCCCTGAGGACATCAGCGTGGTCGGCTTCAACGACATGCCCTTCCTCGACAAGCTCCGCCCGCCTCTGACGACCCTGGGCGTGCCCCATCACGAGCTCGGCGCCGAGGCCGCGCGCATGCTGCTCGACTGCATCGAGGAGCCACAGCGCCACCCGCGTTCGCTGCTGCTCCCCGTCTCCCTGGTCGTGCGCGACTCCACCGCGCCCCCGCGCACCTGACCGGTCAGGAATCGAGAAGCGCGCGTCACGGAGCCGGAACTAGCTTGATCGGCATGGCTCCCATCGAATCCGTCACCCTTGAGGTGGCCGACCCCACCGCCGTCAACGGCTTCTACACCGACGCCTTCGGGCTGGACACTCAGGTACGCCTGCGGGCCTCTGAGGCACCGACGGACGGCTTCCGCGGGTTCACGCTGTCGCTCACGGTCTCCCAGCCGGGCACCGTCGACGCCCTCGTCGGCGCCGCCCTCGACGCCGGCGCGTCGACGCTGAAACCGGCCGCCAAGTCGTTCTGGGGCTACGGCGGCGTCGTACGAGCCCCGGACGGGGCGATCTGGAAGATCGCGACCTCGGAGAAGAAGGACACCGGCCCGGCCACCCGGCAGATCGACAAGATCGTGCTCCTGCTGGGAGTCGACGACATGGCCGCGAGTAAGCGGTTCTACGTCGACCGCGGCCTCGCCGTGGCAAAAAGCATTCCCCGCAAGTACGTCGAGTTCGACACCGCGTCGAGTCCCGTCAGTCTGGCGCTCTACGGGCGCCGTGCCCTTGCCAAGGACGCCGGCGTCCCTGCCGAGGGCACCGGATCGCACCGGCTCACGATCGGCGGCGATGCCGGGTCCTTCACCGACCCTGACGGGTTCGCGTGGGAGACCGCGTCGCTCTGAGCCGGGTCACGCGGCACTGCCGCACCACGGCCATCGGTCAAAGGAGCTCTCGATGTGTCACCCCTCGTGGACGCGCGCACTCATCGAGGCGCAGCGTCTGAGTGATCTCGCGTGGTTGCGCCGTGTCCGGGACCGGATCGACCGGGAGTACGCCCAGCCCTTGGACGTCGAGGCGCTCGCCCGTGGCGCGCACATGTCGGCCGGGCACCTCAGCCGCCGGTTCCGGCTCGCGTACGGCGAGTCGCCGTACTCCTATCTGATGACGCGGCGGATCGAGCGCGCGATGGCGCTGCTGCGCCGGGGCGACCTCAGCGTCACCGAGGTCTGTTTCACGGTCGGCTGCTCGTCACTGGGCACCTTCAGCACGCGCTTCACCGAGCTGGTCGGCATGCCGCCCGGTGCCTACCGGCGCCAGGCGACGGCCGCCGCGGCCGGGATTCCCTCGTGTGTGGCCAAGCAGGTGACACGGCCGGTCAGGAATCGAGAAGCACAGGTCACGGAGCCGCAACTAGCCTGAATGCCATGGACATCACCATCCACGCGAGCTCTCTCCCGCACGACGACCCGGACGCCGCCCTGGCCTTCTACCGCGACACCCTCGGCTT
The DNA here is from genome assembly GCF_006716425.1 of Actinoallomurus bryophytorum. Taxonomy (NCBI): domain Bacteria; kingdom Bacillati; phylum Actinomycetota; class Actinomycetes; order Streptosporangiales; family Thermomonosporaceae; genus Actinoallomurus; species Actinoallomurus bryophytorum. The sequence continues at coordinate 7,216,042 of NZ_VFOZ01000001.1, forward strand.
CGAGGTCCGCAGTGACGTCGGAAACGGCAAGATGCGCTGGATCACGGTCGGCCCCGCCGGCCAGCCCGGCACGTCGATCCTCCTGGCGCCGCCGGCCGCCGACCCCGGGGTCACCGACGACGAGCGCCGTACCATCGCCGAGATGATGGCCAAGGGCACCTACGGCTGGATCCTGCTGGCCACCGCCGACCTGAACGACACCTTCGAGAAGGTGCAGGCCGGCGGGGCCGAGGTCGTCCAGGAGCCGACCGAGCAGCCGTACGGGGTTCGCGACTGCGCCTTCCGCGATCCCGCGGGCAACCTGATCCGCATCCAGGAGCTGCGCTGAGCCACCGCCGCGAGCCGCGTCTGAGCGGCCCTCGGGCCGGCCACAGGGCTCCGTGACCGGGCACCGCGCCGATCGCCGGCGGTGACACCGGCGCTCAGGAGCTTCCGACCAGGTCCTCGGCCGTGACGCTGGACGCGCCGGGCGTCTCGTCCGCGACGAGTTCCAGCGCGAGCATGACGCCGGCGACGTTGCGTTCCTCGGGCGTGGTGTCGGTGTCCTGCAGCATGGTCGTCGCGGCGTTGACCGCCACCAGGGCCATCGCCGTCTTGAGCTGGACGATCGCCGGGGCGTCCGGGCTGGTCAGCAGGCGGGTCATCGTCCGGAGACGTGCGTGCAGCTTTTCGCCCACGGCCAGTTCGCGCATGGTCGACTTGCTGTCCTGGATCAGCCGCCTCATGCCCGGCGGCCACTGGCCGGCGAGGCGGGCGTACCGCTGGATCAGCCCCTGCCGGGTCTCCAGCGTGCCCGGCTGCTCGCGGAGCCAGGCGATGATCTCGTCCATGTCCGCGAGGAGCTTGTCGAAGAGGCTGACGGCGATGTCCTCTTTCGTATTGAAGTGGTAGTACAGCGCCGCCTTGGTCACGTCCAGCCGCTCGGCGATCTCGCGCAGCGAGGTCTTCTCGTAGCCGTGCTCGGCGAACAGCTCGAGCGCGACCGCCTGGATCTTCTCGCGCGTGTCGCTTCGTCGCTCGCCCATCGCTGTCCTCTCGGCACTTGACTTACTTGACGCCCGGCTAGTTGGTAGCTTACCGTACGTCATGGAGTATTACTAGCCGGTCGACAAGTAAGCGGGCCGGGCGTCGAGTTGGGGGTTGAACGTTGTCGGTCACGAACGCCGTGGATACCGCGCCGCCGGAAACGGCGCCCGTGAGAAGCACGCGGTCGATCTACATCGCCATGATCGGGCTGATGCTCGGCATGTTCCTGGCCATGCTCGACAACCTGATCGTGGGCACCGCGCTGCCGACGATCGTGGGGGATCTCGGCGGGATCGCCCACCTGTCGTGGGTGGTGACCGCCTACGCGCTCGCGACGGCGGCCGCGACGCCGATCTGGGGAAAGCTCGGCGATCTGTACGGCCGCAAGGGCATGTTCATGTCCGCGATCGTCATCTTCCTGATCGGCTCGGTGCTCGCGGGCCTGTCCCAGAACATGGACCAGCTGATCGGGTTCCGGGCCATCCAGGGACTGGGCGCCGGCGGGCTGATGGTCGGGGCGATGGCGATCATCGGCGACCTGGTGCCGCCGCGTGAACGCGGCCGCTTCCAGGCGATGATCGGCGGCATGATGCCGCTGGCGTTCGTCGGCGGGCCGCTGCTCGGCGGCTTCCTCACCGACAACCTGAGCTGGCGCTGGGCCTTCTACGTCAACCTCCCGCTCGGCGCGCTCGCCCTGCTCGTGACCGGGCTGGGCATGCGCCTGCACACCACGCACGTCAGAGCCAAGATCGACTTCCTCGGGGCGTTCCTGCTGACCGTGGGCATCGTGGCGCTCACGCTGGTGGCGAGCTGGGGTGGTTCGGAGTACCCGTGGGCCTCGGCGCAGATCATCGTGCTCGCGGTCGTGAGCGTCGTGGCGCTCGTCGCGTTCGTGTTCGCCGAGAACCGCGTGGCGGAACCCATCCTGCCGCCGCGGCTGTTCCGCGAGCGCAACTTCACCTTCGCGCAGATCCTGAGCTTCATGGTCGGCGCCGCGATGTTCGGGGCCGTGAGCTTCCTGCCGCAGTACATGCAGTACGTCCAGGGCGCGTCGGCGACGGCGAGCGGGCTGCTCCTGCTGCCGCTGATGTTCGGGATGCTGGCGGTCATGCTGACGACCGGGCAGCTCATCACCCGTAACGGCCGGTACCGCATCTACCCGATCATCGGCGGCGCCGTGCTGACCGCCGGCATGCTCCTCCTCCTCATGCTCAAGGTCGACACCAGCACCGCGATGAGCTCGGCGCTCACCCTCGTGGCCGGCCTCGGCATGGGCTTCATCATGCAGAACACCATGCTCGTCACGCAGAACAGCGTGGAGATGCGGGACATGGGGGCGGCCAGTGGTTCGGTCACCCTGTTCCGTACGATCGGCGGCTCGCTCGGCGTCGCACTGCTCGGGTCCATCTACACCAGCCGGCTGAACGACTCACTGGTCGACCGCCTTGGCGCGAAGGCGGGCCACGCGCTGACCTCGGGCGGCATCCACGTCCCCCCGTCCGCGCTGCACACGCTGCCGGCGCCGGTGCGCGACGCGTTCAAGCTCGGTGTCACGGGCGGCCTGCACGGCGTGGTCATGGGCGGCGCCGTGCTCGCCCTCGCCGGGTTCGTGGTCGCGTGGTTCATCCGCGAGGTGCCCCTGCGAGGCAGTGCTCCCGCTCCCGCTCCCGCCCCGGCCCCGGCCCCGGCCGCCGCCGCCGCCGCGGGCGGCCGCCACGCCTCGCGAGGCGAGCAGCCCCAGGCCCCGGCCCCGGCCGCGTACCTGCCGGCGGCCGAGGACGGCGGACCGTTGATCCGCGGTTCCGTCCGCCGCGCCGACGGGGCCCCCGCCGCCGGCACGGCGCTCACACTGATCGACGTCCAGGGTCATCAGGTCGGCCGCACCACGACGCGGCCTGACGGCCGCTACGGACTGCCGGCCCCGGGACGCGGCACGTACGTGCTGATCTCTGGCGCGGGGGAGCACGCCCCGCAGGCCGACACCCTTGTGGTGGGTGACGGGCCGGTCGACTTCGATCTGACGCTCACCGGATCCGGTGGCCTCGTCGGCACCGCCCATGACCTGGACGGTGAGCCGGTACGGGACGCGCGGGTCGTCGTGACGGACCTGACCGGAGAGGTCGTCGCGACCGGCATGACGGATGCCGCGGGCGGCTACGCCCTCCCGCAGGTGGCGGCGGGCACGTACACGCTCGCGGTGAGCGTCGCCAGGCACCGTCCGGTCGCGATCCCGGTCGAGGTGCGCAACAGGCAGACCCGCCAGGACGTCGAGTTGCCGCCCGCGGCCCGGATCAGCGGGGTCGTGCAGGTCGACGGCCGGGGACCGCTCGCCGACGCCCGGGTCACCCTGCTGGACGCCGCGGGGAACATCGTCGACTTCACGATCACCGGCCCCGACGGGCAGTACACCTTCACCGACCTGACCGGCGGCCAGTACACCGTCACGGCCTCGGGCTATCCGCCCGTCGCGAGCGCGGTCACCCTGAACGGTCACGACGAGAACGCCTTCCACATGAGGCTCGGCCACCACGCCGAATGACCTCGGAACAGCGCGGCCCGCCGGCCGCCCCGTGGGGCTAACCGGCGGGCCGCGGTGTTCTCGCGGGTCAGCCGTTGAACAGCTGGGTGACCTTCTGGACGAGTTCGTAGATGCCGTAGATGAACGGCACGGTCACCCATGCCCAGGCGATCACCATCAGCGGAATACGGTTCGTGTTCTGTTGCTCCGTGCTGGCCATGATCAGCTCTCCTTGCCCGTCACCGTCGGCTCCTCCTGCTCCCGCACCACCGCTTCGGCCTCGTGGTGCCTGGCGTTCACCGGGCGTACGAGCTCGTTGGCGACGAAGCCGATCACCAGCAAGCCGATCATGATGTAGATCGAGGTCGTGTACAGCGCCGGACCGGTCTTGCCCGCGTCCTTCTGCGCGTCGGCGATCCCGTCGATGATCAGTGGGCCGGCCACGCCCGCGACGGACCACGCCGTGAGCAGGCGGCCGTGGATCGCCCCGACCTGGTAGGTGCCGAACAGGTCCTTCAGGTACGCCGGGATCGTGGCGAAGCCCGCGCCGTAGAAGGACAGGATGATCACGGCGCACGCGATGAACACCGGCTTGGAGGCGTCCTTGGTCAGTGCGATGACCAGATAGATCAGCGCACCCACGCCCAGGTAGAAGCGGTAGATGTTCTTGCGGCCGATGACGTCAGAGAGGGACGACCAGCCGAAGCGGCCCAGCATGTTGCCCAGGGACAGCAGCGCGACGAAGCCCGCCGCGGCGCTGGCGGTCACGGGCGCCGACGTGTCGGCGAAGAAATCCGTGATCATCGGGGCGGCCTTCTCGAGGATGCCGATGCCCGCGGTCACGTTCAGGCACAGCACCACCCACAGGCACCAGAACTGCGGGGTGCGGAGCGCGTTGCGGGCCGAGACGTTCGCCGTGGTGACCAGCCGCTTCTCGGCGACCACCGCGGGACTCCAGCCGGCCGGACGCCAGTCCGGGGCGGGGACCCGTATGAGGAGGACGCCGAAGGACATGAACACCGCGTAGACCAGACCATGGATCAGGAAGGCCTCCGCGATGCCGCCGGTCCCGGTGCCGAAGGCCGAGAGCATCTCGGCCGACCACGGGGACGCGATGAGCGCCCCGCCGCCGAATCCCATGATGGCGATGCCGGTCGCCATGCCGGGCCGGTCGGGGAACCACTTGACCAGGGTGGAGACCGGTGAGATGTAGCCGATGCCCAGGCCGATCCCGCCGACGAAGCCGTACCCGAACACCACGAGCCAGTACTGCGAGAGCGCCATGCCGAGTGCGGAGATCAAGAACCCCGAGGAGAAGCACGTCAGTGCCACGGCCATCGCCCAGCGCGGTCCTTTGCGCTCGACCATGGTGCCGCCGAACGCGGCGGACAGGCCCAGCATGACGATGGCGAGCTGGAACGGCAGCGCGCTCCCCTTGCCCGACAGGTCGAGCGAGGATTCGAGTGGGGGCTTGAAGACGCTCCATGCGTACGCCTGGCCGATCGCGAGATGGATCGACAGCGCCGCGGGAGGAACCAGCCAGCGGCTCCACGAGGGAGGCGCCACCGTCCGTGATCGGTCGAAGAAGCTTGGTCGGGCCAACGTGCTCACGTTGGTCACCTCCGGGGGGCGACGATGCTGCTACGGGCGGTATACGGTATTCAAAAGTCGATGAAGTTTCAATATCAACATCTGCCTGGTCTGCCGGAACCGTCCTGGTCAGCCGATGCCGAGCGTCGTCAGGTCGTACCCGACGTACATCTGGCTGACGGACGCGTTGGTGAGGCGGGGGCCGCGGTACAGGACGAACTTGTCGTACAGGAGCGGCACGATCGCGGCGGTGCCCATCACCTTGCGGTCCAGGTCCGCGGTGAGTCCCTCCCGAGTCGTCCGGTCTCTGGTGTCGGCCAGCCGGTCGAGGACGTCGTTGACTCCGGAGTCGTTGAGCTCGGACAGGTTGTTGTTGTACGTCGCCTGGATCTGCCGCCCGTCGACGAGCTGCGGGAAGAAGCCCATGGCGGTCGGGTAGTCCGGTCCCCACGCCGAAAGGATCATGCCCAGGCCGTTCTTGTGCACGAACTCGGGATTGCCCGCGTCGTCCTTGTAGAAGTCCGTGGTCGGGTACTCCTCGGTCCGCACGCTGATGCCCACTCGCGCGAGGGCCTGTTGCACGGCGGCGGCGAGCGCCTTGTCCTTGGGCCGGTCCTCACGGATCGCGATCCGGGTGCTGAACCCCGCCGGCTTGCCGCAGGACGCCAGCTCCTGCTTGGCCTTCGCGGTGTCGGCCGGATACGCGTCGAACCGCTCGCGGCCCACGATGACCGGCGGCGCAATGTTCGTGGCGGGCTCCGCCGCCTGCGTCCCGCCGCCCGCCGTCTGCGTCGCCGTGCGATCGACCGCGTACTGCACAGCGCGCCGGCAGTGCACGTTGTCGAACGGAGCCACCTTCGTCGACAGTGCGACGTATCGCAGGAAGCCGGTGGTCAGGGTGTCGGTGTTCTTCCTGAGGTTCGGGTCGGCGAGCACTCTGGCCTGGGCCGCGGCCTGGAGCCCGGTGCTGTCCGGGTCCACGTCGGCCTGGCCGCTGACGAGCTGCTGGTCCACGGCGTCACTGGTCTGCCCGAAGGTGACCTCGATCCGGTCCGGCAGCGCCGTGCGGATGCCGTCGGAGTGCCACGACGGGTTGCGGACCAGCGAGACCGACTTCGTGGCGGTGTACTGCTCGATCTTGTACGGCCCGGTCGAGACCGGATGTTCCTTGTACGCCTCGCGGGTGTCCTTGGCGGCCGGGACCGGCGCCGTCTGCGGCATCGCGACCAGGTAGTCGAAGTCGGCGAGCGGCTTCTTCAGATGGAAGACCACCGTATGGTCGTCGGGTGTGGTGACCCCCGTGAAGTGGTCCAGGTCGGCGTCCTTGTACGGCCCCGCGTACGTACCGGCGTCGAGGAGCTCACGGAAGTAGGCGGGACCGGTCGCGAACACGTCCGCCGCGAACGTCCGCGCGACCGCGTACCGCACGTCCTTGGCCGTCACCGGGGCGCCGTCCTCGAACGTCACGCCGTCGCGCAGCCGGTAGGTCCAGGTCTTCAGGTCCGCACTGGCCTCACCGGGCCCGGTCGCCAGGTCCGGCACCGGACGCAGGCCCGCCACCCCCGGCGCGCCCCGGTACGTGAGGAGGGACCGGGCGTACAGCCGGCTGAAGTTCCATGAGCTCGTGTAGTACATGTCGCCGGGGTCGAGAGAGTCGAAATCCGCGGGCTGCCGCAACTTCAGCGTCCCGCCTCTCGTGGTCGAGGGGTTGACCACTTTCGCGAGCCCCGCGTCCGCGGCCGCGGCGACGGACGGCTTCCGCGGCTTCCGGTTCGGCCGGTCCAGATTCACGACGACGACGGTCGCCGCGGCCACCAGTGCGACGCCGGCGGCCGCGGCCACCGCGGGCAGCCAGCGACGGCGCACCGATCCTGGTGCCCGCTGCGCCGGCCCTGACCCCGTGCCGTCCGGCCCGGCGTCCCCGGGCGGCGGTGACGGTGGGGGAGCGTCGGGTGGCAGCTGGAGGTTCACCGGGCTGGGCGTCTCGCCCCAGGGGGTGCCGCCCTGCGGCCCCGTGCCCCACAGCGACGGGATCTGCGACGGCGAGGCCTGCTGTGACGAGGCCTGCTGTGACGAGGCCGGCGCGGGCGTCACGGGTGCCGGACCGAGTCCGGCCATCACCTGGTGGGTGGTGGGCCGGTGGGCCGGGTTCTTGTAGAGGCAGTACCAGACGAGCTCACGCAGCGGGCTCTGGATGTTGCCGATGACGGGGTCCGCGTTCAGGATCCGGTGCATCATCACCGGGATCGAGTCCTGGCCGAACGGCGGCGCGCCGGTCGCCGCGAAGACCATGGTCGCGCCCCAGGCGAAGACGTCCACCGCGGGCGTGACCTGCTGCCCGTTCAGCTGCTCAGGCGCCATGTACGCGGGGGTGCCGACGACGCCGCTCGTCACCGACATCGTGGAGTCGAGGGCGCGCGCGATGCCGAAGTCGATTACACGCGGCCGTTCGGCGCCGAGCAGTACGTTGCTGGGCTTGAAGTCCCGGTGCACCACGTTGGCCTGGTGGATGGAGATGAGAGCGCTGAGAGTGCCGACCGCGAGACGGTGCAGCTCGAGCCCGGACATCGGGCCCTCGCCGCGCACGGTCTCCGACAGCGGGCGGCCCTCGACGTACTCGCTCACGATGTACGGTGTCCGGCCCTCCACGTCCGCCTCGATGATCCGGGCGGTGAAGAAGGGGTCGATCCGCTGCGCGGCGGCGAGCTCGCGGGCGAAGTAGCGCCGCGCCCTCTCGTCGCCGCTCAGGTGGGTGCGCAGCAGCTTGATGGCGAAGAGTTCGCGGCTCTTCCCGGGACCCGGCTCGTCGTCCTCGGCGGCGGTACCGTCCGGCGCCGGGTCGTCCGGCGCCGGGTCGTCCAGGCGCTCACCCAGGTAGACGATGCCCTGGCCGCCCTCTCCGAGCAGCCCGGTCAGCCGGTAGTCGCCGAGGCGCTCCGGATCACCCGGCCGGAGGGGACGGGGGCCCTGCATGGTCGCCTCCAGCGGAGCGAGGGGTGATCGGCGAGATCATTGTCCATGCCGGGGGACGCCCCCGCTACGCCTTACCCGTGCGACTCTGCGATCGGCCCGCCTCGGCCGGACGCGTGTCCTTCAGCCCCCGGCGCAGGCGGACCAGCTCGGCGCGGCCCGTCGGCGCGTATGTGCCCATCTGCGCCACGCCAGCCGCCGCTGCCGCAACCGCCACCGGGCTCCGTCGTCATCCCGCCAGCGCATCCGGCGAAATCATCGGATCGGGCGGATCGGGCCTCCCGCCGGCCGAGCGGGTCCTGCGTTCAGGCGGGGCGGCGTCAGGGGACGTGCGGGCGCCTGCCCGGCTCCTGACGCGGCATGTGCTGGCCGCCGGTGGGCACGCTCGGCATCGGCAGCTGGCTCGTCTCGTACTGCGCCAGGTTGTAGGGGCCGCTGGTGTCCGGCAGCGACGGCGCGTGCCGGCTCGCCGAGCCGAAGCGGAACGCCGAGGTCAGGTCGCCCAGGTTCTTACGGCGGAAGTCGCTGATGTTCGTCTCGGCCACCCCGGTGATCCGCTCCAGGAAACGCAGCTGTGAGGTGTGGTCGAACGGCTCGGAGCAGACCCGGCCGCCCACGGTCCACGGCGAGACGATGATCAGGGGGACACGGAACCCGGGGCCGATCGGCAGCCCGCCGCCCTCGACGCCCGTCGGCGAGGTCTTGGTCACGAACTCGTCCGCGGTGCCGGGCCTGGGCGTCGGCGGCGGGACGTGGTCGAACATGCCGTCGTTCTCGTCGTAGGACAGGATGAACACCGTCTTCGCCCAGACCTCGGGGTTGGCCGCGATGGCGTCGATCTTGCTGGCGACGAAGGACGCACCCGCGGCCGGCGTACGGGCCGGGTGTTCGTCGTAGGTCGTCGGCGGCATGATCCAGCTGACCGTCGGCAGCTTGTCGTTCATCGCGTCGTACTCGAACTGCCCGGTCGGGGTGGCGGTCAGCCCGTTCTTGTACAGCGCCGAGTCGGTCGAGGCGGCGGCGTACTGCTTCATGCGGGCGATGGGCGGCAGCCCGGTCGCGCTCTGCGGCTCGTGGTAGAACTTCCAGCTCACCCCGGCCTCGGTCAGCCGCTCGGGATAGGTCTTCCACGAGTACGTGCCCGACGGGGCGTTGTTGTCCAGCGCCGGCCCGCCGGACTCGCCGTTCGGGTCGATGGTGCCGGTCATCCACATGTAGCGGTTCGGGTGGGTCGGGCCGAGCACCGAGCAGTGGTAGGCGTCGCAGATGGTGAACGCGTCCGCCAGGGCGTACTGGAAGGGGATGTCCTCGCGGGTGAAGTACCCCATCGTGTACGGGCCCTTGGCTCCGTCCGCGGCACGGTGCGCCGGCAGCCAGTTGTCCATCGCGCCGTTGTTCCACGCCTGGTGCTGGACGACCCACTCGTGGCTCATCGACGGGATCGCCTGGGCGGCGCTGGTCCGGCTGTTGAGCCGGTACGGCAGCAGGTAGCCGTCCGGGCTCGACGGGTCCGGCTGCTGGAAGACCGGGCGGCCGTTCGGCAGCCGCATCGCGCGCGGGTCGCCGAATCCACGGACACCCGAGAGGGTGCCGAAGTAGTGGTCGAAGCTGCGATTCTCCTGCATCAGCAGGACGACGTGCTCGATGTCGCGGAGCCTGCCGTTCTTGGGGGGCGGGGCGGCGACGGCCTTGCGTACGTTGGAGGGCAGAGCCAGCGAGGCGGCGGCGAGACCGCCGACCACGCCGGCCGAGCCCAGGAGTCTGCGCCGGTTCATCCCGGCCGGCGTCTGCGGAGTGTCGTTCATCGAAGTCCTCTCGAGTTCGGCCCGTGGGCCGACAAGACGAAGCTTCGAAACACTCGTTGACGTTGTTGATGATCACGGCCGCATCCAGGTGCGGGGTGATGAACTTCCGCTGAAGCCGACGCGACCCCGGCCTGGGAGCGTGCGGCGCACCGGCAGGGCCGTGACGATCAGAGGGCCCGGTACGGGCCCCCCAGGCGATCCGGGGGCGCGGCCCCAGGATCGTGGCCAGGCCGATCGCCGCGATCGGATCCTGGGCCACGACGCGCACTCTGACCTGGCTCACCGTGTTCTTCTCGCGCGGCGTACCGCGCGAGAAGGCGGTCACCTCAGCCGGCGGTCTTCTCCCGGTGCGGGAGCTTCCATCCGGGCCGGACGAAGTGGCAGGTGTACCCGTTGGGGTAGTGCTCCAGGTAGTCCTGGTGCTCGGGCTCGGCCTCCCAGAACGGTCCGGCGGGCGTCACCTCGGTGACGACCTTGCCCGGCCACAGGCCCGAGGCGTCGACGTCGGCGATCGTGTCCTCGGCGACACGCTTCTGCTCGTCATCGGTGTAGAAGATGGCCGACCGGTAGCTGGTGCCGACGTCGTTGCCCTGGCGGTTCTTGGTCGACGGGTCGTGGATCTGGAAGAAGAACTCGAGAATGTCCCGGTAGGAGATCTGCTCCGGGTCGAAGACGATCTCGATGGCCTCCGCGTGCGTCCCGTGATTGCGGTAGGTCGCCTTCGGCACGTCCCCGCCGGTGTATCCGACCCGCGTGGAGACCACGCCGGGGCGCTTGCGGATGAGGTCCTGCATCCCCCAGAAACAGCCTCCGGCGAGGATGGCCTTCTCCGTCGTGCTGGTCATCGCGCTTCCCTTCCTGCTCAGCCGATTCGCGCCGGGTCAGGCGCGCCCGTCGCGGTGTGCGGACGGCGTCACCTGACGTCCGTGTCGTAGAACTCCTTTGGGCCGCCGGCAATTTCATCCAGGCCGCCTCGACGCCGAAGTGTCCCGTCTCCAGCCTCGCACCCGGTGGATTCCGCGGGTGGGCCTCCCCTCCATCGGCGCCCGGCCCGGCGATCACGCACGGCGGTTGAGGAACGCGGCGAGAACGGCGGCGTGGTTCCTCTCGGTGCTCCTGGCCCTGTACAGCAGCGTGACCACCGGGTTCGCGCGCGCGATACGGACCAGCTCCCCGACGGCCGGGTCGTGGTCGAGCTCGGCCGTGTAGCGGGCGGAGAACTCGGCGAAGCGGTCCGCGCGGTCGAACCACTCCCGTAGTCCCGCGCTCGGGCCGATGTCCTTCAGCCACAGGTCGATGGCGGCGCGCTCCCGCGACAGGCCACGCGGCCACAGCCGGTCGACGTAGACCCTGAACCCGTCGGCGGGATCGGCGTGCTCATAGACCCGCCGGATGAGGACCGTCATCACCTGTTCCCTCAGCCGGGGCCGCGCGGCCGGCCGCCCGGCGCAGGGCGCGGGCCTTCTGGTCGAACGGCTCATCCACGGGCCGCAGGGACCGCCACAGCAGCGTGGCCGCGTAGGTCCGGTGCGGCGACCACGCGGACGCCCTGGTCCGCACCTCGTTCACGCCGGGCACCGCGGGCAGCTCCCAGGCGAGGCCGATGGCGCGCCGCAGGCCGACGTCACCCGCGGGCAGCACGTCCGGGCGGTGGAGCTGGTGGATGAGGAACATCTCCGCGGACCACAGCCCGATGCCCCGTACCGCCGTCAGCGCGGCGATCGCCTCGGCGTCCCCGAGGTCGGCCATGTCCTCCAGGTCGATGAGGCCGCTCGCCTGCGACCGGGCGAGGTCGAGAAGGTAGCCCGCCTTGGCCCGCGACAGGCCGCACTCACGCAGCCGCTCGGCCCCCAGGGCGAGGACGGCCTCGGGGGTGGGGACGGCGCCCGTGGCGGCCGCGATGCGGTCGAAGATGACGAACGCCACGACGGTCGAGATCTGCTGACCGACGATGTGCAGCGTCATCGCCGCGAAACGGCTCGATCCGGTTCGGCCGCCGTCGGACCACTCGAATGGATCCGGCCGCCCGTACGCCTCGACCAGGTCCGCCAGGACCGGGTCGAGTGCGGCGAGGGACCGATAGTGGTCTTCCATAGGAGAAACGGTAACGCGCGGCCGCCTCGACGGGCTCCAATCGAACGCGCTCTCGATGCCGGGCATCTCACGTTTCCGGCCGGCCGGCCGTCTTCAGGGTAGGAAGGGCCGCACCGGCGGCCCAACGGGAGGGGCGTGAAGAGATGTCCAGGACCCATACCGTCATCGCATCGCCGGTCGGTGACCTGACCGCGGTCGCCGAGGACGGGGTGCTGAGCGGCCTGTACTTCGAGCGGCACCGCCGTGGCCCGAAGCCGGAGCGACTGGGCACCTACAGTGAGCAGGGCTTCGATGAGGTCCGGCGCCAGCTGGCCGAGTACTTCGCCGGTGAGCGGACCGGGTTCGAGCTTCCCCTGGCGCCACAGGGGGATGAGTTCCAGCAGAGGGTGTGGGGGATGCTGCGGCGGATCCCGTTCGGTGAGACCCGCTCGTACGGGCAGCTCGCACGGGAGCTGGGGGACGTCTCCCTGGCCCAGGAGGTCGGCGCCGCCAACGCCCGCAACCCGCTGTCGGTGATCGTGCCGTGCCACCGGGTCGTCGGCGCCGACGGCAGCCTCAAGGGGTACGCCGGGGGGCTGGACCGCAAGCGGTTTCTCCTGGATCTGGAGGAGACGGCGGTGCGGGAGCCCGTGAAGCCTTAACGGCGATCTCACGTTTCTCCGGACCCCGACGTCTACAGGATGTGACCGTGCAACCTTTCGAGCAGATCGTGACCGACTACGGCCCGATGGTGCTGCGTGTGTGCCGGGCCGTGGTCGGGCCGCACGACGCCGAGGACGCCTGGTCCGAGACCTTCCTGTCGGCCATGAAGGCCTACCCGGATCTGCCGTCCGACGCGAACATCGAGGCGTGGCTGGTGACGATCGCCCATCGCAAGGCGATCGACGTCACTCGGGCGGCCGCCCGCAGGCCGGCGCCCGTGGAGGAGATCCCGGAACGCCCCAGTGACGCCGGCCGGCCGGAGGACTGGGACGGGGACCTGTGGCGGGCGCTGAAGGCGCTGCCCACCCGGCAGCGCGAGGCGGTGGCCTACCACTACCTGGCCGGGCTTCCGTACAAGGAGATCGCCGCCGTCTCCGGAGGCAACACCGACGCCGCTCGCAGGGCGGCGGCCGACGGCATCAAGACCCTGCGCCGTACGTATCTGAGACCGGCCGAGCAGAGAGAAGTGGCTCGATGATGACCGCACCCGACAAGGAGCGCCTGTTCGCGGCGCTCCCCACCCAGGACGCACCCGCGATGAACCGGCTGCGCGCACGACTCGCCGACGACGCACAGCGCGAGGGAGTCCTCGACGTCGCCTACCGCACGCTGGACACACCGGTCGGCCGGATCCTGCTGGCCGCCACCGACCAGGGCCTGGTGAAGGTCGCCTTCTCCGTCCAGGACCACGACGCCGTACTCCGGCAGCTCGCCGACCGCATCAGCCCTCGCATCCTGAACGCCCCGGGCCGCCTGGACGAGACCAGCCGGCAGCTCGACGAGTACTTCGCCGGGCAGAGGACGCGGTTCGAGCTTCCGCTGGACTGGCGGCTGTCGAAGGGGTTCCGGCGCGAGGTGCTGACGCACCTGCGCGACATCGGCTACGGCCACACGGAGAGCTACGCGCAGGTCGCCGCCGCGGCCGGCAGTCCACGTGCGGTACGCGCGGTGGGCACCGCGTGTGCCACCAACCCGCTGCCGCTGGTCGTGCCCTGCCACCGCGTGGTGCGTTCGGACGGCACCGCCGGCGGCTACGCCGGTGGTCCGGACGCCAAGCGCACCCTGCTCGCACTGGAGGCGGCATGACCACGACGACCACGGACGCGTTCGCCCGCGGAGTCGCCTCGGCCGACTGGGAGTCGGTGACCGGCGAGCTCAACGAGTACGGATGCGCCCTGATGCCGCGCCTGCTGACCCCGGAACAGTGCCGGGAGCTGGCCGCCCTGTACGACCAGGCCGATCGTTTCCGGTCCACGGTCGACATGGCCCGCCACCGCTTCGGCAGCGGCGAGTACCGCTACTTCGACCGTCCCTTCCCCGAGCCGGTCCAGCGGCTGCGGGAGGAGCTGTACCCGCGGCTGCTCCCCATCGCCCGCGACTGGTACGACAAGCTCGGCCGCGAGGCACCGTGGCCCGACACCCTGGAGGAATGGCTGGCCATCTGCCACGCCGCCGGCCAGGAGCGCCCCTCACCGATCCTGCTGCGCTACGAGAGCGGCGGCTGGAACGCCCTGCACCGCGACATCTTCGGCGAGATGGTGTTCCCGCTGCAGGTCGTGATCAACCTGAACGCTCCGGGCGAGGACCACACGGGCGGTGAGTTCCTGCTGGTCGAACAGCGCCCCCGCGCCCAGTCCCGGGGGACCGCGACCCTCATCCCGCAGGGACACGGCCTGATCTTCACCACCCGCGACCGGCCCGTACCTTCCAAGCGCGGCTGGTCCGCCTCGCCCGTACGGCACGGCGTGTCCGCGATCCGCTCGGGTAACCGGTACACCCTGGGACTCGTCTTCCACGACGCCACCTAGGTACGGACCGGAGCGTCATCACGTCAGGTCGTCCCAGCTCCAGGGCCCGGCCGAGGTGCCGCCGGGGTCGCGCCCGTACCGGAACAGGTCGCCGGTACCGGTCTGCTCGACGAACAGCTCGAACTGCCCGCCGCCCGGCAGGCGCTCGACCAGCGCGTCGGCCTGCCGGTCGGCCCCGGCCTCGCGGAGCGCGGTCAGCACCTCTCTGAGGCTTCCGCCGCTGTAGGGATCATCGAGCGCGAGCCCGGCGGCGATCCGGCCGGCCAACCTTTCGAACTGCGGGCCGGTTCCCATCTCGTGGAGGAACTCCACCAATGTGGCGACGAGGTACGGCCGGTCCAGCGGCGCTTGGGCGACCCGCTCGGCCAGCACGCGTATCTGCGTTTCGGCTCCCGCCGCGCGCAGACTGGCCCCGAGCACCGGTACCCCCCACGCACCGCTCGGATCGTCGCTTGTGATCAGGGCGCAGTGGGCGGCGGGATCGCGGCCGAGCAGCTGTTCGATCTGCCGGTCGGCCCCCACCTCGAGTAGTGCGTCCAGCAGGTGGCCCACCTGGTAGGGGTCGCCGAGACGCACCTGGGACGCCGGGTCCCTGCCGAGCAGCGCCGCGATGCGTTCGCCGGCCCCCGCCTTGCGGAGGGTGTACAGCAGCGCCCACACCACACCCGGGTCCGTCAGCGGGAGGTGTGCCACTGCCCGAGCGGTCAGCGACTCGACCTGTCGGCCGGCGCCCTCCTCGCCGAGTCGGGACAGGAGCCACTTCCAGGCCAGCGGCTCGTCAGGAGACGTGAGTGAGACACTGCCGGCGAGGTCCCGGCCGAGCAGTACCCGGATCTGCTCCTCGGCTCCCGCCGCACGCAGGCTCCCCAGCAGCCGTTCCACTTTCTGGGGATCGGTGATAGGGACTCGGCCGGCCGGGTTACTGCTGAGCACCGTCGTGATCTGCTCGTCGGCGCCCGCTTCGCGTAGGGCGTCCAGCAACTCCGCGACGGCCCCCGGGGCCTCCAACGGAACGCCGGCGGCGGCTCGGGCGGCCAGTGCCATGGCCTGCGCGTCGGCGCCGGCCTGGCGCATACCGCCCAGGAAGCTCGCAAGGACACGGGCGTTTTCCAGTGGGACATCGGCCGCGATCCGAGTCGCCAGCACCTCGACCTGCCGGTACGCCTTCACCTTCCGTAGGCTCGCCAACAGGCTCAGCACGCCGGTCGTGTCGCTGAGGGATGCCTGGGTGGCACGGTCAGCGAGCGCGGCGATCGCCCGCCGGTCGGCCCCGGCATTGCACAGGCAGTCCAGCAGCTCCGCGACGACCCGGGTGTTCGTGAGCGGAACGCGTGCGGCGATCCGGTCGGCCAGCTCATCGATTTCCCGGCCGGCGTCGGCATCGCGCAGGCCCCACACCAGCAGCACCACACCGATGGGGTTGTCGAAGTCGGGTTCGTCGGGCAGTGACGCCACGACCCACCGGGCGGGCCGGGGGTCGCCAGGGTGCGACTTGTGCATCAGCTTGACCAGAGAGCTGCCGGCCTCCAGGTCGCCATGGGCCGCGGCCCGTAGGTAGAGGCGGGCGCCGTCGCGGTACATCCCGCGTCCTACGGCGGCGTCGGCGAAGTCGCGCAGGTCGGCGGGGTCGAGGTGGTCGGCCAGCGCGGTCCAGAACTCCGTCGGCGGGACCTCTCCGGCGCGGGACCCGCGGCCGTGCTGATCGAGGTAGTCCGCCAGCCGGTACATCGGCGCGGCATCCGGCGGGTCGCCGGGACGAGGCCGGACCCGGGTGAGGATTCCGTCGACGCCGTTGCACGGCTCGGCGGCGTAGGCGAGGGACCGCTCCGGCCAGTCGTCGCCGGCGCGGTCCCACTCGGCACCGGTCAGGTAACCGGGGACGGCGTCGGCGAGCAGGGGGAGTGGCAGGTGGGGACCGGCGCCCAGGCGGCGCGCGTCCATCGCGGCGTGCACCATCGCCCGGGTCGCGGGGGAGGCCGTCTCGTAACGGTCCAGGAGTACGGGAACCCCCGCGAGGTACTGGGTGACCTGTCCGTCCCCGGCCCGCTCCGCGGCCTCGGCCAGGCGAGGGTCGGCCTGCTCCGCCAGCGCCAGCAGGTCGGTCCCGGTGAACGCGCCGGGAACGGGGATCCGGTGTCCCTCCAGCAGTTCCCTCGCCTGGGCGTGCGGATCCCCGCCGTTCACCGGCCGCGAGGTGAGCGTCGCCCAGTGCTCGGGCCACAGCGTGGCCAGGACGAGGACGGGCCCGCGGTCCGGATCGCGCAGCGACTCACGCAGCCCGGCGGCGACCTGTTCCCCCAGAGAGGGATCGGCGAGGTAGAACTGCGCCTCGTTCAGCCACACCACCGTCCGGGGGCCGAGCCGCCCCAGGTCACGGAGGGCGGCGCCGGGCCGGGTCGGGTCGATCGGGTGCCACAGCCGCCAGCCCTCCGGCAGCGACCCCAGCGCCTCCCAGCAAGCGCGCGTCTTGCCCGTCGACGATCCGCCGACGAGCGCCGCGATCCCGCTGCGCCCCTCCGCCGCGGCACGTACGGTCACGGCCAGGCGAGCGTCGTGCTCGCGCGGCACGTACGCCGGCAGCGCGTCCAGCTCCAGGTCCGCGTCGCCGGCACGTACGGGCCGGTGGACCTCCAGCGTGAACGGGTCGGTCAGCTCGCCGACGAGTGTCCCCACGGGTTCCGGTGACGGGTGTTCCCCGGCGGAGCCCAGCGTGATGTCGCCGAAGACGTCTCTCACCTGGAGGAGGTTGTGCACCTGCCGCGCCGAGGCGGCGTTCACACCGCCGTGCGCGGCCGGTGCCATCTTCCCGCCCCTGCGCCACCATGAGCCGTTCCGCCCCGCCATACCCACCATGCTGCCGCCCACCGGCACCGCGCGGCACCGCCGAACGTAGATCGTGATCGGACCGCCGCGGATGCCTGTCATCGGTAAGTGCGTGCCGTCCATGAATCCGGGGATGGGCAGGCGTCGGGGATTACATCGGCGTCGAGCGGTTCCCTCTTCAGCGGCGTCGTCTCCCCCTCACCGGGGAGGTGGCGGACCCGGCCCGGGCCACATGGTGGGCGCATGACCATCTCTCTCGAACCTCCCGCCGTGGGCACCGCGCGTCCCGTCCCGGCCTGGGCACGCCACGCCGCCGAGGTCGCGGCGTTCGCCCCGGTCCCGTCCTCGCTCTGGCGGCTACCGCTGATCTTCGGCGTCTCGATGGGCATGGACGCGGACTTCATGCGCGACATGATGAGCCACCCGCTGTGGCTGCGGTTCGCGTACCTGGGCGGCCTCGGACTGCTCTCGGACGGCCCCGCGTTCCTCACACTGGGCCTCGTACGCCGCTGGGGCGAGGTGTGGCCGCGGTGGATGCCGTTCGTCGGCGGCCGGCGGGTCCGGCCGCTCGCCGCGATCGTCCCCGCGCTGCTCGGCGGCATCGTCGTCACGTGCCTCGGCGTCACGCTGGCCTCCGTCTGGAACTCCAACATGACCGGCGGTTACAACGGCTGGGCGATCCTGCAGACCTGCATGTACGCCCCACTGGTCCTGTGGGGTCCGCTCCTGCTGCTGGTCACCGCCCACTACGTGCGGCGACGCGGCCTGTGGTGAGGGCGCTCAGGCCGACCTCAGAGCCTCGATGACGCTGAGCAGATGGCGGCGCGCGGCACGTTCGGCGGCGTCCGGGGCGCGGGCGCAGATCTCGTCGATGATGGCCAGGTGCTCGGCCAGCGAGACGTCGGGGCGGCCCGGGACGAGCGCCAGCCGGAACTGATGGCGGACGTTCTGCGCGCGCAGCCGCTCCAGTACGCCGGCGGCGGCCGACTGGCCGCCGATCTGCCGGATCCGCAGATGGAGCCGCTGGTTGAGCTCGGAGTAGCGCAGGACGTGGCCGCCGGCCACGGCCGTACGCATCGCCGCGCCCAGCGCGCGCAGCTCGGCGACCTCCTCGTCGGTGATGTGCTCGGCGGCCTTCGCCGCGCACAGGCCCTCCACCACCATGCGGACCTCGGAGATCTCGATCGCCTCGTCGCGGGTGACGGCGCGGACGCGGGCGCCGCGGTTCTGGACGCGTTCGACCAGGCCCTCGTTGGCCAGCTCGAACAGTGCGGAACGTACGCCGCCGCGGCTCGCGCCGAAACGCGTCGACAGGTCGGCCTCGACGAGGCGCTGGTTGGGGGCGAACTCGCCCTCGATGATCGCCTCGCGGATCGCGGCCAGGACGTCGCCGGGCCGGTCGCCGCCCGTGCCGCTCGCCGTGGACATGATCTCTCCCGCCGGCCGCTGGTGTGTCGTCACGCCTGTTCCGGCGCGGGGGTCCCGTCGAGCTGGACGAGCCAGTCCCGGCTCGCCGTGCTGATCCGCGGCGGCACGTCCAGCTCGGTGAGCAGCTCCGCCGCCGCGCGCATCTCCTCGGCCCGGCGCGCCGCGTGGCGGTAGCTGCCCGTCTCCAGCCGCCCGGCGAAGGTCGCGTCGGCGCCGGCGAGCTCCTCGGCGATGTGCGCGCGCATCCAGTCCTCCAGACCCGCCTGACGGGCCGCGTGCAGCGCCTCGATCGCCGCGGCCGCCATGCCCTTGAAGAACACGCTGCGCAGCAGCTTGCGGGTGGCCGCCTCGCCGGCCGGGGCGTCGAGCGTGGTGACGTGCGCGCCGGCCGGGCCGAGCAGATCGGCGTACGCGCGGGCGGCCGTGCCGGACACCAGCATCGGCGTGGACAGTCCCTTGCCTGGGACCGGGGCCATGAGCGACACGTCGGCGAACGCGACACCGGCCTCGGCGGCCAGCTCACCGAGGCGGCGCTTGAGCGCCGGCGCCGCGGTGTTCAGGTCGGCCCAGACCGCGTTCTCGCCCATGCCGGGCAGCCCGGCCCGCAGCGCGTCCTCGGCGGCCTTCGCGCTGTTCACGCTGAGGACCAGCTCGGCGCCGCGCGCCGCGTCCGCCTCGTCCGCGCAGGCGATGAGGCCGTCGGCCGGGCGTACGAGCGGGTCGTAGGCCCGCACGCGCACCCCCGCCGAGGCGAGGTCATGGGAGATCGCGCCGCCGGCCTCGCCCAGGCCCAGGACGGCGACGCACCGCAGCGGCGTCATCGCGAGTCCTCACCGGCGACCCGGCGGGTGTTCGCGACGGCCATCGCGCGGATCTCGTCCTCGCCGAACCCGTCCTCCAGCAGCGTGTCGGCCATGAGCGCCAGGCCGTCCTCGACGGGCGGGTTGAACGGCTGTCCCAGGTCGCTGGAGAGCACCGAGTGCTCCGGGCCGATCGCGCGGATGGTGTCGAGCAGCTGCCGCCAGCTGACCTTGCCGGTGTGCGGGGTGGTGAAGCACCGCTCCAGCAGCGCTCCCCGGTCCGCGAGCCGTTGTTGCACGTCGACGGGCAGCCGTTGAGAGGTGAACTCCGGATGCGTCACGACGACGCAGCGTACGCCCGCCTCGAAGGCCGCCTCGGCCATGGCGACGATCTCCTGGGCGTTGAGGTGACCGGTGGCCAGCGTCATGCCGTGCTTGGCCACGACGGTGAGCACGTCGCGTACGGCACCGGTGACGGCGCCGGCGGCGTCGACGACCTCGACGGCCGGCGGCTCGATCCCGGCCGCGCGCAGATCGTCCTGGAGCGCCGCCCACATCGGCGGCTTCGCCCCCGGCGGATCCTGCGCGCGGCTGTCCCGCTGGTTGCGGCTGTCCACGGTCGGCATCCACACCACGCGCGCGTCCTGCCGGCCGGCGATCTCCACCGCCGACGGGTTGAGGCCGCCGACCGAGCCGTTGAGCGTGATGGCGCCGAGCGCGCGTACGCCCGGCACCACCTTGCGCACGACCTCGGCGCGCTCGGCGGTCGGGACGTAGTGCGACTTCAGCACGAATCCCGCCAGCCCCACGTCGGCGAACCTGCGGGCGAGGTCGACATCGTCGATCCGCCGCTTCATCACGTCGGGGGCGACGTGGATGTGGGTGTCGTAGGCGCCCTCGACGAGGGCACGGGCCCGGTCGGAGGGGGGAGACGGAGCGTCGGTCATGTGATGGTCCTTCCGGCCCGGAAGGCCGATCGGGGATCCGGCCGTCGACTCCGGGAAGTCGGATGTAAATCAATAATGTTGACAATTTAGCCTCGGGAGGCACGGGAGCGCAATGTGGCCCGTGGATCCAGCCGATCGGCCGAGGCGGCGAAGACCCAGGCAGACGCCCCGTCATGGAACCTTCCCCTTGACAGTCCCGGCGCACGACCTCACGATTGGCCACACGATTGTCAACAAAACTGGACCACGCTCCGCCCACGGCCGACCCCCGCTTTCTGAGTTCCGGCCCACCACCGAGCGGAGCGAGGGAGCAGGAGGCTCAGCCCGTCTGGTCACTCCCCGACGAAGGAGGTCCCCTGACCGAGCGGAGCGAGGGAGTCGGAAGCACAGTCCATCTGGTCACTCCCCGACGAAGGAGGTCCCCCTGACCACGACCGCGCACGTTCCCGTAGCCGACGCCGCCCAGCGGAGAGCCGCCGTGATCGGCGGAGCGTTCGGGTTCTTCGTCGACATGTTCGACGTCTACCTGCCGACCATCGCGCTCACCCCGGCCCTGCCCTACTTCGTGCCCGCCTCCGTCCCCTCGGGGACCAAGGCGCTCATCACCGCCGGCGTCTTCGTCTCGACGCTCATCGGCCGGCCACTGGGCTCGCTGATCTTCGGGCGTCTCGCCGACCGTGTCGGCCGCCGCCGGGTGACGCTGCTCTCGGTCGCGGGGTGCGCGTTCACCACGGCACTCATCGCCGTGCTGCCCGGCCACGCCCAGATCGGCCTGTGGGCCATCGCCCTGATGATCCTGCTGCGGTTCGTCGACGGGATCTTCCTCGGCGGTGAGTACACCGGCGCGATCCCGCTCGCCATGGAGATCGCCCCACGCGGGCGCCGAGGACTGTACGGAAGCCTGGTGAGCATCGGGTTCCCGCTCTCGTACTGCGCGATCTCGCTGCTGACCTTCCTCATGCTGCACGTCGCCCCGGCGGGCGGGCCCCGGTCGGCCTACGCGGAGTGGGGCTGGCGGGTGCCCTTCGGGGCGGGCGCGGTACTCGGCGTCGTCTTCCTCGTCTACTACTCCCGTACGGTGCGCGAGTCGCCGGTCTGGCTCGCGACGGTCCGGACGGAGAAGCGCCCGGGCCCGGTGAGGACGGTCCTGTTCGGCTCGGCGCGCCGGAGCTTCTGGCAGGTGTTCGTGCTCATGGCCGGTGTGTGGTTCGCCTCCAACATGGCCTCCGGGCTGCTCCCGTCGCTGCTCGGCACCCAGACGACGCTGACCGCGACCGAGGTCACCGGAACCCTGGTCATCGCGCAGTTCGTCCACACTCTGTGCTTCCCGCTCATGGGCGCGCTGACCGACCGGATCGGCCGCCGGACGTTCTTCATCGCGTGCGGGGTGAGCGTCGGCGTGATCTGCGCCGCGGCGTTCGCGTTCCTGGCCGCCGGGCCGTGGTCCGGCCTGCCCCTGGTGTTCGCCGTGACCCTGCTGATCCGCCTCAGCGGCGCCAGCATGTTCGCGGTGACGCCGTCCTACATCTGCGAGCGGTTCCCCGCCGCGGTCCGCGGCAGCGGTTTCGGGATGGGGTACAGCCTCCCGCTGCTGGTGACGGCCGGTTATGCCTACTACCAGGACTGGCTGGGGCACATCGTCGCGTACGCGTACACGCCCGTGGTGCTGCTCGTCCTGGGCGGCGCCCTCATCCTCATCGGTGCCCTGATCGGGCCGGAGACCAAGGACACCGACTTCGACACGGCCGCCGAACGATCCGGGGTGCCGAGCGCCGCGTAGACGGCCACCATTGCCGCAGGAACCGAGACGGAGGAGAGAACGATGACCGAGCCGACAGCCGGCGCCCTGCTGGTGGTCAGCGCACACGCGGGCGACTTCGTGTGGCGGGCCGCCGGCGCGATCGCGCTGGCGGCCGAGCGCGGCGAGCGCGCCAAGGTGCTCTGCCTGACCTACGGAGAACGCGGCGAGTCCGCGCGTGCCTGGCGCGAGGGCAAGTCGCTGGAGCAGATCAAGGCGCAACGGCGCGAGGAGGCCGATAACGCCGCCGCCGCGCTCGGTGCGGAGATCGAGTTCCTCGACGCGGGCGACTACCCGCTGCGCCCGACCGACGAGCTGCTGGACCGCATCGTGCGTGTCTACCGCGACGTCGACCCGGCGGTCGTGCTCACCCATCCGCTCACCGACCCGTACAACGGAGACCATCCGGCGGCCGCGCGGATGGCCCTGGAGGCACGCGTGCTCGCGCAGGCGATCGGCTATCCCGCCCCGGGCGACCCGCTCGGCGCGCCCCCGGTCTTCTTCTTCGAACCGCACCAGCCCGAGATGTGCGACTTCAAGCCCCACGTGCTGCTCGACATCACCAGCGTCTTCGACCGGAAGCGCCAGGCGATGGAGTGCCTGCCCGCTCAGCAGCACATGTGGGACTACTACACCGACCTGGCCAAGCGGCGCGGCGTCCAGCTCAAGCGCAACGCCGGCCCGAACCTCGGCCTCGCCCACGAGACCCGCGCCGAGGCGTACATGCGCCTGTACCCGCAGGTCACAGGAGTGCTGTCATGAGGAAGGTGATCATCACCGACCCGCCGCGTACCGACCTCGCGGTGGTCGACGACCTCGCCGCGTACGGGGTCGCGACCGTGCACGAGGCGCTGGGCCGGATCGGCTACCTGGGGACCGGCCTGCGCCCGATCCAGCGGGGCACGCGGACCGCCGGCAACGCGGTGACCGCGCTGTGCGCGCCCGGCGACAACCTCATGATCCACGCCGCGGTGGAACAGTGCACGGAGGGCGACCTGCTGGTGGTCACCACCACCTCACCGTGCACGGACGGGATGTTCGGCGAGCTGCTCGCCACGTCGCTGCGGTCACGCGGGGTCCGCGGCCTCGTCACGTCGACCGGCGTACGTGACGTGGCCGAGCTGAACGCCATGGGCTTCCCGGTCTGGTCGGCGGCCGTGAGCGCCCAGGGCACGGTGAAGGCGACCGCGGGAGCGGTCAACATCCCGGTCGTCGTCGGCGGCGGCACCGTACGTCCTGGTGACGTGATCCTCGCCGACGACGATGGCGTCATGTGCGTGCCCCGCGCCGAGGCGGGGGCCGGTGTGCGGGCCGCACAGGCGCGTACGGAGAAGGAGGAGGCCACACGGGCGGCGCTGGCGGGAGGGCAGCTCGGCCTCGACCGGTACGGCCTCCGCCCGCTGCTGGGAGACCAGGGGGTGGAGTACCTGACCGCGGCCGAGTACGCCGAAGGGACCCGCTGAACCGGGCATCCAGCGCTTCGACACGACAGACTGGACGCGTGGAACTACGCGAAGCCGTACATCTGTGGCAGGCCGAGCCGGGCTGGCTCAACACCGCGAGCTATGGTCTTCCACCGGAACCGACCATGACCGCGGTGCGGAACGCCATGAGCGAATGGCAGCGAGGCTCGAGCCCCTGGGTGTCCTGGGACGCCTCGACCGACCGGGCCCGCGTGGCGTTCGCCCGCCTGGTCGGCGCCGGCGCCGATGACATCGCGGTGGGCTCGGCGGTCTCCCAGCTGCTGGCACCGGTCGCCGCGTCCCTGCCGCCCGGCGCGAACGTGGTCGTGCCGGACATCGAGTTCACCTCGAACCTGTTCCCGTGGCTGGTCCAGGACCTGCGGGTACGGACCGTGCCCGCGAACGAGCTCGCGGACGCGATCGATTCCCGTACGGCGGTGGTGGCCTTCAGCGTCGTGCAGTCGGCGACCGGCGAGATCGCCGCCGTCGACGACATCCTCAAGGCCGCACGCGCGAACGACGCGCTGGTCGTGGCCGACGCCTCGCAGGCGGCCGGCTGGCTACCGGTCGACGCCACCCGCTTCGACGTCCTGGCCTGCGCGGGCTACAAGTGGCTCATGACACCACGCGGGGCGGCGTTCTGTTACGTGGCGCCGGCCGTACGCGACCGGATCCGCCCGAGCGCCGCCGGCTGGTACGCGGGGGAGGAGCACGCCTTCTACGGCCCACCGCTGCGGCTGGCCTCGTCGGCGAGGAGGTTCGACATCTCGCCCGCGTGGTTCTCCTACGTCGGCGCCGCTCCGTCGCTGGAGCTCATGAACGAGATCGGAGTCGAGCAGATCCGCGACCACGACGTGGCGCTGGCGGACCGCTTCCTGGCGGGCCTCGGCCTGCCGTCCACCGGGAGCGCGATCGTCAGTGTGGACGTGCCGGGCGCCGAGGAGAGGCTGGAGGCCGCAGGGGTCCGCGCGGCCGTACGCGACGGCCGCCTGCGAGCCTCCTTCCACCTCTACACGACCGAGGCCGACGTCGACCTCGCCCTCGAGGCCCTGACCGGCGCGAGATAACCGTTTGTGCACCGCTGGGCGGCATGGGAACGTTGCGGCGTTTCTCGCGTCCACGTTCGGCAAGGGAATGAAGCCAATGACCTCGGCGCCCCTCAGCGGCCGCCACCGACACTGAACCGGCCTGCTCTTCCAGCTGCGCCGGGGTCTGGCGGCGCCAAGATGCGGTGCGCCAACGCCCCACCGCCGTCTCCCGCCGGGGAGCCGGTCCGGTTCGTCGCCGGTTTTGCTTGCCGCCGTCCCCAAGATGCGCCGCCCCGCCGCCGTCTCCTACTGGGGAGCCGGTCCCGGTTCGTGGCCGGGTCTGCTCGCCGCCGTCCCCAAGATACGGTGCGCCGCCGCCCCGCCGCCGTCTCCCGCTAGGGAGCCGCTCCCGGTTCGTGGTCGGCTTGCGGGCCGTCATCGCTCGTTGGGGACGGTCCCGGTTCATGACCGTGTCTGCGGGCCGCCGTCTCCCGCTGGGGAGACCGTCTCGGTTCGTGGCCGGCCTGAGGTACGGCAGCCGTCCCCGCTGGGGAGCCGGTTCCGGCTCGTGGCCGGGCCCGACCAGCACGCGCGGCCCTGCCCGTACGGCCGGGAGCGCGTTCCACCCCCCTGTCATTCACGTGAGGCCGATACCACCGTGGACACCAACGTCCAGAGTTTGCCGTAGCCAACCTGCGCCGCCGCCCCGTGGTCGTCGAGGCCGGGGGCTTCGTCGCGGGGTTCGATCCCGGGACCACCAGCCCGTACATCAACTACGCGACGCCCATACCCGGCGCCGAGCCGGCCCGCCGTGACGTCGCGGCACTGGTCGCCGAGTTCCGCACGCGGGGTCTGCGGCCCCGGCTCGAGTTCGCGCCCGGCGCCGCACCGGAGGTGGAGCCGGCACTGCGCGCGGCCGGATTCACGGTCGAGGAGGTGCACGAGTACCTGGTCTGCACCCCGGCCACGCTGAGCTTCTCCGCCCGGACCCCCCTTCTGGTCGAGACCCCGGTCTCGGACCAGGACTACGCCTCGATCGACGCCACCATGTCCGAGGCGTTCACCGGCGAGTACGTCTCCTCGCCGAACGGCGCGGACCGGCTTCGCCGCGCCCAGGAGAACGGCGGATCGGTCCGGTTCGTCCGCGCACCCGACGGCGGCTGCGCCGGGGGAGCCTCGTGCTCCGTGCCGGCCGTGGGCACCTCGGAACTGTCCGGCGTCGCCACCCGTCCCGCCTTCCGCGGTCGCGGCATCGCCACAGCGGTCACCGCCGCGCTGACCGAGGCCATGTTCGCCCTGGGGACACGGTCGGTGTGGCTGGAATACTCGGGCGAGGGATCCCACCGCGTCTACGAACGCGTCGGCTACCGCCCCGAGGGCACCCGCCTGTACATGTCACTAGAAGGATGAGCGCGGGTAGGGCGGCCCCAGGCCGCCCTACCTCGCGCGTCCGTGCTCGCGCCTCCCCGCCCACGGGCACGGGCCCGCGCTCCCTGCCTCGCCGCGTCCGGGCCCACCTCGCGAGCGCGGAATTCCCACCTTGCTCGGCCGGGTCTGCCCCACCTGCACTCGGCTGCGGCCGATTCCACGAATGTGGAGCTATATACACATTAATGTGAAGTGTCACAATAGCGAATCTTAGATCATTTACTGCGGCCAATGATGCGACGTATTATCCCTACGTCCGACACAGGATGACGCACACTTATTGCGCGCGGAAAATAGCGTACTAATAATTGAAAATCCCGCTATTTGACGGAGTCGCACCGCAGGGCTCCGGCGACATGGGGGTGGATCATGTCCGAGGTCACCGAGTCGCTACGAACGCAGTGCCACGCGTGGATGCGGGGCCGGTTCGAGGGCGTCTACACCAACCGCCACGGTGCCATCATCGTCCCGTTCGAGAAGACGGTGGTCTTCGTCGAGGTGACGGACGCGTTCCCTGACAAGGGACGGGTGAACGTCCGTGCTCCGGTGCTCGTCGACCTCGGGCTCACCCCCGACGTGACCCGGCACGTCGCCGTGAACGGCGGCAACTTCCTCTTCGGCGCGCTGAGCTTCTTCGCGGAGGGTGAGGTGGACGCGGCGACACTCGAGTTCGACTACTCGCTGTTCGGCGAGACGGTGAACGAGACCGTCCTGGACGCGGCCGTCCGGCTGGTGGCGGGGAGCGCCACGAAGATCCAAGGGGAACTACGCCCCCGTTTCGGTGGGAGATCCATCCACGAGTAACTCGGCCACTTGCGGTAGTACAGGCCGACCGGCGACGACGAAGGCGGCCGGTACGGCCGCAGGCGTCTGAACGCGGCGACGACCGGCGCACGCGTCATGACGACCGGCCCGGGGGTGCCGTCGACCTCGATCGTGCCGGTCAGTGCGGTGCCGAGAGCGTCTATCGCGGTGGTGACCGACTGAGTGACCGCCCCTACTACGCGACGCCGAGGCGTCGCGACGGCGACGCCGACCCGCGAGGAGACTCTCGCGGGTCCTGGAGACCCGTGACGACGACACCCTTGGGGCCGCCTCCCGGGCCCACCGCCACGCCCGGGTCGGGCCGAGGTGGTGGGCGCCCGCTCCTCACCGGCCGGGTTTCATTGGTAGGGCCTGACGTGGCCGGCGTGCGTCTCGGCCGCGCGGTCCCGGCCGGTTCGCGACCGTGCTCGGCCCCGTCATGTTCCGGTGCGGGCCGTCCGCGCCGAGCTCGTCGCGTACGAGAGTCGCCACGATCCCCGAGCGAGCGCCGTTGGTCAGCCACGGCGCGACGGTGCCGTCCGACGACGAGCCGGTCGGCCTGGGTCGCGGCGAGGACCCCCGGCGCCCCACGGCGTCGAAGGGCAAAGCCGTAGCCGCCACATTATTTCGCGATATAACTTGTCTTCGCCGCCCGCCTCATCGTATATTCGTCTACGAATATACGCACCAGAGTGAGAGGTGGCGGCATGGCCAGGCAGCGGAGGGTGACGACCCCGCTGGCGCTGTCCGTGCTGGCCACGCTCAGCGAAGCGCCGATGCACCCGTACGAGATCGCCCGGCTCCTCCGGCATCGCGGCAAGGACCAGTCGATCAAGATCCGGTACGGCTCCCTCTACACCGTCGTGCAGAGTCTGGAGAGTCAGGGCTTCGTGACGGCCGAGGGCACCGCGCGGGCCGGGCGTCGTCCCGAGCGGACCGTCTACCGGCTCACCGACGACGGGCGCGAGGAGCTCGAGGACCGGCTCCGTGAGCTGGTGAGCGAGCCCGCCAAGGAATACCCCCTCTTCGAGGCGGCGCTGTCGCTCGTCGGCGTGCTCGCGCCCGACGAGGTGATCGGCCTGCTCACCGAGCGGCTGCGGCTGCTGGAGGTCGACCTCGCCCGTACGCGGGCGGCCCTGCACGAGCTGACCGCCGAGCAGCGCCTGCCCAGGCTGTTCCTCATCGAGTCCGAGTACGGCCTGGCCATGAAGCAGGCCGAGACCGACTGGGTACGCGGTCTGATCCGCGAGCTGACCGACGGCACTCTCGAGGGCGTCGACTACTGGCGTGCCTGGCACAAGACCGGGGAGTTCCCCCAGGAGTGGACCGAGCGCGACTGGGCCAAGGCCGACCGCGCCATGCGCGCCGAAAGCGAGGTCGAGGACAAATAGAGATACCCCGGCTTGGTGCACCCGTCCGCCACAGACCTGGAGCACCGCGCCGGGGCCGCTACACCATCGAACCGATGCCGAGGTGCGGCGCGTCCCACCCTACTTGGGGGCGCCCTCCTCCGGTCGGTCGGTGAAACGACCACCGATAGGAGCTGGCACGACCATGCCCGAGAACGCCATCGAGGCACGTGGCCTCGTCAAGATCTACCCCCTCCGAGGCAGGCCGGAGGGGATCCGTGCCCTCGACGGTCTCGACATCACCGTACGGAGCGGCACCGTCTTCGGGCTGCTCGGCCCGAACGGGGCCGGCAAGTCCACCGCGGTCAAGATCCTCACCACGCTGGCCCGGCCCGACCAGGGCACCGCCACGGTCGACGGCATCGACGTGCTCGGCCGGCCCGACCGCGTACGGCGCGCGATCGGGGTCGTCGCGCAGCGGTCCGGCAGCGACCCGATGGCCACGGGCCGGGAGAACCTCATCCTCCAGGGACGGCTGTACGGGCTGGGCGGCCAGGCCAGGCGCCGCGCCGACGAGCTGCTCGCACGCTTCGACCTGACCGAGGCGGCCGGCCGTCTCGTCAAGACCTACTCCGGCGGCATGCAGCGCCGGCTCGACGTCGCGCTCGGGCTGACGCACCGGCCGCGGGTGCTGTTCCTCGACGAGCCGACGACCGGCCTGGACCCGGAGGCGCGCGCGGCGATGTGGCAGGAGATCTCGCGCCTCGCCGGCGACGAGGGGCTGACCGTGCTGCTGACCACCCACTACCTGGAGGAGGCGGACCGGCTCGCCGGTGAGCTCGCCATCGTCGACCACGGGCGGGTCGTCGCCCAGGGCACGCCGGACGGGCTCAAGGGCGAGCTGCACGGCGACGCCGTGCACCTGGAGCTCGCCGAGCGGGCCGACCCCGAGGTGGCCCGGGGGGTGGTGGCCGGGCTGACCGGCGTACGGGAGGTGCTGGTCGCCGGGCGGAACATCAGTGCGCGCAGCGACGACGGCGCCGCGGCGGTACCGGGCATCCTGGCCGCGCTCCAGAATGCCGGCGCGCCGGCCGCGTCCGTGACCGTCGCCCGGCCGTCGCTCGACGACGTCTACCTGCGGCACACCGGACGCCGCTACAGCGAGACGGAGACCGGGACACCGGCGACACAGGACGCGACGGACCTCGAAGGAGCGAACCGCTGATGGCCACCGTGAACACCACGCTCAACCACACCTGGCACCTGACCGGGCGGCGGCTGCACGCCGTCCTGCGCCAGCCCGCGTTCGTCGGTATCAGCCTGATCCAGCCCGTGATCTGGCTGTTCCTGTTCGGGCAGCTGTTCCGCCGGGTCATCGACATTCCCGGGTTCGGCGGCGGCGGCTCCTACCTGGACTACCTGATCCCCGGCATCGTCGCCATGAACGCCATGTCCGCGAACATGTGGGCCGGGATGGGCGCGATGGAGGAGATCGAGCGCGGCACCCTCAACCGGTTCCTGGTCTCACCGGCGAGCCGGGTGGCGCTGATGAACGCCAACGTCGTGGAGCAGGCCGTCAGCACCACGGTCCAGACGCTGATCATCCTGCTGCTGGGGTGGCTCGGTGGCGCTCACTATCCGGGTGGGATCGCCGGGCCGGTCGTGGTCATCGTCGCCTCCATCCTGGTCGGAACCGTGTTCGGCTCGCTGTCGAACGCCTGCGGCATGCTCGTACGGCAGCGCGAAGCGATCATCGGGATCAACACCTTCTTGTTGCTGCCGCTGACGTTCCTGTCCTCGGCCTTCATGGCGCCGGCGTTGATGCCGGGCTGGATGCGGAAGATCGCGGCGTGCAACCCGCTCAACTGGGCGGTGCAGGCGGGCCGTTCGGCGCTGAACGCCGACCCCGACTGGGGCGCCATCGCGATCCGGTGCGGCGGGCTGCTCGCTCTCGCGGTGGTCTGCGTGGCGGTGTCGGTCGCGACGTTCCGCTCCTACCAGAAGAGCGTGTGACGTTACGCTCCAGGAGTGAACGACATGAAATGCACATATTGCGGTGCAATTGGCCTCGAACCCGGCTTCATCATGGACGCAGGTGAGGGCCGGGGGTACGCAAAGTGGGTTCAGGGCGCCCTCGAACGCGGCCCCCTCGGCGGTGCCAAGCTGGTAAAAAGACCGAAGTGGCAGATCGAGGTCTTTCGGTGCCTGCGGTGTGCGCACCTGGAGATGTTCGCCGCCAACCGGGTCTGACCCGGTAGGAGTACGAAGCGGCGGAGAGAGGCGCCCGCCCATGGCCGGGCGGGCGCCTCTCAGTGGGATTCCGCGCGGTCGCGGCATAGTGGCCCCTTACCAGGACGAAGAGGCCACCGTTTTCGGGCTCCTCAAAGACGCTTGAGGAGTCCATGACGAAGTCTAGACGTAAGCAAATACTTCTTAAATGACTTCCCTCGAAGAATGCCTGAGTGCCCTTTGGTTTGGGGTGAATAACACCAATCATTCGGGTTAACGGGTCGGCCGTTATTAGTGGGGCCATAGGTTTTTGACGCGCCCGCACGGTACGCCCGAGGCTCATGGGTCTCGGCGCTGGATCGCGCGTACGGGCTCGCGGTGTTCCTCGGCACCCCGTCCGGCCCACCGCGGGGTGCTCGGCATCGGCCCGGCAGAGTCGCCTTGGTGTCAGCCGCTACCTGAACCCGCGGGCGACCAGCGCGAGGAGCCGGTCGAGGAGGTGTTGGTCCTCGGGGGCCTGCTCGCTGGCCCACGCGGCGGCGTTGACGAGCGTGAGGAGATCGGCGATGCCGGTCTCCTCGTTCGCCTCACCCGCCCGCCGGGCGCGGTCGAGCAGGGCGTTCCCGGTGGCCAGGATCGCGTCGTGGCAGGCGGCCAGGGTGCCGTCGGCCGCCTTCGTGTCCGCGGTCTGTGCCGCCATGCGGGTCGCCACCAGTCCGCGCATCGCGGTGGCGTGTACGGCCACCGCGCGCAGCCAGGTGGTCAGGGCCTCACCGGGCGACGGACGGTCCAGCAGCCCGCGGCCGCGTTCGCAGAGTGCCTCGACGTCGGCACCGATGATCGCGACCAGAAGCGCGTCGAGCGTGGGAAAGTGCCGGTAGAGCGTGCCCGCGCCGACGCCCGCACGTTGGGCGATCTTGTTGAGGGACGCGCGCGGCCCGTCCTCGGCGAAGGCGGCCCTGGCCGCCCGCAACACCCGCTCACGGTTGTCACGAGCGTCCGCCCGCATCCGCCGCGGGCCGTCCGCCTCATCGGTCCTCACCTGATGTGCCTCCGCGTTGCCAAAGTGGAGAAGTTCTCCATATCCTAGCCGGACCGTAAGCGGAGAAGGTCTCCGTCTACGTGAGGAGACGACGGATGCGAATCGGAATCGCGGTGGGCGACCTGCGGGGACCGGCGACGCTGGAGGAGGTCGTCGGGCAGGCGCGGACGGCCGCCGGCGCGGGCCTGCACACGGCGTGGTCATCTCAGGCCTTCGGCTGGGACGCCCTCACCACACTCGCGGTGGCCGGTACGGCCGTGCCCGGGATCGAGCTGGGTACGGCCGTGCTCCCGGTGCCCCAGCGTCACCCGCTCGTGCTCGCGAGCCACGCGCTGACCGTCCAGGCGGCGACCGGCGGGCGCCTGACCCTGGGCATCGGGGCGGGCGTCGCCATGATGACCGGAGCGATGTTCGGCCTTCCGGACGACCGGCCCGTACGCCGCATGCGCGAGTACCTGCCGGTCCTGCGCGCCCTGCTGCACGGCGAGAGCGTCGCGCATGAGGGGGAGACGCTCACGGCCGCCGGCGCGGTCGACGCACCGGGCGCGCCCCCGCCGCCCGTCCTGCTCGCCGCGCTCGGCCCGGCGATGCTCCGCGCCGCCGGGGAGCTCGCCGATGGCGCGGTGACCTGGATGACCGGCCCGAGAACCCTCGCGGACCACATCGTCCCTTCGGTGACGAAGGCCGCCGAGGCCGCGGACCGCGCCCGCCCCCGGGTGGTCGCCGGCCTGCTGGTGTGCGTGACCGCGGACGAGGCCGGGGTACGGGACCGCGTCGCCGGACGCTTCGCCCTGGCCGGCCAGGTGCCCGAGTACCGGGCCACCCTCGACCGCGAGGGCGCGGCAGGACCTCAGGACGTCGCCGTCGTGGGAGACGAGGACGCCGTCGCCCGCCAGGTGCGCCGCCTCGCCGAGGCGGGTGTCACGGATTTCCTCGCCGCGCCCTTCGGCGACCCCGAGGAACAGGACCGCACTCTCGGCGTGCTCGCCGGACTGGCCTGACCGCTCAGCCCGGCGACCCCGCCCCCCGGCTCCCGGCGGCCGGGGCGACCCGGCCCCGCGGCCCCCCGGCCCCGCGGCCCCCCGGCCCCGCGGTGGCCCGGCCCCGCGGTGGCCCGGTGGCCCGGTGGCCCGGCGGACGGCGGACGGCGGACGGCGGACGTGAAGTACACCGGCACGACGAGCAACCGTCGGCCTGAACGGCGGCCGGGCCTGCTTCAGCGCCGGCCCGACCACGACCACACTGCCCGACGACCGGGTCCGTGCCCGGCTGCACGAACGGGACCTCCGCCACCCGGGACCTCGGCGGATGCTCGTCCACGCGATGAGTCCCACCGGCAACGCGGACGGCCCGGCGACCCCGTACATGGTGAGGATCGCCGCCGCGACCTTCGATCCCGGGCCGGTGGAGGGATGGCCCGCGCTCACAGGCCGAAAACGCCGCGGAGCTCGGTGAAGAGCGCCTCGTAACCGTCGCGGCCGAAGGCGGCAGTGGCCGCGGAGAGCGCGTCGAGGGCGGCCCGCAGCGGCTCGTCCCTCACGGCGGCGAACAGCGCCGGAACGGCCATCGCCTGCTGTGAGGCGTTGCGCGTGCCGGTCCCGATCGAGGTCACGGTCGTCCGCCGTACGCGAGGGTCGGCGAAGAGCGTCTCCCACACCCGGGCCCGGTCCTCGAACGGCGGCGGGAGGTCTCGTCCCTGGTCGAGTGCGTCCAGCGCGGGCGTGACCCAGTCGAGGTCGGTGAGCCCGGCCTCGGCGTACGCACGGTGCGCGGCCCAGCGTGCGATGGCACGCTGCGTCACGGGATCGGCCGCGGCGATCGCCTCGGCCAGGTCACGGTCGAGCCTCGCCACCGCGCCGGCGTTACCCGTCACTCCGCTTAGCCGCTCGCTCGGCGGCCGTCCGCCCCAGGTGCGCAGTTCACGGGCACGGCGCCGCTCCTCCTCCTGGCGCTTCTGCTCCCGCCGCCGCTGGAGTTCGGCCTCGGCAAGCTCCTGGGGTGTGGGAGGCGGCGGCGGTGGAGGAATATCGCGGGCGACTCCGTGCCAGTACGCCGCGGACTCGCTGGTCTGCCGTACGACGCGATCCGGCTCCGGCGCCGCGGGCCAGAACTGCAGGAGGTAACGGTCGATCTCCGGCTCGTCCTCCCTCCGGGTGTCCGCCGAGTGCGCCGCGTCCATCCCGAGGGCGCAGTAGCGCACCCGGTACGAGGTCCGCGCGAGGTCGAGGTCCCAGGTCGCCTCGTCACCCCACTCGACGAGCGCGACCCGCGCCGACGCGGGCGTGAAGGACGCCTCCACGACCTCCTCCCAGACCTCGTCGAGCGGCGGCGGGCCCTCGTGCAGCTCGACCGTGAAACCGATGCTCCCCGTGTGCAGACCGGTGGTGAGGAACAGCGCGCCGGGGGACGCCGCCCCGCAGAGGCCGTTCGACTGGCCGGCGAAGCATGCCTTCAGCTCGGGGTAGTCCTCGCCGCTCTCGACGTAGATCTGCCGGTAGTGAACGTGCACCTGACCGCTGACGAACGTACGCACCATGCCGTCCTCCCGCCCGCAGAGCCTGCCACCGGGCACCGACAGATCGGCGCGCGGCCTGACGCGCCATCCGCGGCGGTGCCGCGCTGGCGTACCGCGTCGCTCTTTCGACGGCCTCGGTTTCGCGAAGGGCAGGAGATCCGGCCAGAACGGCGCTGCGGGCCCAGTGATCACACGCAGGTCTTGCGATGATGCGAATCCGGAGGTCTTCGCGCTAACCGGTTCTCGAGGAGCGTCATGTGGCACGACATGCTGTCCGTCCAGATCCCCATCGTGGAGAAGGTGCTGCGGACCGTCGCGGTCTACGTGCTCATCGTGCTGCTGTTCCGCGTGGCGGGAAAACGGGGCCTGGCGAACCTCAACACCTTCGACTTCGTGGTGATCTTCCTGCTGTCCAACGTGGTGCAGAACGCGATCATCGGTAGCGACAACAGCCTGCTCGGCGGGGTCATCGGCGCCGTGACCCTCGTCGCCATCAACGCGCTGCTGAACAGATGGCTGGCCGTCGACGAACGCGCCGTACGCCTGCTGGAAGGGACACCGACCACCGTCATCGACGACGGTCTGCTGCTCACCCGGCCGCTCAAACGGCTCGGGCTACGGCCGGGGGAGGTCGAGCACGCGATCCGTGTCCAGAACGGCGAGACCACGGGCGACGTCGCCCTGGGGCGGCTGGATCCCGACGGCCAGTTCATCATCGTGCTCAAGTCGTCCGCACAGAACGCCACCCGCGGTGACGTCGCCGAGCTCGAGACCCGCCTGGCCGCCATCGAGGAGCTGCTGAGCACGCTGGCCGGCCGTCGGCCCGGCGCCCCCCGATCACCCGAGTGAACGAACGGCGACAGGACTTTCACGCACGGTCGGTGTCTTCCGGCCAGGTCCATCGCGGGACCTCACGTAGGGGATGGAGGTCGGCATCGGTTTCGGCGTGGGAGTTCTGCCAGGCGACCTGCGAGCCGAACTCGACGTGGGAGCGGACCGCTTCGCGGAACGGCTCGTCGTCGGGCAGTCCGGCCTCGTCGAGCGCCTCCAGGTACAGCGCCACGAAACGCCTTCGCTGCTCCTCGGTGATCTCCATGTGCCGGTGCGCCTGGATGATGTGGCCGAAGCCCAGCTCCCGGGTGAACCGGTCGGGCCCGCCGAAGGACTCCGCCGTGAACCAGGTCAGGTGTTCGACATGGTGGGGCCGGCGCTCGGGGAACAACGGCTGGAGAACCGGGTCGGCGAGGACCTTCGTGTAGAAGAGCTCTTCCAGCCGGTGCAGTCCGTCATCACCCCCGGCGTGGGTGTAGAGGCTCGGCATTGCAGGACCTCCGTGGCCGCGTGACGACCCGGCCGATGACATTGAACCGTGCACAGTAACTCACGGCACGGGCCGGCGGCGCTACGGCCGTGGGGAAACGGCCGCCTCGATACACTTGCGGGATCATGGACACCACCTCGGCGGAGCAGGGCCGCGCCCGGGGCCGCAACCCGCGTGGCCAGGGTGAACGCCTGCGTGAGGACATCATCGCCGCGGCTCTCCGGCTGCTGGAGGAGCTCGCCGACGACCAGGCGCTGTCGCTGCGCGCCGTGGCGCGCGACATCGGCATCGCCGCGACCTCGGTCTACATCCACTTCGCCGACCGGGACGCCCTCGTGCTCGCCGCCCTGAAGCGCTGTCACGACGATCTCATGCACGACGTCGACCGGGCCGAGGCCACCTCCGCCGACCCGGTGGCCCAGCTGCGCGCCCGTACTCTCCTGCACGGCGAGTGGGCCCACCGGCACCCCGGCCTGTACAAGGTGCTGCACGAGAGCACGCTCAACCAGCGGACCGGTATGCCCTTCAAGAGTGAGCTCGGTGACCGCACCACCGCGATGATCCAGCGGTGCATGGACGCAGGCCTCGCCCCGGCCGGCGACGCCGCGGCCGTCTCGCTGGACCTGCGAGCGGCCGTGCACGGCAGCGTCTCCATGCGTGTCAACCAGCCTGACCTGTCCTGGCCGCCGCTGGACGAACAGGTCGACCGGTTCCTCACCAAACTGGTCGGTGTCACGCTCCCGCCGCCGGCGCTCAGCCCTTGACCGCGCCGGAGAGCATCCCCCGGATGAACTGCCGCTGGAAGAACACATAGAGGCCGACGACCGGCACCGAGATCAGCAGCGCCGCAGCGGCGAGCAAATTGATCTTCACCAGGAAGCGGCCGGAGAACGCGCCGAGCCCGAGTGTCAGCGGCTGGTGCGCGGGGTCGGACACGAGGATCAGGGAGAGGAAGTAGTCGTTCCAGGTCCACATGAAGCTCAGCAGGATCAGCGTCGTGATCGCCGGCCGGGAGATCGGCAGATAGATGCGCCACAGCCTCGTCCAGGAGTTCGCGCCGTCCATCGCGGCCGACTCGCCGATGCCGGCCGGGACGGTACGGAAGGCCGCGCGCATCCAGAAGGTGCCGAAGCCCACCGACATGCCGACGTGGGCGAGGATGATGCCCTGGTAGGTGTCGGTGAGGTGGAACGACAGGAAGTCGTAGTACAGCGGGACGACGATCGACTCCATGGGGATCATGATCCCGAGCAGGATGAGCGGGAACAGCGCCTTCTCGCCCACCACCCCGAGCACGCCGAAGGCGTAGCCGCTCATCACCGCGAGCACCGTGGAGACGACCACGACGCAGCCCGTGATGATCAGGCTCGACTTGAGATAGTGGGTGAAGCCCGCCTGGGTCCAGGCGGTGACGAAGTTCGACCACTGGGCGTGGCCGAGGTCGAGCGTGCCCGTGGTGTTGGGGCTGATCGCGACCCCGAAGATCCACACGATGGGGAACAGCACGCTGACGGCGAGAAGCGTCAGCAGCGTGTAGTTGAAGATCTTTTCTCGCCTGGTGATCGTCATTTGTCATCCTCGGAGAGCCTGACCACGACCAGCGCGACGATCAGGGAGACGATCGCGAGCACGACCCCGATGGCGGCCGCGGCGCCGACGTCGGGGTTGGCGAAGGCGCGCTGGTAGAGCACGATCGTGGGGGTGATGGTGGAGGTGCCCGGCCCGCCGCGGGTGGTGAGCCAGACGATGTCGAACACCCGGATCGCGCCCAGCACCGTAAGGGTCACCACGACGGCGACCTGGCCGCGCAGCCCCGGCAGGGTGACGGCGAAGAACTCACGAAGCGGCCCGGCGCCGTCCACGCGGGCCGCGTCGTACAGCTCCGACGGGATGGACTGCCCCGGCCATGCCCTGGCTCTGGTACCAGGAGGGACTGCACTGCCGCGTCGGCGCGAGCGGTGCGCTCACCGCGGCCTGCCCGTACGACGTCAGCGGCTTCACCTTCTCCGGCGTGCCGGGCGTCGTGATCGGGCACAACCAGCGGATCGCCTGGGGCTTCACCAACCTCGGGCCGGACGTGAGCGACCTGTACCTGGAGCGCGTCAGCGGCGGCACCTATGAGTACAAGGGAAAGCGGGAACCGCTCCAGACCCGGACCGAGCGGATCGCGGTCGCCGGCGCCAAGCCGGTGACCATCACCGTACGGGCGACACGGCACGGCCCGCTGCTGTCCGACGCGATGGACGAGGCGCGCAGGGCCGGCAACGGGCTCGCCGTCGCGCTCCGTTGGACCGCGCTGGACCCCGGCCGAACCGCCGACGCGATCGGGCTGTTGAACGGCGCGCGGAACTGGCCGGAGTTCCGCACCGCCGCGGCGTCCTTCGAGGTGCCCGCGCAGAACCTCGTCTACGCCGACGTGGACGGGAACATCGGCTACCAGGCGCCCGGCCGGATACCGATACGTACGAAGGGGGACGGGACGTCGCCGGCCGAGGGCTGGACCGGGAAGCTGGAGTGGAAGGGTTTCATCCCGTTCGCCGACCTGCCCTCCGCGTACGACCCGAAGCAGGGCTACATCGTCACCGCCAACAACGCCGCCACCGGGCCGGGCTACCCGAACCTGCTGACCAAGGACTGGGCGTACGGGTACCGCGCGGCGCGCATCGAGGAGCTGATCCGGCAGACACCCCGGATGGACGTCGCGGGGATGGGCCGGATCCAGCTGGATGACCGCAACGGGTTCGCGCCGACGCTGGTGCCGCACCTGCTGCGGGTGGGATCCGGCCCGGCGGCGGGGCTGCTGCGCGGCTGGGACTTCACCCAGGGTGCGGACTCCGCGCCGGCGGCGTACTACGACGCGGTCTACCGGCACGTGCTGCTGCGGACGTTCGACGACGAGCTGCCCGACGGCGCCCGCCCCGATGGCGGCGACCGATGGTTCGAGGTGTTGCGGAACCTGCTGGACCGGCCGGACGACCCCTGGTGGGACGACGTGGGCACGGCCGGGGTCAAGGAGACCCGCGACGACATCCTGCGGCTCGCGATGAAGGATGCCGACGGTGAACTGCGCCACCGGCTGGGCGACGACCCGGCGAAGTGGAAGTGGGGCGACCTGCACCGGCTCGAGTTGAGGAACGAGACGTTCGGGGACTCGGGCATCGGGCCGATCGAGTGGCTGTTCAACCGCGGCCCGCTCGAACTGGCCGGGGGCGACTCGCTGGTGGACGCGACCGGCTCGGACGTCCAGACCGGGTACGGGGTCGACTGGGTGCCCTCGATGCGCATGATCGTCGATCTCGCCGACACGGACCGGTCGCGGTGGGTGAACCTCACCGGCGCCTCGGGCCACGCCTTCGATGACCACTACTGGGACCAGGCGAAACTCTGGGCGCGTGGCGAGACCACGCCGATGCGCTCGGCGCCGGAGACGATCCGGCGGGAGGCACGCGAGACGCTCACGCTGACCCCCTGACCATGGGCCGTGCACGACCGCCACGCCAAACCCCGTGTGACGGAAAGAACACGGTCCGACGCGGGAGTGCCGTTATCCTGCGCAAGGGACTGCTGGGGGGCAGGGGGGTGCGTCATCACCGATCTGGGGGGATCCGGGGGGCCAGGACCGATGCTGCGGTGGCTGCCGTTCGTCGCGATGGGCGCGGTCGGTCTTTGCGACATGCTGGCCGGTCCGGACGTGAGGTTCCGGCCGTTGCTCGCGCTCGGCCCGGCGTTCGCGGCGCTGTGGTGCGGAATGCGGCGTACCGCGCTGGTGGGGACGGCGGCGATTCTTCTGAGCGTGCTGCTCAGTTCTTACCATCACGCGCTCGGCAGGCGGCAGAACACTCTGGGCCTCGCGATGCTGGCCGGCATCACGGTCGCGAGCGTCTTCGCCAGCTCCGGACGGCAGAAGCGCGAGCGCGTGCTCGCCGACGTGCGGTCCGTGGCGGAGGTGGCGCAGCAGGTCCTGCTGCGCCCGGTGCCGCGCCGCGTGGGCACGGTGCACGTCGCGGTCAGCTACACCTCCGCGACGGCCGAGGCCCGGATCGGCGGTGACCTGTACGAGGTCGCCTCGACCCGGTCCGGGGTCCGCGTCATCGTCGGCGACGTCCAGGGCAAGGGGCTGGAAGCGGTGGAGACGGCGGCGGCCGTGCTCGGCGCCTTCCGCGAGGCCGCCTACGACGAGCCCGAGCTCACCGGCGTCGTGGCACGGATCGAGACGGCGCTGAGCCGTCAGCTGTCCGGTGAGAAGTTCGTGACCGCGGTCCTGGCCGAGTTCGACGACAATGCCACCGTGACGCTGCTCAACTGCGGACATCCATCACCACTGGTCCTCAGCCAAAGTGGCATCGGGGTCTTCGCCGAGCCGGCCGACGTCGCGCCGCCCCTGGGCCTGACCGAGCTGGTGGACGCTCGGCCCTGTCCGTACACCGTGGAGTTCGCGCCCGGTGACCGGATGCTGTTCTACACCGACGGGGTGGTCGAGGCCCGTGACGGCGAGGGCCGGTTCTATCCGCTGGCCGATCGTTCCGGCCTGCTGAAGGCGGCCGACCCGGAACACGCGCTGGCGGAGCTGCGCTCCGACGTCCTGCGGCATGTGGGCGGGCGTATCACCGACGACGCGGCGATGCTGCTCGTACGCCGCCGGTGAGCACTCCTGGTGCTCGTGTGAACGGTGATGTCTCCTGGAGGGAAGTGCGCTCGACCCGCTTCGCTACTCCTCATGCATGGCAAAGAGCCCACTACTAAGAGTAGTGGGCTACTGAAAGTAATCAGCGCTGGTCATCGGGGGCGTCGAAGAGACTCGCCCCCGGTCCGCCATGCCATTCGATAGGAGCGCGAATGTCGGGGAGAGTACGCGACCATCTTGTCCGGGAGGGGCCGCCGGCGCCCATGATGACGCGATGTCGCCGGGGCGCGCCGGCCGCGAGACCGGCGCCCTCGTCCACGACGCGGCCGGCGAAGCCGGGGTTACCGCCGGGGGCGCGTCCGGGTGACCGGACGGGGGGCGCCCCCGCACGGTCACCGATCCACGCGATGGGCCGGTGGTCCAGGCCCAGGTGTGGAGGTGCCGCATGATCGCCACACTGCGGCAGTTCAGGTCCTTCGGCCGGCCGGCCCAGATCCTGTTCGTCAACGAGATCGGCGTGTCCATCGCCCTTCTCATGCTTGTGCCCTACCTCGCCGACCACCTGGTGCACGGCATCGGGGTCGCCGTATGGATCGTCGGCATCGTGATGAGCCTGCGGCACTTCAGCGAGGGACTCTTCGTGATCGGCGGCACGCTCGCCGACCGCATCGGCTACAAACCTATGATCGTCGCCGGCTGCCTGCTCAAGGCCGGCGGATGCGGGATGTTCGCCATATTCACGAGCCTGCCGTGGCTGATCGCCGCCTCGGTGATCACGGGCATCTCCAGCGCGCTCTTCATTCCCGCGAACCGCGCCTACCTCGCGCACGAGGAGAGCGAGCGGATCGTCGACGCGTTCGCGGTCTTCAGCGTCTGCCGCCGTCTCGGGGTCCTGGTCGGACCGCTCGTCGGCATTCCGCTGGTTCACTTCGGGTTCCGCGCGGTGAGCCTGACCGCGGTCGTGATCCTGGTCGCGCTCGCGGTGGCGCAGTGGCGCCTGCTGCCCGCCGTCGTCGGACCGGAGACCGGTTCGTCCCGGCCCATCTGGGCGGACTGGCGCGAGGCGCTGAGCAACCGGCCGTTCCTGGCGTTCGCCGCGACGATGTTCGCCTCGTACGCGCTCCACTTCCAGGTCACCTTCGGCCTGCCATTGGAGATCCGGCGCATCTCGGGCGGGCACGCCGGCATGACGGCCCTGTTCGTGATCTCCGCCGTGCTCGGCCTGGCTCTGCAGGTACGCCTCATCACCTGGTGT
Organism: Actinoallomurus bryophytorum; assembly: GCF_006716425.1. Taxonomy (NCBI): domain Bacteria; kingdom Bacillati; phylum Actinomycetota; class Actinomycetes; order Streptosporangiales; family Thermomonosporaceae; genus Actinoallomurus; species Actinoallomurus bryophytorum. The sequence continues at coordinate 7,257,409 of NZ_VFOZ01000001.1, forward strand.
GAGAGGCGATGGACACCGGGACAGGCCATGGTCCGCGGGCTGATCGTCATGGGTGTGGCGTTCGTCCCGATGATGCTGCCGGCGTTGCACGGCCCGACCGTCGTCCGGCTGATGCCGATCCTGCTGTGCGCCGCGACGCTGAGCATCGGGTCGATGATGCTGCATCCGTTCGAGATGGCCACGATCGCCAACCTCGCCGACGGCCGGGTGATCGGCACGTACTACAGCGTGAACAACCTGCTGTCGGGCTTCGGCGGGGTCTTCGGCAACCTGGTCAGCGCGGCCGCGATCAGTCTGTCCCAGACGACGGGGATCGCGAGCCTGCCGTGGCTGGGCCTGCTGCTCCTCGGGCTGTCCTCGGCCGCCTGCCTGAGGCTCGTCGACCGCGGCGACCGGCTGACGCCGCGTCGTCTGCAGCCACAGAACGCGGCGGCGCCGTGAGCGTGCGCGTCGCGCGGGCGTGACGGTGGCACCGCCACTCGTTCACCCCTGCGCGGCGCGCCCGTCCGGGGCCGGCGTGAACGGCGCGCCGTGACCGGGGATGATGAGGCCGGGGCGCAGCGCGAGCAGGCGCTCGCGGGAGACACGCAGCTCGTCCAGGTCCTCGGCGCGCGGGTCCACCTCCGGCCCGTCCGCGGTCCACCACAGATGGGTGGCGGCGACCAGGCCGGTGCCGGTCTCGGCGAGCGTCGTGATGTCCTCGCTCGTGTGCCCGGGCGTGCGCATGAGGTGCACGGACTCCGACAGCGCGAATCCGTCGGCGTCCCGGTCCTCCCACAGGTCACCGGAGTAGATCGCCCAGTGGTCGTGGAACCGCGCCGCCGGGAACAGCGCGGCGTTGAGCGTGTGGTCCGGATGGTGATGGGAGAACACCACGTCGGTGACGTCCCCGACGGCGAAGCCGAGCTCGGCGAGCGGGTCCAGGATCAGTCGCCGGTCCGCCACCATGCCCGGGTCCACGACGGCCACCAGGTCGCCGTCGTGGATCAGCGTGACCGTACCGGCGACGCGGTCACCGGCATAGCCGCAGGTCAGAACGTGAACCGTAGCCGTCATGGCGTCCCCCTCAACCCGATTGACCGAACCCGTGGTCCCTTGATGACCACCACGGGTTCCATTGTCGCGGGACGCTCAGCTGTGCGCGGGGGTGGGGGAGCCGCTCGGGGCGGTCGGCGTGGTCGGCGTGGTGGTGGCCCCTCCGGTCGCGACGGTCGTCACGGGCTTCTTGAGGGCACCGCCCTTGACCCAGGTCTTCCAGGGCATCTGGTAGTAGCCCCAGCCGTTGTTCCACTCCAGCTTCCGCGTCGTCCCGGTGATGTTGATGACGTCGCCGCGCTGGCTGAGTTTGTAGAACCACAGGGCGCCGGCCACCGTCTGCCGGACACAGCCGTGGCTGCAGTTCCGGTTACCGAGGCAATCCCACTCGCCGGGGCTCCGGTGGAGGTACTCACCGCTGTTGCTGATCTGTACGTCGTTCAGCACCAGCTCGTGGTAGTAGCCCGGCTCGTTCTTCTTGATATTGGGCGAGGTCATCCAGACCTCGGGCATTTTGCCCATGGCGAGGTGGACGCCGCTGGTGGTGCGGAAGTCGTTGCCGTGCGAGTCGGCGCCGCCCATTCCGCCGCTGACCGAAATGGTCTTGGCGAGCTTGCCGTCGACGTAGACCTTGCTCTTGTCGGTCTTGAGGCTGACCTTCGCGACGTGCGAGGCGCCGATCTTGAAGGTGCGGGTGAAGTCCTTGGTGCCGTATACCTTGGCGGCCGCGCGTACGCCGGACATGTGGGCCACCAGTGACACCGAGGTGTGCGCGGGCCAGTAGCTCTTGGTGCGGAAGATGACCTGCTGGGAGGTGATCCAGCGCCACGCGCCCTCGACCGGCTTGGTGGAGCGCACCTCCAGGGCCTTCTCGACGGCGCTCTTGTTGGCGACCGGGCTGTCGAAGTTGATCGTGATCGGCATTCCGATGCCGACCGTCTCCCGCGCCGAGGGGATCACGTCGCTGACCTTGACGGACGACGGGGCCTTCATCGTGGTGAACTTGCTCGTCGAGGTCGTGATCTTGCCGCCCGCGTTCTTCGCGGTCGCCGTCACCGTGTAGGTCGCGCCGGGCTTGAGCGTCCACTTGCTCGTCCAGCTCTTCTTGTCCGGCGAGAGCGTGCCCTCGACCTTGCGCCCGCCACCCTGCACGGTCACCTGGTCCAGCACACCGTTGGCGGCCGCGACCTGCACACCCTTGTCCGGGCGTACCTTCTTGACGCCGTTCGCCGGAGTGATCGTCGCAGCGGCGTCGGGTGCCTTGGCGGCCGACTGGCTGGCCGCGCTGCCATCGGAGGAACAAGCCGCTATGGGCATGAGAAGCATCCCGGCCGCGACAGGAGCGACCCAACGAATCGATCGTGTGACATTCATCCTGCGCTGCACCCTGAGATCCCAACTCTGCTGCGACCATGTCGGCTCACCTGGAGAACCTCCGAGCCGTACATGGGATCGACCCCGCACAATCCGGGCATCATACTATCGATCACTGAATGCCGTGCTTAGGGTTTTCTGAGGACACGGAGGGCCATTTCAGCCTCATGTGATACCTCCGGCGATTACCCGCGGTGACGATTCGCGGCCGTCACTTTCCGTCGCGGAGTTGGGTGATGGTGCGCCACACCGAGATCTGTTCCGGATCGGTGCGGATCTCGATGACGGACGGGCGGTCCTGGGTCAGCGCCTCGCGCAGCGCCGCCGGGAATTCGGCGTCGGCGGTGACCCGCGCGCCGAAGGCGCCGAACGATCCGGCGAGCGCGACCAGATCGGGGTTGCCGAGATCGGTGCCGATGGTGCGGGCCGGGTATCGGCGTTCCTGGTGCATGCGGATCGTGCCGTACATGTTGTTGTTGAAGACGAGAGAGATGATCGGCAGCCGGAGGCGTACGGCGGTCTCCAGCTCCTGCACGGTCATCAGGAACCCTCCGTCACCGGACAGGGAGACGACGGTCCGGTCCGGATGGGCGAGCTTGGCGCCGATCGCCGCGGGCAGGCCGTACCCCATCGCGCCCGAGGCCGCGCCGACATACGTGTGCGGCTCGCGGAACGGGAAGAACGCGTGCAGCCAGCCCGAGAAGTTGCCGGCGTCGTTGGTGATCACGGCGTCGCCGGGCAGTGCCTCGCGCAGCATTCTGATGATCTGCCGGTTGTCGACCCGGTCGTCGTGCTGTCCGGGCGGCACGAAGGCGGCCCGCTCGCAGGCGGCGCGGCGCTCGCGTGCCCATGCCGACGGCTCGCGGCGCGGGGGCCCGGCAGCGAGCAGGGCGCCGAGCGCCTCGGTGAGGTCGGCGACGATGCCGAGCTCCACCGGGTAGGCCTTGCCGACCATGGCAGGCTCGATGTCGACCTGCGCGATGCGCTGGGACGGCGCGATCGCGGTGTAGCGCTGCGAGGTGATCTCCCCGAGCCGGGTGCCGAGCGCGAGCAGGACGTCGGCCTCGCGCACGGTCGCCACGATCTCGGGATGCGCGCCGAGCTGCAGGTGGCCGACGTAGAGCGGATGGTCGTTCGGGAACACGTCGTGGCGCCGCCAGGCGGCGACCACCGGAACACCCCACCGCTCGGCGAACTCCAGGAGCCGTCCTTCGGCGCCGCTCAGGCGCACCCCCGCTCCCGCGATGACCAGCGGGCGCTCGGCGGAGGAGAGCAGGTCGTGGAAGGCCTCGACCTCGGAGTCCGACGGGCGCGGGCGGGGGACACGCACGGGCCGGGACGGTGTCTCGTCGACCTCACCGGCGAACACGTCCTCGGGCAGCGACAGCACGACGGGCCCGGGACGCCCGGTGACCGCGAGCCCCAGCGCACGTGACACCGCCTCGGGCACCCGCAGCGGGTCGGCCTCCTCAACGGCGTGCTTGGCCAGCGGGCGGAGGAAGTCGGCGAGCGCGGCCTCCTGGAACGCCTCGCGGCCGCGGTGCCGTGAGGTCACCTGGCCGACGAGGATGAGCAGCGGCGTGGAGTTCTCCCGCGCGGTGTGCACGCCGATCGCGAGGTTGGACGCGCCGACCGCCCGGCCGCCGAGGACGGCGCCGATGCCACCGCTCGCCGCGGCGTACGCCTCGGCCATGAACGCCGCGCCGCCCTCCTGGCGTGCCGCGACGAACTCCATGCCGGGCTCGTCGAGCAGCGCGTCCATGAACATCGTGAAGCTCTCGGACGGAACCCCGAACACGCGGCGCACGCCGTGCTCACGCAGACTGCCGGCGAGGTACGCGGCGACGGTCGTTCCCACAGGTCGCATCTCCTCCCGGGCCGGTCGACTCCGCCGGCCCACCACTCCCATGACTATCAGCACGGCCCGCGCCGCAGAACCCCCGCCGCCGGGTTGTGGACACCGCTTCCGACTCGATCCCGGCCATCTCATCCCTACCGAAATAGGGGATATGGCTGGCCAATAAGCTGACGTCCGCCGCACGGAAACCGGTGTCCATAGTCAGGGTGAAAGGCCCCTGATGCGTCGTCTGTACTTTTTGGCGATGGGTGGCGTCGCACGATATGAGAGGGGCGTTGAAGGTTGGGTTCTCCGAAGCTCGTCGCAGCGGTGTCGCGGTCGGGAATTTTCGCTGCCGCGAAGGGTCTGTTCCGGAGCCCTGCCGTTCGGGTGGCCGCCCTCGCCTCTCGTGTGGGAAACCTGGTCGGCAGGGGTGCGCTTCGTACCGGTCTCAGCGGTCTGCGCAGATCACCGAGTTATCTGTCCCGGTCCATGACCAAGGACCCGATCGATGTTGCCAGTGGCGAGGTGGTGCTGCGCCAGGTCGACGTGGAGCTGGCCGGCGTTCTGCCGTTGTCGCTGGAGCGTACGCACGTGTCGTCCTATCGTGCCGGTCGCCTGTTCGGCACCTCGTGGGCGTCGACCCTGGATCAACGGCTGGAGTTCGACGCGGAGGGCGTGTGTTTCGCCGCGGCGGACGGAATGGTGCTCGCCTATCCGCCGGTGCGTCTGCCGGAGACCCCTGTCCTGCCGTTCGCGGGCCCGCAGTGGGCACTCGCGGTCGACCAGGACGGTGGCCATTCCGTCACGGACTCACAGGCCGGCCGCACGCTGCATTTCGCTTCCGCGGGCGGCGGGCCGGGCGTCCTGCCTCTTTCGGCGATCAGCGACCGCAACGGTAACCGGATCGACCTTCTTCATGACGACAGTGGGACCCTCGTCGAGGTCCGGCATTCGGGCGGGTATCGAATCGGTGTCGAGACCGATGCGACCCAGCGTGTGACGGCTTTGCGGCTGATCTCCGACGGCGAGGGCGGCGGGCGGGAACTGGTCCGTTACCGCTATGACGACAACGGGCGGCTGGCCGGGGTGCTGAACTCATCGGGCAGGCCGCTGCGATTCGAGTACGACCCGCACGACCGGCTGACCGCCTGGATCGACCGCAACGGCCATTGGTACCGGTACGAGTACGACGAGCTGGGCCGCGGTGTCCGCGGTCACGGGTCGGATGGCTTCTTGGACGTGGCTCTCGCCTTCGAGGACGGGCTCACCGTCGTGACCGACGCGCTCGGGCACCGGACGGACTATCACCTGAACGAGATGGGCCAGGTGGTCCGCCAGGTCGACCCCCTGGGACGTGCGACGACCTCGGAGTGGGATCGCCACGACCGGCTGCTGTCCCGCACCGATCCGCTCGGGCGTAAGACGCGGTATTCCTATGACGAGGCGGGCGACGTCACCGCCATCACGAGGCCCGACGGCCGGCAGATCACGGCCGCGTACAACGCGCTCGGCCGGCCGGTCCGGACGGCCGACGCCGCCGGCCGGGTCTGGCGGCAGGCCTATGACGACCGCGGCAATGTCATCGCGGTGACCGATCCGGCCGGAGTCACCGTGCGGTACGAGTACGACGAGCGGGGTGCTCTGTCAGCGATCGTCGACCCGCTCGGGGCGGTGACCCGGTTCGTCAACGACGGCGCGGGCCTGCCGGTCACCGTCGTGGATCCGCTGGAGGGCGTCCACGGCTGCGTCCGCGACCGGTTCGGCCGTATATCGGAGATCGTGGATCCGCTTGGCGGGATCACTCGCATCGGCTGGACGCTGGAGGGCAGACCTGCCTCACAGGTGCTGCCGGATGGGGCCACCGAACGCTGGTCATACGACGCCGAGGGAAACCTCGTCGAATACACCGACACCATGGGCCTGGTCAGCAGGACGGAATACGCGGCTTTCGATGTGCCCGCCGTCCGGATCGCGCCGGACGGCACACGGCTGGAGTTCGCCTATGACGCCGAGCTGCGGTTGACGGCGGTCACCAATCCGCAGGAACTCGTGTGGCGCTATACCTATGACGCGGCGGGTGACCTGGTCCAGGAGACGGACTTCAACGGCCGGGCCATCCGCTATGCCTACGATGCGGCGGGACAACTCGCGGAGCGTGCTGTCGGCGCCGGTCAAACGACCCGTTACTCGCACGACCTGCTCGGGAACGTCGTCAGGCAGGTTTCCGGTGACGGCCTCGCGACCTTCGCCTTCGACGTCACGGGCCGCCTGGTCCGAGCGGTGAACGCGGACGCCGACGTGCGGTTCGACTACGACGAGCTCGGCAGGGTGGTGGCCGAGGAGTGCAACGGCCGCAGGCTCACCGTCGGTTATGACGCCCTGGGGCGCCGCGTACGGCGCCGAACCCCCTCCGGCGCCGAGGCCGATTGGGACTATGACATCGCAGGGCGTCCGGCCGTACTCCACACCGCGGGCCAGACGATTCGGTTCGAACACGACCTGGCCGGCCGGCAGGTCCGCCGTCATGTCGGGGACGCCGCGACCCTGGACCAGGAGTGGGACCTGCGTGACCGGCTGAGCCGCCAGACGTTGCGGGGCGTCCCCTCGGCCACCGGCGATCCTGCGTACGCGCCGCACCGCGCCGACTCCGCCGAGCCGGGGAGCCCGCTTCAGCGGCGCGCGTACTCCTACCGGCCCGACGGCGGTGTCGCCCGGATCATCGACCAGAGCCTGGGAGACCGAACCGTCGAGCTCGACGCGGCCGGGAGGGTGACCGGAGTCCATGCGGCGGGCTGGGACGAACGCTACGTCTATGACCCGGCGGGGAATCCGGTCCACGCCACCTGGCCGGAGACCGCGACCGGCGGGTCCTGGGACGCCGGCGCCGCCGGCGGGCGCGACTACACGGGGACCCTGGTCCGCTCGGCGGGCGATGTCCGCTACGAGTACGACGGCCGAGGCCGTGTCGTAGTCCGGCAGCAGAGACGTCTCTCGTCCAAGCCCAGGACCTGGCGATACGCCTGGAATGACGACGATCGCCTCGTCGCCGTCACCACCCCCGGCGGACAGCGGTGGCGCTATCTGTACGACGCTCTGGGACGCCGCGTCGCCAAACAACGGCTACGGCCGGACGGTCACTCCGTCGCCGAACAGACCGACTTCACCTGGGATGACGTCGTACTGGCAGAGCAGACGCATTCCGTCATGGAGGACGCCGGCGCCGTGACGCGCACGACCGCGTGGGACTACGAGCCCGGCGGCTTCCGGCCGATCGCCCAGACCGAACGCGTCCTGAGCGGCGAGAGCCCCCAGGACGCGATCGACGAGAGGTTCTACGGCATCGTCACCGACCTGACCGGATCTCCCTCCGAGATGGTCGACTCAACCGGCGACCTGGTCTGGCAGAGCGTCTCCAGCGCATGGGGGATCGGGGCGCCGCGAGGATCGGCGGCCTGCCCGCTGAGGTTCCCCGGCCAGTACCACGACGCCGAAACCGGGCTTCACTACAACTTCCAGCGCTTCTACGACCCTTACACCGCGCGATACCAGAGCCCGGACCCGCTCGGCCTGTCGCCACAGCCTGACCCTCACGCCTACGTCCATGACCCGATGAACTGGGCCGACCCGCTCGGCCTGGCGCCATATGCTCTGTTCGTCAGCAGAATGGCCTTTGTGCTCCGTCACCTGAACGAGCCATCCCGGCTCAAAGCCATCAAGCTGGCCGTGCATGACAACCGCGAGATGTTCAACAGGCTCGGTGGAAAGGCCCCCCAGTCCAACGCGACCATCCGTGACCTGCTGAAGCTCAAGGAGGGGAACCCTTCTTGGAAAGCGAGAGCGGCGAGCGCGAGTAGCCGATCGGACGCCGAACTGTTGCAGTCGGTCTTCCAGCCCATGGACGGTCAGTACATGGCTGTTCATCCCCTCTATCCGGGCATGATATTGCAAGGCAACCACAGGCGCAGGGAACTCCTCAACCGCGTAGATGATTTGAATTCAGGCATCTCACTGGAGACGCCCATCTTCATCAACAACTTCTAGGATCTTTGAATGCGATTCACCAAGGGCGATCGTCACGGCAGAAGCTGGCCGACCGTCGATCTCTACACGACAGCGGGACGAGGAGACATCAAGACGATGTCTCCTCCCGCCCTCGAACGCCTTATGACGGTGGCACGCGAAAAGGAGTGGAGCGCCGTCGGCCGCCCGGCATGGTGGGGCGCGCACAAAGACCGCGTCCGATCCCTGTGGATGGTCGTCTTCGGCCCGGAAGGGACCACGCTGCTTCGGTGCATCGTGATCGCCGCTCTCGACGACGGCTCCGGGGGGAGTTTCACCCTCGACGTTCACCCCGCCGACTTCGACCGCCTGCCGGACGCGACACCGGAAGAACTGACCATGCTGGCCCACGCGTATCTCGCGCGGTTCCCGCCGCTCGAACTCGATCTCGACCAGCGGGAATGAGGGAGCGGGACGTTACACGCCGGGCGGCTCGCGGAAGGTGGTCAGCTCCAGGTCGATGAAGGCGGCGATCATCGCCCGGTACGTACGCTCGGTCACGTCCGGTGAGGCACCGGCCTCCGTGGCCAGGGCGCGCGCCTTGGCCACGACCTGCTCCACGCGGCCGGGAGCCCGTACGGCATCGGTGTCGGCCTTCAGCCGCCCGGCCCTGCGCACGAGGCCCTCGCGTTCGGCGAGCAGGGTCACGAGCCGCCGGTCGAGGCGGTCGATCTCGGCACGGATCTCGTCGAGGGGATTGTCGCTCATGAGTCGTCCTCTGGTCGGCTCCCGGGCTCACGGCCCGGCACGACCAGCCCAGACCGGCTACGGGAGCGGCGGTCTGGAAGCGTGAAACGACAGTCCGCCTAAGGGCGGCGCCACCATGATGCGGAGCGAGTCGTCACCCGCAGAACGTACCAGCCGGCGGCTCAGTGCGACTCGCGCCGTACCTCGCTCCCGCTGGAGCCCGTCAGGAAGTCCAGGTCGGCACCCTTGTCGGCCTGCAGCACGTGGTCGATGTAGAGGCGTTCCCAGCCACGGACCGGAGCGGCGTGGGCGGCGCCGGACGCGGGCTCGCGTGCCTCCAGCTCGCCCTCGGGCAGGTCGACGTCCAGGCGCCGCGCCGCCACGTCCAGGACGATCATGTCCCCGGTCCGTACCTTCCCGAGCGGGCCGCCGGCGGCCGACTCCGGGGCCGTGTGCAGGACGACCGTGCCGTACGCGGTGCCGCTCATGCGGGCGTCGCTGATCCGCACCATGTCGCGGACGCCCCTGGCGAGCAGCTTCGCCGGCAGCGGCATGTTGCCCACCTCCGGCATCCCCGGGTATCCCTTCGGCCCGCAGCCGCGGAGCACCAGCACGCTGTCCTCGTCGACGTCCAGGTCCGGGTCGTCCAGGGCCGCTCGCATGTCCTCGATGCTGTCGAAGACCACGGCGCGGCCGCGGTGGCGCAACAGCGACGGTGACGCGGCGGCGGGCTTGACGACCGCGCCGTCGGGGCAGAGGTTGCCGCGCAGGACGGCGATGCCCGCCTCCTCCTGCAGGGGCGAGGTACGGCGGCGGATGACGGTCTCGTCGTGGATCTCGGCCTCGGCCAGGCCCTCGCCGATGGGCCGCCCGGTCACCATCAGGGCCGAGCCGTCGAGCAGGTCGGCCACCTCGGCCAGCACCGCACGCAGGCCGCCGGCCCGGTGGAAGTCCTCCATCAGGTGCGCCCCGGCCGGTTGCAGGTCGACGAGCAGCGGCACCTTCGCGCCGGCGTGGTCGAAGTCGTCCAGGGTCAGCGGGATGCCCGCGCGCCCGGCGATCGCCAGCAGGTGGACGACCGCGTTGGTGGAGCCGCCGATCGCGGCCAGCGCCACGATCGCGTTCAGGAACGAGCCGCGCGACAGGACCGTGCTCGGACGCCGGTCCTCCGCGACCATCTCCATGATCGCGGTTCCGGCCTCGTGGGCGCGTTCGAGCAGGCGGCTGTCCGGCGCCGGGATGCCGGCCACGCCGGGCAGCGTCATGCCCAGCGCCTCGGCGACGCAGGCCATCGTCGAGGCGGTGCCCATCGTGTTGCAGTGGCCGCGGCTGCGGATCATCGAGGACTCGGCCTCCAGGAACCGGTCCTGCGACAGCGTGCCCGCGCGCACCTCCTCGCTGAGCCGCCACACGTCGGTGCCGCACCCCAGCGGCGTGCCGCGGAAGTGACCGGTCAGCATCGGGCCGCCCGGCACGACGAGCGCCGGCAGGTCGACCGAGGCGGCGGCCATCAGCAGCGCGGGGATCGTCTTGTCGCAGCCGCCGAGCAGCACCACGCCGTCCACCGGGTTGGCGCGGATCATCTCCTCGGCCGCCATCGCCGCCAGGTTGCGGAACAGCATCGCCGTCGGGCGCAGCTGCGTCTCGCCCAGCGAGGGCACCGGCAGCTCCAGCGGGATGCCGCCGGCCGCCCAGACGCCGGCCTTGACGCTCGCGGCGACCTCGCCGAGGTGGCTGTTGCAGGGCGACAGGTCCGAGGCGGTGTTGGCGATCGCGATGTGGGGCCGCCCGTCGAAGGCGTCCGAGGGGAGACCGCGCCGCATCCAGGCCCGGTGGATGAAGGCGTTCCGATCGGTGCCCGAATACCAGTCCTGACTGCGGGGTGTACCGGCCATGAGCCTGCCTCCTCGATCGCTGCGCCTTCTCCGCCCATACTGCGACCTGCGGCGCCACATTGCGACCGGGCGGTGATCAGGAGAGTGTGGGCCCATGACAGACCAGGAAGCGCTCAGTACCTCCTACCGCGACGTCGTGGCCGCCCTGCGCAACATCGGCGCCGAGGAGGAGTGGCTGCCGACCGGATGCGCGGGCTGGACGGTGCGTGACCTGCTCTTCCACCTGCGCGGCGACGCGCAACGGGCGCTGGTGGCGCTCGCCAGCCCGGCCGGTACGGCGCCCGACACCGACGCCGTGTCCTACTGGAGGCGCTGGCGGCCGGGTACGGACGCCGCGCGGGCGAGCCTGCGGATGGTACGGATCAGCGCGAGCGTCTATCCGGGTCTGCGCCCGATCCTGGACAGCTACGCCGAGACCGCCGAGGCGGTCGTGTACGCCGCGGTGCACACCGATCCCGAGCTTCCGGTACGTACCCAGGGCCGTGTGCTGCGCGCCGGCGACCTCGTACGGACCCTGGTGGTCGAGGCGGCGGTCCACCATCTCGACCTCGTCGTCGCGCTGGACCGGCCCCTGCCGTCGGCCGGGCCGCTGCGGGTGGTCAGGGAGACGCTCGACGGGCTGCTCGGTGAGCCGTTGCCGCTGTCCTGGGACGACGTGACCTACGCCCGCACCGGAACCGGCCGCGCCGGCGTGTCCGAGCAGGACCGGATCGCCCTGGGACCGCTGGCCGATCGCCTCCCGCTGTTCGGCTGAGAGTCACGACCGCACGTCGTCACGGTAACCGGACGCCTGGAGCTCGAAGAGCCCGGCGTAGATGCCGCCTGCGGCAAGGAGGTCGTCGTGGCCGCCCTGTTCGGCCACGACGCCGCCGGACAGCACCACGATCGCCTCGGCGTCCCGTACCGTGCTGAGCCGATGCGAGATCAGCAGGCTCGTACGGCCGGCGCGGTGCTCGCGGAGCCGTCGGTGCACCTCGGATTCGGCCTCGGCGTCGAGACCGGCGCTCGGCTCGTCGAGGATGAGCAGGTCGGTGTCGTCCCGCAGCAGGGCGCGGGCGATGGCGACCCGCTGCCACTGGCCACCGGACAGGATCACTCCGCTGCCGGGATCGTCGTACTCCGTGGACTCGAAGGCCCGCGACAACATCGTGTCGTAACCGCGCGGCAGCGCCTCCAGGGCCGGGTCGCACCCGGCGCGGCGGGCGGCGGCCACGATGCGCTCACGGTCGGCCATCGCGTCCAGGTTCCCCACGCCGATGTTGTCGGCGGCGCTGAGGTCGTAGGCCATGTAGTCCTGGAAGACGGTGCCGATGCGGCGGCGCAGGACGTCGACGGGCAGCTCCCGGATGTCGACGCCGTCCCACAGCACGGCGCCGCGGGTGGGGTCGTAGAAGCGGCAGAGCAGCTTCACCAGGGTGCTCTTGCCGGCGCCGTTCGGTCCGACCAGCGCGGTCGCGTGGCCGGCCGGAATGGTCATCGTGACACCGCGCAGGATCCACGGGAGGTCGTCGCCGTAGCGGAACCAGACGTCGCGCAGTTCGATGCCGGTCCGCAGCGGGCGCACCGGCCGGCCGGCTCCGCCGTCCGGCGGGCCGGGCAGGTCCGGGCCGGCGCCGACGACGTGCCGGTAGTGCCCGAACAGGATCATCGCCTCGTGCATCCGCCCGGTGCTGCTGATCACGATGGTCAGGCCGGTCTGCACCCCGGCGACCGCCGCGATGAAGACCGAGACGTCCCCGACGGTGAGCCGGCCGGCCCGCGCCGCGTTCACCGCCCACACCAGCCCGGCGCCCGCGACGAGCGCGCCGAGGAACGCGTACGTGCCCTGAACGGCGAGCTCACGGCGGCCCATCCGGCTGCGCTGGGCGTTGATGTGCGCCAGTTCGGTGAGCATGCGCGTGCCGAAGAGCCCGCCCAGCCCGTACAGGCGCACCTCCTTGGCCGCGCTCATGCTGGTCAGCAGCTGCGCGTAGAAGAACTCGCGGCGGGTGGAGGTACCGAGCCGCCAGATCGTGCGGGCCCGGTAGCGGCTCAGCCGGATCTCCCCGCGCAGTGCGACGGCCGCGGCCAACGTCACGGGCAGGAGCATCCACGGGCTGAGAACGGCCAGCGTGCCGACGAACCCGGCGAGCATGAGCGCGCCCTGGGCGCCGCCGAGCCCGCCGCTGATGACCTCCGACGGGCCGGACGGCCCGGTGTCGGCGGCCAGCGAGAGACGGTCGTGGAACCTCGGGTCCTCGAAGCGGCGCAGGCCCGGGATCCTGCCGATCGCGGCGTAGAGGCGTTCACGTGCGGTCAGGTCGATCGCGCGTTTCATCTCCGCCTCCGCGAACTGCACGGCCTGGGGCAGGACGGCGGCGGCCACACCGGTCAGGGCCAGCAGGAGCACCGGGAGCAGCACGGGCCGGCCGGCCGTGGCGGTCAGGCGGTCGAGCACGGTCTTGGTCAGCCACGCCGCCGTCACCGGCACGACACTGGCCACGACGGCGAGGGCGACCCGGAGCAGCAACCGTCCGGGGCCGGACGCCCAGGCCATCGCCAGCGAGGCGCCGACCGAGGCCAGGGCGGAGTGGGTCGTGTCGTCGTCCGGACCGGTCATACCGGCGCGGTATCCGGAATGCGCTCGGCGGTCGCGTAGCTCGCCACCATCGTGTCGCCGGACAGCAGCGCGAACGCCGGCAGGGCGCCGACACCGAAGGCCGTGACGAGGGGACCGCCCTCCTCCGTCTCGGTCAGGACCCGGGCCACCGGTCTGAGCTGGTCGCACAGCTCACCGGCCCCCGGCGACGAGCCGAGGACGATGGCCAGGACCTGGTGACGGCCGCCCGCGGCGGCCTCGGCACGGCTGATGAAGTCCGGGAGGCCGGCCTCGCAGGACGGGCATCCGGGCGCCAGGAACCCGATCAGCGTGGATCCGTTCAGGTCCGCCCTCGACACCGGTTCGCCGTCCACGGCCGTCACCGTGAAGTCGCCCACCCGCTCGCCCGGCGGCACGCCGAGCGGCGCGGGCTCGGCCCGGCCAGGGGCCTTCTCCGCCAGCATCCGGGAATGGTCGTTCAGGCGGCGGATGACGCCGAGCATCAGGGCGATGTTGATCAGGCACAGGACACCGACGACCGCCGTCATGGGGTCTCCTCACGGGCCCGTGGCCGCGGGCCCGTGCTCACGGGCCGGGCCAGCGTGATGATCTCTTCCAGGTTGATCAGCAGCAGGGCGCCCGCGACGCCCGCGGTGGCCGCGAGGACCCACGCGGAGCCGAACGGCGCGGGTCCGGCCGAGGTGGTGGTCATGACGAGGCCGCCGGCCGCGGCCACGAGCAGGGTCAGGTTGCGGGCGAGGTGTGCCGTACCGGGCGGGTGGCGGCCGGCGCCGAAGCAGCGGCACGGCACCCTGACCCGCCGGCGGATCATCGACTGGACGCTCGCGGTGAGGACGATGAGCAGCACCGTCGCCACCATGAACCCGGCCGGGACGAGCGGGGGGACCACCATGGCCACCGCCGTCGCGGCCTCGGCGGCCACGGCCACGACCGCGACCGCAGGCGCCAGACGCGAGGGGACTCCAGCACTGGCCGACAGCCAGTGCTGGAAGTCCGCGTACGCGGCCCGGCCGGTGACCTTGGCGGCCGTCGAGGTGCCGAACGCCACCACGATGACCGCCTGACAGCCCACCGTAAGTGAGGACGTCACATCGGACACGCGCACTCCTCGTCCGGACCGTCAGTACCCGACCTGGGTCACCTCGCCTCGCTCGAACGGGCCGCCCCGCATGAGGAGCTCAGCCATGCACTCGCCCATCTCCAGGCCGAGGTCGAAGTGCATCCACATGAACTGACCCGCCGGGTTGACCTCCAGGAAGATGTACTCCCCGTCCGGCGTGACGATGAAGTCCACCGCGCCGTAGACCGCGCCGAGCTCGGCGAACAACGCCTGGGTCTTCTTGATGATCTCGTCGGGCAGTGGCTGGTAGTCGCCGTAGGGCAGGGAGGCCTGCTCGCCCGCCTGACCGCGCCAGTCCACCTTCGTCGTGTCCATGTCCTGGGATTTGATCGTCACCGGGAAGTAGGTGTTCCCGATCACGGTGAGCCGCACCTCGTAGGCCTTGTCGACGTACTCCTGGAACATGCACATCGTGTGGCCGACGCGGTCGAGGTGCTCGCGGATCTCGTCCCCGACCACCGTCGTCAGCAACCCACCGGGGAACGCGCCCGGATAGTGGATCACTCCGCCGGTGAACGACTTGTAGACGATGGGCCGGTCGGCACTGTCGAGCAGCGCACTGACCTCCTGCGGATCGTTGGTCAGCAACGTCCTCGGCACGCGGAACCCGAGCCGCTTCGCCAGCTCCAGCTGGTACGGCTTCAGCTCCCCGATCGCGTCGATGTCCGGCCGGTTGACCCACAGGCAGTTGGTCGCGCGCAGGATGCCGCCGATGCCCTGCATCGCCTCTTTGCGTGCGTAGATCCTCTCTGGTTCGCCCATCTCGGGGCCGAAGTCGAACCCGGTCGGGCGGCGGTACCAAACGCCCGCGAGCCGATCGAGATCGACCTCACGGTCGCGGTCGCGCAACAACCGCCGCCTGTCGTCGAAGTCGGAGGTCGTGAAGCTCAACCGTCGCGGAAAGTAGCTCAGGTCGACGCGTACGACCTCGGCGCCCCGCTCCGAGAGAGTCCGGATGACGGGGTCGACGGTCGGATCGAATTCCTGGGTCAGGATGAGGACGCAGGGCGTCGGCGACGAGGTCATCGATCAGGCGCACACGTCGTCTCTGCAGGTGTCACTGCCCGCATAGCAACTGGTCGAGGTGTTCGTGGAGATGCCGGCGGTGGTGGTGCCGGGCGGGAACGTCCAGGTCTGCGTGTCCTGGTCGTAGTGGCCGCCCATGGGCTCGGACACCTGGCCGTCCCACTCGGCGTACAGGTAGGCGAGCGGCTGCTCGCGGGGGTCGGCCGGCGGTGCGAGTTCGACGTGGTGGCCGGCCAGGAATGAGAGCGACGTGTTCAGCGGTTCCCGGGTGAGTGTGTCGGACATGAGGGATCCTCCTCGTTCCTCGCCGGCTGTTCCGGCGACGTCGACTGGGTGAGACCGAAGATTCCGGTCACCTCTCCGGAGAATGACCACACCAGGTTGGCCTCGTCGTAGTGCCCGGCCGTGAAGGTGAGGTCCTGCTCGGGTTCGCCATCGGGTACCTGCTCGTACAGGTACGCCAGGGGGGAGTCGCGAGCCAGCCGCCGGCGTTCGCGCAGATCGGCGGGGACCGCCCGGACGATGAGTGAGCCCTCGTGGAGCTCGGGCGGATCGAAGCGGAGGAAAGGCGGGGCGGCGGCGATGACGTTCGAGCGGGCCTCGGCGCCCGGCGCTGCGATCACGGCTGCATTGTCACCGACCCTCGCTCGCGGTTCGCTCTCAGTTCGCTCTCAACGGCTGCCGGGAACCGTGGAGGGCTCGTTGTTCAGGGTGGTCAGTCCGGTCGAGAGGCGGGTCGGTTCCGCGGGGACGGCCGGTGTGTGGGCCAAGCCGTCAGGGCCAGCTCGGCGACCTGGATGAGTTCGGTCCTGCCGGCTCCGTCCCGGGCGCGTTGTGACATCCCTTGGATGACGGCGGCGAAGTATCCGGCCAGGGCATGGGGGTCGGTGTCGCCGGGTAGTTCTCCTGCCTGTCGCGCGGCGGTGAGACGGTCCTGGAAGACCCTGAGGTTGGCGTTGCGCAGGTCGCGCAGGAACGCCTCGACGTCGGCGTCCTGGACGGCGACGTTGGTGGCGGCGGAGATGGTCAGGCACCCGGCCGGGTGGGAGGGGTCGGGGTAGATCTCCGCGGCTTCGCGCAGGATGCGGGCGAACGCCGCGTAGGCGGTTGGTTCCTCCCCGAGGGCCGCACCCACGAAGGCGCCGGCGGGTGAGTGCCCGTAGGCGGCCACCACCTCCTTGAACAGCGACTGTTTGTCGCCGAAGGCGGCGTACAGGCTGGCCGGCCTGATGCCCATCGCCTGGGTGAGTTCACTGACCGAGGTGGCCTGGTAGCCGCGCTCCCAGAACAGCTGGGTGGCCGCCGCCAGCGCCGCGTCGCGGTCGAAGGTCCGGGGGCGTCCCCGTGTCCCGCCTGCTGTACTCATCCCCCCATTGTAGAGCGCTCACTCAACAAAGCGTGTTAGCCTCTTTGTTGAGTCATCACTCAACAAAGAAAGAGGGCCACCCATGGGTGCGCACGCGTTGGACGGCAGGGTCGCATTGGTCACCGGCGGCAGCAGGGGAATCGGCCGGGCCATCGCCCAGCGGCTGGGCCGTGACGGCGCCGTCGTGGCCGTCGCCTACGCCCGCGACCGGACAGCGGCCACCGAGGTCGTCGAGCGGATCGGCGAGAACGGCGGCCGGGCCTTCGCGATCCGGGCCGAACTGGGCGGCCACGGCGACGCGGCCGCGTTGTGGGCCGCCTTCGACGCCCTGGTCGGCACCCACGCCCCCGGCGACGGCGTCGACATCATCGTCAACAACGCCGGGATCGGCCGCAGCGCCGACCTGACCACGCTCACCGAGGAGGGGTTCGACGAGGTCTTCGCCGTGAACGTCCGTGCACCGTTCTTCATCGTCAAGGAAGGGCTGAAGCGGCTGCGCGACGGCGGACGGATCATCAACATCTCCAGCGGCGCGGCTCGCCTGGCCATGCCCGAGGCCATCGCCTACGGCGCCACCAAGGGTGCCCTGGACACCTTCACCCTCAACCTGGCCAAGCTCCTGGGGCCGCGCGGCATCACCGCCAACTCGGTGGCTCCCGGAATCGTCGACACCGACGTCAACGCCGGATGGCTGCGCGGAAACCCCGGCGCCCAGGCCCACGCCGCCTCCCTGGCCGCCCTCGGCCGCGTCGGACAACCCGCGGACATCGCCGACATCGTCGCCTTCCTCGCCTCCGACGATGCCCGGTGGGTCACCGGCAGAGTGATCGACGCGACCGGCGGTGGCGGACTGTGAGCTCAGCGCCCCGGCGCGCGGTGGCGGCGTGCCGTCGGCGGTGATGTTCAGGAAGCCGCCCTGCGCGCCGCGGCGCGCCCTACCCGGCGCAGGTGCCGGACGTCGTCCTCCCGGCCCAGTCGCGCGTAACAGCCGGCTGCCGAGCGGGCCAGCGCGACCGTGAGGTCGTCGAACGCCGCCCCGAGAGCCCACGCCTGGTCGACGACGGCTCGTACGGCGTCCGCCTCGGCCTCGAACCAGGCCGGCCGCAGCGTCGCGTGGCCGGCCCCGTCCCGTACGGGCGGCGCGACGTCCTCCGGGTCCGCGGATCGCCTCACCCCGCACAGCCAGGCCCCGAAGGCCCGTCGCAACGCCGCTTCGCGGGCCGGGCTCGCGTCCTCGGCGTACGCGCGTTCCCGCGCGTGCAGCCGCGTGAGCACCGGCAGGCCGTAACGCGGCTGCCCGGCCACGTCCTCACCGAGCAGGTTCGCCACCTTCGCGTCGACGAGCGCCTCCAGGAGCGTCGTCGCGGCGTCCGGCGAGACGCCCAGCAGGGAGCCGGCCGCCCAGGCCGCGAGGTCGGGGACGGCCAGCAGACCGAGTAACCGGACCGTTCGCCGCTCGCCGGGCGCGAGGTCCCGGTAGCCCGAGTCCAGGCTCGGCCGGACGGCGAGCCCGTGGAGGCCGAGGACGTCCAGCCGGCGGTCCTCGTCACGCAGGCGGGTGGCGAGTCTGCCGGCGGTCAGCCGTGGCCTGGTCGCGAGGCACACCCCGGCGACACGCACGGCCAGCGGCAGGCCGCCGCACAGGCGCGTGATCTCCGGTGCCTCGGGGTCAACGGCCATGTCCTCACGGCCCGACACCGCGCCGAGCAACCGGACCGCGTCGTCCTGGGCGAGCGCGCCGAGCGCCAGCACGCGCGCTCCGGCCAGCCCGGGGAGATCGCGCCGGGTGGTGACCAGCACCGCGCAGCCGGTGGTCCCGGGCACCAGCGGCCGGACCTGGCTCTCGTCGCGGGCGTCGTCGAGCACGACGAGGATCCGGCGGCCCGCCGTACGCGACCGGTAGAGGGCCGCGCGGTCCTCGAACGAGGCCGGGATCGCCTGGTCGTGGACGCCGAGGGCACGCAGGAAACGGCCGAGGACGTCCGCCGGGTCGGCCGGCCGGCAACCGGGTCCGCGCAGGTTCGCGTGTAACTGCCCGTCGTCGAAGAGGGGAGCGACGCGGTGCGCGGTGTGCACGGCGAACGCGCTCTTGCCGATCCCCGCCGGTCCGTTGATCACGAAGACGCAGGGGCCGTACGGATTGCCGCCCGACAGGAGCGGGCCGCCGATCGCCGCGAACTCCTCCCTGCGGCCGGTGAAGTCCGGGATGTCCGACGGCAGCTGCCTCGGGACGGAGCAGAACCGGTCGTCGCCCCGCAGCGCCGCCACGTGGGCGTTCCTGACCTCGCCGGACGGGCCGATCCCGAGGTCGTCGGCGAGCCGTTGCCGTACCTGCTCGACATGGAGCAGGGCCTCGGCGTGCCGGCCGGACCTCGACAGCAGCCGTACGAGCCGTGCGTGCAGAGGCTCGTCGTACGGGGCGGCGGCGGCCACCGCGCCCACGGCCGGGACGAACTCGGCCGGGCGGCCCAGCTGTGACGCGAGCTCGGCCAGCGCCCCGGCGGCGTCGACTCGGGCCTGTTCCACCGCCCGCACGATGGGGTCGGCGGTCAGCCATTCGGGACGGCCGCCGAGCACCGGCCCGCGCCATTCGCCGAGAGCCGCGGACAGCAGGGCCAGCCGTCGCTCCGGGTCGCAGGTCGTGGCGCTCGCCTTCACGCGGTCGCGGAACCGGGCGATGTCGACGGCGTCGTCGGGCATCGCCAGCCGGTATCCCGACCCGGTGAACTCCAGGCCGCATGCCGCGCCCGCGACGTCACGAAGCCACGTACGCAGCCGGTGCACCGTGCACTGCAGGGCACGGCGGCTGCCCTTGCCCTCGCCCCAGGCCAGCTCGAGCAGCCGCGTCTCGCCCACGACATCGCCCGGGGCGAGTGCGAGCGCGCCCAGCAGCGCGCGCATGCGCGCTCCTCCGGGAACGGACAGGTCCCGGCCGTCGACGCGGACCGCGAGCTCGCCCAGGATGAACAGTTCGACGTGGGGGACTCTGCCGCCTAGCGCCGGGGCGTCCGGGCTCGCGGTGGACGGCGGATCGTCGTCGACGACGATGCGGCCGCCCGCCTCGTACTGCCGGGAGAGGACCGTTGACGGGATCTGTACGGCGGAGGCGGTGTCCGGCCAGGTCATGCCCTGGTCCTCGTGACACGTGGCGACGGCCTGGCGGAGTGCCCACCCGGACAGCCGTTGCACCTGGGCGAGGTGCCGCGCCTGGCCGGCCGGATGACCCGCACCGCGCGCCTTGCCGAGCTCCTCGGTGAGCCGCTCCAGATAGCGCTCCAGGCCGCCGGAGCCGCGACCGTCGGCCGCGAGACCGCCGTCCTGGTCGCCCACCGGCTCGCCTCCCGCGTCGTAGATCTTGGATCAAACTAGGCTTGTTCAAACCACGAAACAACAGTTATCGGTGCAATACGGGTTTCGGGGAACGCCGATTGAGGCGCGAGTTGTCGGTGGTGTTGCCTACGCTTCCCTGGTCGGGGTGGATTGACGGGGGAGATGTGTGAACGGGCGCAGAGCGCTGGATCTGGACTCACTCGCGGTGAGCGACAGGTTCCGGCTCTTCAACTTCACGCGCCGTGACGACCACGTCGCGTACCTGTGGGTGCTGCGGGCCATGGACCGGCTACGTGCCGTGCACCACGTCCAGGTCGACAGCGACGAGGTCGCGGCGGCGCTCAGCGAGCTGTCCGAGCTGTACGAGGACGTGCCCACGCTCGACGGCAACCTCCGCAGCCGGCTCGACGCGCTCCACGAGGACCGCGTGGTGCACCGCTTCGACGACGCGTCGCGCGCCGGCAACCTGGTCCGCTACCGCAACCGCCAGTCGGTCTACCAGTTCAGCGAGCTGGGCTACTGGGCCTACACGGCGGTCGAGGACCTTCTCGAGGCGCGCATCCAGGACGCCAACCTCTCGCGCCTGGTCTTCTCCGACATCCTGGAGGACCTCAAGGCGCTCGCGGCGGCCAACCGGGCGGGTGAGACCGAGCAGGTCTACCGGCGTCTCTCCCGGCTGGATTCGGTGATGGAGGACATGGGGCGGCGCTCGGCCCAGTTCCATGTGACCCTCGGTGAGATCGTCCGCTCCACCGACACCTCCCCGGACCTGTTCCTCCGCTACAAAAACGCGCTGCTCACGCACATGACCGACTTCATGGCCGAGCTCGACCGATACCTCGGCCGGCTCGGCCGTGCGGTGCACGAGGTGGAGGACACCGGCCTGGGCACCCTTCTCGCCCGTGCCGCCGAGGCGGACGAGCGCCCGTTCATGACCTACGGGGAGCGTCTCGACGAATGGGAGCGGCGCTGGACCGCCCTGCGCGAGTGGTTCGCCGCCGACGGCGCCGGCGACTCGCGCGCCGGTGAGCTGCGCGCCGCGACGCGCACGGCGGTCTCGGGCGTGATCGCGCTGCTGCGCCAGATCACCGAGGCACAGCGGGGCGGTGTCAACCGCGCCACGCAGCTGCGGCATCTGGCCGAATGGGTGTGGGGCGCCCCCGACAACGCCGCCGCGCACGCGCTGATGTCCGGGGCGTTCAACCTGCGGTCGGCCCGCCACCTCGGCGGCGCGCACGACGACGCCGAGCAGATCTCCGAGCGCGCGACCTGGTGGGACGCGCCGGGCGTGGAGCTGTCGATCAGCCTGTTCCGCACCGGCAAGGCGCCCACGACCGGCGTGCCGCAGCCGGTGCGCACCAACGCCGGCGCCCGGGTCGAGCTGCGCAGGCGGCAGGCCGCCGAGCGCGCGGCCGAGCGCGACGCGGCCGGGCGGCTGCTCGGCTCCGGAGCGTACGACCGCGTCCTGGACGAGGACGAGACGCGGGTCCTGCTCAAGCTCCTCACCCGCGCCCTCGAAGCCCGCACGGTCGTCGCCGGCCGGCTCGGTGCCGCGTCCGGAGCGAGCGACACCGTGATGATGCGGCTGTCGCCGTCGGAGGCGGGGAGCACGGTCGCCACCGCGCGCGGGCTGCTGCACCTGCCCGGCTTCACCCTCGAGCTCGTGCCCGCCCGCAGCGGCCGAGGGGTCTCCTGATGCGGCGCCCCCGCGCCGCCGCCGGAGTCCAGGCCACCGACCTCGGCGCATACCAGCAGGCGGTACGCCGCGTCCTGACCTGCGACCTGATCACCGCCACCCGCCCCAGGCCCGGCGCGCTGGAGCAGGTGCTGCGGTGGGCCGACGAGATGGCCAGGGACTTCCGCGAGCTGCTCGGCTACACCCTGATCGCCGACACGCGCCAGGTGCGCCTGGTCCGCCGCATCGACCGCCTCGACCCGACGCAGGGCCTGATGTTCGCCCGCAAGGGACGGCCGTTCGACCAGCGGCGGATGGCCTACCTCTGCCTCGTGCTCGCCTCCTTCCAGCGGTCCCGCGTGGAGATCAGCCTGGCCGACCTCGTACGCGTCTTCACCCCGTCCGCCAACGCCATCGACGGGCTCGGCTTCGACCCGACGGTGAGCGCGCACAAGGCGGCCGTCGTCGACGTGCTCGGCTGGCTGGTGGACCGCGGCGCCCTCCGGCTGTCCGACGGCTCGCTGGAGGCGTGGGCGCGCGACAGCGAGCACGGCGACGCGCTCTACGACATCGACCACGACATCTGCACCGTGCTCTTCAAGCCCGCACGGCCCGTACAGCACCTCGCCAGCGCGGCCGGGCTCCTGGACGACCCGCTGTCGCGCGTGGACGGGGCGGTGCATCCGCAGGCCGTCGCCCAGCGCGCGCGGCGGCTCCTGACCGAGCGGCCCGTCGTCTACTACGCCGACGTCGCCCCCGCCATCGCCGACCTGCTCCGCAGGCCGGGCCTTGCCGAGGACCTGGCACGCTTCACCGGGCTCGTCGTCGAACGCCGCGCGGAGGGCATCATGCTCGCCGACGCGGGCGGGGCCTTCACCGACCGGCCCTTCCCCGGGCGCGGAGGCGCGATCAACCGTACGGCCGGGCTGCTGCTGGCCAAGATCGCCGACCTGCTGGAGGACCCCGGGCACACTCCGGCGTTGATCGAGACGCCGAGCGAGGCCGACGACCATGCCGAGCTGGTGGCACGGATCGACTCGGGCCTGCCGGAGTCCGGCGTCGTACGCGAGCTCGCCTGGACGCCGCCGGAGTCCGCCGACCCGGCGCCGCCGGGCGACGCGACGACGGCCCCGCTGGTCGAGTGGAGCCGGCTCGACGCGATGATCGATGACCTGTTCGAGGAGTTCGGGGCCGCCTCCTTCACGAGCGCCTGGCAGCAGGACCCCCGCGGGCTGCTGGCCGCCGCGGTGACCTTTCTCGGTGAGCTGAGCCTCGTGCGACCGGTCCCCGGCGGTGTCCTGGTCCTGCCCGCGGCGGTGCGCTACCGCAACATCACGCTGGCCCTGGCCGACACGGCCCAGCTGCCCCTCGACCTGTCCGGCCCTTCCGGAGGAGAGACGTCATGACGGCACGGGACGACAGGTTCCAGCCCTCGCGCGCGGGCGTGATCAACGTCTGGGACTACGCGGACGAGGAGTTCGTCTTCGCCGACGGACGGCTGGTGCTGCGCGGTCACAACGGGTCGGGCAAGACCAAGGCGCTGGAGGTGCTGTTCCCGTTCGTGTTCGACGGGGTCGCCGACGCCCGGCGCCTCGACCCGTTCAGCGGCGACAACCGCACGATGAAGTCCAACCTTCTCTACCGCGGCCAGGAGGCCGAGTACGGCTACGTCTGGATGGAGTTCGCACGAGCGAGCGCGAGCGAGCGAGCGGAGTGGGTGGTGAGGGACGAGCCGTCCGCGGAGCGAGTGAGGAGCGGGAGTGAGCAGCTAACACGAGCGAGCGTGAGGAGCGGGAGTGAGCAGCTAACACGAGCGAGCGTGAGGAGCGGGAGCGAGCAGCCGACACGAGCGGACGCGGGCGAGCGGCCGGCAGGAGCGCCCGCGGAGCGAGGAGGAGGCGAGCGCGCGCATCGAGCACCGACGGAGACGGTGACCCTGGTCATCGGGCTGCGCGCGCACCGCAACCGCGACGGCGTACGCTCCTCGTTCTTCGTCACCGGCAGGCGGCTCGGCGTCGACTTCGGGCTGCTCGGCCCGGACTCACGACCGCTCACGGACCGGCAGCTGCGTGAGGTCCTCGAACCCGGCGCGGCGTACAAGACGGCCACCGAATACCGCGACGCGGTCGACGCGCGGCTGTTCGGGCTGGGCCGCGAGCGCTACACCCAGCTCCTCGACCTGCTTCTGGCGCTCCGCCGGCCCCTGCTCGCCAAGGACCTGGACCCGGGCAAGGTCTCCGACACCCTCACCGCGGGCCTGAGCCCCGTCGACGAGGAGCTCGTCGACCAGGCGGCGCGCGACTTCGAGAACCTCGCCGCCGTACAGCGGCTGTTCGACGACCTGACCGCGGCCGACACCGCCGTCACCGCGTTCATGGCCGACTACACGACCTATCTCCAAGTACACGCGAAGGCCAAGCTCGACCGTGTCCAGGCCGGCTTCGAGAGCGCCACCGGGCATGCCCGCACGATCGCCGAGGCGCTGGCCGAGGTCGCGCGCGCGAGCCGCGCCCGCGACGCCGCGGCCGGGGCCCGCGACGCCGCCGAGGAACAACGCCGTTCGCTCGGCGCTCGCCTGGGCGCGCTCAAGAGCCACGACGCCTACCGCAAGCAGGGCGACCTGGACCGCATGCGGGCGCAGATCGCCACGACCGAGGCCGAGATCGACAAGGAGCGCGTCCGGCTCGGCCGCGCCGGCGACAACATCCGGCTGCTGACCCGCGAGGCCACCGAGTCCGAACACCGCCTGGAGTCCTCCCGGCTCGCCATCGGACGCTGGTCGGACGCCCTGGCCGACGCCGCCGAGCGCGCCGGGATCGCGACCGACGGCGACGGCCCCGCCGACACGGGCGACGACCTGCTCGTCGCGGCGTCCGCGCGCGGCACCGCGCGACGCGACGACATCGCCCGCGTACGCGACCATCTGACCCAGGTCGGCGCCGCCGAAGACGACCGCGGACGTGCCGAGGACGTCTCGGCCGAGGCCGGCGAGGTGCTGCGGCGGCGGGAGGCCGACTGCGCCGAGGCCGACGCACACCTCGCCGCCGTACGCCGCGAGGCCGCCGAGGTCCTCTCCCAGTGGGCCGGGCACTGGTCCGGCGGCGCGGAGCCGGTCGCCGAGCCCGCCGACGTCGCCGCGCTCACCGCCGCGCTCGACCAGATCGGTGAGGCCGGCGCCCCGAGCCTGCCGGAGGTCTTCGCCGGGCGGTCCGACGACCGGCGCATCGCGGTCGCCGAGCGCAGGCAGGCGCTGACCACACGCAGGGACACGCTCGCCGCCGACCTGGAGGGGCAGCGCGCCGCACGGGCCGCGGTCGCCGCCGAACACGACGACGCGCCGCCGGCGAACGACCTGCGTACCGCCGACCGTACGGACCGGGCCGGCGCCCCGCTGTGGCGGCTCGTGCGCTTCGCCGACGACGTGCCCGAGGAGCTGGCCGCCGGCATCGAGGGCGCCCTCTACGGCGCCGGCATGCTGACCGCCTGGGTCCACCCCGACCCGGCGATGACGGCGGCGGCGGTGGAGTCGGGCGAGTCCGACGCTTACCTGGTGCCGGGTGCGTCCGAGGCGCCGGGGCGCACGCTCGCGGACGTCCTCGTCCCCGAAGAACAGGACCTGGTCCCGGCGGAGGCCGTCGCCGCGGTCCTGCGCTCGGTCGCCCTCGCCGGCGACCGGCCCGGCGACGTGGGCTCGCCCTTCGTCACGGAGCGGGCGGCGTTCGGCCACGGCGTGCAGGTGGGCGCGCGGCCCAAGCGGGCCCCGGAGTTCATCGGCGCCACCAACCGGGAGCACCGTCGTCGCGCACGGCTCGCCGAGTACGACGAGACGATCGCGCGGCTGGAGGCCTCGGACGCCGAGGCCGCGGCCGGGCTGGACCGGCTGGTGACGTTGCTCGCCGACTTCAAGCGCGCCCAGCGCGAGCTGCCGCCGGCCAAGCCGCTGGTCGGCGCGGTCAAGCGCGTCGCTGACCAGGCGATCCTGCTGACCGTCGCGCGCACCACCGACGGCGAGGCGCGCAAGGCGCTCGAAGGCGCGACGGCGGAGGTCGACGCGCGCCGCCGCCGGCTCCGCCAGGCGGCGTCCGAACGCGGCATGCCGGCCACGGCCGACGCCGTCGACGCGGTCGCGCAGGCCGTCGAGGACTTCACCTCGGCGGCCGGGCACCTGGACGCCGAGCGCAAGAACGCCGTGTTCCTGGACAACGACCTGGACGGCCGCCGCGCGAACCTCGAGCGGCTGAGCGTCCAGCACGCCGAGGACGCGGAGACCCTGACGGCGAAGGAAAAGGCACACGGCGCGGCCGTCGAGGAGTTCGCGGAGCGGGAAAAGGCACTGGACGCGCCGATCAAGCAGATCCTGGCCCAGATCGAGGAGATCGAGCAGCTGATCGACACGGCGGACCGGGAGTTCGAGCGGCAGCAGGCCGAGGCCGCACGCGAGGACCGCGTCCTCGTCAACGCCGAGGCCGACCTCCGCAACGGCCGCAAGTCGGTGTCGGAGGCGATGAACGGCCTGTTCGAGCAGGCGGCCTCGTTCGCCCCGTACGCCCACCGCGACCTGCGCGTCCTGCTGGGCGTCGAGGACGCCCGCCCCTGGCCCGCCGACGCCGCCTGGACCCCCGAACACGCCGGCCAGATCGTCGTCGACGCCCTGTCCGGCACCGGAGGCGCTCGCTCCAAGGGGACCGCCTTCGGGGAAGGAGCCCCCGTCGCCCCCGTAGGGGGCGGCGGTGCGGCGGGGGGTCCGCGTGACGGCGGTGCGGCGGGGGGTCCGCGTGACGGCGGTGCGGCGGGGGGTCCGCGTGACGGCGGTGCGGCGGGCGGTCCGCGTGGCGGCGATGCGGCGGCCACCGGTTCCGCGGGATCCGTGGACACGGGGACCATGCCCACCGCGGCCGGCGCCGTGGCGGTCGACTCCACGGGATCATCCTTTGGCGACACGACCGGCATCGTCCCCGCGGGGACCGCTTCCGCGGGGACCGCTCCCAGGGGAGCCGGCCCTGCCGGTCCGGCCTCACGGGGCGCATCCCCTGCCGGAGCCACCCCCGCAGCGGAAGGTGCGGACTTGGTCGATCCGGTGGGCTCCGGCCGCGGCGATTCCACCCCCACCGGGACGGTCCCCCCCGGACAGGGGGGAGCACTCCCCGAAGAGGCCACCTCCACCGTGACCGGTGCCGCGCCGGTCGATCCGGCTCAGGCGGTGCGCGGGGCGTTCCCGGCCGGGGTGATCGAGCTGCTGGAGGCGTTCCGCGCCGAGGTCGGCGGCGGGCGTCCGGTCGCCGAGAGCACCCTCAAGAGCGCCGCCGGCCGGATGTCGGACGCCCTGCGCACCTTCGGGGACGCGCTCGCGTCCTGTGAGGCCGACTACCGGCTCGACTACGACCCCACCGGCGTCGTGATGGTCTTCGTGATCGACGAGGACGGCCGTAACCCGGTCGCGGTCTTCGCACGCCGCGTCGCCGAGCGTGCCAGGGAGCAGGGCGTCCTGCTGGAGGACCGCGAGCGTACGGTGCTGGAGGACGAGCTCCTCACCGGCCTGGCCCAGCAGATCCACGGCCGCGTCCTCACCGCACGCGACCTCGTACGGGGGATGAACGCCGACACCCGGTCGCGCCCGATGTCCTCGGGTACCGCCATCGGCATCCGGTGGGCCCACTCCGACAAGATCGACGACAGACAGCGCGCGACCTCACGGCTGCTCCAGCGCGACGCCCAGGGTCTCGGCGCCACGGGCCTGTCCGAGCTGCGCGGCAACCTGCGCGAGATGATCCGCGGCTACCGGACGAGCCACCCGCGGGCCACCTACAAGGAGGTCCTCGCCGAGGTGCTGGACTACCGCACCTGGCACACGTTCGAGCTGCTGCTCGTCGTACCGGGGGAGAGCGAGGTCCGGCTCACCCGCGCCCGGCACTCGGTGATGTCGGGCGGGGAGAAGTCCGCCGCGATCCACCTGCCCCTGTTCGCGGCCGCCAACGCGCTGTACTCCTCGGCCGGCCCGACCTGCCCCCGCATGATCGCGCTGGACGAGGCGTTCGCCGGCATCGACGACAAGTACAAGCCGGACCTGCTCGGCCTGACGGTGAAGTTCGACCTCGACCTGTTCATGACCGGCCACGACCTGTGGGTGCACTACGAGACGGTCCCGATGGCCGCCCACTACGACATGCACCACGACAAGACCGCGCACGCGGTCTCGGCCATGCTCGTCCTGTGGGACGGCGCCCAGCTGATCGACGCCGAGGCCGGCTTCGCCGGCAACGACGAGCTGGCACGTGAGCTCCTCGGCATCGCCCCCCGCCGCCACGCCCCGGTCGCCACCGACGAGACACTCCTCGCCATCGAGGAGGAGGACGAGGAGCCCGACGCCTGACCGCCGACCGGCCCTCATCTGAGCAGTGGCGGCCCGAAGATGGTGACGCCCGCGGCGAGCCAGGCGACATGGTCGCCGGCGTGGCCGGGGTGCAGGCGGTGGAGGAGCGCAGCCCGGGGGAGGCGCCTGCGGGGGCCGGAAACGGCGGCTGCTCACCTGACCGTCAGGTGAGCAGTGGCGGCCCGAAGATGGTGACGCCCGCGGCGAGCCAGGCGACATGGTCGCCGATGTGTCCGGGGTGCAGGCGGTGGAGGGGCGCGGCGGGGGAGGTGCCCGCGGGGGCCGGAAACGGCGGCTGCTCACCTGAGCACCGACCCGGCCGTCAGGTGAGTAGTAGCAGCCCGAAGATGGTGACGCCCGCGGCGAGCCAGGCGACATAGTCGCCGACGTGGCCGGAGTGCAGCCGGTGCAGGAGCGCGGCACGGGGGACGTGCCCGCGGAGGCCGAAGACGGCCACCGCGAAGGCGAGCACCACGGCGAGCGCGCCCGAGGCGACGCCCGTGACCGTCCACGGCGCCGGAGCCGGGCCCGGCAGATGGGTGAAGGGCTCGACGGCGCGGCCGATGACGCCGCCCGGCACCAGGCCGAGCAGCAGGCCCGCGAGGACCAGGAGTACTCCCGGGGCGAGCATCGTCCACGGCAGCCGCGACAGCTTGAACTCCGTCTCCGCGTCCTTGTGCCGCGTGGCGTCCGGCTGGGACGGCTCCGCCTCACCCGGGCGCGGCGGCCCCGCTCCGCGGAACACCCGTAGCCACACGCGGAGTACCGCGCCGGCGGTCAGGGCGGAGGCCGTCACGCCCAGTGCGAGCACCCAGTGGCCGCCGGACTCCTCGATGAGGGCCTTGCCCGCCCAGGTGCCCGACGGCGGCAGGCCGGCCAGGCCCATACCGCCCAGCAGGAAGATCGTGCCGGCCACGTGCATCGACCGGCCACGCCCGTGCAGATCGTGTTCGTCGACCGTCTCGAAACGGTTCAGCAGGGCGCCCGCGCCCACGAACAGGCCCGCCTTCACTCCCGCGTGGCCGGCCAGGTACCACGCCGCGCCCGCGAGCGCGTCCTCGTGGAGGAGGCCGACGCCCACGAGCAACAGGCCGACATGGCTGATCGTGGAGTACGCGAGGAGCCGTTTGATGTGCCGCTGCAGCACGCACATCACGCCCCCGAGCAACGCCGCCGCCGAGCCGAAGGTGATGAGCGAGACGCGGACGGCGCCGGCCGGGACGGCGCCCGCGAAGCTCGTCAGGTACGTGCGCGCCACCGCGTACACGCCGAGCTCGACCATCACGCCGGAGAACAGCATGCACACCGGGGTCGGCGCCACGGCGTGCGCGTCGGCGAGCCAGAAGTGGAAAGGCACCGCGGCCGCCTTGACGAGGAAACCCGTGCAGATGAGGGCGAAGGCGACCGTCACCATGGTGCTGTGGTCGCCGTGCAGCTGCCGTCCGATCGCCACGAACCCGAGCTGGCCCGTACGCGCGTAGACGAGCCCGATGCCCATGAGGGTGAAGTACGCGCCGAGGGAGTTGACGATGCCGAAGTTCAGCGCGCCGTGCACGGTGTCCGGTTCCTCGGACTGGTAGCCCGTCAGCGCGTACGCGACCACGCTCATCAGCTCGAAGAAGACGAACGAGTCGAACAGGTCGCCGGTCAGGACGAACGCGCACATCGCGCCCGTGAACAGCAGCACCAGCGTGTGGAAGATGGCCTGGACCTCGGCGAAGTAACGCCAGGAGACGACGAGGGCGGCCAGTGCCACGACCGTGACCGTCAGCGCGAGCCCGGTCGAGACCTCGTCGGCGACCAGCGGGATGCCGACGCCCTCGCCCCAGCCGCCCAGCCACACGGTCGTGTCGCCGCCCGCCAGGACCACGCCGAGGAGCACGGCCAGGGCGCTGACCGTGAGGGTGGCGAGCGCGTCGACGGCGACGCGCGGCAGCCACCGTCCGGTCGCCGCGAGCAGGGTGGCCACCGTGAACGGCAGGCCGATCGCGATCTGAAGGATCATGGTTCGAGGGAGCGGAGCTCGTCCGGGTCGACGGTGCCGCGCCGCTTGGCCACCTGGACCGTGAGGGCGAGCAGCAGCGCGGTGACCGTCGCGCCCACCACGATGTCGGTGAGCGTCATCGCCTGGACGAGCGGGTCGACGACGTTGCGGGTCGGCTTGATGTCGGAGAAGACCGGCGCCGTCGCCTTCCGCTGGTACCCCACCGATAGCAGGAGCACGTACGTGGCGGACTGCGCCACGGACAGGCAGACCACGGCGTGGACGAGGTTGCGGCTGGTCACGATTCCGTAGATGCCGACCAGCAGGATCCAGCCCGGCACCAGGTAGGGAAGTTGGCTCATGTCTGCTTCCTCACGAGGAGGGCCTGTTCGAAGAACTTGGCCAGCGTCAGTACGACCGCACAGCCGACCTCCAGGCCGACGACCGCGTTCATCGCCGTGACCTGCCCGGCGAAGCCCAGCGCCAGGATGACGAACGCGCCCGCCGCCAGCGCCTCCCCGGCCTCGAACACCGGGATCGGGCGGATCCGGGCCAGCGCGGGATAGTCGCCGGACAGGTAGATCAGGTGGATGGCGCTGCCAAGGATGACGCCGCCCTGGAAACCGCCGCCGGGGGAGAGGTAGCCGTGCGCGACGATGTAGACCCCGGTCATGAGCGTGACCGGCAGCAGGAGATACCCGGTGAGCCGCAGGGCGTCATAGACCTGGGCCGGACCGTACGAGTGCTCGCCCGCGGCGTCCTCCTGCTCGGCGCGTACGGTGCGCAGGATCACGACGGCGGCCAGGGCGGACGCCATGAGGATCAGCTCCTCGCCGAGCGTGTCGAACGCCCGCTGGTCGAAGTTGATCGAGGAGATGACGTTCGGGGTGTGCCGGGCGACCGCGTTCGGCAGGGTCCGCTGCCCGTACGGGTGGGAGGTCCCGCCGAAGCCGGGCAGCCCGAGCGCGGCCAGGATGAACAGCACCGCGAGCCCGGTCCCGCCGAACGCCAGGACGATCAGCCGGCCACGGGGGCTCATCGCTCGCCCCCGTCGTCCGGCTCGCGGCCGTGGTGCCGCCGGATCGCGTGGACCGCCAGCATCACGATCAGCGGGACGACCACCGTGCCGATCGCGGTCTGTGACATCGCGACGTCGGGCGCCTGCATCACGACGAACAGGACGGCCAGCACGAGACCGTACGCCGACAGCACGATCGCCTGACGTGCGGGATCGCGGGTGAGCACCACGGTGGTCGCCATGAACGCCGTCAGCAGCAGGGCGGCGATGGTCAGCGCGTCAGCCACGGGAACTCCGCCGCGACGCGCGCGCCGTCGCGATCACGGTGGCCGGCCCGGTCACGAGGAGGAGCAGGCCGGTGAGCACGACCTTCGCGACGTCGTGCCAGGACGACCACGGGGCCAGCGCGAGCCCGGCGGTCACCAGCGGAGCGGCCACGGCCGACCCGGCCGAGACGAAGTGCAGGCGCAGGAAACGGTCACGGGTGAGCAGCAGCCGTACGGTCGCGAACGCGGCCACCAGGGTGCCCGCCCAGATGAGCGCGGTGCTCAAAGGATCCCCCCGAGGAAGCGCGCGAAGACGAGCGACCCGGCGAACGACAGCAGGGCCATGATGAACGCCGCGTCGAGGTAGGCGGGCCGCCCGTACCCCGCGGCCAGCAGCATCAGCGTGAGCGTCGCCGCCGGGCCGGCCAGGATGAGCCCGGCCAGGCGGTCCACCGGCTCCCCTCGCAGCGTGCCGAGCAGGCTGGGAAACAGGGCCGCGACCAGCAGCGCGAACGCGGCGGGCAGACCGACCGCGAGCGGGGTCATCGCGTCACCTCGCGTTCCAGCGCGGACGGCCGCTCGCCGATCCGGTGGACGACGAGCACGTTCCGCTCCGGATCGACGTCGGCCACATAGGTGTCCGGCGCGACCGAGAGGACGAGCGCGGCATACCCCCGTCGTGCGGCGGCGGGCTCGTCCTCGGGCAGCCGGATCTCGGCGAACTCACCGCGTGGCCGCAGCAGGCGTACGAACCCGACGGCGATCTGGTCCGGCAGACGCAGCAGCCATCGCGCCCACCCGCCACGCGGCCGGTAGCGCTCGTCGTTGTCGGCGGCGAGAAGCCGCCTGCGGGTGAGGATCGCCCCGCCGGCTCCCGCCCCGGCGGTGACGGCCCCGACGATGATCTCGGTGAGCGAGATCGTGGAGATGATCGCCAGGTACGCCGCGAACAGCACGGTCCACCAGACCGCGGCCTCGATGAACTCCCGTCGTCTCATGCGGCCGATCTTTCCCAGGTACGCGACTTGAATGTGCGAGAGCCACATCTCGTTGAAAGCCGTTCACGGGCGTACGGTCACCAGCTCCCGCCACCTCCGCCGCCGTCGCCACCGCCGACCGCGCCGCCACCGGAGCCGGAGAAACCGCCGCCTGCTCCTTCCAGGCCGGCCGCCTGGCCGTACCCGATCTCGACTCCGGCCGGACCGCCGGTGCCGAACAGCCACGAGTTGCGGCGCCGGACGCGTGCCGCCGGCCTCGGGTCGGCGACCAGTCCCGCGAGCGCCCTGATCCGGCGTCCGGTCTCGCGGCTCGTCTCCGCGGCGGCGTACCAGGACGGCACGCCGCCCGTCCGCACGATCGCCGTCGCCCAGAGCCCGGCGAACCCGTTCGTCCGCTCGAGTGCCACCGCGTACGGGAAGACGTGGCTGAGCGTGTCGAGGTCGGCGTCCTCTCTTCGGCCCGGCCACCGGGCGAGCGCGTCGGCGTACGCGCCGACCTCGGCGGTCTTGCGCCGCCCGGCCGCGGTCAACGCGGGGCGGCCGCCCAGGAAGGCGACGGCCACGGAGGCGAGAAGGAACGCGAGCCCGCCCCAGCCGAGCCCGGCCGTCGGCACGCCGGCGATGGCGCCGAAGAGACCGGCGACGACCAGCAGAGCCGCCCCGGCGGCTGCGGTGCCGCCGATCAGCCAGATGACGGCGAGTCGCTGGGTCCTGAGCCGCCAGCGGTACCAGCCCCGCTCGGTCGCCTCGTCCCGGAGCAGCTCGGCGACGTGCGCCCAGGATCGCCGGCCGCCACTGCGCATACCGGTGGCGGTGATCGGCCGGCCGTCACGGCCGACGACCGCCTGGACGGCCGCCGACTCGTACGGCGCGAGTTCGTCGCCCGTTCCGTCACCACCCACGATGCGGATCTCGTGCCGGCCGGCTTCCTCGAACCGCAGATGACCGCGTACGGCCAGGTCGAGGAGGACGGCGTTGAGCTGAGCGGCGGAGAGGGTTCCGCCGGCCCCGAGCAGGCCGGCGAGTCCGGGAGCGATGCCTTCCGGAGGGGATGCCGGGTCGGCCGGTCGCTCTCTCATCGGCCGGGGAGCGAAGAGCCAGGCCATGCCACCGGCCAGCGCCGCCGCGAGAAGCACGGCGATCCCGGCCGCCGCGGTCGGCCCGAACGGGTCGGGCCTGCGGACGAGCTCCGGCGATATGACGCCGGCCCGATGCGGGATCCGGAGCCGTACCGTGATGCCGTCCCTCGCACGGAGGGGTCCGCCGGTGGCCGTCATCGTGGTGCCGTGACGCTGTAAGGGACAGGGGGTGGTGGAGTCCTCGTGGCCGCGGTAACAGGTCGCGGCGGCGATGGGAACGGGAGCGGAGACGGTGAGCGTCGCCCGGCTGATGGGGACATTCCAGCCGGTGCCGATGGCGTTCCAGTAAAGCTCGTCCTGGCGGGTGCCCGGGAGGAGCACGCGGGGGACGTCGTAGTCGATGACGTAGGTCTTGGCGCCCGTGACCGTGGCGTCCTGATCGCCGATCTTCAGGACCTCCTCGTCGCCGTCCTTGCCGACGGCCAGCCCGTCCCCGCCCGGCGGGTCGGTACGAGCCCGCACACCGCGAATCGAGATGACCCGGTCGTACGCGCCGCTCACCTGCCGGCGCGTACTGATCCTGCGGACGATGCCGTGACGCCCGGACGCGGACCCGAAGTCGTACTTGATCGTCTCCGTGACGTGCATGTCTCCGTCCGGGCGGACCCGCAACGCCACGTCGTACGCCTCGATGTGCTCGGGCGGAGCCGGCGCCTCGGCGTGTGCGGCCGGCGCCGTGACGAAGAGAACGGTGATCAACCCGGCGAGCACCCCGGTCATGTCGCGTCTGCGCATCGCCACCTCCTGAGCCCCTGAGGATTGGAGCCCTGACCGGGCCCGGCGGTTCCGCTCCCTGGGGAGCACGTGCCATCCAGCCCTGGGCGCCACGATCGGCCGACGCCTTCGCGGGCCCCTTACTTGACAGCTCAGTCCAGTAATCCTTAGATTGTGGCTATGCCCAGGACGAAGGAGTTCGACCGCGACCAGGCGCTGCGGCGTGCGGCGGAGGTGTTCTGGGACCGGGGGTACGAGGCCGCCTCGACGGATGAGCTCCTGACCGCGATGGGCATCGGCCGCCAGAGCATGTACAACGCCTTCGGCGACAAGCGCCGGTTGTACCTCGAGGCCCTGCAGCACTACCAGGCGGAGACGGGTGCGGAGATGTTCGAGCGCCTGCGCACGGCCGCGTCCCCGCTGGGGGCGTTGTCCGGCGTTCTCCTGGCGATCGCCCGGCAGAGCGCCGACGAGCGCCGTCGCGGCTGCATGGCCGTGAACGCCGCGACGGAGTTCGGCCAGGCCGACCAGGAGATCGGCGCGATCGTGAACGCCGGCGTGAACCTCTGCCACGTCGCGTACGAGCGGGTGCTGGCCGAGGCCAAGCGCAAGGGTGAGGTGCGCCCGGACCTGGACGAACGGGCCGCGGCGCGCTTCCTGCACTCCACGCTCGTGGGACTGCGCGTGAGCGCGCGGTCCGGCGCGGCTCCGGAGATGCTGCACGACATCGCCACCGTCGCGATCGACGGGCTCAGGGCGCGATAACCGCGAAGCGGAAGCCATGGGGGTTTTCGCATGGCCCGTTTTGGACTGAACAGTCAAGTAAGGATGGTAGAGATGAGCGGAAGACTGGACGCCAGGACCGCGCTGGTGACGGGATCCACGAGCGGGCTCGGGCGGGCCATCGCGGACGCCTTCGCCGCGGAGGGCGCGCACACCGTCCTCACCGGCCGCAACAAGACGGCCGGTGAGGACGCCGTGGCCGCACTCCGGGCCGCCGGCCGGCGGGCCGACTTCGTCCCGGCCGACCTGGCCGAGGGCGTACCCGCCGCACGGCACGTCGCCGAGGAGGCCGAGCGCCTGCTGGGCGGGCGGGTCGACATTCTGGTGAACAACGCCGGCATCGTCCCGGTCGGCCCCACCGACGAGTTCGACGAGGAGACCTACGACCGGGCCTGGACGGTCAACGTCAAGTCCGCGTTCTTCCTGACCGCCAGGCTCGCCCCGGCGATGGGCGCACGGGGTGGCGGCGTAGTGATCAACACCGGTTCGATCGTCGTGTCGCACGGCCTCGCCGGCTCGGCGCTCTACAGCGCGACGAAGGCCGCCATCGAGTCACTGACCATGTCCTGGGCGGCGGAGTACGGCCCGCGGGGAGTCCGCGTCAACACCATCTCCCCGGGCCTGGTGGTCACCGAGGGCACCGTCGGCGGCCTCGAACGCGTCGAGGCGATGGCCGCCGGCTCACCCGCCGGCCGCGTCGGCCGGGCCGAGGAGATCGGCCCGCTCGCGGTCTACCTGGCGAGCGACGACGCCGCGTACGTGCACGGATCGTCGTTCACCCTGGACGGCGGCTGGAGCACCGCACGCCGCTGACCGCCCGCCTTAAAGGTGCCTACTTCGCCGGCGGAAAGGTTCGGCGAATGTATCCGGTCAACTCCACGTAGGCGGTGCCCAGCGAGTAGGCCGAGGCCTCCAGTTTCGCGAGGGTCCTCGCGGGACGAGCCGTCCCCGGCCGTGTCTTTGGCGGACTCGCGGCTCACTCGACGCAGGTCGTCCAGGACAACGGAAATGTGGTCCCGCCGCTGGTTCACCGTCGCGGAGAACAGGTCCACGAGCTCCGGGGCGTAGATCTCCAGCAGGTGCCGGAGATCGTCGCGCTTCCGGGCTGACGCGATCTTGAGGTTAGGGTGGTCAGCAGGGGTGAACGCGCCGGTAATGGTCTCGCCCGAACCGCACGATCGGAGATCACGCGATGGGGGATCAGGAGATCCGAGCCGCACTGGACCGTCACTGGGCGGCGTCCGCCGCCGGAGACCAGGACGCCGAGCACGAGATCTACCACGACGACGTCGTGGTCGACTACCCGCAGTCCGGCGAACGCATCCGTGGCCGCCGTAATCTGCAGGCGCTCCGCTCGAACCATCCGGCCAGACTGGAATTCACCATTCGCCGGATTCTGGGCGGCGGGGATCTGTGGATCACCGAATACGTGATCGACTACGACGGGACACCGGCTTTCACCGTCAGTATCATGGAATTCCGCGACGGTAAGGCCGTCTACGAGACCCAGTACTTCGCGGACCCGTTCGACGCGCCAGCCTGGCGCTCCCAATGGGTCGAGCAGATGCCCTGACGGGCCTCGGCGGACGTCGACCCCGGCGGGGGCACACGGGACCGCCCCGGCGCCCTGCTTATCCCCTTGGTTAGCTCCCGCAAGAGACGGGCGCCGACTCGCGAACTTCGAGGCTCGATAAAATCTGCCCGAAGTCACAAAGCTCGCAGCTTTCGAGCGCGAGAAGGGCTCCGGGGCGACGGCAGCGCGGCAGGCGGCGGCGTACGGGCGTCGGAACGTTCCAGCCAATGGTGTTTGACGGAATGCTGACTGCCGACGACTTTCGTGATCAACAACGGGAAACGCCCCAGGTGCACCATGATTCAGGCGACAAATGGTGCCTTAACGGGCACTTGGACATCTTCGGCGAGGCTGGGAAAGGCCTCGAGAGGAGCCTTAGTGAGATCCACGATAGTTAGCGCTGTGGCCGCGGGCGTCGCTGCGCTCGCCATCACGGCGACCCCCGCGTCGGCGTCGACCGACAGCACGCTGCGCGTCAGTCAGGACGCCGCGGGGCAGGTGACGGTCCAGCAGGGCACGACGCTCCATGCGGGGCTCACCAGTGTCGGCATCACGAGCGCGTACACGGCCGCCGACCCGGAGACCTTCCAGCTCCGGAACGGTGCGACGCTCGCGCAGATGGACGTCAAGATCGCGCAGGCCGGCAACTGGCAGGCCGACGCGGCCACGGCCGCCCAGGCGATGCAGTGGTTCGTGGACAACACGACGTTCTACGGCGGTCTCAGCGCCGTCGGCCAGGTGTCGTACAAGACGGTCCTGCCGGGCGGCTCCTACTACGCGGCGCAGGTCAACAACCCGTCGGCGACGGCTCAGACCTTCCAGGTGACCGGCAGCACGCACGCCGCCCTGCCCGCGACCAACCAGTCCGTCTCGATGACGGAGCCGGACCGGTTCGTGGTGAGCGGCCCCGGCGGAAAGCTGCACCGCGGTCCGCTGCGGATCTCCAATAACTCGGGTGAGCTGCACTTCGCGCAGTTCGTACAGGTCCAGCCCGGCACGACGGACGCCGACCTCACCGCCTGGTTCGCCGGCGGCGCCAACCCGTCGGTGAGCGGCGGCGCGGTGCTGAACTTCGGCACCCAGACGCCCGGCCGCGCGGCCGTGGTCGACGTCCCTCTGCCGAGCGGCACGTACGCGGTGCTCGACTACATCCCGGACACCACGTCGGGAACGCCGCACGCCTTCGGCGGCATGCACGCCGTCGTGACCATCGCCTGACCGAGCCGATCGGGCTCGCCCCGTAAGGCACGACGCGGCCCTGGCGGTGTCCCACCAGGGCCGCAAGGCCGAGCCGCTACGAATCCGCGCAGGTGAGCTGGGGCTGGGCGATGTCGGCGTTGTCGTAGCTGATGCCGTTGCCGGCGTCGCCGACGTCGATCCGCAGCACCTGCGCGCCGGTCAGCGGCACGTCGACGTGCGCGGTCGGCGTGCTGTTGGTCACGACGCCGCTGTCATAGATCGACTGGCCGTCGGCGCTGATGCGGTACGTGACGGAGCCCTGTCCCTTGACCGAGTCGTCCAGGCCGAGGTCCGCCGTGAGCCGCGAGCACCGCCCGCCGAGGTAGTAGTCGACCGAGGCGACCGCGTTGGTCCAGAGCCCGTGCTGGTACGCGGTCCCGTGGATGGTCAGCGGCCCGCCGTAGTAGGTCTTGTCGACGATCACGGGCCCGTAGCCGTTCGTCGCCGACAGCCACGAGAGGTCACTCAGGTAGGGCGACCCGGCAGGCCCCACGAGGACCCGTACGGTGGTCTCGCTCCTCACCTTCGCCGCGTGCGCGCCATGACCCCAACGGTAGGCCGCCGTCCCCGTCAGGGTGTACGAGCCGGGGTCCGCGTCCGCGGGCACCGTCACCTGCCAGGTGCCGGACAGTCGCCCGCCCGGCGGTACGGCGTGCGCACGGACGGGCCTGCCATCGATCTTCCAGCCGGACGGACCCGTCAGGTTCAGCTTCGCGTTCGTGACCGGCGTCCTCCCGTCGTCGCCGAAGTCCGCCACCGTGGTGATCTTCTCCCCGGCCTTGGCGGCGTGCAGGTCGGAGCCGGGGTAGGCCGGCGGCACCTGCGGGTCGACGGAGACCTCGGTGGCCGGCGGATAGCGGCCGGCCCCGCCCCTCAGCGGCGAGACCCGGTAGAGCGCGGCGCTGTGGGCGGGTACGGAAGCGGCGATCACCCCGGCCGACTCGGCGGTCCGGTGTGCCCACAGGTCGCGTACGGCGTAGGCGCCGCCGGAGGGCAGGCCGGCATCATGGGCGGTGGTGGAGATCCTCGCCGTGGTGTCGCCCCGGTTGAGCAGCATGACGGCGCGGTCGCCGTTCGCGAGAGTGCGGGTCCAGACGTCGGCGGCGCCGGTGTGCGACAGGCGCGTCGCCTGGGCACCCAGCGGGTCCTGGTCGATGGCGATCACCTCGCGGTTGGTGAGGATCGCCTTGGTGGCGGCGGACATGTTCCGCAGGTCGTTGCCGGCGAGCAGCGGAGCGGCGAGCATCGCCCAGGCGCCGAAGTGCGCCCGGCTCTCGGCGTCACTCGCCATCTTGCCGACCATGAGGATGTCCGGGTCGTTCCAGTGGCCGGGCCCGGCGTACTGGGCCAGCGGCGCCTCCTGGTCGAGGTTGGCGAGGGTCTGGCTCCACTGGGAGCCGTAGTCGTTGTTCGTACGCCACATGTTGCTGATGGCCGGCGCCCAGGTCCACGGCTGCAGCTTGGGGTCCCACTCGCAGATGCTGAAGAACATCGGCCGGCCGGTCGCCTTCAGCGCCTCGCTGTAGGCGGTGTAGAGCTGTACCGCGACCTGCTGCTGTGACAGGCCGGGGAAGTCACCGAACGGCACGTTGCACCAGTCGACCTTGACGAAGTCGATCTCCCACGACGCGAAGGTGTCGGCGTCGTCCTGGACGTGGCCGTAGCTCCCGGGGTAGCCCGCGCAGGTCTTCGTGCCGACGTCCTCGTAGATGCCGAGCTTCAGGCCACGGGCGTGGACGTAGTCGGCCACGGCCTTCATGCCGTGCGGGAACTTCGTGGGGTCGGCCTGCAGATGCCCGTTCGCGTCACGCGTGGAGGCCGCCCAGCAGTCGTCGAGGTTGACGTAGTCGTAGCCGGCGTCGCGCATCCCCGAGCCGGCCATCGCGTCGGCGGTCTGCTCGACGAGTTGTTCGTTGATATTGCAGGAGAACGTGTACCAGTCGTTCCAGCCCATCGGGGGTGTGGCGGCCACGGGGCCGGCCTGGGGCGCCCGGCCGAGCGGGCGGGCGGGCGCGGGACTCGCGAGCGCCAGTGTGGCCACCAGCGCGGCGCCGACGGCGATGAGAGAGGTGAGGCGGGTCGGGCGGATCACCTTGGCTCCTCTCGGAGCTGCCAGAATGTTGGTCGCCGCGGAGGCACGGCCGGACCGTTTTCCTCTCGTCTCGTCAATGGCGTTGACAAGATCGATGTGATCCAGATCATAAGGACCGTTTCGCCGGGCCGACATGTCCGAAGGAACGGCTCTCCTGGACGAAACGACGATCGCGCCGCGGCGTGCGGGGCGCCAATGGAGAATCCCGCACTTCTGCCGGGCCTCGCCGTCACCGGTGTCCGCTCAGGCCCCAAGGCGCTGCGAATTCAGGCGCTTGCCGGTCTCCTTCGTGGAGACCGGCAGCGCTCGTGGCCGAGACATCTCGGGGCAGACTCGGACGCGGTCTCCGAGACCTTGGTGACATCCGAGTCCGTCGCTCGTCGCCGACATTCGGCGATGTGAACGTCCACGGGCCGAGCCCATTGACCGTGACACGAATGAGGTCGGGTAGCGCGCGCACGCCCTCGAACGAATAGAAACCGTCGAAGATGTTGGCGATGTATTGGCCGCCCCCGTCTTCAGGGTTGACCACCTGGATGCTGGTGATGTCATTGAGCGGCGGCTCTCCGGGCTCGCGCTGAAATCCGCGGTGGTTCCCGGATGTGCCGTGAACGTCTCCACGCCGAGGCTGACGGGAAACGCCGTGGTGTGCGCGCCGAGATCGGCGCCGGCCTCGCACGTCACGACCTGCCCGGCCGAGGTACAGGGCCGAATACGGCCATCTCCCGATCCGGAACCCGGATCGGGAGATCGTCATGTGACCTCGGAGCCACGGAGGTCAGATGTGGCAGAGCGCGCTCATCGGATGAGCACTGCCAGTTCGCGCCACTCGCGGCGCGGAAAGCCGCCTGCGGTGGCCAGAACGTGGAGGCAGATGTGGTCGGCGCCGGCGTCGTGCTGTGCCTGCAGGCGCTTGGCGATCGTCTCGACCTCGCCCCAGGCGACGACGCCGTCGATGAGCCGGTCACTGCCGCCGTCCGCGAGGTCCGCGTCGGTGAACCCCTGCCGCCGCAGGCTCTTGGCGTAGTGGTCCATGGTGAGGAAGACGCCGAGGAAGTCGCGGGCGGCGGTGCGCGCCTTGTCCGGGTCCTTCTCCAGCACGACCGCCTGATGGGGGGCGAGCTTCGGGCCGGCGCCGAGCAGTTCCCGGCTGGAGGCCGTGGACTCGGGGGTGACCATGAACGGGTGCACGCCGGCGGTGCGCCGTCCGGACAGCTGAACCAGTTTCGGGCTCAGCGCGGCCAGTATCCGCTCGTCCCTGGGCAGAGGTGGCTCGGCGCGGTCGAGGCGGTCGAGGTAGTCGTTCATCTCCGCGAGTGGCCGGAAGGGGCGGCCGGCGTCGTGCGCGGCGGCGGGGTCGCTCACCCCCAGGCCGAGCAGCATGCGGCGGCCGTACGCCTGCTGGAGGCGGGCATGGCCGGCGGCCATCTTTTCCGCGTCGTGCCGCCAGATACTGATGATCCCGGTTGCGACCTTGGTCGTACGGGTGGCCTTCAGCAGGCGCTCGGAGTCGGCGAGGATGTCCCCGCCGCCCAGGCCGGGTATCCACAGGGTGCCCCAGCCGAGTTCGTCGAGCTCGGCCGCGGAGTCGCGGATCTCGCCGGCGTCGCCGAGGCGCAGCTCGACGCTCCAGATTCCAAGTCGTCCCAGGTCCATCTGTTCCTCCTGATCGCGCGGGTCGGCAGGGGCCCGGCGCGCCCGCCCTCGAAGAACCGGCGCGGGCGCGTCGAACCAGGGCTGCTCAGATCTGGTTGAGGCCGCCGTCGACGTACAGCTCGGCACCGGTGATGAAAGTGCTCTGGTTCGAGGCCAGGAACGCGATGGCGTCGGCGATCTCCTCGGGCCGGCCCATGCGTCCCATGGGGATCTGGCCGGCGAGGAAGCCCTTCAGCTGTTCGGCCTGTGCCTCGTCGGGGGCCAGGCCGGTGATGCCGGGTGTGTCGGTCGTACCGGGGGTGATCGCGTTGACGCGGATGGAGCGCCCCTTGAGCTCGTTGGCCCAGGTACGCGCGAAGGAGCGGACGGCGGCCTTCGAGGCGGCGTAGACGCCGAACGTCTCGGCGCCGCTGGTGGCGGCGGTCGAGGAGGTCAGGATGACCGAGGCGCCGTCGTTGAGCAGCGGCAGCACCTTCTGGACGGTGAACACCAGGCCCCTGACGTTGATGCCGAAGGTCTGGTCGAAATGCTCCTCGGTGACCTGCTCCAGCGATGCGAAGGAACCACCGCCGGCGTTGGCGAACAGCACGTCCACCCGGCGGCCCTGCTGCCTCACCGCGTCGTACAGGCGGTCGAGGTCCGCCAGGTCCGACACGTCGCCCTGTACGCCGGTGGCGTTGGCGCCGATCTTCTTCACCGCCGCGTCCAGCTCGGCCTTGCGCCGGCCGGTGACGAACACGTGCGCACCCTCCGCCGCCAGCCGCGCCGCGGCGGCCAGCCCGATGCCCGTGGTACCGCCGGTCACGATCGCGGTCTTGCCCTCAAGCGAACCCATTGGTCTTCCTCTCCTCT
This sequence comes from Actinoallomurus bryophytorum, assembly GCF_006716425.1. Lineage (NCBI taxonomy): Bacteria > Bacillati > Actinomycetota > Actinomycetes > Streptosporangiales > Thermomonosporaceae > Actinoallomurus > Actinoallomurus bryophytorum. The sequence continues at coordinate 7,300,099 of NZ_VFOZ01000001.1, forward strand.
GTGCCAGGACCTTCACCTGGCACAACTTAGGTACCGATCGGTACGAAAGTGGAAGCTAGCACAGGTCGGCGTACTTGTGTACCGATCGGTTTCGGGGCGGCTATCATCAGACGCATGAGCACGACTCAGCGGTCCGTGATCGGCCGGCCGCGCGCGTTCGACGCCGACCAGGCGCTCGACCGCGCGATCGAGGTGTTCTGGCGCCAGGGCTATGAGGGCGCGTCGCTCAGTGACCTCACCGAGGCCATGGGGATCAACAAGACCAGCATGTACAAGGCCTTCGGCAACAAGCGGGACCTGTTCGACAAGGCGCTGACCCGGTACGCCGAGATCGACATGGCCTACGCGCGTCAGGCGCTGGCCGCGCCGACGGCACGGCAGGTCGCCGAGACCTTCCTGCGGGAGAACATCAAGGCCGTGACCACGCCCGGCCGGCCGCCGGGTTGCTTCTCCATCCAGAGCGGCCTGTCCTGCGGTCCGGCCAACGCCGACGTGTCCACGACACTGGCCCGCGCCCGCAGAGGCGGAGAGGACGCGATGCGCGACCGGTTCCGCCGCGCGATCGAAGAAGGCGACCTGGACTCCGGCAACGACCCGGACGGCCTCGCCCGCTACATCATGACCGTGTCCGAAGGGCTGGCCGTCCACGCCGCCGCCGGCGCCACCCGCGAAGACCTGGCCCGCGTCGTCGACCTGGCACTGCTCGCCGTCCCCGGCGGCGCCACCTGATTCTCAAAGGTGGTCCGGCTCAGACGATCGGCGGCGGGGACCGCCCGGCTCGTACGGTCAGGACTTGGTTCGTTCGTCGAGTTCCTGTGTGAGCGCCTGCACCGCGTGGGTGAGCAGGGCCACTTTCGTCTCGAGCTGCAGGATGCGTTCCTCAAGAAGCGCGGCCGACGGGGGGCGGAACCCGATGTCGATCTGCCGTGTCATCTCCCCTCCTCTCGTGTGTGCGCATCGGATTTCGACAGGCCGGCGGCTATCCGTTCGGCAGTACCGGCTCGATCCGGTACAGGGCGGGGTGCTTCACCTGGGTCGCCGTCGCGTGGTGCCTTCGTCCGGCCACCGCGGCGACCAGGTCGTGGGCGGTGACCAGGCCGACCAGCCGCTGCTTGCCGTCGATCACCGCGACGCAGTCCTGCTCGGCGGCCAGCATCGCCCGTGCGGTGGCGGCGACCGAGTGTGAGACGGTCACGTGCGGGACCGGGCGGCAGTCCACGACCGTGCTCACCGGCATGCGCATCCGGTCGGGGCCTCCGCCGTCCCACACCGCGGCCATCGTCTCGGCGTCGAGGACACCGATGCAGTGTCCGTCGCCGCTGACCACCGGCACGTGGTGGTAGCCGCCCTGGCGCATCAGCTCCCACGCCATGAGGGTGGTCTCCTCGGCCGAGACCGTGAGTACCTCGGTGGACATCACGTCGGCGACGAGACTCTCCTCAAAGCTCGAGGTCATCGTGTTGCCTCCAGGTAGGTCGGGTGGATCCGCCGGCCGCTGACGTACTCACCGCGGATTCGGATGAAGTAGCTGAGCCCTCCCGGCGCCCAGGACCGCAGCGGGAGCCGGGAAAGGCGTTCGATCTCCGTGGCGACGCGTACGACTCGTGCCTCTCCGATCACGGTCACCGACCAGCCCGTACGGCTGCCCGGCTCGAAGGCGTCGGCCTCGAAGGCGACGACCGCGCCTCGTGTACCCGATGCGAGCTTCGAGTCGAGAGGCATCGAGATGATCACGTCGTCTCCGTCGAAGACGAAGTGGACCGGCTGGATCGCGGGTAGCGCGCGATCGGTGAAGACCACTCTTCCGAGCGTCACGGACCGCATGAGCGCCAGACAGTCATCGCGATCGAGGACCTCGAGCCCGTTCGCGTCGAGTCTCATGTCTCGATGCTGTCTCCGCCCCGGTCGGGCGGGCAGGGGCGAAAGTCCCGGCCAGGACGGCATTTCTCCGCGTTGGGCCCCGGCCAAAGACCCACGGGCCGGCGTCGCCACCCGAAGACCCGCGGTGCCGGACGGAGCGGGATACGGGCGATCGGGTACGACATGAGAGTGAGTGGGCGATTCCGAGGTCCTGGCTGAGATGCCCTGTGACCTGTTGTTTCATACTGAATTGAGCAGGAAGTGGACACATCAGGACCGGAGGCAGGTGCCGTGCCCCCTGACAGGCAGCCCGGGGAGGACCGCGCCCGTATGGTGCTGCCGCAGTTGAGGCTGGATGATCTGCTCGCCGAGCTGCAGTCGCGGCTCGCGGCGGTGCTCGTCACCCGTGATCGGGTGCACGCCCTGCTGGAGGCGGTCGTCTCGATCGAGAGTGATCTCGAACTCGAGACCGTTCTGCAGCGGATCGTCGAGGCGGCCACGACCCTGGTCGACGCGCGGTACGGCGCGCTCGGGGTGATCGGGGAGCGCGACCGCCTGGCGCGGTTCGTCACCGTGGGCGTGACCGAGGAGGAGATCGCCGCGATCGGCCACTGGCCCACCGGCCACGGCATCCTCGGCCTGCTGATCAAGGAACCCTCCTCGATACGCCTGGCCGACCTGTCCTCGCATCCGGCCTCCTTCGGCTTTCCCGGGGCCCATCCGCCGATGCGGAGGTTCCTGGGAGTGCCGGTACGCGTGCGGGAGGAGGTGTTCGGCAACCTCTACCTGACCGAGAAGGCCGACGGCGGGGAGTTCGACGAGGACGACGAGAACGTGGTCGCCGCGCTCGCCACGGCCGCCGGTGTCGCGATCGAGAACGCCCGCCTCTACCAGGACGCCCGGCAGCGGGAACGCTGGCGGGAGGCGTCCGCCGAGGTGTCCACCTCCCTGCTGTCCGGCACCGCCCCCGCCGAGGTGCTCGCGCTGGTGGCACGGAGGGCCAGGGAGATCTGCGACGCCACGTTCGCCACGGTGGCGCTCGCCGACGGGGAGGAGCTGACCGTCGAGGCGGCCGACGGAGAGGACGCAGGCCTCCTGCTCGGCCGCCGTGTCGGCATCGACGACGTCCTGGCGGGCCCGGTGATCCGTGAGGGTGACTCGCTGATCCTCGCCGACGCCTCGCGGGCCGCCCGCGACGTCGCGTCCCCGCCACCGGTGGCGATGGGCCCCGCCCTGATCGTTCCGCTCGGTACGGGACCGGTCGTACGCGGCGTGCTCTCCGTCGCCAACGCCCCGGGCCGCCCGGCCTTCACCGAGTCGTCGCAGCGACTGCTGGAGGCGTTCGCCGCCCAGGCCGCGGTGGCGCTGGAGCTCGCCGAACGGCGCCGTGACGCCGAGCGCCTCGTCCTGCTGGAGGACCGCGACCGGATCGCCAAGGATCTGCACGACACGGTGATCCAGCGCCTGTTCGCCACCGCCATGACGCTGATGAGCGCGATCAAGATCACCCAGCGCCCCGACGTCGCCGTACGTGTCCAGCGCGCCGTCGACGACCTGGACGAGACGATCCGGCAGATCCGCTCCACGATCTTCGCCCTGCAGGCCACGCCCGGAAACACCCCGGCCCTGCGCAACCGGATCCTCGCGGTGACCGAAGGGATCTCCGAGAGCCTGGGCTTCGCGCCCGCCGTACGACTGGAGGGACTCGTGGACACCACGGTGAACGACGAGATCGGTGAGCAGCTGATCGCGGTCCTGCACGAGGCGCTCTCCAACGTCGTACGGCACGCCCACGCCCACCGCGTCAGCGTCTCGGTCCACGCCGGGGAGGATCTGGTGCTCATCGTCGAGGATGACGGCACCGGGATACCGCAGGGCGGGCGCCGAAGCGGCCTGCGCAACCTCGCCGACCGGGCCAGGAACCTCGGGGGGTCCTTCGAGACCAGGGACCGCGAGGGTGGCGGGAGCGTCCTGGAGTGGCGCGTCCCGCTGGTGGCCCCGCCCGGCTGACCCGGCACGCCGTGGGAGGCGAGCGGCCCCGTACCTGGGGACCTTCGGCCCCTTCTTGGAGGCCTGCCGTCGCCGCGACGCTGGGGGGAGCAGGCTCGCGGCGGTCGGGGGTCACCGCCACCTGCGCAGACCACTGAGGAGTGCACCATGATCCAACCGATCGTCGTCGGAACCGATGGCTCGGCCCGAGCCGACGTCGCGGTGGAGTGGGCCGCCGACGAGGCCACGCTGAGGCGGTGCCCGCTGCACATCGTGTACGCGGCGGAGCGCTGGGACTACGACGTGCCCTTTCACGCGGCACCCGGGATGTGTGAGTCCCTCACCGAAACGGGGGAGCGCGTCCTGGCCGAGGCCGTCGAACGCGCCGCCAAGGCCCGCCCCGGCCTGCCCGTCACCACCGAACTGGCCTTCGACTCACCGGCGCGTGCGCTCCGGTCGCAGGGCCGCAGGGCCGACGAGATCATCGTCGGTCACCGCGGGCTCGGCGGCTTCACCGGGATGCTGCTCGGTTCTACGAGCCTTCGCGTCGCGGGCCACGTCCCCGTACCCGTGATCGTCGTACGCGGCGAGGTGTGCGAACGCCGGGGCGAGGTCCTCGCCGGTGTCGACCTGTCCGAGGACGGCACCCATGTGCTGAGGTACGCCTTCGAGGCGGCCGCGCTGCGCGGTGCGTGGGTCCGGGTGGTGCACGCCTGGCGGCTACCCGTGACGCCGCTCGCCGTACGCGAGACGGCCGCCCTGAGCCAGGAACGCCTCACCGACGCGATCGCGCCCTGGCGGGCGGAGTTCCCTGACGTGGGAGTGGTCGAGCAGACGCCGTGCGGTCACCCGGTCGGCGAGCTCGCGGACCGCTCCTCCCGCGCCGCCCTGCTCGTGGTCGGCTCACCGGAACGCGACCACGCCCCCTGCCTCGGCTCCGTCGCCCACGGAATGATCCACCACGCCGACTGCCCGGTCGCCGTCGTACCGCCGCCGGGGTGACGGTGCCCGGCCCGCCGGCGTACGGGTGACGCGGCGTCACTCCGGTCACTGCGGTGCGCGTGATGAATTCCTCGATGACCCGTCCTGGTGGGGGAGCCGTGGAGGCGATGGCGCGGCGCCCCGGTCACGGTGGGCGGGCCGGCGGTGCCCCGGTTCGGCTTCTCAGGGTGACGTGCCGGCCGAGGACGCCGCGCGTCAGGTCGTAGCCGTAGCCGAGACGCTCGGCGACCCGCCTGATGCTCCAGCCCTGTTCGTAGGGGCGCGCGGTGTCTTCGGCGATCGGTCGCGTGGTGGCGTCGGCACCAGCGCGTTCTGGACGTCCGTACGGGTGTAGCGGCGGTGACCGCCGGGAGTCCGCAACGGCGTGAGCCTTCCCTCGCGCGCCCACTGGGCGATGGTCGAGGTACGCACGCCGAAGATGTCCGCCACCTCCCGTGGCCTGAGCAGTTCCTCGCCGGCGGCGTCGCGGCCTATCGCGCTCACAGGGACGGGCTGCTGAGGGGATGGCCGACGGCGGCGAGGCGCTGTTCGATCTGCGCGATCCGGGTGTCGCCGATGCCGTTGATCTCGCCCAGGCGGCCCGCACGGGCGATCCGGAGAACGTCCGCCGACGTCTCGGGCCGCGGGAACGACCGCAGCCCGCGAGCGAGACCGAGCGGGACGTACACGCTGGGCGGCAGTCCGATCTTCGTGAGCCTGGTGTCGAGCGGCATGACGCGCATGGCGCACTCCTTCGCCGGGGCGTGGGGGATTGGTCTTCGGCCCGCATCCCCGGGGGACCTCCCCGGGGATGCGGAGTCCGTCATCCTTGGAGCCGTCACCTGATCCAGCTGACGCCCGTGTACCGCGCGTCCGGCGAAAACGCGGCCGTCGTCACCAGGACAGTCGTCATCGGAACAGCCGTCACCAGAACAGCCGTCATCGGAACCACCGTCATCAGAACAGCCGGACCGTGACGACCCGGGAGATCAGCTCGATGGCACGATCGATCTGCTCGGCGGGGCAGATCGGCCGTTCCCAGGACCACCACCACATCAGCACCCCGTCCGCGTCCGGCCTGAGGGTGACCGTCTCGGCCATGCGCTCATTTCCATCGGATGCGTTGATCTTGATTTTCCCTGCAGGTTCCAGAACGTCGAAGGCCAGGCCGGCTTTCTCACATGTCGCGGCCATTCGTTGAATGATCTTTTCGGTATCTTGATTCATGCTCTACAGATTGGCGCCGGCCCAGTACGCTGGGAATGAATAACGCGCGCAGCACGCAGGCACAAGAGCCGATTCGAGTCGTGTACGGAGGGTGTACAGGTCCATGGCAGGCGAACACATGACGGCACGCCAGTTCGTCGGTAAGGAGATCCGCCTCGCGCGCGAGGCGAAAGGCCTGAGCCGCGTCGAACTGGCCAAGAAGTTCCCCGTCTCGGAGTCACTCGTCCGCTGGTGGGAGTCCGGCCGCACCGCGCCGGGGGAGCAGTGTGTAGGAAAACTCATCACCATCCTGGACCTGCCCGAGATGCTCCAACACGTGCTCGACGACCTGGCCTGCAACGAGGTAGCCCCCGAATGGCTCGGAAAGTGGCTCGCCGTGGAGGAGAAGGCAACGACGCTACTGACATTTGAGCCGCTGGTAGTGCCCGGTTTGCTGCAGACTGAGGATTATGCGCGCGCGGTTCTACGTCTCGGCAAGGAATCTCCACTCGATTTGGAAGGGAAGGTTAATGACCGGCTAGGGCGACAACGCGTACTGGCCCGCGAAGAGCCTCCGCTCTATCACGCGATCCTCGATGAGGCGGCGATAACTCGGCCGGTAGGTAGCCCACAAATCATGTGCGATCAGCTGATGCATGTGGCGGATCAGGCCGAGCAGAGGGAGATGATCATCGTTCAGGTCATCCCCTTCCGCGTGGGCGCGCATGCCGGATTTGCAGGTGGGGCGATCGTCTTAGCGAGTTTTGACGGCGCGGAGGTCGCCTACGTGGACAACGCCCTACGTGGTGACGTAATCGAAAAGTCGGAAGACGTCATGGTCATCCGTAGGCTGTGGCAGAAGCTGAGTGCCAAGGCGCTCTCGGAAGACGAATCAGCCCTACTCATCAGGGAAGCAGCAAGGAAATGGGCAACTTGAACTGGCGGAAGTCCAGCCGCAGCACGAACAACGGCGGCAACTGTGTCGAGGTGGCCGTCGCTGAAGAAGACGATGGGTGAGCTGGGCTGGCGGAAGTCCAGCGGCAGCTCGCCCAACGGCGGTAACTGTGTCGAGGTGGCCGTCGTCGATGAGGACGACCTCACCTAACTCAGTCGACCATGTCCACCAGTTCGGCGATCGAGGCGGCGATGCGTGAGGGCTTGAAGGGGAACCGGTCGACGTCGTTCGGCTGAGTCACGCCGGTCAGGACCAGGATCGTGTAGAGCCCCGCCTCCATGCCCGACACGACGTCGGTGTCCATCCGGTCGCCGATCATCGCGGTCGTCTCGCTGTGGCCGCCGACGGTGTTGAGTGCGCTGCGCATCATCAGCGGGTTCGGCTTGCCGACGAAGTACGGCGTCACGTTGGTGGCCTTGGTGATCAGTGCGGCGACCGCTCCGGTGGCCGGCAGCGATCCCTCGGCCGACGGGCCCACCGGGTCCGGGTTGGTCGCGATGAACCGGGCTCCGCCGTCGATCAGGCGGATCGCGCGGGTGATCGACGTGAAGCTGTACGTACGGGTCTCGCCCAGTACGACGTAGTCCGGGTCGATGTCGGTCAGCACGTACCCCACCTCGTGCAGCGCCGTCGTCAGGCCGGACTCGCCCAGGACGAACGCCGAGCCGCGCGGGCGCTGGTCGTTGAGGAACTGCGCGGTGGCCAGGGCGGAGGTGTAGATCGCCTCGGCGGGCACGTCCAGACCGGCCGCCCGCAGGCGTACGTGCAGGTCTCCCGGCGTGTAGATCGAATTGTTCGTGAGTACCAGGAACCGGCGGCCGGCCTCGGTCAGCCGGGACAGGAACTCCCTGGCTCCGGGCACCGGCCGGCCCTCATGGACGAGGACCCCGTCCATGTCGGTCAACCAGCACTCGATCTGCTTACGCTCGCTCATGACATCAGCATCCCGCAATGACGTGAACAGCGCGTACTCCGGGGCCAAAGCACGAGGGCTAGAGCGCGAGCTCGAACCAGACGGCCTTGCCGGAGGCGGTGTGGCTGGCGCCCCAGCGGTGGGAGAGCCGGCTGACCAGGTAGATGCCGCGCCCGCCCTCGTCGTTGTCGCCGGGTTCGCGCAGGACGGGCAGGTTGTGGTCGTCGTCGGTGACCTCGCACAGCAGAGTCTCCGTGCGCAGCAGCCGCATCGTGATCGGCCGCGTGGTGTAGCGGATGGCGTTGGTGACCAGCTCCGTCGCCAGCAGCGACGCGGTGTCGATCTCCTCGTCCAGGCCCCAGCCGGCGAGTGTCGTGGCGATCAGCCCGCGTACGTGGCGTGCCGCCTCCGCGTGCGGGCGCATGGTCCAGTGGGCCACGCTGGCGTTCGGGATGCCGTCGAAGCGCGCGATGAGGAGGGCGACGTCGTCCTCGCGCTCGTCGGTGTGGAGGGCGCGCAGGACGTTCTCGCACAGGTCGTCCGGGGTGGCGGCGGCCGTGGTCAGGCTGTCGCACAGGGCGTCGAGCCCTTCGGTGATGTCGTGGTCGCGCGACTCGACCAGGCCGTCGGTGCACAGCGCGATCAGTCCGCCGTCCGGCGTCGGGACCTGGATCGTCTGGAACGACACATTGCCGACGCCGAGCGGGACCCCGGCCGGGACCGGGATGAGCTCCGCGCGGCCGTCAGGGTGGACGAGCACGGGCGGAACATGCCCGGCGTTCGCGATGGAGCAGCGCCGGGCGACCGGGTCGTACACGCAGTACACGCAGGTCGCGAGGTACTGCTCGCTGTACTGCCCGACCGTGTCCTCGAAGAGCCGGTCCAGGTGGCGCAGGACCTGGTCCGGAGGCGGGTCGAGGGCGGCGAGGGTACGCACCGCCGTACGCAGCTGGCCCATCGTCGCGGCGGACTGCACGCCGTGCCCCATCACGTCGCCCACCACGAGCGCGACGCGGCTGCCGGGCAGCGGGATCGCGTCGAACCAGTCACCCCCGACCTGGGCGGCACGGTTGCCCGGCAGGTAGCGGTACGCGATCTCGACGCCGGCCAGCTGTGGCGGATGCTTGGGCAGCATGCTGCGCTGGAGCGCGTCGGCGACGCGCGCCTCCCGCTGGTAGAGCAGCGCCTTGTGGGCGCCGAGCGCCGCCTGGTCGGTCATGAGCGTGGCGGTCAGCACGTCGATCTCGTCGAAGCCGGATCGCTGGGCGCCGCGCAGCAGGACCGCGAACCCGAGCATGTGCTGACCCGCCCGCAGCGGCGCCACCAGGAGCGAGCCGGGCGGATCGGCGGGCAGCAGGCAGTCGAGATCGTGGCGCTCGTGGTCCGGGCCCGGCCACATGACCAGCTGCCCGGTGGCCATCGTCATGGCGAACGGCCCGGTCAGATCGCACACGGCGACCTTGCCGGTGAGCGGGTGGCCGGTCGGCCGGACGTCCTCGGCGATCGCTACCTGGCGGAGGACGCCGTCGCGCGGGGCGCCGGGCAGCTGAGGAGGTTCGCCGTCCGTGAGCACCTTTTCGTACAGGTACGCCGCGGCGAGGTCGGCGATCCGTGGCACGACCGTGTCACACAGCGCGCTGACCACCTGGGTGAGCTCGAGATCGCCGCCGATGCGCACCGTCGCGGCGTGCAGGAAGGCGAGGTGCTCGTGTACCTCGGCGGATTCGGCCCGCTCCTGACCGCGCCACCTCACCGACGACCGTCACGGCGGCAGAACAGGAACAGCTGCACCTCGGGGGCGAGATCGGTGCTGGCCGGCGCGTACGACAGGGATCGTAGCTCGATGATCTCGAAGCCCGCCTCGGTCACGAGCGCCCGCAGCTCATCGCGTACGTAGCCGGTGACGCGTACGGGGCTGCCGAGGAAGTCGAGGGGAGTGTCGTCGAGATCGGCCTCCACCATGCTGAGCAGAAAGTACCCATCCGGCTCGAGCAGATCGTGGATTTTGGACAGAACGGGAGGGATGTCCGCCCGGGGCAGCATCAGCAACGAGAAGAATGCGACGATTGCCGCAAAAACCCCTAAAGACGGATCGAGGTCGGCGATGTCATCGTGGTGGAATTCCGCCTCCGGGACCTCGCGGCGGGCCAGCCGGAGCATCTCCTCGGAGATGTCGACTCCGGTCACCTTGTGCCCGGCGTCGACGAACTGGCGCGCCGTCGGCATGCCCGTGCCGCACCCGGCGTCGAGTACTCGCGAGCCCGCCGCCAACCGCTCGATCAGCCACGAACCGGCCGCGACCTGGCCCTCCTTGTGCGGGAACGCCTGGTCGTAGTGCTCGCCGATCCGATCGAAGGCCCAGGCCTGCATGGCCCGCCGATCGGCACGGGCGCGTACGACATCGTGATCCTCGGCCATCACACCGTCCTTCCCCCGCTCATCGGGTACGCGAGCGCGGAGCTATTCAACACGGATTGCGGCTCAACCTCCGCAGAACTCCGGTTACAAGCATTGGTTGAATTCGTATCCATTGGCGGGCGGCGAGGAGGATGACCCTACGGGCCGCGAACGACGCCTACGGAGAAGGTAGGGGCTTTCGCGTCATTTGCCCACCCCGATACGCCGGTGGTCACTTGCGGTTGATGATCCTGAGGACGCGCTGGATACCTCTCGGCGGCGGAGGGCCGAACGGCGTGGCCAGGCGGGTACGCGCGGGGCGGCCGCGGAGAGTCACCGTGTTGCCGAGGCGCCAGTGCGCGGCCTCGGCCGGCTGCGCGGCGGCGACGACCGTGGCGGAGGCCAGGAGGCGTTCGTTGGTCGACTTGGCGATGTCGCTCAGCCGTGCCGCCTCGTTGACCGGGTCGCCGATGACGGTGTACTCCAGCCGCTCCTCCGCGCCGATGTGGCCGGCGACCACCTGGCCCGACGAGACCCCGATCCCGGCCAGGAGCTGGGGCAGCTCGGCCTGCAGCCGCCGGGAGAGCTTGCGCGCGGCGGCGAGGGCCTGCCCGGCTGGGTCCTCCAGCGGCTGCGGCGCACCGAAGATCGCCAAAGCCGCGTCGCCCTGGAACTTGTTGATCAGACCGCCGTGCGCCGACACGACGTCGACCACGATGCCGAAGTACGCGTTGAGGAGGGCGACGACCTCACCGGGCGGCCGGGTCGCGGCCAGCCGGGTCGAACCCTGGAGATCGGCGAAGATCACGGCGGCGTCGCAGACCTCGCCGCCACCGAGCGCGACGCCGTGCTCCAGCGCGTGCCGGGCGACGTCCTCACCGACGTGCCGGCCGAACAGGTCACGTACGCGCTCGTTCTCGCGCAGGCCGTCCACCATGTGGTTGAACCCGGCCTGGAGCCCGCCCAGCTCGCTCGCGTCGTAGACGGGTATCGCCGCGCCGAGGTCACCGCGTTCGATCCGGGCGAGCCCCTCGCGTACCGACCGCACGGGATCGGCGACCGCCCGCGCGGCGATGTAGGTGATCTGGAACCCCACCAGCAGGGCGACCCCGCCGAGCACCAGAATCGTGACCGCGAGCTGGGTGAGCGACATGCCGGTGACCACGAGCGCGGCGATCGCGGTGATGACCAGGCCGAGCAGCGGCACGGCGGTACCCAGCGCCCAGGCGAGCATGGTCCGCGGCGTGATGCCGAACCACCCGTCGTGCGTGGCCGCCCGCGCCGCCATCACCACCGCCGCGATCGGCCGCAGCAGCCGCTCGGTGAGCAGATAGACGACCGCGCAGGTGGTGATCGCACCGAGCAGCGTGATCATGCTCACCTTGAGCGCGAGCAAGGGTGAGAAGGCGAGATCGATGGCGGCCCAGACGACGGCGCCGAAACCCCAGAGTGTCGCCTGCATGGCCATGAGCCGCAACGGCCCGCGCAGAACCGCCCGGCGCTCGGCCTCGCTGGGGTCGTGTTCGTGCCCGGCGAAGCTCCGCACCGGCCGGAACAGCCGCATCCCCCAGGCGACCCCGATCGGCGCCCCGAAGACGACGTAGGCGGAGAAGACCACGAGGTTGATCAGCCGGATCTTGTCCGGGTTGGACAGTCCGGGCGGGTCGGGCATCACGAAGGTGGAGAACAGCAGGACGAACAGGGCACCACTGAGATTGGCGCCACCCACCGCGAAGATGAGCAACCACCGCGTACGGCGCTCGAGCACGGCAAGGGGGGCGCCGTCCGGACCATCGAGCCAGGCCCGGAGCCCCCCGGTTCGCGTCCTCCCGGCCACTGACAACCCTCCCCGTCCCGGTACATCAGGGACACCAGTGTTACCGAAACCGGGCAGCCGGGTAACGCCACCCACCCGATTGGCCCAGGAAGCCCCACCCGGACGCGGCGATGACCCTTCGGGCTTGGGGGTCGCGGTGCCCTCTATGTCTTGGTCGCCTGGTATTCCCGTCCGATTTCCGGCGGGCGCTACTGCAATCCCTCAGCGGCGAGGACGCTCGCCGACGCCAGGACGCCAGGACGCCAGGACGCCAGGACGCCAGGACGCCAGGACGCCAGGACGCCAGGACGCCAGGACGCCAGGACGCCAGGACGCCAGGACGCCGGGACGCCGGGACGCCGGGACGCCAGGACGCCAGATCTGCGTGCCATCACCGTCCACGGCGAGTTCAGCGCCGGTGGTACAGGTGGCGTCGAACGCGAGGAACACCGTCGCCTTGGCGATTCCCATGCGCAGCATGGGAACGTTCGCAGATGTAGGGTCCCTGGCCGGGTGCCGGGTGCCGGGTGCCGGGTGCCGGGTGCCAGATGCCGGGCGGCGGGCGGCGGGCGGCGGGTGCCAGGTGCTGGGCGGCGGGCGGCGGGCGCTGGAGTGCCCGCACAAGTCCGGATGACGGACACGGGCGTCGGCGGGTGCATTGAGCAGCTCGGTTGCATTGAGCAGCTCGGGGACCCTCCTAGGGCGGTGATCGCCGGTTGGCCGCCGTGCGGCGCCGTCGGCCGCCCCACCCCCTGGGGGAGGACGAACGCGACCGCCCCCGGCCCGGCCGTCCGGCGCCGAACGCGCCCTCACCCGCCGCCGGGGGAGATCCTCGACCGCCACGCTTCGAACCCGCACGCGAGCCGCGGCCCTGCTGCGCCTGCGCAACGGTCCGTTCCACCCCCTCGCAGCCAAGGCCCCCGACCTCGTCTGCGCCATCAACCCGCCTTCCCTGCCGGCCTGCTGACCGGCCTGGCCGCCGATCAAGGGGCGAACTTACAACGTAAAGGCGGGCGCCTGGATGTTGCGCCTGCCACATCCCGGTCTCGTACGCCCGTGACCCGGCTCTGCGCCCGCCACCGACCGCGTCGTGGCCGGACCGGACGGACCGAGCGAGAGCCGGCTGGTGCGGTGGACCGGCGGCAGCCGCTCGATCTCCAGAGTGAAATCAGGCGTAGGCCCCAGAGAAGTACCGGAGGGCAACCCTCTCGCCGCCGGCAGGCTCATCGGCGAGACAGGGGCGGATCCGGCGCGCAGTGGCAGGCGGCGAAGACCGGTGACCGTGCACCCGGGCCATGTGTGGGGGCGGGGGCTGTGCACCCGGGCCATGTGGGGGCGGGGGCTGTGCACCCGGGCCATGTGGGGGCGGGGGCTGTGCACCCGGGCCATGTGGGGGCGGGGGCTGTGCACCCGGGCCATGTGGGGGCGGGGGCTGTGCACCCGGGCCATGTGGGGGCGGGGGCTGTGCACCCGGGCCATGTGGGGGCGGGGGCTGTGCACCCGGGCCGCATGGCACTCAGGTGCCCGTCGTGTCGCAGGCCCGCATGTCGCGTTTGCCCCGGCGGCGTGGCACTGGCCGGATGCGCCGCGCTGAAGGAGTCGTCCCGTACGAAGCGTCGACCTGCACCGAGCGTCTGGAGCCTCGGCGCGTTCGCCTGCTTTGGCGCCTTCGTCCCCCACGCCTCCTCCTCCGGGCCGGGCGGCGGTGGCGGGCGGAGGGCGTGGGAGCGTTGGGGGATGACGGTCATGCGGCGGATGGGGCTGGGGCTGGCGGCGCTCGGGCGGCCCGCGTACATCAACCTGGGGCGGAACGGTGAGTTGCCGGCCGAGCGGACGGTCGAGGCGATGCGGGCGGCGACCTGGCGCGTGCTGGACGCCGCGTACGCCGCCGGGGTTCGGTGGGTGGACGCGGCGCGTTCGTACGGGCGGTCGGAGGAGTTCCTCGCCGGATGGCTGGAAAAGCGCCGTCCCTCCGGCATCACCGTCTCCAGCAAGTGGGGGTACGCCTACGTCGGTGGCTGGCGGGTCGACGCCGACGTGCACGAGGTCAAGGAGCACTCACTCGCGCGGTTCACGGCGCAGCTCGCCGAGACCCGCGGGCTGCTCGGCGCGCACCTCGACGTCTACCAGGTGCACTCGCTCACTCCCGACAGCCCGTTGTTCGGCGACGCGGCGCTGCAGGACGCCATCGCGGCGCTGGCCGATGACGGTGTACGGGTCGGGTTCTCCACCTCCGGGCCCGCCCAGGCCGACACCGTACGGCGGGCGCTGGAGCTGGAGGCCGGCGGGCGGCGGCTGTTCACGACCGTCCAGTCGACCTGGAACCTCCTGGAACCCTCCGTCGCCACCGCCCTCGCCGAGGCCCACGATGACGGTGTGCATGTTCTCGTCAAGGAGGCGCTCGCGAACGGGCGGCTGGCGGCCGACCCGCCGGAGCCGTTGCGGCGGGCGGCGGAGCGGTACGGCGCCGGAGCGGACACGGTCGCGCTCGCCGCGGCGCTCGCCCAGCCCTGGGCGGACACCGTTCTGTCAGGGGCGGTCAGCGTCGCGCAACTGGACAGCAACCTCCAGGCGGGGACACTCACCCTAGACGGGCACGAACGGGACGAACTAGTGCGTTTGGCGGCCTCCCCGGACGATTACTGGAGGGACCGCGCCGCTCTGACCTGGAACTGAATCAGATTCGGTCGCGTCTGGCACGATCTGGGCGGAAATCATTCGCCGGATGTGGCGACCCCTCCACGGAGGAGTAAGCGCAGGACAGGCGCTATACCGAGCGGTATCCCAGGTTGCCGGGTGTCAAGATCGCCTCGACTCGTCCGCCGAATGGCGGGACATGGTCGTTTGTATACGCGAATATGACTATCTGCACCCGACCGAATCCGCAACGGCCGGGGCCATTTGGAGACGAGGGACACCCGTTGTCGAAGCGACGCCGCACGGAAGGCTCGGTGCATGGGCACGTCTGATGTCAGGGGAGCCATCCTGGCAGCGATGGCGACCATCATCTACTACTTGGGCTTCATCGTCTTCCGGGTTTCGGCGACCCGGATGCCCGTACTCCGCGGCACTCGCCCGCTCCAGCTCGTCAGATACACCTACACCAACTGGCTGTGGCTCACCGGTGTGGTCATCGTGCTGTCCGGCGTGGTCATCCAGGCCGAGGCGTTGACGATGCTGCCGCTCAGCCTCGCCATACCGATCTTCGTCGCCAGCCTCGCGTTCATCCTCTTCTACGCGGGCGTCTTCTTCCGGGAACGGCTCACCGCCAGAGAGTGGCTCAGCACCGGCCTTTTCGGGCTGGCGACCACGTTCATCGGGATCTCCAACGGCGACCGCCAGGTGATGACCGACTATGTCGCCGGCCCCGTCATGCTGGCCGCGGTCGTGATCCCCGGTGTGGTGATCACCGTGGTCGTCCTGGTCGGTGGGGACGTCCGCGCGTTCGGACGTCACGCTCGGCCGCTGGCCGGGGTCGCGTACGGGTTCGGTACGGGTGTCAGCCTTGGTATCTCCGAGCTCTCCATCAAGGGCGTCGCGACCATCTACAGCAACGACGGCTTCGCCGCCGCCGCGCACAGTCCCTACCCCTATGTGGCGATCGGGATAGCGGTGTTCGGCCTGGCCCAGCTGCAGATCGGACTGCAGCGCTGCCGAATCTCGATCGTGGCGACGGTCCTGACGGTGGCGGCAAAGACCGAGCTCGCGGTGTTCGGACCGCTGCTCTTCAAGGAGCCCTGGCCCACCGACCGCCTGATGCTCGTCCTGCGGCTCGGCGGGTTCGGCCTGGCCCTCTTGGCCCTCGTCATGTTCCCCAGACACGAGACCGCACAGGAGACGTCCGGCGCCCCGCTGCTGCACCTCCAGCCCGGCCTGACCCCCCGCCGCGAACGCGCCTGACCCCACGGCGGGGCGCGAAGGGCCTGACCGCACGGCGGGACGCGAAGGCGCCTGACTGCACGGGGGGTGCGAAGGCGCCTGGCCGCACGGTGGGGTGCGGAGGTGCTTGACCCTACGGTGGGGCGCGAAGGCACCTGGCCGCATGGCGGTCGCGAACGCGCCTGACCCCACGGTGAGGCACGAAGAGGTCTTATCGCATGGCGGGGCGCGGAGGCGCTTGACTGCACGGGAGGCTGCGAAGGCGCCTGGCCGCACGGTGGGGAGCGGAGGTGCTTGACCGCCCGGCGGAGCGCGAAGGACCCTGACTGCACGGGAGGATGCGAAGGCGCCTGGCCGCACGGGGGCGCGAACGCTCCTGACCCTACGGCTAGCCACGAAGGCGCTCGACCGCACGGCGGGGGCCAAGGTGCCTGGCCTCACGGCGGGGCGTCAAGGTGCCTGGCCGCGCAGAAGCGGGGGAACGGCGGGTTCAGTGTCCGCGGAACGCCTCCTCCAGCCACCATGACGGGCGCCCGGTCGTCACCTTGGCGTGTACGACCAGGGGCCGGTCGCGCGGGCCGGTCAGCCAGTCCGAGACCGGGGCCAGATCCTCCCGGCGGCGTACGGTGATCGCCGAGCATCCGAACCCCCGGCCGATCTCCGCGATGTCGGCCGGCGGGAACCGGACGGTGTCGAGCGGATGCCCGTCCGGGCCGAAGTGGTGGACCTCCGCGCCGTACGCCTCGTCGTCGTAGACCACGATGAGCAGGCCCAGCCGCAGGCGCACGGCGGTCTCCAGCTCGGCGATGCCCATCAGTGCGCCGCCGTCGCCCAGCGCGGCCACCGTCAGCCGGTCGGGGCGGGCGACCGCTGCCCCGATGGCGGTGGCCAGGCCCAGTCCGATCGACTGGTATGCCTGCGTGAACACCAGGCCGCCTTCGGGCACCTCGAGGTACATCGCCGGATAGCCCATGAAGTTGCCGGAGTCGACGGCGACCGTGCGCGGCGCCGGCAGCAGGTCGTCCAGGGCGATCGACAGCGTCCGCGGATCGATCGTCGCATCGTCCGAGTCGTCCTCGAACGGAACGTCGCGCCAGCGCACCTCGCGGGCGAGTCGCGCCGCCAGTTCGGGGGAGCGGGCGCCAGGGGACGAGTGGCCGCGACGGGCCAGCTCCGCCTCGACGGCCAGCGCGGTCCCCGCGACGTCGCCCACCAGGCCGAGGTCGATCCGGCGGTTGGCGCCCAGCGCGCCGGTGTCCAGGTCGATCTGGACGACCGTCGTGCCCTCGCCGACCAGCGAGCCGTGGCGGAGCGTCCACATGTTGAGCGAGCAGCCCCACCCGACGAGCAGGTCGGCGCCGCGGACCAGCTCGGCCGTCACCGGTGAGGCGAAGCCGCCGCTGACGTCCAGGTCGAACGCCTCACCGCGGAACAGCCCACGTGCCACCGCCGACGTCGCGAGCAGTGCACCGGTGCGTTCGGCCAGCGCCCGCAGGGGAACGCCGGCCGCCCGCGCGCCGCGGCCGGCCAGGAACACCGGCCGCCGGGCGCCGGCCAGCACGTCGGCGAGCCGGGCGAGGGCCTCCGGCGGCGGCACCGGCGCGGGTGGCTCCGGTGGCGGTGCCACCTCGGAGGGCCCGGTGTGCTCGGCGGCCTGGACGTCGAGCGGCAGGCCGAGCACGACGGTGCGGCGCTCGATGACCGCCGTGCGCCACGCGCGTGCCAGGTCGGCCATCGCGGACGCGGGGGAGTGGAGCCGCTCCGGCACCGCACCGACGGCGGTGGCCAGCGCCGCCTGGTCGACGCGGAAGTTGGACCGCACCGCCGCCCCGGCGGTCTCGGCGGCCAGCACGAGCAGCGGCGTGCGGCTCTTGGCCGCCTCGGTGATCCCGGTGAGCGCGTTGGTCAGGCCAGGCCCCTGGTGCACGGACAGCACGCCCACGCCGCCGCCCGACCGGGCGAACGCGTCGGCCATCGTCGCGGCACCGGCCTCGTGCCGGGCCGCGACGAACCGGGCGCCGCCCGCGACCAGCGCGTTGGTGACGTGGAAGTTGCCGCTGCCCACGACGCCGAAGACGGTGCGGACGCCGAGCCGCGCGAGCGCCTGGCCCACGGCCTCCGCGACGATCAATGCTCGACCAGGGCGAGGACGCGTGCCGGGCTGCCCGAGCCGCCGACGATCGGCAGCGGCGAGGCGATCACCGCGGCACCGCGTACGGGCAGCCGGTCGAGGTTGCGCAACTGCGTCAGCCCGTACTTGCCCGCGCCGAGCAGGAAGGAGTGGCACGGGAACGGCGGGTCCAGCCCCGGGGCGCCGCCCGCGTCCGTACCGACGGTTTCCACGCCGAGGCCGATGATCGGTGTCTCCTCGGCCAGCCAGCGCGCGCACTCGGCGGAGATGCCCGGCGTGTGCGAACCGGTCTCGTCGGCGTTGAGGAACTCCTCCTGGTCACTCGAGCGCGTGTCCCAGCCGGTCCGGTAGAGCAGCCAGCCACCGTCGGGAAGCGGGCCGTTGGTCTCGGCCCACGCGCGTACGTCGTCGATCTGGAGCAGGAAGTCGGGGTCGCCCGCGACCCGGTCCGCCACGTCGAGCACCACCGCGGGGGCGACGAGCCGCCGGGGCGCGACCTGGGAGACGTCCTCGCCGTCGCGGCCGGTGATCCAGTGCACGGGGGCGTCGAAATGGGTGCCGGTGTGCTCACCGGTCACGATGTCGTTCCAGTACCAGGCCGGTCCCCGGTCGTCGTAACGGCTGATCTCCCGCAACGAGAAGTTGACCGTGTTGCCGAACGGCTCGGGCAGCTTCAGGATCGGCGTCGTCTCCGAGAGCGGAGCGGTCAGGTCGACGACCTCGATCGAGCCGTCGCCGATCGCGGCGGTCAGTTGAGCGAGCAGGGACATAGGTCCTCCCACCGGCCCGTACGCGGGGGGCGTCCCCGCGGGCAGTGGCCCGAACGTACCGGGCGCGGGGCGGCGACGGCCACCACCCCGCGCTCGCTGTGGAAAACCTCAGGCGTTCACCAGCCCGTGCGGGTCCAGCACGTACTTGCGCGCCGCGCCCTGGTCGAACTCCCGGTACCCGGCCGGAGCGTCGTCCAGCGGGATGACCGTGGCGTTGACGTTGCGGGCGATCTGTACGCGGTCGTGCAGGATCGCCATCATCAGCTGCCGGTTGTAACGCATGACGGGGCACTGGCCGGTGGTGAAGACGTGCGACTTGGCCCAGCCGAGCCCGATCCGTATCCCGAGCTGCCCGACCTGGGCGTTCTCGTCGACACCGCCAGGGTCGCCGGTGACGTAGAGACCGGGGATGCCGATGCCGCCGGCCGCCCTGGTGATCTCCATGACTGAGTTGAGCACGGTGGCCGGCTGCTCGCCGGCGTCCTTGCCGTGGCCGCGGGCCTCGAAGCCGACGCAGTCGACGGCGGCGTCCACCTCGGGTACGCCGAGGACCTGCTCGATCTGCTCGGGGAGGTCGCCGTGCGCGGACAGGTCGATGGTCTCGCAGCCGAAGCTCCTCGCCTGCTCGAGCCGCGAGTCGACCATGTCGCCGACGATGACGACGGCCGCGCCGAGCAGCAGGCACGCCGTGGCGCACGCCAGGCCGACCGGCCCGGCGCCCGCGACGTACACGGTCGAGCCGGTGGTGACCCCGGCGGTGTACGCGCCGTGGTACCCGGTCGGGAAGATGTCGGACAGCATCGCCAGGTCGGTCAGCTTGGCCATCACCGTGTCGCGATCGGCCGGGATCTTGAGAAGGTTGAAGTCGGCGTACGGGACCGTGACGTAACGGGCCTGACCGCCACGCCAGCCGCCCATGTCGACGTAGCCGTACGCCGCGCCGGCGCGTGCCGGGTTGACGTTCTCGCACACGCCCGTGTTGCGTTCCTTGCAGTTGCGGCAACGACCGCACGCGATATTGAAGGGGACGCTGACCAGGTCGCCCTTCTTGATGAACTCCACGTCCGAGCCGAGCTCGATCACCTCGCCGGTGATCTCGTGGCCGAGTGTCTGGCCCACGGGGGCGGTCGTACGGCCGCGCACCATGTGCTGGTCGGAGCCGCAGATGTTGGTGGCGAGGACTTTCAGGATCGCTCCGTGCTGGAGTCTGCGTCCGTTCTGTTCGTGCAGCGTCAGTTCCGGATAGTCCAGATCCTCGACAGTGACAGTGCCGGATCCCTGGTACACGACGCCTCGGTTGGTGTCCGCCACGACTGGTCCCTCCAGTTTTGGGGGTCTTCGTCGGAGCCCGGGGCGGTGGCAGGCCCCCGCCCGCGGGTGCCTTGGCCTGTTAAATTCTACGCTTCGCTAACTAGGCCGTTAATGTCTGCGGGCAGGGCGATCCAGGGCTTATGGACAACGAGTCGCGATTGTCCGGCGTCCTAGGGGAGAGCGAAACTTTTCGTACGGCCACGGCCTGCGAGCGAGCGATGAGGTGTGATGGCCGACAGCGACGCCGACGACGCGGCGAAGGACGTGGGCGGCGAGGACCGGAAGGCGGCCGACGAGGCCGACGGTGCCGGGCACGCGGAATCCGGCACCGAGCCGGAGGCCGTGCCGGATGCCGGGTCCGGAGTTGAGCCGGATGGCGGGGTCAAGGGCGGGTCGGGGTCTGGGGTGGAGCCGGAGGCCGAGTCCGGGGCTGGGCCGGACGCTGGGTCCGGGGCCGTGTCGGACGCCAAGTCCGGAGCTGAGCCGGATGGCGGAGCCAAGGGCGGGTCGGGGTCTGGGATGGAGCCCGGGGCCGTGTCGGGCGTTGAGTCCGGGGCTGGAGCGGGCAGCGGGTCCAAGGGCGGGTCGGGGTCCGGAATGGAGCCCGAGGCGGTGCCGGACGCCGAGTCGGGCCCCAGGCCGGACGGCGCGTCTGGGGTTGTACCGGGCGCCGGGGCCGCAGACGAGTCGAAGGCGCGGGCCGGTGACGTACGGTCCGACGGAACGGATGTGGCCGGCGACGGGTCCACCCCTGCCGAGGCGCCCGAGCCTGGCCCCGCCGACGCCGACGCCGACGCCGACGCCGACGCCGACGCCGACGCCGACGCCGAGCCTGTCGTGGCGGCCGCATCGGCCGAGCCTTCCGAGTCCGCCGAGCCTTCCGACTCCGCTGAGCCGAAAGAGCCCGCCGTACCAGCCGAGCCGGCCATGCCCGTGCGGCGGCGGCGGAGGCGGGGGCTGCGCTGGGCGGCCGCCATCGTCGCGGTCCTGGTGCTGGCGGCCGGGAGCACGGTCGTGTTCATGTACGAGCGGCTTCAGGGCAACATCCACAAGGAGCACGTCGAGGACCAGCTCGGCCCGGACCGTCCGGCCAAGCTCAACAAGTCGATGAACATCCTCCTGCTCGGCTCCGACTCCCGGGACGGGGCGAACCACGACTACTGGTCCCCGGACATCAGCGGTGAGCGCTCCGACACGACGATCCTGCTGCACCTGTCGCCGAACCGGGACCGCGCCGTGGCGATCAGCTTCCCGCGCGACTCCATGGTCCAGGTGCCGCAGTGCGAGAAGAAGAACGGCCAGAAGGTCCCGGCCTTCTTCGGCATGATCAACGCCGCCTTCGCGTACGCCGGCGCGTCATGTACGTGGAAGACGATCGAGTCCACCACCGATATCCACATCGACCACTACGTGAAGATCGACTTCACCGGCTTCAAACGGGTCGTCGACGCGCTGGGCGGAGTCGAGATCTGCGTCCCGCACGCCGTCAACGACCCCCGGGCCAACCTGAGCCTCAGGGCGGGCCGCCAGGTGGTCAGGGGCAACGCCGCGCTGGGCTACGTGCGTACCCGGTACGGCCTGGGCGACGGCTCGGACCTGGAGCGCATCCAGCGGCAGCAGAAGTTCATGGCCTCGGTGGTCAACAAGGCC
This sequence comes from Actinoallomurus bryophytorum, assembly GCF_006716425.1. Taxonomy (NCBI): domain Bacteria; kingdom Bacillati; phylum Actinomycetota; class Actinomycetes; order Streptosporangiales; family Thermomonosporaceae; genus Actinoallomurus; species Actinoallomurus bryophytorum. The sequence continues at coordinate 7,321,957 of NZ_VFOZ01000001.1, forward strand.
ACGAGCAGCAGCATGCTCACCGACCCGGCGCGCGTGTACAAGTTCCTGGACGCGGTCACCAAGTCCATCGCCACCGACGACAAGCTCAGCCTGTCCGCGATGAGGAAGCTGGCCACGAGCCTGAAGGGGATCAGCGCGGGCACGGTCCGCTTCGTCACTGTGCCGACGCAGGTCTACCCGAGGGACCCCAACCGGGTGCAGTGGGACATGGCACAGGCCAAGCCGCTGTTCGAGGCGATCCGCAGCGACGACGCGCTACCCGCGCCGAAGCCGGCACCGCCGCAGGTCGAACAGCCCAAGCCGCAGGAGGTGAAGGTCCGCGTCGTGAACGCGCCCAAGAAGGCGGTCAAGGCGCTCAAGGACCGGCACTTCAAGGTCACCTCGGCCAAGGGCCCCGTACAGACCGAGACCAAGATCCTGTACGGCCCGGGTGCCGAGCGTCAGGCCGACGCCCTCGGAGTCGCCGTCCCCGGCGTACGCATCGTCGCGGACCAGACCGTGCCCCCGGGCACCGTCTCGCTGGTCGTCGCACCGGCAGGCGTGCAGGTCACCCCGGTGATCCCCAAGGTCAACGGCGAGATCAAGGCCGACCAGATCCCCTGCTAGGGGGGCTGTCTCAAAGTCATGCTGTTGCCGTGGGGCGCCGCCTGGGCGGCGCCCCACGGTGTTATCCACAGAACCCCGCTCTACTTCCGCCCGCGGCTGTTCTGGCTGGACAATGAGAGTGGGATGGCACCCCCGGGCGGGTGGGCTCCAGGTGGGTGGGCTCCAGGTGGGTGGGCTCCAGGTGGGTGGGCTCCAGGTGGGTGGGCTCCAGGTGGGTGGGCTCCAGGTGGGTGGGCTCCAGACGGGTGGGCTCCAGACGGGTGGGCTCCAGACGGGTGGGCTCCAGACGGGTGGGCTCCAGACGGGTGGGCTCCAGACGGGGCGGGGCCCAGACGGGGCGGGGCCCAGACGGGGCGGGGCCCAGACGGGGCGGGGCCCAGACCGAGGGCTTCGAGGCAGGCCGTAGCCGATGCCAACGCCCGCCGAGGCTCACGAGGAGACCTCGGCGGGAACCCGGCACAAGCTCACCCGCCAGGCGACGGCCGGCCGGCGAGTACCGCCTCGTTGGGCCGGGGTCCGGCGCGCACTCCCGCCCACAGCCCACGGAAAAGCTCTCGCAAGAGGCGCGCCCGGTCGGAGGAGCCCGCGAGGCTCCGGGCCCAGCGCCGCAGCGTCGACCCCGCGTACAGCAGCCGCTCGCCCGGAGCCAGGCAGCGGCTGCGGGTGAACAGCCAGGTCTTGTTCCGCACCTCGTAGAAGAACCGCGCGCCGGGGTCGAACACCGGCGACGCGGTCCGGTGCACGACGACGCTCGAAGGGCACAGCAGTCCGAGGCGCCCGCGCAGCAACCGCAGTGTGTACTCGAAGTCGTCGTTCCACAGGAAGTAGTCGGCGATCGGCAGCCCGCACTCCCGTACGGCGCCCGCGTCCAGCAGCACGGACACGAAGGACGCGGACCGGATCCGGCCGGGGGCCCCGGAGCGGAGGGCCCGCGGAGTGTTCATCGGATGGTCGCCGCCGTCGGTCCAGACGACCCGGCTGGCGGCGAGCGCGGGACGGTGACGGCCGAAGGTGGCCAGCAGCTCCGCCAGAGCGGACGGCGAGGGGAGCGTGTCGTCGTCCATCAGCCAGAGCGCCGTCGCGCCGAGGTCCAGGGCACGGGCGATCCCGGTCGCGAAGCCGCCGGCGCCACCGGTGTTGTGCGGCAGTGCGAGGAGTTCGATCTCGGGAAAGCGCGACCGAACGAGCCGAGCCGTGCCGTCCGACGAGGCGTTGTCCACGACGACCGTCGCGTCCGGCGTACGGGCCTGAGTGCGGAGGGCTGTCAGTGCCTCGGTCAGAAGATCTCGCCGGTCGTGGGTGACAACCACAGCCACGACATAAGCGTCTTCCAACTGACATCTCCTGACATCCCACACCATTGCTGGTTAATGGGTTGAAACCGCTCGAAAGCGAAGGCGCAAAACTAGCATAAGATGCAATCCGCCCAGCTGGCCCCATCAGTCTTTCGCCCCACCGAGATGGACGCATGGCCGAACCCTTCTCTCTTCTCCTCACCGTCTACGCGGGCGACCGTACGGACTATGTCCGGGAGGCGTTCCGCAGTGCGGTGGACGCCCAGACGCGCCGCCCCGAACAGGTCGTTCTCGTGCAGGACGGGCCCGTGCCCTCGGACCTCGGCGTATGCCTGGACGAGGTACGGGCGGGCAGCCCGGTCGAGGTCACGTTCGTGTGCCTGGAGCGCAACGGCGGACTGGGCGTCGCCCTGGACCATGGGCTGGAGGCCAGCCGGCACGACGTGGTCGCCCGCATGGACGCCGACGACATCGCGATGCCGCAGCGCTTCGCGGTGCAGCTGCCGGTGATCGAGGACGGCGCGGACCTGGTCGGCGCGGGCATGCTGGAGTTCGGCTCGGACCGAGGGGACATCGTGGGCCGCCGTACGCCGGTGTCGGATCCCGGCGACATCGCACGGTACGCACGCCTGCACGACCCCTTCAACCACCCGACCGTGGTGTACCGGCGAAGGGCCGTGGTCGCGGCGGGCGGCTACGGGGACCTCCCGCTGATGGAGGACTACTGGCTGTTCGCCCGCATGATCGCCACCGGCGCGACGATGGTGAACCTCACCGAACCTCTCGTGTACTACCGCGTGGGCGACGGCGCGTACGAGCGGCGCGGGGGAGTGGCGCTGCTGCGCGCCGAGCTGCGCCTGCAGCGCGAGCTGCTGCGGGGCGGTTTCACCACGCGCGCCCAGTACTTTCGCAACGTGAGCGTCCGCGGCGGCTACCGGCTGACGCCGGCCTGGATCCGCCGCCCGCTCTACCGGCGGTTCGTCGCCCCACGCGGCGTCCGCGACGCGCCCGCCGAGGCCGCACGTGAACGTTGATCTCGTCATCGCCGGCTCGGGACTGTTCGGCCTGACCGTGGCCGAGCGCTGCGCGCGCGAGCTGGGCCTGCGGGTCCTCATCGCCGAGCGCCGCGACCACATCGGCGGCAACGCGTACAGCGAGGTCGAGCCGTCGACCGGCATCGAGGTGCACCGGTACGGCGCGCACCTGTTCCACACCTCCAACGAACGCGTGTGGGACTACGTCAACCGGTTCACCGCCTTCACCGGCTACCGGCACCGGGTCTTCTCGATCTACAAGGGCCGCGTCTACCCGATGCCGATCAACCTGGGCACGATCTGTACCTACTTCGGCCGTGCCATGTCCCCGGACGAGGCACGCGCGCTGATCGCCGAGCAGGCCGGCGAGGTGGCCGAGCCGAAGAACCTGGAGGAGAAGGCGATCTCCCTGATCGGGCGCCCGCTGTACGAGGCGTTCATCCGCGGCTACACGGCGAAGCAGTGGCAGACCGACCCGCGCGAGCTGCCGGCCGAGATCATCACGCGGCTCCCGGTGCGCTACACCTTCGAGGACCGCTACTTCGCCGACCGCCACGAGGGCCTGCCGGTGGACGGCTACACGGCATGGCTCGAACGCATGGCCGACCACCCGCGGATCGAGGTACGCCTCGGCACCGACTTCTTCGACCTGGGCACCGCCGGCGACGTCCCGGTCGTCTACACCGGCCCGCTGGACCGTTACTTCGGCTACTCCGAGGGCGCGCTCGGCTGGCGCACGCTCGACTTCGAGCGTGAGGTGCTGCCGACCGGCGACTTCCAGGGCACTCCGGTGATGAACTACGCGGACGAGGACACGCCCTACACCCGCGTCCACGAGTTCCGCCACTTCCACCCGGAACGTCGATACCCCGCGGACCGCACCGTCATCGCGCGGGAGTACTCCCGCTTCGCCGAACCCGGCGACGAGCCGTACTACCCCATCGACACCGCCGAGGACCGGGCGAAGCTCACCCGCTACCGCGAGCTGGCCCGCGCCGAAAAGGACGTCTGGTTCGGCGGGCGCCTCGGCACCTACCGCTACCTCGACATGCACATGGCCATCGCCTCGGCGCTGACCATGGTCGACAACCGCCTGCGGCCGCGCTTCCGCGGTCGTATCGGCACCAAGGAGGCCACATGAGAGTTCTGCAGCGGGTCGTCCTGCCCGCCGACCGCGACCTCGACGTACTGAAGTTGTACGTCGAAGGCCGCGGCGGGCGCGGGGAGACGGCCGCCGCAGGACCGGGGCAGCGCGAGGTCCGGGTCGCCGGGCGGCGGAGCGCCGCGGTGGCGGCCGGCGGCCGGGCGTCGTTCTGCACCTACTTCAACGCGTTCCCGGCGAGCTACTGGCGCCGCTGGAGCGTCGTGGAGCGGGTACGGCTGCGGATGCGCGTCCGCGGCGACGCCATCGTCATCGTCTACCGCTCGACCGGCAAGGGCTTCGTCCAGCGGGTGACGCAGCTCGAGGTCGACTCCGACACGGCGGTCGACCGCGAGCTCGACCTGCCGCTGGATCCCTTCATCGACGGCGGCTGGTACTGGTTCGACATCGCCGCCGGCGATCGCGAGGTCGTCCTCGAACACGCCGAGTGGTGCACCGACACCGACCGGGCCCAGGGCAGCACGAGCATCGGCATCACGACGTTCAACCGCCCCGCGTACTGCGTCGGGCAACTGCTCGCGATGGGTGAGGCGAGCGAGGTCCTGGACGTCGTGGATGAGATCTTCGTCATCGACCAGGGCACCAAACGGGTCGAGGACCAGCCGGAGTTCGCGGAGGCGGCCGAGGCTCTCGGCGGGCGGCTGCGCCTCATCGACCAGGGCAACATCGGCGGCTCGGGGGGCTTCTCCCGCGCGATGACCGAGACCCTCGACGCCGGCCGCAGCGACTACGTGCTCCTCCTGGACGACGACGTCGTGGTCGAGCCCGAGGGCATCCTGCGCGCGGTGGCCTTCGCCGACCTCGCGCGTACACCGACGATCGTCGGCGGCCACATGATGGACATCTTCAACCGCTCGGTGCTCCACGTCTTCGGCGAGTCGGTCGCGCGCTACCGCTGGTGGATGACGCCCGCGCCGCACACGTTCCTCGGCCACGACCTGGCCGCGCACCCGCTGCGCGAGACGCCGTGGCTGCACCGCCGCGTCGACGTGGACTACAACGCCTGGTGGATGTGCCTGATCCCGGTCGACGTCATCCGCAAGGTCGGGCTGTCGCTGCCGTTCTTCATCAAGTGGGACGACATCGAGTACGGCGTACGGGCCCGCGAGGCGGGGTTCCCCACCGTCTCGCTGCCGGGCGCGGCCGTGTGGCACGTGCCCTGGCACTCGAAAGACGACACGCTCGACTGGCAGGCCTACTACACCGAGCGGAACCGCCTGATCACGGCGCTGATGTACTCCCCGTACCCGCGCGGCGGCAACATGCTCAAGGAGAGCATGTTCATCGCCACCAAGCACGCGCTCGCGATGCAGTACTCCACCGTCGAGCTGATGCTCATGGCGGCCGAGGACGTGCTCGGCGGCCCGGAGGGCCTGCACGGGGCGATGACCACGAAGATGGCCGAACTGCGCGCCCTGCGCGGCGGCTTCCCCGACGCGAGAGCCGAACCGGACCTCGATGAGTTCCCCGAGGTCAAGCGGCGGAACCCGCCGAAGAAGGGGCGCGAGCCGTCCGCCCCCGAGGGCCGTAAGGCGATGATCAGGACGGCGCTGGCCGGCGCGGTCCGCCAGCTCCGGCCGGTCGACGCCTTCTCGCGCGAGCACCCCGAGGTCACGGTGCCGCACGTCGACCAGACCTGGTGGCTGCTGTCGCGGTACGACAGCGCCCTGGTCTCCTCGGCCGACGGTACGAAGGCGGCGTGGTACCAGCGCGACCCCAAGCGGTTCCGCACACTGGTACGGCGGAACATGGCCCTGCACGCGCGGCTCGCACGTGAGTGGCCCGAGCTGAGCCGCCGCTACCGTGAGGCCATCCCCGAGCTCGCCTCGACCGACCGCTGGAGAGAGACGTTCGAGGCCGCCCGCCGGGAGCAGCCATGACCGGAGGGCCTGCCACGGTCCAGCCGCTGCTCGCGCCGGGCCGGGGCGGCGGGCTGCACGACGTCGCCCGGCGGAGGTACCTGCTGCGGCTGCTCGTACGCCGGGAGCTGCGCAGCCGCTATCAGGGATCGCTGCTCGGCCTCGGCTGGTCCTACGTGCGCCCCGCGGTCAACTTCGCGGTCTACTTCTTCGTGGTCGGCATCTTCCTCAAGATGAGCAAGGCGATCCCGAACTTCCCGGTGTTCCTGTTCTCCGGCATGGTGCTGATCAGCTTCTTCACCGAGACGCTGATCACCACGGCCTGGTCGATCGTCGGCAACGCCCCGCTCGTGAAGAAGGTCTACCTGCCGCGCGAGCTGTTCCCCGTCTCCTCGATGCTGGTCTCCGGCGTGCACATGCTGCCGGCGCTCGCCGTGCTCATGGGCGGCGCGGTGTGGGCCGGGTGGGCGCCGTCGTGGATCGCGGTCGGCTCGATCCTGCTGGCGTTCGGCATCGTGGCGGCACTGGCGATGGCGTTCGGCCTGCTGTTCGGCGCGGTCAACGTGTTCTTCCGCGACTTCGGGCAGGTCGTGGACATCATCAACATCGTCGTCCCGTGGTCGGTCCCGATGATCTATCCGTGGACCACGGTGCAGGAGGCCACGCACGGCGGCTGGCTCCTCCAGGCGTACCTCGCCAACCCGCTGACCAGCGCGGTGCTGCTGTTCGAGCGGGCCTTCTGGTGGCCGACCAACGACCAGGCGCTCACGCTGCCGAACGGCGCGCCCGCCCTGCCCGGCGGGCGGCTCGCCTTCCCGTACCACCTCACCACGCGCGGCCTGACCGGCCTGCTCGCCGCGCTGGTGCTGCTGGCCGTGGCCCAGCTGGTCTTCGCCCGGCTGCAGCGACGCTTCGCCCAGGAGCTTTGATGGAGTCCATTGTCGTCGACGGGGCCTCCAAGCACTTCACCCTGCGGCATGCGCACTCCATCAAGGAGATGACCGTACGCGCGGCGCGGCGGCAGAGCCTGTCCGAGCGCTTCACCGCGCTGGACGAGGTCTCGCTCGCCGTCGAGCAGGGGGAGTCGCTGGCCCTCATGGGTCTCAACGGCTCGGGCAAGAGCACCCTGCTGAAGCTCATCTCCGGCGTCATGCAGCCCGACCGGGGCTCGGTGGGCGTACGCGGCCGTGTGGCCGGGCTGATCGAGGTCGGCGCGGGCCTGCACCCCGACCTGACCGGCCACGAGAACATCTTCCTCAACGCCGCGATCCTCGGCATGAGCAAGGCCGAGACCGAGGCCAGGTACGACGAGATCGTCGCCTTCTCCGAGATCGAGTCCTTCCTCGACACCCAGGTGAAGTTCTACTCCTCCGGCATGTTCATGCGGCTCGGCTTCGCGGTGGCCGTGCACACCGACCCCGAGGTCTTCCTCGTGGACGAGGTGCTCGCCGTCGGCGACCCGCCGTTCCAGAAGAAGTGCCTCGAACGCATCCAGGAGTTCCACGCCGAGGGGCGCACGCTCGTCATCGTCTCCCACGACATGGGCACGCTGGAGCAGGTCTGCGGCCGCGGCGTCGTGCTGGAACAGGGGCGCCTCGCGTACGAGGGCGGCATCCAGGGCGCGGTCGACTTCCTCACCCCGCCGGACACGCCGCTGGAGGCGGAACGGCGCAAGCGGGCCCGCTCGGAGGCCGACCCGGAGAACACCGCGCGTGCCGAGGCCGAGCTGCTGGCCCGCGAGGTCATGCCGGACGCGACGCGGTTGCCCGACCCGCTCGCCACGCTGGAGCACGGCCTGTCGCTCGCCGCCGGGCAGGACGGCATGGCGCTGGAGTTCGGCGTGCACACCGGCGGCACGCTGAAGGTCATCGCCGCGGCGCGTGAGGGCAAGAACGTCTTCGGCTTCGACTCGTTCGAGGGACTGCCGGAGGACTGGCGCGAGGGGTTCCCCGCCGGGCACTTCGCGGTGGACGAGCCGCCGGAGGTGCCCGGCGCGGAGCTGGTCGTCGGGCGCTTCGAGGACACGCTCGCGGACTTCCTGGAGGAGCATCCGGATCCGGTGGCGTTCGTGCACGTCGACGCCGACCTCTACTCCTCGGCACGTACCGTGCTCGGCCTCGTCGGTCCCCGGCTGGCCGTCGGCACGGTCATCGTTTTCGACGAGTACTTCGGCTATCCGGGCTGGCGGGAGCATGAGTACCGGGCCTGGCAGGAGTACGTGGCCGAGTCCGGCGTGCGCTTCGACTACAAGGGCTACACGACCGGCAACGAGCAGGTCGTCGTGCGGATCACCGGCGTGACGAACGGTGACCGCCGGACCGTGCCGATCGCCGCCATGCCGTTCGCCGTGACGACCCTCGCGGGACGCGCACCGGTGGCGGACGCAGCGCCGGCGGAGCCCGCGGAGCCCGTCACCGGAGACCCCGAGCCGGTGGCGAAGGGTTCGGTCCGCAAGGCCGGCGGGCGGCTGCGGGAGCTGGACGTCCTGCGCTTCGTCGCCGCCGCGGTCGTGATGCTGCACCACTACACCGGCGTCCCGGCGCCGGAGTGGCCGGGCGGCAGCGCCCGCCGGGTCTTCCCCGCGCTCGGCTCGGTCACGCGCTACGGCTTCCTCGGCGTCGAGCTGTTCTTCCTGATCAGCGGGTTCGTCATCCTGCTGAGCGCGTGGGGCCGCAAGCCGGGCGACTTCGTCGTCTCGCGCATCGTGCGGCTGTTCCCCGCGTACTGGGTCGGTGTGCTGCTCTCGCTCGGCGCGTACCTGGCGTTCAACTCCTGGGTGCCCTTCGGCCCGAACACCGACGGCCCGCTCGAACGGTTCCTGCCGAACCTGACGATGCTCCAGGAGGGTGTCGGCTCACAGCGCATGGAGGTCATCTACTGGACCCTCTATGTCGAGCTGCACTTCTACGTGCTCATCGCATTGTTCGCGTGGACGCGCATCACCTACGCCCGATGCGTCGCGTTCATGGGCGCGTGGCTGTTCTTCAGCGTCTTCGCCCTCGAATCGAACTCCGCCTTTCTCAAGGTCGTGCTGCTCTGGCGGTACGCGCCGTTCTTCGTCGCCGGTATGGGCTTCTACCTCATCTACAAGTACGGCTCGAACCTTCTCGTCTGGCTGCTCATCGGGGCGGGCTGGGCGCTCGGCTGCTACTACGACGTCAAGTACAACTTCCCGGACTTCACGGCCGCGCCGCACTCCCTCTACATCATCCCGGCCGTGGTCACGGTGATCTTCGGGATCATGGCGCTGGTCGCGACCCATCGGCTGGCATGGCTCCGCTGGCGCGGCTTCACCGTGCTGGGCATGCTGACGTACCCGCTGTACCTGGTGCACCAGACGATCTCCCGCACGTTCGTGCCGCGGCTGGTCCCCCACATGGGCCGCTGGGCCGTGCTCGGCGTCCTCATCGCGAGCGCGCTGCTCGCCGCCTCCCTCATCCACCTGCTGGTCGAACGCCCGGCCCAGCGCCACCTGCGGCCCAAGCTCAAGGCGGCGCTGGACCGGATCCGCGCCGGGGGTCCCGCGACCGGCTCCTAACGTGCCGGCGCCAGGCCGATCGTGTCGATCTCCGCGCTGCACGTGGCGTGGGTCAGCCGTACGGTGTCGCGTCCGGCGTTCAGGTCGACGTCGGCCGCCGTGATCGTCCAGCGGTCCCATCCGTACGCGGGGTAGCGCAGCTCTCCGCCCGGCCGCCCGTTGACGGTGAGCCGTTGCTCGCACGTGCCGTCCGAGCCGTTGCCGGCCCGTACGTACAGGCGGTAACGCCCGGCGCGCGGCAGCTGCAGCGCGAACTCCAGGAAGCTGCCGGCGGCGGACAGGTAGCCGACCTTCCCGTTCCCCGAGGCGTTCGGGGTCGTCAGGCGTTCGCCGTTGTTGACCGTCGCGTACGTCGGCGACTCCGCCTCCCAGCGCGTCATCGGCCGGCCGGTCAGCGCGGAGTACCACGTCGTGGCCATCTTGGCGTAGCCGCCGCTGGTGGGATGGATGCCGTCGCCGGACAGGTCGTCCTTGGAGAGCGCGGAATGCATGTCGACCAGGTGGACGTGGCGGCCGGCGGCCGCCTTGGCGGCGACGAGCCCCGTGATGGCCGCGTTGTAGGCGCGTGCCCGTGCGTCGCGGGCCTTGCCCGCCAGCGGGGTGATCGTCGCGACGTACACCTGCGCGGCCGGCACGGTCGCCGTGATGGAGTCGAGCAGCGCGTTCAGCCGTGCCGGGGCCGTCGGCAGGCCCCACCGCTGGACCACGTCGTTCGTGCCGATCTGCAGCAGGACGATGCCGGGCCGGTACTCCAGCAGCCAGTCGCGGGCGTGCTGGGACAGCTGCCGGATGCGCCAGCCCGGATGACCCTCCTCGTCGCGGTCGTCCAGCTGCGACGGTCCGCCCGACCGTGAGCCGACGAAGTCGGGTTTCATCCCGTCGGCCCTCATGTACTGCCACAGGTCGCTGCGGTAACCGCCCGATGACTGCAGGCCGTCGGTGATCGAGTCACCGAGCGGCATGACGCGTACCGGCGCCGACACGGGCGCGTCCCTGTGCGGCGCCATCACCAGTGCGCGGTGCGGGGCGCCGCCGGCCTGCAGGCGCATGCCGGCACAGGCCGCGAGGCTGACGAACAGCACCACCGCGGCGATGATGATCCGGTCCAGGCGCGTCACTGGCGGGGGTCCCAGGGTCTCGGCCGGTCTAAGAACCCGCGCGCCCTACCCGCGCGGGTTCTACGGACGACATGACTCACAGCACTATGACTCACGGCAATGGCCGCCGCCACAAGGTCGGCTGTTCGCCGTGGTGGTCCGCGGTGATCCCGACGGCCAGCAGATCGGAGCCGAGCACGGTCAGCCCCGTGAGCCACTGGTCACCCCGGCCGGAAAGGCCCGTGCCCTGAGGCGACTGCGCGGCCCAGGAGTGCCCGTCCGCCGACGTCCACAGCACCACGTCCTCGCGGCCCGGCCGTCCCGCGGCGCCCGCGATGACAAAACCCTTTGGGGTGGCGGTCACGGCGGTGACGAAGGAGTTGTGGTCACTGGAGTCCGCGCCGTCCTGGCCCGCCCTGGGCAGCCTGACCTCCTGCCACGACGTGCCCCCGTCCGATGAGGCGAACGCGAACGCGGCGCGCCCGGAGGAGGTCGTCGCCGTGCCGGTCGCGACGAGCAGGCCGCCCTTGATCGCCACCTTGTCGAACCATCCCTCGAGCGAGCCGGCCGGTTGCGGCAGCTGCTTCAGCGTCCACTTGTGCCCGTCGGCGGAGGTCCAGACGGCGGGCCTGCCCTGGGGGGCGTCCTTGACCGCCGGGTCGCTGAGGCCGCCGACGGCGACGAAGCCGGACGGCCCGGCCACGACGCTGCGCATCCAGCGGTTGGCCGTCGCCTTGCCCGCGAGGTCGCCGCCGTTGCCGGCCTTCCACGACTTCAGGTCGGAGGAGAACCAGGTGCCCGCGGAGTAACCGGACTCGCCCACGATCACGTAGCCCCCCGCGCCGGCCGTCGCGGCGTACGTGGCCACGTGACCCTCTGGGCCCGCGTCGAACCCGTCGGCCGCATGCCAGCTCGTGCCGTCCGACGAGGTCACGACGAGAGGCCGCGCGGCGTCGTATCCCACGGCGAGCCAGCCCGCGGCGCCCGGGGTCACGCCGATGAGCCGCTGCTTGCCGGGCCGTGCCAGTGCCTCGCCCGTGCCGCTCGCGCGGGCCCAGCGGGTGCCGTCGGATGAGGTCCAGACGGCGCCGTCGCCGTTGGTACCGCCCACCGCGACCCGCAGGTTCGGCCCGGTGGCCACGGACGTCACGGTCTGGTCGGGCTGCGCGGCGCCCGGGATGGCGGACACGTCGACCGGGATCTCCTGGCCGAGCGTGTCGCGTACCGCGAGCACGCCGTCGGTGTCCTGGCCGTCGTCCTCGCGCCCGGCGACGATGGTCGCGCCGGCCGTCACCGCGACGCCTTCGACCGTACGGCCGGACGAGGTCGCCACCTCGCCGCCGTTCTGCCAGGCACGGCCGTCCTCGCTGCGGGCGAGCAGGACCTTCTTGTCGCCGCCGATCACGGCGACGAGGCCGCGGTCGGATCCGGTGAGGCGCTGCAGGCCTCCGTAGCCGGGCAGGTGGATCTCTCCGGCGGGCTGCCACCGGCTGCCGTCCGCCGACGCCATCACCACGCCGTAGTGCTCGGACTTGCTGCTCGCGTTGCGGCCGGCGACGAACCCGCCGGCCGTCGCGCCGATGGCGATGCCCGGCCCGGCGGTGCCCTTGGGGTGCGGGATGTCGACCGCGGCCCAGGACCGCCCGCCGTCGGCCGAACGCCACACCCCGTCCCTGATGATCTGGCCCTTGGCGTCGGTGGCCCAGCCGTAGGTGATGACGGTGTTCCCGCGCGTGGCGACGTCGATCAGCGACAGCGGTCCGCCGGACAGCGACATCTTGAGCTGGTCGTTGCCCAGGCGTTGCCACTGCCTGCCGTCGGATGACAACCATACCACCGGTACGGCGTCGCTGTAGTCGCCCTTCTGCGAAGTGCTCCCGACGGCGACGAAGCCGCCGCTCGTACGGGCCACCCGGGTGATCTTGTCGCGGCCGAAGACCGCACCCGTCGAGTCGGGCTGCCGGGTCCAGGTCCTGCCGTCGCGGCTCGTCCAGACCGCGGTGCCGGTACGCGAACCGCCGAGGGCGACCCAGGCGCCGTCCGAGCCGCCCACCACACGAGGCGTGTCGCCGTATCCGGGCTCGGCGCCATCGGGCGTGCGCACGTCGGCGAGGCGGAAGGAACGCCCGCCGTCGGTGGAGACCAGGAACTCCCCGCGGTAGTCGGCGGTGTCGGCCTCTCCGCCGACCGCGACCACGATCGAGCCGGAGGACGCCACGCCGAGAAGCTCCTGGTCGCGGCCGTCGGACTTGGCCGCCGGGTCCGCTGTGAACGTGGCCGCCGCGAGCTTCGCGGCGGGCCCGGTGGAGGTGTGCGGGGTGCCGCGTCCGGACAGCACCACGACGGCGGCGGCGGCGATCACGGCGGCGACGGCCAGGCCCGCCACCGTGATCAGGATCGGCCGCAGGCGCCGCCGGCCGCCGGCGCGCTGGGCCGTCTCCCGGCGCCACGGCTCGTCATAGACCCCCGGCGGTCCGCCGTAGGGGAGCTGCCCGGGCATCGGCGGGCGGGATTCGGGTGCGCGGGGTTCGGGCGGGCGCGGCGTGGAGCGCGGGCTGGTGGCCGAGGGCGGCAGGTCGAAGGTGGTGGCGTGCGGGTCGACCGTGGTGGCGTTCGGGTCGCCGCCCGCCGGGGGTCCCGGGTTCGGCTCGCTCCGCGGGACGGGCAGGTGGTACGCCGGCCAGCCGGAGGGTAGTGGTGCGTCCGTCACGGTGGGTTCGGACGGCGGCGCCTCGTTCGCCGGGTCCCAGAGCGGCTGGGGCGGGATCCGCCAGGGATCGGAGGCCGGCGGGGTCTCGAACCGCGGCTTGCCGCCGGGGTCGACCGTGGGCCCCTCGTCGTCGTACGGGCGCTCCCCGTACGGGGGAGGCGGGGCCCACGGCGGGACGGCGGCCGGTGGTGTGCCCGGGTGCCGGCCGCCGGGAGGCGGGGGAGGTATCGCCCAGGGGTCTTCGGGAGGCGGATCCGCGTCAGGTTCGTCGTCAGGCATGTCGTGCCGAGTCACGCTCACCCTCCCCGTCTATCGCCGTGAATGGCGACCCCCCGCGACGCGACCTTCCACAATACGATCGTGGCGGCATCTTATCCGGACAAAGCGGGCAAGCGCCTCGTTCACCGTGTGGTGTGACCTATCCGCAAACTTTTCTCCGCCCGAAAAGTGTTCTGTGGCATTCGCCGGGCCGCATTACGGTCGCTATGGCCCGACGAATGCGGCGAGAATCGGCCGGTAGTGCAAGCCGAGGCCCTGATAGAGGCGGACCGCGGCCTGGTTCGTCTCATCGACCATGAGGGCGGCGCTTCCATGCCGGGCCAGCGCGGCGGCGAGGATGAAGCCGCAGACGGCCCGGCCGAGGCCGCGTCCGCGTGCGTCCGCGCGCACCGCCACGCCCGCCATGAAGCCGACCGCGGGAGCGGACCAGGCGAGCGCCGCGACGGCCGTGAGCCGCCCCGCGTCGTCGCGTATCCCGGCCCACCGCTCGACGCCGGGGACGCCGGGCATCGCGTCCGAACCGGGGGAGACGGCCTCCAGGAGTGCCGTCGCCTCGGGCAGTTCGCCGCCGCCGAGCCAGCGGGCGGCCCGCTCGCACGGGGCGTCGTTCTCCGTCCGCCCGCACGCGGTGGCCTCGGCCTCCATCCACCCGAACGACTTGCCGGTCACCAGTTCGGGCAGAGTGTCGGCGAGCGCTCTGATCGACCCGGGGTGTCCGAGCGGGCGGTACGTGGGACCGACCTCACCGAGGACCTCGCGTACCAGGGGCACCGAGGCACCGGCGGGGCCGTGGACGGCGATCCGGTCGCGCCGCGAGATGCCGGACCCGGCGACGGCGACGGCACGGCCGTCCTCACTCGCCCAGGCGCGGCCGCGTCCGCCCAGGCCCTGGGCCGCCCACAGGCACAGGGTGTCGCCACCGCACAGTGCCGCCAGTTCGTCGTGGTCGTCGATCGCCCGCATCGGCCGGCATTCTGCCATTCCCCGGCGAACCGCCCGGTCGGCAGGGGTACGGCCCGCCTCGGTGCCGTACGGCGTGGGATCCCCGTACGGCACCGTCGGGAGTGCGGTCATGCGGCCTTGGGGGGAATCAGCCGTGTCACGTCGTCCCGCAGATCGTCGAGATCGACGCCCGTGGTCGCGAGCACCTGCGCCGCCAGTCCTTCGCCCTCGCGGAGGATGCCCAGCAGGATGTGGCCGGTGCCGATGTACTTGTGCCCCAGCCGCAGGGCCTCGCGCAGGGAGAGTTCGAGGGCCTTCTTCGCCCGCTTGCTGAAGGGGATGTGTCCCGACGGGACCTTGCCGCCCCGCACGTCCAGCGCGCCCGGGCCGAAGCTCGCCTCGGTCACGCGCCGTACCTCCTCCAGGTCGATGCCGAGGGTGGCGAGCGCCTCGGGATCCAGGGCGTCACCCTCCGAGGTGACGATGCCGACGATCCGCCGGCGCAGGTCGTCCGGGTCGAGGTTCCGGCCCCGCAGGGCCTGTGCCGCCGGGCCGCCGTCTCCGCCCAGCAGTGCGAGCAGGAGGTGCTCGGTGCCGATGTAGGGATGGCGCAGCCGGCGGGCCTCCTCCTGCGCCCGCTGCACGACCTGGCGCGCCTCGTCTGTGAACCGTTCGAACATCCCTACCGCTCCTTACCGAGGATCCGCCGGCCGCCGCCGTGTTTCTTGTGCACGGCCTGCCGGCTGACGCCGAGACAGACCGCGATCTCCTGCCAGGACCATCCCTGGTCGCGTGCGTTGCCGACCTGCAACGTCTCGAGCCGTTCGGCCAGCTCGCGCAGTGCGCGGACCGCCCGCAGCCCGACCGCCGGGTCACGGCTGCTCGCCTCCTGGGCGAGCTGTACTCCATCGCTCATGCCGTCAACATAGGTTGACACGGAGGCGTCTGTCAACCCAAGTTGACGCGCGGCGGCATGAGTCGAGGCCGGGTGTGCGGGGGAGGTCAGGTGGGGGTCGTCGCGGGCCGCGGATTCCACCGGATGAGAGGCGTCGAATGAGATTCCCCTCACCGATGTGGATCTTCCCTCGACAGGGCCGCTTGGCCATACTCGACGGACGGATGTCAGCCTGGGGAGCAGGCCCGAAGCAGTGAAAGGCGAGGTATGACGGTTCTCACCAGCACGCTCGACCCGGCCGGCGACGCGTACGCCGAGCGCCGGGTGGCGATGCTGGCCAAGCTCGCGGAGCTCGACACCGAGCAGGCGAAGGCGGTCGCGGGCGGCGGCCCGAAGTACGTCGACCGGCACAAGGGACGCGGCAAGCTCCTGGCGCGCGAGCGCGTCGAGCTGCTGCTCGACCCGGACGCTCCCTTCCTGGAGCTGTCGCCGCTCGCCGCGTGGGGCAGCGACTTCGCCGTCGGCGCCAGCGTCGTCAGCGGCATCGGCGTGGTCGAGGGCGTCGAGTGCGTGATCGTCGCGAGCGATCCGACGGTGCGTGGCGGCTCCAGCAACCCGTGGACGATGGCCAAGACCTTCCGCGCCGGCGAGATCGCGCTGGAGAACCGCCTGCCGCTGATCAACCTCGTCGAGTCCGGCGGCGCCGACCTGCCCACGCAGAAGGAGATCTTCATCCCGGGCGGCCGGATGTTCCGCGACCTGACCAGGCTCTCCGCGGCGGGCATCCCGACGATCGCGCTCGTCTTCGGCAACTCCACGGCAGGCGGCGCGTACCTGCCCGGCATGAGCGACCACGTCGTCATGGTCAAGGACCGCGCCAAGGTGTTCCTCGGCGGGCCGCCCCTGGTGAAGATGGCAACGGGGGAGGAGTCCGGCGACGAGGAGCTGGGCGGCGCCGAGATGCACGCGCGTACCAGCGGCCTGGCCGACTACATGGCCGCCGACGAGCACGACGCGCTGCGCATCGGCCGCCGGATCGTGGCCCGTCTCAACTGGCACAAACAGGGCCGGGAGCCGCTCCCGGTGCGGCCTCCCGCGTACGGCGAGGAGGAACTGCTCGGCATCGTGCCGGAGGACCTGAAGATCCCCTTCGACCCGCGCGAGGTCATCGCACGGATCGCCGACGGGTCGGACTTCGATGAGTTCAAGCCGCTGTACGGCACCAGCCTCGTCACCGGCTGGGCGACGCTGCACGGCTATCCGATCGGCGTCCTGGCCAACGCCCGCGGCGTGCTGTTCGGCCAGGAGTCGCAGAAGGCCGCGCAGTTCATCCAGCTCGCGAACCAGACCGGCACCCCGCTGCTCTTCCTGCAGAACACCACCGGCTACATGGTCGGCAAGGAGTACGAGCAGGGCGGCATCATCAAGCACGGCGCGACGATGATCAACGCGGTGTCCAACAGCCGGGTACCGCACCTGACCGTCATCATGGGCGCCTCGTACGGCGCGGGCAACTACGGCATGTGCGGCCGGGCGTACGCGCCACGGTTCCTGTTCACCTGGCCGAGCGCGAAGTCGGCGGTGATGGGACCGGCCCAGTTGGCCGGGGTGCTGTCCATCGTCGGCCGCCAGGCCGCGCAGGCACGGGGGCAGGCTTTCGACGAGGAGTCCGACGCGCAGATGCGCGCGATGGTCGAGGCGCAGATCGAGTCGGAGTCGCTGCCGTTCTTCCTGTCGGGGCGGTTGTACGACGACGGCGTCATCGACCCGCGCGACACACGTACGGTGCTCGGGCTCTGTCTTTCCGCGATCAACAGCGCCGCCGCCGCCGAACCGGCGAACGGCTACGGAGTCTTCAGGATCTGACGTCCTCCCCCCGCCTGACGGTGGGGGATTCCACCCGGCCTAAGCAAAGGAGAGCGCGAGTTGAGGTTCGCGGTTCACGGGCCCGCCCAGCGGCAGACCTCCCCGCGCGGTCACGGCACGTCCTGCCGCGATGTTCTCGGCGGGCGCGCCTGCCCGTCCCGGCCTCCAATGCCGGTGCCGCTCCACAGCCAGACTCCAGACAAAGCGGGCCCGCATGCGATGCTTCGACAACGCCTGCTCCTGGTCAGGCGTGGGCTGAAGCCGAAACCGCGTGCGAACACGCTGTTGACCACCACCGACATTCTGAGGAGGGAGCGGCGTCTCGGTCCCAGTCCGAAGACCGGAGCCTGCACGCCGCGCAGACCATGATCTCCAGACTGCTGGTGGCCAACCGGGGCGAGATCGCCCGGCGGGTCTTCCGGACCTGCCGCGACCTCGGCATCGAGACGGTCGCGGTCTTCTCCGAGCCGGACGCACGCCTGCCACACGCGATCGAGGCCGACCGTGCCGTACTCCTGCCGGGCGCGACGCCCGCGGAGACCTACCTGGACCAGAAGGCGATCATCGGCGCCGCCAGGGCGGCCGGGGCCGACGCGATCCATCCGGGCTACGGCTTCCTGTCCGAGAACGCCGGCTTCGCCGAGGAGGTGATCGGCGCCGGCCTGACCTGGGTGGGGCCGCCGCCGGCCGCGATCTCCGCGATGGGCCTGAAGATCGACGCGAAACGGCTGATGCGCGAGTCGGGAGTGCCCGTACTGCCCGACCTCGACCCCGAGACGATCACCACGTTCCCCGTACTGGTCAAGGCGTCGGCCGGCGGTGGTGGCCGCGGCATGCGCGTCGTACGCGGCGCGGCCGATCTGCGCGAGGCGGTCGAGTCGGCGCGGCGCGAGGCGGAGTCGGCGTTCGGCGACCCGGCCGTGTTCTGCGAGCCACTGCTCACCGGCGCCCGCCACATCGAGGTGCAGGTGCTCGCCGACACCCACGGCACCGTGTGGACGCTGGGGGAGCGGGAGTGCTCGATCCAGCGGCGCCACCAGAAGGTGATCGAGGAGGCGCCCTCGCCCGCGGTCGACACGGAGCTGCGGCAGCGGCTGAGCGAGGCGGCGGCCGCGGCCGCCCGTGCCATCGGGTACACCGGCGCGGGGACCGTGGAGTTCATGCTCGCCCCGGACGGCGGCTTCTTCTTCCTCGAGGTCAACACGCGGCTGCAGGTCGAGCACCCGGTCACCGAGTGCGTCTACGGCGTCGACCTGGTGGCCCTGCAGATCGAGGTGGCCGAGGGCGCCGCGCTGCGCGACCCGCCCCGCCCCTCCGGCCACGCCATCGAGGCCCGGCTGTACGCCGAGGACCCGGCGGAGGACTACCGGCCCCACAGCGGCACGCTGCACGCGTTCGAGGTCACGGGCGTCGACGCGGAGTTCCGTGCGCCACCGTCGTACGGGCTGCGGCTGGACGCCGGGGTGGCGTCCGGAAGCGTGATCTCCACGCACTACGACCCGATGCTCGCCAAGGTGATCGCCTACGCCCCGACCCGGGCCGCGGCGGCCCGGCGGCTGGCCGCCGCGCTCACCGGCGCGCGCGTGCACGGGCCGGTCACCAACCGCGACCAGCTCGTCAACACGCTGCGGCACCGTGCCTTCCTCAGCGGCGACACCGACACCGGCTTCCTCGACCACCACGACACGACGGGCCGGCTCGCCGGCGACGAGGCCGTACGCCTGTCCGCGCTGGCCGCCGCGCTCGCCCAGGCCGCCGCCAACCGCACGTCGGCCGTCGTGCTCGGCGGACTGCCGAGCGGCTGGCGCAACGTGCCCTCACAGCCCCAGCGCAGCGCCTTCGAGGAGGCCGAGGTCGCCTACCGTCTCACCCGCGACGGCCTCGTCGCCGAGGGCCACGAGGGCGTCGAGCTCGTCGGCGCGGGCCCGTCGGAGGTCGTGCTGGCGGTCGGTGGCATGCGCCTGCGGTTCGCGGTCACGCGGTACGGAAGGCGCGTCCACGTCGACTCCGTGCTCGGACCGGTGGCGCTCACTTCGATCGAACGCCTGCCCGACCCCGCCGAGCAGATCGCGCCCGGCACCCTGCTCGCCCCCATGCCCGGCTCGGTGATCCGGATCGCCGTCAGCGAGGGCGACACCGTCGAGCGAGGCCAGCCGATGCTGTGGCTGGAAGCGATGAAGATGGAACACCAGATCCTCGCCCCGGCGGCCGGCGTCGTGGCGACACTGCACGCCGAGGTCGGCGGCCAGGTCGAGACCGGCGCCGTGCTCGCCGTCGTCACCGAGGAGTAGCAGATGGATCCGCTCGTGAGGGTCGCCGGCGATGGCGGCGTGGCGACGATCACCCTGGACTCGCCACGCAACCGCAACGCGCTGTCGCGGCGGCTCGTCACCGAACTCCACGAGGCGCTCACGACCGCGCTCGGCGACGAGGGCGTACGCGTCGTGGTGCTCACCGGGGCGGGCACGGTGTTCTGCGCGGGTGCCGACCTGAAGGAGCAGTCGGCCGGTGAGCCGCCGCCGGACGTACCCGGGCTCGTGCGGCTCATCTGGGACAGCCCGAAACCGGTCGTGGCCCGCCTGAACGGCCCAGCGCGGGCCGGCGGGCTTGGCCTGGTGACCGCGTGCGACCTCGCCGTCGCGCCGGACACCGCGACGTTCGCCTTCACCGAGGTACGGCTCGGCGTCGTGCCCGCCATGATCGCCGTGACCTGCCTGCGGCGCATGGACCCGCGCGCCGCCGCGGAGTACTTCCTGACCGGAGAGGTCTTCGACGCGCGGCGCGCCCAGGAGATCGGGCTGATCAACCGGGCCGTGCCCGCCGGCGAGCTGGACGCGGCGGTCGCCCACTACACCGGCATGCTCCTGCGCGGCGCGCCGGAGGCCCTGGCCATCGCCAAACGACTGCCGCGCACCGTCCCGGCGATGGACGTGGAGGAGGGCCTCGCGCGGATGGCGGAACTGTCCGCGGAGCGCTTCGGCTCGGACGAGGCACGCGAGGGCATCGCGGCCTTCCTGGAGAAACGCGACCCGCGGTGGATCCCCTGACCACTGCTAACGTGCGCCTGTGACCTTCCCCGACCCGCCGGCGGCCGACGACCATCAGGGCGCCGGGCCAGGACGCGCCACCCTGACCCCGGACGCTCCGGTGCTCGGCCGGCGGCTGCTCACGGCCGAGATCTGGGTGGTCTTCGCGCTGTCGCTGGGCGCCAGCGGCGTGTCGGCGCTGCTGCAGCTGATCGCCTCGCTCACCGCGTCCAAGTCGCTCTCCCGGCAGCAGGCGCTGCTCGTCGGCTCTCTCGCGCCCGGACGGCCCTGGATCGACCTGATGTACCAGCTGTTCAACATCGCGGTCGCCCTGGCGCCGGTGGCGCTCGTGGCGTACCTGCTGCTGCGGTCGGGCGAGTCGCTGGCCACACTGGGCGTCGACCGGCGCAGACCCACGCAGGACGCCGTACGCGGCGCGCTGCTGGCCGCGGTGATCGGCGGCGCCGGTCTGCTGCTCTACCTCGGCGCCTACCACGCCGGCGCCAACCTCACGGTCGTGCCCGCGAACCTGCCCGCCGTCTGGTGGCGCATCCCGGTGCTCCTGCTCGCCGCCGCGCAGAACGGCGTGCTGGAGGAGGTCCTCGTCGCCGGCTACCTCCTCCACCGGCTCTCCCAGCTCGGCTGGCGGCCGGGCCACGCCCTTACGGTCAGCGCCCTGCTGCGCGGCTCGTACCACCTCTACCAGGGCTTCGGCGGCTTCGCCGGCAACGTCGCCATGGGACTGATCTTCGGCCGTCTCTACCAGCGATGGGGACGCGCGACACCGCTGGTGATCGCGCACACGCTCATCGACGGGGTCACCTTCGTCGGCTACACGCTCCTGCACGGCCACGTGGCGTGGCTGCCCTGACGGCTAGGAGTTGGTCACATCTGCCGAAAAGGACACAGGGTGAACCGATAGCGTCTAAGGCATGAGACTCGGTGTCCTCGATGTGGGCTCCAATACCGTGCATCTGCTGGTGGTGGACGCACACCAGGGCGCGGCACCACTGCCGGCCTTCTCCCACAAGAACGAGCTGAGGCTGACCGCCCACCTCGAAGACGGCAATCGGCTGTCCGAACTGGGCGCGCGGCTCCTGCGCGACTTCGTCGACGACGCGTTGCGCATCGCCGAGGACAAGGGCGTCGAGGAGGTCGTCGCCTTCGCGACGTCGGCGATCCGCGACGCGGTCAACGGCGAGGAGATCCTCGCCGGCATCCGCGACCGCAGCCGCATCGACATCCCGGTGCTGTCGGGCGAGGACGAGGCCCGGCTGACCTTCCTGGCGGCGCGACGCTGGTTCGGCTGGTCGTCGGGGCGGCTGCTCGTCCTGGACATCGGCGGCGGCTCGCTGGAGATCGCCTCGGGCGCCGACGAGGAGCCGGACTCCGCCGTGTCACTGCCGCTCGGTGCGGGCCGTCTCACCCGCGACTGGTTCGGCACGGACCCGCCGCCGCCCGAGGAGGTGCGCCAGCTCCGCAAGCACGTCCGCACCACGATCGCCCGCGAGGTCGGCGGGGTGCTCCGGTACGGCGCGGCCGACCATGCCGTGGCCACCTCCAAGACCTTCCGGCAGCTGGCCCGCATCGCCGGCGCGGCGCCCTCGAACCAGGGCCCCCTCGTGAAGCGCGTGCTGTCCCACGCGGAGGTCGTCGAATGGGCCGGACGGCTCCCGGCGATGACCGCCGAGGAGCGCGCCGAGCTGCCGGGCGTGTCGGAGGGACGGGCGCCACAGCTTCCGGCCGGCGCGATCGTCGCGGACGCGGCCATGGACCTGCTCGGCGTCGCGGAGGCCGCCGTGTGCCCCTGGGCGCTGCGCGAAGGCGTCATCCTGCGCAGGCTGGACCTGCTGCCCCAGTCACCGTGACCCGGCGCCCGTGGCCCGTACGGCCAGCGGGGGCGGTCGGCTCGCGCCGTGGGTCACGTCTCCCAGTGGCGGGTGATCTCCTCGCGTGCGGGGGGTGGTCCGGGGAGCGGGCCGGACCGGTTCGGGCGAAGGGCGTCGAGCGTCAGGGCAAGGCAGCGTTCGCGTAGCCGTCGCGTACGGTGCTCGTCGCCGAAGCGTACGGCCGTCAGCTGTTCGAAGATCAGCGCGATGTCGTCGAGGACCACGTCGGCGCGGATCGCGCCCGCGGCCTTCGTCCGCTCGAACAGACGCGTGCTGAGTTCCTGCGCGCGCAGCGCGGCCTGGCGCAGTGGTGGATCGGGGGTGAACGTGCCGGCGAGACGCAGCGTCAGCGCGTACAGGTCGGCGGCGACGACGCGGTGCATGAAACGGCAGAACACGCCCCAGCGGTCACCCGCGTCCGACAGTGCGGCCGCGGCCTCGGCGTTGTAGCGGCGTACGGCGTCGGCGCACAGGCGCCGGAGCAGATCCTCTTTCGAGGCGCTGCGGCGGTAGAGGGCGCTGATGCCCACACCCGCACGCTCGGCCACGGCGGAGATGGGCGCCGACGGATCGGCCGCGAACACCGCGCGCGCGGCCGTCAGGATGAGCTCGTCGTTGCGTGCCGCCTGAGCTCGGCGGCCGTTCAGCGGCACGGACCGGCCTCCATGTGCTCAGCATAGGCGGAATGAACGGTTCCGTTCTGCCGGATTCCGGCGGGTCGTGCGCGGCAGGGGCGGGCACGTACGCGTGGCGGTGGTCAGTGGTGCCGGTGGTGCACGACGTGGTGTACGACGTGGTGGTGGACCACGTGGTGATGAGAATGACCGCAGGCCGTGAGCCCGAACAGGGCGGGCACGAGGGCCACGCTCGCCACGGCGGCCAGGCGAAGTCGTTTGACCAGCACGTCTTTTCCTCCGATGTTCAGCGGCCTTCCAGCACTCATTCAGCGTGTCCGGATAGGCGTACAAGGAAAGACGCAGCGCGAGGACGCGCGGTTCCATCGGGAACCGCGCGTCCGTCGCTTCGGTGGTCTGTCCGCGTACGGGCGAAGGACGCGGGTCAGAGGTCCATGCAGGACAGCGCGCGCTGGAAGGCCGCCTTCTGCCCCTCGGGCTGGCCGGCCGCGCCGAACAACTCGGCGAGATCGAACCAGGTGCTCGCGGCCGGGCGGTGCGCCCCCATGTTCTCCAGGTACTCCACGGCCTTCGACAGGGCCGCCACGAAGTCCTCGCGGCGGCCGAGCCTCCCGCACGCCTCACCGAGCACGGCATACGCCCTAGCGATGGCGAGCCCGGCGGTCTCCTGCAGGAGCTCCGTCGCGCGGCGGGCCAGTGCGGCCGCCTCGACCGGATGCCCCAGCGTCAGCTCGGCCTGGGCCTCGATGGTGACGCACCAGGCCATGTCGACGGTGCTCGCGGAGCTGGCGTCCAGCTCACGCTCGGCCTTGAGCAGGATCTCACGTGCCTGGTCCGCGCGCTCCGGATGGGCGGTCATCAGGAACAGCGCGTACGCGGTCCGCAGCCGGCTGAGGTTGCGCGGGTCGTCCTCCTCGCCGAGGAGCGCGATCGCACGCTCGGCCAACTTCAGCGCGGTCTCGAACTCGCCACGGGACTCCGCGACGAACGCCGCGTTCCAGTACACGGCCATCAGGGCCCGCGGGCTGCCGATCGTCTCGGCGCGTTCCACGAGAGCCTGGGCCAGCTGGGTGGCGTAGGCGAGGTCGCCGCGGTAGTAGTAGGCGCCGAGAGTGGTGGCACCGAGCATGACCATGGCGTCGCTCCACTGGCCGCCACCTTCGGTCAGCTGCTCGAGCGCCTTTTCGCCCGCGTGGATGCTGGCGGCCAGGTCGCCGTGTTCACGCAGGCACCGGCTCAGCGCGATGTGCAACTCGGCCCATCGGTCGGGATCGGCCTGCGGCGAGGTCAGCTCCGCGGAGGCCCGCAGCTCGGCGACGGCCTCCTCCAGCGCACCCGTCGCCTCGAGCGCGAGCGCGTAACCCGACCGGGCCTCGAGCGCCAGCTCGGGCAGGTCGGCGAGCGCAGGGTGGGCCAGCACCTCGGTGAAGCACGTACGTGCCTCGTTCGCCTCGCCGTTCTGCAGGGCCATCTGCGCATACCGTAGGGTCTCCTGCAGCCCCGTCATCGCCTCCTCGGTCACCCCTGTCGTCAGGTAGGCGACCGAGCAGTCGAGCTTCCTGGCAAGGAGGGCCACCATGCTGGGCGCCGGAGTGCGCTTGCCGCTCTCGATCAGGGATACGTAGCTGTCGGAGAGCTCTGGCCACGCGAGCTGCGCCTGAGACAGGTTCCTCCTCAGACGCAGGTTACGTATCCGTTCGCCCAGCGATTCTTGACTTGGCATCCCGCCCACCTCTACAAGAAAGTGACAGAACTACACGAAAGGATAGAAAAGAATGTCACAACTTCGGAGAGCCATCGCTGCGATCGTCCTTGCGACGATGGGAGGGCTCGTCGGGTTCGGGTTCGTCGGAGCCGGCTACACCGCCGCTTCGGCCGCGCCCATGCGGGCGCCGCAGACTGTTCCAATCGTCTGCTGCTGACGTTCTGACCTGTAGTTTCTCGATGATCGGCACCAGCTTGAAGGTGTCCCGGACACGGTAGGACCGGCCGGGATCGACACTTCGACGGCCCGCGAGCGTCGGATGGTCCATCCCGGCCACATCCGAAGGATGTCAGTAATGGCCTAGTGTGGCCGTGGTCGGACGGTCACCGATACCGACCGCCACGGGGGTACCCGGCCCTCCGATGCGCCTGCGGTAGGCCCGCGCCCCCGCCGAACCCCCCGGACCGGCACGGAACGCCTGCAGGGGCTTCGCCGTTCTACGACGGGGTACGTGGACCGGCCACCGTCTCTTCGATGCCCGGGGGAGCGGCGCGGTCACCGCCACCGAACACGAACCCCGTCATCGGCGCGACCTGCCGCACCACCGACGCGTGGCGGATCGTCCGCCCTGTACTTCGAGACCTGCTTGGACACGGCGCTCTCCGTCTCACGGTTGTGAAGGCGTACGGCGTCCGCGCGCAGCCGGGAGAGCAGACCCTCCTTTGCGGCACAGCGCCGACAGAGGGCGCTGAGACCGACACCGGCGCGCCCGGCCGCGCGGTCGACAGGGGAGCCGCCCGGATCCGCGGCGAACACCGTACGTGCGGAAGTCGGGATGAGCTCGCCGTTTGCATGCCACCTGACCGGGGCGACCGTCCACCGGCATGGACCGAACTCGGCTCGTCTGTGGGATGTTCCACCCGCCCGCCGCGCTCACTGCGGTCCGCGCTCACTGCGGCCACCGCCCGCCGCGCCTTCGCCTGCGCGGCCGAAGCCTGCCGCGCCCCGAGGCGGCCCGTAGCGGGTCGGCCTCCCGTGGCCTCCAGGCCACCGATCGGCGCCCATGGTGCGACGACGCCGGGCCCACGGTGCGAAGAACGCCGCTGGACCTCCGGGGAGTGACTCGGTCCGCGTTCCAGACGGGAGCCCCTCAAGGCCCATCTGTGCCGCGTGAGGGCCCGCGGCGCCATGCGCCGCGTGGCCCGCCCGCGTCCGGTCTCGCGCCCGCGTCCGGTCTCGCGCCCGCGTCCGGTCTCGCGCCCGCGTCCGGTCTCGCGCCCGCGTCCGGTCTCGCGCCCGCGTCCGGTCTCGCGCCCGCGTCCGGTCTCGCGCCCGCGTCCGGTCTCGCGCCCGCGTCCGGTCTCGCGCCCGCGTCCGGTCTCGCGTCCGCGTCCGCGTGCGCCAGTGCCGGCAGGTCGGCGAGCGCCGGGTGGGCCAGCACCTCGGCGAAGCACGGACGTGCCTCCTCGGTGGCGCCGTTCCGCAGGGCGATGTGGGCGTACCGGATGGTGTCCTGAAGCCCGGTCATGGCCTCTTCGGTCACGCCCGTCGTGAGGTAGGCGGTCGAGCTTCTGTGCCAGCAGGGCCACCATGCGTAACGATCGGATAGTTCGGGCCACGCAAGCTGAGCCTGAGACATGGTCTTCCGCAGGCGCAGGTTACGTATCCGTTCGCCCAGGGATTCTTGACTTGCCCACCTCTACAAGAAAGTGACAGAACTACGCGAGAGAACAGAAAAGAGCGTCACATCTTCGCAGGGCCATCGCCCTGGTCGTTCTGGCCTTCATCGGGGGCCTCGTGCCCCTTGGAACGATCGTCGCCGTCTCCACCCCCGCGTCGGCCGTCGTCGCGGCGCCGCTGGCCGAGCCTCACGGCACCGGTACGTGCCGTCGCAGGCGGCAAGCCGACTCGAGCCTCGGTGGCCGCCCCTCGGCCGGGTGCGGAATGGCCGTCGGGGCTTCGCTGTTGTGGCAGGGGCGGTGACACGGAGGGCACCGCGTCCTCGACCCCAGGGAGCTGATGAAATGGCCACCACGACATTGACCACCGCCGACTTCGACGAGAAAGCGGCTGGTGAGGGCATCCTGCTGGTCGATTTCTGGGCGAGCTGGTGCGGTCCGTGCCGTAGCTTCGCCCCCGTCTACGAGCGTTCTTCCGAAAAGCACGAGGACATCGTCTTCGGCAAGGTCGACACCGAGGCCCAGCAGGACCTGGCCGCGCGCTTCGAGATCACCTCGATCCCGACGATCATGGCGATCCGCGACGGCGTCATCGTCTTCGCCCAGCCCGGAGCCCTGCCCGAACAGTCCCTTGAGAGCCTGATCGAGCAGGTACGCGCGCTGGACATGGACGACGTACGCAGCCGGCTCGCCACCAAGTCCTGAGGGCGCTCTCAGACGAGTATCGGGATCAGGCAGACCGCGAACAGGCCGTAGAAGGCCGCGGCCCAGGTCAGCGTCCTCCCGCTGAAACGACCTGAGGTCAGCGCGAACAGCAGGAAGACCATCGCGACGATCGTCACGATCCCCGAGAGCAGAAGCGGACCGTCGAACCTCCACCTGGTGAACAGAATGCCCAGGCCGGAGGGGACGGTCGCCTGAATCATCATCGCACCACTGATGTTCGCCAGGGCGAGATGCGTCTTGCCCTGGCGGACCCAGATGATGGCGTTCATGATCTCGGGCAGCTCGGTCGCGATGGGGGCGAGGAGCAGGGCGGTGACCGCGGCCGGCAGGCCGAGCATCGGCCCGACGGCCTCCAGCTGGTGCACGAAGAGCTGTGAGGCCACGAAGATGACGGCGAGCGTGGCGACGGCCTGGACGACCACCGCCCAGGTGGCGGGGGTCGCGCGGCGCGGCTGCAGGCGGAGCGGCTCGATCTCCGCCACCTCGTCGTCGCTGCTCTCGGCGCGCAGCTCGCGCCAGAAGTAGACGCCGTAGGCGGCGAAGAACAGCAGGCCCAGCCACGGCTTGAACGCGAAGGTCACCAGGCCCAGACCGACCTTGACCACGAAGATCACCAGGAACCAGCGCTGGTCGCGGGCGAGCTTGCGCGTGTCACCGAGGTTGTCACGGCGCTCGCGCGGCGGCTCACCGCCCTCGGCCGGGACGGCGACCTTGCGGCGCCGGGTCAGCAGCATGAATCCCGTCACGCCGTACGCGGCCGTGGCGAGCGCGAGCGGACCGCCCATCGCCGCGCCGACGCCGATGTCCTTCTGGTCCGGCCCGGACCCGAGGACGACCGCGACGAAGGTCACGACGCTTTCCGGCAGCGCGGTGCCGAAGGCCGCCAGCACCGTCCCCACGGCGAGCGGGCCGACCTTGAGTCGCAGGCCCAGCCACTCGACCGCGTTGACGAACCACTCACAGGAGAGATAGATCGCCACGGCGCAGGCCAGCAGGATCACCACGTGCAGCATGAAGTCCCTTATCGATCATGTGCCGTGAGACGAAAAAAGACCTCGGCCCACGGCGACAGACGTCACCAACGGCCGAAGGTCTCGTCCACCCCCTGATGCGGGGCCCGGGCACCGGGAGCGAGAACGCTCCAGCATGTCGACGACCGGCGGGTGGGACTACTCCCCTTCGCACTGGTAAGCCTACCGTGTCGTCGCAGGCCGAGGTGCCCGGAGCGGCGATCGGCTAGTCTGGTCCCATGGCAGCAGCCGTATTGGCGACGACGACGCCGGGGACACCCCGGCGCATCGGCTGCACGCACTGACTTAGGCAGCGACGAGGCCCCGGGAGCGATCCCGGGGCCTCATTGCTTCGTCCCCTGGTGTTCGCTCCCACGAGAAACGAGGAGTGGATCATGGAGTACGAGGCGGCCGGGCAGTCGGTAGCATTCGACGTCGACATCACTGACCATCGAGGAGATTCCGTGTCTGAACTGCGCATCACCCTCGGCGGAAGCGAGCGTGTGGTGGCGGCAGGCACCACTGTGGGAGAGGCGCTCGAAGCCGACGGCCGCAGCATCGTGGCGGCCCGTGTCAACGACCAGGCCCGCGACCTGGCCTACGTCCTGGCGGACGGTGACGTGGCCGAGCCGATCGAGGTCGGCTCACCCGAGGGCCTGTCCATCGTCCGTCACTCGGCGGCGCACGTCATGGCGCAGGCCGTACAGGAGCTGTTCCCCAAGGCCAAGCTGGGCATCGGCCCGCCGGTCGAGAACGGCTTCTACTACGACTTCGACGTCGAGCAGCCCTTCCAGCCCGATGACCTCAAGCGCATCGAGAAGCGCATGCGCGAGATCGTCAAGCAGGGCCAGTCCTTCTCCCGCCGCGTGGTCACCGACTCCGGCGCGCGCGAGGAGCTGGCCGGCGAGCCGTACAAGCTGGAGCTGATCGGGCTCAAGGGCGCCGCGGCGGACGAGGAGAGCGTCGAGGTGGGCGGCGGCGAGCTGACCATCTACGACAACCTCGACGCCAAGACCGGGGACCTGCGCTGGAAGGACCTCTGCCGCGGCCCGCACCTGCCCACCACCCGCGCGATCCCGGCGTTCAAGCTGATGCGCTCCGGCGGCGCCTACTGGCGGGGGAGTGAGAAGAACCCCCAGCTCCAGCGGATCTACGGCACCGCGTGGGAGTCGCGCGAGCGGCAGGACGACTACCTCAAGATGCTCGAGGAGGCCGAGAAGCGCGACCACCGCAGGCTCGGCGCCGAGCTCGACCTGTTCTCCTTCCCGAGCGAGATCGGCAGTGGCCTCGCGGTCTTCCACCCCAAGGGCGGCATCGTCCGCCGGGTGATGGAGGACTACTCCCGCAAGCGCCACGAAGAGTCGGGGTATGAGTTCGTCAACACCCCGCACATCACCAAGGGCGACCTGTTCGACACCTCCGGCCACCTGGGCTGGTACAAGGACGACATGTTCCCGCCCATGGAGGTGGACGGGGCCGACTACTACCTGAAGCCGATGAACTGCCCCATGCACAACCTGATCTTCCGGGCGCGTGGGCGGTCCTACCGTGAGCTGCCGCTACGGCTGTTCGAGTTCGGCACCGTCTACCGGTTCGAGAAGTCCGGCGTCGTACACGGCCTCACCCGCGTACGCGGCATGACCCAGGACGACTCCCACATCTACTGCACCAAGGAGCAGATGGTCGGGGAGCTGAAGAAACTCCTCACCTTCGTGCTCGACCTGCTGCGCGACTACGGGCTGAGCGAGTTCTTCCTGGAGCTGTCCACCCGCGACGATTCGGAGAAGTTCATCGGCGCGCAGGC
Organism: Actinoallomurus bryophytorum; assembly: GCF_006716425.1. Lineage (NCBI taxonomy): Bacteria > Bacillati > Actinomycetota > Actinomycetes > Streptosporangiales > Thermomonosporaceae > Actinoallomurus > Actinoallomurus bryophytorum. The sequence goes on from NZ_VFOZ01000001.1 coordinate 7,351,714, forward strand.
GGACTGGGACGAGGCGACCGCCGCGTTGCAGGAGGCGGCCGACGAGTCCGGCCTGGACCTCGTGTCCGACCCGGGCGGCGCGGCGTTCTACGGGCCGAAGATCTCCGTGCAGGCCAAGGACGCCATCGGCCGTACCTGGCAGCTGTCCACCATCCAGGTCGACTTCAACCAGCCGAAGCGCTTCGGGCTGGAGTACCAGGCGGCCGACGGCACCCGGCAGCAGCCGATGATGATCCACCGGGCGCTCTTCGGCTCGATCGAGCGCTTCTTCGGCGTCCTGCTGGAGCACTACGCGGGCGCGCTGCCGCCCTGGCTCGCTCCGGTACAGGTCGTCGGCATTCCCATCTCCGACGACCACGTCGAGCACCTGGAGCAGGTCGCCGCCCGGCTGCGCGAGCGCGGCATCCGGGTGGAGGTCGACACCTCCTCGGACCGCATGCAGAAGAAGATCCGCAACGCGCAGAAGCAGAAGATCCCGTACATGCTGCTGGCGGGCGACGACGACGTGGCCAAGGGCGCGGTCTCGTTTCGCTACCGCAGCGGCGAGCAGAACAACGCCGTGGCGGTGGGCGACGCGATCGAGGAGATCGTGAAGGCCGTGGAGCAGCGCGTCCAGATCTGAGACCGTCCCGGCCGCGCCGAGCGGCGCGGCCGGGAGGTGTCAGCCGAGCGTCAGCCGGTGGTCGTCCTCGTCCTCCTCCTCGGGCTCCTCGCCCTTGGCGGGAGCGGGCGGCTCCGGCATCCTGACGTCGTCGACCACCACGTTGACCTCGACCACGGTCAGGCCGAGCATGCGGGTCGTCTGCGTGGCGACGTTGTGCTTGACGTCACGGGCCACATCCATCACGACGTGGCCGTACTCGATCACGATGGTGACCTCGATCGTGACGTCGTGACCGTCGATATGGGCCTTGACGCCCTGGTCGCCACGGCGGTGGCCGACACCGATGTGCTCGCGGACGTTCTCCACGACGCGCTCCACGTCGCCGCCGAGGTCGGCGACGCCGTCGACCTCGATCGCGGCCAGTCCGGCGACCTTCTCGACGACCTCGTCCTCGATGTCGATGCGGCCCTTCACCTGCGCGGCCGGCTGTGCCGGCTCCGTGTCGGGCGAACGGTCGGCGACGACGACGTTGACCTGCTCTTCCACCTGCTCGGGTGGCTGGTTCCCATCAGCGAAATCGGTCATGGCGGCCTCCAAGTCCTAGGGCGCACCATCCTCGCGGACTCGACACCTGGTTCGCCATGGAATGCCGGAAAGGTGCAGGCGGGGGTTCGTCACCCGGGAGGCGCCGCCATCGCGGTGCGGTCCTATGCTTCTGGCATGACCGAGCCCAAGCGTGAGGAGCAGTTCGGCGTCGGGGGTCCCGACCAGTTCCAGCGTCTGTGGACCCCCCACCGGATGGCGTACATCAAGGGCGAGAGCAAACCCACGGGCTTGGGACCGGACGACGGCTGCCCGTTCTGCGAGATCCCCAAGATGGACGACGAGGAGGGGCTGATCGTACGGCGGGGTGAGTACACCTACGCGGTGCTCAACCTCTACCCGTACAACTCGGGTCACCTCATGGTGTGCCCGTTCCGGCACGTCAGCGACTACAACGACCTCGACCTCGCCGAGACCGCCGAGCTCGCCCTCCTCACCAAACGCTCCGTCACCGCGCTGCGCAAGGCGAGCGGCGCGCAGGGGTTCAACGTCGGAATGAACCTCGGCCACGTCGCGGGTGCCGGCATCGCCGCCCACCTGCACCAGCACGTCGTCCCCCGCTGGGGCGGCGACACCAACTTCATGCCGATCATCGGCCAGACACGGGTGCTGCCCCAGCTGCTCCGGGACACCCGTCGCCTGCTCGCCGACGCCTGGCCCCTGGACTGAGGTACACGCGATGGGACGACCCGTTCTCCTCTACGACGGCGACTGCGGATTCTGTACGACCTCGGTGGGATTCCTCGAGCGCCACATCCCGACGACGGCCGAGGTGACGCCGTACCAGTTCGCGGACCTGAAGGCACTCGGCACGACCGCCGCACGCGCCGACCGCGAGGTCCTCTGGGTGGAGGAGGACCGGATCTTCGGCGGAGCACAGGCGATCGCCAGGCTCCTCATCGACGCCCGCGGCCCGTGGCGGCCACTCGGCCTGCTGATCCGCGTCCCGCCGTTCCGCTGGCTCGCGGCGGGCGTCTACCACCTGGTCACGGTCAACCGCCACCGCCTCCCGGGCGGCACTCCCGCGTGCGCCCTGCCGGCCGCGGACCGCCCCGGATCGGGCAAGGCGACCGGCTGACGCGGCGCCGGGCCGTCTTCGCGGCGGCGAGCGGGCCGGGAGGGTGACGGAGACCCGCCGACCGCGAGCCTGAGACGACCGGACGCGCCGGCCCCGTGTCCCCCCAGGGGAGCACGGGGCCGGCGGCGACCGGCTACGACTCGGCGATGACCTTCTCGGCCAGCTGTGCGGGCAGGGGTTCGTACCGCAGGAAGCTGCGGCTGAACGTGCCCGTGCCGTGAGACATCGACCGCAGGTCGATCGCGTACCGCGTGATCTCCAGTTGCGGCACCTCGGCCTTGATCAAGGACCGCCCGCCCGCGATGGCCTCGCTGCCGAGCACCCGCCCGCGGCGGGATGACAGGTCCGACATCACCGCGCCGACATAGTCATCGGCGACGAGCACCGCGACCTCGTCGACCGGCTCCAGGAGCAGGACCTTCGTCTTGGCCGCCGCGTCCTTCAGGCCGAGCTGCCCGGCGGTCTGGAACGCCATGTCGGAGGAGTCCACCGAGTGAGCCTTGCCGTCGTACAGCGTGACCCTGATGTCGACCATCGGGTACCCGGCGAGCACGCCGCGCTCCATCTGGACGCGCAGGCCCTTTTCCACGGACGGAATGAACTGCCGGGGCACGACCCCGCCGACGATCTTGTCGGCGAACTCGAAACCCGAGCCCGACGGCAGTGGCTCCACCTCCACGTGGCAGATGGCGTACTGCCCGTGCCCGCCGCTCTGCTTGACGTGACGGCCGAGCCCGCTGGCCGTGCCGCCGAAGGTCTCGCGCAGCGGCACCCGCAGGGGCACCGTCTCGACCTCGACGCCGTACCGGCTGCTCAACCGGTCCAGCAGCACGTCGGCGTGCGCCTCGCCCATGTTCCACAGCACGAGCTGGCGGGTCTCGGAGTTGTTCTCCAGCCGCAGGGTCGGGTCCTCGGCCACCAGCCGCGCGAGCGCCTGGGAGAGCTTGTCCTCATCGGCCTTGGACTTGGCCTGGATCGCCGTCGGCAGCAGCGGGTCCGGCATCGACCAGGGCGCCATCAGCAGCGGCTCCTCCTTGGCCGAGATCGTGTCGCCGGTCTCGGCGTGGCCGAGCTTGGCGACCGCGCAGATGTCGCCGGCCACGCACGAGGACATGGTCCGCTGGAGCTTGCCCAGCGGCGAGGACAGCGCGCCGACGCGCTCATCCACGTCATGATCCTCGTGGCCGCGGTCCTCCAGCCCATGCCCGGACACGTGCACGGTCTCGTCCGGCGTCAGCGTGCCGCTGAACACGCGGACCAGCGAGATGCGCCCGACGTACGGGTCCGAGGCGGTCTTGATGACCTCGGCGACCAGCGGCCCGTCCGGATCACAGGTGAGCCGGCGGTCCGACTTGCCGTCGGTCCCGGTGACCGTGGGGATGCCGTGCTCCAGCGGCGAAGGGAACGCCTGGGTGATCACTTCGAGCAGCTCGCTCATGCCGATCACCGGCCCGGGGTTGTCGCCGTGCGGCACCGACGTGGTCAGCACCGGATAGAAGCTGCCCCGCGCGACCGCCTTCTCCAGGTCCTCGATGAGGGCCTTGACGTCGATCTCCTCACCGGACAGGTAGCGGTCCATGAGGGTCTCGTCTTCGCTCTCCTGGATGATCCCCTCGATGAGGGCGCCCCGCTGCTCCGACAGCCGGTCCAGGAACTCCGCGTCCGGCGCGCGCTCGGCGCGCGTGCCGGAGGAGTAGTCCAGGCACTTCTGCGACAGCAGCGCGATCAGCCCGGCCTCACACGGGAAGTAGCACGGCAGCACACCGTCGCCGAAGGCGTCCTGGCAGTCGGTGAGCACCTCGTCGAAGTCGCCGCGCTGCTGGTCGATCTTGGTGATCACGACGGCACGCGGCATGCCGACCGTCGCGCACTCTTCCCACAGCATCCGGGTGACGCCGTCGATGCCGTCCACCGCCGAGATGACGAACAGTGCCGCGTCGGCGGCGCGCAGCCCGGCCCGCAGGTCACCGACGAAGTCGGCGTAGCCGGGTGTGTCCACCAGGTTGACCTTGACGCCCGAATGCATGAACGACGACACCGAGAGGTTCACCGAGCGCTGCTGGCGCATCTCGACGTCGTCGTAGTCACTCACCGTCGAGCCGTCCTCGACGCGACCGGGACGCTGGATCGTACCGGTCGCAGCGAGCAGCGCCTCGGCGAGAGTCGTCTTTCCCGCCCCGGAATGGCCGACCAACGCGATGTTGCGTATCTTCTCGGGTTGGTCGACCGATGGTGCCCTGCCGGCGGCTCCTTGGGGACCTGTCTTATCCGCCACGCGCCCACCTCCATTGAGGACCTGGGTGTGACGGGCGCCACACCCGTGGTCACCACCCTTACCGTCCTGACCGCATATCACAAGGGGGTGGCCGGCAAACGCTCGAGTCCTCCTCTAGTCAGCCCTTCCCACCTGCGCCGACGTCACGCACTACGATTGGCCCGCCGGGGGGATCGGGCACGGTAACGGGTGGAAACGGGGTTGCGGGACCTTTCAGGGGTGTTTAACACCGCAACCGGATCACGATTACAAGGATGGGAATGCTCAACCAACTACGGCCGGCGCTTTCACGTGTCACCTCGCCGGTCGGGCACGCGCTGGCTCGCACCGGCGTGACACCCAACACGGTCACCATCATCGGCACGCTCGGATGCGTCGTCGGTGCGCTCGCCTTCTACCCCTTCGGAGAGTTCTTCTGGGGGACGATCGTCATTACGGTCTTCGTCTTCTTCGACCTGTTCGATGGGGCCGTGGCACGAGTGACCGGGAAGGTGAGCCGCTTCGGCGCCTTCCTCGACTCGAACATGGACCGGGTCTCCGACGCGGCGATCTTCACAGGGCTGATCCTCCGGTTCTCGAGCCGGGACCACAACGACATGCTCCTGGTCTGCCTCGCCCTGTTCTGCCTCATCTCGGGGGCACTGGTGTCGTACGCACGCGCGCGTGCGGAGGGCATGGGGATCAACGCCACCATCGGTATCGCCGAGCGTGGCGAGCGCCTCATCGTGAGCCTGGTCGCCATCGGGCTGGCCGGGCTGGGCGTCCCGTACGTGCTCGCCGCGGGCCTGTGGCTGCTCTCGATCGCCAGCGCCATCACGGTGGTGCAGCGCTACGTCGTCGTACGGCGGCACGTGGAGGCCGGAGACCTCTCATGAGAGTCCGCGCGTGAGAGACGAGGTGGCCGACTACGCCTATGCCCTGGGTTGGTCGGCGGTCCGCTACATGCCCGAGCCCGTCGCCCGTGAGATCTTCATGCTCATCGCCGACCGGGCCTGGCAGCGCCGGGGCCGCGGCGTACGGCAGCTGGAGAAGAACCTCCGCCGGGTCGTCGGCGACGGGCCCTCGGACGAGGAACTGCGCGAACTGAGCCGCAAGGGCATGCGCTCCTATCTCCGCTACTGGCTGGAGTCCTTCCGCCTGCCGTCGATGAGCCGGGACCGCATCCTGTCCCGCATGCGCATCACCGGCATCGAGGCCATCTACGCCGACCTCGACGCCGGGCGCGGTGTGATCGCCGCGCTGCCGCACATGGGCAACTACGACCACGCCGGTGCCTGGATCGCCCTGTCGGGCACGCCGTTCACGACCGTCATGGAGCGGCTCAAGCCCGAGTCGCTCTACGACCGGTTCGTGGCCTACCGCGCCGGCCTGGGGATGGAGGTCCTGCCCGCCTCCGGCGGTGACGGCGACGTGTTCGGCGTGCTCACGGAGCGGCTGAGCGCGGGCCGGATGGTCTGCCTGGTCGCCGACCGCGACCTCACCGCGAGCGGCGTCGAGGTCGAGTTCTTCGGCCGGGCGGCCAAGCTGCCCGCCGGCCCGGCGGCGCTGGCCATGCGCACCGGAGCCGCGCTACGGCCGGTCACGCTGTGGTACGAAGGAGACGAGTGGTGCGTCCGGGTCCACGACGAGATCCGGGTGCCCGGTGAAGGCGCTCGTGAGGACCGGATCCACGCGATGACGCAGTCTCTCGCGCACACCTTCGCCCAAGGGGTCGCCGACCACCCGGAGGACTGGCACATGCTCCAGCGCGTCTGGGTGGAAGACCTGTGACAGCGACATGAGAAGAGCGAGCGGCCTGTGAGGATCGGCATCGTCTGCCCCTACACCTGGGACGTTCCCGGCGGCGTGCAGTCACACGTACGCGACCTGACCGAGGCGCTGTTCGCGTCCGGGCACGAGGTCTCGGTGATCGCGCCGGCCGACGACGACGCACCTCTGCCGCCGTACGTCGTCTCCGCGGGGCGGGCGGTCCCGGTGCCCTACAACGGCTCGGTGGCACGGCTGTCGTTCGGCTTCCTGTCCGCCGCACGCGTACGCCGGTGGATCCGCGAGGGCCGGTTCGACGTGCTCCACGTGCACGAGCCGGCCTCGCCCTCACTGGGCGTGCTCGCGTGCTGGGCCGCCGACGGCCCCATCGTCGCGACCTTCCACGCCTCGTTCGAACGCTCGCGGGCACTGTCGGCGGCCGGCCCGATCCTGCAGAGCGCGCTGGAGAAGATCACCGCGCGGATCGCGGTGTCGGAGAAGGCGCGCAAGACGCTCGTCGAACACCTCGGGGGAGACGCCGTGCTCATCCCGAACGGCGTCACGACCGAGCGATACGCCATGGCGACGCCGCTGCCGGGCTGGCCGGGCGACGACGGGGCGCTCGGCTTCCTCGGGCGGATGGACGAGCAGCGCAAGGGGCTGCCGGTGCTGCTGCGCGCGTTCGAGACGCTCGGCCGTGAGCGCCCCGGGCTGCGGCTGCTGCTGGCCGGTCCCGGCGACGCCGACGAGATCCGCGCACGTGTCCCCTCGGACCTGCGCGACCGCGTGGTCAACCTGGGGCTGGTGAGCGAGACCGACAAGGTGCGCGCGCTGCACTCGGTGGACGTCTTCGTCGCGCCCAACACCGGCGGGGAGAGCTTCGGCATCGTGCTGGCCGAGGCGATGTCGGCGGGCGCGCCGATCCTGGCCAGCGACATCTCGGCCTTCGACCGGGTGCTGCTCGGCGGCCGTGCGGGCGTGCTGTTCCCCGTCGGGGACGCCGCCGCGCTCGCCGCGGCCGCCTCCGAGCTCCTCGACGACGCCCCGCGCCGCAAGCAGCTCTCCGACGAGGCCAAGACGGCGGTCCGGGCCTATGATTGGTCGACGGTCGCCCGCGACGTGGTCCGCGTGTACGAGACCGTGGCCGGGGACACCGGCGTCGTCGAGACCTCCGCGAGCCGGCCATGACCGAGACGCTTCTCAACATCGCCCTGCTCATCGCGGTCCTCTTCCTGCTCGGCGTCTACGTCTCCTGGCGGGCCACCCGGCTCGACCGGCTGCACGTACGCCTGGAGACCGCGCGCGCCGGCCTGGACGCCGCGCTCGTACGCCGCGCGGCGGTCGCCCTCGAGCTGGCCGCCTCGCGCCAGCTCGACCCGGCCACGAGCCTGCTGCTCGCCGCCGCCGCGCACGAGGCACGCATCGCCGACAACGAAAACCGGGAGTTCGCCGAGAGCGACCTGTCACGTGCCCTGCGCGCGGTCATCGACCAGCCGGACTTCCGGCGCACGGTCGCGGCACGCGAGGACGGCGCGGACCTGCTCGACGACCTCGACGCCGCCATCCGCAAGGTCGGCTACGCGCGCAGCTTCTATAACAATGCGGTGACCGCGACCCGCTCGGCGCGGCGCAAGCTGCTTCCCCGCGTGCTTCCCCTGTCCGGCCGGGCGCCCCTGCCGGAGTTCTTCGAGATCGACGACGCGCCGCCGGAGACCTGAGCCCGCACCGGTGTGACCCGTGTGACGGGTGTGCCGACGGGCCTCGGGGACCGGGATACGGGCGCGTCGTTCATCGACTAGCCTCGCGGACTCAGAACTTCTGATTTGCCCGGGGAGGTCCAGCTCGTGCGCTGTTTTCGCCTCGCGTCTCCGCCCGTCGTCCTGCTCGCGGCCGCGTCCCTCGTGGCCTGCTCGAACGCGCCCGAGGCGGCCACGGCGTCCCCGCCGCCCGCGACGACGGACCCGCGACCTTCGGCCACCCCCACTCCGACTCCGGCCCGCACCCACCCGTTCACCGGCGCGAGCACGAGCGCGGACGGTCCGGTGCTGGCCGTCAAGATCGACAACACCCGGTCCGCGAAGCCGCAGCTCGGCCTGCGCTCCGCCGACATCGTCTATGTCGAGCAGGTCGAGGGCGGCCTCAGCCGGATCATGGCGATCTTCTCCTCGAAGCTCCCGCCGCGCGTCGGGCCGGTCCGCAGCGCCCGCGTCTCCGACCTGCACCTTCTCCCGGAGTTCGGCAAGCCGGCGTTCGCCTACTCCGGCGTGCAGGGCAAGATGAAGCCCTATGTCGCCAAGGCGCCCCTGATCGACGTCTCCCAGGACGACTCGAACACCGGCTACCTGCGCACCGGCCCGCACTCGGCGCCGTACAACCTCTACGGCACGCCGAAACAGCTGCTCGCCCGCGCGCACGGCGCCTCCAAGGCCGCCGACATCGGCTTCCGCTTCGGCCCGGCGCCGGACGGTGGCAAGCCCGTCAAGAGCTTCACCGCCCGCTACCCGGCGGCGTCGCTTCGGTTCCAGTGGTCGGCCGCCGGCAAGCGCTGGCTGGTCACCCAGGACGGCAAGGCCGATCGCGCCGCCGAGGGCGGACGGCTCGGCGGCCAGACGATCGTGGTCCAGCGGGCCCACACGACCCGTTCGCAGTTCCACGACTTCCTCGGCAACTACACCCCGCTCGTGAAGACGGTCGGCACGGGCAAGGCGACCGTGCTGCGAGACGGCAAGGCCTACGACGCCCGCTGGTCCCGGCCGTCCGAGAGCGACGGGACGACCTACACGACCGCGTCCGGGCAGCCGATGACCTTCGCCCCGGGCGAGGTGTGGGTGGTCCTCGTCAACGACGGGAAGCCCACCACGCCCTGAGGCAGGCCGGCGCGCGGGCCCCCGGAACCCGCACAGTGTCGGATCCCCGCCTGAATTCTGACGAGATGTCAAGGGCGTACCGGCCCGTACCTGGCCCTACCATGGATACGACAGCTTGATCGACATTCCCGAAGAGGTAGCACCGTGTCCACTGCCAGCCCCGACCAGTCCAACACCGTCCCGGAGACGGGCACCGCCCGCGTGAAACGGGGCATGGCGGAGATGCTCAAGGGCGGCGTGATCATGGATGTCGTCACGCCCGACCAGGCCAAGATCGCCGAAGACGCCGGCGCGGTGGCCGTCATGGCACTGGAGCGTGTGCCGGCCGACATCCGGGCCGAAGGCGGCGTTTCGCGGATGAGCGACCCGGACATGATCGAGGGCATCATCGGCGCCGTCTCGATCCCGGTCATGGCCAAGGCCCGCATCGGCCACTTCGTCGAGGCCCAGGTCCTCCAGGCGCTCGGCGTCGACTACGTCGACGAGTCCGAGGTGCTCACGCCCGCCGACTACGACAACCACATCGACAAGTGGGCCTTCACGGTCCCCTTCGTCTGCGGCTCCACCAACCTCGGCGAGGCGCTCCGCCGCATCACCGAGGGAGCGGCGATGATCCGCTCCAAGGGCGAGGCGGGCACCGGTGACGTGTCCAACGCCACCATGCACATGCGCCAGATCCGCCAGGAGATCCGCCGGCTGGGCTCGCTGCCCGAGGACGAGCTGTTCGTCGCCGCCAAGGAGCTCCAGGCCCCGTACGAGCTGGTCAAGGAGGTCGCGCGGGCCGGAAAGCTGCCGGTGGTGCTCTTCACCGCGGGCGGCATCGCGACGCCGGCCGACGCCGCCATGATGATGCAGCTCGGCGCCGAGGGCGTGTTCGTCGGCTCTGGCATCTTCAAGTCCGGTGACCCCGCCAAGCGGGCCGAGGCGATCGTCAAGGCGACCACGTTCTACGACGACCCCGACGTCATCGCGAAGGTCTCCCGCGGTCTCGGTGAGGCCATGGTCGGCATCAACGTCGCCTCGCTGTCCGAGGCCGACCGCTTGGCCGCCCGCGGCTGGTAGACCGGAAGCCGTCCGCCCCTCCCCAGCGGCGGACCGGCGGGTTACTCTGGGCGGCGGCTGACAAGCGACGGCGCCGCCGGTACGTCCGTCGGGCGCAGGAGGGGACGACGCCCATGGGTTGGTCGGTCGCGTTGGCGTGTTCGAGCGTCGGTGAGCCCGGTCGGGTGTTCCGGCCGGGGCTGGCCCAGGATCCGGAGACCGCCGCCGCGCTGGCCCGGCGGCTCTACCCGCGGTCCTCGGTCGTCGAGACCGGCGACACGATCCTCGACTTCGCTCTTTGGCCGTATGAGGACGAGCTGTTCGTCGGGGCGTACGGCGACGCGCTGGCCGTGTGCGATCGGCGCCTGTTCGGCATCGACGACCAGGCGCGCACGCTGGCCGACGAGATCGCCAAGGCGCTGCCGGGCGGCTCCTGCGGTGTGCTCGTGCTGCACAGCGTCGTGTCGGGCTGCTGGTTCCGCTGGTACGAGGACAACCGGCCGCGGCGCGACGTGTTCGTCACCGCGGACGACGGTGTCGTCGTCGACCTGGGCGACCGGCTGCCGGCCGAGGCGCCGTTCTGGGCCGGCATCGACGGCGGAGCCGGCGACGTGCCACTGCCGTTCGACTACGAGGAGTACGGCATGGCCCTGGCGAGGGAATACCTGTTCGGCCGCGACATCAGCGAGCGCGGCGCCGACGGCTTCCTCGCCCTGGAGCTGCCGCTGCGCCGCTTCAAGCTCGCCTGATTCCGGGGGAAGATCGGCATGCGCCGCCCGTGTTGTCACTGCCACTAAGCTCGAAGCCGTATTCCTCGAGTCGAAGGGCTGGTCCGTGACTGCTGTCCCGACGGTCGGCGTGCTCGCACTGCAGGGCGACGTACGCGAGCACCTCCGTGTGCTGGAGTCCTGCGGCGCGGGCACCGCGGTCGTCCGCAGGCCGGAGGAGCTCGACCGTGTCGACGGCCTGGTGATCCCGGGTGGTGAGTCCACCACCATGTGGCGGCTCGCCCGCACCTTCGACCTGCTCGAACCCCTGCGCAAGCGCGTTGAGCAGGGCATGCCCACCTATGGCTCGTGCGCCGGGATGATCATGCTCGCCGACCGCATCGTCGACGGCGCGGCCGGCCAGGAGACCATCGGCGGCATCGACATGCTCGTACGCCGCAACGCGTTCGGCCGCCAGGTCGACTCCTTCGAGAGCGACGTGGTGATGACCGGTCTCGACGCGCCGTTCCACGCGGTCTTCATCCGCGCGCCGTGGGTCGAGTCGGTGGGAGGCGAGGCCGAGGTGCTCGGCCGTGCCGCGACCGGCGACTCCGCCGGTAGGATCGTCGCCGTCCGGCAGGGCCATCTCTTCGCGACGTCGTTCCATCCCGAGCTCACCGGCGACCCGCGCATCCACGAGTACTTCCTCGCGATGGTGAAGGGGTCGTCGTGACCTCTCGGAGGACCACGTCCAGGGGAGTCCCCGCGCGCCCACGCCGCGGCAGCGCACCAGACGACAGACCTTTCTGAGATTGGAGGAAGGGGCTTACCTCTTCGGCCACCGGCCGGGGTCTCCGCCCCATAAATCAGATGAGTGGCCACTCCAAATGGGCGACGACAAAGCACAAGAAGGCGGCGGTCGACGCCAAGCGGGGCAAGCTTTTCGCCAAGCTCATCAAGAACATCGAGGTGGCGGCCCGCACCGGCGGCGGTGACCCCGACGGCAACCCGACGCTCTACGACGCCATCCAGAAGGCCCGCAAGAACTCCGTGCCCCTGGACAACATCGACCGCGCCCGCAAGCGCGGCGCCGGTGAGGAGGCCGGCGGCGCCGAGTGGCAGACGATCATGTACGAGGGTTACGGGCCCGGCGGTGTCGCGGTGCTCATCGAGTGCCTGACCGACAACCGCAACCGCGCCGCCTCCGACGTCCGCACGGCGTTGACCCGCAACGGCGGGACGCTCGCGGACCCCAACTCGGTGTCGTACATGTTCAACCGCAAGGGCGTCATCCTGCTCCCCAAGGAGGGGACCACCGAGGACGACGTCATGATGGCGGTGCTGGACGCCGGTGCCGAGGAGGTCAACGACCTCGGTGAGTCCTTCGAGGTGATCAGCGAGGCGACCGACCTCGTGGCCGTGCGCAAGGCGCTGCAGGAGGCGGGCGTGGACTACGAGTCCGCCGAGGCCAACTTCCTGCCCACCGTGAGCGTGCCGCTGGACGAGGAGAACGCCAAAAAGGTCTTCCGCCTGCTCGAGGCCCTGGAGGACAGCGACGACGTGCAGAACGTCTTCGCCAACTTCGACGTCTCCGACGAGATCATGGAGAAGATCGACGCCTGACGCGCGCGTGCCTCCCCGCCTGCGTGCGGGGAGGCACGTATGCCGTAGCGTCGTCGCTCGTGGAGATCCGCGTACCCGATCCAGACGAGATCGACGCCGTTCACGACCTGTGGATCCGTGCCTTCGGGCCCTCCAGCCGCGAGGACGCGAGGACACGGCGCGTCATCGACGAACGCCGGATGCTCGGGGTCTATGACGGGCCCCGGATGGTCGCGTGCGGTTACTTCCATGAGTTCGACCAGTGGTGGCACGGCCGTGCGGTGCCGATGGGCGGCGTGGCCGGTGTCGCCGTCGCCCCGGAGTACCGCGGCCGCGGCATCGGCCGGCGCCTCGCCACCGGGCTCCTCGACCTGATGGACGGCCGCCCGCTGTCGGCCCTGTACCCGGCGACCGCGCCGGTCTACCGGTCGGTCGGCTACGAGCACGCGGGTGCCCAGTACCTCCTGACCCTGCCGCCCGGGCCGCTGCGGACCCTCGCGAGCGGGCCCGTCAAGGTGCGCCGTGCGGGGCCCGCGGACGCCGCCGAGGTCACCGCGCTGCTGCGGCGCCTGCACGCCGACGCACGGCACGGCGGGCCGATCGACCGCGGCGAGCCGTTCATGCGTGATGTCCTGGCCGATGAGCGCGTCTACTCCTACCTCGCCGACGACGGCTTCCTGGCCTACGGATGGAAGGACGGCAGCCGGCGGCTCGCGGTCCACCGCTGCGTCGCCGGCTCGGCCGAGACCGCACGCGCGCTGTGGGCCGTGGTCGGATCCGGGTCTTCCATCGCCGAGACGGTCGAGGCCTTCGTCGCGCCGGACGACCCGATGCTGTGGCTGCTCCGCGACCGCTCCGAGGACGAGGTCCGCCGCGTCTCCTGGATGCTGCGGGTCCTCGACGCGCCCGCGGCCGTCGCCGCGCGCGGCTTTCCCGCGGCGGTCTCCGTGGACGTGCCACTGGTCGTCGACGACGAGCAGCGGCCGGGCAACGCGGGCTCGTGGCGGCTCGTGGTCGGCGCCGGGAGCGGGCGGCTCGAACGCGCGCCCGCGGAACGCGATGCGACACGGCTGCCCGCGCGCGGGCTCGCCGCCCTGTACGCGGGCGTCCCGATGGCGACGTTGCGCGGCGCCGGCATCGCCACCGGCGGCGACGCCGCCGACGCCCTCCTCGACGCGGCCTTCGCGACGACGCCGTACATGCTGGACTACTTCTGACCGCGACACGCCGCGCCGAGCCGGGCCGCGGGAGGCACCGGCCGAGTAGCCTCGCTGCGAACACGTGTTCGGGGCCGAGAGGAGTCGTCGTGCGGGTGCTGGGCGTCGATCCCGGGCTGACCAGGTGCGGAGTGGGCGTCGTCGACGGTGCCCCCGGAAAGCCGCTGCGGCTCGTGAGCGTGGGCGTGATCCGTACGAGCCCCGGCGACGAGATCGGCGTACGGCTGATCGGGCTCGAACGCGGCATCGAGGAGCTGCTCGACGCGACGAACCCCGACGCGGTCGCCGTCGAGCGGGTGTTCAGCCAGCACAACGTCTCCACGGTCATGGGCACCGCGCAGGCCGGAGCGATCGCCATCGCCTGCGGCGCGCGTCGCGGACTGCCGGTCGCCCTCCACACGCCGAGCGAGGCCAAGGCCGCGGTCACCGGCAACGGCCGCGCCGACAAGGCCCAGGTCACCACTATGGTGACCAGGCTGCTGCGGCTGGACACGCCGCCGAAGCCGGCCGACGCCGCCGACGCGCTCGCGCTGGCCATCTGCCACGTCTGGCGCGGCGGCGCGCAGGCGAAGCTCCAGGCGGCCAGGACCCGGGTGACCGGATTGGGACACGACACGAGGGACGGAAGGACGCGGTAGTGATCGCATTCGTGAACGGCCGGGTCGCCTCGGCCGGACCCGACGGGGCCGTGGTCGAGGTCGGCGGCGTCGGCCTGTCGGTCCTGTGCACGCCGGCCACGCTCGCCGGCCTGCGGGTGGGCGACCGGGCCCACGTACCCACCTCTCTCGTCGTGCGCGAGGACTCCCTCACCCTCTACGGCTTCGCCGACGACGACGAGAAGACGGTCTTCGAGCTGCTGCAGACCGCGAGCGGTGTCGGTCCACGCCTCGCCCTCGCGATGCTGGCCGTGCACACGCCGAACGCCCTGCGCCGCGCCGTCGCCACCGAAGACGTCACCGGCCTGACGAAGGTCCCCGGCATCGGCCGCAAGGGCGCCCAGCGCATCGTCCTGGAGCTGAAGGACCGCCTCGGCCTGCCCCTGGACGGCGACACGCCGATGCCGACGTTCGCCGCCGCCGCGTGGCGCGCGCAGGTGCACGCCGGGCTCACGAACCTCGGCTGGACCGCGCGTGACGCAGAGGCGGCGGTGGACGCGGTGGCCGCCGACATCGAGGGCCAGGACACCTCCGACATCGCCGCGCTGCTGAAGATGGCGATGCGGAAGCTGAGCCGGTGAGGGCCCTGTCCGCGGGCCGGGGAGGCTCGTCGTGAGCGAGGACCGTTTCGTCTCGCCGGTCGCCGACGGCGAGGAGAAGGTCATCGAGGCGGCGCTGCGCCCGAAGCGCCTGGACGAGTTCGTCGGGCAGGCGCGCGTACGCGAGCAGCTCTCCCTCGTCCTGCACAGCGCCCTGCGGCGTGGCCGTCCGCCGGACCATCTGCTGATGTCCGGACCGCCCGGCCTGGGCAAGACCACCCTCGCGATGATCATCTCCGGCGAGCTCGGCATGCCGCTGCGGATCTCCTCCGGGCCCGCCATCGAGCGGGCCGGCGACCTCGCGGCGGTGCTCTCCACGCTGTCCGAGGGCGAGGTGCTGTTCCTCGACGAGATCCACCGGATGGCGCGGCCCGCCGAGGAGATGCTCTATGTCGCGATGGAGGACTTCCGGGTCGACGTCGTCGTCGGCAAGGGGCCCGGCGCCACCGCGATCCCGCTCGACATCGCGCCGTTCACCCTGGTCGGCGCCACCACCAGGGCGGGACTGCTGCCGGCGCCGCTGCGTGACCGGTTCGGCTTCGTCGCGCACATGGACTTCTACGAACCGGCCGACCTCGAGCGGATCATCGAGCGCTCGGCGCGGCTGCTCAACGTGCGGATGGACGAGGCGGGCGGCGCCGAGATCGCCAAACGCTCGCGCGGCACGCCGCGGATCGCCAACCGGCTGCTGCGCCGCGTGCGCGACTACGCCGAGGTACGCGCCGACGGCTTCATCACCGAGCAGATCGCGCAGGACGCGCTGTCGTTGTACGAGGTCGACGCCGAGGGCCTGGACCGGCTCGACCGCGGGGTGCTCGACGCGCTGATGCGCAAGTTCGGCGGCGGACCCGTCGGGCTCTCGACACTCGCGGTCGCCGTGGGGGAGGAACCGGAGACGGTCGAGGTGGTGGCCGAGCCGTTCCTCGTGCGCAAGGGCCTCATCGCGCGCACCCCCCGTGGGCGGATCGCGACACCGGCGGCATGGCGGTACCTGGGAATCACGCCACCACTCTCGGTTGAAGGTACGCTTTTCGAAGTGACGGAGGAGTGACGAGGAACTTCCCGGCGACCTCAGTCGTCAGCTCGTTGGCGGGGTTTCGTCAACTCCTTTACACTCCGGAGCTTGTCGCCGTCGTCAGGCGACACGCCTTTCGCACGCGAATCGTCGGCGGCGGGCTGAACACCCATATCGGAAGGATGCCCCCGTGCAGGGCAACACAGAACTAACAGCGCTTACTCAACTCGCTGCTTCGAAGAGCAACCCGCTGGTCACGCTCTTGCCGGTGATCCTCATCGGTGTCGTCTTCTACTTCCTGCTCTTCCGCCCGCAGCGCAGGCGTCAACAGCAGCAGCAGCAGATGCAGCGGCAGATCGAGCCGGGCCAGCGCGTCATGACGACCGCGGGCATGCTCGCCGACGTCGTCGCCGTCGAGGACGAAGCGGTCGTCCTCGAGATCGCGCCGGGGGTCGAGGTCCGTTTCGTCAAGGCGGCCATCGGTCAGGTGCTCCCCGATGACGAGGAGATCGAGGACGAGGACGAGACCGACGACGAGGAAGTCGTCGAGCCCGAGCAGGCCGAAACGGAGGCCCAGGAAGAAGAGGCTCCCAAGGCGCGCGAGACCCTTCAGGACGACGTCGAGGCGAAGACCGAGACTCTTCCCGGCACGACCGGGAAGAAGTCGGAGGACACGCCGTTGAACGATGACGAGGACAAGTCCGGCAAGAGGCCTTCAGCCTGACCAGAGCCTGACCGCAGACAAAGGACGAAAGACGACCGTGGCTCCGCCAAACAGAAACGTTTCGAGACCGGGGCGCGTGCTACTCACGCTGCTCGTGATAGCCGTCGCCCTGGTGGGCCTGATGTTCTGGCAGGGCACAAAGACGCCCAAGCTGGCTCTTGACCTGGCCGGAGGCACCACCGTGACGCTCACGGCGGAGCCCGCGAAGGCCGGCGCCAAGATCGGCGACTCCGAGATGTCCCAGGCGATCAGCATCATGCGTGAACGCGTGAACGGCCTGGGCGTCTCCGAGGCGGAGGTCACCAAGCAGGGCAGCAACGTCATCATCGTCCAGGTCCCCGGTCAGGGGCAGGAGCGGGTCGTCAAGACGATCGGCACCACCGCCAAGCTGGAGTTCCGCCAGGTGATGGTGGCCGAGCCGGTGGGCGTCCCGCAGCAGCCGACGCCGCCCCCGGCGAGCCCGACGCCGACGCCGTCCGGCAAGGCGTCCAAGTCGCCGAAGCCGTCCGGCAGCGCCACTCCGTCGGGCAAGGCGTCACCGACGCCCAAGGGCCGCGCGCTCGCGCAGGCGCTGACGGCGGAGACCCCCAAGCCGACCACGAAGCCGTCGGGCAAGGCCGCCACTCCGGCGCCGAGCGCCACGCAGTCGCTGACTCCCGAGCAGCAACAGCAGCTCGAGCAGCAGCTCCAGGCGCAACAACAACAGCAACAGCAGCAGCAGGCCGGCGCCGAGGACTTCAGCGGCGTCGACCCGGCGGTCAAGGCGCAGTTCGACAAGCTCACCTGCACCGGCAACGACGTCGGCCAGGGCCTGACGCTCAACGCGACCAAGCAGGCCGCGATCTGCGCCCGGCCCGACCCGAAGACGCACAAGAGCGACTACAAGTTCATCCTGGCTCCCACCCAGATCTCCGGCGAGCAGGTCACCAAGGCGCAGGCACTGCCGCCGGACCCGCAGAACGGCCGGGTCCAGTGGACGGTCAGCCTCGACCTCAACGGCACCGCCACGAAGACGTTCGCCGACTTCACCTCCAAGGCCGCGGCACTGGGTGAGAACAACACCCGCAACCACTTCGCGATCGTCCTCGACGGCACCGTCTACTCCTGGCCGAGCGTCAAGGAGGCCATCACCTCCGGCAACGCCCAGATCGAGGGCCAGTTCGGGCAGCAGGAGGCCACCGACCTGGCGAACGTGCTGAAGTACGGCGCGCTGCCGCTGAAGTTCAACCAGAGCTCGATCGAGTCGGTCTCGGCGACCCTCGGCAAGGACCAGCTCACCGCGGGCCTGACCGCGGGCGCGATCGGTCTCGGCCTCGTCGTGCTCTACTGCCTGTTCTACTACCGCGGCCTGGGCTTCGTCGCGATCTCCAGCCTGGTGATCGCCGGTTGCCTGACGTATGAGTCGATCGTGCTTCTCGGCAAGGCCATCGACTTCCGTATGTCGCTGGCCGGCATCGCCGGTGCGATCGTGGCGATCGGTATCACCGCCGACTCGTTCGTCGTCTTCTTCGAACGACTACGCGATGAGATCCGTGAGGGGCGCAGCCTGCGCACGGCCGTCGAGCGAGGCTGGCACCGTGCCCGGCGTACGATCATCGTCGCGGACGCGGTCTCGTTCATCGCCGCGCTGCTGCTCTACTGGTTCGCCATCGGCGGGGTCAAGGGCTTCGCGTTCACGCTGGGTCTGACCACGCTGATCGACGTGATCGTGGTGTTCTTCTTCACCAAGCCGCTCGTCACGATCCTGGCGCGGACGAGGTTCTTCGGTGGCGGTCACCGGTTCTCCGGACTCGATCCGAGCACACTGGGCACGACGAAGAGACGTACCAACGCCCGTCCGACCAGCACCAAGGAGGCCTGATGTCACGCCTCGGCAACATCGGCGGCCGACTTCACCGCGGCGAGGTCTCCCTGGACTTCGTGGGGCGGCAGAAGACCTGGTATGCCATCTCCGGCCTCATCCTGGTCATCAGCATCGTCTCGCTGCTCACCCTCGGCCTCAACTTCGGCGTCGAGTTCAAGGGCGGCACCGTCTTCCAGTTCCCGGGCAAGCCGGGCGCCACGACGTCGGAGGCCCGTGACGCGGTCAAGAACTCCGGGGTCGTCAAGGAAGACCCGATCGTCCAGAAGACCGGCACGGGCTGGCGAGTGCAGACCGAGACCCTCACCTCCGACAACGTCGCCGCCGTGCAGAGGTCGGTGCAGAAGGAGTTCGCGCTCTCCAAGCCCGACGACGTCAGTCCGCAGACGGTCGGTGCCAGCTGGGGCAAGGACATCTCCTCGAAGGCGCTCGAGGGCCTGATCGTCTTCCTGATCGCGATCGTGATCTACCTGTCCATCGCGTTCGAGTGGCGGATGGCGGTCGCGGCGCTCATCGCACTCGCGCACGACATCCTCATCACGATCGGTGTCTACTCGCTGGTGCAGTTCGAGGTGACACCGTCCTCGGTGGTCGGCCTGCTGACGATCCTCGGTTATTCGCTGTACGACACCGTGGTGGTGTTCGACAAGGTGCGGGAGAACACCCGTTCGCTGACCACGTCGAACTCCATGACCTACAGCCAGGCGGCCAACCTGGGTCTCAACCAGACCCTGGTCCGGTCGATCAACACTTCGGTGATCGCCCTGCTGCCCGTGGCCGGACTGCTGTTCATCGGGGCCGGAGTCCTGGGTGCGGGCACGCTCAAGGACCTGGCGCTCGTGCTGTTCGTCGGCATGCTGGCCGGCGCCTACTCCTCGATCTGCATCGCCACGCCGATCCTCGCGGACCTGCAAGAACGGCAGGAAAAATACCGCACACTGGCCAAGCGGGTGCAGGCCAAGGCGACCAGCGCCAAGCGCAGGTCCAAGACGGCGGCGGGGCCGCAGGGGCCCGCCGAGGTCACGGACGGCGGCGAGGACGAGGTCCAGGACACGGTTCCGGCCGAGGACGAGACCGACGAGACGACCTCGGTCGGCGCCGGCAGGTTCCGCATGGTGCAGCAGGGACCGCGGCAGCAGCCGCGGCGTGCGGGCTCCAAGGGCCGGCCGAGCGGCAAGAAGAAGCGCTGACCGACCTCGCGCGACATCCGGCGGGCGGTACCCCCCGAAATCGGGGGGTACCGCCCGCCGTAGCGTGTACCGTCTTCGGGGGCTTCCGCCCCTGTTCCCCACGCCGGCCATGGCGAAGCGTTGTCAAGGAGGATCGTGACCAGGCGCCCCGTCGACCTGACGCAGCTGATCATCGACCGGATCCGGGACGTCCCGGACTACCCCAAGCCGGGCGTGACCTTCAAGGACATCACTCCGCTGCTCGCCGACCACGCCGCCTTCGCGGCCGTCATCGACGCCATCGTCGCGCACTACGGCCGTGGCACCATCGACAAGGTGGCCGGCGTCGAGGCGCGCGGTTTCATCCTGGCCGCTCCGGTGGCGTACCACTTCGGCGCCGGGTTCGTCCCGGTACGCAAGAAGGGCAAGCTGCCCTCGTCGACGTACGCGGAGAGCTACGACCTGGAGTACGGCAGCGAGACGATCGAAGTGCACCAGGACGCGTTCACGCCGGGGGAGCGGGTTCTCATCGTCGACGACGTCCTCGCCACCGGCGGCACCGCCAGGGCCACCGCGGAGCTCGTACGCCGGACCGGCGCGCAGGTCGCCGGGCTGTCGGTGCTCATGGAGCTGGGCTTCCTGAACGGCCGCGAGAAGCTGGCCGATCTCGACCTCCACGCGATGGTCACCGTCTGAGTCACAGCCTGGCCAGCGCGATGAGCAGCACGACGACGGCGAGGCCGAAGAGCAGGATGAGATTGCGGGCCTGGGTGCCCATGCCCTGGAATCGGTCGTACGGCTCGTACGGGCTGTCGGACACCAGGAACCATGACCAAGATCATGTCCCATCCCGCCGCGATCCGGGCACCCGCCCTCCCGGGGAGGGACGGTGGGTACGGCGCGATCCCGGTCGCTCTCGGCTTTTCTACTGATCGGACCGGAATGGTGGATCGGCGCAGAGTGGAATTCCAGTGCCGCTAAACTGGTGTTCCGACGCAGGCATGGGGAGGCTGAGTGCCCGGTGAGGTGGTGTCAACCGACAACGCGGCGTCCGATGCCGTGTCCGATGTCGAGCTGACTCCGCACATCACGCCCCAGACGCTTCCGGCGCCCGACAGCACAGACGCTTCCGCACCGGACGAGGGCGATCGGACTCCCTCAGGCCCGGCTGCGCCCTCGGCCGCCCGGGTCCGCCGGCGGCTCTCCCGGCTCGGCGCCCAGCGTGGACCCATCATGAATCCTGTACTCGAACCCCTGATCAAGACGCTGCGCAACACGCATCCCAAGGCGGACGTGCGCCTTGTCGAGCGCGCCTACGACGTCGCGGCGCACCACCACCGCGAGCAGAAGCGCAAGAGCGGCGACCCGTACATCACCCACCCGCTCGCGGTGGCCACGATCCTCGCCGAGCTCGGCATGAACACCGAGACGCTGTGCGCCGCGCTGCTGCACGACACGGTCGAGGACACCACCTACACCCTCGACCAGCTGAGGGGCGACTTCGGCGACGTGATCGCCGCGCTGGTCGACGGGGTGACCAAGCTCGACAAGGTCAAGTACGGCGAGGCGGCCGAGGCCGAGACCGTGCGCAAGATGGTCGTCGCCATGTCCCGCGACATCCGGGTCCTCGTGATCAAGCTGGCCGACCGCCTGCACAACATGCGCACCCTGCGTTACCTGCCGCGGCACAAGCAGGAGCGCAAGGCACGCGAGACGCTGGAGATCTTCGCGCCGCTGGCCCACCGCCTCGGCATGAACACCCTCAAGTGGGAGCTGGAGGACCTCGCCTTCCAGACGCTCTACCCCAAGCGGTTCGACGAGATCGCGCGGCTGGTGTCGGAGCGGGCGCCCCGGCGCGACGTGTACCTCCAGGACGTCATCCAGCACGTCTCCAAGGACCTGCGCGAGGCCAAGCTCAAGGCGACCGTCAAGGGACGCCCGAAGCACTACTACTCGATCTACCAGAAGATGATCGCCCGCGAGCTGAGCTTCGAGGACATCTACGACCTCGTCGGCATCCGCGTGCTCGTCGACACCGTACGCGACTGTTATGCCGCTCTCGGCACCATCCACGCGCGATGGAACCCGGTCCCCGGCCGGTTCAAGGACTACATCGCGATGCCGAAGTTCAACATGTACCAATCGCTGCACACCACGGTGATCGGTCCCGAGGGCAAGCCGGTCGAGCTGCAGATCCGCACGCGCGCCATGCACAACCGCGCCGAATACGGCATCGCGGCCCACTGGAAGTACAAGGAAGAGACCGTCGGCGACGGCGGCGGCACCCCCGCCGGCGCGGGCAAGGCCGGCGACATGGCCTGGCTGCGGCAGCTCCTCGACTGGCAGCGGGAGACCACCGACCCGGCCGAGTTCCTGGAGTCGCTGCGCTTTGACCTGTCGGTCTCGGAGGTCTTCGTCTTCACCCCGAAGGGGCAGGTCCTCGCGCTGCCGCAGGGTGCCACGCCGGTGGACTTCGCGTACGCGATCCACACCGAGGTGGGCAACCGCACGATCGGCGCCCGGGTCAACGGACGGCTCGTCCCGCTGGAGTCGACCCTCGACAACGGCGACACCGTGGAGATCTTCACCTCCAAGTCGCCGGACGCCGGCCCCAGCCGTGACTGGCTCCACTTCGTCAAGAGCGCCCGCGCCCGTAACAAGATCAAGCACTGGTTCTCCAAGGAGCGCCGGGAGAGCGCGATCGAGCAGGGCAAGGAGTCCCTGGCCCGCGCGATGCGCAAGCAGAACCTCCCGCTCCAGCGCATGCTGTCCGGTGAGGCCCTGCTGACGCTGGCGCACGACATGCACTACGCCGACGTCTCCGCGCTCTACGCGGCGATCGGCGAGAGCCACGTCTCGGCCCAGAACATCGTGCGCAAGCTCGTCGACGTGCTCGGCGGCGACACCGCGGAGGACCTCGCCGAGACCGCGATCCCGACCCGCAAGCGCCGCTCCCGCCCGGCGGGCGACCCCGGCGTCGTGGTCGCCGGCGACCCGGACGTGTGGGTACGCCTGTCCCGATGTTGCACCCCGGTGCCGGGTGATGAGATCGTCGGCTTCGTCACGCGCGGCAACGGCGTCTCGGTGCACCGGGTCGACTGCGTCAACGTCACCAACCTGCAGACCCAGCCCGACCGCATGGTGGACGTCAAATGGTCGCCGGGCGAGGACTCGGTCTTCCTCGTGGCCATCCAGGTCGAGGCGCTCGACCGCCCGAGGCTGCTCTCCGACATCACCCGCGTGCTGTCCGACCAGCACGTCAACATCCTGTCGGCGTCGGTGGCGACCAACCGCGACCGCGTCGCGGTGAGCCGGTTCAGCTTCGAGATGGGCGACCCCAAGCACCTGGGCCACGTCCTCAAGGCCGTGCGTTCGGTCGACGGCGTCTACGACGTCTACCGCGTCACCAGCTGAGCGCCGAAAAGCCGCAGACCCGGAGGGCCTGCGGCTCCGCGGACGGTGCCTTCAGGAAAGCTCGGACAGGGTGTGCTCGGCCTCGGCGAGCCAGGCGCGGCGTGCCGTCAGGGCTTCCTCGTTGTCCTTGACGTCCTTGTCGCGTCCGGCGTTACGGGCCTTCTCCAGCCGGGTCTCGAGCTGCTCGATCGAGGCGCGCAGCTGCGCGACGGTCGCCTCGGCACGCGCTCGTGCCTCGGGGTTGGTCCGCCGCCACTCCGACTCCTCGGCGCCACGGACCGCTTCCTCGATCTTGCGCAGCCGGCCCTCGAGCCGCTCGCGTGAGTCGCGGGGGACCATGCCGATGGCCTCCCAGCGCTCCTGGATCGACCGCAGCGCCTGCCGGGAGGCACGTATGTCGCGCACCGGGACCAGGCGCTCGGCCTCGGCCAGGAGCTTCTCCTTGGCCTCGGCGTGCTCCTGGAACTCCGCGTCGCGCTCGGCGAAGACCGCCGAACGGGCCGTGAAGAACATGTCCTGAGCGCCCTTGAACCGGGCCCACAGGTCCTCTTCGGCATCACGGGAAGCGCGACCGGCCAGCTTCCACTGGCGCATCAGCTCGCGGTACGCGGCGGCGGTCGGTCCCCAGTCGGTCGAGCCGGACAGCGCCTCGGCCTCCGCGACCAGGCGCTCCTTTTCCGACCGTGCCTGCTCGCGCTCGCCCTCGAGGTTGGAGAAGTAGGCCTTGCGACGCTTGGTGAAGGAGTTGCGTGCCGAGGACAGGCGCTTCCACAGTGCCGTCTCGGTGGGGCGGTCGACCCGCTCGGCGGCCTTCCACTCCTCGACCAGCTGACGCAGCCGCTCGCCGCCGTTCTTCCAGTGCGTCTCCTCGGCCGAGATCCGCTCGGCCTCGGCGACGATGCGCTCCTTGACCTCGCGGGCCTGGACGCGCGCCTGGTCGCGAGCGACCTTGAGCTGCTCGCGGCGTTCGCCCAGCAGTGAGGTGAGACCGTCGAGCCGGCGGCCGAGCCCGTCCAGGTCACCGACGGCGTGCGCCTCGGTCACGGACTCACGGAGGCGGGCGATGGTGTGCTCCGCCTGGGCGGCCGCCAGATCGGTCGTCTTGATCCGCTGCTCGAGCAGATCGACCTCGGTGACCAGGGCGTCGTACTTGCGCCGGAAGTAGGCCAGGGCCTCCTCGGGCGCACCGGCCTGCCAGGATCCGACCGTGCGTTCCCCGTCCGCCGTGCGTACGTAGACGGTCCCGTCCTCGTCCACCCGGCCCCACGGATCAGTGCTCACGACCGCCCTCCCAGGTCAGTGGCGTGGCCGCCGTGAGCCGCCATACGGCCTTCACGACGTCCCGCCCGGCTGCCGCGGGACTCCCCAAGGGTTCGGTGGCGCTGCACACCGCTGCCTCCTGTGTCAGAGCCCGGAGCGTCCCCTCACACACCGGGCCCACCATGATGAACGACCATGGGAGTAGCGCTCCCGCAGGCCACCCTAGCCAATCGCATTGCTACATCTTCGCGACGGTGAGGTCTTTTATTTCGATTTTCTTCTTTGGGGCGGTGTTCCCGGCTTGGTCGGCGGGTTCCGCGCCGGCCTTGGCGACGGAGTCGACGATGTCCATTCCCTGAGTGATCTGACCGAAGACGGTGTAGTCGGCGGGCAGCGGAGAATCGCCGTAGACGATGAAGAACTGGCTCCCGTTGCTGTTCGGAGCGTCGCTGTGCGCCATCGCGATGACGCCGCGCTTGTACGTGGCCTGGCCGGACTTGGCGGCCTTGGGGACGTTCTCATTCCCGAAGCCGTAGGAGGGGCCGCCCGTTCCCGTTCCGGTGGGGTCGCCGCATTGCAACACCTTGATACCCTCGGTGACCAGCCGATGACATTTGGTGTTGTTGAAGAATTTCTTGCTCGCCAGATACTTGAACGAGTTCACCGTGCACTTGGCCTTGGTGCCGTCCACACTGGCGACGATCGTGCCGAGGCTGGTGTCGAGCGTCATTCGGTAGGTGCCCTTGACGGGCTTCGCCGGAGGCTTGCCGACGTTCTTCGCACCCTGAGCCGCCGCGGCGGGCAAAGGCTGGTAGGCGCATTGCCCCGGCTTGGCCGAAACACTGGCCGCGGGGCTCGGCGTGGCGGCCGGCGTCGACGACGCCGCGGCGGCCGTGGTCTTCTTCTTCGCCGGCCCGTTCATGGCGAAGGCGATGGCCCCGCTGCCCCCCGCGATCACGACGACGGCGATGACCGTCCCAATGATCTTCATCCGGCGGGCCCTGGCCTGCCGGATCGCGCGGCGCTGCAACTGGCGCTCGTAGCGCTGCCGCGCCAGCTCCTTCTTGCGGTCTTTACCCGCCACCGGTCTCGCACCCCTTGATTCGCGTCGTGAACTGGGAAACGTGCTGCGCATCGTAGCGGTCCCGGCCGGTATTTTGGCCACGCACCACAGAGGCGCCCAAACCAGCCGAACATCGGCACGTGTCGACCACTCCACGCTATGCGTTCGCGATAGCGCACGCGCCGCCGGTACGCTCAAGCTGCCACCAGCCGTAAGAGTGGCCATAAGAAAGGACGATCGTGCTCATCGCCACGTTCCCCGCTGGAGCCTTCGCGACGAACTGCTATGTCGTGGCGACCGCGGCGGGGGAGGAGTGCGTGATCATCGACCCCGGGCAGGACGCCGAGGCGATGGTCTACGACGTCCTGCGCGAACACCGGCTCAAGCCGGTCGCGGTGGCGCTGACCCACGGCCACATCGACCACGTCTGGTCCGTGGCGCCGGTCTGCGGCGCCCGCGACGTCCCGGCCTACATCCACGCCGCCGACCGGGCCCTGCTGTCCGACCCGGCGAAGGGCTTCCCGCCGGAGGTCGGCCGCCAGCTGCTCGGCGGCCTGACGTTCAGCGAGCCGGACGACGTACGCGAGCTGGGCGACGGGGAGACCCTGACGCTCGCCGGCCTGGACTTCGTCGTCGACCACGCGCCCGGCCATACACCGGGCTCGGTGACGTTCCGGCTCGCCGCCGAGCCCGTGATGTTCTCCGGCGACCTGCTGTTCGCCGGCTCGATCGGACGTACCGACATGCCGGGCGGCGACTACGCGACGATCATGGAAAGCCTGGCCCGCGTGTGCCTGCCGCTGCCGGACGAGACCGCGGTGCTGCCCGGCCACGGCGCCAAGACCACGATCGGCCAGGAGCGGACGGCCAACCCCTTCCTCAAGGAGTCGGCCCCGTTCGACGGCCCGCACAGGGGACTTTGACCAGCAGATGAGCTTCGACTTCCGGGCGCCCAAGGGCGTCAACGAGTACGTTCCGCCGCGCTCGGCGACCTACCTCGCCGCGCGCGACGCCTTCGCGGCCACGGCGAGGCGCGCGGGCTATTCCTACCTCGAGCTGCCGGTGTTCGAGGACACCGCGCTGTTCTCACGTGGTGTGGGCGAGTCGACCGACGTCGTGTCCAAGGAGATGTACACCTTCGAGGACCGTGGCGGACGTTCGATCACGCTGCGCCCGGAGTTCACCGTGGGTGTGCTCCGCTCGGTGCTCCAGCACAATCTGCACCGGGGCGAACTGCCGGTGAAGGTCTGGGCCACCGGCCCGGCGTTCCGCTACGAACGCGCCCAGGCCGGGAGATACCGGCAGTTCTACCAGGTCGACCTGGAGGCGATCGGCTCGGAGGACCCGGCGGTCGACGTCGAGACGATCGCCCTCGCGTGGGACTGGTACCGCGAGCTGGGCCTCACGAGGCTCACTCTCAACCTCAACTCGCTCGGCTGCCGCGAGTGCCGGCCGGTCTACCGCGCGGCGCTCCAGGAGTTCCTGCGCGGGCTCGACCTGGACGAGGACACCCGCGCCCGGGTCGAGATCAACCCGCTCCGGGTGCTGGACGACAAGCGGCCCGATGTCCGTGCCCAGGTGGAGAACGCCCCGTTGGTCACCGACTACCTCTGCGGCACCTGCAAGGCCCACCACGACAAGGTCCGCGAGCTGCTCGCCGACCTGGCGATCCCCTGGACGGACGAGCCCCGGCTCGTGCGGGGCCTCGACTACTACACGCGCACCACGTTCGAGTTCGACCACCCGCTGCTCGGCTCCCAGTCCGGGATCGGCGGCGGTGGCCGCTACGACGGGCTGTCCGAGGAGATCGGCGGCCCCTCGCTGCCCGGCATCGGCTTCGGGCTCGGCCTGGACCGTACGGTGCTCGCCATGGAGGCCGAGGAGGTCGCGGCCACGGCCGGCACGCCGGTCGGCGTGTACGGCGTGCCGCTCGGCGAGGAGGCACAGCGCAGGATCTTCGGTCTCGTGACCGAGCTGCGCCGGGCCGGGATCGCCGCCGACATGTCCTACGACGGCAAGAAGATCAAGGGCGCCATGCGCGGCGCCGACCGGTCCGGCGCGGCTTACGCCGTGATCCTGGGCGACCGCGACCTCATCGAGGGCGCCGCGCAGGTCAAGGACATGGTCACCGGCGAGCAGGAGGCCGTACCGCTCGACCGCGTCGCCGACGTGCTCAAGGAGAAGCTGGGCTGAGACCCGGCTCGCAGACAGAAGGGCTTTCGCAGAAATGATCCGCACACATGAGGCGGGTTCGCTCCGCCGCGAGCACGCCGGACAGCAGGTCGTGCTCGCCGGCTGGGTCGCGCGCCGCCGCGACCACGGAGGCGTCACGTTCATCGACCTGCGTGACGCGTCCGGCATCGCGCAGGTCGTCTTCCGTGAGGAAGACTCAGTACACGACCTCCGCTCGGAGTTCTGCGTCAAGATCACCGGCGAGGTCCGGGTGCGCCCGGGGGGCAACGAGAACGCCGAGATCCCGACCGGTGACATCGAGGTCGCCGCCACCGAGATCGAGGTGCTGAGCGAGTCGGCACCGCTGCCGTTCCCGATCGAGACCGACGTCAACGTCAACGAGGAGGTGCGGCTGAAGTACCGCTACCTCGACATCCGCCGCGAGGCCCAGGCCCGCGCCCTGCGGGTGCGCTCCACGGCGTCCTACATCGTGCACGACGTGCTGCGCGGCCACGGTTTCGTCAACGTCGAGACGCCGACGCTGACGCGGTCCACGCCCGAGGGCGCGCGCGACTTCCTGGTGCCCGTACGCCTCAAGCCCGGCCATTGGTACGCCCTGCCGCAGTCGCCCCAGCTGTTCAAGCAGCTGCTCATGGTCTCCGGGCTGGAGCGCTACTACCAGATCGCCCGCTGCTACCGCGACGAGGACTCCCGCGCCGACCGGCAGCCGGAGTTCACCCAGATCGACATCGAGATGTCCTTCGTCGAGCAGGAGGACGTCCTGGGCGTCGCCGAGGACCTCGTCGGCCGGCTCTGGAGCGAGGTCGCGGAATACGAGATCCCGCGGCCGATCCCGCGCATGACGTACGCGGACGCGATGAGCCGCTTCGGCTCGGACAAGCCGGACCTGCGCTTCGGCAACGAGATCGTCGAGATGACGGAGTTCTTCAAGGACACGCCCTTCCGCGTCTTCCAGGCGCCGTACGTCGGCGCGGTCGTGATGCCGGGTGGCGGGGCGCAGACCCGCAAGGAGCTGGACGGCTGGCAGGACTGGGCCAAGGCGCGCGGGGCCAAGGGCCTCGCCTACGTCCTCGTCCAGCAGGACGGCACGCTCGGCGGCCCGGTGGCCAAGAACCTCTCCGACGCCGAGCGCGCGGGCCTGGCCGACAGGGTCGGCGCCGCGCCCGGCGACGCCGTCTTCTTCGGCGCCGGCAAGCAGCACTCCACACAGGAGCTCCTGGGCGCGGCACGGCTGGAGATCGGCCGCCGCGGCAAGCTGATCGACGAGTCGCAGTGGGCGTTCGTGTGGGTCGTGGACGCGCCCATGTTCGAGGAGACGGATGAGGGCGGCTGGACGGCCGTGCACCATCCCTTCACCTCGCCCAAGACAGAGTGGGCCGACGGCTTCCAGGACAAGCCCGGCGAGGCGCTGGCCAACGCGTACGACATCGTCTGCAACGGCAACGAGATCGGCGGCGGCTCGATCCGTATCCACCGCGCCGAGATGCAGCAGCGGGTGTTCGACACGCTCGGCCTGGCGCGCGAGGAGGCCGAGGAGAAGTTCGGCTTCCTGCTGGAGGCGTTCAACTACGGACCGCCCCCGCACGGCGGCATCGCCTTCGGCTGGGACCGGATCGTCATGCTGCTTGCGGGCCGCGACACGATCCGCGACGTGATCGCCTTCCCGAAGGCGGCGTCCGGCTTCGACCCGCTGACCGCCGCGCCGACGCCGATCACGGCCGAACAGCGCAAGGAGGCCGGTGTGGACGCCAAGCCCGAGGGCCCGGCCGCGCCACCGAACGAGCCCGGCCACATAGTCCGTCCCTCGGAGGAGCGCTACTGAGGCCCGCACCGCGCCGGACGGGCTCGTCCGTCCGGCGCGGACCCCTCAGGCCGGAGGCTTCAGGACTCCGCTCGTCATCGCGCGGTCCACGGTGAAGCCGAGACGGTCATACATCCGCAGGCCGACCGTGTTGTCGGCGTAGACGCCCAGCGTCACCACGTCGCACCCCTCGGCGAACATCCGGCGCATCGCCCAGGCCGTGATCGACGGGCCGAGCGCACGGCCGCGTACGCCGGTGTGGACGGCGATCGCCGAGATGTGACCGACCCCGGAGGCGGCGGTGGTGTCGGCCAGGCAGGCGACCAGCCGGCCGTCCTCGCGGATCTCCGCCCAGCGCCGTACCTTGGCGTCGCCCGGCCAGGCGGACGTGCCAGGGCTCACGAGCGTGAGCAGCTCGGTGATCGCCTCCTCGTCCTCGGACCAGCGGGCCGCGGCCTCGGCCGGCTGCCGCGGCGGGCCCGCGTAGGCGGCGCGGAAGTGCCAGTCGGAGCGCTGGGACAGCGGGAGCGGCGTACCCCGCGGAACGATCACGCGGATCCCCTCGGGGACCTGGTCGCGTACGCCGAACACCAGCTCCGGCGTCCGGTCCGGAGGTCCCAGCGCGACCAGTGACCGGATGCGGTCCTCGGAGTCGTACGCGGTGAAGGCGACCGCGCGGCCGTCGGCGTTGCGCCAGGCGGGCCCGCGACGGGCACCGCGCACGCCGCGCACGAACGGGTCAGGACCGGTGAGGCAGAGGACGTCGTCCATCGAGCAGGAGGGCCAGGAGGACATGGCCTCCAGGATAAGGATGGCGAGGTGGTTCCGGCACGAGAGTGTCCTGGAACGGACACGGCACCCATCCCTGGACATGCCGCCGTCGCCGCGTCCGCGATACATGGGCGCCGTCCGGGCGTGCGTGCCGCGCCGTCCGGGCGTGCGGATAGTGTCGGGACGTGGCGCGCAGGGACGACGAGCAGGCCGACAGCCTCTTCGACACACAGGCGGAGGAGGCCGAGCGGGCGAACGCGCCGCTCGCCGTGCGGATGCGCCCGCGCGGGCTCGACGAGGTGGTGGGGCAGGAGCATCTGCTCGGGCCGGGCACACCCCTGCGGCAGCTCGTCGAGCGTGACACCGCGATGTCGCTGCTCCTGTGGGGTCCACCGGGCACCGGCAAGACGACGCTCGCGTACGTCGTCAGCCAGGCGACGCGACGGCGGTTCGTGGAGATCTCGGCCGTCTCCGACGGCATCAAGCAGGTGCGGGCCGCCATCGACCAGGCCAAGACCGAGCTCGGCATGCGCGGCCGGCAGACGGTCATGTTCGTCGACGAGGTGCACCGCTTCAACAAGGCCCAGCAGGACGCCCTGCTGCCGGCCGTGGAGAACCGCTGGGTCTCCTTCATCGGCGCGACCACGGAGAACCCCTTCTTCTCGGTGATCAGCCCGTTGCTGTCCCGTTCGCTGCTGCTCACGCTCGAACCGCTCGGCGACGACCAGCTCCGCGCGGTGATCCGGCGTGCTCTCGCCGACGAACGCGGGCTGGCCGGCGTCACGAGCCTCACCGGCCCGGCCGAGGACCACCTCGTACGCCTCGCGGGCGGCGACGCGCGGCGCGCGCTCACCTACCTGGAGGCCGCCTCCTACGTCGCGACGGCCGGCGAGCCGATCGACGTGGACATCCTGGAAAAGGCGGTCGACCGCGCCGCGGTCCGCTACGACCGCGAGGGCGACCAGCACTACGACGTCATCAGCGCGTTCATCAAGAGCATCCGTGGTTCCGACGTCGATGCCGCGCTGCACTACCTGGCCCGCATGATCGAGGCCGGCGAGGACCCGCGCTTCATCGCCCGGCGCCTCATCGTGCACGCCAGCGAGGACGTGGGCATGGCGGACCCGACCGCGCTGCAGACCGCGACCGCCGCGGCGCACGCGGTGGAGTTCGTCGGCCTGCCGGAGGCCCGCATCAACCTCGCCCAGGCCGTCATCCACCTCTCCCTGGCGCCCAAGTCCAACGCCGTCGTGCGGGCGATCGGCGAGGCGAGCGCCGACGTCAGGCGCGGCCTGGTGGGCCCGGTTCCCGCGCACCTGCGCGACGCGCACTACAAGGGCGCGCAGAAGCTCGACCACGGCAAGGGCTACAAGTACGCCCACGACTTCCCCGGCGGCGTGGCCGAACAGCAGTACGCCCCCGACGTCGTGGCGGGGCAGGAGTACTACCACCCCACCAAGCACGGCATGGAGTCGCGCTTCTCCGAGGTCGTCGAACGCCTGCGCGCCGTTTTGCGCGGCACCCGGCAGGACTGAGCCCGCGGGACGCCACGTGGTGGCCGGTTCAGGGCATGTCCGCACGGACACGTCGGTTCGCGTGACCTCCGGCGAGGTGAGGGGGACGGTATGGTCTGTCCGACCAGGTTCACCGCGAGCCGAGGGAGAGGGAGCCGATGCTGAGTGGCGGACAGGTGGCCGGCCTGATCGTGGCCGTGTTCTGGGCGATTCTTGTCGCCTTCCTCGCCTTTGTGCTGCTGCGGCTGGCCAAGCTGCTGAAGGAGGCCACCAAGATGGTCTCCGACCTCGGTGAGCAGGCCGGCCCACTGCTGGACGACATGACCGACACGGTCACGCGGGCCGGTGAGCAACTCGACCGGGTCGACCTGATAACCAAGAGCGTCGGCAGTGTCACCCAGAACGCCGCCGCGGTCACGACCACGGTCACCTCGGTGGTCGGCGGTCCGCTCGTGAAAGCGGCCGCCTTCTCCTATGGTGTCCGTAAGGCCATTGGTTCGCGCAACCAGGACGGCAAGCGGTGATCCGCCGGCTGTTCTGGCTGGTCCTGGGGGGCACTCTCGGTGCCTGGGCCGCCTTCCGGCTCAAGCGCCTCATGCGTGCCCTGACACCCCAGGCCCTCGTGCACCAGGCCTCCGGAGTCGGCCAGACCGTACGCGGCTTCACCGACGACGTTCGCAACGCCATGCACGCGCGCGAGGACGAGCTGCGGGACGCGCTCGGCCTCGACGCGCCCACCGAGACAGACAAGGACCACCACTGAGATGGAGTCGGCAGAGATCGCCCGCCGTTATCTCCGCTTCTTCGAGGAGCGCGGGCACGAAGTGGTGCCCTCGGCCAGTCTGATCGCCGAGGATCCCACACTGCTGCTGGTCAACGCGGGCATGGTGCCCTTCAAGCCCTACTTCCTCGGGCAGCGTAAACCGGCCCACCCGCGGGCCACGAGCGTGCAGAAGTGCATCCGTACCCCGGACATCGACGAGGTCGGCAAAACGACCCGGCACGGCACGTTCTTCCAGATGCTGGGCAACTTCTCGTTCGGGGACTACTTCAAGGAGCAGGCGATCCCGTTCGCGTGGGACCTGCTCACCCGGTCCGAGGCCGAGGGCGGCTTCGGCTTCCCCGAGGACCGCCTCTGGGCGACCGTCTACCACGACGACGACGAGGCCTTCCGGATCTGGCGTGACAAGGTCGGCGTGCCCGAGGAGCGGATCCAGCGCCGCGGCATGGCCGACAACTTCTGGTCGATGGGCGTGCCCGGCCCCTGTGGCCCCTGCTCGGAGATCTACTACGACCGCGGCGCGGAGTACGGCCGCGAGGGCGGCCCGATCGTCGACGAGGACCGCTACCTCGAGGTGTGGAACCTCGTCTTCATGCAGTTCGAGCGCGGTCCGGGGGCGGGCAAGGAGGACTTCCCGATCCTCGGCGAGCTGCCGGCCAAGAACATCGACACCGGCATGGGCCTGGAGCGCATGGCGTCGATCCTCCAGGGCGTCGACAACATCTACGAGATCGACACCATGTGGCGGATCCTCGACCGCGCCGCCGACCTGACCAAGACCAAGTACGGCCGCGACGCGCGCTCCGACGTGTCCCTGCGGGTCGTCGCCGACCACGTGCGCAGCGGCACGATGATGGTGGGCGACGGCATCGTGCCCTCCAACGAGGGCCGGGGCTACGTCCTGCGCCGGATCCTGCGCCGCAGCATCCGCAACCTCCGCCTGCTCGGCGCCGGCGACGAGCGCTACCTGCACGAGCTGACCGAGGCCGCCATCGAGGGGATGGGCGAGACCTTCCCCGGGCTGCGGGCCGACGCCGCGCAGATCCACCACGTGATCGACGCCGAAGAGCAGTCCTTCCTGGCCACCCTCCGCACCGGCACGGCGATCTTCGACGCCTCCGCCGAGGAGGCCAAGCGCCGCAAGGAGTCCATCGTCTCGGGCGCGCAGGCGTTCACGCTGCACGACACCTACGGCTTCCCGATCGACCTCACCCTGGAGATGGCGGCCGAGCAGGGACTGGCCGTTGACGAGCCCGAGTTCCGCCGGCTGATGGACGAGCAGCGGCAGCGCGCCAAGGCCGACGCCGCCGCCAAGAAGACCGGCAACCTCGACGTCTCGGTCCTCGGCGACATGCTCGAACGCGCGGGTACGGTCGTCTTCACCGGCTATGACTCCGTCGAGGCCGAGGCGCGCGCCGTCGGCCTGCTCGTGGGCGGCGCCAACGTCCCGTCGGCGGGGGAGGGCACCGAGGTCGAGGTCGTGCTCGACCGCACGCCCTTCTACGCCGAGGGCGGCGGCCAGCTCGCCGACCGGGGCCTCATCCGGTTCTCCGGTGGCGCCGAGGTCGAGATCCTCGACGTGCAGACGCCACTGCCCGGTCTCGTCGTGCACCGCGGCCGGGTGCGCAAGGGCGAGGCACGGGCGGGCGACACCGTGTACGCCGAGATCGACGTGGAGCGCCGCCGGGCGATCTCCCGTTCGCACACCGCCACGCACATGGTGCACCGCGGCTTCCGCAACGCGCTCGGCGAGTCCGCCGCACAGGCCGGCTCGGAGAACGCCCCGGGCCGGTTCCGGTTCGACTTCACCGCGGCCGGCGCGGTGCCCCCGAGCGTGCTGCGCGACGTCGAGGACGAGGTCAACGCGACCCTCATCGACGACCTCGGCGTGCACGCCTCGGTGCACTCCATCGACGAGGCGCGCAAGATGGGCGCGCTCGCGCTCTTCGGAGAAAAGTACGGCTCCGAGGTGCGCGTCGTGGAGATCGGGGACTACTCGCGCGAGCTGTGCGGCGGCACGCACGTCGCGCGTTCGGGCCAGCTCGGCCTGATCAAGGTTCTCGGCGAGCAGTCGATCGGCGCCGGCGTACGCCGGGTCGAGGCGCTGGTCGGCATCGACGCCTTCCAGTTCCTGGCGCGGGAGAACGTCCTGGTGGCCCAGCTCGCCGAGCAGCTGAAGACCCGGCGTGAGGACCTGCCCGAGCGCATCTCCGGCCTGGTCACCCGGCTCCGCGAGGCGGAAAAGGAGCTGGAGCGGATCCGCTCGCGCCAGGTCCTGGAGATCGCCGGGGAGCTCGCCGGTGGCGCGCAGGACGTCGGGGGCGTCGCCTTCGTGTCCCACCGCGCGCCCGGAGGCGTCGGCGCCGATGACCTGCGACGCCTCGCGGTCGACGTGCGCGGCCGCCTGACGGGCCGTCCGAGCGTCGTGGTCGTCGCGGGCGTCCCCAAGGACCGCCCGGTCGTGGTCGTGGCGGTCAGCGAGGAGGGCCGGTCCCGCGGTCTGCGGGCGGGTGCGCTCGTCGGGGTCGCGGCCAAGGCACTCGGCGGCGGGGGCGGCGGCAAGGACGACCTCGCACAGGGCGGAGGAGCCAACCCCGAGGCGATCGGGGAGGCTCTGGCAGCCGTCCGGCGAGCCGTGGGGAGCGCGTGAGCCAGCCGGGGCAGGAGCAGCGCATGAGACGCGGCGTCCGCCTCGGAGTCGATGCGGGAAGTGTGCGCATCGGAATCGCCCGGAGTGATCCGGCCGGCATCCTGGCCTCCCCGTTGGAGACCGTACGCAACGGAAAAGGCGACATCGAGCGCATCGCGTGGCTCGTCGCCGAGAACGAGGCCGTCGAGGTGATCGTCGGCCTGCCGACCTCGCTGTCGGGCCGTGAGGGCCCGGCCGCGGGTGAGGCCCGCCGGTTCGCCTCCCGCATCGCCCGGCGCCTGGGCGCCGAGACCGTACGCCTGTTCGACGAGAGGCTCACGACCGTGACCGCCGAGAGCGGCCTGCGGCAGAGCGGCGTGCACGGCCAGGCACGCCGCAAGGTCGTCGACCAGGCGGCCGCGGCGGTGCTCCTGCAGGCCGCACTCGACGCCGAACGCTTGACAGGCCGTCCACCTGGGGAGATTGTCCGGGGGGACACATGAGTGACGCGGACCTGGATTTTCTCAGACAGCTCGCCGAGCGGCAGCGGTCGGCCCGGGCCGACCAATCTGGGCGCGGCGGGGGCCGTGGCCACCGCGGACGGCGCCGTAAAAAGTCCAAGAAGGGGCGAAAACTGGCGCCCCTGATGGCGATCGTCTTCCTCATCGCCGTCGTGGGCGGTGGCGGATATATCGGATTTACGAAGCTGAGTGGGATCATCCACCCACCGGACTACAGCGGCACCGGCACGACTGCGGTCACCGTCCAGATCCAGGACGGCGACTCCGTACGCCAGATGGGCCGGCGTCTGGAGGACGCGGCCGTCGTCAAGTCGAGCAGTGCCTTCTACAAGATCGCCAAGGATGATCCCAAGGCCACCAGCATCCAGCCCGGCTACTACCAGCTGAAGCTGCACATGTCGGCCAGGTCCGCGCTCGCGCTGCTGCTCAGCCCGGCCTCGCGGACCGGACGGTTCACCTTCCCCGAGGGCAAGCGCGCCGCGCAGGTCTACCAGACGCTGTCGGCCCGTACCCACATCTCGGTCAAGAGCTTCCAGCGTGCCGCCCAGCACCCGAAGGCGCTCGGGCTGCCCTCGTACGCCAACGGGCAGGTCGAGGGGTTCCTCTATCCCTTCACGTACGACCCGCCGCCGAAGGCCACCGCGACCCAGGTCCTGAAGGCGATGGTGGACCAGTTCAAGAAGAGCGCCGACGACATCGACCTGGAGAGCGAGGCCAAGCGCGTCCACATGTCGCCGCACGACGTGGTGGTGGCCGCGAGCCTGGTGCAGGCCGAGAGTGGCACGGCCGAGGACATGCCGAAGGTCGCACGGGTGATCGAGAACCGCCTCCACAGCCCGCAGCCGTGGATGCACAAGCTCCAGCTCGACAGTACGGTCATGTACGGCCTCGGCAAGTACGGCATCGTCGCCAGCGGCAACGACCTGAAGTCGACCAGCCCGTACAACACCTACAGCATCTCGGGTCTGCCGCCCGGCGCGATCTGCAATCCCGGCGAGGAGGCCCTGCGGGCCGTGCTCAAACCCGCGAAGGGCCCGTGGATGTACTTCGTGACGACCGACCCGGCACACCACGTCACCAAGTTCACCGACAACTACGCCGAGTTCGGCCGTTTCCGCCAGGAACTCCAGCAGAACCTGGCGCACGGATGACCCGTGCGGCGGTCCTCGGTAAGCCGATCGCGCATTCGCTGTCGCCGGTGCTCCACCGGGCCGCGTACGCCGCGCTCGGCCTGGACTGGACCTACGACGCCGTTGAGTGCGACGAGGCGGGCCTGCCTGCCGTCCTCGAAGGTTCGTGGGCGGGCCTGTCGCTGACGATGCCGCTGAAACGCGCCGTGCTGCCGCTGCTGGACGAGGTCTCCGACCTGGCCCGCGCGACCGGCGGCGCGAACACGGTCGTCTTCCACGGCGGCCGCAGGCTGGGCTTCAACACCGACGTCCACGGCATCGTGACCGCGCTCGCCGAGGCCGGGGTGCCCGCGGCGGGCTCGGCGGTCGTGCTCGGTGCCGGTGCGACCGCCTGCTCTGCCCTCGCGGCCCTGCGCGACCTCGGCGTGTCCGAGGCCGCGCTGGTCGCCCGCGACCCGGGCCGTGCCGCCGAGGCGGCCGCCGCGGCCCGGCGGCTCGGCGTCGGGCTGACCGTCCTCACGTACGCCGACCCGCTGCCCCGCACCGACCTGGTGATCTCCACGCTCCCGGCCGGCGT
This sequence comes from Actinoallomurus bryophytorum, assembly GCF_006716425.1. Taxonomy (NCBI): domain Bacteria; kingdom Bacillati; phylum Actinomycetota; class Actinomycetes; order Streptosporangiales; family Thermomonosporaceae; genus Actinoallomurus; species Actinoallomurus bryophytorum. Next base: position 7,389,132 of record NZ_VFOZ01000001.1, read on the forward strand.
GGCCGACGCGTACGCCAAGACGATCGCGCGGGCCACCGGCGCGTTCCTCGACGTGGTCTACGCCCCGTGGCCGACGAGGGCGGCCGAGACCGTGCGCGAGGCCGGAGGCACGGTCGCCGACGGCTTCACGATGCTCCTGCACCAGGCCGTACGCCAGATCACGCTGATGACCGGCCACGACGACGTGCCGGTCGAGGCGATGCGCGCCGCGGGCCTGGCCGAGATCGCCCGCCGCGCCGGCGAGGGGCCTTCCGGCCAGGGGCCCTCCGATCACGGGCCTTCCGGCCACGGGCCTTCCGGCCACGGGCCTTCCGGCCACGGGCCTTCCGGCCAGGGGCCCTCCGATCACGGGCCTTCCGGCCACGGGCCTTCCGGCCACGGGCCTTCCGGCCACGGGCCTTCCGGCCACGGGCCTTCCGGCCAGGGGCCCTCCGATCACGGGCCTTCCGGCCACGGGCCTTCCGGCCACGGGCCTTCCGGCCACGGGCCCTCCGGCCACGGGCCCTCCGATCAAGGGCCTTCCGGCCAGGGGCCCTCCGGCCACGGGCCCTCCGATCAAGGGCCTTCCGGCCAGGGGCCCTCCGGCCAGGGGCCCTCCGATCAAGGGCCTTCCGGCCAGGGGCGCCCCGCGACGGGGCTTTGACGGGCCGATGCTCGCCGACGTCCTTCGCTACCTCCGCTGTCCCGTCTGCGCCGGTGACCTGTCCGCCGAGGAGCGGGCCCTGCGCTGTACGTCGGGGCACACGTTCGATGTCGCCCGGCAGGGTTACGCCGGGCTGCTGACCGGGAACGCGAGTACCGGCACCGCCGACACCGCCGCGATGGTGGCGGCGCGCGCGGACTTCCTCGACGGCGGTCACTTCGCCCCGCTCGCCGAGCTGGTCGCCGAGCGGGCCGCGGCCCGGGCCCCCGATGAGGGCTGCGTGCTGGACGCCGGCGCCGGTACGGGCTACTACCTGGGCACCGTCCTCGACCGGCTGACGGGACACCAGGGGGTGGCCCTGGACATCTCCAAGCACGCGCTGCGGCGTGCCGCGCGGGCCCATCCGCGTATCGGGGCCCTCACCTGGGACGTCTGGCGTCCGCTTCCGGTGCGCACGGGCGCGGTGTCGGTGCTGCTGGACGTCTTCGCCCCGCGCAACGCGCCGGAGTTCCACCGGGTGCTGCGGCCGGACGGAGTGCTGATCGTCGTCACGCCGGCCGCCCACCACCTGGCCGAGCTCGTCGGCCCGCTGGAGCTGCTCACCGTCGACCCGCGCAAGGCCGAGCGGGTCGCCGACGCGGTCGGGGAGCGGTTCACCCCGTCCGGCTCCCGGTCGCTGGAGCTCCCGATGCGGTTGACCCACAAGGAGGTCGCGGTGCTGGCGGCCATGGGACCGAGCGCCTGGCACACCGACGAGGCCGCCCTGCGGGCACGGATCGCCGCGCTCCCCGAGCCCGTGCCGGTCACTGCCGCCTTCGAGATGCGCGATTTCGACGCACGGCCCGAAAGCTGATATCTTTAACCGTTGACTGGCCTGGCGTTCACGCGCCGGGCGCGCAAGCGGAGGTCACCTCCCACCTGATCGGCCGCGCTCCGCGAGGAGCCAAAGGCTGATGGGTCCCGGTCCGACACGCTATTAGCGTGTCCCCTCGTCGGCTCCGGCCGCCGGGGTGACCGGTAGTGGCCCCGCATGCGAGCTGTGCGGGGCTTTTCGTATGAAGGGCCCGGGGTATGGCCGGTCATAGACAGCGAAGTACCCCAAGGAGGTCCCATCAGCGCCGAACCGCGTATCAACGAGCGCATTCGCGTGCCCGAGGTCCGACTCGTCGGTCCGAACGGCGAACAGGTTGGCATCGTTCCCATCGCCAAGGCCCTTGACCTTGCACGGGAGTCCGATCTCGATCTGGTGGAGGTCGCACCGACCGCGCGACCGCCCGTGGCCAAGCTCATGGACTACGGCAAGTTCAAGTACGAGTCCGCGATGAAGGCCCGCGATGCGCGACGTAACCAGGCGCACACGGTCATCAAGGAGATCAAACTCCGGCCGAAGATCGACCCGCACGACTACGGCACCAAGAAGGGCCATGTCGAGCGGTTCCTCAAGGCAGGTGACAAGGTCAAGGTCACGATCATGTTCCGTGGTCGCGAGCAGTCCCGGCCGGAGCTGGGGTTCCGGCTGTTGCAGCGGCTCGCGGAGGACGTCGACGACCTCGGCTTCGTCGAGTCCCGGCCCAAGCAGGACGGCCGGAACATGATCATGGTGCTCGGCCCGCACAAGAAGAAGAGCGAGGCAAAGGCCGAGACGCAGCGCGCCGCGACCAACAGCCGCTTGCGGCGGCAGGTGGAGAACGAGGCCCCGGCCTCCTGATCGGGGCTTGTTCCACCCCGACCCCGCTCGTGCAGTGGGGTCGCCTCGCGATGAAGCATGCACATCGCGCCTCATCAGGCGTGCGGTACTCCGTAAAGGGGTGAGCCGCGCGCCCCGAGGCGCACGGACTAGGGAGACGTCGGCGACCATGCCGAAGATGAAGACGCACAGTGGTGCCAAAAAACGGTTCAAAGTGACCGGCACCGGCAAGGTCATGCGCCGCCGCGCCAACCGCAACCACCTGCTCGAGCACAAGGCGACCAAGCGCACGCGCCGCCTTGACGGGCCCGTGGTGGTCGACAAGAACGACGAGAAGAAGATCAAGAAGCTGCTCGGCAAGTAAGCCCGGCAGGCATGATCGCCGGGCTCCCGGTGCCACGACGGCACCGGCAGCCCCGTAAGTCCTACGACCGGCCGGTCGCCCACGAGGCACCGGCCCCCACGAGGGAGTTCGAAACGTGGCACGCGTGAAGCGGGCGGTCAATGCCGCCAAGAAGCGCCGGGTCGTCCTGGAGCGGGCGAGTGGCTACCGCGGCCAGCGGTCCAGGCTGTACCGCAAGGCCAAGGAGCAGCAGCTCCACTCGATGACGTACGCCTTCCGCGACCGGAAGGACCGCAAGGGCCAGTTCCGCCGTCTGTGGATTCAGCGGATCAACGCGGCGGCCCGCGCCAACGGGATGACCTACAACCGACTCATCCAGGGCCTGCGCGAGGCCGGCGTCGAGGTCGACCGCCGTATGCTCGCCGAGCTCGCGGTCAACGACGCCCCCGCGTTCGCGGTACTCGTCGAGACCGCCAAGAAGGCGCTGCCCACGGGCACCGCCGCGGCCTGAGCGCCCCAGGATCACCGCGCTGATGGCGGGCCGTGAGCTGAGTTCCACCCGATCTCCACGGGTGAAGGCGGCTCGTCGGCTCGCCAAACGCGCGTTCCGGCGCCGCGACGGCCGGTTCCTCGCCGAGGGGCCGCAGGCCGTACGCGAGGCACTGGCGCTGGACGGAGTCCTCTGCGAGCTGTTCGCCACGGCCGAGGCGGAGAACCGCCACCAGGACCTGGTCGCCCGGGCGGAAAAATCCGGCATCCCCGTCTTCAGGGTGGGTGCCGACGTGATGGCCGAGCTCGCTCAGACCGTCACTCCTCAGGGCCTGCTGGCCGTCTGCCGATTCGTCGACGTCTCGTTGGAGTCGGCGCTCGCGTCTTCGCCGCGGCTGGTGACGGTCCTGGCGCACGTACGCGACCCGGGCAACGCGGGGACGGTGCTGCGCACCGCCGACGCCGCCGGGTCCGACTCGGTGATCTTCACCGACGCCTCCGTCGACTCCTACAACGGCAAGTGCGTGCGCGCCTCCGCGGGCAGCATCTTCCACCTCCCCGTCGTCATGGGCCCGCGTTTCGGCGAGGTCATCCCGGCGCTGAAGGCCGCGGGCCTGACCGTCGTGGCCGCCGATGGCGCGGGAGAGTCCTCGCTGGACACCGCCCTTGAGGCGGGCACGCTCGGCGGGCCGACCGCGTGGGTGTTCGGCAACGAGGCGTGGGGCCTGCCCGAGGAGATCCTGGCCGCCGTCGACGAGGTCGTCCGCGTGCCGATCTACGGTGGCGCCGAGAGCCTCAACCTCGCGACCGCCGCCGCGGTCTGCCTCTACACCTCCGCACGGGCCCAGCGCGCCGGCTGAGGCCTCCTGACAAAAGTGGTGGGTCTGACCTGGTCAGGGGTGCCGTCCACGACGCCGCCGGGCGCGGGACGAGGCCGGCCGTGCCGGCGATTAACCCGGCGACAGTCAGTGGTCCTCTCGCGATAATGGCCGACGTGGAAGAGGTCGAGCTCGTCGTCGCCCATCGGGAGCGCGCCACCCTGCGCGTCGGCGACGTGTTCCTGAAGATCGACGCGGATCAGACGCGCACCGATGTCGAGGTCGAGGCGATGGCCATGGCGCCGATCCCGACTCCGGAGGTCCTGTGGCGAAAGCCGCCCGTGCTCGCGCTCGCCGCCCTCCCGGGCACGGCACTCGGCCGCCTCGGCGAGCGGTCGGCCGCGTCGCCGTCGGCCTGGGCCGCGGCGGGTGCCGCCGTACGGAAGCTGCACGACGCACCGCTGCCGCCATGGCCCGGTCAGAGCCTTGACGAGCTCGCATCGGATCTCGACCGCGAATGCGAGCGGCTCGTCACGAACGACGTGCTTCCCGCCGACCTGGTCACGCGCAACCGCGAGGTCGCCGAGGCCGCGCTCCGGCCGTGGACGCCGGTGTTCACGCACGGAGACCTGCAGGTCAGCCACGTGTTCCTCGACGGTGAGGAGATCACCGGCGTGGTCGACTGGTCCGAGGCGTCCCGAGGCGACGCCCTGTACGACCTCGCCGTCCTGACACTCGGGCACGAGGAGCACCTCGGCGACGTCGTCGCCGGCTACGGCACCGACGTCGATCTCGACGTGATCCGCGCGTGGTGGTCGCTGCGAAGCCTGCTGGCGGTCCGCTGGCTCGTCGAGCACGGCTTCGACCCGTACGCGCCAGGTTGTGAGGTCGACGTGCTGAGAGCCCGGATGTGAGGCCACGCGAACCCGGCGGCCACGAGCGGCCCCCAGGGCCCGCCGGCCAAGGTGTTTCACTGGCCCGGCGCGACGGCTGAGGCCTTGGATCCGTCTCGAAGCCCGCGTCGCTCAGCAGACGGCGGGACTTCGGGACAGGTCCTCAGTGCGGGGCCAGGGCCACGGCGACGGCGAGCCCGAAGGTGACGATGACCGCGCGGAGGACGGTCGGCGACAGCCGCCGCGCCAGGCGCGCACCCAGGAATCCGCCCGCCAGGCTCGCCACCGCCATCACCGCGACCGCGGACCACCGCACCGGACCGAAGATCGCGAACGCGCCGCACGCCACCGTGTTGATGACCAGCGACAGCACCGCGCGTACGGCGTTCACCCGCTGCAGCCGGTCGTGCACGAACACGCCGAGGATGCCCAGCAGCATGACGCCGAGGCCGGCGCCGAAGTAGGCGCCGTACACCCCGCCGAGCAGGATGCCCGAGTGCAGCAGGATCTGGTGCTGGCGGCCGGTCAGCCGGTCCGAGGCGCTCAGCCGCTTCTTCACCCAGGGCTGGACCGCGAGCAGCAGGCTCGCCACGGCGATCAGGATCGGCACGAGCGCGCCGAAGACGTTCTCCGGTGTGACCAGGAGCAGGAGGCAGCCCAGGACGGCGCCGACCACGCTCGTCACGCCGAACGTGACCGCGCGCCTGCGCTGCCCGGACAGCTCCGCGCGGTACCCGACGGCGCCTCCGATGTAACCCGGCCACAGCGCCACCGTGTTGGTCACGTTGGCGGTGACGGTCGGGTAGCCGACGAATAGAAGCGCGGGAAAGGAGATCAGCGAGCCGCCGCCGGCGATCGCGTTGACGACGCCCGCCGCCACGCCCGCGGCGGCGAGCAGACCGGTGTCCAGCAGGTTCAACGCGCTACCGCCCGACCGCGTAACCCTGGGCACCACGCGGGTTCGCCGCCGCGCGCAGGAAACCGGGGGCGGCGGAGTCGCGGCTCACCGCGCTGAGCCGGCCGAGGGACCACGGTCCCTGGACGTCCACGTCGTGGCCGCGCCGCCGCAGCTCCGCCACGACCGCCGGGTCGACCCGCTCCTCCACGACCATGCCGCCGGGCCGTGAGCCGCGCGGGTAGAAGGAGCTGGGGAAGTGCACCGAGTGGAACATCGGCGCGTCGACGGCCTCCTGGAGGTTCAGGCCACCGTGCACGACGGACAGGAGGAAGTTCAGGCTCCACTGGTCCTGCTGGTCACCGCCCGGCGTGCCGAACGCCATCCAGGGCCGGCCGTCGCGGAGCGCCAGTGAGGGGGACAGCGTCGTACGCGGCCTGCTGCCCGGCCGCAGCGAGGCGGGCAGGCCCGGCTCCAGCCAGAACATCTGCGCCCTGGTGCCCAGGCAGAAGCCGAGCTCGGGAACGACCGGCGAGCTCTGCAGCCAGCCGCCGCTCGGTGTCGCCGACACCAGGTTGCCGTGCCGGTCGGCGACGTCCAGATGACACGTGTCGCCGCTCACCCGCCCGTCCGCGCGTACGGTCGGCTCGCCCACGCCGTCGCCGATGGGCGCCGAGGCGCCCGGCGCGCTCGCGGGCAGCACCGGGCTTCGCCCGTCCGGACTGCCCGGCCGCAGGTCCAGGCTCGCCTCGGCGCCGATGAGCCCGCGCCGCGCGGTGGTGTAGTCCGCGCCGAGCAGGGCCTCCATCGGCACCTCGGTGTGCTCCGGGTCGCCGTACCAGGCCTCGCGGTCGGCGAAGGCGAGCTTGGCGGCCTCGGTGACGGTGTGGATGTAGTCGGCCGACAAGAATCCCGCGGCCTCCAGGTCGAACCCGGACAACAGCGCGAGCTGCTGCAGGAACACCGGGCCCTGTCCCCACGGCCCGGTCTTCAGCACCCGGGCGCCGTGGTAGTCGTAGCCGAGCGGCTCCTCGGTGGTCGCCGCCCAGCCGGCGAGGTCGTCCCCGGTCAGCAGCCCGCCGTGCTCGCGTCCTGAGGAGTCGCGCCAGGCCGTCTCCGCGCAGAACCTCGCGATCGCCTCGGCGACGAATCCGGAGTACCAGGCCGTACGGGCGGCGGCGATCCCCGCCTCGCGGCCGCCGGACGTCGAACGCGCCGCGTCCGCGATCCGCCGGTAGGTCGCCGCCAGTCCGGGGCTGCGCAGCCGTGACCCGGCGGCCGGTACCCGGCCCTCCGGCATCCAGACCGCGGCCGACGTCGGCCAGTCCTCGGTGAAGGTCCGCTCGACGGTGCCGATCGTCTCGGCGATCCGGCCGATGGCGGGGAAGCCGTTCTCGGCATAGGAGATGGCCGGTGCGAGGACGTCCTCCAGCGGCCAGGTGCCCCAGCGTTCGAGCATCAGCAGCCAGGCGCCGAACGCGCCGGGAACGGTCGCGGCCAGCAGCCCGGTGCCGGGGACGAGGTCCAGGCCCAGCCCGGTGTAGTGCTCGATGGTGGCCGACGCCGGGGCGGTGCCCTGGCCGCAGACCGCGGTCGCGCGTCCCTCTGTCTCGTTCCACACCAGGACGGGCAGGTCACCGCCCGGCCCGTTGAGGTGGGGCTCGACGACCTGGAGCACGAAGCCGGCGGTGACGGCCGCGTCGAACGCGTTACCGCCGCGTTCGAGCACACTCATCCCCGCGGCGGAGGCGAGCCAGTGGGTGCTCGCCACCATGCCGAAGTCGCCGGTCAGCTCAGGGCGGGTCGTGAACACGCTAATCCCTTTCCGTGATGTCAGGTATCTCGGACGATGTCACCAGGTGGCACGCGACGGGCCGGTCCGCCTCACGTACGCCGGTCAGCGCCGGCTCGACCGTACGGCAGGTGTCGACGGCCACCGGGCAGCGGGTGTGGAACCGGCAGCCGGCCGGTGGGTCGACCGGGCTGGGCACCTCACCGGTGAGGACGACGCGCTTCCGTGCGCGCTGCCGTACGGGGTCGGGCTCGGGGGCGGCCGAGAGCAGCGCCTGGGTGTACGGATGCTGCGGCTCGGCGAAGATCTTCTTCGTCGGCCCGGTCTCCACGATCTGCCCGAGGTACATGACCGCGATCCGGTCGGCGAGGAACTCCACCACCGACAGGTCATGGGTGATGAACAGGCACGAGAAGCCCATGTCGCGCTGCAGGTCGGCGACCAGGTTGAGCACCGACGCCTGGACGGACACGTCCAGCGCCGACACCGGCTCGTCGGCCACGACGAGCTTGGGCTCCAGGATCAGCGCGCGGGCGAGCCCGACGCGCTGGCGCTGCCCGCCGGACAGCTCGTGCGGGCGGCGGGTGCGCATCTCCGCGCCCAGGCCGACGCGTTCGAGCATCTCCCGTACGCGCTCGGTGACCTGGGCGCCCCGTGCGACCCCGTGCCGCCGGAGCGGCTCGGCCACGATCTGGCCGACGGTGAACCTCGGGTTGAGGGAGGAGTAGGGATCCTGGAAGACCATGTGCACGTCGCGGCGGAGCGGGCGCAGCTCGCGCCGGGACAGGTGGGTGATGTCGCGGTCGCCGAGGCGAACGGAGCCGGCGGTGGGCTCGGTCAGGCGCAGGACGCACTTGCCGATCGTCGACTTGCCGCTGCCCGACTCGCCGACCAGGCCGAGCACCTCGCCCGGCCCGATCGACAGGGACACCCCGTCGACCGCGCGCACGACCTGCCCGCGTCCCCTGACGTGGTAGTGCTTCACCAGGCCGTCGACCTCGAGAACCGTTTCCGTCATGAGTCCTCTCCCGAGGCCGGTGTCAGGGACAGGGGATGGAAGCACGCGGCCAGGTGCCCGGTGCCGTACGTGTCGAGCGCGGGACGTTCGGTCGTGCAGTCCGCCTCGGCACGCGGGCAGCGCGGATGGAACGCGCATTCGCGCGGATCGTCGTACGGCGGCGGCACCAGCCCCGGGATCTCCGAGAGCCGGCGCCGGCCGTCCTCGCCGGTGACCGCGGCCGAGGGAAGCGCCCGCATGAGCCCCGCCGTGTACGGATGGCGCGGCCGGGCGAACAGCTCCGTCACCGGGGCCTCCTCGACGGCGCGGCCGGCGTACATGACGACCGCGCGGTCGGCGATGTCGGCCACCACCCCGAGGTCGTGCGTGATCAGGATGATCGCGGTGCCGAGCCGGTCGCGCAGGTCGCGGAAGACGTCCAGCACGCCGGCCTGGATGGTCACGTCGAGCGCGGTCGTCGGCTCGTCCGCGATGAGCACCCGCGGCGAGCACGCCACCGCGATGGCGATCATCACCCGCTGGCGCATGCCGCCGGAGAGCTGGTGCGGGTACTCCTTGACCCGCCGGGCGGGCGCGGGGATGCCGACCAGCTCGAGCAGCTCGATGGCACGGGACCGCGCCGCCGCGCGGGACAGGTCCTCGTGCCTGCGCAGCACCTCGGCGATCTGGAAGCCGACCGTGAACGCGGGGTTCAGCGAGGTCATCGGCTCCTGGAAGACCACCGAGACGTCCTTGCCGCGGATCTCCCGCAGCTCACGCTCGGGCAGCTCGGTGAGCTCGCGCCCGTCGAGCCGGATCGAGCCGGACAGCCGCGTCGTGTCCGGCGGCAGCAGCCGGGGGATCGACATCGCGGTGACCGACTTGCCGCAGCCCGACTCGCCGCACAGCGCGAGGATCTCACCGCGTTCGAGCGTGAGTGAGATGTCGCGTACGGCCTGCACCTCACCGTCCTCGGTGTCGAAGCCGACCCGCAGACCACTGATCTCCAGAAGACTCATGAGCCCTCCTTCGTCGGAAGTGTGATCTGGGACGCTGTGTTTCCGGATCGCTCGCTCCGCTCGCTCATCGGCTGCTCCGTGGGTCGAGGACGTCGCGCAGGCCGTCGCCGAGCAGGTTGAACCCGAGCGTGGACAGCGCGATCATCACGCCGGGCCAGATCGCCAGCCACGGCGCCTGGTCGAGGAACTGCTGGGCGGCGGTGAGCACCACGCCCCACGACGGGGTCGGCGGCTGCACGCCGAGGCCCAGGAACGACAGCGTCGCCTCGCCGATGATCGCCGTCGGGATCCCCACGGTGGCCTGCACGATCAGCGTGCTGGTGGCACCCGGCAGGATGTAGCGGAACATGATCCGGCCATCGCCCGCGCCGTCGGCGACCGCCGCCGAGACGTAGTCCATCTCCCGCAGGGCGAGCACCTCACCGCGGGTGACCCGGATGATCCCCGGGAACAGAGAGACGCTGAGCGCGATGATGACGTTGCGCAGAGACGGGCCCAGGATCGCCGCCATGCCCACCGCGAAGATCAGGAACGGGAAGGCGAGCACGACGTCGACCAGGCGCATCACGATCGGGTCGAGGAACCTTCGGTAGTAGCCCGCCACGAGCCCGATCGGGACCCCGACCACCATCGCGAGCAGCACCGACAGCACGCCGGCCTCCAGCGAGACCCGCGCGCCGTAGGCGATACGGGCCAGCGCGTCGCGCCCGAGGTCGTCGGTGCCGAGCAGGTGGGCGCCCGAGGGCGGCGCCAGCGGTGCGGTGTAGTCCTGGGCCGCCGGGTCGGCGGTCAGGAAGGGCCCGACGATCGCCAGCAGCAGGAACCCGGCGACGAGCACCAGCCCCACCATCGCCGCGGGCCGCCTGCGGAACCTTCGCCAGCTCTGCCGCGCGCGCCCGGCGGGCACGGGCCCCCGCGCGACCGGCGCCACGGTGAGAGTCGGATCAGCCATTGGCCACCCCCGTGAGCCGGACCCGCGGGTTCAACAATGCGTACGCGATGTCCACCAGAAGGTTCACCGCGATGTAGCCCACGACCGTGACCAGCACCACCGCCTGGATGACGGGGTAGTTGCGGGTCGCCACGGCGTCGACGGTGAGCTTGCCGAACCCGGGGATGACGAAGATCTGCTCGGTCACCACGGCGCCACTGATCAGCGCGCCGAGCTGGAGGCCGAGGACGGTCACCACGGTCGTCAGGCTGTTGCGCAGGGCGTGCACGCCGACGACCGAACGCTCCGCCAGGCCCTTGGAGCGTGCGGTGCGGACGTAGTCGGCCGACAGCGAGTCGAGCATCGCCGAGCGGGTCTGCCGCATGAGCACCGCCGCGAAGCCGGTGCCGAGCACCAGCGCGGGCAGCAGCATGCGCTCGAGGTTCCCGCCCGGGTCACCGGTGAAGGGGACATAGCCGGACGCGGGCAGCCAGTGCAGCTTGACCGAGAACAACAGGATGCCGAGGATGCCGAGCCAGAAGTGCGGCACGGAGAGCCCCACCAGCCCGAACCCGGTGGCGACGTAGTCGGCGAGCTTGCCGCGCCGGGTCGCGGCGATGACGCCGGCCGTGACACCGACCCCGACGGCGACGATCATCGCCAGCAGGGACAGCTCGATCGTGACCGGGAGCCGCTCGCCGAGAATGTGGCCGACGGGTATCAGGTCCTGGGTGGACTTGCCGAAGTCGCCCTGGAGCGCCTTGCCGGCCCACCGCCCGTACTGCACGGGCAGTGGCTGGTCGAGTCCGTAGTCGTGGCGGATGGCGGCGATCGCCGACGGCGACGCTTCGTTTCCGGCGAGGACGACCGCCGGGTCGCCGGGCAGCGCCCTGACTCCGAGGAAGACCAGGACGCTGCCCAGGAACAGCACGATCGCCGCCGCGCCGAGCCGGCGCAGGATGAAAAGGGCCATCTACTTGGCTGCGAATCCGGCCGTACCGAGGCGCGGCAGGCCGTCGGCGTAGTAGCGGATGCCGGCGACGTTCTTGGCCATGCCCAGGTAGTACAGGTTGTGGTACAGGTAGATGTTCCCGCGCACCTCGGCGGCCCGCTGGGTGACCTTGGCGTAGAGCGTCGCGCGTTCGGCCTGGTCGGCGGTTGCGGCGGCCTGCTTCATCGGGTCGTCGATCCCCGGGTCCGAGACCCCGGCGTAGTTGTTCGCCCCACCGGTGTTGATCAGTCCGCTCAGGTCACCGTCGGGGTCGACGCGTCCGGACCAGCCGCTCACCATGACGTCGAACTTGCCGGCCGCGCCCTGCTCCAGCCCGGTCGCGAAATCGATCGGCTGCACGCTGACGTCGAAGCCGGTCTCCTTGGTCATCTGCTGGATGACCTGCCCGAGCCGCTCGTTTGTCGCGTCGTTCGGCACCTGGAGCTTGACCGGGATCGGAGTCTTCACCCCCGACTTGGCGACGAGCTGCTTGGCCTGGGCGACGTCGCGGGTCGAGCAGGTCCGGCTCTTGTCGCGGAACGGGCTGTCCAGGGGCAGCGGACTGCAGTCGGGCTGGTAGAGCCCGTTGTAGACGGTCTTGTTGATGGCGTTCCGGTCCAGGGACAGCTCGAACGCCTGGCGCAGCTCCGGGCTCTTGCCCAGCGGCGTGTTCACCGGCCCGGTCTTCTCCGTGGAGCCCTTGACGTTGCCGATGTTGATGTCGATGCCGTAGTTGCCCAGGCCGCCACCGGAGATGACGCGGAGGTTCGGGTCGGCCTGTACGCCGGCGACCGTCGTGGTGGCGAGCTCCTCGGCGGCCTGCACGTCACCCGACTTGAGGTTGGCGGCCCGGACGTTCGGGTCCACGATGATCTTGTAGACGATGCGGTCGAGCTTGACCTTCGACGCGTCGTAGTAGTCCGGGGCGCGGTCCACGACGATCTGGTTGCCCGAGGTGCGGCTCGAGAACTTGAAGGGCCCGACGCAGACGGGGTTCGCGCCGAAGTCGTCACCCTCGGCGTCCAGTGCCTTCGGCGACATGATCATCCCGGCGCGGTCGGCGAGCTGGGCGATCAGCGGCGTGAACGGCCGGGACAGGGTGAGCTTGACGGTGGAGGGATCCACCACGTCGACCTTCTGGACCGCCGCGAGGTCGGAGATGCGCGCCGACTTCTTGTACGTGCGGTGGCGGTCGAGGGACTTCTTCACCGCCGCCGCGTCGAAGGCGGTGCCGTCGTTGAACTTCACCCCGCTGCGCAGCTTGATCGTCACCGTCTTGCCGTCCTTCGAGACGTCGGGAAGGGCGGTGGCGAGCTGCGGCACCAGTTTGGAGTTCGCGTCGATGTCGTAGAGCTTCTCGCAGATGGAGGTGAAGACCTCACGGCCGAGCAGCGTCACCGAGGTGCTCGGGTCCAGGGCGTCCGGGTCCGCGGACAGCGCCATCGTGAGGGTGCCGCCGTTCTTCACCGCCCGGTTGTCGGCCGCAGCGCCCGAGACCGAGGGCTTCGCGGTGGCGCCGCCGCCGGAACAGGCGGCGGCGAGTATGAGGGGCAGCGCCGCGAGCGCGGCGACGAGTCTGCGAGGGAGGTGCATGGAGGTGTCGCTCCTTCTCCGATGGGGGTCGGGACGGGACAGGAGACGTAGTCGTGGAGGGGTCGGATGGCCGGTTTCGGTCCGCCCGATGCAGGTACGACTGCCTGGTTGACGGAAACGACCGTATACAAAATCCTGTTTCGGGCGTGTTTCGACACCCTAAAGCAGGTGTTCACCTCTCGGCCAGAGGCAAAGGGGGAGGTGTTCAAGCCCTCGGTCAGCGGCTGGAGGGGGGGTCAGCCCTCGGCCAGGGCCTTGAGGTAGGAGCGCCGCGCCGCCTCGACGTGGGCCACCGCGCGGGCCTCGGCCGCGGTCTCGTCGCCCTCGGCGATGGCCTCGTACAGGCTGAGGTGCTCGGTCCAGGAGTGCGGCGCGCGATGCCTGGCGGTCTGCTGGAAGACCCACTGGGCGCGCCGGAGCATCGGCCCCACGACGAGGCTCAGATAGGCGTTGCCGGCCGTCTCGGCCACGGCGGCGTGGAACGCGGTGTTCAGGTCGGCGACCTGGTCGAGCCGGCCCTCGTCGACGGCGACGCGCGCGGAGTCCAGGACGCCACGGAGCCGCGCGGCGGACGCGGGGGTCACCTTGCGGGCCGACAGCCGTGCGGTGAGGCTCTCCAGGGCCAGGCGCACGTCGAAGAGCTCCTCGGCCTCCTGCGAGGGCAGCCGCGCCACGGCGGCGCCACGCCTGGGCGTGACCTCGACGAATCCCTCGGCCGCCAGCACCCGGATGGCCTCGCGTACCGGGTTGCGGGACACCCCGAGCCGCTCGGCGAGCCGGTCCTCGACAAGGCGCTCACCAGGGGTGAGCTCGCCCGCGAGTATCAGACGGCGGAGTTCGGCCGTGACCACGTCGCGAAGAGGCTGGTGGGCCGAGCCCAGGGTGTTGTCGGTCATCGGCGACCAACCTTAGGTCAATCGGTGTGGTCCACGCTCGCCTGGGCCGCGTGAACCACCATGGACCTCTGAAATATGCCCTGAAGTGGCTGATTCGCACATTCAGGAAAAAGGGGACAGGATCGGTGGCATGCTCCATCGCAGGGAGGAGATTTGAACCAACCTGCGGTCGGATCCGTGCGTCCTATGAGTTGCCTATGGTGTCTATGGGTCATTCGATGAACGGGGCAAACCGTGAACACGAACGTGAGTGGCATTCCCACGCCGCGGCGCCGCAGGACGGCGGCGGCGTGCGAGGCGGCCACTGGTGGGACGCGAGCGACGCGCAGGGGCGTGAGCCGCTGTCCCGGCGGGATCCGGCGGGATCTGAGGGCCACCGTCACCCGGCGCGACGGCAGGACCGCCGTGGTCGAGGTCGCCGGTGAGATCGACGTGCACACCTCGGGGGAGCTGCGCACGGTCCTGATGGCCCTGGCGGACGAGGGCGGCGTGCACATCGTCGCCGACTTCACCGGAGTGCGCTTCTGTGACGCCGCCGGGCTCGGCGCCCTGGTCGCGGTGAACAACCGGACCCGGGGTAACGGCGGCTCGCTGAGCCTTACCGGCGTACGCCCGGCGCAGCGCCGCATCCTCCAGATCACACGCCTGGATCACCTTTTCCGCAGCGACGACAGCGTCGACGGTGCGATCGCGACATGACGCAGGCGAGGCGACACACGCCGTGGACCTGGCATTAACGCGCATGCGTGGCGGGATTTCACCCCCGCGCATTAGAGTCGTGCCGTTCGCGCAATCACGGACACTGGGAGGTGGAGGCGGTCGTGGGCAGACCGGACCCCCACCAGGGTGACCCCCCCGGGCTCTGCCCGGACACCCTGCCCGACGGGCTTCTCGTGGCCGACCCCGACAGGCGCGTCGTCGTGTTCAACCGCGCGGCGGCCCGGCTGACCGGGCTGGTCCAGGCCGACGTGCTGGGCCGGGACTTCGCCGACGTCCTGCCGCTGTACGACGCGGACGGGCGCGACTGGTGGAAGTGCCTCAACCCCTACGGCGGCCTGTCGACCCGCAGCCGGCATCCGGAGCGGCCGCTGCACCTGGCGGACGGCACCGAGCTGCTCGTCACGGCCTCCTACACCCGCGCCCAGGACGGCGGCGTCACCGCCTTCACCGTCGCCTTCCGCGACGCGATGCAGCGTGCCCGCCAGGAGCGCAACCGCGCCGACCTCGTGTCGACGGTCGCGCACGAGCTGAGGTCGCCGTTGACCAGCGTGAAGGGATTCACCGCGACGCTGCTCGCCAAGTGGCACCGGTTCAACGACGACCAGAAGCGCGTCATGCTCGAGACCGTCAACGCCGACGCGGACCGGGTGACCCGGCTCATCACCGAGCTCCTCGACGTCTCACGCATCGAGGCGGGACGGCTGGAGATGCGGCGCCAGGTGGTCGACGTGATCGAAGAGGTGCGCAAGGTGGTCAAGGGACGCGTGGTGGCCGGCGAGCCCGCCGCGCGGTTCGAGGTCGAGGTGCTGGGTGAGCTGCCGGAGATGTGGCTGGACCCCGACAAGGTCGACCAGATCCTCGGCAACCTCGTGGAGAACGCCGTCCGGCACGGTGCTGGTACTGTCACCATTGTGGTGGAGCCGGACTCACGCAAGCAGGGAGCCGTCGTGTCCGTGCGCGACGAGGGCGAGGGCATCCCGCCCGAATCCGTGCCCCGCGTCTTCCGGCAGTTCTGGCGGGGCCACGGCCAGCCGCGCGGCGGCACCGGCCTCGGTCTCTACATCGTGAAGGGCCTGGTCGAGGCGCACGGTGGTGCCATCACCGTACGGCGAGCACCCAGCGGCGGCGCCGAGTTCCGATTTAGCCTGCCCGCCGGGGCTCCAGACTTCGCCTGAGAGCAGCCGAGCGGGCTTCCTGACCGTTCCCCCCAGCCGTGGCCTACGCGGCCGGGGGAGTGGTGGTTTTTCCCAGATGACTCGATCGCCAGTTGCTGGAGTTGTTCGAACCCATGTCCGCACCCAATAAGTCCTATGACCCTGTCGAGGTCACCTCGCTGCATCCGGACGAGGTCGCCCGCATGCGCGCCGAGGCGCTCGCCGCGATCGAGGCCGCCTCGAGCCTGGACGAGCTGAAACAGACCCGCCTCGCGCACGCCGGCGACCGCTCGCCGCTCGCGCTGGCCAACCGCGAGATCGGCGCCCTGCCCCCGCACGCCAAGGCCGAGGCCGGCAAGCGCGTGGGCGGCGCCCGCCGTGACGTCTCCGAGGCGCTCAAGCGGCGCCAGGCCGAGCTGGAGGACGAACGCGACCAGCGCGTCCTCGTGGAGGAGGCCGTCGACGTCACCCTGCCCTGGGACCGCGTGCAGCGCGGCGCCCGGCACCCGGTGACCACGACCGCCGAGCGCATGACCGATGTCTTCGTCTCGATGGGCTTCGAGATCGTCGAGGGGCCCGAGGTCGAGGCGGAGTGGTTCAACTTCGACGCGCTGAACTTCCCGCCCGCGCACCCGGCGCGGGAGATGCAGGACACCTTCTTCGTGGAGTCGGAGGAGTCCGGGCTCGTCCTGCGCACCCACACCTCCCCGATGCAGGTCCGCGCGCTGCTCACCCGCGAGCTGCCGGTGTACGTCGTCTGCGCGGGCAAGACGTTCCGCACCGACGAGCTCGACGCGACGCACAGCCCGGTCTTCCACCAGATGGAGGGCCTGGTCGTGGACGAGGGCATCACGATGGCCGACCTGCGCGGCGCGATCGACGCGTTCGTCGTCGGCATGTTCGGTGAGGGACTGCGGACCCGCTTCCGCCCGTACTTCTTCCCGTTCACCGAGCCGTCCGGCGAGGTGGACATGGAGTGCTTCGTGTGCCGCGGCGCCTCGGCCGAGCCCGGCGGCGAGCCGTGCCGCACCTGCCGGTCCGAGGGCTGGATCGAGCTCGGCGGCTGCGGCATGGTCAACCCGCGGGTGCTCATCGCCTGCGGTGTCGACCCGGAGCGCTACAGCGGCTGGGCGTTCGGCCTGGGCGTGGAGCGCACGCTGATGTTCCGGCACGGCGTGGAGGACATGCACGACATGGTCGAGGGTGACGTTCGCTTCACCCGCGCCTTCGGAATGGAGATCTGAATGCGCGTCCCGATTTCCTGGCTGCGCGAGTACGCCGAGCTGCCGGCCGAGGCGACGACCCGCGAGGTCGCACGCCGGCTGATCGCCGCGGGCCTCGAGGTGGAGACCGTCGACGAGCTGGGCGCGGATCTGACCGGACCGCTCGTGGTGGGCCGGGTCCTGGCGGTCGAGGAGCTCACGGAGTTCAAGAAGCCGATCCGCTACTGCCAGGTCGACATCGGCAACCCCGACCCCCAGAACATCATCTGCGGCGCTGCCAACTTCGCCGAGGGCGACCTGGTCGCGGTCATCCTGCCGGGCGGCGTGCTGCCCGGCGGCTTCGAGATCAGCGCCCGCAAGACGTACGGCCACGTGTCGGAGGGCATGATCTGCTCCGAGCGCGAGCTCGGCATGGGCGACGGCCACGACGGCATCCTGGTGCTGCCCGAGTCCTCCGGTGCCGTACCCGGCCAGGACGCCGCCGAACTGCTGCAGCTGCGCGACGACGTGCTGGACATCGCCGTGACCCCGGACCGGGGCTACACCGCCTCGATCCGCGGCGTCGCGCGCGAGGCCGCCACCGCGTTCTCGGTGCCGTTCAAAGATCCGGCGGCGGAGCTGCCCCCCGAGGAGGCCGCGGACTCCTATCCGGCCTCCATCGCCGACCCGTCGGCATGCTCGCGCTACGTGCTGCGCGAGGTACGCGGCCTGGACCCGGCGGCGCCGAGCCCGCTCTGGCTGGTGCGGCGGCTGCAGAAGTGCGGCGTCCGCTCGATCTCGCTGGCCGTCGACATCACCAACTACCTCATGCTCGAGCTGGGCCAGCCCCTGCACGCCTGGGACCGCGGCAAGCTCCAGGGCCCGATCGTCGTACGCCGGGCCGAGAGCGGCGAGCGGATGGAGACCCTCGACCACGTCGTACGCGACCTGGACCCCGGGGACATCCTCATCACCGACGAGTCCGGCCCGGTCAACATCGCCGGCGTGATGGGCGGTCTGACCACCGAGATCGACGAGAAGTCCACCGAGATCGTCATCGAGGCGGCGCACTTCTCGCCCGAGGCGATCGGGCGTACGGCACGCCGGCACAAGCTGCACAGCGACTCCTCCTACCGGTTCGAGCGCGGCGTCGACCACGAGATCCAGCGGCAGGCCGCGGCGATCGCGGTGCGCATGCTCGCCGAGCTCGGTGGCGCCCAGGTCGTGCCGGGGGAGACGAACCTCCGTGCGCCGGTCGAGCCGGTCGTGATCACGATCGACGCCGACCATCCCGACCGGGTGGCGGGCATGTCCTACGGCCGCGACACGGTCGTGCGCCGCCTGCGCGAGGTCGGCTGTGAGGTGTCCGGGGAGGACGTGCTGACCGTGACGCCGCCGTCGTGGCGGCCGGACCTGCGCGACCCGAACGACCTCGCCGAGGAGGTCATCCGCCTCGAGGGGTATGAGAACATCCCGGCCCGCGCGCCGCGCTCGGTGGCCGGACGCGGTCTCACACCGGCCCAGCGTCTGCGACGGCGCGTGGGCCGGGCGCTCGCCGCGGCCGGCTACTCCGAGGTGCTCAGCTACCCGTTCGCCTCCGAGAGCGACGGCGACTCCCTGCAACTGCCCGCCGACGACGACCGGCGGCGGGCCCTGCGGCTGGCGAACCCGCTCACCGAGGACGAGCCGCTGCTGCGTACGACCCTGCTGCCGGGGCTGTTCCGCGCGCTGGCGCGCAACGTCGGACGCGGCTTCGGGGACGTGGCGCTGTTCGAGATGGGCCTGGTGTACCGGCCGAAGCCGGGCGCGGCCGTTGCGCCTCCGCCACGCCTCCCGGTCGACCGGGGTCCGACGGCGGACGAGCTCGCCGCGATCGAGGCCGCCCTTCCGGGCCAGCCGCTACGCGTCGGCGCGGTCCTGGCCGGCGAACACGACCTGACCGGCTGGTGGGGCGAGGGCCGCCCGGCCAACTGGGCGGACGCCATCGAGGCCGCCCGGATCATCGCGAGGGAGGCCGGCGTCGAGCTGGAGGTCAAGGCGGACCGGCACGCGCCGTGGCATCCGGGCCGCTGCGCCGTGCTCATGGCCGGCGACGTCCTGGTCGGCCACGCGGGAGAGCTGCACCCACGCGTGATCAAGGCGTACGACCTGCCGCCGCGGACCTGCGCGATGGAGCTCGACCTGACCCGCCTCGAACCGCTCGCCGCCGGCATGGTGCCCGCCCCGGACATCACCACCTTCCCGGTGGCCACGCAGGACGTGGCGCTGATCGTGCCGGAGACGGTGGCGGCGGCCGACGTGGAGGCCGCGCTGCGCGCCGGCGTGGACGGGCACGGAGCCGGTGAGCTCCTGGAGTCGATCCGGCTGTTCGACCTGTACACGGGCGAGCAGGCGGGCGAGGGCAACAAGTCGCTCGCCTACACGATGCGCTTCCGTGCCGCCGACCGCACCCTGACGGCGGAGGAGACGACCGGCGCACGCGACGCCGCGGTCGCCGAGGCCGCCGAGCGGGTCGGCGCGGTCCTGCGCGGCGGCTGACGTCCCCTCACCGCCGTGGCCGGGCTCCCGGCCACGGCGGGGTCTCCGGTGGCCTGAGATCTGGAGTACGCATGTCCGAACGGGTACTCGCCGGCCGCTACCACCTGGTCGGGCCCATCGGCCACGGCGGCATGGGCGTCGTGTGGCGGGCGAGGGACGAGACCCTGGGCCGTGACGTCGCGGTCAAGGAGTTGCTCCTCGCCGCCGGCCTGCCCGAGTCCGAGCGCACCGAGGCGTACCGGCGGGCGATCCGCGAGGCACGGGCCGCGGCGCTGCTCGACCACCCGGACATCGTCACCGTCCACGACGTGGTCACCGAGGACGACCGGCCGTGGATCGTGATGGAGCTGGTCTCCGGTGTCTCCCTCGACCGGGCGGCCCCGCTGCCGCCCCAGGCGGTGGCCGCGATCGGCCTGCGGATCCTGGGTGCGCTCCGTGCCGCGCACCGGCGCGGCATCCTGCACCGTGACGTCAAGCCGACCAACATCCTGCTGGCCGACGACGGACGGGTGGTCCTGACCGACTTCGGCATCGCCAGTCTGGAGGGCGACCCGTCGATCACCCGTACCGGTGCCTTCGTGGGCTCACCCGGGTTCGTCGCTCCCGAACGCCTGCGTGAGAGTCCCGCAGGACCCGCGTCCGACCTGTGGTCACTGGGAGCCACGCTGTACACCGCCGTCGAGGGCAGGCAGCCGTTCGAACGGGCCACCCCGATGGCGGCCCTCGGCGCGGTCCTCACCGACGAGGCGCCCCCTCCCGTACGCGCCGGGCCCCTCGCGCCCGTGCTGGGGCGGCTTCTCGTCAAGGACCCGGCCGCACGGATCTCCGCGGACGACGTGGAGCGTGCGCTCGGGCAGGTGGCCGCCGGGATGCCGTCCGGACTGCCGGGTCCTCGGCCGCCCGCCCCGCGGCGCGCGGGCCCGCCGCTCGCGGCGGCGGCCGCCGTGGTTCTCGTCGCGACGGTGGTGACCGTCGCGTTCCGCTCACAGGGGGCGGACCATCCGCGGCACCGATCCGTGACGACCGCCGTGAGCACGCCGCCCGCCCCGGCCACCCCGTCCGCGGGTGCCGGCCGTTATGTCAGCCCGTTCGACTTCTGCTCGCTGCTCTCCGCGCACCAGGTGGGCGAGCTGATCCCGGGTGCCGCAAGGTTTCCGGTCGATGACGCGCACTCCTGTGGCTGGGGCCGGGCCGCCCGGCACCAGGGTGTTCTGGTGTCGGCGGAGCCGGTCTATGACCCGGAGGCCGAACTGACGCGCGACGACCCATGGACGACCACGCCCGCCGAGGCGCGCCAGCAGTTCAAGGAACTCCTCGACGCCGACCGGAAGGGCGGCGTCAACATCGCCTGGGGCTGGGACGAGGTCGGCGTCCGGCGGACCGGCGCACACGAGAGCGACGCCCGTCACGTCTCCGGCACCGGTGACGAGGCCTACGTCAACGAGACCTTCCACGGCGACGTGATGGAGCGGGCCGAGGTGACCTTCCGCGACAGCAACCTGCTCCTGAGGCTCCTGTTCGTTTCTGCGGACGGCACCGGCGACGCCGCGCGAATCCGCGGGGACGCGCTGAAAGCCGCCCGATGGGTGTCGCAGGCCCTGCGGCGGCGGCCGTGACGCGGGTGCTGGGCGGGCGTTACCGGCTGGTGGAGCCGCTGGGCCGTGGCGGTATGGGCACCGTCTGGCGGGCCCTTGACGAGATGCTGGGGCGTGCGGTCGCGGTCAAGGAGCTGACGCTGCCGCGCGGGGTCGCTCCCGGCCACCGCGCCGCCCTGTGCGAACGCGCGGCACGCGAGGCACGGGTCTCGTCCCGCCTGAAGCACGGCTCGATCATCCGCGTGCACGACGTGATCACCGAGGACGACCGCCCCTGGATCGTGATGGAACTCCTGACGGGCCGCGCCCTTGACGAGGCGGGCCCCCTGTCCCCTCGGCGGGTCGCCGAGGTCGGCCTGGCCGTGCTGGAGGCGCTGGGCGTGGCGCACGCGCAGGGCGTGCTGCATCGCGACGTCAAGCCCGGCAACATCTTCCTGTGCGACGACGGACGTGTGATCCTCGCCGACTTCGGCATCGCCACGCTGGAGGGCGACGCGTCACTGACCGCCTCGGGCGGCCTGGTCGGGTCGCCCGGTTACATCGCGCCGGAGCGGCTACGCGGCGAACGCGGGGGGCCGCCGTCCGATCTGTGGTCGCTCGGGGCGGCTCTCTACACGGCGATCGAGGGGCGGCCACCGTTCGCCCGGCAGACCCCGATGGGCATGCTGAGCGCGGTGCTCACCGAGGAGCCCGGCCAACCCCTGCGGGCCGGGCCGCTGGGCCCGGTCCTGCTGGCCCTGCTCGCCCGCGACCCGGCCCGCCGGCCGCCCGCCGAGGTGGCCGCGCGATGGCTGCGGAGCGTGGCGGGCGGCGGAACACCGGTCATCCCTGCCCGTCCGCCGGATACGGAGGGCAGATCACGCGCCGCCGTGCCCACGGAGCCGGGAGGCCGCCGGGGCCATGACGGCCGGGGCCGCAGGACGGCGGTCATCGCCGCGGCGGCGGTGGCCTTGGCGGCCATGGTGCCGGCCGCGTTCCTGCTCCGTCACGGGAACGCCACGTCACCCACGGCGAAGCGCACGGCACCGCCCCCGGACCCCGTACGCGGCCGGTTCGCGTCCGCGCCGCCGCCCTGCTCACTGATCACCTCACCGGAGGCGACGAGGCTCGGCACCGCCCCCTCCCCGGCACCCCGTTCGCAGGGGTGCTCCTGGGACGACATGTCGGGCGGCTCCATCGACCTGCAGCTCGAGCTTTTCGCCCCCACCGGAGCGCTGAACGCCCCGAAGCTGGCCGAGTCGTACTACGCGGACAAGAAACGGCAGATCGGCATCGCGGCTCACGCCGAGGACAAGATTCACAGCGCCCAGTCCGGAGTGACCGACATCCCCGCGACGGGCGACGCGGCGTTCGTGTACGACGCGACGGACGGCGTCGACGCCGGCCTGTCCTCGACCGTGTGGCTGCGCTCCAGCAACCTCGTCGTCCAAGTCGTCTACGCCGACCACGTGGGAACCACCTCCGCCGCACAGGTACGCCGACACGCCATCGAAGCCGCACGTACCGTCGGCGGTCGCCTCGGCCACATGTGACCTGCCCCCGCCCACTGCTCAGTGCGGCAGACCGGAGGTGCCCGAGACCGGGAACCGTTCGAGGCTGACTTCGCTCTAACTCTGGGATCGTTACCAGCGCACGGTCAATCGCTTACCGCACGGCCGAAGCGGCAAGCCGCGCAACGATTTCTCGCCACTCAATCGCGTGTCCGAGGTGAATGTGGGTCTGGAAAGGGCAGGCGTCTCCGCTGCGCGGCGACTGGGCATCTTCCGCAAGATAGATGAATATCTGCGAGAACCCCTCGGATCCGAGCCGGTCGCGGCATCAGCCGATCTCGGCCGCTCCGGCTACAACTGGAAACCCTACGGCCGGCTGTCGTTGCAGAGCCAGAGCTTCGTGTGGGATCTGGAGGAGAACGGTGTGACGGACCTGGCATCGGGCGAGCTGGGTGTCACGCATCTGGGGGAACTCACGTCTTACTTCGGCGGGGAGGTCGGCGTCATCCAGGGCCCCGAAGGCGACCTGAAGCTCCTGAAGGGCGGAGCGGAGCGGGTTTGGATCCCGCAGGAGCTGGTGGACAAGGGATACAGATTCATCGTTCATACGCATCCGGTGAATCATGTCCCCGGTGAGCTCACGCAGGCGGAGAGGGCCGCGATGGTGCCAAGCGACATGGAGAGCGACCTGGAATTCCGCGCGGCATCGACCGAGACCCATGTGGAGGCGGTGGTCAACAAGTTCGGGGATGTGACGTACTTCGATCGCCTGGGGATCCTGCCGGCCCCCGCCGGCTGGGTGCCGGGCGGCCCGGTCGACCATGCCGGGCTCGTGGTGCCGGTGTCGGAACCAAGAGCGACGCTCAGTGAAGCGGCCCACGTACGTTACGCGCGGGAGGAGGGGTGATGAGCGCGCCCCACCCGAATGCGTCATCTATGGCCTGCTGGAAGCGCCACGCCGTCGAGCCCGCCGGCCTCGGCTACACCGTCCGCCGCTTCGAGGTGGAGAACCTCCTCGTTCTGCAGCCTCGGACGGCCGGGCGCTGGCTCATCATCGACCGGACGCATCCGGCACCCGCGGCACGGTCGGGATATCGTAGCGTCCGCGACCGCCCGTCGCCCGCACCTGCTCACGGCGCACCAGCCCCAGCAGACTCCGGCGTTCGACGAACTGCCGGCCACTGATTCGGTCACCGGCCGGCCGCTCGGCGATCTCCTGCGGCACCTGCGCCTCGACACTTACTATGCCGGGCTCGTGGACCGTGGAGCCGGCCTCCGGGTGGAGGGCTACGAGCCCAGCTCCGGCCGGCTGAACTACGCCGCCGAATATCCCCTTTTCCTCCACCCGGCGGCACTCGCCTGCTTCCGCCACGAGTTCGAGCGCGCCGGTGAGGCCGCGTTCGCGTCGCTGGGGATTGACGCAACTGATTGGTTGCCATAATGTAGCAACCAATCAGTTGCTACTCCTGGAGGCTTTCATGGCATTCCCCGATCGCATCGAGCGGGTCGTCGAGATCAAGCACCCGCCCGCCAAGGTGTGGACCGCGCTCACCTCCGCCGAGGGGCTGGGCACCTGGTTCGGCGACCAGGCGACGATCGACCTGCGCCCGGGCGGGGCGGCCCAGATGACGTGGACCGAGGGCCACCACGCCGAGATGCGGGTCGAGCGCGTGGAGGAGCCGGAGGTGTTCGGCTTCACCTGGCACATCTACGGCCTGCCCGACGACGATCCGCGCCGCACCTACGTCGAGTTCACGCTCGAGCCGGCCGGTGAGGGTACGCGGCTGACGGTGGTCGAATCCGGCTTCGCCCAGCTGCCGGAAGACGCCTTCCGCGTGGCGTTCGACGGCAACACTCGTGGCTGGGCGAGCGAGCTGGGCGAGCTGGTCGACTACCTCGATGCCGCCTGACATCGAGGCGATCGCCGAACAGGTCTTCGTCGCCCTGGCCGACCCGAGCCGACGCTCCATCCTGGCCGCGCTGGCGTCGGGCGGTCCCGCCACCGCCACGGACCTGGCCGGTCGCCTGCCGATCACGCGACAGGCGATCGCCAAACACCTGGCCCTGCTGGCCGAGGCCGGCCTGGTGACGGCCGAACCAGGAGAGCGGCGCCGGGTGCGGTACCGGCTCCGTTCCGCCCCGATGCAGGTGGCGCAGCAGTTCCTGGCCGCGCTGGCCCGCGACTGGGATGGCCCTCTCGACGCGCTGATGGACCACCTCGACCGTTGAGCGCAGCCATAGCACGTACGAAACCGGAGGAATCATGATCGACCAGAGTTTCACCAGCAGCTTCTCCGTGGAGAAGACTCCTAACGAGGCCTTCGACGCCATCACGAACGTTCGTGGATGGTGGTCGGAGGAGATCGACGGCGGCACCGCCGAGCTCGGCGACGAGTTCACGTACCGCTACGAGGACGAACACCGCTGCACGATGCGGCTGACAGAGGTCGTCCCCGGCCGGAAGGTCTCCTGGCTGGTGCTGGAGAACTACTTCGACCAGACCGAGGACACGACCGAATGGGCGGGCACCACGGTCGCCTTCGAGATCTCCGAGAAGGACGGCCGGACCGAGGTCCGCTTCACGCATCAGGGCCTGGTTCCCGAGTACGCGTGCTTCGACGCCTGTTCCAGCGCCTGGGGCTTTTTCGTCAACGGCAGCCTGCGGAGCCTGATCACCACGGGTGAGGGGCAGCCCAACCGCCGGCGCGTTCCCGCCGAAGAGGCGGCCCGAGGCCGATAGGAGGAGACATGGAGATGCCGGAGATCGTTACGGCGGAGGAGTGGCAGGAGGCTCGCGACGAGCTGCGCCTGGCCGAGAAGGAGGCCACCCGCGCGCTCGACGCGCTCGCCGCGCGCCGTCGTCGCCTCCCGATGGTCGCGTTCGACACCGGGTACGCGTTCGAGACGCCGGAGGGCACCAGGTCCCTGCTCGACCTGTTCGAGGATCGGGAGCAGCTGGTCGTGTACCAGTTCATGGACAACGGCCCGGACCACTACTGCCCAGGCTGCACGTGGTTCACGAACAACGTTCCCTCGACCGCGCCGGCCCTGCTGGCCGCGCAGGGGATCAGCTGGATGACCGTGTCGAACATGCCGCTCGCGCAGATCGAGAAGTACTGGGCGCGGATGGGCTGGACACTGCCGTTCGTGTCCTCGCGCGGCACGACGTTCGCCCGCGACAGCGGTGCCGGTGAGGGGTTCCAGCTCAGCGTGTTCCTGCGCGACGGCGCGAACGTCTACCGGACCTACGCCACCACCGGCCGCGGCATCGACCGGCTCGCCTTCGTCACCGGCGTCCTGGACCTGACGGTGTTCGGCCGGCAGGAGGACTGGGAGGACTCCCCGCCCGGCTGGCCCCAGCAGCCCACGGCCCGCTTCCCGAACACGATGCCGTTGCGCGGCGAGGCCCTGAGCTTCGGGCGATTCCGGTAGACCCCCGCGTCGTTCGCTCTCGAACCGGAAGGTGACGTCACCATGAAGACACCCCCGATCGTCTCGCTACAAGAGTGGGAGGCCGCGCGCGAGCGGCCGGCCGGACCATGCCTGCCCCGGCTGTTCCCTCGTGGCCGATCAGGTCGCCCATGTCGCCCACCTCAACGCCCGTGACACCACCCTCGTCTTCGCCTCGCGCGCGCCGCAGCCGGACATCGAGCGGGTGAAGGCGCGGATGGGCTGGACGATGCCCTGGTACACCATGACGGATGGGTTCGACGCCGACCTCGGCGTGGACGAGTGGCATGGCACGAACGCGTTCATCCGCGCCCTCTCCGTCCGGGGCGAAGATCGACCTTGCATGACGATGCATCTCAATGCATACTTTCAGCACTACCCCTTGTGGACGGAGACGACGAATGGGTGTGCGTGCTGCGGTCGCCGGGGCCAGTGGATATGCGGGCGGTGAGCTGCTGCGCGTCCTCGCGGGTCATCCCGGCTTCGCGATCGGCGCGCTGACCGCCGGCACCAGCGCCGGCACACGGCTCGGCGCGCACCATCCGCAGCTTCACCCGCTCGCCGACCGCGTGCTGGCCGAGACGACCGCCGAGACCCTCGCCGGGCACGACGTCGTCTTCCTGGCCCTGCCGCACGGGCAGTCCGGTCCCCTCGCCGCCACCCTCGGCGACGACGTGCTCGTCGTCGACTGCGGCGCCGACTTCCGGCTGGACGACCCCGCCGAATGGGAGCACTTCTACGGCACGCCGCACGCCGGCACCTGGCCGTACGGCCTGCCGGAGCTGCCCGGCGCACGTGACCGGCTGCGCGGCACGCGACGCATCGCGGTGCCCGGCTGCTACCCGACCGTCTCGCTGCTCGCGCTCTTCCCGGCGTACGCCGCGGGCATCGCCGAGCCCGACGCCGTCGTGGTCGCCGCGTCCGGCACCTCCGGCGCGGGCCGCTCGCCCAAGCCCAGCCTCCTCGGCAGCGAGGTCATGGGCGCGATGAGCGCGTACGGCGCAGGCGGTGCCCACCGGCACACCCCCGAGATCATCCAGCAGCTCTCCGCCGTGGCGGGGCGGCCGGTCACCGTGTCGTTCACCCCGACCCTCGCGCCGATGAGCCGGGGCATCCTCGCCACGTGCACGGCGAAGGCCGCGGAAGGGCTCACGGCAGCTGGGCTCCGCGAGGCGTACGAGCGCGCCTACGCCGACGAGCCGTTCGTACGCCTGCTGCCCGAGGGCGACTGGCCCTCCACCGCCATGACGCTCGGCGCGAACATCGCCGTCGTCCAGGTCGCGCTCGACGAGCGCGCCGGCCGGGTCGTCGCGGTGGCCGCCATCGACAACCTCGCCAAGGGCACCGCCGGCGGTGCGGTCCAGAGCGCGAACCTCGCCCTCGGACTGCCCGAGGATCTCGGCCTCACCACGATCGGAGTAGCCCCGTGAGCGTGACCGCCCCACTCGGCTTCAGGGCCGCCGGAGTCGCCGCCGGCCTCAAGAACGGCGGGCAGCGCGACCTCGCGCTGGTCGTCAACGACGGCCCGTCGCGCGCGGCGGCGGGGGTGTTCACCCGCAACCGCGTCAAGGCCGCGCCGGTGCTGTGGTCCGAGCAGGTCCTGCGCGGCGGACGGGTGCACGCGGTCGTGCTCAACTCCGGAGGCGCGAACGCCTGCACCGGGCCCGACGGCTTCCAGGACACGCACCAGACCGCGGAGAAGGCCGCCCACGTCCTCGGCGATTCCGCGGGCGAGATCGCGGTCTGCTCCACCGGCCTGATCGGCGACCGGCTGCCGATGGACAGCCTGCTGCCTGGGGTGAGCGCCGCCGCCGGGGAGCTGTCCCGCGACGGCGGGCTCGCGGCCGCCGACGCGATCCGCACCACCGACACCGTCGCCAAGATCGCCTTTCGGCGGGCGCCCACCGGCTACACGGTCGGCGGCATGGCCAAGGGCGCGGGCATGCTCGCCCCCGCACTGGCCACCATGCTGTGCGTCATCACGACCGACGCCGAGGCCGACGCGAAGACGCTCGACCGGGTCCTGCGGCACGCGACCGAGCTGACCTTCGAGCGGCTCGACACCGACGGCTGCATGTCCACCAACGACACGGTGCTGCTGCTGGCCAGCGGCGCCGCAGGAGTGCCCGCGGACGAGGCCGAGCTGACCAGGACGGTCACCGACGTCTGCGCCGACCTGGCACGCCAGCTACTGATCGACGCCGAGGGCGCCACCAAGGCGATCGCGATCGAGGTCGTCGGGGCGGCCAACGACCACGACGCCGTCATCGTCGGCCGCGCCGTCGCGCGCAGCAACCTGCTCAAGTGCGCGATCCACGGAGAGGACCCCAACTGGGGCCGGGTGCTGGCCGCCGTCGGCACCACGGAGGCGGTGTTCCAGCCCGAGCGCCTCGGCGTCGCCATCAACGGCGTCTGGCTGTGCCGCAACGGCGCGTTCGGCGACGACCGCTCCAAGGTCGACATGCGCCCCCGCGACGTCACGATCACCGTCGACCTCAGCGCCGGCACCCACGGCGCCACGATCCACACGACCGACCTGACCGCTGAATACGTCCACGAGAACTCCGCATACTCCTCATGACCACCGAAGACACGACGAAACGCGCCCGTGGCACCGCCGACGCCCTGGGCAAGGCGGCCACGCTCATCGAGGCCCTGCCGTGGCTCGAGGAGTTCCACGGCAAGACCGTCGTGATCAAGTACGGCGGCCACGCCATGGCCGACGAGACGCTCCGGCCGGCCTTCGCCCAGGACGTCGCGTTCCTGCGCTACGCCGGCCTGCGCCCGGTCATCGTGCACGGAGGCGGACCGCAGATCAACGCCCAGCTCGACCGGCTCGGCATCGAGTCCAGCTTCAAGGCGGGCCTGCGCGTCACCACCCCGGAGACCATGGACGTCGTCCGCATGGTCCTGGTCGGCCAGGTCAGCCGCGACGTCGTCGGCATGCTCAACCGGCACGGCCCGTTCGGCGTCGGAATGTCGGGAGAGGACGCGCGACTCTTCACCGCCGAGCGCAAGCCCGCGGTCGTCGACGGAGTGAAGGTCGACATCGGCCAGGTCGGCGAGATCGTCCAGGTCGACGCCGGCTCGGTGCGCAGCCTCCTCGACGACGGCCGCATCCCGGTGATCTCCAGCATCGCGCGTGGGGAGGACGGCCAGGTCTACAACGTCAACGCCGACACCGCGGCGGGCGCGCTGGCCGTCGCCCTGCAGGCTGCCAAGCTGGTCGTGCTGACCGACGTCGACGGCCTGTACGCCGACTGGCCGCCGTCCGGCGACCCCGGCGACGTGATCGCCCGGTTGACCGCCGGTGACCTGGAGGCCATGCTGCCGGACCTGTCGGCGGGCATGGTGCCGAAGATGGAGGCGTGCCTGCGCGCCGTACGCGGGGGAGTGCCGCGGGCCCACGTGCTCGACGGCCGGATCCCGCACTCACTGCTACTGGAAGTCTTCACCGACGAGGGGATCGGCACGATGGTGGTGCCCGAATGAGCGATCTGAGCGCACGCTTCGAAGCGGCCATGATGCCCAACTACGGCCTGCCGCCCGTGGCTCTCGCCCGCGGCGAGGGCTGCCGGGTCTGGGACGTCGACGGCAAGGCCTACCTCGACCTGATCGGCGGCATCGCGGTCTCCGCGCTGGGGCACGCGCACCCGGCGCTGGTCGCGGCCGTGTCGGCGCAGGTGGGCACGCTCGCGCACACGTCCAACCTGTTCCTGCACGAGCCCGAGGTGCTGCTG
Organism: Actinoallomurus bryophytorum; assembly: GCF_006716425.1. Lineage (NCBI taxonomy): Bacteria > Bacillati > Actinomycetota > Actinomycetes > Streptosporangiales > Thermomonosporaceae > Actinoallomurus > Actinoallomurus bryophytorum. The sequence continues at coordinate 7,419,008 of NZ_VFOZ01000001.1, forward strand.
GCCGAACGCCTGCTCCAGCTGCTCGGCGGCGACGGACGCGTGTTCTTCACCAACTCCGGCACCGAGGCCAACGAGGCCGCCTACAAGCTCGTACGCCGCCACGCCGGACCGGACCGCACCTACGTGGTCGCGGCCGAGGGGAGCTTCCACGGCCGCACGATGGGGGCGCTGGCGCTGACCGGCAAGACCTCGATCCGCGAGCCGTTCGCCCCGTTCGGCGCCGACGTACGCTTCGTGACGTACGGCTCGGAGGAGGCGCTTCGCGCGGCCGTCACCGAGGAGTGCGCGGCGGTCTTCCTCGAGCCCACGCAGGGTGAGGGCGGCGTGGTTCCGGCGCCGGAGGGCTACCTCGCCGCGGCCCGGCGGATCTGTGACGAGACCGGCGCGGCCCTGGTGCTCGACGAGATCCAGAGCGGCATCGGCCGTACCGGCGTGTGGTTCCAGCACCAGCGCGAGGGCGTACGCCCCGACGTGATCACTTTGGCCAAGGGCCTCGGCGGCGGCCTGCCCATCGGGGTGTGCGTCGGCTTCGGCCCGTACGCCACGGCGTTCGGCAAGGGCGACCACGGCTCGACGTTCGGCGGCAACCCCGTCTCCTGCGCGGCGGCGCTCGCCGTACTCGACACGATCGACAAGGAAGGGCTGCTCGAGAGCGTCGGCACCGTCGGTGACCTGCTCGCCGCCGGCATCACGCGGACCGGCCATCCCCTGGTGGCGGGGGTACGCGGCAGTGGCCTGTGGCGCGCGATGGTCCTGTCCGAGCCCAAGGCGGCCGCCGTGGAGGCGGCGGCGCGTGACGCCGGTTTTCTCGTCAACGCCGTCCAGCCGGACGCCGTCCGGCTCGCCCCGCCTCTGATCATCACGTCCGAGGAGGCCGCGTCCTTCGTCGCGGCACTCCCGGAGATCCTGAGCAAGGCATGACGACGCCTCTGACGAAGACCGCGCGGCAGTCCCGCATCATCGAGCTGCTGGGCCGCAACGCCGTGCACTCCCAGAGCGAGCTGGCCAAGCTGCTGGCCGACGCCGGAGTCGACGTGACCCAGGCGACGCTGTCGCGCGACCTCGTGGACATCGGCGCGGTCAAGCTGCGCGCCGCGGACGGCTCGCTGATCTACGCGGTGCCGGGAGAGGGCGGCGAGCGCATCCGCCGGGCACGCACCGGAGGGGCCGAGACGTTCACCGGGCGCCTCGCCCGGCTCGCGCAGGAGCTCCTCGTCTCCGCCGAGGCATCGGCCAACCTCGTGATCGTCCGTACGCCTCCGGGCGGCGCGCAGTTCCTCGCCTCGGCGATCGACCACGCCGACTGGACGGCCGTGCTCGGCACCGTCGCCGGCGATGACACCGTGCTCGTCATCTCCCGCGACGCGACCGGCGGCGCGGACCTCGCCGCCTCACTGCTGGCGCTGACCGACCGCGAGCGTCCGCACCGGAGCCCGCGCGCCGGGCTCGAAGAGCCCGGCCCGTCGCAGGTGACGTCGCCGTGGGGCCCGGCGGACGAAATGCCGTCCGTACCCGCCGGAGGCGCCTTCGTCACGCACCCGGCTCCCGAGAACGCGGAGCGACGATCCTAGGGCGCCCGTCCGCCTCCGACGGCGCCCCGGCACGCCGCTGAAACGTTCTCGTCCCTCCCAGAGGAGCCTCACCATGACCGAACGCGTCGTACTCGCGTACTCCGGGGGCCTCGACACCTCCGTCGCCATTCCGTACATCGCCCAGGAGACCGGGGCGGAGGTGATCGCCGTCGCGGTCGACCTCGGGCAGGGCGGCGAGGATCTGGAGGTCATACGGAAGCGCGCGCTCGCCTGCGGCGCCGCCGAGGCGGTCGTCGCCGACGCCAGGGAGGAGTTCGCGGCGGACTTCTGCTTCCCCGCCCTCAGGGCGAACGCGCTCTACATGGACCGCTACCCGCTGGTGTCCGCACTGTCCCGCCCGCTGATCGTCAAGCACCTGGTCGCCGCCGCGGAGCGGTACGGCGGCACCACGGTCGCGCACGGCTGCACCGGCAAGGGCAACGACCAGGTCCGCTTCGAGGTCGGCCTGGCCGCCCTCGACCCGGGCCTCAAGGTGATCGCCCCGGCACGTGACTTCGCCTGGACGCGGGACAAGGCCATCGCGTTCGCCGAGGAGAAGGGCCTGCCGATCGACGTCTCCTCCCGGTCGCCGTACTCCATCGACCAGAACCTCTGGGGCCGCGCCGTCGAGACCGGCTTCCTGGAGGACATCTGGAACGCCCCGACCGAGGACCTGTACGCCTACACCGCCGACCCCGCACGGCCGCGCGAGGCGGACGAGGTGGTCATCACGTTCACCGAGGGCGTCCCGGTCGCGCTCGACGGCCGCGCGCTCGGCCCGTACCAGATCATCGCCGAGCTCAACCGGCGGGCGGGCGCCCAGGGCGTCGGCCGGCTCGACATGGTCGAGGACCGGCTCGTCGGCATCAAGAGCCGCGAGGTCTACGAGGCACCGGCCGCGATCACGCTGCTCGCCGCGCACCAGGAGCTGGAGAACGTCACCGTCGAGCGCGACCTGGCCCGGTTCAAGCGCGGCGTCGACCAGCGGTGGAGCGAGCTGGCCTACGACGGGCTGTGGTTCTCGCCGCTGATGGACGCGCTCAACGTCTTCGTCGCCGAGGCGCAGCGGCACGTCTCCGGTGACGTCCGGCTCACGCTGCACGGAGGCCGTGCCGTCGTCACCGGCCGGCGCAGTGGCGCGTCGCTGTACGACTACGACCTCGCGACGTACGACACCGGCGACACGTTCGACCAGAGCCTGGCCAAGGGCTTCGTCGAGCTTTGGGGCCTGCCGAGCAAGATTGCCGCGAAGCGTGACCGCGTGGTCGGCTGATCATCGCCGGACCGTGATAATGCAGTAGTTACCGCCTGTCGTCGAGTTGTGGGAGAAGAACCAGCGTGACGGATGAGCAACACCGCAGGACGCCGACCAGGCTGTGGGGCGGACGGTTCGAAGGGGGCCCGTCGGAGGCCCTCGCCCGGCTGTCGGTGAGCGTGCAGTTCGACTGGCGCCTCGCCCCGTACGACCTGCTGGGCTCACGGGCCCACGCACGGGTGCTCCACCGCGCGGGCCTGCTCACCGAGGACGAGCTGGACCGCATGCTCGGCGCGCTGGACGATCTGGAGGAGGCCTGCCGTACGGGCGAGTTCCGGCCGGCCGTCGCGGACGAGGACGTGCACACGGCGCTCGAGCGCGGGCTGCTGGAGCGCCTCGGCACCCTCGGCGGCAAGCTGCGCGCCGGCCGTAGCCGCAACGACCAGGTCGCCACCGACCTGCGGCTCTACCTGCGTGACCACGTACGCCAGATCGTCTCGCGGCTGGTCGAGCTGGAGACCGCGCTCATCGCCCAGGCCGACCAGAACATGGGCGTGGCCGCGCCGGGCATGACCCACCTCCAGCACGCCCAGCCGGTGCTCTTCTCCCACCAGCTGCTGGCCCACGTCCAGGCGTACGCCCGCGACGTCGACCGGCTGCGCGACTGGGACAAACGTGCCGCCATCAGCCCGCTCGGCTCCGGCGCGCTGGCCGGGTCGTCGCTGCCGCTCGACCCGGAGGCGGTCGCCGACGAGCTCGGCTTCGACGCGGCCGCCGCGAACTCCATGGACGCGGTCAGCGACCGCGACTACGCCGTGGAGTTCCTCGCCGCCGCCGCACTCATCGGCGTGCACCTGTCGCGGCTGGGCGAGGAGGTCGTGCTGTGGGCCTCGCAGGAGTTCCGGTGGATCGAGATGGACGACACCTACGCCACCGGTTCCTCGATCATGCCGCAGAAGAAGAACCCGGACGTCGCCGAGCTGGCCCGCGGCAAGTGCGGCCGGCTCATCGGCCACCTCACGGCGCTGCTGACCACGCTCAAGGGCCTGCCGCTCACCTACAACCGTGACCTGCAGGAGGACAAGGAGGGTGTCTTCGACGCGGTCGAGACGCTGCTGCTCGTCCTCCCCGCCATGGCCGGGCTCATCGCGACGATGAGGGTCAACACGGAGCGGCTGGAGGCCCTGGCGCCTCAGGGGTTCGCCCTGGCCACCGACCTGGCCGAGCTGCTCGTACGCCGGGGCGTCGCGTTCCGCGAGGCGCACGAGGTCGTCGGTCACCTCGTGGTCTGGTGCCAGGTCAACGACAAGGACTTCGGCGACCTCACCGACGACGAGCTGGCCAAGGTCTCCCCGCACCTGACCCCCGACGTACGCGACGTGTTCTCGGTGCAGGGCGCGCTCGCCGCCCGCAAGGCGTACGGCGGCACCTCGCCCGAACGCGTGGGCCAGCAGCTCACCGCGCTGCGCTCGCTCGCGGACGACCACGCCTCGTGGGCCGCCTCCTGATGGAAGCCGTGCTGGAGCGTGGGTTCTTCGATCGGCCGGCCGAGGAGGTCGCACCCGACCTGCTCGGCCGCACGCTCTGGCACTCCACCCCGGAGGGGGTCGTGTCGGTACGGCTGACCGAGGTGGAGGCGTACGCCGGCTCGCTCGACCCGGCATCGCACGCCTACCGCGGCCCCACGAAGCGCAACGCCGTGATGTTCGGGCCGCCCGGTTACTCGTACGTCTATTTCACCTACGGCATGCACTTCTGCATGAACCTCGTCTGCCTGGGCGAGGGCACCGCGGAGGCCGTGCTGCTCCGCGCCGGCGAGATCATCGAGGGCCGCGCGCTGGCACTGTCGCGACGCCCACGGTCGTCGGAACGGGACCTGGCGCGTGGGCCGGCCCGGCTGTGCGAGGCCCTGGGCATCGGCCGGGAGCAGTACGGGCTGGACGTGTGCGACCCGTCGAGCCCGCTGCGGATGCTGTACGGCTCGCCGGCGTCGGCCGTACGGACCGGCCCGCGTACGGGCGTCACCAGCGCCAAGGACGTGCCGTGGCGGTTCTGGATCGACGGGGACCCGAGCGTGTCGCCGTACCGCCTCCACGCGCCGCGCCGCCCCCGTGCTGTGATGGACCAGGGCTGAAACCGTTACCGTGATCGCCTGCCGTTCCGGCATGCTGGATGACCTGTGGTTGAGACGAGGAAGAACGTGACCGACATCCTGGATGACCTCGCATGGCGGGGTCTGATCGCGCAGTCCACCGACCTGGACGAATTGCGGGCCATGCTCGCCGCGGGACCGGTCACGCTCTATTGCGGCTTCGACCCTACGGCGCCGTCGCTGCACCTCGGGAACCTCCTGCAACTGCTGTTCCTGCGCCGCTTCCAGCAGGCGGGCCACCGGACGATCGGCCTCGTCGGCGGCGCCACCGGCCTGATCGGAGATCCGTCCGGAAAGAGCACCGAGCGCGTGCTCAACTCCGAGGAGACCGTCGCGGCCTGGGTGGCGCGCATCCGTGAGCAGGTGTCACGCTTCCTGTCCCTCGAAGACGACCGGGGCATGATCGTCAGCAACCTCGACTGGACCGCCCCGATGTCGGCGATCGAGTTCCTGCGCGACGTCGGCAAGCATTTTCCGGTCAACCGCATGCTCGCCCGCGAGACGGTGAAGTCGCGGCTCGACACCACGGGCCTCAGCTACACGGAGTTCTCGTACGTGCTGCTGCAGTCCCTGGACTTCCTGGAGCTGTACCGCCGCTACGACTGCCGGCTGCAGACCGGCGGCAGCGACCAGTGGGGCAACCTGACGTCGGGCGTCGACCTCATCCGCCGGGCCGAGGGGGGCACGGCACACGCGCTGACGACCCCACTCGTCACGCGGGCGGACGGCACCAAGTTCGGCAAGACGGCGGGCGGGGACACCTACTGGCTCGACGCCGAGCTCACCACGCCGTACGCCTTTTACCAGTTCTGGCTGAACGCCGACGACCGCGACGTCGCCGGCCTCCTGAGGTTCTTCAGCTTCCGAGGCCGTGAGGAGATCGAGGAGCTGGAGAAGGCCACCAGTGACCGCCCGGCCGCCCGCGCGGCCCAGCGGGCGCTGGCGGAGGAGCTGACGACGCTGGTGCATGGTGCTGAGGAGACCGCCCGGGTGATGGCGGCGTCCCGCGCGCTGTTCGGCCAGGGGGAGCTGGGGGAGCTGGACGAGCGCACTCTGGAGAGCGCGCTCGCCTCGGTACCGTCGGCCTTGGTCCCCGAACCACTGCCGGCCGTGGTGGACCTCCTGACGGAGACGGGTCTGGTGTCGAGCAAGTCGGAGGCCCGCCGCACGATCACCCAGGGCGGGGCGTACCTGAACAATGTCAAGGTCACCGACGAGGCAGCCGTGCCGGAGCGGGCCGACCTGCTCCATGGCCGCTTCCTCGTACTCAGGCGCGGCAAGCGCAATGTCGGCGGCGTCACGGTCGCGAAGGACTGATCCACCGGGCCGCCGCCGGGGGTGAGCCTCCCGTCGCGCCTGGGCGCCTTGACCGACCGGTGCGCTCTGCGGGGTGCGCGCGGGTACGTGTTCCGTGACGAGATGCCGTCTGGCCGAGCGGCGTCCGGCGGCCTAGATCGTCGATGGGATATCGCTGAAGCGATCGTGGGCATGAAGGAAGGGCGCCCAAGATCAGTGGGTGAGGACAGACCTAGACGCCCTTCTGGCCGCGCTCTATGTGCATCTGGATGATCATGTCCTGCCGACGCGGAGGAGGGGGCGGGCCGGCCTCGGTTGCTGAGTGATGCCGAGCTGATCTGCGTCGCGATCGCGCAGGTGTTGCTGCGTTGTGAGGACGAACGCCGCCGGCTGTGGCTGGCGCCCGCCCGCATCGGTCATCTGTTCCCACGCCTGCCGTCCGAATACAACCGGCACCTGCGTGCACTGGGCCCGCTCATGTCCCACTCCGGCGGTAAGACGCGCAGCGTTCACGTCCTGAGTAGGCACGAGCGGCACCTGCTTGGGCGCATTTCGTCACCGGACCGACCGCCCCTGGGACACCTCCCGGCGACCGCAGCCGCCTATGCCGCGTCGGCCCCGCCGGGCTCGGTGGTCAGATGGCCACTCAGGCGTGAAGTTCGCGCTTCTTCTCGGAGGCATTTCGCCACGGAACGGAACGCGGCGCTGGCTTCGCCAGGGCCGCGCCCCGAGGGCGCGACCGCTCCCGATGCTCACCACGACCGATTTGTGGGCCTCGGCGCGAAGACGCCGTTCAGATCACTGCGCCTTGGGCCTGCACGAGGTCGGTGTCTCGACTCCCAGGCGCCAACCAGGTGCTCATGCGTTGCAGGACAGGCGACGCCTCCGGCGGCACCTCGGCCGCACAGGTGGCCGCGGGGCCGCCGTTCCGGCGCGGGCTTCACCACCGCGTACCCGGCCACCGGGCGGCACGTCGGCCTCAGCCGATCTCAGGAACCCCGCGGCCCTCAAGGCTGTTCGGGCTCGTACGGCCGGCGTGAACCGATCGGTCTCCGCAAGGCGTGGTGGGTCTGCTGAGGGCCCTGTGACGGGGCTGGCCGGGCGGCTCGGTGGGGGTCGAATTGGCGATCACGGTCTGGTCACGGAAGGCGGCGTATCGCCGCAAACGGCCAAGAAACCGGCCTTTGAGCTGCGCAGTCGCGCAATTTACCGCAATTTGACGCACCGGAGCAGGCCACGTAACGTTCGTGTTGTCCGAGAGGGAACGGGGTGCCGGGAAGCGGCCCCGACCTTGAGGGAAGACTTCCACTGGACTCCTTGGTCCGGACCACGGTCCGGTTCACGGTAGACTAGAGAAGTTGCCCCGGTGAACGGGATGCAGGACGCCTTTCGGTGGCCGGCCCGGATGGGGATCTTCGGTAGGTGCCAACCTCGGCTGTTTCGGCTGGGCTTGTACGTGCTGAAGGGGCTGTTTCTGGCCAGTTGGGTTGATCTTCGGGATCTTTGCAGGTTCTGGGGTTGACTTGGTGGCTGGGGATGGTAAGTTAGATGGGTTGCCCCGGAGAGGGTCCGGTTGGATCTTTGATGGTGTGTGTCCGTTTCTTGAGAACTCAACAGTGTGCTAAAAGCCAGTGCCTTTAGGTCCTCGACCGAGGCGGCTGGGTGGGTCCCTTTGCGGGCTTGTCTGGTTGTTTTGGTTTTGGATTTCTTTGGCAAGATATGATTCTTGCCAGGATTTTTTCGGTTTGGTTTGGCAGCTGCCCAGTGGGTGGTTGTCGTTGTGACCTTAACGGAGAGTTTGATCCTGGCTCAGGACGAACGCTGGCGGCGTGCTTAACACATGCAAGTCGAGCGGAAAGGCCCTTCGGGGTACTCGAGCGGCGAACGGGTGAGTAACACGTGAGTAACCTGCCCTTGGCTCTGGGATAAGCCCGGGAAACTGGGTCTAATACCGGATATGACCATTGGATGCATGTCTGATGGTGGAAAGTTTTTCGGCTGGGGATGGACTCGCGGTCTATCAGCTTGTTGGTGGGGTAACGGCCTACCAAGGCGACGACGGATAGCCGGCCTGAGAGGGTGACCGGCCACACTGGGACTGAGACACGGCCCAGACTCCTACGGGAGGCAGCAGTGGGGAATATTGCGCAATGGGCGAAAGCCTGACGCAGCGACGCCGCGTGGGGGATGAAGGCCTTCGGGTTGTAAACCTCTTTCACCACCGACGAAGCTAACGTGACGGTAGGTGGGGAAGAAGCGCCGGCTAACTACGTGCCAGCAGCCGCGGTAATACGTAGGGCGCAAGCGTTGTCCGGAATTATTGGGCGTAAAGAGCTCGTAGGCGGTCTGTCACGTCTGCCGTGAAAACCCGAGGCTTAACCTCGTGGCTTGCGGTGGATACGGGCAGACTAGAGGTAGGTAGGGGAGAACGGAATTCCCGGTGTAGCGGTGAAATGCGCAGATATCGGGAGGAACACCGGTGGCGAAGGCGGTTCTCTGGGCCTTACCTGACGCTGAGGAGCGAAAGCATGGGGAGCGAACAGGATTAGATACCCTGGTAGTCCATGCCGTAAACGTTGGGCGCTAGGTGTGGGGTCCTTCCACGGATTCCGTGCCGTAGCTAACGCATTAAGCGCCCCGCCTGGGGAGTACGGCCGCAAGGCTAAAACTCAAAGGAATTGACGGGGGCCCGCACAAGCGGCGGAGCATGTTGCTTAATTCGACGCAACGCGAAGAACCTTACCAAGGTTTGACATCACCGGAAAACTCGCAGAGATGCGGGGTCCTTTTGGGCCGGTGACAGGTGGTGCATGGCTGTCGTCAGCTCGTGTCGTGAGATGTTGGGTTAAGTCCCGCAACGAGCGCAACCCTCGTTCCATGTTGCCAGCACGTAATGGTGGGGACTCATGGGAGACTGCCGGGGTCAACTCGGAGGAAGGTGGGGATGACGTCAAGTCATCATGCCCCTTATGTCTTGGGCTGCAAACATGCTACAATGGCCGGTACAAAGGGCTGCGAGACCGTGAGGTGGAGCGAATCCCGGAAAGCCGGTCTCAGTTCGGATTGGGGTCTGCAACTCGACCCCATGAAGTCGGAGTCGCTAGTAATCGCAGATCAGCAACGCTGCGGTGAATACGTTCCCGGGCCTTGTACACACCGCCCGTCACGTCACGAAAGTCGGCAACACCCGAAGCCGGTGGCCCAACCCTTGTGGGGGGAGCCGTCGAAGGTGGGGCCGGCGATTGGGACGAAGTCGTAACAAGGTAGCCGTACCGGAAGGTGCGGCTGGATCACCTCCTTTCTAAGGAGCACCTGGCCACACACACTCGAGGGTTCTCGGGGTGTGGGGTCCATGACTCATGCTGCGGGCGAATGTTCTGCGGGTGGGTTGCTCATTAGTGGAGCACTGGCTATTCGATTCTCATTGGTTGATCCCAGACGCGAGTACTGCCTCTACTCTTCGGAGCGGGGGTTCAGGAAACCCGTCGGACGGATGGGTCGGGGAGGGTCGAGCACACTGTTGGGTCCTGAGGAAACGGACACCAGGATTTGTTCTGGTGTTGGTTGTCTTCAGGTCGCCTTTGAGCCTGTCCTGCCACGGTTGGTGGGGTGGGTTTGGGCGTGCGGGCCGGTCTTGCCGTCATACCGCATCCATGGCTTCTTCCCTTGTGTGTTGTCTGTGGGGTGGGGGGTTTTGGGTGGTTTGGTGGTGGTGTGGGTTGGTGTCCGTTCGTGTTTTGAGAACTGCATAGTGAACGCGAGCATCTTGTAACTTTTGTGTTCAAGTTTTTAAGGGCACACGGTGGATGCCTTGGCATCAGGAGCCGATGAAGGACGTGGGAGCCTGCGATATGCCCCGGGGAGTTGGCAACCGAGCGTTGATCCGGGGGTTTCCGAATGGGGTAACCCAGCACCCGTCATGGGGTGTTGCCGCCGTCTGAATTGATAGGGCGGTTGGTGGTAACGCGGGGAAGTGAAACATCTCAGTACCCGCAGGAAGAGAAAACAACAGTGATTCCCTGAGTAGTGGTGAGCGAAAGGGGATGAGGCTAAACCATGCGCGTGTGATAGCCGGCGGGCGTTGCGTGTGTGGGGTTGTGGGAGCATCTGTATCTGGTCCGCCTGGCCGGATGTGAAGTTATAAAACGGTTGGGTAACCGAACGGCCTGGAATGGTCGACCGTAGTCGGTGATAGTCCGGTAGGTTAAACCTTTCCGTCTTCATATGGTGTTTCCCGAGTAGCACGGGGCCCGTGAAATCTCGTGTGAATCTGCCAGGACCACCTGGTAAGCCTAAATACTCCCTGATGACCGATAGCGGACTAGTACCGTGAGGGAAAGGTGAAAAGCACCCCGGTGAGGGGGCGTGAAATAGTACCTGAAACCGTGTGCCTACAAGCCGTCAGAGCGTTAACACCCTTTCGGGGGTGTTGTGATGTGATGGCGTGCCTTTTGAAGAATGAGCCTGCGAGTTATGGTGTGTGGCGAGGTTAACCCGTGTGGGGGAGCCGTAGCGAAAGCGAGTCTGAATAGGGCGTTTTTAGTCGCATGCTGTAGACCCGAAGCGGAGTGATCTACCCATGGGCAGGTTGAAGCGCGGGTAAGACCGTGTGGAGGACCGAACCCACCAGGGTTGAAAACCTGGGGGATGACCTGTGGGTAGGGGTGAAAGGCCAATCAAACTCCGTGATAGCTGGTTCTCCCCGAAATGCATTTAGGTGCAGCGTCACGTGTTTCTTGCCGGAGGTAGAGCTACTGGATGGCCTAGGGGGCCTACAAGCTTACTGAAGTCAGCCAAACTCCGAATGCCGGTAAGTGAGAGCGTGGCAGTGAGACTGCGGGCGATAAGGTTCGTAGTCGAGAGGGAAACAGCCCAGATCATCGGCTAAGGCCCCTAAGCGTGTGCTAAGTGGTAAAGGATGTGGAGTTGCCGTGACAACCAGGAGGTTGGCTTAGAAGCAGCCACCCTTGAAAGAGTGCGTAATAGCTCACTGGTCAAGTGATTCCGCGCCGACAATGTAGCGGGGCTCAAGCACACCGCCGAAGCCGTGGCACTCCAACACGTCCCTAGTGAGGGTTTTCGGATCCTTGTTCAGGGGTTGGGGTGGGTAGGGGAGCGTCGTGTGGGCGGTGAAGCGGCGGCGTGAGCCAGCCGTGGAGGCCACACGAGTGAGAATGCAGGCATGAGTAGCGAATGAGGGGTGAGAAACCCCTCCGCCGGATGACCAAGGGTTCCTGGGGCAGGCTAATCCGCCCAGGGTAAGTCGGGACCTAAGGCGAGGCCGAGAGGCGTAGTCGATGGACAACGGGTTGATATTCCCGTACCCGCTGACACGCGCCCATGCTGAACCCACTGACACTAACGCCGCAAGCTCACCTTGTAACCTTCGGGTTGTTTGGTGGGGGAGCTGCGGACCTGAGGTGGTAGTAGGCAAGTGATGAGGTGACGCAGGAGGGTAGCTCAACCCAGGCGATGGTTGTTCCTGGGGTAAGCATGTAGCCCGGTGTGTAGGCAAATCCGCACACCATTAAGGGTGAGATGTGATGCCGAGCCGATTTAGGTGAAGTGAGTGATCCCATGCTGCCGAGAAAAGCCTCTAGCGATGTGTGTCGGCGGCCCGTACCCCAAACCGACTCAGGTGGTCAGGTAGAGAATACCAAGGCGATCGGGTGAACTGTGGTTAAGGAACTCGGCAAATTGCCCCCGTAACTTTGGGAGAAGGGGGGCCCCTGCTGGTGACCAGACTAGCTCTGTGGAGCTGGTGGGGGTCGCAGATACCAGGGGGAAGCGACTGTTTACTAAAAACACAGGTCCGTGCGAAGTCGTAAGACGCTGTATACGGACTGACGCCTGCCCGGTGCTGGAACGTTAAGGGGACCGGTTAATCCGCTTCGGCGGGTGAAGCTGAGAACCTAAGCGCCAGTAAACGGCGGTGGTAACTATAACCATCCTAAGGTAGCGAAATTCCTTGTCGGGTAAGTTCCGACCTGCACGAATGGCGTAACGACTTCCCCACTGTCTCAACCACAGGCCCGGTGAAATTGCACTACGAGTAAAGATGCTCGTTACGCGCAGCAGGACGGAAAGACCCCGGGACCTTCACTACAGCTTGGCATTGGCGTTTGGAGCGTCTTGTGTAGGATAGGTGGGAGACTATGAAGCTCATACGCCAGTATGGGTGGAGTCATTGGTGAAATACCACTCTGGTCGTTTCGAGCGTCTAACCCGCACCCGTGAATCCGGGTGGGGGACAGTGCCTGGTGGGTAGTTTAACTGGGGCGGTTGCCTCCCAAAATGTAACGGAGGCGCCCAAAGGTTCCCTCAGCCTGGTTGGCAATCAGGTGTTGAGTGCAAGGGCACAAGGGAGCTTGACTGTGAGACAGACATGTCGAGCAGGTGCGAAAGCAGGGCCTAGTGATCCGGCACCGACGTGTGGAAGTGGTGTCGCTCAACGGCTAAAAGGTACCCCGGGGATAACAGGCTGATCTTGCCCAAGAGTCCATATCGACGGCAAGGTTTGGCACCTCGATGTCGGCTCGTCGCATCCTGGGGCTGGAGTAGGTCCCAAGGGTTGGGCTGTTCGCCCATTAAAGCGGCACGCGAGCTGGGTTTAGAACGTCGCGAGACAGTTCGGTCCCTATCCGCTGTGCGCGCAGGAGACTTGCGAGGGTCTGTCCCTAGTACGAGAGGACCGGGACGGACGAACCTCTGGTGTGCCAGTTGTACCGCCAGGTGCATGGCTGGTTGGCTACGTTCGGTCGGGATAACCGCTGAAAGCATCTAAGCGGGAAGCCTTCCTCAAGATGAGGTCTCCCAACCTACGGGTTGTAAGGCCCCCAGCTAGACGACTGGGTTGATAGGCCAGAAATGGACGCACCGCAAGGTGTGGAGTTGACTGGTACTAATAGGCCGAGCGGCTTGAACACACACAACAGACTTAACTGCTGTGCTCTATGTTCGCGTTCACTATGCGGTTCCCGGGACACGACCGGGAACCACTCACCGGAGTCGTGCTCCTGTTCAGGCGTTTCGGTGGTCATAGCGGTGGGGAAACACCCGGTCCCATTCCGAACCCGGAAGTTAAGCCCTCCAGCGCCGATGGTACTGCACCGGGGACGGTGTGGGAGAGTAGGACACCGCCGGACATAACATGAACAAAAAGGGCCGCCCTTGATCAGGCGGCCCTTTTTGTGTTGTCCAGGCACAATGAGAGCCTGAGCGTCTCCAGCTGAACGGTCTGATGTGATGAGCGCGGAACAAGACAAGCGGGACGGCGACGCGGAAGATCGACGCCCCCGCCAGAGAACTACAGGCCGCACCGGCGGCGCGAGCGGCTCCCGCGATCGTCAGGGAGGTGCCCGCGGCGCCTCATCCGGTGGCTACCAGGGCCGCGATGCCGGCCGCCCGCGACGCGATGGAGCCCCTGGCAAGAAGACGGGTGGGCCCTCCGGCGGGCGGGACTTCCAGAAGAAGCGCGATGACGAAGGCCGTACCGGCGAGCGTCGTCCTCGAACGTTCCGCGGAAACGAGTCCGAGAGCTCGTACCGCGACCGCCCACAGCGACGCGACGGCGCAGGTTCGTACGGCAAGCGCGACGACTCCCGTCGCACACCGGGCTCGGGCGGACGCCGCTTCGAGGGCAAGGGCTCCGAAGGCAAGGGCCAGGAGGGGCGCTCGCCCCGGACACCTGGCCGATACGAGCGGAACGACTCCGCCGCCCCGCGAGGACCGCGCCGGGACCGCCCCGAAAGCGGCACCCCCCAGCGCGACGGCGCCGAACGCCGCGGTGGTGGTGGGTTCCGGGGCCGTGAGGGTTCCGGTTCTGGTTCTCGTCCTGCGGGTTCGGGTGGTGGGTTCCGGGGCCGTGAGGGTTCGGGATCTGGTTCTCGTCCTGCGGGTTCGGGTGGTGGGTTCCGGGGCCGTGAGGGTTCCGGTTCTGGTTCTCGTCCTGCGGGTTCGGGTGGTGGGTTCCGGGGCCGTGAGGGTTCGGGATCTGGTTCTCGTCCTGCGGGTTCGGGTGGTGGGTTCCGGGGCCGTGAGGGTTCCGGTTCAGGTTCTCGTCCCGCGGGCTCCGGTGGTGGGTTCCGAGGGCGTGACGGGTCAGACTCGGGCGCCCGGCCCGCCGGTGGGGAGAGGGGTGGCCCTCCGCGCCGTGAAGGCGGCGGTTCTGAGCGTACGGGCGCGGGGCCCAGAGGTGGGTCTCAGCGACGCGACGATGCTCGCGGCGGACGCAGGGACGGCGGTCGGCCCACTACTGGTCGGCCGACCGAGGGTGGCGGACGTAGAGACGGTGGCCGGCCCTCTGAGGGTGCCGGACGTAGAGACGGCGGCCGGCCCTCTGAGAGTGCCGGACGCCGGTTCCCCGACCGTGGCGGAAAGAAGCCCGGCGAGCGTGACGGCCGTGGCCCGTCCGACCGCGGCCGCAAGCCGTTCGAACGCGGCGGCCGGTCCGACGCGGAACCCCGGCCGAGGCGGGAGCCCGGCCCGCCCATCCCCGAGGATGTGACCGGCGACGAGCTCGACCGCGCCGCCAAGTCCGACCTCAAGACACTCCCCAAGGACCTCGCCACCGACGTCGCCCGCCACCTCGTGATGGCGGGCCGGCTGATCGACGACGACACCGACCTCGCGTACCAGCACACGTTGGCCGCCAGGCGGCTGGCCGCGCGCGTGGGCGTCGTACGCGAGGCGTGTGGCCTGGCCGCGTACCACGCGGGCCTGTGGTCCGTGGCGCTCTCCGAGCTGCGTGCCGCGCGAAGGCTGACCGGTCAGGAGGCGGCGTACCTCGCCGTCATGGCCGACGCCGAACGCGGCCTGGGCCGCCCGGAACGCGCCCTCGACCTGGCTCGCTCGGATGAGGCGAAGCGACTGCCCCTGGCCGAGGCGATCGAGATGCGGATCGTGGAGTCGGGCGCCCGGCGTGACCTCGGGCAGCACGGTGCCGCCGTCCTGGCACTCCAGATTCCCGAACTCAAGGACGAACGCCTGCGGCCATGGTCGGCCCGCCTCTTCTACGCGTACGCGGACGCCCTGGCCGAGGCCGGCCGGGAGGACGAGGCGGGCGACTGGTTCGCACGCGCCGCCGCCGCGGACCGGGACGGCGAGACCGACGCCGCCGAGCGTTACGCCGAGATCGAGGGCCTCGAGATCATCGACGACGAAGACGACGAGGTTCCCGAAGAGGACTGAGCGTCCGCGCTCCCCGGCCGGTCCCGCGGACAGGCGGCTCGACCGGCCGGGATACGAGCGGCCTGCCCGCAGCAGGGGCACCGCACTGATCGAGTACGCGGAACGCCGGCGGGCGACCGTACACGACACGACGAAGGTCAGTGAGCCGGCCGGTACGCGCCGGATCCCGCTACACCCGTCCCCGGGACACCGGCCGACGCGCAGCGGGTCGACTTCGAATGGCCCACTGGGCCTGCCCGCCGACTAAGGGCCGATGCCGCGTCGGCGTGGGCGTCCGTACCACGGGACATCGGCATCTCGTACGCGAGTGACGCGGTCCGGCCGGCAGGGTGAACGTCTCCATCGGATCGGTGAACGCCCGCCGCTCAACGGCGCAGCTTTGCGTTGAGCCGTGCGGCCTGTCGCGTGAGGTGGTCGCGTTCGGGGACGCTGGGCGCCGATCGGGCGGCTTCGGCGTAGAGCCGTGCGGCGGTCACGGGGTCCCCGTCACGCTCGTGCAGGTACGCCGCGACGGCGGCGTGGCGGGGCAGGGCGGGGTCGAGCCCCGCCAGGGCCGCCAGGCCGGCTCGCGGTCCGTCGGCCTCGCCGACCGCGACGACCCGGTTGAGGCGTGCCACCGGGTTGCCGGTGAGGCGTACCAGTTCGTCGTACCACTCGACGATCTGCACCCAGTCGGTCTCCGCGGCCGTACGGGCGTCGGCGTGGAGCGCGGCGATGGCGGCCTGGGCCTGGTACTCGCCCAGGCGATCGCGGGCGAGGGCCGCCTGGAGGATGTCGACGCCCTCGGCGATCAGGTGGGTGTTCCACAGGCTGCGGTCCTGCTCGGCCAGAGGCACGAGCCTGCCGTCGGCGCCGGTACGTGCCGGGCGCCGTGCGTGGTGGAGCAGCATGAGCGCGAGCAGGCCCGCGACCTCCTCATGGCTGGTCCTGGCCGCCAGCTGGCGCGTGAGCCGGATCGCCTCGGCGGCGAGGTCGACGTCGCCGGAGTAGCCCTCGTTGAAGACCAGGTAGAGCACGCGCAGCACCGTCGCGACGTCACCGCGCTGGTCGAACCGGATACCCGAGACGGTCCGCTTGGCCCTGCTGATCCGCTGGGCCATGGTCGCCTCCGGCACGAGGTAGGCCTGCGCGATCTGACGCGTGGTCAGGCCGCCGACCGCGCGCAGCGTGAGTGCGGCGGCCGACGCCGGTGTCAGGGACGGGTGCGCGCACAGGAAGTACAGCTGGAGCGTGTCGTCCACGACCTCGGCCGGGCCGGGCGTGGGTTCGACCTCGAGGCGTACCTCGCGGTGCTTGCGGGAGGTGTCGGCGCGTGCGGCGTCGAGGAACTTTCGCCAGGCCACGGTGACCAGCCAGCCCGTGGGGTCGCGCGGAGGGTCGTCCGGCCACACGCGTACGGCCTCGACCAGGGCGTCCTGCACGGCGTCCTCGGCCGCCGCGAAGTCGGCTCCGCGGCGGCCGAGGACGCCGATCACTGTGGGGGTGAGGGCCCGCAGCAGGGACTCATCCACCATGCGTCACTCCGTGACGCACGTCGAATGCGCGCCCAGGAACGGGCGGACCTCGAGCCACTCGTGGATCGGTTTCCCGCCCGCGCCCGGAGCCGCCGACAACTCACCGGCCAGCTCGAGCGCCCGCTCGTAGGTCTCGACGTCGATCACCATCCAGCCGGCGATCACGTCCTTGGTCTCCGCGAACGGGCCGTCGGTGACCGGCGGCCGCCCCTCGCCGTCGTAGCGGACGAACGTGCCTTCCGGGGAGAGCGCCTGAGTGTCGACGAACTCGCCGGTGTCCTCGAGCCGGGCGGCGAAGTCCCGCATGTACTGGACGTGGGCCGAGACCTCCTCGGGCGTCCACTGGTCCATCGGCACGTCGTTGACCGATGCCGGCGCGCCTCGGTAGTGCTTGAGCAGCAGGTACTTGGCCATCATGTTCTCCTTGGCGCGGTACGGCCCAGGTGGCCGTGTTCACTGCGGGGACGGAGCCGCGGGCGGGTTCTCGACATCCCATCGGGACTTTTTCCCGGCGGACTTCGATGACACTACGCACTCCGCGGCGGAGCCGCCTCAGGTCCGAGACGCGGTGGGGGGCCGGCGGCGCCGCTTCTCGACCGGAACCCGGTGCGGCCTGGAGCCTTGTCCGCGGCCCGGTCGAAGGGCGGGGCGGATCCACGCGGCACCGCCGTTCAGGCACGCTGACGCTCATTCCGCTGCCGGACCAGCTCCTCGACCGCGCTCGGCAGCGTCGTCTCGAAGTCGATCAGCTTCGCCCATGTCGGGGTCACGACGATCCGGACCATGCCGTCGTAGAGCGAACGCACCTCCGCCTCCCAGCCGACCCGTTGCTCGGGCGTCATCTGGTAGGAGCCGTTCATCTGGAGGTACTCGTCGGGGATGCCGTCGACGGCGTCCAGCTCGGCCTGGCCGCGGATGAGCAGGATCTTGGGCGGGTGCACCTCGGTGTCGATCGTCAGGGCGACCGTCGGGTTCTCGCGCAGGGCCGGGAGCTTCGGAGCGTTCGTCGACGTGCACATGACGATCTCCGAGCCGTTCCAGGTGAACCCGATCGGGACGTTGCGCGGTGTGCCGTCCTTGGCGACGTAGGCCAGGCGGGTCAGGTCGCGGGCCAGCAGTTCCTGGCTGTTCGGCCGGTTCAGAACATCGGTGATCTCGTTCGGTTGCACGGTCATCCCTCCCATTGTCGTCTTCTTGGTCGGTCGCGGCTCGGTCGCATCGGTCGCAGGTCGGCGGAGACGGAGCCGTGGCCGGGCTGCTCGGCCGACGGCTCCGTCAGCCGAGCTGTTCGGCCAGGGCGACGATGATGCCCTCGGGGCCGCGGAGGTAGCAGAGCCGGTAGCTGTCCTCGTACTGCGCCAGCTCTCCGACGAGTTCCGCGCCGTGGGCTCGCAGGCGGGCGACGGTGGCGTCGATGTCGTCGACGGCGAACATGACGCTACGCAGGCCCAGCGTGTTCCCCAGCGCGTTCTTCGGCTCAGCGCTGACCGCCGCCGGGGCGTGGAACTTCGTCAGCTCAAGCCGGCCGTGGCCGTCCGGTGTCCGCACCATCGCGATGGCGGCCCGGACGCCGTCGAGGGCGTTGAGACGGTCCACCGAAGGTCCCTCGATCTGCGCCTGGCCCTCCAGCTCCATACCGAGTTCGACGAAGAAAGCGATGGCAGCCTCAAGGTCGTCGACGACGACGCTCACGTGGTCCATCCGCTGAATCGTCATGGTGGTTCTCCCGTTCGTCGCGCGGCCCGTCGTGGCCGCTGATGTCCCTGGGACGGAGCCGGCGTCGCCTTCTCGACATCCGGAGGCGTGCTGTTTTCGAGGATCTGCTTCTGCGGGTCCCCTGGAGCGTCCACTCGCCGAACGAGAACCCGCCCGCACGTCAAGGCCGCCGCTTTACGGATCGATGTGTCCGAGGAGGCCGTTCATGCTCAGTTTGCCGTGCATGGCCACGTCCGCACAGGTCATCGGCACGCGCCTGGCCCGTCCGGCGTACGGCCTGACCGCGTGCGAGACCGGTGCTCACTGAACGGTCGCGAGAACGTTCGAGTACGTTTCATTACTGGTCATGAATCCTGACACGCCTAGCGAAGTAGATGGTCAGAATTTATTGCCAGTGGTGTCCGCATTGGAGTAGTGCCTCGCGCATCTGCACGTGCATTGAATGCACCGCTGGTTGCGCCTCAGGATTTGCGGGAATCCTTCTCCAAGGCGTGCATGATCCCGGCTACGTTGTTGCGGGTCGCCGAGATGACCTCGACCTTTTCGGCGACGGCAGGATCGGCCTCGGGGGCGAGCGCCTTGTAGCGCTCGTCGATCCGCTCTTTGACCATGGCCACGGCGTGGTCGAGATCGAGTCGCTGGTCGTACGCCTCGGTCACCAGCTCGACCCAGAGCCGCAGTTCCTCGGCGGCCCGGTCGAGTGTCTCGGCCACCGGTTCGACGGGCCCGTAGTGACTGAAGAGCAGGCGCGACGGCTGCAGCGACCGGAACCTTTCCAGGGATGCCAGCGCGCTGTCCAGGTCGAAATCCGGCGGCGGGGTGGCCGGCCGCAGGTCTGCGGTCTCGGGGATGTAGACGCCTGCCGCGTCGCCGACGTACAGGTCCCCGGTGAGAGAGTCGAGCAACCCGACGTGGTGACTGGCGTGGCCGGGGGAGTGGTGGCTTTCGAGGCGACGCCCGCCGCCGAGGTCGACGACGCCGACGTCCTCGACCGCACGAATGCGCGAGGCTTCAGTGGGTTTGAGATCGCCGAACAGAGAATCCAGCGCCGAACCCCAGACCATGCGCGCACTCCGCATCAGCCGGCTCGGGTCGGCGAGATGCCGGGCGCCCTTTTCGTGCACGACGATTTCGGCGTTGGGGAACATCTCCGAGATGTCCCCGACCCCGCCCGCGTGGTCAAGATGAATATGCGTGACGACGACGGTCGCGAGATCGGCCGGACCGATGCCCGCGGCCTCCAGCGCATCCCGTACGACCGACGCCGAGTTCCCCGCCCCGGTCTCGACCAGGCACGGCCGCTCAGAACGAATGAGATAACCCGCCGTTATGCCCTCATATCCGGCCATCCGCGTGTCGATCTCAAAGACGTCGTTGCCCAGGTCAGTGATTTTCTCCATACCTGACTCCGATGTTATCCACAGCTGCGCGCGGGGCCTTATGCGGTCGTTGACGATCCTCCATCGTAGGTACAACGCCGTGGCCTGGCAGACGGCGGTCGATCATGAGAGGAGACGGCGATGGAGCACGTCAACGAGATCGTCCTGGTCGGAAGGCTCTCAGGGGAGCCGGAGTGGCGGGCGTTATCGGGCAACGACCAGGTGGCGGTCTGGCGCCTCATCGTCGAACACCGCGACGCGAGATCCCCCCAGGACGGCATCGACACGATCCGCTGCGTGAGCTACGACCCCACGATCCAGGCCGGCGTCCGCACCTGGTCCCACGGCGACCTGATCGAGGTACGGGGGGCACTACGCCACCGCTTCTGGAGGGGCCCGACGGGCCCACGGGGCCTGTACGAGGTCGAGGCCGCCAGCGCCGTCCTGCGCCTCCACCCGGCCCCGAGAGAGCCGGCCCAAAAGGAGGACGCCATGCCTTGACACGCACAGGGGAGCATCACCGCCTGGAGCCGCTGCTGCGACGACTGAATGCGGCTGCCACGGGTGGACGCGGGTTCGACCAGGGCCTCATCCGAAGTCCGCGTCCGTAGGGAGCGGTGTCCGGGGCGGCGCGTCGCAAGGCGGAGGAGGGAGTCGGCCTGGCGTCGGCCGACGACCAACGACAATGCGGCGCGTCGTCTGGGCGTCGCGCGGTGGGACGGCGGGATGACGACAATGCGGCGAGGCGCCGCCTGGGCGTCGCGCAGTCGGAGGGCGGGGCGACGACAATGCGGCGAGGCGTCATCTGGGCGTCGCGCAGTGGGACGGCGGGACTTCGAGGCAGGCCCTGATGTCGGCGCGGTCACTGATCGCCTCCGCTTCCCATGGGCGCTTCCCTGGGAAGCGGCCTTCCTAAGAGGCGGTGGCGGTGGCCTCAGGAGACGCGGGCTTTGGCGTCGTTGGGCCGTTGAGAGGCCGGTCTCGCTCGAGATCGGCTGGGCGGCCTGGCCGCCAGCAACACCCGCTCACGGTTGTCACGCGCGTCCTACCTGCCCACCTGTATGGCGGATGTTCCGGGAGTCGGGCCGCAAGAGGATTGCGCCCAAGCTTTTCCTGCGGTCACGTCACTCAGGCGCCGAACTGGGCACCAGATCTGCCGGCGACGTAAGAGCCACATGGCCGGGCACTGCGAGGCGGTCGTGTAGTCGGTCACGAGAGCTGTCCGGCGGCTGATCAGCTGCCCGCTGCCCGCCTCGTGGCTGCCGCGCGCCCTCCGACCTGCGTCCGTATCCGTGCAAGGCCGACCTCGCGTGCTGCACGCATCCCCCGTGCGTCCCGCATCCCGCGTGCTGCACGCATCCCCCCGTGCGTCCCTCATCGTTGATGAGGCGAACATGCCGGCGGCACACCTGGCTCCAGGCCGCGCGCAGGCGTTTGGCCAAGCGGCCGCTGGCGAGTCCCGTCGGGCGGCCGGCCACGGGCCCAGGTCGCGTCGTGCACCGGCAGTGCGCGCGGAAGACGTCGTGGGTCCCCGCGGCCAGGAACGGCGCAGGTCCGTACCTGTGTGTGGCCCGGGGATTCGGGTGGGCGGCCGCACAGGCGTTTGGCCAAGCGGCCGCAGGCGAGTCCCGCCGGGCGGCCGGCCACGGGCCCAGGTCACGTCGTGCACCGGCAGTGCGCACGGAAGACGTCGCGGGTCCCCGCGGCCAGGAACGGCGCAGGTCCGTACCTGTGTGTGGCCCGGGGATTCGGGTGGGCGGCCGCAGGTGAGTTCCGTCTGGCGGCGAATGGCGCAGGAACGTACCTGTGCGTGGCCCGGGGTTCGAGTAGGCGACAGCAGGCAAGTCCCGAGGGCGGCGAATGCACGCAGACCGAACCCGTGCGCGGGCAGGGGTTCGGGTGCGTGATGGCAGGTCCGGCTCTCTCGGCAGCGGGGGTGCGCAGGGCCAGGCCCGTGCGTTGGTGCAGGAAGGCAGGCAAGTCCCGCCGGCGGCGAATGCACGCAAGACCGAACCCGTGCGCGGGCAGAGGTCCGGGGTGGGCGTCGGCTGGTCAGTCTCGCTCGGCGGCGAAGGTGCGCAGGACCAGGCCCGTGCGCGGCTTGGGACCGAAGGACGTCGACTTGCGGGGGACCTTCTCGCCGCCCGCTGCTACGGCCAGGACGTCCGGCACCTTCAGCGGGTTGAGGATCACCGCGGTTCCGTCGCGGCGGCGGGCCTTCTCCAGGGCACGGGCGGCGTCGTGATGGACGATGCGCACGTTCGACTCGTCGTCCTCGATCCCCCACAGCCGGGGGATCAGCAGCCGATGCAGCACGGCCGTGTCCAGACCGCACCACCGCTCGGACGCCTCGTCCGGCATCGCCTCGGCGAGTTGTTCCGGATCGGGGTCCGTGAGCAAGAACAACCCGGCCGATCCGCCCAGCAGGAAAGCGGTCCCGTCATGAGAGGAGAGGCGGTCCAGGGCCGCGGCCAGATCCGTACCAAGCTCCGAGACCGAGAACGCCGCCGAGGCGCGCCGCGCGGCGTCGGACACGTCCAGGCCCGGGATCACGCGATGGATCGCGCCGAGGCGTGGGGGATAGGCGTGAGAGTCGACGAGCAGCGCCAGCCCGTAGTCCCACGGCCCCGGGCCCTCGTAACGATCCCGGAGCGCCTGGTACGTCGCATAACGGTGGTGTCCGTCGGCGATGAGCGCCTGGCGTTCCCGCAGGTCGGCGGCGACCGCGGCGAGTGCGGCAGGATCGCGGACCGCCCACAGCCGGTGCCGTACGTCGTCGATCGTGCGGGTCTCCAGCAACGGCGGAGCGGACGACGCCACCTCGTCCACCAGGCGGCTCGCGGCCGACGTGCTGCCGCCCTCGTACAGCAGGAAGATCGGCTCGAGGTTCGCCTCGGTGGCGCTCATCAGGGCGAGCCGGTCCCGGATCGGGCCCGGGTAGACGTGTTCGTGCGGGAGGATCACGCGGGACTCCGGGCCGTGTACGCCGAGTGCGCCGATCAGACCGCGCTGCAAGATCCCGTCCCCGGACTCCTCATAGACGTACAGCGCCGGTTCGGGGTCGACCGTCAAGATCCCCGAGGCGATCCACGAACGCAGCGTTTCCGCGGCATCCCCGTAGTCCTGCTGGGGCAGGATCAATCGGACGATGTT
This sequence comes from Actinoallomurus bryophytorum, assembly GCF_006716425.1. Classification (NCBI taxonomy): domain Bacteria; kingdom Bacillati; phylum Actinomycetota; class Actinomycetes; order Streptosporangiales; family Thermomonosporaceae; genus Actinoallomurus; species Actinoallomurus bryophytorum. The sequence continues at coordinate 7,442,233 of NZ_VFOZ01000001.1, forward strand.
GTGGGGTTCGTCCGACATGAACTGGCTGAGGGCCTCCTCGTCGATCAGGTCGTACGGAGGGGACGTCACGGCCGCCAGCGAGGTCACCTTCGACGGTGCGTAGCGTACGGCGCGGAACGGCTCGAGTGAGAGGCCGGGCTGAATGGTCACGTCGGGCATGTTAGGTACCGGAATCGTGTTAGGGCTCAAGTGGAGTCGGCGAACGGAGGCCACAAATGGTTCAAGGTCCGGACCACGGCCAGGATTCCCCGGGCATGCCGGGCGGCGAGGTCTACGACTGGTATCAGCGGGGGCTGAACCTCCTGGAGAGCGGTAGCCCGGCGGCCGCGATCCAGCTTTTGGAGCATGCCGCAGCGGCGGAGCCCACCTCACGGAGCGTACGGGAGGCGCTGGCCCGCGCGCAGTACGGTGCGAAGAGGTACGCCGAGGCGGCCGAGAACTTCCGTATGATCGTCGAGGCCGACCCGGCGGAGGATTACGCCCTGTTCGGCCTGGGCCTGGCCCTGACGCGTACCGGTCAGGTCGCCGAAGCCGTCGAACACCTGGCGCTGGCCTGTGCCATGCGCCCGGACAACAAGCACTACGCGACCGCCCTGCGGCACGCGCGAGCACGGAAAGGGTGACGATGCGGGGGATCGACCGTCCACCGGCCGAGGCGTACGACGTCGGCGTGCTCGACCTCGACGGGGTGATCTACGTCGGTCACGACCCGGTCCCCGGCGCGGCGGGGGCACTGGCCAAGGCGCGGGCGAGCGGGATGCGCCTGGCGTTCGCGACCAACAATGCCTCCCGTACACCCAGCGCCACGGCCGCGTTGCTGTCGGAGGTGGGTGTGCCCGCCACCGCCGAGGACGTCGTGACCTCCGCGCAGGCGGCGGCGCGGCTCCTGGCCGAGCGGCTGCCCGCGGGCGCCAAGGTTCTGGTCGTCGGCGGTATGGGACTGCGCCAGGCGCTGCGCGCCGCCGGGCTGCGACCGGTGTCACAGGCGTCGGAGGGGCCCGCCGCCGTCGTCCAGGGGTTCTCACCCGGCCTGTCGTACGACCTGATGTCCGAGGGCTGCCAGGCCGTGACGGCAGGAGCGATCTTCGTCGCGTCCAACGGCGACACGACCATCCCCGGTAGAGGCGGCACGATAAAGCCGGGCAACGGGGCGCTCGTCCAGGTGATCCGTACGGCCACCAAGGTCGATCCGATCGTCACCGGCAAGCCCGAGCTGCCGCTGCACCGCGAGACCATCCTGCGTACCGGTGCCGAACGCCCGCTGATCGTCGGGGACCGGCTCGACACCGACATCGAGGGCGCCTATAACGGCGGTGCCGACAGCCTGCTGGTCCTCACCGGCGTGACCGACGCGCGTACGCTCCTCGGCGCCCCTCCGCGACACCGGCCCACCTACGTCTCCAAGGACCTCAACGGGCTCCTCACGTCCCATCCGGACGTACGCCGCGACGGGGACGCCTATGCGTGCGGCGGCTGGACGGTCTCGGCGAGCCTGGAGATCTCCGGCGGCGGCGACCCGGTCGACGGGCTGCGAGCACTGTGCACGGCGGTGTGGGAGTCGGGCGACGCCGAGCGCGGTGCGCGGGCCCTGGCCGCGCTGGGGCTCTGAGCGAACGCGTTCAGAGGATCCTGCGCAGCCTCAGCAGGTCTCCGAGGCTGGCCTCGATCTTGAGCCGGCCGGTGGCCCAGGCCTTGGCCACCCCGAGCTCGTCGTCGGCGAGCGCCACCAGATCGTCGCTGTTCACGGTGAGGCGTACCTGAGCGCCGTTCACGCTCTCGGCCACCTGGAACTCATCCAGTCCACCCGGGTGGATGCGTGTCACGAAGACGAGATCCAGATCCGGCACACGGCAGCTGATGGTGCGTTCGACGACGTGCTTGGCGAGCTCATCGGGGTCCACATCCGTGAGCCGGGTGGCGATGCGCTCCAACGCCGCACGTGCTTCCTCCTGGCTGGCCATCGTCAGGTCCGTTCCCCCAGTCATCGTCCTCGACACCGTTGTCACCAACGGACGGTAGCGTTCTTCTTGAGCCGGGGTCGACCGGCCGTCGCGATCACGGCGACGATCATGGGAGAGGAACCACGTGAACGGCACCGAGGGTGAGACCACGGGTGATGAGCGGGTCGATGCCGCGATGGCCCGCCTCGGCGAGTTGGAGGGCGCGAAGACCGCCGCCCACCCGGAGATCTTCCAGGATGTCCACCGCCGGCTACAGGACGCTCTGTCGGGTATCGACGGTGAGCAGGCGTGAGCGAGAGCGCTGACGCGTGCCGCGCCTTCGCGCGGAGCCGTCCGGCCTGTGGGCGGTCTCTCGCGGCCACGTGCCGGGTACGAGAGGCTGGTCCATGAGCGCTCGCCGGCGCCTCGACAGCGAACTCGTCCGGCGCGGACTGGCTCGCTCTCGTGAGCAGGCCGTCGAGCTGGTCGGCGCGGGGCGCGTCAAGGTCGGCGGCCAGACCGCCACGAAGGCCGCCACGCAGGTCGAGACCTCCGCGCCGATCGTGGTCCGGACCGCCGAGACCGGACCGGACTACGTCTCGCGTGGCGGGCACAAGCTCGCCGGGGCGCTCGCCGCCTTCGCCGACCTCGACCCGTCCGGCCGCCGGTGCCTCGACGCCGGCGCCTCCACGGGCGGTTTCACCGACGTGCTCCTGCGGGCGGGCGCCGCGCACGTCGTCGCGGTGGACGTCGGATACGGCCAGATCGCCTGGTCGCTGCGTACGGACGACCGGGTGACCGTGGTCGAACGCGTCAACATCCGCGAGCTGACGCCCGAGCACGTGGGCGAGCCGCCGACGCTCGTCGTCGCGGACCTCTCGTTCATCTCGCTGCGGCTCGTGCTCGCCCCGATCCAGCGCTGCGTGGCCGCCGGCGCCGACTACGTGATGATGGTCAAGCCCCAGTTCGAGGTGGGCAAGGACCGTGTCGGGGCGGGCGGGGTCGTCCGCGACCCGGCGTTGCGCGCCGCCGCCGTACGCGAGGTGGCGGACCACGCCGTGACGCTGGGCCTGGGCGTGCGCGGAGTGACGGCCAGCCCGCTGCCCGGCCCGTCGGGCAACGTCGAGTACTTCCTTTGGCTGCGGGCCGGTTCGCCGCCGCTCGCCGAAGCCGATCTGGACAAGGCCGTGGCGGAGGGGCCCACATGACGGAGCGAAGCGAGGGAGTCGGCAAGCACAGTTCCCTGGTCACTTCGCCGACGCAGGAGGACACATGACCGAGAAGAGATCCGTCCTCATCGTGACGCACACCGGGCGGCCCGGCGCCGTCCGCAGTGCCCAGCTCGTACTGAGCCGCCTGGGCGAGGCGGGCATCTCCGCGCGGGTGCTCGACAGCGAGGCCGAGGATCTCCACTGCGCCGGCGTCGACGTGACACCGGCCTCCGACACCGCCGCCGAGGGCGCGGAGATGGTGATCGTCCTGGGTGGCGACGGCACGCTGCTGCGCGCCGCCGAGCTCGCCCGCACGTGCGGAACGCCGCTGCTCGGCGTCAACCTCGGGCACGTGGGCTTCCTGGCCGAGGCCGAGAGGGCGGACCTCGCGGCCACCGTCGACAAGGTCGCCTCCCGTGCGTACGACGTCGAAGAACGCATGACCGTCGACGTCGTCGTCCGCCACAACGGCGGCGTCACCGCGACCGGCTGGGCGCTCAACGAGGCGAGCGTCGAGAAGGCGTCCCGGCAGCGGATCCTGGAGCTCGTCGCCGAGATCGACGGCCGCCCGCTGTCACGGTGGGGCTGTGACGGTGTGGTGTGCGCCACTCCGACGGGTTCGACGGCGTACGCCTTCTCGGCCGGCGGCCCGGTCGTGTGGCCCGAGGTCGAGGCGCTCCTGGTCGTGCCCATCAGCGCCCACGCGCTGTTCGCCCGGCCGCTGGTGGTCTCGCCGCATTCGGTTGTGGCGCTGGAGCTGCTCCCCGCGACCTCGGGCGGGGTGCTGTGGTGCGACGGCCGCCGGCAGATCGAGGTACCGCCCGGAGGACGGGTCGAGGTACGCCGCGGTGCGCTTCCGGTACGCCTCGCGCGCCTGCACCAGACCCCGTTCACCGACCGCCTGGTCACCAAGTTCGGCCTCCCCGTCGCCGGCTGGCGCGGCCGCGTCCGCGACTGACACGGCGCTCGGGGCCGGCGGCGTGCCGGTAATGGCGAGGGTGTCCCGCCCCGGCCGGTCCGTCCGTGCCGGCGTCGGCTCGCACCCCGGGGTCGGCACGGCCGCGCCGCCCATGAGACCGGCCTGTCTCCGGAGTGCACAGGAGCGCGGTGGTGAGTGGTCGACGAGCGGGAGCTCGATGCCGGGGACAGCGAGGACGAGACCTTCCGGCGTGGCTTCCCGACCACGTGGTCTGGGGCGGCGTCGGCCTGTGGCGGTCGCTCATGCGACTCGACCTGATCGAGGAGTTCCGCCTGGGTCTGTACCGCCACGTCGCGGGTGAAGGCACCCGGCCGTTCGCTGAGGAACGCACGACGAGTGGCGATCAGGCGAGCGCCACCACCTGTTCGAAGAGGTCCATGGCCCACCCGGACCGACCCCGGATCAACCCGCGAGGCAGCCCTGCCCGAAGGGCACGGACTACCCGATGCCCGATAGCGGCAACCCCTGCCTTCGGTGGCCGACGTCCGTAAGCCTCCGCATCGCGTTGCGGATCTGAGCGGCCCATCGTCGTCCGGCGCTCTGGCGGTACTACGCCGCCCCATGCCGCGCCCGCCACCATGGACGGCCGGTCCGCGGCGTTTCCAGTGCCGTGTGTGCGACGCCCCCAGCCCGAGCCCTCCAGCCGCGATCGGCCGGCACCCCCGCACACCGCGACCCTCCGTTCCCGCAGCTCCGAGCCCCCAAGTCCGATGATCTCCCGTGCTCCCGGCCATACCGGACACCAAGCCCCGGCCAAGCCCGTAAAGTGAAACTGGTCCGATCTTGTGTTGCTGCAGAGCTGCGATACGTCTCCTGTGCACATACGCTGAGCCGAACAAATGTTCGCCTCAGCCGGCGATCCGACCGCGATACGTCACTATGACGGGGTAGCCTCGGGCGCGCCGGTTGTGCCGTGCGACGGGAGGGGTTCGGGGTGCGGCCCATGGTCGAGGAAGTGCGGATCCAAAACCTCGGGGTGATCGAGGAAGCCGTTCTCGAGCTGTCCCCCGGCTTCAACGTGGTGACCGGTGAGACCGGCGCCGGAAAGACCATGGTCGTCACGAGCCTCGGGCTGCTGTTCGGGGGACGTGCCGACCCGCAGCGCGTACGGCCGGGCGCCGATCGGGCCAATGTCGAAGGGCGCATCATCGTCCAGCAGGACGGCAAGGTCTCCGCGCGCGTCGAGGAGGCCGGTGGCGAGCTCGACGAAGGCGCGTTGATCGTCACCCGGTCGATCTCCTCCGAGGGGCGCAGCAGGGCCCATCTCGGCGGCCGCCAGGTTCCCGTGGCGATGCTCATCAACATCGCCGACGACCTCGTCGCCGTGCACGGCCAGTCCGACCAGCAGCGGCTGTTGCAGGCCGGACGGCAGCGCGCCGCGCTGGACCGGTTCGCCGGGGACAAGGTCGCCAAGCCGCTGCGCGGCTACATCGGCGCCTACCGGAGGCACCGCGACGTCACCCAGCGTCTGGAGGAGCTGACCACCCAGGCGCGGGAGCGTGCCCAGGAGGCCGATCTGCTCCGCTTCGGCCTGGAGGAGATCGAGAAGATCGACCCCAAGCCGGGCGAGGACGAGCGGCTCGCGGCCGACGAGCAGCGGCTCGCGCACGCCGACGCCCTGCGTACGGCCGCGACCACCGCGCACGAGGCCCTGCAGGGTGACCCGACGGCCACGACCGGCGCCACCGACGTGATCAGTCTGCTCAGCGAGGCGCGACACGCACTCGAGGCCGTACGTGCCCACGACGAGGCGCTGGCGGCGCAGGCCGACCGGCTGTCCGAGGCGGTCTACCTCGTCTCCGACGTCGCGGCCGAGCTCGCCGGCTACGCCGAGGCGATCGAGTCCGACCCGGCGCTGCTGGCCAGCGTCCAGGACCGTCAGTCCGCCCTCAGCGGGCTGATCCGCAAGTACGGCGCGGACGTCGCCGCCGTGCTCCAGTGGGCCGAGCACTCCGCCGCACGCCTCGCCGAGCTCGACTCCGACGACGATCGCATCGAGGAGCTGCGGGCCGAGCACGACGACCTGACCCGGCAGCTGACCGAGCTGTCGACGGAGCTCACCAAAGTACGCACCGAGGCCGCGGAGCGGCTCTCCGAGGCCATCACCGAGGAGCTGGCCGCGCTGGCCATGCCCCATGCGCGGGTGGTCGTCGCGGTGACCCAGCTGGAGGATTTCGGTCCGCACGGCGTGGACGAGGTCGAGCTGCGGCTCGCCTCCCACCCGGGCGCGCCGCCGCTGCCGCTGCACAAGGGCGCCTCGGGCGGCGAGCTGTCCCGCGTCATGCTGGCGATCGAGGTGGTCTTCGCGGGGGCGGACCCGGTGCCGACCTTCGTCTTCGACGAGGTCGACGCCGGAGTCGGCGGCAAGGCCGCCGTGGAGGTCGGGCGGCGGCTGGCGCGGCTCGCCAAGTCCGCGCAGGTGATCGTCGTGACACACCTGCCGCAGGTCGCCGCGTTCGCGGACCAGCACCTCGTGGTGGAGAAGTCCAACGACGGCCGGGTCGTCCGCAGTGGGGTGACCGCGCTCGACGCCGCCGGCCGCGTACGCGAGCTGTCACGTATGCTCGCAGGCCTGGAGGACTCCGAGCTGGGCCGCGCCCACGCCGAGGAGCTCCTCTCCATCGCGGCCGCCGAACGATGAGATAAGAACGAACTCGCCTTTACGGTCGTCGTTACAAGTGTCACCGTCCGCGCTCTGGCAGGATGGCACCACGATGAATGACGTCTCCCCGAGGTTGAAAACCACCGCGCGCCTGCGTGTGCCGCGGTTTCGAGGGCTGCGCCGCGAGCGCGGGGACGGCGTGGCCGGGGCCGCCGGCGTCGCCCGTCTCGACGGCAAGACCAAAAAGCTCACCAAGCGCCTCGAGCCCGGCGACATCGCCATCATCGACCACGTCGACCTCGACCGTGTCAGCGCCGAGGCGCTCGCCGCCTGCAACGTCGCGGCGGTGATCAACGTCGCGCGCAGCACCTCGGGCCGCTATCCCAACCTCGGCCCCCAGATCCTGGTCGAGGCGGGCATCCCGCTGATCGACGACGTCGGACCGGACATCTTCACCAAGGTGCACGAGGGCGACCTCGTACGCGTCGACGGGGCGGCTTTGCTCGCCGACGACCAGGTCGTGGCCAAGGGCATCCGGCAGACCGAGGAAACGGTCGAGGCGGCGATGATCGAGGCGAGGGCGGAGCTTCCCGCCCAGCTCGAGGCGTTCGCCGCCAACACGATGGAGTTCCTCAAGCGCGAGCGTGACCTGCTGTTCGACGGCGTCGGCGTGCCGGACGTCACGACCGACCTGGACGGCCGGCACGCCCTCATCGTCGTACGCGGCTACCACTACCGCGAGGACATCGCGACCCTGCGGCCCTACATTCGCGAATACCGCCCGGTGCTGATCGGCGTCGACGGCGGCGCCGACGCCCTGATCGAGGCGGGCTACCGCCCGGACATGATCGTCGGGGACATGGACTCCGTCTCGGACGAGGCGCTGACCTGCGGCGCCGAGCTGATCGTGCACGCCTACCGCGACGGCCGCGCACCCGGTCTCAAACGGGTGCACGACCTCGACCAGCACGCCGTGGTCTTTCCGGCGGCGGGCACCAGCGAGGACATCGCGATGCTGCTCGCCGACGACAAGGGCGCCGACCTCATCGTCGCGGTCGGTACGCACGCGACGCTGGTGGAGTTCCTCGACAAGGGGCGTGCGGGAATGTCCAGCACGTTCCTCACCCGGCTGCGGGTCGGCAGTAAGCTCGTCGACGCCAAGGGAGTGAGCCGGCTCTACCGGAGCCGGATCAAGGGATCCTCGCTCCTGCTACTGGTGGCGGCCACACTCGTCGCCATGATCGTCGCCATTGTCTCCTCGCCCGCCGGTGACGCGTTCGCACCACTTGTCGCCGACAAGTGGCATCAGTTCGTCTACTGGCTCACCGGATTGTTCACGTGATCGATTTCCGATACCACATCGTCTCCATCATCGCGGTCTTCCTGGCCCTGGCGCTCGGCCTCGTGGTCGGCGCCTCGGCACTGCGAGGTCCACTCGTCGACCAGCTGAAGGACCGGTCGAGCCAGCTCGAGAAGGACAACCAGAGATGGCGGGATCAGACCCGCCTCACCGACCAGCTGAACAACTACGACGGTCAGGTCGTGGACGGCGTCACCCCCCAGGTCGTCGAGGGACGGCTCAAGGGCGAGAGCGTCGTCTTCATCGAGGCGCCCGGCGCCGATGACCAGATGCGCGCCAAGATGGCCGACGTCGTCAGCAAGGCCGGCGCCCGGATCAGCGGATACGTCGCCCTCCAGGACAAGTACCTGGACGAGAACCAGCTGACCACGCTCAACGAGCTGACCGACCAGCTCCGGCCCACCACCGTCGAGTTCGGCTCGGACGACTCGCCCTACGACCGCACCGCGGTGGAGCTGGCATCGGTGCTCGTCACCCAGCAGGCGTCCAGCGTCGGGCCGGAGGATCCTGCCGCCGGGCAGGTCCTCGCCGGGTTCAAGACGGCGGGTTTCCTGAACTACAGCGGGCAGCCCGCGACCCGTGCGACACTCGCCATCGTGATCGCGCCCGCCGCGGCGAGCAAGGACAAGAACGCCGACGCCGAGAACAAGGCGCTCGTCGCACTGCCCCTCGCCCTGTCGGGTTACGCCAACGGCACCGTCGCGATCGGCAACGCCGACGCGGCCTCCGAGGGCGGCATGCTCAAGGCGATCCGCGACGAGAGCAAGGCCGAGGGCCACGTCTCGACGGTCGACACGGCGAACGCCTCGACCGGCCGCCTGACGACGGTGTTCGCGCTCGGCTACGCCACACAGGGCAAGACCGGTGACTATGGCGTCGGAAGCGGCGTGGACGGCCCGATGCCGACCCCCGTTCCGACGGTGTTGAAGAAGAAGTGAGGGCAGGATGCGTAAGGCAGTGGCCGGGGCCGTACTCGGTGCGGTGACGACGCGGGCGGCGTACGCCCTGCTGACCCGGCGTCCGCCGCGTGATGAGAAGCTCTGGCTGCGGACCAACCACCGCGGTGAGCCGGTCACGCTGCTGGAGGGTCCGGCGTTCGTCGCGGGAGCGGTGACGGCCGTGGCCGTCGCCCCCGGTGTGCCGGCGCGCATGCGCGTGGCCGCGGTCTTCGCCGGGGGTGCCGCCGGTGCGCTCGGCGCGTACGACGACCTGGCCGGGTCCGGTGACTCGCGTGGCTTCAAGGGACACCTGTCGGCCCTCGCCCACGGCGAGGTGACCACCGGCGCCGTGAAGATCCTCGGCATCGGCGCGGCCGGCCTCGTGGCGGCGGCCCTCGCGGGTACCAGGGGGCGGAGCACCCCGTCCGACGTGCTGATCAACGGCGCGCTCATCGCGGGAAGCGCGAACCTCCTCAACCTCTTCGACCTGCGGCCCGGCCGGGCGATCAAGGTCGGCGCGCTCGCCGCGCTGCCCGGCACGCTGAGCGGCTCCGCCGTGGCCGCCGCTCCCCTCGGTGCCGCGGTCGCGCTGCTCCCCGAAGACCTCGGCGAGCGTGCGATGCTCGGCGACGCCGGCGCGAACGCGCTCGGCGCCCTGCTCGGCCTTTCCGCCGCCCGCCTGCCCCGTCCCGTACGCCTCGGCCTGCTCGCCGGGGTGGCGGCGCTGAACGCCGCCAGCGAGGTGGTCAGCTTCACCAAGGTGATCCAGGCGACGCCGGCGCTGCGGCGAATCGACCAGCTCGGCCGCCGTCCCGTCGTGCCGGAGGCGCGCCCGACGGACACGGAGTGACGGCTGCGGAAGTGACGGAGGAGCCCGCGGTCGGCCGTACCGCTCGGCAGCTCGCCGGAGCCGCCGTACTCATCGGCGTCATCACCATCCTTGCCCGGCTCGCCGGGTTCGGGCGGATCGTCGTGTTCTCCCAGACGGTCAGGACGTCGTGCCTCGGCCAGGCGTACTACACCGCGAACCAGGTCCCGAACATCGTTTTTGAGATCGTCGCGGGCGGCGCGCTGGCCGGCATGGTCGTGCCCGTCCTGGCCGGTCCGGTCGAGCGCGGCGACCACGAGCACGTACGCCGTACCACCTCGGCGCTGCTCACCTGGATGGCCATCGGCCTGGTGCCGCTGTCGCTGCTCGGCATGCTGCTCGCCCGGCCGATCATGAACACGATGGTGCGCGGGGGCCTGGACCAGTGTTCCCGCGCCGATGTCGTGACGGTGGGCACGCACATGCTGGTCGTCTTCGCGCCGCAGATCGCGCTGTACGGCTTCGCCGTCGTCCTGTACGGCGTCCTGCAGGCGCACCGGCGCTTCATCGGGCCGGCGCTGGCCCCGCTCATGTCGAGCCTCGTCGTGATCGGCGCCTACCTCGCGTACGTGCCGCTGGGCCATGGCCGCCAGGACGATCTCGCGCGGCTGCCGCGATCGGCCGAGCTGATGCTCTCGGCCGGCACCACCGTCGGCGTCCTCGTCCTGCTCGCGACCGCGGGAGTGGCCGCCGTACGGCTGCGGTTGCGGCTACGTCCGACGCTGCGCTTCCCGCCGGACACGGCCGGACGCGTGCGGCGGCTGGCCATCGCCGGCCTGGCCACGGTCGCCGCGCAGCAACTGTCCGCCGTGGCCGTGGTGATGCTGAGCGGCCGGGGCACCCGCGGCGCGCTCGCCGACTACCAGTACGCCTGGGCGCTCTTCCTGTTGCCGTGGGCGGTCCTCGCCGTGCCGATCGCGACCAGCGCGTTCCCGATGCTGTCGGCGCGTGCCGGCGTGGGCGAGACCGGGGAGTTCGACCGGATCACCGCCTCGACCACCCGGGCGATCGTGCTCGTGTCCTGCGCCGGAGCCGCCGGGCTGGCGGCGATCGCCGTACCGGCCGCGACCTTCCTCGACCACGACGCGGTGCCGGCGGTCCTGGCCCGCGCCGTGCTCGCCTTCGCGCCCGGCCTGATCGGGTACGGCTTCGTCGCGCACCTGGGCCGGGTGCTGTTCGCCTGCCATCGGGGCCGCGACTCGGCCGGGGCGACCGTCCTGGGATGGCTGGTCGTGATCGGGGCGGACCTCGCCCTGGTGTTCACGCTGCCGCGGGACTGGGTCGTGGCCGGGCTGGCGTTGGGCAACACCGCCGGCATGACCGTCGCCGGCGTGCTCCTGCTCGCCGCCCTCGTACGCGTACGGGGCCGCGGCGCCGTCGCCGGCGTGGGACGCGCCATGGCGGCGGGCGTGGCCGGCGCCCTCGCGGGCGGCGCGGCGGGCTACGGCGTCGCGGCGGCGATCGGCGCGACCGGCCAGCTGACGAGTATCGGGGCCGCGGCCGTCGCCGGGCTCACGGCCTGCGCGGTGTTCGCGCTGGTCACCTATGCATTGGACGGCCGGGATCTGAAGGCCGTGATCGGGCGGAGGATGCGTTGAGCGGTTTGAAGGTCGCCATCGTGCTGGCGACGAGTGCCGGGGGAGTCGGCGGTCACGTGCGGTCGATGGTGACCGGGCTCTGTGAGCGCGGCGCGCACGTCGTCGTGCTCGGGCCGTCCTCCACCGACGACCTGTTCGGCTTCGCCGAGGCGGGCGCGCGGTTCGCCCCGGTGGAGATCGCCGACCGGCCCCATCCGGCCGGTGACGCCCGTGCCATCGCGCGGATCCGCCGCCTGACCCGTGGCGCGGACATCGTGCACGCGCACGGCCTGCGCGCCGGGGGTCTGACCGCCATCGCGCTCGCCCGCGCCGTACCCGCGTCGCTGCGGACGGGCGTGACGCCCCTCGTCGTCACGCTGCACAACGCCGTCATCGCCGGCGGCATGACCGGCGCCGCGTACGCCACGCTCGAGCGGATCGTCGCCCGGAGCGCGGCCGAGGTCCTGGGCGTCTCACCGGACCTGGAGGAGCGGATGCGCTCGCTCGGCGCCCGTTCGGTCCAGCGCGCCCTGGTGCCGGCACCGCCGCGCCGGCGCTCGGAGGACCCCGCGGCGCAGGCCAAGGTCCGTGCCGACCTCGGCGCCGTCGAGCGTCCGCTCGTCGTGGTGGTGGCGCGGCTCGCGGAGCAGAAAGGGCTACCGGTTCTGCTGGACGCCTCCGTGGGCTGGGCCCGGCGTACGCCCGCGCCTCTGGTGGCCATCGCCGGAGAAGGACCGCTGGAGGCACCGCTACGGGCGCGGATCGAGGGCGAGGGCCTGCCCGTACGGCTGCTCGGCCGCCGGACCGACGTGCCCGAGCTCCTGGCCGCCGCCGACGTCGCCGTCGTGTCCAGCGTCTGGGAGGGGCAGCCGCTGATCGTGCAGGAGGTCCTGCGCGCCGGCCGGCCGCTGGTGGCGACCCGGGTCGGCGGCATCCCCGGCATGGTCGGCGAGGCCGCGCTGCTCGTGCCGCCGGGCGACGCCGCCGCACTGGAGACGGCCGTGGCGCGGGTCCTGGACGACCCGGCATTCGCCGAACACCTCGCGTCGGTGGCGTCGGAGCAGGCCCTCCGGCTGCCGACCGAAGAGGACGCGATCGATCAGCTCACATCCGTCTACGCCCGTACGACCGGTACGGCGTCCTAACACGCCGCAGTGTTCGGGATGCGCTGCGTTTTGGATATAGTCGAGGCGCAGGGGAGGGGAGTATCCCTTCGCGGCAGTGTCGTCACCACGGCTGGAGTGGCATGCGGCCCGGTACTGTCGGTTCGTGCCGATGAGCGCGGGCGGGAGAGACCTCCGGGGCTTTGATCCGCCACCGGAGGATGCTGTCTTGTGAATGTCACACTCTTGGGCTGGTCCCTCACCCTGGTCGGAATCCTCGCCGTCATCCTCCTGGATCTGTGGATCGTCGACCGTGGTCAGCCCAGAGACTTCTCACTCCGCCAGGCCGGCGCATGGGTCGCGTTCTACGTCGCGCTCGCGGCGGTGTTCGGCGTCTGCCTGCTGCTGGTGGCCGGCGGCCAGTACTCCGCGCAGTTCTTCGCGGGCTACCTGACCGAGTACAGCCTCAGCATCGACAACCTCTTCATCTTCTACGTGATCATGGCGCGGTTCGCGGTGCCACGCCCGAACCAGCACAAGGTGCTCCTCGTCGGCATCTTGATCGCACTGTTCATGCGAGGCGTCTTCATCATCGTCGGCGGCGCCGCGCTGGCCCGCTTCGAGTGGCTGTTCTACCTCTTCGGACTCTTCCTCATCTGGACCGCACTCGGCCTGCTGCGGGGCGGCGACGACGACGAGTTCAAGGAGAACGTCCTGCTGCGGTGGGTGCAACGTGTCATGCCGGCCACCGGGGAGTACTACCGTGACCGGCTGACGGTGCGCGTGGACGGCCGCCGCCTGGTCACGCCCATGCTCATCGTCATGGTCGCGATCGGGTCCACGGACCTGCTGTTCGCGCTCGACTCCATCCCGGCCATCTTCGGCCTGACCAAGCAGTCCTACCTGGTCTTCACGGCCAACGCCTTCGCCCTGATGGGCCTCCGCCAGCTCTACTTCCTGCTGGGCGGGCTGCTCGAGCGACTGGTCTACCTGAACAAGGGACTGTCGGTCATCCTCGCCTTCATCGGCGTCAAGCTCATCCTGGACGCGATGCACACGACCGGGTTCGAGTGGGCGCCGCAGGTGCCGATCTGGCTGTCCCTCGCCGTGATCGGGGTGACGATGCTGGTGACGACCGTGACGAGCCTGCTGAAGGCCCGGCGCGATGCCGCGAAGGCGGCCGAGCCGGTGCCTACCGGAGTCGGGGACGCAGAGCGAACGCCACGTTGATGACGGCGATGGCGAGCCACACGACGACAAGCCCCGCCAGCCCGGCCTGTACCGCCGCGATCGCGGTGACCGGGATCGAGACACCGAGCGACACACAGGCGATGGTGACCGTCACCGCCCGCTCACCCTTCTCGGTCTCGGCGCTGATCGGCCGCCGTACCGCCGTGGCCTGCTCGATGCGTTCGGCCACCGCCTCGACGAAGGCCGCATCGTAGTCCGGCCCGAGCTCGCGGCGGGCGGCGAGGGAGGCGGCCAGATCGCCGCGTGGCAGCTCGGAAGTAGTCATTTTCCCTTTGTACGCCCGAGAATCCGGATTCGCGTCCGCCGAACGGCCGATATGCCGCTAACACCTGAGTATGACCCGGAGCCTGGGCCCCCGAACCTTGTACGGTGAGCGGCACGGGTCGCCGTTTTGGGGAGGTTGGGAATGCGCACGGTCGCGCCCGCGGTGACGAGGGCCGCGGCGATCGGGACGGCGGTCGCCGCCGTCGGTGTGCTCGCGTTCACCGCCCTCGTCAACTCCCAGGGCACTCACCGGCAGGTCCGCGCGGCGCCTACGAGGCCCGTCACGCCGGTACCCGTCTCGACGCTGCCGGGCAGCATCGAGTCACCGGCCGAAGGGACCAACCGGCCACGGGTCACGGCCCGGCAGAAGAAGCTCTGGCTCCGGGGCCTGGCCGGCACCTGGACGCGGGACGGCAAGCACACCTACTTCCGTTTCCACGTGGACGGCACCGGAGAGTGGAACGCCTTCGGGCAGAAGCTCTGGACCGGCAAGGCCACCCCGCGCGACGCGAAGACCTTCGTCCTGTCCGACCCCGACGGCCACGGCGGAGCGTACTGGCAGGTCAGCCTGCTTCGCGGCCGAAAGCTGCTGTTCGCCGGCACCCGCCAGACGTTCGTCAAGGCCGTGTCGCGCAGGACCTCGTCTCGCTCTTAGGGTCTGTCTCATGGTCGTGCTGTCGCCGTGTGGCGCCGCTTGGGGCGGCGCTTGGGCGGCGTTATCCACAGAACTCCGCTCTACTTCCGCCCGCCGCTGTTCTGGCTGGACAATGAGAGTGGGATGGCACCCCCCGGGTGGGCGGGCTCCAGGACGGGGCGGGTCCCAGGACGGGTGGGGCCCAGGACGGGTGGGGCCCAAACAGGCGGGGCCCAGGACGAGGGTTTCGAGACTAGTCGCTGGGGCTCTCGGCGAGGGCCTCGAGGGCGCCGAGCGCGCCCACCAGCGCCGCACGCTGCTCGGGCGACAGCGTGCCCAGCTGTCCGACGAGGAACGCCGAGCGCTCGCCGCGCAACTGCTCGAGCTGGCGGCGGCCCTGCGCGGTGATGGCGAGCAGCGTGGCGCGCCGGTCGTCGGAGTCCGGCATGCGCCGCAGCATCCCCTGATGCTCCAGCGAGGCGACCAGGCGGCTCTGTGTCGGAGCGGTGACACCTTCGTGCGCGGCGAGGTCGCCGAGGCGTACCGGGCCCAGCGCGTCGACGCTGGCCAGTGTCGAGGCCTGGCTGGAGGACAGGGTCTGCGGACCGTGCTGGCGGACGCGGCGGTTGAGCCGCCCCAGGGTCATTCGCAGGCGGGCGGCCAGCTCAACGTTCGTCAGGCCCTCGGCCTCGGGCACCTGGTTGGTCACGCCGGTCATCTTTCCCTACCCGCCGCCTCACCGAGATCGCGCATCCGGGGCGCGCTTGATGAGCATGCCCATTCCCCCATCCTGCTGCAAGAACACCTGGTAATGCAGCTCTCACGGTCGGCGATCCGCCGGTGTGGCCGCGGCGGTCACCAACCGCGTTCGCGCCACTCCGGAAGATGGGGGCGCTCCTTGCCGAGCGTGGTGTCCTTGCCGTGACCGGGATACACCCATGTGTCGTCCGGAAGCGTCCCGAAGACGCGCTCCTCGAGATCGTTCATGAGCTGGGTGAACAGCTTCGCGTCGCCCCAGGTGTTGCCGGGACCGCCCGGGAACAGGCTGTCGCCGGTGAACAGGTGCGGCGTGTCACCGTCGTCGTAGCGCAGCGCGATCGAGCCGGGTGTGTGTCCGCGCAGATGGATGACGGACAGTGTGCTGCGGCCGACCTGGACGGTGCCGCCCTGCTCGGCCGGCTCGGTCACCGGCAGCGGCAGGGCCTCGGCGTCGTCCGGATGCGCGACGAGCCGTGCGTGCGTGGCGTCGATCACGGAGGTGAGGGCGCCCCAGTGGTCCTGGTGGCGGTGCGTGGTGACGACGCGGGAGAGCGGGCCGTCGCCGATGAGCGCGGACAGGCGCTCGGGCTCGCTCGCCGCGTCGATGAGGACCTGCTCGCCCGTCGCCGTACAGCGGAGCAGGTAGGCGTTGTTGTCGTACGGTCCCACGGCAAGCTTCGTGATCGTCAGGCCGGGGAGTTCTCGTACGTCGGGTGCGCCACCGACCTCGACGTCGCCTGTGTAGCTCACTCTGTCCTCCGATCGGACATCGTTTTCTGGGCTTCCGGTCCCCCCGGTGGCCACGCGCTCCCCATCCTTCCACGCCCTCGTCGCGACGCGGGAGATACGCTGCCGGTATGCGCGATGATCTTCCCATCTGCCGGACCTGTGGCGTTCAGTACGGTGCGGCGCGTACCGGCTGCCCCATCTGTGAGGACGAGCGCCAGTACGTCGGCTGGGACGGTCAGCGGTGGACGACGCTCGCCGAGCTGCGCGACGCCGGGCACCAGGGCCGGATCGAGGAGGAGGGGCCGGGGATCGTCGGGATCGGCGCCACGCCGCCGACCGCGATCGGGCAGCGTGCCCTGCTCGTACGCGCGCCCTCGGGCAACGTCCTGTGGGACGCGATCACCTACATCGACGACGACCTGGTCGCCCGGGTACGTGAGCTCGGCGGGATCTCGGCGGTCGCGATCAGTCATCCGCATTTCTACGGCTCGATGATCGAGTGGGCACACGCGTTCGACGCCCCCGTCTACATCCACGAGGCCGACCGTGAGTGGGTGGCGCGGCCCGACGACTCCGTCGTCTTCTGGACGGGCGAGACCCACGTGATCGGCGACGGGCTGACTCTCGTCAACGCGGGGGTGCACTTCGCCGGCGGGCAGGTCCTGCACTGGCGTGACGGCGAGGAGGGCCGTGGGGCGCTGCTGTCGGGCGACATTCTGACGGTCGTCCAGGATCGGCGTTATGTCAGCTTCATGTACAGCTACCCGAACCACATTCCCGAGCGCCCCCGGGTGATCCGCCGGGCGCTGCGGCTGCTGGAGCCGTACCCGTTCGAGCGCGTGTACGGCGCGTGGTGGCGGCGGATCGTGGCCGCGGACGGCATCGAGGCCGTACGCCGGTCGGCGGAGCGTTACCTGGAGCGCGCGCTGGACGACGCGCCCGAGTAGCCGTTCCGGTGGCGGCCCTTATTCGAACACGTGTACGGTTTCCGTGCGACGAGCGGGTCGCGTGTGGTCATCTGGAAGAAACCGTCACACCCACTCGTTAGCCTGAAGCTGACCTGTCTTAACCAGGCTCTCAAGGGGATTACGGATTCGCCGTGGCTGACCGTCTCATCGTGCGCGGAGCACGTGAACACAATCTCAAGGACGTCTCGCTCGATCTGCCGCGCGACGCCTTGATCGTCTTTACCGGCCTGTCCGGTTCCGGTAAGTCCAGCCTCGCTTTCGACACGATCTTCGCCGAGGGCCAGCGCCGTTATGTCGAGTCCCTGTCCGCGTACGCGAGGCAGTTCCTCGGCCAGATGGACAAGCCGGACGTCGACTTCATCGAGGGCCTGTCGCCCGCGGTCTCGATCGACCAGAAGTCCACGTCGAAGAACCCGCGTTCGACCGTCGGCACCATCACCGAGGTCTACGACTACCTGCGCCTGCTATGGGCGCGCATCGGCCATCCGCACTGCCCGGTCTGTGGCCGCACGATCCACAAGCAGACCCCGAGCCAGATCGTCGACCGGCTGATGGAGTTCGAGGAGGGCACCCGTTTCCAGGTGCTCGCCCCGGTCGTACGCGGGCGCAAGGGCGAATACGGCGAGCTGTTCCGCGAGATGCAGACCAAGGGCTTCTCGCGGGCCCGTGTCGATGGCGCCGTCGTGCGTCTCGACGAGGCGCCGAAGCTTAAAAAGTACGAAAAGCACGACATTGAGATCGTCGTCGACCGGCTGAGCGTCAAGGACGGCTCGCGGCGCCGCCTGGCCGACTCGGTGGAGACCGCGCTGGGGCTGACCGGCGGCACGATCATCCTCGACTTCATCGACCTGCCCGAGGACGACGAGCAGCGCGAGCGGATGTATTCGGAGCATCTCTACTGCCCCTACGACGACCTGTCGTTCGACGAGCTGGAGCCGCGCTCGTTCTCGTTCAACTCTCCGTACGGCGCCTGCCCCGACTGCACCGGCCTGGGCACCCGCATGGAGGTCGACCCCGAGCTGATCGTGCCCGACGTCGAAAAGACCCTGGGCGAGGGCGCCATCTCGCCGTGGTCCGGCGGGCACGTGAGCGACTACTTCCTGCGGCTGCTCGGCGCGCTCGGCGAGGCGATGGGCTTCGACCTGGACACGCCATGGGAAAAGCTCCCGGCCGCGGCGCGCAAGGCCGTGCTCAAGGGCCATGACACGCAGGTCCACGTGAGCTACCGCAACCGCTACGGACGGCTGCGGTCCTACTACACGACCTACGAAGGCGTGATCCCCTACGTCCAGCGGCGCCACTCCGAGGCCGAGAGCGACTCCAGCCGCGAGCGGTTCGAGGGCTACATGCGGGAGATCCCGTGCCCCTCGTGCGCGGGCCGGCGCCTCAAGCCGGTCGTGCTGGGCGTCACGGTCAACGAACGCTCCATCGCGGACGTGGCCGCCATGCCGATCGGTGAGTGCGCCAAGTTCCTGCTGGCGATGGAGCTGAACGACCGTGAGAAGCACATCGCCGAGCGGGTGCTGAAGGAGATCAACGCCCGGCTGGGCTTCCTGCTCGACGTCGGCCTCGACTACCTGACCCTCGACCGCGCGTCGGCCACGCTCGCCGGCGGCGAGGCGCAGCGCATCCGGCTGGCCACCCAGATCGGCTCCGGTCTGGTCGGCGTGCTGTACGTCCTGGACGAGCCGTCGATCGGGCTGCACCAGCGCGACAACCACCGGCTGCTGGAGACCCTGATCAGGCTCCGCGACATCGGCAACACACTGATCGTCGTCGAGCACGACGAGGACACGATCCGCGCGGCGGACTGGGTCGTCGACATCGGCCCGGGCGCGGGGGAGCACGGCGGCCAGGTCGTCGTGACGGGCACCGTCGAGGACCTGCTCACCTCGGAGACCTCGATGACGGGCGCCTACCTTTCGGGCCGCCGCGAGATCCCGGTCCCCGAAGGCCGCCGCAAGCGCCAGCGCGGGCGCGAGCTGGTCGTCAAGGGCGCACACGAGCACAACCTGCACGACGTCGACGTCGCCTTCCCGCTCGGGGTGTTCACCGCGGTCACCGGGGTTTCGGGGTCCGGCAAGTCGACGCTGGTCAACGACATCCTCTACATGGCGCTCGCCAAGCAGCTGCACGGCGCGCGTACGGTCCCGGGCCGGCACAAGCGCATCAACGGCCTCGACCAGGTCGACAAGGTCGTGCACGTCGACCAGTCACCGATCGGCCGCACCCCGCGGTCCAACCCGGCCACCTACACAGGCGTCTTCGACCACGTGCGCAAGCTGTTCGCGGCCACGGCCGAGGCGAAGGTGCGCGGCTACCAGCCCGGACGGTTCTCCTTCAACGTCAAGGGTGGCCGCTGCGAGGCCTGCTCGGGCGACGGCACGATCAAGATCGAGATGCAGTTCCTGCCGGACGTCTATGTCCCCTGCGAGGTCTGCCACGGGGCCCGCTACAACCGGGAGACCCTGGACGTCCACTACAAGGGCAAGACCATCTCCGAGGTTCTGGACATGCCGATCGAGGAGGGGCTCGACTTCTTCGAGGCGATCCCCGCGATCCGGCGCCACCTGCAGACGCTCAACGACGTCGGTCTGGGCTACGTACGTCTCGGACAGCCGGCCCCGACACTGTCCGGCGGCGAGGCTCAGCGGGTGAAACTCGCCTCTGAGCTGCAGCGACGTTCGACCGGGCGTACCATCTACGTACTCGACGAGCCCACAACCGGCCTGCACTTCGAGGACATCCGCAAGCTCCTGGGCGTCCTGGGCCGTCTCGTCGACGGGGGCAACACCGTCATCGTCATCGAGCACAACCTTGACGTCATCAAGACGGCCGACTGGATCATCGACATGGGTCCCGAAGGTGGCTCGCGGGGTGGCACGGTCGTCGCCACCGGCACGCCCGAGCAGGTCGCGAAGGTCGAGGAGAGCCACACCGGCCAGTTCCTCGCCAAGGTCCTCAAGTGACCGTCGCGCCGTAGGGCGAGACCGAAACCGGGGATTTGCCCGCGAATTGAACCGACCCGATGGCTCCACCGTGTAGTCAGGGAAGTCATCGAAGCCAAGGAGGACCCAAATGCCGTTCGACCCGTCCAAGCCCGAACCGGAGTCCAGCCGCAGGGGGATGCTGCTCGGAGTGGGCCTAGTCGGTCTCGCCGGCACGTTGAGCGCCTGCGGCGGCTCGAAGGACGACTCGTCGGCTGATTCCTCGGGGAGCGGCGACAAGAGCAGCGGCGGGACCCTGGGCAAGGCAAGTGACGTCCCCGTCGGCGGCGGGAAGATCTACAAGTCCGAGAAGGTCGTCGTCACGCAGCCGAAGCAGGGCGAGTTCAAGGCCTTCAGCGCCGTCTGCACCCACCGCGGCTGCACCGTGGACTCCATCTCGGGCGGAAAGATCCACTGCCCGTGCCACGGCAGCGCCTACAACGTGGCCGACGGCTCGGTCGCCAACGGCCCCGCCTCCAAGCCCCTGCCGCCCAAGTCCGTCGCCGTCCAGAACGGCGAACTCAAACTCAGCTGACCCACGCACGCCACGTCGCGGTCACGGCCGCCCAGCCGCGACCGCGACACGCACGTCTTCCTGAGCCCCAACCGGTAGCCCGGCCCAGCCCGCCACGCCAGCCCTCCGAAGCCCACGACGCGGGCGGCGAGAGCGGTGGTCCGAGAGGGCGAGGACCTGCACGGACTCGTCGCAGGGCGTCGTCGGGCTGATCTCGCCGTGGAACTACCTGCTGACGCTGAGCGTCCCCGACGCCGTCCCTGCTACCTGGTCGCGGTCCGCGCCGACTGCCTGACCGTCTGGCCGCGGGGCGTGCCCGGTTGTGATTCGTGGCGGTCGCGTGACCGGCCGTCTGGTCGCGAGGTGCGTCGCGCGTGCCCGGTCGCGGTTCGCGTCGCCCGGCCGTGGACGGTGCAGACCGCCCGACCACGATCCGCGCCTGCCGACCGTCCAGCCGTTCCCCTGCCGGTACTGCTGACCTCTTGCCCATCGCCGGCAGGCCGTCTTGTCGGTGCCCACTGCAATGCTCTGGGCATGGCCGAGATTCCTGAGGACAGCTATGCGCAACCGTGGGGTGCCGATCCTCGCAGCTCGCCTCCGCTCGTCGGCGACGAGCGTGAGATCCTCACCGGGTTCCTTGACTGGCACCGGCAGACGTTCGCGCTCAAGTGTGCCGGGGTCTCCGCCGGGCGGCTGTCCGAAAAGGGCATCCCGCCGTCCGGGCTCAGCCTGCACGGACTACTGCGCCATCTCACCGGGGTCGAGCGATGGTGGTTCAGGGTCCAGTTCGCCGGCGAGGAGCTGCCGTTGCTCTACTACTCCGACGACGATCCCAACCAGGACTTCGACGCTCTGGACGGCGACGTCACCGAGGCGTTCGCGCTCTGGCAGAGCGAGTGCGAGCGCGCCCGGGAGATCGTCGCGCGGGCCGGTTCCCTCGATGAGACCGGCACCCGGCAACGGACCGGCGAGCCGTTCTCACTGCGCTGGGCACTCGTGCAGATGATCGCCGAGTACGCCCGCCACAACGGCCATGCCGACCTCCTACGCGAGCGGATCGACGGTGCCACGGGATACTGAGAGCAGGCGAGGCCCCCGGACCGGCCACCTCATCTCGCGCTCCTCGCCTCCGCTCGTCGGCGCTGCGCGACAGCCGGACGGTCCAGGCAGCAGGGCAGACCCAGGCGATCTATGGGTCGGTCTGCCGACGCGCGGTGTCGATGGCGGAGTCGGTGGCGGTGGGGCACGTGTGGCGACGGTGAACGCCGCTGGCCCGGGTGGCTGTTCGGCCGCGGGGAGGCGCGGTGATCCTCGGACGGTACGGGGCGCCGGGGGTGCCGAAGGGCGGCCGATCCCGGTGCGTCCGATCAACGCGGTGGCGGGGGCACGTCGCGGCGATGGCGGATGGCAGCCCCGTCGCGAGGACGCGCAACGACCATGCGTCGACAGGGGACGGTGATGACGGCAGTCCCGTCGGGTGGCTGCCCGACCGGGGCGGAGAACCCACAAACGCCCCGCGCTGGCAGGGGACGGTGGTGAGCGGCCGGTCGACGCGGTGCCGGGGGAGGGGCGTGCGGTGGTGGTGGTTCGGGCGGATGGCTGCTCGGCGGTGGGGAGGAGACGCGATGACCATGTGGCGGCAGGAGGACGGCGATGGCGGCGGAAGGCGGCCGATCCGGGGCGTGGGCGGCCAACGCGGCGTACTCCGTCCGGCTCGGCACTAGGCTGACGGACGTGGCAGATCCGGCGTCGTACCGGCCCGCCCCAGGTACCATCCCCGAATCGCCCGGGGTGTACCGATACCGTGACGCGAACGGCAGGGTCATCTACGTAGGCAAGGCGAAAAACCTGCGTGCCCGGCTTAATTCCTACTTCACCGATTTCGCCGGGCTGCATCCGCGTACGCAGACGATGTTGCAGACCGCGGCGGGTGTCGAGTGGACGGTGGTCGGCACCGAGGTCGAGGCGCTGCAGCTCGAATACTCGTGGATCAAGGAGTACGACCCGCGGTTCAACGTCAAGTACCGCGACGACAAGTCCTACCCCTACCTCGCCGTGACGATGAACGAAGACGTCCCGCGGGTGCAGGTGATGCGCGGCGCCAAGAAGAAGGGCGTGCGCTACTTCGGCCCCTACTCCCACGCGTGGGCGATCCGGGAGACCGTCGACCTGCTGCTGCGGGTCTTTCCCGTGCGTACGTGCTCCGCCGGGGTGTTCCGGCGGCAGCAGCAGATGGGCCGGCCCTGCCTGCTCGGCGACATCGGCAAGTGCTCGGCGCCCTGTGTCGGCCGGATCAGCGAGGACGGGCACCGCGACGTCGCCGCGGACTTCTGCGACTTCATGGCCGGCGACACCGCGCGTTTCATCAGGGCGCTGGAAAGGGACATGCGCTCGGCCGCCAAGGAGCAGGAGTACGAACGCGCCGCACGGCTGCGCGACGACATCCGGGCCCTGCAGCGCGCCCTGGAAAAGCAGTCCGTCGTGCTCGGCGACACGACCGACTGCGACGTGATCGCCCTGGCCGACGACCAGCTCGAGGCCGCCGTCCAGGTGTTCTACGTACGCGGGGGGCGCATCCGCGGGCAGCGCGGATGGGTCGTCGACAAGGTCGAGGACGTCACCGCCGGCGAGCTCGTCGAGCAGTTCGTCCTCCAGATGTACGGCGACATGGCGGGCGACACGGTGCCCCGCGAGATCCTCGTGCCGACACTGCCGCCCGAGCAGGACGCGGTGGTGGAGCTGCTCACCGAGCATCGTGGTGGCCGGGTGGACCTGCGGGTGCCCCGTCGTGGTGACAAGAAGACGCTGATGGAGACGGTCGAGCGCAACGCCAAGGAGGCGTTCAAGCAGCACAAGACGCGCCGCGCCGCCGACCTGACCAGCCGCAGCAAGGGCCTGCAGGAGATCCAGGACGCCCTCGAACTCGACCAGGCGCCGCTGCGCATCGAGTGCTACGACGTCTCCAACCTCCAGGGCACCCATGTCGTGGCGTCGATGGTCGTCTTCGAGGACGGTCTGCCGCGCAAGAGCGAATACCGCAGGTTCTCCATCAAGACCGTCGAGGGCCAGGACGACGTACGGTCCATCAACGAGGTGATCACCCGGCGGTTCCGCCGCTACCTCGAGGAGACGGAGAAGACCGGCGAGCTGGACGTCCTCGGCGAACGCGAGGAGGGCGGCCCGATCGACCCGGAGACCGGCCGTCCGCGCAGGTTCGCGTACCCGCCCAACCTCGTCGTGGTCGACGGCGGCGCGCCGCAGGTGGCGGCCGCTCAGCGTGCCCTCGACGAGCTCGGCATCGACGACGTCAGCCTGTGCGGCATCGCCAAGCGGCTGGAGGAGGTCTGGATGCCCGGCGAGGAGGATCCCGTCATCCTGCCGCGCAACAGCGAGGGCATGTACCTCCTGCAACGGGCGCGCGACGAGGCGCACGACTTCGCCATCAGGTTCCACCGCAACAAGCGTTCCAAAGGCATGATCGTCAGCGAGCTCGATGCCGTGCCGGGGCTGGGGCCGAGCCGGCGCACCGCGCTGATCAAGCATTTCGGGTCGGTGAAGCTGCTCAAGGAGGCCGGACCGGACGAGATCGCCGAGGTTCCGGGCATCGGACGGCGCACCGCTGAGACCATTGTCGCGGCACTGCACGCGCAGGACGGGGGAACAGGACGTGAGTGATCTCCGAAGCGGGAGACCCGGCGAGGTGACGTCGCCGCGAGGGCCGGACGGCCTCACCCGCCGGCACCGCGGAAAGCACGCGGGCGAGCGACGCCGGGCCCGCGCCCGTACGGGGCACCTCGCTTCCGCCCCCGGGGTGTCCTGGGCGCGCGGCGGTGGAGGACCCCGCCTAGCGGCACGCCCGAGCGTGAGCGCCGCACGCGGCCAGGCCCCGGACGGCCTCGCACGCAGGCACCACGGAAAGCACGCGAGCGAGCGACACTGGGCCCACGCCCGTACGGAGCAGCTCGCTTCCGCCCCCGGGGTGTCCTGGGCGCGCGGCCGTGGAGAACCCCGCCTCGCCGTACACCCAGGCCAGGGCGTGAGCGCCGCTCGGGGCCGGGCACGAAAGATGCGCGAGGCCACCACCGGCACGGGGACTCGAGTGCCAGGGGACGGCGCCGGCCGTTCCGGACGCAGGGAGGCGGCGTGAACACCACGAGCGGCAGCCTCGCAGGCACCCCTCAGGTGCCCGACATCGTCATCATCACCGGCATGTCCGGTGCCGGCCGCAGCACGGCCGCCAAGTCGCTGGAGGACCTCGACTGGTTCGTGGTCGACAACCTGCCACCCGGCCTGCTCGCCACGATGGCCGACCTCGCCGAGCGCGGGCAGGGCGCGGTGCCCCGCATCGCCGTCGTCGTCGACGTGCGCAGCCGGGCGTTCACCACCGACCTGCAGTCCGCGTTCGACGAGCTGGAGGCGCGCGGCGCACACCCGCGGGTGGTGTTCCTGGAGGCATCCGGCGACGTACTGGTCCGCCGGTTCGAGAGCGTACGACGGCCGCACCCCCTCCAGGCCGACGGCCGGATCGTCGACGGCATCGCGCGCGAGCGAGAGCTGCTGCGCGAGGTACGCGCCGAGGCGGACCTGGTCATCGATACCAGCTCGCTCAACGTCCACGAGCTGCGTGCCAAGATCGTCGGGTTCTTCGGCGGTGAGGGCAACGAGTCCAGCCTGCGCGCGACGGTCGTCTCGTTCGGCTACAAGTACGGGTTGCCGGTCGACGCCGACCTCGTGGTCGACTGCCGCTTCCTGCCCAACCCGCACTGGATCCCCGAGCTGCGCCCGCACACCGGGCGTGACGCCGACGTGCGTGACTACGTCCTGTCCCGGCCGGGCGCCAAGGAGTTCCTCGACGCCTACTCCGAGGTGCTGCGCCTGCTCGTGGAGGGCTACGAACGCGAGGGCAAGCACTACGTCACGCTCGCCGTCGGATGTACGGGTGGCAAGCACCGCAGTGTCGCGATGGCCGAGCAGATCGGCGGCCGGCTCCGCGACGAAGGTCTGGACCTCCAGGTCGTCCATCGGGATCTCGGACGGGAATAACACAACGTGGCTTCCCCCAGCGTCGTCGCCCTCGGCGGCGGGCACGGGCTGTACGCCTCACTGTCCGCGCTCCGTCGCGTGACCGACCGGCTCACCGCCATCGTTACCGTCGCCGACGACGGAGGTTCGAGCGGGCGGCTGCGCCGCGAGCTCGGCGTCCTGCCACCGGGAGACCTGAGGATGGCGCTCGCCGCGCTGTGCGGTGACGACGAGTGGGGGAGCACCTGGAGCGAGGTCGTCCAGCACCGCTTCCTCAGCCAGGGCGAGCTACACGGGCACGCGGTCGGCAACCTGCTGATCGTGGCCCTCTGGGAGCTGCTCGATGACCCCGTCGTGGGGCTGGACTGGATGGGCCGGCTGCTGCGCGCCGAGGGGCGGGTGCTGCCGATGGCCTCGGTACCCCTCGACATCGTCGCGGAGGTACAGGGCGCCGACCCGGCGGCGCCGAACGCGATCTCCAAGGTGCGGGGCCAGGTGGCCTGCGCGAAGACGCCCGGTCAGGTGCTCAGCGTCTCGCTGATCCCCGAGGACCCGCCGGCGAGCCCGGAGGCGCTGCGCGCCGTCGAGGAGGCCGACTGGATCGTCTTCGGTCCCGGCTCGTGGTTCACCAGTGTGCTCCCGCACCTGAAGGTCCCCGAGCTGGCCGGGGCGCTGCTGCGTACGAAGGCCAAGCGGCTAGTCGCGCTCAACCTCGCGCCGCAGCCGGGGGAGACCGACGACTTCTCGCCGCAGACGCATCTTGAGGTCCTGCGGGCTCACGCGCCCGAACTGAAAGTCGATGTCGTGCTCGCCGACCGGAATCTCGTCGATGAGCCCGATGTTCTGGAGAAGGCGGTTCGTACCCTCGGAGGCAGGCTGGCCCTGGCCGACGTGGCCGCGGAAGATGGATCTCCACGGCATGATCCGGCACGGTTGGCCCAAGCGTTCGCACAGATCTTCGCCAGCGGCCACGTGACGCGGCGGGATTCGGCGAGACTGCCCTGACGGGATGTTGGCAACAGGGGGAGGATCACATCCATGGCGATGACCGGCGTGGTGAAGGACGAGCTGAGCAGGCTGTCCGTCATGAAGCCGTGCTGCCGCAAGTCCGAGGTGTCGACGCTGCTGCGTTTCGCCGGGGGACTGCACATTGTGAGCGGACGGATCGTGATAGAGGCCGAGCTCGACACCGGAGCCGCGGCGCGACGCCTGCGCAAGGACCTCGCCGAGGTCTTCGGTCACACCTCCGACGTCGTGGTGCTGGCGCCGAGCGGGCTGCGCAAGGGCAATCGCTACGTCGTGCGCGTCTTCCGCGACGGTGAGTCGCTGGCGCGTCAGACCGGTCTGATCGACAATAACGGCCGCCCGGTACGCGGGCTGCCCAGGCATGTGGTGGCGGGGGCCGCCTGCGATGCCGAGTCGGCGTGGAGGGGGGCGTTCCTGGCGCATGGATCGCTCACCGAGCCCGGACGCTCGATGTCGCTGGAGGTGACCTGCCCCGGGCCCGAGGCCGCACTGGCACTGGTCGGCTCCGCGCGGCGGTTGCGCATCCACGCGAAGGCACGCGAGGTACGCGGCGTGGACCGGGTGGTCGTACGCGACGGTGACGCCATCTCGGCCCTGCTGACGCGGCTCGGGGCCCATGACTCGGTGCTCGCGTGGGAGGAGCGCCGCATGCGCCGGGAGGTACGCGCGACCGCGAACCGCCTGGCCAACTTCGACGACGCGAACCTCCGCCGCTCGGCGCGCGCCGCGGTGGCGGCCGGCGCGCGTGTGGCGCGCGCCCTGGAGATCCTCGCCGACGACGCCCCCGAACATCTCGTCGCGGCCGGCCGGCTTCGGCTAGAGCACAAGCAGGCGTCGCTGGAGGAGCTCGGGCAGCTCGCCGACCCACCGCTGACCAAGGACGCCATCGCCGGCCGTATAAGGCGCCTGCTCGCCATGGCCGACAAGCGCGCGATGGACCAGGGCGTCGCCGGCACCGAGGCCAACGTCACGGCCGACATGCTCGCCCCCTGATCGCCAGGGGCGGTCGCATGAGCCGCCGCCTTCAAGAAGCCGCGCGCCCTTAGGTTCTGTCTCATAGTCATGCTGTGGCCGTGTGGCGCCGCCCGTGTGGCGCCTTGGGTGGCGTCGCCCGGGGTTATCCACAGAACCCCGCTCTACTTTCGCCCGCCGTTGTTCCCGCTGGACAATAAAAGTGGGATGGCACCCCCGGGCGGGTGGGCTCCAGGTGGGTGGGCTCCAGGTGGGTGGGCTCCAGACGGGTGGGCTCCAGACGGGTGGGCTCCAGACGGGTGGGCTCCAGACGGGTGGGCTCCAGACGGGTGGGCTCCAGACGGGTGGGCTCCAGACGGGTGGGCTCCAGACGGGTGGGCTCCAGACGGGTGGGCTCCAGACGGGTGGGCTCCAGACGGGTGGGCTCCAGACGGGGGCCGAGACCGGGCGGGGCCCAGACCGAGGGCTTCGAGGCAGGCCGTGGCCGCGCCGGTCAGAACTTGTACGCCGTGAGACACCGCCGTTCGCCAAGGGCGGCGCCCAGGAAACAGGCCGAGACGTCGAAGAACCCCGCCGTGCCGCACGGCGGGGTTCTTCGACGTCCATGCGGGCTCAGCGTGGCGGAGCCTGCTGCTGCCCGTAGCCGGGCTGCTGCCCCTGACCGTAGGGCTGCTGCGGGGGACCGTAGGACTGCTGTCCCTGCCCGTACGGCGCCTGCTCCTGTCCGTACGGCGCCTGCTCCTGTCCGTACGGCTGCTGCGCGGGGGGATACGGCTGCGCCGCGGCGCCCGGCTGGGGTGCGGCGCCATACGGCTGCTGGGCGGGGTAGGACTGCCCGGGCTGGGCCGCCGCACCGGGCTGAGGTGCGCCGCCGTACGGGGCGTAGGCCTGGCCGGGCTGGGCCGCCGCACCGGCCTGGGGAGAGGTGCCGTACGCGGGGCTCGCGGTCGCCGTCACACGGGCGGCCTGGATGCGGCGGAAGACCATGCTGAACGCCGCCGCGGCGCCGATCGCCCAGAACAGGTACGTCTTGCCGTCGAGGGAGTCGAAGTAGAGCTTGGGCTGCTTCAGCTCGAGGTTGATGAGTTTGCCGAAGCCGATCCCCTCCTTGTGCGCGACATAGGCCGGGATCGCGAGGAACTCCCCGAGCGCGCAGCCGATCACGGTGAGCAGCGCCGCGACGGCGGCGATACCCGTGCTGGTGGGCCTGGCGCTGAACATGGTCAGGCCGACCAGCGCTCCGATACCGATCGCCACCAGGCTGAACTCGCGCTCGGTGACGACGGTGATGACGGCCCAGAGGGCGGCGCCCAGGATCATCGCGAGGATCCCGAGGGCGATGGCCTTGCCATTGCCCCCGCGCGGCCGCGCCGACGCTTCGTTCATGACACCTACTTCGCGTTATGTGGGCTGATGCGGATTTCGGCCCCTGAACAGAGGTTCCGGCCGATATCCGTGCATCGTTGGATGCCGCGACATCGTGGTTGGTTCCGGGCAATTTGGTCTAGACCAACGACTGGACCAACATGGTCTAGACCAATTAGGCTGCCCGTGGTTCGCCGCCCGCCATCGGATGTTGGCTCCCGGCCGGGCGGCGGGCCGGTCGCCCCGGCGCCGCGGTGACAGGTTCCCCGGCGGGGTTCGATAAGCTCGCTTCTGAAAAACGTCAAGTCAATGCCCCCGCGCAGACGGCCGGGGATGAAGGAGATTGGTGCCGTGACCATCCGGGTTGGCGTGAACGGCTTCGGCCGTATCGGCCGTAACTTCTGGCGTGCGCTCAACGCCGCCGGTGGCGATGTCGAGATCGTGGCGGTCAACGACCTCACCGACAACGCCACTCTCGCTCACCTGCTCAAGTACGACAGCATCCTTGGGCGGCTGCCGGAGGAAGTGAAGGCGGGCGCCGACGAGATCACGGTGGGCGGCAAGTCCATCAAGGTCTTCGAGGAGCGCGACCCCAACAACCTCAACTGGGGTGACCTGGGCGTCGACATCGTCGTCGAGTCGACCGGCTTCTTCACCGACGCCAACAAGGCCAGGGCGCACCTCGACAGGGGCGCCAAGAAGGTGATCATCTCCGCGCCGGCCAAGAACGAGGACGTCACCATCGTCATGGGCGTGAACGACGACGCCTACGACCCGGCGCAGCACGCGATCATCTCGAACGCCTCCTGCACCACCAACTGCCTGGGCCCCATGGCCAAGGTCCTGAACGACACCTTCGGCATCGAGCGCGGTCTGATGACCACGATCCACGCCTACACCCAGGACCAGAACCTCCAGGACGCCCCGCACAAGGACCTGCGCCGCGCCCGTGCCGCCGCGATCAACGTCGTGCCCACGAGCACCGGCGCCGCCAAGGCCATCGGGCTCGTCATGCCCGAGCTCAAGGGCAAGCTCGACGGCTACGCGCTGCGCGTCCCGGTGCCGACCGGCTCCGCCACCGACCTCACCGCCACGCTGTCGCGCGAGACCAGCGTCGAGGAGGTCAACGCCGCGATGCGTGCGGCCGCCGACGGCCCGCTGCGCGGCATCCTCACCTACACCGAGGACCCGATCGTCTCCAGTGACATCGTCACCGACCCGGCGTCCTGCATCTTCGACTCCCTTCTCACCAAGGTGATCGGCGACCAGATCAAGGTCGTCGGCTGGTACGACAACGAGTGGGGCTACTCCAACCGCCTCGTCGACCTCGTCAAGCTGGTGGGTTCGCGGCTTTGAGCACTCTGCGAACCATCGATGAGCTCGGCGACGTACGCGGCAAGCGAGTCCTGGTCCGCTCGGACCTGAACGTCCCGCTCGCCGACGGCGTGATCGGTGACGACGGCCGCATCCGCGCCAGCGTCCCGACGATCAACGAGCTCGCGGACCAGGGCGCACGCGTCATCGTGTGCGCCCACCTGGGCCGCCCGAAGGGCAGCCCGCAGCCCGAGTTCTCCCTGAAGCCGGTCGCCGCCCGTCTGGGCGAGCTGCTCGGCCGTGAGGTGCGCTTCGCGACCGACACCGTCGGCGACGACGCCAAGGCCACGGCCCTGGCGCTCGCCGACGGCGAGGTCGCGCTGCTGGAGAACCTCCGCTTCAACGCGGGCGAGACCAGCAAGGACGACGCCGAGCGCGGCGAGTTCGCGGACGCCCTGGCCGGCCTAGCCGAGCTGTACGTCGGCGACGGCTTCGGCGCCGTGCACCGCAAGCACGCCAGCGTCTACGACGTGCCGCAGCGGCTTCCGCACGCGGCCGGCGGCCTGGTCGCCGCCGAGGTCGAGGTGCTCAAGAAGCTCACCGAGAGTCCCGCGCGCCCGTACGCCGTGGTCCTCGGCGGCGCGAAGGTCTCCGACAAGCTCGGCGTCATCGCCAACCTGCTCGGCAAGGTCGACCGGCTGCTCATCGGCGGCGGGATGGCCTACACGTTCCTCAAGGCCCAGGGCCACGAGGTCGGCAACTCGCTGCTGCAGGAGGACCAGCTCGACCAGGTCCGCGGCTTCATCGAGGAGGCGGCCAAGCGCGACGTCGAGCTCGTGCTGCCGGTCGACGTGCTGGCCGCTACGGAGTTCGCCGCGGACGCGCCGCACGAGGTCGTCGAGGCGACCGCGATCCCGGCCGACCGTGAGGGCCTGGACATCGGCCCCCGCAGCCGTGAGCTGTTCGCCGGACGGCTCGCCGACGCCAGGACGGTGTTCTGGAACGGCCCGATGGGCGTGTTCGAGTTCGACGCGTTCGCCGGTGGCACCCGCGCGGTGGCCGAGGCGCTGATCGCGTCCGAGGCGTTCTCGGTCGTGGGCGGCGGAGACTCGGCGGCGGCGGTACGCAAGCTGGGCCTCCCCGAAGACGGTTTCTCGCACATCTCGACCGGTGGCGGCGCCAGCCTCGAATACCTCGAGGGCAAGACGCTCCCCGGCCTCGCCGCTCTGGAGGACTGACCGTGGCGCCGAAGAGTGCCCCTGGCGACGGGGGCCGCAAGCCGCTGATCGCCGGCAACTGGAAGATGAACCTCACCCATCTCGAGGCCATCGCGCACGTCCAGAAGCTGGCGTTCGGCCTCAAGGAGGCCGACTACGCGGTCGCCGACATCACGGTGCTGCCGCCGTTCACCGACCTCCGCAGCGTGCAGACGCTGGTGGACGCCGACCGGCTGGAGCTCACGTACGGCGCTCAGGACGTCTCGGCGCACGAGAAGGGCGCCTACACCGGCGAGGTGTCGGCGCTGATGCTCGCCAAGCTCGGCTGCACCTACGTGCTCGCCGGGCACTCTGAGCGCCGCCAGCACCACGGCGAGGACGACACGCTGGTCAACGCGAAGGTGAAGGCGGCCTTCAAGCACGAGCTGACGCCGATCCTGTGTATCGGCGAGGGCCTGGAGATCCGCCAGGCCGACGGGCACCTCTCGCACTGCCTCTCCCAGCTCGACGGGGCCCTGGAGAAGGTGTCCGCCGAGTTGGCGCGCCAGGTCGTCATCGCGTACGAGCCGGTGTGGGCGATCGGCACCGGAGAGGTCGCCACGCCGGACGACGCGCAGGAGGTGTGCGGTGCGATCCGCACACGCCTCGCCGAGCTGTACAGTGGAGATCTCGCCGATCAGGTACGCATCCTCTACGGCGGTTCCGTCAAAAGTGACAACATCGCCGGGATCATGGCTGAGTCCGACATCGACGGAGCCCTCGTCGGGGGCGCCAGCCTCGATGCCGGTGAGTTCATCAAGATCTGCCGGTTCCGTGAGCGACTTGCCTGATCTCGGTTACGTACTGAGCGTTTCTGCTGAGACTGGCGGGGGTACTGACGTACCCTCGGATCGGATGACCTGAATACGCGAATATTCCCCGCACCCCGCGGGGTGAATCACGAAAGCGCTGAACTGCTGTGATCATCGGAACTTCCATCGTCCTCATCATCACG
This sequence comes from Actinoallomurus bryophytorum, assembly GCF_006716425.1. NCBI lineage: Bacteria > Bacillati > Actinomycetota > Actinomycetes > Streptosporangiales > Thermomonosporaceae > Actinoallomurus > Actinoallomurus bryophytorum. The sequence goes on from NZ_VFOZ01000001.1 coordinate 7,474,827, forward strand.
AGCTCGCTGATGGTGTTGCTCGTCCTCCTTCACAAGGGCAAGGGCGGTGGCCTGTCGGATCTGTTCGGTGGCGGTATCAGCTCTTCGCTGGGCGGGTCGTCCGTGGTCGAGCGCAACCTCGACCGGCTCACGATCGGCACGGGTGTCATCTGGTTCGCGTCGATCATCGCCTTGGGCCTGCTGTTCGCGCACGGCCACCACGGCTGAGACGCGACGCAGACATACCGGCAGTATTGACGGCCGTCGCGCCCCTATTGCGGCGGCAGAATAGCGAGGAGTAGTCCGTGGGTAGTGGCAACGCCATTCGGGGTAGCCGTGTCGGTGCTGGCCCGATGGGAGAGGCCGAGCGCGGTGAAGCGGCGCCGCGTGTGTGGGTGACGTTCTACTGCGCCAACCGGCACGAGTCTCGGCCGAGTTTCGCGACCGACGTCGCCGTACCTGACCAGTGGGACTGCCCCCGGTGCGGTTTCCCCGCCGGCAAGGACCCCCAGAACCCCCCTGCGCCCCCGCGCAACGAGCCGTACAAGACGCACCTTGCGTACGTCAAGGAGCGGCGCAGCGACGCCGACGGCGAGGCCATCCTCGAAGAGGCCCTCTCCAAGCTCCGCAACGAGCGCGCCGCCATCCAGGCTGCGATGGCACGCGCGCGCAACTAGCACGTCACGCGTCCGGCCCGGTGCACGCTTCGGCGTACGCCGGGCCGTTCGCATTGTGCCGGAGCCGCCGATTCGAGGACCGGAGACCCGCGGTCCGGCTAACATGGGTGACCTTGCGACTGGCGCATCGAGGTGGAGCTCACCACCGGGGAGCGACGAGTACGGCACCGCGCGCCTGGGTGCCGCTCCTGTCGAGGAGTTCTCCCATGCACCAGCCGTCTCTTTCTCATCTCAGCGCCACCGACCCTGACCTCGCCGCCCTGGTCGAGGCGGAGGCCACGCGCCAGCACGACAAGATCCGGCTCATCGCGTCGGAGAACTACGTCTCGCCCGCCGTGCTGGAGGCCACCGGCTCGGTCCTCACCAACAAGTACTCCGAGGGCTACCCGGGCAAGCGCTACTACGAGGGCCAGCAGCTCGTGGACCCGATCGAGGAGCTCGCACAGGAGCGTGCGCGTACCCTCTTCGGCGTCCCGCACGCGAACGTCCAGCCCTACTCCGGCTCGCCCGCCAACCTCGCCGTGTACCTGGCCTTCATGAAGCCGGGAGACACCTTCATGTCGCTCGAACTCGCCCACGGCGGTCACCTGACGCACGGGTCGCCGGTGTCCATCACCGGCAAGTGGCTGCGCCCGGTGCACTACGGCGTCGGCCGCCAGACCGGCCGCGTCGACATGGACGAGGTACGCGACATCGCGCGCAAGGAGAGCCCGAAGGTCATCTTCTGCGGCGGCACGGCGATTCCGCGCACGATCGACTTCCCGGCGTTCGCCGAGATCGCCCGCGAGACCGGTGCCGTACTCGCCGCCGACATCGCGCACATCGCCGGCCTCGTCGCCGGGGGAGCGCATCCGTCTCCGGCCGGGTACGCCGACGTCATCACCACCACGACGCACAAGACGCTGCGCGGCCCGCGTGGCGCCATGATCCTGACGACCGAGGAGCACGCGACCGCCATCGACAAGGCGATCTTCCCCGGCCTGCAGGGCGGCCCGCACAACCACACGACCGCCGCGATCGCCGTGGCGCTCAAGGAGGCGGCGGAGCCGGGCTTCCGCGACTACGCGCGGCGGATCGTCGCGAACGCCGGCGCCCTGGCCACCGCGCTCACCGAGCGCGGCTTCGACCTCGTCTCCGGCGGCACCGACAACCACCTGATCCTCATCGACCTGACGAACAGGGGGATCGGCGGCAAGCCGGCCGCCAAGGCGCTCGACCTGGCCGGCATCGAGCTGAACTTCAACACCGTGCCCTTCGACCCGCGCAAGCCCTGGAACCCCTCCGGGATGCGGCTCGGCACCGCCGCCATCACGACCCGCGGCCTCACCGAGGAGCACATGGCGTCGGTCGCCGAGTGGATCGACCGCGCGGTCACGGCGGCGGAGGACCGGCCCGCCCTCGACCGGATCGCGGCGGAGATCCAGGACCTCCTGAACGGCTTCCCGATGCCCGGCTGGTCCGCCGCCCGCTGAGACACCCGTACGTGCGGGTGGAGGGTGAACCGGCCCTCCACCCGCCGTGTCAGCGTTACCGCATGGACGTCGGCCCACATGGCGTACCCGGCCGTGAGAGCGGCGCGCCCTGGGCGTCCGCCGCCCGCGGTGAGCAGCTGTCACTGGGTTCGCTGGGCCAGGATCAGTGGAGTTGGCCGGTTCGGTGCAGGTGGTCGAAGATGATCTGGTCGACGGGAGACACGTGGTCGCGGTCGCGGTAGGAGAGCCAGGTGAGTTCTTCGATCTCGCTGCTGGCGACCGGTGTTCCGTGGTGGTCGGCGGTGTAGCAGGTCATCTGGACGGTGACGCCGTCGGCGTGGCCGTGTGCCTGGGCCTGGAACGTGCCCAGATGCCTGGCCGTGGCGGAGATGATGGTGACGGCGAGTTCCTCGTCTATCTCACGGGCGAGGGTGTCGATGTCGGTTTCGCCGGGCTCTCGTTTTCCGCCGGGGAGGTAGTAGACGTCCTTGCCGCGTGAGCGGGTGCTGAGGATCTTGCCGGCTTCCAGGTGGATCCAGGCGATCTTGTCGATGGTCGTGGTCATTGTTGTTCTCCGTTGACGTGCGCGCCGTCGGCCCGCAGGCAGACGTAGTCGCCGGTCGCGTGCGGCATAGGCGCGCTACGAAGCCGGGCCGGGCTCCCAGGGCGGCGGCGTCTCGCCGCCGGGCAGGCCGACGCGGAACACCCGCAGCTGCAGGGCCAGTGCGGAGTAGTAACCGACGAGCGTCACCAGTTCGACCACGGCGGCGCGGCCGAGGGACGCGGTGGCCTCGGTGAACATCGAGGCGCTCAGGTCGCCGTCCGCGGCGAGCGCACGCGCCACCTCGTGGACGATGCGTTCGCGCGCGTCGGCCAGTACCGGGTCCGCGCCCGTGCGCAGTGCGGTCAGCTCGGCGTCGGTCAGGCCGGCCCGGCGGCCGATCCGCTCGTGGGCGTACCACTCATAGTCCGAACGGAGCCGTGCGGCCACGACCAGCGTCGCGATCTCCCGCTCTCGCTTGGTGAAGCTCGTACGGAAGCGCAGCGCGGCGCCGAGCTCCTGCAGGGGCCCGCCGACGACCGGGCTGTGCAGCATCGCGTTGAACGGGCCCAGCAGCCGGCCTTCGTCATCCAGGAAGGAGAAGACGTTCGCCGGGCGTGGTCCGCCCACGATCGCCCGATAGACATCACGCTGCTCGTCGTTCAGCTCGTCCGGGTGGAGGGAGGGGAGACGCGGCTCGTCGATCACGGACAGCACCGTATCGAGCCCGCGGTGGCACGTGTCCTCCGGCGCTCCGAATCCGCCCTCGGCGAAGCCGCGTAGGGATCAGGGCCCCGCCGGGACTATCGTCGGGAACGGAGTCCGCGAGGGGATGGTCGTATGACAATGCCGTCGTTTCCGCCCGAGTTCCCGCATGAGCCGTCGCGAGGTGACCCCCGTGACGAGCCGCCACGGGGCATGCCCGCCACGCCGAGCGCCGCCGACCTGCTGTTCGACCGGCGCATCGTGGTGGCGAACGGCCGGATCGAGGGGGACCTGGCCATCGACCTGTCGGCCAGGCTGATCATGCTCGACGGGACCGGCGACGGGCCCATCGCCCTGCACCTGCGCGCTCCCGACGCCGACCTGGAGGCCGCGTTCGCCGTCGCGGACACCATGGGCGTCCTCTCGTGCCCGGTCGACGTCCTCGTGATCGGCCAGGCGGGCGGCCCCGCCCTGGCGATCCTCACCGCCGCCCGGCACCGCGAGATGACCCCGCACGCGACGCTCCTGCTGACCGAGCCGCGCACGCGCGCCGAGGGGCCGGCCTCCGACGTCGCGATCCACGAGGAGGAGCACCGCCGCAAGGTGGACGCCTTCTACGTCCGGCTGGCCGAGATCACCGGCCGTGAGGCCGACGAGATCCGCGAGGACGCGCGGCAGGGCCGGATGCTCACGGCCGAGCAGGCACGCGACTACGGCCTCATCCACGACATCGCCGGCACACCGCCGCCCCGCACGTAGCCAGGGGTCACAGCAGGGCGCAGTCGCCGCACAGGCCCCCACCGGGCACCCGGTAGTACAGGCAGCAGCTGCGGCGGCGGAAGCCGAACGGGCCCAGCGCGCCGGTGTCCTCGAGCGGCGGCAGGTCCAGCAGGTCCCCGACGAGCCGGGAGGCCGCCTCCGAAGACCCCGGCCTCGCCCGTACCAGGACGGCCAGCGCGCCGGTCAGGGCCGAGGCGGCATTGCCCCACAGCAGGCCCTCCGCGACCGGTGTCACCGCGCGTACGGCCTCGGCCAGCGGGCGCAGGTGGCGTTCGACCACCACCCGGCGTACGGCGGTGGCGTCCGCGGGCAGCCCGCGAGCCTCCGGCGCCGACAGCAGCACCGGCCCCGGCGACATCGCGCGCCAGTACAGGTGAGCCGGGTCCAGGTCCGGCACCACGCCGTGCGCGGCCGCGACGGCCAGGACCGGTGACCACAGGCGACCCGCGATGCCCTGGAACAACAGTGACGCGGCCACGCGTGCCTCGTCGGTGCCGAGCCGGCTGCGTACCGCCGCGATCTGGTCGGGCAGGGCACGGCCGCACAACGCGGTGAACGGCCGCCACAGCGGATGATCGGCGGTGTCCGGATCGGTGTCCATGGCGAAGAACGGCCCCACACCCGCCACGTCGGCGAGTGCGGCGCCGACGCTCAGTCCCCGGTCCGGCTCCATCGGCGCCGAGCCTGCCCGGTACGGCGCATCCGGTCAACTCTGCGACGATTGAGCGGTGATCTATGACCATCCGCGGGCGTACGAGCTGGCCTGCTCGTTCCGTGACGTGAGCGCCGAGGTGGACGCCCTGCGGAGCTGGGCGGGTGAGTCGCGCGACGTCCTCGAGCTCGCCGCGGGCCCGGCCGAGCACGCACGGGAGTTCGCCCGCCGGGGCGTGCCGGCCACCGCCCTCGACCTCAGCCCGGCGATGTGCGCGTACGCGCGTGAGCGTGGGAGCGGACTGCCCCTGGAGGTGGTCCAGGCCGACATGACCGGGTTCCGGCTCGGCCGCCGCTTCGACCTGGTCATCACGATGCTGGACTCGACCGCGCACCTGATGACGCTGGACGACTTCGTCGCCTACCTGACGTGTGTCCGCGAGCACCTCGCCGGCGGGGGACTCGCGATCATCGAGATGAGCCATCCGGCAGACCGGCTCGGTGACACGCCGCGGGTCTCGAACGCCTGGACGGTCGAGAAGGACGGCGTGAACGCGCACGTGCGGTGGGGCGAGCCCTGGGACGAGCTGGACCCGATCACCCAGGTCGTCCGCGACCGCGTGACCATCGCGATCGACGGCGGCGAGGTGATCGAGGGGATCGTGCCCTACCGGTTCTGGACCGCGACCGAGCTGACGGCCGCCATCCGTCTCACCGGCGGCCTCACCGTCGAGGCCCAGTACGGGGACTTCGACCCGGAGGTGACGCTCGGCTCACCGCACGCCTGGCGCATGATCACCCTGCTGCGCCGCGCGAGCTGACGCGGTCACGGATGCAGGACCACCTTGGTCCAGCCGTTCTCCCGGGCGTCGAAGTGGCGGTACGCCTCCGGTGCCTCGTCCAGTGACAGCTCGTGGGAGACGACGAAGGACGGCGCGGCCTTGTCGTCCGCGATGAGATCACGCAGGTGGCGGTTGTAGGTCTTGACGTTGCACTGGCCGGTGGCCATCGCCTGGCCCTTCCACCAGAAGTCCCCGAAGTCGAAAAGCATCTCGCCGTGCTTGGAGACCTCGTCGCACGCTCCGGGGTCCTGGGGCAGGAAGACGCCGACGACGCCGAAGGTGCCGGTGGGACGTACCGAGCGGACCAGGTCGTTCAGGGTCATGCTCGGGTGCTCGATGCCGTCGGGGTCGTGGGCCTGGAAGCCCACGCACTCGCACCCCCGGTCGGCGCCTTCGCCGTCGGTCAGGTCGAGCACCTGCTCGACCGGCGGGGCCTTCCGGTCATCGATCGGGATCGCCCCGATCTCCTCGGCGATCCGCAGCCGCTCGGTATGCGCGTCGACCACCATCACGCGGTCGGCGCCCTTGATGAGCGCGGAGTACGCCGCCATGAGCCCCACCGGGCCGGCGCCGTAGATCACGACGGACTCTCCCGGCCGTACGCCCGCCAGGTGGGTCGCGTGGTAGCCGGTCGGGAAGATGTCCGCGCACATCACATAGTCGGTCTCCTTCAGCGCCCTGTCGCTCGGCAGCCGCAGACAGTTGAAGTCACCGTGCGGGACGCGCAGGTACTCGGCCTGCCCGCCGTTGTAGGGGCCCAGCCCGTCGAACCCGTACGCCGCGCCCGCGCCGAAGGGGTTCATGGTGAGGCAGAACGCGGTGAGCCCGCGCTCGCAGTTCTTGCAGTAGCCGCAGCTGACGTTGAAGGGCACGCACACCCGGTCGCCGACCTGGACCTCCTCGACGGCGGCGCCGATCTCGACCACCTTGCCGAGGTTCTCGTGACCGAGGACGCGTCCGGGTTCGAGGCCGGTACGGCCCTCGTACATGTGCAGATCCGACCCGCAGATGCCGGTAGTCGTGATCTTGACCAGGACGTCGGTCGCGGCTTCGATCTGAGGGTCGGGTACCCGCTCCACGCGCACGTCGCGTGGCCCGTGAAAGACGACCGCCTTCATTCCCCCACTATGGCACCGGAGTCCGCCCAGCTCACCGGCAGGTCAGGGGGAGGCGGGGCGGGCGATCTCCGCAGGGAGCTCCTTGGCGGCGGCCCGGTCGAGCAGGAACAGCGTGCGCTGGCGGCCGCGGGCGCCGGCGCCGGGCACCTGCACCGGGCCGGCGTCGGACAGGGCGAGCCGGACGGCCTTGGCCTTCGACTCACCGGCCGCGATGATCCACACCTCGCGTGCCGTCTGGATCGCCGGCAGCGTGAGGGTCACGCGGTTCGGCGGCGGCTTGGGCGCACCGCGTACCGCCACCACCGGGCGGCGCTCGTAGAGCGCCGGCATGCCGGGGAACAGCGACGCCACGTGGGCGTCCGGGCCGAGGCCCAGCATCAGCACGTCGAAGGAGGGGACCTCTCCGTGATCGTCCGGATGGGTCGCCGCCCGGAGCTCGGACGCGTAGAGCTCCGCCGCGTCCTCGGGGCTCAAACCCTCCTCGGCCGCGGGCATCGGGTGCACGCGGCGCTCGTCGACATGCATCCGGTCGAGCAGGACCGCGCGGGCCCCGGTCTCGTTCCGCTCTTCGTGCCCTGCTGGCAGGAAGCGCTCGTCACCCCACCAGATGTCCAGATGGTCCCAGTCCACGGCGGCATGCGCCGGGGTCGCGGCCACCTCGGCCAGGGCGGCGGTGCCAACACCGCCGCCGGTCAGGACGACATGCGCGCCGCCGCGTGCGGACTGGACGTCCACCAGCCGTGTCACCAGCCGCGCCGCGACCGCCTTGGCGAGGATCTCCTGGTCACGGTGGACGACGACGGTCGGGACCGTCACGGCTTTTTCGCCCTCGGCTTCGGCTTCGCGGCCGGCTCCGGTTCGGAGGTCGTCACCTCGGCGGACTTGGCGAAGCGCTCCACGGAGTCGTGGTAGACCTCGTCCGGGTCGAGACGGCGCAGCTCCTCGGCCAGCAGGTCGGCCGTCGACCGCCGCTGCAGCGCCACCTGGCGGTCGGGCTGGTCGTAGCGGGACAGGGTCGCGACCCGGCCGTCCGGCCGCGTGACCGCGATCTCGCCCGCCTTGGTGGCCAGGCGCACGGCCGTGATGCCCGGGCCCGCGGACGGGCTGACGTCGGCGGGTACGCCGAGGCGCTGCGACAGCCAGCCGCCGAGCAGCGCGCCGCTCGGGTTCTCACCCTCGCCCTCGATCTTCACCCCGGTCACGTCGGCGTGCGGCTGGTCGAGCGCGGCGGCGAGCAGAGAACGCCACGGGGTGATCCGGGCCCACGCGAAGTCGGTGTCGCCCGGCCGGTAACCCTTGGCCAGCTGCTTCAGCGTGCCGAGCGGGTCGCTGCCGCCCATCGCGTCGGTCACCCGGCGCTGCGCGAGGCCGCCGAGCGGCTCGTCGCTGGGCTTGGCGGGCGCGCTGCCGGGCCACCAGGTGACGACGGGTGTGTCGGGCACCAGCAGCGGCAGCACGACCGAGTCGGCGTGCTGGGCGAGCTGGCCGTACAGCCGCAGGAGAACGGTCTCACCGGGGCCGGACTCACCGACGCGCACCTCGGCGTCGAAGCGTGACTCGCTCGCGCCGCCGCGGGCGATGACCCCGATGATCCGGCACGGGTGCTCACGCGCGACCTCGGCCGAGGCACGGATCGCGTCGTACTGCGCGGCCTCGTCGGTCACGACGATCAGCGTCAGCACCTTGCCCGTGGCGGGCCCGCCCATCCGGTGCCGCGTCGCGCTCAGCGCCTCCTGGATCTTGCGGGTGGTGGTGTTCGCGAGATCGATGATCATCCTTAGAGTCGCCTCCACGCTCGGCCGTCACGGGCCATCATCTCGTCCGCCACAGTCGGGCCCCAGGTCCCCGAGGGGTAGTCCTGGGGTTCGCCGTGCTTCTCCCAGTACTCCTCGACCGGGTCGAGGATCTTCCAGGACAGCTCGACCTCCTCCTGGCGGGGGAACAGCGGCGGGTCGCCGATCAGCACGTCCAGCAGCAGCCGTTCGTACGCCTCGGGCGAGGATTCGGTGAACGACTCGCCGTAGTCGAAGTCCATGTTGACGTCGCGCACCTCCATCGAGGTGCCCGGGACCTTCGAGCCGAAGCGCAGGGTCACGCCCTCGTCCGGCTGCACCCTGATGATCAGGGCGTTCTGGCCGAGCTCTTCGGTGTCGGTCTGCGAGAACGGCAGGTGCGGGGCCTTCTGGAACATCAGCGCCACCTCGGTGGCGCGCCGCGGCAGCCGCTTGCCGGTCCGCAGGTAGAACGGCACGCCCGCCCAGCGGCGCGTGTCGATGTCCAGCCGCATCGCCGCGTAGGTGTCCGTGCGTGAGCCGCGCGCGATGCCCTCCTCCTCGCGGAAACCGGGCACCTTCACACCGCCCTGCCAGCCCGCGGCGTACTGGCCGCGCACCGTGTAGGTGTCCAGGTCGGGGGGCAGCCGGACGGCCGAGAGGATCTTCGCCTTCTCCGCGCGCACGGACTCGGCGTCGAAGGAGACCGGCTCCTCCATCGCGGTCAGCGCGAGGAGCTGGAGCAGGTGGTTCTGGATCACGTCACGGGCCGCGCCGATGCCGTCGAAGTAGCCGGCACGGCCGCCGATGCCGATGTCCTCGGCCATCGTGATCTGCACGTGGTCGACGTAGGAGCGGTTCCAGATCGGCTCGTACAGCGTGTTGGCGAAGCGCAGGGCCAGGATGTTCTGCACCGTCTCCTTACCGAGGTAGTGGTCGATCCGGAAGATCGACTCCTCGGGGAAGACCTCGTGCAGGATGTGGTTCAACTCCTGGGCACTGGCCAGGTCGTGACCGAACGGCTTTTCGATCACCACGCGCCGCCAGGAGTCCTCCGACGGCTTCGAGAGGCCGCTGCGCTGCAGCTGCTTGACGACGTCCTGGAAGAACTTCGGCGGGATCGACAGGTAGAACGCGTAGTTGCCACCGGTGCCGCGCTTTTCGTCCAGCTCGCGCACCGTCGTGGCCAGCAGCTCGAAGGCCTCGTCGTCGTCGAAGGTGCCGGGCACGAAGTGGATGCCCTCGCTGAGCTGGTTCCAGACCTCCTCGCGGAACGGCGTCCGCGCGTGCTCCTTCACCGCGTCGTGCGCGACCTGCCGGAAGTCCTGATGCTCCCAGTCGCGGCGCGCGAAGCCGACGACCGCGAAACCGGGCGGCAGCAGGCCGCGGTTGGCCAGGTCGTAGATCGCGGGCAGCAGCTTCTTGCGCGCCAGGTCGCCGGTCACCCCGAACAGCACGAGCACACATGGCCCGGCGACGCGCGGCAGACGCTTGTCGCGGGGATCGCGGAGCGGGTTGAGCGCAGTCTCGATCTGCGTCATCGGTTGTCTCCGTCCTGCGTTCCGGCTGGTGCGGTGGGCCAAGTCATGCCCGACATCCCCGTCCTTCCTGGGCAGTGGCGCCCGGCGGACCGGGCCCTGCGGCCGCGGGCGATGCCGCCCGCCGCTCGTGCGTATCCGGCCATCGGCGTCCTGACGGCCCGATGACCACTATCGGGAACCATCATGTCCTGCACGATCTTCCCCCCGTCGGCGAAAACGTACGCCGTCGCGGGCGCCGGCCTTCCGCATTGTTCCATTGTCCAATGCACGTCATATCACCCGACATGACGTGCCTCCCCGATCGTTCCAGTTGCTGTTGGTCTGTGGGCCTGAATACCTGGTAAATGCAACTAAAAGCGGACCAGTCGGGAGGTATGCCGTCGGCCTCCCGGTCAGCCGCCCAGGGCGGACTCCAGCCTTGCCAGGCCGGCCGCGCGGTCGCGCAGGTGCAGCCGCAGGACCGGCAGGCCGCGCGAGCGCAGCGCCCGCAGGTCACCGAACGCCTGGGCGAGCTGCAGCGTGGCCAGAGAGTAGGGGCGGCCGGGTACCTCGAGATCGTCGTCGGCCGCCCCGGTGATCTGCAGGAACACGCCGCCGGCGGGACCGTCCTTGTGGAGTTGCCCGACGGAGTGCAGCAGCCGCGGGCCCCATCCGAACGTCACCTGGGCGTCACGCGCGTCGGCGACCCGCCGGGCGAGCGGTGTCCGCAGCCGGGCCGTCGCGTCACCCTGGTCGAGATAGGCCATGATCGCCAGATAGCCGTGAGAGGGCACCGCGTACGCCAGCGCGTCGAAGACGTCCTGGAGATCCTTGGCGCCGGCCAGCAGCTCCTCGGGGGCGTGCACCTCGACGTCGCCGTCCACCAGTGCCGGCTCGCAGCCGACGATGATGGGTGCCTCGCCGTCCTCCGAACCCCGCAGCAGGCCCGCGACCGAGTCTTCGGACTCGCGTACGGCGGGCCGGTCGAACGGGCTGACGCCGATGACCCGGCACGCGACGGCCGCGGCGTACTCCCACAGCAGGAACTGCGCGCCCAGCGGACCGGACACGGCGAGCCCGACGCCCTCGGCGCGGTCGCCGAGCACCAGCCGGCGTACGTCGGCGCCGAAGCCGAAACCGGGCGCTGTCAGGTCCTCCACGACCACCGGCACGATGCCGGAGCCGTGCTTGCCGGTCGACTCGGCGACCAGTTGTTCGACCCAGCCGCCGAAGGCGTTCAGGCCTGAGCCGTTGTCGGCGATGACGAGCTTGTCGCGGCCGCTCGCGGCCGAGGTGCCCAGCGCGGCGCCGAGCACCAGCCCGGGGTTGTCATAGGCCAGGCCCAGCGCGGGGACCAGCGCCTCGGCCTCGTCGAGCAGCCGCCCCACGTCGACCCCGGCCAGCGCCGCCGGCACCAGCGCGTACGCGCTCAGCGCCCCGAAGCAGCCGTCCAGCTCGGCGTCGGCGGTGACCACCTCGTAGCCGGCCCGCAGCGCCGAGGCCTCCAGCGGAGAACCGGGCGTGGCCACGACGACGACGCGCTCGGCCGGGTCGATGGACGCCTCGCGGAACGCCCGCTCGAAGACGCGGCGGACGCCATCGGTCTCGACCGTCTCCGGACCGGAGACGACCAGGACCGTACGCGAGACACCGAAGTCGAGTGCCCGGCCGACCTGGTGGGGATCGGTCGTGTCGAGCAGCGTCAGGTCCGCGCCGTGGGTACGGGCGATGATCTGCGCGGCCAGCGAGGCGCCGCCCGTACCGGCGAGCACCACGTGGCGCCCGGCGAACCGCGCCGACAGCTCGGCCAGGCGGGGGAGCAGCCGGCGCGACCGCTCGGGTGCGTGCACCCAGCCGAGCCGTCCGGCCGCCTCCTCCGCCACATCAGGACCCCACAGGCTGGAGTTCCCGGCCATGAGAGCGGCGGGAACCCCATCGGCCGCCAGCCGCTCGAGGATGCCGTCGGCCTCGCCGACCGCGTCACCCTGGACGGTTACGGAAACTCCACCGCCACTCACTCGCAAGGTCACAGTGCCTCCTGGTCGACCCCGTCTTTCAGGCTGGTCCTGCCCGTTCGGGGGCGCACCGATACCTCGCCTAGCCGGCCTTGTCCTGCAGCTCGGTCTTGATGGTGTCGAGCAGCTCGATCCAGGACGCCTCGAACTTCTCCACACCCTCCTCCTCCAGGACGCGTACGACGTCGTCGTAGTCGACCCCGGCCTCCTTGAGCGCGGCCATGTGCGCGTGGGCCTCGTCGTAGTGGCCCCGCACGGTGTCGCCGTCGATCCGGCCGTGGTCGGCGACCGAGTCCAGAGTCGCCTCCGGCATCGTGTTGACGGTCTGCGGCGCCACGAGGTCCTCGACGTACATGGTGTCGCGGTAGTCGGGGTTCTTCACACCGGTCGAGGCCCACAGAGGACGCTGCGGCCGGGCGCCGGCGTCCTTCAGCGCGGTCCAGCGGTCCGTCGCGGACTTGTTCTCGAACAGCTCGTACGCCAGGCGTGCGTTGGCGACCCCGGCCTTGCCGAGCAGGTCGGAGTTGCCGAGCTTGTCCAGCCGCTTGTCGATCTCGGTGTCCACGCGGCTGACGAAGAACGACGCGACCGAGTCGATCTTCGACACGTCGTGGCCGTTCGCCCGTGCCTTCTCCAGTCCCTCGAAGAACGCGTCGATGACCTGGCCGTAGCGCTCCAGCGAGAAGATCAGGGTGACGTTCACGCTGATGCCCTCGGCCAGGGTGGCGGTGATCGCCGGCAGGCCGGCGAGCGTCGCCGGGATCTTGATGAAGAGGTTCGGCCGGTCCACCATCCACCACAGGGCCTTGGCCTCGGCGGCGGTCTTTTCGGTGTCATTGGCCAGTCGCGGGTCGACCTCGATCGACACCCGGCCGTCGACGCCGTCGGTGCGGTCGTAGACGGGCCGCAGCACGTCGGCCGCCCAGCGGATGTCGTACGTCGTGATGGACCGTGAGGCCTCCTCGACGTCGACACCGCGGATGGTCAGGTCGCGGACCTGCTCGTCGTAGGCGGACCCCTTGCTCAGGGCCTTGGCGAAGATCGTCGGGTTGGACGTCACGCCGACGACCTGCTTGTCGCGGATCAGGTCCGCGAGGTTGCCGGTACGCAGGCGCTCACGGCTGATGTCGTCCAGCCAGATGGAGACGCCCTCATTCGAGAGCTTCTTCAGGTTGTCGCTCATGTGCTCTCCTCAACTTCCCGTCGTCGAACCATGGCCGGTCACGTTCAGCTTCGTGAGGCTGGCGCGCGCCGCGGTCACGACACGGTCGGCCGTCAGGCCGAACTGCCGGTACAAGGTCTCGTAGTCGGCGGAGGCGCCGAAGTGCTCCAGGCTCACGCTCTCGCCGGCGTCGCCGACGTAGGTGCGCCACCCGAGGGCGATGCCCGCCTCGACGGACACCCGCGCGCGTACGGACGGCGGCAGCACCTGCTGCTTGTACGCCTCGTCCTGCTCCTCGAACCACTCCACGGACGGCATCGAGACCACACGCGTCGGCGTGCCCTCACCCTCGAGGAGCGCACGGGCCTCGACGGCGATCTGCACCTCACTGCCGGTGGCGATCAAGATGACGTCCGGCCGGCCGTTGGACGCGTCGGCCAGGACGTAGCCGCCCTTGGCCGTGCCCTCGGCCGAGGCGAACTCCGAACGGTCCCAGGTCGGGACCTTCTGCCTGGTGAGCGCCAGGCCCGCGGGACGGTCGGTGTTCTCGAGGATCGTCCGCCAGGCGACGGCCGTCTCGTTGGCGTCCGCGGGCCGTACGACGTCCAGTCCCGGGATCGCGCGCAGCGCCCACAGGTGTTCGACCGGCTGGTGCGTCGGCCCGTCCTCGCCGAGCCCGATCGAGTCGTGCGTCCACACATAGGTCACCGGCAGGTGCATCAGCGCCGCCAGGCGTACGGCCGGGCGCATGTAGTCGCTGAAGACCAGGAACGTGCCGCCGTACGGCCGGGTGCCGCCGTGCAGGGCGATGCCGTTCATGATCGAGCCCATGCCGTGCTCACGGATGCCGAAGTGCAGCGTGCGGCCGTAGGGGCCACCCGGGAAGTCCTTGGTCTGGTACTCCTCGGGAATGAAGGACGGCTCGCCCTTCATCGTGGTGTTGTTGCTGCCCGCCAGGTCGGCCGAGCCGCCCCACAGCTCCGGGAGCACCGGCCCGATCGCGGCAAGGACCTCACCGGAGGCCGCGCGGGTCGCGACGCCCTTGCCGGCCTCGAACTCCGGCAGCTTGGCGGTCCAGCCGTCGGGCAGGCGGCGCGCGCGGATGCGGTCGAAGTCCGACGCCCGCTCCGGGTTGGCCTCACGCCAGGACTCATAGCGCTTGTTCCACTGGGCGTGCGCCTCACGGCCGCGCTCGATCACCTTGCGTGCGTGCTCGAGCACGTCGTCGGCGACGTCGAAGGTCTTGTCCGGGTTCAGGCCGAGCACCCGCTTGGTGGCCGCGACCTCGTCGGCGCCGAGTGCCGCGCCGTGCGCCTTGCCGGTGTTCTGCAGCTTGGGCGCCGGCCAGCCGATGATGGTGCGCAGGGAGATCAGCGACGGCCGTCCGGTCTCCTCCCTGGCGGCCAGCAGCGCCTGGTGGAGGGCCTCGGGGTCCTCCTTGTACTCGCCACCGGCGGTCCAGTCGATCCGCTGGACGTGCCAGCCGTACGCCTCGTAGCGCGCGGCGACGTCCTCGGACTTGGCGATCTGGGTGTCGTCCTCGATGGAGATGTGGTTGTCGTCGTAGATGACGATGAGGTTGCCGAGCTTCTGGTGGCCCGCGAGGGAGCTGACCTCGTGGCTGATGCCCTCTTCGATGTCACCGTCGGAGGCGATCGCGTAGATGTGGTGGTCGAACGGGCTGTCGCCGGGGGAGGCGTCCGGGTCGAACAGGCCGCGCTCGCGGCGCGCCGCCATCGCCATGCCGACCGCGTTGCCGAGGCCCTGGCCCAGCGGTCCGGTGGTGGTCTCGACACCGATGGTGTGGCCGTGCTCGGGGTGACCCGGGGTGAGGCTGCCCCACTTGCGGAGCGACCTGAGGTCATCGAGTGTCAGGCCGTAGCCGGACAGGTAGAGCTGGATGTACAGCGTCAGGCTGCTGTGGCCCGCGGACAGCACGAAGCGGTCGCGCCCGGTCCAGCCGGGGTCGGTGGGGTCGTTCTCCAGCAGCCGCTGGAAAAGAAGATAGGCGGCCGGTGCCAGGCTCATCGCGGTCCCGGGATGACCCGAGCCCGCCTCCTCGACGGCGTCCATGGCGAGCGCGCGGACCGTGTCCACGGCCCTGTCGTCCAGCTCGGTCCATGCGAAGGTGTTGTCGGAATCCGTACTCACGAGACGCTCCAGGCTCCTCTCGGCTACATGCATGCCCCCCGCGACCGCCCTCTGGGGCGAAAGAACACCGTGGTCTGGCCACTCTGGGGTCTTCAGCGAGCCTATCGCCCGGAGATATCACCGGATGCGGGAGTCCAGGTTCCTTAACGGCAGGCTTCTCTTCCGCATTTCCCCCGATTCCGCCCTTCAACCCCGCGCCGTACGGTGGGTCGGCCCACCCCGGTGAGGGGGTGTGCGTACACCGGGACTACAGTGATGTCGCGGCCGGTGCCGGTGATGCATAGGGCCCGGAATTAACCCAAGTGGCAGTAAAGATTCGAGGATTAGTCACAGTGCCCCTTCATGTCGCGAACGCGCCGGTGGACGTCCCGTGACGGTGGTCATCAACCGCCCCGTCCGGACGCCTACGCCGGCGGCTCCCGGCCGCCGTCCGCTCGGCGCGCTCCTGCGTGCCTACGTGGCGCTGACGAAGCCCCGGATCATCGAGCTGCTGCTGATCACCACGCTGCCGGTGATGTTCCTCGCCGCCGGAGGCCTCCCGCCGCTGTGGCCGGTCGTCGCGACGCTCACGGGCGGCATGCTCTCGGCCGGCAGCGCCAACGCGCTCAACTGCTACATCGACCGCGACATCGACGCCAAGATGCGCCGTACGCGGCGCAGGCCGCTGCCGATGGTGCAGGTGTCGCCGCGCGAGACCCTGATCTTCGGCACCGTCCTCGCGGTGCTCTCGACGGCCTTCCTCGGCCTGGCGCTCAACTGGCTCGCCGCCGGCATGTCGGTCTTCGCGATCCTGTTCTACGTCTTCGTCTACTCCCTGCTGCTCAAGCGGCGCACCTCCCAGAACGTCGTGTGGGGCGGCATCGCCGGCTGCATGCCCGTCATGATCGGCTGGTCGGCGCTGACCGACAGCCTGTCCTGGACGCCCGTGGTGCTGTTCCTGGTGGTGTTCTTCTGGACGCCGCCGCACACCTGGACGCTCGCCATGCGCTACCGCGACGACTACGCCGCCGCGAACGTCCCGATGCTGCCGGTGGTGGCCACCGAACGCCGCGTGGCGATCGAGGTCATCGTCTACACGTGGGTGACCCTGGCCTGCTCGCTGGCCCTGTGGCCGGTCGCGCACACGACGATCTTCTACCCGATCGTCGCGGCACTGCTCGGCGTGGTCTCTCTCACGGAGGCCTTCCGGCTGCTGGGCCGGGTGCGCGCGGGAGCGACCGGCGCTCTGCTCAAGCCGATGCGCTACTTCCACCTGTCGAACGCCTACCTCGCGCTGCTGTTCCTCGCCGTCGCGATCGACCCGCTCCTCCACTGAGGGTTACTGTCACGGCATGGCGCGTGTTGACCCCAAGGCGGTCCTCGAAGGCCGCATGCCCGGACGAGCACCGCTCGGCCTGATCGTCGGACTCATCGTCTCGTCGCTCTGCGCGCTCATCGTGCTGGGCATCGACGCGCTCAACGGTGCTCCCTTCATCATCGGGTTCATCCTGGCGATCCTGCCGGTGCCGCTGCTCATCTCCCTGGTGCTCATGCTGGACCGGCTCGAACCCGAACCCTGGCGCGCCCTGGTGTTCGCCTTCATGTGGGGCGCGGGCGTCGCCGTGCTGGGGGCGCTGTTGCTCAACACCGCCGGCTATGAGCTGCTGACCAAACCGGTCTTCGGCGACCGCGGGGAGCTTGTCACCGCCTCCATCGGCGCCCCGCTGGTCGAGGAGTCGCTCAAGGGCGCCGTGCTGTTCGGGTTCCTGTGGTTCCGCCGCCACGAGCTCGACGGCCTGACCGACGGCATCATCTACGCCGCCATGGTCGCGCTCGGCTTCGCGATGATGGAGAACATCGGCTACTACATGCGGGCGATCGACCAGCACAACCTCGAGGCCGTGTTCATCATGCGCGGGCTGATCTCCCCGTTCGGGCATCCGCTCTTCACCTCGATGACCGGGCTCGGGGTGGCGTACGCGGCGTTGCACCGTGGCGCCGCGCGCGTCGCCGCGCCCATCGCGGGCCTGTGCGGGGCGATGATCCTGCACGGCGCCTGGAACTTCTCGACCGCCTTCGGCCTCAAGGGCCTGACCGTCGCGTACGGCATAGATTTTTGCATCCTGGTCGGCCTGATCGTCATCGTGACCCACGAGCGGCGCCAGACCGTACGCCTCATCCGGCTGCATCTGCCGATGTACGCCTCGACCGGCCTCGTCACGCCGCAGGACGTCCACATGCTCGGCAACATCGGGTTGCGGCGCCGGGCCCGGCAGTGGGCCCGGATGGCCGGGGGCAACGGCGCCGCCCGCGCGATGGGCGACTACCAGCTGGCGGCGACCGAGCTCGCGCTGCTCCACCAGCGCGCCGAGCGCGGGGTGGCGGAGCCGGCCTGGTTCTACCGACGCCGGCTCGACCTGATGAACCTCATGCACGTGGCGCGTCAGGCCTTCCAGCTGCGGCCGACCCGCCCCCTCAGCCCGCCGTGGGCCGGGCCGGACCAGTCGGGCTTCCTGCAGCCGGGTCCCTCCTTCGGCCCGCCGCCTCCCGGCCCCTTCCGGCCGCAGGGCCCCTACGGCCCCGGCTGAGGCACGGCAGATCGCTCACCAGGCACCTTTACCGGCGTTCCGGCGCGGCGACCGGCGCAGGTGGCTTCCGTGCTGCGTATTGGCCGGTACCGGCCCTTGACTGGGCGGTCAAGGGGATCAACAATCCGACCGTGACAACGTTGTCACGATCGCGTTCTGTGGTGGCCCCCGCCAGCGCGGCCGGTGCCCTCTCGACCCGCCTGCAGAGGAGCAGCAGTGCTCAGACGTACGCGTAACCGCCTCGCAGGGATGCTCTGCCTGGCTCTCACCTCTCTGGCCCTGCCGGCACTCCCGGCGGCGGCGGCCGCGTTAGACCCGGCCTCCTACGTCAACCCGTTCGTGGGCACGCAGGACGGCGGACCCGACTTCGGCCACGGCGGCGGCGCCGGGATGGACTTCCCCGGCGCGGTGATGCCGTTCGGGATGATGCAGTGGAGCCCCGACACCGTCCGTACCTCCGGCGGCGGCTACAAGTACGAGGACAACCGCCTTCGCGGCTTCAGCATGACCCACATCTCCGGACCCGGCTGCACCGGAGCCCAGGACTTCCCGGTCATCCCCTTCTCCGGGCCGATCAAGAACTCGCCCGCGACGCACGGCACGGACTACGTCCAGACCTTCCAGCACGCCAACGAGCAGGCGTCACCCGGCTCGTACGCCATGACCACCGACACGGGCGTCAAGACGGAGCTGACCGCCACCCAGCGCGCCGGCGTGGCCAGGTTCACCTTCCCCGCCGACAAGGTGGGCACGCTGCTGCTCAACGTGACCGGCTCGATCAACGGTGTGGACGATGCCGAGGCCACCGTGAAGGGCAACACCGTCTACGGGTGGGCCAAGACCGGCGGCTTCTGCGGCTCCGACACGCGCTACTACGTGTACTTCCACGCTACGTTCGACCAGCCCTTCACGGCGTACGGCACCTGGAAGGACGACTCGGTCGAGCCCGGCGACGCGGACGTACGCGGCAGGGCGCCGGCCAAGGTCCCGCAGCAGACCCAGAAGATCTTCGGACGGATCCACAACGGGCCCGAGGGCAGGCCCATACCGCCGTCCACGGCGCGGCTCTCCGCGCAGGACGTCAACGTCAAGGGCCCCGGCTCCGGCGTCTACCTGCAGTTCGACACGAGCAGGAACAGGCCGGTGCAGATGCGCACCGGCCTGTCCTACGTGAGCGTCGACGGCGCCCGGCAGAACCTCGGCGCCGAGGTCGGGAACAAGGGGTACGCCGCGGTCAGCACCGCCGCGCACAAGGCCTGGGAGAAGCGGCTGCGCCAGATCAAGGTCGAGGGCGGCGCGGCCGACCCGCTGAGGACCTTCTACACGGCGCTCTACCACGCGATGCTCCAGCCCTACGTCTTCGACGACGCCGACGGCACCTACACCGGGTTCGACTTCCGCACCCACAAGGTCAAGAAGGGCCACCACCAGTACGCGACGTTCTCCGGCTGGGACATCTACCGCAGTGAGGCGCAGCTCATCGCCCTGCTCGCCCCGGACGTCGGGGCCGACATCGCCCAGTCGATGTACAACGACGCGCACTCGGTCGGGGACGTCTGGGACCGCTGGTCGCACCAGAACACCATCACCGGCGTCATGAACGGCGACCCGTACCACTCGATCATCTCGACCATGTACGCCTTCGGCGCGCGCGACTTCGACGCCGGCGGCGCGCTGGCCGCCATGGTCAAGGGCGCGAACCGGGTCGGCGAGGACAAGGCCACCGGCTACACCGAGCGGTCCGGGAACGCCGACTACCTCAAGCTGGGGTACGTGCCGGGCGACCCGGCGACGACCCTGGAGTACGGCCTGGCCGACTTCGGCATCGCCCAGCTCGCCCAGCGGCTCGGCGAGAACGGCACGTACCAGGAGTTCATGAAGCGCTCGCACGCCTGGGAGACGATCTACAACCCGCTGAACGACTGGATCCAGCCGCGCTTCGGCGACGGTTCGTTCCTGTCCCCGTTCGACCCGGCCGACCCCGGCTGGTACGTCGAGGGCAACGGCTCGCAGTACCACTGGATGACCTACTCCGACGTCGCGGGACTGTTCGGCGCCATGGGCGGCCGCGACAAGGCGGCCGGGCGGCTGGACACGTTCTTCACCGAGCTCAACGCCGGGTCGCAGAAGCCCTACGCCTATCTGGGCAACGAACCTTCGCTGCAGACGCCGTGGCTGTACGCCTGGGCCGGCCAGCCGTACAAGACCCAGGACGTGGTCGCGCGGGCCCGTACGAAGCTGTTCAAGCCCGGGCCGGACGGCCTGGTCGGCAACGACGACCTCGGCACGATGTCGGCCTGGCGGGTGTTCGCCGGGCTCGGCATGTACCCCGCCATCCCGGGCCGCGCCGAGATGGTGCTGAACAGCCCGGAGTTCCCCAAGATCACGGTGAGACGGTCGAGCGGCCAGAAGATCACGATCAACGCGCCCGGGGCCTCCGACGCGAACTACTACGTGCGGTCGCTCAAGGTCGGAGGGAAGGCGACCACGCGCGCCTGGCTGCCGGAGTCCTTCGTCGCCTCCGGCGGGAGGCTGGACTTCACGATGGGCGCCCAGCCGAACACCGCGTTCGGCAGCGACCCGGGCGACGCGCCGCCCTCGTTCGGCACGGGGGCGAAGCCCTACCTGTCGGCGATCTCGCCCGGGATGACCTCGCTCGAACCCGGTGAGTCGGCCGAGGCGACCCTGCGCGTACAGGCGATCGGCAAGGGCGGCACGGTCACCTGGACGGCCAAGCCGCCCGACGGCATCACCGTGACGCCGTCATCGGGCACGCTGGAGGTCGCCGACGCCGGCCGCGCCGACCAGAAGGTGACCGTCTCGGTGGCCGCCGGCACCAAGCCGGACTACTACTCGGTGCCGTTCGAGCTCACCGCGTCGGGCGCCTCGGTCGGGGCGAGCGGGATGACGATCAACGTCGCCCGGCGCGGCACGATCGAGTGGTACCAGAACAACGCCGGCATCTCCGACGACGGCAAGGCCGGGCAGGCCAACTTCGACGGCGGCGGCTGGAGCTACTCGGCCCAGGCGCTCGCCGCGGAGGGCCTCAAGGCCGGGCAGCCGGTCGCGTGGAACGGTTTCACCTTCACCTGGCCGAACCGCAGACCCGGTCAGCTCGACAACGTGCAGGCGAGCGGCCAGGTGGTCGACCTGCCGAGCGCTCCCGCGGGCGTTCCTGGGGGCGGGCGGCAACGGTGACGCGCCGTCCACGGTCACGATCACCTACACCGACGGGTCGACGGCCTCCAGTGCGCTGGAGTTCAGCGACTGGGCGCTCGGCGCCGACGCGTACCCGCCGAAGTACGGCAACGAGACCGTCGCCAAGACGCCGTACCGCAACACCTCCGACGGAGGGAAGCAGGAGATCAACATCTACGTGTTCGGCGCCACGCCGATCGGTCTCGACCCGTCCAAGCAGGTCAAGAGCGTCACGCTCAACGCGCCCAAGGCGGGTTCGGGCACGCTGCACGTGTTCGCCTGGGCCTTCGCCTGACCTTTACCGGGCCGATGTGGTGCGGGGTGCCCCGTCTGTGGTTCTTCACGAGGCGGGGCACCCCTGCTTTTCGGGCCGCTCAGGCGACGATGCGGAAAGGGTTCTCCAGCAGGTCGGTGAGCTGGCCGAGGAACGCCGCGCCGGTCGCGCCGTCACAGGCGCGGTGGTCGATCGACAGCGTCAGGGTCATCCGGTCGCGAGGGATGACCTCGCCATCGCGGAAGACCACGTCCTTGCGGGTCGCGCCGACGGCCAGGATGGCCGCCTCGGGCGGGTTGATGACGGCCGTGAAGGCGTCCACGCCGAACATGCCCAGGTTGCTCACGGTGAACGTGCCGCCGGACATCTCCTGCGGGGTGAGCCGCTGCTCGCGTGCCCGTCCCGCGAGCTCACGCGTCTCGGCGCCGAGCTGGGAGACGCTCTTGCGGTCCGCGTCCCTGATCACGGGGACGACCAGTCCCTCTTCCAGCGCGACCGCCACGCCGATGTGCACCCGCTTGTGCACGAGGAGAGCTTCCTCGGTGAAGGAGACGTTCAGGACGGGGTTGGCACGCAGTGCCGTGGCGCAGGCCTTCACGATCAGGTCGTTGACGCTGACCTTGGCGGGTGCCAGTGCGGTGTTGAGAGTGGCGCGGAAGGCGAGCAGCTCCTCCACGTCGACGACGCGCGTCAGGTAGAAGTGCGGCGCCGTGCGCATGCTCTCGGCGAGGCGGCGCGCGGTCACCTTGCGGATCCGGCTCAGCGGCACCTGCTCGGTGTCCGCGTCCTGCGGGCGTGCGGCCTCGGCGGGCGCCGTCGCGGCGGGCGGAGCGGACGGCGGGGCGGGGGGCACCACGGCCTGGGTGGACAGGACGGCGGTCTGCAGGGTCGCCGCCTCCACGTCCGCCCGGATGATGCGGCCGCCGGGGCCGGACCCCGTCAGCGTGGTGAGGTCGACACCGTTCTCCCGTGCGATACGCCGTGCGAGCGGCGACGACGGCGGCCGTGAACGGCCGTTCCGCGCCGCCGGCACCTCGGCGGCCGGGGCCGCGGGCTCGGTACGGACGGGGGTGCCGTTCGCGGCCGGAGCCTGGGCGGGCGCCTCGGCGGGTGCGGCCGCCGGCGCGGATCCGTCGGTCACCAGGACCGCGATCGGGGTGCCGATCGTGGCCGAGCCTCCCTCGGCGACGAGGATCTCGCCGAGGACGCCGTCCTCGTACGCCTCGTACTCCATCAGGGCCTTGTCGGTCTCGATGTCGACGAGCGCGTCACCCGCGGAGACCTTGTCGCCGGGCTTCTTGTGCCACGAGCTGACGACGCCTTCCTCCATGGTGTCGGACAGGCGCGGCATGAGGATTTCGGACATGGACTGGACTTCCTAACGGCGGCCGGTGGCGCGAAGCGTGTCGCGCACGGCGGTGACGAGGGAATCGGCCGACGGCAGCGCGGCGAGTTCCAGGGGCTTGGAGTAGGGGAGCGGGACCTCGGCCATCGCCACCCGGCGTACCGGGGCGTCGAGCCAGTCGAAGGCGCCCTCCTGGATCGTGGCCGCGATCTCGGCGCCGATCCCGTACGTGAGCCAGTCGTCCTCGGCGATCACGGCGCAGCCCGTACGGCGGACCGACTCGACCACGGTCTCCCGGTCGAGCGGCCGCAGGCTGCGCAGGTCGACGACCTCCGCGGAGACGCCCTCGCCGGCCAGCCGCTCGGCGACCTCGGCGGCGACGTGCGCCATCCGCGAGTAGGCGACGATCGTGATGTCGGTGCCCGTACGGGTGACGGCGGCGCGGCCGATCTCGGCGGGCGCCACCTCGTCCGGCAGCTCGCCGCGGGTGTTGTAGAGGGCGAGGTTCTCCAGGAACAGCACCGGGTCGTCGTCGCGGATGGCGGCCTTCAGCATCGCCGACGCCTCGGCGGGCGTGCTGGGGGCGAGGACCTTGAGCCCGGGGATGAAGGAGTAGAACAGCTCGACGTTCTGGGAGTGGGTGGCGCCGAGCTGCTGCCCGCCGCCGCCGGGCGTACGGATCACCATCGGCACGCTGCACTGCCCGCCGAACATCCCGTAGATCTTCGCCGCGTGGTTGACGATCTGGTCGAGCGCGAGCAGCGAGAAGTTGATCGTCATGATCTCGACGACGGGCCGTAGCCCGAGCATCGCCGCGCCGATGGCGGCGCCGACGAAGCCCTCCTCGGCGATCGGGGTGTCGCGGACCCGGCGCGGGCCGAACTCCTTCAGCAGTCCTTCGGTGATCTTGTAGGACCCCTCGAAGACGCCGATCTCCTCGCCCATGACGAAGACGTCCTCATCGCGCAGCATCTCGGCGCGGAGCGTGTCCCGTAGGGCCTGGCGGTAGGTGACTGTGGCCATCGGGACTCCTCAGAAGACCGGGTCGGCGGGCAGGCGGCGGGACGCGCCCGGCACCGGCGTCGCGTAGGTGTAGTCGAACAGCGTGGAGACGTCCGGATGCGGACTCTCGTCGGCGAACGCCGCGGCGTCGTCGACCTCGGCCCTCACCTCGGCCTCCAGCTTGTCGCGGGCCTCGGCGTCCAGGAAGCCGCTCTCCTCCAGCTCCAGGGCGAGGCGTGCGAGCGGGTCGGCGGCCTTGAGCGCGTCCTTCTCCTCCGCGGTGCGGTACCGCGCCGGGTCCACGACCGAGTGACCGCGCAGGCGCGGGCTCGTCGTCTCCAGGAGGAACGGCTTGCTTTCGGCGCGTGCCCGCTCCACGGCGGCGTGCGCGGCGTCGCGTACGGCGATGACGTCACTGCCGTCGACGTGCGCGCCCTCCATCCGGTACGCGGCGGCGCGCTTGTACAGCTCCGGCTCGGCCGAGGCGTGCGCGACCGTGGTGCCCATGCCCAGGCCGTTGTTGACGACGACGTAGACGATCGGGAGCTCCCACAGCGCGGCCATGTTCAGCGACTCGTGGAAGGCGCCGATGTTGGTGGTGCCATCGCCCATCTGGCACATGACGACCTCGTCGCCGCCGCGGTAGTCGATGGCCAGCGCGGCGCCGGTGGCGAGCGGCAGCTGGCCGCCCACGATGCCGTACCCGCCCAGGAGCCGCGACTCGGTGTCGAACAGGTGCATCGACCCGCCCCAGCCCTTGGAGACGCCGGTGCTCCGGCCGTACAGCTCGGCCATGACGCGGCGGGCGTCGATGCCACGGCCGAGGGCGTAGCCGTGCTCGCGGTAGTTGGTGAAGAGGTAGTCGCGGGGCTCGAGCGCGGCCATCAGACCGGTGACGGTGGCCTCTTCGCCCAGGTTGAGGTGGCAGTACCCGCCGATCTTGGCCTCCGTGTACGCCCGGGCGGCGCGTTCCTCGAACCGGCGGATCAGCAACATCTGCCGGTAGTACGCGACGAGTGTCTCGGGCTGCGGCTTGGACTTCCGCGGCCGGCGGGGGCGCGCCGGGCTCCTCGTGTCGGTGTCACCCATTCGAGGTGCTCCCTTTCGTACACGGGGCGCCCGCGATGGGGTCTCCACACGGTGCGCCCGACTGCAAGTTGAGGCTGATCAATGATCGATCATAGTTCAGCTATTTGCGTCTGCGGAACAGCCATCTACGATTGACCAGCGTGAACGCTCTCAACGCCCCGGCCCTGGTGCGTACCGGCCTGGGAGACCAGATCCGGCAGGTCCTCATCGATGGCATCACATCCGGACGCCTACAGCCTGGTGAGCGTATCGTCGAACGCCGCATCGCCTCTGAGCTGGGGGTGAGTCAGGCGCCGGTACGCGAGGCGCTCCGGCAGCTCGAGGCCCTGCGACTGGTCGAGACGACCCCCAACCGCGGCGCCCGCGTACGTGATTTCACCGAGGCGGACTTCCGGGAGTTCTTCCCGGTCCGCGCGGGCCTGGAGGAGACCGCCGCCGACCTCGCCGCGCCGCGCCTGGCCGGCCGGGTCGAGTCGCTGGAGGTTCACATCGAACGCCTCACGGCGGCCTCCGGCGCCGACGTGATGCGGCACAGCATCGCCTTCCACCGCGAGATCGTCGAGGCGGCGGGCAACCGCCTGCTGCGGTCGGTCTGGGAGTCGCTCGGCATCGAGATCTGGACCACCCTGTCCGTCCGCCGCCACGACACCGAGCTGTGCGGCAAGACCGCCGAACACATCGAGATCGCCGGCGCCTTCCGCCGTCGGGACCCGTCCGTCGGCCGCCTCCTGCACGACCACGTCATGAGCTACGCGCCGTAACGCCCGCGCCCCCGCTGTCGTAGGCGAGGCCTAGGATCGGGCACATGGGGCGCCCCAACGACGAAGTCGCCGAGCTCTTCCAGGAGTTCGCCGACCTGCTCTCGATCACCGGCGAGGCCGCGTACAAGGTGCGCGCCTACGAGAAGGCCGCGCGTGCCATCGGCGGCTACTCCGAAGACGTCTCCAAGCTCGACCTCAAGGGGCTGCGCAAGATCCCCAACGTCGGCGAGGCGATCGCCAAGAAGATCCTGGACTACCAGGAGACCGGCACGATCCGGCAGCTCGAGGCCGTACGCGCCAAGATCCCAGCCGGCGTGCGGGCGCTCACCGCGATTCCCACGCTCGGGCCGAAGAAGGCTCTCGTCCTGTACGAGGAGCTCGGCATCTCCTCCGTCGACGAGCTCGCCGAGGCCATCCCGGCGGGGCGGCTGGAAGGGCTCAAGGGGTTCGGCGCCAAGACCGAGGACAACATCCTCCACGGCATCGAGCTGATGCGAAGGGCCGGCGACCGGGTGCTGGTCGACGTCGCGATGGGCGTGGCCGAAGAGATCATCGAAGCGCTGTCGCCGCTCGCCGGGCGGTGTGAGTACGCGGGCTCGCTGCGGCGCTGCCGCGAGACCATCGGCGACGTCGACATCCTCGCGACCGCCGACGAGCCCGGCCCGCTCATGGCGGCGTTCGTCGAGCTGCCCCTGGTCGCCGAGGTGATCGCGCGGGGCGAGAAGAAGACCTCGATCCGCACCGTCAAGGGGCTTCAGGTGGACCTGCGGGTCGTCCCGGCCGAGTCCTGGGGCGCGGCCCTGCAATACTTCACCGGCTCCAAGGCCCACAACATCCGCACCCGCGAGATCGCCGTACGGGCCGGGCTCAAGCTCTCGGAGTACGGCCTGTTCGAGGTGGAGAGCGGAGACCTCGTCGTGTCGGCCACCGAGGAGGAGGTCTACGAGCGCCTCGGCCTGCCCTGGGTGGCGCCGGCGCTGCGCGAGGACGGCGGCGAGGTGGACGCCGCCATCAAGGGAGAGCTGCCGCGGCTCGTGCAGCTCGGCGACCTGCGCGGGGACCTGCACAGCCACACCGACCTGACCGACGGCACCGCCTCGCTGGAGGACATGGTCGCCGCGGCGGCGGCACACGGCTGGGAATACTTCGCCATCACCGACCACGCGCCGAACCTCTTCATGCAGCGGATGACGGACGAGAAGATGCTGGCCCAGCGCGAGGCCGTGCACGCGCTGGGCGAGCGCTACCCGGACCTGACCCTGCTGCACGGCACCGAGCTGAACATCGACCCCGACGGTGAGGTCGACTGGCCGCGGGAGTTCCTCTCCGGCTTCGACGTCTGCGTGGCGTCGGTGCACTCGCAGTTCACCCAGGACCGCGAGGTCATGACCCGCCGGATCGTCCGGGCCGTGGAGACCCCCGGGGTGCACGTCCTCGGCCACCCGACCGCCCGCCTCATCGGCCGCCGGGCGCCCGTGGACGCGGACTGGGACGAGGTGTTCGCGGCCTGCGCCCGGCACCGCACGGTCGTGGAGATCGACGCGTTCCCCGACCGGCTGGACCTGCCCGCCGACCTCATCCGCCGCGCCCTGCGGCACGGGGTGAAGTTCTCCATCGACAGCGACGCGCATGCCACCGGGCACTTCGCCAACCTGCGCTACGGCGTGGGCACGGCACAGCGGGGCTGGCTGACCCCCGACGACGTGGTCAACACCTGGCCGCTGAAGCGGCTGCTCGCCTACCTGAGAGGCGAGTAGGACCTGTTCCGGCGCGGACGCCACCCACCGGCTGGACCGCCCCTGGGACACCCACCGGCGGCAGCCGCCGATGCGGCGTCGGCCGCGACCTGCCCCGCCGGGCGTGGGGGCCGCGACCAGCCCGCGCGGGTGGTGCGCCGAGCGGGAGGGTGACCTGCCTGCGCGGGTGGTGCGCCGAGCGGGAGGGTGACCTGCCTGCGCGGGTGGTGCGCCGAGCGGGAGTACGCGTGGGCGCCTCGCCTGCACACGGAGATGGTCACCCGAGGTGAGCCCGACCCTGCGACCCGCCGCCACCGGCACGGCGCCCGGTGGCCGTCAGCGGTCGGTCGTGCTGCCCGCCGGCCTCATCCTCGGGCTCCGTGCGTCGCCGGGCGCGCCCAGGGCAGGGTCGGCGCCGGGGACCGGCGGCACCTCGCGGCGCGTACGCCACCGGCGCGCGAGCCACCCGTTGTCCGCCCGCCCTGGCTCGGAGACCGGCATCTCGCCCCGCTCGCGCATCGCGAAGAGCACCCGCAGGGTCGCGATCCACACGAGCGCCGAGCCGAGCACGTGGGCCACGACGAGCGGCCCGGGAACCCCGGTGAAGTACTGGACGTAGCCGATGACACCCTGGGCCAGCTCGACAGCGAGGAGCTCGAGCGCCCGCCGCTGCACCCGGCCGGGCGCGTTCGTCAGCCGCAGGCCCAGCAGCAGCGCGAAGGTCAGCCCGACCGTCGCCCAGACGATGTCGGCGTGCAACTGCGCGACCTGCTCGATGTTGAAGCCGAACCGCGGCGACGTCGCGTCGCCCGCGTGCGGGCCGGTGCCGGTCACGACGGTGCCCGCGATCAGCAACGCGAACACCACGGCGACGAGCGCGCGGGCGAGCCAGACCAGCTCACCCCGTACGAGGGTGCGGGCCGGCTCGTCCCCTTCGCTCGCCCGGACCCACAGCGCCGTCGCGGCGGCCAGGAGGGCGGGGGAGAGCAGGAAGTGCGCGGCGACCGCGGCGGGGTTCAGGTCGGTGAGCACGACGATGCCGCCGACGATCGCCTGCGCCACGACACTGAGCGGCTGGACCGCGGCGAGACGCACGAGGTCCCGGCGTCGGGGCCGCAGGCGTACGGCCGCCACGAAGACGGCGACGCCGACGGCCAGCACGAGGAAGGTCAGCAGCCGGTTCCCGAACTCGATCGCCATGTTGGCCGCGGCGTGCTCGGACGAGTGCGTCGGCACCAGGCTGTCCCCGGTGCACTTGGGCCAGGTGGGACACCCGAGCCCCGAGCCGCTCACGCGCACGGCCGCGCCCGTGGACATGATCAGGGCGTTACCGGCCACCCCGGCGAGGGCGAGCCACCGCATCGATGTCGACGTGGGACGCCACACGGCATCGATGAGCCGCACCACGGGATTGTCGGATCGCACGCCCCTCATCGTATGAGTGCCCCGCACCGCCCCGGATCCGGGTACGCCGCTGGGCTCGCCGGCGAGGCGCGAGGGCGATGGCGGATCAGGCCTCGGGGGCCTCGGGCGGGGACTGCTGGAAGCGGGTGGCGCCGACGCAGGCGGTGATGACCAGGCCGATGGCCAGCCATTCCTGCCATCCGAGGACCTCGCCGAGGAACACCAGACCCACCAGGGCGCCGACGGCGGGTTCGATGCTCATCAGGATGCCGAACACGCGGGCCGACATGCGCCGCAGGGCCTCCAGCTCCAGGGAGTACGGGATGACCGACGACAGGAGGCCGACTCCCACGGCGACGAGCAGCAGCTCCGGGTCGAGCAGCTTGGTGCCCGCCGTGCCGATGCCGACCGGCAGCATGACCACCGCGCCGACGATGCTGGCCACGGCCAGTCCGGACGAGCCCGAGAAGCGCTGCCCGGTGGCGCCGCTCAGCAGGATGTAGCAGGCCCACCCGGCCGCGGCCAGCAGGGCGAACGCCACGCCGGCGAACGTTACGTCGCCGTTGCCGCGTGCCAGCATCGCCACGCCGCCCAGGGCGAGCAGCGCCCACACGAGGTCCAGCCGGCGCCGTGAGGCGAGGATCGCGACCGACAGCGGGCCGAGGAACTCGACCGTTACCGCGATGCCCAGCGGCAGCCGCGCCAGTGCCTGGTAGAAGCAGGCGTTCATCGCGGCGAGGGTCAGGCCGAACAGCGTGGCCACGCCGATGTCACGCCAGGAGTGCAGGCGGCGCAGGTCGCGCAGGGTCGAGCGGTAGACGGCACCGAGGACCACCGCGGAGGTCAGCAGCCGCATCATGACGATCGCGTCCGGCGAGGAGCGGGCGAACATGTTCTTCGCCATGCCCGCGCCGATCTGCACCGAGACGATGCCCAGCAGGATCAGCGCGGGCGGCGGCACCGAGCCGAGCGAAGGCCGCAGGGCCCCCGTCCGCGCGCGGAACCAGGCCGCCCGGCCGTATGACCCTTGGGCGTCAGCGAGCGCCATCCATCACTCCAAGCTAGGTCGTTGATCCTCTGAGGTACTGACTATGCGGGTCGCGTTGTGTGCCGGGGGTGCCTCAGTGAAGAGGGGCTGGACCAGGCGGACTGACGGGAGTCCGTACCGATCACTCACGAGCCGGAGGCACCGCGCCTCCACCCTTCATGCCAACCAGATGCTACGGCTGCCGGGCCGCGCGACGAATCCCCAGGGCCGTATCCACGTCGTCGCGCGCGAACATCGCATGCCGGCTCAGAGCTGAAGGTCGTGAAGGTCGAGGAGGTCAACCCGGGCGGCACGGCCGCTCCGAGAGCGTTCAGTTGAGGCCGAGGACGGTGACCGGGCCGGACGGCAAGACCGCGACGCGTCACCAGCGGAGACCGGCCATGACCGAGCGGCGTCGCCTGGGTCATCTGGACCGTTGACTTTGCGCCGCAAAGTTTGTTAGCTTTGTGGCACAAAGTCAAGGAGGCGTAGATGTCGTGAACGAGACACCTGACACCGGTCGCGCTGCCGCAGCAGGCGCCGGCGGCGAATTCACCCCCCAGGCGGCGGCACTGCTCCTGGAGCAGGCCAGGTGGCAGGCGCGGCGCCGGTTCGAGCCGTACCCACCGTTGTTCTCAGCGTTCCGGGCGATCATCGCGCTCGCCACCTACGGCACGATCTGGCTGTCGGTGCGCGACCAGCACCCCTACCGAGGGCCGGATGTCGCCGCCTACCTCGTCGTCCTCGCGCTCGCGGCCGTCAACCTCGGCGCGGCCGTCATGGTGTCCAGGCGCGCGACCGCCGGGATCCGCGGGAGAACCCGGATGCGCCCGGCCGAGGTCACGGCCATGGCTGCGGTTTGGATCGGCGTGTTCGTGGTCATGGGGGCGCTGCCGGCGGCCGGAGCGAGCCGGGGCGTCGTCTACGGCCTCTATCCGGCGAGCGCGCCGCTCATCGTCGCCGGCCTCGCCTGGGCGGGCATCATGGTGGCGCGGGCGAACCGCCCCAGCACCGGCACCGCGCTCGCGGTGGCCGCCGTCGGCGCACTGGCCGCCTTCGCGGGACCGGCCGGCGCGTGGGCGGTCGCCGGCTCGGGCCTGTGCGTGGTGCTCATGGCCACGGCCGCCGCCACCGCCTGGCGACACCGTGCCCGGGCGATGCGCCCATGACCGATGGCGAGCTCGACCCGCTGATCCACGTCCCGGCGCGGCTGCGGATCGTCGCGACCCTGGCCACGCTGCCGGACGGCGACACCCTCTCCTTCACCCGCCTGCAGGACCTCATCGGGCTGACCCCCGGCAACCTCATCACCCACCTGCGCAAGCTGGAAGACGCCGGCTACCTCAGCAGCGACAAGACCGGCAACGGCACCGCGTCCAAGACCACAGTGGCCTTGACCGGTCACGGCCGCGCCGCCCTCGTCACCTACACCGCGACGCTCCGCAGCCTGCTCAACGGCCTGTAGAACGACCCAGCCGATCGATCGTCAGGACGGTCCACCCGTCCCACAGCACGCGCCGTCCCCGATCAGGCCCCGCGCGTTATTCCCAGCGGAAGAACCGCGCCGCGAGGGCGAGGCCGGCCACCGCCCACACGAGGAGGACGATCAGGTCGCGGGCGGGTAGTCCGGCCCCGTGCTGCAGCACCTGCCGCAGGCCGTCGGCGAGCGCGGAGATCGGTAGTAGTTCGAGGACC
The DNA here is from genome assembly GCF_006716425.1 of Actinoallomurus bryophytorum. NCBI lineage: Bacteria > Bacillati > Actinomycetota > Actinomycetes > Streptosporangiales > Thermomonosporaceae > Actinoallomurus > Actinoallomurus bryophytorum. Next base: position 7,506,310 of record NZ_VFOZ01000001.1, read on the forward strand.
GAACGTAGTCCGCCGGAGAATTTCGTCAACGGGAAAACGACGCCGCCCATGACGAGAAGCAGCAGGTAGACCAGGTTGGCGGCGGCGAGCGTCGCCTCCGCGCGCAGGGTGCCGGCCATGAGCAGGCCGAAGCCGCTGAACGCCGCGGTACCCAGCAGGACGAGCAGGACCACGGTCAGCGCGTTTCCGTGCGGGCTCCAGCCCAGGGTCAGTGCGACGACGCCGAGTATCGCCGTCTGGAGCAGCTCGACCAGGAGCACCGTGAGCGACTTGGCCGCGATCAGCCCGGAGCGGGGGAGCGGCGTGGCACCGAGGCGCTTCAGCACTCCGTACCGGCGCTCGAAGCCGGTGCCGATCGCCTGCCCGGTGAAGGCCGTCGACAGCACGGCCAGGGCCAGGACGCCGGGGGCCAGGAAGTCCACGCGGCTGCCGGGGCCCACGTCCAGCAGCGGGGTCGAGCTGAACAGCACGAGCAGTGCCACCGGGATGATCAGGGTGAGCAGGAGCTGCTCGCCGTTGCGCAGCAGGGTGCGCAGCTCGTGCGCGGTCTGGGCGCCGACCATGCGGGGCAGCGGCGCCGCCCCGGGCGCCGGCGTGAACGCCGTACTCACGATCGCAGCTCCCGACCGGTCAGCTCCAAGAACACGTCCTCCAGGGTGCGGCGTTCGATGCGGAGGTCCTCGGTCATGACGCCGTGCGAGGCACACCAGGTGGTCACGGAGGCCAGCAGCTCGGGGACCAGATCGCCCTCGATCACGTAGTGGCCGGCCGGGGACTCCTTCGCGATGGTCCCGGGGGGCAGCGCGGACAGCAGCTCGTCCAGTCCGAGCCCGGGGCGGGCGCGGAAGCGCAGCTGGCGTTCGGCCCCGGTGAGCTTCGGCGGGCTGCCGTTCGCGATCACCACGCCCCGGTCGAGGATCACGACCTCGTCGGCGAGGCGCTCGGCCTCCTCCATGTGGTGGGTCGTCAGGATCACCGCCACGCCCGAGGCCTTCAGCTCCTCGACCAGTTCCCAGGTGGCGTGCCGGGCCTGCGGGTCAAGGCCCGCCGTGGGCTCGTCGAGGAAGACCAGCTCCGGGCGGCCGATCACGGCGGCGGCCAGGGCCAGCCGCTGCTGCTGCCCGCCGGACATGCGTTTGTACGGGGTGCGGGCGCTCTCGTCGAGCCCGAGCCGCGTCAGGAGAACGGCGGGGTCGATGGGGTGGGCGTAGAAGCTCGCCACCAGCCGGAGGTATTCCCCGGCGCGGGCTCCGGTCGGGACTCCGCCCGACTGCAGCATGACCCCGACCCGAGCGCGGAGCGCCTGGTCACGGGGGTCCAGGCCGAGTACGCGTACGGTCCCGCCGTCCGCACGCCGGTAGCCCTCGCAGATCTCCACGGTGGTCGTCTTGCCCGCACCGTTGGGACCGAGCAGGGCGGTCACCTCGCCACGTCCGGCGGTGAATGAGAGCCCGTCCGCGGCGACGCTCGTGCCGTACCGCTTGACCAGGCCGTTCACATCGACGGCGCGGGGTGTCATGCACTGAGTGTAAGTGTGCGGGGCGGGCCCCGAGCGGTGACCCCCAAAGTCGGATTCGGCCAGATCTGAATATTGATTCAACGATACGCATAGGGATACGGTCGGGGCATGTCCCGGGGAGGTCAGATGCTGCACGGCCGGAGCTACGTCAAAGAACTCGATGTCACGCCGGAGGAGTTCCGGTCGCTGCTCACCCTGTCCGCCGAGCTGAAGGCCGCCAGGCGGGAGGGCACCGAGCGCCGGCGGCTGACCGGCCGCAACATCGCGCTGATCTTCGAAAAGACCTCCACGCGTACGCGGTGCGCGTTCGAGGTCGCCGCGCACGACCAGGGCGCCCACACGACGTACCTCGACCCGGCGGGCTCCCAGATCGGGCACAAGGAGTCGGTACGTGACACCGCGCGGGTCCTGGGCCGGATGTTCGACGGCATCGAGTTCCGCGGCAGGCGGCAGGCCGACATCGAGACGCTCGCCGCGCACGCGGGTGTGCCCGTCTGGAACGGCCTCACCGACGAGTGGCACCCGACCCAGAGCCTGTGCGACGTGTTCACGATGACGGAGCACGCCGGCCGGCCACCGGCGGAGATCTCCTACGCCTACCTCGGCGACGCGCGCAACAACGTGGGCAACTCCCTGCTCGTCGCCGGCGCGCTGCTCGGCATGGACGTCCGCATCGTCGCCCCGCCGGGACTGCTGCCGGCGGCCGAGGTCCAGGCGGCGGCGCGGGAGCTCGCCGGGACCAGCGGCGCACGGATCACCCTGACCGACGACATCACCGAGGGCGTACGCGGCGCCGACTTCGTGCACACGGACGTGTGGGTCTCGATGGGAGAGCCGAAGGAGGTCTGGGCCGAGCGCATCGCGCTCCTGCGTCCTTACCAGGTCGACGAGGCCGTGCTGGAGGCGACGGGGAACCCCGCCGTGAGGTTCATGCACTGCCTGCCGGCCTTCCACGACCGCGAGACGGCCGTCGGGGAGGAGATCTTCACCGAGTTCGGCCTGGACGCCCTCGAGGTCACCGATGACGTCTTCGAGTCCAAGGCGTCCATCGTCTTCGACCAGGCCGAGAACCGCCTGCACACGATCAAGGCCCTCCTGGTGGCCACGCTCGCCGGCTGAGCTCCGATCAGCGGGCGCTCGGGTCGTAGTACGGATTGGGCACCCACTCGGCCTGGTCCTGCGGGCGGTTCCGGTACAGGTCCCGCCCGTCGTACAGCCTGTCGAGACGCATCGGGAGGTCGTGGGGGATCCGCAGTGCCCCGGCGATGTGCCGGCGGTCGACGCCGCCGAGGAACTTGACCTCGTCCTGGCCACCGCCGATGTCATAGCCTCCGGGCGCGTCGAGCACGTACACCCACCGGTCGCCGTCCCTCCGGCCGAACATGATCGCGAACTCCATGGCGGTGTCCACCGACCGGGTCGTGCAGATGAGCTCCGGATCCGACGCGTAGCCCCGGCTCCGGTCCGGCATTCGGAGGCCCTCGGTGAAAACGATGTCGGCGCTCCGGCCGTCCCCGCGGAACAGCGCCTTACGGTCGAGCCTCCACCCGACCTCCAGCGGCCGGATCTGCCCTCGCTCGGCGACCTCTCCCCAGTACCACGGCGCCTCCTCGGAGGCGCGGAAGAACTCGAGGTGCTCGCGGAGTCGGGCCGGAGCCTGGCCCGACGCGGCGGTGAAGTCGATCGGACCGGAGGGTGGCGAGCCGGCCGACAGCGGCCAGCGTTCGATCGGGCCCGCGTCATCGCGGACGAACCGCGCGTCCACGTGCACTTCCGGAAGTGTGCGCAGGGCGGACGTGGGCTGGGCGCGCTCGGACGAAGGGTGCAGGGCGCGGTCGGCTCGGCGCAGCGCGTCGATCAGCCCGGCCCGGTCGCCGGGGTGGTTCCGTGCCCCGCCGGACAGATACCGGTAGTCGGCGAGCAGGTCGGATACCGGCAGGCCGGGACGCACCCGGTTCGCCAGCCAGTTGAGGTGGGCGACGGCGCGCGGCAGCGTCGGCCGATGGGCCCCGGCGGGGTCGGCCGCGCGCATCAGGTCCCGCAGCGCGCCGGCGTCGGCGCGGTCGATGCGGAGGTTCTCCGCCACCCGGCGGGCGATCAGGTGGTCGGGGGCGAGCGCGGCGTCGGCCCGGCGCAGGGCCGTGAGCAGATCCTGCCGGTCGTGGGCTCCGCGAAAGCCCGTCTCCTCGGCGTACCGGTGCAGCTCGATCATGTCCCGCACCTCAAGACCGGGCCGTACGCGCCGCGCCAGGTCATACAGGCTCGCGTCGCCGGGGTCGAGCCGTCCGAACCGGACGGCGTCGAGGGCGCCGGCGCCGAGGTGGCCGCTCCGCGCGGCGCTCTCCAGCCGTTCCTGGGCGAAGGCGTCCGGTTCTCCCCTCATGGCGCTCACGATCCGCGCCGTGTCGTCGTCTCGCTCCGGGATCTGGAACAGCTGCCGGGTCTCCTCGAACGCCAGGCGTTCCTGGTCGCGGCGCCCGGCGGTCAGGTCATGGTCGGCCAGCTTCAGCAGATCGACGAGCTCGTCGTGGGTCCGCGCCGCCGCCGGCCGGTACGCCATCGCACGGGCTTCCCGTTCGAGATCGAACAGGTCGGCCACTGTGGCGTCCGGTCCGAGCACCTCGCGCGCTAGGGCCTCCGAGGCCGGGGAGTGCGCGGGGAACCGCTCCGAACCAGGTGCCGGATCGCCGAACCCTCTGATCCCCCTCAGGTCCTCGGCCATCTGGTGGGCGTTGTCGATGATGAACCTGTCGTGGTTACCGACCAGTCGCACCATCTCCAGGACCGCGTCCCGGTCGGCACGGGCACCGTGGCCCGCCGCGTGCGCGCTCCAGTCGCCGAAGCCCGCCGCGTGGGCGACCTCGACCAGCCGCCGATAGCCCGCGGCGTCCGGCGCGTCGCCACGCGTCAGATGATTCTGGATCAGGCCCAGGCCCGATGCCTCGCGGTCGGTCAGCGGCGCCATACCGCCGGCACGGCCGAGGCGATGACCGGCCCAGGCCATTGGATCGTCGGTCGGCGGGTCGGACGCCGAGCGCAGGATGTCGAGGAGTTCGCCGCGGTCGTGCGCGCGGTGCGGCTCGTACCCCAGCTCCACGGCCCGGTTGTGCAGGTTGAGCAGGTCGACGAACGAGGCTTTCCGCCCGATGACCTCATGGGCGAGGTCCGTCAGGGGACCGTCCGAGCCCGTCGGGCGCGGCTCCCCAGGGCCGATGATCTCGGTGTAGGCGTGGAAGAAGTCCCGTGCGTCGGAGTCCGCCACCATGACCAGGCCGTACTGCTCCGCGACGCGCCGCCCAAGCAGCAGGGCCTCGCCGGGCCCGGGCTCCGGATGGGAGACCGCGAAGTCCAGATGCGTGTACCGGCCGAGGGTGACCACGTCGCCGGAGTCCAGGTAATGCGCAGGGTCACCCGGCCCGAGACGGCGGTGGTTGACCACCGTCCCGTTGCTGGACCCCAGGTCGCGGATCCATGGCCGCCCGTCCGCGTCGACGCCGAACTCCGCGTGGGTCCGCGACACGTACCGGTCGGTCACCGACGGGTCGTAGCGCCGCCCCAGGATGACGCGCTCGCCGGGCGCGACGCGCAGCGTCTCGGACGACCCCCCGATGGTCACCGTGACCTCGGCCGGAGGCCGTGCCGTCGTCCCCAGGGCGTCGAGTTCCTGGCGCTTGCGCACGATCGCCGCGTCCAGTGCCGCGACCTCCGGGTCGGGATGGTGGTGGTGCAGAGCGGCGTCCGCCAGGTCGGAGTCGCCTGCCATGGCGCTCCGGTGCTGCTCCATCGCGGCGATCTGCTCCAGGAGGCCGTCGCGCGTGTGCCGGAGGGGAGGCACCACCGGGGAGTCCAGGGCCGGGGTCTCGCCGGCGGGAGAGTGTCCCGCGGCCGCGTCGTGCCGCGCCCACACCAGGGTGTCGCCGGCCCGCGCGGCCTCGTCCCACGCCGGGGGGACGGGCGTGTCCGGGTGACCTGCCGGGTCGGCCACGTGCGGCTGCGGATCCGCCGGACGTCCGGGCCGGCCGACCGGCTCGCCTTCGCGCCGCACGCCGGATTCGCCCGGATCCGCGAGCCGCGCTCCGGACGGCCGCTCGAGCCGGCCGACCGGAGCGCCTCCGCGCTGCGGCCCCGGCCCGCCTGGATCCGCGAGCCTGGATCCGGACGCCTGCTGCTCCGGATGGGCGGGCTGGACGATCGGATCCGTCTCGTGACCGGCGGCGGATCCGCTGGGACGCGCGACCGGGTCCGGATGGCCGGGCCAGGCGACCGGCTCGGTCCCCGCCGATGCGCCGGCGAGCCGTACGGGCGCCGGACCGGTCCCGTCACCCGCAACCCCGGGCTCGGGATCGCCGGCGGACGCCTCACGGAAAACCCCGTCGGCGGGCGCCGGATCGCCGGTCACGTCACGTACACCGTCCGCGGGCCCGCGCGGATCGCCGGAGCGTACGGCCGGGTCTCCGGTCGCGTGGACGGTGCCGTGGGTACGGTCTCCGGACCGTACGGGGACCACGCCGCCGTCACCCGTGGCCGGCTCTCCGCCGTGAGGCGTGGGCTTGAAGGCGCCCATGACCTCGCCGTTGAGGGCCATGCCACCGGCCATGAACAGGTCCTTGCCCCAGTTGACGTGCCCGTCGCCCGAGGCCGCCTCCAGGCCCACGTTGACGCCGGCGCCCAGTGCCGTGTTGGTGACGAGCCGGCCGCGCACCGTGCCGGCCAGGAACGTCGCGACCGGGTTGCCGCGTCTCCCGGCGAAGCCGAGCACGCGGTGCACCGCGCCCATGGCGCCCCCGGTGGCGAAGGCCAGGCCGGCGGACTCGCCGAAAGAGGCCCAGTCGATGCCGTCCTGCAGCCCGAAGTCCTCGCGCACCCGCTGGCCGACGAGGTTCAGCCCGCCGACGTACATGGCGCCCGCCAAGCCCGCACGCATTTCGGCGCTCAGCAGGACGCGCCGCAGGAAGGTCCCCACCACCCGGCCCACGGCCTCCTGGATGATCCTGCCCGCGGGCGTGAGCCAGGAGACCGCCCACAGCGCGCCGACGAAGATCGCCCCCCACAGGACATGCGCCTGCGCGGCCCTGATCTCCCGGCCCATGTACCGGCAGAACTCCGCCAGGTCCCGGCAGCCCCGCGCGGCGTCCACGAGATGCCCGTCACCATCGCTCGTGAGCTTGGCGAACGACGTCGCGAACGCCTGGATCCCCTCGCCGATGTTGGCCCCGGTGATCGCCTGCCCGTGCCGTGTGGCCACGCCCGTGACGTCGTCGGCGACGCCGCCCAACGCGTCGAAGGCGGCGGCGAGCTCATCCATGCCGTCCGCGTCGCCCCGCGGCCACGCGCACATGACGGCCATCTCCTGCAGCCACGCCAGTAACTGGACCACCAGCGGGGGCGGCGGAACAGTCCGGACCAGCGAGTCCGCCACTCCCACCTGCGGCAGCATGTAGTCGTCGGGCGTGTCGTCCAGCCGCCAGGCGACCGCCTCGTCGTCGCCGAACTCCCCGGCCGCGTACGTCCGGGCCATCCGGACGCCGCCCACGGCATGGCCGCGGAGCGCGAACGCGAGATGCCCCATCGCGTCCAGCAGTCCGTCCCGTGCCTGCCGAAAACCGATCGAGCCGCTGCCGCCGTTGAAGAACGCCTGGCCCAGGTCGTCGTCGCCCCACGCGCAGCCGAGCGCGTTCAGCCGGTCGACGCACGTCGTCAGGCCGGCCGCGAGCCTCCGCCCCACGTCATCGATCCCCTGCGCCGAGGCGGCGATCCGAGACGGGGTGACGTCCATCTGGCGGCCGGCCACCCCGTCCACCCCCCTCTTATCGCGCGTTCCGGCCAGAAATATCTGGCATGACGGGCTGTTATATGCGAAGTAGACGCAGAAAGCATGAATTGCGCTTTGGGAATTCCAGCACACGCCGTGCCCGGACGCGAGCCGGCGACGGGGTCGACTTGAGATCGCCGAGCCGGGTGTCCAGCGACTGGTGGGACGGTCGGGGCGCCGGCGTGGGCGATCTTGGCGTGTCCGGGGGGCTGGTGCGGGCGGCCACGGGGCACGGCGGCCCGGCCCACCAGGTAAGGCTTGCCTTAGTGAGGCAGGTAACCCGATCCGGTTTGTGTATCGGGAAGTAATTAGGCCACACTGATGTTGTGAAATACGTGACCGAGACGACGAGCACCGCGCCGGCCTCCGCCGGTGTGCCCGCGTTCGGTCCGAGCCATGCCGAGCGCACCACACGCGCGCGGGTGGCACGCCTGATCCTTGAACATGGTCCCATCAGCGCCTCGGCGCTCGGACAGCGGCTCGGGCTTACGCCCGCCGCCGTACGCCGCCACCTCGACCACCTCCTCGGCGAGGAGATGATCGAGGTGCGCCGGAGCCGCCCGCACGCCGCACGTGGGCGCGGGCGCCCGGCGAAGCTGTTCGTCATCACCGACGCCGGCCGCAGCGCGTTCGAGCACGCCTACGACGACCTCGCCACCAGCGCTCTGCGGTTCCTCGCCGAGCAGGTGGGCGAGCAGGCCGTGGCGGAGTTCTCCCGTCGCCAGCTCGGCGACCTCGAGGCGCGTTATGGTGCGGCGATGCGAGCGGTTCCCCCGCACCAGCGGGTGCGGGCGCTCGCGGAGGCACTGTCCGCGGACGGCTACGCCGCCGCGGCCGGCACCGCACCGGCCGGTGGACAGCAGCTGTGCCAGCACCACTGCCCCGTCGCGCACGTGGCGGCCGAGTTTCCGCAGCTCTGCGAGGCGGAGACCGCCGCGTTCGGGCGGCTGCTCGGTGTTCCGGTGCAGCGATTGGCCACCATCGCCCACGGCGATGGCGTTTGCACGACTCACGTGACCGCACGTGAGCTCACCCAGAAGAACGACGACAAGCAGGAGTCCGGAGGCACCTCCGTATGACTACGGCAGCCCACCCTGAGCTCGAAGGGCTCGGAAAATATAAGTTCGGCTGGGCCGATTCCGACGCGGCCGGCGCATCCGCACGTCGCGGGTTGTCCGATGAGGTCGTCCGCGACATCTCGGCGAAGAAGAACGAGCCGGAATGGATGCTCGACCTTCGCCTGAAGGGCCTGCGCCTCTTCGGCAAGAAGCCGATGCCGACGTGGGGCGCCGACCTCACCGGGATCCACTTCGACAACATCAAGTACTTCGTCCGGTCGACGGAGAAGCAGGCCACGACCTGGGACGAGCTCCCGGCCGATATCAAGAACACCTATGACAAGCTCGGCATCCCCGAGGCCGAAAAGCAGCGCCTGATCGCCGGCGTGGCGGCCCAGTACGAGTCCGAGGTCGTCTACCACCAGATCCGCGAGGACCTGGAGCAGCAGGGCGTCCTCTTCCTGGACACCGACACCGGCCTGCGCGAGCACCCGGAGATCTTCCAGGAGTACTTCGGATCGGTCATCCCGGTCGGCGACAACAAGTTCGCCTCGCTCAACTCCGCGGTCTGGTCGGGTGGCTCGTTCATCTACGTGCCGCCGGGCGTCAACGTCGAGATCCCGCTGCAGGCCTACTTCCGGATCAACACCGAGAACATGGGCCAGTTCGAGCGGACGCTGATCATCGTCGACGAGGGTGCCTACGTGCACTACGTCGAGGGCTGCACCGCGCCGATCTACAAGTCCGACTCGCTGCACTCCGCGGTCGTCGAGATCATCGTGAAGAAGGACGCCCGCTGCCGCTACACGACCATCCAGAACTGGTCGAACAACGTCTACAACCTGGTGACCAAGCGCGCCGTCTGCTACGAGGGCGCCACGATGGAGTGGGTCGACGGCAACATCGGCTCCAAGGTCACCATGAAGTACCCCGCGATCTACCTCATGGGCGAGCACGCCAAGGGTGAGACGCTGTCCATCGCCTTCGCCGGCGAGGGCCAGCACCAGGACGCCGGCGCCAAGATGGTGCACGCGGCGCCCAACACCTCCTCGACGATCATCTCCAAGTCGGTGGCGCGCGGCGGCGGCCGTACGAGCTACCGCGGGCTGGTCCAGGTGCAGGAGGGCGCGGAGCACTCCAAGTCCACGGTCAAGTGCGACGCGCTGCTGGTCGACCAGATCAGCCGCTCCGACACCTATCCCTACGTCGACGTCCGCGAGGACGACGTCGAGATGGGTCACGAGGCGACCGTCTCCAAGGTCTCGGAGAACCAGCTGTTCTACCTCATGAGCCGCGGGCTCACCGAGGACGAGGCGATGGCGATGATCGTGCGCGGCTTCGTCGAGCCGATCGCCCGTGAGCTGCCGATGGAGTACGCCCTCGAGCTCAACCGCCTCATCGAGCTGCAGATGGAAGGAGCCGTCGGCTGATGGCGGTATCTACCACCACCCCCGGCGGCACTGTGTCCGAGCGCCCGAGCGGCACTCTTCACGAGCGTGCCTCCTACGACCTCGCCGACTTCCCGGTCCCGAACGGGCGCGAGGAGCAGTGGCGGTTCACCCCGCTGCGCCGCCTCCGTGACCTGCACAAGGGCGCGGAGGCCGACGGCAAGGTCGTCGTCGGGGTGGACGCCCCGCCGGAGGTGACCGTCGAGACCGTCGCCCGTACGGACGAGAGGGTCGGCAGGGCCTACACCCCTGTCGACCGGGTGAGCGCGCAGGCGTACAACTCCTTCGCCCAGGCGACCGTGATCACGGTGCCGAAGGAGGTCGTCGCCACCGCGCCGACCGTCGTGTCGCTGCGCGGCGAGGGCGGCGTGGCCTACGGCCACACGACCGTCATCCTCGAGCCGTACGCCCAGGCCACCGTGGTGCTCGACCACACCGGCACCGCGACCTACGCGGACAACGTCGAGTTCGTGGTGGGCGACGGAGCGTCCCTGTCCGTCTTCAGCCTGCAGAACTGGGCGCCGGACGCGGTGCACCTGTCGCACCAGCACGCCCTGCTCAGCCGTGACGCGAAGTACAAGAGCTTCACCGTCAGCCTCGGCGGCAGCGTCGTGCGCATCGCCCCGTCGGTGTCCTATGACGCGCCGGGCGGCGACGCCGAGATGTACGGGCTGTACTTCGTCGACGCCGGCCAGCACATCGAGCACCGGCTGCTCGTCGACCACACCCAGCCGAACTGCCGCAGCCGCGTGGACTACCGTGGCGCGCTGCAGGACGAGGGCGCGCACGCCGTCTGGATCGGCGATGTGATCATCCGGGTCGAGGCCGAGGGCACCGACACGTACGAGCTGAACCGCAACCTCGTGCTGACCGACGGCACCCGCGTCGACTCGGTGCCCAACCTCGAGATCCTCACCGGCGAGGTCGCCGGTGCCGGGCACGCCTCGGCGTCCGGCCGGCTCGACGACCAGCACCTGTTCTACCTCCAGGCACGCGGCATCCCGTACGACCTGGCCCGGCGCATGGTCGTCCGCGGCTTCCTGGGCCAGCTCGTCGACAAGATCGACCTGCCCGAGCTGCAGGAGCAGGTGCGCGCGGCGATCGACAAGGAGCTCGACCGATGAGTTTCGTCAAGGCCTGCGCGCTGGCCGACGTGCCCGAGGAGGGCGCGTTCGCGGTCGAGATCGAGGACACGCCGGTCGCGGTCGCGCGTATCGGCGGGGAGGTCTTCGCGCTGCGCGACGTCTGCTCCCACGCCGAGGTCGCGCTCAGCGAGGGCGAGGTCTACGACCACACGATCGAGTGCTGGCTGCACGGCTCGTGTTTCGACCTGCGTACCGGCAAGCCCACCAACCCGCCGGCCACACAGCCGGTTCCCACGTACCGAGTGAAGATCGAGGGCGACGACGTCTACGTGTCGCTCAAGGAGTCCTGAGAAAATGGCCACGCTTGAGATTCGCGACCTGCATGTCTCCGTAGAGGACAAGGAGATCCTGCGGGGGGTCGACCTGAACGTACGAGCGGGGGAGACCCATGCGCTCATGGGGCCGAACGGCTCCGGGAAGTCCACGCTCGCCTACGCCATCGCGGGTCACCCCAAGTACGACATCACCGGCGGCGAGGTGCTGCTCGACGGTGAGAGCGTGCTGGAGATGACCGTCGACGAGCGCGCACGGGCCGGGCTGTTCCTGGCGATGCAGTACCCCGTCGAGGTGCCCGGCGTGTCGGTGTCGAACTTCCTGCGCACCGCGGTCACCGCCGTACGCGGCGAGGCGCCGAAGCTGCGCGACTTCGCCAAGGAGATGCGCGGCGCGATGGCCGATCTGCAGATCGACCCGGCGTTCGCCCAGCGCAACCTCAACGAGGGCTTCTCCGGCGGCGAGAAGAAGCGCCACGAGATCCTCCAGCTCGAGATGCTCAAGCCGAAGGTCGCGGTCCTCGACGAGACCGACTCCGGCCTCGACATCGACGCGCTCAAGGTTGTTTCCGAGGGCGTCAACCGGTTCCGCGAGGGTGGCGAGACGGGCGTCCTGCTGATCACGCACTACACGCGGATCCTGCGCTACGTGAAGCCCGACTACGTGCACGTCTTCTCCGCGGGACGCGTGGTCGAGGAGGGCGGCTCGGAGCTGGCCGACCTGCTCGAGAGCGAGGGCTACGAGAAGTTCACGAAGGCGGGCGCATCCGGGTGAGCATCGACGTCGGACAGATCCGCAAGGACTTCCCGATCCTGTCGCGCACGGTCCGTGAGGGCCGTCCGCTGGTCTACCTCGACAGCGCTAACACCTCGCAGAAGCCGCTGCAGGTGATCGACGCGATCGAGGAGTTCTACTCCCGGCACAACGCCAACATCCACCGGGCGACGCACCAGCTGGGCGAGGAGGCGACCGAGGCGTACGAAGGTGCGCGGATCAAGGTCGCCGGCTTCATCGGTGCGGCGGACGAGTCGGAGGTGGTCTTCACCAAGAACATCTCCGAGGGCATCAACCTCGTCGCGTACGCGCTGGGCAACGCCGCCACCTCCGGCCCCGAGGCCGAGCGGTTCCGCGTGGGTCCCGGTGACGAGATCGTCATCACGGAGATGGAACACCACTCCAACATCGTGCCGTGGCAGCTGCTGGCCCAGCGCACCGGTGCGACGCTGCGCTGGTTCGGGGTGACCGACGACGGCCGCCTCGACCTGACGAACATCGACGAGCTCCTCAACGAGCGCACGAAGATCGTCGCGCTGGCCCACCAGTCGAACGTCCTCGGCACCGTGAACCCCGTACGCGAGGTCATCGCCAAGGCGCACGCCGTCGGAGCGCTCGTCCTGATCGACGGCGCCCAGGCGGTGCCGCAGATGCCGGTGGACGTCCAGGAGCTGGGCGCCGACTTCTACGGGTTCACCGCGCACAAGCTGTGCGGCCCGACCGGCATCGGTGTCCTGTGGGGACGCCGCGAGCTGCTCGAGACGCTTCCGCCCTTCCTGGGCGGCGGCGAGATGATCGAGACCGTGGCGATGGAACGCTCTACGTTCGCGCCGCCGCCGCACAAGTTCGAGGCCGGCACGATGCCGATCGCCGAGGCGGCGGGGCTGTCGGCAGCGATCGACTACCTGCACGGCATCGGCCTGGAGGAGATCCACGCGTACGAGCACGAGCTGCTCGTCTACGCGCTGGACCAGCTGCGGGAGGTCGAGGGCCTGCGGCTCCTCGGGCCGGCCGAGGCCGCCGACCGCGGCGGAGCGCTGTCGTTCACGCTGGACGGCCTGGACGGGCGGGAGATCCACCCGCACGACGTGAGCCAGGTCCTGGACGCGCACGGCGTGGCCGTACGCGCTGGTCACCACTGCGCGCGGCCGTTGCACCGCAGGTTCGGCATCACCGCGAGCACCCGTGCGTCGCTGTACTTCTACAACACGCACGCGGAGGTCGACGCACTCGCCGAAGGACTGCGGCAGACACAGAAATTCTTCGGTGCGGCCTGACGTTGATCTAAGTCGGTCGCAGGGAAGGAAAGAGGATGCAGCTCGAGTCGATGTACCAGGAGATCATCCTGGATCACTACCGGAACCCGCACCACAAGGGTCTCCGGGATCCTTATGACGCCGAGGTGCATCACGTCAATCCGACCTGCGGTGACGAGGTGACACTGCGCGTCCGCCTGGACGGGGACGACGTCGCGGACGTGTCCTATGACGCGATGGGCTGTTCGATCAGCCAGGCGAGCGCATCGGTGATGGCCGACCTGATCATCGGCAGACCGGTCAAAGAGGCCATGAACACCGGGGATGAGTTCCTCAAGCTGATGCAGTCCCGTGGCCAGGTCGACCCCGACGAGGACATCCTGGAAGACGCCGTGGCGTTCACCGGAGTGTCCAAGTACCCCGCACGCATCAAGTGCGCCCTGCTCGCCTGGATGGCGTGGAAGGACGCGACCGCGAAAGCCATGGAGGCCCAGGCATGAGTGAAACGAAGGTCGCAGAGGACGAGGTCCTTGAGGCCATGCGCGACGTTGTCGACCCCGAGCTCGGCATCAATGTCGTGGACCTGGGGCTGGTGTACGGCGTCAACATCGGTGACGACAAGATCATCACGCTCGACATGACCCTCACGAGCGCCGCCTGCCCGCTGACCGACGTCATCGAGGACCAGACGAACAGCGCTCTGGAGGGACTGGCCGAGAAGGTCACCATCAACTGGGTGTGGCTGCCGCCGTGGGGCCCGGACAAGATCACCGAGGACGGCCGCGAGCAGCTGCGCGCCCTCGGCTTCAACGTCTGACAGCCGCCTGTTCCATCACCCAGATGGCGATCTGGGTACGCGAGGTGAGGCCGAGCTTGGTCAGGATCTTCTCGACGTGGCTCTCCGCCGTCCGCCGCGTGACGGCGAGCCGCGTCGCGACCTGCCGGTTCGTCAGTCCCTCGGCGACGAGGGCGGCGACCTCCGTCTCGCGCGGCGTCAGCCGTACGACCGAGGCCGGTCGCGCCGCCGTGCCGGGAGCGTTCTGGTCCTCCTCCAGGGCGAACGCGATCGCCGCGGCGAAGTCCAGATCCCTCCCGGCGCGGAAGGCCGCCGCGTAGGCGCCGTCGCCGAGCTCCGCGCGCAGCCGCGCCTCCGACCGGTCGTGCAGGTCCGCGTACGGCCGGAAACCCGGCAGTTCCACGCCGATCGCCTGCCGGGCCGACTCCGCCGCGCCGAGCAGTCGCGCCGCCCGCCGGGGACCCCGGCCCTCGGTCGCCGTCGCCCAGCCCAGTGACTCCAGGTTCCACGCCGGTCCCCAGCGGTCGTCCAGGGAGTACTGGTGGCGCAGGCCCTCACGGAAGCACGCGATGGCGTGGCCGGCGTCGCCGGACCACCAGGCCTCGAATCCGACGGCCCACTTTCCCCACGAGACCGCCCATCCGGCTCTCGCCTCCTCGGCCCGCCGCAGGCAGTCCGCCGCGATCGCGCCCGCGCGCTCGTGACCGAGAAGCGTCGCGGCCATCGAGCAGAAGAGGACGGCCAGAAAGAGGTCGTTGCGGTCGCGGTCGGCGTCGAACCGCTCGATGGCCGTCTCCAGCGCCGCCATGGCGTCCTCCAGGTCGCCGCGGAAAAGCGATATCAGGCCCGTGTACTGGGCGACCAGGGCATCGGACGTGGCGTCGCCCCCCAGCCGCCGCGCCTCGGCCCGGCATTCGTCCAGCAGCGGCGGCCCGCCCGCCATGTCGCCCTGGAGCAGGGTGACGGCCGCGTTCACCGCGAGCGCCTCGACCCGGTCCGGGCCGGCCGGCGCTTCGCGGGTCAGCGCCAGCGCCCGGTCGAGCCAGTACCGGGCCTCGGTGTGGGCGCCGAGGAAGACCCAGTACTCATGCATCATCGCGGCGATCCGCATGCCCGCCCTGGCCTCGCCGGGCTCGCGGAGGCAATGGTCCAGGGCCGTCCGGATGTTGGGCAGCTCCCGCCGCACGCCGGTGATCCACGCCTCCTGGTCGGGGCCGAACCAGCCGCGGTCGGCCTGTTCGACCAGCCGCTGGTAGTGGTCGCGGTGCCGCCCGCGCGGCACCGCTTCGCCCTCGCGCGCGGCCAGCCGTTCCCGCCCGTACTCGCGCAGGGTCTCCAGCATCCCGTAACGTCCGTGGGCGTCCCAGGTGACGATGGACTTGTCGGCCAGCCCGGCCAGGAGGTCCAGGACGTGCTCTGGTCGAATCGGGCCGCCGGCGCACACGTGTTCGGCCGCGGAGAGCTCGAACCCGCCGGAGAACACCGACAGCCGCTCCCACATGAGGCGCTCCGCCGGCGAGCAGAGCTCGAAGCTCCACTCGACCGTCGCGCGCAGCGTCCGGTGGCGGGGCAGCGCGGTCCGGTCCCCGTCCGTCAGGAACCGGTAGCGGTCGTCGAGCCGGTCGAGGATCTCGTCGAGTGACAGCGTACGGATCCGCACGGCGGCCAGCTCGATCGCGAGGGGGATGCCCTCCAGCCGGCGGCACAGCCGGGCCACCGCGGGGCCGTTCGCCGCGTCGACGGTGAAGCCGGGTACGGCCGCCCTGGCGCGCTCGGTGAAGAGCCGGACGGCCTCGACGCGGTTCAGCTCGCCCACCGCCCGGTCCTTTCTGCGGGTGGGCACGGTCAGCGGCGGGACCACGAGGACCGTCTCGCCGATGGCGGACAGGGGTTCGCGGCTCGTGGCCAGGACCCGCAGTCCGGGGGCCGCCGGAAGAAGCCGGCTCACCAGCACCGCGCACGCGTCCAGCAGGTGCTCGCAGTTGTCGAGCACCAGCAGCAGCCGCTTGTCCCGCAGGTGCTCGGCCAGGGTCTCCGCCGACGGGCGCGCCGACTGGTCGCGTGACCCCAGTGCGGTGGAGACGGTCCGCGCGAGGAGCTCCTCGTCGTGCAGCGAGGCCAGCTCCACGAACCACGCCCCGTCGGCGAAGGCCCGCTGTACGTCGGCCGCGACGCGGAGTGCGAGCCGTGTCTTGCCGACACCGCCGACGCCCGTGAGCATGAGCAGGCGTGACTCCGCCAGAAGACGCTTGGCCTCAGACACCTCCAGCCTGCGGCCGATGATCTCCATCGCCTCTGTGGGAAGGCCTCCCATGGCCGCGACGCCCCCTGTCTCGACCCGACCTCGAACCCGTTACTCCCTCTCCCGCACGATAGCCCTGAGGACAGGACACGTGGTCAGGGCGGGGTACGGTGCGACATCCGCCTCCTCGGCGATGAGATGGACGTCGGCCGGTGGGACCGGCGGGCGCAGGGGGCTGCCACCCGCCGGTCCACCTGTTCCTCGGAAGACTTCCGGGTGGCCGCCCTCGTCTTCCGAGGAACGCTAGGGGACGGCCGCGGCCGTGAGGCCCAGCCGTTCGGCTCCGGTGTAGACGTTCATCGAGGTGCCGCGGAGAAAGCCGATCAACGTGAGCCCGGTCTCGGCGGCGAGCTCGACCGCGAGCGAGGACGGCGCGGAGACCGCGGCCATCGCGGGGATGCCGGCCATCACCGCCTTCTGCGCGAGCTCGAACGACGCGCGCCCCGAGACGAGCAGCGTGGCGCCGGTGAGCGGAAGAAGGTCGCGCTGCAGGGCCCAGCCGACGATCTTGTCCACGGCGTTGTGGCGCCCGACGTCCTCGCGGACGCACAGGAGCTCGCCGCCGGCGTCGAACAGGCCCGCGGCGTGCAGGCCGCCGGTCCGCTCGAACACCCGCTGGGCCGCGCGCAGCCGGTCCGGCAGCGACGCGATGGTCGCCGGGTCGAGGCGGAGCGGGTCCTCGCGCACACTCCACCGGGCGACCATCCGCACCGCGTCCAGGCTGGCCTTGCCGCACAGGCCGCACGACGAGGTCGTGTAGAAGTTGCGCTCCAGCGTGCGGTCGGGGAGCGTGACGCCGTCCGCCAGCGCCATGTCCACGATGTTGTAGGTGTTGGCCCCTTCGTCGGTGGCCCCGGCGCAGTAGACGATCGCGCGGATCTCCTCCGCCCGCGTCACCACGCCCTCACCGACCAGGAAGCCCGCCGCGAGCTCGAAGTCGTCGCCGGGCGTGCGCATGGTGATGGTGAGCGGCCGTCCGCCGAGCCGGATCTCCAGCGGCTCCTCCGCCACCAGCGTGTCCGTCTTGAGGATCGGCATGCCGTCGGCGAGCCGCGTCATCCGGCGCCGTACCGTGCGCCTACCCACGGGTGCGGTTCTGTACGTGCTGGAAGCCGAACCGGCCCTTGACGCACAGGTTGCCGTGGGTGACCGGGTTGTCGTGCGGCGAGCTGACCTTGACGATCTCGTTGTCCTGCACGTGGAGGGTCAGGTTGCAGCCCACGCCGCAGTAGGTGCAGATCGTGGTCGTCTGGTCCTGCCGCGACTCGTCCCAGGTGCCCTCGGCCCGCATGTCGTACTCGCTTTTGAACGACAGCGCGCCGGTCGGGCACACCTCGATGCAGTTGCCGCAGTAGACACAGGCGGAGTCGGGCAGGGGAGCGGCGTGCTCGGTCGAGATCCGCGCGTCGAAGCCCCGCCCGGCGACGCCGATCGCGAAGGTGTTCTGCCACTGCTCGCCGCACGCGTCGACGCACTTGTAGCAGAGGATGCATTTCTCGTAGTCGCGTACGTACAGGTCGTTGTCCACCTTCGCCGGCTGGGCGACGGTGGCCGCGGAGGCGCCGTCGGGGGACTCGTGGGCGCCGGGATGCCGGGCGTCACGGTCCGTGGACGCGTCGCCCGGCGGGCCGAAGCGCTCCGGGCGCGCGCCGTACTCCTCGGACCACTCCGCCGCCCCCGGTGTCGTGGACAGGTCGGTCGAGGAGCCCAGGAGCTCCAGTACGAGACGGCGGCTGTGCCGTACGCGTTCGGTGTCGGTCATGATCTCCATGCCCGGCTCGACGCGGCGCGAGCAGGCCGGCACGAGAGTGCGGGCGCCCTTGACCTCGACCACGCAGATCCGGCAGGCGTTCTTCGGCGTGAGGGTGTCGCCGTAACACAGCGTCGGGGTACCCGGGCAGGCGTCGAGGATGGTCGAGCCTTCGGGCAACCGCACCGCTTCGCCGTCGACGGTGACGTCGACGAGGCGGCGCGGCGGGGCGAGGGGAACACCGGTCATGAGGCGCTGCCTTCCTGGGGGGAGAGCTCACCCGTCGCGAACACGCCGAGACGGTCGATCGCGGACTCGACGGCGTTCCAGGCGGTCTGCCCGAGGCCGCAGATGGACGCGTCGCGCATCGCCCGGCCGACGTCGCGCAGCAGCGTCACGTCGGCCGGGCCCGAGCCCCGCGTCAGGCGGTGCAGTGCCTCCTCCTGACGCACGGTTCCCACCCGGCAGGGGACGCACTGGCCGCAGGACTCGTCGCGGAAGAACGCCGCGATCCGCAGCAGGACCCCGCCCAGGTCCACGCTGTCGTCGAGGACGAGCACGACGCCCGAGCCGAGACTGGCGCCCGCCGCACGCGTGCCCTCGAACGTGAGCGGAATGTCGAGCTCGTCGGGCCGCACGAACGAGCCCGCGGCGCCGCCGAGCAGGATCGCCCGCAACTCGCGGCCCTCGGGCACGCCGCCGGCCAGGGTGAGCAGCTCGCGCAGCGTGGCGCCGAAGGGCAGCTCGTAGATCCCCGGCCGCCGCACCGTGCCGGACAGGCAGAACAGCTTGGTCCCGGTCGACCCGCCCTCGCCGGTGCCGACCGCGGCGTACGCGGCGGCGCCGCCGGTGAGGATGGGAAGGACGTTGACCAGCGTCTCGACGTTGTTGACGACGGTGGGCTTGCCGAACAACCCCTTCTCGACCGGGAACGGCGGCTTGCTGCGCGGCTCGCCGCGGTACCCCTCGATCGAGTTGAAGATCGCCGTCTCCTCCCCGCAGATGTAGGCGCCGCCGCCGCGCCTGATCTCCAGGTCGAAGTCGAACCCGGATCCGAGGATGTCCTCGCCGAGCAGGTTCCGCTCACGAGCGCGTTCGATGGCGTTGGTCAGCAGGCGCAGCGCGCGGGGGTACTCACCCCGCAGGTAGAGGTAGCCCCGCCGGCAGCCGGTCGCGAAGGCCGCCACGGTCATCGCCTCGACCAGCGAGAACGGGTCGCCCTCCATGAGCACCCGGTCCTTGAACGTGCCGGGCTCGCTCTCGTCCGCGTTGCAGACCAGGTAGTGCGGGTGGTCGGGCTGCCGGGCGGTCGCGTCCCACTTGCGCCCGGTGGGGAACGCCGCACCGCCGCGGCCGACCAGGCCGGCGTCGAGGACCTCCCTGATCACGGCGGCGGGGCCGAGCCGGAACGCCCGGCGCAGCGCGAGGTACCCGCCGGCCGCCCGGTAGTCGTCCAGGCTCGACGGGTCGACCACGCCGACGCGGCGCAGCAGGACCAGGTCGTCCTGGCCCGCCTGGGGGACCGCCGCGCCCGCCGGCGGTTCCTCGCCCGCGTGGTCCGGGGAACCGGCCGCCCGGGTGAGGTCGCCGGAGGTGGCCGGGGCGACGACCGCGGTACGCGGCGGCTCGCCCGCCTCCAGCACGAGCGCCGCCGGCGCGCGTTCGCACAGCCCGAGGCAGGGGCTGTGATGCCAGACGACGTCGCCCGTGTCGCCCGCCTGGCCGTGCGGGCCGAGCGAGTCCTCCAGCGACCGGCACAGGTCGCCGGCGCCCTTGGCCTGGCAGGCCAGGTCGGTGCACACGTGGACGACGCGCCGGGGACGGGGCTCGACCGAGAACAGCGCGTAGAACGTGGCCACCCCGTACGCCTCGGCGGGCGCGATGGTCAGGCGCCGGCAGACGTAGTCCAGGGCGCCCTCGCTGATCCAGCCCACCCGGTCGTTGACCGCGTGCAGCGCGGGGAGCAGCAGGTCCCGCCGCTCCCGCGCCTCGTGCCCGCCACGGGCGGTCCGGATGTCGTCCCGGCCGCCGCCGTCCCAGGCCGATGACGGCGGCCCGAGCAGGGCGTCGACCGCCGCGCGCTCCTCGTCGCCGGGCGCCACGTCACGAAAGCGCAGGTCCATGGTCAGTTCCCTCCCACGGGCCGGCACAGTGGCTCGACGCGTACGGCGGTGGCCTTGTACTCGGCGGTGCCGGCGATCGGGTCGGTGGCCTCGATGGTCAGGCTGTTGGTGTCCACCTCGTCGGGAAAGTGCATGGTCATGAAGACCAGGCCCGGCCGCAGGGCCGGATCGACGAACACCGGGGCGGTGACCGTTCCGCGCCGGGACGAGACGCGTACCTCCTCACCCGGCGTGACGCCGAGCCGCCGGGCGTCCTCGGGGGACAGCTCGATGTTCTCGCCCCGGCGCAGCGGCGAGGCGAACCCGCTGGACTGGACACCGGTGTTGTAGGAATCGAGCCTGCGGCCGGTGGTCAGCCGCAGGGGGAAGTCCTCGTCGAGCAGGTCGACCGGGGGCGAGTGGCGGAGCACCGCGAAGGGCGCGGGTCTGCCGCGCGCCTCGGCATCGGTCTCCCACAGCCGGGAGTGCAGGAACGAGGGCTCCACGCGGTCCTCGGAGTAGCAGGGCCACTGGATGCCCTGCAGCTCCTCCAGCCGGGAGTAGCTCATCCCGGCGTGGATGGGCGACAGCGACCTGACCTCGTCCCAGATGTCCTCGGCGGCGTCGTAGTGCCAGTCGTGCCCGAGCCGGCGGGCCAGCTCGCACAGGATGTCGATGTCGTCGCGGGCCTCGCCCGGCGGGGCGAGTGCCTTGCGGACCCGCTGGACCCGGCGTTCGCTGTTGGTCATCGTGCCGTCCGACTCGCACCAGGCGGCGCTGGCGGGCAGGACGACGTCGGCCATCCGCGCGGTCTTGGTGAGGAAGATGTCCTGCACCACCAGGTGGTCGAGCCGGCCGAGCCGCTCGACGGTGTGCTCGGCGTCCGCCTCGGACTGAGTCGGGTTCTCCCCGATGATGTACGCGGCCGTCAGCCGGCCCTCGCCCATCGCGGCCAGCATGTCGGTGAGGTTGAGGCCGTACCGTGGCTGGATCTCCGTTCCCCACGCCCGGCCGAACCGCTCCCGCACCCGCGCGTCGAGGATGTCCTGGAACCCGGCGAGGCGGTCGGGGATGGCGCCCATGTCGCCGCCGCCCTGGACGTTGTTCTGCCCGCGCAGCGGGTTGAGGCCCGAGGCGTAGCGTCCGACGTGCCCCGTCAGGAGCGCCAGGTTGATCAGTGCGCGGACGTTGTCGGTGGCGTTGTGGTGCTCGGTGATGCCGAGCGTCCAGCACAGCTGGGCGCGCTCGGCGCGGGCGTAGGCGTGCGCCAGCTCCCTGATGGCCCCGGCCGGGACACCCGTCACCTGCTCGGCGGACTCCAGGGTCCAGGGCTCGACGGACTCGGCGAACTCCTCGAACCCGGTGGTCCCGCGCTCGACGAACGTCGCGTTGTGCAGGCCGGCGTGGATGATCTCGCGGGCGATCGCGTTCGCGAGCGGGATGTCCGTGCCGACGTTCAGGCCGAGCCAGCGGTCCGCCCACCGCGCCGTGCTGGTGCGCCTCGGGTCGACCGCGAACACGCGTGCGCCCCGGCGGATCGCCTTGAGCACGTGCTGGAAGAAGATCGGATGCGCCTCACGCGCG
Source organism: Actinoallomurus bryophytorum (assembly GCF_006716425.1). Taxonomy (NCBI): domain Bacteria; kingdom Bacillati; phylum Actinomycetota; class Actinomycetes; order Streptosporangiales; family Thermomonosporaceae; genus Actinoallomurus; species Actinoallomurus bryophytorum. The sequence goes on from NZ_VFOZ01000001.1 coordinate 7,528,129, forward strand.
CTGGACCCCCACATGACGATGAGGTCGGTGTCCTCGATCTCGGTGTACGACGACGTGCCGCCGCCGCTGCCGAAGGCGGCCGCCAGACCGGCCACGCTGGGGGCGTGGCAGGTCCGGTTGCACGAGTCGACGTTGTTGGTGCCGATCACCACGCGGGTGAACTTCTGGGCGACGAAGTTCATCTCGTTGGTCGCGCGGGCGCAGGAGAACATCCCGAAGGCGTCCGGCCCGTGCCGCTCGACGTTGCGGCGGAAGCCGTCAGCGGCCCGGTCGAGGGCCTCGGCCCAGGTGGCGGGCCGGAGCTCACCGGCGTCACGTACGAGCGGGCGGGTCAGGCGCAGGTACGGCGCACGGGCGTTCTTCTTCGCCATGTCGATCCTCACAGCGGGGGGGATACTGTATGCAATTTACCGTATGCCACCGTGCCGCTCCGGGGCAATGGCCGATTTCCGATCACCCTCCGTTCGTCTCGGGGACCTTCTCGACGCGGATCGCCGTCGCCTTGTACTCGGCGGTGCCGGCGATCGGGTCGGTGGCCTCGATGGTCAGGATGTTGGTGTCGACCTCGTCCGGGGAGTGCGGGGTCATGAACGCCGGTCCCGGCCGTAGCGCCGGGTCGACGGCCACCGGTGCGGTCACCGATCCGCGCCGCGAGCTCGCGCCGGTCCATCGCCTCCAGCATCTGGGTGAGGTGCATGCCGTGGCGCGGCTGGATCTCCCGGCCGTACGCGGCGCCGAACCTGGCCCGTACCTCCGGGTCGAGGATGTCCTGGAAACCGGGCATCCGGTTCGGGATGGCGCCCATGTCGCCGCCACCTTGGACGTTGTTCTGCCCGCGCAGCGGGTTGAGTCCGGAGCCGTAGCGTCCGACGTGCCCGGTGAGCAGCGACAGGTTGATCAGTGCGCGGACGTTGTCGGTGGCGTTGTGATGCTCGGTGATGCCGAGCGTCCAGCACAGCTGCGCCCGGTCGGCCCGTGCGTACGCGTGCGCGAGCGCGCGGATCGCCTCGGCCGGGACGCCGGTCTCCCGCTCGACGGCCGCGAGGGTCCACGGCTCGACGGCGGCGGCCAGCTCGGCGAAGCCGGTGGTGGCCCGGTCGACGAAGGTCTCGTTGACCAGTCCCGCGTGGATGATCTCGCGGGCGACGGCGTTCGCCAGCGGGATGTCGGTGCCGATGTCGAGCCCGAGCCAGCCGTCGGCCCACTCGGCCGAGCTCGTACGGCGCGGATCGACGACGAACAGCCGTGCTCCGTTACGTACTCCCTTCAGGAGTGCCACCCCCGGCACCGAACACTGCCGCCAGACCGGCGCCGCTGGGAGCGTGTCAAGTGCGGTTGCAGGAGTCGATGTTGTTCGTCCCGATGACCTGCCGCACGAACTTCTGCGCGACGTAGTTCATCTCGTTGGTCGCGCGCGAGCAGGAGAACATGCCGAACGCGTCCGGGCCGTGGGCCTCGACGTTGCGCCGGAAGCCCTCGGCCGCGCGGTCGAGCGCCTCCTCCCAGGTGGCGGTGCGCAGCTCGCCGTGGTCACGGACGAGGGGCTCGGTGAGCCGGGTGTAACGCATGGTCTGCTCCTTGTCGTCACGCGGGGACGGTGGCGCCGATGATCTTCTGGTTGATCAGGCCGGCGACGGCGTTGATGGCTCGCAGGGTGGGGACGGGCGTGCCGGTGAGGTCCGCGAGCTCGACCACCGCGGTCAGGATCACGTCCAGCTCGAGGGGCTTGCCCTTCTCCAGGTCCTGGAGCATGGAGGTCTTGTGGTGGCCGGCACGCTCGGCGCCGGCCAGGCGCCGCTCGATGGAGATCTCCGGGCGGCAGCCGAGACGCTCGGCGACGTCGAGCGTCTCGCGCATCATCGTGATGACCAGCTCGCGGCTGTCGCGGTGCCGGCAGATCTCGATCATCGTCGCCCGGCTCAGCGCGCTGATCGGGTTGAACGCGATGTTGCCCATGAGCTTGATCCAGATGTCCTCCCGCAGATCCGCCTCGACCGGGCACTTGAGCCCGCCGGCCACCATCGCCTCACTGAAGGCGACACAACGCGGGGAGATGGCACCGCCCGGCTCGCCGATGGAGAAGCGGGTGCCCTCCAGGTGCCGGATCACCCCCGGGGCGGTGATCTCGGTGGCGGCGTAGACGACGCAGCCGATCGCGCGCTCGGGCGGGATCGTGGCCGTCACGGCGCCGCCGGGATCGACGGTCTCGATGCGGTACCCCTCGTGCGGGCCCGCCAGCTTGTGGAAGTACCACCAGGGGATGCCGTTCTGCGCCGCGATGACCGCGGTGTCGTCCTTCGTGAGTGGATCGAGCATCGGGCCGCAGCCCGCATAGGCATTGGCCTTGAGCCCGAGGAAGACATGGTCGACCGGCCCGATCTCACGGGGGTCGTCGGTGGCCGGGGGACGGGCGGTGAAATCCCCGCGCGGGCTGAGCACGCGTACGCCGTCCCGCCGGATGGCCTCCAGATGGGCACCGCGCGCGACCAGATGGACGTCCACCCCGGCGCGGTGCAGGGCTGCTCCGACATAGGCACCGATCGCACCGGCGCCGACAACGGCGACTCTCACGGGAACTCCGTTCTCGTGGGGGCTACTGTATTTTGTCTACAGTATGCTTCTATAGGGGTCAAGGGTGAGTTCCGCGTCCGAGGAGGCGAGAAGGTGCCTGGTGGCCCTCACGGTCTTCAAAACCGATGGGACCCTGACGAAGGGTCCGGTGGGTTCGATTCCCATCCGCCTCCGCCTCCGCCGATACGACGGTGTGCCGCGGCCGCGGGCATGCCCTGGCGCCTGGCCAGGGCGATGGCGGCCGCGGCCACGCCGCTCGAGACGATCAGCCTGCCGATCGGCGAGGCCGGGGGTGCCGTGCTCGCCGGCCCGCTGCACGCGCGCGCCGACCTGCCGGCCTTCGACGCCGCCGCGATGGACGGCTACGCCGTGGCGGGGCCGGGCCCATGGACGATCACCGGCCGCGTCATGGCCGGGCCGTCGGCCCCGGGTGAGGTCGGTCCCGGCCAGGCGGTGGAGATCGGGACCGGTGCCCCGGTGCCGTGTGGCACCGAGGCCGTCGTCCCGTACGAGTCGGCCACGCGCAAGGGCGCCTGGGTCCGCGGGCCGTTCGAGCCCGGGCGGCACGTCCGGCGCCGCGGCGAGGACTGCCAGAGGGGCACGAAGGTGCTGCCCTCGGGCACGGTGGTCACCCCCGTGGCGCAGGGGCTGGCGGCGAGCCTCGGCCAGGACGTGCTCCGCGTACGCCGGCGGCCGCGCGTCACCGTCCTGGTGACCGGCGACGAGCTCGCCACCTCCGGCCTTCCCGGCGCGGGCCGGGTACGCGACGCACTGGGCCCGCTGCTGCCGGGTCTGATCGCATGGGCCGGAGGAGAGACCGGCCCGCCGTCCCGCGTCGCGGACCGGGGATCACTGCTGGCCACCGCCATCGCGGCGGCCGATGAGGCCGACGTCGTCGTCGTGTGCGGCTCGTCTTCGAAGGGCGCCGCCGACCACCTGCGCGAGGTCCTGGGCGAGGCGGGGGCGGAGCTGCTCGTCGAGAGCGTGGCCTGCCGGCCGGGTCATCCGCAGCTGCTGGCGCGGCTCGCCGACGGCCGGCTGGTCGTCGGCCTGCCCGGCAACCCGTATGCCGCGCTGGTCGCCGCGCTGACCCTTCTCGTCCCGGCCCTCGGCGGGATGACCGGGCGGGTCGACGGCCATGGTGAGTGGGTGAAGCTGGACACGCGCGTCACGGCGCACCCGGCGGACACGCGCATCGTGGCGGTACGCCGGGCCGGCGCCCAGATGGTGCCGGTCGGCCACGACCGGCCCGGCCTGCTGTGGGGAGCGGCCCTGGCCGACGCGCTGGCCGTCGTGCCACCACGGTGGCGGGGCGAAGAGGTGGAGCTCCTCAGCCTTCCGTTCTGATGGTGATTTATCGATATTTCTACTGCCGCGATATGCCCCTCTCCGCGGTTGTGCGGGCGCGCAGAGGGGCAATTTGTTATTTCTATGTTTCGCCGTTATTTCGGCGGAACGCGACTTACCGTCTCGTGTGACGTCCTCAAGAATTGTGTGAGCACCGCCACGTCGCGGGGCCGTCGTAGGTCAGTATGTAGGCAGTAGACTGTACACAGATCACCCGAAACCTCTTGTGGGGGCTGGCATGACGTTCTTCACCGAAAGCGCGAAGAGCGTGGATATGCCTCGGCTGAGACGCCCCGCTCCGCTCCGTGAAGGCGTCTACGAGGCCCTGCTGGAGCTGATCGTCACCCGCGCGCTCCAGCCGGGGCAGCACCTCGTCGAGAGCGAGCTGGCGACGCGTCTCGGCATCTCCCGGCAGCCGGTGCGCGAAGCGCTCCAGCGGCTGAGCACGGAGGGCTGGGTCGACCTTCGGCCGGCTCACGGGGCCTTCGTGCACGCACCGACCGAAGAGGAGGCCGACCAGCTTCTCGCCGTGCGGTCCCTGCTGGAGGCGGAGTCGGCGCGCCTCGCCGCCGCCAACATGACCCCCCAGGCCGTCGCGGGCCTGCGGGAGATCTGTGAGCGCGGGGTGAGCGCCCTGGCGGCCGACGAGGTCGACGCCGTGGTCGCGGCCAACGCCGAGCTGCACTCGGCGATCGTCGAGTTGTCCGGCAACAAGGTGCTGGCCGAGCTCGCGGCCCAGGTGGACCGGCGCGTCCGCTGGTATTACACGCCCGTGGCCCGGCAGCGAGGGCCGGAGTCGTGGACGGAGCACGCGGCATTGATCGACGCGCTCGCCGAGCACGATGGCGAGCAGGCCGCGCAGATCATGCGCGAGCACACCGAGCAGACGCGCCGGTCCTATCACCGGCGTGCGGAAAGTGAAGTCACGGGACCTCCTACGTCGGCCATGTGACCGGCCTGCTGTGCTGCTCGGCGGTCACATGATCTCCCTGCTGATCGGATAGGGGTTGGGTTCGATCTTCTTGGGCTTCGGGCGGCCCGGCTGGCGTAGGCCCAGCGCCAGGACGGCGGAGACGAGGCCCATGATGCCGGCGAGGGTGTAGGCGCCCGTGTAGTCCCAGGCACCGATGACGATGGCGCCGAGGCCACCACCGAACAGGCCGCTGACGAGCTTCGCGCTGTAGACCATGCCGTAGTTGGTGGCGTTGTGGTTCTCACCGAAGTAGTCGGGCACGAGAGACGCGAACATCGGGTAGAACGCACCGCCGCCGAATCCGGAGATGAACGCGAAGACCAGGAACAGCGCCTCGTTGTGCGCGTTGCCCGCCAACAGCGTGCCGAACTGTGCGAAGGCCTCGATGATGAGGACCGCGATGAGCGCCTGCTTGCGGCCCAGCAGGTCGGAGAACCAGCCGACGACCGCGCGGCCGACACCGTTGACGACCGCGAGGATGCCGGCCGACAGCGACGCCATCAACGGCCCGAAGCCCAGGTCCTTGGCGAACGGGACCTCGAAGGAGATGCCGAAGATGGAGACACCGGAGATGAAGGCCAGGCACACCCACATCAGCGGGATCATCCCCGTCCGTACCGCCTCCATGGGGCTGAACTGACGGACCGCGGGGGGATTCTTCTCCAGGGCCAGGCGCGCGGAGGTGTCGCCGGCCTTCGCCGGCTTGAGCGGGTCGACATGCTCGGGCCACCAGTTCTTCGGCGGGTCCTTGAAGAAGAATCCGCAGGCGCCGATGGCGACGAGTATGAAGACCCCGATCAGGTCGAGGACCTCCTGGTAGTTGCTGGTGTCGAAGGCGTAGTTGAAGATGATGATGAATGGCAGCGAGCCGTAGGCGAACCCGCCGTTGACGAATCCGGTGCGGGCGCCGCGCTTTTCCGGATACCACTTGCCGACCATGTTGATGCAGGTCGCGTATACCAGCCCGGCACCGATGCCGCCGAACACGCCGAAGCCGATGATGGCCCCGAAGACGCTGTGCAGGTGGGAGATGGCGAGGAATCCCACCAGCGCCAGGCCCGCGCCGATCAGCATCGCGGTGCGTGCCGACAGGATGCCCTTCTCCCGCAGCCGGCCCGCCGGAAAGGCGACCCCGGCCTGGAAGAACACCCAGACGCTCAGAATCCAGAACGTGTTACTGCTGGTCCAGCCGTGTGCCGTGGACAGCGTGTCCTCGGCCGAACCGTAGGCGTACTCGAAGACGCTGATGGCCATCATGGCCACCCAGGGCAGAACCACCATGAGCGAGCGAGAGTGTCCCAGGATGTCCCGGTCGCTCTCGCCGACGCGGTAGACGCGTCCTCGTTTGTCCGTGACCTCGGTGTAGTTCGTTGAGTTGGTAGTCGTGGTCATATCGACCCCTTGTCGCGAAGTGCTGGCGATGCCCCCTGTCCCCGATCTCCGTACGCACGTTGGGCGACCAAGTGCTTGCTAGGTGGCCTTCATCGGTTTCTCCTTCTTGTGAGCGGACGCTTGAGCCGGTGACCTGCGACGCCGGGACGGCCACCGGCGATGGGTCAGCCGGGCAGCAGGCCTGCGGAGCGCGCCCAGCGATACTTGGCGCCGAGCACCGCGACCGGCTTCTCCGTGGTGTAGGGGTAGGCGGGGATTCCGTGGTCGAAGAGGTACTCGCTGGCCTGCTCGACCTCGGTGTCACCGGCGAGCGAGGCCACCACCGGCTTGTCGATGCCCTGGGCGCGGGCCTGTTCGACGACGCGGGCGATGAGCTCGGCGAAGACCATCGGCGGGGTCACGATCGTGTGCCAGTAGCCCAGGATCAGCGCGTGGATCCGCGGGTCCTCCAGCCCCAGCCGCACCGTCGCCTCGTACGTCGAGGGCGGCTCGCCTCCGGTGATGTCGATGGGGTTGCCCGAGGCGCCGAAGGGCGGGATGAACCTCCGGAACGCCTCGTCCAGGTCCGGTGGGACGGTCATCAGCGACAGGCCGTTGTCGACACAGGCGTCGGACAGGAGCACGCCCGAGCCGCCCGCGCCGGTGATGATCACGACGTTCTCGCCCTTCGGCGTGGGCATCGTGGGCAGGGCGTGGGCGTACTCCAGCATGTCGTTCAGGCCCGGTGCCCGGATCACACCGGCCTGGCGGAGGATGTCGTCGTAGACCTTGTCGTCACCGGCGAGGGCACCGGTGTGCGAGCTCGCCGCGCGGGCGCCCAGCGCCGTACGGCCGGCCTTGAGCACGATGATCGGCTTCTTGCGGGACACCTCGCGGGCCGCCGCGACGAACGCGCGCCCGTCCTTGAGGTCCTCCAGGTGCATCGCGATGCAGTTGGTGTTGTCGTCCTGCCCGAAGAAGGTCAGCAGGTCGTCCTCGTCCAGGTCGGCCTTGTTGCCCAGGCCGACGATCGCCGACACGCCCATCTTCGACGTCCGGCTGAAGCCGAGGATGGCCATGCCGATCCCGCCGCTCTGGGAGGAGAGAGCGACGCCGCCCTTCACGTCGTACGGCGTGCAGAACGTCGCGCAGAGATCCTCCGGCGTGTAGTAGTAGCCGTAGATGTTGGGGCCGAGGAGCCGGACGCCGCGCCTGCGGGCGATCTCGACCACCTGCTCCTGGAGCTCCTCGTTGCCGGTCTCGGCGAAGCCCGAGGGGATCAGGACCGCCGCCGGCACCCCTTTCTCGCCGACCTCCTCCAGGGCGGCGGGCACGAACTTGGCCGGGATGGTGAACACCGCGACGTCGACCTCGCCCGGCACGTCCGCGATGCTGCGGTACGCCTTGCGGCCGCAGATCTCATCGGCCTTCGGGTTCACCGGATGGATCTCACCGGCGTATCCGCCGTCGATGAGGTTGCGCATCACCGAGTTGCCGATCTTGCCCTGCTCGTTGGAGGCGCCGATCACGGCCACGGCACGCGGCTTCATCAGCCGGTTCATGACCGCGAGGATCTCCTCAGGGCTGTACTTCGGCACTTCGTGCGGCGTGCCGTCGGCGAGCAGGATCCGTACGTCGGCCGCGACCGCGCCGTCCGGCGTGGCGAACACCGGGTTCAGGTCCATCTCGGAGATCTCGGGGAAGTCGCCGACGAGGTCGGAGACCCGCTGGATCATGCCGCTGAGCGCGTCGCGGCTGATCGGCTCGGTGCCGCGCGCGCCGCGTAGCACCTCGGCCGCGGCGATGTCGTCCAGCATCGAGGTCGCCTCGTCCGCGGTCGTGGGCGCCAGCCGGAAGGTGACGTCCTTCAGCACCTCGACGAGGATGCCGCCGAGACCGAACGCGATGACCTTGCCGAACGTCGGGTCGGTCGTCGCGCCGATGATCACCTCCTGCCCGGCCGGCACCATCCGCTGGACCTGCACGCCGAGGATCTCCGCCTTCGGGTCGTACGCCTTGGCGGCCGTGACGATCCGCTCGTAACCGGCCTTGACGTCGTGGGGGGAGTCCACGCCGACGAGTACGCCGCCGGCCTCGGTCTTGTGCAGGATGTCCGGTGAGACGATCTTGAGGACGACGGGCAGCCCCATGTCCACGGCGCGGGAGACCGCCTCGTCCGCCGAGGTGGCCAGGGCCTCGGCCGGCACGGTGATCCCGTAGGCGTCGCACAGCCGCTTGCCCTCCAGGGCCGTCAGCGCGGTGCGCCCATCCGCGTGCACCGCGTCGAGCACGGCGCGTACCTCATCGCGGTCGTATCCCATCCTCAGATCACTCCATTCGCCTTGAGGGAGACGAGTTCGTCCTCCGGCAGGCCGAGCACCTGCCGGTAGATCTCGTCGTTGTGCTCGCCGAGGAGCGGGGACCGCTCGACGTCGACGGGGGAGTCCGACAGCTTGAGCGGGCACCCGACGGTCTTGAAGGGGCCGCGAACGGGGTGGTCGACCGTGACGATCATTTCGTTGCTCACGAGGCTCTCGTCCTCGATGAGCTCACCGGTCGACAGGATCGGGCCGCAGGGGACGTTCTCGGCGTTGAGCTTGGCCAGCACCTCCCACTTGCCGTGCTGGGAGGTCCATTCCTCGACGAGCTGGAAGACCTTGGCCAGCTTGTTCAGCCGGGCCTCCGGAGTGCTCCACTCGGGGTCCTCGGCGAGTTCGGGCAGGCCCATGAGCCGGGTGATCGGCGCCCAGCCCTGCGGCTGGATGATCACGTAGACGTAGTCGTTGGGCCCGCCGGGGGCGCACTTGACCGCCCACCCCGGCTGTCCGCCGCCCGAGGCGTTGCCGGAGCGGGGGACGTCGTCCCCGAAGTCCTCGTTCGGGTACTCCGTGAGCGGCCCGGTGGCCAGCCGCTGCTGGTCGCGCAGCTTGACCCGGCACAGGTTGAGCACTGAGTGCTGCATCGCGACGGCGACCCGCTGGCCGCGGCCCGTCTCCGTGCGCTGGTAGAGGGCGGCGAGGATCGCCGCGACCGTGTGGATGCCGGTGCCCGAGTCGCCGATCTGGGCGCCGGTCGCGGTCGGCGGCCCGTCCTCGAAGCCGGTCGTGGCCATCGACCCGCCCATCGCCTGCGCGACGACCTCGTAGGCCTTGAAGTTGGTGTACGGGCCCTCGCCGAAGCCCTTGATCGAGGCGAAGATCAGTTTCGGGTTGAGCGCGTTCAGCTTCTCCCAGGTGAATCCGAGCCGTTCGATCGTGCCGGGCCCGAAGTTCTCCACGAGCACGTCGGAACGCTTGACGAGATCGACGAATATCTCTTTGCCGCGCTCCTCTTTCAGGTTGAGCGTGATGCTCTTCTTGTTCGAATTCAGCATCGTGAAATAGAGACTGTCGGCGTCGGGAACGTCGCGGAGCTGGCGCCGGGTAATGTCACCGCTCGGCGCTTCGAGCTTGAGCACGTCGGCACCGAGCCATGCGAGAATCTGGGTGCATGACGGGCCGGACTGCACATGCGTCATGTCGAGGATCTTGACGCCGTCTAGTGCCTTTCCCATGGCGGCTTCCTTTTCACTTGTACATGGTCTGGTTCATGGTTCCGGGCGCGTACACGTCGGTGTCGATCCACACGTTGATGAGCGACGGTCTGCCCGACTCACGCGCGCGCTCCAGGGCGGGCCGGATGTCGCCCGGCTCACGGACCTCCTCGCCGTGGCCGCCGAGCATCTTGGCGAACTCGCTGTAGGGGACGTCGCCGAGTGTGTTGCCGACCCGCTCGCGGTCCTTGCCGTACTTGGCCGCCTGCCCGTAGCGGATCTGGTTCATCGAGGAGTTGTTGCCGACGATCCCGACGAACGGCAGGTCGAAGCGGACCAGCGTCTCGAAGTCCCAGCCGGTGAGGCTGAACGCGCCGTCGCCGAACAGGGCGACGACCTCCTTGTCCGGCCGGGCCTGCTTGGCGGCCATCACGAACGGGATGCCGACACCGAGAGTGCCGAGCGGGCCGGGGTCCATCCAGTGGCCGGGGGACTTGGGCTGCACGACCTGCCCGGAGAAGGTGACGATGTCGCCGCCGTCGCCGACGTAGATCGAGTCCTCGGTGAGGAACTCGTTGATCTCGTGCACGAGCCGGTACGGGTGGATCGGCGAGGCGTCGGAGTGCTGCAGCGGCAGCCGCTTCTCGTAGGCCCGTGTCTCCTCGGACCGGAGCTCCTCCAGCCATGCCTTACGCCCGGCGGCGCCGTTGTCGCCACGCCCGGAGGCGGCCTGGGTGACGGCGGACAGGATGAGGCCCGCGTCGCCGACGATGCCCAGGTCGACGTCCCTGTTCTTACCGACCGTGCGGTAGTCCAGGTCGATCTGGACCACCGTGGCGTCGGGGGAGAGGCGGCGCCCATAGCCCATACGGAAGTCGAACGGCGTGCCGACGATGACGATGACGTCGGCGTTGTTGAACGCGTAACGCCGTGAGAGCTGGTAGTGGTGCGGATCGCCCGGCGGCAGGGTGCCGCGGCCGGCGCCGTTCATGTACGCGGGCACGTTGAGCGCGCGCACCAGCTCGGCCGCGGCCGAGGTCGCCCGGGTGGTCCAGGTCTGGCTGCCGAGCAGGATGCACGGCTTGTCGGCGTTCACCAGCAGGTCGGCCAGGCGCTCGATGGCCGCGGGATCGCCCTGCTGACGCGTCGAGGCGCGGTACCGTCCGGGCTCCGGTACTCGCGCCTTCTCCCGCGGCACCTTGGCGTCGAGCACGTCGCGGGGGATCTCGAGGAACGACGGGCCGGGCGCGCCGTTGTAGCACTCGCGGAAGGCCATCGAGACGATGTCCGCGACGCGCTCGGTGTGCGGGACGGTGGCGGCGAACTTGGTGATCGGCGCCATCATGTCGACGTGCGGCAGGTCCTGTAGTGAGCCCATCTTGTGCTGGCTCAGCGCGCCCTGGCCGCCGATGAGCAGCATCGGGCTCTCCGCACGCAGCGCGTTCGCGACCCCGGTGACGGCGTCAGTCGTCCCGGGCCCCGCCGTGACGACGGCGCAGCCGGCCTTTCCGGTGATGCGGGCATGGCCGTCGGCGGCGTGCGCGGCGACCTGCTCATGGCGTACGTCGATGACCTTGATGCCCTCGTCGACGCAGCCGTCGTAGATATCGATGATGTGGCCGCCGCAAAGCGTGTAGATCACGTCGACGCCCTCCGCCTTGAGGGCCTTGGCGACGAGATGCCCACCTGAGATGAGGTCCGTGGCTTGGGGTTCCGGCTCGGGTGACGTGGCCATGTCCTGCGTCAACTCCTTACATTCGGTGGCTCGTTTTCCTGGTGTCGTGCCAGGTCAAAGCCGTTGTGGCGCCGGTGAACTCAACATTGCATACAGTCGACGAATACTGTATGAAGACTGTGACACGGCACACAGCGGAATGTCCAGAGTGAGATTCGGCGACTCGGACGCCGGGGCCGAACGGGGGCGCGGCCGACGGTGATGAGCAGGAGGAACGCCAGTGGATCTGTTCGAACATCAGGCGAAGGAGCTCTTCGCGGAGCACGGTGTCCCGGTCCCGGCCGGGAAGATCGCCACGACACCGGAGGAGGCCCGTGCGATCGCCACGGGATTCGCCGCCGCCGGTACGTCACGCGTGGTGGTCAAGGCACAGGTGAAGGCCGGTGGCCGCGGGAAGGCCGGCGGCGTGAAGGTGGCCGACTCACCGGAGGAGACCGAGGAGAGGGCGCGCCAGATCCTCGGCATGGACATCAAGGGCCACACGGTCCACAAGGTTCTGGTCGAGGAGGCCAGTGCCATCGCGCAGGAGTACTACTTCTCCTTCCTGCTCGACCGCGCCAACCGGACCTTCCTGGCCATCTGCTCGGCCGAGGGCGGCATGGAGATCGAGGAGGTCGCGGCCGCGAACCCGGACGCGGTGGCCCAGGTGCCGGTCTCGGCCCTGACCGGCGTGAACCGCGACAAGGCGCGCGGCATCGTCACCGCCGCAGGGCTCCCCGAGGCCGCGAAGGAGGGCGCGGCCCGGCTGGTCGAACGCCTGTGGGCCGTCTTCGTGAGCGAGGACGCCACGCTCGTGGAGGTCAACCCGCTGATCCTTACCGCCCGTGGCCAGGTGAAGGCGCTGGACGGCAAGGTGACGCTGGACGGCAACGCCGGTTTCCGCCGCCCCGGCCACGCGGCCCTCGAAGACGAGGCGTCGGCCGATCCGCTGGAGGCCAGGGCGAGGGAGAAGAACCTCAACTACGTCAAGCTGGACGGTTCGGTCGGGGTCATCGGTAACGGTGCCGGTCTGGTCATGTCGACGCTGGACGTCGTCGCGTACGCGGGTGAGGAGTTCGGTGGGCAGAAGCCGGCGAACTTCCTGGACATCGGTGGTGGCGCTTCGGCCGAGGTGATGGCCAACGGTATGGAGATCGTGCTGGGTGACCCTGCGGTCAAGAGCGTGTTCATCAATGTGTTCGGTGGCATCACGTCCGGTGACGCGGTGGCGAACGGGATCGTGCAGGCGGTCAAGTTGCTGGGTGAGCGTGGCGAGACCGTGGACCGGCCGATCGTGGTGCGCCTGGACGGTAACAACGCGGAGGAGGGCCGGCGGATCCTCGACGAGGCGGCGATTCCGGTCATCGAGCAGGTCGAGACGATGGACGAGGCGGCGCGTCGCGCCGCCGAGCTTGCTTCGGCGGGGGTGTGAGATGGCGGTCTGGCTGACGGAGAACAGCAAGGTCATCGTTCAGGGGATGACCGGTTCTGAGGGGTCGAAGCACACCGCGCGGATGTTGCGTGCCGGTACGAACGTGGTCGGTGGCGTCAACGCGCGCAAGGCCGGGCAGCGCGTGTCCTTCGAGGGACACGACCTGCCGGTCTTCGGCACGGTGAAAGAGGCGATGTCCGCGACCGGCGCCGATGTGTCGGTGGTCTTCGTCCCGCCGAGGTTCAGCAAGGACGCGGTGATCGAGGCGATCGACGCGGAGCTTCCGCTGTGCATCGTGATCACCGAGGGAATCCCGGTCCACGACAGCGTCTACTTCTGGGGCCAGGCGGTGGCGAAGGGCAACAGGACCCGGATCATCGGCCCGAACTGCCCGGGCATCGTCTCGCCGGGCAGGTCCAATGCGGGGATCATTCCGGCGGACATCACGACGCCGGGGCGGATCGGGCTGGTGTCGAAGTCCGGGACGCTGACGTATCAGATGATGTACGAGCTGCGGGACATCGGGTTCTCGACCTGTATCGGTATCGGTGGTGACCCGGTGATCGGGACCACGCACATCGATGCTCTGGAGGCTTTTCAGGCCGACCCGGAGACCGACGCGATCGTGATGATCGGTGAGATCGGCGGGGACGCCGAGGAGCGTGCGGCGGCCTACGTCGAGCAGCACGTGACCAAGCCGGTCGTGGGTTATGTCGCCGGTTTCACCGCGCCCGAGGGCAAGACGATGGGTCATGCGGGTGCGATCGTGTCGGGTTCGTCCGGCACGGCCGAGGCGAAGAAGGAAGCGCTGGAGAAGGTCGGCGTCCGCGTCGGCAAGACCCCGTCCGAGACCGCACGCCTCATGCGCGAGTGCCTCGCCGCCGCGACGAACGCGTGATGGCATGCGATGGCGCCCAACACCGATCTGCTCGTCGCACGCGCGTCGCTCCGGCGGCCACTCGTCCCTCGCCTGAAGTCTCCGCGCACCGGCGTGGCGATTCTCAGCTGCATGGACGCCCGGCTGAACGTCTTCGCCATCTTCGGCCTGGCCGAGGGTGACGCCCACGTGATCCGCAATGCCGGCGGCTGCGTCACCGACGACGTCATCCGCTCCCTCGCCGTCAGCCAGAGCCTCGGCGGCACCCGGGAGATCGTGCTCCTCCACCACGAGGACTGCGCCGCCGTCTCCGACCCCGGCGACGACCTGCGCCGGTGCCTCGCCCGCTTGAGGAGGACCACGCTGCTCCCGCACACGGACGCGATCCGCGGCTTCGTCTACGAGGCCGGCGGTTCGCTTCGCGAGTCACGTCCCCAGGAGTGAGATGCGCTACGACGTCAACCTGTCCATCCTGTTCACCGAGCTGCCACTCCTCGAACGGCCCGCCGCCGCTCGCGCCGCCGGATTCGAGGCGGTCGAGCTGTGGTGGCCGTTCCCGGTCCCGGTGCCCGGGGACCGTGAGATCGACGCGCTGCTCAGCGCCCTCGACGACGCGGGCGTACGGCTCGTCGGTCTCAACTTCGACGCCGGCGACATGGCCGCCGGAGACCGCGGGCTGGTCTCCCGCCCGTACGACTCCGCGCGGTTCCGTGCCAACATCGACGTGACCGTGGGCATCGCCGAGGCCACGGGCTGCCGGGTGCTGAACGCCCTGTACGGAAAGCGCGTCCACGGGCTGGATCCCCACGCCCAGGACGACCTGGCCATCACCAACCTCGGCCTGGCGGCGGAGGCGGCGCGGCGCTGCGACGCCACGGTGGTCGTGGAGGCGCTCAACTCCCACGAGAACGCCGGTTATCCGCTGACCTCGTCGCATGCGGCGCTCTCCGTCATCGACCGGGTCCGCGACCAGGCCGGCACGGGCAACGTCGCGTTCCTCGCCGACCTCTATCACCTCGCCCGTATGGGCGAGGACCCTCTCACCGTCATCGGCCGCCATGCCCCCGACTTCGGGCACGTCCAGATCGCCGACGTGCCCGGACGCGGCCAGCCCGGCACCGGAGACCTCGCGTACGCCGACGTGCTCGCCGCACTCGAGGCCGCCGGGTACACGGGCTTCGTCGGCCTGGAGTACCGGCCCGTGGGGCCGAGCGCGGACAGCTTCGGATGGCTCCCCACCAAGGAGAACGCGTGAAGAACATCGGTTTCATCGGACTGGGCATCATGGGCGGCCCGATGGCGGCGAACCTGGCGCGGGCCGGTCACTCCGTCGTCGGCTACGACCTGGGCCCGGACCGCGTCGAACGGCTCACCGACGCGGGCGGCCGCGGCGCGGCCGACCTGGCCGAGGCCGTCGCGGGCGCGGACGTGGTCATCACCATGCTCCCGGACTCTCCGGACGTGGAGGGTGTGGCGCTCGGCCCGGACGGCATCATGCGGCAGGCCCGGCCGGGCTCGCTCTACATCGACATGAGCACGGTGCGCCCGGAGACGGGCCGCCGGCTCGCGCAGGCGGGCGCGGTCACCGGCGTGCACGTGCTGGACGCCCCGGTCAGCGGCGGTGAGCCGGGCGCCGTCGAGGGACGCCTCTCCATCATGGTGGGCGGCGCCGAGGAGGACTTCGCCACCGCCATGCCGCTGTTCGAGGTCCTCGGCGCCACGATCGTCCACGTCGGTCCCGCGGGCGCGGGCCAGACCGTCAAGGCCGCCAACCAGCTCGTCGTCGGCGGCGTCTACGCGCTGGTCGCCGAGGCGCTCGTGCTGCTGGAGGCGTCGGGTGTCGACGGCAAGACCGGCCTCGACGTCCTCGCCGGCGGCCTGGCGGGCAGCCGCATTCTCGACCTCAAACGCGAGTCGATGGTGAACCGCGAGTTCGCTCCCGGGTTCCGCGTCGACCTGCACCACAAGGACATGGGCATCGCGCTGGCGGCCGCGCGGGAGGCGGGTGTCGCCCTGCCGATGACCGGGCTCGTCGCCCAGGTCATGGCCGCGGCCCGCGCCCAGGGGTACGGCTCGCTCGACCACTCCGCCCTGCTCAAAGTGATCGAGAACCTCTCCGGGAAGGACCAGGCGTGAACAGAATCCCCTGCATGGAGGCGGCCGTACGGGTCCTGGAGTCCGAGGGCGTCGACACGATCTTCGGAATCCCGGGAGCGGCGATCCTGCCGTTCTACGCGGCCCTGCGTACGAGCCCGATCAACCACATCACGGTGCGGCACGAGGAGGGCGGGACGCACGCGGCCGACGGATGGTCACGCGTCACCGGGAACGTCGGCGTCTGCGTCGGCACCTCCGGCCCGGCCGGCACCAACATGATCACCGGGCTCTACACGGCGCTCGCGGACTCGATCCCGATCGTCTGCATCACCGGCCAGGCGCCACGGGCCAAGCTGCACCAGGAATCGTTCCAGGCGGTGGACATCGTCGAGATCGCCAAGCCGGTCTGCAAGTGGGCGGTGCAGCTGAAGGAACCGGCCCAGGCCCCCTGGGTGTTCCGCGAGGCGTTCCGCGTGGCGCGCTCGGGACGCCCCGGACCCGTCCTGATCGACCTGCCGCTGGACGTGCAGCGCGGTGAGTGCTTCTACGACCCGGATCTGGACGGCCCGTTCCCCGTGGAGGTGCCCGCGCCCAGGCCCGAGCCCATCCGCGCGGGCGTGGAGATGCTCCTCGCCGCCGAACGCCCGATCATCCTGGCCGGCGGGGGCGTCATCGTCGCCGACGCCGACGCCGAGCTGCGGGCACTGGCCGAGTACCTCCAGATCCCGGTCCAGGTCACCCTGATGGGCAAGGGCGCCTTCCCCGAGGACCACCCCCTGTTCGCCGGGATGGCGGGGATCCAGACCCAGACCAGGTGGGGCAACGCGGCGTTCCTGGAGTCCGACGCGGTGCTGGCGGTCGGGGCCCGGTTCGGCGACCGGCACACCGGCGACCTGGAGACCTACCGGCGCGGCCGGCGCTTCATCCACATCGACATCGAGCCCACCCAGATCGGCAAGGTCTTCGAACCGGACCTGGGCATCGTCGGGCACGCACGGCCGGCGCTCGAGTCGCTGCTCGACCAGGCGCGTGCGGTCGGTACCGCCCGCCGGCCGGGGGAGTGGGTGAGCCGGGTCGCCGAGCTGCGTGCGACGCTGCCACGGCGCGACGACTTCGACGACACGCCCATCAAGCCGCCGCGGGTCTTCCGGGAGATCAACGACTTCTTCGGCCCGGACACCACGTTCGTCACCGCGATCGGGCTGTACCAGATCTGGTCCGGCCAGTTCCAGCGCACCTTCCTGCCCCGCCGCTATCTCGTCTGCGGCCAGGCCGGCCCGCTCGGCTGGGAGGTGCCGGCGGCGATGGGCGTCAAGTGCGCCTACCCCGACCGCACCGTGGTCGCCGTGGCGGGCGACTACTCCTTCCAGTTCCTGATGGAGGAGATCGCGGTCGCCGCGCAGTACCACATCCCCTTCGTCATCATCATGATCAACAATGAGTACCTCGGGCTCATCCGGCAGGCCGAGATCCCCTACGACATGAACTACGCCGTCGATCTCCACTACGGCGAGGGCGGCATCGACCACGTCAAGGTCATGGACGCCTTCGGCTGCCCGGCGCGCCGGGTCGAGCGCCCGGACGACATCCGCGGAGCGCTGGAGTGGGCCGCGCGGGAGAGCGAGCGCGCCCGGCTGCCGGTCCTCGTCGAGGTGATGGTGGAGCGGGAGGCCAACGCGGCGATGGGGCCGTCCCTGGACGCGATCAAGGAGTTCGAGCCCACTCCCGAACTGCTCCCTCTTTCCGGTCAGTGAGTGCATACAGTATGCGGAGGTCGTCATGGCTCTGACCATCAAGCCGGGGACGCTGTGGGCGGACGCCTACGAGCGCTGTCTGGCCGCCGCGCCGGAGGCGTTCGACGACGATCGCGTGCGCAACCACTGGGGCGGCCGATGGCGCCGGGACGGCGGGCCGGTGCCCGCCACCTCGCCGGTGGACGGCACCCCGATCGCCGGCCCGCCGCTGCTGCCGGCCGGCGAGGCCGGCTCGGCCGTGAAGGCCGCGCTCGACCGGCACCGCGAATGGCGGCACACGCCGCTCGCGGAGCGCAAGGCGCGCGTCGGCGCGGCGCTCGACGCCCTCACCGAGCACCGCGACCTGCTGTCGCTGCTGCTGGTCTGGGAGATCGGCAAACCCTGGCGGCTCGCCACCGCCGACGTCGATCGTGCCATCGACGGCGTGCGCTGGTACGCGGACGAGATCGGCCGCATGGTCGAGGGCCGGCACCCGCTCGGCGGGCCGGTCAGCAACATCGCGAGCTGGAACTATCCGATGAGCGTGCTCATGCACGCCATGCTCGTGCAGGTGCTGGCGGGCAACGCGGCGATCGCCAAGACGCCCACCGACGGCGGCGTCGCCTGCCTGACCCTCGCGTGCGCCCTGGGCGTACGCGAAGGGCTGCCGCTCACGCTCCTCAGCGGCGCCGGCCGTGACCTGTCGGCGGCGCTCGTCCGCGCGCCGGAGATCGGCTGTGTCTCGTTCGTCGGGGGCCGGGACACCGGGGCGCACGTGGCCGCGGCCGTCGCCGACCTGGGCAAGCGCCACGTCCTCGAACAGGAGGGACTGAACTGCTGGGGTGTGTGGGAGCACTCCGACTGGGAGCGCCTCACCGGGCAGATCCGCAAGACGTTCGACTACGCCAAACAGCGCTGCACCGCCTACCCGAGGTTCGTCGTGCAGCGCTCGCTGTTCGACCGTTTCCTCGCGGCGTACCTGCCGGCCGTCGGCCAGGTGCGGTTCGGCCATCCTCTCGCCGTCGAGGACCCCGGCGACCCTCTGCCCGAGCTGGACTTCGGACCGCTCATCAACGACGCCAAGGCCAAGGAACTGGCCGACCAGGTGGATGAGGCGATCTCACGGGGCGGGGTGCCGCTGTACCGCGGTTCGGTCGCCGGCGGGCGGTTCCTGCCGGGGCAGGACACCTCCGCGTACTTCGCGCCGGTGACGATCCTGGGGCCGCCGCCGTCCTCGCCCCTCCACCACGCCGAGCCGTTCGGGCCGGTCGACACGATCGTCCTGGTCGACACCGAGGCCGAGCTGCTCGCCGCGATGAACGCCTCCAACGGCGCGCTCGTCGCGACCATCTCCTGCGACGACGAGACGACCGCGCGGCGGCTGGCCGGCGAGGTCCGCGCGTTCAAGGTCGGCCTGGGCGAACCACGCTCGCGCGGGGACCGTGACGAGCTGTTCGGTGGGATGGGCGCCTCCTGGCACGGCGCCTTCGTGGGCGGTGAGCTCCTCGTTCGCGCGGTGACCGAGGGGGCCGCGGACGAGCGGCCGCCCGGCAACTTCCTCGGCTACACGCTCCAGCCGGGCTGATGGGAGGCGGACTGACGGGGGCCTGCTCCCGTCAGTCCAGTCCCGCGTGCCGGCGCCACCAGCCGGGCTCCCGTGAGCCGGAGAGCCACTGGTCGGTCGAGCGCAGCACGGTGGTGAGCGCGTCGAGCGCGGCGGACGGCCCGCCGGAACGCCACTGGGTCTCGACGATGGTGTGCTGGCCGTGCCCGCCGTCGCACTTGCAGGCGACCGCGAGAGCCGCGGAGATCCGGCACTGGCCGGGGGAGTAGTCCGCGTTCTCCATCCGGATCGTGACCTCCAGCCAGTCGTCGTCCGGGCCCTCGTACGTGTGGCAGTCGTAGATGCAGTGCGCGGGAGGATGCCACATCCACTGGCCGGGCTGGGGCCGGCCGGGGACCGTACCGGAAGAGGGAGCCGGATGACGCGCGTGCCACTGGCTCGCCAGGGTCAGGAACCGCGCGCGGACCTCACGGCCGTGCCACTCCGCCCCGAAGATCTCCCCGAGGGGCAGCGCGCGTGGCCATATCCACACCGCAAGGTAGTGATCCTCGGGTGGGTTCCGCACGGTGCAATCATGCCGCGCGCACCGGTCACAGCGCACGCCCGCACGCCCACAGATATCACGAAATTCCCTGCGGCTCGTCTCTCGCCATCTGGTCCCGGAGCGGGATCGTCACCCGAAGTGACGTGCCGCCTCCCGGGGGGCTTTCCAGCTCGAAAACCCCGCCCAGGGCCTCGGTGCGGTCTCTCAGACCGGCGAGTGCCGAGCCCGGCCCGAGGCGGGCACCGCCGATCCCGTCGTCGCGGACCCAGAGCCGTACCGGCTCGCTCGTGTCGAGCCGCACGCGCACGACGGACGCGCGGGCGTACGCCTCGGCGTTCGCCAGCGCCTCGGACACCACGTAGTAGATGGTCACGGCGACGTTCGGCGGTAGCCGCCGGTCGGCGTGCAAGTCCAGTTCGACCGGAAGGGACGCGCGACGGGCGAGGGCGCGCAGAGAGGACTCGATACCGCCCCTCGTGAGGAACGCCGGATGCAGTTCCCGTGCGACCTTCTGGAGATCGTTGATGATCTCCATCACGTCACGTGTGGCGGCGGAGATCTGCTCCCTGAGCTGCCCCAGTGCCGGCGGGACGCCTGTCTCGACCACGCGTAATGCGAGGCCGACCGTGACCAGCCGCTGCTGCGTCCGCTCGTGCAACGCGCGTTCGAGCCGGCGGCGGGTCGCGTCGCCGGCCTCCACCAGTCGGACGCGGGAGGCGACCAGCTCGGAGCGCCGTCGGGAGTTGACCACCGCGACGCCGAGCAGTCCGGCGAACTCCCGCATGGTCCGCTCCGCTCCGTCGGGCCACGGCGCGGACCCGCGGGACAGGACGGCGGCCATACCCCAGAGACGGTCGCCCGCCATCACGGGGCAGCCGGCCATCCGCTCGATCTCGTGCGTGCGGATCCACGCGCCGATCTCGCCGACGCCACGTACGTCCTGCCGCAGGTAGGCGGGCAGGCCGGTCCGGTAGACGAGGTCCGCGACGACGTCATCCTCCACCGGCCAACGGCCCTCCAGCGGAGGCATGATCCGGGGAGCCTCGTGAACGCTCCAGTGGCCGACCACGACCGTCGTGTCGTCCGGGTCGTACCGAGTGATCATCGCGTGCTCGGCACCCAGGACCCGCCCCATCTCGCCGGCGCCGGCATTGAAGACCTCGGACGGAGAGGCGCCCCGTGCGACCAGGGTCGCGATGCGCTGCAGGGCCTCACATTCGGTGGCGATCCGGCTGAGCCGCTCCCGTTGCGGCCGGGTACGGAGGCCGGGCACCGGGCCGGCGGGAGCGCGCGTACTGCGCATCACGTATCCGAAGAGGAGAAAGATGACCAGCAGGGATCCCGAGGCGCCGGCGGCCACCGCGATCATGCGGCGTATCGCCGGCAGGGCGTCTCGCTCGTGCGCCAGGAGCAGCCGGTGCTGGATGTCGGCGAAGCGGTCGAACTGGTGCCGGAGCGCGTCGATGCGCCGTTTTCCCTCCTTCCGGATCACCAGGGACCGTGCCGCTGTGGGCTCGAGATGCGCCAGCCGCACGAGCGGCTCCGAGTGCTCGCGCAGGTAGGCCATCGCGGTGCTCGCGAGCTCCCGCGCCCGCCTCCCCTGCTGCGGATCGTTCTCGGCGGCGAGCCGCTCCAGGGCCGTGGCCTGGACGAAGAGGGCCGCGCGTGCGACGCGCCACAGGCCGAGGAAGCTCGTGTCGCCGGTCGCGACGTACCTGAGCTGCTCCGTCTCGAGCTCGCTCACCTGCCGTTCGAGGCGGTTCGCCGCGAGCAGCACCTCGGCCGAGTCGTGACCGGCGGACCTCGCGCTCACCCCGAAGCTGATGGTGCAGCCGGCCAGGACCGACAGCAGGCACGCCAGGACCACCAGGGGATGGGCCGGCGGCCATCGCATCAGCCTTCCGGTTCGCATGCGGCGCTCCCAAGCTCTCGCTGCCCGTCTGCCGGTCCACCGGCAGACGGGTGCGCTTGGACGTTCGACCGCCGTAGACGCTGGGTGCCTTACCCCTGTTCAGGTGCGATTACGGTCCGTGTACGGGAAACCTGTCTTGACGAGCCGAATCACCGCGTACCGGCGGAGGCGAGACCGGCCGGTGCCGAGGCGATCGCTTGATGGATCGCGTCGGCCAGCGCGAGCGCCGCCTCCTCGCTGAGCTCGACGGCCACCCGGGCGGACGGTCCCTGCGCCGGGTCGATGAAGTCGATGTTGACCGAGTGGTCCTGCTGCATGTGGACCGGGTGGTCGACGTACACGGTCGCCTCGCTGAGGCTGATCCAGCCCTTCTTGGCCTTCCCGCTGCCGTCGATCTGGATCTTGTGGGTCTGATACGTGCACATGGGATGCCCCCTTACGCGCTGAGGTTGCTGCCGAAGAAGTCGAAGATCTTGCCCCAGCCGTCCACGGCAGCCTCAGGCCGGTAGGACGGCCGGTCCACGGCGAAGAACGCGTGCCCGGCGCCGTCGTAGGTGTGGAACTCGTGCGCCTTGCCGAGCCGGTCCAGCTCGGCGGACAGCTGCGCGGTCTCCTCCGGGGCCGGGTAGCCGTCCTCGGCGCCGAACAGGCCGAGCAGCGGGCTGGACAGCTGCGGCGCCAGGCCGAGGATCGGCTTCATGCTGGCGGGCATGCCGGACGGGGGCTCGTTGACGACGAACGCGCCGTAGCAGTCCACCGCGGCGTCGACCTGGAGCGAGCACGCGGCCAGGAACGTCTGCCGGCCGCCGGAGCAGTGGCCGATGACGCCGATCTTGCCGTTGGCGCCGTCCAGCGAGTTCAGGTAGCGGGCCGCGCCGTCGACGTCGCCGACCAGCCGCTCGTCCGGCACACCGCCCGCGGCGCGTACGGTCGCGGCCGCGTCGTCGGGGTCGGCGCCCGGCGCCTCGCGGGAGTACAGGTTCGGGCACAGCGCGGCGTAGCCGTGGGCCGCGAACTTGCGCACCATCTCCTTGGTCGCCTCGTCGTAGCCGGGCATGTGGTGGATGACCACCACGCCGCCGCGAGGGCCGCCGTCCAGCGGCCGGGCGAGGTACGCCTCGATCTCGTCGTCGCCGTGGCCCTTGATCGTGACGGTCTCGGCCCTGAGCGCGTCGGTCATGATTTCTCCTCAATGTGGACATAGCGGTTGCCTCGCAGGGCCGAGCCCAGCGCGGCGATCGCCGCCATCACGGCGGCGGCGGTGAAGACGAGTACCAGACCATGATGGAACGGCCCGGAGACGAGTTCGGGGAAGAACGCCTTTCCGGTGAGAGTCTGGCGGTTCTGCGCCGGAAGGGAGTCGAGCAGCCCGTTCGAGCCCAGGAGATGGCCGATCGGGTTGTTGCCGAGGAACGCGGCGAACAGCGTGCTGACCGGCGGCAGCTGGGCGACGTGCGTCGCGTCGGCCGCCGGTACGGACTGGGCCTCGAGCCCGGCCGACAGGGTGTGCGGCAGCGAGGAGGCGAGCCCGGCGATCATCAGGGAGAAGAACACCCCGATGGACAGGGCCGTCCCGGAGTTCTGGAACGTCGACCGCATGCCCGACGCGACGCCGCGCGAACCGGACGGCACGCTGCTCATGATCGCTGAGGTGTTCGGGGCCGAGAACATTCCCTGGCCGATGCCGCTGGCGAACAGCAGCGCCGCGAACAGCGGGTAGGAGAAGTTGACCGGCAGGGCCAGCAGCCCGATGAACGAGAGGCAGACGATCCCCAGGCCGCCGGTCGAGAACAGCCGGGCGCCGAACCGGTCCGACAGGTAGCCCGACACCGGGCCGGCCACCAGGAAGCCGAAGGTCAGCGGCAGCATGTAGATGCCGGCCCACAGGGGCGTGCGTTCGTAGGCGTAGCCGTGCAGCGGCAGCCAGATGCCCTGCAGCCAGATGATCAGCATGAACTGCATGCCGCCACGCGCGATGGCGGTCAGCAGCGCGGCCAGGTTGCCGGCCGCGAACGCCCGTATCCGGAACAGCCCGAGCCGCAGCATCGGCTCGGCCACCCGTGTCTCCACGACGCAGAAGGCGACCAGGAGCAGAACGCCGGTGCTGATCCCGCCGAGTACGTACGGGCTGGTCCAGCCGGTCGCGTGGCCGCGGTACGGCTGGATCCCGTACGTGATCGAGGCGAGCAGGGTGATCGTGCCGACCACGAAGGTCAGGTTGCCCAGCCAGTCGATACGGGCCGAGCGCGGCGTGCTCACCTCGCGCAGGCTGCGGTAGGACCAGATGGTGCCGACGATGCCGATCGGGACGCTGACCCAGAACACCGCGCGCCAGTGCACCTCGGCGAGCAGGCCGCCCGCCAGCAGGCCGAGGAACTGCCCGGCGAGCGCGGTGATCTGGTTGATGCCCAGCGCCATCCCGCGCTGTTCGAGAGGGAACGCGTCGGTGAGGATGGCCGCCGAGTTGGCGGTCAGCATGGCGCCGCCGATGCCCTGGATGACGCGCCACCCGATCAGGTACAGCGCGCCCGAGCCGCCGCGGAACGGATCGACCGAGAGCGCCAGCGACGCGACGCTGAAGATCATGAAGCCGAGGTTGTAGAGCTTGACGCGGCCGAACATGTCGCCCAGCCGGCCCAGCGCCACCACCAGGACGGCCGCGACCAGCAGGTAGCCCAGGATCATCCAGAGCAGGTAGCCGATGTTGTGCGGTGAGAGGGGATCGAGCCCGATGCCGCGGAAGATCGCCGGCATCGAGATGATCACGATGGAGCCGTCGAGCGTGGCCATGAACACGCCGAGGGTGGTGTTGGACAGGGCCGTCCACTTGTACCGGTCGCCCCGCACGCCGGTGTCGACGGCGGTCACAGGCTGTCCGCCAGCCGGTCGAGCAGGGGGATGACCTCGATCAGGCGGCGTTGCTCATCGGGGCTGAAACCCTGGGCGAGCGCATGGGTGACGCGGCGCGTGCTCGCCGACCGCCGGTCGAGCAGCAGCTGCCGCCCGGCCTCGGTGGCCGACATCGACACCCGCCGTCCGTCCTCGGGGTCGGGCATCCGCGCCACGAGACCGCGCTGTTCGAGCGCGGCCAGCGTGTTCCCCATCGCCTGCGGGCGTACGCGCTCACCGCCGGCCAGGGCGCCCGGCGTCGCGGGTCCGTCCCGGTCGAGTCGCGACAGGACCGAGACCTCCGACAGGGTCAGGTCCCCGGGCTCGTGCGCCTGCCGGAGTCGCCGTACGATCCGGGCGAGGGCCAGGCGGAGATCGAATGCCGCGCGTTCGAGGTCAGGCTCGTTCAACACCACATTTAGTAAAGTAAGACTTATAAGGCTAGATGTACAAATCGGCCCGTACGGTCATGAGGCGGAACGCCGCTCCAGCTCCGACAGGCTGCGGATCAGGTCGCCGACCCGCGCGACGCCCATGCAGCGTCCGACCTCGTCCACCACGACGAGGTCGTCGTAGACCCGTTCGGCGTCATCGCCCGCGGCCCGCAACGCCGCGATCGCGGGCACCGTGCGCGGCACCGGCCGCGGCGCGTCGGCCAGCCGGTTGGCCGGCTTGTGCGCGTGCAGCGCGTGCCCGTACGCCCCGGCGAACTTCAGCAGGAACCGCGTGCGGTCGACCGTGTACCTCGGCCGTTGCCCCGGATCCACGAGCACCACGCTCGTGGTGTTCGGCTCGGCGTTGAACGCGGCGAACACCGACTCCGCCGTGGCGTCCTCGGGCATGACGGTCGCGGGCAGCATGAACTCCGTCACCCGGGGGCCGAGCCGGTCGGCCTCCCGCGGGCCGAGGTGGACGCTGACGGGCACCCCCGGACGCCAGTCCGGCGGGGCGAGCAGCGGCCCTTGGGCCAGCCGTACGCCGAGCCCGCGCAACTTGGTGAGCTGGTCCTCGTTCACGATGCCGGGAGCGAGCACGTGACCGCCGGTGCGCCGGCCCATGGAGACGAGCCCGTCCACCAGCGCCGCGCGCCGGGAGTCCGCCGACGCGCGCCGGCTCAGCTCGGGATCGAGGGTCAGCACGGACGGCGCGACCTCGGCGACGAAACG
Organism: Actinoallomurus bryophytorum; assembly: GCF_006716425.1. NCBI lineage: Bacteria > Bacillati > Actinomycetota > Actinomycetes > Streptosporangiales > Thermomonosporaceae > Actinoallomurus > Actinoallomurus bryophytorum. The sequence goes on from NZ_VFOZ01000001.1 coordinate 7,553,851, forward strand.
GCTCGGCAGGTCCTCGACCCGCTCGATGCCGATCAGGTAGCCGATGGCCCGCAGCCGTCCGAGCCGTGCGGCGGCCTCCGCCGGTGGCATGCCGCCGAACAGGCCGTTCACCGAGACGATCACGCCTCCGGGCCGGCGGCCCAGGCCGGCCAGCGTGTGGTGCAGGCGGTCCATGCTCCGGTCGTCCCCGAGCGTCCGCGCGTGCAGGAACACGTGGAGCGGGAGCAGGGTCTCACGGCGGCTGGTCGCGCGCGCGGCAAGGATCGCCCGGTCGACGTCGGACTCGAGCTCGGAGATGTGACCCATGGGCGCGGGCGCGCTCATGGCCACGACGGTTCCGGTGTCGAGGTCGATGATCGGCTGGAAGGCGATCTGCGGTGACGGCGCGACGTCGCCGTGCCGTGCGAAGGTGTTCTCCGGACCGCCCGTATATGCGGCGTAGTCGGTCACAAGCCGATTCTGCTCCCCGACCTGGGCGAATCGATGCTGTTGGCGGACTGTTCACTGTCAATTCGGACGTTAGCTGCCAGACCTCGCATCTGTTGCACACGGTCATGGCGTCGTCGCGGACGCGAACCGGGATCAGTACCAGCTGATGCTCAGGATCGAGACGAGGTAGGTCACGCAGGCGACGGCGGCCAGGCCGGCCAGCACCCAGATCTCGGCTCCGCGCAGTGCCTGGACGATGAGCGCCGCCATGATCACGGCCACCAGCACGTCGCCGGTCGCCGCCGCGGCGCGCGTGTGAGGTCCGCCGCCCCGGCCGCTCGCGCCGCCGTAGCTCTCATGCGCTCCGTGTGAGGCCTCGCCGCCGCGCGCGCCGAGAAGGATGGCGTAGCCGAGAAGGACGGCCAGGGTCACCAGGCCGATCTCGGTCTGACCGCGGAGCGCCACGGTCGCCGCGACGGCCACACCCGCGGCCACGGCGAGAACGGGCGCGATCCAGCGGTGCGCGCGCCGTCGTTCGGGAGCGATCCACATGCCAGAAGTCCTCCCACCAGGTCAGAGAAGTCAAACCGCCCACGGGGATATCGAGATCATCGAATAGGGTTCGGGAATGGCAAAGGCGCGGCCGGCGGCCGGGGGAGGACGCTGGGTCGAGGTCCCGCCGGAGCGTCTCCAGCGATGGCTCGACGGCTTCGCCGAACGCCACGGAGGGTGCTCCGCCGACGCTGGGCCCCAGGTCGTGCTCCTGCGCGGCGGCGACGGAGCGCTGGCCGAATGCCATGTGCCGTTCCCGCCGCTGGACGGCGGCCTGACCGAGCACGCCTTGCGCGACCGCAGGGTCGGCGTCCTGCTGGTCCGGCTCGGCGGTTATGCCTGCGGCGTCTTCGAGGGCGACCGGCTCGTCGCCTCCAAGGTCGGCGCCCGTCTCGTGCACGGGCGCAGTGCCGCCGGAGGCCAGTCACAGCAGAGGTTCGCCCGGCGCCGTGACGGACAGGCGCGCGAGGCGCTGCGTGCCGCCGCCGACACCGCCGCACGCGTCCTGGCACCCCACGCGCCCGAGCTGGTGGCGGTCGTATGCGGAGGCGACCGGCGTGCGGTCGACGGGTTGCGCGGGGACCGCCGTCTCGACGCGCTGTTCGCGCTGGAGACCGAGCCCTTCCTGGCCGTCCCCGACCCCCGGCTGGCCGTGCTCAAGGAGACGCCGCCGCGCTTCCGCGCCGTACGCGTGCGGCTCGTCGAGCCACGATGACCGCGGTCAGCCAGACCAGGCCCAGCGCCACCACGGCGAGCGCGAGGAACCACAGGTAGGCCGGCACGCCGAGGAACCGCACGAGCCCGTCGTCCACGTTCTCCACCTGCCGGTACGGAGTGTCCGTGGTGGAGACGAGCCGCAGGTCACCGGTGAAGTCCGCCGGCGGAATGCCCTGCCTCACCACCTCGGTCATGAAGGCGCCCTGGCCGATCATCGTGCGCAGCGCCGGCGAGGCGACGTCGGCCGCGGTGACCCGGCCCGCGTACGTCGTGGCCATGCCCAGCCCCGACACGTAGACCCGGTGCGGCGCGAGCACGTACAGGTGTACCGACTGCGGAGTCCTCGCCAGCCGGGACAGCCTGATCGGGTAGATCGGCGCCTTCGTGGGAAACGCGATGCGCAGCGGGTCGAGCTCGCCGGTGAGCCGGCCCTGCTCCGGCGCGAGCTTGACCGCGGTGAAGGTCCACCGCTCCGCGACGTACGGCTTGAGCGCCTCGGCCAGCCGGCCGGGCAGGTGGTAGCCGTGTGAGGTCAGCCACGAGGCGAGCGCGCCCGAGTCGCCGGCCGACAGCGTGGTCACCTCGAACGGGCCGAGTTTCTGCCAGGCGAGCACGGCGACCTCGCCCCCGCTCCGGGGCGGCGCTCCGGAGTAGACCCCGCGGTCCCGGCGCGGCAGCCAGTGCCGGTGCCGGTGGACGACCGGCTGGGTCAGCCGGTCGAGCTGGTCGAACCAGGCGCGTTCGCCGAGCGTCACCCGCGCGCGTGCCGGCGTCGGCATCAGCCAGGCGGCGTCGTGCGCCTCCGACCGCACCGACAGCCGCATGACGATCTCCTCCTGCGCGCCGTCATGGCGGACGATCGAGGTCTCCTGCGCCACGTCGACCCCGGACTCGGTCGAGGTGACGAGCGCGCCGCAGCCGCACGCCCACGAGGGCCGTACGAGGGCGAGGCCGGCCAGGACGACGGCCACCACGACGACGAGCCGGGCGAGAGGGGCACGGTATCCGTTGCGCATCTCGCTGAGACGCGGAACCGCGCCCCGTTCGTTGCGGGGCGCGGATCACGGTTCGGACTCGAGGCCGCGAGGTCAGGACCCGGGCAGCCTCATCACGGCGAGGGTGGCGCCGAACGGGTCGGCGACGATCGCGAACCGGCCGTACGGCGAGTCCTGCGGCTCACGTACGACGCCGCCGCCCGCCGCGGTCGCGCGTGCCACCGCGGCGTCGGCGTCGTCCACCGCGAAGTAGATCGTCCAGCGTGCGGGCTCGCCCGGCACGCCCCAGACACCCGCGACGTCGTCGTCGCCGACCTTCACGGTCGCGTAGTCGAAGCCGGGCACTCCCATGTCCACGACCGGGCGCTCCAGCACCGCGGAGTAGAAGGCGCGCGCGCTCTCGCCGTCGGGCGCGCTGAGCTCCGTCCAGCACATCGAGTCGGGCTCGCCGACGACCTGCGCGCCGGTGTGAGCCTGGCCCTGCCAGAGCCCGAACGTCGCGCCGGACGGGTCCTCGGCGATCGCCATCCGGCCCTGGCCCATCACGTCCATCGGCGCCATGACGACCGAGCCGCCGTTGTCCCCGACCAGCTTCACGGTGGCGGCGAGGTCATCGGCCGCGAAGTAGACGGTCCAGCGGAACGAGCCGGCATCCGGGTCCTGGGCGGGGGAGAGGGCGGCGACCGGGGCTCCGTCGAGCAGGCACATGGAGTACCCGCCGGCCTCGGGCGGCCCCTCGTTGATCTCCCACCCGAACAGGGCGGTGTAGAAGTCCATGGCCTTCCGCAGGTCGGGGACATCGAGGTCGACCCAGCAGGGACTTCCGTTCGGATGGTTGACGGTCAGCCTGGTCATGATCTCTCCCTGGTGGACGGCGCCGGACGGTCTTACCACGCCGGGCCGCCCAGGCAGGCGGTATTTCCAACATGCCGCCGGTCAGCCCTGCTCTTCGACCAGCTTCCGCAACTTGTCGCGCCGGGCCTCCAGCGTCTCGACGAGCGCCTCCTGCTCCTCGGCGGCCGTGATCAGCGCGGCGCGCTCCGAGGCGTCGGTCGGCTCGGACGAGCGGTCGCCGATCTGGGCGCGGAGGCTCACCGCCGTGTCGCGGAGCTCCGCGACATCGGCCTCCACCTCGCGCAGCTCCTGCCGTAGCGCGCTCCTGTCATCCTCGCCGTCCATGCGCTCCTCGCCTCTTCTCGTCGGTCTCTTCCACCGGGGTACCGGGGAGGACACGTGCCCTCTCCCTATCCGCCTTCCCCCGACGGGGGGCACCACACGTCAGCCGGACCCGCGGGGCAGGACCGCGACGGGACAGGGCGCCGCGCGCACCAGCTTGAACGCCGTCTCTCCGAGGAAGACCCGGTGCACCGGCGCGTCCTCGCTGCTGGCGCAGACCAGCAGGTCGCCCTCGGCCCAGTCGAGGCCGGCGACCGTGCCGGCCACGTCATCGCCCGCGCCGACCGCGGCCTCCACCTCATCGGCGTCCAGCACGGAGGACTCGTCCGCCAGACGTACCGCGAGCGCCAGATCGTCGCGGAGCGGGTCCTGGTCGGCGCCGTCGAGCGCCAGCGTGAGGAGCCGGAGCGGAACGCCGAGCCGCACCGCGGCCGCGGCGGCCGAGGTCACCGCCTCGTCGCACTGGGGCCGGCGCACGTAGGCCACGCTGATCCGCCGCGGACCGCCGGAGGGCGTGTGTCCCGAGGGCGTGAGCAGCACGGTCTGGGTGGAGGCGTGCAGGAGGTGGTCCGCGGTGCCGCCCAGGTTGATCCGGCCGTGCGCGCCGCCGGGCGGCGATCCGATCACGATCAGGTCGGCGCCGGTCCGGCTCGCCAGCACTGAGAGCCCTCGGCTGGCGCTACGGCTCTCATGGGCGACGAGGTCGGCCGGCACCCCCTCGACCAGCTCCGCGGCGTGCTCCAGCGCCGCACGCGCCTCGACCACGGAGGCGGCGCGCTCGGGTGAGTGGACCGCGGCCACCGTCAGCCGCGCGCCGGACACCTCCGCGATGGCCCGCGCGAGCGCCAGCGCCTCGCGACCGCCGGCGTCGTCGACGTACCCGGCGAGTACGTGCTCCCGGATCACGACCGGAGCATTTCCCTCCGGGGCTGGGGGCGCAACCCCCCTGGGACGGATCGGTGGCCTCATGTGGCAGTCCGCGTGGCGGCGGTCGTGATCACCGACGGGCTTCCCGTAGACTGGCCGCATGCTTGCGAGCTGATCAGGCGCTCCGAGGGCGCAGCCGGGCCACGTGATCCGCGGGCCACCGGCGGCGCCCTTTTCGTCGTCCGCAGTCGCCCCAGCCCGCCCCCCAGGAGCGTTTCCACCGTGATCACTGCCAAAGGCATCGAACTCCGAGCGGGCTCCCGCCTGCTCCTCGACGGCGCGTCGTTCCGCGTCAACCCGGGCGACCGGATCGGGCTCGTCGGCCGCAACGGCGCCGGCAAGACCACCCTCACGAGGATCCTCGCCGGCGAGGGACAGCCGGCCGCGGGCGAGGTGAACAGCTCGGGCACGGTCGGCTACCTGCCGCAGGACCCGCGTACCGGCGACCTCGACGTGCTCGCCCGCGACCGCATCCTGGCCGCGCGTGGCCTCGACGAGGTGATGAACGGGATGCGCGAGGCCGAGGAGCGCATGGCGACCGCCACCGGCGCCGAGCGCGACAAGGCCGTGCGCCGCTACGGCCGCCTCGAGGACCGGCTCCACGTGCTCGGCGGCTACGCCGCCGACGCCGAGGCCGCCTCGATCGCCTCCAGCCTCAGCCTGCCCGAGCGGGTGCTCGGGCAGCCGCTGCGCACCCTGTCCGGCGGCCAGCGACGCCGCGTCGAGCTCGCCCGGATCCTGTTCTCCGGCGCGGACACGCTGCTCCTCGACGAGCCCACCAACCACCTCGACGCCGACTCGATCACCTGGCTGCGCGACTTCCTCAAGACCCACCAGGGCGGCCTGATCGTGATCAGCCACGATGTCGGCCTGCTCGAGGCCGTGGTGAACAAGGTGTTCCACCTGGACGCCAACCGCTGCGTGATCGACCTGTACAACGTGGGCTGGAAAAAGTACCTGACCCAGCGCGAGACCGACGAGCGGCGCCGCAAGCGCGAGCGGGCCAACGCCGAACGGCAGGCGAACACCCTGCAGACGCAGGCCGACAAGATGCGCGCCAAGGCCACCAAGGCCAGGGCCGCCCAGCAGATGGAGCGCCGGGCACAGCGCCTGCTGTCGGGCGTGGAGGATGAGCGCCGCACTGACAAAGTGGCCAGGATTCGCTTCCCCGCGCCCGCTCCGTGTGGCAAAACGCCGCTCATGGCGCGAGCTTTGTCGAAATCGTACGGTTCGTTGGAAGTCTTCACGGATGTCGATCTGGCCGTCGACCGGGGCAGCCGCGTCGTCATCCTGGGCCTCAACGGCGCGGGCAAGACCACCCTGCTACGCCTGCTGGCAGGCGTCGAGAAGGCCGACACGGGGGAGCGGATCGACGGCCACGGGCTGCGCCTCGGCTACTACGCGCAGGAGCACGAGACACTCGACGTCGGCCGCTCGGTGCTGGAGAACATGCGCTCGGCAGCCCCTGACCTGCCCGAGGTCGAAGTACGCAAGATCCTCGGCTCGTTCCTGTTCTCCGGGGACGACGTCGACAAGCCCGCGGGCGTGCTCTCCGGTGGCGAGAAGACCCGGCTGGCACTGGCGACGCTCGTGGTCTCCAGCGCCAACGTCCTGCTCCTCGACGAGCCCACCAACAACCTCGATCCGGCGAGCCGGGACGAGATCCTCGCGGCCCTCCGCACCTATGCCGGAGCGATCGTTCTTGTGACCCACGATGAAGGTGCGGTCCAGGCGCTCCAACCGGAAAGAGTGATCTTGCTTCCCGATGGTGTAGAAGACATTTGGAGTGACGAATTTTCCGATCTCGTGGCACTTGCCTGACCTGCGACGCAGGCTCCGAGCAAGGAAGCAGATCTTTTCTGGCGTAGTGGGTAGCCGATCGCGCGTGAATGTCTGATCATGGCGGGGGATAACGCAGCGGTCACCACATCACTACGGGAGGTACTCGTGGCCGAGACCCTAAAGAAGGGCACCCGCGTGACCGGTGCCGAGAGAGACAAGTTGGCGGAGCAGCTTAAGAAACGCTACGACTCCGGTGAGAGCATCCGTGCGCTGGCTGCTGCCACCGGCCGGTCGTACGGGTTCATCCACCGCATCCTCACCGAGTCCGGCGTGAACCTGCGCGGACGTGGCGGAGCGACTCGCGGAAAGAAGTCCTGAGAAGCCGCCGTGCGGCCCTCGTGGCTTCACTGCCGTCTCTGACGCCTGCTCCCCTCTGCTCCGTGCGCCGTACCATCTGACGCTCGTCGTGCCCGACCCGTTAAGGTCGGGCACGGCGGCGGATCCGGACCGTCGCCTGGCGACCCGGAAGGACGGTCATGGCGGACGGCTCTGTCACTGATGCCGAATTCGAGCAGGCGGGCCTGCGCCTCACCGTCGACGGTGCCGTGGCCACGATCACGCTGGCCCGGCCCGAGAGGCGCAACGCGCTGACGTTCAGCACGTGGCGCGTACTGGCCCGGATCGGAGACACGCTCCCGGACGACGTCAGGGTGGTCGTCGTACGGGGTGAGGGTCCGGCGTTCTCGGCAGGCATCGACCTGCGGCTGTTCACCGCGGAGGGCGTCCCTGGGGAGGACGCCCTCGGCCCGCGCGACGAGGAGTTCATCCACGGGCTGCAGGCCGGTTACCTCTGGCTGCGCAGGCCCGGCATCGTCTCGATCGCCGCCGTCCAGGGGCACGCCATCGGCGGCGGCTTCCAGCTGGCCCTGTCCTGTGACCTGCGGGTGGTCGCGGACGATGTGAAGTTCGCGATGAAGGAGCCGGCGCTGGGCATCGTGCCGGACCTGTCCGGCACCAAGCCCCTGGTCGACATCGTCGGCGTGCCGCGGGCGCTCGAGCTCTGCCTGACCACGCGCACGGTCTTCGCCGAGGAGGCCGCCCGGCTCGGGCTGGCCGAGCTGGTGGTGCCCGTGGACGAGCTCGGCAAGGCGGTCGACGACCTGGTCGCGGCCATTCTCGCGATCCGGCCCAGCACCGCGGCGGCGACCAAGCGCCTGCTGCGCGCGGCACCGGACAACACGCTCGAGGAACAGGCCGCCGCCGAGCGTCGCGAACAGGTCGTCCTCCTGCGCGAGCACGCCGACGAACAGCGCTGACCCCCTCCACGCGCCTGGGTTCCCCCGCCCTGCGGCTCGGGTCTGTCTGAGAGCCATGCTGTTGCCGCGTGCCGCGTGCCGCGTGCCGCGTGCCGCGTGCCGCGTGCCGCGTGCCGCGTGCCGCGTGCCGCGTGCCGCGTGCCGCGTCGCGTGGGTGGCGCCTGCGCGACGCCTGGGTGCCGCCACCCCGGGGTTATCCACAGAATCCCGCTCTACTTTCGCCCGTCGCAGTTCTGGCTGGACAATGAGAGTGGGATGGCACCCCCGGGCGGGTGGGCTCCAGGGGGGTGGGCTCCAGGGGGGTGGGCTCCAGGGGGGTGGGCTTCACGACGGAGGGCTCCACGACGGGTGGGCTCCAGACAGGGCGCGGCCCAGACCGAGGACTTTGAGACAGGGCCTTAGGGTCCTAGGCCGTAAGGCCGTGCCTGGATCGGGCGGGGGGCGGGTGACGGCGCTCGTCCTCGTGGCGCAGGCTGGTCATGTCGGCGGGAATCGAGCGTGCCCCAAAAGCGTTGCTGTCGGCGTGCTTACATAATTACGCCTTAACTTCCGGGAGGAATCACCGTGGGAATGCCGGATAACGGCTGGATGGTGATGATGTCGTTCCGCCGTGACAACACGGTGGTCAGGGAACGCCTTAAGCCCGGGACGGTACGCCGCATCGCCGGCTACGCGCGCCCGTACGTCCGCGAGCTCGTGCTGTTCCTCGTGCTGAACGCGATCGCCGCGGTCGTCGTCGTGGCGAATCCGCTGCTGCTCAAGGCGATCATCGACCACGGCATCGTCCAGCACCGCAGCGGTCTGGTCATGACGCTGGCCATCATCGTCGGCGCGCTGGCGATCGTCGACGCGGCGCTCGGGCTCGTCCAGCGCTGGTACTCCTCGCGCATCGGTGAGGGGCTGATCTACGACCTGCGCACCCAGGTCTTCGACCACGTCCAGCGGATGCCGGTGGCGTTCTTCATGCGCGCCCAGACCGGTTCGCTGGTCAGCCGGCTCAACAGCGACGTCATCGGCGCGCAGCGCGCCCTCACGACCACCCTGTCCTCGGTCGTCTCCAACGTCATCAGCCTGATCCTCGTCCTGGTCACGATGCTCGTGCTCTCCTGGCAGGTCACGCTGATCGCGCTGGTCCTGCTGCCGATCTTCATCTTCCCGGCCAAGTGGGTCGGGAAGCGGCTGCAGAAGATCAGCCGGGAGCAGATGCAGCTGGACGCCGAGATGGGCTCGCTGATGACCGAGCGCTTCAACGTGGCCGGCGCGATGCTCGCCAAGCTGTACGGCCGCCCCGACGACGAGTCGACCATGTTCTCCGACCGCGCCGCGCGCGTGCGCGACATCGGTGTCATCGCCGGGATGTACGGCCGGGTCTTCTTCACCTCGCTCACTCTCGTCGCCTCACTGGCCACCGCGATGGTCTACGGCGTCGGCGGCTCGCTCGTCGCGAACGGCAGCTTCCAGCTCGGCACGCTCGTGGCACTGGCCACTCTGCTCACCCGCATGTACGGGCCGCTGACCGCGCTGTCCAACGTGCACGTCGACGTGATGACCGCGCTGGTCAGCTTCGACCGGGTCTTCGAGGTCCTGGACCTGCCGCCGATGGTCGCCGAGAAGCCGGATGCCAAGCCGCTGCCCGCCACCGAAGACGCGCCCGCCGTGGAGTTCGACGACGTCGTCTTCAGCTATCCGGCCGCCAGCGAGGTCTCGCTGGCCTCGCTGGAGTCCATCGCCCGTACCGACACGGCGCCCAGCCGCGAGGTCCTGCACGGGGTGGACTTCCGCGTCGACCCGGGCGGCATGACCGCGCTCGTCGGGCCGTCCGGGGCCGGGAAGACCACCATCACCCAGCTCGTGTCCCGGCTCTACGACGTGTCCGGCGGCGCCGTGCGCATCGGCGGGCAGGACGTGCGCGACGCGACGCTGGAGTCGCTGCGCGGGGCCATCGGCGTGGTGACCCAGGACGCCCACCTGTTCCACGACACGATCCGCGCCAACCTGGTCTACGCGCGGCCGGACGCGACCGACGAGGAGCTGACCGAGGCGCTGCGGGCGGCACAGATCGGGGATCTGGTCCAGGACATGCCCGACGGCCTGGACACCGTCGTGGGCGACCGCGGCTACCGGCTGTCCGGCGGCGAGAAGCAGCGGCTGGCGATCGCCCGGCTGCTGCTCAAGGAGCCTTCGGTCGTCGTGCTCGACGAGGCGACCGCGCACCTGGATTCGGAGTCCGAGGCCGCCGTGCAGCGCGCGCTGAGGACGGCGCTGGCGGGACGTACCTCGATCGTCATCGCGCACCGGCTGTCCACGATCCGCGAGGCCGACCAGATCCTCGTCATCGACGACGGCCGTGTCGTCGAGCGGGGCCGACACGAGGAACTCCTCGACCGCGGCGGGCTGTACGCCGAGCTCTACCACACGCAGTTCGCCACCCAGGCTCAGCAGGTCGACGCGGTGTCCGCCGCGGTCCCGCAGGCGTGAGGGGCGGAGACCGGGAGGAGTGAGGCGGACGGGGCACGGGTAGACCCAGCGTGTGAGCACTGCGTATATCACCCGAATGCGCTGGGTGATCGTCGCCGTGTCATTCGCCTGCGCGAGCGGTCTCGTCTTGACGGGGACACGGGCCGGCGCGGACCCGGACCACGCCGGCCGCGCCCGGGTGTTCGGGCTGGCCGAAGCCGACACCGGCTCACGCGTGCTGTTCGCACCGGCCCGCAGGGTCCAGCCCGGGGGACCTGAGACGGTACGACCCGTCGGTGCCGGGCGCTACACGCCGCTGACGTTCGCGCCCGGAGCGATGATCAGGGCGTCGGCGCCGGTCGTCGACGACGGCGTGACCGACTACGTACGCGGCATCAGGCTGACTCCGGAACAGCTCAACGAGGGCCTGCGAAAACTGCAACGGCGGCTTCATCCGCTCCCGGACCGCGTCCACATGTTCGAGCTGTGGTTCGACGACCAGGGCCGGATCGCCGGTATGCAGCACTACTTCAGTCCCTGATCCGGGACCTGGAGTCGGCGGGACCAGATCGAATCGGGGGATCCTATGAATCGTCAGCTCATCCTGACGGGCGCCGCTCTGAGCGCCGCCGTCGCGTTCACCGGATGTGGCGGGGGCAAGAAGGCCGCCACCGTCGCCCAGAGCGCCTCCGCCAAGGCCCGGCACCACACTCCCGCCGCGACGCGCGCGCCTGCCGCCACGGCGACCGTCGGCGGCACCGTACGCGTCGGCGGCTTCTGCAAGGCCACCGGAACGGTCGGCAGGACTTCCAGCGGGACCATGGCGCGCTGTGTCAAGCGTCCGGGTGACGCACGTGCGCGCTGGTATTCCCAGGGGCCGTCGAGCGGTGTGGCGCGTGCGGGGCAGTTCTGCACGAAGGCCGGTACGAAGGCGACGACGTCGTCGGGCGCCAAGCTGACCTGTACGAAGAAGGCCGGAGAGACCCGGCCGCGCTGGCGTACGAAGTAACACCAAGATCCGTGTCCGCCGGGCGTATCGCGTCCGCCCGGCGGACTTTACTCAGACGCATTCTCGATTCCACACGACTGTCGCACGCCCGGATGACCCTGGACCACGGCAGGCGATTTTCTCAACCGCGGAGCTGGATGCCATGAACACGAAGCACGGGCTGCGGCGGTTCGCCGCTCTCCTGGTCGGTTGCGGCGCGGCCGGACTGGTGATCGGCTGGAGCTACGCCGAGCGACCCTAGATCGATGGGACTCATTCGCGCCCGCTGGGCCGGTAGCCCAGCCGGCGGAGCTCGGCGCCGGCGATCTTCTCGACCTGGGTGACCTGCTTGAGCGTGAGGTGCTCCTGCCACATGCCGATGTCGTCGTCGCCCACGCCGTGCAGGGCGCTCTTCGCGATCCGCTGCCCGAGATAATCAGACATGTCGCCCAGGCTCTCCCGGGTGCGCGTCACCAGGTCCTCGTAGCGGACGGTGAGCAGCTGCTCCTCGGGGATCTGCGCGCGGAGCTTGGCGCTCAGCCGGATCGACCCACGCCAGCGCAGCGCGCACTTGACCGCGACGCCCGCGCGCGGCCACCGCATGCGCTCGGTGGTGTCCTCGACGCCGAGGAAGGCGTTGGGGAACACCTCGTCGAGGTTGGCGAAGCCGGGCCGGAACCAGGCCAGGCAGCGCTCGTCGGTGAGCATGCCGGCGACGACGTCCCGGCCGTCGCGGATCACCTGGATCAGCTGGGCGTCCGGAAACGCGTCCAGGATGACGTCGGCGCTGTAGATCAGATCGGGCGTGGCGTCGGCGAACCGCTGGATGCCGCGCGGGTCGGCGCAGGTGCCGTCGGGACCCATCCGGCCGAGGTCGCGGCACTGCGCGGGGCACTCGCCGCACGCGTCGGGCGTGACCTGCCAGCTCTGTGCGTACGCGTCGCGCATCACCCGGGCGGCGCCGGCTCCGCGCTCGGTCGCGATCGAGGGACGGCGGGCGAACGCGTAGACGGTACGCACCACGTTGGGGCGGCCCATCGTCAGATGGAACGCCGCCGACTGCCTGATGGCGCGCGCCACCAGGTCCGTACCCGAATGGGGTGCGCCGAGCAGGAAGACCGGGCGCCGGACCTTGGTGCCGTTGACCACCAGGATGTGGGGGGACGTCGAGCGCGTGGGTGTCACCAGCGTGTCACCTCGGATGGATCATCTCGCGGGGGCGGTCGTCAGCCGACGACCGCGAGCGCGTCGATCTCGACGAGCAGACCCTCGGCCAGTCCGACGAACACCGTGGTACGCGCCGGATAGGGCTCGCTGACGAACTTTTCATAGACCGCGTTCATCTCCGCGAAGTCCTCCTTGCGGGTGAGGTAAACGCGCAGCATCACGACGTCGTCGAAACCGGATCCGGCCTCTTCCAGCACCGCCTGGACGTTCTGCAGCGCCTGCTGGGTCTGCTCGCCCACGGTCTCGCCGACGATCAGTCCCGTGGAGGGCTCAACGGGCACCTGACCTGCGACCTGAAGGATGCCGCCCTTGCGGACGCCCTGGCTGTAGGCCGCCGCCGGCGGGGGCGCCTTGGCGGTACGGATCGCGATCTTGTCACTCATGCGGGCTTCTCATCTCCGGGTGTCCGGCCGCACGGCCGCGGCACCGTCGACAGTCTTAGAGGGATGGTACTGACTTCGAGCGTCGAATGGTCACGCCGGGGCGATCCGGAAGCGACTCACCTGCGCGAACAATCAGGCGGCCCGATTCGTCCCGTGACCGAAACGTGGCCCGGTGCGCCGAAGGTCGTCCGCGACGCCGCTCCGCCCCGACCGCGTTCCACCCTGCCGCCGGGCAGAGCAGACCTTTGCCAGGCGCTGACCTGCGGGTGCGGGCTCGTGCGCACGTGCACTGGTTGACTCGGCCGGATCGCAGGCGCCGGCGTTCGCAGGCCGGCGCGGGGGCACGTGCGCTGCGCCGTTTCGACGCCGCGCTGAGGGGGGCGATGATGCCGCTACGACTGATCAAGGGCCGGTACCGGATCCTGCACAGCCAGCCCGATGGCGACTCGGTCCATTTCTTTCCCGACGACGCCGAGGCGTTCGCGAAACTGAGGGTCAGGGCCCACCTCAGCGCGGCCGGCAGCGTACAGCTGCGCCTCGACGCCATCGACGCGCTGGAGACCCACTACACGCCCCGCGCCCACGGGGGCTTCACCCAGCACCAGCCGCTCGCGCTGGCGCACGCTCCCGCCGACCGGCTGCTGAGCCTGCTGGGCTTCGGCGACGTCAAGCGCGACCGCGAGACCGTCGTCAGCGCCACGCCGGACGAGACGCCCGGCTACATCCTGACCCGTTTCGCCGACAAGTACGGCCGGCCGGTCGCCTTCGCATACGCGGGCACCGCCGACCAGGCCGACCTCGGGCAGGTCCAGGTCACCGCGGCGATGCTGCGCGAGAGCGTGAACCACCGGCTGCTCGCCGAGGGGCTGGTGTACCCGACCTTCTACAGCAAGCTGTATCCCGACCTGCGCGCCGAGCTGACCGCCGTCTCCCAGGCCGCGCGTACCGCGGGCAACGGCGTGTGGGCCGGGGACGCCACCACCAGCGGAGCCACGATCACCAGCCTCGCCGACCTGGACGACCACGTGGTCATCCTGCCGAAGCTGTTCCGCCGCCTCGTCGACTATCTGGCGCTGGGCGCGGGTGACGTCTCTCTCGACCGTTTCACGTCGTTCCTGGCCACGAGGAACGACCGGTTGTTCGTCATCTCCGAGGCGCACGCCACGGGCATGGACACCATCACCGCCGTCGCCGGGCAGAAGCTGCGGCTCACCCACCCGCCCGAGGACCTCATCTTCCTGGAGGCCTGAGGCACGTCCGGCGGAGCGGCATGACCATCCTGCCGCTCCACTCCCTGTACGGAAGGCGGCCGGCGGGTGCTCGACGCCGCCGGCCGCCTGCGCGCCACCGGCCATGAGGTGGTGGTCCCCGATCGACCTCACGTCGGGCAGTATGTCGGGCGATGCGGATCACATCTCTGATGTCCGGACGCGGTCGGCGCACCGCCGGAAGGCGCTCTCAAGGGCCAAGTGGACAGGGTGAGGACGACGACGCTGCGCGCTGATCTGACCGTGTTGCTGGCCGGTGCGGGCATCGTCGACGTGGACGTCGACGAGGCCGTCGAGGACGAGCACGTGCGCTCGGCCGCATATCGCCAGGTGATCGCGGTCGTGGCCGCCGCGCGGCGCCGTGACGACGATCGCGCGGTCGTTTCGGTGATCCTGCGTGACCCCGAGGAGCTGGTGTCCAAGGCGGCGGTCGTCGAACTCGTGGACAGGGTCGCGATGAGGACGGCCGACCCGGCCGATTTCCGGCAGTGGGCGACCGGGCTGATGCCGGAGGTGGATCGGCTCACGACGGATGGGCATCGCGGGTTCCTGCACCGTCGTGTCCATGACTGGACGACCTACCTGACCGTCATGGCCGGCCGCACTCCGGCCGCCGCCGAGCTGGCAGGCGTCACGGACTGGATGCAACGCCGTATCGCCGAGGAGTCGACGTCCCTGCCCGTACTCGCCATGCTCACCGAGACGGGCAGCACGAAGAAGACACGGAACATCGCACGAAACCGTGCGCGAAGCCGCGCGGTGAGAGACGCCCTGAGCGCGGACCCCGGCTGTGGCGGCCCGCGACCCGGTACGTCTCTCCCGTAGGCGGAGGGATTAGCGTGGCCTGACGCCGTTCGCGGCCGAGCGGGCGGGTGCCGGGTGAGGCGGTGGTCGTGGTGGATGCCGATGCGTTGCGCAGGCTGGGCGACGAGCGGATCGACTGGAGATTCAAGGGGATGCCGGCCGACGCCGACGGCATGACCGTCGCCGAGCTGGCCGCCGAGCGGCGGAACCTGTTCGACGGTGGTTTCCACCCACCGCTGGTCGTCCTGGACGCCGGTGCCCTCGAACACAACCTGACGACGATGCGCGACTGGTGCGAGCGCCACGGAGTCCTGCTCGCGCCGCACGGCAAGACCACGATGGCGCCGCAGCTGTACGCGCGCCAGCTGGAGCTCGGCGCCTGGGGCATCAGCGTCGCCAACTTCGCCCAGCTCCGCGTCGCACGCGCCTTCGGCGTCCGGCGCGTCCTGGTGGCCAACGAGCTCCTCGACCCGGCGGGGCTGGTTTGGGTGGCGGGTGAGCTCGCCCGCGACCCGGAGTTCCACTTGCTGTGCTTCGCCGACTCGGTACGCGGCGTGGAGCTCATGGCGGCCGCGCTCCGCGGCTCCGTACGGCCCGTGGACATCCTCGTGGAGCTCGGCGCGTCCGGCGGGCGTGCCGGCGTGCGCGACGTGGCCACCGCCGAGGCCGTCGCCGCCGCCGTCGGCGCGGCGCCCGAGCTGCGCCTCGCCGGAGTCGCCGGCTACGAGGGCGCCGTCGGGCACGGGACGACACCGGAGAGCCTGGCCACGGTCGACCGTTACCTGCGCGACCTGCGCGCACTGGCGGAGCGCCTCGACCTGCCCGGCGACGCCATCCTGAGCGCGGGCGGCAGCGCCTTCTTCGACCAGGTCGCGGACGTCTTCGACGGCACACGTACGGTACTGCGCAGCGGCGCGTACATCACCCACGATGACGGCTTCTACCGCGACGTCTCCCCGCTCGGCCGTACCGAGGGCCCGTCCTTCGTGTCCGCGCTGCACGCCTGGGCCCAGGTGACCTCCCATCCCGAGCCCGGCCTGGCGCTGCTCACCCTGGGCCGCCGCGACGTCTCCTTCGACCAGGGCCTGCCCGAGCCGCACACCGTACGCCACGCCGACGGCACCCGCTCACCCGCGACGGACAGCCGGCTGACCGAGCTCAACGACCAGCACGCGTTCCTCAAGCTCGGCCCGGACACGAAGGCGGAGGTCGGGGACTGGGTGGACTGCGGGCCGTCCCACCCGTGCACGGTCTTCGACAAGTGGCAGCTCCTGCCGGTCGTGGACGGCGAGACGGTGGTGGACCTGATCCGCACCTGGTTCTGATCACGCCACGCGCGGCCGGCCGGACGGTCCGGTCGGCGTGGGGACGGGGGATTAGGCTGGTGATCATGATCGGCGAATGGCTGCGGGACGCGAGTGCGGTCACCGTGCTCACGGGGGCGGGCATCAGCACCGAGAGCGGCATTCCCGACTTCCGCGGCCCGCAGGGTGTCTGGACGAAGGACCCGAGGGCCGCGGCGATGGCCACGATCGACGTCTACCTCACCGACCCCGAGGTACGCCGCCGCTCGTGGCGTTCACGCCGCGACCACCCGGCCTGGGGCGCGGAGCCGAACGCCGGGCACCGGGCGCTCGTCGACCTTGAAAGGTCCGGGCGGCTGCGCGCGATCATCACCCAGAACATCGACGGGCTCCACCAGAAGGCCGGTTCGGATCCCGGTCTGGTCATCGAGGTGCACGGCACCATGCTCGACGCCGAATGCCTCGTCTGCGGGCTGCGCACACCCATGCCGGAGGTCCTCACCCGCGTCGACCTCGGTGAGGACGACCCGCCGTGCCTGACGTGCGGCGGCATCCAGAAGTCCGCGACGATCTCGTTCGGGCAGGAGCTGAGGCCGGAGGTGTTCGCCGCCGCGGAGCGGGCGGCACGTGACTGCGACCTGTTTTTCGCGGTGGGGTCCTCGCTCGGCGTGCAGCCCGCCGCGGGCCTCTGTCTGGAGGCCGTCGAGCGTGGCGCGCGCCTCGTCATCATCAACGCGCAGGAGACGCCCTACGATCGTCTCGCCGACGCCATCGTACGGGAGCCGATCGGCCAGGCCCTTCCGACATTCGTGTCAGAAGCCTGTTGACGGCGAATTCCAAGCGTGTGGTTTATGACCTCTTCCGTTGCGGGGGCTCTAGGTGTCATGCTCTGACCGACCACATAACAAGGAGAGTTCGATGGGTGACCCCGGGGACGAGGGACTCCCCTCCCTGCGTGAGGGGGACAGGGTCGCCGTCATCGCCCCGAGCGGTCCAGCCGATCCGGCCCGGCTCGAGCGCGGCAGTGCCGTGCTGCGAGGCCTGGGGTTCGAGGTCGGCGTCGGCAAGCACGCGCTCGACCACAACCCGTCCGGGCTCACCTACCTCGCCGGATCCGACGCCGATCGGGCCGCGGACCTTCAGGCCGCCTGGTGCGACCCGCGGATCTCCGCGGTGTTCTGCGCGCGCGGCGGCTACGGCGCCACCCGCGTTCTGGACCATCTCGACTGGACCGCCCTGGGAGACGCCCGGCCGAAGCTCCTGCACGGGTCCAGCGACATCACCGCCCTGCACGCGGCGTTCGGCCGGCGGCTGTCCGTGCCGACCTCGTTCGGGCCGATGGTCACCTTTCTCGCCGACCGCGGTGCGGAGGAGCTCGCCCACCTGCGCGATGGCCTGTCCGGCACGGGGCCGTCGGTGGAGGGGACACACGCGCTGCGGGGCGGACGGGCCCGTGGCGTGCTGACCGGCGGAAACCTCGCCCTGCTCGTCTCGCTGCTCGGCACCCCATACGCCCCGGAGCCGGCCGCGGGCAGGATCGTGTTCCTGGAAGACGTGAACGAAGCGCCGTACCGCGTCGACCGCATGCTCACCCAGCTGCTGCAGGCGGGTTACTTCGAGGACGTCGCCGGGATCGTCCTCGGCACCTGGACCGGCTGCGGTGATCTCGAGGCGGTCTTCGCGGACCGCCTCACTCCGATCGGCGTGCCGGTCCTCGCCGGCGTACCGGTCGGACACGGTCCTCGTCAGCTCACGATCCGGCTCGGCGCCGGCGCGGAGCTCGACGCGGACGCACTGGTGCTCGTCCCGAGCACGGGGGGAGGCCCGGTACGGCGGACGCCGCCGTACGGGCCCGCAAGCGAGGAGACGCCGTGACCACCTTCGAGAGGCGTGACCGCAGGCACACCGCGGCCGACGGCTCCGACCCCGCGCTGGACTCGCTCGTCGTGCTGGTCGCCGAGAGCCATGGGTACGGCTGCCGTCCCGTACCCGGCGACGTGATGCTGCTGGACGGCCCGCAGCGCCTGCACATCGGCATGCGCAACCTCCGCCAGCTCGCCCGCCAGGTCCCGCGCGACGACTGGCCCGCGCTGGTCGCGGACCACGTCGGCACGATCATCACCGCCATCGAGGAGCCGCTCGACCTGAGCGACTTCCCCCTCGTACGCGGCCTGCTGCGCTCGCGCGTCTATCCGGTCGAGGCCCGCACCGGCCGGCTCATCTCCCGCCCGTTCGCCCCCGGTCTGATCGAGGCGATCGTCGCCGACACGCCCACGACCGTGCGCACCGTCGTCACCGACGACGCGGCCACCTGGCCGGTGACCACCAACGAGCTGTTCGCGGTGGGCCGCGAGGGTGTGCGCGCCGACGGCCCGCTCGAGTGCGA
The DNA here is from genome assembly GCF_006716425.1 of Actinoallomurus bryophytorum. Lineage (NCBI taxonomy): Bacteria > Bacillati > Actinomycetota > Actinomycetes > Streptosporangiales > Thermomonosporaceae > Actinoallomurus > Actinoallomurus bryophytorum. The sequence continues at coordinate 7,572,562 of NZ_VFOZ01000001.1, forward strand.
CGTCATCGACGACACCGGCATCCGCGTGCTCGAGGGCTCGACGTTCTACGCCGCCACCCATCTCGTCTGGCTCGAGTCCTACCTCGACCCCGAGCCGCACGGCGCACTCGCGGTCGCGCCGACCCGGAGCACCATCGCCGCCTGCCCGATCCGCAGGGACACCGCGCAGATCACCGCGGAGCGGCTGCGCGCCTTCGCGGCCGACGCACACGAGGACGGACCCGGGTCGCTGACGCCGGACCTGTTCTGGTGGCGCCGCGGCACCCTGACCCTGCTGGAGCGCGCGAACACCGGCCAGGGCTCGCTGCCCGCCGACTTCCTGCGCTTCGTCGAGTCCCTGCCCCGCTGAGCCCGATGTGGTCCGGTGACCTCGGGAAGGCCGTCGGGAGCGCCGTCCTGGCGCTGTTGGTCGCGGGGATCGCCGGCTGTGCCCACGGCGACGGAGGACACCCGGTCTCCGCACGGATCAGCGGAAAGGTCGAGCAGTCCGGCGGACGATATCCGGGCATCCACTCCCCTCCGCGGTGGATCGACGTGCGCGTGACCGACGCCGCACGGGCGCCGGTCGGGGAGGAGTCCGGCAACAGGAGCGCCTTTTCGATCGTGTTGTCCAAGGGCGACTATCAGGTGAGCGTTCGCGACGAAGCAGGGGTATGCGGCCGGCCGCAGGACGTCGCGGTGCACTCGAGCAAGAGCATCGCCCTGGGCTTCTTCTGCCCGATCAAATAGCCCGGACCGGGCTTGACCTTCACACCCACGTCAAGGGTTAGCTTCTGAGTCGGCCACAGATCAGGAGGACCGATGCGGATCGGGGAGCTGGCGACGCGTACCGGTGTCAGCACGCGCTCGCTGCGCTACTACGAGGAGCAGGGTCTCCTCCCGGCGCGGCGTGCGGACAACGGCTACCGGGAGTACGACGAGTCGGACCTGCGGCTGGTCGCGGAGATCCGCGCGCTGCTCGCCGCCGGGTTCTCCCTGGAGGACTCCCGGCCGTTCGTGGACTGCCTGCGGGCGGGTCACGAGGAGGGCGGCTCCTGCCCGGAGTCGGTCGCGGTGTACCGGCGCAAGCTCGCGCAGATCGACGCGGAGGTCCACGCCCTGATCCGGCAACGTGCCGAGGTGGCCGAGCAGCTGGCACGTTTCTGTCCCGGCTGCGTGCTGTCCACGGAGGGAAGAAATGATCGAACTGACGACCGAGAACTTCGACGCGGAGGTGCTCCACTCGGACCGCCCGGTCCTCGTCGACTTCTGGGCCGAGTGGTGCCCACCGTGCCGGATGATCGCGCCGATCCTTGACGAGGTCGAGGCGGAGTACGGCGACCGCCTGACCATCGCCAAGATCAACGGCGACCTGCACCCGGAGATCGCGCAGAGGTACCAGGTGCTGGGCTATCCCACACTCAACCTCTACCGCGACGGCGAGGTGGTCCACCAGATCATCGGCGCCAAGCCCAAGCGCGCGCTGAAGGCCGACCTGGACGCCCACCTCTGAGCCGGGGCGGCGTGCCGCTCAGGCGGTACGCCGCCCGCCGCGCAGGCCGTCGTGGCCTTCGAGGTCGTACGCGGTGAGCACGAGGGGTACGTGGCTGAACGCCTGCGGGAAGTTGCCGACGAGGCGCTTCAGCCGAGGGTCGTACTCCTCGGCGAGCAGGCCGACGTCGTTGCGCAGGTCCAGGAGCCGCTCGAACAGCTCCCGCGCCTCGTCCGTACGCCCGATCTGCTGGAGCGCCCCGGCCATCCAGAAGCTGCAGGCGAGGAACGCGCCCTCCTGTCCGGGCAGCCCGTCGACGCCCTGCTCCTCGCCGGTGGCGTACCGCTCGACGAACCCGTCGGTGGTGAGCTCGCGCTGGACCGCCTCGATCGTGCCGACCACACGAGGGTCGGACGGCGGCAGGAAGCCGACCCGGGGGATGAGCAGCAGCGCGGCGTCCAGCTCGCGCGAGCCGTACGACTGGGTGAACGTGCCGCGCTCCGCGTCGAAGCCCTTCGCGCACACCTCGCGGTGGATCTCGTCGCGCAGCGCACGCCACTGGTCGAGCGGGCCGCGGCGGTCGAAGCTCTCGATCATGCGGACCGCACGGTCGACCGCGACCCACGTCATGACCTTCGAGTGCACGAAGTGCCGCCGCGGGCCGCGTACCTCCCACAGGCCCTCGTCCGGGTCGCTCCAGTGCTGCTCGACGAAGCCCATCATCGCGCTCTGCAGCGACCAGGCGTGGCGCTCGGGCTGGATGCCGCTGCCCACCGCGAGGAAGAGAGAGTCGGCCACCTCGCCGTAGACGTCGAGCTGGAGCTGTTTGGCCGCGGAGTTGCCGACGCGCACAGGACGCGAGCCCTCATAGCCCGGCAGCCAGTCCAGCTCGTACTCCTCCAGCCGGCGCTCACCCGCCACGCCGTACATGATCTGCAGGTCCTCCGGGCTGCCGGCCACCGCCCGCATCAGCCACGCGCGCCAGGCCTTGGCCTCGTCGCGGTAGCCGCTGCGCAGGAGCGCCTCGAGCGTCATCGTGGCGTCGCGCAGCCAGCAGAAACGGTAGTCCCAGTTGCGCACACCGCCGATGGCCTCGGGCAGGGAGGTGGTCGCCGCCGCGACGATGCCGCCGGTGGGTTCGTAGGTCAGCGCCTTGAGCGTCGCGAGCGAGCGTACGACGGCGTCGCGGTACTGGCCGGTGTAGGTGCACTGCCGGGCCCAGTCGGTCCAGTACCGCTCGGTGCTCGCCAGGGCCTCATACGGGTCGACGTCGCGCGGCGCGGGAAGGTGTGAGGGGTGCCAGGTGAGGACGAACGGCAGCGAGTCACCCTCGCAGACGACGAACGTCGCCCGGTGGGCGAAGTCGTGGCCCTCCAGCTCGACCGGGCTGCGCAGCCACACCGAGTCGGGGCCCGCGATGCCGGTGAGGTGGTCGCCGATCCGCCGCATCCACGGCATGGCACGGCCGTAGTCGAACCGGATCCGCAGGTCCAGGCGCATCGGCACCCGGCCGGAGACACCCTCGATGATGCGGACGACGTCCGCCGCGTCACCGCGCTCGGGCATGAAGTCGAGCACGCGGACGGTGCCCTCGGGCGTCTCCCACTCGGTCTCCAGGATGAGCGTGTCGCCGCGGTACTGCCGCCGCGTCGCCTTTCCGCCGGAGGCCGGGGTGATCTGCCAGCGGCCGTTGTCGGGGCCGCCCAGCAGTCCGGAGAAGCAGGCGGGGGAGTCGAGCCGGGGGAGGCAGAGCCAGTCGATGGAGCCGTCGAGCCCTACAAGCGCGCAGCTGAAAAGATCGCCGATGAGCGCATAATCTTCAATTGGCGCAGACAACCTGATTCTCCCTCGACCTGGTGGATTCGACTCAGTGCGTACGCTAACGCGGCACTGTGCTGTTCACGAGACGAATCACTCGACCTTGCGCGCTGTTTACCTATGTCGATCCCGGTTAGTAATCATCCGGTCGCCGTCGTGACCGATGGTGGGGCCAGCGAACCGACGTAGGAGGCCGGCAGTGGATCGAACGGAAGGTCCGGCGGCGCCGCCGGATACCGTACGCAGCCTCGTCCCCGCCCGGATCGACCGCCTGCCGTGGTCGCGGTTCCACACCCGGATGATCGCCGCGCTCGGCGTGGCCTGGGTGCTGGACGGCCTGGAGATCCAGATCGCGAGCATCATCGGCCCCGTGCTCCAGCATGCCGACACGCTGAACCTCACCTCGAAGGAGGTCGGGTTCTCCGCCACGATCTACCTGCTCGGCGAGGTCTTCGGCGCGCTGATCTTCGGCCGGCTCTCGGACAAGCTGGGACGCCGCAAGCTGTTCATCGTCACACTCGGGCTCTACCTGGTCGCCAACGGCCTGACGGCGCTGTCCTTCAACTACCCGATCTTCCTGTTCTTCCGGTTCGCCGCCGGGATGGGCATCGGCGGAGAGTACGCCGCCATCCACTCGGCGATCGACGAGCTGATCCCGGCGCGGTACCGGGGCCGCGTCGACCTGGCCGTGAGCGGCACCTACTGGTTCGGCGCGATCCTCGGCTCGCTCGGGGAGTACGTCCTCCTGGACCCGGACCTGCTGCCGAGAAACCTCGGCTGGCGTCTCGGCTTCCTCATCGGGCCGGTGATCGGCGTCGCGATCTGGGGACTGCGCCGTAACCTGCCGGAGAGCCCGCGCTGGCAGCTCATGCACGGGCAGGCCGAGGCGGCAGAGCGCACGCTCGCCCAGATCGAGCGTGAGGTCGAGTCGTCCGGCGTACGGCTGCCCAAGGTCGACGAGACCAAGTACATCGAGGTCGAGGCGCACGAGTCGACCTCGTTCGCGCAGGTCGCACGGACGCTGTTCCGCGAGTACCCGAAGCGCTCGGTGCTGGGCGCGACCCTGATGATCAGCCAGTCGTTCCTCTACAACGCGATCTTCTTCACGTACGGCCTCGTGCTCAAGCACTTCTACGGCGTCGCCGACCATGACGTGGCCAAGTACTTCTTCGCCTTCGCGGCGGGCAACCTGCTCGGGCCGCTGGTCATCGGGCGGCTGTTCGACACGATCGGCCGCAAGCGCATGATCTCGAGCACGTACCTGCTGTCCGGCACGATGCTGGCCTTCAGCGGCTGGCTGTTCAACATCGGCGCGCTGACCGCCGTCACGCAGACGATCCTGTGGTCGGTCATCTTCTTCATCGCCTCGGCCGCGGCCAGCTCCGGCTACCTGACGGTCAGCGAGATCTTCCCGATGGAGCTGCGCTCGCAGGCGATCGCGCTGTTCTTCGCCATCGCGCAGGTGTTCGGCGCCCTCGGCCCGACCATCTTCGGCTCGCTCATCGGCGACCAGGACCACCCGAACCCCGGACGCCTCTTCATCGCCTACCTGATCGCCGCCGGCATCATGATCATCGCCGGGATCGTCGCGGCGTTCTGGGGCGTCAAGGCGGAGCAGACCTCACTGGAGGACATCGCCGCGCCGCTGTCGTCGGTCCGCCGCAAAGCCGACCGCCTCGGGGACAAGCTCGACCCCGGCACCGGCCCGGGGCCCGCTCCCGCCTAGGCGATCGAGTCCAAGGGGTTCAGCGGTCAGGGCGCGCATGGTCGGCGCTCAGAACTCGCCATACCGACGCTGATGCCCCGCGGGCCTGGCGAGCAGGCGCACGGGCCGGATCATCGCGAGCATCGCCACAGGCAGCGCCACGAACGGCAGGACGGTCACCAGCGTGAGCGGCATGCCGCTGAGGTAGCCGAGCGTGCCCAGTGCCTCGCCGGACGCGCGATCGGTCACCAGAATCGTCCCGGCGGTCACCAGAGCGGCGGCACAGCCGGCGAACGCGAGCCGCGTGTCGCGGCCGGCCAGCGCCGTCACCGCCGCGGCAACGGTGACGAACAGCAACGCCATCTCCACACCCCAGTGCAGCATCGAAGGGCGCATGACGATCGAACCGGCCGGTGGCGGCCCGCTCGCGTGGCTGTTCCACCGGTATTCGAAACCGGGCGGGTGCGTACGGGCGCCGATCGAGGTGCGCATCCGGGGTGGCCGGACCAGCAACGTGTAGCCCGGATACCCGGCGGCCTCAAGCGTGGAGCGCACGCCCCTCCCCGGGATGCCGAACGTGGGGTGCCGGCCCCGCCCGTCCGCCTGAGGAACCTCCGTACGGGCGAGCGGGAACGCCGCGCCCGGCTCGACGGCCGTCGCCCTGAGCGTCCTGCCGGGGAAGAGCACGGCCGCCAGCCGTCCGCCCAGGTCCCGCAGTTCTCCGTCCGAGTGCACGCCACCGCCGACCCAGAAATCGACCCGGCCGCTGCCGTCCGCACGCAGAACGACCTGAATGTGAGCTCCCGGAGCCGGTGGCCGCCCGCCGGCGCCGCACCCGGCGGCGGCGAGCAGAAGCAGAACCACCGCCACCATGGCCCAGCGTTTCCACCTCATGCCTCTCCCCATCATCGCCCCCGAGTTCACGACAGCCTGGCCGGACCGGATAGCGACGAGATCTCGTTTCAACGGCAGATCCGAGACCCGCGAGGAGTACGCCTGGGACTCCGAGACGCTCCGATGGGAGCTGGAACCCGGGGATGATGCCGCCTGCCGCCCGGCTAGCGCCGTACCGGCGCTTCTGGAACGACCGGCTCGACGCCCTCGAACTCCACCTCGACGCGATGCCGGACGACGAGGGGTGATCTCTCGGCCTTCAGGAGCGGGATGAAGACGTGGGCGAGCGGGCCGATCGCCACGGCGTACAGGAGGGTGCCGATGCCGACCGTGCCGCCCAGCGTCCAGCCGATCGCCAGCACGGTCACCTCGATGCCGGTGCGCACGAGGCGCAGGGAGTGGCCGCGCGCGGCCAGGCCGGTCGTCAGGCCGTCCCTGGGGCCGGGGCCGAAGCCCGCGCCGATGTAGCAGCCGGTGGCGAAGCCGCCGACGAGGATCGCCGCGACCAGGTACGCCCAGCGCAGTGCGAGCGGTCCCGGATCGGGCAGCAGCCACAGGAACAGGTCGGCGAACGCGCCGGTGAGGATGACGTTGCTGATCGTGCCGAGACCGGGCCGCTGGCGGAGCGGGATCCACAGGAACATCACCAGGGCGCCCGCGATGATGATCCAGGTGCCGATCGACAGGCCGGTCTGGCGGGCGAGCCCCTGGTGGAGTGTGTCCCACGGGTCGTTGCCGAGCCGCGAGGCCACCTGGAGAGCGATGCCGAGGCCGTAGAGGGCCAATCCAATGTAGAGCTGGGCCAATCGGCGTACGAGCACGGCTCGCCTCCCCGTCACGGTGCCGCCTTGGTGCGACGGATGCCATTGAGTCAGAGAGATGGCTTGAAAGATAAGAGCCAATCGTGAAAAGTGGCCTTATGTCGACGCGAACCATCAATGCCACGACGCTCGCCCGGCTCCTCGGCGGAGCGCCGGCGGTCCGGCCGTACTACGCGGCGATCGGCGGCGGGCTGCGCGGTCTCGTGCTCGACGGCCGGCTTCCGCTGCGCACCCGCCTGCCGGCCGAGCGCGACCTCGCGGCCGTCCTCGGGGTGAGCCGTACGACGGTCACCGCGGCCTATGACGCGCTCCGCTCGGAGGGGTTCGTGGAGAGCCGGCAGGGCGCCGGCAGCTGGACGGCGCTGCCCGCCGGCACCCCGGCACAGGCCCGCCACGAGCTCGCCGGGGACCGTACGCTCATCGACCTGGCCTGCGTCGCGCCGGCCGCGCCCGCGGGCTTCGAGGAGTGCGTCGCCGCGGCCGTCGCGGAGCTGCCGCGCCACACGGGCGGCCCCGGCTACGAACCGCTCGGCCTGGCCGGGCTGCGACAGGCGATCGCCGAGCGGTACACCGTACGCGGCGTGCCCACCCTGCCCGAGCAGATCCTCGTCACGACCGGCGCCCAGCACGCGCTGTGCCTCGTGGTCCAGGCGTTCGTGCATCCCGGGGACGCCGTGCTGGTCGAGTCGCCGACGTATCCGCACGCCCTCGACGCCCTGCGCCGGGCCGGGGCCCGCCTCGTGCCCGCCGGAGTCAACGCCGGGTGGGACCTGGAGCTCATCGCCGGCGGCATGCGCCAGGCCGCGGCGCGGCTCGCGTACGTGATCCCCGACTTCCAGAACCCCACCGGCCGGCTCATGGCCGACGAGGACCGCGCCGCGCTCGTCGCCGCGGCCCGCGACGCGGGGGCGTATGTGGTGAGCGACGAGACGTTCGCCGAGCTCGCCGTGGACGACGTCCCGAGGTCGAGGCCGCTCGCCGCGCATGACACCGACGGCCGGGTCATCAGCATCGGCTCGGCGGCCAAGGTGCTGTGGGGCGGCCTGCGCATCGGCTGGATCCGCGCCGGCCAGGCCCTCGTACGCCGCCTGGCCGAGGCGCGGGAGACCGTCGACCTGGCCAGCCCGGTACTCGAACAGCTCATCGTCACCGAGCTGCTGGACCGGATCGAGACGATCACCGCCGACCGGCGCACGATGCTGCGCGAACGGCGCGGGGCCCTGGTCGCGGCGCTGCGCCACGAGTGCCCGGACTGGGAGTTCGAGGTCCCGCCGGGCGGACTGTCACTGTGGGTGCGTCTGCCGGGCGGCTCCAGCACGGCACTGGCGGCCGCGGCGGGACGGCACGGCCTGCACCTCGTGCCGGGGACGGCGTTCGGCGTCGACGGGGTCCTGGACGACCACATGAGGGTGCCGTACGTCCTGCCGCCGGACCGGCTGCGCGAGGCGGTCACCAGGCTGGCGGCGGCCCGCCACGACGCGCACGCCGCACATCCGGTCCCGCGGGCCTACGTGTAACCGTTCGGCCGGGCACGGCAGGCGCCTCCCGGTCCGGCCGAGATCCACCGCGAGACCAGCCGGGTGCCGAGGGCGCCGGCCGTCGCGACGGCGAACGCGAGGCCGCGCAGCGTCTCGGCCGGCACCGCGGCCAGAAAGCACAACCGCTCCGCGGCGTCGGCAATGGGCTTGCGCCATCCTGAACGGGCTGGTCAGGGTGCTGGTATGACGGTGTTCGTGAGTGCTCCTGCTGTTGGTGGGCGGGTGTCCCATGGCTAGATCGTCTGTCAGCGGCTCGTTTCGAGGTTGGCTGAGACCAGGGTGTGCCGGCGCATCTGGAACGCGGCGGACTCGTGGTCGCGATCGTCCTTCTGATCGTGCCCCTACCGTCGACGCGGCACGAGTCCGGTTTCGAAGGCGACGATCGCCAGGTGGACGCGGTCCCGAGCCTCGAGCTTGGCGAACAGACGCGCGACATGCGTCTTCGCGGTCGCCGCGCTGATCACCAACCGCTCGGCTATCTCAGCGTTCGACAGTCCCTGTCCGACCAGTGCCAGCACCTCGCGCTCCCGGTCGGTGATCCCCGCGATGGGACTCGAGTCCGCGGCGGGCCCGGCGTCCGGTTCGGGGGCCGCGGGGCCGGACGTTCCGGCGAAGTCCGCGATCAGCCGTCGGGTCACGCTCGGCGCGATCAACGCGTCGCCCGCGGCCACCACGCGGATCGCTTCCAGGATCGCGTCCAGGGCCATGCTCTTGAGCAGGAATCCGCTGGCCCCGGCGCGTAGTGCGCCGTAGACGTGTTCGTCGTCGTCGAAGGTCGTCAGCACCAGCACCTTGGGCGGGTCCGGCTCGGCGGCCGCCTGCCAGGTCGCCTCGATCCCGTCCACGCCCGGCATCCGGATGTCCATCACCACGACGTCCGGCCGCAGCTCACGCACCAGGCGCACCGCCTCGCCGCCGTCGCCGGCCTGGCCGACCACCTCCAGGTCGTCGGTGTCGCCGATCAGCATCGTGAGCCCGACGAGCATCAGCGGCTGGTCGTCGACCAGCAACACCCGCACGCTCATGCCGGGATCCTCGCCGTCACCCGGAATCCCCCCTCCGGACGCTGGCCGGCGCTGAACTGGCCGGACAGCAACGTCACCCGCTCGCGCATGCCGAGCAGGCCGAAGCCGCTCCCGCCGGCCGCGGAGAGCCTCGGACGGCCCGGCCCGCCCAGACCGTCGTCCCCGTCGTCCACCACCTCGATCGTCACCCCTTCCGGCTCGTAACCGACCGCGACCCGGCACGTCCGCGCCTGGGAATGCCGCACCACGTTCGTCACCGACTCCTGGATGATCCGGAACGCCGACAGCTCGATCTCCGGCGGGAGTGGACGCTGCTCGCCCCGCCAGGTCACGTGGACCCGCACCCCGGCGTCGGCCGTGCGTACGGCGAGCTGCGGGACGTCGGCCAGGCTGCCGGCCGGCGCCAGCGGAGCGGTCTGCGGCATGGCGTCGTCCGGCTCGGCGCGGCGTAGCGCCCCGAGCATCCGCTGCAGCCCGAACAGCGTCTCCCGGCTGGTGGTCTCGATGCCGGTCAGCGCCTGCCGCGTCTGCTCGGGCTTGGTCTGGACGACCCGTGCCGCCGCTCCCGACAGCACCGTGATGATCCCGATGCTGTGCGCGACGCTGTCGTGCAGTTCGCGGGCGATCCGCAGCCGCTCGGTCAGGACGGCGCGGGCCGCCCTCTGCTCGTGCAGGGCTTCGAGGTATTCACGGCGTTTGCGATACACCCCCCCGAAGACCCACGCGACCGCGAACCAGAACGCGAGCCCCCCGGCGAACTGGGCCGCGTCGCTGACGGTCTCCCCGGGGATGTGGGTGACGTTGACGAACGCGGCCGCGACGGCCGCGACGAAGCCGACGGCGGCAGCCTTCGGCCGCCGGACAGCGAGGTACCCGCCCAAGGCGACGAGCAGGACGAACACGATCGAGGGCCGCGCGCCGAAGATGTCGCCGAGGACTGCTTCGCCCAGGACCGCCGCGAAGACCGCCGCCGGCAGACGGCGCACGAGCAGGACCGGAAGGGCGAGCACGAAGAAGAGCCCGGTCCGAGAGGCCGGCATCGTCCAGGCGAGCATCAGCGCGTAGAAGCAGGTGGTGGCCAGCACCGCGGCCTGTGACATCAGCCAGGTCACGCGCTTCGATGTCGAGAGACGCCGGAGAAGCTCTTCCATGCGGAGATCGTATTCAGCGACGTCGGCTCTGCGCGTCGCCCCGGGGATGTACACGCCGTACACCGCCGAGCCGATGACCTGGGGAACGGTGACATCCACCGGCCGACGCGACGGATGGCGTTCGGTTCCTAGGTTCGTGGACATGACGAATGCACCGCTGATCGATCTTCGCGATACGACGAAGAAATACGACGACGGCCCGCCCGCGCTGGCCGGTGTGACCTTGTCCGTGGCGTCCGGTGAGTGCGTAGCGATCCTCGGCCATTCCGGCAGCGGGAAGTCCACGCTGCTGAATCTGATCGCCGGCCTGGACAGGCCCTCCAGCGGCAGTGTCACCGTCGACGGCACCCGCGTCGACCGGCTCGGTGAGGCCGGTTCGGCGAAGTACCGCCGGGCCTCGATCGGCATGATCTTCCAGTTCTTCAATCTGCTCGACGACCTGACCGTGCTGGACAACGTCATGGTTCCAGCGCAGCTGGCCGGGATGGGCAAGGGCGAAGCGAAGCGGCGGGTCATCGAGCTGCTCGGCTCGCTGGGCATCGACCGGCATGTCAAGGCCTACCCGCAGCGGCTGTCCGGCGGGCAACGGCAGCGGGTGGCGGTGGCCAGGGCCCTGATGAACAAGCCGGCGCTGCTGCTGGCCGATGAGCCGACCGGCGCTCTGGACTCGAGCTCGGCCGAGGACGTGCGCCGGCTGCTGCTGGACCTGAACAGCGAGGGCCAGACCATCCTGCTGGTCACCCACGACGTGCAGCTGGCCGCGAGCACCGCGCGCCGCACGATCGAGTTGGTGGACGGCGCGGTCGAGCGGGACGTCATCAACTACGGCAACGGTGCCGGCCTGGCCGCCCGCACGCCGCCGACCCGTCAGACGGGAGCGGTCGGATGACACTGCGCAAGCCGCCGATGCCCCGGCGCCTCTTCGAGGTCGGATTCCATGCCATGGCCCGCCTGCTGCCGGCGGTGAGCCGGTGAGCGCCTTGGGCAAGGTCGTACGCTCCGGCGTGGGCCGTCGTCGGGTCCAGTCCCTCGTCATGGCCCTGACGACGTTCGCCGCGGTGACGTCATCAGTACTCTCCCTCGGCCTGCTGGCCGTCGTGCAGGCCCCGTTCGACCACGCCTTCAGTGCTCGGAACGGGGCGCACCTGGCGGTCCAGTTCGACGGCTCGAAGGCCACGGCCGCGCAGGCCGCCGCCACCGCGCACGCCGCCGGCGTCACCGAGGCGGCCGGACCGTACCCGATCGCCGCCGCCCTGGACACGACCGTCGGCATGGACTGCTCCAAGAAGGATTGGGCCGGTCACGACAACGGTCCGATCACCGTCACCACCCGGCCCGACCTGGGTAGCACCTCCGGGATGGACCAACTGGTGCTGACCCAGGGGCGCTGGCCGACGAGCTCGGGCGAGATCGCCCTGCCGTGGCAGCACTATGCCACCGTCTGCTTCGGCGATTCGGTGGTGTTCTCCTCCCTGCCGGGCAAGCCGTCGTTCAAGGTCGTCGGCTTCGGCGGCTCGGTGACCAACAGCGCGACCGCCTTCGCCACCGCCGACGGTTTCGCGCGGCTCACCGCTGCCGGCGCCAAGTCCGACGAGCAGATGCTCTACCGGTTCGCCAAGGCCGGGACCAACGCCGACATCGCCACCGACAAGAAGGCGGTGGCCGCCGCCGCGCCGGCCGGCGCGGTCGAGGGCGGACAGACGTACCTGACCGCGGAGCAGCAGGCGACCGGCAACGCCAAGGCCTACGTGCCGTTCCTGATCGGCTTCGGGTTCCTCGGGCTGTTCATGTCGGTGCTGATCATCTCGATCGTGGTCAGCGGGACTGTGGCCTCGGGAATCCGGCGCATCGGGATTCTGAAGTCGTTGGGCTTCACCCCTTCGCAGGTGGCCCGCGCCTACACCGCGCAGGCCATGATCCCGGCGACACTCGGCCTGGTGCTTGGCACGGTTTTCGGCAACCTCCTGGCTGTGCCGATCCTGGGCGGGGCCACCAAGCAGCTCGGCGCGGGCAATGCCACGATTCCGTTGTGGGTCAGCGCCGTGGTGCCGCTGGGCACCCTGCTGATCGTCGGCGTCACGGCTTTGATCCCGGCACTGCGGGCCGGCCGGATGCCGACGGTGCGGGCTCTGGTGGTCGGCCGCGCCCCCAAGGCCGGGGGCGGTCAGACGGCGCAGCGTCTGGCCTCGCGGCTGCCGCTGCCCCGGGCCATGTCGTTGGGGCTGGCCCAGCCGTTCGCCCGGCCGGTCCGGGCCGTACTGGTCGGTGCGGCGGTGCTGTTCGGCGTGGTGAGTGCCACGTTCGCGGTGGGGCTGGAGACCGGGTTCAATAAGTACCTGGACACCAGCACCTCAGGCTTCAACGTCGCGTCGGAGTTCGTGGAACCCACCGCCGACGTGGGCGTGCCCTGGGGTCTCTACGGCCCCAACGACCCGCGCAACCCGCACCTGGATGCCGCCAAGGTGGCCGCCGCGCTCGCCGGGATCCCGGGCACGAAGGCCGCGTTCGGCTGGGGCGAAAGCGGCGCGACCATGGTCGGCGCCCCGCCCGGCGGCGAACCGACGCGGGTGTTCACGGTCACCGGCGACTTCTCCTGGACGCACCTGGAGCTGCTGTCCGGCCGCTGGTACTCGGCGCCCGGCGAGGCCGTGGTCGGCGACAAGCTGGCCTCGGCGGTGGGGATCCACGTCGGTGACGACGTCACCGTGGTGCAGCAGAACAAGCAACTGCCGCTGAAGGTCGTCGGCATCAACTTCGACACCAACGTGGGCGACTACACGCTCATGACGGATGCGGCCACCTTCACCGCCGCTGGTCTGACCCCGCACATCGACCAGTTCAACGTCGAGCTGGCCGACAACGTCAACGGATCGGACTGGTCCACCTCAGCCGCCGCCGCGCTGACCCCGCTGAACGCCTCGGTCCAGCCGAACTCGGGCGGGGGCAAGAACATCGTGGTGATCACCATGGGCGCCCTGGTCGCCACGCTCACGCTGATGATGATCGCGGTCGCCGCGCTCGGGGTGCTGAGCATGGTGGTGCAGGACACCCGGGAGCGGGTCCATGACCTGGGGATCTTCAAGGTCCTCGGGATGACACCCAAGCAGACCATCGCGATGGTGCTGACCTCGGTGTCCCTCACCGGCCTGATCGCCGGGCTGATCGGGGTCCCGCTCGGGGTCGCGGTGGAGAAGGCGACGCTGAACCCGATGGGGAACGCGATAGGCCGGCACCTGCCGCCGAGCGTGTCCCACACCTACACCGCCGGCCTGCTCATCCCCCTGCTGGCCGGCGGGATCGTGATCGCCCTGCTCGGGGCACTGCTGCCGGCCGGCTGGGCGGCACGGACCCGGACCGCCACCGCGCTGCGGACCGAGTAGGACCGAGTAGAGCCGCCGGCCGCCGCGGCAAAAGCGGTGCTGGGCACTGCACGGCGCGGCAAGAACGCCGATGCCGGCCTCCCCTGGTTGACACCCCCGGGAGGTCGGCCCGGGACAGCCGCCCACCAATTGCACGAACACCACGAAACCTGCCACACCACTACGGCTGATCAGCCATTTTCAAGATGGTGGATCTTCAATGGCGTGCGCGGGACATCTTGGCGAGGTGTCGCGATCGCCCTACGCCACGATGTCGTCGAAATGCTCGACGACCGGGGCTCCTGCCAGATAGGGACCCAGCAGCGCGCCGAACTTCGCGAACCGCTCGGTGCCGACGAAGTTGTCCAGGTGCTTGTCCTTCGACTCCCATTCGACCACCCCGACGAACCGGGTCGGTGACTCGCCGCTCTGCAGCATCCGGGCGCTGAGGCACCCGGGAGTCGTGGCGAGGAGTTCGTGCGCCTCCTGATAGGCGGCTGCGAACGCGGCCTCCTGGCCCGGCTTGGTGTCGATCAGCGCGATCTCTGTGACCATCGATGGGTCCCCCCGTCTTGTGCATGTCACGTGGGCGCACAGGCCCGCGAGTCGGTCGAGTATTCCACCTGTCACATCGGCACTACCGGCGCGCGGGAGTCGTGAAGGTGACGCGGTGAGGTTTTTTCGGTGATATCGAGCCCGGAGCGGGCCTGCGGCGGTCAGACGGGCGTCGTCATGATGCCCGCGAGGAGCGCGGCGCGTTCGGCGAGGCTCGTGACGTCGACCGCCTCGTCCGCGGCGTGGGCGCCCCGGCCACGGGGGCCGAAGCCGTCGAGGGTGGGGAGGCCGAGGGAGCCGGGCAGGTTCGTGTCCCCGGCCCCGGCCGCCGGCCGGCCGGTGATCCGCTGGCCGAACGCCGCCCCGACCCGGGCGACCTCGTCCAGGAGCGGGTCGTCCGCGCGCTCCGGCCAGGTGGGACGGCTGGACAGCACCGTGACCTCGACGACGGCACCCGGTCGGCGCGGCTCCGCCCCGGTCAGTGCGGAAAGGACCTGCCGCTCGGCCTCGGCCGAGGCGAACCGCAGGCCGATCTCGGCGGACGCCTCGCCGGCGATCACATTGGCCCGGCTGCCTCCCGCGATCCGCCCGACGTTGAAGAGCGTCGTGCCGTCGTCGGGGACGGCGGCGCGGGCCGCCGTGACCTGGTCGAACAGCTCGTCGATGGCGGAGACGCCCTTGCCGGGATCCAGGGCGGCGTGCGCCTCGCGACCGCGTACGGTCAGCAGGATCCGGGTGCTTCCCCGGCGTGCGGTCTTGAGCGCCCCGTCCGGGTGCGGCGACTCCAGGCCGAGCACGGCCACCGCACCGTCCAGCGCGCGTTCGATCACCGTACGGCCCGCCGGGCTGCCCACCTCCTCGTCCGCGACCGTGACCAGGCGCACCTGACGGGCGAGAGGCACGTCCAGGGCGGCCAGCGCGCGCAGCGCCATCTCCACCGCCACCAGACCGGCCTTCATGTCGTAGGTCCCCGGCCCGGTGATCGTCGTGCCGTCGTCGGTGTACGGCATGGACGCCAGCCGCCCGACCGGCCAGACGGTGTCGTAGTGGCCGACCAGCAGCAGGTGCCGGCCGTCGCCGGGGCCGAAGACCGTGACGAGATGATCGTCCTCGCGGGTGACGTGGCCCCCCACCTCGCGGTGGCCCGCCTCGATGAGGGCGGCGCAGCGTCCGAGCGCGGCGGCGTCCCCGGAGGGCGATTCGGCGAAGGCGTACGAACGCAGCCGGTCGCGGCCGAAGGGCAGCAACCCGGTCGTCGCGTCCGCCAGGGCCGCGGTGAGGTCAGTGTCCATACATTTGATATTAAACTTGCCATCAAGCGAACGAATTGATCGTTTCAATGTCCGAGACGAGAAGGATTTGCCGCTCTCTCCGCCCATCACCGTACGATCGCTGACCACTGCCGCCGAGATGCGTGCCGGAGTGGAGGTCTACCGCACGGCGTTCGCACTCTCCGCGACCGACCCGGCGGTCAGTCCCCGGCTGCTGGCCGCGCTCGCGCGCAACGCAGGCTCGGTGATCGGGGCCTTCGCGGGGGGCGAACTGGTCGGCTTCACCTACGGCTTCCTCGGCTCGGACAACTCGACCGTCTACCATTACTCCCAGGTGGCGGCGGTGCTGCCGGCCTGGCAGGGCAGGGGAGTGGGCCGTACACTCAAGCTGAGCCAGCGGGATTACGTCCTGTCCACCGGCATCACGGTGATGCGCTGGGCCTTCGATCCCGTGCGCACCCACAACGCGCATTTCAACTTCGACGTTCTGGGCGCCACCGGCCGCTGGTTCACCCGCGACCTGTACGGCGTAGAGGACTCGGGCCGCGACCCGGGCATGCGCACCGACCGGCTGATCGTCGAATGGGACCTGGTGGCCGGCGCCGCACGTGACCTGCCGCGCCCGCCGCACACCGGCTGGGGCGAGGCGCGACAGGACGAGGACGGCGACATCCTGCTCGGGATGCCGCGCGACTGGGACGCCCTGGTCGCACGTGACCGCGGCGCCGCCCACCACCTGCGCGACGATCTGGCCGCCGAGATGACGCGGCTGACCGGCGACGGCTACCGCGCGGTCTCCTGCCAGACGTGCGACGGTCACACGGCCGTCTACCGCTTCCAGCCGGGTACGGGGGGCTGAGTCCAGTGCCAAGGGTGACCATGGTCGAGGCGTTCCGGGTGAGCCTGCCGCTCGTGCACGCCTTCCAGACCAGCTCGCACCGCAAGTCGCACCTCGAGCACATCCTCGTCCGCGTCCAGGACGCGGACGGCGAGGCCGGCTGGGGCGAGATCGCCTCGCCGAGCGACCCGTACTACAGCCCGGAGACGGTCGACAGCTGCTGGCTGATGCTCGAGCGCTACCTCGGGCCCGCGCTGCTCGGCGCGGTGTGGGACCACCCCGCCGACGTCGGCGCCCTCTGGGCGAAGATCCGCGGCCACCGCTTCGCCAAGGCCGGGCTGGACATCGCGTGCTGGGACATGTGGTCGCGGTCGGCGGGCATGCCGCTGGCCCGTGCGCTCGGCGGTGAGCGTAAGGCCATCGCGGCCGGCGTGAGCCTCGGCATCGAGCCGACGGTGACCGAACTCCTCGCCCAGGCCGACCGGTACGCCGCCGAGGGATACCGCAGGATCAAGCTGAAGATCGCGCCGGGCTGGGACGTCGAGCCCGTACGCGCCGTCCGCCGGGCGCATCCCGATCTCGCCCTGCACGTGGACGCCAACGGCGCGTACACCGAGGAGCAGCGGGAGGTCTTCGCCGAGCTGGACCGCTTGGGCCTGACGATGATCGAGCAGCCGTACCCACCCGGCGCCCTGTCCGCCCACGCGCATCTCCAGTCGCGGCTGGAGACCGCCGTCTGTCTCGACGAGTCCGTGGACGACCTCGATCAGCTCGACTCGGCCATCGAGCTGTGCGCCGGGCGCGTCCTCAACATCAAGGTCTCCCGCATGGGCGGCCTCACGACCGCGCGCGCCGCGCACGACCGCGCCATCGAGGGCGGATGGCGGGTCTGGTGCGGAGGAATGCACGAGTTCGGCGTCGGCCGCGCCGCGAACGTCGCCATCGCCTCCCTGCCCGGCTTCACCCTGCCCAGCGACGTCTCCGGCTCGGACAAGTACTACGCGCACGACGTGGTCGAGCCGCCCGTCCGCGCGATCTTCGGCGGGGTCCCGGTGCCGACCACGCCCGGCCTGGGCCACGAGGTGGACGAGCCGCTGGTACGCCGGATCGCCGCCGCGACGCTGAGGCTCGGAGAGGCGGCCGTTATCGTCCGGCCGGGCACTTCCCGGCCTGCGTGATGTGCTCGCCGATCAGCCGGGCGATCTCCGCGGGCTGGGTCAGGGGCACCCAGTGCGGCGCGCGGACCGGGCGTACCTGCAGCCGCTCGGCGAACGGGCGTGCCGCCTCGGCGGCCAGCGCCGGCGTCACGAAGGCGTCGCCGGTGGGCACCACGACCTGGGTGGGCACGGTCGTACGGCGCTCGCCCGGGGAACGCCGGGCGGCGAGCACGTTGGCGCGGTAGAGGTTCACCCCGGCCGCGGCGTCCTCGGCGAGCGTGGGCGCCGGATGGCGGCCACCGGCCGGCACGCCCTCGGTGCGTTCGAGCAGCCCCTCCCAGCGTCGGGCGAGCACGTGCCGCCAGAAGAGCTCGGGCACCACGGGCACCTGGAACGCCGCGATGTACCAGGAGTGGACCAGCTGCCGCGCCACCGCGCGCACTCCGGAGGGACGGCGCAGGTTGGCACGGCTCCAGTACGCGGCGTGGTCGAGGCACGGACCCGCGATCGAGGTGAAGGAGGCGAAGCGCTCCGGCATCGCGCTGACCGCCTCCCACGACTGGATCGACCCCCAGTCGTGACCGGCCAGGTTCACCGGGACACCGGGGCTCACGGCGTCCAGGACGGCCGCCATGTCGGCCACGAGATGCTCGAACCGGTAGTCCTCACGGCGGCCCGGACGCGAGGACGCGCCCGCGCCCCGCACGTCGTAGGTGATGACGCGGAACCGCACGGCGAGCCGCTCGGCCACGGCGTCCCAGACCGCGTGTGTGTCCGGGTAGCCGTGCACGAGGAGCACGGCCGGTCCCTGGCCGCGTTCGTAGACGGCCAGATCGACGCCGTCGCCGCGGACGCGCCGCATGCTCACGCCGGGCGCCGCGTCACCCTCAGTGTTATTGGACACGGCGTGCAATATATGCCGCCGACGCCCCATCGGGTCAAGCTCATCCCGGCAGCCTCTCGGTACCGGTGTAGACGTTCATCGACGGACCGCGCAGGAACCCGACGAGCGTCATCCCCGCCTCGGCGGCCAGGTCGACCGCGAGAGAGGACGGCGCGGAGACCGCGGCCAGCACGGGGATGCCCGCCATCAGCGCCTTCTGGGTGAGTTCGAACGACGCGCGCCCGCTGACGAGCAGCACATGCCCGGTCACCGGCACCCGCTTGTCCTTCAGCGCCCAGCCGATCACCTTGTCGACCGCGTTGTGCCGGCCGACGTCCTCGCGCATCGCCAGGAGCGTGCCCTCGGCGTCGAAGAGTCCCGCGGCGTGCAGCCCGCCGGTGCGCTCGAAGACCCGCTGCGCCTCGCGCAGCGTCTCCGGCAATCCCACCAGCACCTCCGGGTCGAGGCGCGTCGTGTCCGCCCGGACGTCGTAGGCCGTCTTCTGCCGGATCGCGTCGATGCTCGTCTTGCCGCAGACCCCGCACGCGCTGGTCATGTAGAACGAGCGCTCGACCGACGCGTCGGGCGGCTCGACGCCCTCGGCGAGGGCGACGTCGATCACGTTGAGGGTGTCGGTGTCGGCGCAGTAGCGCATCGAGACGATGTCGTCGGCGGTGCGCACGACGCCCTCGCCGTGCAGGAACCCGCTCACCAGGTCGAAGTCGTCACCCGGAGTCCGCATGGTGACCGACAGAGGCCGCCCCGACAGCCGGATCTCCAGGGGTTCCTCCACCACCAGCGTGTCCGGGCGCCTGCGGGTCCCGCGCTCGTCGATGTGGGCGATCCGCCGCCGTACCGTCACTCGGCCCATGCCCCCGACGCTACAGCTCGCCTGGCCCCTCCAGGCAGGGGGTGGTAGCAAGATCGACCCTTGACGATGTTGAATGGGGCACGTGGGCATCGAGTATTGGCCGATACTCCGCCAGCTCACCGGTTCCGACCGGCTGGGACGTGGCCAGGCCGCGCGGTCGAAGGGCACGGACGCGCTTCAGGCGCGTACCGGCCGGGCCGACCGCGTCGTGGACTCGATCTGCCCCTACTGCGCGGTGGGCTGCGGGCAGAAGGTCTACGTCAAGGACGAGAAGGTCATCCAGATCGAGGGCGACCCGAACTCCCCGATCTCGCGCGGGCGGCTCTGCCCCAAGGGCTCGGCCAGCAAGCAGCTCGTCACCTCGCCCGGACGCCAGACCCAGGTCCTCTACCGGCGGCCCCACGGCACCGAGTGGGAGGCGCTGGACCTCGACGACGCGATGGACATGATCGCGGACCGGGTCCTCGACGCGCGGCGGAGCGGCTGGGAGGACACCCACGACGGCAAGCGGGTCCGCCGCACCATGGGCATCGCCAGCCTCGGCGGGGCGACGCTCGACAACGAGGAGAACTACCTCATCAAGAAGCTCTGGAGCGCGCTCGGCGCGATCCAGATCGAGAACCAGGCCCGTATTTGACACTCCGCCACCGTCCCCGGTCTGGGGACCAGCTTCGGGCGCGGCGGCGCCACCGGGTTCCAGCAGGACCTGATGAACGCCGACTGCATCATCATCCAGGGCTCGAACATGGCCGAGTGCCACCCGGTCGGGTTCCAGTGGGTCATGGAGGCCAAGGCGCGCGGCGCCAGGATCTTCCACGTCGACCCGAGGTTCACGCGGACCAGCGCGGTCGCCCACCGGCATGTGCCCATCCGGGCCGGCAGTGACATCGTGCTGCTCGGCGCGCTGGTCAACCATGTGCTGAGCGGCGGCCACGACTTCCGGGAGTACGTCCTCAACTACACCAACGCCGCGGCCATCGTGAGCGACGACTACCGCGACACCGAGGACCTCGACGGGCTCTTCTCCGGCTTCGACGCCGAAAAGCGGGAGTACGACCCGACGAGCTGGGCGTACAAGGAGGCGGACGCGCAGGCGGCGGCAGGTGAGGGCGGCGAGGAGGGCCGCTCCCACGAGCACGGGCCGGGCGCGACCTTCGAGGCGACCCCGTCGGAGACCGGTCACGCGCCACAGGGCGACGACACCCTCCAGGATCCGCGCTGCGTCTACCAGGTGCTGAAACGCCACTTCGCGCGGTACACCCCGGAGCTGGTCGAGGAGATGTGCGGCATCGGCCCGGCGGCGTTCGCCGAGATCGCCGACGCGGTCGTCGTCAACTCCGGCCGTGAGCGTACGACGGCGTTCGTCTACAGCGTCGGCTGGACCCAGCACACCGTCGGCGCCCAGTACATCCGCACCGCCGCCATCCTGCAGCTCCTGCTGGGCAACATGGGACGGCCGGGCGGCGGCATCCTGGCGCTGCGCGGGCACGCGAGCATCCAGGGCTCGACCGACATCCCGACCCTGTTCAACCTGCTGCCGGGCTACCTGCCGATGCCGTACGCGCACGAGCACGAGGACCTCGACGGCTATCTCGAGCGTGCGGCCGGCGACACCGGATTCTGGGGCAACAAGCGCGCCTACATGGTCAGCCTGCTCAAGGCGTGGTGGGGCGACGCCGCGACCGCCGACAACGACTTCTGCTTCGACTACCTGCCGCGGCTGACCGGTGACCACGGCACGTACCACACCGTGATGGACCAGATCGCCGGCAAGGTCAAGGGCTACTTCCTCATGGGGGAGAACCCCGCCGTCGGCTCGGCCGGCGGGCGGCTGCAGCGTCAGGGACTCGCCGCGACCGAATGGCTGGTCGTCCGCGACCTCAACATGATCGAGAGCGCGGAGTTCTGGAAGAACTCCCCGGAGATCTCCGCCGGTGAGACCACTCCGGAGCAGATCGCCACCGAGGTCTTCTTCCTGCCCGCGGCCTCGCACGTCGAGAAGGACGGCACCTTCACCAACACCCAGCGGCTCCTCCAGTGGCACCACAAGGCGCTGGACCCGCCGGGCGACGCGCGCAGCGACCTGTGGTTCATGTACCACCTCGGGCTGCGCGTCCGTGAGCGGCTGGCCGGTTCCACGGACCCCAACGACCGGCCCGTTCTCGACCTCACCTGGGACTACCCCGTCGAGGGACCGCACGACGACCCGTCCGCCGACGCCGTGCTCCGGGAGATCAACGGGTACGACGCGGACGGGAAGGCCCTGCCGGGGTTCACCGCCCTCAAGGACGACGGCTCGACCACCAGCGGCTGCTGGATCTACTCCGGCTGCTACGCCGACGAGGTCAACCAGACCGCGCGCCGCAGGCCGGGCCAGGACCAGTCCTGGGTCGCGCCCGAGTGGGGCTGGGCCTGGCCGGCGAACCGCCGCATCCTCTACAACCGGGCCTCGGCCGACCCCGAGGGCCGGCCCTGGAGCGAGCGCAAGGCCTACGTCTGGTGGGACGGCGAGCAGTGGACCGGCCACGACGTTCCCGACTTCGAGAAGGGCAAGCCGCCCTCCTACGTCGCACCCGAGGGCGCCAAGGCGCAGGACGCCATCGGCGGCGCGGACCCGTTCATCATGCAGACCGACGGCAAGGCCTGGCTGTTCGTGCCGAAGGGACTCGTCGACGGCCCGCTGCCGGCGCACTACGAGCCGCAGGAGTCGCCGGTCGGCAACCCGCTCTACTCCCAGCAGGCCAGCCCCACCCGCCAGCTCTATCCGCGCCGGGGCAACCGCTACCACCCCGGGGGCGGCACCGTCTATCCGTACGCCTTCACGACGTACCGGCTCACCGAGCACCACACGGCGGGCGGGATGAGCCGGTTCCTGCCCTACCTGTCGGAGCTGCAACCGGAGATGTTCTGCGAGGTCTCCCCGGCCCTGGCGGCCGAGCGCGGGCTCGTCAACGGCGGCTGGGCCACGATCATCACCGCCCGTACCGCGATCGAGGCCCGCGTACTCGTCACCGACCGCGTCCGGCCGCTGCGCATCCAGGGCCGCACCGTCCACCAGATCGGGCTGCCCTACCACTGGGGTTCCTCGGGCGTCGTGACCGGCGACTCGGCCAACGACCTGCTGCCCATCGTGCTGGACGCGAACACCCACATTCAGGAGAGCAAGGCCGCGACCTGCGACATCCAGCCCGGGCGGCGACCCCAGGGCGCCGCGCTGGGCGCGCTCGTACGCCGCTATCGCCGCCGTGCGGGAATCCCGGAGGACTAGAAGATGACCAACAGTCTGTTCGGACCGCTGCACGACGTCGCCGAGGAGGCGGGCTATGCCGATCCGCCGGAACGTGCGGGGTTCTTCACCGACACGTCGGTCTGCATCGGCTGCAAGGCCTGCGAGGTGGCGTGCAAGGAGTGGAACGCCATCCCCGAGGACGGCTACGCGCTCACCGGGATGTCCTATGACAACACCGGCGCCCTCGGGGCGAGCACCTGGCGGCACGTCGCGTTCATCGAGCAGTCCGCGCCGCGCGAGGTCGACCAGGGGGACGGCGCCAGCCGGTGGCTGATGGCCTCGGACGTGTGCAAGCACTGCACGCACGCGGCCTGCCTCGACGTCTGCCCGACCGGCGCGCTGTTCCGCACCGAGTTCGCCACCGTGGTCGTGCAGCAGGACATCTGCAACGGCTGCGCCTACTGCGTCTCGGCCTGCCCGTACGGCGTGATCGACCGGCGCGAGGACGACGGACGGGCGTGGAAGTGCACGATGTGCTACGACCGGCTGGGCGACGGCATGGAGCCCGCGTGCGCCAAGGCCTGCCCGACCGACTCCATCCAGTACGGCCCGCTGGACGAGCTGCGCGAGCGTGCGCGCGAACGCCTCGGCGACCTGCACGACCAGGGCGTCACGGAGGCGCGCCTCTACGGCGAGGACGAGAACGACGGCGTCGGCGGCGACGGCGCGTTCTTCCTGCTGCTGGACGAGCCGGAGACGTACGGCCTGCCGCCGGACCCGGTGGTCACCACGCGCGACCTGCCCGCGATGTGGAAGTGGGCGGGTGGCGCCGCGGCGGCCCTGGCCGGATGCGTCGCCGTTTCGTTCCTGGGCAGGCGCTGATGCCCCGCCGCGGTGGCGAGGAGGCGATGGTCCCGCGTGCCGAGTTCGGTTCCTACTACGGACGTCCCATCCTGAAGCGGCCGCGCTGGAAGGCGCCGCACATGCCGGGCTACCTCTACTTCGGTGGGCTGTCCGGCGCGGCGGCGACCATGGCGGCGATGGCGGACGCGACCGGGCGCCGGCGGCTCTCGCTCACCGGGAGACTCACCGCGCTGACTGCCGCCGCGGCCGGCTCCGCGCTGCTCATCGACGAGCTCGGCCGGCCCGAACGCTTCCTCCACATGCTGCGCGTCTTCAAGCCCACGTCGCCGATGAGCGTCGGCTCATGGGTGCTGGCCGCGCACGGCGGCCTGACCGGCGCGGCGGCCGCCTCCGCGGTCACCGGCATCGCGCCCCGGCTCGGCCGGGCCGCGGGAGCCGGGGCCGCCCTGACCGGCCCGGTGCTCGCCACCTACACGGGCGTGCTGATCGCCGACACGGCGGTGCCCGCCTGGCACGAGGGCTACCGGCATCTTCCGCTGCTGTTCGCCGGGAGCGCGCTGGCCAGCGCGGGCGCCGTGGGGATGGCGGCCGTGCCCGGCCGTGAGGGCGCCCCGGCGCGGCGGATGGTCGTGCTCGGCGCCGGACTGGAGCTCGCCGCCGCCGGCATGCTCGAACGCGGCAAGGGCATGCGCGAGGAGCCCGAGCTCGTGTCCGAGCCGTACCGCATCGGACGCGCGGGCGCGCTGCTGCGGTACGGGCGCGCCCTCACGGCGGCGGGAGCGGCCGGCACCCTGGTCGCCGGCCGCAGCCGCACCGCCGCCGTCATGTCCGCGCTGGCGGTCACCGGCGGCGCGCTGTGCACGCGCTTCGCGGTCCTCTACGCGGGGCACGCCTCGGCAGAGGACCCGAAGTACACCGTCGTGCCCCAGCGCGCTCGTGTCACACGTGCTTGAGGCAGAGCACGTAGCTGAGGAAGCTGTACTTCTTGCTCTTGGCCCAGAACGCCGTCGTGTAGCCCGAGACACTGCGGCACTTGGTCCGGTCCGCGGTGCCGGTGAACTTCTTGAGCACCTTGTACTGCGCCGAGCCGCAGCTGGCACGGAGCATCTTCAGGTGCGGCGACTTGCCGGTGATCCGCACGCAGTCGCCGGCCTGCACCAGCATCGACTGGTCCAGGCTGGAGGACGGAGTCGGTAGCGGCGGGATGGTCGGTGGCGAGAAGCTCGGCAGGGTCGGGAACGCGGTCGGCGGCGGGACGGTCGGCAGGGTCGTCGGCGGAGTGCTCACCGCGACCGGAGGCTTCGGCGCGGGATCGTCCCCGCTGCTCAGCGCGTAGACGATGGCGCCGCCCCCGCCGAGCAGCACGAGCGCGGCGACGGCCGCGACCGCGATGACCGGACCGGAGTTGTTCTTGCCGGGCGGACCCGGCGGACCGGTCGGCGGGCCCCACCCGCCGGGACCCATGGGGTCCTGCGGGCCGTACCCTCCGGGGCCCTGCGGGCTCCACGAAGGTCCACCGGCGCCCGGGTCCTGCGGTCCGTACGCGCCGCCGCCCTGCTGGTCCCAAGGCGATCCGCCGGGCGGCTGCTGGCCGCCGTACGGAGGCTGCTGACCGTACGGGGCCGGCTGGCCGTACGGGGGCTGCTGTGGCCCGGGCGGCCCGCCCGGATACGGCGGCTGTTGAGAAGGTTGCTGTGGGGGATAGCCCCCGGAACCCTGACCCTGTGGCTGGTCAGGGTAGGACTCTCGGCCGTAGCCCTCCGGTTGCTCATGCACGAACGGCCGCCCCTTCATTTCCCCGCAAAACGTGTCCTCATACCCAACTAGGACTCCGCCTGCTGTGCAAATTCTGCTTTACCTATAGACGGTAGGTTTCGCCGTTCGGATCCCACTGATTGCGACATGTCCAAGTTCGGTCAGTGTTCGGATGATTAATGGCTGCCAGTGAGGGGTTCGCGGAGTTCAGGCGCGCGGCGGCGCGTGCTCGGCCATCATCACGCGAAGCGGCCTGATCCCGGCCGCGAGCGCGGCGCCGGTGGCGACCGCGATGAGCCCCAGCAGCAGAAAGTAGACCGGCTCGGACAGGACCGTCCCGGCGAGTCGCGTCATCTGCCCGCCGACGGCGTCGCCGACCGCGACGGCCAGGTACCACAGGCCGATCATCTGGCTCGCGAAGGCCTTCGGGGCGAGCTTGGTCGTCACCGACAGCCCCACCGGGCTGAGGCACAGCTCACCGGTGGTCTGGATGAGATAGGTGACCACCAGCCACAGCACCGAGACCTTGGCGCCCCGCGTGGCCTCGGCCGCCGCGAACATCATGATCACAAAGGACAGCCCGACCAGCACCATGGCGACGGAGAACTTGAGCGGCGTGCTCAGCCGGGTGCCCGTTCGCACCCACAGGGCCGCGAACACCGGGGCGAGCAGGATGACCATGATCGGGTTGATCGCCTGCAGCCAGCTCGAGGGCATCTCCCAGCCGCCGACCGACAGGTCCGTCTTGTTCTGCGCGAAGGTCGACAGTTCGGTCGCGGCCTGGTCGTAGACCATCCAGAACATCGAGGCCGCGACGAACAGCCAGACATAGGCCCTGAGCCGCGCACGCTCGTCCGGGGTGATCTCGTGACTGCCGAAGAACATGAACGCGAAGTAGGCCACCGCGACGATCAGAGGGATGACCGCGAGCGCCCAGGTGACGTTGTCCAGGGTCAGGGTGCCGGTCGCCACTCCGAGCAGGACCACGGCGACCACGGCGGCGCAGCCGGCGGCGACGGCCGTACGGAGATGGCGGCGTTCCTCCGCGGTCAGCCGCCGCGGCGGCCGCCCGTCCGGCAGATGGCCGCGGCCGAGGACGTACTGGACGAGCCCCAGCGCCATGCCGACGGCGGCCATGCCGAAGCCGAGATGCCAGGAGACCTTCTGCCCGAGCGTGCCCACGACGAGAGGGGCGAGGAACGCGCCGAGGTTGATGCCCATGTAGAAGATGGAGAAGCCGGCGTCCCTGCGGGCGTCCTCGTCCTGCCGGTACAGGTGGCCGACCAGCGTGGCGATGTTCGGCTTGAGCAGGCCGGTGCCCGCGATGATCAGCGTGAGCCCGAGATAGACGAACGCGGCTCCGCCGGGAATGGCCATCGCGATGTGCCCGAGCATGATGACCAGGCCGCCGTACAGGACCGCGAGGCGGGGTCCGAGCACCCGGTCGCTGATCCAGCCGCCGGGCAGCGTGACCAGGTAGACCATGGCCGAGTAGACGCCGACCAGCGCCTTCGCCGTGCCGCCCCGCAGGCCGAGCCCGCCGTCGGCGGCCGAGGCGGCGAGGAACAGCACGAGAATGCTGCGCATGCCGTAGAAGCTGAACCGCTCCCACATCTCGGTCATGAACAGCGTCGCGAGCCCACGTGGATGCCCGAGGAAGCGGCGTTCGCGCCGCTCCTCGGTCGCCGATGTGGCCATGCGGTCTCCCCCGAATCTCCGCAGCGGCCATGCGAGTGTTTCGTACCCTCGGTGATCTATCGGCGAACGATCAACGTGGACGTTTCCCGGCCGACGAGCTCACCGACGATCGGCGCGCCGGGGACCTCGCCGGCGACGAGAAGCCCGCCGGAGGTCTGGGCGTCGGCCAGGAGCAGGCGGTCCTCTTCGGAGACCTCGCCGAACTCGGTGTGCGGTGTCACCCACGCGAGGTTCCGCTGGGTGCCGCCGGAGACGTAGCCGTCGCGTACGGCCGCCCGCGCGCCGTCCAGGTAGTCGACCGCCGACGCGTCGACGACGGCCGTGACCCCGCTGGCGCGGGCCATCTTGTACAGGTGACCGAGCAGGCCGAAGCCGGTGACGTCGGTGGCGCAGCCGTGGCCACGCTCGAGTGCGGCGCGTGACGCCGCCGCGTTGAGAGTCGTCATCGTCTCGACCGCCTGGGGGAAGACCTCCCCGGTCGCCTTGTGACGGGTGTTCAGCACGCCGACGCCCAGCGGCTTGGTCAGGCAGAGCGGCATCCCGGGGCGCCCGGCGTCGAGCCGCAGCAGGCGGTCCGGGTCGGCGAGCCCGGTCACGGCCATGCCGTACTTCGGCTCCGGGTCGTCCACGCTGTGACCGCCCGCGACATGACAGCGCGCCTCCCGCGCCACGTCGAGCCCGCCGCGCAGCACCTCGCGTACGAGGTCCATCGGCAGGGTGTCCCGCGGCCAGCCGAGGAGGTTCACCGCGACCAGGGGACGGCCGCCGACCGCGTACACGTCGGACAGCGCGTTGGCCGCGGCGATGCGGCCCCAGTCGTACGGGTCGTCGACGACCGGGGTGAAGAAGTCGGCGGTGGCGACCACGGCCTGCCCGCCCTCGATGCGCACCACCGCGGCGTCGTCACCGTCGTCGAGGCCGATGACAAGATCGTCCGGGCGGGTGGTGTCGATGAGGCCGGCCACCACCGCCTCGAGCTCTCCTGGGGGGATCTTGCAGGCGCAGCCACCACCGTGGGCGTACTGCGTGAGGCGATACTTCATCGGACCCTCCGAATAGGTGTTCCACGATTATCCTGTCGTGGACCTTGTCCGAATCACGTTCTACATGGTGCGATGCTGCATTGTAAGCGGGCACTGACGACGGAGGCATGGAATGGGTGTGCTGGAGGAACGGGCCGAGGTCGAAAAGGAGATCGAGGGCGAGACGATCGCCGATGTCCTTCAATCGACGGCGTCGCAGTACCCGGACGCTCCCGCCTTCACCCAGGGTGAGGAGACCCTGACCTGGTCCGACGTCCGGCAGCGGGTGCTGCGGATCGCCGCCGCGTTCACGGCGCTCGGGCTGGAGCCCGGCGAGACCGTCGCGCTCATGATGCCCAACCGCACCGAGCACGTGCTGGCCGACCTCGGAGTGGTCCACGCCGGGGGGATCCCGACGACCTTCTATGCCACCCTCGCGCCGGAGCAGGTGGCCTACGTCGCCGCCGACTGCACCGCGCGTTACGCGGTGCTGGACGGCCCGGACCAGCTCGAACGCTGGCGGCCGATCCTGTCGCAGCTGCCCGACCTGCGGGCGGTCATCGTGCTGAACGACTGCCCCTCGGGCTCGCCGTACCTGTCATGGGAGTCGTTCCTCGACCTCGGCGAGGGGACCTGCGACCGCTGGCGCGACCTCACCCCCGACTCCACGCTGACCATCCTCTACACCTCCGGCACGACCGGACGGCCGAAGGGCGTGGTGATCAGCCACAGCATGGCGCTGTACGAGTGCCGCGTGTCGGAGCGCACCGCGAGCCTGCCGTCCCAGAGCGTCGGTGTCTCCTACCTGCCGTTCGCGCACATCGCCGACCGGGTCGTCAGCATCTACGTGCCGCTCGTACGCGCCTCGCACGTGTATTTCTGCCCGGACCCGGCCCAGCTGGCGGCCGTACTCGCCAAGGCACGCCCGCACGGCTTCTTCGGCGTGCCACGTGTGTGGGAGAAGATGATGGCCGCCATCCAGGCGGCGCTCGGCGCGGAGCAGGACGAGTCACGGCGCGATGCCGTCGCCGCCGCGATGGAGGCCGGGCGTGCCTATGTCGAGTCGTGCGAGTACGGCCGGTCGACCACGCCGGAGGTGCTGGAGGCGTTCTTGCGCGCCGAGGAGGCCGTGCTGTCGCCGATCCGCTCCCTCATCGGCCTCGACCGCGCCCAGCACACGCTGAGCGCCGCCGCGCCCCTGCCCATCGAGGTCGCGCGCTTCTTCGCCGGCCTGGGCCTGCGCATCCTGGACGTGTACGGGATGACGGAGACGACCGGCGCGGTCACCGCGAACACGCCGGACGCCTTCAAGCTCGGCACCGTCGGCCGTGCCATGCCGGGCATCGAGATCCGGCTGGCCGAGGACGGCGAGATCCTGGTGCGGGGCGGCACGTGCACGCACGGGTACCTGAACCTCCCCTCGGCCACCGCCGACTTGCTCGACGCGGACGGCTGGGTGCACACGGGTGACCTGGGCGCGATCGACGCGGACGGGTTCCTGAGCGTCGTCGACCGCAAGAAGGAGATCATGATCACGGCGGGCGGGGAGAACATCGCGCCGTCGCTGATCGAGAACCTGCTCAAGGAGCACCCCCTGGTGGGCCAGGCGCTGGCGTACGGTGACGGCCGGCGCTACGTCGTCGCCGTGCTGACGCTGGACCCGGAGGTCGCCCCCGTATGGGCGGCGGCGCACGGCGTTCCGGCGGACCTGGCGGCGATGGCCACCGACCCCGCCGTGCTCGAGGAGATCTCTTCGGCCGTCGACGCCGCCAACGCCCGGCTGGCGCGGGTGCAACAGGTCAAACGCTGGCGCCTGCTGCCGGACCAGTGGACCGCGGAGAGCGAGGAGCTGACGCCGACGCTGAAGCTCAAGCGCCGCGTCATCCACGCCAAGTACGCCGGCACCTTCGACACCTTGTACCCGTGATCCTCGGTCCGGTTCATACCGGTCTGGCGGGAACCCTGGGAGATCGGCGGGCGTCTTAGGGGCATGACCCGGATCCTGGCCGTCACCGTGACGGCACTGATCGCGAGCTGGAACGCCGCCGACGCGCTGACGCCGTCGACCGTCCTGCTCGCCGCGGCGGCCCTCGCCGTCGCCGGGTTGGTCATCCTGGCCGCCCGTCGCCCCGCGGCGAGCGTCGCTCCCGGCGTCCCGGCCGGTCACGCGTCACTGCGTGAGCGCGCCGGCCGTACGGTCTTCATCCGGCTGCGCGACCCCGACGCCGCCGGCCGGCCACGCCCCCGAGCACCGTCGGCCCTGGCCAGGGCCGCACACGCGTAGCTTCTGCCTTTCCTCGCACGCCCGTACGGCCCTTCCGTGTGTCCTCCCGCAGACAGACCTGAAGGGTTCCAGATGTCGCATCTTTGGGACGCCGCCGTCGGCGTCGCGTACGACCTCGTCACCGGACTGACGTCCGCTCTCACCCCCGTCGCCGGAGGCCTGGCCGCCGCCGTCGCCATCGTCGTCTTCACCGCCTGCGTACGGCTCGCCCTGCTGCCGCTGAGCCGCCGCCAGGCCAGGGCGGGCCAGGCGCGGCTGAGGCTCGAACCACGGGCCAGGAAGATTCGTGAACGCCACCGCGCCGACCCCGTACGTGCCCACCAGGAGCTCGCGGCCCTCTACCGGGCGGAGGGCACCTCGATGTGGGCCGGGATCGGCCCGTCACTGCTCCAGCTCCCGGTCTTCTCCGTCGTCTACCGGATGTTCCTGTCCCCGGCCGTCGGCGGGCACGCCAACCTGCTGCTGGCCCACACGCTGCTCGGAGCCCCGCTGGGGGAGCGCTGGCTGTTCGGAGCGGGCGCCTTCGGCCCCCACGGGCTGGTGTTCCTGGCCCTCTTCGCCGCGCTCGCCGTGGTCGGCTGGTGGACCTCCCGCACCATGTACCGCTACCAGGCGCCACCGCCGGGCGCCCTCGGCAAGGTGATGCGGGTGGTCCCCTTCACCACGCTCGCGGTCGCGGCGTACGTCCCGCTCGCCGCGGGCCTGTACCTCCTGACCACGACCATCTGGACCGCGGCCGAACGCGCCCTCCTCTGGCGCGGCCCGGTCACGGCGTGACCGCGCGCGGCGGCTCTCCCGGTCTTCCCAGCCGGGAGAGCCGCCGCGCTTCCGCCGGCGGCCCCCGCAGGCCGCCGGCCGCCCGAGAAGCCGCCTGCCCTCCCGTTAACGGGCGGCTCGTCGCGTGGGGTCAGCCGGTGACCGGCAGGTCGCTGTCGACCGGGGTCGGGGCGGGAGCCTCGCCCGGCGAGGTGGAGGTGCTCGGCGTCGGGGAGGGCGTGCCCGTGTCGGTCGTCGTCGGGGTGGGGGTCGGCTTCGGCTGGTGCGGCCGGCACTTCAGGCCCGCGAGATGCCCCGTCGTGCCCGCGACGCTGTCCTCGGACATGTGCTCCCGGCACGTCCGGTAGTCCCAGTGCCACGGGTCGATGCCACTCGTCGTCGCGGCCGTGAAGTAGTGCACGGGCCACTGGCCGGTCGCCGGCCCGGCGCTGCCGGAGTAGTGCTCGCCGGGTACGCAGTGCGGCTTGGCGGCCGAGGTGACCGTGTAGTCGCCCCGCCCGGCGAACACGCCGGTGACCGCGTTCTGGATCGTGTCGCCGGAGTCGGACCTGGTGCCGGCGATCGTCGTGAAGTGCCCGAGGTCGGTGATGTGCGCCTTCCACGTACCCTCACTCGCGGCCCGGATCGTGGTGATGCGGACGAACGTGTCGTTCGCCCACGGCGGGCTCGCGTTCTCCGGATGCGCCGTGAACGTGGCTCTGCAGGTCACGGCCCCGCTGCTGTGCGCGTAGGCGACGGCCGGCACGGCGAGAACACCGAAAGCCGCTGCCGCCGGCAGGGCGAGGAACTTGTTCATGTCGGACCTTCTCCGCTGGGTGTACAGACGGAGACGCTGCGGAGTGACGGCTGGTTGTCGTCGTGGCCCGATCAGGACAGGCTGACGGCCGAGTCGGATGGGACGGAGGAGGCGGCCGCCGCCTTCCGTTGTGACCGAGGCGCGCCCCGATGACCTTCCGGGAGCGGCGCCGGCGACCCGTCACGGCACCGGATGTGCGCAGGTGGGTGCACTAGGGTGACGCGTGGAGGCGTGAGGGTGCCTGGTGGCCCTCCTGGTCTTCAAAACCATTGGACGGCGCTCGGCGTCGTCGGCGGGTTCGATTCCCGTACGCCTCCGCCACTCTCCACCGGCAGCGGTTCCGTGCCGGCGGGTTCGATGTCCACCACGACCATCTTCTCCAGCCGGTAGAGCTCGAGGTCGGCGCGATCGGACTCTTCGCCCGCACGGATCTGGTGGAAGCGGAAGGTCGCGTTCGTCTCGTTCGCGGACAGGACGCAGCGCACCGGGCCGGGCTCGTCCAGCCGGTGGACCAACGTGGCGAACTCCAAGGCGAACGCCATGCCATGGAGGAGCAGCGTCCGCTGGTCGTCCTCCGTGATGACCGGTGCGTCATCGACGATCTCCACCCTCACCGGGACGACGTCCTCCAGGTGAAACGAGCTGTCCGCGTCCTCCCACGCGGTGAGATCGGCGGAGCCCGCGGACCCGCGATCGGCGGCGCCGGACGAGTCCGCCCAGGTGAGCACCTTCCCGCGGCGGACGATCCCCGTACTGATGCGCTGCCGGAGACCGGGCGCCAGGCCACCGGGCGGCGCGAGCGAGGGAGACCCGGCCACCATCCCGAGCATCAGCGCGGCGGCGTCGTTCATCCTCAGCGACATCACGCGGCAAATGATCGCAGCGAAGCCCGTCCCGCGCGTCCGCCGGACCGTCCGGGACCATGCGCGGCGAGTGAAAACGGTTTGCGGTGGGGCCGGGACGGAAGGTAGGACTGGCGGCCGGCACCTCACAAGAGGCCCGTAGTGGTGAAAGGAGGGACGAGCCGATGAGTCCGCATTTCACCACGCTCGGCCCCTCCCGGGGCGCGGAAGGCCGCTGACCTCGGGAACGGACGGCGTGCTTCTCCCCGGAGAGTCCGTAATGAACGACCTGACCGTGCGTCCGATCACCGGATCGGACGAGCTCGACCTGTTCAACCGGCTGCCCTATGTCCTCAACGACGAACTGGCCGGCGATCTCGCCGCCGGCCGCCGGCGGCCCGAATGGATGTGGATGGCCCTGCGGGGCGATCGGCCGATCGCCAGGGCCGCGTGGTCGGCGCGGCCGTCGCACGACGAGCCGTGGCTCCTGGACATCTTCGACCTGGCCGGCGGGCCGGAGGCCACGGACGCGGGTGTACGCCTGCTGAAGACGGCGATGGCCGAGGTCGGAGCGACACCGCCCTACGTCCGTTTCGTCGGCCCGCGCTGGCGCGAGGACCCGGAGGAACGCCGGGAGGCCGAGGTCCGCATGTCCGCACTCGAACGCACCGGCGCCCGGCTGTTCGTCGAGCGCCTGCGGCTCGAGTGGCGGCGCGGCGGGCCCGTGCCGGAGCCGGGCGAGCGGCTGGTGTTCCGGCCCGCCGGCGACGCCGGGGAGCTCATCGCGCTGATGACCGAGGTCCTCGAGGGGACCCTGGACGCCTACAGCCGCCAGGAGCTGACCCGCGGGTCCGCGCGCGAGGCGGCCGGCGCGCAGTACGAGGACGAGCTGGCCGGCTACGAGGGTCCGCGTGAGTGGTGGCGGATCGCGGCACTGCCGGGCGGAGAGCCGGTGGGGTTCGTGATTCCCACGCGTAACGCCTACGGCGCGATCATCGCCTACCTCGGCGTACGGCCCGCGCATCGCGGCAACGGCCACGTCGACGCGATCCTCGGCGAGGGCACGAGGATTCTCGCGAACGCGGACGTGCCGCGCATCCGCGCGAACACCGACCTCGGCAACGTGCCGATGGCACGGGCGTTCGCGCGCGCCGGTTATGTCGCGTTCGAGCACCAGATCGACATGACGTGGAGCCGGACCTGACCGTGGGCCGTCGAAACGCCGTCCCGGCTGGGGACGGTGCGCGCCGTATGCTGACGCCGTGCCCAAGCTGTGGAACGAGACGATCGAGGCACACCGCGCGGCGGTGCGTGACGCGACGCTGGACACCACCGCGGCGCTGGTGGCCGAGCACGGGCCCGCGTCGGTGACGATGTCGAAGATCGCCGAGCGGACCGGCATCGGCCGCGCCACGCTGTACAAGTACTTCCCGGACGTCGAGACGATCCTCACCGCCTGGCACGAGCGCCAGATCGGCGCCCATCTCGACCACCTCGCCCAGATCCGCGAACACGCGGCGAACCCACTCGAGGCGGTGCTCGAGGCCTACGCGTTCATCGCGTACGAGCACGACGCCGGCGACCCGCTCGCCGCGATGCTGCACCGCGGCGAGCACGTCGCCGAGGCCCAGCGACGGCTGCGCGGCTTCGTCCGCGACCTGCTCGCCGAGGGCGCGCGTGCGGGCGAGGTCCGCGGCGACGTGGCCCCCGACGAGCTCGCGGGTTACTGCCTCCACGCCCTGACGGCCGCCGCCGGCCTGCCCTCGAAGGCCGCCGTCCAGCGGCTGGTGACCGTCACGATGGCCGGGCTCCGCGGACCGGCCTGACGTCTCAGGGGCCGCTCCGGCCCTCACGCAGCATCGTGACGGTCTCGTCCACGCGCCTGCGCCGCGTCTCGTCCTTCTTGGCCTGCTCGATCCGCAGGACGAACCACTGCTTCCTGCTGTAGGAGAGCCCGTCGAAGAACCGCCTCGCCTCGGGCTCTCCGTCAAGGATGGCCGCGAGGTCCTCGGGCACGGCCACCTCACGGGGCTCGGTGTCGAGCTCGAGGTCGACGTCCACCTCGTCCCCGGCCGCGACGGCGGCGGCCTCACGGTTCTGCGCGCTGACCCCGACCATGAACCGCCCGCCCATGGACGCGACCGTGCTGCGGTAGGTATGGCCGCCGATCGTGACCCGGACCGGCGGGCGCCGGCCGGCGCCGAGCGCGGTGACGACGTCATCGGGAACCTGGAAACCCGTCGCGGTCTTGCCGCCCAGCTCGATCGTCGCGCGGAACCGCATCTACCCGACCTCCCAGGAGGTTTTCGGCCTGTGGGCGTTCGCCCGGATGAGCAGACTACCTCCGGTCCCTCAGCCGAGGGCGATCCTCGCCAGGGTGGCGCGGGCGATGCGCTCCACGCCGCTCGGGGAGGCCAGGCCGGCACGCGTGGTGACCAGCCTCACCGTCACGATCACGTTGGCCTTCCGTACGATCACGTCGGCCGCGGTGCGCCGGGGCCGGGTCCCGCCGCCGGTGAGCTCCCGCGCCTCGTCGCCCAGGCCCGCCAGCGCTGTCACGGTACGGTCCGGGCCGCGGGCGCCGGCCACCGTACGGACGAAGCCGTCGTGCGCGGTCGCGCACGCGTTGTGCAGCAGGTCCTTGCGTGTCAGCCCCAGCCCGATCGAGAAGGTGTCCACGTCGCCGGCCCGCCAGGTGCACCCCTCCTGTGTGTCGATCGAGCCCGGCAGGAGTATGTCGGCGTCGGGCGTCTCCTCGCCGGCGGGCAGCAGCGTACGAGCGACGGAGCCGAAGCCGGAACACACGTCGGGCAGCCGGCCGGCCTCGTGGCGCCACGGCCACGAGGCGTCATTCCACGGGGCGTTCAGGGGGGCCAGGAGGCCGAGGCAGGCGAGCCACAGGACCCAGAAGGCGGTGATCCGGCCCAGCCCGTGCCGTACCGGTCGTGGCCGGCATCGGCTCCGGCGTGCCAGCTCGGCCACGGCCGCGTCGAAGTCCGCGTCGGCGCGGTGCCGGAACCTCGCGGGCGCGAACAGCACCTCGGGGCGGTCCGTCGTGATTCGCACCCTCTCCAGGAGCAGGCCGTGCCGCAGCTCGACGCCGGTGACGCTCGCCCACCCGATCCACGGCCCCGCCGGGCCGTGGGGCCACCGGGCCTGGAACGCCCTGGCGGTGACGGCCACCCGGCCGCGCACCAGGATGACCGGGTAGACGGCCAGGAAGCTCTCGGTACCGACCGACATCACCACGGCGGGGGAGGAGGCCACGGACGCCAGCCACACGCTCACGGCCAGCGCGGACAGCGCCAGCGCACTCCACGCCGTGCACCAGCGGCGGAACCGGCGTGAGGAGGTGAGCACCACGGCCGGGCAGGGGTCCACCGCAGAACCTCTCGATCGCGGACTACTCCGTCGAGTCGGACTCTGTCAGATTCTCTGTCATCGGACGAGAGCGCAGGTCCGGTCCGTCTTCGCGCGCAGCCCTCGCTACCATCGCGGACGACATGGCGACTCCACACGAGGCGGCCGCAGGGCCGTCCGACATCACCTTCGCGACCCGGGCGGCGCCCGGCGTCGTCAACGAGGACTATGTGGCGGCCGGCCCCGACTGGGCGGTCGTGCTCGACGGGGCGACGGCGCCGGCCGGGGTCGACAGCGGCTGCGTGCACGACGTCGCCTGGCTGGTCCACCGGCTCGCGGCGGCGCTGAGCGCCGGCCTGACCGGTACGGCCGGGGAGGCCGGCGGGTCACTCGGCGATGTCCTGGCCGCCGCGATCAAGCAGGTCTGCGCGGCGCACGCCGACACATGCGATCTGGCGAACCCGGACAGCCCGTCGTCGACCGTCGCACTGGCCCGCTGGGGCCGGGGCCGCCTCGAATGCCTGGTGCTGGCCGACTCGCCGATCGCCGTCCACCTTCGTGACGGCTCGATCGCCGTGGTCGAGGACGACCGCATCATGCGCCTGCCGGGCGGGCCGCCGTACACGCTCGAACTGGTGCGTGCCCGGCGCAACCGGCCGGGCGGGTTCTGGGTGGCGAGCACCAGCCAGGCCGCCGCGTACGAGGCGGTGACCGCGACGTTCCCCGAGGAGGAGGTCGACGCGGTCGCGATGCTCACCGACGGGGTCACGCGCCTGATCGATCGTTACCGCCGTACGTGGCGCGACGTGATGGAGGAGCTGAGGACGGGCGGGCCGGACCACGTGATCGATCTTGTCCGGGCGGCGGAGCGGGCCGAGCCGGCCGGTCGTGGCAAGGCACACGACGACGCCACCGCGCTGCTCGTCACACGCCGCTGACCGTGGCACCGGACCCGAGGAGCCTCGCCGCGCTCGGCCTGACGCGAGATCCGGTCGCGTACCCGCTGACCTATCCCGGGCGCCTGCCGGCGGAGTCCGGACTGCTCGACGGCGACCGCTTTCTCGCCCTGCGCGAGCGTACGGGCGCGTTCCCCGGCGGCTGGGCGCTGGACGCCGCCACGACGCTCGACGACCTGCTCCGGAGCAGGGGCGCCCCGCCGCTGGCGGACCGGCACCCGATCCTGGCCGTGGGCTCCAACGGCTCGCCCGCCCAGCTGCGCCGCAAGCTGGCCGGCCACGCGAGCGTCCTGCTTCCGCTGACGTACGCGACGGTCCGCGGCCTGGTCTGCGGCGTGTCGGCCCACGTCAGCGGGCCCGGGTACGTTCCCGCCGCCCCGGTTCGCGTCGGTGGCGCGACCGGACGCCTCGTGGTGCTGTGGCCGGACGACGCGCAACTGTCCGTCATCGACGCGACCGAGCCGAACTACCACCTGCTTCCGCTGCCGGGCACGGTGACCGTGTCCCTCGACGGGGGCGCGCCGCTCGCCGGATGTCGCCTGTACGCGGGCCGTCACGGCTGCCTCGTCGACCGGGACGGCGACCCGTTCCACCTCACCGGGCAGGCCGAGCTCCTGACCGCCCTGCTCGCCGATCTGCCCGGGCTCGGCCGTCTCACCGGAGCGCGGGACCCGGGGGAGTTCGCCGCCCGTGCCCGTCGCGACCCCGGGCTGCGTGAGCGGATACGCGTATTGTGGCGCCGTGAAGGCAGGGTCCTCGAACAGCCCGAACTCAGCAGGAAAGAGACGCCATCCTGACCATGGGATACCGATTCACCAGCGAAGCCATACTTTTCCGCGGCTTAGGCCATACCATGGGCCCATGGCGACGGAGAAGATCACGGTGACGGTGCCGGCGGAGGTGCTGGAGAGCGCACGCGCGGCGGTCGCGTCGGGCGTCGCGCCGAGCGTCTCGGCCTACGTCTCCGAGGCGGTACGCGACCGGGCCGAGCGTGAGCGGCTCGTGGCCGCGGTCGAAAACCGCTGGGGTCCGTTCGACGATGAGGCGACCGACTGGGCGCGCCGGATCTTCGAGAGTGGCGACGGGGACGGCCGGCGGACTTCGTGAACCTCTCCGGTCGCGTACTGGACGTTCCCGCCCTGGTGGATCTCGCGAGTGGCCACAGCCAGCACATGCGCGCGCTCGTCGGCTTCGTCGCCGCCCGCGGCTACAGCCTGGTCACGCCGGCGACCGCCCTGACCAAGGCGGCGGTCGTGGCGGACGAACGAGGCCTGCAGGAGCTGGCATGGGCGGTCGAGAGCGCCTCGGTGGTGGTGCTGGCCCTGGATGAGCGCAACGCCTTCACGATCGGCGACGCCGCCCGGCAGGCGGGGATCCGCGACATCGTCGACGCCCACATCGCGCGCGCCGCGGCCGACCGTGGCTGGCCGATCGTCACCAGCGCGGAGGCCGCGCTCAAGTGGAGGACCCTCGGCCTGGCGGTGCAGAGCCTGCCCTGAGCGTGCCGTCCGTCAGTGCGCCTGATCCGTCGTGGACAGGACGGCCGCGAGCAGCCGCCGTGCCTCCTCGGCGAACTCCGCGTCGACCAGGATGTCGTACCGGTCGGCCACGACCGAGGGCGCGGACATGTACGCACGCTTCTGCAGGAAGTAGGCGGCGGCGGAGAAGATCGCGCCGAACACCACGCCCAGGATGATGGCGGAGATCACCGCGCCGACCACCCAGGGGCTGACGATCCAGAAGATCACGCCGATCAGCAGCCCGATCCAGGCGCCGGCGCTCGCGCCGGTCAGCACCGCACGGCCGAGCGTCCATCGGCCGAGGATGCGTTCTTCCAGCTTCAGCCCGGTGCCCACAATGGTGACGTGTTCCACCGGAAACTTGTGCTCGGCGAGGATGTCCACGGCGTGCTGGGCGGCTCCGTGATCGCTGTACGTGCCCAGTACGACCTTGTGCGGACCGATGGTGTTCCGATCGCTCATGCCCGTCCCCCGTTTCTCTTCACTTGTACGCGCCGCGCTATTCCTCTTCCTCGGCGATGGCGTCGCTCACCGCCTCGGGCCGGTCATAACGCCGGTCGGGAATCCGCCTCAGTGCCTCCAGCACCGGCCGGGCGGCGTCCTGGCGCTCGGCGTAGGAGACGAGATCCTCACGCCGTGCCGGATACGGCATTCCGTCGAGATACTCGCTCGCGAGCTCGGCGAACGTCCTGCTCACGTCCGCCGGCCTCACGTATCGGCGGTCGGGGAGCTGCTCCAGCGCGCCGACCACGCGCTCGCATTCGTCACGGGCGTGCGCGATGAGCTCGGCGCGGGTGGCCGGATAGCCGGCCTTGTGAAGGTGCCGTTGCAGCAGGGCCGGGCTGATCAGTTTGGTATTGCCCATGACTCGGTCGCCCCCCGATCTCAAGCATGGTGGCCGCGCAGGGTGACCGGCGCGGGTGAATACCGGAGGCCGCGGGGCCGAAAGGCGCGGCCCGGCCGCCCTCGTCTGTACTTTTTCCCGTTTTGACTGCTTTTCCGGATTCTACCGTCGCCGGTGTCACGCTGGGAAGTCGTCCCAGGTCAAGGTGGGGTTTTCCGGTCCGTACCGGATCGCCGAGGTTCAGTTGTCAAGGAGGTGCTGGAAAACGAGCCGAGTGGGTGGCCGGCCGCGGCCGGAAAGCGCCGTCGCGCGGCCGTGGTCCATCTCGCCGGCCGGCCGGACGGAGCCGGACGCACCGTCGCCTCACCGCCCGGCGTGAGCGGATCGCCCCGCGACGTCGCCGGGGCCGTACGCCCCGGCGCCGCGGATCGCGTGCGGCCTTGCACGGTGCGGTACCCGGGTGGGCGCTCGACGGAGCCGTCGTCGCGGTGGGGGGATACCGCGTCGTCCCGCCGGGTGGCCGCCGGTTCCCGGGGCCGCGAAGGGAAGGTCCATGGCGGCCTCCGGGGCGCCCGGTATGGCGGTGATGGGCCTTGCGGCCGGCTCGGGGGTGCCGGCGTGAGCGCCTTGGCTTTGCGGCGGCGGGCGGGAGGATTGGACGATTGTGACCATTCGCGAGCGGTCCCGGCGGTGCACCCAGTACGATCTTGCTCGGCCACATCTCGCCGATGAGCCGATCGCTCGCGAGGCCCGGTGGACCCCGTCCATCCAGCACGAACAGTGTCCATGGGCCTCACGTGTCACACCCTTCCCAGAGGGAAGGAAAGGCACAGGAATCCCAGTTGTGGACGCGTATACCGTTCTACAATCGTCGCGTGACGCCGATCGCGGATTCGACGTTGGCTCTTAGTTGCTCTGTCCGCTATGGTCGTCTCTGTTCGCAAGTTTCACTAAAAGGTATGGCGGGGGTTTCTTGACTCCGCTACTTCGTACCTCTATAACAGTTGCGCCCAGATTGTAGAGTTCGGCTGACGGGAACACGCCATCGGCCCGGGTGGGAGAGGATCAGGGTGCCCCGGCCCGGAAGTGCCACTGTCCGCAATCGTCGTCTCGCCGCAGAGCTGAGGCGTTTGCGGGAGTCAGGCGATTTCACTGGTGATGACGTCGCCGAGCGGCTGGGATGGTCCGCCTCCAAGGTCAGCCGGCTCGAGAACGCCCGGCAGGCCCCGCGTTTCGCCGACGTCCGGCGCCTCCTGGACCTGTACGGCGTGGAAGGCACCTATCGCGAGCAGCTGCTCCAGCTGGCTCGCGACGCCGTACGCCGTGGATGGTGGGAGGCGTTCTCCGACGCACTGCCCGAGCAGTACGCGTCCTATATCGGCCTGGAGATCGAGGCCGAGGAGATCTGTCAGTGGGAGACCCAGGTGGTCCCGGGTCTGCTCCAGACGGAGGCGTACGCACAGGCCGTCGAGCAGCGGTCCCACTCGACGGAGGTCATTCCCCCTAGCCGCGTGGACGCACGGGTCGAGGCGCGGCTGGAGCGCCAGTCGGTGCTCACCCGCGAGAACCACCCCCTGCGGCTGTCGGTCGTCCTCGACGAGTCTCTCCTGCTCCGGCGCCATGGCGACGCGGCCGTCATGGTCGACCAGCTACGGCATCTCCAGGAGCTTTCGGCCCTGCCGAACCTCAGCCTCCAAGTTCTTCCACTTGATGGGCCCCATCCGATCGCGACGGGGTCCTTCACGCTTCTGCAGTTCCCGCATGTGGGTGGGATTAAATTTCATGATGTCGTATATATAGAACACCTCAACGGGTGTTCATATTTGGAAGAAGAGACCGAAACCTACCGGCATAGGCTCAGTTTCGAACGACTCAGAGCAGAGGCGCTCGGGCCATCGGAATCCTTGGAGCGAATATCCAGGATTGCCCGGGAAGCGTGGATAGTTGGTTAACGAAAGGAGGTGAATATGGTGGAGAAGACAATTGAGCGCCTCGCGATCGACTGGAAGAAGAGTTCCCGCAGCATGGCTAACGGGAACTGTGTCGAAGTTGCTCCGGTATCTTTGACGAGCATGGACATTGTGTCGAATGTACTGCCGGTGAGCACGTCCGGTTGACGTTAATAATATGCGGACGATCCGTGCAAAACTAATCTGTTGTGGCACGTCGCCCGTGTTCAAGGTCCACTTCCTCCGCTGCGAGATCGGCGGAGGAGGTGGACTTATATTTTTGTGTCAACGCTGCTCGTGACGGGTGCCGGGCGCGCCGCCGCCCCCTTTCCTGGGCCCGCCCCCCCGGGTCCTCGTCCCCGCGAATTCCGCGTCCCGTACGCCGTATCACGCTCGCGGCCCGCCTTCTTGCCTGCATGCGACGGCGGGGGCGCTGGGGCTGGTGTTGCCCGTCGACCCTGTGGGTATGCAATCAGTAACAGTGTGTCTTTTGGGGGTTCTGATCGCTGCGAATACGGGGGAGTCGCCATGACAGTCGGTGGTGTCATCACCGCGATCATCTTCGGCGCCATCATCGGAGCGCTGGCGCGCCTCCTGGTGCCGGGCAGACAACATATGCCGATCTGGCTGACCGTCGTGGTCGGCATCGTGGCCGCTCTCATCGGCACCTGGATCGCGCGGGCGCTGCATCTCAAGACGCACGGCTTCAACTTCTGGGAAACGATCTTCCAGGTCGGACTCGCGATTATCGGTGTGCTCCTCGTGACGGCGCTGTGGCCCCGAAAAGCGGGCCGCTAGGGTCTCTGGCCGTCGACGGTCAGGGCTGGCGGGCATCGGACGGCGGACACCCTGCCCGGCCATGAGGACGCGCGCGCCGGCGAGGCACGGCGCTTTCCTGGAGCGCCGCTCCGGCCGGCTCAGGACTCGGCGCGGTCCCGCGGTTGACGCAGTCCTGCGATGAGGAGCTCGACCAGCCGGCGTGCGTCGTAGTGGGGATCGTTGTGCGCGCCGATGCAGAGGTTCCCGACGCCGCGCATGAGCTCATAGGCCTTCACGTCGGAGCGAATCTCGCCGGCACCCGCGGCGGCGTCGAGCAGCCGGGTGCACACGGGCACGAGGCGGTCGAGGAAGTAGGCGTGAAGGGTGTCGAAGCCGGCGTTGTCGGACTGCAACACGGCGGCGAGTCCGTGCTTGGTGACCAGGAAGTCGACGAAGAGGTTGATCCATCGCCCCAGCGCCGCGTGAGGGGTCGCGGAGGTCTCCAGCAGGGCTGGACCCGCCTCGGCGCAGGCGTCGACCTGGTGCCGGTAGACGGCGATGATGAGATCCGATCGGGTCGGGAAGTGGCGGTAGATCGTGCCCATCCCGACACCGGCCTTGGCCGCGATGTCGCGAACCGGGGCCTCCACGCCTGACGTGACGAAGACCGCGGCGGCCGCGTCGAGCAGAGTCTTCTCGTTGCGCCGGGCGTCCGCCCGCTTCGACCGGGCGGCGCGCCCCGCGCCCTCGTCGCCGTCGCTCAAAGCGCCACTCCCTCCACTACCGAGCTTGCCAAACGGAACAACGCTCCGTATCTTTTAGCGGAACAAGGTTCCGTTTGCTCATGATGCCAGAGCAGGGGCCCCACGGCCAAACCCCTCCCTCGAACCTCGGTGGCGCGCCCTCACTCGCACTGCCTCGTGCCGAAAGGACCGACAGCCCCATGCCGCGAACACCCCAGCCCCGTTTCGGGATCATGACCGCCCCCATGCAGGTCGACTACCACGACATCCTGCGGGTCTGGCGCGAGGCGGACACGATTCCCGAGATCGAGCACGCCTGGCTCTTCGACCACCTCATGCCGATCGGCGGCGACCCGAGCGGACCGATCCACGAAGGCTGGACCCTGCTCTCGGCCCTCGCCGCACAGACCCGGCGACTGCGCCTCGGCCTGCTCGTGACCAGCAACCGCTTCCGGCCGCCCGCGATGCTGGCCAAGATCGCCGCAACCGTCGACATCGTCTCGGGCGGACGGCTCGACTTCGGTATCGGCGCGGGTTCACGGCCCAGCCACCCCCTGGCCCGGCGCGAGTACGAGGCGAACGGCCTGCCCTTCCACGACTCCGCCCACGCCGTGGGAAGCCTCGCCGAAGCCTGCACGGTGATCCGTCGGTTGTGGACCGAGGAGGAGCCGTTCGACTTCCACGGCACCTACGTCGACCTCACCGGAGCGTTCTGCAACCCCAAGCCCGTCCAGCACCCCCACCCGCCGGTCCTCATCGGCGGACGCTCGGCCGCCCTGCTACGGGTCGCCGCCGAGCACGCCGACCTGTGGAACATCCCCGGCGGCGACCTCGGCGAC
The DNA here is from genome assembly GCF_006716425.1 of Actinoallomurus bryophytorum. Lineage (NCBI taxonomy): Bacteria > Bacillati > Actinomycetota > Actinomycetes > Streptosporangiales > Thermomonosporaceae > Actinoallomurus > Actinoallomurus bryophytorum. Next base: position 7,616,156 of record NZ_VFOZ01000001.1, read on the forward strand.
GTCGTCCAGCGCAGCGCACTGCTGGACCGCTACTGCGCCGAGATCGGCCGCGACCCCGCCACCATCACCCGCTCGATCCACCTGCCGGTCTCCTACGACCGGCCCGGCACCACCCGCGACGCGATCGACGGCGCGATCGAGGCCGGCTTCGGCCACCTCGTCCTCGGACTGCCGTCGCCCTACCCCACCAACGTCGCACGGTGGGTCACCGACGAGCTCATCAGCACGTCGATCTAGAGCCTGCCTCGAAGTCCTCGGTCTGGGGTCCGTTCGGTCTGGCCCCGCCCGTCGTGGAGCCCGCCCGTCGTGGAGCCCGCCCCGTCGTGGAGCCCACCCCCCTGGAGCCCACCCCCTGGAGCCCACCCCCCTGGAGCCCACCCGCCAGTGAGAATGGTGGGGCAGGCGATGCTGGTGTGGTTTGGCTCTTTGCCCGCCCGACCTCGTGAGTGAGTGTCTTTCCCCGGATCTGTCGGCCGTGCTGGTGTGTCTGCGGGGTGTGCGCTGGGCCGGTGCCGTGACTTGATAAGAGCTCGGCCTAGGAGCCTCATCACTGGTCTGTCCGATGCACCGGCCCAGCGCGTGCCACGTCTCGTTTCCCTCACGAGGATTGGCAGGTTCAGGATGGCACGCAGGAGCAGGCGACCGGACAAGCGGCGGGTCGTGGGTGGGGTCGACACCCACCACGACACCCATCACGCCGCGGTGGAGTTGATGAACGGCGGCCGGATCGCGGACGCGCAGTTTCCCGCCACGGTTGAGGGCTATGCGCGGTTGCTGGCCTGGATGGAAGGCTTCGGCCGGATCCACGCGGTCGGGGTGGAGGGCACCGGCTCCTACGGAGCGGGCCTGACCCGGTACCTGCGCGGTCAAGGTGTCACCGTGGTGGAGGTGAACCGGCCCGACCGCCGTCAGCGCCGCAGTGTCGGTAAGTCCGATCCGTTGGATGCTTATGCCGCCGCTGATGCGGTGCTGGCCGGCCGCGCCCGCGCACTGCCCAAAGGCAACGACGGGATCGCCGAATCGATCCGGGTGCTGCACCTGACCCGGACCGGAGCCATCAAGGCCCGCACCGCAGCCATCAACGAACTACGAGCCGTGCTGGTCACCGCACCGGCACAACTTCGCGAACACCTCACCGGCAAACCCACCCCGGCACTGATCAGCGCATGCGCACGGCTGCGCCCAGGCACCGACCTGACCGACCCGCTCCACGCCACCAAACACGCCCTCCGCGCGCTGGCCCACCGCCACCAGCACCTGACCACCGAAATCGATGGTCTCAACCTGCACCTGAAAGCCTTGATCACCCAGACCCGCCCCGACCTGCTCGCCATTTACGGCGTCGGGGTCGAGACCGCCGCACAGCTGCTGATCACCTGCGGCGACAACCCCGACCGCCTCACCACCCCAGCCGCCTTCGCCGCTCTGTGCGGGGTGGCCCCGATCCCTGCTTCCAGTGGCAAGACCACCCGGCACCGGCTCTCACGCGGCGGAGACCGCCAAGCCAACCGCGCCCTCTACCTGATCACCATCACCCGCATGAGCCACTGCGCCCGAACCCGAACCTACGTCCAACGCCGCACCAGCCAAGGCAAACCCAAACCCGAGATCATCCGCTGCCTCAAACGCTACCTCGCACGCGAACTCTTCAAAGCCCTCACCAGCACAAACACCACCAACAAACAGCTACCAGCCGCCACTTGACACCACATAAGAGCATCCGGGGGTGCCATCCCACTCTCATTGTCCAGCCAGAACAGCAGCGGGCGAAAGTAGAGCGGGGATCTGTGGATAACACCGGGGTGGCGGCACCCAGGCGTCGCCCGGGCGTCGCCCAGGCGTCGCCACACGGCGGCAGCAGGACCCTGAGACAGGCCCTACGGCTGCCGCTGGGGTGGGCGCAGGATCGGGCGCAGGTGGTCGAGGACGGTGGCGTCCTCGATCGTGGACGGCACCGCCACGTCGTCGCCGTCCGCGATGCCGCGCATCGTGCCGCGCAGGATCTTGCCCGACCTCGTCTTCGGCAGCGCCTGTACGACCGCGACCTCCTTGAACGCGGCGACCGGGCCGATCTGCTCGCGGACCGCGCGTACCAGCTCCCCGCGCAGTGTCGGCTCGTCCACATCCGTCCCGCTCTTCAGCACCACGAACCCGCGCGGCACCTGTCCCTTCAACTCGTCGCGCACTCCCACGACGGCGGCCTCGGCCACCGACGGATGGGCGCACAGGACCTCCTCCATCACCCCGGTCGACAGCCGGTGCCCGGCCACGTTGATGATGTCGTCCGTACGGCCCAGCACCCGGATGTAGCCGTCCTCGTCGATCGTGCCGCCGTCGCCGCTCAGGTAGTGGCCCGGATACCGGGACAGGTACGACTCGACGTACCGCTCGTCGTCCCTCCACAGCGTGAGCAGGGTGCCCGGCGGCAGCGGCAGCCGGATCGCGATGTCGCCCTCGACGCCCGGCGGGGCCACCGCCCCCTCGGGCAGCATCACGCGTACGTCGTAGCCCGGGACCGCGACGCTCGGCGAGCCCGCCTTGATCCGCATCGGCTCCAGGCCCCGCAGGTTCGCCACGATCGGCCAGCCGGTCTCGGTCTGCCACCAGTGGTCGATCACCGGACGGCCGAGGATCTGCGTCGCCCATTCGTACGTGCCCGGGTCCAGGCGCTCGCCGGCCAGGAACAGCGTGCGCAGCGCCGACAGGTCATGCGGTTTGAGCAGCCTGCCCTCCGGGTCCTCCTTCTTGATCGCCCGGATCGCGGTGGGGGCGGTGAACAGGGCGTTCACCCGGTGCTCGGCGGCGACCCGCCAGAACGCCCCGGCGTCCGGCGTGCCGACCGGCTTGCCCTCGTACAGGACGGTCGTGCAGCCGGCCAGCAGCGGCGCGTAGACGATGTAGGAGTGCCCGACCACCCACCCCACGTCCGACGCCGCCCAGAACACCTCACCGGCCGAGACGCCGTAGACGTTCGTCATCGACCAGCGCAGGGCGACCGCGTGCCCGCCGTTGTCGCGTACGACGCCCTTGGGCCGTCCGGTCGTACCCGAGGTGTAGAGGATGTACAGCGGGTCGGTCGCCGCCACCGGCACGCACTCGGTCGGCCGCGCGTCCGCCATGGCATGGTCCCAGTCGACGTCGCGGCCGCTCACCAGCGTGGCGTGCGCCTGGGGGCGCTGCACGATCACGCAGTCGCCCACCTTGTGCGTGGCGCGTTCGAGCGCCTCGTCGAGCAGTGGTTTGTACTCGATGACCCGGCTGCCCTCGATGCCGCACGAGGCGGAGACGACCACCTTGGGCTGCGCGTCGTCGATGCGGACGGCCAGCTCGCGCGGTGAGAAGCCGCCGAACACCACCGAGTGCACGGCACCGATGCGCGCGCAGGCGAGCATCGCCACCACCGTCTGCGGGATCATCGGCAGGTACAGGATGACGCGGTCGCCGCGCTCGACGCCGAGACCGCGCAGCACCCCGGCGAAGCGTGCCGTCTCGTCGCGCAGCTCCCGGTACGTGAAGCGGGCCTGCGTTCCGGTCACCGGGCTGTCGTAGATCAGCGCGAGCTGGTCGGCCCGGCCCTGCTCCACGTGCCGGTCGAGGGCGTTCTCGCAGGTGTTGAGCTCACCCCCGGTGAACCACCGGTAGAAGGGCGCGGCGCCGTCGTCGAGGACCCGCTCTGGCGGCGTACGCCAGCGGATGTCACGAGCGGCCTCCGCCCAGAACCGTGCCGGATCACCGAGACTGCGTTCGTACGCGGCCGCGTAGGGGCCCATGTGCACCTCCGCCAGAGGGGAAGTTCCACTATGGCGAGCGCGGGCGCCCCTACGTCAAGACGTCTGGAGCGCTTCGATGCGGTCGGTGTGCGCCGGGTGCCGCAGGCCGTGCACGACCGCGACCCCCGCGGCGAGCCACGCGCCGATGGCGACGACCACGAAGCACAGCACGTAGGCGTGCAGCGTGGGCACGCCGGGCAGCCCGCGGATCGTCTCGCCGGTGAGCACGGCGGCGATGACCGCGCCGGACACACTGCCGCCCGCGGTGCGTACGAGGGAGTTGACGCCGCTGGCGATGCCGCTCTGGTCCATCGGCACGTGCTGCACGGCCAGCGTGCCGAGCGCGGCGTACGCGATGCCGAAGCCGATGCCCTGGACGGCGCTGAAGCCCAGCATGTCGTACACGTGCGAGTGCGAGAGCGCGAGCCACATGTAGCTGAGCCCGGCGAACACCGAGCCGATGGCCATGGAGTACGCGGCGCCGATGCGCCCGGCGATGCGCCCGGCCAGCGCGGAGAACACCAGCATCGTGACCGTGCTGGGCAGCATGTACAGGCCGACGTCCAGGACGTTGCCGCCGAGGCCGTACCCGACCGACTTCGGCGTCTGCACGAACGTGGCGATCAGCGTGAACGCGGCATACATCGAGAAGCCCAGCAGCAGCGAGGCGAAGTTCGCCGACAGCGACTGACGGCCGACGAGCAGGCCCAGCCGTACGAGCGGCTGGGCCACCCGGAGCTCGACGAGGACCCACGTGACGGTGAGCACGACCGTGCCGGCGAACAGCGCGAGCACGCCGCCCGACGCCCAGCCCCAGGCGTTGCCCTCGCTGATCGCCAGCAGCAGGCACACCAGCAGCCCGGCCAGGAGCGTCGCGCCGGCGTAGTCGGGACGGCCGCCCGTGCGGACGCCGACGTCGCGGGCGGACACCGCCACCATCACCAGGCCCGCGGCGGCGAGCGCCGCGGCGATCCAGAACTCGGGCCGGTAGCTGTCGATGTGGTCGGCGATCAGACCCGTCACGATCATGCCCATGCTGCCGCCGACGCCCATCGTGGCGGAGACGATGCCGATACCCGAGGTCACCTTCTCGCGCGGGAAGCTGTCGCGGATCATGCCGATGGCGAGCGGGATCAGCGCCGACGAGGTGCCCTGCAGGGCGCGGCCGACGATGAGCACGCCGAGCGAACCGGACAGCGCGCACACGATCGAGCCGGCCAGCAGCAGGACCATCGTGACGAGGATGAGGTTCTTCTTGCCGTACATGTCCCCGAGCCGTGCCAGCAGGGGAGTGGCGACCGCGCCGGCCAGCAGCGACGCGGTGAACACCCAGGTGACCGAGGCGACCGAGGTGTTGAAGTGCCGCATCAGCTGGGGGAGCAGCGGCAGCACCAGAGTCTGCTGTACGGACACCACCATGCCGGACACGGACAGGGCCAGCAGCGTCAGCCCGGTATGGGTGGGCGTGCTGCTCGGGCGCGGTGTGGTGGCGACATCGACCATCGGGGCTCTCCTCGAAGGGTGGAGGGTCTCGGGCGATCTTATACTTACTTAACTTAAGTAAGCATATAGTCAGACGTATGGCCTATTCCGAGGACAATCCCGAGGACATGGTCGAGCTGGAACGGGCTCTCATGCGGATCTCCCACCTCCTGACGCGGGCCAAGCAGCACGACCAGACGATCGTCGAGGCCGGGGTCGCCGTCGACCGGGCGAGCACCCCGCTGCTGCGCGTGCTGGCCGACGCGCCCGAACCCGTACGCCTGGGAGCGCTGGCCGACCGCCTCGCCGTCGAGGCGCCGCACGTGACCCGGCAGGTCCAGCGGCTCGAACGCGCCGGCTTCGTCGAACGGGTCCCGGACCCCGACGACGGGCGTGCGCAGCGCGTGCGCATCACCACCAAGGGCGCCGAGACCGTGGAGTGCGTACGCGCCGTGGGCCGCCGCCAGATGGCCGCGGCCCTGGCCGGGTGGTCGGACGAGGATCGCCATCGCCTGGCCGTGCTCTGCCATCGCATGGTCGACGACTTCCTCCGGCACGCCGACGACGAGGGCCTGCTCGGCCGCTGAGTGGCCGGTTCAGGCCAGGAAGTCAAAGCGCGTTCCCGTGCCCGCGGCCCGGTAGGCGACCCAGCTGAGCACGAGGTCCTGCCAGGGCAGTCCGACCGGGGCGTACACGGTCACCTCCGCGTCGCGGGTACGGCCGGCCGCGCCGCCGAGCACCTCGGCGATCGTCCCGGCGGCGTGCTCGCGGGTGAGGCCCGCGTTGCCGAGCGCGCCCATCTCCTCGGCCAGGTCGAGGTCGTCGACGAAGGTACGGCTCGCGCGCAGCAATCCCGGGGCCAGCTCGGCCTTGCCGGGCTCGTCCGCGCCGAGCGAGGTCACGTGCGTACCCGGTGCCACGTCGTGCAGGACCGGTTCTCGTGCCCACGTGGCGGCCACGACGATGTCCGCCGGTCCGATCTCCTCCCGCGGTACGGCGCGCCCGCCGTGCCGCGCGGCGAACTCCGCCGCACGCACCGGGTCCAGGTCGGTCACCAGGAGCTCGCGCACCGGCCGGAGGCGGCGCAGGCCCGTGACCACCAGGTCGGCCTGCGCGCCCGCACCGATCACCGCCACCGTGCCGGCGCCGGTCCGTGCGAGCGCGTGCGTGCCCAGGGCCGCCGCGAGGCCGGTACGCCAGGCGGTGACGGTCGCCGAGTCCAGCAGCGCGAGCAGCTCGCCGGTGGCGAGGTCGTGCAGGCAGACCACCCCGCGCAGGGCCGGGTACGCGCCGGGGAACTTGGCGTTGACCTTGACCGTGTACGCCGGCACGCCGTCGGCCAGCCCGGGCAGCAAAGCCGCCGCGGTGCCGGGTCCGGGCAGGCCGGTGCGTACTCGCCGGGGGAGTACGCCGCCGGGCGGCAGGAGGAACCCGGCACGGAGTGCGTCCAGGCACGCGTCCGGGTCCAGGAGCCCTTCCAGATCGGTGCGGTTCAGCAGGAGTGTCACATCCGCTGATCCTTTCAGGGGCACGGAAACGCCGGGCTGGGGCGTGTCCGACGGATGGCGTGCGTAGCGAGCGGTGTCCAGGCGGCGCGTCGCAAGGCGGAGGAGGGAACCGGCCGGCGACAACCGCGGCGAGGCGTCGTCCGGGCGCCGCGTAGCAGGACGGGCATCTGTCGGGACACGCCCTGGCGTGGCGTCGGCCGTGCCGCGGTCATAGGTTTCTGACATGGACTCCCGACGCCGAGTGCCGCGTACCGACGCCGTGCTCGCCGACCCGCGGCTCGCCGCCGCGGCGGACCGGCTGGGGCGCGGCATCGTCAAGGCGGCCGTCACCGGCGCGCAGGAGCGTGCCCGGTCGGGGGAGATCGCCGCCGAGCGGGTGGCGGACGCCGCCGTGGCGGCGCTGCCCGCGACCGCCGCGAGTCTCCGGCCGGTCGTCAACGCGACCGGAGTGCTGCTGCACACCAACCTCGGTCGTGCGCCCCTGTCGGCCGCCGCGCGGGAGGCCGTGTCGGCCGCCGCGGGATGCACGGACGTGGAGTTCGACCTGGCCACCGGGCGCCGCGACCGGCGCGGACGCGGCACGCTGGCCGCCCTCGCCGAGGCGTGCCCGGCGGCCGAGGCGGTGCACGTGGTGAACAACAACGCCGCGGCCCTGGTACTCGCCGCCACGGTCCTCGCGCAGGGCCGCGAGATCGTGATCAGCCGCGGCGAGATGGTGGAGATCGGCGACGGTTTCCGGCTGCCGGCGCTGCTCGCCTCGACCGGTGCGCGCCTGCGCGAGGTCGGCACCACCAACCGCACCACCGCCGCCGACTACGCCGACGCGATCGGGCCGGAGACCGGCTTCGTGCTCAAGGTGCATCCCTCCAACTTCCGCATCGAGGGGTTCACCGCCGAGGCCGCCGTACGCGACCTGACCGGCCTGGGCGTGCCGGTCGTCGCCGACATCGGTTCCGGCCTGCTCGCGCCCGAGCCGGTGCTGCCCGGCGAGCCCGACGCCGCGACCGTGCTCGCCGAGGGCGCCGACCTGGTCACCGCCAGCGGCGACAAGCTGCTGGGCGGCCCTCAGGCGGGGCTGCTGCTCGGCCGGTCCGAGCTGGTCGAACGCCTGCGCCGCCACCCGCTCGCCCGCGCGCTGCGGGTCGACAAGCTCACGCTCGCCGCGCTGGAGGCGTCCCTGCGCGGACCGGAGCCACCGACCGCCCAGGCGCTGCACGCCGGCCTCGCCTCGCTCCGCGAGCGTGCCGTGCTCCTGGCCAAGGAGCTGACCGGCTACGACGCCGTGGTGGTCGACTCCGTCGCCCGGGTCGGCGGCGGCGGAGCACCGGGGGTCGAGCTGCCCAGCGTGGCCGTCGGCCTGCCGGAGACCTGTGCCGTGCCCCTGCGCCGCGCCGGCATCGTGGGCCGCGTCGAGTCCGGCCGCCTGCTCCTGGACCTGCGCGGGATCCCGGCGGATCTCGGTGTGACGGTGCTCGCCGCGCGGATACGGGAATCCCTCCAGTGCATGTGATCGCCACCGCGGGCCACGTCGACCACGGAAAGTCGACGCTCGTCCGCGCGCTCACCGGCATGGAGCCGGACCGCTGGGCCGAGGAGCGGCGGCGGGGCATGACCATCGACCTGGGCTTCGCCTGGATGACGCTGGACTCGGGGGAGCGGCTCGCGTTCGTGGACGTCCCCGGGCACGAACGCTTCGTGACCAACATGCTCGCCGGCGTCGGCCCGGTGCCCGCGGTCATGATCGTCGTGGCGGCGGACGAGGGCTGGATGCCGCAGTCCGCCGAGCACCTCGCCGCCGTCGACGCGCTCCGGGTGCGCCACGGCCTGCTCGTCGTCACGCGTTCGGACCGCGCCGACCCTGCCGCCGCGCTGGCCCAGGCGCGAGCGGAGATCGCCCGGACCACCCTCGGCGACGTCCACGCGATCGCGGTCAGCGGCGCGACCGGCCAGGGGCTGCCGGAGCTGCGGACCGCCCTCGGCGACCTGGCCGCCCGCCTGCCGGCGCCGGACCCTCGCGCGCCGGTGCGGATCTGGATCGACCGGGCGTTCACGATCAAGGGCAGCGGCACGGTCGTCACCGGCACGCTGCCCGCCGGCAGCCTGCGCTCCGGGGGTGAGCTGCTCCTGGAGGGCAGGCCGGTGCGCGTACGTTCCCTGCAGACGCTGAAGGAGACCACCCGTGAGGTGACCGGCGTCGCCCGGGTCGCGATCAACCTGCGCGGCGTCGAACGCGACGACGTCTCCCGTGGCATGGCCCTCACCGGCAGCGAATGGACCGTCACCGATGTCATCGACGTACGCGTCGAGGGCGTGGACCGGCTGCCCCGCGAGCCGGTCCTGCACATCGGGTCCGCCGCCGTGCCGGTACGCCTGCGCCCGCTCGGCGAGGACGCGGCACGCCTCACGCTCGCCCGTCCGCTGCCGCTGCACATCGGCGACCGGCTGCTGCTGCGCGACCCCGGTGCCCGCCGGGTCGCCGGCGCCGACGTGCTCGACGTGCGCCCGCCGGCCCTGCGGCGGCGCGGCGCGGCCGCCGCCCGAGCGGACGAGCTCGCCGCCGGCGTCCCGTCCGCCGCCGAGCTGGTCCGGCGGCACGGCCTGATCCGCCGGCCCGACCTCGTCGCGATGGGCGTCGCCCCGGAGGGCGAGCCGGTGGCGGCCGACTGGCTCGCCGACCCGGCGCACTGGGAGTCCCTGCGCCGCCGGCTGGCCGAGGAGGTCGCCCGGCACGCCGCCGCCGACCCGCTCGATCCCGGCCTGCCGGTCGAGGCCGCCCGGTCCCTGCTGGACCTGCCCGACCGGCGCCTGGTCGACGCGCTGGCACGGCCACCGCTGCGGCTCGAGTCCGGCCGGGTGCACGCGTCCGCCGCCGCCGGCCTGCCGCCCGCGATCGCCGAGGCGCTACGGCTGCTCCGCGCCGACCTGGACCGGAGCCCGTTCCGTGCGCCGGAGTCCGGCCGGCTCGCCGAGCTGGGACTCACCGGGCGTGCGCTGGGCGCGGCCGTACGCGCCGGCGCGCTGCTCAGGGTGGCCGAGGGGATCGTGCTGCTCCCCGGCGCCGACGCCGAGGCGGCACGTGTCCTCGCCTCGGTGCCGCAGCCGTTCACCGTCAGCGAGGCACGCCGGGCACTCGACACCAGCCGCCGCGTCGCCGTCCCGCTGCTCGAACATCTCGATCGCCAGGGGCTCACGACCCGGGTGGACGATGCCCGCCGTACCCTCGCCAGGGGCGGCGCGGACGACCGCTGAACAGCGCAGGGAGATGAGAATGGCCGAGGAGCACGCGCCGCCGAAGGTGGTACGCAACGACGAGGAGAAGCGGTACGAGGCGTGGGTCGGAGACGACCTCGCCGCGATCGCCGTCTACCGCGAGCGTGGTGACCGCACGATCTTCACCCACACCGAGGTGGAGCCGGACTACGAGGGCAGGGGCATCGCCAAGGCACTGGCCGCGGCGGCTCTCGACGACGTGGTGCGCCGTGACCGGGTGATCGTCCCGCTGTGCCCGTTCATCGCCTCGTACCTGAAGAGGCACCCCGAGTACCAGGACCACGTGCGCAGCCCCCAGGTGGCCGAATGAGCGACCTCGACGCACGGCCCGCGGTGACGGAGACCCACGCGGTGGCCGGTGACGGCGCGGTGGTGGAGGTCTTCGAGTCCCGGCGGGTCCCGCTCGGTGGCATCCGCGACATGCGCGTCGACCGCGTGCTCCCGCACCGGTCGCTGCCCACCGTCGGCGGCTGGTGTTTCCTGGACCAGTTCGGCCCACAACGTACCGACATGCGCGTGCTGCCGCATCCGCATACCGGCCTGCAGACGGTCACGTGGCCACTGCGGGGTGAGATCCGGCATCGCGACAGCCTCGGCAGCGACGTACTCGTACGCCCCGGCCAGCTGAACCTCATGACCGCGGGCCACGGCGTGGCGCACTCGGAGCTGTCGATCGGCGACGCGCCGCTGCTGCACGCCTTCCAGCTGTGGCTGGCACTGCCGGCGGACCGGGCCGGCATCGAGCCCGCCTTCGAGCAGCACACCGAGCTGCCGATCTACGAGCACGGCGGCGTACGGGCGACCGTCATCGTCGGGACGCTGGGGGACGCCGTGTCGCCCGCGACCGTGCACACACCGCTGGTCGGCGCCGACCTGGAGATCGCCGCCGGCGCGGTGGCGGGCATTCCGCTGCGCCCCGGCTTCGAGCATGCCCTGCTGGTCGTCGAGGGCGAGGTAGAGGTGGGCGGCACCACGGTCGCGGCCGGACCGCTGGTCTACCTCGGCACCGGACGCGACACCCTGCCGGTGTCCGCGCCCGGCGGCGCACGCGCCCTCCTGCTCGGCGGCGAGCCGTTCCCCGACGAGCTCGTCATGTGGTGGAACTTCGTCGGGCGCAGCCATGAGGAGGTCGCGGCCGCCCGCGCCGACTGGGAGCGCGGCGACGCCCGGTTCGGGAAGGTCGCCGGGCACGGCGACGAGCGCATCCCCGCCCCCGCGCTGCCCGGCGTCCACCTGCGGCCCCGTGGCCGCAGGCCACGTTGACCTCGAGCGGGGTCGAGGTTCTAGGTTGATTCCATGAGCCCGGACGATCCCGCGTACGGCTGGCACGGAGACCTGCTGGATCTGGACGCCTACCTGGCCCGGATCGGGGTCGAGGGGGAGCTTCCGCCGACCGTGGGGACCCTGCGGGTCCTGATGCGCGCCCACGCCCTGGCGATCCCGTTCGAGAACCTGGAGATCGTGCTGGGCCGCCCCATCCTGCTGGGCGTCGAGGACCTCCAGGCCAAGATGGTCCGCGCGTCGCGCGGCGGCTACTGCTTCGAACACGTCACGTTGTTCGCGGCGGTGCTGGAACGCCTGGGCTTCGGCGTGACCGGGCTGTCGGCGCGGGTCCGGATGGGCTCGGGTGCGCTGCGGCCGGCCACACACGCGCTGCTGCGCGTGGCGGCCGAGGACGGCGGGGACTGGATCTGCGACGTGGGCTTCGGGCACGGCCAGCTGGAGCCGATCGAGCTCGCCGACGGCGCCGGGACGACGCGGGACAGGTGGGCGTTCCGGCTGGAGCGCGGCGTCGAGGGGTGGCTGCTGTACGCGGGCCCGCTCGACCTGCACTCCTTCACGCTCGACCCGCGTTACGCCATCGACTACGTCGTGTTCGACCACTACGTCTCCACGCATCCCCGGTCGCCGTTCGTCGGGCGGCTGATCGCCCAGTGCGTACGGCCCGAGATCCGTTACGCACTGGACGGCACGACCCTCACCTCGACCCGGGTGGACGGGACCGACGAGACCGTACGGCTCGAACCGGGCGAGGTGCCGAAGGTGCTGGAAGAGGTGTTCGGGATCGTCCTGGACGAGCAGGACACGGCGCGGCTCGTCGCCGTGCTCGCGGCGGGGTAGCCGCCTGACCTGGTGGAATGCGAATTATCGGGTGTTCTGCCCGGAAAACCGGTTGAAACCGGTGATCATCTTCTGGCGTCATAGTCACGGCACACCGGACGTCTGGAGAGGAGATGGTGATGCCGTACACAATGCGAGGCGGTCACATTCCGATCCGGATGTGGGCCGACCCCGCCGACGTCGAGTCGGGCGCGCTCGACCAGCTCCGCAACGTCTCGAACCTGCCCTGGGTGCACGGAGTCGCGGTCATGCCGGACGTGCACTACGGCAAGGGCGCGACGGTCGGCTCGGTCATCGCGATGCGGGACGCCGTCGCTCCGGCCGCGGTCGGCGTGGACATCGGCTGCGGGATGACCGCGGTCAGGTCCAGTCTCACCGTCGACGACCTGCCCGACGACCTGAGCCGCCTGCGCGCCAAGATCGAGAAGGCGGTGCCGGTCGGACGCGGCGCGCACAAGACCGCGGTCGACCCGTCGGCCGTACCGGGGCTGAAGGAACGCGGCTGGTACGAGTTCTGGAAGGCCTACGACGAGCTGGCGCCGGTCGCCCGTTCCCGCCGTGGCCGTGCGACGTCGCAGCTGGGCACCCTGGGCTCGGGCAACCACTTCCTGGAGCTGTGCGCGGACGTGGACGGCACGGTCTGGCTCGTGCTGCACTCGGGCTCGCGCAACATCGGCAAGGAACTCGCCGAGCACCACATCGAGGCCGCGATGCGGCTGCCGCACAACCAGGACCTGCCCGACCGCGACCTGGCCGTGTTCGTCAACGGCACGCGCAAGATGGAGGAGTACCGCCGGGACCTGTTCTGGGCGCAGGACTACGCGCGGCGCAACCGCGCCGTGATGATGGCCCTGACGCAGAACGTCGTCTCACGGTTCTTCACCGGCAAGCGGGTCCGCTGGGAGGACGTCATCTCCTGCCACCACAACTACGTGGCGGAGGAGACCTACGACGGCGTCGAGCTGCTCATCACCCGCAAGGGCGCGATCCGCGCGGGCGAGGGCGACCTCGGCATCATCCCGGGCTCGATGGCGACGGGGACCTACATCGTCCGCGGCCTTGGCAACGAGAGCGCGTTCAACTCGGCGTCCCACGGCGCGGGCCGGAAGATGAGCCGTTCGAAGGCCAAGAAGTCCTTCACCGTCGATGACCTCATCGAGCAGACCCGGGGCGTCGAGTGCCGCAAGGACCCGGGCGTCATCGACGAGATCCCGGGCGCGTACAAGGACATCGAATCGGTGATCGAGGCGCAGACCGACCTCGTCGAGGTCGTCGCCCACCTGCGCCAGCTGATCTGCGTCAAGGGCTAGCCAGGGGCTACCCCGTGCTGGGGAGGCTCTGCCGGCGCGAGCCGGTGTCGTGTTCCGTCTCAGCGGCGTTGCCCCGCCGCCGGCCTGCGAGCCGGTGGCGGGGCAACACCGTCGTCCTGGGCTTATGTCAGAGCTCGTCCTGGTCGGCGCGCTGCCACCAGGACATGATGCGGTCCGTGACGTGCCAGCTCGCGTAGGCGGCCAGAATGGCGGCCAGGACGGCGGCGGCGACACCGATGAGCGGTCGGACGTCGGCGGTGACGGCCACGCTTCGCATGAGCAGGACGGCGGGGACCTCGAACAACCCGTTGGGCACGGTCTCTCCTCAGGGGGCATCCGGCAGGGGGGCGAGCCCGCATCGCACGGCACGGCACACGCGAAGCGCGAGGCTACCAGGACCGACCTGCTAAAACTGACATAAACCTTGTCTATGTCACATATCGGACATCGGGTGGATCGGCCATCCGAAGTGACCTGAGCCCTGTCCGGCGCGGAACCGGTCGACGGGTAGGTGACGACACAGTGAACGCCAGGTCGGAGGGTTCCCCCATCGCAGCCGAGATCGCGGAGACCAGCGCGTCCCGGGTGTCGGCGGGAAGAGTCCTCGCGGCGTAGGTGACTACGGCCACCCCTTCTTCGAACACCGCCGCGGACGGCGTGTCGATCGGCAAGGCGGCTTCATGTCGCGGGTGTTCAGCTTTCCACGTGGCGGGCGATGAAGCCGGTGACGTCGGCCAGGACCTCGTCCTTGTTGGTCTCGTTGAAGACCTCGTGCCGCGCGCCCGGGTAGATGATCTCGGTCAGGTCCTCGCCGCGGATCTCGGCGATGCCGCCGCGCGTCGCGTCCAGTGGGACGAGTTCGTCGGCCTCGCCGTGCACCCACAGTGTCGGCAGTGCGCCGAGCCGGCCGGCCGCGGAGATCGTGGCCATGCAGCGGTCGAACGCCTCGACCGTCGCGCGCTTGAACGGGCCGTGCCACACCAGTGGGTCGGCCGCGTACGCCTCGCCGACCGGCAGGTCCCGCGACAGCGTCGCGATGTCGATGGGGATGTCCGGAATCTCTTCGAGCTCGAGCAGCATCTTGATCGGACCCCACCTGCCGAGTACCGGCCCGGACAGCACGAGGGCGGTGAGTCCGGTGCCGTACCGCTGTGCGTACCGGGCCGCGATCATCCCGCCCATGGAGTGGCCGATCAGGACGACGGGCAGTCCGGGATGGTCCGTACGCGCACGGTCCTCGACGGTGTGCAGGTCGGTGACGACCTCCTCGAAGTCGTGGACCAGCACGCGCTCGCCGCCTGACCTGCCGTGGCCCATGTGGTCGGGCCCGTACACGACCGCACCGTGCCGGAGCAGCGTGTCCGCGACGTGCTCATAGCGTCCGATGTGCTCGCCGTACCCGTGCGCCAGCAGCGCGATCCAGCGCGGTTCCTCGGCCGGCCAGACGTGAGTGGTGATCTTTTCGCGTTCGCCGTTGAACTCCCATTCCATGACCCCTCATGATCGGGCCGGGCGGGCTGGAACACCAGATGTCGGTGCCGGGTTGTATACAGGTCATAGGCTGGAAAGATCGGCAGCTACTTAAGGGGCACTTCCTTTGCTCGTTGACGGTTTCGGCCGGGTCGCGACCGACCTCCGGGTCTCCCTCACCGACCGCTGTAACCTCCGGTGCACTTACTGCATGCCGCCCGAAGGCCTGGACTGGCTGCCAAAGCCCGAGCTGCTCACCGATGACGAGGTGATCCGGCTCGTGAGCATCGGCGTCGAGCGGCTCGGCATCACCGAGGTGCGCTACACCGGCGGCGAGCCGCTGCTGCGCCGTAACCTCACCGGGATCGTCGCCGAGACGGCCGCCCTGGGTGCGGAGGTGTCGCTGACCACCAACGGCATCGGGCTGGCGCGGCTCGCGGCTCCGCTGGCCGAGGCCGGGCTCAGCCGGGTCAACGTCTCCCTGGACACGCTCGACCGCGAGACGTTCAAGCGGCTCGCCCATCGTGACCGCCTCTCCGACGTCCTCGACGGGCTGGCCGCCGCCGAGCGCGCGGGCATGAGCCCCGTCAAGGTCAACACCGTCCTCATGCGCGACGTCAACGACCACGACGCCGTCGCGCTGCTGCGCTACTGCCTCGACCAGGGGTACGAGCTCCGCTTCATCGAGCAGATGCCGCTGGACGCCCAGCACGGCTGGACCCGCGAGGGCATGGTCACCGCCGACGAGATCCTTCAGCGCCTGTCGGCCGCCTTCGACCTGGCCCCGGAGCCCGACGAGGCTCGGGGGAGCGCGCCCGCCGAGACGTTCCTCGTCGACGGCGGCCCGGCCAAGGTCGGCGTCATCGCCTCGGTGACCAGGCCCTTCTGCGGCGCGTGCGACCGCGTACGGCTCACCGCCGACGGTCAGGTCCGCAACTGCCTGTTCGCGCGGGAGGAGTCCGACCTGCGTGCCGCGCTGCGTACGGGCGCCTCCGACGACGATCTCGTCGAGCGCTGGCTCGCCGCCGTGGCCGGCAAGCGCCCCGGGCACGGCATCGATGATCCGACTTTCCTGCAGCCGACACGTCCGATGTCCGCCATCGGGGGGTAGAAAGGACGGCGTGACGGAGCAGCCGCAGGAACACCGGGTCGAGATCACGGTCCCACCGGACCACGAGGTGGGAGTGCACGCGAGCTTCGCCTCCGTCTGGCGCACCCAGGACTCCTTCGTGATCGACTTCTCCACCGAGGTACGCCCGCCCGAGGTCGAAGAGGATCCCGAGAGCGGCACCCCGTACCTCCACGTCCCGGCTCGCGTCGTGGCTCGCGTCCGCATCCCGCCCGGCCAGGTGTGGGAGCTGATGAAGTCCCTCGAACAGAACCTCAGCGCGTACGAGCGGGAGAACACCAAGAGCTCTCATGACGAGCAGTGAGGCCTACGACGCCGTGGTGCTCGCCGGCGGGGGAGCCCGGCGTCTGCGCGGCGCCGACAAACCAGGCCTTCTGGTCGGCGGACGGCCGCTGGTGGCCTGGGTCGGTGCGGCGGTGGCCGGCGCGGGACGGCTGGTGCTCGTCGGCCCCGAACGCCCCGAACTCCCGCGGGCGGTCACCGTACGGGAGGATCCGCCCGGCGGAGGCCCGGTTCCCGCGCTGCGCGCCGGCCTGGCCCTCGTACGTGCGCCATGGGTCGCGGTGCTCGCCGCCGACCTGCCGTTCCTGCGGGCCGAGCACGTCGATGAGCTTCGGCGTTCGGCGTACGGGCGGGCCGGAGCCGTGCTCGTCGACGCGGACGGGCGATCCCAGTGGCTGGCGGGTGTGTGGAGTACGGCCGCCCTGGCCGGCGCCCTCGCCCGCCATCACGGCGACTCCCTCCGTGGTCTGATGGACCCGCTCGGGCCGGTGCGCGTGGCGGCGCCGGGGCGGCCCTGGTACGACTGCGACACACCTTCCGACGTCGAGGCGGCGTCCCGGATGATCGAGGAGAACAGTGCTTGACGAGTGGATACAGGCGACCTGTGAGGAGCTCGGCCTCGAGCCCGGCGACATGCACCGCGATCTGATCCTCGACGTGGCACGCGACGTCGCGCACGGAGTGGCGAGGCCGGCCGCACCCCTGACCGCCTACCTCATGGGCCTGGCCGTCGGGCGGGGCACGCCCGTACGCGACGCCGCCGCCCGGATCACCGAGATGGCCGAGGGGTGGAACGACCGGCCTCCGAAGGCTGAGTAAATCCCGGCCGGTCATCATGTGTAGTCGTCCGATGACGTGGTAGGTAGGGCCAGTCGAGACACACCAACGATCACGGAGGCTGGCATGGCCGATTTCCTGACCGATATCAAGACGCTGAGGGAGCGTGCGCGGGCGGAGATCGACAAGGGGCCGGTCACCGAGGCGTACGGCGCCGACCTGAAACGCGTCATCGAGGTGTGCAACGAGGCGCTCGCCACCGAGATCGTCTGTGTGCTGCGGTACAAGCGGCACTACTACACGGCGACCGGCATCCATTCAGAGTCGGTGGCGGCCGAGTTCCTCGAACACGCCGCCGACGAGCAGCGCCACGCCGACCTGCTGGCCGAGCGCATCGCCCAGCTGGGCGGTTCCCCCGACTTCGACCCGGCACGGCTGTCGAGCCGGTCCCACACCGAGTACAACGCCAGCTCGGACCTGGTCGAGATGATCAGGGAGGACCTGGTCGCCGAGCGCATCGCGATCGCCTCCTACACCGAGATCGCCCAGTGGATCGGCGACGGTGACCCCACGACGCGGCGGCTCTTCGAAGAACTCCTCGCCGACGAGGAGGAGCACGCCGACGACCTCAAGTCCCTGCTCGAACGCCTGCCGGCGGATCTGGCGCGTTCCTGATCCTTCCGCCCGGGCCGCCGTCCTCCTTGAGGGCGGCGGTTTCTTTTCCGGGGTCTGGTCAGCGGCGGCCGACCAGGAGGACGACCGCGAGTGTGGCGGCGAGCGGCAGCGCCGGCGCGGCCGGCCGGGCCCAGGTGAGCAGCACCGCGTCCAGCCCGGCCCCGGCGAGCGCGGCCGCCAGCACGGCGAAGCGGCGGCGCATGGTCGAGGGCACGCCACTGGTGGCGAGTTCCGTGGTCAGGGCCGTGAGCGTGCCGGTGAGGTAGGTGGTGGCGGCCCCGGCGAGGGGGAGCGTGTTCACCCCGGCGCTCTGCACTCCCATGGCGAACGCGGACGGGACGAGCAGGAGGATCTGGGCCGTCCCGTCCGGGTGTCCACCGGTACCGAGCCACCCGACGAGCACGAGCGCCTGCGCGAACGGCACGAGCACGAGCACCCGGTGTACGCGGCCGGTCCACTGTTCGCCGTCGCTCCCGCTCTCGCGCGGAGCCATGGGGCCGCGCCATCCGAAGCGACCGCCCGTCCCACGCCGCCCGCGCGCAGGTGAGAGCCGGTTCTCGGCGTGGCCACGGCGCGCTCGGGCGAGATGTGCCCACCGGAGAAGCCCACGTTGCGTGCCCACGGGACGGAGGGACCGCCCACGCCGACGTGTGCCGACCGGGCGGATGGGCAGTGAGCGCCGACGTGTGCCGACCGGGCGGATGGGCAGTGAGCGCCGACGTGTGCCGACCGGGCGGATGGGCAGTGGGCGCCGACGTGTGCCGACCGGGCGGATGGGCCGTGGGCCGCGACGCGTGTCCACCGGACGGATGGGCCACGGGCGGCCGGGCAGTCCACGGCGCGTTCGTGCGGCCCGCGCCCACCGCGATTGGTGCCGTGCCCGCGCGGGCCGGCGGAGACGAGGCAGGCCCCGGCGCGTAGGGGCGGCGCGTGTCCACCCGCGGGATCCACGCCGTGCCCGCGCGGTCCGCCCAGACCACGCACGGCGGGGCATCTTGCGGCGTGAGGGGGCGGCCTGTGAGTCCCGGCGCAGACTGGTGGGCGGGCCGGGCCTGGCGCGGCGGGGCAGTCCGCGGCGTGCGGGCCCGGGGCGGCCGGCATGCCTGCGGCGTGCGGGTGCGGGGCGTCCTCGCCGGGGGAGTCGGCGGCGCAGGCCGGCCGAACCGGGCTGCAGGCTACGGCGCGAGTGTGCAGGACGACCGAGGTGTCTGCGGCGTGCGGTGGCCTGTGCTCCCCGGCGCAGACCGGTAGGCGGGCCGGGGCTGGTGCGGCGGGGCAGTCCGCGGCGCACGGGGCCGGGGCGACCGGGGTACCTGCGGCGTGCGGGTGCGGGGCGTGCTCGCCGGGGGAGTCGGCGGCGCAGACCGGTGGGCGGGCCGGGCCGCCGGGTGCGGGCCCGTGCGGGTGCAGGACGGCCGAGGTACTTGCGGCGTGCGGAGGTGGGGTGTGGTTTCTGGGGGATGCGGCGCTGGCGTCGGCCGGCGCGCGGGCCGGGCAGTCCGCCGCGCGCCGGTCCGAGGCGGCCGGGATATCTGCGGCGTGCGGAGGCGGGGTCTGCTCGCCGCGGGGTACGGCGCCCGCGCAGGCCGTCGCGCGGTCCGCGGCGCGTGGGTTCGGGACGACCGGGATATCCGTCGCGTGCGGGGACCGGGCGTGGTCGCTGGGAGGTGCGGCGGCGCAGGCCGCCTGGCAGGCCGCGCCGGGTACGGCGTGCGGGTCCAGGGCCATCGGGATATCTGCGGCCTGCGGTGGGTTGCGCGTGCCGGAGGAGGCGCCACCGGCGCATGCCGCCGCGCAGGCCAAGCCGCGTGTGGTGCGTGGCTCCAGGGCGGCCGGGATATCTGCGGCCTGCGGTGGGTTGCGCTCGCCGGAGGAGGCGCCACCGACGCATGCCAACGCGCAGGCCAAGCCGCGTGTGGTGCGTGGCTCCAGGGCGGCCGAGGTACCGGCGGCGTGGGGAGCTGGGAGGTGTCCGCCGGAACGGGCCGGGAGCCGTACTCCCGGGAGGCCCGCCCCCGCGCCCGGCCGGGGAATGCCCGGCGGCGGTGTGGCGGAACCAGGTGGTGGCACCTAACACGCCCGCGACATACGCCGCGATGGCGAAGGCGGCCGAGAGCGCCGGATCGGGCCGGGCGTGAACGACGGCGACGCCGAGCAGGACGAGGTTCCCCGTCATCACACTCGCGAAGACCGCGCCGAGCCCGACGAAACTGAAGGCGTCCACTGCCCCCGAACCCAGCGCCAGCAGAATGACGGCGGCGGTGAGCCTCCCCGCCCGCGGCACCTGCGGTGGGGCCGCGGTGCCGCCCCCCGACACCTGCGCTTGCCGCTCGGCCATGCCGGCGCCCCCCGACACCTGTACTCGCCGTCGGCCGCTGCGACGCTTCCGAAGCCCCGGGTCCCGCCATGCCCGCGTCCCCGAACGGCCGCACTCCCCGCCGACCCACGGCGGCGCCCCCTGGACAGCCGTGACCACGGTCGGCCATGAACGCCGTCCCCTGCCACCTACGACGGCCTTTCCCGTGGGCAATATCCCCGCCCCGTCCCCGAACGACACACAGCCCGCCGACAGACCCGAAGGCCGGCAGACGCGGATGAGGACGGAACAGCCGCCCGACCACCTGGCCATCGCCGGGGCGTAAGGACCGGGGTGGGGTGGTGGCGGGTGTGTGGTCGATTGGTCGTTGGCGGGGTGGGGTGGTGGCCGGTGCGCGTTCACCTGGCCGCCATCACGACCGCGTGGTCGTGCTGCTGGGCCAGTCGGCGCTCGGCTTGGCCGTCGGCCTCCGGGTGCCGCCCGTCGGGCGGAGTTCTGCCAGGGCCTGATCGAGCAGGCCGCGCCGTTCCCGCCGGAGCCCCGCACCGTCGACCGGCCGGAGGCGACCAGCCGTCCGAACACGCGGGCGTCCTGGTAAATCGACCGTTACATCGCCCTGCTCGCCTCGACGCCCTGTCCATCTCGGGTGGCCGGCCGGCGCTGGCCGATGGCGGGCGTCCATGCGAGTCGTCCGGGCGGTGGGCCCGTGATGCTCGGCCGCCCTGTCCGTCCGGTGCGACGTCAGGCTCTTCGCCGATCAGGACCCGGCCTGTACGCGACTACCCGTCCCGGCGGGTATCGGGGTGTGTGGCTTACGTGGTCTCTTCCTCGACCGGGACGGTTTCGCGGTGGAAGCCTCTACGGGACAGGAAGTCGGTCAGGGACTCCCGGTGCTCGTCGCAGGCCAGCCAGACCTTGCGCCGGTCAGGGTCGTGGATTTTCGGGTTGTTCCAGCGCAGGGCCCAGCGGGCGTCGGCTCGGCAGTCCTTGGCCGAACACTGGAGCGGCTCATCGGTGGTCACGGCACCAGTCTGTCCGATCGCCGCACATGTACGGACCGGGCCGTCGCCGCGCACAACGCCCTCCCGGCCCGCTGGTACGCCGAGCACACCGCACCCCGGAGCGCGAGACCCACGAGCGCCAACGGCAGGACGAGTGAGCGCGGGCGAGGAAACGCCGGCGGGTCACGGCGGCCTCAGGCGGGGCTGCCAGAGTGTGCCAAATTCGGTGGGCAAGTGCTCTCGACCCATGCAGGGGTGGCAACACGCCACGGCTGGTCGACGCCCGGAGGTCCGTCCGAAGGTGACGGTCTGCGGGAGGTACGAGAGGCTGCCGTTGATAAGCCGTGACCCGTGATATACGAATCGACGCACGCGGGGAATCCGCCGGCACATTAGCGGCACCGGATCCGCACCCCAACTGTCCGGATGTGGCCGCCCTCCCCAAGATCGTGCAGGTCGGGACATACGCACCAAGCAGGCCGCCAAGACGCTGAAACCGGAAATACCCCTACAGCCGCGCACGAACGACACCCCGGTCGACCCGTCTTGACAGCCTTGACAAACCCCTGGCTCCACCGCCAGGCCGACGGCGTAAGCCGAGAAACAGACCCGGCGACCCACCACGCCCGGCCGAGCAGGCAGCCACCCGCGGAGACCGTACCGCAGCCAACGAAACCCCTGACCAGGGCCAACACCGGCGAAAATCACGATGACGCCCAAGGACCAAGGTGCGAGACCCCGCGCCCGCAAGCCACCGCCGCGTACTCGAAGCGCCGGACCCCCGAAACCCCCGCAAAGAACCGACGCACGGCACCCGACCTACTTTCGGCGTGGGCTGAAATGTGCGCACACCGCCGGATGGCGCAGGAAACATAGCCAGGTGGCGCTCCATATCAACCTAAGGATGGATCCCCCACGTCGTCCGGACGACTAGCGTGATCGTCCTCACGCACCGCCATCAAACGAACTCAGGACCTGCGAATGATCGAGGCAAAGAACCTCACCAAGCGTTACGGCGACAGAGTCGCCGTTGATGACCTGTCCTTCACGGTCGAACCCGGCAGGGTGACCGGCTTCCTCGGCCCGAACGGCGCGGGAAAGTCGACCACGATGCGCCTCATCCTCGGGCTGGACCGCCCCCACCGCGGCGACGCGACGATCGACGGCAAGCACTACCGTGACCTGCCCCGGCCGCTCCAGACGGTCGGCGCGCTGCTGGAGGCGCGGGCCATCCACACCGGCCGCAGCGCGTACAACCACCTGCTGTGCCTCGCGCAGACCCAGGGTGTCGGCAAGAAGCGGATCGACGAGGTCATCCGCCTGGTCGGCCTGGACGAGGTGGCCAAGAAGCGCGCCGGCGGGTTCTCGCTCGGCATGGGACAGCGGCTGGGCATCGCGGTCGCGCTCCTGGGCGACCCCGACGTCCTCATCCTCGACGAGCCGGTCAACGGCCTCGACCCCGAGGGCATCGTCTGGATCCGCACGCTGATGAAGCGGCTGGCCGCGGACGGCCGGACCGTCTTCGTGTCGAGCCACCTCATGAACGAGATGGCCGTCACCGCCGACCATCTCATCGTCATCGGCAAGGGCAAGCTGATCGCCGACTGCTCCACCGAGGAGTTCATCGAGCGCAGCACGGAAGAGATCGTGGCCGTGCGCAGCCCCGACGCCGAGCGGCTCGCCGCCGCGATCGGTGAGGACGGCGGCAAGGCCGAGCTGGGCGACGACGGCCTGCTGTCCGTACGGGAGATGGAGGCGGCCCGCATCGGCGAGCTCGCCGCCGCCGGCGGGCTCGTCCTGCACGAGCTCACGCCGAAGCGCGGGTCACTGGAAGAGGCATTCATGGAGCTGACGCGCGACAGCGTCGAGTACGGCGGTGGAGGCACGGCACCGGAGGCGCCCCAGGTGGAGCCCGGGACACCCATGCCGGAGATGCCGGCCGCGGAGCCGCAGGAGGACCCCCGATGACGACGACCACCGCGGACGCCGCCGCCCCCGACATCCGAAAGGCGGGTTTCGGCAGGCTCATGCTCGCCGAGTGGACCAAGATCCGCTCGGTGCGATCGACCGTCTGGTCCCTCATCCTGCTGATCGTCTTGGATCTGGGCTTCACCGCTCTGCTGACGAGCCTGACCGTTTCGCAGTGGAGCAACGCGGATCGCGGCGACCGGGCATCGGTCGTGGCCGACCCCGCGAGCACGATTCTGGGCAGTGGGTTCTTTCTCAGTCAGTTGACGGTCTGTGTACTCGGCGTGATGGTCGTCGCCTCGGAGTACTCCACCGGCATGATCCGGGCCAGTCTCCTGGCGGTGCCGAAGCGGGTGCCGATGCTCGCCGCCAAGTCCGTGGTCTTCGCCGTGCTGATCCTCGTGCTCGGCACCGCGGTCTCGTTCGCGTCGTTCTTCATCGGCGCCGCGATCCTGCACTCCAAGGCCCCGGTCGCGCTCGGTGACCCCGGCGTCCTGCGCGCGGTCATCGGCGGCGGGCTGTACCTGGCGATGCTCGGCCTGTTCGCCCTGTCGCTCGGCGCCATCATCCGGCACACCGCGGCGGGCATCACGGGCGTCATCGGGTTCGTGCTCGTACTCGCCCCGCTGGCCGCCCTGCTTCCCGGCAAGCTCGGCGACCACATCCACGCGTACCTGCCGTCCGAAGCCGGCCAGCTCATCGGCCATGCGCGCCAGGGCCCCAACGACCTGCTCACGCCCTGGCAGGGCTACGGGGTCTTCGCCATCTGGACCGCCGCCCTGCTGGTGGTGGCGGGGATACTGCTGAAACGCCGCGACGCCTGAGCGACGCGAACCAACACTGCGGGCCCGGTCGGCTGACCGGGCCCGCAGTGTTTTCAGCAGGTCAGCGCATCGACCCAGAAGATGGGCGACGCCGGGAGGATACGGGGGCAATCCTCCCGGCGTCGCGTTCATCGGTGTTCCGACGGGGGCCCGGAACACCGGCAAGGGCGCCCCGACGGGGGACCAGAGCGCCGGTACAAATCGTACACCGAACCCCCCCTGAGTTAGTCAAGACATTGTCACGAGCCGATTTGATCCCGAGGCCCGGAAATTGGCTTTTGGCTCTGGGATTCCGGCTCATACGGCGCAAAACGGGCAGAGCTGTCGGGCTCGCGGCCGCCGTTGGCGAAGATCACTGCAATGTACGGGAGCACCACCGCGCCGATCAGCGCCACGATCGCCAGCCACCGCCCGGATCCGTGCAGGGTCACGGCGAACAGGATGCTGAGCAGGAAACACAGGGCGCGGATGCCCATCGTGATGAGATAGCGCCGCTCGCGATAGCCGATGTCCTCCGACATGGGCCGGTGGGCGTCGGTCAGCGTGTAGACGGCCTCGACGTGGCGCCGCCGGAAGATGCGCTTCACGTCTCCACGTTATGCCGTGTGTTTTCGAAAGCACACAGGCCCCGGTCGATCCGGGTGACGGAAGTCACCCCCGCCAGTCCCATCGCGTGCGCGAGGCCCCCGCACAGCTCCGCCAGTCCGTCCGCGACCGCGTCCTCGCCGCCGGTGGCGAGGCACCACAAAGCCGGCCGGCCCACGAACACGGCACGCGCGCCGAGCGCCAGTGCACGGAGCACGTCCACGCCCGTACGGATGCCGCCGTCGGCGTACACCTCGACGGCGTCGTCGCGTACGGCGCCGGCCACCTCCGGCAGGGCCTCCGCGGTCGTCACGGCCCCGTCGAGCTGCCGGCCGCCGTGGTTGGACACCCACACCCCGGCCGCCCCGGCGGCGGCGCAGGCGCGCGCGTCGTCGCCGCGCAGCACCCCCTTCACCACGAGCGGCAGCCCGGAGATCTCCCGCAGCCACGCGATGTCGTCGTAGGTGACGTCGGCGGCCTGCTCGGCCGAGGCCCGGTCGAAGCCGGGCCCGAGGTTCACGCCGAACATGTCGTCGGGGATCAGGCCCGGGTCGCGGTCGCGCCGCCGCCGTCCGAGGTACGGGGTGTCGCCGGTGAGCACCAGCGCCGCCGCTCCCGCGTCGGCCGCGCGCCGTACGAGGTCGCGGGTCAGCCCGCGGTCGCGCATCACGTACGCCTGGAACCACCAGGGCCCCGCCTCGGCCGCCACCTCCTCGATCCGCCGCGAGCTACGTGAGGACATCGTGAACAGCGCACCGGCCCGGCGGGCGCCACGGGCCATGGCCAGCTCTCCCTCGGGGTGCGCGAGGGTCTGGTAGCCCATCGGGGCCACGCACACCGGAGCGGGCACCTCACGGCCGAGCAGGCGTACGCGTGTGTCGACGGAGGAGACGTCGCGGAGCACGTGCGGGCGCAGGGAGACGCGCCGCCACGCCTCGGCGCTGGCGGCGAGAGTGGTCTCATCCCCCGAACCGCCCGCGTAGAAGTCGAACACGGCCGGCTCCAGAGCCCGCCGCGCGCGCTCCTCGAGCCGCGCGTAGTCCGCGTGGCCGGCGAACACGAGCGCTCAGCCCGTACGGGCCCGCGGCGCCGCATGGCCACGGGGGTCGGCGGGAAGGACGATGATCACCTGCTCATTATCACGGCACAGGAGAAACCATGTCCGAGCGCACCTACCGCGTCACCGAGATCGTCGGAACCTCGCCCGAGACCGTCGACGCGGCCATCAGGAACGCCGTCCGGCGCGCGAGCGAGACACTGCGCCACCTGGACTGGTTCGAGGTGACCGAGGTACGCGGCCAGATCGTGGACGGCGAGGTCGCGCACTACCAGGTGGGTCTCAAGGTCGGCTTCCGCCTCGAGGACTCCTGACCTGGACCCGGTTCACCGGGCCTTCGGGCCGGCGGCGGCCGCAGCCCTGATCTGACGGACCGCCTCGTCGACGCCCTCGCTCCAGGGGGTGCCGTGGCCCGGCAGCAGCCAGGCCGCCTCGATGCCGTCCAGGCGGCCGAGGGAGGCGAGGGCCTGGTCCGGGTCGTCGGTGAACGGCGCCGGCTGGGGGCCGCGCCGGCCGGTCAGGACGTGGCGGGTGGTGAGGGCGTCACCCGCGAAGACGGCGTCGGCGGCGGGGACGTGGACGGCGACACTGCCGGGGGAGTGGCCGGGCATGGCGATGATGCGGGGCGCGCCGGGGAGGTCGAGGGTGTCGCCGTCCGCCACCTCCGTCACCTCGGTGAGGTAGTCGGTGCTCAGGCCACCCTTGCGGGCCGCGTGCCCCATGAAGCGTGCCGTCGCGCCGAGCTTCATCGGACCCCAGGTGGCCTTCGGTTTGTCCTCGCCGCGTGAGCGGGCGGCGTCGGCGGCGTGGACGTAGGTCGGGACGCCGTGGTCGCGGCGGAGGCGTTCGGCGAAGCCGATGTGGTCGGTGTCGCCGTGGGTGAGGACGACGCCGCGGATGTCGCCGACCGGACGGCCAAGTGCGGCCAGTTCGGCGGTCAGTTCGCGCCAGTGGCCGGAGAGCCCGGCGTCGATGACGGTGATGCCCTCGTCGGTCACGATCAGGTGGACCGCGACGATGTCGTTGCCGATGCGGTGCAGGTGGTCGCCGAGCTTCACGGCTGTGCCTTTCCTTCGGGGAGTGGTGCTGATGGCTACGATACATAGCCATCATAGCTATGGGCAATAGCTATAATCGACCTGACACCACCGCCGGCCGGAGGAGCACGGATGCCGACGCCTGAACGGACCTCGCTCGCGGAGATCGTCGAAGCGGCACGGGACATCGTGGAGAAGGAGGGGCTCGCGGACCTGACCATGCAGGCGGTCGCCGTTCGCGTCGGCGTGCGGGCGCCCTCGCTCTACAAGCGGGTACGCAACCGCGACGACCTCGTACGACTGGTCGTGGAGTCCATCGTCCGCGACCTGGGCGAGCGGCTGGACGCGGTGACGGCCGGCGGAGACGCACGCGATGACCTGGGGAGGCTGTGCCGTGCGTTCCGTGCGTTCGCGCACGCGCATCCGGCCGGCTACCGCCTCATCTTCGCCGCGGGGTCCGAGGAGAGCAGGCCGGACGCCGGCTCGCTCGCCAGGGCGGTGCGCTCCCTGCTGCGGATCGCCGGGGAGCTTGCCGGGCCGGGGGAGGCGCTCGAGGCCGCCCGCATGGTCACGGCCTGGCTGTACGGCTTCGTCAGCATGGAGCTGGCGGGCGCGTTCAACCTGGGCGGGGACATCGACCGCGCCTTCGAGTACGGGATCGCCCGGCTCGTCGACTCGCTCGCGAAGGCGTGAACGCCACCGCGACGCGCACGGCGGTGCGCGTCGCGGCGAAGCGCGGTCTCAGTTGGCCGTGAGGCCGGTCAGCGGCAGCGACTGCGGGTCGACCTCCCGGACGTACCGGAGGACTCCTGACCCGGCGGGACGAGGTGGCCGGCGCGCTTTCGACGTCGCCGGGGCGTGGCCCGCCGGGAACGGCGGGCCACGCCCCGGACCTCGTTGTCGTTCGTACGGGCCGAGCCGCGACCGAACCTACCGGCGCCTCACGAGGGCGAATGGCTCCCGTACGGGCGGGTGATGATCTCCATGCCATGTCCGGCCGGGTCCATGAAGTACAGGCCACGGCCGCCGTGGTTGTGGTTGATCTCGCCGGGCTGCTTCAGGTGCGGATCGGCGTAGTAGGCGATCCCGGCCCGCTCGATCCTCGCGAACGCCGTGTCGAACTCCTCATCGGAGACGAGGAACGCGTAGTGCTGCACGGTGATCGACTCGAGTGGGACGGCGGCGAAATCCAGGGTGACCCCGTTGCCGGTGGCGACCGGAACGAACGGGCCCCATGTGGCGCCGACGGAAAGGTCCAGGATGTGGGCGAGGAACTCGGCGGACTCCCGGTTGTCCCGTGCGTGGACGATGGTGTGATTCAACTCGGCTGACATGTGTGGAGTGCCTCCGTAAGGCAACCTCACGGGCACCTCCATGCCTCACCCGGACGGTGACCGACACGCGATGCCGTCCCGCGATCCTAACCACCGTGCAGAGACGTCACCGCGACGCGCGCGCCGGCGCGCGTCGCGGGAAGAGCGCCTCAGTTGGCCTTGCTCACCGTCGACATGTTGAAGTCGGCGACGCGCAGCGACGGCATCGCCGTGCGGGTGAAGTAGTCCGACCACTCCCGGCTGAGGCAGCGTTCGGTACGGCCGGCTTCCTTCAGCCGTGACAGCAGGCCCACCGGGCTCTCGTTGAAGCGGAAGTTGTTCACCTCGCCCACGACCTCGCCGTCCTCCACGAGGTAGACCCCGTCGCGCGTGAGGCCGGTCAGCAGCAGCGACTGCGGGTCGACCTCACGGATGTACCACAGGCAGGTGAGCAGCAGCCCACGGCGCGTGCTCGCCACCATCTCGTCCAGCGTCGCCGTGGCGCCCGGGACCTCCATGAGGAGGTTGTCCACCCCCGGGGTGAGCGGCAGGCCGGTCAGCGCGGCCGACTGGCGCGTCTGGGGCAGCGCGGCGAGCCTTCCCTCGGAGATCCAGTCGACGGGGTTCAGCGCGAGGCCGTTGTCGAAGATCGAGGACTCGCGGCCGGACGCGTGGGCGACGACGAAAGGCGTGCACTCCAGGCCCGGTGCCCTCGGGTCGCTGTGGAGCCGCAGCGGCAGGTTCGACAGGGTGTCGCCGACGCGCGTGCCGCCGCCCGGACGGCTGAAGACCGTACGGCCGTCCTGGGCGTCGCGCGCGCCCGCCGACCAGTACATGTACATCATCAGGTCCGACACCGCGCCGGGAGGCAGCAGCGTCTCGTAGCGGCCCGCGGGCAGGCCGACCCGGCGTTCGCCCCACTTCAGCCGCTTGGCCAGACCGGCGGACATGGCCGCGACGTCGACGTCGCGGAAGTCCGGGGTGCCGGTGCCGGCCCACGCGGACCGGCCCATGTCGGAGGTCTTGGCGTTCAGCTCGAACTTGCCCGTCGGCTCGTCCGATCGCAGCCGCAACCCCGCCGACGTGCCCACGAAGGTGGAGTTCATCTCGTGGATCGCGAAGCCGTACAGCAGGTGCGAGTCGTCCTGCGCCGCGGCGAACGCCTCGCCGAGCGCCGGCGCG
Organism: Actinoallomurus bryophytorum; assembly: GCF_006716425.1. Lineage (NCBI taxonomy): Bacteria > Bacillati > Actinomycetota > Actinomycetes > Streptosporangiales > Thermomonosporaceae > Actinoallomurus > Actinoallomurus bryophytorum. The sequence goes on from NZ_VFOZ01000001.1 coordinate 7,645,234, forward strand.
AATCCCTCGAACACCCCGACCGACGTCTCGGCCGCCGGGTCGTCCCAGGCGCCGCCCGAGCCTGCCTGAGCGGCGTCGATGAGCGGCGCGGCGTCCTCGGCCGGGCCGCTCTCCTCCGCGGCACGCTCCGCCGCGCGTACGAGGTCCTCGACCTGGTCCGGAGTGACACCGGCCCGCGACACCATGCCGGTCGAGTCGCCCGCGATGGCGATGACGGTGAGGCGGCGCGAGCGCGTGACGCCGTTGGTGGTGAGCGTGTTGCCGGCCCAGCGCAGGTTGGCCCCGCTGGACTCGTCCGCGATCACGACGCAGCCGTCCGTACGCGAGAGCGCCAGTGCCCGCTCGACCGTCTCCTGCGGGGTGCTCCCCGTGCTGCTCACTGACCGGCCTCCTTGACCGCGTTGAGGATGTTGACGCCGCGGAACAGTGCCGAGGGCGCGCCGTGGCTGACCGGCGCGACCTGGCCGGGCTGGCCCTTGCCGCAGTTGAACGCGCCGCCGAGGACGTAGGTCTCCGGGCCGCCCACGGCCTCCATGGAGTTCCAGAAGTCGGTGGTGACCGCCTGGTACGCCGCGTCCCGTAGCTGCCCCGCCAGCCGGCCGTTCTCGATCCGGTAGAAGCGCTGGCCCGTGAACTGGAAGTTGTACCGCTGCATGTCGATCGACCAGCTCTTGTCGCCGAGGATGTAGATGCCGCGGTCCACGCCGGAGATCAGCTCCTCGGTGGAGGGGCCGCCCGGCGCCGGCTGCAGGGAGACGTTCGCCATGCGCTGCAGCGGCATGCTGGAGGGAGAGTCGGCGAACGCGCAGCCGTTCGAGCGCTCCCGCCCGGTCAGGTGCGCGATGCGCCGGTCGGTCTGGTAGCCGACGAACCGCCCGTCGCGGACGATGTCCCAGCTCTGCGTCTCGACGCCCTCGTCGTCGTAGCCGATCGTCGACAGGCCGTGCTCGGCCGTGCGGTCGCCCACGATGTTCATGACCTTGGAGCCGTACTGCAGGTTGTTCAGCTTTTCCGGCGTGGCGAACGAGGTGCCGGCGTACGCCGCCTCGTAGCCCAGCGCCCGGTCCAGCTCGGTGGCGTGCCCGATCGACTCGTGGATCGTCAGCCACAGGTTGGACGGGTCGATGACCAGGTCGTACACGCCGGCCTCGACCGACGGCGCGGCCAGCTTCTCGGCGAGGTATTCGGGGATGCGGGCCAGCTCGGCGTCCCAGTCCCATGCCGTGCCGGTGAGGTACTCATAGCCCCGCCCGACCGGCGGGGCCAGGCTGCGCATCGTGTCGAAGCCGCCCTCGTACAGGCCGACGGCGTTGACGACCGGCGTCACGCGTACGCGCTGCTGGGTGGTCACCGTGCCCGCGGCGTCGGCGTAGAACTTGTTCTCCTTGACCTGGAGCAGCGAGGCGTCGGTGTGGGCGACCCGGTCATCGGCCAGCAGCCGGCGGCTCCAGTCGGCCAGCAGCGCGACCTTGTCGCTCATCGGCACCGAGAACGGGTCGACCTCGTAGGAGGAGACCCAGGTGCGCTCGCCGTAGGACGGCTCGGCCGCGAGCTCGATGCGCTCGCGGTTGATGGCGGAGGCCACCTTGGAGACCTCGACCGCCTGTTCGGCCACCCGGGCGGCGGCGTCGGTCGTCAGGTCGATACCGGCCGCGAACCCCCACGTGCCGTCCTTGACGACGCGTACGGCGAAACCGAGGTCGTCGGCGTCGGCCGCGGTCTCCAGCTGGCCGTCGGACAGTCGGAGGGTCTGCCGCCTGATGCGCTCGAGGCGGAAGTCGACGTGCTCGGCGCCGAGGTCACGGGCCCGCGAGAGCGCGGCGTCGGCGAGCGCGCGCAGCGGAAGGGCGGCAAAGTCTGGATCGATCTCTCGCACCGGTGCAACCTATCGCGTCCTACAAATACCGGCAGGTCACCCTTGGCGGTGCCGCGCTCGTGCTACCCGGTGGTAGCCCAATAGGCTCGCCACGATCGAACCTGGAGGTTTCCGAATGACTCGCTCAGTCCTCATCACCGGTGGAAACCGGGGAATCGGGCTGGCCATCGCCCACGAGCTCAAGAGCTCGGGAGACGCCGTCGCCGTGACCTACCGTTCCGGCGAGCCACCCGAAGATCTCTTCGGCGTACGCTGCGACATCACCAGCGCCGAGGACGTCGACGCGGCGTTCGGCAAGGTCGAGGCCGAGCAGGGCCCGGTCGAGGTGCTGGTGGCCAACGCCGGCATCACGAGGGACAACCTGCTCGCCCTGATGAGCGAGGAGGAGTTCACCTCGGTGGTCGACACCAACCTGACCGGTGCGTACCGCGTCTCCAAGCGCGCCGTACGCGGGATGATGCGCAAGCGCAGGGGCCGCATCATCCTGGTCTCGTCGGTGGTCGGCCTGCTCGGCTCGGGCGGCCAGACCAACTACGCGGCGTCCAAGGCCGGACTCGTCGGCTTCGCCCGGTCACTCGCCCGCGAGCTGGGCTCGCGCAACATCACCGTCAACGTCGTCGCGCCGGGTTTCGTGGACACGGACATGACCGCGGCTCTGGGCGAGGACCGGCAGGCCGAGATCAAGAAGCAGATCCCGCTCGGCCGGATCGCCGAACCCACAGAGATCGCCAAAGCGGTACGGTTCCTCGCCGGCGACGACGCCGCCTACATCACCGGGGCCGTCATCCCGGTCGACGGCGGACTTGGAATGGGGCACTGAATGGGCATTCTCGACGGTAAGCGGATCCTCGTCACGGGCGTCCTCACCGACGCCTCCATCGGCTTCCACATCGCGAAGCTGGCACAGCAGGAGGGCGCCACGCTGGTGCTCACCGGCTTCGGCCGCATGTCGCTCGTGGAGCGCATCGCCAAGCGCCTCCCGGCGTCCGCGCCGGTGATCGAGCTGGACGTGACCGACCAGGAACAGCTCGACGGCCTGGCCGACCAGGTACGCGCGCACGTCGACGGGATCGACGGCGTGGTGCACTCGATCGGGTTCGCGCCGCAGACCGCCATGGGCGGCAACTTCATGAGCACGTCGTGGGACGACGTCGCGACCGCCGTGCAGATCTCGGCGTACTCCCTCAAGTCGCTCACGGCGGCCTGCCTGCCGCTGATGAAGACCGGCGGCTCGGTGGTCGGGCTCGACTTCGACGCCACCATCGCGTGGCCGGTCTACGACTGGATGGGCGTGGCCAAGGCGGGCCTGGAGTCGACCGCACGCTACCTGGCCAAGTACCTCGGCCCGGAGGGCGTCCGCGTCAACCTGGTCGCGGCGGGCCCGCTCAAGACGATGGCGGCCAAGAGCATCCCGGGCTTCGGTGAGTTCACCGACGTGTGGCCGGAGCGTGCGCCGCTCGGCTGGGACGTCTCCGACGCCGTACCCACCGCGAAGGCCTGCGTGGCCCTGCTGTCGGACTGGTTCCCGGCCACGACGGGCGAGATCGTGCACGTCGACGGCGGAGTCCACGCCGTCGGCTGACCCCGCACCGGAACGCTGCGATGGAGACCGTACGGCGGATGCCGCCGTACGGTCTCCTGCGTGGCGGCCGGCGTTCTCGCCGGGGAGTCAGTCCTCCCGCCGCCGGCGCAGCACGCTCAGGTTGAGCGCGGCCACCGCGCCGATCAGGCCCGAGGCGGTCGCGACCAGCGCAGGCGGCACCGTGTCACCGGCCGGCGCCGACTCCGCGACGAGCTGTGCCGGTACCTGACCGGTGGGCGCCGACTCGGGAACGACGAGCGGATCCTGCGGTGCGATCTCGGGCAGCGCGGGCGCCGCCTGAGATGACTCGGGTACGGGCACGCTGGCGCCGCCGCCCACCGGAAGCGGGGGCGGCACGCCGACCGAGTCGCCGCCGCCGGGAGGCGCGGGCTTCGACGCGGGTTTCGGCTTGGGCTTCGGTTTGGGTTTCGCGGCGGGCTTGGGTTTCGCGGGCGCGCTCGTGGACGCCTTCGGCGGCGCCGCGGGTGTGCCCTTCCCTGCGCCGAGAAGGCCGCAGAGCAGCTTGCCGAGCTTGCATTCGTCGACGCCGGTCACGGCCGTCGGTGTCTCCGCCGACGCCGTACCGGTCCCCGCGGCGAAGAACACGAGCGCCCCGGCGGACAACGTCGCCGACGCCGCGCCGACGCGTCGCCAGTCTCGTTTCAATGCCATATCGCTCCCCTTCAACGGACCCTATTGAACATCACGTCCAAGGAGCTGGCCAGTCAGTACTTACTTACCAGACGCGCAGCGACGCCGTGGTCGCTACCGGTGAGCGAAAACGGCGTGTGGTCAGCGCCAATGCCAGTCCTGCGTGTCGAACCCGGATACCGTCGAGGCCGAATACCCGGTGGTTCCTCCGGCAAACGGGCTCGGGCCTGGCGGAGGGCTCGAGGCGGCTACATATGAGTCGCTGCCGCCCGCGGGCGCGTTCGTTCATGCGGGACCGTCTTGCGCGGGCGTGGCATTCATTGTCGTTGTTCGATCTTGAAGTAGCTGAATCTCACGGCCGCGGGAGCCCCTTCGACGTCCACAAAGGTGAACGTGTGAATTCCCATCGCACCAGGGCCCAGTAGTGGCGATCCGGCCTCGAGGTACGATGCAATTTGTTTGCCGTTTACTTTCAGGGTGAGTCGAACTCCGCTCGTGTGGGGAGCGTCGTTGCATTCGGCTACAATCCGATTGTCCCTGAATGCGTCGAAATGGGGTATTGCTGTGGCGGCCGTTGTCCGGTTCGGTGTTCTAATATAAGCGTATCCGGCATGGGTGATGCTGAACTCGTAACGCGAGTCATTATTGGGGGTGCCGCGGCACCAGGCGCCCCATCCTCCGTTTCCGGAGATCATTCGCGCTACGGCCGTGAGGCGAACATTGGCGCCCATTCTGACTATCGGCGCGGGTGACCATTCAGCCTTCCCTCGTGCCGCATCCATCTGGTATGCACCGGAGGTGTAGCGCTCTTCGCCGCTACCGCTCTTGCCTACTGTCCATCCCTGGGATGCGTCGTGAAAGTTCCCCTGATAGAGGACATCCCAGCCGTCCGAACGAGACGGCCAATACAGGATGAGTAACCCCAGTAAGATTAGAGTAGTGATCGCGCCTGCGCCAATAGCGTCCTGTCTCTTGCGTTTTTTCTTCCCGGTTCGGCTGTTGCTCTCGCCTTGACCGAAGAGAAGGAGAAGCATGGTTATCAGAACCGCGATGCTGAACACTATGGTTGCACTGACCGTGCTTTTGGCGCTGGTCGCCTCGTTTGTTAATAGGTTGATTAATACCGTCAGTGCCGCCGTGGTGCCGATGGTGACAAATTTCCAGCGCCTTCTGGCGCGAGAGAAGTAGGCGATCCGGCGGTCGAGATCCACCCATTCGAGTCGCCATCCCACGCTCCGCCAGGCAACACCGTAGCCGCCCTGATCTGCGGCTTCCCACCATGATTTTCTCGTATACGCTTCGGGTGGCAGTATCCAGCCGGTTTCCTGGCTGATGGTGGCGAAGTTTATTCCGGTCGTGTCCTCGTCGGTATATGTAAGGCTGTAAACACTATACGGCGGCTGCATAGGTCTGCCGTTTTTGTGCCATTTCGCCCCCGAACCTCGGCGCTGAGGATTCGATTGTCAGATCAACCTCAGCTTTCGGCTACCCCCGAGTCCGGGGTATGCGCCCATATGTCGTTCGGCCTGCTCGGGTCGGGATCAAGCGTCGGAGGCTGGTTCCGGCCATGGGACCGGCGCATCTGGACGGCTCAGCACGTAGGCGACCGCTGGATCGGGTGGCGCCGAAGCAGGGCGCGGGCCCGGGTGCGGGAGAGGTTGAGGCTGGTCCACGAGTCGCCGTGCCGGAGGGCGTCGTCGAGATGGCGCAGGGCGCAGGAGCGCTGTGGCTCGGGGAGGCGGTCGAGGGCGGGGACCGCGTCGGCGGACAGCCAGGACAGGTACGTGAGATCGGCTTTGCCGGTGTGCCGGAAATGGTCGACGTTGCGGGCGGCGATGAAGCCGTCCGGGTTGAGCAGGCCGAGGGCCAGCAGGCCGACCGCTCCGCTCGCCGCGAATGCGCGAGGTAGCCAGGCCGCCTTGAGGCGGATGCCGGCGATGGCGATGAGCACGATGAGCAGGCCCATCCAGAGTTCGAAGGCGTGCACCCAGAGCCGCAGCCTCGTCCAGCCGTAGGAATCCTCGTAGAGGTACAGCCGGCGCAGTGCCACGGCGACGACCACCAGGGTCAGGGCGCACAGCAGGCCGAGGAGGGTGCGGACGGTGGCGCGGTCCGGCCGGTTGCCGGTCGGGGCGTAGCGGACGGCGACGGCCACGACCATCAGGACCAGGCCGGTGACGATCAGCAACTGCCAGAAGCCCTGCCGGGCGTACTGCGCGTACGACAGGCCGGTGGAGCGCAGCAGGCGATCCTTGTCGGAGGCCAGCAGCACGTCGGCCTGGACCGCGACGAACGCCAGGAACAGCAGGTCGAGCGCGGCGATCGGGATGATCCAGGGAGTACGGCCGACGGGGGAGGCCGCGGGCGGCCGGTTGAAGCGAGGCGTGGCGACGGCTAGGAACGCTCCGGTTAGGACGAGGGTGGCGGTACAGCCGAAGATGACGATCCGAAGGATCAGCGGCCCCACCGAGAGATCGGGGACCAGCCCGGAGACGGCCCGGCCGAACGCGGCGTCCGCGGTGGCGAACAGTGCGCCGAACACCCCCAGCAGCACGCCGGCGACGAGCAGCGAACCGGCCATTCGCCTCGTCGGGCCGCTCATGGACCGGGCGCCCGTGGCCAGGCCGCGGCCCGCCCAGGGCACGGAGTGCCAGGCGGCCGGCAGGAGCGAGAGCCCGCCGCCGAGCAGGTCGATCCAGGAGCGACCGCCGGTCAGGGCGTACGACCCGAGCGGTACGGCCAGCGTGATCGCCAGGGCGGTGATCCAGCCGGCGTCCACCAGAGCGGGCAGCGCCAGCAGCGCCACCGCGAGCGCGGCGAACACCAGCGACGTGCGGTCGCGGCGGGCCACCGGGAACAGTGCGGCCGGTACGGCCACCCCGACGACCAGGACGTTCAGCCCCAGGCGACCAGGGAAGAAGGTCGCGGCGAGCAGACCTGCCACCGCCGCCCCGGCCACCAGCACCGAGGAGACCGGCCGCGGCGCCTGCGGCCACACCACCAGCAGCGGCTCGCTCCGCGTCGCCCCGGCGACCTCGGCCGAACCCGACCAGGCCACCCCGGACGGCATGGGCGGGGAGGGGGCCTGGACGGGCTGTCTCCGTTCCGGTTCCGCGAGGTGGGGCGGGAGATGTGGCCCGGGAGGCTGGGGAAGATCGGTCATGACGTTCCTTCGATGGGTTGTGGAAGCAGGACGCGGATGAGGCAACCGGCCGCGGAGTCGGCCACGGCGATCTGTCCGCCGTGCAGGTCCACCACCCAGCGCGCGATGGCGAGGCCCAGGCCGGTGCCGCCGCCGGGGGAGCCGACGTGCGAGGCGGAGCCCCGGGAGAAGCGTTCGAAAACCTGGGCGCGTTCGCCGGCCGGGATCCCCGTGCCCTCGTCCTGGACCTGAAGGGAGAGCGCGCCGGCCTGCGGCCCGGCGGTCACCGTGACCGTGCCGCCGGGCGGACTGTGCCGGGCCGCGTTGTCGAGGAGGTTGGCGACGACCTGGTGCAGGCGGTCGCGGTCGGCGCGGACGGTGAGGCCGGATTCGGCCCGTACCGTGAAGACCGGGTCGGGATGGCCGACCCGGGCCTCCGCGACGGCGGCACGCAGGAACGGGCCGATCTCGAAGCTCGCCAGGTCCAGGGAGACCGCGCCGGCCTCGACGCGTGACAGGTCGAGTAGCTGGGTGATCAGGCGGCCGAGGCGTTCGGTCTGCGCCACGGCGCCTTCGATCACCTCGGAGGTGGCCGGGGTGACCCCGTCCGCGACGTTCTCCAGGACCGCCCGCAGCGCGGTGATGGGAGTACGGAGCTCGTGGGACACGTTGGCGACGAACTCCCGGCGTTGCTGTTCCACCTCGGCGAGATCGGCGGCCATCCGGTTGAAGGCCCGGCCCAGCTCGCCGACCTCGTCCCTGGAGGTCACCCGGACCCGGCGACGGTAGTCGCCGCGTGCCATCACCCGCGCCGCGGCCGTCATCTCGCGCAACGGTGAGGTCATGCCGTGCGCCAGGATCTGGGTCATCACGACGGAGATCAGCAGCGCGACGGGGAGAGTGATCCGGCCCCGTACGCCCAGGCCGTACCCCCACACCAGCATCAGCCCGCCGGCGCAGGCGTTGCAGACGGCCAGGAGACCGAGCTTGACCTTGATGGATCGCATCGGGTCCAGGGGTCGCGGCAACGCCGTCCACAACCGCCGGAGGAGGTTCACGGAGTGATCTCCAAGGCGTAGCCGACGCTGTGCACCGTACGGATGAGGTCCGCGCCGAGCTTGCGGCGCAGCGCCTTGACGTGGCTGTCGACCACCCGGGTCCCCGCGCCGTCGGACCAGTCCCACACCTGTTCGAGCAGGACCGCCCGGGTCAGTACCGTGCCCGGCGTACGGGCCAGGCTGTTGAGCAGCTCGTACTCGATGGGCGTGAGGTGCACGGGCGCCCCGTCCACCGAGACCTTGCGGGCGGCCCGGTCGATCTCCAGTGGACCGAGCCGTACGACGTCACGTACGGGTGCCGCGGCGGCCAGCGCGGCGGCGTGCTCCACCCGGCGCAGGAGCGTCCTGACCCGGGCCGTCAGCTCGCGCATGCTGAACGGCTTGGTCAGGTAGTCGTCGGCTCCCACCGCCAGCCCGACGAGCAGATCCGTCTCGTCGTCCCGCGCGGTCAGCATCAGGACCGGAGCCGGCCGTTCGGCCTGGATCCGGCGGCAGACCTCCAGCCCGTCCATGCCGGGCAGCATGAGATCGAGCACCACCAGATCGGGAACGTAGGCCCGGAACCCTTCGACCGCCGTCGGCCCGTCGCCCACCACCCGTACCTCGAAGCCTTCGGCGCCCAGCCGCGCGGCGACCGCCTGCGCGATCGTGGGCTCGTCCTCGACCACAAGGATCCGTTGCATGTCCGCGACGCTAGAAGCCCGCCGCGGAGATCACGCGGACGATCTGTGGGGATTCTGTGAAGATCGCGGTTGCTGCAACCGGGCGGCCGCGGAGGTGCCCGGCGCCACCGCTGCTATGCCGATACCGACGTTCTGTCCGAGTGGGCCGGTGCCCGGGGGCCGAACCACCGCCGCAGCGTCGCGTCCAGGCCCGGTCCGCCGGCCCATGCCACGTAGCCGTCGGGGCGCACGAGCAGCGGCTCCGTGCCGTCGCGGGTCTCGACGCGGTCGGACCAGCCCGCCGGCAGTGACGCGCCGACGAGTACGGCGCGGCCGTCGGGTGCGGCCGGGACGTCGGTGGCGCGGCCGGTGGTGCCGGGGTAGATGATCCCGACGCCCGACAGCTCCGACGCGACGCCGCGGCGTGCGTCGGGCGCGGCGAGCAGCCCGGTGACGATCTCCCGGACCGCCGACGCGTCGGGGTGGGGTACGCCGAGCACCCCCTGCGCCCGGGTGCTGACCAGCACACGGGCGGCGACCGGGTGGCGCTCGTCGTGGTAGCTGTCGAGCAGCCCGCCGGGGGCGTGCCCGCGGACCTGCGCGGCCAGCTTCCAGCCGAGGTTCACCGCGTCCTGCAGGCCCAGGTTGAGCCCCTGGCCGCCGACCGGGAGGTGGATGTGCGCGGCGTCGCCGGCGAACAGCACGCGGCCGTGGCGATACCGCTCCAGCTGCCGCGCCGCGTCGCCGAACCGCGAGGCCCAGAGCACCTCGCCCACCTCGATCTCCGGCCCGTGTGCGGCGGTCAGCGCCCGCTGCACCTCGCCGGCCGTGACGGGCGCGTCGCGGTCGAGCCGTTGCTGCTCCTCGCCACCGACGACCACGCGGTAACGGCCGCCGGAGAGCGGCAGCAGGAACCCCGACGCGACCGACGGCAGCCGCCACTCGTCAGCGAGCCCGGCGGGCTTCCTCGCGAGCGTGAGGTCGGCGACGACGAGCGAGATCCGGGCCGAGGTGCCGGGGAACGCGGCCCCCAGCAGCGTACGGACCGTGCTGTGCCCGCCGTCGGCCGCGACGAGCCACCCCGCCCGGTGGACGCGACCACCCGCGGTGACCGTGACGCCCGTGGCGTCCTGCTCGACGGCGGTGACGGCCGCGCCGCGCAGCACCGGCGTACGCAGCCGCGCCTCGATCGCCGCCGCCACGTGCGCCTGCTCGATGCCGAGCTGGTACGGGAAGCGTGTCGGCAGGTCGGTGTAGTCGATCGGGATGCCCGAGAAGTGCCCGGCGGGCAGCCGCGCCTCGACGTACGGCTCGAGCGCGGCGAGCAGGCCCCGGTCCTCCAGAACCTCGATCGACCGGGGCTGCAGGGCGAGTGCCTTCGACTGCGTGGCCGGCCGGGCGTCGCGTTCGAGGACCAGCACGTCGAGCCCGGCACGCTCCAGCTCGTACGCGGCCAGCAGGCCGGTCGGGCCCCCGCCCGCCACCAGGACGTCAGGCATCGAGGTCCTCCTTGCGGAGGTACCAGACGTGCCAGCAGACCAGGCAGGCCAGCGTGGCGAACCACACCGCGGTGGTGACCCCGGAGATGAGGTCGATCGGCAGCGTGTAGACGAGTGCGACGTGCACGACCGCGCTGGCGAGCAGCACGGCGCCCCAGACGGCTGTGTTGACGCGCAGCCCGCGGCGGAACCGGGGGTCGGTATCCCAGCGGGCCGCCCATGCGGCCGCCCCTTCGGCGCCGCGTTTGACCTCCGCGATCGCACGGCCCATCGTCAGCTGGGCGGGCCTGCCGACGAAGACCGTGACCAGCATCCACGCGCCGAACAGCCCGCCCAGCGCGGCGGTCCATCCCTCCCGGATCGCGAGGGTGCGGGGGTTGTCCGACAGCAGGCCGAGCACGACGGAGAGCACCAGGACGCTGAGGGTGACCATGGCGATGAGGTCGACCCGCCGGTCACGCACGATCGTCCACAGCACGTACGGCGCGGCCACCAGGACGCCGGCCATCAGCGCCCACCACTGACTCACACCGGCGGCGCGCAGACCGTAGAACAGCACCATCGGTACGACCACCTCGAACACGACGGTCACCACGTTGGCGCGGATCAAGCGGCGCAGACCCACGTCGGGTTCGGTTTTCACCTCGGGCCTCACGTCGATCATCACGCGGATCCTCTCTCGTCGAATGCGGTCGCCCGCACGTACAGGTCGGCGAGCTCGCGGCCGAGGCGGGCGAGCTCGGTGGGTCCGGGCGCGTCGGCGACCGCGGCGACGACGACGGCGTCGAGGCCACTGGTGAGGGCGGTCGCCACGGTCCGCGTGTCAAAGGGACAGAAGACGCCCGCCGCCTGCCCGGTGCGGAAGTGCTCCTCGAACAGGGCGAGACGTCCGTTGACGCCGGCACTCTGCGCGGCGCCGTTCTTCACGATGTCGATCAGCGCCCGGACGGCGGCGGGATGCTCGCCGACGAGCGCGACGTTCGACTCGACGTAGGCGCGCAGCTGCGCGACGTGGCCGACGGCGGCGTCGAGGTACGGCTGCATGAACGCCCCGGTGACCTCCTCGATCTCGGCGACACACGCCGCGAGCAGGTCGTCCTTGCCTGCGAAGTGGTAGCTGATCATGCCGGTGCTCGACAGTCCGGCGTGTTTGGCGATCCGGCTGAACGACGCCTTGGCGTAGCCGTCCTCGGCGATCACCTCGATCGCCGCCGTCACGATCTGGGCTCGCCGGCCGGACTCGGTGAAGGTTCTTGCTCGCATGAGCAAAATTTAGCTCGCTCAAGCAAATCGCGCAAGCCGTACGGCCCGGGGACCCGCGACCGGAGAAAGGATGCCGAACATGGTGCGGCCGGACGGTGTTCGGCCGACCTGGTGGGAAACGGCGGTGGACGCGCCAGGCCGACACCTACGACGGGGCGGCTCCTGTCGTCATGGTGAGCACCGATGTCGTGGCGATGGCGTACGGGCAGAGCTCTGACGACCATGTCACCGCGCGGGTGGACGTTCTCGATCCGGCCACCGGACGGGAGCTGTGGCACCGGGATTTCGGGCAGCGGGGCGGCGCCACGGTCTTCCGGGACGCGACCTACGCCGCCGCGTGTACGGGCTCCGGAGGGTGCGCGGTCACCCGCCGCCATCCGCGGACCGGGCAGGCCCGCTGGACGGTGCGTACGGCGGGCAGGCCGCGTTGACGACCGCGCGGACCGTCATCGTCGGCGTCGGCGACGACGGTGACTGCCGGACCACGTTGCGGGGGTTCGACGCTCATGGCGGCGGTTCGCGATGGCGGGTCGAGGCCTTCGGCTTCCGGTACGGACGCGCAGTGATGCTGGACACCGCGAGCGGTCGCGCGCTGTGGTGGTTGGTCACAGGCAGGCGTGGGGAAGGGCTGGATCGCCCTGGGGTCAGCAGCCGCGGAGAATGAGATCTCCTGCTACACCTTGTGAACGACCCCTCGGTGCCTACCTGCGGCGGTCGTCCATCCAGCCCGTGCCCGGCCCTCCGCTGCCTCGTGAGAGCGCGCGGTATGCCTGGACGTCGCGGCGGGTCTCACGTATCGGCAGCCAGATGCGGTTGGGATCCTTGATGGCCTCGTTCCTGCGGCGGCGGCGCAGATCCGAGACGGCGGCGATCACCACGAGCCCGACGATCACTCCGAGGAGTGTTAACCCGATCGAAAGCATGAGTCCAGTATCTCCCGGCTGCGTCCGCACCAAACGGGACAGAGGCGGGCAAGGCACAGGCGGGACAACCCGGGCTGTTCGTGCGACGCTGGGGCGAGCACGGCCTGGGACGAGTGGGCGGGGCCGCTCACGGCGCGGGACGGTGAAGCGGCATGCGGCTGCAGGAGTACGGACCTACGGCGCCCGGGGGCAGCGCCAGGCTGGTCATCGGGATGGGCAGCGGCCTGGTGTCGGGGCTGGTGTTCGGCGCGTTGATGACCTGGCAGCACTTACTCGCGTCCCACGGCACGTACGGCTGGGCCGCCTTCGCGGCGTACGCGGCGGTCACGGGCGCTCTGCTCGGCGCGATCGTCGGGCGGCGGCCCTTCGGCCCGGCGGTGTCCGCGTCGGGCGGCCTGCTGCTCGGCCTGCTCGGCTGGGTGGTCTGGTGGCTGACCGTGGACCCGCTGCTGCGCGGCACCACCCCGACCTGGTCGATCGCGGCCGCCACGGCCGCCTATCCGGAACTCGTCGGCTCACTGCTCCAGGGCGCCCTCGCCGGCACGCTCTTCCACCTGTCCGTGACCCGCTTCAACGAACGCGCGGGCCGCCGCCCCGCCGAACCCCCGGCACGCGTACCGCGCGTCGTCATCGTCGGCGGCGGGTTCGGCGGCGTCAGTGCCGCGCGCCGGTTCGAACGGCTGAGCCTGCGGGGCCACCGCGTCGAGGTGACGCTGATCAGCGACTCCAACTTCCTGCTGTTCACGCCGATGCTCGCCGAGGTCGCCTCCGGTGGCCTGGAGGCCCAGCACATCAGCACACCGGTACGTGCGGCCGTCGCCCACACCAGATTCCGGCACGGCCGCGTCGTCGAGGTCGACGTCGTACAACGCCTGGTCCGCCTCGGGACGGGAGCCGTCGTCCCCTACGACCACCTCGTGCTGGCCGTCGGCTCCGTCCCGCACTTCCTGGACCTGCCGGGCATGGCCGAGCACGCCTTCACGCTCAAGTCGCTCGGCGACGCCGCGCGGCTGCGCGACCGGGTGCTGACCCTGCTGGAGCGCGCCGACCAGGAGACCGATCCCGCCTCGCGGTCCCGGCTGCTGACCTTCGTCGTGGCGGGCGGCGGGTTCGCGGGGACCGAGGCGGTCGCCGAGCTGTACGACCTCACCCACGACGTGCTCCATTTCTACCCCGGCATCCACCCGGACGAGCCGCGCTTCGTCCTGATCCACTCCGGCAGGCGGATCCTGCCCGAGCTGTCGGAGCGCCTCGGCGAGTACGCGCTCGGCAAGCTCGAGGCCCGCGGGATCGAGTTCCGTCTCGGCGTACGCGCGAGCGGCGTCACCGACCGCGACGTACGGCTGGGCGACGGAGCGGTGATCCCGACGGCGACCTTCGTCTGGACCGCGGGCAACCGGCCCAGCCCCCTGCTGAAGACCCTGCCCGGCGAACACGGCCGTGGCGGCTCGGTCGTCGTCGATCGCATGCTGCGCACCTTCGAGCTGGAGGACGTCTGGGCGATCGGCGACTGCGCCCAGATCCCCGCCGCCGACGGCACCCCGTACCCACCGACCGCCCAGCACGCGATGCGCGAGGGCAAGGCCGTCGCCGACAACATCGCCGCCGTCCTGAAAGGGCGCCGCCCCAAACCGTTCCGCTTCACCACCATCGGAATCTTCGTCGCGCTCGGCCACCGCACCGCCGCCGGAGAGATCCGCGGCCACCCCTTCTCAGGCCTGAGCGCCTGGCTCCTCTGGCGCGGCATCTACCTGGCCAAACTGCCCGGCCTCGAACGCCGCCTCCGCGTCCTGCTCGACTGGAGCCTGGACCTGGTCTTCCCCCGCGACATCGTCGTCACCGGTCCCCCCGCCGAACCTCCGGTTCCCGCGCGGGGTGTCCAGTGACGCCCGCCCGTACGGCCGCGCTTCCCCAGGGCGCGCTGCCGGGCATGCTCGCGGGGCTGGCCGGGGGCCTGGTCTTCGGGGCGGCGATGCGCTCCCTCGGCCTGCTCTCGTCCGTGGCCGCGCTCGCCCGGTCCGGCTCTCCCGTGCTCGGCTTCGCGCTGCACATGGTGATCGCGGCCCTGGTCGGCGCCGGGTTCGGGCTGCTCGCCGTGCACCAGCGGATCCGGTCGTACGAGCTGGTGTTCTGGGGCCTGGCGTACGGCGTGTTCTGGTGGTTCCTGGGCGCCCTGACCCTGCTGCCGCTGCTGGCCGGAACCCCGGTGACCTGGAGCCTGCGGACGGCGCAGGCGACCGTACCCAGCCTGCTCGGCCACCTCTACTACGGTGTGGTCACCGCCGTCGTCTTCGCCTTCCTGTCCCGCGGAGGCGGCGAGGCGGAGGTCAAAGATCATCTGAGGCCGAAAACGCTGCTCCGCGGTCTGCTCGCCGCCGTGGTCGCCGGCGGCTTCCTCGTTCTCGCCTTCGGCGCCGGGCGCCTGGGGTGGCTCCCCGCCATCGCGGTCTGCATGGGGATCGGCTATCCGCTCGTGTTCACCGGCCGGGCCGAGGGCACCGGGCCCGCTCTCGTACGCGGAACCGCGTACGGCTTCCTGTGGTGGGTCGTGGTCGGCCTCACCCTCGCCCCGCTGTTCGATCACGGCCGCCTCGACTGGTCCCAGCCCGCCGTGGCGGCGGCCACGACCAGGCTGCCGCCGTACCTGCTGGCGGGCGCCGGAACCGCAGCGGTGTTCGGCTGGCTCGGCTCACTCGCCCGCAGCCTGTTCGTGGACGACGTGCGGCTCCTCCACCACGAGGCCGGCACCCGCGGCCTGCGCGCCGTCGGCTACGGCGCACTGTCCGGGCTGGTCGGCGGGGTCGTCTTCGGCTTCGTGTGGGGAACCGTGGACGTACTCCCCACCGTGGCCCGCCTGGTGGGAGCCCGCGGCGCCGTCGCCGGCTGGATCGTGCACCTGGTCATCGCCCAGCTCATCGGCGTCTCGTACGCGGTGCTGTTCCGCGGACGCAGCTACGACCTGACGTCGGGGCTGGGGTGGGGACTGTCGTACGGCTTCTTCTGGTGGGTGTTCGGCGCCCTGACCCTGCTGCCGGTGCTGCTCGGCCAGCCGCCGAGGTGGAGCGCCGTGGCCATCGCCGCGGCCTTTCCCGGCCTTGTCGGCCATCTCGCCTATGGCGGCGCCCTGGGGGCGGCCTATGCGTGGCTGGAGCATCGGGAGAACCCCTGGTGGGTGGCGCGCAGCCATACGGAAGCCGTCCGCGCCACCGCCCGCCGGGAACAGGTCCTCGGCTCGGCCCCCGCGCTCTGGACCCTGACCGTCCTCATCGCCCTCACGATCCCGGTGCTGGTCGCCGGCAACTGACCGCGACGATTCTGTCACGCTCACGGCCTCGGAGCCGGGTTCGACCTCATCAGCACGCTGAACAGGCCGTGCGGTCGGCCTTAGGGTGCTCGGCAATCAGCCGGAGGAGCCGTTCCCCACGCTGTCGCTTTTCGAGCCAAGCCCGCCGAGCAGATACGCAGGCATACGCGGATGAGTGGCACAGACTGCCCAACGAACGATCGTCACATTGTCGATCTTGCTATGACTCGGCCGCTTCTTGCCGACCCCTGATTCCGGGGATGGAGCTGCGGTGTCGGATGTTGAATCATGGCCTTATCGATCGGATAGGTGAATGACCGGGGAGGAATGCTCATGCCGCGACGACCGTCTATGTCTCGTAAAGTATCGCTCTATCGGCTGGATTCGCGTCAGGATGATGAGCTTAGATCCCACATTCAGTCCAAGTATCTCGATGCAGAGGAGTTTCGCGCATGGGATGTCCTCGTCGCCGGGGTGGATGGACTCTTGGTTGCTGGGGTGATCGCGAGTTCATCGCCTAAATGGCTGTCGCACGTACAGTCGTTGGTGGACCTTTCCCCGGATCTGTCCAACAATACTTCTGCAGCGGTTCTGCTGGTGCCATATGAGAGATACGTCTACACCCTATCGTGGGGATTCGGCCATTTGATCGTCGAGCCAGGCGATATCGATCCAGGATTTGGTCTGCGTTTCGCGCTACGCAGAGCCAATCCTGAACAAGTGCGGGCGCTTACCGTTCACACCATGGACACGCTCGCCCGCACCGCACGCACGACGGTCCCGGGTGGTGCGACGCTGGACGCCTTCGGCATGGAGGAGATCGGCGAGATCGTCAGCCGGTTGGTCGGCCGTGTCTCTTCCGCAGGACTCACGGCAGCTCGTGGCAGCGGCAACGACGCCGTGACCATTCGCGGCGCCGATGGACTCAGCATCCCCCTAGGCCGTGAGGCCGAAGGGTTGCTCGCTGACCTCCGGTTCCTGCACACCGTCGTGGAACACGAGTCTCCTATCGCCGGCCTTGAGCACTTCGAGCAGACCAAGCCCCTCCGCTCGGGAGATCCTGCGGTCGAAACCTTGAAGGAGCGTCTCGCAGAGGCGCTGATACCCGGCGCGCAACGTATCGCGCTGAGCTGGCCTGCGGAGTGGGAAGAAGACTACGGCGAAGCTGACGGCTATTTCCTGGCCGGACTCGGACGGGGATGGGACGACCGGCCCGACACGCTGGAGCTGGAGCACCTCTTAGGTGCGCTCGCCGAACGGTCGTCCGAAACGCGTCTCGCGGCGCTCAAGCGAATCAAGATTCAGGCTCTCGATGCCAACGGTGGTGCCGTCAGCAGGGCGATCTCCGGCGATAAGTGGATCACTTTTGAGGACGACCTGCACGGGCAGCGATACGTCTTTCACCAAGGACGCTGGTTCAACATTGGCAGTGCTTATCTCGATATGCTCCGCGGCAAGATATCGCGGATCTTCGCGCAACGGTCCATGCTTGAGCTTCCGGCCTGGCCGAAGACACAAAAGAAGAACGGCGTTGGTCCTGTAATCGAACGTCGATACAACGAGTACGCGTCGGCGCAGAATGACTCTTTGCTGTGTCTTGATCGAAAACTCATTCGGACTGAACAGCATGATCGTGGCATCGAGGCTTGTGATCTCCTAGGCCCCGACAACGAGCTGATCCATGTAAAGCGATTGGGTGACTCCGTTTCGGCCAGCCATCTATTCAATCAGGCGACGGTATCCGCTGAAGCGCTACGCCGACAGGCAGACGCCCAGGAGAGCTTCCGTGCACGGGTGCGGGAGGTCAGTAATGGAGCACGAGATCTGCCCGAAGACTTCCGGCCACGAAAGGTTGTGCTGGCATTCGCCGAACGTGAGGCCACGCCACGTGCACTAATGACGTTCTCGCAGGTTACCCTCGCTCGATGCGCTCAGCGGATCGGTGAGCTTGACATGGACCTTGAGATCGTCGAGATCGGCGATTCTGAGGACCTGATCGAATGACCGGCCGGGCCGAACAGCGGCTGGGGACGGGGGAGTGACCTCCCGCGTGACGGTGCGATGGCGGCCTGCGGCTACAGGTCGGTGAGGTTCTCGCGGAGGAGGTCGGCGAGCCGGGTGCGGCGTGAGGGTTCCGGGCGGTCGCGTACGGCTTGGGCGAGTTCCGGTCCCGCGGCATGGACGATCGACAGATGGCGGCTCGCCCTCGTGAACGCGCCGACGACCAGCGGGCGCGTCAGGGAGCCTGCCGCCTCGCCGGGCAGGACGGCGACGACCGCGGCCCAGCGTGTGCCCTGGGCTCGGTGTACGGTCACCGCCCAGCCGTGCCGCAGCGCCACCGCCGGCACCGATGCCGTACCGGAGGGAAAAGTGACCTCGACGGCATCCGAGTCCGGCTTCGCCGCGACGACCGTCCCGAACTCTCCGGCCGCCGCCTGCGGCAGGTCGGTCACCGCCACCACGCGGTCGCCCGGGTCGTACGGGCCCGGACCCGCGTTCAGGCGTTCCTTGAGTGCCAGGTTCAGCGCGTTCACGCCGGCCTCGCCGCGCTGGGCGGGCGTGACCACCAAGGTCTCCTCGGCCGGGATACCGAGGGCACGGGGGATCGAGTCCGTGACGAGCTGCACGGCGCGGTGCGCCGCCTCGCGTGCCTCGCCGGCCGGCACGATCACCACCGTGCGGTCCGACGGGTCCACGCGCAGGAGTTCGCCCGAGCGTGCCGCGGCGGCGACGCGCTCGATCGCGCCGCCTGGGGAGCGCTCGAGGTCGGCGACGGGGATCACGCCGGAGGCGATCACGTCGCCGAACACGCGGCCCGGCGTACGCGGTGACGGTGCCGCCGGGTCGCCGGCCAGCACCAGGTGGGTGCCGTCCATGCAGGCGTCTACCAGGGCGGCGGCGCGTTCGACGTCCAGGAAGTTGGCCTCGGTGACGACGACGATGTCGGCCTCCAGCGGCTGCTCGACGCCGCGGCCGTATCCGTCCGCACCCGGCTCGAGCAGGCGGTGCACCGACAGGGAACCACCCGCGGCGCGCGCCGCCCGGTCGGTGGCCGCGGTCACGATGACGGCCGCGCCGCCCGCCAGCGCCCGTACGGTCTCCTCGACCGCCTCCAGGGGACCGGTGAGCAGGGACACGCCGTGCTCGAACACCGTGGCGGGCACGCCCTCGGCGGGAGGCAGCGGGTCGGCGGTCGCGGTCAGGCGCGCCAGGCCCTCGGCGACGGTGTCCTCGGCGGTCGTCAGGCCGGCCAGGCCGAGCAGCTCGGTCTCGGACTCCTCGTCCATGATGGCGACGATCTCCCCGGCGCCGATCGCGCCGCGTACCGCCTCGACGGCGTCGCCCGGGTCGTAGGCCTCCAGGGCCGCCAGCAGCGTCTTGGCGGGCGTCACGGTGTGACCGTCGCCGGCGGCGCGCAGCAGGACGTGCCCGGCCAGCGCTCCGGCGCGGCGCGGGTCCTGTGGCCCCGCGTCGGGGCCGAGCAGCCGGCGCGCGAAGAAGTCGGCCTGCTCGGGCCGTACGCCGGGCACGCTCAGGAGCCGCCACGGATTGTCGCGCAGCTCCCTGGCGGCACCCGCGCCGAGACGCGCGAGCACGTCATGGGCGAGTCGCAGCGGAACCTCGGCGGACGCGAACAACTCGACCAGGTCCGAAGGAAGACCGAAGGATGTGTCATTCATCGACGGTCACCCTATGACGTCACCCGTACCGCGCGCTCAAGACCATGCCAGGCGGCCGAAGATCGGACGTCAGTCGTCCTCGGTGGACACGTCGTCCAGGGCGTCGCGGATCTCGTCCGGCAGCGTGATCTCCTCGGCCTGGAGGATGACGGCGAGCTGCCCCGCCGTACGCGCCCCGACGATCGGCGCCACCACGCCGGGCTGGTCGCGTACCCAGCTCAGCGCGACCGCCAGCGGCGACACGCCGAGGCCCTCGGCCGCCGTCGAGACCGACTCCACGATCCGCCCGCCGCGTTCGTTGAGGTAGGGCTGTACGAAGTCGGCGTAGTGCGGGGCGGCCGCGCGCGAGTCGGCCGGGATGCCCGTACGGTACTTGCCGGTAAGGACCCCGCGGCCCAGCGGAGACCAGGGGAGTATCCCCACTCCCAGCTCCTGCGCCGCCGGCACCACGTCGTCCTCCACGTCGCGCCGCAGCAGGGAGTACTCCACCTGCGTGGACACGATCGGGGTACGGCCCGGCCAGGCGCGCTGCCAGGTGGCCGCCGTGGCGAGCTGCCACGCGGCGTAGTTCGACACCCCTACGTAACGCGCGCGGCCCGATGTGACCGCCTCGTCCAGGGCCGACAGCGTCTCCTCCAGCGGCGTACCGGGGTCGTACGCGTGCAGCTGCCACAGGTCGACGTGGTCCACGCCGAGCCGCTCGAGTGAGGCGTCGAGCGCGCGCAGGAGGTGGCGGCGTGACGCGTCGCGTGCGCCCTCGGCGGTCAGCACCGCCTTTGTGGCGATCACCACATCTTCGCGGTCGACCACGTCGCGGACCAGGTCTCCGATCACGCGCTCGCTGTCGCCCCCGCAGTAGACGTCCGCGGTGTCCAGTAGATTGCCGCCGGCCCCCACGAACGTGGCGAGCTGGTCGGCGGCGTCCTCGGCGTCGGTGTCGCCGCCCCACGTCATCGTGCCCAGGCCGATGCGGGAAACGGAGAGGCCGCTCCGGCCGAGGTGACGCTGTTCCATGCCTGCGGAGCGTATCGGGCGCGGAGTGGTTCGTCCTCATGCACCCATCCGGCTCGCTAGGCTGCCTGGGTCACTCGAACAGCGAAACATCGCCCGGTCACGAGGCGATCGAAGGAGATTCCGCACCCGTGAACTTCGTGCAAGCGACCGTGCTCGGAGTCGTCCAGGGACTCACGGAGTTCCTGCCGATCTCGAGCTCGGCCCATCTCCTGATCGTGCCGCGACTGCTCAAGTGGAAGGACCCGGGCGCGGCCTTCACGGCGGTGATCCAGCTGGGCACCATGCTCGCGGTCCTCATCTACTTCTGGCGCGACATCGTCCGCATCGTCTCGACATGGTTCCGCAGCCTGTTCGACAAGGAGCTCCGCCACCACCTCGACGCACGGATGGGCTGGTACGTCGGCCTGGGCACGATCCCGGTCTCCGTGGTCGGCCTGGTCTTCAACCACGCCATCGAGGGCCCGGCCCGCAACCTGTGGATCAACGCGGGCTCGCTGATCGTGATGGGCATCGTGCTGCTGATCGCCGAGTGGGCGGCCCGGCAGAAGCGCGAGATCGGCGACCTCAACATGCGCGACGGCCTGATCATCGGCGGCTTCCAGTGCCTCGCCCTGATCCCGGGCTCGTCGCGGTCCGGCTCGACGATCACCGGTGGCCTCTTCCTCGGCTACACCCGTGAGGCGGCCGCGCGTTACTCCTTCCTCCTGTCGATCCCGGCCGTCGTCCTGTCCGGCCTGTTCGAGCTGCGCAAGGTCGGCGACGGCTCGATGCCGATCGCGGGCACGGCCGTCGCCACCGTTGTCTCGTTCGTCGTCGGGTACGCCTCGATCGCCTGGCTGCTGAAGTTTCTCGTCCGCCACTCGACCCTGGTGTTCGTCTACTACCGGGTCGCGCTGGGCGGCATCCTGTTCGGCCTGCTCGCCGCGGGCGCCATCGCCGCCACCTGACGCCCCGGAGGACCTACAGCCAGCCGCTCTTGCGGAACCAGCGGTACAGCGTGGCGCAGATGCCGACGATGGCCACCACCGCGGCCGGGTAGCCCCACCACTCCGTCAGTCCGGGCATGTGCGTGAAGTTCATGCCGTACGCGCCGGTGACCAACGTGGGCACGGCCAGGATCGCCGCCCAGGCGGAGATCTTGCGCATGTCCTCGTTCTGCTGCATGCCGACCTGGGCGAGGTGCGCGTTCAGCACGTTCGTCAGGAGCTCGTTGTGGGAGTCGACCTGCTCGTCGACGCGCAGCAGATGGTCCAGGACGTCGCGGAAGTACTCCGTCGTGCCGGGGGCGACGCTGACCCGGCCCTTCACGATGTCCTGCAGCACCGGGACGAGCGGGTCCTCGGCGCCGCGGAACTCCAGCACCTCGCGCTTGAGCTCGTAGATGTTCTCGGTGACCGTGGTCCGCTGGGTGGAGAAGACCCGGCGCTCCAGCTCGATGATGTCGATCTCGACCTCGTGGGCGATCGCGCCGTACCGGTCCACGATCTCGTCCAGGACCGTGTAGAGGACCGCGCTGGGCCCGTGGTGGAGCAGCTCCTTGTCGGCCTCCAAACGCTGGCGTACGGCCTTGAGCGGCGCGCCCTCGCCGTGCCGGACGGTGATGACGAAGTCCTTGCCGACGAACAGCATGATCTCGCCGACCTCGATGTCGGAGCTCGCGTCGACGTAGTTCAGGGTCTTGACCACCACGAAGAGCGTGTCGCCGTAGCGCTCCAGCTTCGGGCGCTGATGGGCGTTGACCGCGTCCTCGATCGCCAGGGGGTGCAGCTGCAGCTCGCCGGCGACCTGGTCGAACTCCTCGGTGGTCGGCTCGTGCAGGCCGATCCACATGAAGGCGTCGCCGACCTCGCGTGCCGAGTCCAGGGCGTCGCTCAGGTCGCCCTGGACGTCGTCGCGGACGCCTTTCCGATAGATGGCGCAATCCATGATCATGAGGACATTGTCCCGGGTGAGGGGCTGACGGGGATCCAACATGACCTACCCGTGACCTTCGGCGTCAATCACCGGCGGATGTCCGGCTACAGTTCACGACGTGGCAACTCTCCTCTTGGTGCGTCACGGGTTGACCGAGATGACCGGACCGGTGCTGGCCGGCTGGACACCCGAAGTGCACCTGAACGAGCGCGGCCGTACGCAGGCCGCCGAGCTCGCGGCACGGCTCGCGCCGGTCCCGCTGGACCTGGTCGTGGCGAGCCCCCTGGACCGCTGCCAGGAGACCGCGCAGGCCGTGGTGGCCGGGCGCGACGGCCTCCAGGTGCAGACCGATGACCGGTTCGGCGAGGTCAGGTACGGCGACTGGACCGGCCGTCCCCTCGAAGAGCTGGCCAAGGAGGACCTCTGGAAGGTCGTCCAGGCCCATCCCAGCGCGGTCCGCTTCCCCGGCGGCGAGGCGATGGCCGACGCCCAGCACCGCGCCGTGACCGCCGTACGCGAGTGGAACGACGGCCTCAAACCGGACGCGACGTTCCTCGTGTGCAGCCACGGCGACATCATCAAGTCGATCGTCGCCGACGCCCTGGGGTTGCACCTGGACCAGTTCCAGCGCATCCAGGCCGATCCGGCGTCCGTCACCGTGATCCGTTACACCGAGATGCGTCCCTTCGTGGTCCGCCTGAACGACAACGGCGGGAAAGTCGACGATCTTCTTGCGAAGTCCGGCCAGGACAGTGACGCGCCGGTCGGTGGCGGAGCGTAGGGTCGTCCTCATGCCGGTCATCGCATACGACATGCCCGAAAGGTTTGTGGCGGGCACCGTTGGCCAGCCTGGCGACCGCACCTTCTTTCTGCAGGCTCGGGCGGGACGCCGCGTCACGAGTGTGGGCCTGGAGAAGTTCCAGGTCACGCTGCTGGCAGAGCGTCTTGAGGAGCTGCTCGACGAGGTGTTGCGCCAAGGCGGCGCCGCCGCGGTCCCGGCGGTCGCGCCGGTGGAGCTGCACGACGACGAGCCCCTCGAACAGCCGATCGAGGAGGAGTTTCGCGTCGGCACGATGGCGCTCGCCTGGGATCCCGAGGACGAACGGGTCGTTATCGAGGCCCAGGAGGTCACGGAGGGTGAGGACGACGAAGCCGAGATCGGCAGCGAGGATCCCGCCGTCGTGGTGCTCCGCGTACGGATCACCGCCGGCCAGGCCCGCGCCTTCGCCGAACGAGCGCTGAAGATCGTCGCGGCCGGTCGCCCGCCCTGCCCGCTGTGCGGGCTCCCCTTGGACGCCCAGGGCCACGTCTGCCCCCGTCAGAACGGCCACCTTGGCTGAAATGTCGATCGCACGGACACTAGAGCCATGAGTCAGCCCTCCCGGTACGGCGTCGGTGGTGACGGTTCGGTCGGCCCGGCCGACACCGAGACCGCCATCAGCCTGCTGCAGCATGGTGAGATCAGCATCGAGGGGCGGCTCGTCCAGGCGAGCAACGCGACGCTGTACTGCGGGATCTCGCTCGACGGCATCCAGGCGAACTGCGTCTACAAACCCATCTCCGGCGAACGCCCGCTGTGGGACTTCCCGGACGGCACGCTGGCCGGCCGCGAGGTCTCCGCGTACGTCATCTCCGAGCAGATGGGCTGGGGCGTCGTGCCGCCCACGGTCCACCGCGACGGCCCGTTCGGGCCCGGCATGGTCCAGCTGTGGATCGACCACGACACCGACGTCGACCTGCTGGCCCTCTCCCGCGGAGACGACCCCGCCGTACGCCGCATGGCCGTCTTCGACGCCGTGGTCAACAACGCCGATCGCAAGATCGGGCACCTGCTGCCGACCACCTCGGGTCACGTGTACGGCTGCGACCACGGTGTCTGCTTCTCGGACGAGTACAAGCTCCGCACCGTGCTGTGGCAGTGGCGCGGCAAGGACCTCACCGACGAGGCGGTCGAAGGGCTGCAGCGACTCCGCCACGCCTTCGGGCGCGACGGCCTCACGTCGAGGCTGACCGGCCTGCTCAACGCCGAAGAGGTCCAGGCCACGGTGGGCCGCGTCGAGCTCATGCTCAAGCACCGCATCCACCCCTACCCCCCAGAGGACTGGCCCGCCATCCCCTGGCCGCCCGTGTAGCCCATGTGCACGGCGATCGTCGGGTACGACCCCGGCGCACGGGTGCCGCTGCTCCTCGCCGGCGTGCGAGACGAGCTGGTGGCCCGCGCCTGGCGTCCGCCCGCCCGGCACTGGCCGGACCACCCCGGTCTGGTCGGCGGACGCGACGAGCTCGCGGGAGGCACCTGGCTGGCCCTCGACCCGGCCGCGCCCAGGGTGGCGTGCGTTCTCAACGGCGTCGGCACCGCCGCGCCCGAGTCGGTTCGGCGGTCACGCGGCGGACTGCCGCTGGCGCTGGCCGAGACCGGCACGCTCGACGGCGACCCGCACGGTTTCGACCCGTTCCACCTCATCGGCGCGGAGCCGGGGAGCGTACGCCTGTGGAGCTGGGACGGCGAGCGCCTCACCGGACGCAAGCTCGAACCCGGCCTGCACATGGTGGTCAACAGCGGCCTGGCCGAGGCGGGCTCGCGCGGCGGCGACGACTACATGTCCGCCCGCGTCGCCCACTTCCGCCCGCTGTTCGAGGCGGCCGGCCACGAGCGCGAGGCATGGCGTCACCTCCTGGACGGCGACGGCCTGGACCCGTCCGACGACCGGGCGCTGATCGTCCGCCGCGACCTGGGCGACGGCCGGCTCTGGGGCACGACGTCGATCTCACTGACGACGTTCGGCCCGGACGGGGTCTCCTATGACTTCACCGCCGAGCCCGGCACCCCTGCGGCCTGGCAGCCGGTCCCCACGTCCTGACCGGACCACGGCGCGACCGGCGGGACTGTCAGCAGGTCCGGATAGCGTCACGATCATGGCGCGGATCGACTACCTGCGGGGCGACGCGACCAACCCGCCGGCCCAAGGGCCCAAGGTCGTCGCGCACATCTGCAATGACCAGGGCAGATGGGGCAGGGGTTTCGTGGAGTCGCTGTCGCGACGCTGGCCAGGGCCTGAGGCGGCCTACCGCAACTGGCACCGTGACCGCGCGGACAACGACTTCGGGCTGGGCGCGACCCAGCTCGTCCAGGTCGCCTCCGACAAATGGGTCGCCAACATGATCGGCCAGCATGGCATCAAGACCGTCCGAAGCTCCGCGCCGCCCATCCGCTACGAGGCGGTCGATCCGTGTCTGCGCGGCCTGGCCGCGCGAGCCGCCGAGCTTGACGCGACCGTCCACATGCCCCGCATCGGCTGCGGCCTGGCCGGCGGACGATGGGACCACATCGAACCCCTGATCATCAGGCGGCTCATCGACTGCGGCGTCTCCGTCAGCGTCTACGACCTTGCGGACTAGGCATCGCCGTCGCCGAGTCGGCCGGGGGCGATGTCCCAGGCGCTCGGCGCGGTGAATCGGTTGATGTCCAGGCAGGGAAGGGGAAGGCGTCAGGGGAGCCGCTGCGTACGTCGTCCTGATCCGTGCCGGTGATCCTCGGCGAAGACGAGGTCACAGCGTCTTCTCGAACCAGTGGTGGGCGTAGGGCTCGTCGTTGAAGGGGTCGACCTCGCGGTAGCCGCAGGACCGGTACAGGGCGATCGCCTCGCCGAGGCTCCGGTTGGTCTCCAGCCGGAAGGTGCGGGCGCCATGGTGCGCGGCGTGGGTCTCCAGTTCGGTCAGCAGCCTGCGCCCGAGACCGAGGCCGCGCGCGTCGCGTGAGATCCACATGCGCTTGATCTCGGCGATGTCGTCGCCGGCGTGGAGCTTGAGGGCGCCGCAGCCGATCGGCTCGTCGTGCAGGGTGGCGACGAGCAGGACTCCCGCGGGTGGGGTGAGCTCGGCGTCGTGCGCGGAGATGCCCGCCAGGGGATCGAAGCCGGCGTCGAAGCGTTCGGCCAGTTCGGCGAAGTAGGCGCCCAGGCAGTGGCGGGCCTCGGCGGTGCGCGGGTCGGTGGCGCCGATCTCGACCTGGGACGAGCTGAGCAGGCGTTCGACCTGCGCCATGGCGGTGACCAGTCGTTCACGCTGCCGGTCGGTGAGCGGGGCGAGGAGAGAGGACGCGAGCTCGTCCGAGCCCTGGTCGAGTACCGAGCGCTCGGCCCGGCCCGGGGCGGTCAGGTGCGCGGTGCGCACGCGCCCGTCGCCCTCGTCCGTCTCGACCTTGACCAGACCGTCGGTCTCGAGGGAGCGCAGCAGCCGGCTCAGGTACCCGGAGTCGAGTTCGAGGCGCTTCCGAAGGGCGCGCACCTCGCATCCGTCCGGACCGATCTCCCACAGCAGGCGTGCCTGGCCGAGCGGGCGCGCACGCGAGAGGTAGGCGTCGTTCAGGGCCCCGATCCGCTGGGTGACGGTCCGGTTGAACCGGCGTACCCCGTCGATGAGCATCTGCTCCATTCTCTGACTTTAGTCAGAGAATCAACCCGCGCCAAGGCTCAGCGCCGGTCCTTGCCCGCATCCGTCCAGGCACGGGAGAGGAAGGCGAAGGCGTCGGGGAGCACGCTGCGCACGTAGTCCCAGTCGTGGCCGCCGGGGCGTATGTCGAGCACGGCGGGGATCCCCGCCGCGTCCAGGAGCTTCTTGAAGCGCTCCGGCTCGCCCTTGACCACCGGGTTGGTCTCGTTCGCGGCGGCGGCCAGGAAGATCTTGACCCGGCGGGCGGCACCGAGGTTCTCGTCCGGCCGGTTCGCGGCGATCAGGTCCTCACGGTCGCCGAACATGTGCGAGGGATCGTCGACGTGGAAGTAGCCGGAGATGGAGGCGACCGAGCCGAACACCGCCGGATGCCGCAGCGCGAGGTTCATCGAGCCGTAGCCGCCCATGGAGAAGCCGCCGATCGCCCGGTGTCCGGCGTCGCGCCGGTGGCCGCCCTCGACCGCGGGGATGACCTCGTCGATGAGGCGGTCCTCGACCCGGTCCGAACCATCGGCCGCGTCCGCCCATTCGGTGTCGTCATGGTGGCTGCCGTTCCCGTCGGGGACCGCCAGCACGAACGGCCTGCCGCCGTCGGCGACGTAGGACCGCACCTGCTTGGCGAGCCCCTCGTACTCCACGACGGTCTTGGGATCACTGGGCACCCCGTGCAGGAAGTAGAGCACCGGCAGCGTACGCGTCTCCGGGACGTCGGGCCGCCACACGTAGACGCCGTACTCCTTGTGGTCGGCCGGGTCGCTGACCTGGATCCGGCTCAGCCCTGGCCGTGCCGGGCCGGGCGTGTCACGTACGCTCTCCACCTGGGTGTCGGCCGAGCCGTGGTGCACGCGGACGTTGACCGTGACGTACGCCGTGCCGAGCGCGGCCGCCAGCGAACCCGCCCACAGCACAAGACCCGCGAAGGGCGGGCGGCTGCGGTGGGCTTTGCGATGTCTCGACACGATGCAGGCAGAATCCCGGCGGTCATTCGGGGTTGGGGCGAGCGCGAACAGACTCGCACACACCCTGCGGGCCACGCCCGTCTCAACCGCCGGGCAGGGAAAGTCTTTACCGACTGCCGCCCTCCCGATGATCGACGACCGCCGGCCGACCGTACGGGCAGGATGCCTTGTCCGTTGTGCTGCGTGTCGTGGATAGGCTGCGGGGTATGCGATCGTGGCCCGCCCCCGAGGTCCCCAGCCTGGCCGAACACGGCCTGCCGCCCGTGGAACCTCAGTTGAACCTGCACGACTCCGCCACGGGCGCCCTGCGCCCGGTGACCCCCGGTCCGGTCGCGAGGATGTACGTCTGCGGCATCACCCCCTATGACGCCACCCACCTCGGTCATGCCGCGACCTACCTGGCGTTCGACCTGGTCGGCCGCGTGTGGCTCGACCAGGGGCGCGAGGTCCACTACGTCCAGAACACCACGGACGTCGACGACCCCCTCCTCGAACGCGCCACGGCGACCGGTGAGGACTGGCGCGCTCTCGCGGCGCGGGAGATCGAGCTGTACCGCGACGACATGACCGCGCTGCGTGTCCTGCCGCCGCGCGAGTACGCCGGCGCCGTCGAGTCGATCCCCCTGATCATCGAGTTCATCGAGCTGCTGAGGTCGCGCGGCGCGACGTACGACGTCGACGGCGACCTGTACTTCCCGGTCTCCGCCGACGCGGGCTTCGGCTCGGTGAGCGGCCTGAGCCCGGCACAGATGATGCCGCTGTTCGCCGAGCGCGGCGGCGACCCGGACCGCAAGGGCAAGAAGGACCCGCTGGACGCCCTGCTGTGGCAGGCCGAGCGGCCGGGGGAGCCGTCCTGGGAGTCTCCGTTCGGACCGGGCCGTCCCGGCTGGCACGTCGAGTGCGCCGCCATCTCGGTGCACAACCTCGGCATGTCCTTCGACGTCGAGGGCGGCGGCTCGGACCTGGTGTTCCCGCACCACGAGATGGGCGCCTCGCACGCCGAGGTCGCCACCGGTGAGAGGCCGCACGCCCAGGCGTACGTCCACGCCGGCATGGTCGCCTTCGACGGCGAGAAGATGTCCAAGTCGCGCGGCAACCTGGTCTTCGTGTCGGGCCTGCGCGGCGACGGCGCCGACCCGATGGCGATCCGGCTGGCACTGCTGGCGCACCACTACCGGTCGGACTGGGAGTGGACCCCCGACGACCTGGCCCGTGCCGAGGTACGCCTGGCGCGCTGGCGCGAGGCCGCGCTGCTGGCCGGCGGCCCGCCCGTGGAAGAGGTCGTCGCCGAGGTACGCCGCCACCTGGCGAACGACCTGGACGCCCCGTCGGCGCTCGCCGCGCTCGACCGCTGGGTGGACCACGCCCTGAGCGTCGTCGCCGAGGACCGCGAGGGCGAAGGCTCGGCCCCGGAGGTGTTCGGCCTCACCGTCGACGCCCTCCTCGGCATCGCTCTCTGATCGCGGCCCGCCCACCGGCTGTGGCCGTTTGCCATGGCGAGGCACAATGACTCCGGAGCCGGTCGGCCCGACCGACCGCCGGGCCCCGGCATGGAGAGGACGACGTGCACGCGAAGGACTCCGCGCCCTGGTGGCGCAGCGCGGTCATCTACCAGATCTACATCCGCAGCTTCGCCGATCTGAACGGCGACGGTGTCGGTGACATCGCCGGCATCCGATCCCGGCTGCCGTACCTGCGCGCGCTCGGCGTCGACGCGATCTGGATCACGCCGTGGTACCCCTCGCCGATGGTGGACGCGGGCTACGACGTCGCCGACTACACCGGCATCGACCCGGTGTTCGGGACCGTCGAGGACGGCGAGGCGCTCATCAGCGAGGCGCACGACCACGGCCTGCGCGTCGTGCTGGACATCGTCCCGAACCACACCTCGGACCGGCACGCGTGGTTCGAGGCGGCGCTGGCGGCCGGACCGGGCAGCCCGGAACGCGACCGGTACATCTTCCGTACGGGCAAGGGAGCGGCGGGCGGCGAGCTGCCACCCAACGACTGGGTCGGCATGTTCGGCGGCAGCGCGTGGACCCGCGTGCCGGACGGTGAGTGGTACCTCCACCTGTTCGCCGAGGCACAGCCCGACCTCAACTGGGAGAACCCCGGCGTACGCCAGGACTTCGAGAAGGTGCTGGCGTTCTGGTTCGACCGCGGCGTCGACGGGTTCCGGATCGACGTCGCCCACGGCCTGATCAAGCAGGAGGGCCTACCCGACGTCGGCGAGATCGGTGACGTGCTCGAGCCGACCAAGCGCGAGGACCATCCCCACTGGGACCGCGACGGTGTGCACGAGATCTTCCGTGAGTGGCGCAAGGTCGCCGACCGCTACGACGGCGACCGTACGTTCACCGCCGAGGCGTGGGTCAGCGGCCCGAAGCGTCTCGCCCGCTACGTACGCCCCGGCGAGCTGCAGACCGCGTTCAACTTCGACTACCTGCGCGCCCCGTGGGAGGCCGCACGGCTCCGCGAGGTGATCGACGCGAGCCTGGAGGCCCTCGGCGCCGTCGGCGCCCCCGCGACGTGGGTTCTGTCCAACCACGACGTCGTACGCCACGTCACCCGCTACGGCCGTACGAACACCGAGGGCAGCGGGCCGCGTACCGACACCACCGAGCCCGTCGACCTGGCCCTGGGCACACGCCGGGCGCGTGCGGCGGCGCTGCTCATGCTCGCGCTGCCCGGCGGAGCGTACGTCTACCAGGGCGAGGAGCTCGGGCTGGCCGAGGTGGAGGACATTCCGGAGGAGTTCCTTCAGGACCCGGTGTGGGAGCGTTCCGGGCACACCACGCGGGGTCGTGACGGCTGCCGCGTGCCGCTCCCGTGGTCCGGCGACGCCCCGCCGTTCGGTTTCAGCCCGGACGGCGTGACGACCTGGCTGCCGCAGCCGGAGTCGTGGAAGGAGCTCACCGCCGAGACCCAGGCCGGCGACCCGGGCTCGATGCTCGAGCTGTACCGCGCGGCACTGCGCCTGCGGCACGGCCACCCGGCTCTCGGCGAGGGCGACCTTCGCTGGCACGAGACGCCGGAGGGCGTTCTGGTGTTCTCCCGTACGCCGGGCTTCACGTGTGCGGTCAACCTGTCCGGTGAGCCGTACCCGCTGCCCGCCCACGCGGGCGTCCTGCTCGCCAGCGGTCCGCTCGACGGCGACACGCTGCCGGACGACACCGCCGTCTGGCTGGCCGTCGAGGGCTGAGAGGCCCTTCTCCGGGAGTGTCCGCGGAGTGTCGCCGATGGCGCTGCTCCGCGGCCGCTGCTTCGCAGGCGCCTGCCGCCGAGGCGCCTGCCGTCATCGAACTGATGGGAGCCGGGCGCCCCCTCCGACGCCCGGCATCCCGGAATATCCTTTATATCGGTCGCAAGGCTTTATGCTTCCTGGATTTCGCCTTTTCGATGGAAACGGCGTCTAACAATCTTTGCACCGCGCTAATCTTTCGCCGTGCTCCCCAAGCCATCACCGGACCCGAAGTCATCGATGTGGGCATGGCTCGCCCATGACCTGCGCTTCTATCGTCACCAACGCGGCTTATCGGGCGATTCGGTCGCCAAATTGATCAACTGCGCAAGATCAAGTCTTTCCCGCCTGGAGAACGGCGAGGCAAAGCTCGACGAGGGCCAGGCCGCTGCGCTCGACGAGCGCTGGCAGACCGGCGGCCACTTCGGCACCATCCTCTGGTACGCCCGCCTCGGCCATGATCCGAATTGGATCAAGCAACACCTCGATATCGAGGCCGGCGCATCTGTGATCAAGGTCTTCGAGGCGCTCGTAGTTCCCGGCCTGCTCCAGACGCCCGAGTATGCCTACGAGCTGATCGCCGCAGGTGGCAGGCCGGATATCGATGAAGTACTGGAAAGACGCATGGCCCGTCAAGCGATTTTGGCCAGAGAGGACCCACCGGTGCTCTGGGTCCTGCTCACCGAGAGTGTGCTCGATTGGCCCGTCGGCGATGCGGACGTGATGCGAAAGCAACTCGCCTATCTGCTGGAAGTGTCGGAGCGGCCGAATGTCGGGATTCGTGTCGTTCCCAGATCCGCGAGGGCCTATTACGGACTAGATGGCAGCTTCAAGATCATGACAGGGCCCTCCGGGGACGTCGCCTACACCGAATCCCCTGGCGGAGGAAGATTGGTCCCGTCGGCGGCCGAAGCGCAGTCCTATGTCTTACGATATGACCGTATCGGGCAGAAAGCGTTGCCTGAGGACTTGTCCCGCGACCTGATCAAGAAGGTTATGGAGGCGACAGAGTGAGCACCCCCGTATGGCGCAAGAGCAGTCGCAGCGGAGTCCAGGAAGGCGACTGTGTCGAGGTTGCCGTGACTGAAACCGGCAATAAGGTGTAGCCACTTATTCCGCCGACCTTCCGGCCAACGCCTGGGTGAAGCCGTTGATGAGGGCTTCCAGGGCGAAGTCGAAGCGGGCCTGGTGGTCCTGTGGTGTGCCGAGGCCGTCCTGGACGGCCTCGGTCACGTTCAGGACGGTGGCAGGGTCGAGGTCGGGGAGTTCGGGCGGAGTGCCGCCGGGCGGGTCGATCTCGGCCAGGCAGTGACCCGTCGTGAACGTCCCCACCGTGTTGATCACATGAAACGCCTCCCGCAGGCCGAACCCCGAGGCCCGCAGCAACCCCGCCGCCGCCTCGAGCATGCGCAGCGCGTCCGGGGTGGTGACCGGATGGGTGGCGACCAGGGGAGCGACCCCGGGATGCCGTAGCAGCTCCCGCCGGAACGAGCACGCGTAGTCCCGCAGCGTCTCCTCCCAGCCCGCCTTCGGATCGACCGTGAACGTCCGCGTGGTGACGCGTTCGACCAGGCCGGCGAGCAGGGCGTCCTTGCTGGGTACGTAGTAGTACACCGTCATCGCCTCGACGCCGAGCGCGGCACCCAGCTTGCGCATGGACAGGCCCTCCGCCCCGACCTGGTCGACCAGGTCCAGCGCCGCGTCCAGGACCTTCTCCCGCGACAGCCCGGCCCGGTCCCGCGACGTCCGGCGGTGTTCGTCCATGCGCACCCCTTGACTCTCTTACGGCGTAAGAGGACTGTAGTCGTCAACCGGTATCTTACGGCGTAAGAGAGGGATGACATGGACAACAAGACCGTGGTGCGGCGGCTGTTCGACGCGGTCAACGACCGGCGCCTCCAGGACCTGCCGGAGTACATGGCCGCGGACGTCATCGACCACAACAAGGTCATTCACGGCGAGCCGGACGAGGCGGGCGCGGCGTTCGAGGGCATCCGGATGCAGCTGGAGGCCTTCGACCCGTTCCTGATGCACATCGAGGAACTGATCGCCGAGGGGGACCGCGTCGTCGCCCGCATCACCATGTCCGGCGTCCACTCGGGCACCCACATCCGGATGCCCCAGCCCACCGACGGCCGGTTCGAGAACGAGGCGATCTTCATCCTGACCGTCGCGGACGGGAAGGTCACCGAGATCCGCGCCGTCAGCGACCGGCTGGGCCTGTTCCTCCAGCTCGGCTGGGACTGGCCCACCGCCGACTAGACCCGTGAAGGCGGCCGGGGCAACGGTTCGGCGTGCCTCCCGGACCGCGACGTCGCCGAGGGCCACGGCGCCGCGACGAGTCCTGAGGGCCGCGGACCCCCGCACGAGGGCCCTCGCATCAGGGGGATCCGGGCCGGCGCCGCCGGACCTTCGCTCGCGGGGCCGCCGTATCCGTTCCGTGAGCACCCTCGGCGTAACGTCCGCGAAACAAATGATGATCTGTCCTTGACATACCACTTCGGCGATGTCAATTTGAACGATCAAAACCGGCGATCTTCGGACGTCTGCGTAGAGGAGTGCCCATGAGCGGCGACCCGAGCGGGTGACGATCTCCGAAGTCGCCGCCGCCGCCGGGGTCTCGCGCCAGACGGTGTCCAACGTCCTGAAGGCGCCCGAGCGGGTCGCGGCCGACACCGCGGCCCGGGTGCGGCGGGCGATCGACGACCTGGGTTACCGGCCGAACCGCGCGGCGCAGAACCTCCGCCAGCGCGCGAGCCGCTGCATCGGCCTGAAGATGGTCTCCCCGCCCGGCGTCAGCAACCTGCTCGACCGGTTCCTGCACGCGCTCACCGAGGCCGCCGGGGCCGCCGGATACCACATCCTCCTGTTCGCCGCCGTGGACGAGGAGCTCGGGACGTACGAGGACCTCATCCGTACGGGCACCGTCGACGGATTCGTCCTATTCGACGTCGAGGTGGGCGACCCGCGCCCGCCTTGGTTCGCCCGGCGCGGCATCCCGTTCGTGTGCTTCGGCCGGCCGCGCGGGCAGAGGCACGAGCGCTTCCGCTGGGTGGACGTCGACGGCGCGTACGGCGTCGCGCGGGCGGTCGACCACCTGGTCTCGCTCGGCCATCGCCGGATCGCCTATCTCGGCTGGCCGGAGGGCACCGGGTTCGGCGACGAGAGGCGCGCCGGCTGGGCGGAGGCGGCGCGGCGCCACGGGCTGGACGTCGGCCACCTCACCGCCACCAGCGCCGAGACCGTCACCGCGGCGGCTTCGGCGGCCGCTCGGCTGCTGAGCCGCCCGGAGCCGCCGACCGCGTTCGCCTGCGGTAGCGACACCTTCGCGATCGGGGCGCGGCTCGCGGGCGGGACCGGCGCGAGCGGGCGGCCGAACGTCGAGGTTGTCGGCTTCGACGACTCGGCCGCCGCGACGCTGATGTCACCGCCGATGTCGAGCGTGCGGCAGCCGCTCGATGAGGTCGCGCGGTGCGTCGTGGCCGCGCTCATCGACCAACTGGGTGGAGTGGACGACGTCGCCGAGGGGGTGATGCTGCGCCCAGAGCTGGTCACACGGGAGTGGCGGGGGCCCGAGCCCGTTCACTGAAATGCGATTTTCAGGAAGGAAAGTGAAAGTGGCATCGATAGCGACAATCGCGCGTGGAGTGGTGGCCGTCGTGGCGACGGTGACGCTCGCGGCCGCGTGCAGTAGTGGCTCGCCGAAGACCGGCGGGTCCGGCGCCGCGTCGGGACAGCTGACCGGGCGCGGGCCGATCACGCTGGCCCAGGGCAAGGACACCTCGGGCAACGTCCAGAACCAGATCAACACGTGGAACAAGGCGCATCCGAAGGAGACCGTGCGGCTCGTCGAGCTGCCGGAGAGCGCCGACCAGCAGCGCCAGCAGATGGTGCAGAACGCCCAGACGAAGTCCGACGCGTACACCGTGCTCAACCTCGACGTGGTGTGGACCGCGGAGTTCGCGGCCAACCGCTGGGTGACCCAGCTGCCGAAGGACCAGTTCGACCTGGCGAAGTTCCTGCCCTCGGCGGTGCAGACCGGTACCTACCGCGACAACATGTACGCCGCGCCGTGGAAGACCGACGCCGGTCTCCTCTACTACCGCAAGGACCTGCTGCAGAAGGCCGGGATCAGCGCGCCGCCGAAGACCTGGGCCGAGCTGCAGTCCGACTGCGGCAAGGTCAAGGGCGTCGACTGCTACGCGGGACAGTTCGACAAGTACGAGGGCCTGACCTGTAACTTCTCCGAGGCCGTGGACAGCGCCGGCGGCCAGGTCGTGGACGACCAGGGCAAGCCGAACGTCAACACCCCGCAGGCCAAGCAGGGTCTGAACTTCCTCGTGCAGGGCTTCAAGAGCGGGATGATCCCCAAGGAGGCCATTACGTACGAGGAGGAGGACGCCCGGCGGGCGTTCGAGAAGGGCAACCTCCTCTTCCTGCGCCAGTGGCCCTACCAGTGGGCGCTGTCCAGCAAGGCGCCCAAGACCAAGGGCAAGTTCGACGTGGCGCCCCTGCCGGGCCTGAACGGCCCCGGCGCCCCGACCCTCGGCGGCCACAACCTGGCGATCTCCTCCTTCGCCAAGAACAAGGCCACCGCGCTGGACTTCATCAAGTACCTCACCAGCGAGGACACCGAGCGGCTCAACCTGGTCGCCAGCTCCGAGGCCCCGACGCTCGCCTCGCTGTACGACGAGCCGGCGCTCCAGCAGAAGTTCCCCTACCTGCCGACGCTCAAGGCCTCCCTCCTCAACGCCAAGCCCCGCCCGAAGGCCGTCCGCTACAACGACGTGACGACGGCCATCCAGGAAGCGGTCTACTCGGCGCTGACCGGTAAGACCACCACGGACCAGGCACTCG
The DNA here is from genome assembly GCF_006716425.1 of Actinoallomurus bryophytorum. Lineage (NCBI taxonomy): Bacteria > Bacillati > Actinomycetota > Actinomycetes > Streptosporangiales > Thermomonosporaceae > Actinoallomurus > Actinoallomurus bryophytorum. The sequence goes on from NZ_VFOZ01000001.1 coordinate 7,681,311, forward strand.
CCGACCTGCAGTCCAAGCTCGGACCGCTGACCGCGCAGTAGCGGCGCGCCCCGTGGCGGGACGCCCCCCCGCGTCCCGCCACGGGCCCCAAGGAGGGTTCATGACCACTACAACCGCCGGGCCGGCCGCGGCCCGCAAGCGGCGTCGCGGCGATGTCCAGGGGTCGGGCCGCCTGGCCGTCACGCTGCTGTCCCCGACCTTCATCGTCCTCGCGCTCGTCGTCGGCTATCCCGTCGTCGCGGCGCTGCGCGAGTCGCTCTACCAGCGTGGACAGGGCCTGGACGCGAACGGCTTCGTCGTCCAGGGCGACAAGTTCGTCGGCCTGAGGAACTACACCGACATCTTCACCGGCCCGAACTCCCACGCGTTCTGGAACGCTTTCGGCAACACCACCTTCTTCACGGTCGTCACCGTCGTCATCGAGACCGTCCTCGGCGTGGCGATGGCCCTCATCATGAGCCGGGCCTTCCGCGGCCGCGGGTTCGTACGGGCCAGCATCCTCGTCCCGTGGGCCATCCCCACCGTGGTCTCCGGCCTGCTCTGGCGCTGGGTCTTCCAGGCCGACGGCATCGCCAACGCGATCATCGGCAGGCAGGTCCTGTGGACCACCGAGGGCTTCCACGCCAAGCTCGCCGTCATCATCGCCGACACGTGGAAGACCGCACCGTTCGTCGGCCTGCTCGTGCTCGCCGGGCTCCAGGTGATCCCGCGCGACGTGTACGAGGCGGCCCGTGTCGACGGCGCGGGCGCCTGGCAGACGTTCTGGCGGATCACGCTGCCGATGGTCAAGCCGGTGCTGCTGGTCGCCGTGCTGTTCCGCCTGCTCGACGTGCTGCGGATGTTCGACCTGCCGGTCGTGCTGATCGGCCTGCACAAGGACTCGGTCGAGACGCTGACCATGACCGCCTACGACGAGGCGACCAACCTCAGGTACGGCCCCGCCGCGGCGTACGCCACGGTCCTGTTCGTCTACGTCGCGGTCGTCGCCTACACCTTCGTCCGGCTGCTCGGCGCCGACATCATCGGTGAGATGCGGCAGCCGCGGGCGGCCAGGCCCGTACGGCCGAAACGCAAGCCACTGACCGTTCCCCGCGAGGTGACGACATGACCGCAGTCGCTGCGTCCGCGCCGCGGGCGCGCGGGAAGTCCCGCACGCGCCAGGTCCTGCCGTACGTCGGCATGGCTGTCGTGGTGATCTACTGCCTGGTGCCGTTCTACTGGATGTTCGTCTCGGCGTTCCGCCGCCCGGAGGACCAGTTCGAGAACTCCGTGCTTCCCGCGCCCTGGTCGGTGAAGAACTTCTCGGCGGTCTTCAAGCCGGGCGTCGGCTTCGGGCGCGCGCTGCTGAACAGTCTCGTCGTGGCCGGGTTGACCACGCTGATCACACTGCTGGTCGGCACGTTCACCGCGTACGCGCTGGCGCGGCTGAACTTCCGGTTCAAGAACGCCGTCCTGGGCGTGATCATCGCGACGTCGATGTTCCCCGGCATCTCGCTGATCATCCCGCTGCTGAAGCTGTTCAGCGACATCAAGTGGATCAACACCTACCAGGCGATGATCCTGCCGACGCTGTCGTTCGCGCTGCCGCTGGCGGTCTGGAACCTCACGGCGTTCTTCCGCCAGATGCCGTTCGAGCTGGAACAGGCCGCGATGGTCGACGGCTGCACGCGGGGTGAGGCGTTCCGCAAGATCATCATCCCGCTGTCCGCTCCCGGCGTCTTCACCACGGCGATCATCACGTTCATCGCGGCGTGGAACGAGTTCATCATCGCGCTCAGCATGGTGAACAAGAAGGAGATGCAGACCGCCACGGTGTCCATCTCCAAGTTCACCGGCGCGTACGGCTTCGACCAGCCGTTCGGCACGCAGATGGCGGCCGGCGTGATCGTGACGGTCCCGCTCGTCATCGTCGTGCTGGTCTTCCAGCGCCGCATCATCGCGGGACTGACCGCCGGCGGCGTGAAGTAGCCCGAAATCCCCCGAAGTGCCAGGCCCGGCACCGAAAGGACGACGTGCACGCGAAGGACTCCGCGCCCTGGTGGCGCAGTGCGGTCATCTACCAGGTCTACATCCGCAGCTTCGCCGACGGCGACGGCGACGGTGTCGGTGACATCGAAGGCATCCGGTCGAGGCTGGCCTACCTGCGCGGCCTCGGCGTCGACGCCGTGTGGATCACGCCGTGGTACCCCTCGCCGATGGTGGACGCGGGCTACGACGTCGCCGACTACACCGGCATCGACCGCAGGTTCGGCACGGTCGGCGGCGCGGAGGCCTTGATCGCCGACGCGCACGGCCACGGCCTGCGCGTGATCCTCGACATCGTCCCGAACCACACCTCGGACCGGCACGCGTGGTTCGAGGCGGCACTGGCGGCGGGGCCGGGCGGCCCGGAACGCGACCGGTACGTCTTCCGGCCCGGCAGGGGCGACGACGGCGGGCTGCCGCCCAACGACTGGCGGAGCACGTTCGGCGGCAGCGCGTGGACCCGGGTGCCGGACGGTGAGTGGTACCTCCACCTGTTCGCCGAGGCGCAGCCGGACCTGAACTGGAACAACGCCGAGGTCCGTCGCGACTTCGAGAAGGTGCTGGCGTTCTGGTTCGACCGCGGCGTCGACGGGTTCCGGATCGACGTCGCCCACGGCCTGATCAAGCAGGAGGGCCTGCCCGACGCCGGGGAGGCCGGCGACGTTCTCCAGCCGACCGAGCGCGAGGACCACCCGCACTGGGACCGCGACGGTGTGCACGAGATCTTCCGTGAGTGGCGCAAGGTCGCCGACCGCTATGACGGCGACCGTACGTTCACCGCCGAGGCGTGGGTCAGCGGCCCGAAGCGTCTCGCCCGCTACGTACGCCCCGGCGAGCTGCAGACCGCGTTCAACTTCGACTACCTGCGCGCCCCGTGGGACGCGGAACGGCTGCGCGCCGTGATCGACAAGAGCCTGGACGCGCTGGGCTCGGTCGGCGCGCCCGCGACCTGGGTGCTGTCCAACCACGACGTCGTACGCCACGTCACCCGCTACGGCCGCGCGAACACCGAGGGCCGCGGACCACGCGCGGACGTCAGCGAGCCCCTCGACCTCGCCATGGGCACACGCCGGGCGCGTGCGGCGGCGCTGCTCATGCTCGCGCTGCCCGGCGGAGCGTACGTCTACCAGGGTGAGGAGCTCGGGCTGCCCGAGGTCGAGGACATCCCCGAGGACCTGCTTCAGGACCCCGTGTGGGAACGGTCCGGGCACACCACGCGCGGCCGTGACGGCTGCCGCGTGCCGCTCCCGTGGTCCGGCGACGCCCCGCCGTTCGGCTTCGGCCCGGACGGCGCGGCCACCTGGCTGCCCCAGCCGGAGTCGTGGAAGGACCTCACCGCCGAGACCCAGGAGAACGACCCGGGCTCGATGCTCGAGCTGTACCGGGCGGCGTTGCGCCTGCGGCGTGAGCTCCCGGCACTCGGCGAGGGCGACCTTCGCTGGCACGAGACGGTGCCGGGGGTGCTGCTGTTCTCCCGTACGCCCGGCTTCGCGTGCGCGGTGAACCTGTCCGCGACACCCTTCGAGTTGCCCGCGCACACCGGCGTCCTGCTCGCCAGCGGCCCGCTCGACGGTGACGTGCTCCCGCACGACACCGCCGTGTGGCTCGCCGTCTGACCCGTCCGAACCTCGGGGGACATCAATGGGAGGTACCCCATGCGAAGACGCGCCGTAGCGTTCGCGGTCACGTTCGTCCTCACCGCCGGAGGCGGCGCGGTCACCGCCGTGCCGGGCAACGCGTCCGGCCCGCCGGCGTCGGCGGAGCTGACCACGAGGACGCGGCTGCCCGACCGCCGCTCGGTCGTCAGCGGCGACCGTTTCTACTCGGTGTCGACCGAGGACGGGCTCTACCCGGCGACCGGCTGGCACACCCTCGGCGAGATGGGCGGGTTCTGGACGCCTCCGCTGAAGCTGCTCGACGGCGTGTGGTTCGGCCTGGGCGGCCGGTGGCTGGGCGAGCAGGCGAAGGCCGAGAGCTTCACCGCCGGGCACGGGTACACGCGGATCGCCTACGACACCGGCGGCGTGCAGGTCGAGCGCACCGACGTGTCACCCGACGGCGTACGCGCGGGGCTCATCGGCCTCAAGCTCACCTCGTCCACGGCGCGTACGGTGCGCCTGGACGTCGACGCGCACTCGGAGCTGACGACGGCCTTCCCGTGGGGGTCGACGACACCGGACCAGAAGGCGTTCAACCTCCCGGACACCGGCGCGTACGAGGGTGGCGCGCTGGTCTTCCGCGAGCAGGGCACGCCCGATGTGCCGAACGCGAGCGCGCACGACTTCGCGGCCATGGTCGCCGCGGACCGTACGCCCGTCGCGCACGAGCTGGGCAAGGACCACCGCGGGCCGCAGGACCCGCCGGTGATCTGCCCCGCGACCGGCACCACGCCGCAGAAGTGCGACGACACCGAGTTCGGCAAGGGGACCGGCGGACGGCTGTCCTATGACGTGAAGCTGCCGGCCGGGCACGGCACCACGGTCTGGCTCGCCGTCGCCGGGTCCGACCACGGCACGGCCGAGGCGCACTCCGCGCTGAGCACGGCGCTGCGCGACCCGGCCGGGCTGCTCGCCCGCAAGACGGCCGCCCGCCGGGCCGTCGCCGCCAGCACGGTGGTCGACCTGCCCGGCGACCGGTTGCTGCAGCAGAGCGTCGAATGGAGCAAGCAGAACCTCGCCGACTCCGTACAGCAGGCCGATGACCTGCACCTGCGGGCGACCGAGGAGGGCAAGCAGTACCCGCCGGTCAAGGGCACCCTCGCCAAGGCCCGGTGGATCGGCGCGGGCTGGCCGGACTATCCGTGGATCTTCGGCACGGACGGGGAGTTCACCGCGTTCGCGACCGTCGCGGCGGGACAGTTCGGCGCGATCGAGGACCACCTCCGTACGCTCCGCGACGTCAGCGACGTGGTCAACGACCGGAGCGGCAAGGTGGTGCACGAGGTCGTCTCGGACGGCTCGGTCTACTTCGGCGCGAACGACGAGAAGGGCAACACCGACGAGACCGCCAAGTACCCCAGCGCGGCCGCGCTCGTGTGGCGCTGGACCGGCGACCGTTCCTTCCTGAACGACGTCTACGGCTTCTCCGTGCGCAACATGCACTACGTCGTCGACAAGCTGGACGCCGACGGCGACGGCTGGCCGGAGGGGCTCGGCAACGTCGAACGGCCCGGCATGGGCGTGGAGAAGCTCGACAACACCGTCTACACCGTGCGCGGCCTGTACGACCTGGCCGACCTCGCGCGGGCCAAGGGCGACGCGGCCACCGCCACGTGGGCCACGTCGCACGGCGACGCGATGACCAGGGCGTTCGACCAGGCATGGTGGAACGGCGGCGACACGCACCAGTTCGCCGACTCCCTGGACGACCCGGACAACCCCGCCAACGACAACACGAAGATCTTCCAGCGGCACTGGATCGGCCTGACGCCGCTGGACGCCGAGCTCGTACGCGAGGGCAGGCTCGCCCGCCCGCTCGCCACCGACGCCCACGCCAAGGAGGTCCTGGACCAGCGCGAGAAGCCCTGCTACACGGGCGAGAACGGGCTGTTCCACACGGGCACCGGGCCGACCTCGGCCGAGGGCGGCAACAAGGGCCCGGCGTGCGACAGCGCCGTGTCGAGCGTGCAGAGCGACCGTGAGGCCTTCACCATCAACACCGGCATCATGGCGGTCGCCGAGGGCAACTTCGGGCGGCTGGCGCAGCAGAGGCGCTACACCGACGACAACGCACGTCAGCAGCTCGACCCGTCGCTGTACGAGATGCCCGGGGCGATGCCGGAGATCGTGCCGAGCCCGGACTTCGACCCGCCGAACATCGACCGCAAGGAGACCGAGCGCTCCATGGTCCTGCAGGCCTGGGGCGCGTACGGAAACCTGTGGCCGGTCGTCAGCCAGCAGCTCGGCGTGGCCCCGGACCTGGGGCGCGGGCGGCTGGAGGTCGTCCCGCAGGTGCCGCCCGGCCAGCCCAGTGTGGCGGGCCGCGACATCCGGCTCGGCCGGGGAGCGGTGGACGTCTCCGCCGCGGCGTCGGCGAAGTCGCTGCGTACGCGGGTCACCTCACGGGTGCCGGGTACGCGCCTGCTCATCGGCCAGGTGCTGCCCGCCGGCGCCGAGGTCGCGTCGGTGGCCCTGGACGGGAAGCGTGCCGCCTACCAGGTACGGCGGACCGCGCGCGGCAGCGAGGTCGTGGCCGACGCGGGTTCGCGCGGCGGCCGGTCCGATCTGGTCATCACCCTGCGTTGACCGTCCGGCCCGGTCGCCCGGCGGGGCGACCGGGCCGCACCGCCCGAAGACGGAGGAGACACGTGCCCGAAGGACCCCCCGGACCTCCCGGCGAGACGCCCAGGCATCAGCCCTCACTCCACGAGCACCTGAGCTGCGTCGCCGCGCCCGCGACGTGGCTGTCCCCGCCCGGCGCACAGCTCACCGGGGGCGCCGACGGCCTGTACGTCTCCGACCGCCGCGTGCTGTCGCGTCTCCTGGTGACCCTCGACGGCGCCGAACCCGAGCCGCGGGAGGCGGTCCTGCGCGGCGCGGACAGCGCACGGTTCACCGCCACTCGTGGCACCCTGACGGTCGAACGCCTGCGTACCGTGCGCCACGACGGCGGGACCGAGCGGATCACCGTCCGCAACGACGGCGCGAGCCCCGTCACGGCGAGGCTCGCGATCACGGCGGCGGCCGACTTCGCCCCGATCAGCGCCGTGAAGGCGGGCGATCCGCCACCGCTGGAGACCGTACTGCGCGGCGGCGTGGTCGCCGGTCCCGGCGGCTATGAGGTGCGCCTGGACGGCCCCGTGGACGTGGAGCTCACCCTGGCGCCGGGCGAGCACGTCACCACGACCCTCGCCGTACGTGCCACGCCGCCACCCGGCCCCGGCTTCCGCCCAGCGCCGCCGGACGGTCCGCCGCCCTGGGCACGGGCGCCCCTGACCGTACGCTCGGCCGACGACCGGATCGGCGCGCTGGTGACCCAGGGGATCGCCGACCTCGGCGCCCTGCTCCTCGCCGACGAGGGAGACCTCTACTGCGGGGCCGGCAGCCCCTGGTACCTCACGCTGTTCGGCCGCGACGCCCTGTGGACCGCGCGGCTCGCCCTTCCGCTCGGCCACGAGCTCGCGGCCGGCACCCTGCGTGCGCTGGCCCGTCACCAGGGCGCCGGCCACGACCCGGTCACCGAGGAGGAGCCCGGCAAGATCCCGCACGAGCTGCGGCCCGCCCACGCCCCCGGATCGCTGCCGCCGGTCTACTACGGGTCGGTCGACGCCACCGCGCTGTTCGTCATCACCCTGGCCGAGGCGTGGCGCTGGGGGATGCCCGCCACCGAGGTCCGTGCCCTCCTGCCCGCCGCCGAGAAGGCCCTGGGCTGGCTCCGGTCGTTCGGGGAGTTCGTGTCGTACCGCGGCTCGGCCGACCGGCTGGCGAACCAGGGGTGGAAGGATTCGGTGGACGGCGTCCAGCACGAGGACGGCACGCTCGCCGCCTCGCCGATCGCGCTGGCGGAGGTGCAGGCGTACGCCTACCAGGCGGCCACGCTCGGCGCGGACCTGCTCGACGTGTACGGCACCGGCGGGGACGGCCACCGGCGGTGGGCGGAGGGGCTGGCGGCCCGCTTCCGTGAACGGTTCTGGCTGGACGACGGCTACCCGGCGATCGCGATCGACGGGATGGGCAGGCCCGTCGACGGCCTCGCCTCGAACGCCGGGCACCTGCTGGGCACCGGCCTGCTCACTCCGGAGGAGGAGGACCGCGTCGCGGATCGGCTGATGGAGCTGCACTCCGGCTGGGGGCTGCGGACGCTGACCGACCGGGCCGCCGGGTATGACCCGGTCTCGTACCACCTCGGCTCGGTCTGGCCGCACGACACCGTGATCGCGATGCTCGGCCTGAGCCGTTCGGGCCACACCGAACACGCCGCGACACTCGCGCGCGGACTGATCGCCGCCGGGGCCGCGTTCGGATACCGGCTGCCCGAGCTGTTCGGCGGCCAGGACGCCGGGGGAGTGCCCGTGCCCTATCCGGCGGCCTGCCGTCCGCAGGCGTGGAGCGCGGCCGTGTCCCCGGCGCTGGTCACCGTCCTGCTCGGCCTCGACCCGGACGTGCCCGCCGGGCGTACGACGGTCGCGCCCCTGCCGGGCTTCGGCGAGATGCGGATCACCGGCGTACGCGTCGGCGAGGCGCCGTCGGCCTTCACGATCGACCTTCCATGACGGCGGAGCCACCGGCACTGCCGGCGGCCGGCCGTGCCTCGCCGGCCACCGTCAGGTGGGCGGAGGCGGTGATCCGGGCGATGGAGCCGGCGAGCCGGTGTCGCTCGTCGGAAGGCAGTGCGCTGGTGATGTCGGGCATGCGTTCGGCGACGTCGGCGTAGAGCGCGCCGACGAACTGATCGCCGTGCGGGACATCGGGCAGATCAGCGCCTCGTTCCTTCTCGGGGCCGCGGAGGCACCCGGCGGTGCCATCGAGATCGCCGGCGACGAGCGCACCGGCAGCCGGATCGCCGCCGCGTTCGGCGAGCACGCCGGTCTTCCGGCACGGTACGAGGCTCTGCCCGTGCAGGTGCTCGGGGACGACCCGGACACGCAGGCGATGTTCCGCTGGTTCGCCGAGACGCCCGCCTACCAGGCCGACATCGAGGCGGTGAAGGCGATCGAGCAGGGTGCGTGGGACCTGCCCGCGTGGCTACGCCCCAGCGGCTGGACGCTCCCGGCCACAGTGCGGTGACAACCGCGTCGTGGCGGGGCGCGGCCAGTGACCTCGGTGCCCGGATGAGGTCGGCGAGCTGGTCCCAGGGCCGGTCGTCCTAGTCGGGATCGCCGCCGCGGCGCCGTAGATAACGCTCGAACTCCCGCGCGATCGCGTCGCCGCTGGCCTCCGGCAGCTCCGTGGCGTCCTTCTGCTCCTCCAGGGCCCGTACGTACTCGGCGACCTCGGTGTCCTGCTCGGCGAGCTCGTTGACCCCGCGCTCCCAGGCGCGTGCCTGCTCGGGCAGGTCGCCCATGGGGACCGAGACGTCCAGCAGGTCCTCGACCCAGCGCAGCAGCGCCAGCGTGGCCTTGGGGGAGGGGGGCTGGGCGACGTAGTGGGGGACCGCGGCCCACAGGGACACGGTCTCCAGCCCGGCCGTCGCGAACGCGTCCTGCAGCACGCCGAGCACGCCCGTCGGTCCCTCGTAGCGGGCCGGTTCGAGCTGGAGCCGCGTGGTCAGGCCGTCGTCGGAGGAGGCGGCCGTCACGGGTACCGGCCGGGTGTGCGGCGCGTCCGCCAGCAGCGCGCCGAGGAGCACGGCCGTCTCCACGCCGAGCTCCAGCATGATGCCCACGATGTCCTGGCAGAACGAGCGCCAGCGCATGTTCGGCTCGATGCCGTGGACGAGGACGACGTCGCGGTCGGAGCCGGGCATCTTGGCCAGGGACATCCGGGTCGTCGGCCAGCTGATGCGCCGCGTCTGGCCGTCGACCATCTCGACCGTGGGGCGCGTCACCTGGAAGTCGTAGTAGTCATCGGGGTCGAGCGCGGCCAGTGGGGTGGCGCCCCAACTCTCCTCCAGATGCTGGATCACGCCGCTCGCCGCCTCACCGGCGTCGTTCCACCCCTCGAAGGCGGCGATCACCACCGGCTCGACGAGCTCGGGCACATCGTCGAGCTCGACCACGCGCTGCCTCCTCATCGGTGCGTCCGTTACACGACATCTCAAGCCTATGTCCTGTAAGCCGCCCGGCGCCCACCGGTGATCGGGCTCCTGGCGGGCGGACGGCTATTTGCCCTCGGTGGTGTGAACGATGAGTACGTCGCAGCGCGCCCGATGGGAGAGGTTGGCCGGGACCGAGCCCAGCAGCCGTCCGGCGAGGGTGTTCAGCCCCCGGTTGCCGACGACGACGAGGTCCACCTCGCGGTCACGGGCCAGTTCGAGCAGCGTGTCCACCGCATCACCGGCCACGGCGACCTCATCGACATCCTTGGCACCGCCGGCGAAGGCGCGCTCGCGTGCGGCCCTCAGCACGTCGTCGGCGGGGGTCGAGCCCTCGACCTTGTAGGCCAGGTCGCCGAGCTGGTCGCCCGCGCGGGCACGCTCGCGGTCCGGCATCGGCTCGTAGGCGCAGACCAGGATGAGTTTCGCCCCGGAATCGGCGGCGACCCGCCCCGCCCGGTCGACGGCGCGGAACGAGGAGTCGGAACCGTCGGTGCCGACGAGGACCTTGCGGTACGAAGCCACGGATGCTCCTTAGAGGCGGCCGTTGTTGGAGAACATGTCAGTAGTAGCAACGGAACAGGACGGTAACGGTTACGGAACGCGTGTGGGCGGTGACTTCGGTCACCGGTCGATGACGATCATCGAAATCCGGGCCCGATGGGGGCGCGGATAGGCTGGACAACCATGAGCGCGACTCCTGAGACATTGCGTCAGGCTCTTCGTGATCGTGTCATCGTGGCTGATGGGGGCATGGGGACGATGCTCCAGGCGGCCTCGCCGTCGCTGGAGGACTTCGAGGGACACGAGGGCTGCAACGAGGTCCTCAACGTGACCCGGCCGGACATCGTGCGCGGGGTGCACGAGGAATATTTCGCGGTGGGTTCGGACTGCGTCGAGACCAACACGTTCGGCGCGAACCTCGCAAATCTTGGCGAATACGGCATCACCGAGCGCATCGAGGAGCTGTCGGAGGCCGGGGCGCGGATCGCCGCCGAGGTCGCCGCCGGGCTGACCACGCCCGAGCGTCCCCGCTGGGTCCTGGGGTCGATGGGGCCGGGCACCAAGCTGCCGACCCTGGGCCACGTGCCCTTCGCCGACCTGCGTGACGCCTACGAGCGCAACGCCGCCGGCCTGATCGCGGGCGGCGCCCACGGCCTGATCGTCGAGACCTGCCAGGACCTGCTGCAGGCCAAGGCCGCCATCATCGGCGCCAAGCGCGCGATCGCCGCCGCGGGCACCGGCACCGTCCTCATCGGCCAGGTCACGATCGAGCAGAACGGCGCCATGCTGCTCGGCTCGGAGATCGGCGCGGCGCTGACCGCGCTGGAGCCGCTCGAGCTGGACGTGATCGGGCTCAACTGCGCGACCGGCCCGGCCGAGATGAGCGAGCACCTGCGCTACCTCGCCCGGCACGCGACCATGCTGCTGTCCTGCATGCCCAACGCCGGACTGCCCGAGCTCACCGCCGACGGCGCGCGCTACCCGCTGACCCCGGGCGAGCTGGCCGACGCCCATGACACCTTCACACGGGAGTTCGGCCTGTCGCTGGTCGGCGGGTGCTGCGGCTCGACGCCCGAGCACATCCGCCGGCTGGTCGAGCGCGTCGGCCCGGCGCCGCAGGGCCCGGGCCGCGAGGTCGCCCGCCGCAGGCCGCGCCCCGAGGCCGGCGCCGCCTCCCTCTACCAGCATGTGCCGTTCCGGCAGGACACCTCCTACCTGGCGATCGGGGAGCGCACCAACGCCAACGGCTCCAGGGCCTTCCGCGAGGCCATGCTGGAGGAGCGCTGGGACGACTGCGTCAAGATCGCCCGTGACCAGGCGCGTGACGGCGCCCACATGCTGGACCTGTGCGTCGACTACGTCGGCCGCGACGGCGTCGCGGACATGAAGGAGCTGGCGTTCCGCTTCGCGACCGCGGCGACGCTGCCGATCGTGCTGGACTCCACCGAGCCCCCGGTCATCCAGGCGGGCCTGGAGATGCTCGGCGGACGCGCCGTCATCAACTCCGTCAACTACGAGGACGGCGACGGCCCGGAGTCGCGCACCGCACGTCTGATGCCGGTCGTCAAGGAGCACGGCGCCGCCGTGATCGCGCTGACCATCGACGAGGAGGGTCAGGCGCGTACCGCGGACTGGAAGGTACGCGTCGCGACCCGGCTGATCGAGGACCTGACCGGCACCTGGGGCATGCGCGTCGAGGACATCATCGTCGACTGCCTCACCTTCACCATCGGCACGGGGCAGGAGGAGTCGCGGCGCGACGCCGTCGAGACGATCGACGCGATCCGCGGGCTGAAGCGCCGCTTCCCCGACGTCCAGACGACGCTGGGCCTGTCGAACGTGTCGTTCGGGCTGAATCCCGCGGCCCGCATCGTGCTCAACTCGGTCTTCCTGAACGAATGCGCCAACGCGGGGCTCGACTCGGCCATCGTGCACGCCTCCAAGATCCTCCCGATGGCGCGGATCCCGGACGAGCAGCGCCAGGTCGCGCTCGACCTCGTCTACGACCGGAGGCGCGACGGCTACGACCCGCTGCAGGAGTTCCTGGACCTGTTCGAGGGTGTCGACGTCGCGTCGCTGCGCGCCGCACGCGCCGAGGAGCTGGCCGGCCTGCCGCTGTGGGAGCGGCTGAAGCGCCGCATCGTCGACGGCGAGCTGAACGGCCTGCGGGCCGACCTGGACGAGGCGCTGTCCCAGCGGCCCGCGCTGGAGATCGTCAACGACGTCCTGCTGGACGGCATGAAGACCGTCGGCGAGCTGTTCGGCTCCGGCCAGATGCAGCTGCCGTTCGTGCTCCAGTCGGCCGAGGTGATGAAGACCGCGGTGGCCCATCTCGAGCCGCACATGGACAAGACCGACGACGGCGGCAAGGGCCGCATCGTGCTCGCGACCGTGAAGGGCGACGTCCACGACATCGGCAAGAACCTCGTCGACATCATCCTGTCCAACAACGGCTACGAGGTCTTCAACCTCGGCATCAAGCAGCCGATGTCCTCCATCCTGGATGCCGCCAAGGAGCACCGGGCCGACGTCATCGGCATGTCCGGGCTGCTGGTCAAGTCCACGGTGATCATGAAGGAGAACCTCGAGGAGCTGAACTCCCGCGGGCTGGCCGGGCGCTGGCCCGTGCTGCTCGGCGGCGCCGCGCTGACCCGCGCGTACGTCGAGCAGGACCTGGCCGGGCTGTTCGGCGGCGAGGTGCGCTACGCCAGGGACGCGTTCGAGGGGCTGCGGCTCATGGACGCCCTCATGGCGGTCAAGCGGGGTGTGGCGGGCGCCGAGCTCCCGCCGCTGCGCGAGCGCCGGGTCAGGACCGGGGCGAGGCTCAAGGTCACCGAGCCCGAGCAGATGCCGGCCAGGTCCGACGTGGCGACCGGCAACAAGCTGCCCGACCCGCCGTTCTGGGGTGACCGGGTCGTCAAGGGCATCCCGATGGCCGACTACACCGCCTTCCTGGACGAACGCGCCACCTTCATGGGCCAGTGGGGCCTCAAGGCGGCACGGAGCGGCGAGGGCCCGTCGTACGAGGAGCTGGTCGAGACCGAGGGACGCCCGCGCCTGCGGATGTGGCTCGACCGGATCCAGACCGGCGGCCTGGTCGAGGCGGGTGTCGTCTACGGCTACTTCCCGTGCGTCAGCGAGGGTGACGCCCTGGTCGTCCTGCACGACGACGGGTCCGAGCGGACCCGGTTCACCTTCCCCCGGCAGCGGCGCGACCGGCACCTGTGCCTGTCCGACTTCTTCCGCCCCCGCGAGTCCGGCGAGACCGACGTGGTCGGTTTCCAGCTCGTCACGGTCGGCTCCAGGATCGGCGGGAGCACGCAGGAGCTGTTCGAGAGGAACGCCTACCGCGACTACCTGGAGCTGCACGGGCTGTCCGTGCAGCTCGCCGAGGCACTGGCCGAGCACTGGCACACGCGCGTGCGCTCGGAGCTGGGCTTCGGCGGGCAGGACCCCGACGACGTCGAGGAGTTCTTCAAGCTCGGCTACCGCGGCGCGAGGTTCTCCCTGGGCTACGGGGCATGCCCCGACCTGGAGGACCGCGCCAAGATCGTCGAGCTGCTGAAGCCCGAGCGGATCGGCGTCCGCCTCTCGGAGGAGTTCCAGCTCGTTCCCGAGCAGTCCACCGACGCGATCATCGTCCACCACCCCGAGGCGAAGTACTTCAACACCTGAGGCACACCTCCCGGGGTGCCGGAGAACACGCACGTAGGGTGGGGTGAATGACTATGACGAAGATCGCTGACACAGACCTCGACGTGTTCCCGCTCTGCCTCGGTGGCAACGTCTTCGGCTGGACCGCGGACGAGGAGGCGTCATTCGCCGTCCTGGATGCGTACGCGGGGGCGGGCGGCAACTTCATCGACACCGCCGACATCTACGCGGGCGGCGAGTCGGAGAAGATCCTCGGCCGGTGGCTGGCCCGTCGCGGACGCCGCGACGACATCGTGATCGCCACCAAGGTGGGCATGGGCGCGCCCCCGGATCGCGGGAACCTCAAGGCCGAGACCATCCGCTCCGCGGTCGAGGGCTCGCTGAGGAGCCTGGCCGTCGACCACATCGATCTGTACTACGCGCACCGGGACGACCTGGGGACGCCGATCGAGGAGACCCTGGCCGCCTTCGACGACCTCGTACGCGAGGGCAAGGTCCGCCACATCGCGGCCTCCAACTACGAGGCGCCCCGGCTCGCCGCGGCACTGAAGATCTCCGACACCGAGGGCCTGGCCCGCTACGTGGCCCTGCAGCCCCACTACAACCTCGTCGACCGGGGCGGGTTCGAGGGCGACCTCGCCGACCTGTGCGCCCGCGAGAACATCGGCGTGATGCCCTACTTCGGCCTCGCCCGTGGCTTCCTCACCGGCAAGTACCGTCCGGGCGGCCCCGAGGGCGACAGCCCCCGGGCCAAGCGCGCGCGTGAGCACCTGGACGAGCGCGGCATCGCCGTGCTCGGCGTCCTCGACGAGGTGGCCGCCGCCCACGACACCAGCGTGGCCTCCGTGGCCCTGGCGTGGTTGCTGGCGCGGCCGACCGTCGTCGCGCCGATCGCCAGCGCGCGCGACACCGGGCAGCTCGCCGACCTGCTGGCCCTCGCGGACCTGCGGCTGACCGCCGACGAGGTGGACCGGCTGACCTCCGCCTCCGCCTGACACATCGCATCGCCACCGGGCCGGTCCGTACCGCGACCGGCCCGTGGCATGAGCGGCCGGGCACCTCACATAGGCTCGGTGATCCGATTCCCACGGCGCGCCGAGGAGGCGATGCAGGTGCTTCAAGCGGTCCTGTTCGACATGGACGGGCTGCTCGTGGACTCCGAGCGACTCTGGTTCGAGGCCGAGGCCGAGATCGCGGCCGATCTCGGGGTCGAATGGGGGCCACGGCACCAGGAGTCGCTGGTCGGCGGCTCCATCGGCCGTACGGTCGACTACATGCTCGCGCTCTCCGGACCGGTCCTGCCGGCCGAGGAGGTCGCCCGCCGGCTCCTGGACGGGATGGCCGAGCGGCTGCGCGCGAACGTCCCGATGATGCCGGGCGCCAAGGAGCTCCTCGACGAGGTACGCGAGGCCGGCGTCCCGTCCGCGCTCGTGTCCTCCACCAACCGGGCCCTGATGAATCGCGCCCTGGACGGCATCGGCCGCGACCGGCTCACCGTCACCGTCGCCGGTGACGAGGTCGGCCACACCAAGCCCCACCCCGAGCCCTACCTCACCGCCGCGCGGCTCCTGGACGCCGACCCGCGCCACTGCGTCGCGCTGGAGGACTCACCCACCGGCGCCGAGAGCGCGGCCGCGGCCGGCTGCCACGTCGTCGCCGTGCCGAGCGTGGTGCCGATCTCCGCGGCGCCCGGCCGTACGGTCGTCAGCTCGCTGCTCGATGTCGATCTGGCCCGGCTGCGCTCTCTCGTCTGACGACCTGGGCGGTCTGCCCGTCGCGGTCGGCGCGGCGGGGAGCCCGCAGGACCGCGACCGTCACGAGGCCCGCGAACCCGGCCGCGGCGATCACCCGGTCGGGGGGTACGACCTCGGCCACCGCTCCGGCGGCGGCGAACCCGAGCCCCTGGGTGGCCATCAGCACCGAGGTGTTCACGGTGTAGGCACGGCCGAGCAGGTCCGGCGGCGTGACGTCCAGCAGGAGCTGGTCCAGCCCCAGCAGGTAGGCGCCGCACAGCCCCGACACCGCCAGGAGGACCAGCGCCGGTGCCAGCGAGGGATCCAGCACGAACACCAGCAACGGGACGAACCCGCAGGCGGCGAGCGGCGTCGTGAGCCCGCCGCGCCGGGCCGCCGGAACCAGCCAGACCCCGGCGAGCTCGCCGGCGACCGTGCCCACCGGCCCGGCCGCCAGCCACCAGCCGGTCGCCGACGACGGCAGGCCGCGCGCGGCCGCCGAGGGCGCGGCCAGCGCCTCGGGGACCACCATGAGCAGTGGCACCAGCCAGCCCAGCAGCAGCACCCGGCGAAGCGGCCGGTCGCGCAGGACCTGCCCGACACCGCGCAGAGAGTCGGCCGCCAGCGAGGCCCGGGGCCCGTCACGGTGTGCCTTCTCCGGGTGTGCCCCCAAGAACACCCGGAGGACGCACGCCGAGGCCGCGTACGTCACCACTCCGGCCCCCAGCACGGCGCGTGGTGAAAGGTCGGCCAGCAGGCCGCCGCCCACGGCGTACCCGGCGATCTGCGCGCCCTGGGAGACCATGCGGAACAGCGAGCGCGCCGGGACCACCACCTCGGGCGGCAGGACCCTCGGAAGCAGGGCGCTACGGGCCCCGGTGGACAGCGGCGTCAGCAGGCTCAGCCCGAACAGCAGCGCGAACAACGCCGGCACCGGCACCTCCGGCACCGTCATCACCGCCACCAGGACCGCGCCGCCCAGATCGCAGCAGACCAGCAGCCGCCGTACCGGCACCCGGTCCACCAGCCCCGACAGCAGGGTCCCGCCGAGCAGGTACGGCACGAACATCGTGGTGAACGTCAGCGCCGACAGCAGCGGGGAGTTCGTCCGGCGGTAGACGAGCACGACGATCGCCAGGCTCGCGACGACGTAGCCGAGCATGGAGACGACGAGCGCGCCGAACAGCACGCGGAACTCGGTGGAGGCGAACGCGTCGCGGTAGCGGCCCGCAGGAACCTTGTCGCTCGTTGTCACCCCGCGAAGCTGACATGACTACTCTGGCAGTGCGAAAGATTCGGACAGGGACGAATCAGAACAGGTGGGCATGAGCGCGACGCGGCTGGTGGCGGGCAGTGGAGACCTGCTGCTCTGCCGGTTCGCCGCCTCGCCCCTCTGGGAGACGGTGCACGCGGCGCGCGTCTTCGTCGACCCCCGGTCACGGCCCTACATGCGGCCGTGGTGGGAGCAGGTACGCGACCGTCACCCGTCGCCCGAGCTGCTCTCCCTGTACGCCCGGCACGGATACACCCCCGACTTCTTCATCCAGCCACTGAGCGGCGGCGCCCCGCGCATCGAGGACCAGCTCGACGCCGTACGCGCCACCCCGCCCGCCCAGGTCGAGGCCGAGCTGCGGCGCGTGGACCTGTCCCGGTCCACGTCACCCGATGCCGTACGCGCGATGCTCGCCGACCCGGAGGCGGCACGGGACCGGATCGCCGGCCACCTCGCGGACGCCTGGCAGCGGCTGGTGCTGCCCTGGTGGCCGCGGGTGCGCGAGCTCATCGACGCCGACATCGAGTACCGCTCCCGCGTCCTGGCCGCGCGCGGCCTCGGGGAGGTCATCGACGGCCTGCACGAGCGGATCCGCTGGACCGGCCAGGCCATCGTCATCGAACCGGGCCCGAAGCAGGAGCGCGAGCTCGGCGGCGAAGGGCTGATCCTGATGCCGAGCGCGTTCGGGTGGCCCATCGTCACGGCGGTCGTGGACCGGCCCTGGCAGCCGACGCTGATCTACCCGGTACGCGGCATCGGCGAGCTCCTGGGCGGCCGGGCGACCGCCTCCGCACCGCTCGCCCGGCTGCTCGGGCGTACCCGCGCGCTGATCCTGACCGATCTCGCGGATCCGGCCTCGACCGCCGCCCTCGCCGCCCGTCACGGGCTGGCCGCCTCCACCGTCTCGGCGCACCTGACCGCGTTGGAGGGCGCCGGGCTCCTCACCCGCAGGCGGCACGGCCATGAGGTGCGCTATCGCCGTACCCCGCTGGGCCGGGCCCTGGCCGAAGGGCTCATGCCGGGGGAGTAGGGCCGAACCGTCCCACCGGAGGAGGGCCGTTCGCGTCATGACGTGTCACCATGGGGACTACCAGCCGCAATAAGCGGACGAATCACACCACACGGCCGGTCCGGCCGTGGGAACACGCCGGCCAGTCCGGCCCAGCGAGGTGCCGCGATGAGTGACGTTCTTCTCTTCACGATCAGTCTTGCCGTCACGGCGCTGGGGCTGGTGGGCAGCTGGGCGGTCACGCGCAGGCGCGGGGCCGCGTCGGGGCTGCGCGGCGCGGCCTGGTCGCTGGTTCCGCTGGGCGCCTACCTGACGGGGCTGACGAAGTTCCTGTCCGACCTGGTGTTCAGCCCGGTCAAGTGGGCGGGGGTCATCGTGCTCGGGCTCGGCGCGGTGCTCTACATGACCTCGGGCGTGATGCTGCGCAGGGGCGGCGACGCCACCGAGGTGGAGGCCGGGCCGAAGAAAAGCCGGCAGGCCCCGGCGAAGGCGGCGTCGAAGGGCGCTCCCAAGGCCGCGATCGAAAAGCGGCAGCAGTCCGTCGACCCGGATCTCGCCGAGATCGAGCAGATTTTGAAGAACCGCGGCATCAGCTGATGACCTGCGCAGACGAGGGACTGGTGTGACGCGCTGGTTGCACATGTTCACGAGCGTGTAACACCTCATACGCGCTTGATGACGACGAGATCACAATCGAGACACGGGTACTAGCGCCGACCTGCTCCCGGGCGTGAGAGTCATCCGGGGGGAGGTAGGTTCCCTCTCCAATGGACGCATATGTCAGTCACATATGCCCGGTTTCACATGTGGAGCGACCGGGGTCCGTTGACGGCAATGCCGCCGAGCGTGGGAGGTACCCCGGTGACCGAGCGTAGCGAGGGAACCAGTCAACGCAGCACCTTGGTCGCGGCGCCGACGAAGGAGGTGTCGTGACCGAGCGTAGCGAGGGAACCGATCAGCACAGCACCTTGGTCGCGGCGCCGACGAAGGAGGTGTCGTGACCGAGCGTAGCGAGGGAACCGATCAGCACAGCACCTTGGTCGCGGCGCCGACGAAGGAGGTGTCGTGACCGCACCGATCGAGGTGTCCGGTTCCGATATCGAAGCACAGCCGGAGGCCGTGCTCGCGGGTATGGGCGGCAAGGTCGAGGGCCGCTCGCTCGGTCAGATCGCCTGGATGCGGCTCCGGCGCGACAAGGTGGCGATGTTCGGCGGCGTCGTGGTGCTCCTGTTGATCATCATGGCGGTCTCCGCGCCGCTGCTCGTCAAGTGGTTCGGGTATCCGCCGAGCGAGTTCCACCAGAACTACATCGACCCGAGCCTCCAGCGCCCGCTCCACGGACCCTGGCACTCGGGCATCAGCAGCAAGTTCCTGCTCGGCGTCGAGCCCACGACGGGCCGTGACATCTTCAGCCGGATCGTCACCGGGGCCTGGATCTCCCTGTTGATCGCCTTCCTCGCGACCCTGCTCTCGGTGGTCATCGGTTCGACGCTGGGGATCATCGCCGGCTACTTCGGTGGCTGGGTGGACACGCTGATCGCCCGTGCCATGGACGTCTTCCTGGCCTTCCCGATCCTGCTGTTCGCCATCGCGCTGGCGGGCGTCGTCCAGGGCAAGGTGTGGGGACTGTCCGGGAACGGACTCCGCATCAGCCTGCTGATCTTCATCATCGGCTTCTTCAACTGGGCCTATATCGGCCGGATCATCCGGGGTCAGACGCTCTCTCTGCGCGAACGCGAGTTCGTCGACGCGGCGCGCTCGATGGGGGCGCGGGCGCCCTACATCCTCTTCCGCGAGCTGCTGCCGAACCTCCTCGCCCCGATCCTGGTCTACTCCACGCTGCTCATCCCGACGAACATCCTGTTCGAGGCGGCGCTCTCCTATCTCGGGGTGGGAGTCAACGAGCCGACACCCACGTGGGGCGGCATGCTCGCCACGGCGGTCCCGATCTACTCGATCGACCCCTGGTTCATGATCGTCCCGGGCCTCGCGATCTTCGTGACGGTTCTGGCCTTCAACCTCTTCGGCGACGGTCTACGCGACGCCCTGGACCCTCGTAGTCGCTGATCGCAATTGTGCCGATTGAACCCAATTTTCCAGAGTTCGTTCCTGAAGGAGGAATGCAACCAAATGAGGAGAAGAACCTCTCTGGTGGCGGTGGGCGCAGCACTGGCCCTCGCCCTGGCCGCGTGCGGAGGCACCGGTGATTCCAGCAGCAGTAGCAGCGGGAACGGCACTTTCAACGCGGGCCTGACCGGTGTGGTCAACCCGTCGACCAAGGCCGGTGGCACGCTGCGCGTCGGCAACGCCGGTGACTGGGACAACGTCGACCCGGCGGACACGTACTACGGGTTCTCCTGGGACTTCATCCACCTGTACGGCCGGGCGCTGACGATGTTCAAGCCCGTACCGGGCAAGGACGGCCAGCAGCTGGTCCCCGACCTGGCGACGAACCTCGGCGAGCACAGTGCCGACTTCAAGACCTGGACCTACCACCTCAAGCCCGGCATCAAGTACGAGGACGGCACTCCGGTCCGCGCCCAGGACGTCAAGTACGACGTCGAGCGCACGCTGGACAAGAACACGTTCCCGAACGGCCCCACGTACTTCGGTGACTTCCTCGACACCAAGGGCTACACCTCGCCCTACAAGGACAAGACCCCGGGGCACCTGGGTCTGAAGGCCGTCGAGACGCCGGACGACACCACGATCATCTTCCACCTGAAGAAGGCCTACGCGGGCTTCGACTACTTCGCGATGCTGCCGGCCACCATCCCGGTGCCGCCCGCGAAGGACACCGGTGCGAACTACAAGCAGCACGTGATCTCGACCGGCCCGTACAAGTTCGAGAACTACACCCCGGGCAAGTCGCTGAACCTGGTCCGCAACACCAACTGGGACCCGGCCACCGACCCGAACCGCAAGGCCCTGCCGGACCGGATCCAGGTCCAGCTCGGCATCGCGGCCGATGACCTGGACAACCGCCTGATGGCGAACTCCATCGACCTGGACGTGGCCGGTACGGGCGTGCAGGCGGCGGCCGCGGCCAAGATCCAGACGAACGCGAACCTGAAGAAGAACGCGGACGCCTCGCCGACGGCGCGGCTGAACTACATCTCGATCTCCTCTTCGGTGCCGCCGTTCGACAACATCCACTGCCGTCGTGCGGTGGAGTACGCGACCGACAAGGCCGCCATGCAGACCGCCTGGGGCGGTCCGCTCTCCGGCGGTGACGTCGCGACGCACCTGATGATGCCGCTGATCCCGGGCAACCAGGACATCAACCCGTACCCGTCGGGTCCGGGCAACCACGGCGACCTGGCCAAGGCCAAGTCCGAGCTGCAGCAGTGCGGCAAGCCGAACGGCTTCAGCACCGTCATCTCGGCGCGCACCGAGCGGCCCAAGGAGGTCAACGCCGCGCTCGCGATGCAGCAGGGCCTGCAGAAGGTCGGCATCAAGGCCGAGATCAAGAAGTACCCGCAGGGCGACTACTTCAAGCTGTACGCCGGCAAGCCGGACTACGTGAAGAAGAACGACCTCGGCCTGATCAGCATGTCGTGGGGCGCCGACTGGGTGGAGGGCTTCGGCTACCTGTCCCAGATCGTCGACAGCCGCGTCATCCGTGACGCCGGCAACACGAACCTGGGTGTCCAGGACTCGGCCGTCGACAAGCTGCTCGACAAGGCGAACACGACCCCCGACGTCGCCGCCCGCGGTGCGATCTACGCCCAGATCGACGCCAAGGTCATGGACGACGCGTACATGGTGCCGTTCCTTGATGTGAAGCAGCTGCTCTACCGGCCGCCGGGCCTCAAGAACGTCTATGTCAGCCAGGGCCTCAACGGCTACTACGACTACGCCCAGCTGGGCGTGAAGTAAGTAACCCGTCTCATAGAAGGCAGGTGAAGGCATCGGTGGACGGCGCGGCGGCGAAAGAGTGAACCCGCCCGCCGTCCACCGCAGCCAGGCACTGTGGTCAACTTCCTAATCCGGCGCCTGCTCGCCGCCATCGTCCTGCTCATCATCGTGAGCATGGTGACGTTCGCGATCTTCTTCCTCATCCCGAGGCTGACCGGCGCGAGTAGCAGCGACCTGGCCTCCCGGTACGTGGGCAAGACCGCCGGGCCCCAGGCGGTCCACGAGGTGGAGATCCGGCTCGGCCTGAACCGGCCGCTGGTGGTGCAGTACTGGAACTTCGTCAAGGGCATCGTCGTCGGGGCGCACTACAACTTCGGCCCCTCGAAGGTGTACTGCGGGCCGCCGTGCTTCGGCTACTCCTTCGTCAACCAGACCCCGGTCTGGCCGGACCTGCTCGACCGGATGCCCGTCACGTTGTCGCTCGCCGGCGGCGCTGCGGTCATCTGGCTGGTGTTCGGCGTGACGACCGGCGTGGTCTCCGCGCTCAAGCGGGGAAGCGTGGTCGACCGGGTGTCGATGGGCATCGCCCTGGCGGGCGTGTCCCTGCCGATCTTCTTCACCGGTCTGCTGTCGCTGGCGATCTTCCGGGACAACCTCAAGCTCTTCCCCGGCGCCGGGACGTACGTCGGGCTCACCCAGAACCCGCTCACCTGGGCCTCCAACCTCGTCCTGCCATGGGTCACCCTGGCGTTCCTGCAGGCGGCGCTGTACGCGCGGCTGACACGTGCCGGGATGCTGGAGACGATGGGCGAGGACTACATCCGTACGGCACGGGCCAAAGGCCTGCCCGAACGCACCGTCATCGTCCGGCACGCGTTGCGCGCGACCCTCACCCCGGTGCTGACCATCTTCGGCATCGACCTGGGTACGCTCGTCGGCGGCGCGGTGCTGACCGAGGGAACGTTCTCTCTGCCCGGGCTCGGCAAGTTCGCCATCGACTCGATCAACAACAACGACCTGCCACGGGTGCTGGGCGTGGTCATGGTCGGAGCGTTCTTCATCGTGCTGGCCAACCTCGTCGTGGACGTCCTGTACGCGGTGATCGACCCGAGGGTGAGGCTCTCATGAGCGAGCGGAGCGAGCAGGCGGGCCAGGAGACGGTCGCCGCCCAGGCGCCGAAGGCGTTCCTGGAGGTCCGCGACCTGAAGATCCACTTCCCGACCGACGACGGTCTGGTGAAGTCCGTCGACGGGCTGTCCTTCGGCCTCGAACGCGGTCGTACGCTGGGCATCGTGGGGGAGTCCGGCTCGGGCAAGAGCGTGACGAGCCTGGGCCTGCTGGGTCTGCACAACCGCAAGAACGCGCAGGTCTCCGGCGAGATCTGGCTCGACGGCCAGGAGATCGTCGGCTCGTCACCGGAGCAGGTGCGGCGGATGCGCGGCCGGAAGATGTCGATGATCTTCCAGGACCCGCTGTCGTCGATGCATCCCTTCTACTCGATCGGCGCCCAGATCATCGAGGCGTACCGCATCCACAACGACGTCTCCAAGCAGGTCGCGCGCAAGCACGCCATCGACATGCTGGAGCGGGTCGGGATCCCGCAGCCGGACAAGCGCGTGGACGACTACCCGCACCAGTTCTCCGGCGGCATGCGGCAGCGCGCGATGATCGCGATGTCGCTGTCCTGCGACCCGGAACTCCTGATCGCCGACGAGCCCACGACGGCCCTCGACGTGACGGTCCAGGCGCAGATCCTGGACCTGATCCGTGACCTGCAGGAGGAGTTCAACTCCGCGGTCATCATCATCACCCACGACCTCGGCGTGGTCGCGGAGCTGTCCGATGACATCCTCGTGATGTACGGCGGCCGCTGCGTGGAGTACGGCGCCGTCGAGGACATCTTCCACGCGCCCGAGCACCCCTACACCTGGGGCCTGCTCGGCTCGATGCCCAGGCTGGACCGCGAGCGCTCCGACCGGCTCCTTCCGATCAAGGGCAGCCCGCCGAGCCTCATCAACGTGCCGCAGGGCTGCGCCTTCAACCCGCGCTGCACGTTCGCGGAGCTGAACGAGGGACGCAGCGAGACCGAGCGGCCGGAGCTGCGGGAGATCGCCCCCGGCCACCGGGTCGCGTGCCACCTGGACCGCGCGGACCGGCAACGCCTCTGGGAAGACGAGGTCAAGCCGAAGCTGTGAACGACTCTGGAGACACTGTGACGACACCCGACACCACGGCGGTGGAAGAGCCGCGGCCGACCGGCCCGCAGGGCGAGGTCCTGCTGGAGGTCAGCGGGCTGCGCAAGCACTTCCCGGTCACTCGTGGCGCGATCATCAAACGCCAGGTGGGTGCCGTCAAGGCCGTCGACGGCATCGACTTCTCCGTCCAGACCGGCCAGACGCTCGGCCTCGTGGGGGAGTCCGGCTGCGGCAAGACCACCACCGGCCGGATGATCACCCGTCTGCTGGAGCCGACCGACGGCCGCATCGTGTTCGAGGGCCAGGACATCACCCACGTCTCGCAGGGCACCATGAGGCCACTGCGGCGTGACGTCCAGATGATCTTCCAGGACCCGTACTCGTCGCTGAACCCGCGCAAGACGGTCGGCTCCATCGTCGGCGCGCCGTACCGGCTGCAGAAGGTGCAGACCGAATCCGGCGTGAAGAAGGCCGTGCAGGACCTGCTCGACGTCGTCGGGCTCAACCCCGAGCACTACAACCGCTACCCGCATGAGTTCTCCGGCGGGCAGCGGCAGCGCATCGGCATCGCACGCACGCTCGCGCTGCGCCCGAAGCTGATCGTCGCCGACGAGCCGGTGTCCGCGCTGGACGTCTCCATCCAGGCGCAGGTGGTCAACCTCCTCGAGGACCTGCAGGACGAGTTCAACCTGACCTATGTCGTGATCGCCCACGACCTGTCCGTGGTGCGCCACATTTCCGACCGGGTCGGCGTGATGTACCTGGGCAAGATGGTCGAGCTGGCCGACAACAAGGACCTGTACCAGAGCCCGATGCACCCCTACAGCGTCGCGCTGCTGTCGGCCGTGCCGGTGCCGGACCCGTCCGTACGCACCGACCGCGAACGCATCCGGCTGTCGGGCGACGTACCGAGCCCGCTGAACCCCCCGCCCGCGTGCCGCTTCCACACGCGCTGCTGGAAGGCGCAGGAGGTGTGCGGCCAGGTCGAACCGCCGATGGTCGAGCTGGCGCCAGGCCATCAGGTGGCTTGCCACTTCCCGGAGAACGCCCCCTCCGACGCGGAGGGCCGGATCGCCAAGGCCGCCGGCCTCGCCTAGAGCGGTCCTCGCCCTGGGCGCACCGCGCCCTGGGCGGACCCGGCGTGGCGAAGGTCTCACTTCATGCGCTTGGTGCAATGATGCACTGATTGCAATGATTTACGGGTGAACGGCAGATTCGCGGGATGCGTGATGGTGCTCGTGCTCGGTGCGGCCGGCTGCGGCGGCGGGTGGAGCGGGCCACGGACGGACGCCTCCTTCGACGACGCGTCGGTCCAAACGGTGGGCGCCTCGACGGCGCGGGGCGGCACGCTCCGGCTCCTCGTGACCGACGCCCCGATCTCGCTGGACCCGGGGAACATCGGCCTCGCCTACGGCGCCGACCTCGCACGCCTCTACGCCCGGTCCCTCGTCACGTACGCCCCGGAGCCCGGCGCCGGCGGACTGCGTGTCGTCCCCGACCTGGCCGAGGGGCTGGGCCGGGCGAGCGACGGCGGGCGGACGTGGACCTACCGGCTGCGCTCCGGCGTCACGTTCGAGGACGGCACGCCGGTACGCGCACGTGACGTGAAGTACGCGGTCGCGCGTAGCAACTACAGCGCCGAGCTCACCGACTCCCCCCGCGACCTGCGTGACGTCATCAGCGGCACGTACTGGGGGCCCTACCTCGATCCGGACCTCGACCACTTCACCGGCGTCACCACGCCCGACGACCGGACGGTGGTCTTCCACCTGAAGCGCCCGTTCGCCGACTTCGACCAGCTCGCGGCGAGCCCGCAGACCGCGCCCGTGCCGAAGGCGGCCGACACCAAGCTCCACTACGAGCGGCACCCGGTCTCGACCGGCCCGTATCGGTTCGAGCGGCACGTCCCCGGCGAGAGCCTCACCCTGGTCCGCAACCCCGAGTGGAGCCACGACCCGAACCGCGCCGCGCTGCCCGACCGGATCGAGGTCACCGAGAAGGTCGCCGCCGCCGACGTCGACGCCCGCCTCCTCGCCGGCACCGCGGACGCCGACCTCGCCGGCGCGGGCGTCCTGCCGCAGACCCGTGCCACCATCTTCGCGTCCCGTGACCGGCGGGCGCGGGCCGACGATCCACTGACGGGGCTGGTGCGCTACGCCATGCTGCCCGCCGGCGTGAAGCCCATGGACGACCTGCACTGCCGCCGCGCCGTGCAGTACGCCATCGACCGGAGCACGGTCCAGGCCGCGTACGGGGGGCCGTTGTCCGGCTCGGCGGCGACGAACGTCCTGCCCCCGACCTTCGGGTTCATCAGATCGGAGCTGTATCCCCGCGACCTCGCCCGCGCACGCCAGGAACTGAAGGACTGCGGCCGGCCCAGCGGCTTCACGACCGCCATCGCGGTCCGCGACAACCGTCCCGGCGACGCCGCCGCGGCCCGCGCGCTGAGCCGCTCCCTGGGCGCGGTGGGGATCAGCACCCGGATCACGTCGCTGTCGGCGTTCAAGTGGGGGAGCACCGCCGGCTCACCCGCGTACGTCCACGCCCACGGCCTGGGCATCGTCATCGACGCCTGGGCGGCGAACTATCCGAGCGGGTACGCCTTCCTGGCTCCGATCACCGGCACGATCACCAAGACCGGCAACCACAACATCATGGAACTGCGCGACCCGGTGGTGAAAAACATCCTGACCGCCGGGGAGAGGACCACCGACCGGGCCGGCCGTGCCGCCGCCTGGGCCGAGGCCGACCACAAGGTGATGGAGGACGCCTCCCTGGTGCCGCTCATCTACGAGCGGACCGTGCTCTACCGCCCGGCCTCCCTGCGCAACGTCCGCGTCAACCCGGCCTACGGCACGTACGACCTGGCCGCGCTGGGCGCCGGCTGACACACCGCTGGCGCCCAGCGCGGGCTCACTCGAAGGCGATCGCCTTCAGGACGTCCAGGCGTGAGGCGCGCCAGGCCGGCCAGAGGGCGGCGAGGACGCCGATGATCGCCGACAGCACGACGTAGGCCACGAGCGTGGGGACCGGGACGCTCAGCACGTTGAGCCCCTGGTCGCTCACCGCGTGCTGGATGGCGACCCCGAACACCACGCCGATCGCGATGCCCAGCAGGCCGCCGAAGACCGCGATCACCACCGACTCCAGCCGGATCATGCGCCGGGTCTGACGGCGGCTGGTGCCCACGGCACGAAGCAGCCCGATCTCACGGGTCCGTTCGATCACCGACAGCGCGAGGGTGTTGATGATCCCCAGAGCCGCGATGATGATCGAGAGCGCCAGCAGCACGGTCAGCAGCGTGACGAACGAGTCGATGCTCTGCTGCGCGCTCCGCTTGACGTCGGACTGGTCCTGGACCTTGAGGTTCGGGTAGCCGCTCAGCGCCCGCTCGATGCCGGCCTTCGTGGCGGCGTCGGCCTTGTCCGTGTTGACCATCAAGCCCAGCCCGGCCGGATGGTCGGAGTGCGCCTGGTACGCGGGCAGGGCCAGGACACGCGCGCCCAGCAGCTGGTTCTTGGCGTAGATCCCGTCCACCCGCAGGTGTTCGGTCCCGCCGTCCGCGAACCGCGCCGTGACGGTCGAGCCCACGGTGAGCTTCTCCGACGTCGCGGTCGACTCGTCCACCATCAGGCCGTCCCGGCCCAGGTTCGCCGAGCCCGACCGCAGCGTCAGCTTGGCGGCACGTACGAAGTCGCCCGGCCGCTCGGTGGCGATGAACGAGTGCTGGTCCGTGCCCTGCTTGAACCGGCCCTGGTACGCCGACGTGACCAGCTCGACGCCCGGCACCGCGCGTACCGCCTTGGCCGGCTCCTCCGGGCTCAGCCCGGGAGAGGCCGGCGTGATCATGTAGTCGGCGGCGAACTCCTTGTCGACCTGCCCGGCCACCGACGCCTTGGCCGACGAGGCCATCACGTTGATCGCACTGACCAGGGCCAGCCCGATCATCAGCGCGGACGCCGTGGCCGCCGTACGGCGCGGGTTGCGCAGGGCGTTCTGGGTCGCGAGCCGCCCCGGCGTACGGAACAGCTTCGGGAACGCGGCGCCCAGCACGCGTACCGCCGGGCGGCTGATGACCGGCGCCAGCATCGCGACACCGACGAAGACCAGGGCGGCTCCCGCGCCCAGCAGGGCGATCGGCGCGCCGCCCAGCCCCACCCCGGACAGCACCGCACCGCCGACCGTCACCACCGACCCCGCGATCAGGCGGATCCGCAGCGACCGCTGCGGCATGGCCACGTCGTCGCGCATCGCGGCCACCGGCGGCACCTTCGCCGCACGGCGAGCCGGGAAGTAGGCCGCCGCGACCGTCACCAGCACGCCCACCGCGTAGGACCACAGCACGGGCTTGTAGGTGAACGTCAGGCCGCCGGGGAAGTCGGCGCCGGCCGCGCGGAACGCCTGCTGCAACAGCAGCGCCAGCCCCGCCCCGGCGGCGATGCCGAGCGTCGAGCCGACCACGCCGACGCCGATCGCCTCGCCGAGCACCGCACGGGTCACCTGCTTGCGCGACGCGCCGACGGCGCGCAGCAGCGCCAGCTCCCGCGAGCGCTGCGCGACGAGCATGGAGAAGGTGTTGAAGATGATGAACGCCCCGACGAAGATCGAGATCACCGCGAAGACGAGCAGGAACGTCCGGATGAACGACAGAAGCTTGGCGATCTCGTTCTCGTTGTCCTTGCGCATCTTGGTGCCGGTGATCGCCTCGTACGACGGCGAGGGCAGGACCCGCGCGATCCGGTCGCGCAGCACCGTCTCGCTGACGCCGCTCTGGGCGGCGATCGTGATGTCGCTGTACCGGCCGGGCTTGACGAGCAGCCGCTGCGCGGTGCCCTGGTCGAAGGCGACGATGGTCGCGCCCATCAGGTTGCCGCGGTCGAGGATGCCGACGACGGTGACGTCCTGCGGGGGACCCTGGACCAGCACGCGGGTACGGTCGCCGGCCTTCAGCCCGGCCTTCTCCGCGGCCTTGTCGTCGATGGCGACCTCACCGGCGCGCACCGGCCCGCGCCCGGACTTCACCGCGTCATCGGGGTCGGCGGGGTACCAGTCGACGCCCAGCTGTGGCGGGCCCGAGCCGCCCACGACCTTCCCGTTCCGGCCCACGAGGGCGGCGAAACCGTTGACCTCACCGTGCACCCGCGCGACCCCGGGAATCCGCGAGACGGTGTCGACGAGGGAGGCGGGGACGGTCGGCGTGTCAGTGCCGTCGTCGGTCTTGATGACCTGCTTGGCGCGTATCTGCACCGCGACGTCCTGGCCGGTCTTGGCGAACAGGTCGTCGAACTGCTTGCCCATCGTGTCGGTGAACACGAGGGTCCCGGCGACGAACGCGACGCCGAGGATCACCGCGAGCGCGGTGAGGGCCAGCCGCAGCTTGTGCGCGGCCAGGTTTCGTAGAGTCACCTTGACGATCACGCCGGGGCCGCCTCGCCGTGCGTACGGGTGCCGGCGGTCATGAGGTCACCCCGGGCAGCTCGAAGCCCTTCATGCGCTCAAGGACCTTCTCCGCCGTCGGCTCGGGGATCTGGTCGACCACCCGGCCGTCCGCCAGGAACACCACGAGGTCCGCGTACGCCGCGGCGACCGGGTCGTGCGTGACCATGACGACGGTCTGGCCCATCTCGCGCACGGAGTTGCGCAGGAACGACAGCACCTCGGCGCCGGACCGCGAGTCGAGGTTGCCGGTCGGCTCGTCCGCGAAGATGATCTCGGGCCGGGAGACCAGCGCACGGGCGCACGCGACACGCTGCTGCTGGCCGCCCGACAGCTCACTCGGCCGGTGCTTGAGGCGGTCACGCAGCCCGATCGTGTCGACGACCGTGTCGAGCCAGGTCTGGTCGGGCTTGCGGCCCGCGATGTCGAGCGGCAGCGTGATGTTCTCCAGCGCGGTGAGCGTCGGCACCAGGTTGAACGCCTGGAACACGAAGCCGATGCGGTCGCGCCGCAGCCGCGTGAGCCGCTTGTCGTCCAGCCGGGTGACCTCGATGTCGCCGACGAAGACCTCGCCGGAGTCGACCGAGTCCAGACCCGCCATGCAGTGCATGAGCGTCGACTTGCCCGAACCGGACGGGCCCATGATCGCGGTGAACCGGCTGCGCTCGAGGTTCAGCGACACCTCGTCGAGAGCGACGACGCGGGCGTCGCCCCGGCCGTACGCCTTGGAGATGCGCGCGGCACGTGCGGCCGGCGCCTGGACCGCGGGGCCGGGTGGCCCGTCGCTGGTCATGTGGGCGGTGCTGGTCACCGAAGACTCCTCGCCGCTTATGTTCCGTTGTGTTGTGGAACACGCTAGGTGCGCGGCGGCGGGGATTCCTCGGCCCAGGGGACCGACCTGGTTTCCCCCTGCGGGTGGAGCCGGCTCCGCATGGTCATCCGCCCGGAGGACTAGGGGTCTAGGACTGTCCGGGCTGAATGAGGCCCACCTCGTACGCGAAGACGACCGCCTGCACGCGGTCGCGCAGCCCGAGCTTGGCGAGGAGGTTTCCCACGTGCGTCTTGATGGTCGTCTCACTGACGACGAGCTGCCTGGCGATCTCCGCGTTGGACAGGCCGCGAGCCACGTGCCGCAGCACCTCCAGCTCCCGCTCGGTCAGCATGGCCAGACCACGCGGCGGCGCCTCCTCGCGTACGGACGGCAGCCGGGTGGCGAACCGGTCGAGCAGCCGCCGCGTCACGCTCGGCGCCACGATCGCGTCCCCGGCGGCCACGATGCGGATCGCGGCGACCAGGTCCTCCGGCGGCGCGTCCTTGAGCAGGAACCCGCTCGCCCCCGCGCGTACCGCCTCGACGACGTACTCGTCCAGGTCGAACGTCGTGAGGATCAGCACGCGGGGATCATGCGTGGCGGCCTCCTCCCGCACGATCCGGCGGGTCGCCTCGATCCCGTCGACGCCCGGCATCCGGATGTCCATCAGGACCACCTCGGGAAGGAGCGTCCGGGTCAGCTCGACGGCACGTGCACCGTCGCCCGCCTCACCGACCACCGCGATGTCCGGCTCTCCCTCCAGGATGAGACGGAAACCTGTGCGCAGCAGCGGCTGGTCGTCGACGAGGAGCACCCTGATCGTCACTGAACCTCCAACGGGAATCGGGCGCGGACCTCGAATCCACCACCCGAACGCGGGCCGATCCGCAGATCGCCACCATAGAGGGCCACACGCTCCCGCATACCCACCAGGCCATGACCGTTGCCTCCAGGACGGCCCAGACCCGCCACCAGACCACGGCCGTCGTCCTCCACCTCGATCTCCAGCTGCCGGTCCGCGTACTGGATCCGCACCCAGGCACGGGCCTGCGGCCCCGCGTGCTTGAGGGTGTTGGTCAGCGCCTCCTGCACCAGCCGGAACGCCGCCAGATCCACCCCGGGCGACAGCGCCCGGCTCTCACCCTCGATCCACAGCTGTACTTGCAGGCCGGTCTCCCTTAGCTGGTCCACCAGCCCGTTCACGTCGTGCACCCCGGGCTGCGGCGACAGCTCACTGCGCGCGGGCTCGGCCTCTGTGCGCAGCACCCCGACCAGCCGTCGCATCTCACCGAGCGCCGTACGGCCCATCTGCTCGATCGTCGAGAGCGCGTCCTGCACCGCCTCGGGATCCCGGTGCAGAATCCGGCGCGCGGCACCCGCCTGGACCGTCATCACACTCACGTGATGGGCCACGACGTCATGCAGCTCCCGCGCGATCCGCGACCGCTCCTCGGCCCGCGCCGCACGCGAGTCGGCCTCCCTCGCCCGCTCCAGCCGCCGCGCACGGGCCTCCAGCTCGTCCAGGTAGGCGCGGCGCAGCCGGAGGCTCCGCCCGATCCACCAGACGCCGATGAGCAGCACGGAGTTGCTCACCGCCTGCCAGAACCAGTAACCGTCGAGCGCCATCGAGACGATGAAGAGCATCAGCCCGAACGCCCCGACCGGCAGACTCGTCGCGAGCCCGCGATGCGAGGCCACCGAGTAGATGGCGATCAGATAGGCCGCAGCGGGCCCGAGCATCGGCACGTAACCCAGGGCGGTCAATGTGAGGCACCCGACGAGCACGAACGCGAGCACCGCGACGGGCATGCGCCGCCGCAAGGTCAGGGACATGACGACGACGCCCACGATCAGCCCGCTGACCAGGTCGGGCTGCTTGCCGGGAAGACCGTAGGAATCCTGGAACGCCGCTACGAGGAGACACGCCAGCGTCAAAACAGCGGACGTGAGCGCATCCGCGACGAGAGGATGCGCCCCAAGCCACGCACGACGGCTGCGGATGAGCTCGGACACCCCTTCACGTTAGGGGCTCAGACCTGCCACAGAGCCATCCTGAACGCGGATATCCCCTCCTCCGCAGGGAGGAGACCCAAAACCATCAACCCCCACCCACCCCCCCACACACCCGGTCACACCACGGCACCCGACCCGGCCCCTGTCCTTCGCTGCCCCCACCCCGCATGCCCTCGGTCCGCGAATGCGGCCCTCCCCAGGGCCCCGGAGGAGCGACGGTAAGCACCCCGCTGCCGACGATCCCGGGCGCTACCGTGACCGCGTCTGCCCGGGTCAGAGGTCGTCGCGTTCTCGTGGGGTCGGCTCTTCGGCGGCGGCGGCCGTGGGGGCCGGTTGGATGTCCGGGAGGGGCGGCGGCTCGCCGCCGAACGACGGGCAGCGCTCCTTGTGGTCGCACCAGTCGCACAGGCGGCTTGTGCGTTCACGCCACACGCCGGTCTCCATGGCGCGGCGGATGGCCTTCCACAGGGCGTCGACCTTGCGTTCGGTGGCGCGAAGGTCGGCCTCGTCGGGGGTGTACCTGAGGATCTCGCCGTTGCCGAGGTACATCAGCTGCAGCATCCGCGGCACCGTGCCACGGAGCCGCCACAGCACCAAGGCGTAGAACTTCATCTGGAACAGCGCCCGCGCCTCGAAGTCGGCTCTCGGCGCACGGCCGGTCTTGTAGTCGACGACGCGTACCTCGCCCGTCGGGGCCACGTCGACGCGGTCGATGTAGCCGCGCAGCAGCAACCCCGACTCCAGCACCGTCTCTACGTACAGCTCGCGGCTCGCCGGCTCCAGTCGCCGCGGGTCCTCCAGCGAGAAGTAACGCTCGACCATGCCGCGCGCCTCGGTCAGCCACTCCGCCCGCGCGGTCTCACCCTCGCCGTCGTCCTCGAACAGAGTCGCCAGCTCCGGCTCCTCGGCCAGCAGCCGCTCCCACTCCGGGCCCAGCAGCTCCAGCGCTGCGGCCGGCGTACGCGACCCGGCCGGCATGTCGAACAGCCGCTCCAGCACCGCGTGCACGAGCGTGCCGCGCGCCGCCGCCGGGCTCGGCCGCTCGGGGATCCGGTCGATGACCCGGAAGCGGTAGAGCAGCGGGCACGTCATGAAGTCACCGGCACGCGACGGCGACAGCGTGCCGGCCACGACCACACCGTCCGCCGACACCGAACCCGCGGCCATCCGGTTCCCCGCGCGTCCCCGCCTCGGCGCGACGGTCCCCGCACTCACGGGGCCGCCCTGACCATCGGCGGCGACTCGGCCGTCCGCGTCCGGACCCGCCGGGGGTGCCACCTCTTGCGGGGCGCCGTCCGCCACGACATCGATCGGGGACGCGGCGTCTTCGGCCGCGTCAACGCCACCACGTGCGGGGCGCGTCCGGCCGATGGCCGCGCTGTTCGTGGCCGGGTCCTCCGGAGGCGTAGCCTCCTGTGAGGCGCTGTCCAGCGCGGTTGTTTCTGTGGTGGTGTGGGTGGGGCGCGTCCGGCGGGTGGTCGCGCTGTTCGCGGCCGGGTCCTCCGGAGGCAAGGCCTCTTGCGGGGCGCTGTCCAGCGCGGTTGTTTCTGTGGTGGTGTGGGTGGGGCGCGTCCGGCCGGTGGCCGCGCCGTTCGCGGCCCGGTCCTCCGGAGGCGTGGCCTCCTGTGAGACGCCGGCGGGCCCAGGAGCGTCCGTACGGTCCAGAGACGTGGCTTCCGCGGTCACGCGGGCGGAGCCGTCCTGACCGCCGGTCGAGGCCATAGTGTCCCGCGACCCGTCACCACGCTCGAGCGCCTCATCTGCGGCCGCGTCATCCGGTGAGGCCGCCCCGGCGGACCCGCCGCGACCGCCGGTGCCGTCCGTCCCCGTGCCCGTCCCGGTGCTCGTCTCCGTGGCCGTCATGCGCGCAACCCTAGGGGAGACCAGCGACAGAACACGCCCCGAACCTCCGCCGCGCCGCGTCTTCGATGGTCGGCGCGACGGCCGGTGCACGTAGCATCGACAACGTGGCAGACAGCGCGCCCCGAGGCGACGAGTCCGGCCCCGCACGGCCGGGGATTCTCATGGGGCGGCCGTTCGGCATCCCCATCTACGTATCACCGACGTGGTTCATCGTCGCGATCGTGATCACCGTGATGTTCGAACCCCAGGTCTCCCAGCACGTCAGCCGGCCTCTCAGCTACATCGTCGCCCTCGCCTACGCCGTCCTGCTGTACGCCTCGGTCCTCGTGCACGAGATCGGCCACTCCGTCGTGGCACGCCTTTTCGGGCTCCCGGTACGCGCCATCACCCTGCACATCCTCGGCGGCGTCTCCGAGATCGAGACCGAGCCCCAAACACCCGGCCGTGAGTTCCTCGTCGCCGCCGCGGGACCCCTCCTGTCGCTGCTCCTCGGCGTCGCCGGCTACGTGACGCTCGTCCTCGTGCCCCTACCGGGCGTGGCCGTACTCCTCATCCAGGCCCTCACCCTCGCCAACCTCATCGTCGCCGTGTTCAACCTCCTGCCCGGCCTCCCGCTCGACGGCGGCCGGCTCGTACGTGCCGCCGTCTGGAAGGTCACCGGCCGGCAGCGCACCGCGACCGTCGCCGCCGGCTGGTCCGGGCGCGTCGTCGCCGTCATCGTGCTCATCCTCGGCGCCGCGCTCTCGGTCACCGGTGGCGGCAACCGCTGGCTGACGGTCATCTGGGCCGCGTTCGTCGCCTCGTTCATCTGGATCGGCGCCGGCGAAGCCATCCGCGTCGCACGGATCCGCGACCGCATCCCGCTGCTGAGCGCCCGGGCCCTCGCCCGCCGCGCCATCCAGGTGCCGCAGAGCACCCCGCTCGCCGAGGCCGTACGCCGCGCGCAGGAGGCGGGCGCCGGCGCCATCGTCGTGGTCGGCCACGACGACGACCCCGTCGGCATCGTCAGCGAGACCGCCGTCATCGCCACGCCCGAACACCGCCGGCCCTGGGTCGACGCGTTCTCCCTCACCCGCGCGCTCGACCCGGACATGATCCTGCCGGCCGACATCTCGGGCGAGGACCTGGTCGCGGCCATCGGCCGCGCGCCCGCCAGTGAGTACCTCCTGGTCGAGCGGACCGGCGAGATGTACGGCGTCCTGGCCGCCGAAGACGTCTCCAAGTCCTTCGCATGGGCCTGAGCGCTCCCGTGGGCTCGATAGCCTGAAGACATGACCGAACCCTCTTCCGCCGGCTCAGCCATGCCCAAGGCCCCTCACGGGCCGTTCCGTCCCGGCGACCGGGTTCAGCTCACCGACCCCAAGGGCCGGGTCAACACCGTCACGCTCCAGGCCGGCAAGCTCTACCACAGCCACAAGGGCTCGATCCCGCACGACGAGATCATCGGCAGCCCCGAGGGCAGCGTCTACCGCTCCAGTGGCGGCACCGAATACCTCGCGTTCCGGCCGCTCCTCGCCGACTACGCGCTGCGGATGCCGCGCGGCGCCGCGGTCGTCTACCCCAAGGACGCCGCCCAGATCGTCACCATGGCCGACATCTTCCCCGGCGCGCGCGTCGTCGAGGCCGGGGCCGGCTCCGGCGCCCTCACCTGCTGGCTCCTGCGCGCCGTCGGCGAGCACGGCATGGTCTCCTCCTACGAACGCCGCGAGGACTTCGCCGAGACCGCCCGCGGCAACGTCGAGACCTACTTCGGCGGCCCCCACCCCGCCTGGCGCCTGACCATCGGCTCGCTCGAGGACTCCCTCGACGACGCCGAGATCGACCGCGTCGTCCTCGACATGCTCGCCCCCTGGGAATGCGTCGACGCCATCGCCAAGGCCCTCATCCCCGGCGGCCTCGTCTGCGCGTACGTCGCCACCACCACCCAGCTGTCCCGGGTCGTCGAGACCCTGCGCGAGCACGGCGCGTTCGCCGAGCCGTACGCCTTCGAGACCCTTCTGCGCTCCTGGCACGTCGAGGGTCTCGCCGTACGGCCCGACCATCGCATGATCGGCCACACCGGCTTCCTCGTCACCGCCCGCAGGCTCGCCGACGGCGTACGGCCGCCCGCACGCCGCAGGCGCCCCGCCAAGGGCGCACACCCGGACCCTGCCCAGACCGAGCACGCCCAAGCGGAGCCCGCCGAGACCGACGCCGCCCAGACCGGCACCGCTCAGGTCACGCCGCTCGACTGAAACCGGCCGCCGGCGATACGCTCCGTACCCTCACGGACCCGTTCCGTACGGGATTCGCGTCCATCCCGTGGTCGCCATGTGTCGGCCACGTGTCAGCCGTGTGTCCGATCCGTGTCCGGGCCGCCACACTCGGTCCGCAGAAGACCGCGCGCCACCGTTTTTCCGCGGGCCTCCAGCACCCCACATGTGCCCTCCCACCTGCGGAACCACCGCCTCGGCCGACCAGATGACTCCCGCGCCACGACACGAGTACCCGCTGGCCAGGTTACGGAGGCCCTCCGGATAGGTAGGGTTTCAGTTAGGTCGTCGTCTCTGCCTGAGGAGGTGACGAGCGTGGCCGCTCGTGACGATGCCGGGGCGCGAAAGGCGCAGCACGAAAAGGAGGTCCGTGACCTCCAGACGCAGGTCTCCTTCCTTGAGGAGGAGATCTCCGTGCTGCGCCGGAAGCTCGCGGAATCCCCCCGACAAGTTCGTGTACTCGAAGAGCGCCTGCACGAGGCGCAGGCAAGTCTGGCCGCGGTTACGGGCCAGAACGAACGTCTCGTGGCGACCCTCAAGGAAGCCCGAGAGCAGATCATCGCCCTGAAGGAGGAGGTCGACCGGCTCGCACAGCCGCCGTCCGCCTTCGGAACGTTCCTCGCAGCGCGCGAGGACGGCACAGTGGACATCTTCACCGGTGGCCGCAAGCTGCGGGTGAACATCAGTCCCGGCATTGAGATCGACGAGTTGCAGCGTGGCCAGGAGGTCATGCTCAACGAGGCGCTCAACGTCGTCGCCGCTCTCGAGTTCGAGACGCAGGGCGAAGTCGTCATGCTGAAGGAGGTCTTCGCCGACGGCGAACGCGCACTGGTCATCGCGCACGCCGACGAAGAACGCGTGGTCAAGCTGGCCGAGCCCCTGCGCGGAGTGTCACTGCGCGCCGGTGACTCGCTCATGCTCGACACACGCTCCGGGTACGCCTACGAGAAGATCCACAAGGCCGAGGTGGAAGAACTCGTTCTTGAGGAAGTCCCCGACATCTCCTACGAGGAGATCGGTGGCCTGGGCCCGCAGATCGAGATGATCCGCGACGCCGTCGAGCTGCCCTACCTCCACGCCGACCTCTTCCGCGAACACCAGCTGCGCCCCCCCAAGGGCGTCCTCCTCTACGGCCCGCCCGGCTGCGGCAAGACCCTTATCGCCAAGGCCGTCGCCAACTCCCTCGCCAAACAGGTCGCCGAGAAGACCGGCGCCGAAGGTAAGAGCTTCTTCCTCAACATCAAGGGCCCGGAGCTGCTCAACAAGTACGTCGGCGAGACCGAGCGGCACATCCGCCTGGTCTTCCAGCGTGCGCGTGAGAAGGCATCGGCGGGCACACCGGTGATCGTGTTCTTCGACGAGATGGACTCCATCTTCCGCACCCGCGGATCCGGGGTCTCCTCCGACGTGGAGAACACCATCGTGCCCCAGCTGCTGTCGGAGATCGACGGCGTCGAAGGCCTGGAGAACGTCATCGTGATCGGCGCCTCCAACCGCGAGGACATGATCGACCCGGCGATCCTCCGGCCCGGACGGCTCGACGTGAAGATCAAGATCGAGCGGCCGGACGCCGAGGCGGCCAAGGACATCTTCTCCAAGTACATCCTGGCGAGCCTGCCCCTCCACCCCGACGACGTCAAGGAACACGACGGCTCGGCCGACGCCACGGTCGACGGCATGATCCAGCGGGTCGTCGAGCGGATGTACACCGAGACCGAGGAGAACCGCTTCCTCGAGGTGACCTACGCCAACGGTGACAAGGAAGTCCTCTATTTCAAGGACTTCAACTCCGGCGCGATGATCCAGAACATCGTCGACCGGGGGAAGAAGATGGCCATCAAGGAGTTCCTCGACAGCGGGCAGAAGGGCCTTCGTGTCGCCCACCTGCTCGCCGCCTGTGTCGACGAGTTCAGCGAGAACGAGGACCTGCCCAACACCACCAACCCCGACGACTGGGCCCGCATCTCCGGCAAGAAGGGCGAACGGATCGTCTACATCCGTACGCTCGTCTCCGGCAAGCAGGGCACTGAGGCCGGCCGTTCCATAGACACGGTCGCCAACACCGGTCAGTACCTCTAGTACTCGCTCAGAACACCGCACCGCGGCCGGTCTCCACCCAGGAGGCCGGCCGCGTCGCGATGGGACCCTCTGAGGACGGCGATGAAGCGATACACGTGTCGCCCTGCTCCTGAGCGCCTGTAGCGCGCCCAGGGGCGGCACGACCTCGCACGGTACGCCGGGCGCGCCGTCCCGTACCGCGGTCACCGGTGGCTGCGCCGGCACGTCGCTCCTGCGCGGCGCGCCGCCGGCCTGGAACCCCCGCCCGGCCGGCTTCAACGGCGAGGCCCCGCCTGCCGTACGTCCTCGGGCGCAAGGGAACCACCATGGGCTACATCTTCAACGCACCCCTGGTCGCGCCGCCGCGTGCCGGCAAGAACAAGATCCTCTGGCACGTCCGGCAGCCGCGCGACGGCAGCCCGCTCCGCATCACCGGCCACCCCGCGGGGCGGACCACCCCGGGGTGACACGGCAATTCCCGGCCGATTCGCCTCCAGGGGAGATATACCCGACCGGAGGCGAAGTCCCGCGCCCCGGATGCCGGGTCTTTACCCTGACCTGGGACGGCCATGAGGATGAGGTCGCTCCGCGGTTCTCCCCGGCGGCTCGTCCGCATGCCTCCTGAGCCCGTACGTACGGGCCGAATCGGGTCACGATCCCGCCGTGCCTCTCAAGACCACGGCGATCGCGCATTAGGCTCGGGTCTATGAGCGTGCGGCGGGTAATGGGAATCGAGACCGAATACGGCATTTCCGTGCCCGGTCAACCGGGGGCCAACGCGATGGTGACCTCCTCTCAGGTGGTGAACGCCTACCTCGCGGCATCGGCGGCCAAGGCCAGACGGGCACGGTGGGACTTCGAGGAGGAGAACCCCCTGCGAGACGCCCGCGGCTTCGACCTCGCACGCGAGGTCGCCGACCCGACGCAGCTGACCGACGAGGACCTCGGGCTGGCCAACGTCATCCTCACGAACGGGGCGCGCCTCTACGTCGACCACGCGCACCCGGAGTACTCCACACCCGAGTGCACCAACCCGCGGGACGCCGTGATCTGGGACAAGGCGGGGGAGCGCGTGATGGCCGACGCCGCACGCCGCGCCGCCCAGGTGCCCGGCACCCAGCCCATCCAGCTCTACAAGAACAACACCGACAACAAGGGCGCCTCGTACGGCTGCCACGAGAACTACCTGATGAAGCGGGAGACCTCCTTCTCGGAGATCGTCCGCCACCTCACCCCGTTCTTCGTGACCCGCCAGGTCGTCTGCGGCGCCGGCCGGGTCGGCATCGGCGTCGACGGCCGCAGCGACGGCTTCCAGATCAGCCAGCGCGCGGACTTCTTCGAGGTCGAGGTCGGCCTGGAGACGACGCTGAAGCGTCCCATCATCAACACGCGTGACGAACCCCACGCAGATCCGGAAAAGTACCGCAGGCTGCACGTCATCATCGGCGACGCCAACATGAGCGAGGTCTCGACCTTCCTCAAGCTGGGCACCACGGCCCTCGTCCTCGCCATGATCGAGGACGGCTTCCTCACGGTCGACCTGTCGGTGGACATGCCGGTGGCGACGCTCCGCGCCATCTCCCACGACTCGTCGTGCAAGCACCTGCTGACCCTGCGGGACGGCCGCAAGATGACCGCCGTGCAGTTGCAGATGGAATACCTGGAGCAGTCGCGCAAGTACGTCGAGGACCGCTTCGGCGCCGACGTCGACGAGATGACCACCGAGATACTGGACCGCTGGGAGTCGGTGCTCCACCGGCTCGGCGAGGACCCGATGCAGCTGTCGAGCGAACTCGACTGGGTGGCCAAGCTGGAGCTACTGGAGGGCTACCGCAGCCGCGACGGCCTCGACTGGTCTCATCCTCGGCTGCAACTGGTGGACCTGCAGTACTCCGACGTCCGGCCCGACCGCGGCCTGTACAACCGCCTCGTCGCCCGCGGGCGGATGAAGCGCATCACAACGGACGCCGAGGTCGAGGCCGCCATCGAGGACCCGCCGGAGGACACGAGGGCCTACTTCCGCGGCCGTTGCCTGCGGCAGTACGCCGACTCGGTGGCCGCGGCGTCGTGGGACTCGGTCATCTTCGACGTACCCGGCCGCGAGTCCCTGCAGCGCGTACCCACCCTGGAGCCGCTGAGGGGCACCAAGGCGCACGTGGGCGCCCTCCTGGACCGCTGCCGTACGGCCTCGGACCTGGTGACCGCCCTGACGGGCGAGTAGCGACCCCGGACGGCCCCGCCACTCGGTCCGGGTGGCGGAACGACGTTCCAGGCCACGGG
Source organism: Actinoallomurus bryophytorum (assembly GCF_006716425.1). Taxonomy (NCBI): domain Bacteria; kingdom Bacillati; phylum Actinomycetota; class Actinomycetes; order Streptosporangiales; family Thermomonosporaceae; genus Actinoallomurus; species Actinoallomurus bryophytorum. The sequence continues at coordinate 7,721,967 of NZ_VFOZ01000001.1, forward strand.
TGGTGTTTGTGATCAATGCACAGTCGTGACCGGTATGACCGTTTCGCAGCGATGGCTGCGGGCGATAACCCCGACATGAGACCGATCGCGGATCGCGGTGGGACACGGTGAGTGATCCACTCGTTGTCGGCGGGCGACGATAGAGTCGGGGTCTCTCGGAGGAGTGGAGGCATCATGGCGACGAGGGACACGGGCGGCCAGAAGCAGACGACCCGGCGCGAGGAAGAAGTCGACGAGACCCAGACCGCGCCCAGCGAGGAAGTCCAGGAGCGCAACGAGAAGCTCACGGACGACGTAGACGCAATTCTGGACGAAATCGACGAAGTTCTCGAAGAGAACGCAGAGGAATTTGTCAGGAGTTATGTACAAAAAGGGGGAGAGTGACCGTAAATGCCGGATTTACCCCCACCCGGTAGAGTGCGCCCGGACTGCGGGTTAGCGAAGGACGCAGCCGAGTTCGGGCGTGACAAGTGCCAGGCCGACGGTCTCGGGCAGTACTGCAAGCAGCGCCTCGGGCGTCGTTCGAGGGCAAGCCGTAGATGACTGCGGTCTCGACCGGCGGCGTCGGCGCCAAGCAGTGCACCGACTGTGGGCAAGTTCTGCCCTCCACCGAGTTCTATTGGGTGAGCAAGTCGCTCGGGACGCTCCGAGGGCAGTGCAAGGCCTGCATGCGACGAAGCAAGGCCGCACAGCGAGATCCGGCGTGGACGCCCAATTGCTCACGCTGCAAAGCCCGGCTTCCCGAGCGCACAGGGTCTGGCCGTCGCCTGTGTGATGACTGCTTTGGTCAGACCTATGACCTAGAGCATCGTCGCGTGAACGGCGCCCACCGTATCCGCCTCAAGCCGTGCTCGCTCTGCGGTGGCCCGAAGGAACGTATGGCGAGGGGGAAGATGTGCCAGGCCTGCAAGCCGTGGGCCGGGTACGCCAAGTCGCTGAGACGCTTCGATCTCAATCCTGCTGACTACGTGGCGATCCTCCAGGCACAAGGGGGCGTTTGCTACATCTGCTACGAGCCTCCGAGGGGTCAGCGCCTCAGCATTGACCACGACCACGCGCTCCCCGATGGGCGCGCAGCCGTTCGAGGGCTGCTGTGCCGCGACTGCAACTACTCCCGGCTGCCCCGCTTCGAGGAGGACGTCGCCATGCTCCAGCGCGCGATCTCCTACCTCACCATGCCCCCCGCGCGATCGGTGATCGCAGAGGGCGCTCACCTTGGAGTCAGCGTGCGCCCGACAGATCTCGGGCTCTGCCCGGCCGCGGACGGGAGCTACGGCGTGACCGTCGTCCGCCCCAGGCGTTCCGCCGAGATCGCGGACCCCGGGTGGAACATCGGCCAGGTCGGCGGTTCCGACCTCGCGCTCCTGCACGCCCTGGCACGCGAGGACTCCGGCGAGCCATGGGAGGTAGACGCCGGCATCGCGGATCCCGCGCCGACCGAGCTCCCCTTCCCTGCCCTGGATCTCACTGGCCCGAGCGAGCCCGACAACGCCCCCGCACCACCCGAGCCGCCCGACGTGGACGCGGCCCCGGATCCCGTGGAGTATGCCTTTTCCTGATCCGCACCCCATCCGATCCAGATCCGGCCGGTTCGGCCGGGTTCGCCGTGAGCGGACGGGGGGAGGGATCATGACGCATGCACGCGATGGCGCCCTGACAGTAGGGTCTGGTTAGCGGGGGCGATCGCGCCCGCTGTCAGTGGAAGGAGTCGTGTGACGTCGCAAGGTTCCGCACCGGGCCGTTTGCCGGGCGCGTTCGCGAGCCAGAGCCCCTCGTCGTTCACCGAGTTCCTGTCGGCGCACTCGCCGGACATGCTTCCGCGTAACCGGGAGCTGCCGGTGGCCGCGGCGCCCGCGGGTGAGCACTTTCCGCACGGCACGACGATCGTCACGGTGACGTTCCCGGGTGGTGTGGTGATGGGCGGGGACCGGCGGGCGACCGCCGGCAACATGATCGCCCAGCGTGACATCGAGAAGGTCTTCCGCGCCGACGAATACTCCGCCATCGCCATCGCCGGCACGGCGGGCATCGGCATCGAGGTGGTGCGCCTGTTCCAGGTGGAGCTGGAGCACTACGAGAAGATGGAGGGCCGTACGCTCTCGCTGGAGGGCAAGGCCAACCGGCTCGCGACGATGGTGCGCGGCAACCTCGGCATGGCGATGCAGGGGCTCGTGGTGGTCCCGCTGTTCGCGGGCTACGACGAGGAGCGCGACGCGGGCCGGATCTTCAGCTACGACGCGGCGGGTGGCCGGTACGAGGAGCACGAGTTCTACAGCATCGGCTCCGGTTCGGTCTTCGCCCGTGGTGCGCTGAAGAAGATGTACCGGTCCGACCTTTCGGAGGAGGAGGCGGTCATCGCCTCGATCCAGGCGCTGTACGACGCGGCCGACGATGACTCCGCGACGGGCGGCCCGGACCTGACCCGCCGCATCTTCCCGGTCATCTCCGTGGTCACGGCCGATGGCTACCAGCGCATGGCCGACGACGCGGTCGGCGGCCTGGTCGAGACGATCGTCGAGGCGCGCATGCGGGCCCCCGGTGGTCCGCAGGCGCCGCTGCGATAACCGATACGAACGAGTAGTGAGGAACGCCACCGGTGTCCATGCCGTTCTACGTGTCGCCCGAACAGGCGATGAAGGACAAGGCCGACTACGCCCGCAAGGGCATCTCGCGGGGCCGCAGCGTGGTCGTGCTGCAGTACGCCGACGGCATCCTGTTCGTGGCGGACAACCCGTCACGGGCCCTGCACAAGATCAGTGAGATCTATGACCGGATCGCCTTCGCGGCGGTCGGCAAGTACAACGAGTTCGAGAACCTCCGGCAGCAGGGCGTGCGGTACGCCGATGTGAACGGCTACATGTACGACCGCCGTGACGTCACCGCGCGCGGGCTGGCGAACGCCTACGCGACGGCGCTCGGCACGGTCTTCACCGAGATGAACAAGCCGTACGAGGTGGAGATCGTGGTGGCGGAGGTGGGCGTTGACGTCGCCTCGGATCAGATCTACCGGCTGACCTTCGACGGTTCGGTCGCCGACGAGCAGGGTTACGTCGCGATGGGCGGTCAGGTCGACCAGGTGGCGGCGGCGCTGAAGGAGCGTTTCGAGGAGGGCCTGCCGCTCGCCAGGGCGCTGGGCATCGGCGTGCACGCGCTGGAGCAGCAGGACGCGGACCGGCATCTGGAGGCGGGGCAGCTCGAGGTGGCGGTGCTGGATCGTAACCGGGATCATCGGCTGTTCCGGCGGCTGCCGGCCGCGCGGATCAAGCAGCTTCTTGAGGAGGCCGCCGCCGAGGCGCCTCCGGAGCCGCCCGCGGCCGACGAAGAGGCCGGCGAAGACGGCGGCGAGGGTACGCCCGCGGAGTAGAACCTCAGACGGCGCCCGTCGTGATCGCACCTGGTCACGGCGGGCGCCGACCTGTTTGATCTACAACGTAAAGGCGGTCGCCGGGTCCGAACGGCCGGATGTGGCGCAGGTGTGACCGTTACGCCCGGGCTTGATCCCTACCAACTGTGGTCCTCGGACACATAGCCTTGCGGTGTGGACAGGCGCATCTTCGGGTTGGAGAACGAGTACGGCGTTACGTGCACCTTCCGCGGGCAGCGGCGGTTGTCACCTGATGAGGTGGCCCGCTATCTGTTCCGCAGGGTGGTGTCGTGGGGCCGTAGCAGCAATGTGTTCCTGCGCAACGGGGCACGGCTGTACCTCGATGTCGGAAGTCATCCTGAGTACGCGACGCCCGAGTGTGACAGCGTCGACGAGCTCGTCGTGCACGACAAGGCGGGTGAGCGAATCCTCGAGGGCCTTCTGGTCGACGCCGAGCGGCGGCTGCGCGAGGAGGGCATCGCGGGGGACATCTATCTGTTCAAGAACAACACCGACTCGGCCGGCAACTCCTACGGTTGTCACGAGAACTACCTCGTCGGGCGGCACGGTGAGTTCGGCCGCCTGGCCGACGTGCTGATCCCGTTCCTCGTGACACGTCAGATCATCTGCGGTGCGGGCAAGGTCCTGCAGACGCCACGTGGCGCGGTGTACTGCGTCAGCCAGCGTGCGGAGCACATCTGGGAGGGTGTCTCATCCGCGACGACCCGGTCGCGGCCGATCATCAACACGCGCGACGAGCCGCACGCGGACGCCGAGCGGTTCCGGCGGCTGCACGTGATCGTCGGCGACTCGAACATGAGCGAGACCACGATGCTGCTCAAGGTCGGCGCGACCGACCTGGTGCTGCGGATGGTCGAGGCGGGCGTGGTGATGCGCGACCTGACGCTGGAGAACCCCATCCGGGCGATCCGCGAGGTCAGCCACGACATGACGGGCCGGCGCAAGGTGCGGCTGGCGAACGGCCGTGAGGCCAGCTCACTGGAGATCCAGTCCGAATACCTGGACAAGGCGCGTGACTTCGTGGACCGGCGCGGCGCGGACCCGGTGGTGCTGCGGGTGCTGGACCTGTGGGAGCGCACCGTACGCGCGGTGGAGACGGGCGACCTCGACAAGGTCGCGCGGGAGATCGACTGGGTGACCAAGTACCAGCTGATCGAGCGGTACCGCAACAAGTACGACCTGCCGCTGAGCTCGCCGCGCGTGGCGCAGCTGGATCTGGCCTACCACGACGTGCACCGGGGCCGTGGGCTCTACTACCTCCTGGAACGCCGTGGCGCGGTCGACCGGGTGGCGCGCGACCTGGCGATCTTCGAGGCCAAGTCGGTGCCGCCGCAGACGACGCGTGCGCGGCTGCGGGGGGAGTTCATCCGGCGGGCACAGGAGAAACGCCGTGACTTCACGGTGGACTGGGTGCATCTGAAGCTCAATGACCAGGCGCAGCGCACGGTGCTGTGCAAGGACCCGTTCCGATCGGTCGATGATCGGGTCGACAAGCTGATCGCGGGAATGTAGTCGCCATCTCACGCTACCTTTAGGTGCCTGCTGACATGGTTGGGTGCTTTCTAGCTGTCTCATGCCCGCGAAACGGTGGAGAAGATGTCTGAAGTGGAAGGCCGCGAGGACGCGGAGACCGAGGAGACGCAGGAAGATGCGCGGCCCAAGGTGAAGATGCCGCAGGCCAAGGACATCCGCCGCAGCGACTTCACTCCGCACGCGCTGAACGCGAAGGGGCGTCCCGCACCACGCTCGGGCACTCGTAAGGCCGCCAAGCGCCGCAACATCATCTACTCGGCGGTGGCCGTCGTGGCGGTGGTCGCGGTGGTGGGTGTGAGCGTCTGGTACGCCAACCGCCCGGCGCCGTCGGTGAAGGTCAAGGGTGCGTTCGGCAAGGCACCGGTGGTGACGGTCCCGAAGTCCAAGCCCGCCGCCAAACAGCAGGTCAAGGAGCTGATCCACGGCAAGGGCCCGAAGGTCGGCGCCAGTGACTTCGTCGTGGCGCACCTGGTCGGCTACCAGTGGAGCGCCAAGGGCGGCAAGGAGCTGCTGAACACCTTCAAGAAGGGCGCTCCGGCGACGGGTACCGCGAGCCAGCTCACCGGCCTCGCGCCGCTGGACAAGGCGATCGCGGGCCGTACGCAGGGCACGCGGCTGGAGCTGACGCTGCCGTACGCGGCCGTCGGCGACCAGGTCGCCCAGGCGCTCCAGCTGGCCAGGACCGACGACTTCGTCGTGGCCGTGGACGTGGTCAACTCCTTCGGCAAGTCGGCGTCGGTGCAGGGCACGCAGCAAAAGATCGACGCCAAGCTGCCCCAGGTGACGCCCGGCGCCGCAGGCCAGGCGCCCACGGTCAAGATCCCGTCCGGCAAGGCGCCGGACACTTTGCAGGTCAAGACCTTGATCCAGGGCACCGGTAAGGCCGTGACCAAGGGCCAGACGCTGGTCGGGCAGTACGACGGCGTGCTGTGGCGCACCGGCAAGGAGTTCGACTCGAGCTACAAGCACGGCGCGCCGGCCGGTTTCCCGATCGGTGTCGGCCAGGTGATCCCGGCCTGGGACAAGGCGCTGGTGGGACAGAAGATCGGTAGCCGCGTGCTGCTGGTCGTCCCGCCGAAGGAAGGCTACGGCCCGAAGGGCTCGCCGGACGCGGGCATCAAGGGCACGGACACGCTGGTGTTCGTGGTCGATGTCCTCGGCGCCTTCTGATCGCCCGGTAACTGGAGGTTCGGCAAATGCGGCGCGCCGCACCATTCGTCGTGCTCGCCCTCCTCGCCGCGTGCGGTGTCGCATGCAGCGGGGGAGGGCTGCCCGATGGCCTGAAGGTGAACGGGGACATCGGCAAGCAGCCGACGGTCACCATCCCCGGCTCCAGCCCGGACGCGAAGCTCGCCGTCAAGACGCTGCACACGGGCAAGGGCTCGAAGGTGGCGAACGGCGACCTGGTCGTGGCGAACTACGTGGGCTACCGCTGGAACGGCGGCGACCACAAGCTGATCGCCAGCAGCTATGACTCCGGGCAGCCGGCGATGTTCCCGTACGGCCACCTGGTGCCGGGGCTGAACAAGGCGCTGGCCGGGCAGCGGCCGGGCGGCCGGGTCATGGCGGTGATCCCGCCGGGCCAGGGGTACGGCGCGAACGGTTACGCGCCGATGCAGATCGGCGCCAAGGACTCCCTGGTGTTCGTACTGGACGTCGTCGCGGCCTACCCGAACGGCGCGAGCGCGCAGGGCAGACCGCAGCCACAGTCCGACGCGCGCCTGCCGCGCGTGTCGGCGGGGGCGACACCGACGATGAAGGTCCCGCACGTACGCCCGCCGGCCAGGTTGCAGGTCCGCACCATCGTGCAGGGCACGGGCAAACCCGTGCAGGCGCGGCAGCTCGTGGTCTTCCACGACCTGGGGCAGATCTGGCGCAACGGCAAGGTGTTCGAGTCCTCGCGCGATCGCGGCCATCCGGACTCGGTGGTGGTGGGTGCCCGGCAGATGATCGCCGGCTGGGACCGCGCGGTCGTGGGCAAGCCGGTCGGCAGCCGGGTCCTCGTCGTGGTGCCGCCGGGTCAGGGGTACGGCGCGAAGGGCCACGCCGCGTCGGGCATCGCGAGCAAGGACACCCTGGCGTTCGCGATCGACATCCTCGCCGCGTACTGACCGCCGCGTCCCGTACGGGGGCGGCCTCCTTACAATCGGCGCGTGAGCGATGTCGAGGCCATCACGGCCCTGGGCGACCCGGTGCGACGGCGGCTGTACGACTATGTGGTCGCCCAGGACCATGAGGTCGGCCGGGCGGAGGCCGCCGAGGCGGCGGGGATCCAGCGCACGCTGGCCGCCTTCCACCTGGACCGTCTGGCCGGCGTCGGCCTGCTCGACGTGGTCTTCCGCCGCCCGGAGGGGAAGGGCGGCCCGGGCGCGGGCCGGCCCGCCAAGCTCTACCGCAGGTCCGAGGCCGACCACGTGGTGAGCCTGCCGCCCAGGGACTACGGGACCGCGGCGGTGCTGCTTGCCGAGGTCGTGGACGCCGTCGGCGCCGAGGCCGGCCTGGAGGAGATCGCCCGGCGGCACGGGCGCGCCGCCGGGGCCGCCGCGGCGGAGGGTGGCGCGGCGAAGGCCGGCGTGGCGAAGGCTGGCGTCGAGGAGGGCGGCGCGGTGGAGGGTGGCGTGGCGAAGACCGGCGTGGAGGAGGTGCTGGCCCGGCAGGGGTACGCGCCGTACCGCGAGGGGGATGTGATCCGCATGCGCAACTGCCCCTTCCACACGCTGGCCAGGGAGTTCCCGCCGCTCACCTGCGGCATGAACCTCGCGTTGATCGACGGGCTGCTCGAGGGCATGGGCGAGACCGGCCTGTCGGCGCGCCTGCGGCCGAGTCCGGGAGACTGCTGCGTGGAGATCGTCTCTAAAAATAATGATCATTGACATTAGAGTATCGGCGATGATCTGCTGTCGCCCATGACGGGTCATCACCTCGCACAGCTCAACGTCGGCCGCCTGCTGGAACCATTGGACGCCCCCGAGTCGGCCGGTTTCGTGAACGGCCTCAAACCGATCAACGCCCTGGCGGACGCGTCGCCGGGCTTCGTGTGGCGCCTGACCGACGAAGGGGGCGAGGACGCGACCGGACTCCGCCCGAACGGCGACGACATGATCGTCAACCTGTCGGTGTGGGAGTCGCTGAAGGCATTGTGGGACTTCGCGTACCGCTCGGACCACCTGGAGTTCGTCCGCCGCCGCCGAGAGTGGTTCGTGCGTACGGAGGAGCCGGTCGCGGTGCTGTGGTGGGTCCCGGCCGGCCACATCCCGCCGGTGGAGGAGGCGCTGAGCCGCCTCGCCCAGCTGAGGGCGGAGGGTCCGGGCCCGCATGCCTTCACCTTCCGCCAGCGCTACGACGCCGAAGGCGTCGCCCTGACAACGTGATCTACAATGTAAAGGCGTCGGCCGTGAAGCCGCCGCAGGGACAACCCCTGAGAATCCAACATGCGCCGCCCGACGCAAGGCCACCTGGCATAGCCGGCACGGGGCCCGCGCTGCCCAGCACGCAGGCACGGCCCAGGCCATCTGGCACAGGCCGCCCGACCCGGCGCGCCTGGCCCCCCACGCCTGGCATGCCCGGCACGGGGCCCGCGCTGCCCGGCACACACGCCCGGCACACACGGCCCGGCACGCCAGCCTGGCCCGACACGTCCCGCCCGGCACGCCCGGCTCGGCCCGGCCCGAGCTGCCCGGCACGCCCAGCCTGGCCCGACACGTCCCGCCCGGCACGCCCGGCTCGGCCCGGCCCGAGCTGCCCGGCACGCCCAGCCTGGCCCGACACGTCCCGCCCGGCACGCCCGGCTCGGCCCGGCCCGAGCTGCCCGGCACGCCCAGCCTGGCCCGACACGTCCCGCCCGGCACGCCCGGCTCGGCCCGGCCCGAGCTGCCTGGCACGGCCGGCCCGAGCCGCCCGGCACGCCCAGCCCGGCCTGGCACGCGCCGCCTGGCATGCCTCGCCCGGCCTGGTGGGCCCGGCCGGTAAGCCCCGCCCGGTAAGCCCCGCCCGCCCTGGGGGGCTCGATCCCATTCCTATTGTCCAGTGCAGGTCGCGGCGCCCGGAAGGCGCAACCGGTTCCTGTGGATAACTCGTCGCCGACAAGGAGGGCTGAGGCGAGGCCAAGAGCCGGCGGGGCCTGACGGTGGGCGGGGTGGGTCAGGTCAGTAGCGCCGCCGCGTGGCGGCCGGCGGCCGCGACCGCCAGGAAGCCCGCCAGATCCTCGTCGAGTCCCCGGCCCATCGTCGACAGGCGTACCGGGGACTTGCGCAAGGCCTCCTCCAGGCCCTCCACCGGCACGCGCACCAGCTCATGCCGCTCGCCCAGCGGCGACGCCTCCGCGACGACCCTTGCGCCGAAGTCGCCCGGCAGTTCCGGCACCACGACCTGCGCGCGTGCCAGGGCAACCCGGCCGTAGGCGGTCAGGCTGTGGTGGGAGATGCCCCGGTGGCGCTCGCGCGCGTCGGCCTCGCTCACGCGCAGCGACGCCACCGGGCGTCCCGCCAGCACACTCGCGGCGTTCACCGCCTCGCCCGCCGACACGCCCGAGAAGCCCCAGCGGGTTCCCGTGCCGAGGTTGCCCGGTCCCTGCGCGACGATCGCGACCTCGGCGTCGAGAACGAGGCGGGCGGCGAGCAGGCCGGTGTGCAGGGTCACCGCCTCCAGGTCGCCGCCGAACGCCTGGCCCACGGTGACGACCGCGGACAGGGCGCCGGCCTCGCGCAGCGCCGCGGCCGAGCGCGAGAACCAGGCCGGCAGCGCCCCGCCGTCCGGCATGACGTACACGACACGCGTGCCAGGGCGTTCCAGGTGCAGGCCGGCGACGATCGCGGGCACGGCCGAATGGAGGTCGGCCACGATCACCGGCATGCCGCCGACCGAGTCGGCCTCGCGGAGCACCTCATGGTGGGGGGAGTCCTGCTCGTCGGCGCCGAGCACGGTGGCCTGCAGCGGTGTGTACCGCGCCTTGACCAGGTGGCCGGGGCCGGACGGGTCGGGCGGGAAACGGTCCGGGACGGCCACGACCATGGCGTACCCTCCGGTACCGAGCCCCATGGCGAGTGCCGTGGTGTTCAGCAGCACCTCATCGCCCGGCTGGGGCGTTCCCACCAGCGCCGGATAGGCCAGTGCGCGGGCCGCACCATCGTTTTCGATCTCTACGTCGAGTTCGACCGCTCCGGGCCACTCCCGGCGTATCTTGACAACCGTGCCTTTGCGCCATCGGATCACCCGCCAACGGTAGCGTCGGAGGCCACGGGGACGGGTAATAAGGAGAGCCGATGTCACGCCGCAAGACCGAGCGGTTGCTCAATCTCGTGGTGTGCCTGCTGGCCACCCGCAGATACCTCAGCGCCGAGCAGATCCGCCAGGCCGTGCCGGGCTATCCCGACGGCTCCGAGGCGTTCAAGCGCATGTTCGAGCGCGACAAGGAAGAACTGCGCGAGCTCGGCATCCCCCTGGAGACCGGCAGCGACGGCGACGAGGAGGCCGGCTACCGCATCCAGCGCCAGGCGTACGAGCTGCCGGAGATCCAGCTGAGCCCGGACGAGGCCGCGGTGCTCGGCCTGGCCGCGCGGGTCTGGCAGCGCGCCAGCCTGGCCGAGGCCGCCTCCGGGGCGCTGCTGAAGCTGCGTGCGGCCGGCGTCGACACCGCCGAGGCGGCCTCTCTCGGCATCGAGCCGAGGGTCGACACCCACGAGCCCGCCTTCCCCGATCTGTGGAGCGCGGTACGCGACCGGCGGCCGGTGACCTTCGACTACCAGGGGGTCGGCCGCAGCGCCCCGCAGCGCCGCCACCTGGAGCCCTGGGGCGTGGTCAGCCGCCGCGGCCGCTGGTACGTCGCCGGGCATGACCGCGACCGCGGGCAGGTGCGGGTGTTCCGGCTCAGCCGGATCCTGGGCGACGTCACCGCCGACGGTCCGCCGGGCACCGTCGTGGTGCCCGAGGACGCCGACGTACGCGAGATCGTGGCCTCCAGCAGCAACCCGGCACCGGACCGGCGCACGGCCACGGTGCGCCTGCGGCACGGCGCCGCGCACGGCATCCGCCGCTGGGCCGCCGGCGTACGCCCCGATGACGGCGACTGGGACGTCGCCGAGCTGGGCTTCGCCGACGTCGACCGGCTCGTCGACTATCTGGCGGGATTCGCCGACGATGTCGTCGTGGCAGGCCCGCCCGACGTGCGCGACGCGATGATCCAGCACCTGAAGGCGGTACTCGCATGAGTGAGCGGAGCGAACGAATCAAGGGCACAGTGCCTCAGGTCACTCCTCCGGCGCAGGAGGTCACATGAGCTCGGCCGACCGTCTCACGCGGCTTCTCGCGCTGGTCCCGTACGTCATCAGCCGCACCTCGGTGAGCGTCGCGGAGGCCGCGGCGGCGTTCGAGGTCACCGAGAAGCAGCTGATCGACGACCTGAACCTCCTGTGGTGCGTCGAGCTGCGCGCCCCCGACCCGTACTGCCCGATCGACCTGTCCTACGAGGGCGGGGAGATCGTGGTGAGCGAGGCCGAGTCGATCAGCCGCCCGCTGCGGCTCGACGTGGACGAGGCCTCCGCGCTGCTGGTGGCGCTGCGCACGCTCGCCGAGATCCCGGAGCGCGGCGACGCGGTGAGCCGGGTGATCGCCAAGCTGGAGGACGCGGCCGGCAGCGCGGCACGGCCGAGCAGCCAGGTGTCGGTGCAGGTGGACGTCCGCCCGGACGTCCTGGTCCGCGTACGCGCCGGGCTCGACGAGGGCCGGCGGCTGCGGATGACCTACTACGTGCCCGGCCGCGACGAGAACACCGACCGCGACGTGGACCCGATGCGCCTGCTCCTGGTCGACGGCTGGTCCTATCTGGAGGGCTGGTGCCGCAAGGCCGAGGCGGTACGCCTGTTCCGGCTGGACCGCATCGTGGAGCTGGAGGTGTTGGACGTCGCCGCGAGCATCCCCGCGGACGCCGAGCCGGTCGACGTCGACCGCGGGCTGTTCCGGCCGTCGCCGGATGACATCCGGGTCCTGCTGGAGCTGACGCCGTCCGGGCGCTGGGTCGCCGACCACTACCCGTGCGAGAGCGTCACCGACCTGGGGGAGGGACGCCTGCGCGTCGAGCTGCGCACCCGCGACACCCGCTGGGTACGCAGGCTTGCGCTGCGGCTGGCCGGCGACGGCACGATCATCGCGCCGGGCGGCCTGGCGGCCGAGGTGCGCGACGACGCCGAGCGTGCGCTGGGCCTTTACGCCTAGTGCGTCGCGATCACGCAGGTGTTGCCTAGGGTCTGTCTCATCGTCATGCTGTTTGCCGTGTGGCGCGGCCTGGGTGGCACCACCTGGGGTTATCCACAGAATCCCGCTCCACTTTCGCCTGCGGCCGTTCCGGCTGGACAATGTGAGTGGGATGGCACCCCCGGGCGGGTGGGCTTCACGCGGGTGGGCTTCACGCGGGTGGGCTTCACGCGGGTGGGCTTCACGCGGGTGGGCTTCACGCGGGTGGGCTTCACGCGGGTGGGCTTCACGCGGGTGGGCTTCACGCGGGTGGGCTTCACGCGGGTGGGCTTCACGCGGGGCGCGGCCCGGACCGAGGACCTCGAGACAGGCACTACGGGGCGTGTAGTCTCGGCGTGTGCTGTGGGTGATGGTGTTCATCGGGCTGGCCTTCGCCGGTCTGCTCGTCATCGCGGCCTGTGCCGTCAAGGTCTTCGCCGCCGTCCGCGGCCTCGGCCGTGAACTCCGGCACACCAGGGAGCGACTGGAGCCGAAACGTTCGGCGCTCTCGGTCGCGGCACAGCGTCTGGAGCGGGCGCGGGAGTGAGCCACCGGCCCGGACGGCGTACGATCGGGGAAGAACCGGCCACTGCTGAAGAGGACTGTCATGGATCTTGGACCGTGGGAGATCGCGATCATCGCGGTCGTCATCTTGGTGCTGTTCGGCTCGGCGAAGCTGCCTCAGGCCGCACGTTCGCTCGGACGCTCGATGCGCATCTTCAAGTCCGAGACCAAGGGCCTGATCAACGACGATGAGGACAAGCAGACCGCGCCGAACGACGCGCGTGCCGAGGCCGCACGGCTGCGTGAGCAGGCCGCCCGCCTGGAGGCCCAGGCCGGGCCGCAGGAGCTGAACGCCCCCCAGAGCGGCGGCGACAGCACCACGGTCAACGGCGTGCCGCTGCACCAGACGGAGCAGGGCAAGCACTCCTGACTGACGAGCCGGAGCTCATAACCACATGTCGGCGATGAAGGTGTCCCGGCGGCGTGCCGCCCCTGCGCCGAACCCAGATGGGCGCATGCCGCTCATCGAGCACATTCGTGAGCTGCGCAACCGCCTGCTCAAGGCCATGGTCGGGATCCTGGCAGGAGGCATCGTCGGCTGGATCTTCTATGACCCGATCTGGCGCGTCCTGCAACACCCGTACTGCAAGATCCCGCAGTCCAACCGGCTCAACGGCCACTGCGCGCTGACCACGACGGGGATCCTCGACCCGTTCGTGCTTCGGCTGAAGATCTGCCTGATCATCGGGGTCGTGCTCGCCTCGCCGATCTGGCTGTTCCAGATCTGGGCGTTCGTGGCGCCGGGGCTGTACCACCGCGAGCGGCGCTGGACCTACGTCTTCATGGGCGGCGCGATCCCGCTGTTCGCCGCGGGCGCGTTCCTGGCCTACGAGACGCTCGACAAGGGCCTGGGCATCCTGCTCGGCTTCACCCCGGACCAGGTCATACCCCTCGTCACGATCACGAGCTATCTCAGCTACGCCGTCGCGATGCTGTTGATCTTCGGGGCGACGTTCGAGCTGCCACTGTTCGTCGTGGTGCTCAACCTCGCCGGAGTGCTGACGCACGCCCGCATCAGAAAGTGGCGGCGCACGCTGGTCTTCGGCATCTTCGTCTTCGCCGCCGTGGCGACGCCCAGCCAGGACCCCTTCACGATGCTGGCCCTGGCGCTGCCCACGGTCGTGCTGTTCGAGGTCGCCGAGGTCATCGCCTACTTCCACGACCGCCGCAAGGCCGGCCGCCCCGACGTGTACGCGGACCTGTCCGACGACGAGGCGTCCCCGCTGGATCTTCGGGACAACGACGACAGCGACGACGACCTGGAGGACACGCCACGGTCCTGACGGCGGTCTTGATCGCGGGAGCGTTGCCGTCGCATGCCCGGCACTTCCGTAGGCTTGGACCATGACCACCCCCGCGGAGCGCTACGCGGCGCACCGTCAGCGCGTGGCGGGCTTCACGCCCGCGCTGACGGAGTTCCAGGGCCTTTACGACTTCGACCTCGACTTCTTCCAGGTCGACGCCTGCCGGGCGCTGGAGAACGGCCATGGCGTGCTCGTCGCCGCCCCGACCGGGTCGGGCAAGACCGTCGTCGGTGAGTTCGCCGTCCACCTGGCGCTCGCGGGCGGGCAGAAGTGCTTCTACACCACGCCGATCAAGGCGTTGTCGAACCAGAAGTACACCGACCTGCTGCGCCGCTACGGGCCCGACAAGGTCGGCCTGCTCACCGGGGACAACACCATCAACGGTGAGGCGCCCATCGTCGTCATGACGACCGAAGTGCTGCGCAACATGCTCTACGCCGGTTCCCCGACCCTGAAGGGGCTGGCGTACGTCGTCATGGACGAGGTGCACTACCTGGCCGACCGTTTTCGCGGCCCGGTCTGGGAGGAGGTCATCATCCACCTCCCCGAGTCCGTACGCCTCGCGGCGCTGTCGGCGACGGTCAGCAACGCCGAGGAGTTCGGGGAGTGGCTGCAGGAGGTACGCGGCGACACCACCGTGATCGTCGACGAGCACCGCCCGGTGCCGCTGTGGCAGCACATGCTGGCCGGCAACCGCCTGTACGACCTGTTCGTCGACGACGACCAGACCAAGGTCAACCCGGCGCTGCGGCGCTTCGCCCTGGACGACCTGCGCCGTACGAAGGTCAACCAGAACCGCCGCAGCGGCCGCCGGCGTGAGGCCCGGCCCCAGCGGTTCCGGCCGCCGCCCCGCACGGACGTGATCGACCGCCTCGACCGTGCCGGGCTGCTACCCGCGATCACGTTCATCTTCAGCCGGGCCGGCTGCGACGCCGCCGTCGAGCAGTGCATGTACTCCAACCTGCGGCTGACCTCCAAGGAGGAGGCCGAGGAGATCCGCGCGCACGTCGAGGCGCGCACCGCGGACATCCCCCAGGAGGACCTGGACGTCCTCGGCTACCGGACGTGGCGTGCCGCGCTCGAACGGGGCCTGGCCGCACACCACGCGGGGATGCTGCCGACGTTCAAGGAGATCGTCGAGGAGCTGTTCACCCAGGGCCTGATCAAGGCGGTCTTCGCCACCGAGACGCTGGCCCTCGGCATCAACATGCCCGCACGCACCGTCGTCATCGAACGCCTGGTCAAGTGGAACGGCGAGATGCACGCCGACCTGACGCCGGGGGAGTACACCCAGCTCACCGGGCGGGCCGGACGCCGCGGCATCGACATCGAGGGCCACGCCGTGGTGCTGTGGACCCCCGGAGTCGACCCTGGATCGGTGGCCGGCCTGGCCGGCACCCGCACGTACCCGCTCAACTCCAGCTTCCGGCCCTCCTACAACATGGCGGTGAACCTCGTCGGCCAGGTGGGCCGCGAACGCGCGCGTACGCTGCTGGAGGAGTCGTTCGCGCAGTTCCAGGCCGACCGTGCCGTGGTCGGGCTGGCACGGCAGCTGCGGCGCAACGAGGAGGCCCTGGAGGGCTACCTGGAGGCCGCGACGTGCCATCTCGGGGACTTCAAGGAGTACGCCGGGCTGCGGCGGCGGCTGTCGGACCGGGAGAAGGCGCTGGCCCGCGAGCGTACGGGCGCGCAGCGCGCCGAGGCCGCGCGGTCGCTCGAACGCCTGCGCGCCGGTGACGTCATCGTCGTGCCGAACGGCCGCTGGGCGGGTGTCGCGCTCGTCCTCGAACCCGGCGGGGCCAAGCGCGTCGACGACCCCTCGCCCCTGGTGCTGACCGTCAACCGCCAGGTCAAGCAGCTGGCGCTGATGGACTTCCGCGGTCCGGTCGAGCCGGTCGAGCGCGTGCGGATCCCCGCGTCGTTCAGCCGCAAGTCGCCTCAGCACCGCCGTGACCTGGCCTCCGCGCTGCGCAACAAGACGGCGGGGATCGAGATCGAACGGCCGGTGAGGCGCCGCGAGGCGGCGGGAGAGGACCCGGAGATCGTGGAGCTGCGCCGGCGGCTGCGCGAGCACCCGTGCCACGGCTGCGCCGAGCGCGAGGACCACTCCCGCTGGGCCGAACGCTACTTTCGGCTCGAACGCGAGACCGCCGACCTGCGGCGCCGGGTGGAGGGCCGCTCCCAGGTGATCTCCCGTACGTTCGACCGGGTGTGCGCGGTGCTCGAACAGCTCGGCTACCTCAAGGACGAACGCGTCACCGACGCGGGCCGCCGCCTCGGCCGTCTCTACAGCGAGTCGGACCTGCTCACCGCCGAATGCCTGCGCGAGGGCATCTGGGACGGCCTGGACTCCGCCGAGCTGGCGGCGACCCTGTCCGCCCTGGTCTACGAGTCGCGGCAGGCCGACGACGGCAAGACTCCGCGCATCCCGGGCGGCCCGGTACGCGAGGCGCTGACCGAGATGGTCCGCCTGGCCGACGACCTGCGTGAGGTCGAGCGCGACCACCGCGTGGACTTCCTGCGCGAGCCGGACATGGGCTTCGTGTGGGCCGCCTACCGCTGGGCGCGCGGGCACCAGCTGGACGCGGTGCTCAGCGACGCCGACCTGACCGCGGGCGACTTCGTCCGCTGGGTCAAGCAGCTGCTCGACCTGCTCGGCCAGGTCGCTGACGCGGCGCCGCGCGGCAGCGGAATCCGCGACACGGCGGGCAAGGCGATGGACGCGATGCGCCGCGGGGTGGTCGCCTACTCCTCGGTGGCCTGAGCACCCGCGGCGAGCACGGGACGCGGCGCAGCCGTCGGCAGCTGTGGAGCCGGTCGCCGAGAACATCGAGGTCGTCCGGTCTCGCGGAGCGCCCGTGTCGTCCGATCTCGCGGAGCGTCCGTCGAAGCGGTGACCGGTCTGCCCGGTGCGGAGATCGGCGCGACGGTGGTGGCGCCACTCCTCGTCGTCGGTCACGCCCTGGATCGCCCGGATGTCGGATCTGCCGGGCACGGTATCTGCCGGGCGGGACACCGTGTCTGCCGGGCACCGTGGCCGGTGGTGCCCGAACCGGCCTTAGCCATCACGTCACCCGGCACGGCGTCGACGACCACCAGGGTTTCCCTGCCCTGGCAATGGCATCAGGCCGGTGGACCCACACCGGCCAGGGCGGTGCGGCCGGCCGCGGCGAGGTGGAGGTCGCGGCCGTGGGCGGCCGGATCTCTCGGTCGAGTGCGGCTCAGGTTCGTGGTGCCGGACCTCGCTCCCGTCGCAGGCGACGGTGTTCCTGGTCGCGTGGACCGTGGGGGTCAGGCCAGGGGAGGCTCCGAAGGACGGGCCGACGCACGGGAGCATGGCGGCGCCGGCACTTGAGGCCGGGCAGGTAACGGAGCGGGGCGTGGCCGGGCGGTCAGTCGTCCTCGGCCTCGGCCACTTCGCGTAGTGCGTCGGGGTCGGTGATGAGGATCCGCATGCGCTGGGTGACGACGACGCCGTCCCTGCGCCACACTGTGAGCGCGCGTGCGACCGTCTCACGGGCTCGGCCGATCATCGTGGCCAGCTCGTGCTGGGTCAGCGGCAGCGGCAGCGCCACGGCGCTGTCAGGGCCGTCGACGCCATAGCGCTCGGCGAGGTCGAGCAGGAGCAGCGCCAGCAGCTTCGGGCCGCTCGTGCCCACCTGGGACGTCATCCGGCGGTCGGCGTCGTCCATGCGGCCGACCATCACCCGGGCGAGCACCTGCGCCGCGTGGGCGTGGCCGTTGAGGAAGTTCGCGAACTGCTCGGCCGGGACCGCCAGCGCGCGGACCCGGTTGAGGGCCTTGACGTTGGCCGATCGCGGGCGGCCGTTCAGCCAGCCGCTCTCGCCGATCGTGTCGGCCGGTCCGCGGATCGCCAACATGACCTCGTGGCCGTCCGCCCGTCCGGCCGTCACCTTGGCCCAGCCGTCCAGAATGATCAGGACATGGTCGGGGTCGGCGCCCTGACTGCACAGCAGCGCGCCGGCCGCGTATTCACGGATCCGGCCGGCCGCGCGGAGCGCGGTCCGTTCGGACTCGTTCAGTGCCTGCCAAAAACCGTGTCTGTTCGCGAGGGTCTCCTGCACCGAGTTCCCGTCTACCCGTCCCGGCAGAGGTTCGCCATTGAACCTCATTTTCTCCAGTGGACCTAATAAAGGGGACGCCTGTCTAGGGGGCCGGCACCCGGCTCATGAGGAGTGGGGCGGTTTTTTCACGATCCGGATGCCGGCCAGTATGTGGTGCCCTAATGGCCCGACGCCATCGCGACGGCAATGGCGCTCCAGGCCAGCAGGGCGGTCCCCGAGACGTACGCCCAGATCAGCGCCCGCTGGGTGAGCGTCTCGCGGTGACGGGTGGCCGCCGTCAGCCGTTGCAGCTGCAGGACGGCCGGCGCGCACAACTCCGGCGCGTCGCCCGGTATCTCGGCGATGAAGCGGTAGAACTCCTCCTGCGCCGCCCTTGTCAGGCGCGCGGCGCGTACGAGGAGGATCACGACGAGGGTTCCGGCGGCGAGCACCGGGACCAGCGCCGCGAAGAGCAGGCCGCTGTAGGGCGCGCGGCTCGCCGACTCGAGGGTGCGGGCCTGCACGACCAGCCCCATGGCGCCGGTGGCGACGATCCATCCGGCGAAGGCGGTCGCGTGATTGGAACGCTGGACCATTGCGAACATCGCACTCACGCCGCCGAACGCCGCCCCGTCGTCCCCCGGGTAGGCTGGTGTCCGCCCGCTGAGCATCGTCGTCATGGCCGCCTCTCAGTTCTTTTGGCGCAACTTTCAGTGCGCCTCTCACTGAATGAAAACTCCGGGCGGTCCAGAACACTGCGCCATATGACGCGCAATCAACGCATTAGTCGGATACCGCTTTGACAGCCCCGAGCAAGCGGTTGACGGGCCCTTCAAGATTCCATCGGTCGGTGAGCTCGACCAGGCGTTCCGGTGCGCGCGGAGTGCTCGGCAGACGGGCATCGATGTCCGGAAGGGGAATATCGGTGACCACGCGGACGACCATTTCAGCCGAGCCGAGGTAGTCACGCGCCTTCTCCAGCTTGAGCCGGCTTCCGGCGGGAAATCCGGAAGTATCACCCGTCTCAAGGGCCTTTTCGATCCCTTCCAGTGAGCCGAATCTCGTGATCAGTGCCGCGGCCGTCTTGTCCCCGATGCCGGGCACGCCGGGCAGCCCGTCGCTCGGGTCACCGCGCAGCGTCGCGAAGTCGGCGTACGCGCGCCCCGGGATGCCGTACTTGTCGGTGACCTCGGCCTCGCCCATGACCTGGAGCGCCTTGATGCCGCGCGCGGTGTAGAGGACCCGCACCGGTTTGTCGTCGCGGACCAGCTGGAACAGGTCGCGGTCGCCGGTGACGATGTCCACCTCGCCGTCCTGGAGGGTGGCGAGCGTGCCGATGACGTCGTCGGCCTCGTAGCCGGCGGCACCGACCTGGGCGATCCCGAACGCCGCAAGGACCTCCTCGATCAGCGGGACCTGCGTGCCGAGGGCCGGCGGCGTCTGGTCACCGCCGTCGGGCCCGACCCGGTGTGCCTTGTAGGAGGGCAGCGCGTCGACCCGGAACTGCGGCCGCCAGTCCGCGTCCATGCAGGCGACCACCGAGTGCGGCGACCGGTCGCGTACGAGCCGCGCGATCATGTCGAGCAGCCCGCGGATCGCGTTGACCGGCGTGCCGTCGGATGCGGTCACCGACTCCGGCACGCCGAAGAACGCGCGGAAGTACAGCGATGGCGTGTCTAGCAGCATGAGTCCACCCACGCCCCCATCTTGGCAGGCCGGGCGGCCCCCCGCGGTCATTCGATCTGGATGGCGACCACACAGGTGTCGTCGTTGGGATTGGGGGCGCCGAAGGCACGGAGGACGTGGTCCAGCAGTCCCTCCGGGTCGTAGCTGTCGGCCGTCGAGGCCGCGCGGATCAGCAGGTCCAGGCCCTCCTGCAGGCCGCGCTCGCGGCGTTCGATCAGGCCGTCGGTGTAGAGCAGCAGCAGGTCGTCCGGCTCCAGCGAGGTCGTCTCGAGCTCGAACTCCGGGATCTCCATCGCGCCGAGCAGGATGCCCTCCGGCGGGTCGAGGGTGATGGCCTTGCCGTCGCGGATCAGCAGCGGCGGCAGGTGGCCGGCCTGGGCCCAGGTGAGGATCCGCCGGGCCGGGTCGTACCGGCCCGCCAGCACGGTGGCGGTCAGCGACGTGGGCCAGTGCAGCGTCAGCCGGTTGAGCCAGCCCAGCAGGCGGTCCGGCGGCGCGCCGGAGAAGGCCAGGCCGCTCAGGCCGTTGCGCAGCCGTGCCATCGCGGCGGCGGCGGTCAGGCCGTGGCCGGACACGTCGCCGATCGCGAGGAACACGCCCTCGCCGTCGATCGCCGTCGTCTCGTACCAGTCGCCGCCCACCCGTGCGGAGTGGCCCGCAGGCAGGTAGCGCACGGCCGCCCGCAGGCCCGGCTTGGTCACGATGCCGTCGGGCAGCGGAAGGATCGAACGCTGCATCTCGATCGCCTGATGGCGCTCGGCCGCGATGAGACGGCGCTCCAGCTGGACACGGGACGCCTTGAGGGCGCGTTCGCCGAGCCGCCACCGCGTGATGTCCTGGCAGATGCAGCGGACCGCCGCGGGCATGCCGAACGCGTCCAGCACCGGCTCGCCCATCAGCCGTACGTCGCGGGTCTCCTCGCCGCGCAGGATGCGGATCTCGTTGTCGACCTTCTCGCTGCCGTCCAGGAGGGTGCGGACCAGGTGCACGACCAGCGGGACGTCGCCGGCGACGACGCGTTCGGGCAGGCGGTCGAGCGGTAGCGGGCCCTCGGACGGATCCCGGCCGAAGATCCGGTAGAGCTGGTCCGACCAGTAAATCCGGCCACCGGCCAGGTCCCACAGCCCCCAGCCCAGGTTGCCGATGCGCTGGGTCTGCTCGATCTGCTCGCCCAGGCCGCCGGCCGCCGGTGGCGCCGGTCCGGGCGGCGGCGCCGCGGGCGTACGCGAGACGGCGCGCAGGCGCGCGACGAGGTCGGGGATGGTCCGGCCGCCGGGGGAGGGCCTGCCCTCGCCGCCGGGCTCGGGCGTGAGCAGCAGCCGTGCGGCGACCTCGGGAGTGACGCCGCTGTCGCGCGCGATCTCCAGGAGATGGGTGTGGGCCGCGGCGAGACCGCAGCCGAGGCGTTCGGAGAGGAGGCCCTTGGCCTGTTCGAGGACCGCCGTCGTGCCGGCGGCGGAGCGCAGCTGCTCCAGCTCGGCCCGTAGCCGGTCGACCGTGTCCGCCAGGGTGGCGGCGCGCCGGTCGCCTGCGCCGCCGTCCTTGCCGTGAGGGATGCCCATGGGACCACTTTCAATGGTGATCGTCTGCGTCCGGACGACGACTCAGAGTAGTCATGCCGGGCCGGCAGAATGGAATCGGACCTGGTTTCCGGAAGGGTCGTAGCGGATGCGAGACGGAATCTGAAGGACGCGATCGCCTTGTGCGTGCAACGCGCGCGGGTTCTATCGTAGCGATTCCCACCCTCTGTTATGAAGCGATCGCACAGAGCGGTCATTCGTGCATTCGTTCGTGTGGCGCGCGGGGGTGTGCCGGGGCCGCGTGCCCGCCGCCGTGGCGGCGGCCGGGGCGGGGTAGATTGCGCGTCAGCAGGTCCTCAACCGACGAGAGGTGGCCCCTTGACCAGCGCGACATCATCGTTCGAGCCCGAACGCCTCGGCCGGGCGCGGCAGGCCGTGGCCGACTCGGGGCTGGGCGCGGTGTTCCTGACGCCAGGGCCCGACCTGCGCTACGTCAGCGGCTATGACGCCACCCCGCTGGAGCGGCTGACGTGCCTGGTGGTGCCCGCCACGGGCGATCCGTTCCTCGTCGTGCCCCGGCTCGAGCTGCCCGCCGCGCAGGCGTCGCCGGCCGCCGGCCTCGGGGTGGAGATGGTGCCCTGGGACGAGACCGACGACCCGTTCGCGCTGGTGGCCGCGCGGCTGCCCCGCGACGTGACGCGCGTCGGTGTGGCGGACCGCATGTGGGCGGTCATGGCGCTGCGGTTCCGCGCCGCCCTGCCGGGCGCCGAGCAGGTCGCGGCCGGCAAGGTCCTGCGCGAGCTGCGCATGCGCAAGAGCGCGATCGAGGTCGAGGCGCTGCGCGAGGCCGGCGCGGCCATCGACCGGGTGCACGGGCTCGTGCCGGGTCTGCTCAAGGCCGGCCGGACCGAGCGCGAGGTGGGCCGGGACATCGCCGAGGCCATCGTCGCGGAGGGACACGCGGTCACCGACTTCGTCATCGTCGGATCCGGGCCGAACGGCGCCAGCCCGCACCACGAGCTCTCCGACTGGGTGATCCGGCCCGGCGATCCCGTGGTGGTCGACATCGGCGGCACCATGCCGAGCGGCTACTGCTCCGACGAGACCCGCGTCTACGCCGTGGGCGAGCCGCCGGCGGACTTCCGCGCCTACTACGCGGTGCTCCAGGAGGCCCAGGCCGCCGCCCGCGCCGCCGTACGCCCCGGGGTCACGCCGGAGGCGGTCGACGCGGCGGCACGCGACGTCATCGCGGCGGCCGGCTACGGCGAGTACTTCATCCACCGCACCGGTCACGGCATCGGCCTGGAGACCCACGAGGAGCCCTACATCGTGTCGGGCAACACCGAGCCGCTCGAGGCCGGCATGGCGTTCTCCATCGAGCCGGGCATCTACCCCGGCGCGCACGGCGCCCGCATCGAGGACATCGTCGTGTGCACGCCCGAAGGTCATGAAAGCGTCAACAACGTGACCCGTGACCTGGTCATCGTGGACGGCTGACGCGCGGCGGCTCATCCCGGGGCGCATCACGTTAGTCGGACGTCCTACTATTTTCCCGAGCCACTCCTCAGCGTCGAGGGGTGGCAGGGGAGGCGTGACGATGAGCCCACTGCTACCGCCGGTCGATCGTGAGCTGCCGACACCGGAGGCCCGCGACCTTCTCGACCTGACCCGCGAACTGGTCGAGGCCGAGCTCGCGCCGCGCGCGGCCGAGGACGAGGAGGCCGGCCGTTTCCCCCGTGAGGTCTTCCGTACGCTGGGCCGGGCCGGGCTGCTGGGCCTGCCCTACCCCGAGGAGCTCGGCGGGGGCGGCCAGCCGTACGAGGTCTATCTGCAGGTGATCGAGGAGCTGGCGGCGGGCTGGCTCGCCGTCGGCATGGGCGTGAGCGTGCACACGCTCGCCTGCTTCCCCATCGCGCGGTACGGCTCCGCGGAGCAGCGCGAACGCAGCCTGCCGGACATGCTGGGCGGCGACCTGCTCGGCGCGTACTGCCTGTCCGAGCCCCACTCCGGCTCCGACGCGGCCGCGCTGGCCACGCGGGCCGACCACGACGGTGACACCTACACCCTCAATGGCACCAAGGCGTGGATCACCCACGGGGGGCAGGCCGACTTCTACACGGTCTTCGCACGTACGTCGGCCGACAAGAGCCGTGGGGTGTCCTGCCTGCACGTCCCCGCCGGCGCCGCGGGGCTGCGCCCGGCGGCACCGGAGAAGAAGATGGGCCTGCGCTCCTCGCCCACCGCCCAGCTGGTCTTCGACGACGTACGGGTCCCGGAGGCGGACCTGGTCGGCGAGGAGGGTCAGGGGTTCCCGATCGCCCTGTCCGCCCTCGACGGAGGGCGGCTGGGCATCGCGGCGTGCGCGGTCGGCGTGGCGCGGGCGGCCCTGGAGACGGCCGCCGCGTACGCGCGCGAGCGCCGGCAGTTCGGCAGGCCGATCGGGGAGTTCCAGGGCCTGCAGTTCATGCTCGCCGACATGGCGACGGGCGTCGAGGCGGCGCGTTCGCTCTACCTGAGCGCCGCGCGCCGGCGTGACGCGGGTCTGGACTACACGACGCACGCGGCCATGGCCAAGCTGTTCGCGACCGACACCGCGATGCGCGTGACCACCGATGCCGTGCAGGTACTCGGCGGCTACGGGTATGTCAGCGACTTTCCGGTCGAACGGTATATGCGCGAGGCAAAGGTGCTACAGATCGTCGAAGGGACGAATCAGGTTCAGCGCGTCGTGATCGGCCGCCGGTTGACGCGGCCGAGATAACGATCTCTTTACGAAGAGCGCTCTCCCACGCTAAATCTTGCGGCCCCTGCAAGGGGGGAGTAGGAACTCTGGCACGCGTTCTTGGAACGCGCTTGGGTCATTTTTTATGAGGAGGCGCGGTGGCCGAGGTCGTCCTGGCCGGAGTTGGCAAGGTCTATCCCGATGGCACTCGTGCCGTCGGCGATCTGAATCTGAACATCGCGGACGGCGAGTTCCTCGTACTCGTCGGGCCGTCTGGCTGCGGAAAGACGACAGCGCTGCGGATGGTGGCCGGGCTCGAGGAGATATCCGAAGGAAGGGTCAGCGTCGGGGGCCGGGTGGTCAACCGGGTGCCCGCGCGCGATCGCGACGTCGCGATGGTCTTCCAGAGCTATGCCCTCTATCCGCATCTTTCGGTCCGGCAGAACATCGGGTTCGGGCTCACCCTGCGCAAAATGAAGAAGGACGTGATCCGCAAGCGGGTCGACGCGGCGGCCAAGACGCTGGGCCTGGAGGACCATCTCGAACGCCGGCCGCGTAACCTCTCCGGCGGCCAGCGGCAGCGGGTCGCGATGGGCCGTGCGATCGTCCGTGAGCCGCAGGCGTTCCTGATGGACGAGCCGCTGTCCAACCTCGACGCCAAGCTGCGCGTGCAGATGCGCGCGGAGATCGCCCGCATCCAGCGCGACCTCGGCGTCACCACGATCTACGTCACCCACGACCAGACCGAGGCGATGACGCTCGGCGACCGGGTCGCGGTGATGAAGAAGGGCGAGCTGCAGCAGGTCGCGGCGCCGCAGGAGCTGTACGACCGGCCCGCGAACCTGTTCGTCGCCGGGTTCATCGGCTCCCCGGCGATGAACCTCCTCAAGGGCGACCTCAGCGGCACCGAGGGCGATATGCGGCTCTCGATCGGCGGGCAGGAGCTGCGCGTCGGCGCCGGCGTGCTGGAGCGGCGGCCCGCACTGCGCGACTACATCGGGCGCTCCGTCGTGGTCGGCATCCGGCCCGAGGACATGGAGGACGCCAGGCTGAGCCCGGGCGGCGAGGGGACCCGGCTCACCTCGACCGCCGAGCTCGTCGAGGCCATGGGCTCCGACGTGCTCGTCCACTTCGGCATGGAGGCCGCGACGGTCGTGACCGAGGACACCAAGGAGCTCGCACGCGACGCGGGCACCGACGTTCTCGGCACGCTGGAGACGCCGCACACGACGGTGGTGGCGCGGTTCAGCCCCCGCACGGAGGTCCAGGTCGGCGACTCCATCGACGTGCACGTGGACACGGCCCGGCTGCACTTCTTCGACCTGGACACGAGCAAGTCGATCTGGGACGCCGAACCCGCGGTGGAGACGGCGGACGAGGCTCCCCCGGAGACCGCCGAGGCGGACACCGCCGACGCCGGCGAGGCCAAGGAGGAAGAAGAGTGAGAACCAATACGCGATGGACCGCCACGGCGGCCGCAGCGGGACTGCTCCTCACGGCGTCCGCCTGTGGCGGTAGCGACTCGAAGTCCTCTCCCAGCTCCAGCGCCGGTGCGCAGGAGTTGAAGGGGGTGACGATCGAGGTCGCGGCGAAGTGGACGGGTCCTGAGCAGGCGAGTTTCGAGAAGGTGTTGTCTGCTTTTGAGAAGCAGACGGGTGCGAAGGTGAATTACGCGTCGACGGGTGAGAACACCGATGCGTATCTGGGGCCGCGTATTCAGGCGAAGCAGCCGCCGGACATCGCGATTCTGCCGCAGCCGGGTCTGGTGGCGCAGTACGCGAAGAAGGGTGATCTGAAGCCGTTGTCGGCGGATGTGGCGTCGACGATCGATGCGAATTACACCCCGTACTGGAAAGAGCTGGGGTCGGTCGATGGGAAGACCTACGGGGTGCTGGTGAAGGCGGCTTACAAGTCGATCATCTGGTACCGGTCGAAGGCCTTTGATGACGCGGGTGTGCAGCCGCCGGCGGATTGGGCTTCGTTCACGAAGGCCGCGCAGACGTTGTCGGATGCGGGTTCGACGCCGCTGGAGCTGGCGGCGGGGTCGGGGGATGCGTGGACCCTGACGGACTGGTTCGAGAATGTGTACCTGTCTCAGGCGGGTCCGGACATGTACGACAAGTTGACCAAGCACGAGATCAAGTGGACCGACGCGTCGGTGACCAAGGCTCTGCAGACGCTGGTGCAGGTCTGGGGTAAGTCGAACATGATCGCGGGCGGTTCTTCGGGTGCGTTGCAGCAGAAGTTCGATGGTTCGGTGACGGACACGTTCGGTAAGAACAAGGCCGCGATGGTCTATGGGGGTGACTTCGCGGCGGCGAACATCGGGACGACGTCGGCGAAGGTCGGTACGGACGCGAAGGTGTTCGCGTTCCCCAAGGCGGGGTCGACGACTCCTGCGGTGCTGGGTGGTGACACGGCGGTCGCGCTGAAGGACAGCAAGGGCGCGATGGCGCTGATGAAGTATCTGGCTTCGCCGGAGGCGGGCACGGTGTGGGCCAAGGGCGGCGGTTACATCTCTCCGGACAAGAACGTCAAGCCGGATGCGTATCCGGATGCGCTGACCAAGCAGTTGGTGGCGCAGATGCAGGCGGCTGGGGATTCGGCTCGGTATGACATGTCCGACCAGGCGCCGGCGGCGTTCGGTGGTACGCCGGGTCAGGGTGAGTGGGAGGACCTGCGGGGCCTGGTGAAGAACCCGGGTGACATCAAGGGTGCTCAGGCGAAGCTGGAGTCCGACGCGGCCAAGGCCTACAAGTAGGCGATGAGTCATGACAGCGATTACTGAAGAGATGGCCTCGCCGCAGGACAGCGGCGAGGCCGGGAGCGGTTCGGGCCGGCTCGGCCCTCCGTCCTGGCTCGCGTTGGGCTTCCTGCTTCCGGCGTTGTTGCTGCTGGGTGCGCTGGTGGTCTATCCGATCGTCTACACCGCGATCCGCAGCTTCTTCGACGCCTCGGGCAAGAAAGTGGTGGGGCTGGACAACTACACCGCGATCTTCACCGACCACGATTCGCTGGTCGCGGTGCGCAACACCGCGATCTGGGTTATGGTCGCGCCCACGGTGGTGGTGATCCTTGGGTTGTTGTTCGCGGTGTTGACCGAGCGTATTCGCTGGTCGACGGCGTTCAAGATGGTCGTTTTCATGCCGATGGCGGTCTCGTTCCTGGCCTCGGGTGTGATCTTCCGGCTGGTCTATGAGCAGGACCCGTCGATGGGTGTGGCCAACGCGGTCGTCACCTCGGTGCACGACACCTTCGCGGGTGGTTCGCGGTATCCGGGTGCTTCGGCCAGGGAGGGCGACAAGAGTCCCGACGTGGCTCAGGCGGGCGCGGTCGTGACGCGCCGGCAGGTCCAGCCCGGTGCTGCCGTGCTGATCCCGCTGGTCGGGGTGAAACCGGAGAACCTGCCGAACAGCCCGACTCCGGCCAAGGCCCCTCCGGCGGTGCCGGGCAAGATCAGCGGGCTGGTGTGGTTCGACTTCACCAAGGGCGGCGGCGGCACGCTCAACCTCCCCGACGCGAAGGAGGCGGGCCTGTCGGGGATGAAGGTCCAGGCCGTGTCGGGGGCGAAGGTGGTCGCCTCGACGACCACGGATAAGGACGGCTCCTTCGTATTCGACAAGCGACTGCCCGCCGGTTCGTACACGCTGAAGTTGCCGAAGGACAATTTCGCGGCTTCCTACGGGGGCGTGAACTGGCTGGGGTCGGCGTTGATCACTCCGGCGATCATCGCGTCGTACATGTGGGTGTGGGCCGGGTTCGCGATGGTGTTGATCGCGGCGGGGCTGGCGGCGATTCCGCGCGACGCGCTCGAGGCGGCGCGGGTGGACGGCGCGACCGAGTGGCAGGTGTTCCGGCGGGTCACGATCCCGTTGCTGGCACCGGTCCTGACAGTGGTGTTCGTCACGATGTTGATCAATGCGCTGAAGGTCTTCGACCTGGTGTTCATCATCGGTGGCGGTGATCCGAACGCGTCGGTGCTTGCGGTGCGGATGTGGACCGACTCCTTTGGTGGCGGTAACGACCAGGGGGCCGGGTCCGCGGTCGCGATCTTGTTGTTCTTGCTGGTCGTGCCCGCGATGTTGTTCAACCTGCGGCGTTTTCGACAGGAGAACCAATGAGTACCGCGACCATTCCCGAGTCCGGGCCCACCACGGACCGGCCGGACTACAGCGGCGCGCCGCGCAGGAGTGTCGCCTCCCGTATCGTCGCCCGGCTGGGCGGCGGGGTGGTGCAGATCCTCCTGCTGATCGTGGCGGTGGTCTGGCTGGTGCCGACGCTGGGGCTGTTCGTGGCCTCGCTGCGGTCCCAGCAGGATGACAACTCCACCGGCTGGTGGCACATCTTCAGTGCCCCCTCCCAGCTGACGTTCAAGGCCTACTCGGACCTGCTGGGCAAGCCCGACTTCGTAGACTCCTTCTGGAACACCGTGCTCATCGCGCTACCGGCCACCCTGCTGGTCGTCGCGATCGCGTCACTGGCGGGGTACGCGTTCGCGTGGATGGAGTTCCCCGGCCGCGACTGGCTGTTCCTGATCGTCGTGGCCCTGCTGGTCGTCCCCGTGCAGGTCGGACTGATCCCGGTGGCGAAGCTCTACGGCTGGATCCATGTGTTCGGGTCGATCCCGAGCGTGGTGGCCTTCCACGTGGCGTTCGGGCTGCCATTCGCGATCTTCTTGCTGCGCAACTTCTTCGCCGGCATCCCACGGGACCTGCTGGAGGCGGCGCGAATGGACGGCGGGAAGGAGTGGACGATCTTCGTCAAGGTGATCTTCCCACTCGGCAAACCCGCGATCGCCTCACTCGCGATCTTCCAGTTCCTGTGGGTCTGGAACGACATGCTCGTCTCACTGGTCTTCGCCAACACCGGCTCCCAGCCGATGACCAAGTTCCTGCAGTCCCAGATGCGGCAGTTCACCGGCAACATCGACATCCTGGCCCCAGGAGCCTTCCTGTCCCTGATCGTCCCGCTGGTCGTCTTCTTCGCCTTCCAGCGCTACTTCGTCCAGGGCGTCCTGGCGGGTTCCGTCAAATAGCTCGCCGACACGGCCGGAATGCCGGTCATCGACCGGTGTTCCGGCTCTCGGCCGGGCAGCGCGGTAGGTTCTGAGGCGTGGAGGACATCGACCGGCAGATCGTCGCCCTGCTCGCGGGCGAGGGCCGCATGAGCTTCACCGACCTCGCGCGGGAGACCGGCCTGTCGGTATCGGCGGTGCACCAGCGCGTACGCCGCCTGCAGAAGCGTGGCGTCATCAAGGGATACACCGCGGTCCTCGACCACGAGGCGATCGGCCTGCCTCTCACCGCGTTCGTCTCGATCAAGCCGATCGACCCGTCCGCGCCGGACGACGCACCCGAGAAACTCACCCATCTCAGCGAGATCGAGGCGTGCCACTCGGTGGCGGGCGAGGAGAGCTACATCCTCAAGATCCGGGTCACCTCGCCGTTCGCGCTGGAGGAGCTGCTCCAGCAGATCCGGGCCGCGGCCAATGTCTCCACCCGTACGACGGTGGTGCTGAGCACCCCGTTCGAGGGCCGGCCGCCCCACCTCTGAACAGGGCACGGATGCCCCCGTCGCGGTCCTTCTATGCGAAGGATCCACCGTGATGACCTGGACTCGCCACAAGCCTTCCGTGCCCGTGCGATGCGCAGGGCATTCGGATTCCGGTGGCCCGTAGTCGTCGCCTTCCGGGCTCGCGGTCGCGAAGGTATACCGCATGTCTTCGCGGATGCGCCGGGGTATGGCCTCGGGTTCAGGGGATTGGCTGCTGGCGTTCCTCCAGTCGAGGGACTCCCCACCTCGCCGATGGCACGGCCTGGCGACCGGTCCGGGGGAGTGGCTTCTGGTCTTCCTCGAGGCGGCCAGGCCGCCGGGCCGGCTCATCGGTGCCGGACTCGAGCCGGTACGGGCGAGGGGGGCGTGATGGTCGCAAGGATGCTGTTCGCCGCGCTGCTCGGCGCCCTCATCGGGGGTGCCGAGCTGGTCGGGCGGTATCAGGACAAACCGGCCGCGGCGGTGTTCTCGCCGTCGGGCCTTCTCTACATCGCGGTCAACGCCTCCGCCTCGACCGCGGCCCTCATCGCCGCCGAGGCGATGGGCTGGGGCTTCGCGCTGCCGGAGGGCGCACCGGCGGTCGGCGGGTCGGTGGCCCAGGTGATGGCCGCCGCGGTCGGCGCCGCCGCGATCTTCCGCTCCTCGTTCATGATCGCGCAGGACAAGGGCGTCAGCATCGGCCCGATCCTGCTGCTGTCCGGGCTGCTCAAGATCGTCGATGCGGCGATGGACCGTAAGCGTGCCCTCAGCCGGCTGTCCACCAACGACCTGGCCGGGCTCTCCTTCGTCAACGACCATGCCGCGCTGGCCGAGCTGTGCAGCCACGCGATCAGGCGCTACGAGCTCTCCGAGGCACAGCGCCTGGGCGAGCTGGCCGCCGACCTGCGGGCCCGTGACGATCTCACCGACGCCGACAAGCTGGACTGCTTCGGACTGGAGCTCAGCCGCCTGGTGGGGGAGAAGGCGCTGCGCAAGGCCGCCGAACGGCTGCGGGACCGTCCGGACCTGGAGGAGGTCCCCGCTCCGGCGGCCGTCGTCGAAGAGGTCGTGCCCGCGGCGGACGCCGAGGAGGAGACCGACTTCGCCTCCCGGCTGGGTGGGAGCAGACGTCTGGCCAGACGTTCGGAATACTGAGGGTCACCCGCGTCGCGAGAGCCGCGGCGAATGATGGGAGGCGCTCATGGCACTACGAGCGGGCAAAGTGGGAGAGATCGCGCAGTCGGTCAAGCCGCGGCTGCGCGGCTGGCTGCATGCGGGCACGTTCCCGGCCGTGCTGGTCGCGGGCCTGGTCCTGGTCGCGCTCGGCCCGACGCTGGCCGCACGGCTGGCCGCCGCGGTGTACACCCTGACCTCCTCACTGCTGTTCGGGGTCTCCGCGCTCTACCACCGGGGGCACTGGTCCGAACGCAGCGATGCGATACTCCGGCGATTCGACCACGCCAACATCTACCTGATCATCGCGGGCACCTACACTCCGTTCGCGCTGCTGGCCCTGCACGGCACCACCCGTACGGTCGTGCTCGCGGTGATCTGGGGCGGCGCGGGCGCGGGCGTGCTGTTCCGCATCGTGTGGGTCGGCGCGCCGCGCTGGCTCTACACCGCGCTGTACGTGGGGCTCGGCTGGGTCGCCGCGGCCTTCATGCCGCAGCTGCTGGACGGCGCCGGGGTGGCCGCGCTCGTCCTCGTCTGCGTCGGGGGCCTGCTCTACAGCACCGGGGGGCTGGTGTACGGCCTGCGCCGCCCGGATCCGTCGCCGCGCTGGTTCGGCTTTCACGAGGTGTTCCACGCCTTCACGGTGGCCGCGTACGTCGCGCAGTACATCGCCGTGTCCTTCGTCGTCTACCGGGCGGCCTGAGTCAGCAGGCCGCGACGCGCGCGAGCCATTCGCGCAGCATGGCGGTCTCGGCCGAGGTCAGCGTGTGCGGCGCCTGGCCGTCGATCGCCGAGGCCAGCGCGATCGCCATGCCCGACACCGACGACGGGCGGTCCTCGACCTCGTCGGTGGTGATGGCGGCCAGGACCGCCTCACGCGTACGCGCGGACAGGTCCGCGGCATCATCGCCCACGCCCGAGATCAGGCGGAGCGTCACGCCCATGCACGCCGCCAGGATCATGCCGGCGGCCGTGTGCACCGGAACGCGCAACCGGCCGGCGCGCGCGACCGCCTCGGTCGTCCCCAGCAGGATCCGGTGGGCCTCCTCCGACGCCGCGCCGGCGCTGCGGCCCGCGCCGTACATGAGGGCGTAGAAGGCCGGCTGCGACCGCCCGAACTCCACATGCTGGTCCCAGCCGCCGCGCAGATCCTCCACCGGGTCGCCGGTCGACGGCCGGGCGCGCTTCTCGGCGAGGTATCGCTCGAAGCCGTACACGACGACGGCGTCGAGCAGGCCGTCCTTGTCCCCGAAGTGGTGGTAGAGGGTCGGCGCGCCGACGCCCGCCGCCGCGCACACGGCCCGAGTGGAGACCGTGGCGTCGCCGGACTCGGCCAGGAGCCGGAGGGCGGCCTGCAGGATGCGTTCGCGCGTGCCGGTGTCGTTCACGAAATCAATGATGCACTGATTCCTATAGCGGCGCTACCCTGAGGGTGTATCATCGCTCTATCAGATCGTATATCGCTGATTTCTACTGGAAGGCGCATGATGCGAGAGCGCACCTTGGGGCAGCTGACCACCTCCGAGATCGGCCTGGGCGCCATGGGGATGTCCGGCATGTACGGCCCCGCCGACGAGGCCGAGAGCATCGCCACGATCCACGCCGCCATGGACGCGGGGGTGACCCTGCTCGACACCGGCGACTTCTACGGCATGGGCCACAACGAACTGCTGATCCGTGACGCGCTGCGGACCCGCGACCGCGACCAGGTCGCGATCAGCGTGAAGTTCGGTGCCCTCCGTGACCCCGCCGGGGGATTCGCCGGCTATGACGGCCGCCCGGTGGCGGTCAAGAACTTCCTCACCTACACCCTGACCCGCCTCGGCACCGACCACGTGGACATCTACCGGCCCGCGCGCGTGGACCCGGCCGTGCCGATCGAGGACACCATCGGCGCGATCGCCGAGCTGGTCGAGGCCGGATACGTCCGCCACATCGGGCTGTCGGAGGCCGGTCCCGAGACCATCCGGCGCGCCGCGGCCGTGCACCCGATCGTCGACCTGCAGATCGAGTACTCCCTGCTGTCCCGCGGCATCGAGAAGGAGATCCTGCCGGTCTGCCGCGAACTGGGCATCGGCGTCACCGCGTACGGGGTGCTGACGCGCGGTCTGCTGTCCGGCCACTGGTCCAAGGACCGGCAGCTGGGCAAGGGCGACTTCCGCGGGCGTGCCCCGAGGTTCAGCGGCGGCAACCTGGAGCACAACCTGGCGCTCGTCGAGGCGCTCAGGGAGGTCGCCGAGGCCAGGGACGTCACGGTCGCGCAGGCCGCCATCGCCTGGGTGCTGTCCCGCGGCACGGACATCGTGCCGCTGATCGGCGCCCGTCGCCGGGACCGCCTGTCGGAGGCCCTGGGCGCCCTGGAGGTCGAGCTGACCGGCGACGACCTCGCCGCCATCGAACGCGCCGTCCCCGCGGAGTCCGTCGCGGGCGACCGCTACGACGCCGCCCAGATGGCCCACCTGGACAGCGAGCGCTGACCCGCACCGGCGGCCCCCGCCCGGTCCGCGGCCTGGCCGGGGCCGCGGACCGGGCGGGCGGTGACCGATCACAGCTCGGTGCTGCGTGGCGGCGTGGCGGTCCCGTGGACACGCTCGGAATGCGCCGCGAACGCCCGCGCCGCACGCTGCCTGATCGCCGTCCGCGCCTCCGGCGGCAGTGCGGCGACGGCCAGGTCGACGATCTCGGGATCGCCCTCGTACATCAGCATGCCGAACCCGAGCGTGAGGCCGTCGGCGTCGAAGCCGGCCGCTCCCGCCCGCACCATCTGGCTCCACTCGGCGGCGGTGATGTACTTCTCCATGAGCGGGACGGCGCGCTCCTCCTCCAGGCGCATGTGCTGGTCGAGTACGGGGACCAGCCGCTCGAGGATGTCCGCGAGCGCGTCACGGCTCACCGTGGTGGCGCCGCCGCGCCAGGCCTCCAGCGCCACGTCGACCTCGGCGGCGAGCTCGTCGATGTTGGCGTGCTGGATCTCCATCAGCTGAACGATCCGTGCCACGTCCTCCGAGCCGCGCTCCAGCAGGAACGGCCACGCCTGCTCGTCCTCGGCGCGATGGTGGTGGTGAAGAACGGTGGCGACACCCACGAGGTGACCGGCGACGACCCGCATGCGCTGCTGGTCGCCCGCGGCCACGCCGCGGACGAGTTCCGGCATGAGACCGAACTCGCGGCGGAACATGGCGTGCACCACGAACATTTCACGACCATCGAAGAACTGCTCAGTGGTAATCGACAACGTACTCTCCGTGTTCTTATCAAGTGTCGGCGCGGAGAGTAGTACAGGCCCGTGAACGGCCGGCGAAGAAGCATGGCGGGCGTCACCGCGCCGTTCACCTGCGCGACATCCAGGGTGAACACTCGGGGCGGCGGCAGGCGACCGTGGCCCGTCGCCGCGAGGGAACACGCGCGCCAGAACGGCGAACTGGGCTGTGCTCGACGAGCACAGCCCAGTGACATGCCGTTCCCTCTACCGGCCGGGGATCGGCGCACCGATGCCCGAAGACATCAGCGCGTGTTCACCCGGTGCTTACGCGCCGTGGTCTTAGCGGTGGTCCCAGTGGTAGCGGCCGAGGCGCGGGTCGTAGCGGTAGTACCCCCACCGCGGGTCGTGCCGGTAGTAGCCCCACCGCCGGTCGAAGCGGTCGCCCCGCCGTGGGTCCCAGCGCGGGTCGCGATGATCGCCCCAGTGCGGGTCCGGGTTGTGGTGCTCGTGCCCCCAGACGGGTCCTTCGTTGCCGTGCGGAGCGTTGGCGACCTGACCTACGGGTGTGGCCGCGTGCGCCGCCTGCGCGGCGCCCGCCAGCATTCCCATGACGATGGCCGGGCCTGCGAGCAGGCCGGTCGCGATGGATCGAGCAGGTTTCATGGATCCCCCTGATCATCTGTCTCGAACTGACCAGGGGTTATCTACCCGAGCGAGAAGGAACGGCAAGCCCAACAAAACTTCAATGCAAGGCCGTAAATTAGCGTCCGTAATATCCCGCAAGTGCCACCGAAGGCACCCAAAGCCTTAGCTTTCTCCGCACCCATTGGTTGCCGTTCTGTGCCGCCGCGGTAATTGACGGGACCGCTTTCCGGGGCCATCGCATCTAATGGCCGCTCAGGCCGCCTGGGGACCGTTTGCGTGCCCCAGGTCCGGCTCAGGTCCGGGAACGTCCTCGGCGCCACGCCGATCCGGCAGGTTGGTACGAGTGCGCACCGCGCGCGGGTGGGTACCCGGCGCCGTCCGGCGCGCTCGACGGTCTCGCTATTTAACGTACTAGTTCGTACAATGAGCCCTCGATGACGTCCTATCTGGTCGGCCTGATCGGCGCCGGCATCGGGCCCTCCCTCAGCCCCGCCCTCCACGAGCGCGAGGCCGATCACCACGGCCTCCGCTACCTCTACCGCCTCATCGACATCGCTGGCCTCGGCCTGGACGCCGGGGCGGGGGGTGAGCTCGTGCGCACGGCCCGGCGGCTCGGCTACACCGGCCTGAACATCACCCACCCGTGCAAGCAGACCGTGATCGCCCATCTCGACGAGCTCTCACCGGAGGCGGCCGAGCTCGGCGCGGTCAACACCGTGACCTTCGAGGGAGACCGGGCGGTGGGGCACAACACCGACTGGACCGGATTCGCCCGGTCGTTCGCCCGCGGCCTGCCGGGCGCGAAGACCCGACGGATCGTGCAGCTGGGGGCGGGCGGCGCGGGCGCCGCCGTGGCGCACGCGCTGCTGACGCTCGGTGCCGGACACGTCGCGGTCGTGGACGAGCGGCCGGACCGCGCCACGTCGCTGGTCGCGGACCTGACGCGCCGGTTCGGAGCGGGGCGCGCCCGCGTGGGATCGGCCGGTGACCTGGCCGGGCTGCTCAGGGCCGCGGACGGTCTCGTCAACGCGACCCCGGTCGGCATGGCCGCGCACCCCGGCATGCCGGTGCCGGCCGAGCTGCTCCGGCCGGACCTGTGGGTGGCCGACGTGGTCTACCGCCCGCTGGAGACCGACCTGCTCCGCGCGGCGAGCAAGCTGGGCTGCCGGACGCTGGACGGCGGGGGAATGGTCGTCTTCCAGGCCGCCCAGGCCTTCCGCTTCTTCACCGGGATCGAGCCCGACGGCGAGCGGATGCTCGCCCACCTCTCCCATCTCGTCAACGCCTGACCCGGAGGAACGCCATGCGGAAGTCCATCGCCACGGTCTCGCTGAGCGGCCCGCTGGCCGGCAAGCTCACCGCCATCGCCGAGGCGGGGTTCGACGGCGTGGAGATCTTCGAGAACGACCTGCTGTCCAGCCCGCTGGCACCCGAGGAGATACGCCGGCGCGCGGCCGACCTCGGCCTGAGCATCGAGCTGTTCCAGCCGTTCCGCGACTTCGAGGCGGTCCCACCCGGCATCCTCGCCGCCAATCTGCGCCGCGCCGAGCACAAGTTCGCGCTGATGGAACGCCTCGGCGCCTCGCGGCTGCTCGTGTGCTCCAGCGTCTCCCCGGACACCGTCGCGGACGACGCGCTCGCCGCCGAGCACCTGCGTCTCCTCGCCGACCGCGCCGCCGCCCATGGCATCCGGATCGCCTACGAGGCGCTCGCGTGGGGCCGCCATGTCGACGACTTCGAGCACGCCTGGCGGATCGTGGAGATGGCCGATCACCCGTACCTGGGCACGTGCCTGGACAGCTTCCACATCCTGTCGCGCGGCTCCGACCCGCGCGGCATCGAGGAGATCCCGGCCGAAAAGATCTTCTTCCTCCAGCTCGCCGACGCGCCGCCGCTGACCATGGACGTCCTGCAGTGGAGCCGCCACTACCGCTGTTTCCCCGGTCAGGGCGGCTTCGACCTGGCCGGGCTGGTCGGCCACGTCCTGCGCACCGGCTACGCGGGGCCGCTGTCACTGGAGGTCTTCAACGACGTCTTCCGCCAGGCCGACGCCGGCCGTACGGCCAGGGACGCCATGCGCTCCCTCATCGCGCTGGAGGAGTCCGTCGCCCAGAGCCCGGCCGGGGCGGCCGAGCTCACCCGGCCACCCCGGCCGGTGGTCCCGACCGGGTTCGCCTTCGCGGAGCTGGCCACGCCCGACACCGGGCGGCTGAGCGGGCTGCTCACCACCCTCGGCTTCACCCGTACGGGCGGGCATCCCACCAAGCCCGTCGAGCTCTGGGCGCAGGACGGGGCCAGGATCCTGCTGAACACCGGCAGCGCGCAGAGCGCGGCCGGCCCGGCCCTGTCCGCGATCGGGCTGGAGACCCCGGATCCGGCGGGCGCGGTCGAACGAGCGGAGTCCCTGCTCGCCCCGGTCCTGCCCCGTTCGCGCGCACCGCACGAGGCGCCGCTCGACGCGGTCGCCGCGCCCGACGGCACCGAGCTGTTCTTCTGCCGTACCGCCAGGCCGGACCACCCGAGCTGGACCGACGACTTCACCGGCGTGCCGGGCGACCTTGCCGAGGCGGCGGGCATCACCCACATCGACCACGTGGCCCTCACCCAGCCCTGGCACTACTTCGACGAGGCGTCGCTCTTCTACCGCAGCGTCCTCGGGCTGCGGCCCGACGAGAGCCTGGAGCTCGCCGACCCGTACGGCCTGCTCCGCAGCCGGGCGGTCGCCACCACGGACGGCACCGTACGGATGGCGCTCAACGTCGCCTACGTCGGCGCGCACCCCGGCGCGCCCGACACTCCCTGGCAGCACGTCGCCCTGGGCAGCCGGGACATCGTCGCCACCGCCCGGCGGCTGAACGCCGCCGGCGACCTCCTGCTGGCCATCCCGGACAACTACTACGACGACCTCGAGGCCCGCCACGACCTGGGCGTGGAACGGCACCGTACGCTGCGCGAACTGGGCCTGCTGTACGACCGCGACCCGTACGGGGAGTTCCTGCACCTGTACACGAGGACCACCGGCCGGGTCTTCTTCGAGGTCGTCCAGCGCATCGGCGGCTACCGGGGGTACGGGGCCGGCAACGCGCCGATCCGGCTGGCCGTCCAGCACGCACCGCCCGCTGTCAGCGCGCGATCGTGACCTGAGCCATAAGATGAGTGCCGATCCGGATTCGCTGTCCTCGTGGAGCCCTATGCCCGCCCAGCCCGTCACCGGCGCGCCGGAGGAACGCCGGCGCGACGCCGACCGTACGCGGGCGGAGATCCTCCAGGTCGCCCAGCGGGAGTTCGCGCGGCAGGGGTACGCCGGCGCCCGCGTGGACGAGATCGCCGCGCTGATGCGCACGACGAAGCGGATGATCTACTACTACTTCGGCGGCAAGGAGAAGCTGTACATCGCGGTCCTCGAGAAGGCCTACGCCGAGGTACGCGCCGCCGAGTCGACCATCGACGTGGAGCACCTCGCGCCCGTCGAGGCGATCCGCACCCTGGCCGAGCTGACCTTCGACCACCACGACGCCCACCAGGACTTCATCAAGCTGGTCAGCATCGAGAACATCCACCGCGCCGAGCACCTGCGCCAGTCGGAGGCGCTGGTGAACCTCGGGGCGCCGGTGACCGAACTGATCTCGCGCATCCTGGAGGCGGGCCGGGCCGGCGGGGACTTCGTCGCGCCGGCCGACGCGGTCGACGTGCACATGATGATCAGTTCGTTCTGTTTCTTCCGCATCGCCAACCAGCACACGTTCGGCGCGCTGTTCGGCCGGGACCTGACCGCGGCCGAGCACCGGGCCCGGCACCGCACGATGGTCGGCGAGATGACCGTGGCATACCTCACCGGCGCGGGCAGCCCCACGTCCTGACCGGCAGGCGCCGGAGGGAGATCCTGGTCACGTCCACCGCGTGACCGGCAAGGCCGAGGGCGCGATCATCGGCGTGGCGCAATATCGTTCTGGGCATGAGCACACATTTCGACGTCGTCGTTCTCGGCGCTGGGCCGGGCGGATACGTGGCCGCGATCCGGTCCGCCCAGCTGGGCTTCAAGACCGCGGTCATCGAGGAGCGCTACTGGGGAGGCGTCTGCCTCAACGTCGGCTGCATCCCCTCCAAGGCCCTGCTCCGCAACGCGGAGCTGGCGCACATCTTCACGCGTGAGGCGAAGACGTTCGGCATCGAGGCCGACGGCGAGGTGCGCTTCGACTTCGGCGCGGCGTTCAAGCGCAGCCGTACGGTCGCCGACGGGCGCGTCAAGGGCGTGCACTACCTGATGAAGAAGAACGGCATCACCGAGATCAACGGCCGTGGCTCCTTCACCGACGCGAACACCATCGTCGTGGACGGCGAGACCGTCACCTTCGACCACTGCGTCATCGCGACCGGGGCCAGCGCCAAGCTGCTGCCCGGCACCTCGCTGTCCGAGCGGGTCGTGACCTTCGAGGAGCAGATCCTCAGCGACAGCCTGCCCGAGAGCATCGTCATCGCCGGCGCGGGTGCCATCGGCGTGGAGTTCGCGTACGTCCTGGCCAACTACGGCGTCAAGGTGACGATCGTGGAGTTCCTGGACCGGCTCGTCCCGCTGGAGGACGAGGAGGTCTCCAAGGAGCTGGCCAGGCACTACCGCAAGCTCGGCGTCGACGTGCTCACCTCCACGCGCGTCGAGGAGATCGACGAGTCGGGACCCAAGGTCCGCGTCACCGTCTCCAAGAACGGCGAGCAGAAGGTCCTGGAGGCCGACAAGGTGCTGCAGGCCATCGGCTTCGCGCCCAACGTCGAGGGCTACGGGCTGGAGAAGACCGGTGTCCGGCTCACCGAGCGCGGCGCGATCGACATCGATGGCCGCGGCCGTACGAACGTGCCCCACATCTTCGCGATCGGCGACGTGACCGCCAAGCTGATGCTCGCGCACGCGGCCGAGTCGATGGGCGTCGTCGCGGCGGAGACCATCGCCGACGCCGAGACGATGGAGCTCGACTACGTCATGATCCCGCGCGCGACCTTCTGCCAGCCGCAGATCGCCAGCTTCGGCTGGACCGAGGCCCAGGCCAGGGAGCAGGGCTTCGACGTCAAGGTCGCAAAGTTCCCCTTCACCGCGAACGGCAAGTCCCACGGACTCGGCGACCCGTCCGGCTTCGTGAAGATCCTCAGCGACGGCAAGTACGGCGAGCTGCTCGGCGCCCACCTGATCGGCGCGGACGTGGCCGAGCTGCTGCCCGAGCTCACCCTGGCCCAGCAGTGGGACCTGACCGTCCACGAGGCCGCCCGCAACGTGCACACCCACCCCACCCTCAGCGAGGCCGTGAAGGAGGCCCTCCACGGGCTCGCCGGCCACATGATCAACTTCTAGGGGCCGAGACGGCGGAGGGACCTCCTGGCACGGCGCGACACCGACGCGACAGGAGGTCCTTGGGACGCGGGCCGGGTCAGAGGCGGTTCCAGGCGTACTTCGGAAGGCCGTGGCTGCTCGCGATCGGCTTCCACGCGGCGATCACCTGGCGCTTGGCCGGGCCGGCCTTGCCGTTGGCGGCGATGGCGTCCTTGTAGTGCGCCGTCAGCGGGGCGATCCTGCCGCCACAACCGCGTCCCTGCACCTCCTGGGCCCACGCGAGGTAGGCCTGGTCGGCCTTGAGAGAGCTCTGGTACGCGGCGACCATCGACTTGCGGAGGCCGGCACCGTCCGGCAGCTGGTCGACCTTGAGGCTCTTCGACTGGGAGAGCTCCTGCTGCCGGTCCCGTACGACCTGCTGGAAGCCGGGTACGCCGGCCGCGACGTCGTCGCAGGTCCTCAGGCGGGACGGCAGGTGCCCGCGCGCCGTCCTCCCGGACTTGAGGATCTGGTTGACGGCCGAGGCCTGCTGCGACGCACCGGCCGTGCCCGTCTTTCCGCCGGCCGTCTGTGAACCGCCCCCCGACCCGCCCTGCGTCAGCGCGTAGATCACGGCACCGCCGATGACGACCACCGCGGCTATGCCGCAGACCAGCAGCAGGTTCTTGCGGTTCTTCGCCGTACCGCCGTCCGCCGGGGGCGCGGCCGGGTCGCCCGCGCCCGGCGGAACGCCCTGGTCCCATCCGGCGGGGCCGAACGTGGGCGGCGGCGGGGCGCCGAGGTTCTGGGTGGCGTTCTCGTGGCCGGGCGGTGGCATCGGCGGGGCGTCGCGGTTCCACCCGGCGGGGTCGAAGGCGGGTGGCATCGGGCTGCCGAGGTGCTGGGTGGCGTTCTGGTCTCCCGGCGGTGGCATCGGCGGGGCGTCGCGGTTCCATCCGGCGGGGTCGAATGCCGGTGGCGGCGGGGCGCCGAGGTGCTGGGTGGCGTTCTCGTAGCCGGGTGGCGGCGCCGGCGGGGCGTCGCGGTTCCACCCGGCGGGGTCGAACGCGGGTGGCAGCGGGGCGTCCGCGTGCCGCGACGCCTGCTCCTCCGGCGGCGCC
The DNA here is from genome assembly GCF_006716425.1 of Actinoallomurus bryophytorum. Lineage (NCBI taxonomy): Bacteria > Bacillati > Actinomycetota > Actinomycetes > Streptosporangiales > Thermomonosporaceae > Actinoallomurus > Actinoallomurus bryophytorum. The sequence continues at coordinate 7,762,944 of NZ_VFOZ01000001.1, forward strand.
GGGTCCGGTGCCGGAGTCGCGCGGCGTATCGGCGGCAGCTCGGGCCATTCGTCGCCCGCGTCCCATACCGGAATCGGCATCGGCTCGGTCTTCGGGTTCGGCGGGCCGGCCTGGGGATTCGTCAGCGGTTCAGAGCCGAAGCGCGAATCCGAGCCGGGACGTTCCCCCGCCGACGGAAGCGGCGCGCCGCACCAGGTGCAGGCGGACCGGCCCGAGGGGACGTCGTTCTCACACGCCGGACACTTCATCCACGGTCCTTTCTCGCCGACCAGTCCCCATCGATGGGAACAGTGTGCCGTTCACCGGCGGCGAGCGAACCCGGTCCCTCCCGCCGGCATCAGACCCGAAGAGCCTAGGCCCGGTTGGTACGCCCTTACACATCGACGCCGCTCGTACGGCGGCGTCCGGGCGAATCCCGGCACGCCGCCGGGCCCGTTTCGCAGGTCCGCCGGCCTCCTGCGCCCGGCGAGGACATGGCCGCCGTCGGCATACCATCAACGCCAGCGGGACGGTGCGGACGGCAGAAGCGGCCGCACCTTCGACTACTCGCTGGAGGTGTCGAATGACGGAGTTCGTTGCCCTGCTGCGCGGCGTCAATGTCGGTGGCCGGCAGAAGGTGCCGATGGCCGACCTGCGGGCGCTCCTCGGGGAGCTGGGCCACGCCGACGTGCGCACCCACCTGCAGAGCGGCAACGCCATCTTCGGCACCGACCGCACGGACACCGACAAGATCGCCGAAGAGATCGAGCAGGGCATCGCACGCGAGATGGGCCTGCCCGCCATCGGCTGCCTGGTCTTCAACCGCGAGTACCTGCGGCGGGTCGTCGACGAGAACCCTCTGTCGGACATCGCGACCGAGCCCGCCAAGCTGCTCGCGATCTTCCTGTCCGAGCCGCCGGCCGCCGGCAAACTGCGGGCGATCGACGCGGACGCCTACAAGCCCGACGTGTTCGCCCCCGGCAAGCAGGAGATCTACGTCTGGTATCCGGACGGTATTCGCAACAGCAAGCTCACGCACGCCTTTTTCCAGAAGAAACTCGGCTGCCGAATCGCGACCGGGCGAAACTGGAACACGGTCAACGCGCTGCTGAACAAGATGAACTGAAAAGCGTCGCCCGCCGGCGCAGAGCTTACGGAATTCCTACGTGATCGGGGTCCGGCGACTCCGCGGGCACGGATCGTCGCATGCTGGAGGCCGACGTCCGTTCACCTCCTCAGGAGAGACCGTGGAACCCTCCGCCGTACGCTCGTGGTCGCGCCCGCTGCCCGGGACTCCGATCGACCAAGTGCCGTCCTGGAGGATTCGTTGATCACGCTCGTCCTGATCGGGCTCGTGGGCGGCCTGATCACGGGGATCTCGCCCTGCATCCTTCCCGTCCTGCCGGTGATCTTCCTGTCCGGCGGGGCACAGGGCGCGCGGGGCGCCTCGCCGGCCGGCGAGACGCGGGACGGCAGGCGCCCGTACCTCGTGGTGGCGGGCCTCGCCCTGAGCTTCAGCGTCTTCACGCTGGTGGGGACGCTGGTGCTCGACGCGTTGCCGCTGCCGCAGGACATCATCCGCTGGGCCGGCCTGGTGGTGCTGGTCCTGCTCGGCCTGGGCATGATGATCCCGCGCGTCGAGGCCCTGCTGGAGAAGCCGTTCTCGCGGATCCCGCAGCGCGGCGTCGGCGCGGACCGCGGCGGATTCGTGCTCGGCCTGGCCCTCGGAGCCGTCTACGTCCCGTGCGCCGGACCGGTTCTGGCGGCGATCACCGTCGCCGGCGCGACGGGACGGATCGGCGGCCGGACGCTCGTCCTGACCGTGGCCTTCGCCGTCGGGACCGCGTTCCCTCTGCTGATGTTCGCGCTGGCCGGCCGGGGGATCGCCGAGCGCCTGCGGGCGTTCCGCAGCCACCAGCGCGGTATCCGCGTCGGTGCGGGGGCGGTGGTGATCGCGCTGGCCGTCGCCCTGACGTTCAACGTCACCGACGCCGTCCAGCGCGCGATCCCGGACTACACCACGTCCCTGAACAACGCCCTGGACAGTCCGCACCGCGCGAGCAAGGCCCTGGGATCGAACCAGAGCGCGTCCCTCGCCGCCTGCGTGCGCGACGCGGGCCCGGCGGCCCTGCGGAACTGCGGCACCGCCCCCGCGATCTCGGGCATCCAGCAGTGGCTGAACTCCCCGCCGGTCGACCTCGCGTCGCTCAGGGGCAAGGTCGTCCTCGTCGACTTCTGGGCCTACTCCTGCATCAACTGCCAGCGTGCCATCGCCCACACGGAGGCCTGGTACTCCACCTACAAGGCGGACGGCTTCGAGGTGATCGGCGTGCACACGCCGGAGTACGCCTTCGAGCACACCGCCGGAAACGTGGCGGCCGGCGCCAAGCGGCTCGGCATCACCTATCCGGTCGCGCTGGACAACGACTACGCGACCTGGGACAACTACGGCAACGACTCCTGGCCGGCCGACTACCTGATCGACGCGAGCGGCACCATACGCTCCGTCACCATCGGCGAAGGGGACTACGACGGGACCGAGTCGCTGATCCGCCGGCTGCTCACGGCGGCGAACCCCAAGGCGGCCCTGCCCGCAGCGACCCACGTCGCCGACGCCACGCCGTCCGCGCCCCTGACGCCGGAGATGTACCTGGGGTCGGACCGTGCGGACTACTACGCGGGCGACTCCCCGCTCGGCCCGGGCACGAAGACCTTCACCGTCCCCTCATCCGTCCCCGACGACGGGTTCGCCCTGGGAGGCACCTGGTCGGTCGGGGAGGAGTCGCTGACGTCCAGGGCGAACGCCGCCATCGCGCTGAACTACGACGCCCACGACGTGTACCTCGATGTGGGCGGCTCCGGCACGCTCACGGTGAAGGAGGGCGGCAAGACCACGACGTACAAGGTCTCCGGGGCGCCGAACATCTACACGCTGGTCCACCACAAGGCCCAGGGACGTGCCACGCTGCGCGTGACCCTGTCCCCGGGCCTGAAGGCGTATTCCTTCACGTACGGCTGACCTCGCCGCCGTGAAAGGCTCCTGCGGGTTACAGCCCGCAGGAGCCGCGGTCGAGACGGAAGAACTTCGCGTTGGCCCAGCGGCAGAGCCAGATGCCGACGGCGACGCCGGCGATCGTGACGAGGGCGGGGAGATAGCCGGAGGCGACCTGGATGATCGGGATCGCCGGGCATCCACCCGAGATCGCCCAGCCGGTGCCGAACAGCACCGCGCCCGGTACGACGCCGGCGTGGATCCGTCCGCGTGTGCGGCGGACCCCGACGACGGCGAAGACCACCACGATGATCGCCACGGCGCCGGCGAAGGCGTAGAACATGCGCAGGTCCTGGAAGGTGAACATGCGGTTGAGCTGGGCGTAGTCGCCGAAGCCGATGTTGGCGACGACGAACCCGAGGGCCAGCCCGGCGATGACGTTGGCCATGAGGATTCCGCCACGGGTATGCATCAGATCACCTTCCACAACAGGAAAGACACCAGGACCGCCGTGCCGAAGAACACCGCGGTCGCGACGATGCTGACCGGCTGGAGGCGGCCGCAGCCGCTGAGGCCGTGGCCGGAGCTGCACCCTCCGGCGAGGCGGGTACCGAAGCCGACGAGTACACCGCCGAGGAACAGCACGCCGAACATCGTGGCCCGGTCGGCGGTCACGATCTGGCGGAAACCGTCGCCCATGTCGAAGCGGACCTTGAACCGGCCGGCGGTGACGGCCGCCACCCAGCCGCCGACGAGGATCGACAGCAGCAGGGCGGCCTGGGCGACCACCGGTGTCGAGCGCCGGCTCGTGTTCGAGGCACTCGTCTCCGCCGGCGGTGCACCAGCGGGAGCCGGTGCGTCCGCGTAGGCGGTACGCGGAGCGGGCGCTTCGGGAAGGGGTCCGAAGTGTTCGGCGGTGGCGGCGGCCAGCGCGTCGACGAGGGCGCGCTCGTCGGTGAACTCGGTCTCCAGCCGTTCGATGCGGCGTTCGGCGCGCCAGTGCAGGACGCGGTCCCATGCCGAGGACACCCCGAAGGGCTTGTCCGTGGTGAGGGTGTAGTTGATGGTGACGAGCGCGAGACCGATGGCCCCCGCCCACCAAGGCCAGTAGTTCATGCGGGACCTTTCATCCAGTCGGCGAGCCGTGTCCACCAGTGCCGCGCGGGTTCTCCGCGCCGCGGTCGCGTCGGTGGGTGCTCTCGGTACTGCGAAGCCCAGGGGCGGGGTGGCGGCTGAGACGGCCGCATCGGTACCTGCGAGGGGTGTAACGGCCGGGCCGGCTCCGGCCGTGCCTGCCCGAGCTCACTCGATCCGAACCGGTCGAGGTGGTGCGCCTGCTTCCCGTTGGGCAGGAGCGAGATCGGCACCGGCTTGCCGTCGAGTGCCAATTTGTAACGAGCACAGGTGAGCCAAAGGTCTTCGCTGTCGCAGTAGTAGTTCCGCCAGCCGCCCAGACTCGCATTGAGCAGGGGAAAGAGGGGACAGCTTGTGGTGTGTGAACAGCCCACTGCCACTCCGATCCGACGAGCGTGCGCCACCGGCCAAGAGAGGTGGCTCAGCGCTTTCTTGTCGTTGACGAATTCGGGTAGCGATCTTAACGGCTGGCCTCCGGCGGGGCCCTGGATTCAGGGATGGTCGAGAACTCCATGCGCCTTCATGCCTGCAGGGGGCCGAGGTGAACCCCGGTCACCTCCCGGGAAAACGCTCCAGAACTCGATGCGGAAAGTTCTGCCGTCCCCTTTCAAGCGCACTTCTTCCATGTCAACACCCGTCGATGCGGGCCGGCCGCGAAAACGGGGGTCAAAAGCCGCCGTGGCATCCCTTGCCTGCGCTTTCTCTGCACGCGGCAAGGGATGCCACCGGTTATATCAGGCGCTTCGGTGCATATTGAGGGGGATGGGCGGCCTACCTTTCGCCTTTCAGACTGGTGGTCACGGGGTGTCGACCGTCACGTCCCAGGCGAGACCGCTGGACGCCTCGCCGCGCCCGGTCGCGCGCCGGGTGCCCAGCCAGACCACCACGCGGCCGTCCTTGAGACGGGCACGCTTGAACGACAGGCTCAGGCGTGTGCCGACCCGTGGCACCTCCTCCTCGTGCAGGACGTACGAGTGCGCGGGCGTGACGTCCAGGCCGGGGCGCAGCAGCGTCGTGCGCGGCTGGACCTTCACCGGTGAGCCGGTGGCGCCGTCGAGGATCCGGCGCATGGCACCGCGCTGCAACTGGATCTCGCGGGTGTCTCCCGGGACGTGCGCCGGGATGAACGGGATCCAGTGCTCCGGGACCGTGGTCATCGCCTCGTACGCGATCGCCGCGACGGGTGAGCGGGGGCCGGCCGGAGGCAGCAGCCGCCGCCGGTACGCGAGGGTCTCGCGGGCGGCCTCGGCACCGGGCAGGGGCGTGCCGTTGGCCAGCCAGACGGTGCGCTCGATGCCCCAGGCCATGTTGGCGTTCTCGTCGCGGACCAGCAGCGCGTCCTCGACCGCCGGCCCCTCGGTGACCCCGGCCGCGGCCGGGGGGAGGAACAGACCGGTCCGGCCGGTGCCCGGCGTCCCGAGCTCGAACAGCGACCAGTGCTGCCGGTCGTCGGCAGTGCGGCTGCCGGCGGGTTCGATCCAGAAGCGCTGGCCGAAGGTGTCGGTGATCATGACGCCGTCGACACGGGAGAGCGAGCCCTCGTCCAGGTCGCACGGCAGCACGAGCCAGTCGTCGCCGTAGACCAGCGCGAACTCCAGGAACAGCAGCCGGACCAGGTCGGTGGTGTCGGCGGTGACCGCGCCGAAGTCGGTGCGGCCGTCCTCGAACGTCCACCAGCGCGGGTTCGGCATCCCGGCGAACCGGGCCGGGGCGGGCACCACGGTCCGGGTCACGGTCCCGGCCTGACCGGTGGTGCCCAGCGGTCCGCCGGACGTGGAGAACGAATGCCAGTCCAGGCCGTCGCCGGGGTACTCCGCGGCGGAGAGCACCGTCTCGCCGGAGGACCCCGAGACATCGGGGACGCCGAGGGCGAAGCGATGCTCCAGGCGTGCGGGGTCGAACGCCTCCCGGCCGGCTGGGGGCTGGGCGATCAGGTCCTCGAACCAGGCCGTGAACTTCGCCGCGAGCGCGTCCAGGGCGGTCTTCTGCGACGAGGACAGTTTGTCGATGCCGTCGTAGGCGTGCCCGCCGTCCTTGAGGTGGCGGTACAGCTCGTACCCGTCCATGGCGCGCCCCGCGAGTGCCTGCATGGTCGCCCACACGTCCGGGTGCCCGATCAGTGCGGCGTCCGCGTCGGAGGTGGGGTCGGGCAGCCGGATGGGCCACCGGGCCAGGAACTTGCCGCTCAGCGACGACGAGGACAGCAGCTTGTTCCAGCGGCGGCCCATCGCCACCCGCAGGTCGAAGGAGACCTGGTCACCCCCCACCGTGAAGGGCACCGGCCGGCCCTCGACGACGGCCTCCAGCGGCAGCCGGTCCGGCAGCCCGCCCGGCGTGCCGTCCTGGGGCCGGTAGCGCGTGGCCTTGGCGCTGCGCAGATGGTAGGTGGCGGTGACCGGCGAGCCGGCGTCCTGGCCGCGGAACTCCCCGAACTGCCACTGCCGGGCGAGCATCCACAGGGGATCGCGGACCTCGGCCCGCAGGGCACGGTCGAACTCGGTCGTCCGGGGCCGGCCCTCGAGCCGGTTCCACAGCGCGACCGTGGGGAACAGGCGCTGGCCGAGCGCGGTGCGGATGTCGGTGATGGTGGCTGCGTCGGTCATGGTCAGCCCTTCGCGGGTCGGAACGGTGCGGCGTGTCGTCCAAGGGCGGCCGGTTGTCCGGCGTTGTTCGCCGCCAGGTCGGTCGAGATGGTGATCGGATGCGCGGCGACCGGCAGCACGGTGGCCGGGAGCAGCTGCGCGTACGCGGTGGTGTCGATCTGGCCGGGTTCGACGGCGCGGGTACGGGTCAGGTCGAGCGTCTCGCCCACCGCGGCGACCAGGTCGTCGAACCGCCACGTGCCGGTACGCACCGGCGGCGCGACGAGCAGCATGGACTGCGGAGGTTCGGAACCGGGCCGGTCGTACTGCGCGGCGATCGCCGTCGTCGCGTCGGCGGCGGGGATGGTCTCCGTCCATTCGTCGATCACCAGTGCGCACTGGTCGTCGTGGGGGCTGAGCGCGTCGGCGTAGTGCGCGGTGTACAGCAGCCGGTCGTCGTCGACGGCGGCGGGGATCTCCAGGCCCAGCCAGGGTTCGTCCTTGACGAACGGCAGCTGGACCGGCGTGAGGTCCGGGTCGTCGCGTCCGATGGTGGCGGCCAGCAGCGTGATCCGCTCCCACCGGCCCAACCGGGGACGTACCCGTGCCAGGCCGTGCAGCCAGTCGTCGAGCGGGAAGTCGCGGTTCAGGTGCTTGGTCAGCTTGCCGTCCTTGCTCGCCTGGAAGGACTTCTGCCAGCCGTCGCCGGCCGCATCGCCGACGGTGAACTCGCTGGTGGCCAGCGCGTCCGGGCCGAGCGCGGCGCGGATCGCCGTGGTCGCCGCGGTGACCCGGCCGGGACCGCCGGCGGCGTGGTCGTAGTCCACCAGCGCCGCGTCGGCCTTGGCGAGCCGGTCCGCGACCTCGGCCCGCAGGTCGGCGGACCGGCCGAGCAGGTCCGCGCAGAACGCGAGGACCGCCTCCTGGATCGGCGTGACGGTGAGCCCGCCGGCGTCGAACTGCGTGATCGGCAGCAGCTTGGCCACGTCGGAGAGCAGATCGGACAGCTTGGTACGGTCGGTCTGCGCGATCGCGGTCAGCCCGTTCAGCCGGTTCGTGAACGCAACGCGGGCGTTGAGCACGGCCGTGCGCATCAGCTGGGGCGTCTTTGGGCGCGGGCTGGTCGGCGTGGTCGTGAGCAGCCGTTCGGCCTGCTGGAGCAGCGCGTACCGCTGCTCGGCCGTGGCACTGGAGGGCAGCGCGTCGTTCGCGGCGAGCCGGGCGTTGGCCTGCGCGAGCGAGGCCGCCATCCGGTCGGCGGCGGCCTTGACCGCGCCGAGGACCTCGCCGAAGCGCGCGCGCCGCCACAGGGTCAGCTCGCCCCAGCCGCTGCGGACCAACCCGAGCCCGTTGCCGGTCAGCAGCAGGTCGGCGTAGCGGCCGAGGAACGTGTCGGCCTGGGAGAGCAACTGGGCGCGGTGCGCCACCGGGTCGGCCAGTGGCGCGCCGAGATCGTGCAGGAAGTCGTCGAGATCGTCCTGGAAGTCCTTCAGCGCCGACCGCACCGCGGCCGGCCGCTGCCGGGGCAGGTCGACGGTGTCGTCCACGCCCGGGTCGGCGGGGCCGGCCGTGGCGCCCGGGACGAGGTCGCTCGGCCGGGCCGGCCGGGCGGCGAGCAGCAGCGCGCGCAGCTCCGCGACCAGTGGCGACAGCTCGAAGAAGGTGATCTTGCCGGGGACCTGGTCGGTGTACCGGATGACCGGCTCGGTGTCCCCGCGCAGGTCCTTCACGTCCTGGACGCGGCCGATGATCCGGTCGTCCAGGTCGGTCATGGTCGCCGGGTCGTCCGGGCGCAGCACCCAGAGCAGGTCGATGGGTTGCAGGTCGAGGTCGTCCTGGCTGACCACCAGGTCGTCCCCGTGACCGGTCCGCGGGTCGATCCATTCGACCCTGCAGACCACGTCGTCGGGATCGGGCAGCAGGTCCGAGAGCCAGTCGTTGACCGACGGGTCGCCGCTTCCCCGTGGCGTCGTGCCGTTCGGCGAACGTCCGTCGCGCAGGTGCAGCGCGAACCGATGGTTCATCCGCCGCCCGGTACGCGGCGTGCGCACCACCTCGGGGTCCGGCGGGTTGCCGGACCGGGTGAACGCGTCGAGGGCGGCCGCGGCCCGGTCGGGGTTGCCCAGGACGGTCTGGTGCACGCCCTCGGCCACGGTGAGGTCGGCGAGGGCGTCGTGGATCTCGACGAGCGCCCGCACCTCCGTGTCGATGACGAGGGCCTGCTCGGGTGCGGCCGGTGGCAGGTCGGACCGGCCGTACGGATAGGTGTCAGGCCCGGTCCGGGTCACCTGCAGCACCAGCGCGAGCCCGTCCACCACGTTGCGGGCGTCCAGCGACTCGATCGCCGTGCCCTCCCGCGCGGCCGTCTCCGGCAGCTTGCCCGCCACCAGCGGGAACGCCTGGCGTAGCGCGGAGATGAACACGTCGGTCTCGGCCAGGGCGTGCCGGTCGTGCAGGCCGCGCTCCAGCCGGTAGCCGAGCAACGCGCCCAGCGACTGACCCGCGCGGACGCCGTCCAGGAAGGACAGGGCCACCCGGACCCGGTCGGCGCTGAGGTCGACGGCGAGCGTGCCCGGGTTGCCGCGCGTGGCGTTGGCCAGGTATCCGCTGCGCAGCAGGGCCGCGGTCGTCGCGTGACTCACGGACGGGGCGTGCACGAACCCCTCGTTGAGCGGATCACGCAGCAGCGGCGGCGAGCCGGGCGGTGTGAAGACCTGCGCGAGGTCACCGCTCAACGTGACGGTGTCCGGCTGGACCGTGCGCGGCCGTACGTCCTCGAGCCAGCCGAAGGCCCCCAGGTGCACGCCTCTGACGGGCTGGCCGCCGGCCGGGTAGCGCAGGGCGGCCAGCCGCTCGTTGGCCAGGCCGAGCCGCCAGGCGTCCAGCCGGTAGCCGGCGGTGTCCAGATGTTCGGCCAGTACGCGCTCCAGCCGCGCCGTGGGCACCTGCGCCAGCGACTCGATCGCGTCGAGCTGTTCGGCCAGCTGCTGGGTCGCCGGCTGCTGCCCGAGGACGGCCGGGATGTGGTCGGCCAGCAGTGTGGTCGCGTCGCCGGTCACCGCCTGGTCCGGCGCGTACAGCAGCCCGTACCGGCTCTCGGTCACCTGGGTCCGCTCGCTGATGTGGATGAACGGCGCGTCCCGGCGCGCGGCGATCACCTGGGCGTCGGCCAGGCCGTGCGCCGCCGCGCTCAGCCGCAACGCCGCCTCGTGGTAACCGTTGAGCACCGCGTGCCGCAGCAGCAGGTAGAGCAGCGCCGCCGGGGTCTCGGCGGCGAAGCCGGACTCGGTCGGTACCAGGTCGAAGGCGGTGCGCGCGCCTGCGGCCAGCCAGTCCAGGTAGTTGCGGCCGTCTCCGGTGTAGGCGCGCACCGGCGCGGTCTCCGACAGCGGCCGGTCATCGACCAGCGGCCCGCGCATCGCGTGCTGCCGGCCCACGAAGAGGCGCGACGAGGCGTCCGGGTCGGGCGCGCCGGTGGGGTGGCCGAGGCGGGTGAGCAGGTCCCGCGTCTTCTGCCGGACGCCGAGCGTGGTGAGCGCGTCGAGCACCTCGCCGCCACTGCCGTCGAGGTTGCTGCGGTTGTAGTAGTCCTCGGCGCTCTGCGCGTACCGCTGGTGGAACTCCGCGGACGTCGGGTGCAGGCCGAGGAGGCCGAGCAGCAGCGCGTGCGGGTCGCCGTCGGCGCCGAGGAACGGGACGCCGGCGGCCAGCGCCGCCCAGTCCTGCCCGCCGGTGGTGAGCAGCGCGTTCAGCTTCCGCCGGTGCGCGGCGTCCGGGTCGGTATCGGCCCAGGCCAGCCGGGAGAACGCGGTGGTGACCAGGACGCCGTACGGCTGGCGGCCGAAGCGCACCGCCGGGACCGGGCCGCGTCCGCTGACATGGCGGGTGAAGAACGCGCGGGTGGCGTCGACGGCGCCGGTGCCGAAGATCGGGTTGAGCGTGGTGCCGAGATGGTGGCCCCAGGTGGCGGGCCACAGCGCCACGTTCATCGCGCGTGCCTCGCTCTGGTCGGTACCGTCCGCACCGGGTACGGCGGCGATCACCGCGGGGTCGATGCCGAGCAGCTCGGCGAGCCACTGGCCGTCGCTCCGCTCGGCGGGCAGCGCGCCGAGCGCGGCGGGCGTGAACAGCGCGGCGAAGCCGTCGGCCGCCTCATCGGTGGTGCCGAACGCCGAGGCGACCCTGCCGGTGTTGTTCGTCGGAGTGCCCTGCGCGAGCAGCCGGAACCCCGCGCGGCTCTTGGCCTGGTGGCCGATCAGCGTCTCCAGGTCCTGCTGGGAGGCCTGGGGCGTACGGCCACGCAGGCCGAGGACGATCAGCCGGTCCAGGCCGCCGCGGATCGCGTCGGTGAGCGGGACGCGGAACCCCATCCCGGCCGCCACCGCGCGGTCGAAGTCGGTCAGCCACGCCAGCGCGTCCGGCACGTGCAGCGCGCCGTTCGTGGTGCGGAACTGGTCGGCAGGCGGCGTGCTCGGGTCCGGGCCGACCGCCAGGTCCGGCGGTACGGCGTTGCCGGTGACGTTCACCCGCACCTGGCCACCCGCGTAGCCGAGCAGCGTGAACCGGTCGGGCAGCAGCCGGGCGTGCGCCGCCTGCGTCCAGGTCGACGTCCGCGTCTCGGTGTCCTTCGGCTTGGGCAGGTCGAGGAAGGCGACCAGGACGTCGGCGTGTGCGCGGTCGCCCGTACGCGGCTCGCGGTCCATCCCGTCCGGCCGCTGCGCACGGATCTTGCCCGCGCGGGTGGAGCCGACCGCCCGGTTCAGCGCCGTGTCGGCGGCGGCCAGCGCCGTCGCGTCGTCGCCGGCCCGGTAGACGGCGCGCCAGTACGTGCCCCCCGCGCTCCGGTCGGCCGCCGCGAACGGGTCGGGCGCGGCGACCACCAGGACGACCTGGGCCGGGTTCGTACGGTGCGGCTCGTCGGCCGGGTTCGACGGCCGGCGCGAGTCGACGATGTGCCGCGCCCGTCCCGGGCCGACTCGATCGCTCAGCTCGCGCCAGACGGCCAGGCGTTCGTCGTGGTCGCCGCCGGCCTGCCAGTAGCCGATCCAGAACCGCCGGGCGTCGGCGTGCTCCTGGTCGGTACGCGGAGCCTCGAAGGACTCCACGGCCCATTCGTCCGGGAAGATCCGGACCAGCAGCTCGGTGGCGGTGAACCGGGTCTCGATCCGGACCGGGCCGAGCAGCACCGGGAAGGCATCACTGAACGTGGTGTCAGGCATCCCCGAGCATCTCCCTTGCGTGTACGGCGACCAGCACGGGCGCCTGGTAGAGGATGTAGGCCAGGTCGGCCGCGTTGATCTGCCGGTCCCAGGTGAGCTGCCGGTCCTCGTCGTACTGGTCGGCCAGCTCGGCCTCGCCGGGCCGGGTGAGCGTCAGCGTCGGGGTCTGCGCGTCGAGCCGGATGAACCTCGGGCCGGTCGCCGGCGTGAGCACGTCCGGCCAGGACAGGTCGTTCCAGACCCGCAGCGGGGTGTCGCGCTCGATGTCCAGGCCGAACCTCGGGTCGCCGGGCCGTTCCTTGATGACGAAGAACCAGCCGGGGTCGTCGCCCGGGTGCGTACCGTCGCCGCCGCGTACGGCCTCGTCGGTGAGGTCGAAGCCGAAGAAGTAGATGTCCGGCTCGACCTTGGCGTCGTACAGCGGCAGCCGGACCTTCCCGCGCGGCGGGTCGGTCTCCTCCGCCGGGGTGAGCACCGCGAGCCGCCGCGGCCGCGTCCGGTCGATCGAGCCGTCCGGGTTGCGCTGCCAGTCGGCGCGGTGCGCGTAGATGACCGCGGTGGGGTACTTCTTCAGGAGCTCGCCGCGGATCACCAGCACCACGTCGGTGGCGCTCGGCTCGCGGTTGTCGTGGTCGCCCAGCGCCGACCCGGGCTCCCAGGTGTCGATCGCCGGGATGTCGTACAGCCGCTCGCGCCGGTCCGCCGGGTCCTCGTCCGGCCCTGACCGGACCGAGCGCACGTCCCAGAACTGCCGGAACACGCTGCCGCGCTGGTCGGTCGGGAACTCCCGCCACATCATCTCGCGCGCCATCTCGTGGTTGAGCCCGACCAGGTAGGACTCCACGAACCTGCGGTTGGTGTCGAGCAGCGTGATGCTGTTGTGCGGCACCAGGTTCACGTTGGGCAGGAACAGGTCGGGCGACAGGTCCAGCAGCGGCCGGTACATCGGCAGGTCGATGACCGGGTACGCCATGACCTCGGTGAGCGGGTGCGTCGTGTCCGGGTCGCCCTGCGCGCCGGCCACGAAGATGATGCCGCCCGGGGGCAGGAACCTTTCCGGCAGCGCGATGCCGCCGAGCGCGCGGCGCGGCACCGTACGGTCCGGGTGCAGTCCGGCCAGGGCCGCCTGGCCGAGTCCCGTCAGGTCGGCCGGCGTGCGCGGCGGCGTGAATCCCGCGTCCTGAGCGACGTTGAACGCGGCGTACGCGTCGTGCAGCGCCTGCTTGAACCGGACGGCCTCGCCGCTGTCGGTGCCGCCGCCGGTCGGATGGACGTTCTCGGCGGGCAGCGAGATGACGAAGTCGGAGCTGGTCGCCAGCGACCCGACCGGGTCGGGGATCGGGTCCGGGAGCAGCCCGGGGCGCGGCTCGCCGCCGGGAACGAGTTCGAAGATGGGCCCTAGCTGCCCCTCCAGGTCATCCACGGTCACCACGGCGGGCGGCGCGGTCTTGGCCGGCGCGGCAGCCACCTGCCCGGTGTTGATCTTGACGAGCAGCTCGTGCCGGTCCGCCGGGTCCTCGAACAGGCCGCGGACCAGCCGCGAGCGGGGCCGGGTGACCCGCCGCATCGCCGGCGAAAGTGGCGTGGTGGCCACGGTGCTGTCGGCGAGCGCGGCGGTGATCGTGGTCATCGGCGCGTCGCTCAGGCCGTCCACTCCACCGGACGGCACGCGTGACTGGAGCGGAGCGGTCAGCGCGAACAGCTGGCCGGGCGTCGCCGGCCGCAGCGGGGCCAGGTGGTTCGCGTGGAAGGAATGGCCGACCTCGCGGGCGACCTGTGCGGCCCTGATCCGTCTGTTGCCCGCCAGCACGTCGCCCAGCTGCTGCCAGGCGGCGTTCATGAACTCCTCCTGGTGCTCGCGCACGACCCGTGCGCCGATCCCGGCGGCGACACGGAACCTCGGGTCGAGGTTGAGCTCGTGCACCCAGTCGTCGTCCGGCGTGATGGGCGTGCCGTCCGGCTTGCTGAGCAGCCGGGACGCCAGCGCGTGCCACCGTCCGTACAGGGGCGGGGTCACCAGCGGATCCGGGTCGGGCGGGCCGGCGGCGCCGGCCAGGCTCCCGTGCGCGGCTGCGGGCGTCTCCCGTGTGTAGTCGTCCGCCAGGTTGATCAGCGCGGCGAGGGCCCGCTGGAACGGGTGCGGGTAGGGCTGGTCCCAGTTCTCGTGCAGCAGCGCGTCGGCCCGCTCCTCCGGATCCAGGTCCTCATCGGGCACCTTGAGCGCTCCGCCGAGCCGAAGCACGCCCCCGAGCGCCGGATCGTCGATGCCGGGCAGCCCGCCCCCGGGGGCACGGACGTCCATGTCGCGGTTGCCCACCCGCACGTCGACCGGGCGCGGCTGGAGCAGCCGGACCAGGTACTCGAAGTCGCCGATGCTCGCGGTGCTGAACGTCCAGTGCCGGTAGTAGCACAGGTTCGCGGACTCGGGCCGGTTCGCGTAGCCGGCCCAGCTGGACTGCAGGGCGCCGGGTGAGGTCGCCGGGTCCAGCCCGAGGCCGGCCAGCCGGCCGGTCTCGAACGCCGGGACGAGAAAGGCGTGGTAGCTCCGCTCCGGGTCGAGCCGCCGCGGGCACATCACCCGCGAGCAGGCCAGGTCCGGGTTCTCCGCCAGCACCGAGGCGAGCCTGGGCAGCACGGCGGTCATGTCGTCGGAGACGGTCTCGCCTTCGGACGCGGTGACCGTCCTGTTGACGTGCACGTGGGCCCACGCGCCGATCTGGTCGGCGGGCGGCAGCACGTTCAGGTCCGTGACCGTGATGAAGGGCAGGGGCCGTCCGGGCGCCGGCCCCGCGCCGGTGAACTCCTCCTCGGTGAGCACGACCAGGGCCAGCCACGGCCGCAGCCGGCCGGTGGCCGGGTCGGCCACGTCGGGGCTGTACCGCCAGGGGAAGTCCTCGTCGTAGAACTCGGCGAACGGCAGGAAGTTGGGGTCGAAGTTGGTGATCGAGTCGCGGGGTTCGGTGCGGACGACGGCCCGTTCGTCCACCCCGATGACGTCACCCGGGCCGTACAGGGCCACGTTGCGGCCGGCCGGGAGGGTGAGCGTGCCGTCGCCGGACACGGCCTTGCCGTCCAGGCGCAGCTTCACCTCGACGCTTGCCCGTGGAGCGGTGCCCGGTGCCTGCTTGATCTGGGTCGCGATGCCCTGGCGCAACCACGGAAGAAATGAATAGGAGTTCATGCCGCCACCTCCACGGCGGGAATGACGTGCAGGGTGTCGAGGAGGCCCGGATCCGTGTCGAGGAGGGCCCTCAGATGGGTACGGGCCTGCGCCTCGCTGTCGAACACGAGCCCGTCCGTGGTGTTGTCCCGCGTCGAGGCCACCGCGTAGGCGTCCCCGGTGACGGCGACGCCGTCCGTGAACGGCTGGCGCAAGCGTTTCTCGGCCTGGGCCAGCGGCGAGCGGCCGACGCTCGCGCCGTCCAGGAAATGGGCGAACAAGGTGGGGTTGAAGTCGACGGCCTGGCCCACGTCACGTGCCACCGGGTCGATGACGATCTCCTCGTACCGTGCGCTGCGGCGCACCGCCCGGAGGGAGGCCAGCGCCGCGCCGTCCGAGGCCAGCTCCAGCCCGGAGTGCTGGCGTTCGAACGAGGGGCGGGACAGCTTCTCGGCGTCGCTGAGGTCCTCGAACTGGCCGATCGCGAACTGCTCGGTGGCATCCGCCACCCTGACCAGGCCCTCCTCGACGCTGACCCGGCCGAGGGACACGTCGGCGGCACGCTCGGCGCCGATCCTGTCCACCGTGATGTCCAGGGGCACCACGCGCTGTGACACGACCAGGGTGCCGAGCGGATGCAGCACGACGCCGGCCTCGGCCGGATCGAGCGCGCGCAGGCTGACGAGCGGCGCACCGGCCACCGGAGCCCTGGTCCGCCAGCTCTCCGCCTTGTTCAGCTCGCCGGCCAGCAGCGGCAGCACCTCCACCGGCGGAAGAGTGGTGTCGCGCTCCTCGCCCCAGGTCACGTCGAAGTCGATGCCGATGGAGAAGAAGAAAAAGGAGATCGACGCGGTCCCGGCGGCCCGCCAGGGGGCCGGGCCGGACAGGGTGAGGTCCAGCCCGACGCCGAACAGCCCGACCCCGAAGACCTTGACCGAGGCGTGCGCGGAGACGTCGATGGCGAACTGGAACGGTGAGAAGCGGAACAGTCCGTCGAAGCCCACATGCCCGGTCAGGCTGAAGTCGCTGAACCCGAAGAACAGCTCCGCCTCCGCGCCGAACTGCACCGTGTTGCTGGTGACCGCGAAGTAGCCGGATCCCGAGATCCGTGCCGAGCTGGTGTTGAGCAGGTTGAGCGAGATGCGCCGGGGCACCGGGAACGGCAGTGGCGGCGGCCGGAAGTCCGGATGGAAGCCGCCGACCGACACGACGAACTCGGGCTCGTCCCCGTACGCGACCAGCACGCCCATCTCGCCGTCGATCGGCGTGGACAGGATCCGCGACCGGTAGAGCGCGGCGTTGAAAAAGATCCGCTTCTTGTCGAACTCGATCGCGCCCGCGAAGTCGACCTGCAGCAGGAGCAGTGCCTCGTCCTCGCTGGGCAGCGCCACCTTCAGCACTCCCAGCACCGCGATGTCGCCGGGGATCTGAATGATCACTCCGACCGACGCGGTGACCAGCGCGGGCGTGCCCCAGCCGATCTTCGCCATCGGCCCGATCAGGAACGCACCGTCCTCGGGCGGGAAGAACGCGGCCAGGTCGCTGAGGATGCGCGGGGCGTTGGCCACCACGTCGCGCGGGAACATCACCGACTCGATCGCGCCCGTACGCAGCCCGTCCATGATCGCCTGGATCCGCACGCCGCGGTTGAGCCCGAGCACCCCGCCGACCGCCAGCAGCGTGAAGCCGAAGCCGAGCTGTAGCCCGCCCTCGCCGAACTCCGCGGTGAGCACGACCAGCAGCGAGAACCCGGGGGATCCGTCCGGCTGCCGGGTGGTGATCAGGCCGATCGCCTTCACCGCCAGGAATCCGGCGAACTCCAGCTCCATCGTCCCCGAGTACTCGCCTCGATCGGGATCGAAGCCGAGGAACCCGCCGCCGGTCACCGCGCCGGCGTCGACGACCAGGCCGACTCCGCTGGGCGGCTTGAACCCGAACGCCAGGTTCGCCGGGCCGAGGTTGCCGCCGCCTTCGGGGAAGGTCAGCTCGGCCTTCGCCCCGATCCGGTCGACGATCGCCCTGACCGGCCCGAGCGTGGCCGAGAACGCCGCGGACAGCTCGACCGGCACGGACCCGTTCGCGATCCCGGCCCGCAGGTAGAGGGCCTCCATCGCGATCGGGCCGAGCTCGACATGCGCCGGAATCTGGATCTCCAGCCCGCCGCTGCCGGTGAAGCGCAGCCCCGTGTCCGGCGCGAAGGTGAACCCCACGCTGAACTCCGACTCCACCCTCTGGTCGCCGATGACCGTGGCGACGAAGCCGTCCCCGCCGGAGGTGTCGATCACCAGCCGGCCGCCGCTGATCTCGCCGTCCGCGACCGGCGTCGCACGTGCCGTCCCGGTGGCCGGATCGAACGTCAGCGTGAGGCCACCGTCGACCGTGGCCGATCCGACCTCCAGCCGCGTGCCGCCGGTGATCCCGAGCAGGACGACCGGCTCGGCGGGGCTGGCCCGGACGCCGACGGTGACCGAACCGGTCAGGTCACCGGATGGCGGAGTCAGGCTGACATCACCCGGAGGGCGGATCTCCCCCTCCGTCTCGGCCGGGACCGTACCGGTGATCGTGGCCTGTGCCGTCAGGGCCGGTGGTGCCAGCGGTATGTCGACGGTGCCCTCGCCCGCGCCGGGCAGCACGACGCCCACGCGTAGCCCCGCCCCGTCCGCGGTGGGCCCCAGGTCGACCACGAAGGCCTGGAGCTCCGGGGGAGTGGTCGCGGTGCCGGGGATGAGGACCACCGGCAGCAGCAGCCCGGCGAACACCGACTCCAGCACGGTGAGCAGCCGGGTGACGTCGAACGACGGCGTACCCCATCCGTACTCGCCGGCCAGCCGGTCCACCGGATTCGTGACCGCGGGCAACAGCCGGTCCAGATGGACGGTGAGCGCCTCGTACGGCGGACGCGTCCGGTCGTCGGGGTCGCCCGGATGGAAGGTGCGCCCCAGGACCCCGAAGAGCTCGGCCAGGGCGGCGGTGGGTTTGGAGACCTCCAGCAGGTCGGCGAGCAGCAGATCGGTGATCTTGCCCGGCAGGTTCTGCACCAGCTCGGTGATCTGGGCCTGGGTGATGCCGGGCAACGTAGGCCCCGCCGTGCCGATCGCGGTCGCCAGCTCGGGGAACGCGGCGGTGACCCGGCCGCACTGGGTGAGCAGCGCCGCCGCCGCGACCGTGATCCCGGCGTCGTCGCCGTCGCTCATCGCGGTGGTGAGGTTCGTCGTCAGTGTGTCGAGCTCGGCTCCCACGGTGAAGATCGTGTGCCGGGCGGCGGCGATCGGGGCGTTGGTCAGGAACTCGTCGGGGAAACGCACCCCGAGCTCGTCGAAGGTGCCCAGCACCGTCTGGTCGCCGAACCGGGCGGTGACCCGGGTCAGCACCCTGGCCAGCTGTACGGCCAGGTGTTCGAGGCTTCCCGCGTGATCGGCCATCAGTGCCCGGCCCCTTCCCTGCGGTCCGAGCCGTCCGCGAGCGCGTCGAGGATGCCCTGATACGTGAGCCCGGCCAGGTCCGGGATGGCGGCGCGTACCCGGGCCAGGTCGGCGAGAGCCGCCGGTGACGCGCACCGGCGCACCTCGGCGAGGATCCGGTCCACGCAGGTCATCACGGGTACGCCGGTCAGCGTGGCCGGCAGTGTCTGCTCCGGATGCAGGAGCATGCGCAGCAGCAGCTGGGTGATCATGGATCCGCCGCCGCGGTGCCACGCGAGCCGGAACCGCTGGTCCTGGTGCGGCAACCGCATCAGCTCCTCGCCATGCCGCTCCATGAAGGCGACGAGCAGCCGCCCGCCGGCCGAGCGGGAGAGGTCGTCCCGTACCCGGTCGAACGTGCCGGCCGGTGGCGGGACGTCGGTGAACCACGACCGTCCGGCCGGGGCCTGGTCAGCCTCACCCCGGAAGTCCTTCCGCATCCCGGGGTCGGCCGCGAACTGCGCCACCACCTCGGGCGGCAGCGCGATCTTGGCGCCGCCCGGCACGGTGAAGATCGGGGGGTGGCCGGGGACCGGATGGGCGACTTCGAGGTTGAACCCCTTCTTCGCGAACCGGCCGAGTATCTGTTCGATCGGCGTGCAGTGCACGAGTCCGGTGTCCTCTGCGACGTGATGCAGCAGTGCCACCACCTCGTTCGCGTCGTTGACGATGGCGGAGCCCGAGTCGCCCTCGGTGGCGAAGACGCCGGGTTGTCCGTTCGAGTCCGGGTTCGATGTGACGACGAGCAGGCTGTGCTGCTTGTCCGGGTCCGGCTCGGTGGCGGCGTTCGTGATGTAGGTGGAGATCACGCCGCCGGTCACGTCGGAGAGGGCGCCGCGCTTGTGCACCGGGTAGGTGCCGGACTTGGTCTCATCGGGCGTGAGCGCGTGCATGCCGCTGATCGCCCCGAGGCCGACGATCTCGGGCGCCCACTTCATGCCAGGCGCCAGCTTGACGATCGCCTCGTCGCGGTCGGCAAACGTCCCGGCGGCGTTGAGGACCTTCTGCCCCTCGACCCAGACTCCGATGATGTCGTTGCCGTAACCAGTGGATCCGTCGGTGCCCTTTGGCTGGCCGAGCTTGGTCTTGTTCCTTTCCACCTTCTTGATGTCCGGGGGCTGGACGACGTGCTGGGCGGTGAGCGCGAAGCCCACCTCGTGATTGTTCTTGTCCCACAGCAGGCAGCCGAGCGTGCCGGCCGCATTGCTGCCCTTACTGGTGAACCGGCCCCCGGCCTTGAGAGGGTTGCGGTAGGTCCCATCGTCGGGCTGTTTGTCCCTCAGGCTCCGCTTGATCGCGCCCGGCGGGTGCACGACGGCGTCCGCGGGCGTCGCCCCGGTGGGCGCGTCGTCGATCTCCGGCGGTGACGGCGATTCGGTGTCGGGCATGATGCCTCCTCAGCCCGCGGCCAGCGCGGTGAGCAACTGCGGATAGGTCAGCCCGGCGGGGTCGGGCAGTGCCTCGCGCGTCCGGTCGAGCGCGCGGCGCAACTCCGGCGAGGCGGCCGCGTGGAACGCGGTGAGGATGCGGTCGAGGCGCCTCGCGGTGGATTCCCCGTTGACCGCCTGCGGCATGGTCACCGCAGGGTCGGCCACGGCATGGAGGAGCGCGTGCATGAGCACGGGCCCGCCCCCGCGGTGCCAGGCGATCGTCACCCGCCGGCGTTCGTCGACCAGTCTCAGCAGCTCATCGTGGTGGTCCAGCCACAGGTCGATCAGGT
Organism: Actinoallomurus bryophytorum; assembly: GCF_006716425.1. Taxonomy (NCBI): domain Bacteria; kingdom Bacillati; phylum Actinomycetota; class Actinomycetes; order Streptosporangiales; family Thermomonosporaceae; genus Actinoallomurus; species Actinoallomurus bryophytorum. The sequence continues at coordinate 7,783,191 of NZ_VFOZ01000001.1, forward strand.
CCCGGCCGGCGGCCGAGCGCTCCAGGTCCGAGCCCACCCGTGCCAGTACGTCCTCGAGAGGCGGCAGCGTGCCGTCCGGCGACGGCAAGAGGTCCCGCGGCGCGTCCAGCGGCCGGGTGCCGGGCACGACGTGGACGTCGCCGTTGGTGGTCGCGGTGGCCACCCTGAGCGGCAACTGCTCGTTGCCACCGAAGCTCGCGAGGATGTCCTCGATCGGCAGCTCGAAGCCGATGTGGATGTTGCCGGGGAGCTTGAGTCCCGCGTAGTGCAGCGCGACGACCACGGCGTCGTCGTCGACCAGGACACTTCCGGAGTCGCCGCCCTGGGAGAAGAAGAGGTCCTCGCCGGCGCCGAGGAGCGGGTTCGGGTTCGGGGTGGCGACCATGACGTTGTTGCGCGTGGCCCCTTCGACCGTGATCGTCATGTGGGCGACGTTGAGGACGCCCCCGGTCAGCGTGGTGTGGGCGCCACGCTTGCGTACCCGGAGCGTTCCCGCGGCGATCTCCGCGATCGAGGCGGGACGGCTGCCGCCGAGCGGCCCGAGCCCGACGATCTCGGGGAGCCATTTCGTGCCGGGATCGAGCTGGATCAGCGCGGCGTCGCGTACCGCGTCGGAGCCACCGCCCGCGAACGTGCCGAACATGTTCGAGCAGCACTTGAGCGGGCTGGTCGTCGCGTGCGGATGGCCGAGCCGGGTGGAGTCCTTCACCGGCGTCGCGGTGCCGTCGGCCACCTTCGACAGCACGTGGAAGTTGGTGAGGCCGTAGACCTTGCCGGGGTCGGTGGTGTGCTCGAGCAGGCAGCCCATCGTGCCGAACCCGGCTCCGGGCAGTCCGGACTGCACGCGGATCCCGCCGCTCAGCGTCCGCCGCTTCTCGTCGTCCATGGCACTGTCCGGCCGGAAGGGCGAGCCCGGGACGGTCAGTGTGTCGTCGAGGACCGGCGTGGTCGTCAGCGTGGCCTCCGCCAGGGGCAGCTCGCCGACGTCCACGCCGAGGCCCTCGAAGCGCGGCGGCAGCGTCTCGCCGGGCGTGAGGCCCGTGAGCGGCCGTTTGCGTTCGACGAAGACCTTCAGGACGATCTCGCCGGTGGGAAGGCCGCCGCGATCGCGGCCGCCCAGCCCGACGGCGGTGACGTCCGGCCTCGCCATCAACACCTCGGCGGCGCGTTGCTTCAGCGCCACCAGTTCCTCGTCGGACATCAGCGGGACCCCCCGTCCCGCCGGCGGCGCTGATCGCGTCGTCGCCTCATCGCAGCGCGCACGATTCCCCCTAGTTCGTCGATTGCCCGTGTACTAGGGGCGTTCCATCCCGTTCCACCGATCCGCGGGGGGCCTCGGAAGCGAGCGCGCGTCGTCAGCGAAGAATGACGGGTTTGTGGCATAACATCGCGAAAGGTCAACGATGCGAAGTAGGTGAACAGCCTCCGTGACTGACGTATCTTCTGATGCCGGCCAGACGCCGAAGCCCACGATCGACACGACCGTGCCGCACTCGGCGCGAGTCTGGAACTGCCTGCTCGGCGGCAAGGACCATTACCCGGTCGACCGGGAGGCCGCCGAGAAGATTCGTGAGTTCTTCCCGGGAATGGCTGATATCGCCCTCCATTCCCGGCACATGCTCGTTCGTGTCGTCCGCCATCTGGCAGGTGACGCGGGAATCCGCCAGTTCCTCGACATCGGGACCGGCCTGCCCACGGTCGACAACACGCACGAGGTCGCGCAGCGGGTGGCGCCGGAGTCGCGGATCGTCTACGTCGACAACGACCCGTTGGTTCTGGTGCACGCCCAGGCGCTGCTCACCAGCTCCCCGGAGGGAATGACCGACTACATCGAGGCGGACGTCCGCGATCCTGACCGGATCCTGCGGAAGGCCGCCGAGACACTGGACTTCACTCAGCCCGTCGGGCTCATGCTGATGGGCATCCTGGGCCTGGTCAGCGACTACGACGAGGCGCGGTCGATCATCAACCGGCTGCTGGCGGCCCTGCCGGCGGGCAGTTATCTGGCGCTCTACGACGGCGCCGACACCGACCCCGCGTACGTCGCGGCCCTGGGCGGCTACAACAAGGGAAGCGGCGCGATCCCGTACACCCCGCGCAGCCCCGAACTCATCGCGGGCTTCTTCGACGGCCTCGAACTCCTGGAGCCGGGTGTGGTGCCGGTGACCCGCTGGCGCCCAGAACCCAGTCCGTGGGAGGAGATCCCCGAAGTCGCCTGCGCGGGCGGCGTCGCACGCAAGTCCTGACGGCCGGGTCACGCGATCAGAGGATCGCCGGACCGGCTTCCGCGGCGCGAACCGGGAGACCGCCGACCAGGATCCCTCGCCCGGCGACTCGATGCTCGGGTGCGCCGCGCTCTCGGCGGGTGGATCTCGGACTCGTCGGGACCCGCACCTTCAAGGTCGTCTACCTCCGCCGCCGCGTGGCGCGCTGACGCGGCTCGCGTTCCGCGCGTGAGTCCTCACCTCTCATGTGGTTGACGCATCAATATTTGACGCTTCAATCACATGCCTTATGCTTGACGCGTCAATGAAATGAGGTGGGGGTCGTGACGGCCGGCGACGCGGTGGTACGGCGGCGGATGACGATGGGGGAGCGTGCCTCGTGACCGGCGCGACGAGCCCGCCGCGGATCGCGGTCCTGGGAGCGGGGCACGTCGGTCCCGTGATCGCGCGGGTGGCGGTCGACGCAGGCCTCCCGGTGTCGATCGCGGCGTCGGGCGACCCGGAGGAGATCGCGCTCATCACGCGGTTCCTGGCACCGGGAGCCGAGCCGCGATGGGCGGCCGACGCCGTCGAGGACGCCGACATCGTCGTGCTGGCGATCCCGCTCCACAAGTTCCCGGCGTTCGACCCCGGCCTGGTCGCCGGCAGGCTCGTCATCGACACGATGAACTACTGGCCGCCCGTCGACGGCGTCCAGGAGCTGTTCGAGGACCACAGGTACGGCAGTAGCGAGATCGTCGCGCACCGGCTGTCCCGGTCGACGATCGTCAAGACGCTCAACCACATCGGCTACCACGAACTCGACGAAGAACGCCGTCCCGCCGGCTCGCCGCGACGCCGCGCGCTCGGTGTCGCGGGCGATGACCCGGGCGCGGTGGGCGTGGTGGCGGACGTCATCGAGCGCATCGGTTACGACGCCGTGCGGCTCGAAGGTCTCGGCGCGGGACGCCTGCTCGAACCGGGCGGCCCGGTCTTCGGCGTGGCGCTGGGCCGGGCCGGGTTCGAGCAGGCGGTCCATGCCGGGGCCGCGCACGGAACAACGAGAGAAGGCTCGATATGACGACGACGGCACCGGACGCCGCAGGAGGCGAGGCGGGGTTTCCTCTCGTCCTCGGCCTCGACACCTTCGGCGATGTCACCGATGACGAGGACGGCCACCCGCTGTCCCATGCCCAGACGATCCGCGACGTCGTCGAACAGGGCGTCCTCGCCGACCAGGTCGGCGTGGACTTCATCGGCATCGGTGAACACCACACCGGCGACTTCCCGATGCCGGCGGCGGACGTGGTCCTGGCCGCGATCGCCGCTCGTACGGCCCGGATCCGCCTCGGGTCGGCGGTCACGGTGCTGAGCTCGGACGATCCCGTACGGGTCTTCCAGCGCTACTCCACGCTCGACGCCGTCTCCGCGGGACGAGCGGAGGTCATCCTCGGACGGGGTTCGAGCATCGACTCGTTCCCGCTGTTCGGCTACGACCTCGCCGACTACGAAGATCTCTTCGAGGACAAGACGAACCTGTTCGCCGAGCTACTCAAAGACGGACCGGTGACCTGGCAGGGCAAGACCCGCCCGGCGCTGCACGACCAGGACGTCGTGCCGCACACCGAGTCGGGCCCCCTCCCGGTCTGGATCGGCGTCGGCGGCAGCCCTCAGTCGGTCGTCCGCGCCGCTCACTACGGGTTCTCGCTGATGCTCGCGATCATCGGCGGGTCCCCGGCACGCTTCGCGCCGTTCTCCCAGCTCTTCCAGCAGGCACTGAAGAAGTTCGGACGAGCCCCCCTGCCGGTCGGGGTGCACTCGCCCGGGCACGTGGCCGCGACCGACGAGAAGGCACAGGAGGAGTTCTGGCCGCACTACCTGGAGGTCTTCCGCCGCATCGGCAAGGTCCGCGGGTTCGCGATCCCGACCAAGGAGTCCTTCACCCACGAGATCGGACCGCACGGAGCGCTCTACGTCGGATCGCCGGAGACCGTCGCCCAGAAGATCGCGGCGAACCTCACCACCCTGGGCGCGAACCGCTTCGACCTCAAGTACGGCATGGGCGGCCTCTCTCAAGCGGCACTCATGACCAACATCGAGCTCTACGGCACCCAGGTCATCCCCCGCGTCCGCGAGCTTCTCGCCTAGCCGGCCTGTGCCGCGGCACAGGCCGGCCAGGCAGGCCGATCAGGGGAGTTCGTAGTTCTCGTTGAGAGCCGCGCCCGCCTCGGGATGGGTTTCGTCATAGCCTCGTGCGTCGCACTGCAGGCCGCCGACGACGCAGTGGTTCACCAGCGCCTGGAGTGTGGCGGGGTCCCACGCGTTGAAGAAGTCGTAGTGGAACGAGTAGCCGCGCCCGCTCGACAGGCGCACCTGCGACATGTCACCGCTGACCGGGAACGCCATCTTGAACTCGATCATCGGCAGGGCGACCGGGTGGTCGTCGGGGCAGATGCCGTTCACCGGGTAGGCCATGTGGCTCTTGTGGTCGGGCACGTCCAGGTACCGGCCGTCCCAGCAGCTCGGCGCCTGGTAGCGGACGTTGAGCTGGGTTCCCGCCGGGCAGGTGGGCGGGAAGTCGGCGTTCTTGTAGCTGTTCCCGCACTCCCACCCCTCCACCGTGCCGGGGTTGTGCATGAACTGGTCGGCGGTGGTCGTCGGGCTGCCGACCACGAACCTCAGCCCCTTGGGGAAGGGCCGGACGCTCGTGTAGTCCAGCACGCCGGTCTTGTAGTAGATGACCTGCGGGAAGTTCGGCATGACGAGGTTGCTGCCGTTGTACATCGTCGGCATCCAGTACCCGGACTTGTCGCCGGGCGCCCGGCACGTGGTGCCGCCGGCGAACAGGGAGGCGGTCGTGCTGGAGGCGTTGGTGGTCGTGTTGCCCATGAACGTGTGGTCGTGTGAGGCCCCGGGCTGATCCGCGTACACGATCGGGTCGTCCGGCCGGTGATGGTCGGCCGAGCAGTTCGCCTGGAACTCGTGGAAGTAGCGGTGGGGCGGGTCGCCGTGGGAGGGCACGACGCCGGTGACCGGCGGCACGGCGGGGATGTAACCGTCGCCGTCCGGGTCGTCGCCGGACGGTACGGGTGCCGCGGCGGCATGGTGACCGGCGTGCGCCGCCACCGGAAGGGTCTTGGCGGAGCCGATCGGCAGCAACCCCATCGCGACGGGGGTCAGGGCGGTGGCGAGCAGGCCGCCGAACAGAATCGTGGACTTACCTAACATGCGGACCTCCACGGTGCCGTGGGGGAGGGGCCACGGCTCCTGGTCTCGGTCGAAGGCGGGTGGCGGGGGAGTCCGGCCTGAGGCACCGGAGGGTGGAGAGCGCTCTCCGAGGTGGCCTGAGTGTGACGCGGCTCATGACACACTGTCAAGGCCCGGTATTCGCGACGTCGCGGTGTGCCGGTAGGAAGAGACGGCGCGATTCCGGCGTGAGTCCCCGCATTTTCCGTACGGGTTTCCTGACCGCCCCTTGACAGCCTCACGCGCGCCAGGCACTGTCAGGGCCGGAGAGCGCTCTCCTCGTCTTCCTCATCGCCCCGGATGAGCCCCGCATCGAGGAGAGATCCATGCACCCTGCCCGCAGCCCCGGCAGACCCCGTCCGCGCTTCGCCGCCCTCGTCGCACTGATGGTGGCGGCTTTCGTGACCGTGCCCCTCGCGTCACCGGCGACGGCCGCGGGCAGCGTGGTCAAGGTGACCGGTTCCCAGGGGAACTGGCAGTTGCAGGTCAACGGCGCGCCGTACGTCATCAAGGGCGTCACCTGGGGACCGGCCATCTCCGACGCCGAGAGGTACATGCCGGACCTGGCGTCCATGGGCGTCAACACCATCCGCACATGGGGTACGGACGGCACGTCCAAACCGCTGCTGGACTCGGCCGCGGCGCACGGAGTGAAGGTCATCGCCGGCTTCTGGCTGCAGCCCGGTGGTGGGCCGGGCAGCGGCGGCTGCGTCGACTACGTCACCGACTCCGGCTACAAGACGAACATGCTCAACGAGATCGGCAACTGGGTGACCACCTACCGGGACAACCCGGGCGTGCTGATGTGGAACGTCGGCAACGAGTCGGTGCTCGGCATGCAGAACTGCTTCTCCGGCACCGCGCTGGAGAACGAGCGCAAGGCGTACACGAGCTTCGTCAACGACGTCGCCGTCAAGATCCACGGCATCGACCCGAACCATCCCGTCACCTCGACCGACGCGTGGACGGGTGCCTGGCCGTACTACAAGGCGAACGCCCCCGCCCTCGACCTGTACGCGGTGAACTCCTACAACGGCGTCTGCGCCGTGAGGCAGACCTGGATCGACGGCGGCTACACCAAGCCGTACATCATCACCGAGACCGGCCCGCCCGGCGAGTGGGAGGTGGCGAACGACGCGAACGGCGTCCCGGCCGAGCCGACGGACCAGGCCAAGGCCGCCGGGTACACCAACGCGTGGAACTGCGTCACCGGTCACCACGGCGTCGCGCTCGGCGCCACGATGTTCCACTACGGCACCGAGCAGGACTTCGGCGGCGTCTGGTTCAACCTGATCCCCGGCGGTCTGAAGCGGCTGTCCTACTACACGGTCCGGCAGGCGTACGGCGGGTCGGCCCTGGCGAACACCCCGCCGGTGATCTCGAACATGGCCGTCGGCAACGCGTCGAGCGTCGCGGCGGGACAGCCGTTCGACGTCACCGCCTCCGTACAGGACCCGCAGAACGACCCGATCAGCTACACGATCAAGGTCAGCGGCAAGTACGCGACGGGCGACGCGACGCTGAACGACGCGGCGTTCACCCAGACCGGCAACGGGACGTTCCGCGTCACCGCGCCGCAGCAGCTGGGCGTCTGGAAGGTCTACATCTTCGCCCAGGACGGCAAGGGCAACGTCGGCATCGAGACGAAGTCGTTCCGCGTCGTGCCGCCTCCGGTGGGCGGTACCAACCTCGCTCGCGGCCGGCCGGCCACGGCGTCGTCGTACCAGCCGTACCAGAACCTCGTGCCCGGCAACGCGACCGACGGCGACCTGACCACCCGCTGGGCCAGCGACTGGAGCGACCCCCAGTGGATCCAGGTCGACCTCGGCTCGGTGCGCTCGTTCGGCCACGTCCAGCTGGTCTGGGAGAGCGCCTACGCCAAGGCGTACACGATCCAGACCTCCGACAACGGGACCGACTGGAGGACGGCCTACTCGACCACGACCGGTGACGGCGGCGTGGACGACCTGGCGGTCGGCGGCTCGGGCCGGTACGTACGCGTGAACGGCACGCAACGCGGCACGGGCTACGGCTACTCGCTGTACGAGCTGGGCGTGTACGGAAGCTGAGTCCCTGTCCCCTCGTCGCAGGCTCAGGCGGACTGCCGTACGACGAGGGTCGGCTCGAACACCACCGAGGTCACCCGCCGGTCCGGCTGGTCGAGCGCGGTGAGCAGGAGGCTGGCCATCTCGGCCGCCATGTTCTCGACCGGCTGGCGGATCGTCGTCAGCTGCGGGCGGCAGGACAGCGCGGCGCTGCTGTCGTCGAAACCGATCACGGCCACGTCGTCCGGGACGCGGTGCCCGCTCTCGCGCAGCACCAGGACCGCGCCCTGGGCCATGAGGTCGTTGGCCGCGAACACGCCGTCGATGTCGGGGTGCTCGACGAGGAGACGCTCCATCGCCCGCGATCCGCTGCCGATGGTGAAGTTGCCCTCGACCACCGGGACGTACGGGCGGCCGTGCCGGGCCATGGCGCTCTGGAACCCCGACAGACGGTCCTGGCTGGCGGGCACGTCCAGCGGGCCGGCGATGGTCGCGACCCGCTCGCAGCCGCGTGCCACGAGGTGGTCGGCCGCGAGCTTGCCGCCGTCCTGGTGTGCGCAGTCGACGTAGCTGATCGGCAGCGGCCGGGCGGGCCGGGCGAACAGGACCGCGGGCTGGTCCGCCTCGGTGAGCATCCGGGGCAGCGGGTCCTCGCCGTGCGTGGAGACGAGGAGGGCGCCGTCGGCGTTGCCCTGGCGGAGGAACGCGAGGACCTGCGAACGGGCCTCGCCGGTGTCGGCGAGCATCAGGACCGGATGGATGCCGCGCGGGCGCAGGTAGTCGACGATGCCGCCGACCACCCGGCCGAAGAACGGGTCGCCGAAGATGTGGCGGGTGGAGAAGCCGTCCTCGCCGATCTCGTCCTCTTCGCCCGCTCCGGAGACGACGAGGGCGACCGACCCGACGCGCCGCGTGACGAGTGAGCGCGCGGCGTTGTTGGGCACGTAACCCGTGACGGCCACCGCCCGGCGTACCGTCTCCTGGATCTCCGGATCGACGTTGCGAACGCCGTTGACCACGCGGGACACGGTCGCCCGCGAGACCCCCGCGACCCGGGCCACGTCCTCGAGCGTCGGAGATGCCGACCCCCGGACGGGCTCTTCGCTCATGCCGGTCTTTATAGCACGGGGAAAAGTGCTCGCCAGGGGGAGAATACGGACGCCGGCGCGATCACCATCGTGCCTAGCCGGCCGTGGCGTGTCGTGTCACGACCGCGGCGTAGTTCTGCAGGGTCTCGCCTGGGCCCGGGCGGTCGAGCGCGGACCGGATGTGCCCGGCGATCTCGCCATGGCGGTACAGCTGCGTGTTGGTCACCACGACCTCGGTGGCGTTCGCGCCGGTCGCGACGAAGTCGACCTCGATGCGGCTCGCCTGCTCGTCATCGAACACGGGCCGCCAGTTCGGGCCGATACGCCAGGTCACCACCAGCCGGCCCGGCGGGGCCCAGTCGAGGACCGTGCCCCGGGTCACCTCCGCCCCGTCGGCTCCGCGTTCGTAGAAGCGGCCCCCCGCCCTGGGCTCCATGGTGACGGACTGCGGGACGGTGATGAACGTGTGCCCGTTCGGCAGCCATTCGGCCGGTCGCTCGGTGAAGATCCTGAACGCCTGCTCGGCGGACACGGGAACGGTGATGGATCTGCGCACGTCGGGCACGTCCGCCCGGGTCGTCTCCTGCTCGGACATGAACGTCCTTCCTTCGATGTATCATAAAGTTCACTGAATCGGATATTACGATTGGTCGAGATATTATGGCAAGCGGAGATCCTCGTGCGGCTCTGGAGGAGGCGGTCCGGCACGGCCTGCGGGCACTCATGACCCGGGCCGTCGTGTTCAACCACGAGGTCGCCGAGCGCACCGGCCTCAACCTCACCGACCTGCAGTGCCTGGGACTGCTCCAGCTGCAGGGGCCGATGAGCGCCGGGGCGCTCGCTCGCGGGACGGGACTGACGACCAGCGCCATCACCGCCGCCATCGACCGGCTCGAACGCAGCGGCTACGCCGCACGCGAGCACGACGCCACCGACCGGCGGCGGGTCATCGTCAAGCTCGACGAGAAGCAGCTCGAAGACAAGCTCCTGCCGCTGTACGCGTCAGAGGCGGCCGGCCGGAAGGACGTCCTCGCCCGCTTCGGCGACGAGGAACTGGCCACGGTCCGTGAGTTCCTGCGGGCTCTCGAAGAGGCAAGCGCCACCCGGGCTCAGCCGGACGCGCCGGGCTGACGGCCCGCTATGGCCCGCGGACTCCCTCGACGCCAAGCTCGAGATCGACAGGTCACTCAGGAGGTGGCCGTCGCGTTCGCGGGCAGGCGGCGGCGTGGCAGGCGGTACGCGGTGAAGATGATCCAGGCCAGCGAGGGGAACCGCACGACGGGGAGCAGCGGCGAAAGGGCCGGCAGCGCGACCGTCAACGTGGCGATGAACGCGAGTGCCGCGAGCACGAGCCCCGACAGGGCGAGCCAGCGGGGGAGCAGGCCTGCCAGGAGCCCGGGGACGGCGACGCCGGCGATCAGCAGCCCGCTCGGGACGACGAAGCCGGGACCACCGGTGATGAAGGCGAGGTCGTGCATCAGCCGGATGAGCTCGACGTGGCCGAGCAGCTCCGGCCGGGTGAGCGTCCAGGTGAACAGCGCGGAGAGCGCCATCGCCGCCGAGGCCAGCACGCCACCGGCGAGCGCGATGGCCGTACCGGCGGCCCGGACGCCGAGCTGGTTCAGCCGGACCGAGGCGGTCGCCGTGTAGATCACGAGCGGCGGCGCCGCGGCGAACTGCAACAGTGCCATCAGGAGGACGGGAACGCGGTTGTCGCGGAAGTAGTCCACGATCGCCGCCTGGCCCGAGAACGGTGACGGGTAGACCGCCCCGCCGGAGAGGGCGATCGGCAGGACGAGTGAGGCGAGGAAGAGCGCCACGGTGGTGATCGCGACGGGTGGCAGCGGGGGTCCGGCCTGGGGGAGTCTGCGGGCGGTCACAGTGTCATTCCTCCGGTGATGTCGAGGGTGGTGCCGGTGATCCAGGACGAGGCGTCGGAGGCGAGGAACGCGACCGCCTCGGCGATGTCCACCGGGCGGCCGATGCGGCCGAGCGGTACGTGCGCGGCCACGGCGTCGAAGCGGTCGGTGGGCATCCGGTGGCGAAGCTTGGCCGTGTCCACGATGGCGGGCGCGACGCAGTTGACCCGGATGCCGGCGGTCGCGTACTCCTTCGCCAGGTGCTCGGTGAACATGACGACGCCGGCCTTCGCGGCGGCGTAGGCGGCGTTCGCGCCGGACGGCCGGCGGCCCGCGCTGGAGGAGACGGTCACGACGCGGCCGCCTCCGTGCTCCAGCATTCCGGGCAGCACGGCGTGCACGGTCAGGAAGACGGAGGTCAGATCGGTCTCGATCACGCTGCGCCAGCGCTCGGGGGTGAGCGCGGCGGTGGGCGCCGGCAGCCCGTCACCGCCCGCGAGCGTGACGAGCACGTCGACCGGCCCCAGGGTGGACGCGACGTCGGTCACGACCGCGTCCAGGTGTTCCGCGTCGCGGACGTCGCCGACGTGGGCGACCCCGGTGCCGCCCGCCTTCCGGATGTCGGCGACGACCTTCTCGAGCGCGCTCCCGGTACGGCCGTGGACGGCCACGGCGGCTCCGCGCGCCGCGAGTACGCGGCTCACCTCGGCGCCGATCGAACCCGAGGCCCCGGTCACGAGCGCGACGTGTCCTCGCAGGGGGAGATTGATTCCGTTCACAAAATGATTCATAGCACAGAATGATTGACCCTGCTAGGCTATCCCCTTGTGGATGATGTTACGGAGCCCGGCACTCATCGCGGGCCCTCGGGCCGCGTCGGCTTTCTCCTGTCGCAGGTCGGCGCCCTCGCGTCGGAGCGGTTCGCCGGGCGCCTCACCGCTCTCGGCGTCCAACCCGGCGACGTCGGCATTCTGCGCCTGATCACCGTCGAGGAGGGGCTGAGCCAGCAGGCGCTGGCGGCCAGGCTCGGGGTCGGGCCCAGCCGGGTGGTCGCCCTGATCGACGAGCTGGAGAAGAAGGGCCTCGTCACGCGTGAGCGCAGCACGAAGGACCGCCGCATTCACGAACTCCGGCTCACGGACGCCGGCGAGGGCGTCATGGCGCGGATGCGGGAGATCGGCTCCGCGCACGAGGAAGAGGTGGTGCACGCGCTCAGCGCGAGCGAGCGCCGCACGCTCGGGACGCTACTCGCCAAGGTCGCGGCGAGCCACCGGCTCACGCCGGACGTGCACCCCGGCTACCGCGGTGCCCGCACCGGCCCCCCTGAGCGGTCCGCCGGCGCCTGACCCCGCCGGGCCGGGGTCACCGAGCCCGGCGGGGTCACTGAGCCGGGCGTGCCCGCCCCCGCGTGGCACGCAACCTCAGGCGAATCGTCAGCGGGTGAGGAGGTCGCGCAGGGCCTTGGCGATGTCGGCCGGGGCTTCCTCGGCCATGAAGTGGCCGCAGGTGACGGTGCCGTGCCGCAGGTCGGACGCCCATTCGTGCCAGATGGCCGCCGCGTCGAAGCCGAGGGCGGCACCCCAGTCCTGCTGGAGTACGGCGACCGGCATCCGCAGGCGGTTGCCGGCGTCCCGGTCGGCCTGGTCGTGGTCGACGTCGATGCCGGCGGAGGCGCGGTAGTCGGCGACGATCGAGGTGACGGCCGCACGTGAGGCGTCCAGGTAGGTGGTGCGGACGTCGGCGGGGATCGCCTGCGGGTCGTTGCTCCAGATGTCGAGGAAGTGGCCGAAGAAGGCGTCCGCGCCGGCGGCGATCAGCTGCTCGGGCAGGCCGGGTGGCTGGGCCATCAGGTAAAGGTGGAAGCCGACGGCGGCGGAGGTGCCGTGCATCACGTCCCACATGTCCAGCGTCGGCAGCACGTCGAGGCAGGCCAGGTGGGTGATCGCGTCGGGATGGTCCAGTCCGGCGCGGAAGGCGACCAGGGCGCCGCGGTCGTGCCCGGCCAGCGCGAAGCGGTCATGGCCCAGCGCGCGTGCCAGGGCGATGATGTCGGCGGCCATGGTCCGCTTGGAGTACGTGGCCGCGTCCGTGGCGGCGGGCTTGTCGCTGGCGCCGTAGCCGCGCAGGTCGGGGCAGATCACGGTGTGCCCGGCCGCGAGGTCGGCGGCGACGTGCCGCCACATCAGGTGGGTCTGCGGGAAGCCGTGCAGGAGCACGATCGGGCTGCCCGTCCCCGCGACGGCCACGTTCAGGGACACGCCCCCGCCGACCGGAACGCGCCGGTAGTCGAAGCCGCTGATGGTGGAGGTCATGGTTCGTTCCTTTCCGTAGGTGACGGGCCTCAGCCTGCCGGGCGCGAATGAGCATCCGGTCAGCGCGCTACCGTGACCAGGGATGACGTCTCCGAAGGGTGGACCGGCGTGCGGTTCGGGGTGCTGGGACCGGTGGCGGCCTGGGACGGTGCCGGGAACTCCATCGCACTGAAGGGGCCACGGCACCGCGCCGTGCTGGCGCGGCTGGTCATCGCCCGCCGCCGCGTCGTGCCGGTCACCCGTCTGGTCGAGGACCTGTGGGACGACCCACCTGACGGAGCGGTGGGCGCGGTGCGCACCTTCGTGGCGGCGCTGCGCCGTGCCGTGGAGCCGGAACGCCCGCCCCGTACACCGGCCGCGCTCCTGGTCACCGAGGGGCCGGGGTACGCGCTGCGCGCCGAGCCGGACGCCGTGGACGCCTGGCGTTTCGAGCGGGCGGTGGCCGATGCCGCGGCCCTGCCCCCGGGAGACGGCCTCGTACGGCTGACCGAAGCGCTCGGGTGGTGGCGCGGACCCGCGTACGCCGAGTTCGCCGACGAGCCCTGGGCCCGTGCGGAGCGCTCTCGCCTGGCCGAGCTCCGGCTGCAGGCCGTCGAGCGTCAGGCCGAGGCCCGGCTCGCCCTGGGGCTCACCGCCGAGGCGGTGCCGGATCTGGACGCGCACGTCACCGAGCATCCCTGGCGTGAGGACGCCTGGCGGCTGCTGGCGCTCTCGCTGTACCGCACCGGCCGCCAGGGCGACGCCCTAGCCGTGCTGCGCCGGGCGCGAACACTCCTGGTCGAGCAGCTGGGAGTGGACCCGGGCCCGGGACTGCGCGGCCTGGAGGACGACATCCTGCACCAGGCCGTCCACCTCGACGCCGCCCCCGGACCGGGCGGGCCGGCGGCACGGGTCTGGGCACAGACGACGGCCGCCTACGACCGCAGCCTGGCATCGGGAGCACGTGCCCGGCTGGAGTCGACGGTGGGCCTGCTGCGGAACCTCGCGGTGACCGGAGGCACCGGCCTGGAGGCCGCCCGGCAGCACCGCATGGCGGCCATCGCCGCGGCCGAGGAACTCGGCGACGCCGAGCTCACGGCCCGGGTGATCGGAACGTACGACGTCCCGGCGATCTGGACCCGCTCGGACGACCCACGCCAGGCGGCGAGCGTCGTGGCGGCGGCCGAGCGTACGCTCGCCACCCTCCCGGCCGGCGTGCACGAGGCGGCGCGGGCACGTCTGCTGGCCACGATCGCCCTGGAGTCACGCGGCACCCACGCCGAGCGCGGGCCACGGGCCGCCCGGCAGGCCGAGGAGATCGCCCGTCGCCTGGACGATCCCGCGCTGCTGGCGTTCGCCCTCAACGGTGTGTTCATGCAGACCTTCCACCGCGCGGGCCTGGCCCCGCGCCGGGACGAGATCGGCGCCGAGCTGGTCGGCCTTTCCGCCCGGCACGGCCTGGTCACGTACGAGATCCTCGGACACCTCATCCGGATCCAGGCCCGCGGCGCGCTCGCCGACTTCGCGGCGGCCGACCGGCACGCGACGGCCGCCGACCGGCTGGCCGAACGCCACGAGCTGCCGCTGGTGGGGGTCTTCACCGACGGCTACCGCGCACTGCGGCTCGCCGCGGCCGGGCCGGCGCCAGAGGCCGAGGCGGAAGCGGCATACCGGGCCGCCGCCGCGCGGCTGGACGGCGCGGGCATGCCCGGACTCCAGCGTGGCCTGCTGCCGCTGACCCTGCTGTGCCTGCGCCTCCAGCACGCGCGGCCCGCCCCTGCCGACGAGGGCACCGACTGGGGACCGTACGAGCCGTGGGCCCGCCCGCTCGTGCTCCTGGCCCAGGACCGCCGCGGCGAGGCCGCGGCGGCGCTGCGCCGGCTCCCGGAGCCGCCACGCGACCTGCTGCTCGAGGCCCTGTGGTGCCTCGCCGCCCGGGCGGCCGTCGCCATCGGGGACCGGGAGACGATCGACCGCGCGTACGCCGAGCTCGCTCCCGCCGCCCGGGAGCTGGCCGGGGCGGGCAGCGGCCTGCTCACCCTGGGCCCGGTGTCCCGGTATCTCGCCGACCTGGCCCGGCATGGCGCCCCGTCCCGGCCGGACACCCCCGGGTAGGTCTCTCGCCCCGGGTGTTACTCGCGGACCTGAGCGCCGACTGGAGGATGCGCGTCACCGGTGTCCGCGCCCAGGCCCGCGAGCAGGCGCAGCCCGTCCTCGGCGGGGCTGCCGGGGGCGGCAGACAGCACCAGCAGCTCCACGCCTGACCCGTCCGGTGGCGCGAAGTTCTCCTGGTGCAGTTCCAGCGGTCCGACCAGCGGGTGCCGGTACACCTTGCGTCCATGGGTGCGGGCGCGCACGTCCGCGCGGGCCCACAGGCGGCGGAAGCGCTCGCTGCCCATCGCCAGCTCGCCGATGAGCGAGGCCAGGCGGGGGTCCTCGGGATATTTGCCGGCGGCGAGGCGCAGGTGCCCGACCACGTCGAGGGTGCATTTCTCCCAGTCCGCGTAGAGGCCGCGCTCGGCCTCCTCGAGGAAGATGTGCCGCGCGGTGTTCAGGCCCGGGATCGGCCGGCCGTAGAGGAGCCCGGCGAGGCGGTTCCCGGCGAGCACGTCCATGCGATGGTCCATGATCAGCGCGGGTGCGTCGGCGACCAGGTCGAGGACGCGCAGCAGCTCCGGCCGGACCCGCCCGCCCGGCGGCTTCGCGCGGCGGCGGCGTTGGCGGGCGAGCCGGTAGAGGTGCCCGCGTTCGGTCTCGTCGAGGCCGAGGACGCCGGCGAGCGCGTCGAGGACCTGCTCGGAGGGCTGGGTCGAGCGGCCCTGCTCGAGGCGTACGTAGTAGTCGACGCTGACGCCGGACAGGTGCGCGACCTCTTCGCGGCGCAGCCCCTCGACTCTGCGGCGGCTGTCGGCAGGGATGCCGGCGGCCGCCGGGTCGACACGGGAACGCCGGGTACGCAGGAAGCCCGCGAGATCGTCCATGCCCTCAAGTATGGGCTGAGTGCGGGCCCGTGAGAGTGGCCCTGCGGTTACCAGGAAGTCCCGTCCGATGGAAGAAGCGTCCCTGAACGCCGGGCGCCGCAGTGCCCAGAATCGACGGCATCCGATCCGAAGGAGATGTCATGAAGACGCTGATCGTCTACGCCCACCCGGAGCCGAAGTCGCTCAACGGTTCGCTGAAGGACCTCGCGGTGTCCACCTTGGAGACCGCCGGGCACGAGGTACGGGTGAGCGACCTGTACGGGATGAACTGGAAGGCGGTCGTGGACGCCGCGGACTACGGCCCTGACGCCTCGAGCCCGCTGAAGGTCGCCCTTGACTCGGGCCGGGCCTTCGACGCCGGGACGCTCACCCCGGACATCCTGGCGGAGCAGGAGAAGCTGCTGTGGGCCGACACGATCATCTTCCAGTTCCCGCTGTGGTGGTACTCGATGCCCGCGATCCTCAAAGGGTGGGTGGACCGGGTGTTCAGCTACCACTTCGCGTACGGCGTCGGCGAGCACAGCGACGTCAGGTACGGCGAGCGCTTCGGCGAAGGCACCCTCGCGGGCAGGAAGGCTCTGCTGTCGGTGACCGCCGGTGGCCCGGAGTCGCATTACGCCGCTCGCGGGATCAACGGCCCCATCGACGATCTGCTGTTCCCGATCCACCACGGCATCCTCTACTACCCGGGCATCGAGGTGCTGCCGCCGTTCGTGCTGTACGGCACCGACCGGATGACCGGTGCGGACTACCCGGACGTCGCCAAGGCATGGGAGGAGCGCCTGCTCACGTTGGAGTCGACCGGGCCGATCGCGTTCCGGCCGCAGAACTTCGGTGACTACGAGATCCCCTCGCTGCACCTGAAGGAGGGACTGGAGCCCGCGGGCCGTACGGGTTTCGGGTTGCACGTGCGCGGCTGACCGCCGGCGCGGGACAGGATGAGCCGCCTCCGGGGTGCACGGCGGTGTGCCGGCCCCCGGCTACGGAAGGAAGCCGTCGATTGCCAGCTCCAGCAGGCGGTCGGCTTGGGCGGCGCCGCCGGGGTTGTCGGGGGTGCGCCACAGGCAGCTCATGAGCATGATGACGTCGACGGGGTCGATGCCGGGGCGTATCTCGCCGGCGCGTTCGCACGCGTCGAGGAGCTGGCGGACGGCGGCGGTGACGGGGGGCCACGAGGCGCTGACGACCTCTTGCGCGGCGGCGGAATGCAGTGCTTCGCCGAGGCCGTGCTTGATGCGCACGTAGGCGGCGAGGGTGGTGAACCACTGCCGCAGCGCGTCCAGCGGGGTACGGGTGGCGAGGACGTCCGGCACGGAGTCGACGAGGCGACTCATGCCGTGCCGACGGTGGCTACGCCGACCTGCTCTACAAAGCCAACGCCGACGGCGACCGCGCCATTCACCGACGAGGTCGGCGCCATCGCCGGCGCGCGCGCCGTCACCCGCGCCCAGGTCGCCCTCGCCTGGCTGCACCGCAACCCCGTCGCCGCGGCTCCCCTCGTCGGCGCTCGCACGATCCAGCAGATCGACGACGCCGTCGCCTCCCTCGACCTCGAGATCACCGACGAGGAGGCCCGCCGCCTGGAGACCCCCTACACCCCTCGCCACGACCTCCAGGGCATCTCCGACGCGCGCGAACTCGAACGCATCAAGGCCGGCATCCCCGGTTTCGCCAACCTCTGACACCGCGCCGGGGCCTTCTCGACCTCAGCGCGGCCGGCCACCCGCACCTAGGGCTTGCGGCCGACGCCGCCGGCCATCCAGACCTTCCTCGGCAGCTGTGCCTTGAGAGGGTTGTCCGGACGCCACTCACGGATGTAGACGAGACCGGGATCCACCAGCTCGAACCCGTCGAAGAACGGGAGCACCTCGTCACGCGTACGCGCGGCGTTCTCGCCCGGACGGCCGAGGATGTCCCGGTAGATGTCCTCGATCGGGTCCACGGCGTCCGGGCGCGTGTCGAAGACGACGTGGGAGATGGCGAGGTAACTGCCGTCCGGCAGTGCGTCGCGCAGCCAGGCGACGCTCTTGAACGGGTCGTCCGAATGCGGGATGAAGTGCAGCGCGGTGAAGATCAGAACGGCCACGGGTTCGTCGAGGTCGATGAGATCGCGCTCCCGGCACGCGTCGAGCAGCTCGGCCGGATGCATGATGTCGCCCTCGAGCACCGAGGTCTGGGCGCTGTCGACGAGGAGCGCACGCGCGTGGGACAGGACGACGGGATCGCTGTCGACGTAGACGACACGGGCGTCGGGGGCCTGGGCGCGGGCGACCTCGTGCGTGTTGCGCTGGGTGGGCAGGCCGGAGCCGATGTCGACGAACTGCCGGATGCCCTGTGAGCCGAGGTAGCGCACCATGCGGCCGAGGAAGTCGCGGTTCTCCTCGGTCATCTCCTTGATCTCCGGAGCGATGGCGAGCACCTGGTCGGCCGCCTCCCGGTCGGCGGCGAAGTTGTCCTTGCCCCCGAGGAAGTAGTCGTTCATACGAGCGATGTTGGGAGTGCTCGTGTCGACTCCGGCCAGAGCATGCCAGGGCGTGTCGGTCATGTCTCACCCCTTCCAGCCTTTCGGTGATCTTAGCCGCTCGCCGCTGGCCGCTCCTCACATATCCGCCAACGGGGGGTGACGCGGTGTCATATCCCCCGGTGAAGGGCATCAACGGCGGACGCGCCGGCTACCGACCGGTCCTCGGCGGGGTGGCCCAGATGCCGCGGACGTGCCGGAGGTGGTGGCGCATCAGCGTCTCCGCCGCCTCGGCGTCGTTGCCGATCACGAGGTCGAGGAGCTGGAGGTGCTCGCGCGCCGAGGGAAGGAGCTCGCCGCGTTCGGCCAGGCTGGGCACTCCGTACAGGCGGGAGCGATGCCGCAGCTCGCGGACCACCTCGACGAGATGGGCGTTGCCGGCGAGCGCGAGCAGCTCCAGGTGGAAGACCTGGTCGGCCTCGATGTAGCCGAGGATGTCGCGGCGTTCGGCCGCGGCCACGACGGCCTCGGCGAGCGGGCGCAGCTCCTCGGCGCCCTCGGGGGAGGCGGCGACGCGGCCCACGGTCGGCACCTCGATCAGCGCGCGTACCTCGGTGATCTCGTCCAGGTCCCGGTCGGACAGCTCGGTCACCCGGAAGCCCTTGTTGCGCACCGCGGTGACCAGGCCCTCCTTGACCAGGTCCAACATCGCCTCGCGTACCGGCGTGGGTGAGACGCCGAACCGCTCGGCCAGGGTCGGCGCGGAGTAGACGACGCCGGGCCTCATCTCGCCGGCGACCAGCGAGGCGCGGAGTGCCTGCGCGATCTGGTCACGGACGTTCTGCCGTGTCGCCAGCGACGGCAGGTTCAGCTCGCTCACCCCTTCATCCTCTCGTAGGCCGCCACGGCGACGACGAGGTCCTCCCAGGCCATGCCGACGCTCTTGAACAAGCGCGGGCGGCCGGAGCCGGTCCGCGGCGTCCCGGTCACCAGCTCGGCCAGGTTGGCCGGGGGACGCGTCACCCCGGGGATGATCAGGTCGCCCGCCTCGCGCAGCGCCGCCGCCCGCGACTCCACGAACACCTCCGAGCGCGCGACGAGGACGCCGTCGACCTCCCGCGCGCCCGGCTCGTGCGAGCCGACCGCGACCACGACGGCGTGCGCGGGCACGAGGTCTCCGGGGAAGAGGGGCTCGCGTGCGGTCGTGCAGCACGCGACGATGTCCGCGCCCGCCACCGCGTCCGGTGTGCCCGCCGAGGCGTCCAGGCCCGACGCCCGGCACCGCGCCACGAACTCGCCCGTGCCGCCGCGCCCCACGACCGTCACGCGCTCGACCGGCCGTACGGCGCACAGCGCGCGGACGTGCCCCCACGCCTGCGGGCCGGTGCCGAAGACGACCAGGTGGCTCGCGTCCGCCGCGGCGAGGTGGCGTACGGCCAGCGCGGACACCGCCGGAGTACGGATCGCGGTCAGCGCCACACCGTCCAGGAGAGCGATCGGCGCGAGAGTCCGCCCGTCGAGCAGCAGGTAGACGCCCTGGATCCGGGGCAGGTCGCGGTTGCCGGGCGCCACCGTGGCGATCTTCACGCCCGCGTACCCGTGCACCGCGGCGGGCATGAGGAGGATCTGGCCGGCCGGGACGTCCGCGACGGACCGTGCCGGGCCGGACTCGGGGTCCAGGCCCGACCGCAGCGCCCGTTCGAGGAGGTCGGCCGCCTCGGCCTCGGTGGGCAGCGCCTCGACGTTGATCACCGCAGGACGAACCCGGTGCCGAGAGTGTCATCCGGGTCGAGGGTGAACCGGTGCTCACCCGTCCGGTACGCCGTGCCCTCGATCTCGGTGACGACGCCGGCCTCCGTACGGCCGCCGATGCGGCCCAGGAAGCGGCTGCCGACGATCGAGTCGTGGGTCAGCACGCCGTCGGGGGAGAGCAGCGCGAGCCGCGCGGACGTGCCCGAACCACACGGTGACCGGTCGACCTGCCCGTCGGCGAAGACCGTGACGTTGCGCTGGTGCGGCCCCTCCGGCGTGTCCGGCAGCTCGTCGTACAGGATCGTGCCGTAGATGCCGTCGGGATGGTCGACCAGGGGTGTGAGCGCGGCCTTGACCGCGCGGCCCGCCGCGATCAGCTCGGGCAGCGCGTCCGGCGTCACGGACAGGCCGAGGTCACCGGCGCGCACCGAGACGTACACGGCCCCGCCGTAGGAGACGTCCACGCGCGCCGACCCGTACGGCACGTCGCGCGCCAGGACATACGACGGGACGTTGCGGAAGGACACGGACACGAGCCGGCCCGCCGCGCGGCGCACCCGCGCGGTCACGCGGCCTGACGGCACGTCGATGACGACCTCGGTCTCCCCGTCGGGCGCGGCGGTGACCCGCCCGTACTCCACCGCCCAGGCACCGAGTGCGATGGTCCCGTGCCCGCAGGCCGTGGAGTAGCCGTCCTTGTGCCAGAACAGCACGCCGAAGTGCGCGCCGTCGTCGTCCGGCGGCACGAGGAAGCAGCCGTACATGTCGGCGTGGCCGCGCGGCTCGTGGCACACCAGACGGCGTACGGCGTCGGCCTCCTCGGAGACCGCCGCCCGCCGCGCGCGTACGGTGGCGCCGGGCAGCTCCGGTACGCCGGACAGCACGATCCGGAACGGCTCGCCGGCGCTGTGGTAGTCGACGGTCTCGATCACGCGACACCGCCGAGGTAGGCCTCGACCACGCGCGTGTCGGCGGCCAGCTCGCCCGCGGGCCCGTCGAGCATATGCCGGCCGTTCTCGATGACGTAGCCGCGATGCGCGATCTTGAGCGCGGCCTTGGCGTTCTGCTCGACCAGGAGCACCGCGGTGCCGGCCTCGTTGATCTCACGGATGACGTCCATCACGGCCGCGACGACCAGCGGCGCGAGCCCCATCGACGGCTCGTCCAGCATGAGCAGCCTCGGCCCGGCCACGAGCGCCCGCCCGATCGCGAGCAGCTGCTGCTCTCCGCCGGACAGCGTGCCGCCCTGCTGGTCACGCCGCTCGGCGAGCTTGGGCATCAGCGCGTACACCCGTCCGGTACGCCGGGACAGCTCCTTGGCGTCGCGTACGAGGTAACCGCCGAGCATGAGGTTCTCGTGCACGCTGAGCGTGCTGAAGATCCGGCGGCCTTCCGGCACATGCACCAGCCCGCGAGCGACGATCTTCGGGGGAGCGGCGCGCGTGATGTCGTCGCCCTCGTACGTGATGCGGCCGGAGGCGGGCCGTACCAGGCCGGATACCGCCGACAGCGTCGTCGTCTTGCCCGCGCCGTTGTTGCCCAGCAGCGCGACGATCTCGCCCTCGCCCACGGTCAGCGACAGACCGCGCAGGGCACGAACCCCGCCGTACGCCACCTCCAGCTCACTCACCTCGAGCACCGCTGACCTCCTCTCGTGCCGCCTCGACCTCGGCCTCGTCGGCGTCGCGTCCAAGGTAGGCCTCGATCACGGCCGGATCGCCGCGTACCTCGTCGGGCGTGCCGTCGGCGATCTCCTTCCCGAAGTTGAGCACCACCACCCGGTCCGACACCTCCATGACCAGGCCCATGTCGTGCTCGATGAGCGCGATCGTGATGCCGAGGTCGCGGATCCGGCGGATGAGGTCGAGGAGCTCGGCCTTCTCCCCGTGGTTGAGGCCGGCCGCGGGCTCGTCGAGCAGCAGCAGCTCCGGACGCCGGGCCAGCGCCCGCGCGATCTCCACCCGGCGCTGCTCTCCGTACGGCAGGTTGCGGACGAGCCCGCCACGGTCGCCGCGCAGCTTCACGAAGTCGAGCCACTTGTCCGACTCCTCGGTGGCCTCACGCTCGGTGCGCCGGTAGCGAGGTGTGTGCAGCAGCGCGTCCGCGACCCGTTGCCGCAACCACAGGTGCGTGCCGGCCCGCACGTTGTCCAGCACCGACATCTCGCCGAAGAGCCGCAGGTTCTGGAAGGTACGCGCGATGCCCTGCGCCGTGATCGACGACGGACGGCGGCCGGTCACGTCGGTGCCGTTCAGCCTGATCCGGCCGGAGGTCGGCTTGTAGAAGCCGGTGACGCAGTTGAACACCGACGTCTTGCCCGCGCCGTTCGGGCCGATGACCGAGACGATCTCGCCCGCTCCGAGCTGGAAGGTGAGCCCGTCCACGGCGTGTACGCCGCCGAAGCTCAGCCTCAGGTCCTCGACGTCCAGCATCACCGCTCCCTCGATCGATGGGGCCACAGGCCCTGTGGCCGGGCGATCATCGCGATGATCAGCAGTACGCCGAACGCGAAGAACCGGTAGTCGGCCAGGCCGCGCAGGATCTCCGGCAGGAGACTGACCACGATCGCGCCGAGCACCACGCCCGGTGTCGAGCCCATGCCGCCGAGCACGACCGCCATCAGCACCAGCGCGGACTGCAGGAAGGTGAAGCTCGCCGGCGAGATCGCCGAGAGCTGGGAGGCGAACAGCACCCCGGCGAGGCCGCCCCACACCGCTCCGGCCATGTACGCGGCCAGTTTGACCTTGTAGGTGTGCACGCCCATCGCCTCGGCCGCGTCCTCGTCCTCGCGGACGAACCGCCAGGCGCGGCCGATGCGGGACGCGCCCAGGCGGCCGGCCAGCAGCACCGCGACGGCCACGACCACCAGCACGGCGTAGTAGAAGACCACCGGATCGGTCACGGCGTCCCCGAACAGCCCGGGGATCCCGTAGATGCCGTCCGGTCCGCCGGTGACGTCGAGGTTGTTGGCGATGATCCGGATGATCTCCCCGAAGCCGAGGGTGACGATGGCCAGGTAGTCGCTGCGCAGCCGCAGGGTGGGACCGCCGATGACGATGCCGGCGACCAGCGTCACGATGATCACGAACGGCACCGTCGCGACGAGCGGCCAGTGCAGCCGGGTGGACAGCACACCGCTCGTGTACGCGCCGACCGCGAAGAACGCGGCGTACCCCAGGTCGAGCAGGCCGCAGTAGCCGACCACGATGTTCAGCCCGACGGCGAGCATCACGAAGACGAGCGCGCTGGTCATGACGCTCATCGCGTACGGCGTCGCGATGACGAACGGCGCGAGCAGCCCGACCGCGAGGCCCGCCCAGCCGAGATGGCGGCTCTGCAGGAACCGCGTGATGAACGTCGGCCCCCGGCCCTTCACCGGCTTCACCGGCGGATCCGCGACCGTCATCTCACACCCGCTCCGTCACGCGTTCGCCGAGCAGGCCGGTGGGCCGCACGGCCAGGAAGAGGATCAGGAAGCCGAAGGCGAAGACGTCGCGCCACTGGCCGCCCACCCAGTGTGTGCCGAACGACTCCAGCAGGCCGAGTACGAGGCCGCCCAGCATCGTGCCGGGGATGTTGCCGATGCCGCCGATCACGGCCGCGGTGAACGCCTTGAGCCCGATGATGAAGCCCATCAGAAAATCGATCTTCCCGTAGTACCCGCCGGCCATGACGCCCGCGGCGCCGGCCAGTGCGGAGCCGATGAAGAAGGTCCGCGCGATCACCTTGTCCACGTCGATGCCCATGAGCAGGGCGGCGCGCGGGTCCAGCGCGATCGCCCGCATGGCCCGGCCCTCGCGCGTCCGCGTGATGAGGAGGTTCAGCGCCACCATCAGCACGACGGAGAGGGCCATCAGGGCGAGCTGCTGGAGCGTGACGCGGGCACCCAGCACGTTGAGCGACGTGCCGTTCAGCCGTACCGGATAGACCTTCGGGTTGGGCCCGGCCACGATGCGGGTGCCGTACTCCAGCGCGAACGACGCGCCCACCGCGGTGATCAGGAGGGAGAGCCGGGGCGCGCCGCGCAGCGGGCGGTAGGCCACCCGCTCGATGACGATTCCGGACAGGCCGGTCGCGAGCATCGTCAGGACGAGCACCACGAGCAGCGCGACGAGCGAGGAGGACTTGACCAGCCCGCCCATCGCGCCGAGCATCGCGAAACCGCTGAACGCTCCCAGCATGTACAGGTCGCCGTGGGCGAAGTTGAGCAGCTTGATGATCCCGTAGACCATGCTGTAGCCCAGTGCGACCAGGGCGTAGAAGGAGCCGACGAACAGCCCGTTCCAGATGAGTTGGGTCACGTCTACTTCAGCGCGTCCTGGAGCGTGAACTTGCCGTTCTTGACGACGAGGATCACGAAGCCGCCGCTGGTCAGCGTGTGCTGCGGGGTGAACTTCAGCGGCCCGGAGAACAGCGGGAAGCCGTTGATGCCCTCCAGCGCCGTGACGATCTTGTCGCCGTCGGTGCTGTCGGCGTTCTTGATGGCCTCGGCGGCCACGCGTACGGCGTCGTAGGCCTGCGTGGAGTACGGACCGGGCTCGGCGCCGAACTTCTGCTTGTAGTTCGCGATCCAGCCCTGGGCGCCCTGGATCGTGTCAGGGGTCTGCGTCATCGTGGCGTACGTGCCCTCGGCGGCCTTGTCACCGGCGATCTTGACCAGCTTGGTGTCCACCGACCCGTCGCCGACCATGAACTTGCCCGTGTACCCGGCCTGGCGGAGCTGGCGCAGGATGAGGCCGCCCTCCTGGTAGTACCCGGTCCAGTAGACGAAGTCGGGCTTGCCCTTCAGGACGTTCGTGACGGTGGCGGAGTAGTCGCTCTCGCCCGGGGTCACCGCGTCCAGCGAGGTCTTGTCCGGCGCGCCCGGCTTGTCGAGCGCGGCCCCGGTGCGTACCGCGATGTCCTTGGAGTAGGACGTGTTGTCGTCCAGGACCGCGACCTTCTTGGCGCCGCTCTTGGTCAGCCACGCGATCGCGGCGGCGGCCTGCTGGTCGCCGGTGCCGTTGACCAGGAAGACGTGCTTGAGCTTCTGCGCGACGAGCTCGGTGGAGTTGGCCGCCGGGATGACCATCGGGATCTTGGCACGGTCGAAGACCGGCAGGGTCGGCAGCGTGGCCCCCGAGCAGTAACCGCCCACCGACACGGTGATCCCGGCCGCGACGAGCTTGTTCGCCGCGGCGACCGCCGTCTTCGGGTCGCACGCGTCGTCCTCGGCCCGCAGTTGCAGCTTGCGGCCGAGCACCCCTCCTTTGGCGTTGAGCTCGTCGATGGCGAGCTGGCCGCCGTTCTTCATGTACGGGCCGATGTCGGCGCTGCTGCCGGACAGCGGAATGTCCATGCCGAGCAGGATCGGGCCCTTGTCCTTCTTACTGTCGCCGCCGAGAATTCCCTGGCCACAGGCGGAGGTGACCAGGGCGGTCACCGTCAGGGCCACGCCGAGCGCTGCTTTTTTCATCACGTCTCCGATGAGAGTTGGGGGCGGAGAACCGGCGATGCCGGGGCATCGTGTCGTGCGTTTGTTCGGGTCGTCGCGGCCGTCCGCGATGAGGCGGGGGCACGACGTCACCTGCCGTCGCGCCGGAGGGGCTTCGGTGACTTCTCAAGGGCGTCCTTTTCCCTGTGAACTGTGACATTTCACAGGCGTCCGAGCTCCGCCGTCAAGACTCCGCCGAGGGTGTTGTGGCGGAATTGCCCGCGGCATATCCGGGCGACGCGAACGCCATACGTCGCGCTGGAAGTGCCGGCCGTTCATTTAGCGTGGTCAGCGCGTATTCCGGACCCTTTTCGGAGCGGCGTAACCGCGCGGCATGGCCGACCGCGGCGGCGTGGACCCTCGGGCCGGAACGAGACGTCCCGGCCCGAGGGTCATGTCAGCGGCGGGCATCCGCCGCCGGGTGCCGGGCGCCGTCAGGTCGGAGCCGTACCTCGTCGTGCCGGCCTCCCGTCCGAACCGCCACCCCGGCGGCATGGGCGGACGGCATCGCGGCGACTACCCTGAGAGTTCATGGGTGTCCTCTCGGATGGCGCAGCGCTCACCGCCCTGGTAATCAGCACTTACACCTTCGGCGAGACCGTTTGGAAGAAACGCCGGGCCGATGTTCGGGTCTACCTACGTCGCGTCAAGGACGAAAACATCCTTAATGGCCGCCCTGCGACTGCGACCCGCTATGTGATCGAGATCGAGAACCGGGGACCGGCGATCGCCCGGGGCACCAAGGTGACCTTCCTGCATTTCGCCGAACGCCCGAATGATCCAGCCGGTCAAAGGGGCGAGCTCTCCACTCTCGCGGGGGTCTGTGGCTGTCGTGCCGATGAGCCCATCGCGGAGATCCAACCAGGTCAGAACATGTATTTGCCGGTGACCATCAGGGATCGCGTCGTACCCGACATGGAAGTCGACCTCGAATGGAGGGAACGCTGGAGAAGGCGGCACCGCGTGCGGCGCTTCCTCTACCCGACCGACGCCTGACCGAAAGGATTCCGGTCATTGTCCGCCAAGGAGAAAGGCGCCGTCCTTCCGACTATGGGCCGGCCTCCCGGGCGCGGGTGAGGTAGTTCGCGGCCGCCTCCTGGAGGGCGTCGAGTGTGTGGCGGAGCTCCGGGCGGCGTGACTCGCCGGCTCGGGTGAGTGCGCTCACGGTTCGGGTCACGGGCCGGGTCAGTGGGTGCAGGCTGATCTCGAGTGGGCCCTCGGGCAGGGCCAGGCGGGGGATCAGGGCGACTCCGGCGCCGGCCTCGACCAGCGCGGTCAGTACGGAGAAGTCTGTGGCGTGTGCGATCGGGTGCACCACGAATCCCGCGGCTCCGCACGCGCGCTGGATCATTTCGTGGCAGGACGTCTCCGGTCCGGGGACCAGCCAGTCCGATTCGGCGAACTCGGTCAACCGGGCGGGGCGGCCGGTCTCCAAGCCGCGGCGTGCCGCGTCCGCCGGATGCAGTGCCAGCACCACCTGGTCGTCGAGCAGGTGCGTGGCGTCGCAGGCCGGCAGGTCGCGGGGAAGCAGCGTGTACGCGTGCACGACCGCCAGGTCGACGTCATTGCGCATCAGGGCGGCGATGGAGAGTTCGGGCTCCTGCTCGACCAGCCGCAGGCTCGGCGCCTGGCGTACTCCGTCGGCAGGGGTCGCCGACCACAGCCGGGAGACCACGGCGCGGGCGGCGGACGGGAACGCGCCGATGCGCACGGTCCCGAGCGTGCCACCCCGCAACGCGGCCAGATCCGACTCGGCCTGAGCGACATTGCCCATGAGCACCTCGGCGTGTGCCACCAGAACATGCCCGGCCGCGGTCAGGGACAGGGTCCGGCCGGTCCGCTCCAGGAGCGGGACGCCCGCCTCGCGTTCGAGCACGGCCAGCTGCTGTGACACGGCCGGCCCGGTCAGATGCAGCGCTTCGGCCGTCGCGCTGACCGTGCCACGGTTCGCGAACTCTCGAAGGAGCGACAGACGCCGCACGTCAAGCATAAGCGCTCCTTTGCATATACGGCAGAAATCGTAACTGGACCTTATCAATGGTAGCCCGGACGATGGGTGGATGACGAAAGACCAAGCGCCGCGTCGGCCCCACGGCCGGGCGCCGACGATGACCGCCCTCGCGACCACGGCCGTGCTCTGGGCGTCGGCCTTTCCCGCGATCAAAAGCGCCCTCGACGGCTACGGCGTTGCCGGCCTTTCCTTCCTGCGCCTGTTCGTCGCGTCTGTGGCGCTGGCATCGGCGGCGCCGATACTGAAGGTCCGTGTCCCTGCCTCCAGGGACCTTCCGCTGATCGCTCTGTGCGGTCTCGCCGGCATGAGCGCCTACCAGGTCCTGCTGAACTGGGGTGAGGTGTGTGTCCCGGCCGGCACGGCGAGCCTGCTGGTGAGCATCGCGCCGGTCTTCAGCGTCGTGCTCGCGGCGGCGTTCCTCGGCGAGCGCCTCTCCCGCCGCGTGGTGCTCGGCAGTGTGGTGGCGATCGCCGGCAGCGTCCTGATCGCTGTGGCGGGCGGCAAGGCCGGATATACGGCCGCGGCATGGGTCGTGCTCGCCGCCGCGCTGGTCCAGGGTGTGTACCACTTCGCGAGCAAGCCCCTGCTGCGTCGCTACTCGGCGGTCGAGGTCGCGTGCTACAGCATGTGGAGCGGCACGGTCTTCCTGGCACCACTGGCGCCGGCCGCGTTCGAGCACCTGCCGACGGCCTCGGTGGCGTCGTCGGTGTCCGTCCTGCTGCTCGGCCTGCTACCGAGCGCTGTGGGCTTCGTGACCTGGGGGTATGCCGTGTCGCGGTCCACAGTGGCGGCCGCGACGGCGGCGCTCTACCTCGTCCCGGCCATCGCGATCGCGGCCTCATTCGCCTGGCTCGGCGAGGTCCCGACCGTCGTCGAGATCATCGGCGGAATGATCAGTATCGGCGGTGTCGCACTGATCCGCCTCCACGGTCGGCGCGGCGCCGCGGACGTCACCACCACCTTCGCGGCACGGCAGGACGGTCGGCGGCGGACGGATGAGGCTGGCTGTTTCCGAGGGAAAGCTTAGGCTAGGCTGCCCTAAGTTAGGTAAGCCTATCCTGAGGTGTGGCAACAGGCCCCGGCGCGGGAGCGACGGCCTCAGGTGGACCCCGGACGAAGGAATCCCCCATGCTCCAGGCCCCCAGACGCACGAGGTCGCTCGCGGCGCTCGCCTCGCTTCTCCTCACCCTCGGCCTGGTCACGGCCTGCGGGTCCGGCAAGGCCGCGTCGCCGGCCGCGACGGGTTCCGCGGGTGGCGCGTTTCCCGTGACCATCGCGCACAAGTTCGGTGCGACGACGATCAAGGCGGAGCCGAAGCGGATCGTGACGGTCGGGCTCACCGACCAGGACGCCGTGCTGGCGCTGGGCAAGGTGCCCGTCGGCACCACCGAGTGGTTCGGCGGATTCTCCGGCGCGATCGGTCCCTGGGCCAAGGACAGGCTCCACGGCGCCCCGCTGCCGACCGTGCTCAAGGACACCGGAACGGGTCCGCAGGTCGAAAAGATCGCGGCCCTCCGGCCGGACCTGATCCTCGCGGTGTACGGGGGGCTGACCAAGAAGCAGTACCAGACGCTGTCGAAGTTCGCGCCGGTCGTCGCCCAGCCGAAGCAGTACAACGACTTCGGCGTTCCGTGGGAGGTGCAGACCAAGACGATCGGCCAGGCACTCGGCAAGGTGGGTGAGGCCGACAAGCTGGTCTCGGGTGTCGAGCAGAGGTTCACCCAGATCAGAGACGACAACCCGGAGTTCAAGGGCAAGACGGCCGTCACCGCCACCCCGTATGAGGGCTACTTCGTCTACGGCAGCCAGGACCCGAGATCGCGGAACCTCGCGTCGCTCGGATTCACGCTGCCCGCCGACCTGGACAAGCTGATCGGTGACAAGTTCGGCGCCAGCATCAGCAAGGAGCGTACGGACCTGCTCGACCAGCAGGTCGTCGTCTGGTCCGTGTCCAACGTGGCCAAGGACGCGCCCAAGCTGCACGCGGACAAGCTCTACGCCGACCTGAACGTGGTCAAGCAGGGGCGCGAGATCGCCGTCGGAGAGGACACCCCGTACGGGATCGCGTACTCCTTCGTGACCGTGCTGAGCCTCCCGTACCTGCTCGACCGGCTGGTCCCCCAGCTCAAGGCGGCCGTCGACGGAGATCCGGCCACCAAGGTCGAGCAGCCCGCGAACTGAACGTGGAGACGCACGTACGGGCCGGCGCCGGGCGCCCGGTCCTCCTGCTGGCCGCGCTCATCGCCGGCCTGGCCCTGCTCTGCCTGCTCTCCCTGGCCTTCGGCGCGCTGAACGTGCCGTTCGGCCAGGTCGCGGGCGCCCTCATCGGCCACCGCGAAAGCACCGCGGTCGACAACGTGATCTGGTCGGTCCGGGTGCCCCGCACCGCGCTCGGCCTCGTCGCCGGAGCGGCACTCGGCCTGTCCGGTGCGCTCATGCAGGCGCTCACCCGCAACCCGCTGGCCGACCCCGGGCTGCTCGGGGTGACCGCCGGCGGCGGGTTCGGGGTCGTGATCGCCGTCGGCGTGCTCGGCCTGGGCACCCTGTACGGGTACGTCTGGTTCGCCTTTGCCGGCGCGCTGCTGGCCAGCGTGGTCGTCTACCTGCTCGGCAGGCTCGGCAGGTCGGGGCTGACCCCGGTGAAGCTGGCCCTGGCGGGCGTGGCGGTGAGCGCGCTGCTGTCCTCTCTCACCAGCGCGATCGTGCTCACCGACTCGGACGCGCTCAACCGCTACCGGTTCTGGTCCGCCGGCTCGCTCGGCGACCAGAACGGCGCCACGGTGCTGGCCGTCCTGCCGTTCATCGGCGTCGGGGCCGTCCTGGCGATCGCGTGCGCGCCCGCGCTCAACAGCCTGGCGCTCGGCGAGGACGTCGCCGCCGCGCTCGGGCGGCGACCGGGGCTGGTCAGGGTCCAGGGCGTGGTGGCCGTGACGCTGCTGACCGGCGCGGCGGTCGCGACGATCGGCCCGATCGTCTTCCTCGGCCTGGTCGTCCCGCACGTCGCACGGGTGCTGGCCCAGTGGGCCGGTCTGGGCCCGGACCATCGCTGGCTGCTGCCGCTGTCGGCGCTCATCGCTCCCGGTCTCCTGCTGGCCGCCGACATCCTCGGCCGGATGGTCGACCGGCCGATCGAGATCCAGGCGGGTGTCCTGATCGCGTTCCTCGGCGGTCCGTTCTTCATCGCGATGGTCCGCCGCCGTCGTCTAGCGGAGGTGTGAGCCGTGACCGCACGCGAGGTGCCGGTTCCGCGGTACTTCCGGTTCGCGCTGCCGCCGGTCTCCGGTCTGCTGCGCCCCCGGCTGATCGCGGTGTGCCTGGGCCTGACGGCCGCGACGTTCCTGGTCGTGTGCGTGAGCCTGTCGGTCGGGGACTTCTCGATCGGGCTGGTCGATGTCGTCAAGGCCGTCGCCGGGACCGGCGATCCGGGGAACGTCCTGATCATCCGGGAGCTGCGGATGCCGCGGGTCGTCACCGGGCTGCTCGTCGGCGTCGCCTTCGCCCTGTCCGGCGCGCTCTTCCAGACCATGACCCGCAACCCGATGGCCAGCCCGGACGTGATCGGGCTGACCGAGGGATCGGGTACGGCCGTCGTCGCGGCCATCATGCTCGGCTGGGACGGCGGCCTGGGCCTGCAGACGCTCGGGCTGCTCGGCGGGCTGGCCAGCGCGCTGCTGGTGTACGCGCTGGCCTGGCGTGGCGGCACCACCGGATACCGCATCATCCTGGTCGGCATCGGGGTGTCGTGGATGTGCACGAGCGCGACCGACTACCTCATCGCCCGTGGCGGGGAGTTCCAGGCCCAGGCCGCGCTCGGCTGGCTGGTCGGCAACCTCAACGGCCGGGGCTGGGACCAGGCCGCGCCGCTCGCGCTCGCCCTGGCGGTGCTGGTGCCGGTCGCCCTGGGGCTCGGCCGCCTGATGCGTACGCTCCAGCTCGGTGACGACGTCGCCGGGGGACTGGGCACCCCCGTGCAGTGGGTCCGGCTGGGACTGATGGTGGCCGGCGTGGGCCTGATCGCGTTCGGTACGGCCGCGGCGGGGCCGATCGCCTTCGTGGCGCTGATGGCCCCGCAGATCGCCCAGCGGCTGGCGGGCACCGCCTGGCCGCCGCCCATCACCTCGGCGGTGACCGGGGGACTGGTCGTGGCCGGCTCCGACCTGGTCGCGCGGACCCTCATTCCCGGTACGGAGCTGCCCGTCGGGATCGTCACCGGAGTGCTGGGCGCGCCCGTGCTGCTCTGGCTGCTCATCCGCGCCAACCGCGCGGGCTCAGGAGGCTGAACATGGAGACACCCGCCCCGGACCTGCGCGCGAACGGTCTGAGCCTGGCCTACGACGGCGCGCCCGTGGTGACCGACCTCGACCTGGTCGTGCCCCCCGGGCGGATCACCGCCATCGTCGGCGCCAACGCGTGCGGCAAGTCCACCCTGCTCCGCGCGCTGGCACGGCTGCTCGCGCCCCGGCACGGGACGGTCCGGTTGGACGGCCGTGCGCTGAGGTCCATCCCGACCCGGGAGCTGGCGCAGCGGCTGGGCATCCTCCCGCAGGGTCCGGTCGCACCCGACGGGCTGACCGTCCTCGACCTGGTCAGCCGCGGTCGCTCGCCCCACCAGACCTGGTGGCGGCAGTGGTCGAAGGCAGACCAGAGCGCGGTGTACGCCGCGCTGGCGGCGACTGGCATCACCGACCTGGCCGGCCGTTCCGTCGACGAACTGTCGGGCGGGCAGCGGCAGCGCGCGTGGATCGCGATGGCGATGGCCCAGGGCACCCAGGTGCTGCTGCTCGACGAGCCGACCACCTACCTCGACATGGCGCACCAGATCGACGTTCTCGACCTGGTCACCGACCTGAACCAGCGTGAGGGCAGGACCATCGTGATGGTCCTGCACGACCTGAACCAGGCGTGCCGCTACGCCGACCACATGGTCGCGATGAAGTCCGGCCGGATCGTCGCGGAGGGCGACCCCGCGGACGTCATCACGGCCGCGACCGTCGAGGACGTCTTCGACCTGCGGTGCCAGGTCACGACCGACCCCGTCAGCGGCACCCCGCTCGTGATCCCCATCAGCCGTCACCACGTCGCCGCACCCGTGGGCGAATGAGGTAAGGGTCACCTAAGAAATCCGAAAGAAGAGGGTTGTTCTTAGGTAAGGCTTACCTTAGTGTCGAGCCGGTTGATCGATCCGGCCGCGTCCGGCCCAGAGCCTCAGGAGCTGCACGAACGATGTGGATCAGTGAGGCCTGGGACGGCGGTCCCTGTGTCGTCGCCCCCGCGACCCTGCCCGACCTGTTCGCCGAGCAGGTCCGCCGCGCGCCGGACGCGATCGCGGTGGTCCACGAGGACCTCACGCTGACCTACCGGGAGCTGGACGCTCGGGCCAACCGCCTCGCGCACGCGCTGGCGGCGCGCGGCGCCGGGCCGGAGCGCGTCGTGGCGCTGGCGGTCCCGCGCTCGGCCGACCTCATCGTCGCGGAGCTCGCCGTGCTCAAGGCGGGCGCCGCGTACCTGCCCCTCGACCTGGACCATCCGGCCGAACGCATCGCCTACATGCTGGACGACGCGCGCCCGGCCTGTGCGGTGACCACCGAGGCCGGCGCCGGGGCGTTCACGACGCTGCCGGTCGTGGCGCTGGACGCTCCGGAGGTCGTCGCGGAGCTGCGGCGCCTGCCCGGCACCGCGCCCGCCGTGACGCCGCACGTGCTGGGCACCGCGTACGTCATCTACACGTCCGGCTCGACCGGGCGGCCCAAGGGCGTCCAGCTCTCCCACGCCGGAGTGGCCAAACTCGTCTCCACCCAGCGCGAGCGCTTCGGCGCGGGCGACGGCATCCGGGTGCTCCAGTTCGCCTCACCGAGCTTCGACGTCGCGTTCTGGGACCTGTGCCTGGCGCTGCTGTCCGGCGGACGGCTCGTGGTCGTCCCGTCCGAGCGCAGGGTGCCGGGCCCGGAGCTGACCGAGTACGCCTGGGCGAACGCCGTCAACTTCATGATCCTGCCGCCCGCGCTGCTGGCGGCACTGCCGCCCGGCCTCGACCTGCCGCCCGGCATCCTGCTGGCCGGCACCGAGCGCGTCTCGCCCGAGCTGGTCGCCCGCTGGGGTGCGGGGCGCCGGATGTTCAACGCCTACGGGCCGACCGAGGCGACGGTGAACTCGACACTGGGGGAGTGCGACCCGGCCGCGCCCGGCGGCTCCGTGCCGATCGGCCGTCCCGACCCGGGCACCCGCGCGTACGTCCTGGACGACGCGCTGCGCCCCGTCCCGCAGGGGACCCCGGGTGAGCTGTACCTGAGCGGTCCCGGACTGGCCCGCGGCTACCTCGGCCGCCCCGGGCTGACGGCGGAGCGCTTCGTCGCCGATCCGTTCGGCGACGACGGCGAGCGGATGTACCGGACCGGCGACCTGGTCCGGTGGCTCGACGACGGCCGGCTCGACTTCCTGGGCCGGGTCGACGAGCAGGTCAAGGTGCGCGGCCACCGGATCGAACCCGGGGAGATCGAGTCCGTGCTGGCCCGTCACCCCGCCGTCGGGCAGGCGGCCGTGATCGTACGCGAGGACCGTACGGGGGACCGGCGGCTCACCGCGTACGTGGTGCCCGCCGCAACACCCGCGCACCGCGACGAGGAGGACGAGCAGGCCACCGTCGCCGAATGGAAGGACCTGCACGAACTCCTCTACCGGGCGGGGAGCGCCGAGCGGCCCGAGGAGAACTTCACCGGCTGGAACAGCAGCTACGACGGCACGCCCATCCCGCTGCCCGAGATGCGCGAGTGGCGGGACGCGACGGTCGCGCGGATCGCCGGGCTCGGCCCCCGCCACCTCCTGGAGATCGGGGTGGGCAGCGGCCTGCTCCTGTCCCGGCTCGCCCCCGCGTGTGAGTCCTACTGGGGCCTCGACCTGTCCGAGGAGGCCGTCGCCGCGCTCCGGGCCTCCCTCCAGGACCGGCCCGGTCTGGCCGCCAAGGTCGAGCTGCGCGCCCAGCCCGCCCACGACCTCGGCGGGCTGCCCGAGGGACGCTTCGACACGATCGTCATCAACTCCGTCGCCCAGTACTTCCCGAGCGCCGGATACCTCCTCGACGTGCTGCGCCGCTGCACGGCCCTGCTCGCCCCGGGCGGCCGGATCTTCGTCGGCGACGTCCGCAACCTGCGGCTGCTGCGGCACTTCCGCGAGGCGACCGGGAGCACCCCCGCAGGCGACGTCCTCGCCTGGGAGAACGAACTCCTCCTCGACCCCGACTTCTTCGCCTCGCTCCCGTCGCTGATCCCCGCGCTCGCCTCGGCCGATGTCCGCGTGAAGCGCGCACGCCACCACAACGAGCTGAGCCGCTACCGCTACGACGTCATCCTGCACACCACCCCGGCCGGCACACGTACGCCGGCGGTGCTGCGCTGGGGCGCCGACGTCCCCGACCTCGACGCGCTGCGCGTACGGCTGGCCGGACGGCAGGGCCCGCTGCGGCTCACCGGCGTCCCCAACGGCCGCCTCGGCGCGGGCGTGGATCCCGAGGCCTTCCAGGAGCTGGCCGAGCGGGTGTTCGTCACCTGGACCGGCGACTCCGGCCGCGGGGACCTCGACGTCCTGTTCACCACCGACGAGCACGCCGACGGCCTGTACGTCCCCGGTGCACCGCCCCGTGACGGCCTGGCGAACACCCCGGCCGCGTTCCGGGACGAGACGTCACTGGTCAAGGCCCTGCGCGTGCACGCGCAGCGGTGGCTGCCGGACTACATGGTGCCCGCCGCGTTCGTGGTGCTGCCCCGGTTGCCGGTGCTGACCAGCGGCAAGCTCGACCGGGCCGCGCTGCCGGCCCCCGATCTGGCCGCGAGCGCCGGGGGACGGCCCGCGCGCGACGAGCGGGAGGCGACGCTCTGCGGGCTGTTCGCCGAGGTGCTCGGGGTGCCGGGCGTCGGGATCGACGATGACTTCTTCGCGCTCGGCGGCGACAGCATCGTGTCCATCCAGCTGGTGCTGCGAGCACGTGCGTCGGGCCTGGTGTGCACGCCCCGGCAGGTGTTCCAGCGGCGCACGGTCGCCGAGCTCGCGACCGTCGTCACCGCACTCGACCCGGAGGTGGCGGCTGACCCCGGCGACGGAGCGGGGGAGGTCCCGTTCACGCCGATCCTGCGCTGGCTGGACGAGTGCGGTGGTGACATCCGCGGGTTCAGCCAGTCCCTGCTCGTGACCACGCCGGCCGGGCTGACCGGAGCCGGCCTGGAGGCGATCCTGCAGGCCGTCGCGGACAAGCACGACCTGCTGCGCGCCGTTCTCGTGCGCGGCACCGCCGACCGGCCGGGACACCTGCGGGTCCGGCCGCGCGGCGAGGTCCGCGCGGCCGGGTGGATCCGGCGCCTGTCCGGTTCGTGGGAGGACGGCCTGGCCGAGGCGGTGGCACGGCTCGCGCCGGAGGACGGGCTGATGGTCCAGGCGGTCTGGTTCGACGCGGGCACGGAGCGGCCGGGCCGGCTCCTGCTCGTCATCCACCACGCGGTCATCGACGGTGTCTCCTGGCGCATCCTGCCCGGCGACCTGGAGTCCGCGTGGGCGGATCTGTCCGCCGGACGGCCACCCGCGCTCGAACCCGCGGGGACCTCGTTCCGCCGCTGGAGCACGGCCCTCGCCGAGACCGACCGGACCGGCGAGCTGGGGCTGTGGACCGGCATGCTCACCGGCCCCGACCCCGCTCTCACCCACCGCCCGCTGGACCCCGTCGAGGACGTGCGGTCCGTGCGGCACCACACCGTACGGCTCTCCACGGAACGGACGGCGCCGCTGCTCACCACGGTCCCGGCCGCGTTCCACGCCGAGGTCAACGACGTGCTGCTCACCGCGCTCGCCCTCGCGGTCGGCGACTGGCGGAGGAGACGGGGACTCGGGGACCTGACCGAGGTCCTGATCGCCCTCGAGGGGCACGGCCGCGAGGAGCAGGTGGTGGCGAACGCCGACCTGTCCCGCACGCTCGGCTGGTTCACCAGCATCTTCCCCGTCCGCCTCGCCCCCGGCACGACCGCTCTCACCGGAGGGCCGGAGACGGGCGCGGCGCTCAAACGGGTGAAGGAACAGCTGCGGGCCCTGCCCGACCACGGCCTCGGCTACGGCCTGCTCCGCCACCTCGACACCGAGACCGGGCCGGTGCTGGCGAAGCTCGCCGTCCCCCAGATCAGCTTCAATTACCTCGGCCGCTTCGCCGTCGCCGACGCCCCGGACGCCCCCTGGCGGCCCGTCGCCGGGGCGGGGGTCCTGGCCGGCGGTTTCGACGCGGCGATGCCGGTCGCGCCGTACACGCTCGAGGTCAACGCCTACACGCAGGACACCGCGGAGGGCCCCGAGCTGGCCGTCACCTGGGCCTGGCCCGGGACGCTCCTGGACGAGACGGCCGTCGCCGACCTCGCCGCCACCTGGTTCAGAGCGCTGGACGGGCTCGCCGACTCCGGCGCCGGCGGCCACACCCCGTCCGACCTGACCCTGGCCCTGGGCCAGGACGAGATCGAGGAGTTCGAAGCCGAGTGGCGATGACACCTCCTTCCGGTCTGCAGGACGTACTGCCGCTGACCCCCATGCAGGAGGGCCTGCTGTTCCACGCCCTCCGGGATCGATCCGGTCCGGATGTCTACACCGGCCAGCTGACCGTCGACTTCACCGGCCCGCTCGACCCGGCCGCCCTGCGCGCCGCGGCCCGTGCGCTGATCGAGCGCCACCCGCAGCTCAGAGCGGCCTTCCGCCAGCGCAAGAACGGCCAGGCCGCGGCTCTGGTGCCCCGCCACGTCGAGCCGCCCTGGCGCGAGCTGGACCTGACCGGCGCGGACGAGGGAGACCTGGACCGGCTCCTGGACGCCGAGCTCGCCGAGCGGTTCGACCCGGCGGTCCCACCGCTGATGCGCCTGCTGCTCGTGCGGCTCGCGCCCGGCCGGCACCGGCTCGTGCTCACGCACCACCACCTGCTTCTCGACGGCTGGTCGCTGCCGCTGCTCGTGGCCGAGCTGCACGCCCTGTACGAGCGCCGCCCGCTCGAACCCGCCCCGGACATCCGCGACTACCTGGCCTGGCTCGGTTCGCGCGACCGGCAGGCCGCGGAGACGGCCTGGCGAACGGCGCTGGCCGGACTGGAGGGCCCGACCCTGGTCGCCCCGGGCGCGGCGGCCCCGTCCGCACTGCCCGGACGGGTCACCCTCGACCTGCCGGTGGAGTCGACGTCCGGACTCGTCGCGTTCGCGCGCAGCCGGGGCCTGACCCTCAACACGGTCGTCCAGGGCGCCTGGGGGCTGTCGCTGTCGGCGCTGACCGGCCGGACGGACGTGGTGTTCGGCGCGACCGTCGCGGGACGCCCGCCGGAGCTTCCGGGCGCCGAGCGCCTGGTCGGCCTGTTCATCAACACGGTCCCGGTGCGCGTACGCGCCTCGCCCTGGGACCGGGTGTCCGACCTGCTCGCCCGGCTGCAGGACGAGCAGTCACTGCTGATGGAGCACCAGCACCTCGGCCTGGCCGACGTGCAGCGGCTCGCCGGCGCCGGCGAGTTGTTCGACACCCTCACGGTCTTTGAGAACTATCCGGCCGGCGACGGCTTCGAGGTCCGCGACGCCGACCACTACCCGCTGTCGCTCACCGTGCGTCCCGGCGAGCGCCTGCACCTGACCCTGGAGTACCGGACCGACCTGTTCGACGCGGCGGAGGCCGGAGAGCTGCTCGGACGGCTGCGGAACGTCCTGGCCGCCATCGTCCGCGACCCCGACCAGGCGGCCGGACGCGTCGGCGGCCGCCCGCACCGGCCGGTGACCGCCGCGCCGCCTCCGCCCCTGCTGACGGTGCCCGCGCTGCTGGCGGCCCAGGCGGGCCGCACACCCGAGGCGACCGCGCTGGTCGGCGGCGGCCGCACCTGGTCCTATGCCGGGCTCTGGCGCTGGACCGACCGGCTCGCCTGGACGCTCATCGGCCGTGGTGTCCGGCCCGGCGACACCGTCGCCCTGGACCTGCCGCGCGCCCTCATGGTCCCCGCGCTGCTGGGTGTGCTGAAGACCGGCGCGGCCTACCTTCCCCTCGACCCCGACCAGCCCGCCGACCGGACCGCGTTCCTGCTGGAGGACGCCGCGCCCGCCCTCGTCCTGCGTGCGGCGGATCTGGACGGTCTGGCGGACGGCCCACCCGTGGACCGCTCGACACCTTCGGGCGCCGCATACGTGATCTACACCTCCGGTTCGACGGGCCGCCCCAAGGGCGTGGTCGTGCCGCACCAGGGACTGGCGAACCTGTTCCTCTCCCACCGGACGCGGTTGATGGAACCGGCGGGCCGTGCGCTGCGGGTGGCGCACGTGGCCTCGTTCGTGTTCGACGGTTCGTGGGAGCCGTTGCTGTGGATGTTCGACGGGCACGCTTTGCATGTCCTGGAGGACTACAGGGACGGCGCGGCGGTGGTCGAGGCCGCCCGCGATCTCGACGTGCTGGATGTGACCCCGACCTACTTGCGGGAGCTCGTCTCGGCGGGGTTGCTGGACGCGGGTCTGAAGGTGCTGCTGGTCGGCGGCGAGGCCGTCGATCCGGGCTTGTGGCGGCGCGTGTGCGCGGTCCCCGGCCTGACCTGTCATGACCTGTACGGTCCGACCGAGGCGTCGGTGGACTCCTACGGTTGGCACGGCGCTGGTCGTGAACCGTACGAGCTGGACAACACCCGCACGTACGTACTCGACGCCGCCTTGCGCCCCGTCCCGCCCGGTGTGGTCGGTGAGCTGTACGTCACCGGAGCGGGCCTGGCACACGGGTATCTCGACCGTCCGGGGCTGACCGCCGAGCGGTTCGTGGCCGACCCGTTCGGCGGCGGCCGGATGTACCGCACCGGCGACCTCGCCCGCAGGAACGCCGCGGGAGCCCTGGAGCTCGCGGGCCGCGCGGACGGTCAGGTGAAGGTCCGTGGCTACCGGATCGAGCTGGGCGAGATCGAGGCGGTGCTGGCCGAGGCCGTCCAGGCGGCGGTCGTCGTACGGGAGGACGCCCCGGGAATACGGCGGCTCGTCGCGTACGTGGTCGGTGACGCCACCGGGCTGCGCGAGCGCGTGGCCGCCCGGCTGCCCGCCTACATGGTCCCGGCGGCGTACGTCGAGCTGGACGCGCTGCCGCGCACGGTCAGCGGCAAGCTCGACCACACCGCCCTGCCCGCCCCCGGGGCGCACGTGCCGTCGGCCCGCCCGCGCACGCCGCGCGAGGAGACGCTCTGCGCGCTGTTCGCCGAGCTGCTCGGCCTGCACGAGGCCGGCGTCGACGACGACTTCTTCGCCCTCGGCGGCCACTCGCTGCTGGCCATGCGGCTCACCGGGCGGATCCGCGCCGAACTCGGCGCGGACCTGCCCATCCGCGCCGTCTTCGAGGCGCCGACACCGGCCGGAATCGCGCGGCGGCTCGGCGACGGCCCCGCGTACCGTCCCGCCCTCGTCGCGGGGGAGCGGCCGGAACGCCTTCCGCTGTCCTTCGCCCAGCAGCGGCTGTGGTTCCTCTACCGGCTGGAGGGCCCGAGCGCCACGTACAACATCCCGATCGCCTGGCGTCTCCCCGGCGACCTGGACCTGCCCGCCATGCGCGCCGCGCTGGCGGACGTCGTGGGCCTGCACGAGCCGTTGCGGACGATCTTCGCCGAGCACGAGGGCACGCCCTACCAGGAGATCCTCCCGCCGGGAGCGGTCGACCTGCCCCTTCACGACGTCGGCGCCGCCGGCCTGCCGGGACGGCTCGCCGCGGCCGCCGCGCACCCTTTCGCGCTGGACGCCGAACCGCCCCTGCGGGCCCAGGTGTTCCGCCTCGGTCCCGGCGAGCACGTCCTGCTTCTCCTGCTGCACCACGTCGCCGGCGACGAGTGGTCCGACGTGCCGCTGCGCCGCGACCTCGACCACGCCTACGAGGCTCGCCGGGCCGGCCACGCCCCACGCTGGGAGCCCCTGTCCGTCCAGTACGCCGACTACGCGCTCTGGCAGCGGCGCCTGCTCGGCGACCGCGACGACCCGGCCAGCCTGGCCGCCCGGCAGCTCGCCCACTGGACGCGTGCCCTGGCCGGCCTCCCGGCCGAGCTCGCGCTGCCCGCCGACCGGCCACGCCCGGAGGAGCCGGGCTTCCGCGGCGGCACCGTCGGCTTCGAACTGCCGGCGGGGACGCTGCGCGACCTGGCACAGACCACCGGGACGAGCCCGTTCATGGTCGCGCAGGCGGCCGTGGCGGTCCTGCTCACCCGCCTCGGCGCGGGCACCGACCTGCCGCTCGGCGCCCCGGTCGCGGGCCGCGCCGACCCCGGGCTGGACGACCTCGTCGGCTTCTTCGTCAACACGCTCGTGCTGCGCACCGACACCTCCGGCGACCCGACCTTCCGCGACCTGCTGGCCCGCGTACGCGACACCGACCTGGCCGCCTTCGACCACCAGGACGTGCCCTTCGAGCAGGTCGTCGAGGCGGTGAACCCGGTACGGCGGCCAGGGCTGCACCCCCTGTTCCAGGTGATGGTCTCCTACCTCGCCGAGCCCGGATCGCCCGGTGAGCCCGTCGGCCAGGACGTCGCGATGTTCGACCTGTCCTTCGACTTCTTCGAGCACGGCGACGTCGTCCGCGGCGTGATCGAGTACAGCGCGGACCGGTACGACCGCGCCACCGCCGAGCTGCTCGCGGCCCGGCTGCCGCGCGTCGTCACGACGGTCGCCGCGGCGCCCGACCTGCCCATCGGCCGCGTCGACATCCTCCTCGACGGCGAACGGCGGCGGCTCCTGCACGCGGGCGCCCACCGGCCCGGACCCCGCCCGACCGTTCCCGCGCTCTTCGCGGCCCAGGCCGGGCGTACGCCCGGGGCGACGGCGCTGGTGACGGGCCGTCGCACCTGGACCTTCGCGGAGCTCGGCGCGTGGAGTGACGGGCTGGCCCGGCTGCTGGTCGGCCGCGGTGTCGGCCCTGGCCGGACGGTCGCCCTGGACCTTCCGCGCGCGTGGATGGTCCCGGCGCTGCTGGGCGTGCTGAAGACCGGGGCGGCCTACCTGCCGCTGGATCCGGACCAGCCCGCGGACCGGACCGCGTTCCTGCTGGAGGACGCCGCGCCGGCCCTCGTCCTGCGCGAGGGCGATCTGGAGGAGGTGACGGACGGCTCGCCCATCGACCGTTCGCTACCCGACGGTGCGGCGTACGTGATCTACACGTCCGGCTCGACGGGCCGCCCCAAGGGTGTCGTCGTTCCCCACGGCGGTCTGGCGAACCTCTTCCTCTCCCACCGAACGCGGTTGATGGAGCCGGCGGGCCGTGCGCTGCGGGTGGCGCATGTGGCCTCGTTCGTGTTCGACGGTTCGTGGGAGCCGTTGCTGTGGATGTTCGACGGGCACGCGTTGCACGTTCTGGAGGATTATCGGGACGGCGCGGCGGTGGTCGAGGCCGCTCGTGGTCTCGAGGTGCTGGATGTGACCCCGACCTACCTGCGGGAGCTCGTCTCTGCGGGGTTGCTGGACGCGGGTCTGAAGGTGCTGCTGGTCGGCGGAGAGGCCGTCGATCCGGGTCTGTGGCAGCGCGTGTGCGCCGTGCCGGGGCTGATCTGTCATGACCTGTACGGGCCGACCGAGGCGTCGGTGGACTCCTACGGCTGGCGCGGTGCAGGTCGTGAGCCGTACGAGCTGGACAACACCCGCACGTACGTCCTCGACGCGGCCCTGCGTCCTGTTCCGGCGGGAGTCCTCGGTGAGCTGTACGTCGCCGGGCCCGGCCTCGCGCACGGATATCTCGACCGTCCGGGGCTGACCGCCGAGCGGTTCGTGGCCGACCCGTTCGGCGATGGGCGGATGTACCGGACCGGTGACCTGGCGCGCTGGAACGCCGCGGGTGTGCTGGAGTTCGCCGGTCGCGCGGACGGTCAGGTGAAGCTCCGTGGCTACCGGATCGAGCTGGGCGAGATCGAGGCGGTGCTGGCCGAGGTCGTCCAGGCGGCGGTCGTCGTACGGGAGGACGTCCCGGGGATACGGCGGCTCGTCGCGTACGTGGTCGGTGAAACCGCCGGACTGAGGGAACACGCGGCCGCCCGGCTGCCCGCCTACATGGTCCCGGCGGCGTACGTCGAGCTGGACGCGCTGCCGCGGACGGTCGGCGGCAAGCTCGACCACGCCGCCCTGCCCGCCCCGGCGCACACCGGGGGCGCGGCACCGCGCACGCCACGTGAGGAACTGCTCCGCGACCTGTTCGCCGACCTGCTCGGCCTCGCCGACGTCGGCGTGGACGAGGACTTCTTCGCCCTCGGCGGCCACTCGCTGCTGGTGATGCGGCTCGTCAGCCGGATCCGTGCCACGCTCGGCGCGGAGCTCTCCCTGCGCACCGTCTTCGACGCCCCGACCGTCACAGGGATCGCCGCGAGCCTGGACACCGGACGTGCCGCGCGGCC
Source organism: Actinoallomurus bryophytorum (assembly GCF_006716425.1). Taxonomy (NCBI): domain Bacteria; kingdom Bacillati; phylum Actinomycetota; class Actinomycetes; order Streptosporangiales; family Thermomonosporaceae; genus Actinoallomurus; species Actinoallomurus bryophytorum. The sequence goes on from NZ_VFOZ01000001.1 coordinate 7,825,978, forward strand.
CGCCCTCACGGCCCAGGAACGCCCGGACCCCGTACCGGCGTCCTACGCCCAGCGGCGGCTCTGGTTCCTCTACCGGCTCAACGGCCCGAGCCCGACCTACAACATCCCGCTGGCCTGGCGCCTACGGGGGCCGCTCGACCGGGACGCGTTCCGGCGCGCCGTCGCCGACGTCGCGGGCCGCCACGAGGCGTTGCGCACGACCCTGCCGGACGCCGGCGGCGTCCCGGTCCAGCGGCTCCTTCCGGCCGGCGCGGTGCCCGTCCGGTTCACCGCCACCGACCCGGGCGGCGTCGCACGCCTCGTCGAGGAGGCCGCGGGACACGGGTTCCGGCTGGACACCGAACCGCCCGTCCGCGTCGAGGTGTTCTCGGTCGCCCCGGACGAGCACGTCTTGCTGGTCCTCCTCCACCACGTCGCCGGCGACGAGGGCTCCGACGGCCCGCTCCGCCGCGACCTGGACGCCGCCTACACGGCCAGGCTCGCCGGGAACGCACCGGAGTGGCCGGACCTGCCCGTCCAGTACGCCGACCACACCCTGTGGCAGCGGCGCCTGCTCGGCGACCGCGACGATCCGGGCAGCCTGGCCGCCCGGCAGCTCGCGCACTGGACGGCCGCCCTGGCCGGCCTGCCGGACGAGCTCACCCTGCCCGCCGACCGGCCGCGGCCGGAGGAGTCCGCGCATCGCGGCGGTGTCGTGGAGTTCACGGTCGGCGCGGCACTTCACCGGCGGCTCGCGGACCTGGCCCGCGCTACCGGCACCAGCATGTTCATGGTCGCGCAGACGGCCGTCGCGACCCTGCTGACCCGGCACGGAGCGGGCACCGACCTGCCGCTCGGCACTCCGGTGGCCGGACGCGAGGACCCCGCGACCGAGGACCTCGTCGGCTTCTTCGTCAACACGCTCGTGCTGCGCACCGACACCTCCGGCGACCCGACCTTCCGCGACCTGCTGGCCCGCGTACGCGACGCCGACCTGGCCGCCTTCGACCACCAGGACGTGCCCTTCGAACAGGTCGTCGAGGCGGTGAACCCCCCGCGCTCGCTGGGCCGGCACCCACTGTTCCAGGTCATGGTCTCCTACCTGAGGGACGGCGGCGGGGCCTGGAGCCTGGGCGGCCTGCCCGCCGCACCCGAACCCGCCGCGCACACCGCCGCGATGTTCGACCTGTCCTTCGACTTCGTCGAGACCCCAGGCGGCGGCGCCGAGGCCACCCTGGAGTTCGACGCCGGCCTGTTCGACCGCGCCACGGCCGAGACCCTCGCCGACCGGCTCGTACGCGTCCTCGACACGGTCGCCGTCGATCCGGAGACGCCGATCGGCCGCATCGCGATCCTGACCCCCGCCGAACACCACGACCTGCTGCGGACCGGCGCCGGCGCGGACCGCGCGCGTACGTACGAGACCGTTCCGGGCCTGTTCAGGGCCCAGGCGGCACGGACCCCCGAGGCACTCGCCCTGGTCACCGGCGAGCGGACCTGGACCTACCGCGAGCTGGACGTGTGGACCGACCGGCTGGCCTGGACGCTGTACGGCCGCGGGGCCGGGCCCGGTACGCTCGTCGCGCTGGACCTGCCGCGCGCCACGATGGTGCCCGCCCTGCTCGGCGTGCTGAAGGCGGGCGCCGCCTACCTCCCGATCGACCCGGACCAGCCCGCCGAGCGGACGCGGCTCATGCTGGAGGACGCCGCCCCGGCGCTCGTCCTGTGCGCCGCCGACCTCGACGTCCTCGCCGAAGGGCCGCCGGTCGACCGTTCGTCGCCCGCCGGCACGGCGTACGTCATCTACACGTCCGGCTCGACGGGCCGCCCGAAAGGCGTGACCGTCCCGCATCGGGGCCTGGCCAACCTCTTCCTCTCCCACCGGCGGCGGCTGATGGAACCCGCCGGGCGCGGTCTGCGGGTGGCCCACGCGGCCTCGTTCGTGTTCGACGGCTCGTGGGAGCCGCTGCTATGGCTGCTCGACGGCCATACCCTGCACGTCATCGACGACTACCGGGACGACTCCGTCGTCCTGGGCGAGCTCGTCCGGCACCGGATCGACGTCCTGGACGTGACCCCGACCTACCTGCGTCAGCTCGTCGGCCGGGGACTGCTCGAGACGGCGGCGCTGCGGGTCCTGCTCGTCGGCGGGGAGGCGGTCGACGCGGAGCTGTGGCGGCGTGTCTGCGCGGCTCCCGGCCTGGCCTGTCACGACCTGTACGGGCCGACCGAGGCGTCGGTGGACTCCTACGGCTGGCACGGTCCGTCCCGCGATCCGTACCGGCTCGACAACCTGTGCGTCTACGTCCTGGACGCCGGCCTGCGGCCGGTCCCGGCGGGGGTCCTCGGCGAGCTGTACGTCGCCGGCGCCGGCCTGGCCGACGGCTACCTGCGCCGCCCCGGCCTGACCGCCGGGCGGTTCGTCGCCGACCCGTACGGCCCGCCGGGGGAGCGGATGTACCGGACCGGCGACCTGGCCCGCTGGACACGCACCGGCGTGCTGGAGCTCGCCGGCCGCGCCGACGACCAGGTGAAGATCCGTGGTTTCCGCATCGAACCCGGCGAGATCGAGGCCGCGCTGGCGCCGCACGTCGCCCAGGCCGCGGTCGTCGTACGCGAGGACACCCCGGGCGTGCCGCGGATCGTCGCCTACGTCGTTCAGGACGGCACCGAAGACCTGCGCGAACGCCTCGCCGGGACGCTGCCCGAACCCATGCTGCCCGCCGCGTTCGTACGCGTCGGCGCGCTGCCCAGAACAGTCAACGGCAAGCTCGACCAGGCCGCGCTGCCCGCGCCGGACTTCGCCGCGCTGACCGGCGGCACCGCCCCGCGTACCGCCCGCGAGGAACTCGTGTGCGCGCTGTTCGCCGAGGTCCTCGGCCTGCCGGAGACCGGTGCCGACGACGACTTCTTCCGGCTCGGCGGCGACAGCATCGTCTCGATCCAGCTTGTCGGCCGGCTACGGGCCGCCGGCCTCGCGGTCTCGCCACGCGAGGTGTTCCGGCACCGTACGCCCGCACGGATCGCCGCGGCGGCCGGGGCCCGTCACGCACGCGCCGCCGAGGCGCCCGAAGAGGCGTGGGGGCGGGCCCCGCTCACCCCGGTCATGCGCTGGCTGCACGACATCGACGGCCCGACCTCCGGCTACAGCCAGTCGATGCTCGTCCACGCGCCCGGCGATCTCGACCTGCCCGGCCTGACCGCCGTGGTCCAGGCCCTCCTCGACCGGCACGCCATGCTGCGCGCCCGCGTGACCGCGGACGGCCTGGACATCCCGCCGCCCGGCGCCGTGCCGGCCGCCGTCACCCGGGTGGACGTGGCGGGGCGGCCCGGCGCGGACGTGGCACGGCGGGCACGCGAAGGACTCGCACCCGAGGAGGGCGTGATGCTGCGGGCGGTCTGGCTCGACGCGGGCGACCGGCCGGGCCACGTCCTGCTCGTCGCCCACCACTTCGCCGTCGACGGCGTGTCCTGGCGGATCCTCCTGCCCGACCTGGCGGCCGCGTGGGCGGACCTGACCGCCGGTCGCCCGATCGCGCTGCCTTCCCCCGGCACGTCGTTCCGCCGCTGGTCCCACGGGCTCACCGAGGCCGCCGCGCGGCCGGAGCGGACGGCCGAGCTGGACCACTGGACCGCGGTCCTGGACCGGGACGCCCCGGTCCTGGGCGACCGCCCGCTCGACCCGGCGCGCGACACCGAGGCGACCGCGCGTGACCTGACCCGCACACTTCCGGTGACCGCGACCGAACCGCTGCTCACCACGGTGCCGGCCGCCTACCACGCCGGTGTCGAGGACGTCCTGCTCGCCGCGCTCGCCCTGGCCCTGCACCGGGACCGGCCCGCTTCCTGGCTCGCCACCCTGGAAGGGCACGGGCGCGCGGAACAGCTCGTGCCCGGCGCCGACCTGTCACGTACGGTCGGCTGGTTCACCAGTGAGTACCCGGTCGCGCTCGGCCTCGCGCCGGGCACCACGCCCGGCGACGCCCTCAAACAGATCAAGGAGAGGCTTCGCGCCGCGCCCGACCAGGGACTCGGCTACGGCCTCCTGCGTCACCTCAACCCCGGCACCGCGAAGATCCTCGCGGACCTGCCCGCCCCCGCCATCGGCTTCAACTATCTGGGCCGCTTCGCGGCGGGCGACGACGAGGCACCCGCGCCCTGGCATCCGGCCGCCGACTCCTGGGGCGGCGGCGCCGACGACGCCATGCCGCTGACGAACGTGCTCGAGCTGGGCGCGGTCACCGAGGACCACCCTGACGGGCCGCGCCTGTCGGCCACCTGGACGTGGGCCTCCGGAGTGCTGCCCGAACGCCGGGTCCGTGCCCTGGCCGACGCGTGGTTCACCGCGCTCACCGACCTGGCCGCCGCCGTGGACTCCGGCGGCCGTACCCCCTCCGACCTGGCGCTGGTCAGCCTGAGCCAGACCGACATCGACGACCTCGAAGCCGAGTTCGCCGACCTCGACTTCGAAGAGGAGATCCAGTGACCGAACGGAGCGAGGGAACCAAACAGCCGGGACTTCAGGACGTCGTCCCGCTGTCGCCGCTTCAGGAGGGCTTGCTCTTCCACGCGCTGTACGACACCGACGGCCCCGACATCTACACCGTCCAGACCGGCCTGGACCTGGAGGGCGACCTCGATCCGGCGCTGCTGCGCCGGTCGGCACAGGCGCTGCTGGACCGGCACGCGAACCTGCGGGCCGCCTTCCGCCGTACCCGGACGGGCGCCACCGTGGCCGCGATCCCGCGCCGGGCCGTCCTGCCCTGGGCCGAGCACGACCTGTCCGGCCTGCCCGAAACCGAGACGGCCCAGATCGAGACGGCCCGGATCGAGGCGGCCGACCGCGGGCTACGGTTCGCGACCGACCGGCCACCTCTGCTGCGGATGACACTGCTCCGGCTCGCCCCGGAGCGGCACCGCCTGCTCATCACCCACCACCATCTCCTGCTGGACGGCTGGTCCACGCCGCTGCTGGTCGGCGAGCTGTTCCGGCTGTACGCCCTGGATGGGCGGGCCGGCGCGCTGCCGCCCGTCACTCCCTACCGCGACTACCTCGAATGGCTGGCCCGCTGGGACCGGGACGCCGCCCGCGACGCCTGGGCGAAGGCGCTGTCCGGCCTGGAGGAGCCGACCCGCGTCGCCCCCGCCGAACCGCCGCGCGAGCCGGTCGTCCCCGCCTCGGTGACCGGCGGACCGCCCGGGGACACCACCGAGGCCCTCACCGCGCTCGCCCGCACCCACGGCGTGACCCTGAACACCCTCGTGCAGACCGCCTGGGCGATCCTGCTGGGCCACCTGACCGGCCGCGACGACGTGGTCTTCGGCGCGACGGTCTCGGGGCGCCCGCCCGAGCTGCCCGGCGTCGAGTCGATGATCGGCCTGTTCATCAACACCGTGCCGGTACGGATCAGGCTGGACCCCGCAGAACCCCTGTCCGGCCTGCTCGCGCGCGTGCAGGACGAGCAGTCGGCGCTGATGGAGCACCAGTACCTCGGGCTGGCCGAGGTGCAGCGCGCGGCCGGGATCGGCGAGCTGTTCGACACTCTCACCGTCTTCGAGAGCTACCCCTCCGACGAGGAGGACTCCGTCCCGGGCCTGCGGGTGTCCGAGGGCACGGACTCCGACGCGACCCACTACCCACTCGTCCTGGTCGCCGAGCCGGGCGAGCGGCTCGCGCTCGAACTGCGCTACCGCGACGACGTGTTCGACGAGGCCACGGCGCGGACGCTGCTCGGCCGGCTGACCCGGACGCTGACCGCGATGGCGCGCACGCCCGGCCTGCCCGCCGGCCGCCTCGACCCGCTCGACCCCGCCGAACGGCGGCGCATCCTCACCGAGTGGCGGGGCTCGGCCGACGGCATCGCCCGCGTCACCTTCCCCGGCAGGTTCGACGCCGTCGCCGCCCGGCGTCCCGAGGCGACCGCGGTGATCTGCGAGGACGTCGAACTCACCTACGCCGAGCTGGCGGCCCGGTCCGGCGCGCTGGCACGGCGGCTCACCGCGCGGGGCGCCGGCCCCGGCACGCTCGTCGCCGTGGCGCTGCCGCGCTCGGTGGACCTGATCGTCGCGCTCGTCGGCGTGCTGCGGTCCGGCGCCGCCTACCTGGCCCTCGATCTGGACTACCCGGCCGACCGGCTCGCCTACATGATCACCGATGCCGCTCCGGTCTGCGCGGTGACCGACGCCGAGCTGCCGGGCGGCCTGCCCGTCGTCCGCCTCGACGGCGACGGGCCGCAGGCCGAGCCGGTCGCGCCGCGCGTGCACGACGCGGCGTACGTCATCTACACCTCCGGTTCCACCGGACGGCCCAAGGGCGTCGTCGTCACGCACGAGGGCATCGGCAAGCTGATCGCCACCCAGGTGGAGCGGCTCGGTGTCGGGCCGGACAGCCGCGTGCTGCAGTTCGCCTCGCCGAGCTTCGACCTGGCGTTCTGGGAGCTGTGCCAGGCGCTGCTGTCCGGCGGCACGCTGGTCGTGACGCCCGCCGAACGGCGCGTGCCCGGCCCGGCGCTCACGGACTACCTGGCCGAACACCGCATCACCCAGCTCGCGCTACCGCCGTCGCTGCTGTCCGCGCTGCCCGACGGCTGCACGCTCCCGTACGGCGCGAGCATGCTCGTCGGCACCGAGGAGGTGCCCGGCCGGCTCGCCGAGCGCTTCGCGGGCGGACGGCGGATGTTCAACGCGTACGGGCCGACCGAGGCGAGCGTCAACGCCACGCTCTGGGAGTGTGCGCCCGCCGGAGGGCCGGTGCCGATCGGACGGCCCGACCCCGGCGTGCTCGCCTATGTCCTGGACGGGGGACTGCGACCGGTCCCGCCGGGGATCGTGGGCGAGCTCTACCTGGGCGGCGAGGGCCTGGCGCGCGGCTACCTGGGCCGTCCCGGCCTGACCGCGGAACGGTTCGTGGCCGACCCGTACGGGCCGCCGGGCACTCGCGTGTACCGGACGGGCGACCTCGTCCGCTGGACCGCCGAGGGCGTGCTGGAGTTCGCCGGGCGCGCCGACCACCAGGTGAAGGTGCGCGGCTTCCGTATCGAGCTGGGCGAGATCGAGACGGTCGTCGCCCGCCACCCGGAGGTCCGCCAGGCCGCTTTGGTCGTCCGTGAGGACACGCCCGGCCTGCGGCGGATCGTCGCCTACGCCGTGACGGACACCGGCGCCGATGACCTGCGCGCGTTCACCGCGCGTGAACTGCCCGCCCACATGGTGCCCGCCGCGTTCGTCCGGCTCGGCGCCCTGCCCGTCTCGGTCAACGGCAAGCTCGACCGTACGGCGCTGCCCGCCCCCGACTTCACCGCCGAGGCGGCGAACGGCCGGAGCCCGCGCACGCCGCGCGAACGCGTCCTGTGCACGGTGTTCGCCGAGGTGCTGGGCGTGCCCGAGGTCGGCATCGACGACGACTTCTTCGCCCTCGGCGGCGACAGCATCGTCTCGATCCAGCTCGTCGGCCGCGCCCGCGCCGCCGGGCTCGCGCTCACCCCCCGGCAGATCTTCCAGCACCGGACTCCGGCCGCCCTGGTCCCGGTCGCCGGGGTGGTGGCCGGGGAGGTCGTCCCCGCGGACCTGTCCCTGGTCGGGCTGAGCGCCGCCGAGGAACGCGAGGTGGCGGCCCTCGGCGTGGACGTCGAGGAGATCCTGCCGCTGTCCCCCCTGCAGACCGGTCTGTTCTTCCACGCCCTCCTGGACGACGACGTCTACACCGTCCAGACGGTCGCCCGGCTGACCGGCCCGGTCGACGCCGTACGGCTGCGCGCCGCCGCCCAGCGGCTGCTCGACCGCAACGGGAACCTGCGCGCGACCTTCCACCAGCTCGGCACCGGACGGGCCGTGTCGGTGGTCGCGCGCGGCGTCGCCCTGCCCTGGACCGAGGTCGACCTGCCCGGCCTGGAGGAGGAGTTCCTCGGGCAGGAGGCCCGCCGGTTCGACCCGGCGTCCGCTCCGTTGCTGCGGATGGCGCTGATCCGCGGTCCGGACTCCACCCATCTCGTGCTCACCTGCCACCACCTGCTCATGGACGGCTGGTCCCGAGACCCGCTGCTCGCCGAGCTCGCGGCGCTCTACGACGGCGCCGAGCCGCCGCGCACCCGCCCGTACCGCGACCACCTCGCCTGGTTGTCCGGCCGCGACTTGAAGGCGGCCGAGCACGCCTGGCGGCGGGCACTGGACGGCCTCGGCGAGCCGACGCTGCTCGCGCCGCCCGGCGCGGCCGGCGCGCACGGGACGGCCGAGCTCGAGCTACCCGAGATGATCAGTGGCTGGCTGGCGTCACTGGCTAGGGAGCGCGGGCTGACGCTCAACACGCTCGTGCAGGCCGCCTGGGGTCTCCTGCTGGGGCGGATGACCGGCCGCGACGACGTGGTGTTCGGCGCCACGGTGTCGGGCCGGCCGCCGGAGCTGGCGGGCGTCGAGTCGATGATCGGGCTGTTCATCAACACCGTGCCGGTCCGGGTACGGATGGACCCGGCCGAGCCGGTCGCGGCGCTGCTCGCACGGGTGCAGGACGAGCAGGCCGCACTGATGGAGCACCAGTACCTCGGGCTCGCCGACATCCAGCGGGCAGCAGGCCTCGGCGAGCTGTTCGACACGCTGCTGGTCTTCGAGAACTACCCCGACGACGGCGGCGCGGACGGCGGGCTGTCCATCGCGGACCTCGAAGGGCGCGACGCCACCCACTATCCGCTCACGCTCGTCGCCGAGCCGGGCGAGCGCCTCCAGCTCGCGCTCACCCACCGAGGGCACGTCCCGGACGCCCGTGACCTGCTCACCCGGCTCGGCCGGATCCTCACCGCGTTCGCCACCGACCCGGACGGCCCGGTGCACGGCATCGACCTGCTGACCGGCGCGGAACGGCAGCGGGTCCTGCGCGAGTGGAACGACACGGACCACGAGGTCCCGGCCACGACCGTCCCCGAGCTGTTCCGCGCCCAGGTGGCCCGTACGCCGGACGCGCTCGCGCTGGTCTTCGAGGACCTGGAGCTGACCTACCGCGAGCTGGACGCATGCGTCGCGCGCCTGGCGGGAGTGCTGGCCGCCCACGGCGCCGGACCGGAGAAGGTCGTCGCGCTGGCCCTGCCGCGCTCGGCGGACCTCGTCGTCGCGGTCCTGGCCGTGCACCGGGCGGGCGCGGCCTACCTGCCCCTCGACCTGGAGCACCCGGAACGGCGGATCGCGGCGATGATCGAGGACGCCGGCCCGGTCGTCGTCGTGACGCCGGAGTGGCTCGCCGCCTCCGGCGGATACACCGAGCCCGTGGCGGCGGGGCCGCGTGACCCGGCGTACGTCATCTACACCTCCGGCTCGACCGGCCGCCCCAAGGGCGTCGTCGTCCCGCACGAGGGGATCGTCAACCGGCTGCTGTGGATGCAGGACCGGTACGGCCTGACGGCCGGCGACCGGGTGCTGCAGAAGACCCCCGCCGGGTTCGACGTGTCGGTGTGGGAGTTCCTCTGGCCGCTGACCACCGGCGCGGCGCTCGTCGTCGCCCGGCCCGACGGGCACCGGGACCCGGCGTACCTGGCCCGCCTGATCACCGAGCGGCGGGTCACGACGGCGCACTTCGTGCCCTCGATGCTGACGGCCTTCCTCGCCGAGCCGTCCGCCGCGGGCTGCACCGGGCTGCGGCGGGTGCTGTGCAGCGGCGAGGCGCTGCCCGCCCGCGTCGCCGAGAGGTTCCGCGAGGTGCTCGGCGCCGAGTTGCACAACCTCTACGGCCCGACCGAGGCGTCCGTGGACGTCACGTCGTGGCAGGTCACCGAGCCGGGGCCGGTGCCGATCGGCGTGCCGGTGTGGAACACCCGGCTGCTGGTCCTGGACGCGCGGCTCCGCCCGGTCCCGCCGGGCGTCGCCGGTGAGCTGTACCTCGCCGGCGCCCAGCTCGCGCGCGGCTACCTGGGCCGTCCCGACCTGACCGCGGAACGCTTCGTGGCCGACCCGTACGGCGCGCCGGGGGAGCGGATGTACCGGACCGGTGACCTGGTGCGCTGGACCGGCCGCGGGGTCATGGAGTTCCTCGGACGCACCGACGGCCAGATCAAGATCCGGGGGCTGCGGGTCGAGCTCGGGGAGATCGAGACGGTCCTCGGCCGGTACGTACGCCAGGTGGCCGTCGTACTGCGCGACGGCGGCCCCGTAGGCGCGCACCTCGTCGCCCATGTGGTGACCGGCGGCGACCTCGACGAGCTGCGCGCGGCGGCCGCGCGGGAGCTGCCCGCGCACATGGTGCCGTCCGCGTTCGTCCGGCTCGACGCGCTGCCGCTCACGGTGAACGGGAAGCTGGACCGGGCCGCACTCCCGGCGCCGGACTTCGCGGCCGCCGCCGGGAGCAGGCCGCCCCGTACCCCGCGCGAGGAGCTGTTCTGCGAATTGTTCGCCGAGGTGCTCGCGCTGCCCGAGGTCGGGGCGGACGACGACTTCTTCACGCTCGGCGGTGACAGCATCGTCTCGATCCGGCTCGTCGGCCGCGCCCGCGCCGCCGGGCTGACGATCACGCCACGGCAGGTCTTCCAGGGCCGTACGCCCGCGGCCCTCGCCGTCTCCGCCGCGGCCGTGGCCGAGACGGCGACCGCCGCACTGCCCGGACTCACCGACGCGGAGACGCGCGAGCTGGCGGACCTGGACGTCGAGGAGGTACTTCCGCTCTCCCCGCTGCAGGCGGGACTGCTGTTCCACGCCGCCTTCGACGCGGACGGACCCGACCTCTACACCGTCCAGATGGTGTTCGACCTGTACGGGCCGGTCGACGCGGCACGGCTGCGAGGCGCCGGGCAGGCGCTGCTGCGGCGGCACCCGAACCTGCGTGCCGCGTTCCGGCACCTGGGCTCGGGACGCCCGGTCGCGGTGGTCGCCTCTCGTGTCGTCCTCCCCTGGGCGGAGGCGGACCTGTCCGGACTCGGCGCGGAGGCGTTCGGCGAGGCGTGGGACCGGTGCCTGGCCGAGGAGGGCCGCCGGTTCGACCCGGCCGCCGCGCCGCTGCTGCGCATGCTGCTCGTGCGGACGGGCCCGGACACGTACCGGCTCGTGCTCACCCACCAGCACCTCCTGCTGGACGGCTGGTCGCGCGGGCCGCTGATCGGCGAGCTGTCCGCCCTCTACGACGGCGGGCCGCTGCCGCCCGCGGCGCCCTATCGCGACTTCCTCGCCTGGCTGGCCGCGCAGGACGCGAAGGAGTCCGAGGCTGCCTGGGCACAGGCCCTCGCGGGCGTCGACGAGGCGACTCGCCTCGTCCCGGCCGACCCCTCGCGCGCGCCGCTGGTCCCGGACGTCGTCGAACACGAGCTTCCCCCGGCGCTGACCGCGCGGCTCACCGCGCTCGCGCGGACGTCCGGGGTCACGGTCAACACGCTCGTGCAGGCCGCGTGGGGGATCGTCCTCGGCCGGCTCACCGGGCGCGGCGACGTGGTCTTCGGCGCGACGGTCTCGGGCCGTCCCGCCGCGCTGCCGGGTGTCGAGTCGATGATCGGCCTGTTCATCAACACGGTGCCGGTACGGATACGGCTCGACCCGGCCGAGCCGCTGTCCGGGCTGCTCACGCGGGTCCTGGACGAGCAGTCCGCGCTGCTGGACCACCAGCATCTCGGGCTCGCCGACATCCAGCGGGCCGCCGGCGTCGGCGAGCTGTTCGACACCCTGCTGATCTTCGAGAACTATCCGGTGGACGAGGACGGTCCGGCGGAGCCGGGTGTGCTCCGGCCGGTCGAGGCGGGCGGCCGTGACGCCACCCACTACCCGCTGACCTGGGCGGTCGATCCGGGCGAGCGGCTGCGGCTCACCCTGGAACACCGGCCCGACCTGGTCGACGGCCGGGCCGCGGGGCGGCTCGTCGCCGCCATGACCCGCGTCCTCACCGCGATGGCCGCCGATCCGGCACTGCCGGTGGGCCGGATCGACCTGCTCGGACCGGACGAGCTTCATGCGATCCTCGCGTCGTGGAACGGCGGGCCCGCCGATCTGCCGGAGGTGACCGTCGCGGAGCTGTTCGAGGCACAGGCCACGAGCACGCCGGACGCGACGGCCGTCGTCTGCGGCGACGTCCGCTGGACGTTCGCCGAACTCAACGCGCGCGCCAACCGGCTGGCCCGCTCACTGGTGGCCCGCGGAGCCGGGCCCGAGCGCGTCGTCGCCCTCAGCCTGCCCCGCTCCGCCGAGATGATCATGGCGATCCTCGCCGTGCTCAAGACCGGCGCGGCGTACCTGCCCCTCGACCCCGCCTACCCGCCCGCGCGCCTCGCCGCCATGATCGAGGACGCCGCACCGGTGCTGGTCCTGGCCGAGACCCGTGCCTCTTCGGGAGACGAGCGGAACCTGACCGACGCCGACCGGATCGCCCCGGCGCTGCCCGGCCACCCGGCGTACGTGATCTACACGTCCGGCTCGACCGGGACGCCGAAGGGCGTCGTCGTCACCCACCGCAACCTCGTCCATCTCTTCCACAGCCACCGGACCGACCTGTACGAGCCGGCGCGGGCCGCGACCGGGCGGCGGCACCTGGCCGTGGGCCACGCCTGGTCGTTCTCCTTCGACGCGTCGTGGCAGCCGCAGGCGTGGCTACTCGACGGGCACGCCGTGCACGTGGTGACCGAAGAGGTCCAGCGCGATCCCGAGTCGCTGGTCGCGCTGATCCACGACGAGGGCCTGGACTTCCTCGAGCTCACGCCGTCGCACTTCGCGCAGCTGGCCGCCGCGGGGCTCATGGACGGCGGACGCTGCCCGCTCGCCGTCGTCGGCGTGGGCGGCGAGGCGGTCCCGCCCTCCTTCTGGACCGAGCTGGCGGCACTGCCGGGCACCGAGGCGTACAACCTGTACGGGCCGACGGAGGCCACCGTGGACGCCCTGATCGCCAGAGTCGGCGACAGCGACCGGCCGCTGGTCGGCCGGCCCGTGCACGGCGGGCGCGCCTATGTCCTGGACGGCGCGCTCCGGCACGTCCCACCCGGGGTGCCGGGCGAGCTGTACCTTGCCGGATCCGGCCTGGCCCGCGGCTATCTGGGCCGTCCGGGGCCGACCGCCGAAAGGTTCGCCGCCGACCCGTACGGGCCGCCCGGCTCGCGGATGTACCGGACGGGCGACCTGGCCCGCTGGACCGAGGACGGGCGGCTGGACTACCTAGGGCGGGCGGACTCGCAGGTCAAGATCCGTGGCTTCCGCGTCGAGCCCGGTGAGGTCGAGTCCGTGCTGGCCCGGCATCCGCAGGTCACGCAGGCCGCGGTGGCCGTACGGGAGGACCGTCCGGGCGTGCGGCTGCTGGCCGCCTATGCCGTGGGCGCGGCCGACCTCACCGAGCTGCGGGCGTACGCGGCTCGCTCGTTGCCCGGCCACATGGTGCCCTCGGCGTTCGTCGCCCTGGACCGCCTGCCGGTCCTGGCCAACGGGAAGCTGGACCGTACGGCCCTGCCCGTCCCGGACCCGTCCGCGTCGCCCGCCGGCCGCGCGCCGCGCGACGACCGGGAGCGGGCGCTGTGCGCGCTCGTGGCGGAGGTGCTCGGCGTGCACGAGCCGAGCATCGACGACGACTTCTTCGCGCTCGGCGGCGACAGCATCATCGCCATGCGGCTGGTGAGCCGGGCCCGCGCCGCCGGGCTGCGGGTCACGCCGCGCCAGGTGTTCCAGCACCGGACCGTCGCCGCCCTCGCCCCGGTCGCCACCGCTTCGGACCCGGCCGCGGACGCGACCGACGACGGCCCCGGCACCGTACCCCTGACGCCGGTCATGCACTGGCTGCGCGAGATCGGCGGCCCGCTCGGCGGCTTCAACCAGTCGGCCGTCGTACAGGTCCCGGCATCGCTCGGCTGGGACCGGCTGCTCATCGCACTGCAGGCCCTCGTGGACCGGCACGCCATGCTGCGGTCGCGGCTGCTGCGCACCGGCGACTGGTCGCTCGAGGTCCTGGCCACCTCGCGCGCCGCCGACTGGACGACCCGCGTGGACGTACGCGGGCTGGACGCCGGCGGACTGTGGGACGCGGTGGCCTCGCAGGCACGGACCGCCCAGGCCGCGCTGGACCCCGACGCCGGCGCCATGGTCCGGGCCGTCTGGTTCGACGCCGGCGACGCGGAGCCGGGACGGCTGCTGCTGATGGTCCACCACCTCGTCGTCGACGGTGTCTCGTGGCGGATCCTGCTGCCCGACCTGGCCGCGGCCTGGGCCGATGCCGGTGGTCCCGTCGCGTTGCCGAGGCCGGGCACGTCGTTCCGGCGCTGGGCCACCGCCCTCACCGCCCGTGCGGCCTCGCGTTCGGCGGAGCTTCCCCTGTGGCGTGACCTGCTGGCCAAGGGCGAGCCGCTGCCGCTCGACCGCCCGCTCGACCCCGTACGTGACGTCGCCGCCACGCTCGACGAGGTCACGGTCGGCCTGCCGCCCGCACTCACCGAGCCGCTGCTCACCCGGGTGCCCGTGGCGCTCGGCGCGTCCGTGAACGACGTGCTGCTCGGCGGCCTGGGACTGGCCGTCGCCGACTGGCGGCGACGCCGGGGACGCCCGGCCGGTTCCGTACTCGTGGCGCTGGAAGGGCACGGCCGCGAGGAACAGGTGGCCGGAGACGTGGACCTGTCGGCGACGGTCGGCTGGTTCACCAACGTCTTCCCGGTCTGCCTCGACGTGACCGGGCTCGACCTGGACGAGGCGTTCCGCGGCGGCCCGGCGGCGGCCTCGGCCGTCCGCCGCGTACGTGCCCATCTGGAGACCCTGCCCGACAACGGCATGGGCTACGGCCTGCTGCGCCGCCTGAACCCGGACACCGCCCCGGAACTCGCGGCACTGCCCGAGCCGCAGATCGAGTTCAACTACATGGGCCGCTTCGACTTCCCCGAGGCGGCCGACTGGGAGTTCGCGCCCGAGGCCGAGGCCGCCGACAACGGCGCCGACGACGCGATGCCGGAGACCTATGCCCTGGTCGTCAACGCCCAGACCGAGGACCGGCCTGCCGGCCCCGAACTCAGCGCCAGCTGGGCGTGGCCGCGCGCCGTCCTCACCACCCCCGCCGTCCAGGACCTGGCCGAGACGTGGTTCCGCGCCCTGCGGGCCCTGGTCCTGCACACCACAGAGGAGAACACCGCATGACCACCAACCCGTTCGAGAACGAGGACGGCGTCTACCGCGTCCTGGTCAACGCCGAGAACCAGCACAGCCTCTGGCCCGACTTCGCCGACATCCCGGACGGCTGGACCAGCGTGTTCGGCCCTTCGGGCCGGACGGAGTGCCTGGAGTACGTCAACACGCACTGGACCGACATGCGCCCGCAGAGCCTCATCGACGCGATGAACGCCGACTAGACCGGCGTCGCAGGAGCCGCGTGTGGCCATTGCGCCGCCTCTTGCTCACGTGAGGCTAATGACCTTATTTCGGTTTTAGCCGCCTGCCCTCTTGCTCGATCTCGGCTCTATCGATGTATTTCTCATACCTTCGGTAGGGTAGTAAGGCCATTGATCTACTGTCGACGCTGTATTTTTGCTGTGGCATTCGTTAGCGGTCCAGCAGGTATTCAGCAGTGCGGGGAATGGCTTGATGGATCGCAGGGCGGGGTGGACTTGGCGCTCGCTGAACAAGGGGATCCCCTGGTTGGCGACGGCGGCGATCGCCGGCGGATTCACGGCGGCGCCGCATTCGGCACCGGTTGACACCACCCCGATATCCATTGCCTTCCGGGCGGAAAGCAATCGTCTTAATAGCCTGGTCCGCGTTCACTGCCGCCATCGGCGAGTCCATTGTCGTCGCTATCCGTGTCCGGACGCTTTCTGCCCTCACCGCTGGTACGGCTCACGGGGGCCGCGCGGCCCGCGCGGGCCCAGAGGAGAACAGGGAGACGAGGGGTGGACAGGACCGCGGGGAGGCAGAGGAAACCGCGGCGAGGAGGGACCGCCAGGACCCCAGGGAGAACAAGGCGAGGCAGGACCGATCGGGGATACCGGAGACACAGGCCCGGTAGGACCAACCGGGGAGACCGGGGCTGCGGGTCCGGCCGGTCCGGCCGGTCCGACTGGTCCGGCAGGTCCGACGGGGGAGACCGGAGCTACGGGTCCGGCGGGACCAGCGGGAGCGACTGGGGAGACCGGAGCCGCGGGTCCGGCGGGACCAGCAGGACCGACCGGGGAGACCGGAGCGGCAGGTCCGGCCGGTCCGACAGGTCCAGCAGGGCCGACCGGGGATACCGGGGCCGCAGGTCCGACTGGTCCGGCGGGCCCGGCGGGGGAGACCGGGGCTGCGGGTCCGGTAGGTCCCGCAGGGCCGACCGGGGATACCGGCGCCGCGGGGCCGACTGGCCCGGTGGGTCCTACGGGGGAGACCGGGGCTGCGGGTCCGGCCGGTCCGACTGGTCCGACTGGTCCGGCGGGCCCGATTGGGGATACCGGAGCTACGGGTCCGGTAGGTCCGGCTGGACCAGCGGGAGTGGCTGGGGATACCGGGGCTGCGGGTCCGGCGGGTCCAGCCGGACCTACCGGGGAGACCGGGGCTGCGGGTCCGGCCGGTCCGACAGGCCCGGTGGGTCCGATTGGGGATACCGGAGCGGCAGGTCCGGCGGGGCCGACTGGCCCGGCGGGTCCTACGGGGGAGACCGGGGCTGCGGGTCCGGCGGGGCCGACTGGTCCGGCGGGCCCGATTGGGGATACCGGAGCGGCAGGTCCGGCGGGGCCGACTGGCCCGGCGGGAGCGACTGGGGATACCGGGGCCGCAGGTCCGACTGGTCCGGCGGGGGAGACCGGAGCCGCGGGTCCGGCGGGTCCAGCAGGGCCGACCGGGGAGACCGGCGCTACGGGTCCGGCAGGCCCCGCGAGTCTGGGCATTGACAGCGCGTACCAGGGCGCGAACCTCTTCATCGGGTTGGTTCAAGCCGATGGCCACACCTTGATCCGGGACCCGCAAACGAGCCCCTCGTGGCACGATATCTCGGCGCTGCCGGGATATCCCGCCAGTGGAGTAACGGACGTCACCCTCGCCGTGGAGGGCGGCAACCTGCACGTTACGGTGCGAGGCGCCGGCGACACGGTGTTCGGAACGACATGCATCGTCACCCCGGCGCCGACCTGGCCGGGCAACTGCAGCGTGTTCCAGGATTTCACGCCACCGCTGTTCCGCCGCGCAGAGTCGGCCGGCGCTCCGCGTGACCTACGTCAGCTGCGGTCCAGCCGGGGGAAGGCGATCTCGTTGAGGAGCAGTCGGAGGGCTGCGGCGATGGGGATGGCGATCAGGGCGCCGATGATTCCCAGGAGCGCGCCGCCGATGAGGGTGGCCAGGACGGTGACGACGGCGGGTACCTCGACGGCCCGGCCCATGATCTTGGGGACGAGAAAGTAGTCCTCGGCCTGGCGGTAGGCGACGTAGAAGACGGCGGTGGCGATCGCCACGGGCAGGGACACGGTCAGGGCGATGAGGGAGACGACGACGCCGCCGATGGTCGATCCGATCACCGGGATCAGGTCCATGAACGCGACGAACAGGGCCAGGACCAGCGCGTACGGGATTCCGAAGATCAGGAGCCAGATGTAGGTGCCCGCACCCGCGATCAGTGAGGTGATGAGGTTGCCCAGGACGAATCCGCCGACCTTGGTGAAGATGTTCTCGCTGATCAGGATGACGCGAGCGCGGCGTGAGCGCGGTGCGAGGCGGTAGAGCAGGTTCTTGATCGCGGGCATCCCGGCCAGGAAGTAGATGGCCAGCACGAGCACGACGAGCAGGGAGGTGGCGGCGGTCAGCACCATCTTTCCCGCTCCGAGCACGCCTCCGACCAGGGAGGAGCCGCCGCCGGACAGGAGTTTGGTCAGCCGCTGCTGAAAATGGTATTTGTCGTTGAGCTTGCCCAGCTGCGAGCTGTGGTCCTGCACCGTGTGCAGATAATGGGGCACTTCGTTGGCCAGGGCGGTGGCCTGGGAGGCCAGCGGGGGGATCGCCGCGCTCAAGAATCCGCTGATCGCGGCGAGCATGCCCACGACGACGACGGTCACCGCGGCCCAACGAGGCAGGCGATGACGGGTCAGCCATGACACCAGGGGGTCCAGCCCCGCGGCGATGAACAGCGCCAGCCCGATCAGGATCAGTACCGACCGCGCGGCGATGATGAGCTGGATGAGCCCGTACGTGACGGCGACCCCGGCCGCGCCGGTCATCCCGACGAAGAACGGTGACCGCCGATCCAGCGGCCGGCCGGGGCGCCCGAACGGCTTTGCTTCCTCCGCGGAGTCGGTCTCGGTCCGCGTCCCGTCCTCCTCCGGACCAGGCTCGCGGTCGTCGTCATCGGGAGGCGTCGAACGCTGAGGCTGGATCGTCATGGGCAACCGTCCGCTGGCATCGATTGACCTCCTGGTACCCGTGCGGTCCCGATCAAACAAAGAGTGCGGTGACCGGGTCAGTCGAGGTCCTTGTCCGGGGGCCCGTCGAAGTCGACATCGACGTTCTCGAAGCCTTTGTGGCGTTCGGTTTCGGCATAGGAGGTATAGGCGCGGCGGTCGCCCGGGGTGAGGTCGACGTTGTCGGTGAAGGGGGTCAGCAGGCTGCGCGGCCACAGCCGTTCCACGCGGACGACGTTGAACTCGGCACAGATCACGAACGTCACGGCGCCGAGGTAGATCCAGGTCATCAGACCGAGCACGATCCCGAACAGGCCGTACGTGGCGGTGGCGCCCTTCAGCGTGTAGCCGAGAAGGAACGTACCCGCCCACTGCAGCACCTCCCAGATCACAGCGCAGGCGACAGCGCCCACACGAACCTGGGCGATGCTGACAGGCCGCGCGATCAGCACCCGGAACGCGGTCGTGAACAACGCGACGTTGAGGACGAGGGTGATGACGACCGCACCCGCTCGAACGCTGCTGCCGTACGAGCTCGCATTCGAGGTCAGAGCCGACAGCACGGTGGTCGCCAGGATTCCGGCGCCGCCCGCCGCGAGCAGCAGCAGGCTGCGAAGCCGGGCGGCGATCGGGTTCGGGCGGGAGTTACGCGGCACTCCCCATATTTTGTTCAGCGCGTTCTGGATGGCCTGAACGACGCCGAGCCCGCCGTAGAGACTGCCCAAGATGCCGATGGCCAGGCCGAAGACGCTTCCGTGGAAGGAGTGGATGTTGGTCCCGATCTGGTCGCCGATGACCGGGAACTGAGCGAGCGCCGAATCCAGCACCCGCTGCTGCAGGCCCGGACTGCCTTGCAAGGCGTAGCCCAGGGCGGTGACCAGGAGCAGCAACAGCGGGAACAGCGACACGAAGCCGTAGTAAGTGATCATTGCCGTCAGGTAGGCACCCTGATCATCGACGAACTTGTACGCCACGGCCAGCGGCAGACCCGCCCAGCGATGCCGCCGCTGAAAAGCATCC